>NZ_LIOL01000035.1 GCF_001418005.1 Chelatococcus sambhunathii | reverse complement strand
ACGCTGCTGCGGACCTCACGGAGCTTGAGAACGTCACGAAGGGCGTCGATGCAGTCCTCAACCAGCTGACGGACTCGGCCTCCTACCTCGGCTCCGTCAAGAAGCGCGTGGACATCCAGAACGACTTCGTCACTGCGCTGTCGGATGCTGTGACGCGCGGCATCGGCCAGCTGGTCGACGCCAACATGGAAGAGGAATCCACCAAGCTGCAGGCGCTGCAGGTGCAGCAGCAGCTCGGCATCCAGGCCCTCTCCATCGCCAACTCCTCGACGCAGAACATCCTGTCGCTCTTCCGCTAAGACGACGGTAAGCTGCACCGTGAAGGGGTCGCGCTTCGCAAGAAGCGCGGCCTTTTTCTATGAGGATGCTTCCATAAGTATCCGCCACGGCTGCGCGGCGGTTCGATTGACGGATGCTGGAGCGGGGGTTGCGAAGCGCAGCATTTCCCATCCTCGTGCCCGTGCTTGTCGCGGGCATCCACGCCCTGGAACTTCGAGCAGCGTTGGAGGCGTGGATGGCCGGGACAAGCCCGGCCAAGACGAATAGGCAGGGTGTGCTGCACTCCCAGCCAAGATACCTGAACGGCGGTTCCCGGCGTCATGCCCGCGCTCGTCGCGGGCATCCACGTCTTGAACCGTCGGGCAACGTTGGGGGGCGTGGATGGCCGGGACAAGCCCGGCCATGACGACATATAGCTGGCTCAGTGCTGTCATAGGCTGGATGTTTGTATGTAGGATGGCAGGGATGATCGGCTCCCTGTGTCCTGCAGTGCCGGCACCCGCCACCACGCAAGCCCCGCACAAGCCTGCCCTTCTAATCTCGGCTCACCTATAGCGGATTGAGGCTGCGCTGTGCCGCGGCGCCCCTCAAAGGCATGATGCCGCTCCGCTATGCCGGTGCGAGCCCGGCATGTCCCTTTCAAACAATCCACATCTCAATGTGAAGGGACGAAAGCCATGTCCAGCTTGCTGACCAATGCCTCGGCGATGACTGCTCTGCAGACGCTGACGGCCACCAACAAGAA
>NZ_LIOL01000034.1 GCF_001418005.1 Chelatococcus sambhunathii | reverse complement strand
CCACCCGCTTCGACAAGACGGCGGAAAACTTCCTCGCCGCCGTGAAGCTCGCGTCCATCCGCATCTGGCTACGCGGTTATGAGTCTACGGCCTAGCGCTCCCCTCGCCTCCGTCTGCCCTCTTCAGCCATACAACCCTAACATCTCCGCCGCAGTTCTCTTTAGCCCAACGCAGATTTCCTATTAATTCCCTCGCCCCATGTCTCTTATACTTTCCGGGCGTGATATCAACTGAATCCCCGTTTCTGACTTCATCCTCCCACAATGTTATAACAAGAATTTTATCCTTTTCATTCCTTGCAGACCAGCTCCATCGCACATTACGAGGCACGGCCCCGAAGAATCGAAAAGCGGCGCTTCGCGTCGGATACCTATTTCCTCCGGATGCAGAGTATACAACAGAATCCAAGAGCCTAGGGGGTGGAAACTTCTTTGATTCTTGATCCCAAAGAGATATCGCCAACTCGATATCCTTTTCACTTATAGAAGCGCTCTCCTCCCAAAGACCATTGAACCAGTCAATTATCTGCCTTTCGCAAGGGATGCGAATCCCAGCCTCAACCCAGCGCGCGCCCCTAATGCCTCCCAGATCAATTCCGTTTCGTGACGCATTGGCCGACGTCACCACGATATGGGTGTCGCCAATGTACACTTTGGCATGAAGATCATCCAACCGCCGCACATATTCCAATGGAAATTTGCCAATGACGCGCGGATTCGTTCCAATATGATTCAGATTGCATATAATTTTAATATCCCGACCGTCGAATTGGCCAATCAGCGAATCTGCCCCATCTCCCCAAAAGGCAACCGCACAATACAAGCGCTCCGATTTCGCTATTTCCGCAATTGCATCATGCAACGCCTTGCCTGAAAGGAATTCCGTCTTTGCCCCCGCCATTTTAACCTCTAGGATCGTTGCCGAGTACGAGAAACGCTGACCTCTAGGCCGTAGACTCATAACCGCGTAGCCAGATGCGGATGGACGCGAGCTTCACGGCGGCGAGGAAGTTTTCCGCCGTCTTGTCGAAGCGGG
>NZ_LIOL01000033.1 GCF_001418005.1 Chelatococcus sambhunathii | reverse complement strand
TGACCTGACCCCCTGTTTTTCCTCCACTTGCGAGTAGAGTCCGGCCCAGCAGAGGGACGGATTGGATGAAGCGGAAGCGGTTTTCGGACGAGCAGATCATTGGCATTTTGAAGGAGGCCGATGCGGGGGCGGTGGTGCTGGATCTGTGCCGCAAGCACGGGATGTCGAGCGCGACTTTCTATGCGTGGAAGGCCAAGTATGGCGGGCTGGAGCTGAGCGAGGCGAAACGTCTGCGCGCGCTCGAGGACGAGAATGCCAGGCTGAAGCGGCTGCTGGCGGATGCGATGCTCGACAATGCGGGGTTGAAAGACCTGCTGGGAAAAAAGTGGTGACGCCGGCTGCCAAGCGGCAGGCGGTCGAGCATCTTCAGGCGGCGCACGGCATGAGCGAGCGCCGCGCGTGCGGTGTCGTCGGCGCCGATCGCAAGTCGATGCGCTACCGCTCGAGGCGAGCCGATGATGGCGAGCTGCGCTCGCGGCTTCGAGAGCTGGCGCAGGTGCGCCGGCGCTTCGGCTATCGGCGCCTGCACATCCTGCTGCGGCGCGACGGTGTGGTGATCAACCGCAAGAAGACGCAGCGGCTCTACACCGAGGAAGGTCTGACGGTGCGCAAGCGCAAGAGTCGTCGGCGCGCCGTTGGCGCGCGGGCTGCGCCACCTGTCGTCGCGCTTCCCAACCAGCGCTGGAGCCTCGACTTCGTGCACGACCAGCTCGCATCCGGCCGGCGCTTCCGGGTGCTGAACGTCGTCGATGACGTGACGCGCGAGTGTCTGCTGGCGGTGGCTGACACCTCGATCTCGGGCAAGCGGGTCGTGCGCGAGCTCGCCGATCTCGTCGCGATGCGCGGCAGGCCCGGCATGATCGTCAGCGATAACGGCACCGAGCTGACCTCGAACGCGGTGCTGTCGTGGTGCGGCGAGGCCGGCATCGAGTGGCACTACATTGCGCCGGGCAAGCCGACGCAGAACGGCTACGTCGAGAGCTTCAACGGCCGCATGCGCGACGAGCTGTTGAACGAGACGCTGTTCATGACCCTCGACCAGGCACGTGAGACGATCGCCGCCTGGGCCGACGACTACAACACCGAGCGACCGCACTCATCGCTCGGCTACCAGGCCCCGGCCGTGCACGCGGCGGGGCTCATATTGGCCGCTTCGCGGCCGGTAGACAGCGTTGCCGAAGACGGCGACAACAACGGCCGGTCTCTGGTCGCGGCTGGATGAAAGCTGGGGGTCAGGTCA
>NZ_LIOL01000032.1 GCF_001418005.1 Chelatococcus sambhunathii | reverse complement strand
GCGCAGTTGCGCACGGCCATTGTCGGTATGGGAATTCCCATCGACAACGCGGACGACGCGATGCTGCTGAAGGCCATCCAGGCCGCGACGGTGACCATCGACGCGATCACCAAGAGCCAGGCCCGGGCGAACATGCCCCTCTTCCCTGAGGTGCTGTCCACGGACGGGCGGATCGGCGTCACCGGCTCTACCGGGCAGATCGTGGTAGGGGCAACCGAGGCCTTCATCTGGCGCGGGCTCTTCCGCATCGACCTGTCGAGCTTCGATCCGCCGGCCCGTACCTTCGCGCTGGCGCCGAACAAGACCTATCACCTGCGCTGGCATGCTTCCGGCACGGGGATGGCGACGCCGGCGGCGTCGTTCCCGAACGGCCGTCTCGTGCTGCGGGACGTGGAGGACGGTGCGTACAATCCGGGCGCTGCTGAGGACGCCACCGCGATTTTCGATACTACCTTCGACGACGCGCTGCTTGCGCGAATTCAGACCAGTCCGTCGAACGAGCCCACCATCACTCGTCTCGCCAACAAGATGTCGCTGTTCCGGTCGGCCCGCGTCGACGGTGTGCCTGCGCCACTGGGGGCGGGAACTCTGGGGTTCTCCTCGTCCACATCTATCAACTGGGCACGGACGCCGAAACTGTCTCACGTCACGGGTTTCGTCGGCGCCGACGTCAGCCCACCCGGTGTTATGGATCATCATGCGAACCGCATCATTAACCCGATGGCTACGCGGTATCTCGCCAGTGCGACCGTGACGACAGACTGGCAGACATCCGTGTCTTTCGGCTCGCGTGCTGCCTACCTCGACTTCAGCCACGCCGCGTGAGGGTGAAATGCCTCGTGGTATTCCTATCGTCGATCTCGACCTGCTCGAGGTCCTGACGCGCGAGTATTCCGTGCCGATGCAGCGGCCTGGCGATCCCGCCGGCCGCGCGACCATCGAACAAGTCCTGGCGCTCGTGGCCGCGGCGCAAGAGATCCAGCCCGGGTCGGACTTCGACGACCTCGGTACGCCGGGGCTCTATATCCTGACGAGCGACGCGAATGCGCCGTTCGACGGCGGGCGCTGGCTCGTTTGGGTCGACGCTGACCCGCTCGACCCTGGCGCTGTCCTTCAGGAGGCCGTGCCGCTGACTGGCGGGACCGGGCCCACGCCCTTCGCCCGGCGGTCCGAAGGCGGGTTGTTCGGCAACTGGATTAGCTCCGGCGCGCCGGACGCCAGCGGTGTTCCCTACGACGACAGCAACGCCTATCCCGGCGCCGAGAATGTGCAGGAAGCGCTGGAGGAAAGCGCCAACTACACGGGATACGTCGAGAACGAGACGACGCTGCAGAACTTCGTTCACGGCCTCGCGCTGTCGAACAACGGCACCGACGCCAACAACGACATCGACATTGCGACCGGACAGGCACGCGGCAACGGTGTCACGGTCACGCTCGAAAGCGTCCTGACGAAGCGGCTTGATGCATCGTGGTCCGAGGGCAACGGTGGCGGCTTTCTCGACACCGGGTCGAAGGCTTCGAGCACGACCTACCACGTCTTTGCCATCCGTAAGGACGCCGATGGCACCGGCGACGCGATCGCTTCGGCGTCTGTCTCGCCCGTGTCCGTGCCGAGCGGCTGGACGATTGTGCAGCGGCTCGGGGCGGTGCTGACGGATGGCAGCGGGAACATCCGATCATTCGTGCAGAACGGTAATGACGTTACGCTTGTCACGTCTATACCCGATATGA
>NZ_LIOL01000031.1 GCF_001418005.1 Chelatococcus sambhunathii | reverse complement strand
GGGCTCACCCCGAACGAATTTGCAACCCGGTCCAGATCGGACCACAACATGAACAGGGCTAACCTATAGACGGGGACAAAACGGGGAGCACGTCAGGAGGATCCGAATTTCGCGCCGGGGGAACTTGCGCTCGCCCGCCTGATTCTCAGGGATCTTCGGACCCTGAGAAACGAAGCGCGTACATGGCTCCGTGATCCGCTGCATCAGGACGGCGCTATCCGCGCCAGCCTGGCGGAGGGTGCCGCCGACTTTGACGACACCATTTCTGTCATATTGACCACGACAGTACATCGAGCGTTTGCGATCTTCGACTTCGCGCTTGCCACGGGTTCTGCCGCTCTACAGGAGGAGGCTCTTGCGCTCCTCAGGCGAGCGCTGCGTGTTGCCGGCGATTCAGGTGCGGTTTCCCTGTGGTGGATCATTCGCGTTGCGCTCAACCTGATCGACGATCTATGGGCGCACAGTCTTCACCGCATTCTGCCGTCCGAGGGGCCGCAGGGTGCCACTGAATACGGCGAACTGCGGGAGCTGTTTCTCGCATCGCTCTATGCGCGCGACATAGCGGAGATCGAGCTTTGGCCATCGCAACTGGAGGCGGCGCGCCGCGCAACTGAGCTCGACGACGATCTGGTCGTGGCACTTCCAACCAGCGCAGGCAAAACGAGGGTTGCTGAAGTCTGCGCCTTGATGTCGCTCAGCGCTGGCAAGCGCATCCTTATCGTGACGCCGCTGCGCGCCCTTTCCGCCCAGACCGAACGATCGTTCCGCCGGACTTTCGCCCCGTTGGGATTCTCGGTTTCCTCATTGTACGGCGCGAGCGGCATGATGCCGGGCGACGAAGACGCGCTTCGCACGCGGCAGATTGTGATAGCGACACCCGAGAAGCTTGATTTCGCGCTGAGAAACGATCCGGACCTCATCGATGATGTCGGTCTGATCGTGCTTGATGAAGGGCACCTGATCGGTCCCAGCGAACGCGAACTCCGGTACGAAGTTCTCGTGCAGCGACTCTTGCGGCGTGACGACGCCGGCGAGCGGCGCATTGTCTGTCTCTCAGCCATTCTGCCGGATGGAGAGCAGCTTGACGATTTGACCGCTTGGATGCGGTCCAACGCGGACGGCGCTCCTGTCAAGTCGGAATGGCGTCCGACACGCCAGCGTTTTGGAACACTTGCCTGGACCGGCCAAGGCGCCCGGCTGACGTTCGACCTTGACGACGACGGACCCTTCATCCAGCAGTTTGTCGAGCAGCAACCGCCGATCCGTCCTCGCCGCACGCCCTTCCCCAGAGACAACGCCGAACTGACGCTCGCTGCGGCGTGGCGCTTCGCCGATGAGGGCAAGCGCACGCTCGTCTTCTGCACGCAAAGAGACCATGTCGAAAGCTATGCGGAGAAGATCGTTGATCTTTCCCGCCGCGGGTTCCTTCCGCCTCTGCTCGCCAATGCCCCCGCGATCGAAAGAGCCAAGGCCATCGGAACAGAATGGCTTGGCGAAGATCACCCAGCGGTCATGTGCCTTAATGTCGGCGTCGCCATTCATCATGCCCGCCTGCCCAATCCGTTCCTTCGCGAAGTCGAGCGCCTTCTCAATGAGGGAATTCTCACGGTTACGATCGCATCGCCGACTCTCGCGCAGGGCCTCAATCTCAACGCCGCCGTCCTGTTGGTACCCAGCCTCTACCGGGCTGGTGTCGCGCTGTCCGGCGAAGAATTTGCCAATGTGGCCGGACGGGCGGGCCGCGCATTCGTCGATCTCGAGGGACTCGTGGTCCATATCATGTATGAGCCGGTGCGCTGGCGAAGGCAGGCGTGGCGCGATCTCGTAAACTCATCGCGAGCCCGCTCCCTTGAAAGCGGGCTGATCCAGATCGTGGCGGAAATTCTCCGCCGCCTTGCGCGCGGAGGGATATTGAACCGGGCAGATGCCTTTGAGTATCTGGCCAATAACAGGCAGGCCTGGGACGTTCATGTAGACGAGGAGGGCGACGAGCCGCTGGAACTCCTTCTGGAGAAACTGGACAACACCATTCTGTGCCTGATTGAAGCTCTTGATGCGAATGCTGACGATCTGCCTGCGCTCATCGACGAGGCCCTGAATGGTTCGCTTTGGGCGCGACAGATCGCACGCCGTGTGGAGGGCGCGCGGGAGCGGCAGCTAGCCCTGCTCCAAGCGCGGTCGCGGCGCATCTGGGCCAGCACGACGGCGCAACAGCGCCGCAGTCATTTCGCCATGGGCGTTGGCCTCGAAGCCGGGCTCAAACTTGACTCGATGGCGGATGATCTCGCGGCCCATCTCGACCGCGCCGATCTTGCCGCTCTTCCCGGTGACCTGACCCCCAGCTTTCATCCAGCCGCGACCAGAGACCGGCCGTTGTTGTCGCCGTCTTCGGCAACGCTGTCTACCGGCCGCGAAGCGGC
>NZ_LIOL01000030.1 GCF_001418005.1 Chelatococcus sambhunathii | reverse complement strand
TCGCCGATTACGCCGTGCCCGTCGAGATGCCGGCCACCGGCACGACGGCAGAGGCAGCGGCCAACAAGGCCGAGGCGCTGCGGGTCGTGCGGCTCGCGGCGCTGGCGACTTACATCGAAGCAATTGTTCGCGCGAGCTATCCGAGCCGCCGAGAGGCGGTGACGGCGCGAGCCGATGTCGTCGAGCGGTGCGATTTCGAGCTCGAACGGTCGACCGGTGCCAGGCTCAACGATGTCGTTGGCGCCATCACGGACATGCGCGGCAACGCCGCCGATTATCTGTCCCGGCTCATGGTCGACCTTGCGCCCATCGTGACGGTCTCGGCCAACGTGCCGCTGCCGTCGCTCTGGTGGGCGTACCGGCTCTACGGGGACCCGACACGCGCCGGTGAGCTCGTGGCGCGCAACCACGTCGTGCACCCGTCGTTCATGCCACGCGAATTCGAGGCGCTCGCATCCTGATGGGCATCGAGATCATCACGGTTGAGGCTGCCGGCGGGCGCTGGACGGCCTGGCGCGATGCGTCGATCCGTGCGGCCCTGAAGGAGGCGGCGCGCTCTTTCCGGCTCACCATCGCGGCTGAGCTGGGTGCGAGCGCGACAAACGGCCTCTTCAGGGCCGGCACGCCCGTAACGATCCGGTCCAACGCCGACCTCCTTGTGACCGGCTATGTCGACCAGAAGCAGCCGCGGTTCGCAAAAGGCGAGAGTTCCGACGCCAGCATCGTGATCTCAGGCCGAAGCAAGGCGGCGGACATCATCGATAGCAGCGCGATCCACCCGACCGGCGAGATCGAGAACAAGACGCTGCTCGACATCGCTCGCGAGCTCGACAAGGCGGGCGTCGGGTTCTCGACTGATCAGCAGCTGCCCGTGATCCCGCGCTTCCGCCTCACGCCCGGAGAAAGCGTCTTCTCTGCGCTCGAGCGCGTCGCGCGCGATCAGGGTCTCGCCCTGATGGGCGAGCCGGACGGGTCGGTGCGGATCACGAAGGCGGCCACGCAACGCCATGCTGGCGGCCTCTTCGAGGGCCGCAACATCAAGGCGGGCGAGGCCGACCACAACTGGTCCAACCGGCACAGCGAATATCGGGTCAAGGGGCAGCGCCCGTTCGGATCCGGTGCCGACGCCCTCGAGATCGAAGCGATCGCCCGCGACGCCGGCGTGAACCGGTACCGGCCGATCATCATCGTCCAGGATCAAGACACGGACGCTGACCGCGCGAAAGCGCGGGCGCAGAACCGGCGTGACCGGGCCGCCGGCAACAGCCTTCGCTGCTCGATCACGACGCAAGGGTTTCGCGATGACGTCGGCACGATCTGGACGCCGAACCGGCTGGTCTGGGTCGAGAGCGATTTCCTCGACGTTCGCCAGGACATGCTGATTGAGGGCGTGACGTTCTCGATGAGCAGCCAGGGATCGGAAGCCAAGCTCGATCTGGTCGATCCCCGTGCCTATGGCGGCAAGAAGGGCAAGGGGAACAAGTCCGGGGGCGAGTGGGACATTGGGAACTCGCCAGCGGAGGTGCCGGCGCAAAACGGGGGCCCCTGATGCACGACGAAGTCGCGACGATGCTGCGCCGCGTCCGTTTGCTCGAGACGGACGACACCGGAACGCAGCAGACGATGAGGCTTCGCGGACTGCGGGGCGAGACACTCTCGGGCGTGGTGCGAGCGCAGTATTACGGCCTTTCGAGCGTTCCGCCGGCCGGTGCTGAGGGCGTACTCCTGACCCTTGGGGGCCGCACCGATCGGGCCATGGTCCTCGGCGTCGAGGCCCCGGGCGTCCGACCCACCGGCATGCAGCCTGGCGAGACGGCGCTTTACGGACCGGACGGGACGATCCTCAAGCTGCTCATGCAGAAGGTCTATCTCGACGCCCAAGGCAAGGACGTGGAGATCACGAACGCCCGCAAGGTCACGATCCGCGGCTCGAACGAGGTTGTCATTGGTGTCGCCGACCGCTTCACGCGGATCCGGCCTCACCGGATCGACCTTGCCGTGACGGCCGAGGACCAGGAGGCGCCCTATCGGGTTGCAACCGAAGCCGGACCCAGCAACGTCGTTTTCGCGAGGCTCGACTGATGGACATCCGCATCCGGATCGGCGAGGGCGACGACGATATCCCGCCGCTGCAGTGGGATACCGTGTGGAACCCGGAGAGAGGCGAGGCCGACTGGGCTCTCGCCGATCCGGACGAGGCTCGCAACGCCGGCGGCCTTCGGGCCAAGTCCGCCATCGCGACCGCCGTTCTCCTGGCGCTCTTCACCGACCGCCGCTGCCCCGAAAACCACCCGCTGCGGTATCTCGCCGACAGCGACCCGCGCGGATGGTGGGGTGACGGCATCGACGTGCGCGAGGGCGACGGTGAGACGGAACTCGGATCGCTGCTGTGGCTGCTCGAGCGGGCGCCGCTGATGGCGGGCGACACGGAGCGCTGGGCGGTCTCACTGGCACAGGAAGCACTCGCGCCACTCGTTGCGCAGGGGGCTTGCGCCCGGATCGACGTGTCGGCGCAGGCGGATGAAATCAAGAACCGCATCGAGCTGTTCGTGGCGCTCTACGCGCGCGACGGGCAACGCATCTACGACCGGCGGTTCGAGGTCTTGTGGCGCCAGATCGGCGCTTAGCGGGAATTCCGATGCCCTTTCAGATCCCGACCCTGTCCGATCTCATCAATCGGGCCACGCTCTCATTTCGCGCGCACCTTCCGGGTGCCGATGCGGCGCTCTGGCCGAACAACGTGCGCCCGGCCGCGAAGACGCTGGCCGGGCTGACGTCGGAGGTCTTCGGTTTCGCTGATTACATCGCCCGACAGAAGTTCGCGCTGACGGCGGACGGTGAGAACCTCGATATGCACGGGGCCGAGATGGGCCTCGCTCGGCGCGCGGCGACGCCCTCTCAGGGCAAGGTCACGTTCACGGCCTCCGCGGCCCTCACGGTCGATCCGGGAGCCATCCTGCGCCGCGGCGATGGCGTGCAGTTCCGCGTCGTCGCAGGCGGGGCACTGCCCGGCGCCGGCACGCTGACCCTCGACGTGACTTCGAATTCCACCGGCAAGGCCACGGTGACGCTTCCAGGCGCGACGCTGTCAGCCGTCTCTGGCGTGCAGGGCGCAGCGACCATCGAAGTCGGCGCCGCAGGCCTTGCCGGGGGCATGGATGTGGAGCTGGATGGACCCTATTTCACGTCCGATCTCTCCACCTTCCGCGGGCGCATCCTCTTTCGGAAACGCAACGTGCCGCAAGGCGGCTCCGCGGCAGATTATGTGATGTGGGCGACGGAGGTTGCCGGCGTCACTGGCGTCTTCGTCGAGCGGCGCTGGTCGGGGCCGGGAACGGTGCGCGTCTTTCCGCTGATGCACGACCTCTTCGAGGACGGCATTCCCGATGCCGCGAACGTGCAGCGGGTAGCAGACCACATCGACGTGCTCGCGCCGGCCGGGGCCGTCGTCACGGTGGTGGCGCCGGTGCCCCGTGTCATCGACGTGACCATCGACGGGCTCGTGCCCGC
>NZ_LIOL01000029.1 GCF_001418005.1 Chelatococcus sambhunathii | reverse complement strand
CTGACCTCGAACGCGGTGCTGTCGTGGTGCGGCGAGGCCGGCATCGAGTGGCACTACATTGCGCCGGGCAAGCCGACGCAGAACGGCTACGTCGAGAGCTTCAACGGCCGCATGCGCGACGAGCTGTTGAACGAGACGCTGTTCATGACCCTCGACCAGGCACGTGAGACGATCGCCGCCTGGGCCGACGACTACAACACCGAGCGACCGCACTCATCGCTCGGCTACCAGGCCCCGGCCGTGCACGCGGCGGGGCTCATATTGGCCGCTTCGCGGCCGGTAGACAGCGTTGCCGAAGACGGCGACAACAACGGCCGGTCTCTGGTCGCGGCTGGATGAAAGCTGGGGGTCAGGTCAGTCGCGATATGCCGCTCCAGTGTCGCTGCGAAGGCTGCAGGTGACGATGACAGGCGCTTGCGCAGCAACTGGTGCACGAAGTGATCGACGGCCCGACCTCCATCAGCACCGCCTTCACGGCTCTTGATGTATGCTTCCAGCTGCCGCCTGGCGTCCCTCTCGTCCTCGCCATACTCCACCGGCAGCGCCTCGAGCCGCCGTTCGGGGTAAATGCGCTCGCCGTTCGCATCGACCAGATCGCTCTTCAGCCGACGGACCATCACTCGGGCGAGCTGAGGGTCGCTGGGGAGGACGTTTCTCGCGAACCGCTGATCATCGAGAAGTTCAAGGAGCGCGGTGAAGGACTCGGTGTAACCGTCGTGCGGCGTGGCTGTGAGAAACAGTTTGTGCTGGAAGTGTGGCGCGGCCAGACGAACCAGACGGGTCCTGAGGCTTTCGACAGCGTAGCGGCCGACGGTCGGCGCGACGTTGTGAGCCTCGTCGATGATCAGCAGGTCGAACTTCCTGGGATGGCTGACGTGCGGGGGCAATGCATCCCGCAGAAGACGCAAGCCTTCACCCTGCTTGGCCCAGTCCATCGACGTGATGAGACGAGGAAAAGACGTCCAAGGATTGGCGTGGAGACCTCGCTCACGGCGCAGACGCTTGACGTAGTCCGTATCGACGATCCGGAACTCGAGTCCGAACTTCTCCTGCATCTCGACGCGCCACTTTTCCTGCAACGAGGCAGGGCAGAGCACCAGGACCGTGCGGGCGCGGTGACGCAGGAGCATCTCCTGAACGACGAGCCCTGCCTCGATGGTTTTCCCGAGGCCGACGTCGTCGGCGATCAGAAGATTTGTGCGCGCCATGTCGATCGCGCGCACGAGCGGATCCAGCTGATAGTCCTCGATGCTGACACCGCTGCGGAATGGCGCCTGCAGATAGCCGCGATCCGCGTTCGTCGCTGCGCCCCAAACCACCGCATCCAAGAAGGCTTGAAGCGTGGAAGGGTCATCCAGTCCGGTCATGCGCGGCAGCCCGGCTCGCTCGATCACATGAGCTCCGGGCTCCAGCTCCCAGAGCACTTCGATCTCTTCACCCAGCGCATCCTCGTCGATCGAGGCCAGCCGAACGAGATGCCGCATAGGAAGTCCAGGGGCAACCGAACCGCCTTCGACCTCGGAGACGATCCATTGTCGGCGCCGAGCCTCGACCAGCTGGCCCGGCTCGGGCGCGGTGGCGTGGGCGACCTCGGCCACTAATTCATCTGCGATCATCGACATAGATGGGCCCTGTTCTTTCTGCGCGCGTCGACGAGTTCGGCGATGCGGTTCGCGGCTTGGGTGGCGTCTTCGTGTTCCCAGATCCGGACCGTCTCCCAACCGAGAGCAGTCAGCCGCCGATCGGTATCGGCATCCCTGGATCGATTGGTTTCGATCTTCTCCCGCCAGAAATCGGCGTTGCTCTTCGGCCAGGATGCGTGCTCGGGGCAGCCGTGCCAAAAGCATCCGTCGACGAACACGGCCAATCTCGCGCTGGGGAAAACGATATCAGCGACGCGCCTGGGCTTAGTCAGGAGCGGGACGTGGAGGCGATAACGCAACCCCTTGGCATGCAGAGCCCTGCGGAGGTCGATCTCCGCACGCGTGCCCTTCTGTCGCACGCGAGCCATGCGACGACTGGCGTCATGCGACGAGGGACTTACGCGCGTCATCCGCCACGGCTCCCTTCTTCTTTCTATTCGCCTTCTGGACCTCAATCCCCAGATGGGCGGTGATGCTCCGGCCGATCACCTCGCCCAGGGTGACCGGAACGGCGTTTCCAATCATCCGACCCAAGGCCTTGAAATGAACGGGAGCTCCGTCGGGTATGAAGGAATAGGACTTGGGGAAGCCCTGAAGAATTGCGCCTTCTCGCAGAGAGATGGCTCGGTCCTGCTCGGGGTGTCCGAACCGACCGTTCCCGAAGCCGTAGAACTGGGTGGTCAAGGTCGGAGCGGGCTCATCCCATACCATCCGGCCATAGACGCCCGGATAGGTACGGCCCGTCTCACGCCGGTGGCAGTTGGCAATGAGATGTTTTGGCCAGTCTCGCCATGTTCCACCCGGTCGAGAGGCGCGAATCCTTTGAAGATTTAGGTCTGAAAGCTTTGATGCGGCATGCAGCACATCCTTGGGATGGGCTTCGCCCTGAGCGATCGGCGCAAGGATGCCGATCGCCTCGCGAACGGTCTTCGGGCGATTGTGTGTTGGGGCGAGCAGCTCGATTGGTCCGAGCCGAGAGGCCAATAGCACCATGCGCCGACGGTTCTGCGGCAATCCGTAAAGGGAGCAATCGACTACCGCTTGGTGGACGTGGTAGCCTGATTTTTGAAGAGTCTCGACGAAGTCATCGAACACCGTGTGCTTGGCTACCGAAGGCACATTCTCCATAGTGACCAGGTCGGGGTGCGTGGCTTTGATCAGCCGCCCGAATTGGTAAAGAAGGCCCCAACGGGGGCTTCCAACGACATCGTAGCGCTGGGCGTAGGTGGAAAAGGGCTGGCAGGGGGCGCACCCGGCCAACACCCGGATTTCGGCGTCGCCGAACAACTCGTTGAGGCGCTTGGGAGCTAGGCGCCCCACGTCTTCGTTGATGAAGCGCGCTGCGTTGTTGGCTTCGAAGGGGTGGCGGCAGGCTTCATCGACGTCAATACCCGCGACGACTCTGACGCCCTCCGAGATCAGGCCATGCGTAAGCCCGCCGGCTCCACAGAACAAGTCGACGCACGCGACATCAGCCATCAGCTTTCTCTCCCCCCGCATTCGTCCCCTTCTGTGAATCGGCCTCGGCCGCCTCGCCTTCCTTTTGATCGTCCGATGCTTTCCCGTGCCTCACCCAGTCATCAACTTCGTCGGTTTTGAACTTCCAAAGCCTCCCGACTTTGTGGGCCGGCATGTCCTTCTTCGCGATCCAGCCGTAGACCGTGTCTTTGCTGACACCGAGATATTCAGCGATCTCCTCCACGGAGACCCAACGATCGGACATGGTGCGGCCCTTCATCAGCCAGCATGATTCAGGCATCGAGTATCTCACCGACACAAGTAGGAGTAAACCAAAAGAAGTCTGATTTGACCCGGTTTGCTCGTATTTGGTCCGATGCGCTGGTAGAGTGTCTCGGCTGATGATGACGGCCCCAGGCGCAGGTGAGGCCGCCGTCATCCAGCTATAGGTCAAGCGTCGGCTTCCTGAGCGTGGCCGCGGTCGGAGGTGCTGGAACGGATAATAGACTGCTCGTATTCCTCGACGTCGGACAGGCGATAGACCACCCGGCCGCCAACCTTGAGGAATTTCGGTCCCTCACCGGTCCAACGCCACCGCTCAAGTGTGCGATGGCTGATCCTCCAGCGAACTGCCAGTTCAAGTTGGTTCAAATGAGTTTCCTTCATTTCCGCTTCCTTTCGCTCCGGCCAGTTTGACTGCGACACGACGAAGGCGTGGGCGGAAAAGACTATCAAGGTAATACTGTCCGGAGCGCCAAACACCGGGCGCTGCGCTGCCTTGTCTTGAACAGAGAATTTCTGCGTTGGCGAAGATTCACTTAAAAATACGAAGGCGTTCTGGCGCGATTTGGGGCATACTTCGAGCGAGTTTGTCGAAGTGTCCTCTCCCTCCAAGATTTACGAAGCAATTCGCCACGATTCTCCTGGATTCACTCGTGAGCGCTATTGTTTGCACAAACCAGTCAGATTGTTGCGCAATGGTGAGCAGGGCTACGTGAAATGTCCGGATGAGCGCGGCTGGCCACTCGCGTTTGCGAACTGCGTAAAGCTGCGCATACGAGGAAATGCTTGGGAGTGGGCGGGAGTTGTGGGCGATTCGCCATGGCTTATCAGAGGGTTAGGCCGTAAACCCATAAACGGCTCTGGGTTCCCTGACGGTGGCAATTGTGATTCAAGCTCCTTTTCGGGAGCTTTGCGATGGGCCGCTACGATCTGACGGATTTCGAATGGGAGGCGATCCGGCCTCACCTTCCCAACAAGTCGCGGGGCGTGCCTCGCGTGGATGACCGGCGGGTTCTCAATGGCATCTTCTGGTGCCTGCGCTCGGGCGCGCCGTGGGCGGACATGCCGGCGCGCTACGGGCCGCCGACCACGATCTACAACCGCTTCAACCGATGGCGGAAGGCGGGCGTCTGGGATCGGCTCATGGACGCGATCACAAGGGCTTACGATGGTGA
>NZ_LIOL01000028.1 GCF_001418005.1 Chelatococcus sambhunathii | reverse complement strand
CCATCTGCTCCGCCCACGGCCGATCGGCAACTGTGACGAGGTCGTTCAGCGAAAGCGCCGGTGGTACGCGCCTGATGACGAGGTGTTCGAGCACCTCCGGCGACAGATAGGCGAGCCGCATCATGCGGCTCACGAACCGGTCGGAGACCTTCTCGGCCGCGGCGATATCCTGAATGGTGGAAGCGGCACCGGATTCCAGCTGCCGCCGCCAGTTCCAAGCGCGGGCGATGGCGCGCAGCACATGAGGGTCTTGCGACCGGCCGTCCCGGACTGTCACCTCGTCGGGCGGGAGGATCTTCGGCCGCCCATTGCGTTTGCGGATCGTCAGGGGGATGATGAGGCGGATGATGTTCGTCGAGTCGGTCATGCGTGGGCCTCCGTCTGGCGGGTGGCCATCATGTCCCGCAGGACCGAGCCCAGCCCCTCATGGCGCAAATCGACGGCGATGCCGTCTTCGCCGACGGTCACCCGTTCGACCAGCAGCTGGACGATGCGGGTTTGCTCCGCCGGATAGAGCGCCGCCCAGAGCTGGTCGAACTCGCCGAGCGCCTGGACGACCGCCTTCTCTTCGACGGTCGAGTTCTCTTCGCGAAGGGCCTTTATGGTCCGCGCCGCGACTTCGGGTGCGCGGATCATGCGGCGGATTTCGCCGACGACGGCATCCTCGACCATGCCGGCGGGCAAGCGCAGCGGCCCTGAGGCGTCTCCGGTCGGGCGGTTTCGGATCAGGTCCATCGACGCATAGTAGCGGTAGAGGCGCGTGCCCTTCTTCGTCGCCGTTGGCGTCATCGCTGTGCCTGTCTCGGTGAAGATGATCCCTTTCAGCAGGGCCGGCGTCTGGCGGCGGGTGTTCTTCGCCCGCAGGCGCGGGCTCTCCTGCAGGATGCTGTGCACCTTGTCCCAGAGGGCCTGATCGATGATGGCCTCGTGCTCGCCGGGATAGGCCGTGCCCTTGTGGACGGCTTCTCCGAGGTAGACCCGGTTGTTGATCAGTTTGTAGAGGAATCCCTTGTCGATCGGCTTGCCGCGCTTGTTCAGCACGCCCTCGGCCGCGAGCGCTTTGGCCAGCGTCGTGGCGGAGCCGATGGCGACGAAGCGCTCGAAGATCATCCGGACCGTCGCGGCTTCCGCTTCGTTGACGACCAGCTTGCGGTCGCGCACGTCGTAGCCCAGCGGGACGTGACCGCCCATCCACATGCCGCGCTTGCGGGATGCCGCGACCTTGTCGCGGATGCGCTCGCCGATCACCTCCCGCTCGAACTGTGCGAAGCTGAGGAGGATGTTCAGGGTCAGGCGGCCCATCGAGGTCGTGGTGTTGAACGACTGCGTGACCGACACGAAGGTCACCTGATTGCGGTCGAAGATCTCGACCAGTTTGGCGAAGTCCATCAGCGAGCGCGACAGCCGGTCGATCTTGTAGACCACGATCACATCGATCAGACCGGCTTCGACGTCCTGAATGAGACGCTTCAAGCCGGGGCGCTCCAGCGTGCCACCGGAGAAGCCGCCATCGTCGTAGCGTTCGCGAATGGTGGCCCAGCCTTCCGCCTTCTGGCTCGTCACAAAGGCCTCGCAAGCCTCGCGCTGGGCGTCGAGGCTGTTGAACTCCATGTCGAGCCCTTCCTCGCTCGACTTGCGGGTATAGATGGCGCAGCGCTGGCGGCGCGGAACGACCGCGACGGCTTCCTGATGACGGCTCATCGGTCGTCCCTCCGCGCCTCGCGGAGGCCGAAGAAGCGATAGCCGTTCCAATGCGTGCCGGTGATCGCCCGCGCCACCGCCGACAGCGACTTGAACTTGCGCCCCTGCCAGTCGAAGCCGTCCTTCATCACTGTGACGGTGTGCTCCACCCCGTCCCATTCACGCACGAGGCGGGTGCCGACCACCGGGTTGCGGCGATCCGCGATGATCGTCTTGCGCCCAACCCGGCCCTCGATTTCGTCGGCCAGCAGGTCCAGCGTCCGCCACGTTTTGCGGGACAGCCCGCCGAGGGTCAGTTCCTGGACCCGGTAGCCGAGCCTCAGCTCGAGGTAACTGCGGCTGTTGTTCGGAGCGGGGGTGCCGAAGAGGCTTTCCCACTTCGCCTTCAGCTCGACCACCGTCATTCGCTTCAGCGCTGCAAGCTGTGTGACCACGCTCACGTCCGCCGCATCGCGGTTGCCCGGTTGCCATGGCGCGGCGTCAGTCTTTCTCTTTGTCCCTGGCATTATTGCCCTCCAACTCGGTTGCTCGGTTTGCGACGACCAACACGGCGTTTGAGGGCGAGAATGTCGAATGAACTGTCTTCGCCAGGTGCAGATAAAGAACTGGACTGTTCCGGCAGGATACGCCTCAGCCCCGCGGCAAGAATGCCCGCGAGTTCATCGAGGCGTTCGCCCGCCGACAGACGGACGGGCAACAGAGGGTTCGGACCGGATCGGGCGTCTTGCATGAGACCGTTCGCAATAGAGGATGACTGACGAAACGGTAGTCGAAAAACGAAGATACGCAATAAGATTCAATGGCTTATCGCGCCACAGCGGAATCATTGGAAGTAGATCGAAGCCGTTCGTCAGGGCTTTCCAGCGTAACATCTGTGCAAGTCGCCCGGAGCGGCGCTGCCCGCAGCATTGTCGGGTCGTTACCTCGAATCATCGCGGGTGAACTGGTCGTACGCGTCCCAGGGCGTATCCTCTTCGATCTCACAAACATCGAAGGCGTCATCGAACTGGAGAATGGTCAGAGACATGTCGAGAAATTCGGATACCATCGCCAATTCGCGCACTGGCTCCGTACCGCGGCTGAAGTTCCAGACGCCGTTCGGCCGGGCGACTGGCCTGTCCGAAACGAAACCTCTTTCGGCAGCGCCGATGGCGGCCAGCGCGTCGTCCGGGATCGGCATCCCCGATCTAATGAAGATCCCGCTCTTTAGGGCGGCTTTGCTGGCGCGTCCCCATTTCGCGTGGCCGTCACGCGCCACGATCATCGCCGCTCGCCTATCCGTGAAATCGATCCACTTCCGGCAAGCGGCGATTAACGACACGCCGTAGCGATCCGTGACGTGGTTCAGGAGATCGACGGTCATCTCGTGTCCATCGACCTGAGCCCGATAATCGTCCAGCGGCATAAGCAGGAAAGACGCGAACGTGTCGGCTTCCTCCTCCCGCTGCTTCTCCTCCTCCTGCCAGCTATTGGGAAGCAGCGGTTTGCACTGGAAATCGCAAGCGCGATCGAGAGTGCCCGAATTGTAGTCTTGGGCGGTCAAGGTCGGGCGGTGCAGCAGATAATGACCGAATTCATGCGCGAGTGTGAACCGCACCCGGCCCCGATACCGCGGATCGTCGTTGTAGACGATGTGCCATTCCGGCTTCTTCCTGTGTGGCCTGAGCATGCCCTCGAAGCCGGGCAGATCCCCGCCCACGATCTTGGTGATCGGATCCTCGTTGTTCTTGGAGACCTCGCGGGCAAGCGCTTCGACGTCCACCGGAAAGCGGTCCTCTCCCAGAACATGACGTAGCAGGATCGAAAGACGGTTCGCCTCTTGTTGAGGGGATTTGCGCTTTCCATTGCTCATCAATCGTCGTCCAACGCGTCCAATATGCGACGGAGTCGCTCTTTCGACGGAGTATCCATCTTCTTGTATTTTCGGAAGAACGCGATGTCCTCTGCGTCTTCTTCCTTCTCTCCGTCACCTGCCAGCAAGTACTCTACGGTGGTGTCCATTGCGGTGGCGATCAGAGCAAGTTTCTCGGCCGAAGGGCGCGCGACGTCCTTGTTCTCGATCTCCCACATGTAGCTCTTGCTGGATCCGACCCTTTCGGCCAGCGCCTCCAGGGTCAATCCTCGCTTCAGTCTGAGCTCGCGAACGCGCTCTCCCAAGGGTGTTGGCACCGGGTGTTCTCCTGTTTGTCCGCCGGGTTCGTTATCGCGATACATCTAGTCCTTGACACGCCGCACCTGCAATACCTATCTTGCGCACAAGTTCGTAGTAACGAACCCACTTTCGCGCTTTCACGAGACAGGAGGCCGTCATGGCTAAAGCAGGTAACGGTTCGGGCACCCATCACGTGGTCCCCAATCCCAATGGCGGATGGGATGTCCGCCGCGGCGGCGCCGAGCGCGCCAGCGGGCACTTCGACACGAAGCGGGAGGCGATCGACCGTGGGCGGGAGATCAGCCGCAACGCCGGGACGGAGTTCAAGATCCACAACCAGGACGGCCGGATCGGCCAGTCCGATTCCCACGGGAACGACCCCCGCAACATCAAGGGCTAAGGAGATCGGCCATGGCCTCAGTGACGAGTTTCATCCGCAACATGCCTGCCTCGTCGCTGCAGGCTTATTTCCACCACACCGGCATCGAGCTTCCGACCGAGGTCGATTGGGAGGCGCCCGAGCCGGAAGTCGCCCGCGTCACCTTGCGGGCCGTCGACGAATTGGACGACGAAGCCCGCGCCCGCATCGTGAATGACGCCGAGCGTGTGAGTGCCTTGGCCGATGATGCGGGGCAGACTGCACTCTACAGCGTGATCGATGACCGCATGGTGCTCGATGATCTGGCAAATGGCCATGCGCGTTCGCTCTGGATGTTCCTGAACGAACCGGTTCGGTTCCGCCATGCCGAGGAGGTCCGTTACACCGATGAGCGGCGCCGTGGTCGGAGCTGGGACGGGTTCATCGGCGAGCCTAACCTCGATCTGCGGCGGGACGAGGCATCC
>NZ_LIOL01000027.1 GCF_001418005.1 Chelatococcus sambhunathii | reverse complement strand
AGCCAGCGACCTCGCGAGTGCCAAAGACCTGATCGGGCATCTCGCGCCGGGCTCAATGCTGCTGGCCGACAAGGGATACGACGCCAACGACCTGCGCGCTGCCGTCGCCGAGCGGAACGCATGGGCGAACATCCCGCCCAAGCGCAACCGCAAGGACCCGATCTGCTTCTCCAGGCACCTCTACAAGGCGCGCAACCTCGTCGAGCGCTTCTTCAACAAGATCAAACACTTCCGCCGTATCGCCACCCGCTTCGACAAGACGGCGGAAAACTTCCTCGCCGCCGTGAAGCTCGCGTCCATCCGCATCTGGCTACGCGGTTATGAGTCTACGGCCTAGAGGATGAGTCCTTTCCCTCCGCCAAGACACAAATGTTCGCGACGAATCGACGGGTCTCGCAGAGACCCGTTGAAATATGCCGCAAGATGACACCCGCAGCACTTGAGACCAACCGTCGAGCAAGGCGCGCGCGGACACGTCGAGCGCATCGGGCCGGGGGTACGCAACGGCGGCGAGTCCAGCCGTGACCATGTGCGCGAGGGCCGGCATGTCAAGGTGGCGAACGCAGATACGCTCTGAAATCTAAATTCCAGCGTGTGTGGCTCGACGCGGCGGCCAGGCCGGGTGCAACGCGTCGACCACGGCTGGATGGCGATGGTCTTTCGTACCATGCTCGCGCAGATGCGGGTGGTCGGGCGGCAGGTCCGCGTGGGCATGCGGCAGCGCGGTTTCCTCGGTCGCGGGCCAGAGGCGCCACGCGAGCAGCGTGCCTGCCGCGGCCAGCGCGGCCATGACGAGGAAGGTCGCCGGCAGCCCGATCGCCGCCCCGGCCCGGCCTGCCAGCGGATAGGCGATCAGCCAGCAGGCATGCGACAGCGCGAACTGCGCGGCGAAGAGCGTCGGCCGTTCCTCGGCCGGGGCCGAGCGGCGCAGAAGCCGCCCCGTGGGCGTCTGCACCAGCGCATAGCCGAAGCCCGTGACCAGCCACAGCGCCATCAGCGCGGGCAGCGCCCCCACCATCGGCCCCGCCAGCAGCGTCGGCACCAGCAGCGCCGCTCCCGCCAGCATCGCCGGGCGGTCGGGGATGCGGTCCAGGAGCCGCGGCAGCATCAGCGCCGCCGCCATCGACCCTGCCCCGAAAGCCGCGAGCGCCAGCGCCACCTGCGGCTCGCCCAGACCGAAGCTGCCCTTCACGATGACCACGGTGTTGACGATCACCATGGCGCCTGCCGCCGCCACCGCGAGGTTCAGCGCCAGCAGGCCCCGCAGCCGCGGCGTGGCGAGATAGCGGCGGAGACCGGCGGTGGTGCGGATCCAGACCCCGCCCGCGGCCGGGGCCTGCGGCGCGGGCAGCCGCACCGTCATCACCAGCGCGGCCGAGAGGAGGAAGCCGATCACCGTGCCGCCGAACAGCGCCGGGAAGCTGACCAACGTAAGAAGCGCCGCCGCCAGCATCGGCGAGACCAGGCTTTCCAGATCATAGGCCAGCCGCGACAGCGACAGCGCGCGGGTATAGTCGCGCTCGTCCGGCAGGATGTCGGGAATCGTCGCCTGAAAGGTCGGGGTGAAGCCCGCCGAGGCCGCCTGCAACAGGAAGATCAGCGCATAGACCTGCCAGACCTCGGTCACGAAGGGCAAGGCCAGCGCCACCGCGGCGCGGATCAGGTCCAGCCCCACGAGCCAGGCCCGCCGCGGCACCCGCACAGCCACCGCCGCCGCCACCGGCGACAGCCCGACATAGGCTACCATCTTGATCGCCAGCGCGGTGCCGAGCACCGCGCCTGCGTTCTCGCCGGCGATGCGCCAGGCCAGGAGCCCGAGTGCGACGGTGGCAAGCCCCGTTCCCACCAGCGCGATCACCTGCGCGGCGAACAGATGCCGGTAGGTGCGGTTGGCGAGGACGGCGCGCACGGGGCGGCCTCAAAGCAGCTTCGCGAGCTGGTGAAGCTCGCTGCGGTCCGAGGCGCCGGCACGCCCCAGGCAGTGGTCGATGTGGTCGTGGATAAGCACACGCTTGGCGGTGGCCGCGACCCTTTCCACCGCCTGCAACTGGATGGCGACCTCTGTGCAGCGCCGGCCCGCCTCGATCATGCCGATGACATGGCGCAGATGCCCTTCGGCGCGCTTCAGCCGGGTGATGATGGCCGGATGAGACGAATGCTGGCGTATCATGCGTTGGCTATATCCACCGGTGGAGAGTCCGTCAAACCAGACTGATCGGCGGCCAGAATCGGTCGCCCTGTCGCTCGCGGGCCGGAGCGGCTGGTCGCGCCGATTCGGTGTCCCGAGCCTGCGGCGGGGTCAGGCGATCGCGACGACACCGAAGAGGACCAGCAGGAACAGGACAAGTACGACAGCGATCAGAATGCGTGCGCCCGTTGCAGCCGCGCCCGCCAGAGCGTGAAAGCCGAGGAGGCTGGCAACAGCCGCGATGACCAGAAGAATGAGAATCCACTTGAGCATGGCGATACCCTCCCACCATCGGCAGCGGTCGATACGATCATGAAACACTTGTGCCCGAATGCGGGTTCCCGGCGGCATCTTCACCGACACGCTCCTGCCGGGCTTCCGGCCGGCGCCGAAGCCGTTCTTCACGGCCGCGCTGCTGCTCGTGTTGGCACACGCACGCGCTATACTGCCATCGCACTTAACGCGGACGCCGAGGGGCGCAAGAACCGCGAGGAGATGAGCTTCTGCGAGGGCTGGAACACGGCGATCGACCGGATGGTCCATTTCGTCAAGCGGCAGTAGGCAGGTCCCAAGCTCCGTGGTGGCCCTGCCGGGGACGCCCTCCGCCGGCAGGGCCATTGACGGTCAATGGACGACGCCGCTTTCCGTCATGTGCAGCCGGGAGAAATGGGCATGTCCGTCGGCGATCGCGAGCGGTACCGGTCCTTTCGTCGATGACGAGCCGCGGCCGACCTCGCACACGTCATACTCGAAGCCGCGCGGCAGGTTGATGCGCGCGCGGTGTTCCTCGCCGGTGACCGGGTTGAGGATCGGATCGCCCCGCGACTCGACCCAGCCGGGGACATGGACGCGGGCCGTGCGTGCTTCCGGGTCGATCTCGAAGTCGATCGTGGTGAAGACGGGATCGTGCACCTTGGCGAAGGTGGTCGAGAAGACCTGGAAGAAGGTCGCGCCCGGCTCGGTGTCAAGGCCGCTCATGATGCGCAGGAGCGCCTCGCGCTGCTCGGGCGAGGCACGCTCGTCGACGATCGGCACCACCTCGCCGCCGCCCTCGTGGATCGCTCCCGGCCATGACACGATCATGCCGATCTTGAGGCCGTCGAGCCGTGTCGCGCCATGGTGCCCCTCGTCAATGTCGACGAAGCCGACTGCATGGCAATTGCCCTGCGTGGGCCGTGCGTTGAACTGGCAGGGACAGCCATAGGCGCAGTTGCACTGGATGAATTCGCGGCCCTTGATGGTCCATTTGGTATCCGGCATGTCGTCCTCCCCATGGCTCGTTCCCGTCGTGCGCGGCTCGGGGCGGCCGTGATCGCGAGACTGTGCAGGTTACGCAGAGGTATCCGGACAACTTTAATTATAGCAGGAACCGCTCGGCGGCAGAAGGCGCGCCACCCACCGGGATCAGTCGTGCTTTCCGTCCGGAGCCGTGAAAGGTCGCAGGAAGTCGAGCGGGAAGGGAAAGACGATGGTGGAGTTCCGCTCGTCGGCGATGTCGTGCAGCGTGGTCAGATAGCGCAGTTGCATGGCCTCCGGGATCTTCGCCAGCATCGTCGCCGCCTCGACGAGCTTCTCGGCAGCCTGCTGCTCCGCCTCGGCGCTGATGATGCGGGCCCGGCGGTTGCGTTCCGCCTCGGCCTGGCGGGCGATGGCGCGCACCATGCTCTCGTCGATGTCGACGTGCTTGATCTCGACATTGGCCACCTTGATGCCCCAGGCGTCCGTCTGGCTGTCGAGGATTTCCTGGATGTCCGCGTTGAGCTTGTCGCGCTCGGCCAGCATCTCGTCGAGCTCGTGCTTGCCGAGGACGGAGCGCAGGGTCGTCTGCGCCAGCTGGCTGGTGGCCATGAGGAAGTTCTCCACGGCGAGCACCGCCTTGTCGGCCTCGATGACGCGGAAATAGATGACGGCATTGACCTTCACAGAGACATTGTCGCGCGAGATGACGTCCTGGCTCGGCACGTCGTGGACGGTAGTGCGCAGGTCGACGCGCACGAGCTGCTGCACGAAGGGCACGAGCAGGATGAGGCCTGGCCCCCTGACGCCGGAGAAGCGGCCGAGCGTGAAGACCACCGCGCGCTCGTATTCGCGCATGATGTGAACCGCCAGCGACAGCAGGAAGCCGATGAGCAGGACAGCGACGAGATAGGGGGCGTAGTCGAACATGGTCATCTTCCTCGGTTCTCGGGTGCCGTCTCCGCTACCGGTTCGACGACCAGGGTGAGCCGCTCGCGGGCGACGACGCGCACGCGCTGGCGCGGGGCGAGCATG
This sequence comes from Chelatococcus sambhunathii, assembly GCF_001418005.1. GTDB lineage: Bacteria > Pseudomonadota > Alphaproteobacteria > Rhizobiales > Beijerinckiaceae > Chelatococcus_A > Chelatococcus_A sambhunathii. The sequence goes on along the minus strand of NZ_LIOL01000027.1, from coordinate 1,614 downwards.
ACGTCGGCCCGAGCCGCCCAGCGTTCGCCCTGGACGTGCACTTGGCCGTGGCCGTTGCTCCAGGCGAGGACCTCTCCGGTCATGCCGATGAGGCTGGTGTCGCCGGTCGCGACCCGGCGCCGGTGAGCCCGCACGGCCGCGGTCGCGGCGATGATCAGCGTTCCGGCGCTGACGGCGGCGGCCGCCACGACAACGGGCCAGGAAAGGGCGAAGCCCGGCACGTCCCTGTCGAAGACGAGGAGGGAGCCGAGGACGAAGGCGATGATGCCCCCTATGCCGAAGATGCCGAAGGAGGGCAGGAAGGCCTCCGCCGTCATCAGCGCCACCCCGAGCAGGATGAGGCCGATGCCGGCATAGTTGATGGGCAGCAGGTTGAGCGCGAAGGCCGCGATGAGGAGGCAGATGGCGCCGATGACGCCGGGCACGGTGGCGCCCGGGCTCAGAAACTCGAAGACGATGCCGTAGATGCCGATGAGCAGCAGGGCATAGGCGATGCTCGGATGGGTGATGGTGGCGAGGAGACGCGTGCGCCAGTCGGGCTCGATGACCACCGGCCTCAGCTTTGCCGTGTCGAGCCGGTGCTCCGTATTGCCGATGCGCACCGAGCGTCCGTCCGCCTGGGCGAGGAGGTCGGAGAGGTCGTTCGCGACGATGTCGACGACGCCATAGGCGAGGGCCTGTCGCGCTGGCAGGCTGGCCGCCCGGCGCACGGCCTCCTCGGCCCAGTCGGCATTGCGGCCGCGCAGCTCCGCGAGCCCGCGGATGAAGGCAACGGCGTCGTTCACGACTTTGGCCGTCATCGCGTCGGCCGGTGAAGTCGGCTGCTTGTCCTGCCCGGCCTCGTCCTTGTCCCGGTCGAGCGGCTGGCGTCCGCCGCCGAGTTGCACCGGCGTCGCCGCACCGAGATTGGTGCCGGGCGCCATGGCGGCGATGTGGCTGGCGTAGAGGATGTAGGTGCCGGCGCTGGCGGCGCGGGCGCCGCTTGGGCTCACATAGGTGGCGATGGCAATGGGCGAGGCGATGATGTCGCGGATGATCTCGCGCATGGCGCTGTCGAGGCCGCCCGGCGTGTCGATGCGCAGGATGACGAGCCCGGCCTGGCGATGCGTCGCTTCGGCAAGGCTGCGGCGCAGGTATTCAACCGTCGCCGGACCGATGGCGCCATCCATGTCGAGCACGATCGCCTCGCGCGATCCGGCCGCTTCCCGCGGCGTTTCGACGGTCTGGGCCGCGGCAGCGAAGACGCAAACGCCGATGAGACCGGCCAGGAGAAATACGAGAAGGCCGTTGGACGGGATGCGATCGGTCGGGCGCGTGCAATCCATCGGAGCGTGACGATCTGGCGCCACGCATTATGGCCTGCCGGCCGGCATTTGTCTGCCCTCGGACGGATCACGGTGGGAGGCGAAGCGTGGAGGTACGGGCCTCCCTCCTTCTCGCCGGCGTATGTCGCGGATTTGACCAGGGGCTCAGTCGTCTCCGTCGTCGCCCTCGCCATAGACATCGCGACGGTCGCCGCCGATCAGGATCTCGCGTTTTCCGGCGTGGTTTGCGGGTCCGACGATGCCTTCGTTCTCCATGCGCTCCATGAGCGAGGCGGCGCGGTTGTAGCCG
>NZ_LIOL01000026.1 GCF_001418005.1 Chelatococcus sambhunathii | reverse complement strand
TTGTGATCGCGTCCATGAGCCGATCCCAGACGCCCGCCTTCCGCCATCGGTTGAAGCGGTTGTAGATCGTGGTCGGCGGCCCGTAGCGCGCCGGCATGTCCGCCCACGGCGCGCCCGAGCGCAGGCACCAGAAGATGCCATTGAGAACCCGCCGGTCATCCACGCGAGGCACGCCCCGCGACTTGTTGGGAAGGTGAGGCCGGATCGCCTCCCATTCGAAATCCGTCAGATCGTAGCGGCCCATCGCAAAGCTCCCGAAAAGGAGCTTGAATCACAATTGCCACCGTCAGGGAACCCAGAGCCGTTTATGGGTTTACGGCCTAGGATCGTTGCCGAGTACGAGAAACGCTGATTAGATTATATTTCGGGTAATTTTCCTACAAGGCCTCGCCGCGCATCAGCCGCGGCACGGCACCGGTCAGTCCCGCCGCCTCGCGGATGAAGAAGCGCTTGGCCGCCGGCATCCGCTCGACGAGGCCGAGGCCGAGGTCGCGCAGGAGGCGCACGGGCAGAAGGTCGTTCGAGAACAGGCGGTTGAGCCCGTCCGTCGCAAGGCCCATGGTCACCGTGTCGAACCGCCGGGCGCGCTCATAGGCGAGGAGCGCCTCGTCATCACCGACGTCACGGCCGAGGCGGCAGGCATCGATGATCTTCTCCGCCAGAACGGCGACGTCGCGCAGGCCGATGTTGAGCCCCTGGCCGGCGATCGGGTGGACGACGTGGGCGGCGTCACCCACGAGGGCGAAGCGCCCGGCGACGAAGCGCCGGGCGATGCCGATCGACAGCGGGAAGGCACGGGCGGGCGACAGGAGCGTGATCTCGCCGAGCTCGAGGCCGAAGCGGCGCTCCACCTCCTCGCGCAGGTCCTCGTCCGGCAATTGCAGCAGGTAGTCGGCCGCATCGGCGCGCTCGGTCCAGACGATGGAGGAACGGTGCCGGCCGTCCCGCGTCGTAAGCGGCAGGATGGCGAAGGGGCCCGAGGGCAGGAAATGCTCGATGGCGCGCCCCTCGTGCGGGCGCTCGTGGCCGATGGTGGCGACGATGCCGACCTGACCGTAGCTGCGGCCGACCCAGCCGATGTCGGCCATGTCGCGCAGGCGGGAGCGGGCACCGTCCGCCGCCACGAGGAGGCCGGCCTCGATGGCGGCGCCGGAGGCGGACGTGACCAAGACGCGCTCCGGCACGGCCGCGAAGCGGGCAATGCCTTCGGCAGCGAGCGTGACCCCCGCCTCGCGGCAGGCGGCGGCGAGGGCGTTGACGAGATCGTCATTCTCGACCATGTGCGCGAAGGGCTCGCCGGGCGCCACCTCGCCCGCGAAGTTCAGGATCAAGGGGCGCACCGGGTCGGCGAGGCGGCTGTCGGTGATGACCATGTCGAGGATCGGCGCCGCGCGCTCCGCCACAGCGCCCCAGACGCCCAGGGTCTCGAGCATGCGCCGCGCACCCGCAGCGATGGCCGAGGCGCGGGACGCATCGCCGCCGGGCGCCGGGCGGGCGAGCGCCGGGTCGCAGACGGTGACGTCGAGCCCGCCGCCGCCCCCCCTGGCGAGCGATAGGGCGAGTGCGAGGCCAGCGAGCCCGCCGCCCGCGACGACGACGCGCCGGGAGGGCGGGACCGTCCGCGTGCCAGCACGCCGTCCCGCGCTGCCCTTGCGTCCGGTGCCTTTCGCTGCGGCCATGCCCTCTCTCCGACGATCTTGACGAACAGGCCCGGCAAGGGCCTCATGCATTCGATCCCCGCGCGCGGGGGCTTAGTATCATCGCAGGTGCTCGTGCACCTGCCCCGGAACGGACCATGAAGCACGCCATCTCCGATCTGCTCGAAATACTCGATCTCGAGGTGTTGGAACACAACCTGTTTCGTGGTCGCAGCCCGCAGGTGGGATGGCAGCGCGTCTTCGGCGGGCAGGTCATCGGCCAGGCGCTGGTGGCGGCCACGCGCACGGTCGAGCCGCAGCGCAACGTCCACTCCCTGCACGCCTATTTCCTGCTGCCGGGCGACCCGAAGGTGCCGATCGTCTACGAGGTGGACCGCATCCGCGACGGGCGCAGCTTCACGACGCGGCGCGTGGTCGCCATCCAGCACGGGCAGGCCATCTTCTCCATGTCCGCCTCGTTCCATGTGCACGAGCCCGGCCTCGTCCACCAGGTGCGCATGCCGGACGTATCGGGGCCGGAGGATCTGCCGAGCGACGAGGAGATCAAGGCGCGCGTGCTGCCGCTGATGCCGGACCCGGTCAGGGCCTATTTCGAGCGCGAGCGGCCGATCGAGCTGAAACCTGTGGAATTCCGCCGCTACATGTCGCGCGAGCCGATGGAGCCGCGCTTCAACGTTTGGATCCGTGCCACGGGCCGGCTGCCGGACGATCCGGCCATCCACCAGTGCGTCCTCGCCTATGCCTCCGACATGACGCTGCTCGACACCAGCCTCGTCGCGCATGGGCGCACGGTGTTCGAGCGCACGATCCAGGCCGCCAGCCTCGACCATGCCCTCTGGTTCCACCGCCCGTTCCGCGCGGACGAATGGCTGCTCTACTCCCAGGACAGCCCCTCGGCGGGTGATGCCCGCGGCTTCTCGCGCGGGCTGATCTTCTCGCGCCACGGAGAGCTCGTCGCCTCGGTCGCCCAGGAAGGCCTGATCCGTCCGCGGGACGACCTCGCTTGAAGCATTCTGCCTAGTATTTGGGCAGCACCCTGCTGCAGTGCGCCTGCCTAAAGTGCAGGCAGGGCGATTCGCGCCGTCCGAAGGATGGCAGCGGCGGGAATCCGCGGGTTGGCACGCGGCTTGTTTCGTCCCTCCCGGTACTTCACGGCGGGCCCGCACACGGGCTGCTCGGGGTCAAGGGGAAACGGGACATGAAAATCGTGATGGCGATCATCAAGCCGTTCAAGCTGGAGGAGGTGCGCGACGCGCTGACCGCCATCGGCGTGCACGGCCTCACCGTGACGGAGGTGAAGGGTTACGGCCGGCAGAAGGGGCACACCGAGATCTACCGCGGCGCCGAATATGCGGTGAGCTTCCTGCCCAAGCTGAAGATCGAGGTGGCCGTGCCCGCCGACCTTGCCGGCAAGGTGGTCGACACCATCGCCGACACCGCCCGCACCGGCCAGATCGGCGACGGCAAGATCTTCGTCTACAGCATCGAGAGGGCCGTGCGCATCCGCACCGGCGAGACCGACGGCGACGCCCTCTGAGCCCCGCAATCCAGGAGTTCGAACGATGACGTTCAAGCGCTATGCAGGGGCCGGAGCCGGCGCCCTCGCCCTTTCCCTTGTCCTTGCGCTGCCGGCGCTCGCCCAGACCGCCGCCCCCGCAGCGGGAGCCGAGACGCCTGCCGCAGCCGCGGACTTCGCCTCCGCCAAGGACACCGCCTTCATCTTCAATTCGCTGCTGTTCCTGATGGGCGGGTTCCTCGTCATGTGGATGGCCGCAGGCTTCGCCATGCTCGAGGCCGGCCTCGTGCGGACGAAGAACGTCTCGATGCAGTGCCTGAAGAACGTGGCGCTCTATGCCATCGCCGGCATCATGTATCTCCTCGTCGGCTACAACCTCATGTACACCAACGTCGATGGCGGCTTCTTCGGCTCCTTCGGCGTCTACGGCTGGCCGGCCGCCGGCACGGCCAACGAGGGCGACTATGCGGTCGCCTCGGACTGGTTCTTCCAGATGGTGTTCGTCGCCACCGCCGCCTCGATCGTGTCCGGCACGCTCGCCGAACGCATCAAGCTTTGGCCATTCCTTCTCTTCACCGTCATCCTGACGGGCTTCATGTATCCCATCACGGGATCGTGGAAGTGGGGCAAGGGCTGGCTCGACGTCATGGGCTTCTCGGATTTCGCCGGCTCGACCCTGGTCCACTCGGTCGGCGGCTGGGCAGCGCTCGCCGGTGCGCTCGTTCTCGGCGCCCGCAGGGGCAAGTACGGGCCTGACGGCGCGGTCCACCCGCTGCCGGGCTCGTCCATGCCGCTCGCCACGCTCGGCACCTTCATCCTCTGGCTCGGCTGGTTCGGCTTCAACGGCGCCTCGCAACTCGCCATGGGCACCAACGCCGACGTGTCGGACATCGCGCGCATCTTCGCCAACACGAATCTCGCCGCCTGCGGCGGTGTCGTTGCCGCCATCCTGCTGACGCAGGCGATCTACAAGAAGGTCGACATCACGATGGCGCTCAACGGCGCCCTTGCCGGCCTCGTCTCGATCACAGCCGAACCGCTGACACCGGCCCCCGTGGCGGCCATCATCATCGGCGCCATCGGCGGCATCATCGTCGTCTTGGCCGTGCCGATGCTCGACAAGCTGAAGATCGACGACGTCGTCGGCGCGATCCCCGTGCATCTCCTCGCCGGCATCTGGGGCACGCTCGCCGTGCCGCTGACCAACGACGAGACGAGCTTCGGCACGCAGATCATCGGCATCCTCGCCTATGGCGTGTTCACCTTCGGCATCAGCCTCGTCGTCTGGTTCGTCCTCAAGGCGACCATGGGCATCCGCGTCAGCGCCGAGGAAGAGGCGCTCGGCCTCGACAAGGCCGAGATCGGCGTCGAGGCCTATCCGGAGTTCAGCGGCAGCGGCATGCGCAGCTGAGCCACCCCTGATGTCCGAGAACAGGAGGCCGCGCCCCGCCAGGGCGCGGCCTTTCCCTGTCCACTGCCATCGCTGCCGCCGCACAAGGTTAACGGGGGTTTAACTCGCGGCCCGCTAGGGTAACGTATCGGTCGTCCCGGCCTCGCCGGGCGGCCGGGAGCGTCCATCCCAGCCCGGTTGCTACCATGCGAACGAGCCGCCACTCCCTTTCGCAAGCCGACGAACTGTCGGACGCCATGCGCCGCTTCTTTGCCCGTCGCGCAGCGGAGATCAGCGGACTTGGGCTCGTGGCGCTGGCCCTCGCCTTCGGTCTCGCCCTCGCCACCTGGTCGGTCGAGGACCCGAGCCTTACCCATGCCACCAACGGGCCGGTGAAGAACCTTCTCGGCCCGCTCGGCGCCGTCATCGCCGATCTCGGCATGCAGATCCTCGGCATGGGCGCCATCGTCTTCGTCGTGCCGGTGGTGATCTGGGGCATGCAGCTCATGGGGCGGCGGCGCCTCGAGCGGCTGGCACTGCGGATCGGGCTGTGGCTCGCTGGCACGGCCGCGGCGGCCGCCGTCGCCAGCGCCATGCCGGCCACCACCTCCTGGCCGCTGCCGAGCGGCCTCGGGGGCGTCGTCGGCGATGGTCTGCTTTTCGGACTGCGTAGCATCCTCGGCCTGACCAGCGGCCCCGGCGCCGCCATCATCACGCTCGTCTATGCCGGCATCGCCATCCTCGCGCTGACGGCCGCGTGCGGCTTCGGCTTCCCCGAGACGGCGGATGACGACGACGAGGAGGAACTCGCACCGCGTCGCGCCTCGCGCCGGGCGCAGGCGGATGATTTCGAGGACGAGGGTGCGGACGAACCCGGCTGGGGCATCGTGTCACTCGGCGCCGTCGTGCACGGCTTCATGACGCTGAAATCGGCCATTGTCCGCCGTCTCGCCGCACGGCGCCCGGCGCAGGCTCACGCCGGCTCCCCGGCCGCGCCGCAGGTCCCCTCCGCACCGCGCACTGCATCCCGGCGCGAGCCTCGCTTCGAACAGGCGCCCGCCGTCCATGACGTCTTCGACGGCGCGGCGGGTTTCGGCGGACACGATCCCGCCGAGGCGCCCTTCGCCGTCGACGACGAGGCCTATGCGCCCCGGACGGCAGGGCCGGCCGTGTCGCGGGTGGTGCCGCCGCCGCCGGCGCCCAAGCCCGGCAAGCGCCTGGCGCGGGAGGCGCAGCCCTCCTTCCTCGACGACGGCGAGGACTACCAGCTGCCGCCGCTCGCCCTCCTCGCCGAGCCGAAGAAGAACAACGGCGCCGTGATCTCGCCCGAAGCGCTCGAGCAGAACGCGGCACTTTTGGAGAGCACGCTGGAGGATTTCGGGGTCAAGGGCGAGATCATCAATGCCCATCCCGGCCCGGTGGTGACGCTCTACGAGCTGGAGCCGGCGCCCGGCACCAAGTCCTCGCGGGTGATCTCGCTCGCCGACGACATCGCCCGCTCGATGAGCGCCGTCTCGGCCCGCGTCGCCGTCGTGCCCGGCCGCAACGCCATCGGCATCGAACTGCCCAACGCCAGGCGCGAGACCGTCTACCTGCGCGAGCTCCTCGCCTCCCAGGACTTCGAGCAGACGAGACTCAAGCTTGCCCTGTGCCTCGGCAAGACCATCGGCGGCGAGCCCGTCATCGCCGAACTCGCCCGCATGCCGCACCTGCTCGTCGCCGGCACCACCGGCTCGGGCAAGTCCGTCGCCATCAACACCATGATCCTGTCCCTCCTCTACCGCCTCAGGCCCGAGGAGTGCCGCCTCATCATGGTCGACCCGAAGATGCTGGAACTGTCCATCTACGACGGCATCCCGCACCTCCTCACCCCCGTCGTCACCGACCCCAAGAAGGCGGTCGTCGCCTTGAAGTGGGCCGTGCGCGAGATGGAGGAGCGCTACAAGAAGATGTCCAAGCTCGGCGTGCGCAACATCGACGGCTTCAACGCCCGCATCGCCGAGGCAAGGGCGAAGGGCGAGGTCATCACGCGCACGGTGCAGACCGGCTTCGACCGCGAGACCGGCGAGGCGGTCTACGAGGACGAGGTCATGGACCTCGCGCCGCTGCCCTACATCGTCGTCATCGTCGACGAGATGGCCGACCTGATGATGGTGGCGGGCAAGGAGATCGAGGGCACCATCCAGCGCCTCGCCCAGATGGCGCGCGCCGCCGGCATCCACGTCGTGCTCGCCACCCAGCGCCCGTCGGTCGATGTCATCACCGGCACCATCAAGGCGAACTTCCCGACGCGCATCTCCTTCCAGGTGACGTCGAAGATCGACAGCCGCACCATCCTCGGCGAGCAGGGGGCGGAGCAGCTGCTCGGCCAGGGCGACATGCTGTACATGGCCGGCGGCGGGCGCATCACGCGCGTGCACGGGCCGTTCGTGTCGGACGAGGAGGTGGAGAAGGTGGTGGCGCACCTCAAGGCGCAGGGGCGGCCGCAATATC
>NZ_LIOL01000025.1 GCF_001418005.1 Chelatococcus sambhunathii | reverse complement strand
GAGGCCGGCATCGAGTGGCACTACATTGCGCCGGGCAAGCCGACGCAGAACGGCTACGTCGAGAGCTTCAACGGCCGCATGCGCGACGAGCTGTTGAACGAGACGCTGTTCATGACCCTCGACCAGGCACGTGAGACGATCGCCGCCTGGGCCGACGACTACAACACCGAGCGACCGCACTCATCGCTCGGCTACCAGGCCCCGGCCGTGCACGCGGCGGGGCTCATATTGGCCGCTTCGCGGCCGGTAGACAGCGTTGCCGAAGACGGCGACAACAACGGCCGGTCTCTGGTCGCGGCTGGATGAAAGCTGGGGGTCAGGTCACCTGTCTTTCGCTCGCGAGCCGATGCGGAGCTGACGGCGAAGCTCTATGCCCGCGCGCCCGTCTTGATCCAGGAGCGATCGCAGGAGGAGGGTGGCGACATCAATCCCTGGGGCATCACGTTCCAGACGATGTTCCACATGTCAGGAGATTCCGGCTTCTTCAGTGCGCCAGCGCAGATGGAGGCCGACGGCTGGCAACGCGACGGCGCGGATTGGGTGCGGGAAACAGCGACAGGCGTCGAACGCCGCGTGCCCCTCTACGAGGCTAAGATGATCCACCATTTCGATCATCGCTGGGCGACCTACGGCGGGGGCAGCAGCGACGACGAGGAAGGCGCTCGCGACTGTACGCTTGCCGAAAAGCTGAATCCCGATTTCGAGCCGTCGCCGCGTTACTGGGTGCCCGAAGACGAGGTCCTTCTGCGCGCGGCCCGCGTGCCATCGGCCCTGAAAAGCGCCATCAGACAGGCGCGAGGCGACGGTGGAAAGGGACGCCGCAAGGCGGATGCCGACGCCCAGGAGAGTGCCCGTGCCGCCGCTCTTAAGGCGCTCGTCACCTGGCTGGTTGGAGCCGTTCCTAGCTTGGAAGGACGCCCAGCCCGAGAGGCCGACATCTTCCGTCTTCTCGGCCGCGGGCAGGATTGGCGCGGCGCGCTGAAGGGATCGCCCGAGCGCTTTCTGCTCGATCCCAAGACACTCGCGGCCGGCGCCGAGATGCAGCGCGAGACGCCGCTGGGGGAATCCGATCTTACTCTCATAGCCGAGGGGCCGAAGGACGCGCTCGCTCTTGCGGAACTGCTGATCGCCGCCAAACAGCCCCGCTGGCTCATGGGATGGCGGGACATCTGCCGCTCGACTGATGAGCGGACGGTGATCGCGAGTGTGTTTCCGAAGGTAGGTGTTGGACACACCATGCCCATTTTCTACTTGAATGAGGGAGCTGAGCTCGCGGCAGGACATTTGGCAATGTGGCTGTCCCTGACGTTCGATTTCATAGCTCGGCTTTCCATCGGCGGGACACATCTGACCTACAGCTATCTGAAACAGTTTGCGGCACTGCCTCCCTCCACCTTCTCCAAGAGTGACCTCGATTTTATCCGTCCGCGCGTTCTGGAGCTGACGTACACCAGCCACGCAGTGAAGGCCTGGGCGGAAGATCTGGGATATTCGGGTCAGCCCTTTGCATGGAACGAGGACCGCCGCGCCCAGTTGCGGGCCGAGCTCGATGCCTTCTTCGCCAAAAAGTACGGCCTGACCGAGGAAGAGCAGCGATACGTCCTCGACCCTGCCAAGGTCAAAGGCGCTGACTACCCCTCAGAGACTTTCCGTGTGTTGAAGGAAAAGGAAATCCGCCTCTACGGCGAATATCGCACCGAGCGCTTGGTGCTGGAGGCCTGGAAGCGGATGGACGTGCCGTCGCTCGAGGAGCTTCTTTCCGACATCGATAGTAAGCCCGATAATCATTGGGCCTGGCCCGATAGCGTTCAGCCTCGTGATCGTCTCCGCTATGCAGCCCAGTACGCGCTTTGGCTGATGGATCCGGTGATCGATGGTCCCAATCTGCCCTTCGTCATTGCCAGCTTGGCGGAGCCGAGAAGGCTTGCTTCCCGGCTGACAGGTGGTGAGCGGCACCAATGGATCAGACTCATTGGTCCCGATGCGCAGCTCGATCAGGACGTGACGCGAGTACGGCCGCCCATCGACGAAGCATGGCGATCGATGCACGATACCCTGCTTACCTCTGGCCAATTGGAGGAAGGTGCCGACGGGGCATGGACGCGGGGCCGGCATTTTAGTCCGGCTGGATTGCAAGCCGCTTCCGCCGATGCAGAGCGCACCGCCTTCGCGATACGCGCAGTGCGAAGCATGGATGTCGGCAGCATCGCCGCTGCGGCCGCACCCGAAGACAATGTGATCTGGGCGAGGTTCGGAAGTGGCCGCTCAGGCTGATCTGTTCAGCGCGGCGATCCAGCCGCCGCAGGCGCCGGAAGGTCGGGCCGGGCCTCGTCTGTGGGTCCGAAGGCTCGCCATCTTCAGCGATTTGCAGACCCCCATCCGCAACGTGCCGCTGAAGCCTGGTCTCAACATCATCTGGACGCCGGACATGTCGAGCAGCGGCAGCCGCGCCTTGGCCCATGGCAGCGGCAAGACCACCTTCTGCCGGCTGCTTCGGGCCTGCCTGGGCGAGCCCGGCTATGCGACGGACGCTCAGCGATCACGCCTCATGGCGCGGCTTCCGAATGGCCTCTTCGCGGCCGAGATTCTGATCGACGGCGTGTGCTGGGTTGCCATTCGCCCACTGGGGCTGCCGGGTGGAGAGTTCGTCGTTCAGGCTGATTCCATCGAAGAGGCGATCGCACGGGGACATCGCGATGGCGATCAAGCATCCATCGATGCCGTAATCATCACCAGCTTCTTCTCGGCGATCGCGGGAGCGACGCCGCCAGAGATCAGCCGGAACCAAGTGTGGGATGTGCTGCGGGCGTGGCTGACGCGGGACCAAGAGTGCCGTTTGGCCGATATTCTGGCCTGGCGGTCATCACAGACACAGACCCGGTCCCGCGCGCAGGTTCTGGGCGAGACAGCCAAGCTGACCATGGTTCGTCTTGCCTTGCGCGCTCTGGATGCGGAAGAGCGTGCCGCCGCCGTCCGCGAACGGGAATTGGTGGCCGCTGTCGAGGAGGAACGCCGTCGCCAGACCTATCAGCAAGAGCGATTCGCCGATGGTTTGAAGGCTGTGAGGCTGGCGTTGGGTGTCGGCGACGACGTGGGTTTCGACGACACGATCGACCAGAAGGGGCTGGTCTCGCTGGCAAAAGAGGCTTTAGCCGATGCCATGCGTGCCGATTTGCCGAAGCCGCCGGATGTCGGCTCGATCTTCGCGCGGCAAAAGGCGCTCAATCAGGAGCACGAGACGTTAACAGCGAAGCGTCAGGAGTCGGAGAACGAGGCGCGTTTCAAGCGTGGTGAGGCCGAACGATATCGCTCGGAAGCGAGTCAAGGAGAGATCGACATCTCTCAGGGAGGAATCAGGGTCTGCCCCGTCTGCAGGGTCAGCATAGATGAGGTCAAGGCAAAGGGATGCAAGATTGCGCTCGAACGATGCGATCTGCCGGCGATTAGGGCGGCCATTGAGGAAAAGCAAAAGAAGGCCGCTGAACTGGACTCAGAAGCGAGCGCAGCAGAGCAGGAAGCCAAGCGCATTGAGGCCCTGATCCAACAGCTTGAGCCCCGCAAGCAGGCGCTTGAGGCGGAAGCAAAGGCCGCCGATGCGGCTAGCCGCGCCGCTCAGGCCGCTGCCAAGGCGGTGCAGGACCGTGTCTATCGGGCGAGGCGCACGCTCGATGACGTGCGGTCGCTTCGCGAGGGTCAGATGGCCGCTAAGCCCACACTTCCAGCGACCGCGGAATTGGAAGCGGTCCGCGGGCAATTGGACGCTGGACGCGCGCGGGCGCGATCAGCCATCAGGACGTTGGAGGAACGATATCAAGGAGTCATGGCCGCCTGGCTCCCCGAGGGAGTGCAGGGCAGCATCAAGCTCGATGGGAACGGCCTGAAAGTAGATGCCGAATTCTCAGGGCGAGGTGAGGTTTCGACAGCAGCCCTGGACTCTCTCAAGATAGTCGCATTCGATCTCGCCGCACTGCATATGGCCGTCGAGGAAAACGCGAATCTACCAGCTTTCCTTATCCACGACAGCCCGCGTGAGGCGGATTTGGACGGGCAGCTCTACGCTCGCCTATTCAGCCTTGTGCATCAATGGGAGGAAGAGGTGGAAGCGCCTTGCTTCCAATACATTGTCACGACCACGACCGCTCCGCCGTCCGAACTGCAAGGTGATCGTTACGTAAGACTCGTAATGAGCTCGACGCCGGCGGAGCGGCGCCTGTTTGCAATGGACATCTGAGCGCCGCCCCGATGACGATCGAAGCGCCCCAATCGTTTGTCGTCCGAGAGGAATGTCAGAAAGCGGCGTCGCAGAACGGCTTTCGCCGTGTCCTAGGGGAAGGGGCTGGCTGGGCGACGTTCGGATCGACCACGGCGAAGGGCCACATCTATCTGGCCGCAACAGGACCGGCAGGGCCGTGGTATCTCGCCCTCGACCATCACGGCGTTATCGAGGAACTGGGCGTGCCCGCGGCCGATGTGGCCGGGCCTGGCCGCGCTCGTTTCGCCTTCGATACGCTCGGCGCACTCTATGGGGTGCTGCACCGTGTCTATGAACTCGCGGTCAGCCTGCCCGACGCGCCGCTCATAGAGTTCGAGCATCGGGTCGCGAACCTGCCACAGACGACGGAGGCCGAACGGCTGGTCGTCCAGAGGATCGGGCAGGATATCTTTCGCGAGCGCCTGATGGACTACTGGCGGCGGCGCTGCCCGCTGACAGGAATCTCCGACGCGGCCCTGCTGCGCGCCTCGCACATCATCCCATGGGCGGAATGCGAAACCGATGCGGAGCGGCTCGACGTGCATAACGGCCTCCTCCTTTCGGCTCTCTGGGATGCCGCATTCGACCGCGCACTCGTGACGTTCGACGACGAGGGGAGGCCGGAGTTTTCGTCCGGTCTCAGCGAGCAAGCGCGCGCCGAACTGCGCTGGAGCGCCCCCATTCCGCTGACAGATGAGCATCGGCGTCGGCTTGCGCGCCACCGTGAGCGCGCGCGAAGAGCCGATCTGGTCCCGGAGTGAACGATCGTGGCCCGAGAATAGACTAGCGCATCGTTTGCGATGTCGTCCTCGCATAATAATAAATAGTTCTCGCGTAGTACTGGGGGGCTTGCCACATGTTCGATGATTGGTGCGATATCGACGAAACGGCCCGCGGCGAAAGAAAGAAGCTGTGCGGCCTGACCGAAAAGGCTGGTGGAAGGGCGGCCATCAAGGACGAGCTTATCGAGCGCGTCCGCTCCCACTACGACAAGCTCGAGCAGATCGCGGACGATGTGGAACGTCTAGGGTTTCCCGGAGCGTCCGCCATACTCAGGGAACGATTGCCGCGCACGGCGCGCGAGCGCTCCGGAGAATTGGGCGAGATCATCGCCTCCGAATTCATTGAGCACCACACTGGATTCCGTATCCCCGTGCGCCGCTTGCGTTACAAGGACGGTCGCGAGATGGCACTGCGCGGAGATGATTACGTCGGTATCGATGAGGATGACGAGCAGCGGCTTCTTTTCCTCAAGGGCGAGGCCAAGAGCGGGCGCACGGTCCCGCAGGGCGTCGTCGCCGATGCCCGAGAGCGTCTTTCCGAGAATGATGGCCGCCCGACGACAATATCCCTGCTGTTCGTCGCCGATCGTTTGCTTGAATCGGATGATGAAAATGACAAGGCCCTGGGGCGGCGAATCCGGGATGAGGTAGCGCTTAGGGCTGTTCCGCCGCAGCGGATCACGCACGGGCTGTTCGCGCTCTCGGGAAACAACACGGACGCCGTTCTGGAAGCCGATCTGGAAGAGGCCGACGGGGCGCACAACCACCTCTCCGCCGGGTTCCACGTCGAGGGCCATCAGGCTTTCATAGCCGAGATTTACGAAGAGGCCGGCAACCTTGGAGACGATTGACGAACTGCAAGCTTTTATCAGCACAGCGACGCGGGACAATGTCCGCGGACGCCTGCTCTACCGTGGTGAAGCCCGCGCGATCATCCGTCGCGAAGGCGAGCTTCCCGCTGGCGCGCCGCAGTTCGCGGAAACGCTGGACACCGATCTGTCCGAGTATGGATTCTCCTTGCTCCGGGCTTCTCTTGCCTTGCGTGAACAGGGCGCCGACACAGGCGTGTGGCGTCCCGGATTCCTGAAGGCGGGAAACGCATTCGAGGCGCTCGTTCGCAACGGCTCGCCGGAAACGCTGCAACGCGGCTTCTGGCGCGTGATGGGCGCGGCCTCCTATCACCTTGCCGGCTATTCGGCGATGGCCTACTCGCTCATCAGCCAGCGTGAGGAGTGACGTGCTCCCCTGAATTGTCCTCGCTTTGAGGTTAGCCTGTGTCCGAAGAGGAGACAGGCAATGAGGCGCAGCAGGTTTTCAGACGAACAGATCATCGGGATTTTGAAGGAGCACCAGGCGGGGCTTTCGGCGATGGAGCTCTGCCGCAAATACGGTGTGAGTGACGCGACCTTCTACAAGTGGCGCTCGAAGTATGGCGGCATGGACGTATCGGAGGCGAAGCGGCTGAAGAGCCTTGAGGAGGAGAACGGCAAACTGAAGCGTCTGCTGGCCGATGCCATGCTCGACGTCTCGACGCTGCGCGAGATGCTCGGAAAAAACTTCTAACGCCCGGGTCGAGGAGGAACGCCGTGACCTGGGCGATCGAGAACAAGGGCTACTCGCAGCGCCGCGCCTGTGGGCTGGTGGGCATTGAACCGCGGGTCTTCCGCTACCGTTCGAGCCGATCGGACGATGCCGGTCTGCGCAGTAGGCTGCGTGAACTGGCGGCGGAGCGCCGGCGCTTCGGCTACCGACGGCTGCACCTGCTCCTAAAGCGCGAAGGCGTGGCGGTGAACTGCAAGAAGCTCTACCGGCTCTATCGCGAGGAACGGCTGACGGTGCGCAAACGCGGCGGCCGCAAGCGGGCATTGGGCACCAGGGCGCCGATGGCAATCCCGCAGGATGCCAACCAGCGCTGGAGCCTCGACTTCGTCTCCGACACGCTGACCGACGGTCGTCGCTTCCGGATCCTGTGCGTCATCGACGACTTCAGCCGGGAGTGCCTGGCCACGGTCGTCGACAACTCGATCTCGGGCGAGCGCGTCGCCCGGGAACTCGATATCATCGCCGAGCATCGCGGCTACCCCTGCATGATCGTGTCGGACAACGGCACCGAGCTGACCTCGAATGCCATCCTGGCGTGGCAGGAGGATCGGCAGGTCGAATGGCACTACATCGCGCCGGGCAAGCCGATGCAGAACGGCTTCGTGGAAAGCTTCAATGGTCGGCTACGCGATGAGTGCCTCAACGAACGGCTCTTCACCAGCTACCGGCAAGCCCGCAACAGCATCGAAGAATGGAGGATCGACTACAATGTGAATCGCCCACACACGAGCCTCGATGGGCTCACCCCGAACGAATTTGCAACCCGGTCCAGATCGGACCACAACATGAACAGGGCTAACCTATAGACGGGGACAAAACGGGGAGCACGTCA
>NZ_LIOL01000024.1 GCF_001418005.1 Chelatococcus sambhunathii | reverse complement strand
CGAGCGTGGAGCCCAAACCCGATCCCATCCCGAACTCGGCCGTTAAACTCCACAGCGCCGATGGTACTGTGTCTCAAGACCCGGGAGAGTAGGTCGTTGCCGGGCCTGCCAAGGACAAAACCCCATTCCCTCAGTACGATGACCACCCCTCCAGAGGTCGCGCAGCACGCGCGCCAGCGCCCGAGGCACACACCTCCCGCGCAAAACCGCTCAGCAAGGCCCCAAAAGGCCACGCCACCAAAATCGACGCGGGGTGGAGCAGCCCGGTAGCTCGTCAGGCTCATAACCTGAAGGTCGTAGGTTCAAATCCTACCCCCGCAACCAAAATTACGAAGTAAAATCAATCGCTTACGCGAACGCCCCGGACCCGCGTCCGGGGCGTTCGCATGTCAACTCCGCAATACGTCCGCAAATTCATCGCCGCCCCGCTGCTCTGAGGGCGGCCGGCGGCGAAACATCGCGAGCACCGCGGCGCGCGGCATCGAGGGCGCGCCATTTGGGCACGTGCGCCGTCATGAGCGCTTTGAACAGCCGGCCGTGGTTCGGCACTTTCAAGTGCAGGAGCTCGTGAACGATGACGAAGTCCTGAAATCCCTCGCTTTGATCGTCGAGGTCAATCGCCAGCGTGATCGTGCCGGCCGTCGAGCAGGAACCCCATTTCCGGGTCATGCGTTGCACCCGGACAGCCCGGGGCATGACGCGCAGCTTGACCGCCCAGGCATCTACGCGGCGCCTGAGCCTTGCGGCCGGCGACAGCGATCCGTTGGTCGACCATTTCATTGCGTTACGATCTCGACGATCAAATCGACGATCTTCGTCCGCTCCTCGCGGCCAACCGCCAAGAGCGGCCGATAAAGCGCCGCACGGAATTGACGCTGTTCGTCGGCATTCACCCGTGCGTTGGGGAACCGGGCCATCAGCTTCTCGGTCTCTTTGGCGAGGTCAAGCGGCGCGATGCCGGCAGATTTCAGGGCGGCGTCTTCTCTCAGCGCCCAAAACACGCCAAATGCTCTGGGCGAAAGGCCGGTCTCCTTCGCGGCCTTCGCCGCCGCGTCCTTCTCCGCCGCAAGCGCTGCCAAGAGGTCCATCGCGGCAAGGCCGGTGGTCTTGCGATCTTCGAGATCCTTCAGGATGCGTTCGGCGCGATCCTTGAGCGGCTGGAGAACGGCCGCGGCGTTCGGATCGTCATCGATTTCCTTCTGGAGCCCGCGAACGAGGTTGAACACCTTGCCTTCGTCGGAACCCTTTTCGCTCCGCATGGCTTCGAGCGTCTTCACGTCGAACGTGACGCTCTTCGTCAGCCGGCCCAGCCCTTCCTGGGTGGCGCTTTGCTCGACCAGGCGCTTGGTCTTGTAGGCGAGATCGGCGACAAATCCGACCTTCTCGGCATAGGCATTGCGAACGGCGGCATAGAGCTGCGCGAGGCGCTTATAGGATTCGATGTGATCGCGCAGTTCCGGCGAGGGTGACAGGATTTCCCAAAGCGCCTCGATGTTCTTGTAGGCCTCGAAGAACGCCTTGCGCGCCTCGAGTTCGAGGAAGCGGCCATAGACGACGCGCTCCAGGCGCTCGTCCGAATCGCCGCCGTCGCCGGCATCGAGATAGTCCCTTACCGCATTCGCCATCTTCTCCTTGAAGGAGGCGAGCAGCACATCGAGGTCTTCGATCACGCCGCTCACGTCGGAAGAATCGAATTGCAGCGCCTTCCTCAACTCGCGCAGCACACCGACGAAATCGACAACCAGTCCGACGCGCTTCTGCACGCCTTGCGAATCGACATAGGGGCGGTTCACCCGTGCGATGGCTTGGAGCAGGACGTGATCCCGCATCGGCTTGTCGAGATACATGCAATAGAGCAGCGGCGCGTCGTAGCCGGTTAGAAGCTTGTCGGTAACGATCAGGATTTTGGGGTTCTGGTCGGGTTTCTTGAACAGGAGCCGGACATCGGCCTCGCGCTCCGGCGAAAGCTGCAATTGCGCCACCAGCGGGCGATCGACCACATCCGCTGCGTTCTCCGTATAGACGGCTTCCGTCCATTCGGGCGGCAGGAGCTTGTCCAGCGCCTGCTTGTATTTGGCGCAGGCCTCGCGATTTACGGCCACCAGAAATGCCTTGTAGCCGAGCGGCAGCACGCTTTCCTTGAAATGCTCGG
Organism: Chelatococcus sambhunathii; assembly: GCF_001418005.1. Lineage (GTDB taxonomy): Bacteria > Pseudomonadota > Alphaproteobacteria > Rhizobiales > Beijerinckiaceae > Chelatococcus_A > Chelatococcus_A sambhunathii. The sequence goes on along the minus strand of NZ_LIOL01000024.1, from coordinate 8,084 downwards.
CCACGAATTTCGCGACCTTCTCCACGCGATCATCGGCCGTGAGGAAGGTCCGCAGGCCCACGGCGCGGTCGAGAACCTTGTTCAGTTCTTCGACATCGGTCACGCCTTCGGAACCGGCAAGCTCGAAGAATTCCTTATCGAGCCGCTCGGCTGGCACGGTCATTTCGCTCGGCGCCATGACGTGCTTGATGGGCAGCGTCGTTTCGTCGTCGATCGACTCGGCGATCGAATATTTGTCGAGATAGCCCTTCTCGTCGTCCTTGCCGAAAATCTTGAAGGTGCCTTCGCCTTGTTCGGTCTTGGCGATGGGCGTCCCGGTAAAGCCGATGATCGTTGCATTGGGAACGGCGGCCATGAGATAGGTGCCGAGCTCCCTGGCGACCGAGCGGTGCGCCTCGTCGATGAAGACGTAGATGTTGTCGCGCGTGTTGCTGTTCTTGTCGATGGCCTCGAACTTGTGGATCATCGACAGGATCAGGCCGCGCCTGTCGGTCGAAAGCAATTCCTGCAACTCGGCCTTCGAGTTCGCCCGCCAGGTGGCGATATCCTGCTTTTGCATCTCGCCGAGCAGCTTCTCCACCCAACCCTTCATCTGACCTTCGAGTTCGGTGCGGTCCACGACAAGGATCACGGTTGCGTTCTTGAAGCGCTCCTTCTGTTCGAGGATCAGCCGCGCCGCGGTCAAAAGCGTGAAGGTTTTGCCGGAGCCTTGGGTGTGCCAGACGAGGCCGCGGTCCTTGGCGGGATCGGCGCAGCGCGCGATGATGGCGTCGATGGCGCGGCGTTGGTGTTGGCGAAGGACGGATTTCTTCGTCTCGCTGTCTTCGACGTAGAACAGAATCCAATGCTGGAGCGTGCGCAGGAAATCCGTGCGTTCGAAGAACGATTGCACTGCAAACCGATAGGCTTCGTCTCGCTCCTGCTTCCAGCGGGCGATGAAACGGCGCGTCGCGTTCCAGGTGACGCCGTACCAATATTCGAGAAGATGGGTGACATTGAAGAGCTGGGGCGCCCCGATCAGTTCCGGCGTTTCGATTTCGTAGCGGCGCAACTGCTTGATGGCGCGCTCGAGGGCGCCGCCGTCTTTCGGATTCTTGTGCTCGACGATGCAGACGGGCACGCCGTTGACGAGAAACATCACATCGGCGCGGTTGCCTTTGCGGGCCGGCGGTTTCAGCGCCCATTCCCAGGAGACGTGAAAGACGTTGCGCTCGGTGTTCTCGAAATCAATGAGCTTAACGCGGCGATGACGCTTTTCGTTCTCGTCGTACCATTGCCGCTCGCCGCGCAGCCAGGACAACATGTCCCGGTTGCCTTCGATGGTCGGCGGAATGGCTTCGAGCGTTTCAATGATGGATCGAATGGCGTCCTGACCGAGCCACGGATTGAACTCGGCAAGCTTCGCTTCCAGCTCGTCGCGCAGCAGCATGCCGGCTTCACCGCCGCGTTTTTGCTTGGCGACGTCCGGGTTGATCGGCGTCCAGCCGATTTCGGCCGCGTGTTTCACCATCGGGAACTGGACGGTACCCGCCTCGCTGATCTTGAGAGGCTTGTTCATTCCGCAGCCTCCAACTCTTTCGATCGCGCAAGCGCCGACAGGTCGAGATCGGCGACGCGGATTTCGCCGGTCATCAGTTTGTGCAGCAGCGCCTTGAAAAGCTCATCGAGCACCGCGCGCTTACGCTTGTGCAAATCGATCTTGCGGTCGATGGCGTCAAGGATCGCGACGATCTCGCGCTGCTCGTCGGGCGAAGGAAGCGGGATGCTGTGCTCATAAATCATCCCCTGCGTCACAAGGGGCTGCCCTGCCATCCTCTTGAAGCGATTGAGATCGAAGTATTCAAGAAATGCGCCGACATACGGTAGCTCAGCATCCGGGTTGAGCCATTCCTTAGCGTAGAGCGCATTATCGGTGATCCACACCTTCCCAGAGGCAACGTGGGTGGCTCCGCAGTACTCACCAACTCGTCCGATCACCAATATTGCCGGGGCATCCAGAAACCATCTGGACGAATAGCCCATCACTCCGTTGCCCCCGAGGACGGGAAAAGGCTGATCATTTGAAGGAAGCGCCACGAGATCGTCAGGTCGCGTCTTCCCACTGGTTAGCTTGAATAGCTGTTCGCAGGGAACAATCGCCCAACTCTCCGGCACCGGGCCGATTTCGGTTTCCTTCTGCGCTTCACCGCGAAGTCCGCGCGTGAACAGCGTCCGCATCGCGGCGCGCTTTAGCTCCTGAGCGACTTCGGCTGCATGATTATGCGTCTTGATAGCTTCGCGGACACGAGCAAGTGCCGTCGAAATATCTCGCTGCTCGGGCAGTGGCGGATGGGGCACTTCAAGAGCAGCAAGACGGTTGCGTGAAAGATTCGGGATTGTCGTCTTGTTTCCCGCACCTTCGAAGATGCCGAGTTGGGTAAACGCGGCCTGCAAGAAATAGACGTAAAAGCGCGGTTCAACCTCACCATTCAGCGGCCTCAGCCGGTGGAGGTGGTTCTGGAACGACATGACCTCTCGTTCGCCATTCCAGACTGCCGCGCGGCCGATCTCGCCGCCTTCGCAGACCAGCAGATCGCCCGGCTGAAGTAGTTTGTTGGCCAATTCCTGCTCGGGAATGGCCATTTCATCGACGGCAGCTAGATCGATTTCATCCCACAGGACATTCGAAGTTCGTAGGAACGGCGTCTTGACCGCACCATCACGGGCCGCCGCCGACATTGTCTTGCCGGCACCGATCTCGAAAAGCTCGCCAAGAGGACGCCAATTCCACGCGTCGTTGATCATAGGCGCACCAGCATCTTCGCCAGCTCAGCGTCGATCTCCCGCGCCTGCTCATCGAGCCGTAGCATCTCATCGACAATATCCTTGATCGGCCGTTGCTCCAGAGCATCCGATTGAGCGACCCACCGGCTCGGGCTGAGATTGTAATCCGCCTCCTCGGCCTGCTCGCGCGTGATCACCGCGATCTCGCCGTCCACCGGCTCGCCCTTGAGGAACATCGCCGCAAGCGGGCGGATATCTTCCTCGGGGATGAAGTTCTTGGGCCGGCCCTTCCGCACCCGCCGGCTGGCGTTCAAGAGCACGATCTTGTTCTTGCGCGCGGCCGGCTTGCGTTTGTTGAGCACGACGATCACGCCGGCGGCGGTGGTATTGTAGAAGAGGTTGTCGGGCAGCAGGATCACGCCGTCGATCAGATCCTGATCGACGAACCATTTGCGGATGTTGCGCTCCTTGTTCTCGTTCCTCGAGCCGGAGCCGCGCGTCACCGCGCCGGTATCGAGCACCACCGCCGCGCGGCCATGTTCGTTCATGCAGGCGAGCGTGTGCTGAAGCCAGGCCCAATCGCCGGCGCCGGTGGTGATGCCGCCGGCGGTGCGGAAACGGTCGAACGGATCGTTGGCGAAGATGTCCGGGTTGAAGGGCTGATTCCACATCGGATTGGCGACGACGATATCGTAGGTTCGCACCTTGCCATCGGCCGTGCGGAATTTCGGGTTGATCATCGTGTCGCCGCGCGCGATCTCGATATCCATATCGTGGATCACGCCGTTCATCTGCGCGATGGCGTAGTTCTCCGCCTGGAGCTCCTGTCCCGTCAGCTTGAGCGGCACCTTGCTGGTCGGGTCGAGTTCGCGGGCGACAAGCTGGAGCTTGATGAGGAGACCGGCCGAGCCGCAGGCGTAATCATGGCATTCCTCGCCGGGGCGCGGGCGCATAATGTGCGCCATCAGGAAGCCGACCTCGGTGGGGGTGAAGAACTCGCCCGCGCTCTGGCCCGAACCTTCGGCGAACTTCCGCAGCAGATATTCGTAGGCGCGGCCGAGGAAATCCGGCTGCACATCGGCGAGGCCCAGGCGATAGCGCGGATCGGAAAAGGTCTCGATGACGCCGCGCAGCTTCGCCGGGTTGACATCGCGCTCGCCATTGCGTTCGGCGGCGAAGTCCACAACGTCGATGACGCCGGACAGGCTGGGGTTCTGCTTGACCACCGCGCGCACCGCTTTGGTCAGGTGCTCGCCAATGTCCTTCGGCCTCGTGCTCTCGCCCTTGTCGTCGAGAGGCCATTCATAGTTTTCGCGGCCACTGATTACCGCCCACCGCGCTTCCGGGGGCAGATAGAAGCGGAGCAGCGAATGGTCGCTTTCGGCGATTTCGAGCGCGGTTTCGCGGTCGCCGTATTCCTCGGCCAGGCGCGTAATCTCGTCGTCGAACACGTCCGACAGGCGCTTCAGGAACAGGAGCGGCAGCAGGTAATCCTTGAACTTAGCGGCGTCCTTCTCGCCCCGGATTGAGCACGCCGCGTCCCACAGCATTTGCTCCATGGGCTTGGTGGAGGGCGCGGTTCCGCCCGTTCGCCGGCGCCGGGTAACATCGGCGGCCGGACCAGCCGATTCGGGAGCGCCCTCGACAGGTTCCACACCGGCGTCACGGGCAAGCGCCGCAATGGTCTCGCGGGCGGCCTTCTGGGGCACAGTGGTCCCTCCCTCCCAGCGGTTGACGGTGGCGAATGATACGCCCAAGCGCTCGGCGAGCTGCTCCTGGGTGAGGTTCAGCTTGGCCCGAATAGCGCGGAGGGTGGCGGCAACAGCTTGTGCGTTTGTCATATTTGTTATATTTGCGATAAATCAGAGCATGTCAAGCGCGATTCGTTTCCCGTCTGCAGGATCGCTCCCTTGACATAAGGAGTTGAAATGTTCCTTGTTCAGGAACATTTCGCTTGATCCTGGCACGGGTGCGACGTATATGAAGCTCGTCGGCGTGGAGATCATTGCAGAGGCACAGCGGCGCCATGCTGACGCGGCGAAGCGCCTCTCGGCCTGGAAGGCCGAAGTCGAATCGGAGACGACCGTATGGAAGTCCTTCCAGGATGTACGTGCGCGCTACCCATCCGTGGACCGGGTGGGCAGTCGGTACGTCTTCGATATCGGAGGCAACCGATATCGGCTGGTCGTCAAGATCAACTTCGCCGTGGGTGTTGTGGCGGTCCGCTGGTTCGGGCCCCACGCCGACTACGACAAGCTCAACATAGAGGAGGTTTGAACATGGCGCGCATCGCCCCCATTCGGACGGAAGCCGATCACAGGGCGGCCCTCGCGCGTATCGACGAGCTCATGGACGCGGAGGCCGGAACGCCCGAAGCCGATGAGCTTTCTGTCTTGGCTGATCTCGTCGCGATCTATGAGGCCAAGCACTTTCCAATCGAGCGCCCCACCCCTCTAGAGGCGATTCGGTTTCGGATGGAGCAGGCGGGGCTAGAGCCTCGGGATCTGGAACCGTACATCGGCAGCCGGGGGAAGGTTTCCGAGGTGCTCGCGGGAAAGCAGCCGCTGACGCTGCCAATGATCCGAGCGCTCTACAGGCACCTCGGCATCCCGGCGGAAGTCTTGCTCAATGAGGAACGAGGGCCGGCCGATGATCACGCCGACGGCGGTTCGGTGACCTTGGAGTGGTCCCGCTTCCCGATCAACGAGATGATCAGGCGCAATTGGGTTCGCTCGGTGGAATCGGCCAAGACAAAGGCCCAGGAATTGATGCGAGAATTGATCGAGGCTGCTGGCGGCGAGCGTGCGGTCCCGATGCCGCTTTGCCGTCGCAACGATGCCATGCGCCAAAACGCCAAGACGGACACCTACGCGCTCTTGGCATGGTGTCTCAAAGTTCTCGCCGTGGCGCGATCGGAAAAGCTAATGGGCAAATACCAGAAAGGAACTGTCGATCTCGAATTTCTTTCGCGGCTGGCAAAGCTGAGCGCCGATGCCGACGGACCACGGCGCGCAAAAGAGCGTCTGTCCTCCGCGGGCATTCACCTCGTTTGCGTTGCGCACCTCCCGAAGACTTACCTCGATGGTGCCGCTCTAAAGAAGGTCGATGATGGCACACCGATTGTGGCGCTTACGCTTCGCTACGATCGGCTCGATAACTTTTGGTTTTCACTCCTCCATGAGCTGGCGCATGTTGGGCGTCACTTCGATGGAAATGTCGAGGCCTTCGTGGACGACTTCTCGCTGCGCGAGGCGCCATCAAGGCACGAAGACCCTCGCGAAGATGAGGCGGACGAGTGGGCGAATGAAGCACTGATTCCCCGGGCAGCATGGGAGATGTCGGGGCTTCACTCTCATGCAAGCTACGCGGGGATTATCGCCTTCTCGCAACGAGTCGGAGTGCACCCCGCAATTGTTGCGGGCCGCATACGTCACCAGACGAGAAATTTCCGCGCGTTTGCGCCGCTGCTCGGAGCTGGGGAGGTACGGAAGCAACTCGAATTCGCGGGATGAAAAAGGGGCGAGGCACGGGCCTCGCCCCAAGGAGATCCGGCAAGGTGAAGGCGCACCCTTGCAGGTGGCCGACCCTCTCCGAACCCAAGTTGACGCTGCCATTAAGGCGGACGGAGTCGGGAAGGCAAGTTCAATCTGCGCCAGAAAAGAAAGGAGGTCGCCATGGGCGGCCCTCTTAAGCCGGGGAGTCCAGCTCCCCGTTCTGGTCAGTACGAGATTGTGGGTCCCCGAGGTGGGGGCACCGGCAAGGAGCGTACCGTTGTTCGCAGCGAGCCGCTTCCGCCGACGCCGAAACCGGGGATGGGCTACAAGCTCGTCGATCCGACCAAGAACGGCTCAGGCCGGAAGTAATGAGGAGCGCCGCCATAAAGAGCGGCGCTCCTATTCTCTTATCATCGAGGTCACGAATATGAGTGCACTTTTCGGACTTCCTCCGCCCAACCCTTTTGCAACGTCTATCCTTGGCGAAGCCTTGACCGAGCTCACGCGCAAGCCGAGGTCGCGGAGTGAATGGGAAGCGCGTTTCTCGCATTGGCAGAAGCCGGCGAGCGACACCGAGGAGCAGAAGATTGAAGCCGCCCAGCGAAGGATCGGACGGGCATTGCGGCTGACGTGCTCCCCTGAATTGTCCTCGCTTTGAGGTTAGCCTGTGTCCGAAGAGGAGACAGGCAATGAGGCGCAGCAGGTTTTCAGACGAACAGATCATCGGGATTTTGAAGGAGCACCAGGCGGGGCTTTCGGCGATGGAGCTCTGCCGCAAATACGGTGTGAGTGACGCGACCTTCTACAAGTGGCGCTCGAAGTATGGCGGCATGGACGTATCGGAGGCGAAGCGGCTGAAGAGCCTTGAGGAGGAGAACGGCAAACTGAAGCGTCTGCTGGCCGATGCCATGCTCGACGTCTCGACGCTGCGCGAGATGCTCGGAAAAAACTTCTAACGCCCGGGTCGAGGAGGAACGCCGTGACCTGGGCGATCGAGAACAAGGGCTACTCGCAGCGCCGCGCCTGTGGGCTGGTGGGCATTGAACCGCGGGTCTTCCGCTACCGTTCGAGCCGATCGGACGATGCCGGTCTGCGCAGTAGGCTGCGTGAACTGGCGGCGGAGCGCCGGCGCTTCGGCTACCGACGGCTGCACCTGCTCCTAAAGCGCGAAGGCGTGGCGGTGAACTGCAAGAAGCTCTACCGGCTCTATCGCGAGGAACGGCTGACGGTGCGCAAACGCGGCGGCCGCAAGCGGGCATTGGGCACCAGGGCGCCGATGGCAATCCCGCAGGATGCCAACCAGCGCTGGAGCCTCGACTTCGTCTCCGACACGCTGACCGACGGTCGTCGCTTCCGGATCCTGTGCGTCATCGACGACTTCAGCCGGGAGTGCCTGGCCACGGTCGTCGACAACTCGATCTCGGGCGAGCGCGTCGCCCGGGAACTCGATATCATCGCCGAGCATCGCGGCTACCCCTGCATGATCGTGTCGGACAACGGCACCGAGCTGACCTCGAATGCCATCCTGGCGTGGCAGGAGGATCGGCAGGTCGAATGGCACTACATCGCGCCGGGCAAGCCGATGCAGAACGGCTTCGTGGAAAGCTTCAATGGTCGGCTACGCGATGAGTGCCTCAACGAACGGCTCTTCACCAGCTACCGGCAAGCCCGCAACAGCATCGAAGAATGGAGGATCGACTACAATGTGAATCGCCCACACACGAGCCTCGATGGGCTCACCCCGAACGAATTTGCAACCCGGTCCAGATCGGACCACAACATGAACAGGGCTAACCTATAGACGGGGACAAAACGGGGAGCACGTCA
>NZ_LIOL01000023.1 GCF_001418005.1 Chelatococcus sambhunathii | reverse complement strand
CTCGCGAGTGCCAAAGACCTGATCGGGCATCTCGCGCCGGGCTCAATGCTGCTGGCCGACAAGGGATACGACGCCAACGACCTGCGCGCTGCCGTCGCCGAGCGGAACGCATGGGCGAACATCCCGCCCAAGCGCAACCGCAAGGACCCGATCTGCTTCTCCAGGCACCTCTACAAGGCGCGCAACCTCGTCGAGCGCTTCTTCAACAAGATCAAACACTTCCGCCGTATCGCCACCCGCTTCGACAAGACGGCGGAAAACTTCCTCGCCGCCGTGAAGCTCGCGTCCATCCGCATCTGGCTACGCGGTTATGAGTCTACGGCCTAATAAATGCGCCAATGTTGGACGCATCTTAGGGAAATAGAAGAGGAGCGGGGGGATCAGAATGAAGGCGTTTGAATTTGACCATCATCTCGTCGATTCCTATGCCCGTTTCTCGCGGTCATTCAGCACTATTCGATCCGATGATCTGAAGTCGGAAATCGATCGGCAGTACGATGCCGGGCGCTTCTGGCCAGGCGCGCTTCTGTCTCTCAACCCTCGATATCTTCAGGGGCCGACAATCGACGATCTGGTCGCCTCGGGCGATCTCGACGAAGCGACTGGCAAAATATTCCGGTTCGGGTCGACGCCTCTGCGGTTCCATCGTCACCAGGGGCAGGCTATCGCCAAGGCGCGGGCGGGCCAGAGTTATGTGGTCACCACGGGAACCGGATCGGGCAAATCGCTTTGCTTTTTCGTTCCCGTGGTGGACGCAATTGTTCGCGCACGGAAGGCGGGCAAGGGGCGTAGAACCAGCGCCATTATCGTCTATCCGATGAACGCTCTGGCGAACAGCCAGATCAACGAGATCGAGAAGTTCATATCCCAATCCGACCTGCCAGCAGAGATCAGACCGGTGGTGCGACGTTACACTGGCCAGGAGAGTCAGGAGGAGCGGCAGCGGATCGCAGACAACCCGCCGGATATTCTACTCACCAACTTCATGATGGCCGAACTGCTCCTAACCCGGCAAGACGGCCTCGACACCAAAGTTATAGAAAATGCGAGCGGTTTGAGGTTTGTCGTTCTCGACGAGCTGCACACGTATCGGGGCCGCCAGGGCGCCGACGTCGCCATCCTCGTCCGCCGCCTTCGCAATCGCTGCACGCCAGACGAGATTCCGATCTGCATCGGAACATCGGCCACGATGGCGAGCGAAGGGTCTGATGCCAATCGCGCGCAAGCCGTAGCGAGCGTTGCATCGCGTCTTTTCGGGGTGTCCATAGGACCGGAAGCGGTCATCGACGAGTCGCTTGAACGGGCAACGGATGACCGATTGAAGCTTGATGATGTGCGGCCGAAGCTCGCGTCTGTCCTGACATCTGCGCTCCCAGACGTGTTGACCGATGAGGTCCTGAGGGAGCATCCCTTGGCGGTCTGGACCGAATTGGCAATCGGGCTGGACGACGCGCAGGAGCTCAAGCGGAAGAAGCCCATTCCGTTTGAAGAGGCCGTGGGGCTGCTATCAAAGGATAGCGGCGTCGATCCCGAAACCTGTCGAAGTAGCCTCGAGACATTTCTAACCCGCGTCAGCCTGCCGGAAACAGAGCGAGGCGGCTCTGGGACAGGTGCATTCCTGGCATTCAAGCTTCACCAATTTATCTCGGGCGCAGGCGAGGTCTTCACCACACTGACCGAGAAGCCCCGGAAAGTTCTGTTCGAAGGTCAGCTCGAAGACCCTAGCGCGCCAGGCCATCGCCTCTATCCAACCCGTTTCTGCCGGGAGTGCGGACATGAGGTCCATGTGGTCGTCAAAACAGAGGACGCCGAGGGTACGCTGTTCTTGCCAAGGAATATAGACGATGCGCCGCTGGACGATCAGGAGGGTGATGCTGCAGGTTATCTAACCCCCACAGGCGACGGTGACCCCGATTACCTGTTTACGGGTGATATCGAATCTTATCCCGAGGATTGGCGCGAGGAGCGTAACGGCGTCGAACGACTCCGCGCGAACCGGAAACGACGAGTGCCCGAGATGGTCACCGTTTCGCCCGACGGCCGCCTCGGTTCACCGGGCAAGAGCTTCTGGTTCATACCCGGCAAGTTTGGGTTCTGCCCATGCTGCCTTGACCAACCGCACCCAAGCATGCGGGAGCGCACCAAGCTTGCGGGGCTGTCGGGCGAGGGCCGTAGTTCAGCCACGACGCTCCTTGTCGCAACCGCCCTCGAATGGATGAACAGGTCCGACAGCGGCGTTCCCAAGGAAAAGCGCAAGCTTCTCGGATTTACCGACAATCGTCAGGACGCCGCTCTTCAAGCAGGGCACTTCAACGATTTTCTATTCGTCAGCCTGCTGCGCGGTGCGATCCTGCGAGCCGTCCTGGACGTCGGCGACGATGGCCTGACCGAGGATGAGTTTGGTCTGCGGATCGTGAGGGCGCTCGGTTTCACCGCCGCTAACCGAGATGCGCGCGTCCACTGGATGCTGGATCCCGAGGCGGGGGCCGTGGTCCGCGAGGACGCCCAGCGCTCCCTCCAAAAAGTTCTAGCCCATCGGCTTTGGACGGACCTGCGCCGGGGATGGCGCTACACCAACCCGAGCCTGTCCGTTCTCAAACTCATCGACGTCGAATTCATCGGCCTCGATGACATCGCTGAAGACACCGAGCGCCTGGCCGCCATCCGGCCGGAATTCGGCGCGCTCGATGCCACTGCGCGCAGGGTCATGTTGAAGAAACTCCTTGGCGCCATGCTCGAAGGCTTGGCCGTCGGAACAGAAGCGCTCGATCCGACCGTTCTCGAAGGAGTCGCCCAGAAGTCCCGCAATCTGCTGCGCGCCCCATGGGCTATCGACATCAAAGAGACGCCCCGAAGCCGAACGACGCTGTTCCTGCAAGCCCCAGGCAAGGATCAAGTAAGCCTGCGGGAGGAGCAGACGATCGTCCGTGCCGGCCACAATTCCCGCATCGGACGCCTGATCAATCGCAAAAGCGTCATTGGGACTAAGCTCGGCAAGACTGACTACTTGACCGCCATAACCGGCCTGATGGACCTCCTTGTGCGCGAGGGAATGGTGTCGCGTGTCGAGTTGGAGGAGGATCTGCAAGGCTGGCGTCTATCGCCGTCAGCTGTCCGTGTCGTGCCCGGCGAAGCCATTCGACGCGGCGCGGCGCAGGCCAACCGTTACTTTCATGATCTCTACAATGAGATTGCTGCCGACCTGAAGGCTGGCCAGAGCAACTTCTGGGGTCTCGAAGGTCGTGAACACACGGCCCAAGTGACCCAAAGACAACGCGAATGGCGCGAGTGGCGCTTTCGGTTCGAGAAGGAGGATCGGGACAATCTCGCGAGAAGCGCCGCCGACCTCAAGGCCGCTGGCGAGTCGGAGCAGTTTCTGCCCGCCCTGTTTTGCTCGCCGACGATGGAACTCGGCGTCGACATCTCGGCGCTCAATGCTGTCTATCTGCGAAATGTGCCGCCGACGCCAGCCAACTACGTCCAGCGCGCTGGCCGCGCGGGTCGTTCGGGGCAGGCCGCCGTCATCGCGACCTATTGCGCCGCCCAATCACCTCATGACCAATACTTCTTCGAAAGGCGCAACGAGATGGTGGCGGGCGTCGTTCGTCCGCCGGCCCTCGACATCACCAATGAAGAGCTCGTGCGTTCGCATCTGCACGCCGTTTGGCTTGCCGAGGCGAAGCTAGCCCTGTCTCCAGACATCCCCGAAATTCTCGACCTGACCCAAACGGGGTACCCGCTGAAGCAGGAGATCCACGACGTCATCGACCGGCCTGAATTGGCGATAACTGCGCACGCTCCGATGAAGCGCGTTCTCGAGCAGATTCTCGCTTCAGTGGAGGGCCGCATGCCCGTGTGGATGAGCGATCCGAATGAGTTCGTTTCCTCCGTCGCGCTGCGCGCGCCACAGGAATTCGATCGCGCCTTCGATCGGTGGCGGGAGCTTTACAACTCCGCCCGGACGCAGCTCATCGAAGCCAATGCTCGCTCCGAGATCACAGGTCTCTCGGCGGCGGACCGTCGTCGCATCAAGGCCTCTCAGATGCAGGCCAGCGACCAAATCGCCATTCTCGAACAGGGCAAAGCCTCGAACGGGTCGGACTTCTACTCTTACCGTTATCTAGCGACGGAAGGGTTCCTGCCTGGCTACAATTTTCCCCGACTGCCGCTCTACGCGTTCATTCCTGGCGAGGGAAAGACCGGCTCCTTTCTTCAGCGCGCTCGCTTCCTGGCCATCTCGGAGTTCGGGCCGCGCAGTCTGATCTATCATGAAGGCCGCGCCTACCGGGTCATGAAGGCGAAGCTGCCGCCAGAAGTGCGAACGGGCGATGGCGCGGAGCTCGCTACCCGAGACATCTACATTTGCTCGAACTGCGGCGCTTGCCATGACGGTGAGGTCGAGCGCTGCCATGCTTGCAACAGCCCGATGGCCGGCGAGACGCCCGTGCAGCGGACGCTTCGGATCGACAACGTCGAGGCTGCGCCGGCCGAGCGCATCACTGCGAACGACGAAGAGCGCGTCCGGCAAGGCTTCGACATTCAGACTGTCTTTTCCTGGCCGAAACGCGACGGCCGAGTACAGATTACAGAGGCCGATTTCCGCTGCGAGGACGCCTCAATCTTCAACCTGCAATATGCCAACAGCGCCGAGATCAGCCGGATCAACAAGGGGCTGAAGCGACGGGCCAATCAGACCGTCTTCGGCTTCTACATCGATCCGCGCAGCGGCTACTGGGCCAAGTCCGACGACGAGGAGCCCGACGTCGATGTGCCGCCCGATGTCGTGAAGCCGGTTCGGATCGTCCCTATCGTTCGTGATCACAAAAACGCGCTGCTCTTCCGGTTCAACGATCCGACGGCCTATGCGCCCGAGACGGTTGTCACCGTGCAGCACGCCTTGATGAGAGGCATTGAGGTCGTCTTCCAGCTGGAAGAAGGCGAGGTCCTCGGTGAGCCATTGCCTGCCCGCGATAACCGTCGCGCCATCCTCGCCTATGAAGCCACGGAAGGCGGCGCCGGAGTGTTGAGCCGTCTCATCGAGGATCCGCAGGCGCTGGGCAAGGTGGCCCGAGAAGTGCTGACCCTGATGCATTTCGACAGAGTCGATGAAGCGATCGCGGCAGGCGATGCCAAGCTGCTCATCAGCCGCGACGGGGAGGCATGCGTCCGGGGGTGCTATCGTTGCCTGCTCTCCTACTTCAACCAGCCCGATCACGAGCTGATCGACCGTACGAGGGACGAAGCAAAACAGCTGCTGATTGATCTGGCGCGGGGGCAGGTGGTGCTTGCCGCGTCGGCCAGCCCGTTGGGCGAAAGCGCGGAATGGGAGCGTGCCTTCAAGGATGCAGGACTCCCAGCTCCCGATGCGTCCGTCATCACCTTCTCCGGTCAGACGATCAGGTTCGCGTGGCGCAGCCACTACATCGCTGCCTGCGTCTCTCCTCTGACCGAGGCAGCGCGCCAGGAAGCTGAGTCCAAGGGCTGGACGCTGTTCGAGTTGCCGGAATCGATTGCCGCGGGTTTGCCCGACGCCATGATCGCGATGTTTGGGGGAACATCCCTATGACGGTGAATTTCGCCCCAGGAGATCTGGTCCGCGCCCGCGGGCGCGAGTGGGTCGCGTTGCCGTCGCCGCAGGACGGCATTCTGGCGCTTCGCCCGCTCTCGGGCAGTGAGAACGATACGGTGATCCTCGACCCGAAGCTCGAGATTCTTTCTGTAGAGCCTGCCCGTTTCGATCTACCTGCCGACGCTGCGGCGACCGTTCAGGCGAAGGCGGCGCTGCTCGCGGATGCGATGCGGCTGACACTGCGACGTGGGGCCGGGCCTTTCCGGTCCGCCGCGCAACTCGCCTTCGAGCCCCGGACCTATCAGCTCGTGCCCCTGCTGATGGCCCTTCGTCTGCCGGTGCCGCGCCTGCTCGTCGCGGACGATGTCGGCATCGGTAAAACGATCGAAGCTGGCCTGATTTTGCGCGAGTTGATGGATCGGGGCGAGGTGGACGCCTTCTCGGTGCTTTGCCCACCGCATCTTGTCGAGCAGTGGGTCGGAGAGCTGAAGGCGCGCTTCGGGATCGACGCCGTCGCTGTCACGTCGGGCACCGCGAGCCGATTGGAGCGCAGCCTGCCGCTCGCCCAGACCCTGTTTGATGCCTGTCCCTTCACGGTTGTCAGCCTCGACTACATCAAGGCAGAGAAGCGCCGCGAAGGTTTTGCGCGCGCCTGTCCGGACTTCGTGATCGTCGATGAGGCGCATGCGTGCGTCGGCACGCACCAGGGACGGCAGCAGCGTTTCGAACTTCTGTCGGGGCTCGCCCGAGATCCAGAGCGGCGGATGGTTCTTCTGACGGCAACGCCGCATTCCGGAGATGAAGACGCCTTCGCGCGCTTGCTCTCCCTGATCGAGCCGTCATTCGCGTCGATGGACTTCGATGACGCTCGCTACCGTGAGCGCCTGGCGCGACACTTCGTGCAGCGACGCCGGATCGATCTCATCTCGGGGGATTGGGATGAAGATCGTGCCTTCCCGAAGCATGAGACAACGGAATTCGCCTATCGCCTCACCGAGGCGCATCGCAGGTTTCAGGAGGCTGTGCTCGATTACTGCCTCAGCATCGTCTCCCGGGCGGGATCGGGGCAACGAGAGCGACGCTTGGCCTTCTGGGGCACGTTGGCCCTGATGCGCTGTGTCGGTTCGTCGCCGGCTGCAGCGCTGAGCGCCCTGCGGAACCGCATGGCGACCGAAAGCGATCGGCTCGAACCGCAAATCTACGATGAGGACAGCGACGACGAGGACGCCGTCGATCTTGAGCCGGGCACGGCATTTGACGTCGATCCGGAGCTTCTCGCTCTGGTCAAGGAGGCCGAGGCCCTGATCGGAAAACCCGACCCGAAGCTAGCCGCCTTGGTCGATGCGCTGACACCCCTCATCAAGAAGGGAGCAAATCCTGTCGTCTTCTGCCGCTTTCTGGCAACGGCCGAGCATGTCCGCGAGGCCTTGCGCAAGGCCTTCCCGAAACTGGTCATCGAATCTGTGACCGGCGTTCTTACGCCCGACGAGCGCCGCGATCGTGTCGCCGATATGGCGATTGCGGACGACGAAAAGCCGGTCCAGCGCATTCTCGTCGCCACGGATTGCCTGTCGGAAGGCATCAACCTTCAGCAGCTCTTCGACACGGTCGTCCATTACGATCTGTCCTGGAATCCAACCCGGCACCAGCAGCGCGAGGGGCGAGTGGATCGCTTCGGTCAGCCGGCGGAACTCGTCCGCTCGATCATGATGTTCTCGCCCGACAGCGCCATCGACGGCGCGGTGCTCGAGGTCATTCTCCGCAAGGCCGAGGAAATCCGAAAGGCGACTGGCGTCACCGTACCTCTCCCTGAAGAACGGGGGCCGGTGACGGATGCGCTGATGGCTTCGATGATGCTGCGTCGCGGCGTGTCCCGCCAGCTCACGCTCGATCTTCGGCTCGATGACGGGGCCAAGGTTATGGAGACGCGCTGGCGCGACGCCGCCGAAAACGAAAAGAAATCCCGCGCGCGTTTTGCGCAGAATGCGATGAAGCCGCAGGAAGTCGCCCCGGAATGGGAGAAGGTCCGCACGCTCCTCGGCTCACCCGCAGAGGCGCGGCTTTTCGTCGAGCGCGCGATGGCGCGTTTCGGCGTGCCCCTGGAGACTCGGAAAGCCGTGCTTCTGGCCCATGTTGACGCCCTTGATGCCGGACTGCGCGAGCGCTTGAAGGAGCATGATCTCACCGGATCGGTGCGGCTGGCGACGGCCGAACCCGCGCCAGCGGGCGCCGCTTTGCTCACCAGGACGCATCCCCTGACGGCCACGCTGGCCGAAGCGCTGGTCGAGGCATCGCTCGATCCGGAGGCGCTGTCCGGGCTCGGCATCGGCCGGGTCGGCGCCTGGCCGACGGCCGCGGTTCAGCAACTGACTCGCCTTGCACTCCTGCGTATCCGGTTCAAACTGACCGTCCATGCCCGCAAAGAGCGGCTGCTGCTGGCAGAGGAAGCGGCCCTTATCGCGATCCAGAGTGGTCGGATTGTTGCGGCTGGAGAAACGGCCCGGCAGTGGCTCAACACACCCGCCACGTCCGATCTCGCGCCCGTCGCACGAGACAGGTTTGTCGCGAAGGCGAAGGAGGACTTGGCCGACTTGCTCGGCGGTCCGATTGCCGACTACGTCCGGTCGCGCGCGCAAGAGCTCATGGAAGACCATGCCCGCCTCCGCGCCGCGTCGGGGTCTGCCTCGCGCGTCACCGTGGAGGCCGTGCTCCCGCCGGATGTGATTGGCCTCTTCGTGCTGATCCCGGGGGAGGCCTGAGCCATGGCCCGCAAGCCCGTCACCGATATGTCGGCCTGGCCCTCGCTCACGCTGGAGGGCAACCTCATTGCTCCGGCGATGGTCGCCAGCATCGACCGCCGGCAAGCTTCCGAGCAGACGGAGGAGGACTACCGGATCCGCAAAGGCCTGACGATCCGCGAGGAGATATCGACGGCCTTCCGTGTCGGCCAGTCCCATTTCGATGCGTTCGCGAAACTTCAGAATCCCTCGGTGGAGGCCACGCGGCGCTTCGTGCGGGCCTTCCTTGCGGAAACCTTCGGCTTCGATGATCTCACTCCGGCTGACGGCGTGATCTCGTTCCTAGCCGGTGGCCGGGTCCCCATCGTTGTCGTGCCGCCCTCGGAAGAGAGGCTCGATCGTCGCAGCCCGACGCTGTCGACCGATCGTTCGCGATCTCCGGCATTCGCGCTTCAGGACTATCTCAACGACAGCGATGACGTGCTCTGGGGACTGGTCACAAACGGGGCCGTCCTCCGCCTCATGCGTGACAACGCCTCGCTGACCCGTCCCGCCCACATCGAGGCCGACCTTGTCGCTATCTTCACCAACGAGGATGCCGCCTCCTTCGCGGTCCTCTGGTCGCTGATCCACCGAACCCGGTTCGGCATCGCTGGCACGCCCGTCACCGATTGCGCGCTCGAACGCTGGCGTGAGGCGGGCTCTCGCGAGGGCGAGGCGGCTCGCGACCGGCTGGCGGCTCAAGTCGAAACCGCGCTCAAGGTGCTCGGCTCGGGTTTCCTCGAGGCCAACCCCGAGCTCGCCGCGCGCCTGAAATCCGGCGAGGTCAATCTGATCGAGTGGTTCAACGAGCTTCTGCGCCTCGTCTACCGACTCATCTTCCTGATGGTGGCCGAGGATCGGGATTTGCTGCACCCCCCCATCGAGGAAGATGATCAGCAGCGCGCAAAGAAGCTCGCTGCTCGCAAGCTCTACGCGGAGGGCTACAGCCTCGCCGCGCTGCGGGCGCAAGCGGTACGCGCAGCCACATGGGACAAGCACCACGACCGCTACGAGGGCATCAAGGTGGTCTTCCGCGGCCTTGCGCGCGGGCAGGAGGCGTTGGGGCTTCCTGCACTCGGCGGGCTCTTCAACGCTGACCAACTGCCGCATCTCGAAACCGCGCGCCTGCGCAACCGCGCCTTCATGCAGGCGGTTTACCGCCTTGCCTGGCTTTCCGACAGAACCGGCATGGTGCCGGTGAACTGGCGCGCAATGGAAACAGAGGAGCTGGGTTCGGTCTACGAGTCCTTGCTCGAGCTTCAGCCACAGCTCGGCGACGACGGCAGGACGCTCCTGTTCGCGTCGGAGGCTGCCGAGCAACGGGGCAATCAGCGTAAGACGACCGGCTCCTACTACACGCCGGACAGCCTGGTTCAGCTCCTGCTCGACAGCACGCTCGATCCGGTTCTCGACGAGAGAGAGGCCCAAGCCGCCGATCCAGCCGAAGAGCTCCTGAAGCTCACCGTCATCGATCCTGCCTGCGGCTCGGGGCATTTCCTGCTTGCAGCCGCGCGGCGCATCGCCACCCGCGTCGCCCGCCATCGCGCCGGTGGCATCCCTTCGGCATCCGACTTCCGCCATGCGCTGCGCGAAGTCGCTTGTCGCTGCCTCTATGGTGTGGACCGCAACCCAATGGCGGTCGAGCTGACCAAGGTTGCGCTCTGGATCGAGGCGCTAGAGCCGGGCCGACCGCTCGCCTTCTTCGATGCGCAGATCCGCTGCGGTGACAGCCTGATCGGCGTGTTCGACCGCGCAATGTTGCGGGAAGGGTTGCCTGACGAGGCCTACAAGGCGCTGACCGGTGACGACAGGGAACTCTCCCGTCGCTATGCTCGCCTCAACAGGGAGCAGCGCGATCGGGCGAAGGGTCATCCGCTGCTGTTCAGGAATTGGTCGCCGCCCGAAGTCCTGGCCGAGCGCGATCACAAGCTCAAGGAGATCGCGCAGGACGATCTGACGAGCGTGGAGGCAAAGGCGCGCGGCTTCTACGCGATGCGCTCGTCCGATGATTGGCAGCGCCTCAAGACAGCGAGCGACCTCTATATCTCGGCTAATTTTTATATGGCCGCGTTCTTCACCCCGAAAGCGGGCGGCGCGGCAAACACCGATGCCATGCCGCTCACGGAGCATGTGTGGCAGGCGGCAGGCGGCCAGGCGCCGGCCGAACATCTGCGCCAGGGCGCGATGCTGACGTCCCAGAAAGTGGGCGCCTTTCATTGGTTCATCGAATTTCCCGAGATCATGGAGCGTGATGGCGGCTTCGATGTCGTCATCGGCAATCCGCCTTGGGAGCGCATCAAGCTCCAAGAGCAGGAGTTCTTTGCCGCGCGCTCACCTGCCATCGCCAGCGCGCCGAACAAGGTTGAGCGCCAGAAGCTGATCGATGCTCTGGAGAAGGCCGACCCGGAGAGCGCGGACGGGCGCCTGTGGCGAGATTTTGTCTTCACCAAGCGCACGGCGGAGGCTGCGAGCGAATTTGCTCGCTCATCAGGCCGCTATCCGCTAACCGGGCGAGGTGATGTCAATACTTACGCACTCTTTACCGAACTGTTCTCGCGCTTGGCCGGAGCGCATGGTCGGGCCGGTATCATCGTTCCTAGCGGTATCGCCACTGACGCTACTACTGCAACGTTCTTCTCCTCACTGGTGGATCAGCGGCGGCTAGTAAGTCTTCACGATTTCCAGACGGGGCTCGGCTTCTTTGACAGGATCGGACACGCTCGGTTTAAATTCGCGCTTGTGACGTTGGCGGCACCAGGAACGGGGCCAACGAAAGCCGCTTTCAGTTTCTTTTCCCGCACTATCGAGGAATTTGCAGACACCAGAAGACACTTTGATCTGTCTCCGTCAGAGATCGCCACAATTAATCCAAATACCAGGACAGCGCCTGTGACCTGACCCCCTGTTTTTCCTCCACTTGCGAGTAGAGTCCGGCCCAGCAGAGGGACGGATTGGATGAAGCGGAAGCGGTTTTCGGACGAGCAGATCATTGGCATTTTGAAGGAGGCCGATGCGGGGGCGGTGGTGCTGGATCTGTGCCGCAAGCACGGGATGTCGAGCGCGACTTTCTATGCGTGGAAGGCCAAGTATGGCGGGCTGGAGCTGAGCGAGGCGAAACGTCTGCGCGCGCTCGAGGACGAGAATGCCAGGCTGAAGCGGCTGCTGGCGGATGCGATGCTCGACAATGCGGGGTTGAAAGACCTGCTGGGAAAAAAGTG
>NZ_LIOL01000022.1 GCF_001418005.1 Chelatococcus sambhunathii | reverse complement strand
CGCGCTCCGCCATCAGGCGAAGCACAGCCTCCCGGCGCGCTGCAGGCCCGATCAGTTTTTTCCCAGAAGGTCCTTCAGGGCCGAGACGTCCAGCATCGACTCCGCCAGCAGCTTCTTCAGCCGCCGGTTCTCGTCCTCAAGCGTCTTCAGCTTCTGCGCGTCCGACACGCTCATGCCGCTGTACTTGGCCGTCCAGCGATAGAAGGTCTGCTCGCTGATCCCGTGCCGCCGACACACCTCCGCCGTCGGGCTTCCGGCCTCCTGCTCCCGCAGCACGCCGATGATCTGCGCCTCGTTGAACCTGCTCTTCTTCACGTCCGTCTCCTCTAGGTGACGGACTCTCACTCAAACCGAGGGATCAGGAAGGGGGCAGGTCACGGAGGAGAGCGGCGTGCGCAGGCCCTTGCGGATGCGGAAGAGGCAATCCTGCGAACCGTTAAGCAGCTCGCAGAAGTCCCGGTCGACGCCTAACCTTCATCCGATTGTCCTGTGATCGTATGACGGGCGAAATCGGCGGCACGGCGTATTTTGAGCTGCCGCCCATTTCGCCTCAACGGTGCGGGAGCCTCATCCTTCGCCGAGCACGTCCAGCCAACCTATCGTGGCCGTCAGCGATGGCTGGGCATCACGGCAGCGGCGGAAGGATTTTCGCGCAATCAAGGTAACAGCCCATCACCTTCGATAGTTCAAGAAGTCGTGCCAGCGTCTGACTAGATAGTTGTGCTCGTCCATGACCGAGTTCCATACGGCTATCGCGGACATGCGTTCATTATAGGAGCCTCCCTCGCGAAGCGCCCCCTTCGGCACAAGTTCCGCGCCATCAACCCCCGGAAGCGCGCACTGAGCCTGGCGACCGCCGTACCAGTAGTCCCACTCTGCATCGGTCATGTGCCGCCGGGCCGATTCTGGGACGGAGAAATAATAGCCCTGCCGGGCAACCACCGCCCCGGGCCAGCCGTCGAGCCACCAACCCATATATTCATAGGCCATGTCGAGCGTGATGGCCTCGATATGACGGGAGAGGGCCATCCCCCCGTACCACCCACGATATCCTTCCTTAGGCGCCGCGGTACGAAAGGACGTGTGACGAAGTCCGGGTAGCGCGAGCGCGGAGGACCAGATGCTGCCAATGCGCGCCCTGCTGCGGGAGAAGAGCTCGGCAGAATCTGCTTGAGTGCTCCAGAAGCCGAGGAAATGCCCACCGGCCCGCAGTTCCATCAGCACCGCCATCAGCCGATCTATTTCATGGACGGTCAGGTTTCCAGGATCCTCCACCTCAAGCAACCCGGCGGCGCGCACTGCCAGGATCGCGTCAATGGCGCCGATTGAGGCATTGCTCTGCAAGACCACGCGCCTCCACGCTCGATCCACGAGCCACGACCAACTCTCTTCCTTCTGGTCGAAACCCTCAGGCATCGCTTCCGGCCTGTAGCCGAAACTATCAGCGCAGTGTGTGAGTGGCAGCATGCTGATGCGGTCGGTTGGGGTTGCGCCAAGCCGGCTGTCGCCTTGGACGTAAAGCAATCCGGCGGGCACGCTGCCACTGCTTTCCCTGCCGATTGTCGCGCAGTTGTCGAGCGCTGCCTCAGCACCCCGATACCGCAGCATTCGGTCGACTTCGATCGGGCGTATGGCATGCGCGGTCCACACGAACTCCAGATTGTGGAACCACTGGTCATAGACATCGAAGCTTTCAGGACCTGTGACCCCGGTCCGGTGTGCAAGGTTACCGTCCAGAACGATACCTTCGATGTGAAATCCAAGATCGCTTCTGGCCCGTTGAAGGAGACCCGGAATAAGGGTGGACGCAGTTCCGAGTATGCGCAGCGTTCGCGGCCCGGATCGTACGGCAGGCGCTGCGAGCGATGTGTTTGGTCGCATTCTGGGTATCCCACGTGAAAGCATCCACATTCTTACAATAATGGTGGTTGTTTACAAGCATCAATTTTGATGGCACATTTCTGCAGGCCAAGCCGGGCATTCCGGCCTTGGCACGAGGTTGAGGCTGCGCAATAGTATGCAAAAGTCGGTTTTCGCTGACGGAGACGCCACCCTTTACCGGATGTGTGCCCGCCGCATCGTCGAGGCAATCGAGGAAGGTCGCTTCGAGCCGGGGCTCGTGCTTCTGGAAGGCAGGCTGTCGGCGATCTTCGAGACCAGCCGCGCGACTATCCGCAAGGCGCTTAATGATGTTGCGGACCGCGGGCTGATACGGCGGTTTGAGGGCCGCGGTTATGTCGTAGGAAATGACACGACAGACCCCATCCGCCGTTCCATCGAAGTCGGTGAGATCGCTATCGAAACTGGTCCCGCCGCCAGACCGGCCGCCGATTTCATCATCACTGAGGTCGAGGCGGCGCTGATGACGGCGGTCGCCTTCGGCCACTATCGTATCAATGAACGAACGCTGGCCGACGTCTTCGGCGTCAGCCGCCCGGTGGCGCGGGAGGTTCTCTGGCGACTGCGCGAGACCGGCCTGGTTGAGAAGGAGTTGCACTCGCCTTGGCTGGCTGGGCCTGTGACCGCGCGCGCTGTCATGGATGACCGAGAGCTGCGAATGCTTATGGAACCGCACGCGCTGAAGCTTTCCGCCCCGATCCTCGACAGAGCCGAGCTCCAGCGGATGCGGGAGCGGGTCTCAACGGCACGAAGCATGTCGGGGAAAGTCCCCCGCGCCGAAATCGAGGCGATCGAGAACGATCTTCACATCGTCTGCATCCGCCACTACAGCAACGATCGCGTCAAACGCGTGATGCGCACCGGCCGCCTGCCGATGATCGTGGACGCGCTGTTCGCGCAGTTCATCGGGGTCTATCCTGACGATCCTGCCTTCGCCGAACACGCCATCGTACTCGACCAGCTTCTTGCGGCAGAGTTCGACGCGGCCGCCGCCAGTCATTCCGCCCATCTGCGGCAGGAAAGCCAGCGAACGCTGGATCGGCTCAAGGTTCTGTCGGTGCTGCCCGAGCCTGATTTGGCCCCTTATCTGGAACGTATCGTGTGACCGGGAGGAACCGTTATGCGCAAGCTGCCACCTCTGAATTCCCTCCGCGCCTTCGAGGCTGCCGCCAGAAATCGCAGCTTTACAGCGGCGGCGACCGAACTGTGCGTCACAGTCACGGCGATTTCCCATCAGATCCGCCACCTTGAGGAGCAACTCGGCCAGAAGTTATTCGAGCGCACGCCAAGGGAAGTGACCCTGACCGACCTGGGAGAGAAGCTTTATCCCGGTTTGCGTGATGGCTTTGATAGGTTCGCTGATGCGTTTGACCGGCTTCGCGACACCCGAGGGCAGGAATCCCTCACGGTAACGACCACGCGCGCCTTCGCCGAGCGATGGCTGATGCCGCGGCTCTTGAGCTTCACGAGTGCCCTTCCAGGAATCGACGTCCACGTAGAAGCCACGGAAGAATTAGTGGACCTGCGTCGCTCCAGCGCTGACGTTGCCATCCGGTACGGGCATCAGCCGAGCGAGGACCTTTCCTCGGCGCTTCTCCTGCAGGACATGTATTGCCCCGTTGTCAGCCTCGGCTGCGCCACAACCTCTTCACAAGAGTTCGATGAGTACAAGGGCATGCCGCTTCTGGCCTACAAGTGGTTCAATCGCGGGCTGAGCGGCCCAAGTTGGGAGCAATGGCTCCAGGCTGCGGGCAAGCCGCCCATCGAGACATTCCGGATTTCATGGTTCAACGATGAGAGTCTGGCCATACACGCGATGGAACGCGGCATGGGCCCCTTGCTCTGTTCCGACATCATGACGGAGGACGCGACCCGGGAACGAAGGCTCATCAGGCTGGACGGACCCGCTTTGCCAGGCTTCGGCTATCATCTGACATACCTGCAGGGGCGCCGGCGGAAACGCCCCGTCGCTCGCTTCTGCGATTGGCTTCACGCACAAGCGGCCGAATTCGTGGAACAACGTCCTGCCCGTGCTGCCGCATAGGCTAGGAAGCCCGCGAGGAAAGGACTTGCGGCCGGTCGTAGTACGGCAATTGCTCAATCCTGACAGCGCCGCCTTTCAGCCGTACGGAATCGACATGTTCCACGATTTCCTTGAGGGGTGCGAACCAGACACGGCGATTTTCCAGAATGTCCTCCAGAAATTTTTCAACGAGCCGCCAGCGTGCTAGCCGCCCTGTCAGGAACGGGTGCCATACCGGCATCCACAGCCCCCCGGCCTCGTAGGCGGCCTCAAACTCTTCGAAGAACGCCGCCATGCCTGTCGAGGGCGAACGGACCGGCATCATGTAGCCTATTTCCTCATAGTGAGCGAAAGCCGGCCAATCGTCATTGCCCCAATGCGGCGGCACTTCATAGAGTTCGCCGGCGCCGGTGCGCATCAGATACGGTATGTCATCCGCCATCAGCGAAGAGTCGTACCTGAAACCGTGCTCGATAAGCAGTTCGATTGTGCCTTGGGTGACGTTGTAGACGGGTGCGCGATAGCCGACCGGACGTGTGCCGGACATGCGAGTGTGCACTTCGAGCGCCTTTTCGAACCAGTAGCGCTGCTCGGGCTGGGAAATCACGGTGGGGTCTTCGTGCAGAAAGCCGTGATGGCCTATCTCGTGTCCCTCCCGCAGGATCGCTTCGACCGCGTCAGGATACTGTTCCATTGTCCAGGCAGGTATGAAGAACGACTGGCGTAGTCCGAACCGCCGATAGGTTTCCAGTATTCGCGGCAGTGCGGTCGTGGGGCCGTAACGCCCCATCGTGACTGGATAGAGCCTGTTGAAGCCGTCGCGGGGCCTCGCAATATGGATCAGGCTATCGGCATCCATGTCGAAAGTGATCGAGCAGGCGCAGCTCGCGCCGTTCGGCCAGGGAATCGCGTTTCGGATCATCACGGCCAATCCACGCGGAATGCGACGCTCTTGGGGATCTGGTCTTCACCGTTGATAGGTACCAGGTCCTGCGGACAGGCCGACATCACTGCGATGACGTCCGCATCGGCCCGAAGCACGAGGCGGTCGCCACTTCGCGAGACCGGTACCCGCCACGAGATCGACCCGTCGTCAGCAGGTGGCGTATTCATCCAGATGTTGAAAGGTGCCGGTACTACTGGAACCCGCACTCCGATCGCCGCCAGAGCATTCCGGAGATTATCTGAGCAGTTCTCATGGTAGCCGCGCGCGCCAAGCTGCTCGTAGCGATGAGTATCACAGGCAGCAATCAGTGTGTCATGCACGCCAGGAGACGTGTCCTCCATGAGCGTCAGCAGTGGCCTGCGCCTGTTGCTGGTCAGGCCATCCCCCACCGCAGGTGTCAGCTTGCTCGCAACGGCATGAAAGTGCGCCATAGAGACAAACTCGCACAGGTCGACGGTAGCAAAGGCCCAGAAGTCGCAGACCTGCGATCCGTGCGTGTTGATAATGGTGAGCCTCTGACCGGCGTGCAGTCGCACAGCTCTCCCGCACCGCGCCGGCACCTCGTAAAGCCGCCCGGGTTCCGGCGCGCCATTGGGCGATATCGGGCGGTTCTGCTCGTCACCCCGATCGAGCGGATGGAAGTGGCTATGTGCGCCTTCTACCATTTGCATTGCCTCCGTTTGCTTCGAAGGAATTAAGCGGCAAATGGGGCAGGCTGCGATTGGGATTGTCTCAAGGGGTTATGAAGAAAAGCAAATCCTATCGCATCGCTGATGCCCAGGATGCAGCCGCCAGCACAAGCTCATCGTCGCCTGCTGCTGCACTGAGTAGTACGGAGATGGGCAGCGCCCCAGTCGGTCTTGCGACCGGCAAGGCAATGCCGGGCATACCGAGATAGCTGCCAATCATTGTGATGAAGAGCGCCTGCAGGTTGGTGCGAGCGAACAGCTCGTCGTTGGCGATGAGTGGCTCCAGTAGCGGAGGTAGAATTAGCGTTGTCGGTGTCACCAGTACCGCTCCAGCGAGTTCGGCAGAGATCTCCGTCCTAAGCTGAATACGCAGCCGGCGAAGCGTTTCAGCTTCGATGTGCGGAATAGCCGCTGCGTGATCCAAGCGGGCGACCACGCGTGGATCGATCGCGGCGCGATCCGCTCCTGCCAAGCGTTCGCGGTGGAAGGCGGCTGCCTCGACGCCGCCAAGCCAGCCAATCTTTCGAATCGCCTCACCCGCCTTCCGGACTGCTGCCACTGGACGGGTATCAACATGGGCGCCACAGCCCCGGGCCTGCTCCGTAAAGGCAAGTACGGACGAGCGAATATCTGAGTCCATGTCGACGTCATCAAGTAGCCACTGGTCAAGCAGCAGTTTCGGCGGCTTGCTCGCTTTCCCCGATGGCGAAACACCGCCCATCAACCGATCCAGGATCAGAACATCCGCAACCGTGTTGGCCATCGGTCCAGGCACGTCGAAGCTTTCCGCGAGAGGGAAGACGCCCGCCGCATCGTAACGCCCCCGCGATGGACGAAACCCCACCAGCCCGTTGAACGCCGCCGGCAGGCGTATCGAACCGGCGGTGTCGGTTCCGAGCGCGAAGGCCACCACGCCGTCTGCCAGCGCTACTGCTGAACCGGATGACGAGCCACCCGGCGCGCGGTCAGGGCGGTCGCGGGCGGTCGGCGTGCCGAAGTGCGGGTTGAGGCCGAGCCCGGAAAAGGCGAACTCGCTGAGATTGGTCTTGCCGACGGGTATCAATCCTTGTTGCCGCAGCCTCGCTATGAGCGCCGCGTCCGCTTCCGCGAGGGGCCAATCGAACCGCGTTCGGGATCCGGCGGTGGTGACAGACCCGGCAACATCGAAGAGATCCTTGACCGCGAAGGGAATGCCGTCAAAGGGGCCGAAGGCCATGCCCGCCCGCCGACGCGCGGTGGCGGTCTCAGCCTCGGCGATCGCTTGGCTGGGAAACAGCTCAATAAACGCCGCCTTGGACGCCGCGGCGCGCCCAAGCGCTTCAGTCACAAGATCGGTGGGTGTCAGCACACCGCTCGCAAGTGCTTCGGCGAGCGCGTTGAGAGTAGGTTTGAGCATCATAGCCATTCCCAAAGGCAGTACGCATTACTTCGTAAGGTTTGGGAGAGACTGGAGTGCTTGAGAAATGGTCAACAGGGCTCAGAGACATTTGAGGAACGCCTGCCGTCAACCCGTGTTGAGAACAGCTCATTTGAGTGATCGTCCTCGAGAAGGCTTTATCGAGCGCAATGGCGGCCCGCATCCAGGTCCGCTGCATAAGCTGAACGGGGAACATCATGAAAATCACAAGGCGCACTCTGCTTGGAACCGCTGCTTTGGCGGCGCCCGCCATAATCCTGGGTTCACGCGCATTCGCGTCGACCACCGAAATGAAAGTCGCGATCGTAATGCCAGGTCCCATCACCGACCATGGTTGGAGTCAGTCCGGATACGAAGCGATGCAGGTCGTCGGCGAGACGCTGGGAATCGAGACCGGCTACAGCGAAAAGGTCCACCAGCCAGATCATGTGGAGAGCCTGTCGGACTACGCCCGGCGTGGATTTACGCATGTGATCGGACATGGCGGGGAATTCCAGGATGCCGTGGAACGGGTTGCTGCTCGTTTTCCCGATACCCGGTTCATCGTCACCAATGGTTTGCGTGCCCGGGACAATATCACCACAGCAGACTTCTACTTCAGCCAGCCTGCATATCTTCTGGGGTTTCTGGCCGGCCGTTTCACCAAGACCGGCAAAGTCGGGCTCGTCCAGGCGCAGCAGTTCAAGTTCACCAACGATACGCTTGCGGGGTTCGAGGCCGGATTCAAGTCTGCGCGCCCCGACGGAACGGTCTTTTCCACCTGGACCGGGGATTGGGAGGATGTCGCGAAAGGCAAGGAGGCCGCCCTGACCCAAATCGGACAAGGCGCCGACATTGTGTGGCCGACAATGGACAGCGCCACGCAGGGCGCGCTGCAGGCGGTCCGTGAGAACGGCGCAAAGGCTTTCGGTCTCTACTACGACGCCATTTCGAAATGGCCCGACATCATCCTGCAATCATCCATCCTGGACGTGAAAGCGCTGATCGTATCGTTGCTAACGACGGCCAAGGCTGAAGGTCTGGTGGGCAAGAACTACAAGTTCGACCTCACTCAGCCCGATAGCGTGCGGCTGGGAAGCTATCATCCCGATATCGCACCAGACATCGTCGGCGAAATTGAATCCCTGAAGGCCAGGATCACGTCAGGCGACCTGGTGATCGAGCCGGCATAGGTCGTCCAGTCCGCCTGCCGTTCCGTCGCGCGATGCACGCGATGCTCGCCGACTTCACATAGTCGACCTGCTGCCTTGAGTGCGCCAATGAGTTTTTTGATCCTCGACGGAATCAGCAAGAAATTTGGCGACTTCTCCGCGCTCGACCACGTGGACCTTTCGGTTGAACGGGGCACCGTGCGCGCGCTTCTTGGTGAGAACGGCGCTGGCAAGACGACGCTCATGAACGTCCTCTATGGCCTGTACCGTCCAACATCAGGATCGATATACATCGGTCAAAAGCCGATCCACCTTCGCTCTCCGTCTGACGCCATCGCGCACGGAATCGGCATGATCCATCAGCATGTGCAACTGGCCGAGGCGCTCACTGTGGCCGAAAACATCGTGCTGGGCATCGACCGAAGCACATCACTGATTGATCTGCGTCGGCATGCTCGAAAGATCGCAGTGATGAGCGAGTCCTACGGGCTGGAGATCGATCCAGCAACGGAAGTCTGGAAGCTGCCGATGGGCATGCGGCAGCGCGTCGAGATCCTCAAGGTTCTCTATCGGGGAGCAGACATATTGGTGTTGGACGAGCCGACGAGCGTGCTGGCTCCGAACGAGATCGACATGTTTCTGCATCGAATGCGCATCCTGCGAGATAGTGGCAAGACCATCCTGTTCGTCACTCACAAGCTGGATGAGGTGATGGCGCTGGCCGATGACGTCACCGTGATGCGACAGGGACGCGTTGTCGCCAATTGCCGTGTCGCCGACACAGACCCGGTGCGACTCTCCAGGCTCATGGTAGGACGGGACGTGGCACCCCCGGCCGCGGTCCGTACGAGGGAGGCCGGAGACGTTGCGCTTGAATGTCGTGACCTGAGGATGCGCAACGATCGCGGCACTACGGCCCTCGACGGCCTGTCCATCTCTGTGCGGAGCGGCGAGATCCTTGGCATCGCTGGAGTGGACGGCAATGGGCAGCGAGAGCTCGCCGAAGCAATCTGTGGGCTGAAGCTGCTCGACGCGGGGCGGATCAGCGTCCGCGACATTGACGTCACTGGCTTCACTGCCGAGCAACGACATCGGATTGCCCGGATCGGGTTCGTGCCCGAGGATCGGCACGGAACCGGCCTTGTACTCGACAATCCGATCGCCGCAAACCTAGTGCTGAGATCCTTCCGTCGTCCTCCGATCGCGCGCTATGGCTTCCTTGATCACGGACAAATCGCCCGCACCGCCGCCGATCTCATGAATCGCTACGACATTCGCGCCCGTTCAGCCGCGCAGTCCACGCGTGATCTTTCCGGCGGCAATCAGCAGAAGATCGTCCTGGCCCGTGAGATTGAAGCCAAGCCCGACGTCCTGGTGGTTGCGCAGGCAACCAAGGGGCTCGACATCGGCGCGATCGAGTTCGTTCACAGCAAGCTGATCGAGGAACGGGATCGCGGAACCGCGATCCTCTACATCTCCACAGAACTCGAGCACATCGCGGAGGTTGCTGATCGCATCGCAGTCATCTTCCGCGGCCGCATCACCGGTGAACTGCTCCCCCGCGAACTATCCGCAGAACGCGCTGGGCTCCTCATGTCGGGTGCATGTACGGGAGAAGCCGCATGAATCGTATGCTCGATCTCGCTATTGGCCTACGCATTCCGATCGCGATCGCCGCAGCCCTCCTTACTGGATCGCTGTTGATCGCCGCAGGCAGCGGCGATCCCGTCAAAGCCTACGGGCTGTTGTTCAAAGAAGCCTTCCTTGACTATTGGGGCTTGTCCAACACTCTGGTGAAGACCTCCCCGATCCTGCTCGCCGCCCTGGCCGTGATCGTGCCGTTGCGCGCCGGCCTCTACAACATCGGTGGCGAGGGCCAAATCTACATAGGAGGCCTCTTCGCCACCATCGCCGCACTACACTTGGATGGCGTCACGGTTATCGTTGCTTTGCCCACGGTAATCCTTGCCGCAATGACGGGGGGCGCGCTTTGGGCGGCACTAGCCGGCGCACTGAGAGCCTGGCGTGGTATCAATGAAGTAATCGTCACGCTGCTCTTGAACTTCATTGCAATCCACATTGTCAGCTATGCGGTAAGCGGTCCGATGATGGCTGCCGGCGCGCCGTATCCGTACTCCGACGAGATACCGCAGTCGCTGCGGCTGCCGATCCTAATGCCTCAGACCGATGCACACATGGGCGTCATCTTCGGCCTCACCGCCGCCGCCGCGATAACCTTTATCTTCATGCGGACCTCTATCGGCATGGCACTCGACGTTGCGGGAAGGAGTGCGAACGCCGCTCAATATGCCGGGCTGAACGTCAAACGGCAGATCGTTTTGTCCATGGCAACTGGCGGTGCGTTGGCAGGGCTCGCCGGCGGAATCGAGGTTCTTGGTCTAAAATACCGGCTCTTTCACCTCTTCAGCGCCGGATACGGCTTCGACGGCATCGTCGCGGCATTCATGACCAACGCGCATCCAGCTCTTGCTCCCGTCTCGTCATTCTTCCTGGCCGGACTGCAATCCGGCGCCAACGTCATGCAGCGCGCCGCAGGCATCGATGGCACCGTGGTCGAGGCCATCGTCGGCATCATAATCATCTTCGTCGCCGCAAGCCTTGCCTGGCGCACCGATCTGCTGCGTGCCTTCCTGCGCAAGGGAGACCGTGACGAGATTCCCAGTGTTCAAGTCTCCAGAGTGGAGAGTAAATAATGGATGCGCTTCTCGACACCGGCGCGATTGCCCTTCTCCTTGCCGCAACCGTCCGCCTGGCCGTGCCGGTCGGATTTGCCGCGCTGGGCGGCGTCATCGCGGAACGCAGCGGCGTCTACAATGTCGGGCTGGAAGGCATGATACTCCTAGGGGCCCTGGGTGCAGCCGCAGGAACGCTCGCCACCGGCTCTCCCATTGCAGGCTGCGTGGTGGGCGTGGCTCTCGGCGTGGCTGGTGGTCTGTTGCTGGGGCTGCTGTCGATCACTTTCCACGTCAACCAACTCGTGGCCGGTATCGCCATAAACCTGCTATCCGCCGGACTGACGGCCTTCCTTGCTCGCGGCTTGATTGCCTCGCTGTTCGGTTCTAGTTCGGTGGCGGGGTTTTCCCAAGTTCGGCTTCCCGGGTTAGCCGAGCTTCCAGTCATCGGCAGCGCGCTCTTTACGCAAGATCCGCTCGCCTATGCCTTGATGGTCCTGACGGTCCTCGTCGCTTTCGTCGTATACCGCACTCATGCGGGTCTCAGGCTGCGCGCTGCAGGCGAAAACCCCCGTGCCGCGGATTCAGCGGGAGTGAATGTGACGCAAGTTCGGTTTACCGCGCTGGCTATGAGCGGCGCTTTTGCTGCACTGGGTGGTTGTCACCTGGTGCTGAGCCAGATCTACATGTTTTCAGAAGGCATGAGCGCCGGCAAGGGCTTCATCGCGTTGGCCGCTGTCATACTGGGAAGATGGCATCCGGTGGGAGCGGTGGCCGCCGCGCTGTTCTTCGGTCTCTGCGAGGCGCTCCAGCTCCGGCTGCAATTTTCGAACCCGAACGTCCCCTACCAGATTTTCCTTATCCTACCCTACGCCGCCTCGCTGCTTGTCCTCGTCTGGTTCTTTGGAAGAAGCCGACAGCCCGCTGCTGCAGGGCAGGTCTACGAGCGGGAAAGCCGATAAAGTATCGCTTTCTGGTCGCGCCCCTTGAAGAGTCAGCCCCGCTGCCACGCTTTACCATTGGGCTTATTTCACCAGGGGGCGTGCGTCACTTTCATTCGCCGCGTCGTGCGAAGCAAAGACAGCCCCATTCGGAACCGTGGGTGAACCGTAACTGATTGCGCAGACGAACGCCGCGTGAAACGCGCACCCTGAAGTCTCCTCTCAACGCAGAAGCCAATTTCACCGCACGCACGGACCTCCTAGGCCGTAAACCCATAAACGGCTCTGGGTTCCCTGACGGTGGCGATTGTGATTCAAGCTCCTTTTCGGGAGCTTTGCGATGGGCCGCTACGATCTGACGGATTTCGAATGGGAGGCGATCCGGCCTCACCTTCCCAACAAG
>NZ_LIOL01000021.1 GCF_001418005.1 Chelatococcus sambhunathii | reverse complement strand
CCCGATGTCCGCGGCGCCTACGGTCTGCACGGCCGCGAGATGATCGCGTGGCTCACGCATCTCCAGCACACGCGGGCGAAGAACGTCTGGTTCGTCGGGATCCTCGACGAGAAGCTCGACGACTTCAATCGGCGCATCTTCCAGCCGCAGATCGACGGCTCGAAGACCGGCCTCGAGCTGCCGGGCATCGTCGATGAAGTCCTGACGATGGCGGAGATCAAGGACGAGTCCGGCGCGCCGTACCGTGCCTTCGTCTGCCAGACGATCAACCCCTGGAACTTCCCGGCGAAGGATCGATCCGGCCGTCTCGACCTGATCGAGGAGCCTCATCTCGGCCGCCTGATGGCCAAGATCCGCGGGCCCGTGAAGCCCGCCTTCGAGCGGCTGGCCTATCGCAGCCCGCCCCCGGCCGCGACGGCGCCGACCTCCGACGCCCCCACCCATTCCGAAGACGCCTGAACGAGGAGACCCCAGTCATGTCTGGATCCTGGAACGACTTCAACGACGCCAAGCAGAACAGCAGCATCATCCCCAAGGGCACGCTGGCCAAGGTGCGCCTGACGATCCGCCCGGGCGGATTCGACGATCCGGCGCAGGGCTGGACCGGCGGATACGCCACGCGGGGAACCACCGGCTCGGTCTATCTCTCGGGCGAGTTCACGGTTCTCGAAGGGCCCTACGCCCGGCGCAAGATCTTCACCCTGATCGGGCTCTACAGCCCCAAGGGGCCGGACTGGGCGAACATGGGCCGCAGCCTGATCCGCGGCATGCTCAACTCTGCGCGCGGCATTTCGGACAAGGACACGTCCGCTCAGGCCCAGGCCGCCCGTCGCATCAGCGGCTTTGCCGATCTCGACGGGCTCGAGTTCGTGGCGCGGATCGACATTGGCACCGACACCAACGGCGAGGAGAAAAACGAGATCCGCGCGGCCGTGACGCCGGATCACAAGGAGTATGCCGCTCTCATGGGTGGCGTGCCCGGTGTGGCAGCGCAGCCGCAGGCTCAGCCTTCCCAGCCCTCCATGTCCCAATCTTCAGCACCGGCGGCGGGCACGCGCCCGTCCTGGGCGCAGTGAGGCGGCCATGCTGCTGCGTCCCCGCCAGAAGCAGTTCGTCGAGCGCAGCGTCCGCGCGCTCCACGAACACGGAAACACCCTCGGCGTCGCCCCGACCGGAGCCGGCAAGACG
This sequence comes from Chelatococcus sambhunathii, assembly GCF_001418005.1. GTDB lineage: Bacteria > Pseudomonadota > Alphaproteobacteria > Rhizobiales > Beijerinckiaceae > Chelatococcus_A > Chelatococcus_A sambhunathii. The sequence goes on along the minus strand of NZ_LIOL01000021.1, from coordinate 12,759 downwards.
ATCATGCTCTCAGGCGTCGTCGGTCGCATGGTCGGCGAAACCCCGAAGAGCACGGGCGCCAAGGCCTGCGTGCTCGCCCACCGCGACGAGCTGACCGCTCAGAACCGCAGCAAGTTCGGGCGGGTGAACCCGAAGATCACGACCTCGGTCGTCGATGCGAAGGAGAAGTCGTGGGCTGGACAGGTCACCTTCGCGATGGTGCCGACGCTGGCGCGTACGGGCAATCTCGACCAGCTGCCCGCGCTCGACCTCCTGGTCATCGACGAGGCGCACCACGCGGCCGCCGACAGCTATCGCCGCATCATCGACACCGCGCTCCAGCGCAATCCCGAGTGCCGGGTCTACGGCGTCACGGCGACACCCAATCGGGGCGACAAGCGCGGTCTGCGCCCGGTGTTCTCCAACGTCGCCGATCAGATCCGGATCGGGGAGCTCATCGCGTCCGGGCATCTCGTGCCGCCGCGAACCTTCGTGATCGATGTCGGCGTCCAGGACCAGCTCACCAAGGTGCGCCGCACGGCAGACGATTTCGACATGGCCGAGGTCGACGCGATCATGAACCGTTCGCCGGTCACGCACTCCGTCATCCGCCACTGGCGGGAAAAGGCGGGCGAGCGCCAGACGGTGGTGTTCTGCTCGACCGTGGACCACGCGCGCAACGTGACCGCCGCTTTCAACGCGGCCGGTGTCGCCGCTGGGCTGATCCACGGCGACATGGCCGATACCGACCGCAAGACGACCCTCGACGCCTACGCCGCCGGAGAGCTGCGGGTCGTCGTCAATGTCGCGGTACTGACCGAGGGCTGGGATCATCCGCCGACGGGCTGCGTCGTGCTGCTGCGGCCGAGCTCCTACAAGTCGACCATGATTCAGATGGTCGGCCGGGGCCTGCGCACGGTCTCGCCCGAGGAGCATCCCGGCGTCATCAAGACCGACTGCATCGTGCTGGATTTCGGCACCTCGACCCTGCTGCACGGTTCGCTGGAGCAGGACGTCGACCTAAACGGTCGCGAGCCCTCCGGCGAAGCGCCCACTAAGGATTGCCCGGACTGCGGCGCCATCGTGCCGCTCGCCACCATCGAATGCCCGCTGTGCGGTCATGTCTGGGAGCGTCCCGAAGGCGGCGAAGCAGCGCCGCTCGGCGACTTCGTGATGTCCGAGATCGACCTCCTGAAGCGGTCGAGTTTCCGTTGGTGCGATCTCTTCGGCGACGATGCCGCGCTCATCGCCAACGGTTTCAATGCCTGGGGCGGTGTCTTCTTCCTGAACGGCCGGTGGTACGGCATCGGCGGTCTGCAGAAGCAGCGGCCTCATCTGTTGGCCGTGGGCGAACGCACCGTTTGCCTCGCGGCGGCCGACGATTGGCTCAACGAGCATGAGAGCGACGAGAGCGCCCACAAGACGCGCCGCTGGTTGAACCAGCCGCCCACCGACCGGCAGCTTGCCTTCCTGCCGCCGGAGTACCGGCAGGATTTCGGGCTCACCCGCTATCAGGCATCGGCGCTGCTGGCCTTTCGCTTCAACCGCGACGCTATCCGCTCCCTCGTCTTCGGCGCGGCCGATGCCGCGCCCGAAGCAGCCATAGGGAGGGCGGCATGAGCCATGGCCTGTCCTACCCCCACCACGGCCGAGGACCGGCGGCGGCTCTGGCATCCGCGTGGAACGCTCTGTGCTGTCTGCCGGCGACCCACCCGTGGCTTTGGCTGGTTCGACCCGGTGCGCCCGGCGGCTTCGCCGCCAAAATCATCGAACTGGGCGCGTACGCGCCCGGGGCAACCGCGCCCCTCGGTCTGGTTCTGCTCGATGGCCTGCCAAGGCTTCTGGACGCGCTTGGCGCGGGAGCGCTGGGCCATGGTTGATCTCACCGAACAGGAGAAGGCGGCGATCCGCGCTGCCATGAAGCCGGTCGCCGAGATCATGGAGGAGATCGGCTGGCAGGCGCGCTTCTCCGACCTCACGGAGGCGCAGGTGCTCACGCTCATCGAGGTCGCCGTCGGCGGCTTCCAGGACGCCATGCACGCCATGGCAGCCGACGCCGACGCGGAGGTACCGTTCTGATGCTCGACTATAACCGCCGCCCCACCTGCGCCGAACGCATCAATGCGGTGATCGACGAGGCGATCGCTGCTGAACGCGCGGCGGTTGCGCCGAGGGCCTATCTCGGCGGCTCCCGCCTTGGACACGGCTGTGAGCGCGCTCTGCAATTCGAGTTCGCGGGTGCGCCGAAGGATGAGGGCCTGGAGTTCTCTGGGCAGACTCTGCGGATCTTCGAGATCGGACACGCGCTCGAAGATCTTGCCATCCGCTGGCTGCGCGGTGCCGGGTTCGATCTCTATACCCGCAAGGGCAACCGTCCGGACGGCGAGCAATTCGGTTTCTCGGTCGCTGGTGGCCGCATCCGCGGTCATGTCGATGGGATCATCGCCGCCGCACCCCAGCTGCTGGGCATCGGCGTTCCCGCGCTCTGGGAATGCAAGACGATGAACGCCAGGAACTGGCGCGAGACCGTGGCCAAGGGCGTGGTCGTGGCGAAGCCCGTCTATGCCTCCCAGATCGCCCTCTACCAGGCCTATATGGAAGCGCAGGTCCCCGGCATCTCCGACAATCCCGCGCTCTTCACCGCCATCAACAAGGACACCGCCGAACTGCACCACGAACTCGTGCCGTTCGACGCGGGGCTCGCCCAACGCATGAGCGACCGTGCCGTGCGGATCCTTGAGGCGACGGATGCAGGGGATCTGCTGCCGCGCATCGCCACGACCCGTGATTTCCACGAGTGCCGAATGTGCCCGTGGGCGGAACGCTGCTGGGGGCTGCCGGCATGAGCGAGAACAATGTCGTCTCCCTCGATGCCTGGCGCGACTTCAACGACGCCGCGCCGCAGGCCGATCCGTTCGACATCGAGCCGGATCCAGAGCAGATCGCCGTCTTTCTCGATGTCGTCTTCGGTTACTGCGAGGGCTGGGTGCCCCTGCGCGGGTTCGTGGACAAGGGCCAGGGCATAGACGGCCGACCCCACAACGCCTGGATCGAGATCGACGACAGTTTGCTGGAGAAGGCGGTTTCCTTCGCCGGTTGGGCAGCACGCGAAGGGGCGGCCTTCTATGTGGTGCCAGGAACGGTCGCCGAGACCGGCAAGGCCAAGGCCGCCGATGTCCAGCAGATGCAGACGGTTCTGGTCGACCTCGACGCCGGCGATATTGTGGCCAAGCTCGACCACCTCCTCCGGCATCTCGGCGAGCCGACACTGCTCGTCGAAAGTGGCGGCCGGACGCCGGATGGTCTCGACAAGCTGCACGTCTGGTGGCGCTTGAGCGAACCGGCCGAGGGCGAGGATATCGCGCTTCTCTGTCGGCTGCGCGGCGACATCGCGGTCAAGGTGGGCGGCGACACGCATTTCCGATCGGCTCACCAGCCGATCCGCCTGGCTGGTTCGGTCTATCACAAGGGTGGGTTCAAGCGGCTGGTCAACATCCGCCGCCATAGCCCGCGGGTCGAGGTCCATCTGCGCGACTTCGCGGATGTCGTCGCCGACATGCCGCCGCTTGCCGGGGTCGGATCCGAGCCAGGCCCCTCTACGGACAAGCCGTCGATCACCGATGTCCTGACGTCGCCAGTCCGCGAAGGCGGATCAGACGATTGGACCCGCTTCCAGGGGGCGAGCGCCGCCATCGGCCACTACGTCCGCATGGCGCATGAGGGCCGCATGAGCCGCGACGACGCTTGGGAGGCGATCTGCCAGTACAACGCCGCCCAGCTCCGTCCCAGCTGGCCGCTCGAACGCCTCGCCTCGGAAGCCCAGCGCCTCTGGCGGCTTCATGAAGAGCGCCATGGGCCGGCCCTCGAACGGATCGCCGTGCCGCCGATGTCCGCGCTGCCGGTTTTCACGCTCGGCGCGTTGCTCGACGACAAGAGCCCGATGCCCGACGACATCATCGCGCCGCGACTGCTGACGCCCGGCGGGATGCTGGTGCTCGGCGGCGCCCCCAAGGTCGGCAAGAGCGACTTCCTGATCAGTCTGCTCGTCCACATGGCGGCGGGCGTGCCCTTCCTCGGCTTTGCGCCAAGCCGGCCGCTGCGGATCTTCTATCTGCAGGCGGAGATCCAGTACCACTATCTGCGGGAGCGCCTCCAGGCCATCCGGATCGAGCCGGCGCTCCTGGCCGCGGCGCGCGACAATCTCGTCGCCACGCCGAAGGTCCGCATGCTGCTCGACGCCGGCGGCGTGGGCCTGACCATCGCCGCGGTTCGCGCCCACTACGGCCATGGCGCGCCCGATATCCTCTGCATCGACCCGATCCGCAATCTCTTCGATGGGGGTCCGGACGGCGGCGGGGAGAACGACAACACCGCGATGCTCTTCTTCCTGCAGGAGCGGGTCGAGGCCCTGCGGGACGCCGTAGCCCCGGATGCCGGCCTGATCCTCTGCCATCACACCCGCAAGATCCCCAAGAAGCAGTTGGTCGAGGATCCGTTCATGGCGCTCTCGGGCGCGGGCTGGCTCCGCAGCTTCTACACCTCCGGGGTGATCATGCACCGGCCCGACGAGGACCGACCGGAGCGGATGCTGCATTTCGAGCTGCGCAACGGCCCGGGCATCGAGCCGATGGTCGTCGACAAGGCGGATGGGCGTTGGGTCGCGATCGATCGTTCGGGGCCGCGGCTCGTGCGTCGCGAGTTCGGCGAGAAGCTCGACGCCGAGCGCGTGCGCAAGCACGACGTGATCCTTCAGCTTCTGTTCGATGAGGCCGAGGCCGGCCGGCTCTATACCGCGCTGCAGTTCGCCGAGAGCTTCGAGAACCAGGCCGGGCTCGGCGGCAAGGACACGATCCGCGAACGGATCAGCGTGCTGGCCACGAAGGGTTTCATCAAGTTCGTTCGCGATGGCGCGCCATTCGGTCTGCCAACCTCGCGTTCGAAGTTCGGCTATCTCTGCGTCGAGGGCATGACGTTCCCGACCGGAGAAGAGACGGCAGACCCCGACACCGGCGAGGTCGTGCCCGTCCGGATCCCGGTCCTTCCCAGCACCTACAAGTGCCCACAGAGCGGCGCGGCGCTGCCGGTCGAGAACCCTCTGGTCTGGGTCTATCAGACGGAGGAGACCTCGTGATGCGCCAGCTCATCCCGATTACGCGGACTTACGCAGAATCAAGTTGTGGCAAGTTGCGGCGAGCTGGGCGGCCAGCTTCCCAACTACTTTCGTTGCTTTTCGCGCCGCCGCGCTTCGCCCAGCCGTCCCGCGCACATTCAAGTTGGGAAAGCTCGTCCCAACTACCTTGGCTCCCGCGCGCTCCGTTGCGCGGCCTTTCGCAGATTCAAGTTGGGAACGCGACCCGCGCCATGGGCTGTCCCAACTTCGATTTCTCCAAACGATTCAAGGTGTTGATGCGCTCTCGAAGTTGTGGGGGTGAAAGCCACCCCCTTCGGGGGTGGGGGAGAACCGCGCCAAGCGGGTTCTCCCACTCCCACCCCCAGGGGCTTCGCGCGCGCGGTCGCCGTGTCGTCCATCCCCTCACCGACATCAGACGAGAAGGACCCACCACCATGAGCCAGTGCCCGTCACCTCTCCCCAAGAGCGCGCCCCATCCGGCCCCGGTCATCTCGACATCCGCGGGCAGCGCCATTCTCGCCCTGGATCTCGGCACCACCACGGGCTGGGCGAGCCTGGCGGGCGGGATCGTGCACAGCGGAACCGCCAGCTTCCGCTCCTGCCGCTTCGACGGCGGCGGCATGCGGTACCTGCGTTTCCAGCACTGGCTTGGCCAGTTGGCGGACGACTGTGGTGGGTTGGCCTCGGTCTATTTCGAGGAGGTCCGGCGCCATGTCGGCACTGATGCCGCCCATCTCTACGGCGGTTTCCTGGCGACGTTGACCGCTTGGTGCGAGCGTCAGGGCGTCGCCTATCAGGGCGTTCCTGTCGGCACCATCAAACGCTTCGCCACGGGCAAGGGCAACGCCGGCAAGGATGCCGTGCTCGCCGCGATGCGCCAGCGCGGGTTCCAACCCGCCGACGACAACGAGGCCGACGCGATCGCGATCCTGCTCTGGGCGATGGAGACCCGGGGAGGTGTGCTGTGAGGTGGACGCCGAGCCTGGTTGAGGAACGTCTGGCGGAAGCTGCCTTGGTTCTCAAGCGGCTGCCGGAACCCCGGCGGCAGGGCTATTTCAGCGTCTGGCCGGAGGTCATCCATAGCTTCGCCGACAAGGTCGGACAGGAGCCAAAGCCGATGCGCGTCATCCCGTCACCCGCCGCGATCAGCCGGATGGAGGAGACACTCAGCTGGACGGTGGGGCTCGATCCGATCGACGGCAAGATCGTCTGGCTGCGCGCCTACGGCGAGCGATGGAAAACCATCTGCTGGACCGTCGGATTGCAGCGGTCGGCGGCGCACGAGCACTGGCTCTACGCGCTCTGCGTGATCGCGTGGCGGCTGAACCGCCGTAAAGTCCCCCGGCTCCGATCGCGGCGCTATGTGATTGAAATGGTTAAAGGAGCAGAGTGAGCCGAGTTCTCTGCCGCGGCAGAGGTATTGTCCGGACGATGTACGGATGCTATATGAGTGTCACGAGGTGAAGGATGGCGACGACCATGAACAAGCGAAATCAAAAAACCGAGGGAAAAGCGCGATCCGTTACCCGGGTTAAAGGGCTCGTGACGTCCGGTGCCTACCACGTTCTGCCCGCTAAGAAGGGCGGCTGGGAAGTGCGCAAGGAAGGCTCTAACCGCGCAACGGCACAATTTGCTACGAAAGCTGAAGCTATATCGCGCGCAAGAGAGGTCAGTCAAAGCTCAGGCTTTGAGCTGAAAATCCACGCCCGGGATGGTCGGATTCGCGAGACTGTTGTTGTCGGTCGTGATGCGAGAGCTTCCGATTCTATGGCGCAAAAGTCCGAGCGTATCGAAGTGCGTACCACGCCGAATATGAAGGCGCTGCTGCAGCGTGCCGCCACGTTTTCGCATAAGAACGTGACGGAATTCCTGCTCGAGGCCGGCATCAATGCTGCTGAGGAAGCGCTGATCGATCGCCGCATGTTCCGGCTGGATGATGCCCAATGGCAAGCCTTCCAGGATGTTCTCGACCGTCCTGTGCGGAACAAGCCGCGCCTCGCCAAACTGCTCGCTGAAAAGAGCGTGCTTGAGTGACGGCGGAGAACCAATCGTTCTCTGCCGTCCAAAAGCTCGATGCCTCCCACGACGTCGACGCTTTTGATTGCGGCAAGGAACCTCTCGACCGCTTCCTGCAACGCCATGCTCTGATCAACCAGAAAGCGGGCAGCGCTCAGACCTATGTCGTCTGCCGCGGCGAGCAGCGTGTCGTGGGCTATTACAGCCTCGCGGTCGGCGCCGTAGAACATGCCGACGCCCCGGGTCGCGTTGGCCAAGGGCTTGCCCGTCATCCGATCCCGGTGATGCTCCTCGCGCGTCTTGCCATCGACCGATCCGAGCATAGAAAGGGGCTGGGCAAAGCGTTGCTCAAGGATGCACTGCTGCGCACGGCTCAAGCCGCCGAAATTGCAGGTATCCGAGCGCTTCTCGTTCATGCCAAGGATGATGAAGCGCGCGCCTGGTACGAGCAGTTCGACTTCGAACCGAGTCCGACCGATCCCTATCACCTCTTCCTGCTGATGAAAGATCTGCGAGCGCTCCTCGGCGAGTGATCGCACGCTCGCGAAGCGAAGCGGAAAGTGTCCGCCGGACACTTTTCGAAGAGACGAAAACCCCGGTTCTTGGGTAGTTTCTGCCTATCCTCGGGAGAGGCGCGCGCGTCGCGGCCTTGGTCCCGCTTCCAGACGAGTTCGCGGGTCCTTCCTGGCGGAAATCGTATGCTGGCGGGCGAGGCGCGATGGATCGCCAGCGACAGGGCCGGATTTTTGGGAAGCCACCCGGTATCCGGATCCACGCCAATCCCGAGAAACCACCAACGAACACGCGCCTGATGGCCGGACGCCCGTCGCGCCCGCTGGACTCCGCACGGAGTCCAGCGCGGTCTCCGGAGTCCAGGACCACAGGTGTCCACTTCGATCCACGGACCCATCCGACCCATGACGCTGAGCTTCGCCCCCGAGCGGATCGAGACCTGGCCGCTTGCGCGCCTCCAGCCCTACGCCAAGAACGCGAAGGTGCACGGCGCGGACCAGGTCGCCAAGATTGCCGCCAGCATGGCCGAGTTCGGCTGGACCGTGCCCTGCCTCGTGGCCGAGGACGGGGAGCTGATCGCAGGCCATGGGCGCGTGCTTGCCGCGACGCAGCTGGGGTTCACCGAGGCGCCTGTGATCGTGCTCGGGCATCTGACCGAGGCGCAGCGCCGGGCCTACCGCATCGCGGACAACAAGCTGACGGAACTGGGAAGCTGGGACGAGGCGCTGCTCTCGGCCGAGTTGAACGAGTTGCTGGCCGAGGACTTCGACCTGTCGCTGGTCGGGTTTTCCGACGGCGAGCTCGACAAGCTGCTAGCTTATGTGCAGGAGGGCGATGGCCAGGAAGGCGGCGGTGCCAGCGTGCCCCCGGTGACCATCCCCGAACCGCCGCGCAACCCGGCCTCGCGGACCGGCGATCTGTGGATCCTCGGTGAGCATCGTCTGCTCTGCGGTGACGCGACCTCCCATGCCGATGTCCGCCGCCTGATGAACGGCGAGCGCGCAGTGCTGTTCGCGACCGACCCGCCGTATCTCGTCGATTATGACGGCTCCAACCACCCGACGCGCAACAAGGACTGGAGCCAGTCCTACGGCGTGACCTGGGACGACAGCTCGCAGGGCGCGGACCTCTACGACGGCTTCATCGCCGCTGCCATCGCCGAGGCGATCACCGAGGATGCCGCCTGGTACTGCTGGCACGCCTCGCGTCGCCAGGCGATGCTGGAGGCCTGCTGGGAGAAGGCCGGCGCCTTCGTTCACCAGCAGATCATCTGGGTGAAGGACCGGGGCGTCCTGACCCGCTCGCATTACCTCTGGAAGCACGAGCCGTGCTTCATGGGCTGGCGGCGCCCCAACCGACCGCCGAAGGTGGCGGACGAGACATTGCCCTCGACCTGGGAGATGCCGAGCTTCGCGAGGGACGAGCGGCCCGACCATCCGACGCCGAAGCCGCTCGACGCCTTCGGGATCCCGATGCGCCAGCACGTGGCGCGCGGCGGGCTCTGCTACGAGCCCTTCTCGGGCTCCGGCTCGCAGATCATGGCGGGCGAAGCCAATGGTCGGCGCGTCTTTGCGATGGAGATCAGCCCGGCCTATGTCGATGTGGCCGTGGAGCGCTGGCAGGCCGAAACGGGTCGCGAAGCGATCCTCGACGGCGACGGTCGGACATTCGCGCAGGTGAGGACCGAGCGGCTTGGGGATGCCCCGGCCGCGTCTGAAACCGAACCCGAAATAGCCGCGTGACATGCATGACCTGGCTCTACCTTCCTCCGGATGCACTTCCGGAACCGCAGACGCATGCCTGTTCGGCCTCTCGCTTTGCTCCGGCGCTGGCGGGCTCGATCTCGGGCTCGCCGTCGCCATCCCCGGATATCGTGCTGTGGGCCATGTCGAACGAGAAACCTACGCCGCAGCCGTCCTCGTGGCGCGGATGGAAGACGCGGCCCTGGATCCGGCGCCTGTCGCCACCTCGACTGCGAAAACTGTCGGTCTGCGGCGTCGGCCACATCGCCGCCGTCGTTGCGAGGTTCATCCCGTGCTGACCCGCTTCCTGCGATGGCGTCGGCTTCGTCTGCCGGTTCTCGTTGGCGTTGGCGCGGGGCGTCGGCCAGAGCTGCAGCAATTCGGTCCGGTTGCCGCCACTCGACCGGGTTCCAGAGCAGGCGCGCGGGGTCGGCCAGTTCGTCTCCCTCGCGGATGGCGAGGATGAAGAGCCGCTCACGCTTGTGGGGCGCGCCGACTTCCGACGCCGCAGACCGACAGTTTTCGCAGTCGAGGTGGCGACAGGCGCGACGAGAAGGGTCTGGACCGGATGGCGCGGGATTGGCCGACGCCGATGGCGAGCGACGGCTGCAAGCCGAGCGCTGGCAACCGCAGGAGTGCCGACCTGACCCATGCGGCGGGGATATGGATGACGCCGACGGCGCGCGACCACAAGGATGGGGCGACGACGTTGGCGAACACGCCGGTGAACGGCCTGCTTGGCCGCCAGGTCCTGGTGACACCTATGGCTGGGAGCGATACCTCCGATGCGCGCCGAACCTTGAACCCGCTGTTCGTCGAGGCGCTGATGGGCTGGCCCACCGGGTGGACCGGCTTCGGCTCTGAGGGAACGGAGTGGTCCCGCTGGTTGCGGCGCATGCGCTCAGAACTCTCGCAGCTGAGTTGCTGGCCGATCGATGACGGGATGCCAGCATGAAGCAGTCGCGCATCATGTCGCTGGTCGAAGCCATCGCCAACGTGGCCGTCGGCTATGGCGTCGCGGTTGCGACCCAGCTGGTGATCTTTCCGTGGTTCGGTCTGCCCGCGCGCCTCAACGACGCGCTGGCGATCGGGGCGATCTTCACCGTCGTCTCGATTCTGCGCAGCTTCCTGCTGCGGAGGCTGTTCGAGGCGATCCGGGTCAGCGGTCAGTTCCGGGACTGATCCTCGAAGATGCCGAGCATCTCCTCCACCCAGTCCTCGTCCTCACTCCGCATCAGCACGGCCACGAGAAGCTGGACCAGGTGCGGGACCGGTGCATCCAGCGGATTGTCGGGCAGATAGAAGGACAGCTCGCCCTCGGCGGAGACGACGAGGGCGGAGGAGCCTGATGGCAGGACCGTGCCGTGATCGGTGGAAACATTGGTCATGGCATCACCAGTAGTATTTGTGCGGCTTGTGGTTGCCGAGATCCCAGATCAGCGTATCGGGATCGGCGCCGTGCAGCAGCCGGGTGATCGTCCGGGCGTTGCGGCGGCGGCGCGGACGGCTGTGGAACAGGATGTTCCAGTGCGACGGCGTTCCGTTCGGGAACGCGCCGACGCTCCTGCTTCTGGTTCGGGATTTCTTGCGCTTGTAGTTCATCATTCGTCCTCCGGGATTTGCAGACATGCGAATGCCTGCGGTCCGGAGGGCCGCGAATGAAGAACCAGCGATGAGGGTCGAAGTCGGGATGATTTTCGCGGGAACGCGCATATCACGGCTGTGCCGAAACGTAAACCGCCGCCCCGAAGGGCGGCGCATCCGGTTCGACGCTTCGGCCTTCAGACAGGTGGAAGCCTGTAGACCCGTCCGCGTCCCTCGATCTTCTCCGAAGTCACTTCGAGCCCGAGCTTCTTCTTCAGCGCCCCGGCCATCGCGCCGCGCACCGTGTGCGACTGCCAGCCGGTCGCGGTCATGATCTCCGCGATGGTCGCGCCTTCCGGTGCGCGCAGCATGGCGATCAGGGTAGCCTGCTTGGTGCCCTCGCGCCGCGTGCGCGCCTTGGGCGCGGGATCGCTCTCACGCGGGGTGTTCTCCGGGGCGTCCGCGCTCGGCGTTTCGTTGGCGTCCGTGAGCGCGGTGTCGGGCCCCTCCAGCTCGATGCCGATGGCGGCGAGACCAGCGTCGGTAATGTGCAGGAGGATGGCGCAACCGTTCTCGTCGTTGCGCCAGATGCGGTTGAGCGCGGCGTCGGCCTTCGTCTGGCTGTCGGTCACCGTTTCCGCGACCAGTCCGCGAGAGAGAAGCGCGCCCACCACCTTGACGGCGGCGCCTCCGCGCAGGGAACCGGGCAGCGGCAGGACGTTGCCGTCGTCGCGCTGAGCAGCAGCGCTGAGGATCACGGCTTGAGTGTCGGAAAGCTGGGTCATCGGGGTCGTCTCCATGGTCGGGGCCGCGCCCATCGCGGCCCTTCTACGACCCCAAGCCCGTCTCGCGGCGGGCAGGCTTCGGAGAGGCTGGCGCTACTCGGCGTGTTCGCCTTCGCAGAACGCCATATCGGTGATCTCCCGCAGTCTGGCGCTGTAGTGGTTCAGGGTGCCGACATGGCCCCAGTGGATCTCGTCGGGGTGGACCTCGAAGTGGTCCGCGCTGAGAGCAGCGAGGCGTTCCAGCATCGCGTCGATCTCGAACTTGGCGGCGAGGAAGGCGTCGAGGGCCTTCGTGTTGTCCTGTGTGCAGCGGGTCATCGTGGTGGCTCCGTGGTCGAGTTGCATCGCGTCGTTGGAGTGACGTTCGCTCCGGTCGCGCTGCTTATCAACTCAATAAGCACATGAATCTGAATGATAATCGGAGCGACCGATGCTAGGCATGAGCGAGCGCCAATACGCCGCGCGCGTCGGTCTCTCGCGGGGCGCGATCCAGAAGGCGAAGGCGGCGGGACGGCTGGTCCTCCATGAGGATGGCAGCATCGACGCAGAGGCGAGCGATACACGCCGGGCGGCGATGACGGACCCGTCCAAGACCCGGAAACCGCCCGCGCCGAAGCTGAAACCTGTCCCCGACGCGGCCGTGTCCGCCGTTGGCGACACTCTGCGGGAACAAGGGCTTGCCGCGCCACCCGTCGGCAGCGGCACGACCTTCCTGCAGGCCAAGACCGCGAATGAGGTGCTGAAGGCCCAGGAGCGGCGCATCCGGCTTCAGAAGCTCAAGGGAGAACTCGTCGACCGCGCCCGGGCGGTTGCGGTCGTGTTTCGGCTGGCGCGCGAGGAGCGCGATGCTTGGGTGAACTGGCCGGCGCGCGCGGCGGCGCTGATGGCGGCCGAACTCGGCGTGGAGGCGGCCGCCATGCAGAAGGCCTTGGAGAAACATGTACGCGCCCACCTCGACGAACTCGCCGAGGTCCGGCCCGAATTCCGGTGATGAAGATGGCCTGAGGGA
>NZ_LIOL01000020.1 GCF_001418005.1 Chelatococcus sambhunathii | reverse complement strand
GGCCGCACGGTTGGCGCCGGCGTCGTCGCCTCCATCATCGAGTAAGCAAGGCACAAGGCCGCGCGCCGCACCACGCGGCGCCGGTCTTCTCCGGGAAGCCTTCCCGACGTGATTTTCACCGCCTCGCGAAGCGGCTTTGCTGCGCGGCGGCGATGGGATATAGGAAGCGGCGGTCGCGTCGTCCCCACCTCATCGGGCGGGTTTCACCCGATGAGGCAAAGCCGGTGGGCGACGTCGATCCGCCGGTTCCGCTAGGAGTGTAGCTCAACTGGTTAGAGCACCGGTCTCCAAAACCGGGGGTTGGGGGTTCGAGTCCCTCCACTCCTGCCAGCGGATCTTTCGAGTGGCTCTTGTCCCAGTGTCAAGAAGGCTGCTTGTGCCGGGAGCGATTGACGGCGTGTGACCGCAACGGCACGCGCCGCGTCGTGATTCGAGGCGGTCGCGCACGCTGTTGCGACGAGAGGCGGGGGCGAAGCCCGCGGACGTGAGGACGATGGCAAAGACGAACCCGTTCGAATTCCTGCAGCAGGTCCGCAACGAGGCGGCCAAGGTCACTTGGCCGACGCGCAAGGAGACCATGGTCACGACCGCCATGGTCTTTGTCATGGTGATCATTGCCGCGCTGTTCTTCCTCGCTGCCGACCAGATCATCCGCTTCGGCGTCGGCCTGATCCTCGGTGTCGGACGCTGAGGGGAGAAAGTCATGAGCTATCGCTGGTACATCGTCCACGCCTATTCAAACTTTGAGAACAAGGTGGCGCAGTCGCTGCGCGACCAGGCGCAGCAGCGTGGGCTCGAAGACAAGTTCGAGGAGATCCTCGTCCCGACCGAGAAGGTCGTCGAGGTGCGCCGCGGCCGCAAGATCGACACCGAGCGCAAGTTCTTTCCCGGCTATGTGCTGGTGAAGTGCGACCTCACGGACGAGGTCTATCACCTCATCAAGAACACGCCGAAGGTCACGGGCTTTCTCGGCGCCGACAAGTCGAAGCCGCTGCCGATCCCGGACCATGAGGCCGAGCGCATCAAGGGCCAGGTCGCCGAGGGTGTCGAGCGGCCTAAGTCGTCGGTTCACTTCGAGGTGGGCGAGCAGGTGCGTGTCGCCGACGGCCCCTTCGCGTCGTTCAGCGGCGTGGTGGAAGAGGTGGACGAGGGCCGCGCCCGGCTCAAGGTAGCGGTGTCCATCTTCGGCCGTGCGACGCCGGTCGAGCTCGAATACGGGCAGGTCGAGAAGGTCTGACCGACGGATCGCGTTCCGCCACCGTCATGGCCGGGTTCGTCCCGGCCATCTGCGTTTTTGGCATTACAGGATTTTCCCGGGCGTGGATGCCCGCGACAAGTGCGGGCACGACGACTTGTGGAACCGGCCGCCCAGCCCTTCGCCGCCTCGTCATCCCTCACGGGCCGCGCGTCGCGGCGCTTGCGTGTTATCGGGATAACACCTTCGCATCGCCCCGCGCCTGTAGCCTTCCTGCTTGCGACAGCAAGGGAGGAAACAATGGCAGGCAAGCGTATCCTGATGATCGTCGGCGATTTCGGCGAGGACTACGAGATCATGGTGCCGTTCCAGACGCTGCTCGCCGTCGGCCATACCGTGCATGCCGTCTGCCCGGGCAAGAAGGCGGGCGAGGCGGTGGCCACGGCCATCCATGATTTCGAGGGCCAGCAGACCTATTCGGAAAAGCGCGGCCACAATTTCACCCTCAACGCCACCTTCGCCGAGGTCGAGCCCGCGTCCTACGACGCCCTCGTCATCCCCGGCGGCCGGGCCCCCGAATATCTGCGCCTCAACGAGCGCGTCGTCGCCTGCGTGCGGCACTTCTTCGAGACGGGCAAGCCGGTGGCGGCCATCTGCCACGGTGCGCAACTCCTCGCGGGCGCCGGCGTGCTGAAGGGGCGCACCTGCTCCGCCTATCCGGCCTGCCGGGCCGAGGTGGAGCTCGCGGGCGGCACCTATGCCGATATCGCCATCGACGCCGCCGTGACGGACGGCAATCTTGTCTCGGCCCCGGCCTGGCCGGCCCATCCGGCCTTCATCGCGCAGTTCCTCGCGGTGCTGGGCACCGAAATCCGCCACGGCTGACGTGCCGGATCCTGCTGCGGCCCCACGCTGCGATCTTGCGCTCCGCCCGGCCGGTCGCGCTAGACTGCCGGCGCCGACAGGAGGGGAGGGACGGCCATGTGCAAGCTTTTTGTGAATGCCGATCCGCAGCTATGGGAGACGCGCCTGCGGTCGCTCAGGCTCAATGGCTTTTCCACCAGCGTGCGCCTGGAGAATCTCTACTGGCGCGTGCTCGAGGAGATCGCCGGGCGCGACGGCATGAGCGTGGCGCAACTGCTCGGCCGGCTCTATGAGGAATTGCTGGAGGCGCGGGGCGAGGTCGAGAACTTCGCCTCGTTCCTGAGGGTCTGTTGCGGACGCTATCTCATGCTGCAGCTTGCGGGAGAGGTATCGAGCGATGCGGCGCAGCCGATCGCCGGGCTCGATGCCGATGCCATCCTCGCACGCGAGGCGCGGCGCCTGGCGCCGGCTGCCCTGATGCCGGCGGCGTGAGGATTAGCCGGCGCCAGGGGCTTTCCTTCTCTGCCGTTATGGTGTAGGCGATCCGCCGTTCCCTCATGGGGACGACCATCCGCGGGAGGCACGCCCGGTTCGCCAGCCGGAGCAAGCGGGCCGCAACCGCGATCACCAACCATCCGCCGCCTGCGGTCTTTCGTGGCGCGGCGGACTTTGCGTTGCACGCCATGGCAGGCGGGCGACGCCGAGTGAGCATCCCATGGCGAAGAAAATCACGGGTTACGTGAAGCTTCAGGTGCCGGCGGGCGCGGCCAATCCGTCGCCGCCGATCGGCCCGGCGCTCGGCCAGCGCGGCCTCAACATCATGGAATTCTGCAAGGCCTTCAACGCGAAGACCGCGCAGATGGAGAAGGGCATGCCGATTCCGGTGGTCATCACCGTGTATCAGGACCGCTCCTTCACCTTCGACATGAAGCAGCCGCCGGTCTCCTACTTCCTGAAGAAGGCCGCCAAGCTGGACAAGGGGTCCAAGACCCCCGGCCGTGGCACCGTCGGCAAGGTCACGCGCGAGGCGCTGCGCGACATCGCCGAGAAGAAGATGGCAGACCTCAACTGCGACACCGTCGATTCCGCGGTGGCGATGATCGAAGGCTCGGCCCGTTCGATGGGCCTCGAGGTCGTGGGCTGAGGAGAGCGATCATGGCTAAGATTGCAAAGCGCGTGGCCGCGAGCCGCACCGGTATCGACCGCGTCAAGCTCTACGGGCTCGAGGAGGCCGTGAAGCTCGTCAAGGAGCGGGCCACGGCCAAGTTCGACGAGACGATCGAGGTCGCGATGAACCTCGGCGTCGACCCGCGCCATGCGGACCAGATGGTGCGCGGCGTGTGCAACCTGCCGAACGGCTCGGGCCGCACGGTGCGCGTCGCCGTCTTTGCCCGCGGCCCGAAGGCCGACGAGGCCAAGGCCGCCGGTGCCGATATCGTCGGCGCTGAGGACCTGCTCGAGCGCATCCAGGGCGGCACGATCGACTTCGACCGCTGCATCGCGACGCCGGACCTGATGCCGCTCGTCGGCCGCCTCGGCAAGGTGCTCGGCCCGCGCGGCCTGATGCCGAACCCGAAGGTCGGTACGGTGACCATGGACGTCGCCGGCGCGGTGAAGGCCGCCAAGGGCGGCGCGGTCGAGTTCCGCGTCGAGAAGGCGGGCATCGTCCATGCCGGCATCGGCAAGGCCTCGTTCGACGCCGACAAACTCGTCGAGAACATCAAGGCCTTCGCCGACGCGGTCGCCAAGGCGAAGCCCTCCGGCGCCAAGGGCACCTACATCCAGCGCATCGCCATCTCCTCGACGATGGGCCCGGGCGTGAAGGTGGAGCCGTCGACGGTCGTCGGCGCCTGAGATTAACGGACCGCGGCACTGCGCCGCGGTCCGTGTCCTGCCTTGGTGTGAGGCGATGACGGGCCGGCCTGTTTCCCGCGCCTCCTTGCGGCATGCCCCCCTTGGCAAACTGCCTGCGAGGCGTTAAATACCGGTTCGTGTCTGGTGAGACCGGTGCGGGGGAACAGGGTTCTGCCCGTATTCATCATCGAATTCCGTCTGGGTCACCAGGCGGTGGAAGGCCGGCAGGCCGAGGGGTAGCCCTTTGCCTGCGCGGCCTTATGTCCTGTCCGAGACTGCAGGTGCCGAACGGGCTTTCCGGGTGGCATAATTTCGCTCCGATGCCTGCATAGACGGGGGAAGACTGGTTCGTATTGCCGCCGGCGCGTCCGGCGGCGGTGTGGTCGGTTCGAACCTACTCGCCGGTTGCGTTCTGGCGCATCCGGTTGGACAGGGCTCACGAGCGCCGTCCGGCGATCGTGGCCTTTGGCCGGGGTCGCATTCGGGCGGCATGTGCAGCCGGCGGCGGGCGAGTGCTCGCCGTCAACCGGAGAGAGCAAGGTGGACAGAGCGGCAAAAGCTGATCTCGTCGCGACGCTCAACGATGTGTTCAAGAGCACGGGCGTTGTCGTCGTGGCCCACTATGCGGGCCTCACGGTTGCCGACATGCAGAAGCTTCGTCGCGAGATGAAGCAGGTCGGCGCTACCGTGAAGGTTGCGAAGAACCGCCTCGCGAAGATCGCTCTCGAAGGCACGGATGTCGCTTCCATCGGTCCCCTTCTGAAGGGGCCGACGTTGCTGGCCTATTCCAGCGACCCGGTTGCGGCGCCGAAGGTCGCGGTGGATTTCGCCAAGGCGAACGACAAGTTCGTCATCCTCGGCGGGGCCATGGGCGCGACTGCCCTGAATACGGACGGTGTGAAGGCGCTCGCCTCGCTGCCGTCCCTCGACGAACTGCGCGCCAAGCTGGTCGGCCTCATCCAGGCTCCGGCCACGAAGATCGCTCAGGTCGTCAACGCGCCTGCCGCCAAGGTGGCGCGCGTCTTCGGGGCCTATGCCAAGCGAGACGAAGCGGCGTGAGGCCGCGTGAAAACCGAACCCAAATCGAACCGATCCAGGAATTGAACAATGGCTGATCTTGCGAAACTCGTCGACGAGCTGTCGAACCTCACGGTCCTCGAGGCGGCCGAGCTCGCCAAGCTGCTCGAAGAGAAGTGGGGCGTCTCCGCGGCTGCCGCCGTGGCCGTCGCCGCTGCTCCGGGCGCTGGTGGCGCCGCTGCCCCGGCCGCCGAGGAGAAGACCGAGTTCGACGTCATTCTTGCCGCCGCCGGCGACAAGAAGATCGAGGTCATCAAGGAAGTGCGCGCCATCACGGGCCTCGGCCTGAAGGAGGCGAAGGACCTCGTCGAGGGCGCCCCGAAGCCGCTGAAGGAAGGCGCGCCGAAGGACGAGGCCGAGAAGATCAAGGCTGCCCTCGAGAAGGTCGGCGCCAAGGTCGAGCTCAAGTGATGTTCCGGGGCCGCGTCCTGCGGCTCCGCATCGCAGATTGCGGCGGTCCCGGGGGAGTTTTCCCCGGGGCCGTCGCGTCGTCGCTGGCAGGGCATGGGGCCCGACGGCGACGGTGGACCGGAAGGCCCACGTGAAGCGGCGGAAACCGCCGTCAACCGCGCGACGGCTAGCGCGGTCTACATGAAGTTCCGCCGAGGGGCGGAGCGGCTGACCCGGCGGCCAGGTGGCCGCACGACCGGACCGCCCGGTCAGCCGTGCGTGAGGAGCGAGAACCGAACATGGCCCAGACGATCACCGGCCGGAAACGCGTCCGCAAGTTCTTCGGCAAGATCCGGGAAGTGGCGGAGATGCCCAACCTCATCGAGGTTCAGAAGGCGTCCTACGACCAGTTCCTGATGGTCGAGGAGCCGAAGGGCGGACGCCCCGAGGAGGGGCTTCAGGCGGTCTTCAAGTCCGTTTTCCCGATCTCGGACTTTTCCAACACGTCCCTGCTGGAGTTCGTCAAGTATACGTTCGAGCCACCGAAGTATGACGTCGACGAGTGCCGCCAGCGCGGCATGACCTTTGCCGCACCGCTCAAAGTGACGCTGCGCCTCATCGTGTTCGATGTCGACCAGGATACCGGCGCCAAGTCCGTCAAGGACATCAAGGAGCAGGATGTCTACATGGGCGACATGCCGCTCATGACGGACAACGGTACCTTCATCGTCAACGGCACCGAGCGCGTCATCGTCTCGCAGATGCACCGCTCGCCGGGCGTGTTCTTCGACCATGACAAGGGCAAGACGCACTCGAGCGGCAAGCTGCTGTTCGCGGCCCGCATCATTCCCTATCGCGGCTCATGGCTCGACATCGAGTTCGACGCCAAGGACATCGTCTATGCGCGCATCGACCGGCGCCGGAAGATTCCGGTGACGTCGCTGCTCTATGCGCTCGGCCTCGATGGCGAGGAAATCCTCGACACCTTCTACGACAAGGTGCACTACGCGAAGGACAAGGACGGCTGGCGCATGCCGTTCGACGCCGGCCGCATGAAGGGCTTCAAGGCCGTCAGCGACCTTATCGACGCCGACAGCGGCGAAGTCGTCCTCGAGTCCGGCAAGAAGCTCACGGCCCGGGCTGCCCGCCTCCTCGAGGAAAAGGGTGTCAAGGCCCTGCGCGCCAGCGATGAGGATCTTTACGGCCAGTACATCGCGGAGGACCTTGTCGATCTGTCGACGGGCGAGATTCATGCCGAGGCTGGCGAGGAGATCACGGCCAAGCTGCTCGCAACGCTCGTCGAGCAGGGCTTCACCGATATCCCTGTGCTCGACATCGACCACGTCAACATCGGCCCGTACATCCGCAACACGCTTGCCGTCGACAAGAACTCCTCGCGCGAGGAGGCCCTGTTCGACATCTATCGCGTGATGCGCCCGGGCGAGCCGCCGACGTTGGAGACGGCGGAGGCCATGTTCCATTCGCTGTTCTTCGACGCCGAGCGCTACGACCTCTCGGCGGTCGGCCGCGTAAAGATGAACATGCGCCTCGACCTCGACTGCCCGGATACGGTGAGGACGCTGCGCCGCGAGGACATGCTCGCGGTGGTGAAGGCGCTCGTCGACCTGCGCGACGGCCGCGGCGAGATCGACGACATCGACCATCTCGGCAACCGCCGCGTGCGCTCGGTAGGAGAGCTTATGGAGAACCAGTATCGCCTGGGTCTTCTCCGGATGGAGCGCGCCATCAAGGAGCGCATGTCTTCGGTCGACATCGACACGGTGATGCCGCAGGACCTCATCAACGCCAAGCCCGCCGCCGCGGCGGTGCGCGAGTTCTTCGGCTCTTCCCAGCTGTCCCAGTTCATGGACCAGACCAACCCATTGTCGGAGGTGACGCACAAGCGTCGCCTCTCGGCGCTGGGCCCGGGTGGTCTCACCCGCGAGCGCGCCGGCTTCGAGGTGCGCGACGTGCACCCGACGCACTACGGCCGCATCTGCCCGATCGAGACGCCGGAAGGCCCGAATATCGGCCTCATCAACTCGCTCGCCACCTTTGCGCGCGTCAACAAGTACGGCTTCATCGAGGCGCCCTACCGCAAGGTGAAGGACGGGCGGGTCACCGAGGAGGTGGTCTACCTCTCGGCGATGGAGGAGCAGAAGTACAACGTCGCCCAGGCGAACGCTGCCATCGACAGCGAAGGCCGCCTGACGGAGGATCTCGTGGTCTGCCGCCGCGCCGGCGACGTCGTGGTCATGCCGCCGGATCGCGTCGACTACATGGACGTGTCGCCGAAGCAGCTCGTGTCGGTCGCTGCGGCGCTCATCCCGTTCCTCGAGAACGACGACGCCAACCGCGCCCTGATGGGCTCCAACATGCAGCGCCAGGCCGTGCCGCTGGTGAAGGCGGATGCGCCCTTCGTCGGCACCGGCATGGAGGCGGTGGTTGCCCGTGACTCCGGCGCGGCCATTGCGGCCCGCCGCACCGGCATCGTCGACCAGGTGGACGCGACGCGTATCGTCATCCGCGCCACGCAGGATCTCGACCCGACCAAGTCGGGCGTCGACATCTACCGGCTGCAGAAGTTCCAGCGCTCCAACCAGTCGACCTGCATCAACCAGCGCCCGCTGGTGAAGGTGGGCGACATGGTGAAGAAGGGCGACATCATCGCCGACGGTCCCTCGACCGATCTCGGCGAGTTGGCGCTCGGCCGAAACGTGCTCGTCGCGTTCATGCCCTGGAACGGCTACAACTTCGAGGATTCCATCCTCCTCTCCGAGCGCATCGTGAAGGACGACGTGTTCACCTCGATTCACATCGAGGAGTTCGAGGTCAGCGCCCGTGACACCAAGCTCGGGCCGGAGGAGATCACGCGCGATATTCCGAACGTGTCGGAAGAGGCGCTGAAGAACCTCGACGAGGCCGGCATCGTCTATATCGGCGCTGAAGTTCACGCCGGCGACATTCTCGTCGGCAAGATCACGCCGAAGGGCGAGAGCCCGATGACGCCTGAGGAGAAGCTGCTGCGCGCCATTTTCGGCGAGAAGGCCTCCGACGTGCGCGACACTTCGCTGCGCGTGCCGCCCGGTGTCACCGGAACCATCGTCGAGGTGCGCGTCTTCAACCGCCATGGCGTCGACAAGGACGAGCGCGCCCAGGCCATCGAACGCGAGGAGATCGAGCGCCTGGCCAAGGACCGCGACGACGAACAGGCGATCCTGGACCGCAACGTCTACGCCCGCCTCGCCGAGGTGCTCACGGGCCAGACGGCGATCGCGGGGCCGAAGGGCTTCAAGCGTGACGCCGCGCTGACCCGCGAGGCGCTCAACGAGTATCCGCGCTCGCAGTGGTGGCAGTTCGCCGTCGCCGACGATGCGGTGATGAGCGAGCTCGAGGCAATGCGCAAGCAGTACGACGAGTCGAAGAAGCGCCTTGAGCAGCGTTTCCTCGACAAGGTCGAGAAGCTGCAGCGGGGCGACGAGTTGCCGCCCGGCGTGATGAAGCAGGTCAAGGTCTTCATTGCGGTCAAGCGCAAGATCCAGCCGGGCGACAAGATGGCCGGGCGGCACGGCAACAAGGGTGTCGTGTCGAAGATTGTGCCCATCGAGGACATGCCCTTCCTCGATGACGGCACCCACGTGGACATCGTGCTGAACCCGCTCGGCGTGCCGAGCCGCATGAATGTCGGCCAGATCCTGGAGACGCACCTTGGCTGGGCCTGCGCCGGCCTCGGCCGGCAGGTCGGCGAGGCCTACGACGCCTACATGAAGACGCAGAACCTCGGACCGTTGCGTCAGAAGCTCGGCGAGGTCTACGGCGACAATGGCGAAGTGGCGTCGATGTCGGACGAGGAACTCGTCGAGATGAGCGCCAATCTCCGGCGCGGTGTGCCGATTGCGACGCCGGTCTTCGACGGCGCCAAGGAGGCCGACATCGAGCAGATGCTGGAGCAGGCAGGTCTTCACCGCTCGGCACAGTCGACGCTCTTCGACGGACGCACGGGCGAGGCGTTCGACCGCAAGGTGACCGTGGGCTACATCTACATGCTGAAGCTTCACCACCTGGTTGACGACAAGATCCACGCCCGCTCGATCGGCCCCTATTCGCTCGTCACGCAACAGCCGCTGGGTGGCAAGGCGCAGTTCGGCGGCCAGCGTTTCGGCGAGATGGAGGTCTGGGCGCTCGAGGCCTACGGCGCGGCCTATACCTTGCAGGAGATGCTGACGGTCAAGTCGGACGACGTCGCCGGCCGCACCAAGGTCTACGAGGCCATCGTGCGCGGAGATGACACCTTCGAGGCCGGCATCCCGGAGAGCTTCAACGTGCTCGTCAAGGAGATGCGCTCGCTCGGCCTCAACGTCGAGCTCATCTCGACGAAGAAGCCGTCCGTGGAACTGCCGCCTTCGGAGGCAGCGGAGTGACCGGCGCCTCCGGCGCCGCGTGGCCCGCGCGAGGGTGAGGGACAAGGGGCGCGGACGGCATGAGCCCGCGCCTCGATCGTAACAAGCGTCGATGTCGGGGGACGCCCCGATGTCCGCATGAAATGCCGGCGGAGACGGGTCGCCCAGGCGGCGCCTCCGCAACCGAGGAGACGGCGATGAATCAAGAGGTCATGAATCTCTTCAATACCCAGGCTCCGGCGCAGACCTTCGACCAGATCAAGATCTCGCTTGCCAGCCCGGAGAAGATTCTGTCCTGGTCCTACGGCGAGATCAAGAAGCCGGAGACGATCAACTACCGCACGTTCAAGCCCGAGCGTGACGGCCTGTTCTGCGCGCGGATCTTCGGCCCGATCAAGGACTATGAGTGCTTGTGCGGCAAGTACAAGCGCATGAAGTACAAGGGCGTCATCTGCGAGAAGTGCGGCGTCGAGGTGACGCTGGCGCGCGTCCGGCGCGAGCGCATGGGCCATATCGAGCTCGCTGCGCCAGTGGCGCACATCTGGTTCCTGAAGTCGCTGCCGTCGCGCATCGGCCTGCTGCTCGACATGACGCTCAAGGATCTCGAGCGGATCCTTTATTTCGAGTACTACGTCGTCATCGAGCCGGGCATCACCCCCCTCAAGGAGCGCCAGCTCCTGTCGGAGGAGGAGTATCTGCGCGCGCAAGACGAGTATGGCGAGGACAGCTTCACGGCGATGATCGGCGCCGAGGCGATCCGCGAGATTCTCCGGAGCCTCGACCTCGAGAAGATTGCGGCGGACCTGCGCCAGGAGATTGCCACGACGACCTCCGAGCTCAAGCCGAAGAAGCTGATGAAGCGCCTCAAGATCATCGAGGCCTTCATCCAGTCCGGCAACAAGCCCGAGTGGATGATTCTGACCGTCGTGCCGGTGATCCCGCCGGACCTGCGCCCGCTCGTCCCGCTCGACGGCGGCCGCTTCGCAACGTCGGATCTCAACGATCTCTACCGCCGCGTCATCAACCGCAACAACCGCCTGAAGCGGCTGATCGAGCTCAGGGCGCCCGACATCATCATCCGCAACGAGAAGCGGATGCTGCAGGAGGCTGTCGACGCGCTGTTCGACAACGGCCGGCGCGGCCGCGTCATCACGGGTGCCAACAAGCGCCCGCTGAAGTCGCTCGCCGACATGCTGAAGGGCAAGCAGGGCCGCTTCCGTCAGAACCTGCTCGGCAAGCGCGTCGACTATTCCGGCCGCTCGGTGATCGTCGTCGGGCCCGAGCTCAAGCTGCATCAGTGCGGCCTGCCGAAGAAGATGGCACTCGAACTGTTCAAGCCGTTCATCTATGCGCGGCTTGACGCCAAGGGCCTCTCGGCCACGGTGAAGCAGGCGAAGAAGCTCGTCGAGAAGGAGAAGCCCGAGGTCTGGGACATCCTCGACGAGGTGATCCGCGAGCATCCGGTGATGCTCAACCGGGCGCCCACGTTGCACCGTCTCGGCATTCAGGCCTTCGAGCCGACCCTCATCGAGGGCAAGGCCATCCAGCTGCACCCGCTCGTCTGCGCGGCGTTCAACGCCGACTTCGACGGTGACCAGATGGCCGTGCACGTGCCCCTCTCGCTGGAAGCCCAGCTCGAGGCGCGTGTGCTGATGATGTCGACGAACAACATCCTGCACCCGGCCAACGGTCAGCCGATCATCGTGCCGTCGCAGGATATCGTTCTCGGCCTCTACTATCTCTCGATCCTCGCCGAGGGCGAGCCGGGCGAGGGCAAGGTGTTCGCCGACATGGGCGAACTCGAGCATGCGCTTGCGGCCAAGGTTGTCACCCTGCACTCGAAGATCAAGTATCGCTGGACGGGTGTGGCCGAGGACGGTTCTACCTTCTCCCGAATCTACGAAACGACACCGGGCCGCGTGATCCTGTCGCGCGTCCTGCCCCGGCACCCGGCCGTTCCCTTCGATGTCGTGAACAAGCTCATGACGAAGAAGGAGATCTCGAACATGATCGACACCGTCTACCGCAACTGCGGGCAGAAGGAATCGGTCATCTTCTGCGATCGCATCATGGGTCTCGGCTTCTACCATGCGTTCAAGGCCGGCATCTCGTTCGGCAAGGACGACATGGTGGTGCCCGAGAACAAGTGGTCGATCGTCGACGAGACGCGCGCGCTCGTGAAGGACTACGAGCAGCAGTACCAGGACGGTCTCATCACGCAGGGCGAGAAGTACAACAAGGTCGTCGACGCCTGGGCCAAGTGCTCGGATCGCCTTGCCGGCGAGATGATGGCGCGTATCTCGGCCGTGCAGAAGGACGAGAATGGCCGCGACAAGCCGGTGAACTCCATCTACATGATGGCCCATTCCGGCGCCCGCGGCTCGCCGGCGCAGATGAAGCAGCTCGCGGCCATGCGCGGCCTGATGGCCAAGCCCTCCGGCGAGATCATCGAGAGCCCGATCATCTCGAACTTCAAGGAAGGCCTCGACGTGCTCGAGTACTTCAACTCGACGCACGGCGCTCGCAAGGGCCTCGCCGACACGGCGCTCAAGACGGCGAACTCGGGCTATCTCACCCGCCGTCTCGTCGACGTGGCGCAGGATGCGGTCATCCGTGAGCCCGACTGTGGCACCGACAAGGGCATCCGCATGCGGGCCATCGTCGATGCCGGCCAGATCGTGGCCTCGCTCGCCTCGCGTATCCTCGGCCGCACCGCCGCGGAGGATCTCGTGGATGCGGACGGCAAGGTCATCGTGCCGGCCGGCACCATGATCGAGGAATGGCACATCGAACCGATCACCGCCGCCGGCATCCAGGAGGTGAAGATCCGCTCGGTGCTGACCTGCGAGGCCAAGAACGGCGTCTGCGCCACCTGCTACGGGCGCGATCTGGCGCGAGGCACGCCGGTCAACTACGGCGAGGCCGTCGGTGTCATCGCGGCGCAATCGATCGGCGAGCCGGGCACGCAGCTCACGATGCGCACGTTCCACATCGGCGGCGCCGCGCAGATCGCCGACCAGTCGTTCGTCGAGTCCAACTTCGAGGGCACCGTCAAGATCCGCAACCGGAACGTGGCGCGCAACTCGGACGGGGATCTCATCGCCATGGGCCGCAACCTCGCCGTGCTCATCGTCGGGCCGGACGGGCAGGAGCGGGCAGTGCACCGCATCCAATACGGTGCGCGCCTCAAGGTCGACGAAGGCGACACCATCAAGCGTGGCCAGCGCATCGCCGAGTGGGATCCCTACACCCGGCCGATCCTGACCGAGGTCGACGGTGTGGTCGGCTTCGAGGACCTCGTCGAGGGTGCCTCGATGTCGGAACAGATCGACGAGTCGACCGGCATCGCCAAGCGCGTCGTCATCGACTGGCGCGGCTCGGCCCGCACGTCGGACCTGCGGCCCGCCATCGTCATCCACGACGAGAGCGGCAAGATCGCCAAGCTCGCCCGCGGCGGCGAGGCCCGCTCGCTGCTCGCGGTCGATGCCATCATCGGCGTGGATCCGGGCGCGAAGGTCAAGGCCGGCGACGTGCTTGCCCGTATCCCGATGGAGAGCGCCAAGACGCGCGACATCACCGGCGGTCTGCCGCGGGTGGCCGAGCTGTTCGAGGCGCGCCGGCCGAAGGATGCGGCGATCATTGCCGAGAAGTCCGGCACGATCCAGTTCGGGCGCGACTACAAGAACAAGCGTCGCCTGACGCTCGTGCCGCATGACGGCTCGGAGTCGGTCGAGTACCTCATTCCGAAAGGCAAGCACATCCACCTTCAGGACGGTGACGTGGTGGAGGTCGGCGACTTCATTGTCGACGGCAATCCCGCGCCGCACGACATCCTTGCCATCAAGGGCGTCGAGGAACTGGCCGCCTATCTCGTCAACGAGATCCAGGAGGTGTATCGCCTGCAGGGCGTGAACATCAACGACAAGCACATCGAGGTGATCGTTCGCCAGATGTTGCAGAAGGTCGAGATCCAGGAGCCCGGTGACAGCGAGTTCCTGCAGGGCGAGCAGGTCGACCGCCTGGAAATGGAAGAGGCGAACGAGGCACTCGTCGCCCAAGGCAAGAAGCCGGCGGTGGGCACGCCGGTCCTGCTCGGCATCACCAAGGCGAGCCTTCAGACCCGCTCGTTCATCTCCGCCGCCTCCTTCCAGGAGACGACGCGCGTCCTTACCGAGGCCGCCGTCAACGGCAAGACGGACATGCTCGAGGGCCTCAAGGAGAACGTCATCGTGGGCAGCCTCATTCCGGCCGGCACCGGGGCCGTGGCTGCCCGCCTGCGCGAGATCGCGCAGCGCCGCGACGAACTCATCCTCGCGCAGAAGGCGAACGAATCCGGCCACGCCGCTGCGGCGGCCGTGGGCGGGGAACTGCCGCCCGCCGCGGCGGAGTAAGGCGCTTCCGCCAACGACAGGGAAGGGGCCGCCCCTGCGGGCGGCCCCTTCGCCGTTTCGGATATGTCGCAGATGCCCGGCTCCGTTTCCGAATGTTGCCGGGGGGCGGGCGCAACCTTGGCAGATCGTGCGGGTTAGCTGCAGCAGGTGCTCGCCGGCCGGAAATCGAAGGCTGCAAACGAGAAAGACGTTGACGACGGGCGACTCAAGGGGTAAAAACCGCCCACTTCCGGCAGGCCGTAGGTCTCTCTGTCGGGGCAGCAGCCCTGACCTTTAGGTCCTAAACGCTGTCGAATTCAGCACCGACTGGCAGCAAGTCAGGCTTGTAGAGTCAGATCAGGAGCATGACCGCGGCCCGCCGTGGTCCTCTGCGGGCTAACGCGCCGGAGGCATTCCGCCGAAGGCGCGGATTTGTTTTGCTTGCGGCCGGGCGTTTGTGCGCGCCGCATCAATGGGAAGGTCGCACGGCTTCATTCGGTGCTGTGCGGTTGGAGCAGTCTAGGCAAGCGGCCGGAAGGCCGGAGCGAAGAGAGCGAAGCATGCCGACGATCAGCCAGCTGATCCGCAAGCCGCGGACGGCGCAGAAGAGCCGGAACAAGGTTCCTGCACTCGAGGCCTGCCCGCAGAAGCGGGGTGTGTGCACGCGCGTCTATACGACGACGCCGAAGAAGCCGAACTCGGCTCTGCGTAAGGTCGCCAAGGTGCGCCTGACGAACGGTTTCGAGGTCATCGGCTACATCCCGGGCGAGGGGCACAACCTCCAGGAGCACTCCGTGGTCATGATCCGCGGCGGTCGCGTCAAGGATCTTCCGGGTGTGCGTTACCACGTTCTGCGCGGCGTCCTCGACACTCAGGGCGTCAAGAACCGTAAGCAGCGCCGTTCGAAGTACGGTGCCAAGCGTCCGAAGTAATTCGGGCGCTTTCCGAAATTTCAAGGCGGAGCGGAGCATATGTCCCGTCGTCACAGTGCCGAGAAGCGCGAGATCATCCCGGACGCCAAGTTCGGTGACGTGGTTCTCACGAAGTTCATGAACTCCGTGATGCGCGATGGCAAGAAATCGGCTGCCGAGGCCATCGTCTATGGCGCGTTCGACATCATCGAGCAGAAGCTGAAGGCTGACCCTCTCGAGGTCTTCCGTCAGGCGCTCGACAATGTCTCGCCGGCGATCGAGGTGCGGTCCCGCCGCGTCGGCGGCGCCACCTACCAGGTGCCCGTCGAGGTGCGCTCGGAGCGCCGTCAGGCGCTCGCCATCCGCTGGCTGATCCAGGCCGCGCGCTCGCGCAACGACCGCACCATGGTCGATCGGCTGTCGGCCGAACTCATCGACGCCGCCAATAACCGCGGCAGCGCGGTGAAGAAGCGCGAAGACACGCACCGCATGGCGGAAGCGAACCGCGCCTTCTCGCACTACCGCTGGTAATCGGCGCAAGATCGGACGGAGCTCGTACAATGCCCCGCAGTCATGCCATCGAGAAATACCGCAATTTCGGCATCATGGCCCACATCGATGCCGGAAAGACGACGACGACCGAGCGGATTCTCTACTACACCGGCAAGAGCCACAAGATCGGGGAGACCCATGAGGGCTCCGCGACCATGGACTGGATGGCGCAGGAGCAGGAGCGCGGCATCACCATCACGTCGGCCGCGACGACCTGCTTCTGGCGCGAGAACCGTCTGAACATCATCGACACGCCCGGCCACGTCGACTTCACCATCGAGGTAGAGCGTTCGCTGCGCGTGCTCGACGGTGCCGTGTGCGTGCTTGATGGCAGCCAGGGCGTCGAGCCCCAGACCGAGACCGTGTGGCGCCAGGCCGACAAGTACGACGTGCCGCGCATCGTGTTCGTCAATAAGATGGACAAGGTGGGTGCCGATCTCTTCCGCTGCGTCGATTCGATCGTCGATCGCGTCGCCGGCAAGCCGGTCTGTCTGCAGCTGCCGATCGGTTCCGAGGGCGGTTTCAAGGGTGTGGTCGATCTCGTCGCCATGAAGGCGCTCGTCTGGGAAGACGATGCCCTCGGTGCGAAGTTCAACATCACCGATATCCCGGCCGATCTCGCCGACAAGGCTGCCGAGTACCGCACCAAGCTGGTCGAGGCTGCGGTCGAGCTCGATGATGACGCTATGAGCGCTTATCTCGAGGGGCAGGAGCCGAACGAGGCCACCCTGCGCAAGCTGATCCGCGTCGCGGTGCAGCAGCGTGCTTTCCATCCGGTGCTGTGCGGCACGGCTTTCAAGAACAAGGGTGTGCAGCCCCTGCTCGATGCCGTCGTGGATTACCTGCCGTCGCCGCTCGACCGTGGCGCCATCAAGGGCATCGACGCCAACACGGAAGAGCCAATCGAGCGCAAGCCGTCCGACGACGAGCCGTTTTCCATGCTCGCCTTCAAGATCATGGACGACCCGTTCGTCGGCACGATCACCTTCTGCCGCGTCTATTCCGGCAAGGTGGAATCGGGCTCCTCGATCGTCAACTCGACGCGCGAGAAGAAGGAGCGCGTCGGCCGCATGCTCCTGATGCATGCGAACAACCGCGAAGACATCAAGGAAGCCTATGCCGGTGACATCGTGGCGCTCGCGGGCCTCAAGGAAGTCCGCACCGGCGACACGCTCTGCGACCCGCTGAAGCCCGTCATCCTCGAGAAGATGGAGTTCCCGGCACCGGTCATCGAGATCGCCATCGAGCCGAAATCGAAGGCCGACCAGGAGAAGCTCGGCATCGCGCTGTCCAAGCTCGCTGCGGAGGATCCGTCCTTCCAGGTGTCGACGGACCAGGAATCCGGCCAGACCATCCTCAAGGGCATGGGCGAGCTCCATCTCGACATCAAGGTCGACATCCTGCGCCGCACTTACAAGGTGGATGCCAATGTCGGCGCGCCGCAGGTGGCCTATCGCGAGCGCATCTCCAAGCGCGTCGAGGTGGACTACACGCACAAGAAGCAGACCGGTGGCTCGGGCCAGTTCGCGCGCGTCAAGATCGTTGCCGAGCCGACCGAGCCGGGCGCGGGTTACTCGTTCGAGTCGAAGATCGTCGGTGGTGTGGTGCCGAAGGAGTACATCCCGGGTGTCGAGAAGGGCCTCGAGTCCGTTCTCGGCGCGGGCGTGCTCGCCGGTTTCCCCGTCGTCGACCTCAGGGTGGAGCTGATCGACGGCGCCTATCACGAGGTCGACTCGTCGGCGCTGGCCTTCGAGATTGCGGCCCGTGCCGCGCTGCGCGAAGCGCTGCAGAAGGGCGGTGCCGTCCTTCTCGAGCCGATCATGAAGGTCGAGGTGGTGACGCCGGAGGACTACACCGGTTCGGTCATCGGCGACCTCAACTCCCGCCGTGGCCAGATCCAGGGCCAGGACATGCGCGGCAACGCGGTGGTCATCAATGCGATGGTGCCGCTGGCTAACATGTTCGGTTACGTGAACACGCTGCGCTCGATGAGCCAGGGGCGCGCGACCTACACGATGCAGTTCGACCACTACGAGCAAGTGCCGCAAGCGGTCGCCGCCGAGGTTCAGGCCAAGTACGCCTGAACCTGAAACGAGAACGAGACACGACTGACGTCGAGTTCCTTTGAAGGAGCCCTACGATGGCGAAGGAAAAGTTTGAGCGCACGAAGCCGCACTGCAACATCGGGACGATTGGTCACGTTGACCATGGCAAGACGTCTCTGACGGC
>NZ_LIOL01000019.1 GCF_001418005.1 Chelatococcus sambhunathii | reverse complement strand
CTCTTCGGCTTCGGTCAAGATGACGGGCATGGCTTTACCGTGGATCGGCTTCACGATGTTGTTTGGATCGCAGGTCAGGAAGCCGAACAATTCGAAGTCGCGCTCCCCGTCCCGCACCTTCTTGACGCCGCGCCACGGCGTCCAGACGCCTGCGAAGAACATAAGGGGCCGATCAGGATTTCGCGCGAACCACGCATTCGGCGTCCGCTGGCCTTCGACCTTGGCAGCCGGGTTCGGCTCGGCGAAGCTGTTGAAGGGCACCACGCATCGACTTTCCGGCCCGAGCCACGGTCGCCAGTGCTTGAAATGCGTGTTCCGGATGTTCGTGACGCCGGGGTCATAATTGCCCCGGATGTGCTCGGGCGGCGTCGGCATCCCCCACGTAGCCATGACCATCTCGCGCTCGCCATTCGCCCCGACGCGGACAATCGGCGCGAGCGTGCCGGGATAGATGTCGCGCGACGGCTCATTCCAGCCGCTGCGATCGACCATGCCCCGCGTAAGGTCGAGGATCGCCTCGCGGTTGCTCCGGACGTTGTAGAGGTTGCACATCGTTCGCTCCAGCGCGTCATCGGCGTGCCGGATCATATGGCGATCGCGACGCGGAACGAACCGCGAATTGACTGTGGGTGTTTTTGTGGGTGGTTGGCGCCTCGAAACGGCACATATACGCCGTTTGTTCCCCTTAGCTGCTCTTCGCGCCTGAACTCTGGCGAAAGCCCGAAACCTAAGGGATACAACGGGTTTGAATGGTCGGAGCGGCGGGATTTGAACCCACGACCCCTAGTCCCCCAGACTAGTGCGCTAACCGGGCTGCGCTACGCTCCGACACCCGAAGGGCGTTGTTTCTCTAGGTGTTTCGCCGCGGGAATGCAAGCCCGGAGTTCTGGCGGCGCGCGGCTCGAACGATGCATCGGGGACACAAAGCCCCGTAAAGTGCGGGCCTCATCCGCTTCGGTTACTGTGGATATCTTGGGGGATGCGAGCGCTTGTCCCCGACGGGCAACTCGTCCCCCGCCGGCACGCGGGAGGCCTCGGTGCCAGGTTGCCGACATGCGAGGGCAGCCCGTACGGCTACGGCGAGTGGCAACCGGACAAATATTACCAAAAAGTAATTCCATCGTTCAGGAGCCATTCAGGGCAATCCTCATAAGACGGAGGGCAGAAGAGGAGATGTTCATGAAAAAGATGGCCCTGTTTGTTGCATCGATCGCCATAGTCGTTTCAGGCGCGGCCGTCGCCCAGCCCCATCCATTGCACCGCGGCTCCGATGCCCATATCGAACACCGGGACGTGCGGAGCCAACGCCCGGGCGCGCACAACAGCTATCGCGATGTCCGGACCGAGCATCGTGACGTGCGCATCGAGCACCACGACCGGCATCCGCGGCATGTCGAGCCGCAGCACCGCCGCGGCCGGCCGCATTGGGCGAAGGGGCAGCGCTTCGAGTGGAAGAAGTATCGCCACCGCGAAATTCACGCCCGCGACTACCGCCGTTATCGCCTTCAGGAGCCGCCGCGCGGCCATCGCTGGGTCGAGGTCGACGGTCGCTTCCTGATGGTCAATGTCGCAACCGGCATCATCGCGTCGATCTTCATGATGCACTGAAGCGGACGCGCAGAAGCCCTGCAGCGCATGCAGGAGCCGCGCATGGGCGGCTCTTCCTCAAGGGCTTTGTCCTCGGCCTGCTATCGGCAGACGTGTCGGCGCCCATCATAGCCAAGATAGGTGCCGGTGCGCGGGTTGAAGGACTTGTACTTGCGCGAGCAATAGGCCACCCACCCGGCATCGTAACGGCGCGGCGGCGCGGCGATGGCGCTGCTGGCAATCGCGCCGGCGGCGAGGCCGAAGATGCCCGCCGCAATCGCGGCGCCGGGATCGTAGCCGTAGCCGTAATACGGCCTGTAGTAGCCGCCGTAATAGTATGGCCGATAGTAGTCGCCATAATAAGGGCGGGCGTAGTAGGGGCGGGCGTAGTAGGGGCGCGGATAATAGGGGCGGCCATAATAGCCGTATCGCCGCAGGCCGTAATAGCCGCCGTACACGGGCCGCACTGGAGCGACCGGCCGCACCCGGACAGGCCCGCCCCAACTGCGCGTCCACGTGCCCGGCCCCCCGACGTACCTGTGACCGGGACGACCCCACTGGGCACTGTCGATAAGCGTCGCGGAGGGCGCAGTATCCATGCGGACGATCTGCGCTTCCGCTGGCACCGCAGGGACCGCGAGCAGCGCTGCAACGGCCGTGACGGCGAGTGTCTTGCAGACGGGCATGGCGCGTTCCTCCTCGCGGCAACTGAGGCTTCCGACGCCGCGGACAAGCCGCAGGCGGGCGGACGACCCCGAGCGCCGATCATCTCGGCCGCGTGCGGACGGCGCCTTTTTCCATGATAGAACAAACTGTGGCGGCAGGGCGAGCGAGGGGATCACGTATACGCGACCCTCGCGCGCCCGGGGAGGGCGCGCGACCTGTTGCGTGAAGCACGCGGCTCCGGCATCGGGTCTCCGGCTCGCACGGGGGCAGCCTTTCACCGCGCCTGCAGGGTTCTGACCTTTCCGGCGCGAGGCGGAATCCTCTAGAAATGATTCATGCAGGCGTTTCTGACGGATTATTGGCCGCATCTCTTCTTCGTCCTGAGTACGGTGGCCGGTCTGGCTGCGGCCGTGCACGCGGCGATGACGAAGGACGAGGTGCGGGCGGCCATCGGCTGGGCGGGCGTCGCGATGCTGTCCCCAGTCTTCGGCGCGGCGCTCTATCTCGTTGTCGGCATCAACCGCGTGCGCCGATCGTCCGTCATGCGCAAGCGGGCGCGCACGCGCCGGGGGCGGGCGGCCGAGAACGAGGACAGCGACAGCGCCGCGCTATCGCGCCTGCCGCTCGCGTCGCTGGCCCGGCTCGGCGACAATGTCTCCCAGTTCCCGCTGACGCTCGGCAACAAGGTCACGCCCCTTGTCGGCGGCGATGCCGCCTATCCGGCGATGATCGAGGCGATCAGGAGTGCCAGAAAGTCGATCGCGCTCGCGACCTATATCTTCGACCACGACGCGGCGGGGCTCGCCTTCGTCGAGGCGCTCGTGGCGGCGAAGGAGCGCGGCGTCGCAGTGCGCGTGCTGATCGATGCAGTGGGGGCACGTTATTCGAAGCCGCCGCTGCCGCTCCTCCTGCGCCAGAGCGGCGTCACCTCGGCGCTCTTCATGGGCAACATCATCGGCCTTAAGCTGCCCTATGCCAATCTGCGCAGCCACCGCAAGATCCTCGTCGTCGATGGCAAGGTCGGCTTCACCGGCGGCATGAATATCCGCGCCCATTTCCTCACCTCGGCCATGGGTGATCACACGGCGCGCGACACGCATTTCCGCTTCGAGGGGCCGGTGGTCGAGCAGTTGCTCACCGTCTTCGCCGAGGACTGGCATTTCGTAACGCGGGAACTCCTCGACGGGGCGGTGTGGTTCGGACGCGCGGCGCGGCCGGCCGTCGGCTCGGAGGTGGCGGCGCGGGCGATTCCGTCGGGGCCGGACCACACGCTCGAATCGAACCACGCCATGATCATGGGTGCACTTGCGGCCGCCGAGCGCCGGGTCATGATCGCGTCGCCCTATTTCCTGCCAGATCAGCAACTCGTCGGGGCCTTCGGCGTCGCAGCGCGCCGCGGCATCGAGGTCGACATCGTCATTCCCGACAGCAACAACCTGCGCCTCGTGGACTACGCCATGACGGCCCAGCTCGATCAGGTGCTGCGACGGGGCTGCCGCGTCTGGCGCGCGCGCGGCGTCTTCGACCATTCCAAGCTCATGACGGTCGATGGGGTCTGGAGCTACATCGGCTCATCCAACCTCGATCCGCGCAGCCTTCGGCTCAATTTCGAGCTCGACGTAGAGGTGCACTGTCCTGAGCTGGCCGGCTGGATCGAGGGCTACATCGGCGAGCGCATGGCCGATGCGGTCCCTGAAACCCTGCAGAGCCTCGCGGCTCGCCCGCTCGTCGAGCGGCTGCGCAACCGGGTGGTGTGGCTGGCCTCGCCTTACCTCTGAAGGCACGCCGGCGCACATCGTCCCGGGTCGGACCGGCGCATGGTTCTTCTGCAGTCGGGCTCAAGCCGGCGGAAAGGGACGAGAAACCACGATGATGTCCGGAGGCGCCCGGAGCGCCCTGGAAGAGCTGCGAAACGGATGATGTCGCCTGTACGGATGTGGCCGTCCGGCATCGCCACGTGATGACCGAGGCCCTGCACCTTGCCGCCCAGCGGCCTTGCGAGGCGCGCCTGGTCGGTATCATCCAGGAGATCGACGAGGAAATCGGCTTTCCCACCGCCAAGGCCATCGCCTGCCCCCCTCGTGCGGGCGTTCCAGGGCAGGTGCGAGGGGGAACATCCGTTCAGGCGGATGTGAACGGGAAAACGGTCGCAATGCCGGGGCGTTAGCCGCAGAAGCGGAATCAGGATGCGAGCGCGCGGGGCCCTGTTTCCCGCCGTGGCGTTGCGGCCGCCATGCCCCAGACGAGCCCGAGAAGCAGATAAAAGTGGCGCCAGTGGTCGCTGTCGATCTGGATGCCCTGCAGCGCGGTGACGAAGAACACGCTCCAGATCGGCAGGAAATGGCGCTGCAAGGGCCCGCGCCGCAGCACCGTGCGCCAGCCGACGAAGAAGGTCGTCACGATCAGTACGAGATAGGCGATGCCGCCGAGCCAGCCATAGGAAGCGAAGGCGTTGAGGAACACGTTGTGCGGCGCGGCGCCATACATCTCGGAGGAAAAGCGCAGGGGGCCGAAGCCGTTCGGCAGGTCGAGCAAGAGCGGGAGGCTGCGGATCTGCCCGCCGAAGCGGCCGGTCGGGCCCATGTCGTAGGATTGCAGGCCCGCCCGCTGGGCGACGAGTTCCCCGATCTCGCCGCTGGAGAGGGCAGCGAGCAGCACGATGATCACGCCCGCCGAGAGCGCTGCGACCTGGCCGACGAGCCGCGAGCGCTGGCCGTTGCTGCGGCTCGTGAGATAGATGAGCAGAACGAGCAGGCCGACGCTGCCGACGGCGTTGATCCATGCACCGCGCGACAGCGTCAGCAGCAGCGCGAGCATCGGCACCGACAGCTTGGCGAGGCTCATGACGAGCCGGCCGCGGCCCGTCATGATGTCCTGCACCATGAAGGCGACGGCGAGCGTCAGATAGGGCCCGAGAACGTTGGGGTCCTTGAAGGTGCCGGAGGCGCGGCCGTAGAGGGAGAAGATCGAGCCGAGACCGGCGATGTCGAGATACCCGGCGATGCCGGCAATCGCCGCCACCCAGGCGGAAGCGACGAAGCCGCTGCGGATCGCCTTCAGCCGCTCCTCGCCGTCCTGCGAGAGGATCGTGGCGAAGAAGATCGCGGTCACCATCAGATAGATCGAGATGGCTACGAAGGTGACCGACTTGCGCTGGTCGAGATAGGGAATGAGCGAAAAGACGCCGCCGAGGTTGAAGGCGAGCAGCAGCAGGATGAGCGGCACGACGAGGCGCGGCAGCCGGATGCCGCCCGTGATCATGAAGCCGAAGAGGGCGACGAGGAACATCGCCTCATAGGGCGACGGCTCGATGATCGCGAGCGAGCCCGAGAAGGCGAGCAGCCACAGGAGCGCATGTTGCAGCCGGCGCGTCGGGATGCGAAGGCCGCTCGCGACGGTGTCGGCGATGTCGCCTGCGGCCGTCAATAGGCGTTCTCCGACTTGAGAAGCGCCAGCGGCGTCTTCAGGAGGATCACGAGGTCGAAGAGCACCGACCAGTTCTCGATATAGAACAGGTCATGCTCGACACGGCGCTGGATCTTCTCCTCGGTATCGGTCTCGCCCCGCCAGCCGTTGATCTGCGCCCAGCCGGTGATGCCGGGCTTGACCTTGTGGCGGGCGAAGTAGCCGTCGACGACCTTGTCGTAGAGCCTGTTCTCGGCCTTGGCATGCAGCGCGTGCGGACGCGGCCCGACGAGGGATAAGTTGCCCTTGAGGACCACGTTGAAGAGCTGTGGCAGTTCGTCGAGCGAGGTCTTGCGGATGATGCGGCCGACGCGCGTCACGCGCGGATCTCCCTTGGTCACGAGACGCGCCGCCGTTGCGTCGCTCTGGTCAACGTACATGGAGCGGAACTTGAAGACCTCGATGAGCTCGTTGTTGAAGCCGTACCGCTTCTGGCGGAAGAGCACCGGCCCTGGGGAGTCGAGCTTAACCGCGAGGGCCGTGAGGAGGAGCAACGGCGACAGCAGCACCAAGAGGATTGTGCCGACCAGCTTGTCGAAGAGCCACTTGAGCACCAGGTCCCAGTCGGCAATCGGCTTGTCGAAGACGTCGAGTACCGGCACCGAGCCGATGTAGGAATAGGCCCGCGGACGCAACCTCAGCTGGCTCATGTGAGCGGCAAGACGGATATCGGTCGGCAGCACCCACAACTTGCGCAGCATCTGCAGGATACGCGCCTCGGCCGTGATCGGCAGCGTGAAGATGATGAGGTCGACCTGCGTGCGCCGCGCGAAGGTGACGAGATCGTCGACTGTGCCGAGCTTGGGATAGCCGGCCAAGACGTTAGGTGAGCGGTCGTCGCTGCGATCGTCGAAGAAGCCGCAGATTCGCACGCCCGTATCGCGCTGTGCCGCCAGAGCCTCGATGAGCCGTTCCGCCGCTTCGCCGCCGCCGACGATCACGGTGCGCCGGTCGAGCCGGCCGGCGCGCGTCAGGCGCGTCACGGCGAGGCCAAGAGCGAGCCGGACCAGGAAGAGCCCAGCAAGTCCCGAAACGTACCAGCCGAGCAGCCAGACGCGGGAGTACTCCTCGCTCGTCTTGGTGAAGAAGAGCGCGGCGAGGGCGAGGAGAAAGATGACGCTCCAGCTTGCGAGAACCCGGAAGGCCTGCGTGAGGACGGAGCGCATCGCGCCGATATGATACAAGCCCGCCGCCTGCAGCGCCGCGACCGTCGCCAGGGCGAAGACTGGCAGGAGGCCGAGGTAGGAGAGGGGATAGCCGTGGTTCGGCGCGATATAGATCGCGAGCGCGGCGTAGCCCGTGGCGAGAGCCACCGCGATGTCGGCGAGGCGGGCCGCCCCCGTGATGATCACGGGCGAATAGGTGGGCCGCATGGGCAGCGCCGCCATGCGCTCGGCGAGCGGCGATAGGCGCGGTTCTTTCTCGTCCGCGGAAGCAGGCGCAGGCTGGGCGGGTTCGGCCGCGGCGGCCTGGTCGAGCAGATCGCGAATGTCAAAATTGGACATGTTCGAACTTCGGCGGGACAAAAAGGAAGTCTCGCCAAGGCAATCGCAAGGCCCATGCCATGGCGCAGGCGGGTCCCGTTCCCGCTGCAATGGCCTAGCACGGCCGTCTGGCGAATGTCTTAACGCAGTGCTGCGTGATAGGCGCCGAGCACCGAGGCGACCATCTGTGGCAGCGAGAAACGCTGGCGCACGAAGGCGCGCAGTGTGGCGTCCTCGGCGCGGGCCTCCGCCTCCGGCAGGTCGAGGCGGCGGCGCAGCGCGCCGGCGAGGGCCTCTGGTGCATTGGGAGGTATCAGGCGGCACGCCTGCGGCCCGAAAATCTCGGGGATACCGCCGACGGAGGTCGCGACGAGCGGCATCGCGGCAGCCGCAGCTTCCAGCACGACATAGGGGAGGGACTCGGCCCGCGACGGTACCACCATCACCCGCGCCAGCGCGAGCGCCTTCCGGATCGGCATGGGTCGCTGGAAGGTCACGGCCGCTTCAAGACCCCGGCGCGCCGCATGGGCTCGGATGGTCTCCTCGTCCGGGCCGGCACCGACGAAGACGGCAGTGAGTTCGCGGCCTTCGGCGCGCAGCAGCGCCAACGCGTCGATCAGCGTGTCGATACCCTTGAGGTGGCGCAACTCGCCGATATAGAGCACGTCCTGCGGGCCGGACCGCGGCACCTCATCGAACTCGGCTTCGTGCAGACCGTTGTAGACGACCGCGGAGCGCGCCGCGAGGGGGCCGAGCGCCCCCGCGGCGAGCCGGGCGATATAGGCGCTCTCGAACAGGAAGAAGTCGGTCCTCCGGGCCAGGACGCGCTCGGCAGCCATGTAGAGCCGGTGCTGCGCCGTGCCCGGCGGGTAGTGGAAGCTGCCGCCGTGCGGCGTGTAGATGCGGGCGGGACGACGCCCGTTCGTCCGCGCGGCCAGCCGGGCGTAGAGGCCACCCTTGGCGCCGTGGCCGTGCACCACGTCGGGTCCGAGATGGGACACCAGCGCACGCACGCGCAGGGCACTCGCAAGATCGCCAAGCCCCGGCAGGCGCGCCATGGGCAGGCGCGTAACGCCAAGCGAGAGATCCCCACCGAGCGCGGCGAGGGTTGCTTCCGCCCGCTCGCCGCCGGTCGTGGCGTCGCAGACGATGCCCACGCGGTGGCCGAGCTGCGCCTGTCCGCGCGCAAGGTCGACGACATGGCGGAACAGGCCGCCGACGGGTGCGCGCAGCACGTGCAGGATGCGCAGGGACTCGGGATGGGGCATGACGTGTCGTCCGGGCCGACGGTGGCTCAGAACCACCGCTCCTTGATGACGATGGTGTCGCCCGGCTTGATCGGATAGGTCGCCGGCAGCGGCCCGGTGACGGCCTTGCCCGGCGCCTGACGGGTGACGAGCGCTTCGCTCTCCACGGCGCGGGGGGTGAAGCCGCCGGCGATGGCGGCGGCGGTCTGCACCGTCATGCCGGCGACAAAGGGATATTGGCCGGGATTGCGCACCTCGCCGAGGATGAAGAACGGCCGATAGGCCTCGACGTCCACGCTCACCGACGGTTCGCGCACGTAGCCGGCGGCGAGCTTGCGCTCGATGGCCTTGGCGAGCTGCTGCGTTGTCAGCCCGCGCGCCGGGATGGCGCCGACGAGCGGCATCGCGATCTTGCCCGAGGCATCCACGGTATAGATATTGGACAGGCTGTCCTGCCCGAAGACGATGATGCGGAGGCGGTCGCCGCTGTCGAGCGTGTAGACCTGCGGGCGGGGCACCGCCTCCACCGTCATCGGTGCACGCGACGTCTGGGTGCAGGCGCCGAGCGCGGCGTAGAGAAGGGCGAGGGCGATGGCCGGAAAGCGCGACATGTGACCGTCATCGGAAACTGCAGGACGAGACGCATCTAACGCCGTTATGGTTAACAAAGGTTGATTTTTGCGTATGCCGACGGCCCTTGCCGTCCATCAGGCCGATTTAACCTGCCGGCAACGCCTTGTGTGCAAGGTTGAGGCGTTGTTTTTCGTATTTTGAGGCGCCGATGTCGAAGGAAGTCGCGGCCGGGGGGGCTCCGGCCGCCGGGGACGATCTCGATCTGGGGGTGATCTGGCGCGCGCTGGTGCGGCGCCGGATGTGGATCGCCTTGCCGACCCTTCTCGCCTTCGTCGGGGCGTTCCTGATCGTCAATCTCATCACGCCGCGATACAAGGCCGAGACCAGCGTTCTTCTCGTCAGCGGCGACACTTTCTACACGCGCCCCGAAGGCGGGGCAGGCGCCGGTTCCCAGTTCGACGAGGAAGCGGTGCAGAGCGAGGTGCAGGTCATCATGTCGCGCGATCTGGCGCGCGACGTCATCGGCAAGCTCGGCCTCGTCGGCAATCCTGAGTTCGATCCGGATGCGCGGGTGCTCGGCCTTAGCCAGCGTGTCATGCAGTGGATCGGCCTTAGCGGTTCCGGCAAGGCGCGCCCGCCTGAGGAGCGTGTGCTCGCCACCTATTACCAGCGCCTCAACGTCTTTCCGCTGCCGCGCTCGCGCGTCGTGGCCATCGAGTTCTCGTCGGCCGACCCCGACCTCGCGGCTCGCGCCGCCAACACGATCGCCGAATCCTATCTCGATTTCCAGCGCGCCGTGAAGCAGAGCGCGACGCAGGCCGCATCCCAATGGCTCGCCGAAACCATCGAGCCGCTGCGCAAGCAGGTCGCCGAGGCCGAGGCGAAGGTGGAGGATTTTCGCGCCCGCCACGGCCTCATGAGCGGCAATGCCGGCGAGGTGACGCTGCCGGCGCAGCAGCTCGCCGAGCTCTCGGCGCAGCTGTCCGCTGCCCGCTCGGCCCAGGCCGAGGCCGAGGCGAAGGCGCGTCTGATCCGCGACATGATCGCCTCCGGCCGCGTTTTCGACATTCCCGATGTCGCCAACAACGAATTCATCCGTCGCCTCCTGGAACAGCGCATCGCGCTGCGGGCGCAACTTGCCCTCGAGGAGAGGACGCTTCTGCCAGCCCATCCGCGCATCAAGCAGCTCAACGCCCAGATCGCGGACCTGGAAAACCAGCTCCGGCAGGAGGCGCAGCGCACCGTGCGTTCGCTGGAGAACGAGGCGAGCCTCGCCGCTGCGCGGGTCGAAAGCGTGCAGAAGGCCGTCGATGCCCAGAGCGCTGTGGCCGCGAAAGCCAAGGAATCGGAGGTGGAGCTGCGTGCGCTCGAGCGCGAGGCACGCACCCAGCGCGAGCAGCTCGAGACCTACCTGACCCGCTATCGCGAGGCGCAGGCGCGCGAAGTGGAGAACGCGAGTCCGGCCGATGCGCGCATCGTCTCGCGCGCCGTGGTGCCGGGCACGCCGAACTTCCCCAAGAAGGTGCCGATCATCGCCATCGTCACTCTGGTGGCCTTCTCGCTGGCGGGGACGCTCGTCATCGCGCTGGAACTCCTGTCCGGACGGGCCTTCGTTCCGGCGGCCGCGCCGCCGGCCCACCTGCCGCCGGCGCAGGCCGTCTCCGAGCCGTCGCGCGTCGAGCCCGCTCCTCCCCCGTCGCCCGTTACAGACGCGCCGGTCTCGGCAGTGGTCGAAGCGCAGGCGCCGGCTCAGCCCCGCGACGAACGAGAGGCTGTGCCGGCGGCGACGACGGCTGCCGATGCGCTGGCGCCGCTGATGGCGCGGCTCGGCGATCGTCCCGCGGAGGGACGAGGCCGGCGCTTGCTGGTGACGGAGGCCGCGGCCGGTGCCGGCGCCGTTCCGCTGGCGCGCGCCCTGGCCGATGACCGCGTCAGGACCGAACGCACGATTCTGCTCGACCTGACGGCAGGCGAAGCGATGCGCGGCGCCCGACGTCCGGGCCTCGCCGAGCTTGCCTTGGGCAGCGCCTCCTTCTCCGACGTCATCGGGCGTGATGCCGGCACGCGGCTGCACCGTGTCTCGGCGGGCACGAATCTCGCCGACGCACTCGCCCAAAAGTCCGGCGCGCTCGAATTGCCGCTGCTCGCCCTCGATCAGACCTATGAGTGGGTGATCCTCGTCGTCGATGCCGCAGGTCTCGAGGCGCTCGCCCCGCATGTCCTGCCACACGTCGACCACGTGGTACTCGTGTCGGAAGAGGCCGAGCAGGCCGAGGCCACACGCGCGGCTTACGCCCGCCTTGCGGAGGCGAAGGCGCGCGACATCATCGTCGTGGTGCCGCAGGCGGACGGCGCGCGCGCCGCGGCCTGAGCCGCCTCCGTCAGGCCGCGGGGGCGGGCTTCAGCCGCTGATAGAGCGCCGACAGCCTTTCCGACTGCTTGACGCGACGCTTGGCCCACACCGCGGCCTTGAGTGGCGGAGCAAGGAGCCGCCCCTTCGCCGAGACGGGGACGATGCCGTCGCGCAGCTCCATGACCTCCTTGCAGAAGACGCGCTTGTACGGCAGGTCGCCGACGCCGAGATCGAAATGGGTGAAGCCTTCCGCGGTCAGTGCCTCGATCATGTGGATGAACAGGACCTCCGCCGGGCTCGAGCGCGAGATCTCCGGCCGCTGGTCGAAGGAGTGGAACATGACGCTCATGTGCGTGCCCCAGACGGTGCCCGCCCGCGTTGCGACGATCTCGTTGCCGACCAGAAGGGCGTAGAGCCTGAGCGGCGGCGGGCTGCCGTCGGGCTGCGGCAGGCAGGCGGCAAGCAGAAAGGCCTGGATGCCCGGATCGACAAAGGGATTGGCGATCTTCTGCGCGGCGAAGCGCTCGGCCTTCTGGGCGAGGAAGGCGGCAAGCGCGCGCCGCACGTCCTCCTTGCTCTCCATCAGGCGGGCAACGAACGTCCCCCGCTCCGACAGGGCCCGTTCCTTCGACTTGAAGACGCGACGGCGCTTGGGACTGAGGATGTGCGTGCGCGCCTCGGCGGCCGGGAAGTCGACCGTGAGCTGATAGCCGTTGCTCGGGCTCGGCTGCGACATGACGGCGGCGAGCGCATTCTCCTCTCCGTGCCAGGCCTGCGGCTGATGGCGGAAGATGAAGAGGTCGATGCCGGCAGCCCGGCCGGCCCGCTGCAGCGCCTCTGCCCATTCGTCCGCGGAGGGCGCGCCCCCATGGGCCAGGAGCGGCATGTGGAAATTGGCATGGCCGGCGCCTGGCATGGTCGCCACCGTCAGCCCCCGCCGGGAGAAGACGTCGAGCGGCAGCAGCGCCCGCACCGCACCGGCTTCGTTGCGCACCCGCAGCAGCATCCGCTTCGGCCGCCGTCTGTCCTGCCAGCAATGGTCGTAGGCGCTGACCCAGGCATGGGACTGGTAGGGCGACATGAGCGCCTTGCGCTCGAAGTCGCGCCAGCAGGAGGCGATGGCGGCCGGATCGTCGAGGATGTCGACCACAAGGCCGACGCTTGCGTCCTGCACGGCCACCGGGGCATCGTCGAAGACGTCGAGATTGGTCGTCATCGCTCCCATTCCTGCAAAGACCTGTTTCAAAATGACGCAGCGTTTCGCGTCCGCGCCGTTGCACGGGCGGTTCTGATCCTCTCCTAGCAAGGAAACGG
Source organism: Chelatococcus sambhunathii (assembly GCF_001418005.1). Classification (GTDB taxonomy): domain Bacteria; phylum Pseudomonadota; class Alphaproteobacteria; order Rhizobiales; family Beijerinckiaceae; genus Chelatococcus_A; species Chelatococcus_A sambhunathii. Next base: position 16,449 of record NZ_LIOL01000019.1, on the reverse strand, counting down.
CCAAGGAAGCATGAATCTACGCAGCACGATCATCCGCTTCGGTATGCAGGCGATCAGCCTGACTGGGGCGGACCGCTGGCTGGCCAGCGCGGCGCGGGGCAGGGGAGCGATCCTGATGCTGCACCATGTGCGCCCGGATGCCGGCCGCGGCTTTGCGCCCAACGCCCTTCTGGAGGTGACGCCCGGCTTTCTCGACGAGGTGCTGACGCTCGCGAAGGCGGAGGGCTTCGTCTTCGTGCCGCTCGACGAGGTGCCGGAGCGGCTCGCCGATCCGCGCCCGGGCGCGGCGCCCTTCCTGGCGCTGACCTTCGACGACGGCTACCGCGACAATGTCGTCCATGCGCAGCCCGTCCTCGAACGGCACGGAGCCCCCTGGACGGTCTTCGTCACTACCGGTTTCGCCGACCGCACGGCGCGCCTGTGGTGGCTGGAGCTGGAGGAGGCCGTGCGTCGGCTCGACCATGTGGCGGTCGACGACGGCGACCTCGCCATCGCCCATCCGGCCCGGACCGATGCCGAGAAGAGCGCGGCCTTCGAACAGCTTTACTGGGCGCTGCGGCGCGGGCCGGAAGAGCGGCTGCTCGCCGTCATCGCGGGTCTTGCCGAGCGGGCGGGCGTCGATGGCCGTGCACTCGTCGAGGAGCTCTGCCTCGACTGGGCGGAGATCGCGGCGCTGGCGCGCGTGCCGGGCGTCACCATCGGCGCCCACACCCTGACCCATCCGATGCTGGCGAAGCACGACGCGGCGCGGGTGCGCGAGGAGATCGAGCGCTCCCGGGCCATCATCGCCGAGCGTGTCGGGCAGCCGGTGCGGCACTTCGCCTATCCCGTCGGCGATCCGACGTCGGCGGGACCGCGGGAGTTCGCCATCACCCGAGAGGCCGGCTTCGCGACCGCCGTGACGACGCGCCCGGGTCATCTCTTCGTGGCGCACGCACAGCATCTGACGGCACTGCCGCGCGTGTCCCTCAACGGCCTCTACCAGACGAGGGCGGCGGCGCGGGCGCTCTTGTCGGGCGTGCCATTCCTCTTGTGGAACCGGGGGCGCAAGCTCGACGTCGCTTGAACAGGCCTGCGTAAGGGATTCTCAAGTCTCGCCTTTGTCCTTGCGCTCCATCCACCACACGAGCGGCAGCAAGGGGATGATCCAGCCGATGCCGACAATGGCGTAGAAGAGGAGTTCGACGCCCTTCGCCATCTCGGGCAGCCGGCTCTGCGCGAGTGCCATGACGACGAGCGCATAGACGCAGACGAAGATCAGCATTGCGATGGTGCCGACGAGCTTGCGTGTGCGCCGTTGCATGGGGGCTCCTCATCAGGTTCCGGGGTGCGGCGGTGCGGCTCGTTGTGCCGCCGCCTGCAAAGGCCTATGTCTCGCGGGACGAACGGGCCCGCAAGGGCCTTGCCGCCGCAGGAAGTAGACAGTTTCGCGCGCCATGAACAGTGCCGTTTCCATTTCCGCTCCGCAGGTCGACCGGGAGGCCTCGCGCCGCATGGCGCCGGTCCGGGCATGGCTCTGGCTGCTCGCCGGCCTCGTGCTCGTCATGATCCTCGTTGGCGGCGCGACGCGCCTCACGGATTCCGGCCTGTCGATCACCGAATGGAAGCCGGTCACCGGCGCCCTCCTGCCGATGAGCGAGGAAGCCTGGCAGCGCGAGTTCGACCTCTACCGCCAGATCCCGCAATACGAGCTCGTCAACAAGGGCATGACCCTCGCCGAGTTCAAGTCGATCTACCTGTGGGAGTGGGGGCATCGCCAGCTTGGCCGCTTCATCGGGCTCGCCTTCTTCCTGCCGCTCGCGTTCTTCGCCTGGCGCGGGCAGGTGCGCGGGCGCCTGCTGCTGACCATCGCCGCCATCGGCGCCATGGGCGGGCTGCAGGCCACCGTCGGCTGGATCATGGTCGCCTCCGGCCTGAAGCCGGGCATGACGGCGGTCGCGCCGGTCAAGCTCATGCTGCACATGCTCATCGCCTGCGGCATTCTCGGCGCCCTCGTCTGGGTCGCGACTGGCCTCGGCCGCTTTGCGCCGGAGCATGCGCCGGCGCGCCTCAGGCGCACCGCTTCGCTGTTGATCGGTTTCACCGTGCTGCAGATCGCCCTCGGCGCGATCGTCGCCGGGCTCGACGCGGGCCTCTCCTACAACACCTGGCCGCTGATGGACGGGCGCCTCGTGCCCGCCGCCGGGACGCTCTTCCCGATCACGCCGTGGGCGGAGAACTTCGTCGAGAGCATCGCCCTCGTGCAGTTCAACCACCGCCTGGGTGCCTATGTGCTGCTCGCTCTCGCCCTGTGGCATGCGGTGAACGCTTTGCGTAGCATGCCGGGGAGCGCGACGGCGCGACGGGCCGTGCTGCTCGCGGCCTTCGTCCTCGCCCAGGCGCTCGTCGGCATCACCACCCTGCTGCTCGTCGTGCCTTTATGGGCCGCGCTGCTGCACCAGGGCCTCGCCGTTCTGCTGCTCGGCGCCTGCGTCCACCACCGGCGCCGACTGGCCGAGCCGGCGCCGTTCGCGGTACCGGCTCGGGCCTGAGGCCGCTGGTCTTTTCCTCGGTACGCCGCGGCGCCGGCAGGCCGGCGCAAGCCTTGTCCCGTTAATCCTCGGGCCGCATCCCACCGGATGTCGACGCTTTAGTCCGAATGGGTGAGTCGTGCGTTCGCGCACCTCGACGGGCGCCGGTCGCGCTCAGCATAAAGCTGCGTTAAGGTTCGCGTCAGGCGGACGACGGCTGGCGCTGATGGAGGGCACGTCGATGGCGGGCATGGTGACGATCTTCCACGCGGGTTTGTGGCCGGGGATCGCTGCATCCTGCATCTGCATGGCCGAGCTCGCGGACGGCGCGACGCGTCGGCGCGCGCGCCGCACGCATTCAGCTGCACGCGAACTCTTCCAACTGCGGCCGGTTGTCGCCACGGTGTCCGAGGCGGGCCGCCGCGTTCGGCCGCCCGCGGATTCGAGCTATCACTGCTGAGGGGAGCGGCGGCTCAGGAAGCCGCAGCCAGCGCCTGATCGATGTCGGCGATGATGTCCGCCGCATCCTCCAGCCCGATCGACAGGCGCACCACATTGCCGGCAACACCTGCCTTCGCCCGTTCCTGCGGCGGCATGTTGCGGTGCGTGGTCGTCGCCGGATGGATCGCGAGCGAGCGTGTCTCGCCGATATTGGCGATGTGCGAGAAGAGCTTGAGCGCCGCGATGAAGCGCGTCGCAGCCTGGTCCCCGCCCTTGAGCGCCACGGTGAAGACGGAGCCTGCCCCCTCCGGGCTGTAGCGATCGGCGAGCGCCTTGCCGGGATGGCCCTCGATGGAGGGATAGCTCACCGCCGCCACGGCCGGATGACCGGCAAGGTGCTGCGCCACGGCCTTGGCATTGGCGCAGTGGCGCGCCATGCGCAGCGGAAGCGTCTCGATGCCGGTCAGTGTCAGGAAGGCGGTGGCCGGCGAGATGCCCGGGCCGAGGTCGCGCAGGCCATAGAGCCGGGCCGCGACGGCGAAGGCGTTCTTCGGGAAGGCCTCGGCGAGCACGATGCCTTCGTAGTCGCCCCACGGCGCCGAGATGAGCGGGTAACGCGCGTCGCCCGCCCAGTCGAAGCTGCCGCCGTCGGTGATGATGCCGCCGATGACCTGTCCGTGGCCGCCGAGGAACTTCGACGTCGAATGGAAGACGATATCGGCCCCGTGCTCGAACGGCCGGATAAGATAGGGGCTCGCCAGCGTGTTGTCGACGATGAGCGGCACCTTGTGGCGCCTGGCGATGGCCGAGATCGCCTGAAGATCGACCACGCTGCCGCAGGGATTGACGATGGATTCGACGACGATCGCCTTCGTCTTCTCCGTCACGGCGGCCGCGACGCTGGCCGGATCGGTCGGGTCGGCGAAATGGACCTTCAGGCCATGGCGCTGCTCGAGACGGCGCATGAGGCCGAGCGAGCCGCCGAAGAGGCGGCTGGCAGCGACATATTCGTCGCCGCTTTCCATGAGCGTGAGCAGGATGACGAGAAGGGCCGCCTGGCCGGAGCCGATGGCGACCGACATGGTGCCGCCCTCGAGATCCGTGACGCGGCGCTCCAGCGCCGCCGTCGTCGGGTTGCTGCCGCGCGAATAGGAGAAGCCGATCTTGCGCAGGGCGAAGATGTCGGCCGCCTCTTCGGGATCGTCGAAGACGAAGCCGTTCGTCAGATAGATCGGCGTGGTGCGAGCCCCCGTCGCCGGGTCGGGCGCCGCCCCCGCGTGCACCGCCCGCGTGGCAAAGCCCGTCTTGTTACAATGATCGCTCATGGGTCAGGCTCCGCAACGGCAGGCTCAGGCCGACAGGGCCTGGTCGAGATCGGCGATGAGATCGGCCGGGTCTTCGAGGCCGATGGACAGGCGCACCACGTCCGGCCCGGCGCCGGCGGCCACCTTCTGCTCGTCGCCGAGCTGGCGGTGGGTGGTCGAGGCCGGGTGGATGACGAGCGAGCGCGTGTCGCCGATGTTGGCGAGGTGCGAGAAGAGCTGCAGCTTCGAGACGAGGCTGACGCCCGCCTCGTAACCACCCTTGAGGCCGAAGGTGAAGACGGCGCCGGCGCCCTTCGGGCAGTAACGCCTGGCGAGCGTGTAATAGCGGTCGCCCTCGAGGCCGGGGTAGCTCACCCAGGCGACGGCCGGATGGCTGGCGAGGTGCTTTGCCACCATGAGCGTCGAATCCGAGGCGCGCTGCATGCGCAGCGGCAGGGTCTCGATGCCGTTGAGGATGAGGAAGGCGTTGAAGGGCGACAAAGCCGGGCCGAGGTCGCGCAGGCCGAGCACCCGCGTCGCGATGGCGAAGGCGAAGTTGCCGAAGGTCTCACCGAGCACCATGCCGCCGTATTCCGGCCGCGGCTTCGACAGCATCGGATAGCGCTCGTCGCCGACCCAGTTGAAGGTGCCGCCGTCGACGATGAGGCCGGCGATGGAATTGCCGTGCCCGCCGAGGAATTTCGTGGCCGAATGGATGACGATGTCGGCCCCGTGCTCGAAGGGGCGCCATAGGTAGGGCGTCGCCATCGTGTTGTCGACGATGAGCGGGATATTGGCGCGCTTGGCAATGGCGGAGATGGCGGCGATATCGACGATGACGCCGCCCGGATTGGCGATCGACTCGACGAAGATCGCCTTGGTCTTGGGCGTCAGGGCCCGCTCGAAGGTGGACAGGTCGTCAGGGTCGGCCCAGACGACGTTCCAGCCGAAGCTCTTGTAGGAATGGTTGAACTGGTTGATCGAGCCGCCGTAGAGCTTCTTCGAGGCGATGAACTCGTCGCCCGGCTGCAGCAGGGCGTGGAAGGTGAGGAACTCCGCCGCATGGCCGGAGGCGACGGCGAGCGCCGCCGTGCCGCCCTCGAGCGCCGCCACGCGCTCCTCCAGCACCGCGCAGGTCGGGTTGCCGATGCGCGTGTAGATGTTGCCGAAGGCCTGCAGGCCGAAGAGCGAGGCCGCGTGGTCGACGTCGTCGAAGACGAAGGAAGTCGTCTGGTAGATGGGCGTGGCGCGCGCGCCGGTCGCCGGATCGGGCTGGGCACCGGCGTGGATGGCAAGTGTATTGAACCCGGGCACACGGTCGGCCATGGAACATCTCCTCCGGCATTCGCTTTAAAAGGCGTTCGTTCGTAATAACGAACGGCGCGTTTGCCGTCAACGAGGAGGAGGGAGGAAGGGACCTGCGTGTGCCGGCTGCTCAGATCTTTTCGCCGGGCAAGCGGCTGGCCTGCTTCACCCAGTCCGCGAACTGCCCTTCGTCAAGACCGCCCTCGTGGATGTCGAGATAGCGGACGTCCTTGTGCTTGGACGCGCCGGGCGGAACGGGATCGAGCGAGGTGCCGCGGAAGAATGTCACCTTCACGTATTTCGTGAAGCAATGAAAGCTCAGGAACCATCCCTGGCCCTCCACGCCGTAGAAGGGCGAGTTCCATTTGACGGCCTTCATCACGCCCGGAACCGTCCGCACGATCAGCATGTCGAGGCGGCGGCCGAGCTCGCTCTTCCAGCCCGGCATGGCCGCGATATAGGCCTCTACGGGGGCATCGCCGTATCCCTTGGGGATCTGGGGATTGCCCCCGGAGAGAAGAACGGCTCCGCCCGGCTGCGCCGCTTCCGTTGCAGCCCCGGTGGCGGCCTTCGTCCTTGCCGTTTTCGCAGGCTTGACCGCTTTCGCAGGTTTGGCGGGCAGCTTCGTCATCCGTTCACTGTTCCTGCGGGATGTGGCGCATGGTACGCCACCGCGCGGCATGAGGCTGCGCGAACATGTAGAGGCCCGTGGGAATCAGCAGGAAGAGCGGGACGAGCGCCAGGAGATGGACCCAGAAGCGCGGCTCCGCGCCGCCCCACGTGGCGACGACGTTGGCGATGAAGCCCACGGTGAAAGCAACCGACAGCCACCGGTGGAAACGGCGGATCGACGCGCTCCAATTCATCGGGAGGTCCTTTTCTTCCTTCCGGAATGGCTTCGACGACCGGCGGCCTCAATCGATCCGCGACAGAACATCGTCCAGCGCCGAGAGGAACCGCGGCCAGCCCGCCATGGCGCCCCGGTAATAGGACTGCTGATCCGGCCGGAAACCCGTCTGCTCCATGCGCAGGTGGGTGCCGGTCTCCGTTGGCGTCAGTGTCCACGTGACGACGCTTTCGAGGTCCTTGGTATCCCACCGATAGGACAGCCGCTTGTCGGGCTCGACGATCTCGACCCGGCAGTCGACCGCGCCCCAGTCGGCGGTGAGGTTGAAGCGGTGGTTCACCACCGGCTTGAAGTCGTTCTTCATGAGCCATTCCTCGATGAGGTGCGGCTGTGTGAGGGCGCGCCAAAGCTTTTCCGGCGGGTAGGGGAATTCCCGTTCGACGACGACGAAGAGGCGTTCGGTGGCTGTGTCGCTCATTGGTCCATTCTCTTGAGCAGGTCTTCGAGGTCATCGAACCTGGCCTGCCAGAAGCCCGACATCTGCCTGGTCCAGTCGATCAGCGGGGCGAGGGCGGCACGTTGTGCGCTGTAATGCGTCTGGCGGCCCTCGTGACGGTCGCGCACCAGCCCCGCCCGCTTCAGGATCCCGAGATGCTTCGAAACCGCCGGCTGGGAGACCCCCGCCTTGGCCGTCAGCGCGGCGACCGTCTGGTCGCCGTCGCGGCACAGCCGCTCGAAAATGGCGCGCCGCGTCGGATCGGCGAGCGTCCTGAAGAGGAGGTCGTGGGCTTGCGATGTCACGATCGATAACTTTCCAGCTATGAATAATCCATAACTGGCGAGCTATGGGTGAGTCAATGGGCTTCCTGCCGGCGATGCTGCGCGTGCTCGATGGAAATAGCGAAGGCAAGCGCCGTCGGTCCGCTGGCAACGGTCCGGGCGGGTCGTCGATGATCAGAAAGGCAGGAGAAAAGAAAGGTTCTGCCGAAGTGTTCCGCCGTTCGCTCGAACGAACGGCTTACTGATCGCCCGGCTTGAAGATGGTGCGCTTCTGGAAGCCCTTGTCGGCCATGGCCGGCTTCTTGGCCGAGATGATACGCGAATTGATGCCCTGCCAGCCGATCTCGCCGGAGAGGCGCCCGTATTCGATCTTGGGGCAGCGGTTCATGACGACCTTGAGCCCGCGCGCCTCGGCCCGCTCGGCGGCCGCGTCGTTGCGCACCGACAGCTGCATCCAGATGACCCGGGGCCGCGGCGAGAGCGCCAGCGCCTCGTCCGTCACCGGGCCCGCGGCCTCGGAGTTGCGGAAGATCTCCACCATGTCGACCGGGTGGGGAATGTCTGCGAGCCGGCCGTAGACCGTCTTGCCGAGCAGGGTCTTGCCGGCGAGGCCCGGGTTGATCGGGATGACGTCGTAGCCTCGTTCGATCAGGTATTTCATGACGATATAGCTCGGCCGGGCCGGATTGGCCGAGGCGCCGACGAGCGCGATCGTCTTCACGCTCTTCAAGATGTCGCGGATATAGGCATCGGGATAATTGTCATGCTCCACGGCGCCGGGCGCCGCGGCCCGGGTGGAGGAGGGGGCGTTCGGGATCATCGGCCCTGCCAGTTCGGTTCGCGTTTCTCGATGAAGGCGCCGATGCCCTCTTCGGCATCGCGTGCCAGCATGTTCTCCACCATCACGGCGCTGGCGTGCCGGTAGGCGTCGCTCAGGCCCATCTCGAGCTGTTCGTAGAAGGCGCGCTTGCCGATCTTCAGCGTCAGCGGCGACTTGGCGGCAATGGTGCGCGCCATGACGAGCGCCGCTGCGAGCGCCTCCCCCTCGCCGACGACGCGGTTGACGAGGCCGAAGCGCGCCGCGTCCTGCGCGTCGACCATCTCGCCCGTCAGCAGCATTTCCATGGCGTGCTTGCGTGAGATGTTGCGCGACAGCGCGACCATCGGCGTCGAACAGAAGAGGCCGATGTGGACGCCCGGCGTGCAGAATCGCGCCGCCGCTCCCGCGACGGCGAGATCGCAGCTCGCCACCAGCTGGCAGCCGGCAGCGGTGGCGACGCCCTCGACGGCGGCGATCACCGGCTGCGGCAGGCGCACGATACGCTGCATCATGGCCGAGCAGGTGCCGAGCACGTCGCTGAAATAAGCGCGTCCGCGGTCCGGGTCCGCGCGGTGGGCGGTCATCTCCTTGAGGTCATGCCCGGCGGAGAAGACCGGGCCCGCGGCCGCAAGGACGACGACGCGCACGTCCGGCCGGCGGGCGATACCGTCGAGCGCTTCGCTGACGGCGGCCATCAATGCCTCGCTCAGGCTGTTGCGCGCCCTCGGCCGGTTGAGCGTGAGGAGCGCGATGCCCTCCTCGGGCTCCTCCACGAGGAGCACGGGCGTGTCGATCGTCGTCTCGGTATTCATGCATTCCTCGCCGGGCGCGGGCGCCGAAGGCCGGTTTGCCGATCTGCCTATTGTCGGCGGCGTCACAGCATGCTGCAACCAACGCAATATGGTCGAGATCCATGAAACGGGAAGGGGGATGCGCGCATGGCGGCATGGGCAGAGTTGCAGCCGGTGATGAGCGTGGCCGAGCTCGAGGCGTTCCTGGACAGGGAATTCCCCCAGATTCACGCCGGCGGGCGCATCTATGGCGTCGAGGCGGTGGGGCCGATGTCGGCGCGCCTGCGCTGCGCCTATGACGAGCGCCACATCCGCCCCGGCGGCACCATCTCGGGGCCGACCATCATGGCGCTCGCCGATCTTGCGCTCTATGTCGCCATCCTCGGCGCCATCGGCCCGGTCGGCCTCGCCGTCACCACCAACCTGTCCTTCCACTTCCTGCGCAAGCCCGGCCGGCGCGACCTTCTCGCCGACTGCCGCCTGCTCAAGCTCGGCAAGCGCCTCGCCGTCGGCGAGGTCACCATCTTCTCGGACGGGGAGGAGGAGCCCGTCGCCCATGCGACAGGGACCTATTCCATCCCGCCGCGGTGAAGAAAATTGCGGTATTATAATACCTTTATAGGTAAGTAATTGATATTTAACGGGTTGTCCGCGTCGGCGCCTCGCCGCCGTGCTTGACGCGGGCGCCGGCCTCATGTAGAGCACGCCCACCTTGAACGGCGCTGCCCTGTGCGGCGCCGTTGCAGTGTTCCCGCGGGGGCCTCGCGAAGGTCTCTGCATCATCTCGGAAGAGACCCATGAAGACCTATTCGGCAAAGCCGGCCGACGTCGAGAAGAAGTGGGTGCTCATCGATGCGAAGGGCCTTGTCGTCGGCCGCCTCGCTTCGATCGTAGCCATGCGCCTGCGTGGCAAGCACAAGCCCTCCTTCACGCCTCACGTCGACTGCGGCGACAACGTCATCGTCATCAATGCGGACAAGGTGGTGTTCACCGGCCGCAAGCGTGAGCAGAAGGTGTACTACCACCACACCGGCTATCCGGGTGGCATCAAGGAGCGCACCGCCAAGTTCATCCTCGAGGGCCGCTTTCCCGAGCGCGTCGTCGAGAAGGCGGTGGAGCGCATGCTCCCGCGCGGCCCGCTCGGCCGCAAGCAGCTCGGCAACCTGCGCGTCTACGGCGGTTCGCAGCATCCGCACGAGGCTCAGCAGCCCGAGGCGCTGGACGTCGCCGCGCTCAATTCGAAGAACGTGAGGAGCGCCTGATCATGGCCGAGACCCTCCAGAGCCTTTCCGATCTCGGGCAGGCCGTCGCCCCGCAGGCCGCGCCCGAGGCGCCCGTGCACGAGCAGAAGCTCGACAAGCTCGGCCGCGCCTATGCCACCGGCAAGCGCAAGGACGCCATCGCGCGCGTCTGGATCAAGCCCGGCGCCGGCAAGATCGTCGTCAACGACCGCGAACTCGACGTCTATTTTGCGCGTCCGGTACTGCGCATGATCCTGCAGCAGCCGCTCGTGCTGACCGAGCGCGTCGGCCAGTACGACGTGATGGTCAACGTCACCGGCGGCGGCCTCTCCGGCCAGGCCGGTGCCGTACGCCACGGCCTCGCCAAGGCGCTGACCTACTATGAGCCTGAGCTGCGCTCCGTCCTCAAGAAGCAGGGCTTCCTGACGCGCGACAGCCGCGTCGTCGAGCGCAAGAAGTACGGCCGCGCCAAGGCCCGCCGTTCCTTCCAGTTCTCGAAGCGTTGATCGCCTCGCGTTTCACGCTTTCCACGCGAAAGGGCGGCCTCGGGCCGCCCTTTTGTTTTCGGCTCTCGCCTGGGCGCACCGGGCCACTATCGCCTATCCGCCGGCGGCCCGATGCCCATGGCGTTGATCACCTCCTGCGGCACCCGGTAGTCGCGGTAGAGCTGGGCGCTCGAGCGCAGGCCGCAGGCCTCGCGCTGGACGACGAGGTGCCACAGCGCGGTGCCCGCCTGCCGCACCAGCCGTTTCCGGTCGGTGTCGGTGCCTCTGCCGGCATCGCAGGCCTCGATGGCGGCGAGCGCGGCTTCGAGCGCCCGCCCCAGACGCCCGAGGGCGGAGGCGCTTTCCTGCAGCATCTCCTGCTGCAGGGCGTCATTGGCCATGCCGGTTACATCGGCGCGGGAGGTGAGGCGAGGGGGACGCAGGCTCATCGGCTGCCCGGCTCACATTGCCTTTATCGCTGCCGCATCACTTCGCGGCCACCGGCCGTTGCTCCCGCAGTTCGAAGCGCCCGGTCGGCCCGCCGGCCTCGCGCCAGGCGGCGAAGCCGCCGCCGAGATGGGCGACGGGCTTGAGCCCCATCCGCGCGGCCGTCGCCGCGCCGAGCGCCGAGCGCCAGCCGCCGGCACAGAAGAAGATGAAGCGCTTGTCCTGCGAGAAGATGCATTTGTGGTAGGGGCTCTCCGGGTCGATCCAGAACTCCAGCATGCCGCGCGGGCAATGGAAAGCGCCGGGGATGGTGCCTTCGCGCTCCAGCTCGCGCGGGTCGCGCAAGTCCACAAAAACGACATCGTCGCGGCCATGCAGGGCGATGGCTGCCGCCGCGTCGATGGTCTCGATGGCGCGCTCGGCCTCGGCGAGCATCGTTTTGAATCCCAGGGTGATGGTCTGCGGCATCGTCTTGATCCTCCCGCTGCCCGCGGCTGGCAGGCCATGCTAGCGCGGCCGCCTCTTCCCTGGGGAGATCGCGGCGTGCCGATTGTTCCCGCACCGGCCATCGGGCACGATGTTCGTGATTGGACATCTATATGGGGATGGCACGTGGAGGTTTTCAGCCCGGCGGACTATGTCGCCCTCGGCTTTTTCGTCGCTGCCTGGATCGGCTACAAGATCGTCGTCGAGCACTCGCGCTGGGCCGAGCAGAGCCTCAACGTGATGATGAACAATTATCGCCACGTCTGGATGGCGCGGATGCTCGAGCGCGAATTGCGCATCGTCGATACGACCATCATGGCGACGCTGCAGAACGGCACCGCCTTCTTCGCCTCCACGTCGCTCATCGTCATCGGTGGCGCGCTCGCCTTGCTGCGGTCCACTGACGAGGTGCTCAATCTCGTTGCCGATCTGCCCTTTGGCCTGCAGACCACTCGCCTTGCCTGGGAGTTGAAGGTGATCGGCATCGTCATCATCTTCGGCTACGCCTTCTTCAAGTTTTCCTGGTCGTACCGTCTGTTCAACTATGCCGCGATCCTCATCGGCGCGACGCCGGCGGCGGAGAAGGGCCGCGCGCCGGACGCCCCGGCGCGGGCGGCCGCCGCGCGAGCGGGGCAGATGGCAGTCGTCGCGGGGCGCCACTTCAACCGCGGCCAGCGCGCTTTCTTCTTCGCGCTCGCCTATCTCGGCTGGTTCCTAAGCCCCTATCTCTTCTTTTTCTCGACGGCCGCGGTGCTCGTCGTCATGGCGCGGCGCCAGTTCTCGTCGGAGGCGCGGGCCGCCCTCGACGTGCGCGAACGCGATTGACGCGGCGACCCCGGACAGGCAGGCAGGAGCGATGAAAGCCGATGCGACTCGCGACGCCGAAATCGCCACCCTCATGCTTACGCTCGCCGCTGCATGCGGACCGGGCAAGACGCTGGATCCGACCGTGGTTGCCCGTGCCTACGCAGGCCCGCATCCGGATGGCTGGGGCCCGCTGATGCAGCCCGTCCGGCGCGTCGCCGTGGCCCTCGCGCACGAGGGACGCCTCGTCATCTACCGCAAGGGCAAGCCGGTCGACCCCGACGACTTCCGCGGCATCTACCGCATCGGCCTGCCGCATGTGGAATGAAGCCGCTCACCGGCCCGGCAGCAGCGTCGGCGTGTAGCCCATCAGGCGGTAGGCCACGAGGCCGACCCATTCCTTGGTGGAGAGGTCCGCGAGGCGCAGCCCCTCCGAGAAGGTGCGGAAGGGGCGGTAGAAGTCGTCCGGCTTGCCGTCGGCATGAAAGTCGACCGGATAAGGCACCACATCGAAGCCGACGGCCTCGAAGCAGCCGACGGCGCGTGGCATGTGATAGGCCGAGGTGACGAGCAGCCAGCGCTCGCCGGGCTGCGGCTGCACCAGGTCGCGGGTGAAGAGCGCATTCTCCCGCGTGTTGCGCGAGCGGTCCTCGTAGAGGACATTCTCCGTCCGCATGCCGAGCGAGACGAACAGCGCTCGCGCCGCATCGGCTTCCGTGTATTCCTCTTCCGTCAGCAGGCTGGCCGAGCCGCCGGTGAAGACGATGCGGACCTCGGGAAGGCGACGCGCAAGCTCGATCGTCGCTGTCATGCGCGCGGCGGCGTCGGTGAACTTGATCTGATGGCGGTTCATGCCGATGGCGCCGCCGAGCACGATGACGCCGGCGACGGGCTCGCCATCGAGGCGCGGCACGGCCGCGAAGCGGTCCTCCAGAACCCGCATCGAGATGCGGGCGAGCGGCGAGGCCCCGACGATCAGAAAGCCGACGATGCCGATGGCCACGAGGCCGTGGCCGAGGCGCCGGTAGCGCGAGAAGAGCAGCAAGAGCCCGACAAGCGCGATGACGGTCAGCACGTTGCTCGGCGTGACGAAGAACCAGAAGATCTTCGAGAGATAGAAAAACATGGCTGCCCCGTATTGCCCGCCTGGTGCCCCCGATCAGTGGGCCTCGCTCAGCCGCCGCAGCAGTCGCTCGACATGGATGGTGCGCTCGGCCACCTCCCTGAGCTCGCAGCCCGCCTCGAAGACCGCCGCGCGCGGCGAGGCGGGGAAGGCCTGCGAGATGAAGCTGCAGTTGAGGTCCGCATAGCTCTCCCAGGCCTGCTGCACGGCCGTGAAGTGGGTGCGTGCCGCCCCGTCGAGCTTGCCGTCGAGGGCGGCGATCGCGCTCGTCATGCGCTCGCGCCAGACGGCGACCTCACGGCGTGAGCAGGCGATCTCCGCCGCATGACGGTCACCGCCGTCGCGCCGGGCGCAGACGAGCGCGATGGAACCGATGCAGGCGGACGGGGCGCGGCCGCTCTCGCCGAGGCATTGGGCCATCGCGTCGCGGTCGGAGGCGATGGTGCCGCCGGTGCCTTCCGGCTCCGCCGCCGAGGAGAGGGTGGCGAGTCCCGCGACGGCGATCGCGAGAAGGCCCGTCGCCACCGCAGCGGCACGGCGACCGGATCTCGGCATGGGAGGCTGCTGCATCGAATCGCGTTCCTGCTTGGTGGAACCATCGCGTCAGACCGCAGCCCGCCGTCGGGCGGCGGTGTCTGCCACGGCCCGGCGGAGGAAGGCTAGGGCAACCGCCGCTAGCGACCTCATGCAGCCTTGTCCCAGGCAGGCGCCCAGGAGGGATCGATCATGCGCCCGTCGGGCCGGGCGAGCCCGCTGATCCGCGCCACCTCGTCCTCGTCGAGCGCGAAGTCGAAGATGTCGATGTTCTGCGCGATGCGCTCGCGATTGGCGGATTTCGGGATGGCGACGACCCCCGGCTGCTGGACGTGCCAGCGCAGCACGACCTGGGCCGGCGTCCTGCCGTGCCGCTCGGCGACCTCGACCACCGTGCGCTCGTCAAGCAACTGGCCCCGTCCGAGCGGGCAATAGGCCGTGAAGGCAAGGCCGTGACGGCGGCAGGCATCGAGAACCTTCGACTGGTCGAGGTAGGGGTGATACTCGCACTGGTTGGCGACCAGGGGCTCGTCCGAGCGCGCCACCGCCTCGTCGAGCAGCGCGACGGGGAAGTTGGAGACACCGATGTGGCGCGTGAGCCCGTCGCGCCTCGCCCGGCCGAGCGCCTTGATCGTCTCCTTGAGCGGGATGCTGGCATTCGGCCAGTGGATGAGCAGCAGGTCGACCGCATCGAGGCCGAGGCGTCTGAGGCTGGCCTCGGCCGAGCGCATCAGATTGCTCTCGGACAGGTCCTCGTACCAGACCTTCGTCGTCACGAACAGCTTGTCGCGGGAGATGCCGGAGGCGCGGATGCCTTGTCCCACCGCCTCCTCGTTGCCGTAGCGGGCGGCGGTGTCGATGTGGCGGTAGCCCGCCTCGATCGCCCACTGCACGGCGGCGATGCAGGCGTCATTCGTTGCTTCCCAGGTGCCGAGCCCGAGAGCGGGAATGGCGGCGCCATTGGCTTCGACGAGCGGAGCTGTCATGCGGATTACCTCGTTCGTTGGGACGTCGGTTGCCGGGCCAGCCGCGGACGCAACTCAGCCGGCGGCCTTGCTGTTGCGCAGCGCCTCGGCCTGGGCATAGAAGCGCTTTTCCCACTCTTTGTGATTGTCGAGCCCCTCGCGGATGAAAGGCGTGAAGACCGCGATGTTGAGCAGCAGCCAGTTGACGAGGTTCGCCGGGAAGCGCAGCGGCTTGACGAAATCGACGAAGAGCACGACGCGCGTCTTGTCCGTGTGGTTCCAGGCCTCGTGGTTGTAGGCGTCGTCGAAGACGAGCGCCTTGCCCTCTTCCCAGTGGCAGATCTGCTTGTCGACGCGGATGGCGAGCTTGTCGCGCGGCTCGGGCACGATGAGGCCAAGGTGCAGGCGCAGCACGCCGTTGTAGGGCCCGCGATGCGCCGGCAGGTGCTTGCCGGGCTCGAAGATGGAGAACATCGCCGTCTTGAGGCCCGGGATCTTCTGCACGATGCGCCAGGTCTCGGGGCACTGCCTGATGTTCTGCTCCGACGTGAGGCCGTAGCCGGCGAGGAAGAAGGTCTTCCACCCCGTGTCCGTGCTGATGGTCTTCACGTCCGTGGAGATGTCCTGGAAGGAGGGCAGGTCCGCCTGGCGCACCAGGACCTTCTCCAGCTCGGCGCGGATGAGGGGCCACTCGCGCTCGATCTCGGCCACCCAGGGAAAGGTGGTGTTGTCGTAGACGGGCGGGTTGCCGACCTTGGAATATTTGAGGTTGAGCTTCTCGGCCCAGGCGACGGTGCCCATGAGCACGCGCGTGACGAGGCTCGGCCGGTCCATCGGAGCGATGCCCTCGGTGCCGAAGGTTTGTGTCGCGCCGCCGGCCGTGGCCGTGGGATTGTGGGCTTCCTGCTTCAAAGTTCCTGCTCCCGCTCCTGGGTGCCCCGCGCATATGGTCTTGCGGTTTCAACCGCGCTCAACCGTAGTTAGCTAATGATAGCCGCCGACGGCCGCAACGGTCCTGGATGCGATCCTATCGCCCACTGCATGCAAGAGAAGCGGGGTCGACAGCAGATTGGAGCCGTTCGAAACAGCAGCGAGCGCGCGCGCCCGTCACTGCGGCCGCGGGCAGTTCGATTGTCGGCGATGGCGATTTTATGGCGGGAGAGCTGCGCGCTGATGCAGGCTGAAGATCAACCAATACTTTTGAAAGCGCCATCACTAGGCCGTAGACTCATAACCGCGTAGCCAGATGCGGATGGACGCGAGCTTCACGGCGGCGAGGAAGTTTTCCGCCGTCTTGTCGAAGCGGGTGGCGATACGGCGGAAGTGTTTGATCTTGTTGAAGAAGCGCTCGACGAGGTTGCGCGCCTTGTAGAGGTGCCTGGAGAAGCAGATCGGGTCCTTGCGGTTGCGCTTGGGCGGGATGTTCGCCCATGCGTTCCGCTCGGCGACGGCAGCGCGCAGGTCGTTGGCGTCGTATCCCTTGTCGGCCAGCAGCATTGAGCCCGGCGCGAGATGCCCGATCAGGTCTTTGGCACTCGCGAGGTCGCTGGCTTGGCCTGCCGTGAG
>NZ_LIOL01000018.1 GCF_001418005.1 Chelatococcus sambhunathii | reverse complement strand
AACGGCACCGAGCTGACCTCGAATGCCATCCTGGCGTGGCAGGAGGATCGGCAGGTCGAATGGCACTACATCGCGCCGGGCAAGCCGATGCAGAACGGCTTCGTGGAAAGCTTCAATGGTCGGCTACGCGATGAGTGCCTCAACGAACGGCTCTTCACCAGCTACCGGCAAGCCCGCAACAGCATCGAAGAATGGAGGATCGACTACAATGTGAATCGCCCACACACGAGCCTCGATGGGCTCACCCCGAACGAATTTGCAACCCGGTCCAGATCGGACCACAACATGAACAGGGCTAACCTATAGACGGGGACAAAACGGGGAGCACGTCACTCGAACGTTCGATGTATGGCTTGGCTGTGCTGGCGCTACTTGATGAGTCTGGCTTAGTAGTCGTGAAACTCAGGACGGAAATCACCAAGCGCCTCGTGGCTGGCGGGCTTCCCGACCAGGGGGTTAGAGATCACGCGGCGCGCGAGATCCGCGGTCGCGCCGCGACGCTATATCGCGAGGGTCATTGGAGTTCGTCGATCGAGAGAGGCATGGCGAGGGTCGATCATGGGAAGCTAAGACCTCTTCTTGAGGAACTGGCCGACCTGATTTCACCTGGGACGGCCGGACAGGCAGCTAGTCAGCATTTCTTCTGAACGACCGAGCGCAGTCGTATCTTTCGGTATCAGGCCGCGTGTTCCGGCGTGGCATCAGTTCGGACGAGCCTAAGCTTCGGCCGCAACGCATCGCCAACTTGATCGAGCCCCGCCCGGAGCGGATCGTCGTAGAGATGTGCGTAGCGCAAGGTCGTCTGAGCCTGGGTGTGGCCAAGCAGCCAGCCGACCATCGGCAGCGTCATGCCGCCCGAAACGAGAAGCGACGCAAACGTGTGGCGAAGATCGTGAATGCGGGCATCGCCGAGCTTCGCCTTCGCGCGCACGCCTTCCCAGAAGGTCTGCATCTCGCGCAAGGGGTTGCCTTTGATCTCGCCGGGAAAAACCCACGGGCAATCCGCAGGCACGCTTGCGCGGATCGCGCGAAGCAGTTCAACCGCGGCCCGCGAAAGCGGCGCCCGATGAAGCCGGCGCTGCTTCGTGGTTGCCGCGGGCTTGGTCCAGATCCCGTTCTCCAGATCGAACTGCTCCCAGCGCGCGTTCATGGCTTCGCCGCGCCGCGCGCCGGTGAGCAGGATCAGCCGAATGACGTTCGCGCAGCGGCGGTTCGGATGCTCGGCGAGCACGTCGGCAAGGCGCTTGATCTCGTCGGCCGAAAGAAACCGATCGCGCGGCACCTCGGGGAAGCGCGAGAACCCGACCACGGGATTGTCCGTCCGCATCTGCCAGCGGATCGCGAGGTTGAACATCTTGCGCAGGATTTCGCCGACGCGGTTCGCCCGGATCGGCGTCGGGCGCGCCTTCGCCATGGCGTGCCTGCGCTTGTACTTCGGCCTCTCCTTGCGCGGCCGCGGCCGGCCCTTGGCGATCTTGGCGAGAAGCCGATCGACATCTTCGGGCGTGATCTCTGCAACCTTCCGCGTGCCCCATTCCGGCTCGACCAGCTTGCGCAGAAGCGAGGTCCGATCGCTGAAACTCCGTGGCGCGAGATTGACCGCGTGCTCCTTGAGATAGCGGTCGATCAGTTCGGACATGGTTGGCGCATTGCGCTGCTCAATGCGCTTGCCGAGTGGATCGTTGCCGGCATCGACTTCGCGCTTGAGCCGCTTCGCCTCTTCGCGCGCGGCGGTGACCGACCAAGTGGGCCAAGCGCCGATCGTGAAGCGGCGTTCGCGACCGGCGATGCGATAGCGGAGAAAGAAGCCGCGCTTGCCGGAGCGAAGGATGAAGACGCCAAAGCCCGTGACCTCGTCGTCATAGACGAGGAGGTCCCGGTCGGCATCCGGCACCATCGCTTTCACGGCGCGTTCGGTCAGATGTTGCTTCATGCCCGTCACTGAGCGGTGAGCCTTCGCGGCAGGCAAGATGCTCTTTTCGAAGCAGCGGCGCAGAGGCGGAAAGGGGCGGAGAGCGGGGGAAACGGCATGGATAGCAAATGCGAAATCTCAAGCGCGCCGTGCTTGACCCAGGAGCCTGGGCCTTTGGCAGAGCGCGGCGAAGACGGCGTCTTAACGTTGATTAAATCGGGTGTCGGTCAAGCCAGTCGCGCGCCCAATTCCACGTCGCTTGATATGCGCGCCAGACGTGATCGGCCCATGCGTGGACACGACGTGCATATTCGCTTGGGTTCGATGCGGCCAGAACGTCGGCGATCGTGTAGCCACCTTTCGCGTCCGGTACGGGCGGCTTGACAAGGGGCGGGGCGCCGTTGAGAGATTCTTGCAGCATTCTATACGCCTTCTGCTCACCATTCTTCTCGATGGCGATGCAGAGCCCTGCAAGATGCGCCATCAGCGATTTCGCTGACATGCAGTATTGCTGAGGGTGCTGAAGGCAGTAGCAATCAACGACAAGTCGATGCAGACGAGCGTAGCGATAGTCGCTCGTCTCCAAGCTTACACGCGACTGAAACAGCCGTTGACAGGCGTCGTATCCTCCTTCGATCTCGAGGCCACATCCATCACACTTGGCTGTCACAGCTGGTCTCCAGCACGTGTGTACGCGTGGTTGGTTCCCTTTCGCGGGCATTCGCCGTTCGACGAGACCGTCTGCGCTCCCCCTCTAGCAAATGGTGGCGGCGCCCCCGTCGCGGCGCGCCGCCGATAAGGCTGACCTGCCGGCGCATAGCAATGTAGTATTGACTTAATTAAGCAACCTCTACAATATAGCGCAATGAACAGCCTCGCCGCGCTTGCTGATCCCACACGCCGCCGGATTGTGGAGACATTGGCGCATGGGCCGCTCTCGTCGGGGGAGATCGCTGCTCAGTTCGAGATCACTGCGCCCGCTATCTCGCAGCACCTCAAGACGCTGCGCGCCGCGAAGCTTGTGCGCGTACGCGCGGAGGGGCAGAGGCGAATTTACGCGCTGAATAAAGAGGGCGTCGACGAGCTGGCGATCTGGGTCGACCAACTCAGGCGGTTCTGGGCGGGCAAGTTCGATGCAATGGAGGCAGCGCTCAAGGAGTGACCGGCGGCGGGAAAGCCAGCCTGGAGAAGAGGGATGAATAGCAAAGGCGAAGTCTCAAGCGTGCCGTGTCTGACCTTCAGGCGCACGTTGCCCGGTCCGATCGAAAGGGTGTGGGCGCACCTGACGGACACGAAGCTCATGCCGGCCTGGTTCGGCGAGGACAGCAGCATCGAGCCTCGGAAAGGCGGCGCTGTGCGCATCATGGGCGGACACATTCGCGGGATAGTCACGCAATGGCAGCCGCCCCACAAGCTCATCTACACGTGGAATGTCTTCGATCCCAATGATGGACCGGATGCTGTCTCCGCCTATCCGGAATCCTATCCGACGTTCGAGCTTCAACCACGGGGAAATGACGTTGTGCTGATCTTCAAGCACTTTCCAATCGTTGATCGCCTCGTCCCGCAAAGCGCCATGGGTTGGCACACGATGCTCGATATGCTGATGGCGACGGTGCGTGGCGAGCCAATCGAAGAGCGCGCGGCCTACACCAAGAGAAATGCGGCGCTTTACAACATCGATCTCGACAATCTGGCGCGATAGCCGAGTTCAACGCCCTCACTGAAAGCTTTGCCCAGACGGCTCGTAGCATGCGTGCCTATGTGCCAAGCCATCGTGGAGGACTGGAGATGATGCACTCGACGAATTATTTCAACACGCTGATTCTGGTGTCGCCTGATTGTTTAGTGAACGTCGGGACTGTTCCGCAGAAGCCAGGCACCATCGCAGCCATTCAGTATGACATACTTTCGGAGCGCCCTTATCAAATGACGAGCGACGACCTGTTAATCATGGCCGAGGCGCGACGCAAAGGCGTGAAGCATGAAAAGCTTGCGGAATTCGAGAAAGCCTATTTCTCACGACCCCACGCGTGCTTGCGCGCCTCACCGTTGGTCAGATCATACGGATGGGGGATTCATCACGACACTAGCGGCAGGATCGCGCTGGTCGGTTGTGAGACAGAAGAGTACGCTAGACTTGTTGGCGATCCTCGTGTGAGGAAGGTTTCGGGAATGCGATCGTCCCGCGCCTGAGAGGCACGAGATGACTCAAGAGAGGCGGGTTAAGCCACGAAAAACGAGACAGTTGGAATGAGCAGCTGAGGTACATGGCGTTTTCGGAGGCATGATGGTGTGCGGTCGATGAGACTAACGAACTCCGCAATACGTCCGCAGCTGTAACGGAGTCGTCATCCGGCGGATGCGGTCCGATGCCGTTGAACGCGGCCGAATGCGGCAATGAGATTCAATCAGTTCAATGCATTACGGCCTAAGCGCCTGATCTCGCTGGTCTCGCGTTCTGCCTTTGGTCGCCGCTCATAACCTGAAGGTCGTAGGTTCAAATCCTACCCCCGCAACCAAATAACTCCAAGAATACAGCCGCTTAAAAGCCTCCCTCGCGGGAGGCCTCTTGCTTCGTGGCGCCATGTCAATACTGAACCTTCCGGAAGGTTCGGCGGCGGCGAGACGGCTTGGGATCAACGGCTTGGGATCAACGGCTTGGGATCAACGGCTTGGGATCAACGGCTGGAATCAGGCGCCAATCTTCTCCACCAGCTGTGCCCGCATGTCCTTCCCATTGACCGTCTTCTCGATGACGATGAAGAGCCCCTTGCCGCCGTTCGTCTTCTCCCACAGCTCGCCGATGGTTCGTTTTTCGGCGGTGTCGGGGCCTTCGGCGATGTGGGCGCCTTTGTACTCGACGACGAGCAGCCTTCCGTCCTCCAACTGCGCCACGAAATCCGGATAGAACTTGTCAGTCGCAGTCGGCAGCCAGAACGAGTTGGGGTGGCGGGCGACGTTGCGAATCCAGAACTTCAGGCCCGGCAGGCTGTCGATGGCCTGCGCGCACTGGAATTCCTCGCCATTCTCGGCGCCGTCGAAGGCCGGCACATGGTCGGGGCCAAGAAAGTGCTTGCGCGGCTTCCAGCGGCCACGATACCGGCGCTGATCCCAGTACATCCCGTCCTTGAAGCTGAACGCCTCATCGAACGACACATCCACCTTGGCTTCCGGCGCGAACAGGTATCGCTGGTAGACGCCGTCGCGCTCCTGCTGGCGGATGGCGGCGAGTTTCTCGCGGACCTTTCGGGCGAGGATGAACTTGCAGCGCATCAGCGCCGTGATGTGCATCCCGCGTGCGGTGATCAGGTGACCGACGAGGTCGCGCAACCAGCGCAACAGCTCGCTCTGGTGAATATCCGGCTGGCGCACCTGCCTGTCGAGCCACAGCACCAGCGCCTCCGGGGTCCAACCCTCGACGTCGACGTCGAGCGCCAACTGCTCCGCCTCATCGGCGAACTGATAGGTGATGCGATTGCCGTCGAGGTCGATTTCGAAGCTGCGGGCCGTTTCGCGGATCGCGAACTCGGCCTCGCCCAGTTTCGGGGAATGATCGAGCAGCGACCAGTCGTGAAACTCCATGAACATGTCGGTGTCGGCGAATGCCAGTTCGCCCTGGATCTCGGCCATGAGCCGCGGGACCTCGAAGGCCTCGCCCTGCTCGGCGGGCGACAACTGATCCTTCACATCGACGCGGTATTTCGCGACGGCCTCGGCGAAGCCCTGCCGCTCCGTCTCGGGCAACGTGTCGGCGATGATTTTCTCCAGCGCGCCGTCGACGCGGCCGGCGACAGCGATCTCGATCCTGCCGCCGCCGGTGTCGCGGAGGCTCACGCCCCCACGCTTCCTCAACTCCGCAACCACCTCGGGCGTCGCCGTCACGGTGTGCCTGAAGGTCGGCTTCGGCTTGTCGCGCGGGCCGAACAGGCCGGTGTCGGCATCGAGCGAGGCCTGCGCCGGTTCGATGTTGTCGCGCGCCTCGTCTTCCTCGAAGCCCATGGCGACCAGCTTGTCGGCCAAAGACCGCGCCGCTTCGCCGAAGGATGGTTCGGACAGGAAGGCATAGGCGCGGTTGAGCGGATCCGCCTTGCGGCGCTTGGCGTAGGGCATCCGCAGCACGCGCCCCAGCAACTGCTCCACATCCACCGCGCTCTGGATCCGCGAGACGGAGCAGAAGGCGTAAGCGAAGGAGCAATCCCAGCCCTCCTTCAGCGCCTCGACGGTGATGACGTATTCAATCGGGCATTGGGGATCGAACAGATCGATGCCGTCCAATTCGCGCTGATCGCCGGTCGCCACGGCGATCTTCTCCGCGGGGATTTGTTCGACCTCCATCAGGTGCGTCTTCAGCGCCTCGACCGTCACCTCCTGGTTCTTCGGCTGCGCCTGGAACAGGACGATGGGGCGGATGTAGTCGGGATCCTTCTCGGCTTCCTCGGCCAGAGAGGCGCGCGCCGCAATGGCGCCGTTCACCGCATTCTGCCAGGTGTCGTGCTCGGACAGCATGATCGGCAGCTTGATCATCTCCTCGCGCTTCAGCTCCTGTGCCGTCACGCTGTGCAGGATGTTCGAGTTGAGGCGCGGCGTCGCCGTGAACTCGATAATGGCGGACGGGTTGACCCGCGCCTGCATCTCCCGCGTCAGGCCGGTGACGGCGTTGTGCGCCTCGTCCACGATCATCAGCGGACGGTGGATGTGCATCAGGTTGGCGAAGGAGAACTTCACGCCGCCGCCGTCCAGCGGCTCGAGCCCCGGCAGTGACCTGGGCAGCGCCGTGAAATGCGGCTCCATGTTCTCGTTGTGGGCATAGACCTTGCGGCCCTCGGTGTTCGACACGCGCAGGGTCTGGATCGTGCCCACGACGATGCAGCAATGGTCGCGAATGTCGTGCGGGCGGATATGCGTGAAATCGGCGATGTCGAACACGCGCACCCGGCCGTCGAAGGCCTCGTCCAAGGCTTGCCGGTAGGGGTGGCGGGCGTTCTTCAGCGCCTCGGCCGTCTGCAGGCGGATGGTGTTCGACGGCACCAGCCAGAGCACCATCGGATAGTCCTTCTCCACCCAGGCATCACGCGCGACGGCGATGGAATGGGCGCCGAGGATGGTCTTGCCGCCCCCGGTGGGCAGGCGAAGGCATACGTAAGGAACGTTCGGCAGCTCGGCGAGGGGCGTGTAGGTGCCGCCATAGCGGCCGAGCCGCTTCGCCTGCTCTGGCTCCCGGGTCATCGCCTCATAGGCGCCCTTGGGGCCGGCGACGCGCGCCTCCTCGAAGAAGCGGCGGAGGATGGAGAGAGTATCGGTCTGGTATTGCTTCAGCTTCATCAGATGCCCCCTCAGGCCCGCGCTTTGACGTCGTAGGGCGTCTGCTTGAAGGTGATGCGCTCGCGGTCGAGCGTGGCGGGCGTCAGCCGGGACTGCTCGCCGTAGATGGTGAGCGGGCCGTCGAAGGCCGGATCGACCTTGGCGATCTCCTCGCGGATGATGGCGAGCGTCGCGCGGGTCAGCACATTGCCGCCGCCCGGCCGCCTGTCGCCGAGGATGCCGTTGTAGAGCAGCGCATGGGCGCGGCCGTCATGAATGCCGAGCAGCGGGCTGCTGCCCTTCCCATCCCAAGGCCGGTCGGTCTCCGAAAACCAGACATGCGCCGCCAGCACGGGAAAGCGGATGTCCTGCCGGATGTGGCCCGTCTCGTCGAATACGGGCGGGCCGAGACGGTAGAAGCGGAAACCGCCGCCGCCCTGCCAGCCGACGGATTTCGAGATGCCGCCCTGTTCGCCGTCGATCACCTTCTGCAGGCGCGGCGCGCAATGGGTGCGGGCATGCTCGCCCATTTCGATGCCGATATAGCGCCGCCCCATCTTGTGCGCGACGGCGGCGGTGGTGCCGGAGCCGAGGAAGGAGTCGAGCACGAGATCGCCGGGGTTGGTGGCGATATTGATGACGCGCTGTATCAGGCGCTCAGGTTTCGGCGTCATGAAATTTACTTCACCAAATAGCGCCACAACTTCTTTTTTAGCTTCCTGTGTATTTCCGACGTCTGTATTCATCCAAAGCGTTTGTGGCACGACACCTTGCTTCACCTCAGAAAGAAACCGCTTAATTCGCGGGGTGTTGTTACCGTCCTTTCCCCACCAGATTCGTCCGTCTCGATCCATCTCCCAGAACCGCTCTTCCGAAACACGCCAGTACATGCCGTTTGGAGGTCCTGGGATGACGCGACCGCTTGGGCATGTGATTGAGTACTTCCCTGCGCCGTAGAAGTTTCGGGCGGACACGTCCCCCGATGTCCATGGACCGCGCGGGTCATTGTCCGGGTTCTTGTAACCTTTGTTCATCCGATCCGAACGTGGCATTGGGTTCGGCACCCATTGATCCGCGTTTCGGGCGAAGACGAGGATATGGTCGTGATCGTCGGAAAAATGTCGTGCCGTGTTCTTCGGTGAGAAGACTTTTTGCCAGAGCGTGTTCGCAATGAAGTTCCGCCGTCCAAATACCTCGTCCATGATGACCTTGAGGTAGTGCCCCTCGTTGTCGTCGATGGACACCCAGATCGAGCCATCCTCGGCGAGCAAATCGCGCAGCAACTCGAGCCGCGGCCACATCATGGCCAGCCACTGCGTGTGCTCCAGGTTGTCGTCGTAGTGCTCGAAGGCTGAGCGCGTGTTGTAGGGCGGGTCGATGTAGATGCATTTCACCCGGCCGGCATAGAACGGCAGCAGCGCCTTCAGCGCCTCGAGGTTGTCGCCCTGGATCAGCATGTTGCCCGCGCTGCCGTCGCCCGCCGACAGGTCGGGGACTTCCTCCAGAAGACGGTAGGGCACGCGGCTCGCGCGGCGAAGGTCCTCGTCGCGGGTCAGCCAGTTCAGGATCGGCATCAGTCACCGTTCGTTTCAGCGGGCTTGTCGCGGGACGGCGGAACGGCGTTGCCGGTCAGCTTCTCGTATTCCTCGACCGCGAGCACCACCACGACCGGACGCCCGTGCTTCTCGATCACCACGGGCTCCGCGCGGGCCGTGTCGATCAGCCGTCCGAAGTTGTACTTGGCCTCGCGGGCCGAGAGCGCCTTCATGCGCCGCCCCCTTCTTGAAAGGCCCATCGTGGCCATAATGGCCGCATCGTCAATCGCGAAATTCGCCCGTCCACGCCGACCGGATGACCGGGGCTCCGGCGGGCCTTGCCACCGATGCCGCGCCCGTGCGCCTCGCCGCCGTGACGGCCGGCTTGCCCCTTGCGTCACAGCCCATGCTGATATGGCCGTGCAGGGCAGGGCTGGCGTAGACCGAAGGTGTCGAGGGTTCTTGCTGCGCCCGCCGGTCAGCGGCAGGCCCGGCGATCGTTTCGCGAGTCCGGCGATGTCGGCCGTCCGCCACCGGGCGCGCCACGTGCGAGCGGTTCGCGCGCTGATGTCGAAGCCGGCGGCGGCATCCGCCGCCGGCCGACCCTTGCCGACAACGCCGCAGGTTTCAGGGCTAGCCGGTCTTGACGTCGATCTTCTTCTCGTTCTTCCGGGCCTCTGCGGATTTCGGCAGCTTGACCGTCAGCACCCCGTTCGCGAACCGGGCCTCGATGCCGGCCGTATCGACCGTGTCGGGAACACGGAACGAGCGCATGAAGGTGCCGTAGCGGCGCTCGGACACATAATAATCCTTGTCGTGTTCTTCCTTGGTCTCGCGCTTTTCGCCCCTGACGATGAGCGTGCCGTTGGCCAGGCGCACCTCGACGTCCTTCTGCTCGAGGCCCGGCAATTCGGCGCTGATCTCGTATTCCTTCTCGCGCTCGACCACATCCACCGCGGGGGTGAGGGCAAAGGCGCTCTCGCGCAGCCACGGCCGTTCGGATTGGAACTCCGCACGGGCGAAGGGCATGCGCCACGAGCCGACATGGAGGTCGTCAAACAGCCTGTCGATCTCCCGGCGCAGGCTGTCGAAGGGCGTCCACCGGGCGACGGGCGCGGGTGCAGTTTGCTTCTCGGTCTCGATGGGAAGTTTGGTTGCTTCAGGCATGGTCGTGCTCCTGTCGCGGGGGCAGCGGCGGGCCGGCCTGGAAGCGGGCGCCCGGAGCGCTGAGACTGCGGCCTCGGGGCCGAGCGGTCGGCTCAGGCCGACGGCGCTGCCACGGACATCAAAACACCCCCGCGCATGGGCTCCTTGACATGGGTCAAACGTCGCAGGGTCGGCTTGATCCTGCGCAAGGCGCGGCCGTGGCCTACCCGTTTACCCTTCCCACGCATCGACAAAGGGAGCGCCAATAGGGGAGCGCCATGTACAAGAACATTCTCATTCCGACGGATGGTTCACTCCTGTCGGCGGCGGCCGTCGAACAGGCGATGGCCTTCGCGCGCGACGCCGGAGCCAAGGTGACGTTACTGACGGTTGTGGAACCCTTCCACCTCCTCTCGACGGACGCCGAGCAGCTCACGGATACGCGGGCGGAGTACGAGGATCATGCACGCCGGCGCGCGGCCGGCTTCCTGTCCTCCGCAAGCAATGTCGCGCGGGTGAACGGTGTGCCCTACGAGACGGTGCAGGTGGTGCATGACGAGCCCTATCGCGCCATCATCGATACCGCCAAGGAGCGCGGCTGCGACCTCATCGCGATGGGTTCGCACGGCCGCGGCGGCGTGGCTGCCATCGTGCTGGGCAGCGTGACGCTGAAGGTACTCACCCATTCGACGATCCCCGTCCTCGTCTACCGGTGAGCGGGCAGGGGCGAAACGAGGCCGCCCCGGCATCCGCAGGGGCGGCCACCTCTTGATGGCCCGGCCTAATGGGCCATCAGCATCGGAACCGGGCATTGCGTCAGGAAATCGCGCGTCGCCCCGCCGAGCACCCATTCGCGCAGGCGCGAATGCCCATAGGCGCCGAGCACGGCGAGATCGGCACCGCTCTTCTCGGTCTCGTTGAGCAGCGCACGCGAAACCTCGCGCCATTCGGGCACGTGCCGCAATTCGACCCGGACGCCGTGCCGGTCGAGATGGCGGGCGAGATCGGCGCCGGGCTCCTCGCGATCTTCCTCGGGAGGGCCATCGGCGTCGACCGTGGCGACCACGACCTGCTTCGCCAGTCGCAGCAGGGGCATCGCCTCCGCCACCGCATGGGCGGCCTCGCGCGTATCGCTCCAGGCGACGAGCACGGTTTCGAACGCCCGAGCGGGCGCATCGGGTGGCGCAAGGTAGACTCCGCGGCCGGAGCCGAAGAGGGCGGCCTCCACCACCTCCGGCCAGTGCGATGAACCGTCGGCGCCGTACGGGCGCAGGGCGACGAAGAGATCGCAGGCGCGCGCCTGCCGCGCAACGGCGCTCCAGACGGCATCGGCGAAAAGATCGAACCGGCGCAGCTCGCTGGGCATTGCGAGCGTGTCGAGGCGCTGCGCCAGGCGTGCCGCCTGGGACTCTCCCGCCGCCTCGGCCTGCCGGCGGCTTTCCTCGAGGATGCTGGCCGCGGCGAGGCCATCGGCCGCGGGGATGAAGGGCGTCGGCACGATATTGGTGAAGAGCCCGGTCACATGGGCATCGAAATGCCCGGCGATGGCTTCGGCATGGATGATGCGCGTCTCGTCTGCCGCGCTGCCGTCGAGATGCACGAGAATGTCGCGGATCATGATGTGGCTCCCTGTCGCCTGCCGCAGGGCATCGTGGAGCCGCTGCTTCGGCCCCGCCTTGAGGCCGATCAAGCGCGGCATGACGAGCCCTAGAAGGCGAAGGACCGTTGCGCCGGTTCCGGCGCAAGGTCGATCCCCTCCAGCGCCAGCATGCGCAGCTTGGCCGCGGTGCCGCCGGGGGCGGAGAAGCCACCGAGCCGCCCGCCAGCCGCCAGCACCCGGTGGCACGGGATGATCAGTGGCACCGGGTTTTCCGCCATGGCCCGGCCGACGTCACGCGCCGCCTCCGGACCGGCGCCGACCTCGCGCGCGAGCGTGCCGTAGGTCGTCGTATGCCCCCAGCCGACGCGCCGGGCCGCGGCATAAATCTCCCTGGCGAAGGCATCGCGGCCGCCAAGGTCGAGCACGCAGGCGAAAAAATCCGTCTTGCGGCCGGCGAAATAGGCTTTTGCCGCCGCGATCGTCTCGGCGACGGGTGGAGGCGGCGTGCCTGGGACCGCGTCCGGCAGGCGCCGTTGCAGCAGGCGCTCGGTGCCGGCGGCGTCCGTGGTCGGCAGCTGAAAGCGCACGATGCCGCTCTCGCCCCACGCGATGCCGCAGAAGCCGGCGTCCGTCTCGAAGATGGCGTAATGGTGCATCGTCCGGCCCGTCGCTGTTCGGGGCCGGACGAGCATAGCCGGCGAGGCCGTCCGGGTAAATTCTCGCCTGTCGTTGTCGCGGGCGCGCGAGCGCCCTCTACATCACCGCGACGGCGCTGTTGCTGAGGTCGGTGACGAGCATGTGCCCCGGCGCGTGCGAGATCGAGAACGGCGGGCGGGCATGTTCGATGACCGACTGGGGCGTCACGCCGCAGGCCCAGAAGACCGGGATCTCGCCGGGCCGCATCTCGACGGGATCGCCATAGTCCGGCTTGCCGATATCGGCGATGCCGATCGCGGCCGGGTCGCCGAGATGCACCGGCGCCCCGTGCACGGCCGGAAAGCGCGACGTCACCTGCACGGCCCGGATGGCCTGGGCGGGGGTCAGCGGCCGCATGGAAACGACCATCGGTCCCCCGAAGGGGCCGGCCTCAACGGTCGGCACGTTGGTCCGGTACATCGGCACGTTGGTGCCCTGCTCGATGTGGCGCACCGGCAGGCCGTCGGCGAGCATCGCCGCCTCGAAGGAGAATGAGCAGCCGATGAGGAAGGCGACGAGGTCGTCGCGCCACAGGTCGCGAATGTCCGTCGGCTCGGAGACGAGTTCACCGTCGCGCCAGACGCGGTAGCGCGGCACGTCCGTGCGGATGTCGACGTCGCGTCCGAGCATCGGCAACATCGGATCGCCGGGCTCGGACACGGCCAGAAGCGGACAGGGCTTGGGATTGCGCTGGCAAAAGCGCAGGAAGTCATGGGCCAGCGCCACCGGCAGGATGGCGAGATTCGCCTGGACGCGCCCCGGCGCGAGATGGGCCGTGTGTCCCGTCAGCGCGCCCGTGCGGGCGGCAAGGCGCACCGCATGGGGATCCGCGCGGTCGAAGTCTGGTGACATGGATGATGTCCCTTGCTCTTGGCCGAACGGCGGCTCACGCGACTTCCGGCAGAACCTCGATGTCGTAGCCGTGACCGAGCGTGCGGCCGCTGCGCGGGTCGAAGAGCTCCATGGTGAAGGACACGGCCGGGCGGATGCCGCCGTTGGCACCGACGGTGCCGCAGAGCATCGCCGTTCCCTCCGGCAGCGTGGCCGCGCCGCCGGTGAAGCCCGCGACGAGGTCGAGCGGCGGCTGCAGCGCGGCGAGCCGGCCCTCCTGGTAGACGACGCGCGCGCCGTTCTCGACGATGTGCGAGCGGATGACGAGCTCGTCCCAGTGGCCGGCGACCTCTGCGAAGCGCCAGGCCTGCCGCGCCACCGGCTTGGCGCAGACCTGTTTCGACAGGGCGACGCTCACGGTCTCGAGCTTGCGGTCGGTGTGGTCGGACGAGAGGCTGACGAAGAGTTCGCCGCCGGCCTGGAAGAGGAAGACCTCGACCTCGCCCGAACTCTCGCCGCCCACCACCTGGATGCGCGGCGCCTGCGTCAGCAGGCTGTCCGACACGCGGTAGTAGAGCGGCACCGTGCTCGGCCGCGGCACGCCGATGGCGGCGAGTTCCTCAATGTGGTGCTCGATCGCGTGGCGATCGCGCCCGGCCCAACCGGCGATGACGAGCGCCGATATGTCGATGTCGAGAGCACCGGCGCCCGCAGCGCCGGCGATGTCGAAGGCAAGTCTCATGATGGTCCTTCAGCGGTAGGAAGCTTGGTCGCTCACCCGAAGAGGCCCGGCAACCACAGGGCGAGCGCCGGGAAGAAGGCGAGTAGCGCGAGCATGAAGAACATGGCGAGGACGAAGGGCAGCGTGCCCACGATGACCGCGTCCATCGATCCGGCTTTGCGCAGGCTCTGCACGACAAAGAGGTTGAGCCCCACGGGCGGGGTGATCAGCGCCGCCTCGACCAGTACGATGATGACGATGCCGAGCCAGATCGGATCGTAGCCGAGGCCGATCATGATCGGCGCGATGATCGGGATCGTCGTGATCATCATGGAGAGGGTCTCCATGAAACAGCCGAGCACGAGGTAGAAGACGATGACGATCAGCAGCATCCAGGCGGGCGACAGGCCGAGGCCGCTCATGGAGCCGGTGATGGCGTCGGTGAGGCCGGTCGCCGACATGATGAAGTTGAGGAAGCCGGCCGCGATCACGATCAGCATGATCATGGCCGTCGACTTCATGGCGCCTTCGACGGCGCCGCGCAGCATCGCCCATGTCAGGCGCCCGAAGCAGGCGGCCAGGATGAGGGCGCCGAGCACCCCGAGCGCTGCCGCTTCCGTCGGCGTCGCCAGCCCGGCATAGATCGAGCCCACGACGAGGAGGAAGATGCCGAGCGGCGGGGCAAGATGCGCGAGGCCGCGGAAGCGCTCGCCCCACGAGGCGCGGACCTGATGACCGCTCCAGCCGGGCCGTGCCAGGCAGCCGCCGGCGATGACGGCCATGAACAGCCCGGCCATGAGCAGGCCCGGGATGATGCCGGCGAGATAGAGCTTCGGCACCGAGGAATTGGTCAGGACGCCGTAGATGACGAGGTTGATCGACGGCGGGATGAGGATGCCGAGCGTGCCGCCGGCCGCGATGCTGCCGAGAAAGAGCGGCTCGTTGTAGCCGTAGCGGCGGATCTGCGGGATGGCGACGGTGCCGACAGTGGCGGCCGTCGCGACGCTCGAGCCGGAGGTGGCGGAAAAGAGCGTCGAGGCGCCGATATTGGCATGCATCAGGCCACCGGGCATCCACGATAGCCACAGGCTCATGGCCGCATACATGCGCTCCGCGAAGCCGGCCCTCAGCAGCACCTCGCCGAGGAGGATGAAGAGCGGGATGGCGACGAGCAGGAATTCGTTGTTCGTGCTCCAGGCGAGCTCGCCCATGGCGCGCGTCAGCGGCAGCATGGAATAGAGCGGGTCGAGAATGAGCCCGAGCACGCCGAGCGCCGCCCCGACGGGAATGGAGAGCCCGATGAGGACGAATAGAAGGACGAGTGCAGTGGCGATCATGCCGCAGCCTCCTTGACGAGGCGTTCGCCGGCTGCCGCCTCTTCCGCTGCCTCCTCCTTCGCCGAGCGCACGCCGGCGATGGCCTTGACCGCGTCGGTATCGCCGCTGGCGAGCGCGATCGAAGCGCGCAGCAGCATCAGCGCGAGGACGAGACACATCCAGCAGAGCCCCGCCAGCCATAGTCCCTGCGGGATGTACAGCGGCGTGCCGAGCGGCGTGTTGGCGGTCGAACCTTCGGCCCAGGAGGTGGCGACGACGTCATAGGCGTAGAACGTCAGCATGGCCATGAAGACGCCGAGCGCGACGATGGAGATCCAGTCGAGGAGGGCCGACAGGCGCACCGGAAGGTGCTGATAGATCACGTCGACGCGAACATTCGCCCGCTGCAAGGTGGCGAAGGCGAGCGACCAGGACGTGCTGATGGCGAAGGCATAGCTCGACAGTTCGTCGGCGCCGCCGGTGCTGAAGCCGAAGAACTTCCGCGCGATGACGTCGAAGGAGATCAGCAGCACGCTGCCGATGGTGAGGGCGCCGCTCGCCCACACGGCGAGAAGCGACAGGCGTTCTGCGCCGCGCGTCAGGCCGGCGAGGGAAAGACGATGCAGGGACATGGGCTCCACCTCGTCGGGATCGGGGGCGCCGCTGCTGCGGCGCCTCGGGTGAGTGCGTCGCGCGGGCGGCGCACCATTCCCTTACTTCGAGACGGAAATGTTGAGCACCTTGCCGACGGTGTCGTTGAAATCCTTCACGCAGTCCGCCGAGCAGCGCGCCGCCCACTTCGGCAGCACCATCTCGCCCAGCGCGCCGCGCAGCAACTGGCGGTCCGCCTCGCTCGGCGTCACCAGCTTCATCTTGCCCTTGACCGGTAGGGTGCAGGCATCGGAGCCCGTGTTGCAGGCATAGCCCAGCTCCGTCTGCTCGGCGGCTGCCTTCCAGATGTCGTCGACGAGCGTCTTGACGTTCGTCTCGATGAAGGCCTGCACCTTGGGGTCGAGCTTGTTCCAGGCCGCCTGGTTGACGGCGTGAATCTGCTGATTCCAGTTGATCGGCAGGGCATAGAGGTGCGTGGAGACCTCGTACCACTTGGCCGAGTAGCCGGAGAGCGAGCCGGTGATGGCGCAGTCGACCACCTTGTTCTGCAGGGCCGGCACCACCTCGCCGAAGGCCATGGTCACGCTCGTGCCGCCGAAGGCCTCGACGAACTCCGCCTGGGTGCGGCTCGAGGTGCGCACCTTCTTGCCTTTGAGGTCGGAGAGCTTGTTGATCTCCGCGTTGCAGAACAGCACCTGTGCCGGATAGGTCGAGATGCCGAGCAGCTTCACCTTGGCGCCGTCACCGTAGAACTTTTCGTAGACCGGCGTGAACGCCTCGGTGACAGCGCGTGCCGTCTTCACGTCCGGGGCGAGACCGGCGAGGTCGATGGCTTCGTTGATGGCGTTGTCGCTGGCAAAATAGGAGAGGGTGGCCGTGCCGAACTCGACGACGCCCTGGGACATGAGGCGCAGCAGCTCCGGCCCCTTCAGTCCCATTTCGTTGAAACCCTTGATCTCGGCCGTGATCTGGCCGTTCGACAGCTCCGGCACCTTCTGGGTCCAGAACGGCCTCTCGTAGTCGTTGTAGGCCGTGAGGTTGCTGAGGCCGCCGACGATCTTGAGGTGCGTCTTCGGCAGATCCTGGGCGAGCGCGGCCGATCCGGCGAGCGCGGTGACGGCAATGGCGGCACGAAGGATGCAATTCACGGTGTCAGTCCCCCTGGCTGGATTTGTGGCGGCTCTCCGCCGCACCGGCCGCAGCCGGCGCCCTGCCCGCATTGCATGCCGTGATTGATTTTCCTGTCCAATCGTATGTTCGAATAGGGGGTATAAATACAGTTTAACCCGCCTTGGAGCTGCTCGTCACGTCGCCATCGGCTTGTACGGCAACCTCCCGCGCCATCGCGGCGATCACGCGGGCGGCGTGGCTTTCCGGGCCGTTGATCCAGGTGGCGGTGAAGCTCAGGTCCGGCAGCGGATCGGTCTCGACATCAATAATCTTCAAGTCTCCGCTGGCGAGCTCCTTGTCGAGGAAAACCGGGGCGATCACGGCCGCGCCGATGCCGTCACGCGCCATGCGTACCACCATGGAGAGCGAAGCGCTGCCGTAGAGGCGGGCCTTCACGCCGGCGCGCGCCAGCATGTCGCGCAGCACGAGATAGGGCCGGCTGTTGGAGGGATAGGTGATGATCGGACGATCCGACAGGCGCCTCAGCGTGATGGGCCCGTCGCCGAGCTTCAGCCGCGGGCTCGCCACCCAGGCGAGCGGATAGGTGCACAGGTGGACGTTCTCAACCCGTTCCTCCAGCACGGGCCCCATCAGGAAGGCGAGGTCGATCTGCCGCGACATGAGGTGCGAGCGCAACACCATCGAGCTGTCGACCTCGATCTCGAGCGCCAGCGCCGGATAGGTGGCGTGCACCTGCTCGATGAGCCGCGACAGCCACGTCTGCACGATGGTCTCGGCGACCCCGATACGCACGGTGCCGCTCATCACGTTCTGGTCCTGGGCGGCGCGCACCATGTCGCAGCGGAGCTGGATCATGCGCTCGGCGTGGGAGAGCAACTCCTGCCCCTTGGCGGTCAGCGTCACGCCGCGTGCGTCCCGCTCGAAGAGGCGCACTCCCAGCGCCTCCTCGAGCGAGGCGATACGGTGCGATACGGCCGGCTGTGTCGTGCCGAGCTTTTCGGAGGCCGCACGCAGGCTGCCGAGTGCTGCCGCCCAGAAGAAGGTCTCGATGTTTCTGAGGTCGATCATCGCCGGCCTGCCCTTTGAAAAACCCGCGTTCCGACGTCTTAGCGCATCAGGCCGCCTGTCGGGGCAAAATCGACCAGCCGGCGCCGCGTCCGGTCTTGACATTGGCCCGGCCACTTCCCATGTCGTCGGCCGCGGGCCGGGCCCCTCTGGCGATGCCATGCATCGTGATGTCGGACCGCATCGGGTGAACTCGATGCAGGGTCCGGATTTCTGCCTTTGTCCAGTCAGGGTTCTGCATCGGGTTTCCCCTCCGCACAGAGAGGAAACCGATGGACGTTCTCACCAGCTTTTTTCTTGGCCATCCGCTGTGGATGTGGCTCGGCTTCATGGGCCTCGTCATGGCGCTGCTGGCCCTTGACCTCGGCGTGCTGCATCGTGGCTCCCGCGAGATCGGGGTGCGCGAGAGCCTTGCGCTCTCGGCCTTCTACATCGTGCTTGGTCTCGGCTTTGGCGGTTTCGTGTGGTGGCAGCTCGGCACCCAGGCCAGCGTCGAGTACATTACCGGCTTCGTGGTCGAAAAGAGCCTCGCGATGGACAACATCTTCGTCATCGCGATGATCTTCGGCTTCTTCGCCATTCCGCGGCGCTACCAGCACCGTGTGCTGTTCTGGGGCATCCTCGGCGTCATCGTGCTGCGCGCCATCATGATCGGCTTCGGCGCCGCCCTCGTCGCGCAATATGAATGGGTGCTCTATCTCTTCGCCGCCTTCCTCATCGTCACCGGGCTCAAGATGCTGTGGTGGGGGGATCAGGAGACGGACCTCGCGCAGAACCCCTTGCTCAGGCTGATCAAGCGCCGCTTCCGCGTGACGCGGCGCCTCCACGGTGAGCGCTTCTTCGTGCGTCGCCGCAGCGGCAACGGCCGCAGCATCCTCTTCCTGACGCCGCTGTTCCTGGCGCTCGTCTTCATCGAGATCGCGGACATCATCTTCGCGGTCGATTCGGTGCCGGCGATCTTCGCCATCACGACTGACCCCTACATCGTCTACACGTCCAACATCTTCGCCATCCTCGGCCTGCGCGCGCTCTACTTCGCGCTTGCCGCAGTGCTGCACCGCTTCGCCTATCTCAAGCAGGCGCTGGCGGTCCTGCTCGTCTTCATCGGCTCGAAGGTGTTCGTCGCCGATCTTTTCGGCTGGGCGAAGTTCCCGGCCGAATGGTCGCTCGCCGTGACCTTTGCCATCCTCGGCGCCGGCATCGGCTGGTCTCTGTGGAAGACGCGGGACGAGGGGCATGCCGGGGAAGGACAGAAGGCCTTGTCGCATTGAACGCCCCGCCCTTGCACGCAGCGCCCGCCGCTGTTACCGCCATGGGACCGGCGCGGCGTCGCACCGCGTGCAGGCGGCAAGGGCAGGGCGGTTGGGGACAGGCATGCGCGATTTCTTCAGGCCGGGACGTGGACCGACACTTGCGGGCGAGGCGACCATCGCCACGTCGCACCCGCTCGCAACCGCGGCAGGGCTTGATGTCCTCGCCTGCGGCGGCAATGCCGTCGATGCCGCCATCGCGGCAGTTGCCGTGCAATGCGTGGTCGAGCCGCACATGACGGGCATCGGCGGCGACTGCTTCGTCCTCTACGCCCCGGCCGGTGGCGAGGTCCTCGCCCTCAACGGCAGCGGCCGCGCCCCGGCGGCGGCGAGCGTGGGACGCCTCAAGGACCTCGGCGTCTCCACCATCGAGCGCACCAGCCCCCATGCCGTCACCGTGCCGGGCGCCATCGCCGCCTGGACGAAGCTGCACCGCGACCACGGCCGCCTGCCGCTGGAGCGGCTCTTCGTCCGCGCCATCGCCTATGCCGAGAATGGCTATCCGGTCACCGCGCGCGTCGCCCTCGACTGGGCGGAGGAGGTCCCGCTTCTGGCGCGCGATGCCGGCGCCAAGACCGTTTTCTTGCCTGGCGGACGCGCGCCGACCGAGGGCGAGCGGCATGCCCAGCCGCTGCTCGGGCAGCGCCTGCGCGAGATCGCCCGCGATGGCGCCGCGGCCTTCTATCTCGGCCGCACAGCCGAGAGCCTGGTGCGTTTTCTCAACGGCCTCGGCGGCCTGCACACGCTCGAGGATTTCGCCGATGCGGCCGACGGGGCCGATTACGTGACGCCGATCGTCACCAGCTATCACGGCTATGATGTCTACGAATGCCCGCCCAACGGTCAGGGCCTCGCAGCGCTCATGATGCTCAACGTGCTCGCCGGCTTCGACCTGTCGGAGAAGCTGCCGCTCGCCGAGCGCGTGCACCTCCATGCCGAGGCGACCAAGCTTGCCTACCATCACCGCGACGCGCTCATCGCCGATCCCGCGCATCTGCCCTACCCGGTCGAGCAACTGCTCTCGGACGAAGTGGCACACGCGCTGCGCGGCCGCATCGACATGGGGCAGGCCGGCGCACCGGCGCTCTGGCACGAGCCGGAGCACCGGGATACGGTCTATCTCTGCGCGGTGGACCGCGACGGCAACGCCATCTCCTTCATCAATTCGATCTTCCACGCCTTTGGCTCGACGCGGCTCGACCCCAAGACGGGCATTGTGCTGCACAATCGCGGCGCGTCCTTCAACCTCATCGAGGGGCATCCCAATGCCATCGCCCCGCGCAAGCGGCCCATGCACACCATCATACCCGGCCTCCTGCGCCGCGGCGGGCGCACCGTGGCGCCCTTCGGCGTGATGGGCGGACATTATCAGGCGGCCGGCCATGCGGCCTTCCTCTCCGGCATGCTCGACCGGGGCCTCGACGTGCAGGCGGCGCTCGATGCGCCGCGCAGCTTCGCCTTCAACGGCGTGCTGGAGGTAGAGCCGACCCTCGGCGAGAGCGTTATCGCCGCGCTCGCCGCCAAGGGCCATGCGATCAAGCCGCGCACGTCGCCGCTCGGCGGCGGGCAGGCCATCTGGATCGACCACGCCCGCGGCGTGCTGCACGCCGGCTCCGACCAGCGCAAGGACGGCTGCGCCCTCGGCTTCTGAGCTTGCGGGCGCTGCGCGGCGCGCCCTATAAGATGTGCCCGAGGCAGAGGCGGCCCATATGACGACCCTGACGCGCGCCGAACTTGCGCGCACCATCGACCATACGATTCTTCGGGCGGACGCGACGCGCGCTGATATCGCGCAGGTTTGCCGCGAGGCGCGCGAGCACGGCTTCTTCTCCGTCTGCGTCAATCCGGTCCATGTGCCGGATGTCGCCGCGGCACTCGCCGGCAGCGACGTCGTCACCTGCGCCGTCGTCGGCTTTCCGCTCGGGGCGACGCCCTCCCTGCTCAAGGCCGCCGAGGCGCGCTGGGTGGTCGCTGCGGGCGCGCGCGAGGTCGACATGGTCATCGACGTCGGCGCCCTGAAGGAGGGGCGGGAGGGCGACGTCGGCGCCGACATTGCCGCCGTCCGCGAGGCCTGCGGCCCCGCGCTGCTCAAGGTCATCATCGAGACCTGCCTCCTCTCAGACGCTGAGAAGGAGGTGGCCTGCCGCCTCGCGGTCGCCGCCGGTGCCGATTTCGTCAAGACCTCGACCGGCTTCGGCAAGGCCGGCGCGACTGTGGAAGATGTTGCACTCATGCGCCGCGTCGTCGGGCGGGGCATCGGCGTCAAGGCCTCGGGGGGCATCCGCACGCGCGAGGACGCCCTGCGCATGCTCGCCGCCGGCGCCTCGCGCATCGGCGCGAGCGCCAGCGTCGCCATCGTGACCGGCTGACGCCGTCACACGCCATATCCATCCAGGGACAGAAGAACGGCATGGCTCATCAGACTTTGACCGACATCGCGGCTGACCTTGCGTCGGGGCGGACGGATCCCGTGCGCCTCGTCGAGGAGGCGCTCGACAAGGCCCGCGCGGCCCCCGCCGTTTTCATCACCCTCATGGCCGAGGAGGCGCTGGCCGAGGCCCGCGCCGCCGCCGCGCGCCGGCGCAACGGCCAGGCGCTCGGCCCGCTCGACGGCATCCCGATCGCCTGGAAGGACCTCTTCGACATCGCCGGTACGCGGACGACCGCGGGCTCGCGCACACGGGACGATGCGCCCATGGCCCGCGAGGACGCGCCGGTCGTTGCAGCGTCGCGGCGCGTCGGCCTCATCCCGCTCGGCAAGACCAATCTCAGCGAATTCGCCTTCTCCGGCCTTGGGCTCAACCCGCATTTCGGCACGCCGACGCCAGACTTTCCGGCGGCGACCC
This sequence comes from Chelatococcus sambhunathii, assembly GCF_001418005.1. Taxonomy (GTDB): domain Bacteria; phylum Pseudomonadota; class Alphaproteobacteria; order Rhizobiales; family Beijerinckiaceae; genus Chelatococcus_A; species Chelatococcus_A sambhunathii. The sequence goes on along the minus strand of NZ_LIOL01000018.1, from coordinate 12,247 downwards.
CTCGTGTACCCGGCGGCTCGTCGTCCGGCTCGGCGGTCGCCGTCCAGCGCGGCATCGTTCCCGTCGGCATCGGAACGGATACCGCCGGCTCAGTACGGGTGCCTGCCGCCCTCAACGGTCTTGTCGGCTTCAAGGCGTCGGGCGGGCGCTATGCCATGGCCGGTGTCTATCCGCTGGCGAAGAGTCTCGACAGCCTCGGGCCCATCGCCCGGACGGTTGCCGATTGTGTGACCATCGACGCGGTGATGCGGGGTACCGGGCGAGTTGCCGAAGCCGCATCGGCCGCACCCGACATTGTCGTCGACCCGGCGGTGCTGGAGGAGGACGGCCTCGAAGATACAGTGCGGGCCAATTTCGAAGCGATGCTCGCTGGTCTCGAAGCATCGGGCGCTCGCGTGCGCCGCGCGCCGGTGGCTGCCTGGCGCGAGGCACGGCGCGCCATCGCCGAGATCGGCTGGCTCGGCGCGGTGGAGGCGCGCGCCTGGCATCTCGATGCGATCAGCGGTCCAAAGCGCGACCTCATCGATGCGCGTGTGCTGAAGCGGCTCGACGGTGCGGCGGCGATCACCGCCGAGGCGGCCGGACGTCTGCGTAGCCTCAAGGCCACGCTGTCGCGCTCCATCGCCGACGATCTCGCCGGCGCGCTGTTCGCGCTCCCGACCGTCAAGCATGTGGCGCCGGAGCTCGCGTCGCTCGAAGCCGACCCCGAACTGTTTGCCCGCATCAATCTCGCCACGCTCACGCTGACGATGGCCGGCAGCTTCCTGGACATGCCTGGTCTTGCCCTGCCGTCCGGCACCAATGCAGAGGGCCTGCCGACCTCCGCCCTGTTCTCGCTCCCGTCCGGCGATGACGACGCTCTTCTCGCCGCGGGATTGTGGATCGAGCATGCCATCGCAAGGCACTGACCCGTGTCCGGTCAGGGTGATATACCTGATCGGACTTCCCTCGTAACATGGTGCGGAAAGCCTCATGCCACCGGTCTATGAAGCGGTCGCGTCGGTGGCGTTTTCGGGGCTGCGCCGAGATCGTCGGGGAGGAGCGCCAATCCCCGATTGCAGGAACGTCGAAGCTGGGCTAGGTTGCGCCCGCCTTGGCGAAGCACCCGTAGCTCAGCTGGATAGAGCGTCGCCCTCCGAAGGCGAAGGTCACACGTTCGAATCGTGTCGGGTGCGCCACCGCTCAAGTCACCCTCGACGACCAGACGCATGGATACCTTTCAGCGCTTGCGATGCCTCGCCGGCTGAATTCATGCGTTGCGGAAGTAGCTATTTTAGCTACTATTCTGTTGGGCTCCAGCTAGAGATTGCGCGCGATGAGAACCATGTCCGCGAAAGACGCCAAGAACAGCTTCGGGATGCTGATCGACTATGCTCGGGTTGAACCGGTGCAGGTCGAGAAGCACGGACGGCCGGTCGTCGTTGTGATGAGCGTGGAGGAGTTTCGACGGCTCACTCCGCGGGCGAGCAGCGAGAAGACAAGGGCTATTGGCGCTCTTGCGCCGGGGAGGCCATAGTCGGGGATGTACGCCAAAGGGGGGCAAACACTGGCGGACCCGTCCTCGAGTGCAGTCTCGGGCGTCCGGCAAACTGAGACCAGACGATCGGATGCCTATCCGGTCGTTGACCTCTTTGCTGGCCCAGGTGGACTCGGAGAGGGCTTCGCATCCTCACTCGATGATAAGCGACGCCATCGCTTCCGCAGCGTCGTCTCGATTGAGCGCGATACGTTTTCGCACCAGACATTGCTGCTTAGACACTTCTTTCGGCACTTTCCCGACGGTGAAGTGCCGGATGACTATTATGACTTTTTGGCAGGACGGATCACGCAAGCCGATCTCTTCGCTCGCCATCCAGCCGCTTATGCCGACGCTAAGCTGAGCGCCCTACGAATATCGCTGGGCAGGGAGTCGCATGGGGAGGTGCGGCAGATTATTCGGCAGCGCCTCGCAGACAGCGAGCATTGGGCACTCGTCGGCGGTCCTCCATGCCAAGCTTATTCTCTGGTCGGCCGGGCACGGATGAAGGGCGATCCCGATTTTGCGAAAGACGAGAAGCACACGCTCTATCTCGAATATCTCCGGATCATTGCCGACCACAGGCCGCCGATCTTCGTCATGGAGAACGTGAAAGGACTGCTGTCGGCCACCATCGAGGGCAAGTCCGCCATCAACCGCATTGTTCGCGACCTGCAGCAGCCGGCGACCGCCATCCCGGACGCACCGACCGACCTTGCCTACCGTCTCTATTCTTTGAACCAGGAAGAAATGGCCGAGGGCGAGGTCGATCCGCGGCTGTTCCTTGTGCGCGCGGAGGACCACGGCATTCCGCAGGCGCGGCACCGGATGTTCATCGTCGGAATCCGCAGTGATCTGAAGGTTCGGCCCTCCACTCTTCGGAGAATGGCCGCACCCACAGTACGCGACACGATCGGCTCCCTTCCCCCAATCCGAAGCGGCCTGTCGAAGGAGAAGGATAGTCGGGATGCCTGGCTGAGTGCCATCCGGCAGATCTCCAGCATGAATATCCGTGGCCAGCTCAACGGCGCGGCCTATGCAGGGCAGGTCGCGCGGAAACTCAAATTCGAGCAGCTCATTGAGGTGCCCTCGCCGCGCTCCACTTCGTCCACCCGCTATGTGGTGCGGCGCCCGAACCATGATGTGCTGCGCAGCCTGTATGACGAACGCTTGCCGATCCTGACTGCGCACGAGGCGCGCAGCCACATGGCCTCCGACCTGCGCCGCTACCTCTATGCGGCGACCTTCGCTCAGGAGACCGGGCGCAGTCCCAAGCTCGCTGACTTCCCCGCCAATCTCCTTCCCGATCACCAGAATGTCGAGGAAGGCCGCAGCGGTAAGATGTTCTCCGACCGCTTTCGGGTGCAGCTTGCGGAGCAGGTATCGACGACGGTCACCTCACACATTTCAAAGGACGGCCACTACTTCATTCACTACGATCCCGCGCAGTGCCGCAGCCTGACTGTGCGCGAAGCCGCCCGTCTTCAGACATTTCCGGACAACTACTTCTTCGCCGGACCTCGCACCGAGCAGTATCACCAGGTCGGCAATGCAGTGCCCCCCAAACTTGCGCAGCAGATCGCTGAAATCGTCGCCGAGGTGCTCGACTCGATCCGGGGCGGTCGATGATGGCAGACACTCTCACCAGCGAGCGGCGCAGTTGGAACATGTCGCGGATCAGGGGGCGGGACACTGCCCCGGAGATGCTTCTGCGGTCGCTGCTCCACCGCGCCGGCTTCCGCTTCCGCCTTCATGCGAGGCAGCTACCCGGCCGGCCGGATGTGGTCCTGCCCAGATACCGGGCGGCAATTTTCGTGCACGGCTGCTTCTGGCACCGACATCCTGGCTGCCGGAACGCGACCACTCCCACTACACGCCGCGAATTCTGGCAGGAGAAGTTCGACGGCAATGTCAGCCGTGACGTGCGCAACAGGATCGCGCTCGAAGCTGCCGGCTGGACCGTCCACACCGTGTGGGAGTGCGAGCTGAAGGCAGACGCGGAAAACGTTGTCCGCCGCCTCACCAATGAACTGCGGGGCGGCGGCTGATGGCGCGGTCGCATCATCTGCCTCCCAGCGCCGCCAGTCTGACGGCTTCCCTGCGCGATCTCGGTTACTCCCTCGAAACCGCCGTTGCCGACCTGATCGACAACAGCATCTCGGCCGATGCGACCGACATTCAGATCTTCTGTGACATGACTCGAAGCACGCCGGTGCTCGTCATTGCCGACAACGGCCGCGGAATGGCGGAGGATGAGGTGATCGCGGCGATGCGCCACGGCGCCACCGATCCCCGCAAGGAGCGAGGCCCGAAGGACCTCGGGCGCTTCGGACTCGGCCTCAAAACCGCGTCGTTCTCGCAGTGCCGCCGACTCATCGTGATAAGCGCCGTAAAAGGCGAACGCGCCGGCGCCGAATGGAGCCTCGCCCGAATCGAGGAGGACGACGACTGGTTCATCTCTGTTCTCGAGCCCGGCGAGATCGCGGAACAGCCCTTCTTCGAGACGCTCGGCGAGACCGGGACGCTGGTCATCTGGCGGGATCTCGATCGACTGTTCGAGGACGAGACCGGGCAGAAGCGGGACGAGATCGTCAACGAGAAGCTGGCGGTTGTCGAACGGCATCTGTCGCTCGTCTTCCACCGCTTCCTCGCCGGCGAAGTGAAGGGGCGGCGGAAGCTGGCCATCCGCATCAACGGCCACCCGGTCGCTGCCTTTGATCCCTTCTGCCGGAAGAACGAGGCGACGCAGATGCTCCGCGAGGAGAAGGTCTGGATCGGCGACGTGCCGGTCGTGATGCAGCCCTACATCCTGCCGCACCACAGCCGGCTGTCGGCCTCCGAGTACGACTATTATCAGGACCGCAGCGACTTTATCTCGAACCAAGGCGCCTATGTTTACCGCAACGGCCGTCTAATGGCCTGGGGCGACTGGTTCCGGCTGGTGCCCAAGGGCGAGGCGACCAAGCTGGCGCGGGTTCAGATCGACTTCCCGAACAGTCTCGATGAAGCTTGGACCATCGACATTAAGAAGTCGCGCGCCCGGCCGCCGCACGGCGTGCGCGAGCGCCTGCGGCAGATCATCAGCCAGATCACCGCCCGCAGCGTCACCGTCCATCGCGGGCGCGGCCAGAAGCTGTTCCAGGAGAGTCAGGCTCCGCTCTGGGAACGCTACGCCGATCATGGCGGTATCCGGTTCGCCATCAATGCGGAACACCCGCTCGTCGCTTCTCTCGGCGTCCGCCTGTCCCCTGACGATGCCGCCTCGCTGCGCGTGCTGCTCGAGTCAATCGCCGCCGCCCTGCCGATTGAGATGATCTACTCGGACTATTCAACGCATCCGCGCGAGGTGAGCCAGACGACCGTGGACCAGGAGCAGACCTTGGATCGGCTGAAGAGCCTCAAGCAGGTGCTCTACGGCGACGGACCGGGCGACCCGCAGGCATTCCTCCAGATTGTGCGATCGACGCGCCTCTTCGACGGGCAGATCGAGACGGCTGAGAAATTCATCGCAGAGGCTTTCGCATGACCGCCATGATCATCACCGAGGAACGTAACATCGCCAATGCGCTGATCTCCGGTCTCGCCAACCTGACTGAGACGCCGACGCGCGAGCAGGTCGAGGAGAAGGCGAAGCAGATCGCCGCCATCTTCGGCTACACCGGCGACCTTCGCAACATCATCACCGAGGCGATGATCTCGGTCGACACGCGCATGGGTGCCGGTGTCTCGCTCGTCGATGTCGCAGCGAAGCATGACGATCAGTGGGTTCGCAAGCGCGAGGACATCACCTGGACCTACGGCGGCGCCTACGAGAACTTCCTGCTGAAGGACGGCTGGCCGCCCCGGATGGTCCAGTCGCTGAGCGACGTGACCAGCCGCATCCTTGGACACCTCCAGGACCCCCACAGCGAGGGCACAAGCTGGAACCGCCGCGGCCTGGTCATTGGCCATGTGCAGTCCGGCAAAACGGCCAACTATACCGGCCTGATCGCCCGCGCCGCCGATGCCGGTTACAAATTCATCATCGTCATCGCCGGCATTCACAACAATCTGCGCAAGCAGACCCAGGAGCGCATCGATGAAGCCTTCATCGGGCGGTCAAGCGATCCCGAAGACCGCCGCTCCATCGGCGTCGGACTTGATCCTGGCTACCCGCACCCGGCGACGCTCACCAACATCAACGAGGATTTCAACAAGAACACCGCGGCGAAGAGCGGCTGGAAGATCAACGATTTCTCCAAGCCGATCATCCTCATCATCAAGAAGAACGTCACGACGCTGACGGCCCTGCACAAATGGCTGAAGGCGCTGAACGCGGAGGGTGGCGACCGGATTTCCGACGTGCCGATGCTGCTGATCGACGATGAGGCCGACAACGCCTCGATCAACACCAACAAGGAGGATCTGGACCCGACCCGCACGAACGCCATGATCCGGCGCATCCTGGGGCTGTTCGCGAAATCCTGCTATGTCGGCTACACGGCAACGCCGTTCGCGAATATCTTCATCAATCCCGATGCCTATGACGATGACGTGCGCGAGGAACTGTTCCCGCGCGACTTCATCTACTGCCTGGACGCGCCGACCACCTATTTCGGTGCGGAGAAGGTCTTCCTCGACGATGAGACCAGCCAGTCGATCGTGAAGCCGATCGACGACTGCGAGGACTTTCTCCCCTACAGGCACAAGCGCGACGATCCCGTTCCAGAGCTGCCGCCGAGCCTCTACCGCGCGCTGGACGAGTTCATTGTCGCGCGTGCCATCCGCAACCTGCGCGGGCAGACCGCCAAGCACTGTTCGATGATGATCAACGTGTCGCGTTTCGTGCCGGTGCAGCAGGCCGTGCGCGACTTCCTCAGCCTTCGCGAGAAGACGATGCGCGAGGCGGTCCGCGCGAACTATCTGATGCCGGAATCTGTCTCTTCGACGAACATCCACATGCAGCGCCTGAAAGCGGCGTTCGACGCCGAATACGCCGATGCGGGCTTCACCTGGCCCGAGGTCAAGGCCGCTCTCAACGGCGTGTTCGATCACCTCCACCTCTACGTCATCAACAGCAAGAGCGACGAGGTGCTCGACTATACCCGGTACGAGAAGGAGGGCATCGGCCTCACCGCGGTCGCGGTGGGCGGCCTCAGTCTGTCACGTGGACTGACCATCGAGGGTCTGACAATCAGCTACATGTACCGCAACACGAAGATGTACGATACGCTCATGCAGATGGGGCGATGGTTCGGCTACCGTCCGGGCTTCGAGGATCTCTGCCGCGTCCATCTCTCGCGCGATTCTATCAACTGGTACTCCCATATCGCGGAGGCTGCCGAGGAACTCACCCAGCAGGTCAAGCGGATGCGGCGCGACGGCCTGAGTCCGAAGGATTTCGGTCTGTATGTCCGTTCGCATCCGGATAGCCTTCTGATCACCGCCGCCAACAAGATGCGGTCGGGTCAGGAGGTCACAGTCGAACAGAGCTTCAGCGGGCGATTGAGGGAAAGCTACGTCGTCTCGATCGATCCGGAGGTGAACGCCCGGAACTTTGAGCTCATTGCCGAGCACTGGCGCGGTGGCTTCGGAGGACGGCCGGAAGAGGACACCGGGAAGGGCTTAATCTTCCGCGACGTCCCGATCGCGGTGGTCGAGGATTTCCTCACTCGGTTCGAGACCCACTCGACCTTCGCCGGCATTAAATCGGACGTGGTGAGCTATCTCGAACGGATCGCGGAGAAGCGTCCGCTCGCCGACGTCCTGCTCATATCCCCCGGCGGTGCTCCGGACGATGGCGGGCCGTCCACGCTGAGAAATCAGGTGCGCGTCGTCGGCAGAGATCAGCCGAACGGAACCGCGTGGCGCTTGAACAAGGACCGCGTGGCCTCCCGCGGCGACGAGAAGCTCGGACTCGACGATACGCAGCGCAACGAGGCGGAGGCCTTGGCCGGCGGCGAGGACGGAACCGGCGCGGTGTCCGATACGCACTACCGGATGGTCCGGAACAGGCCGCTCCTCATGATCCATAGCCTCGAACCCAGGGACGGGGCCGTGGCAGGGCCGATCGCCGCTTTCGGCGTGAGCTTTCCATATGGGGACTATTCGACCACCATCAACGTGGTCGTGAACAAAGTCTGGCTCCAGCAGATGCAGGGCTATGGCGACGACCCGGACGAGGAGGAGGACTACGATGTCTGAGTTCTCGCCGTGGGATGACATCGCGGTTCCCGGCGCGGACTTCAACGTCCGCCAGGTCCCCGGTGAAACCGCCGTACCCTGCTTCTGGGGACGGGACACGACCGGCGCCTGCCTGTTCATCGCGGAACTTCAGGGCGATCACACCGATCAGTTCCGGAAGAATGTGGTCACGGTACATGGCATTGACGTCGATCTTCGCGGGGGCGAGCCGGGACAGCAGCGACTTGTCCTCACGCTCGAAAAAACAGGTCGATGGCGATCTTTTCGAGAGCCTCTGCCGCACGCTTGCATCCGCGCTGGAACGTGCCACCGACTCCGCCAGCTCGCTCGCCGTCGCGCTGGCCCACATCCGGCGCTGGAAGACCTTCCTGTCCGGTCGCAGCCAGCACCTGTCAGCCGAGGAGGTCCGCGGCCTCTTCGCCGAGCTCACTTTTCTCCTGGAGCTGATTGAACGGCAGCCATCGACCACCGCCGCTGTCGACGCCTGGCTCGGTCCTAAGAAATCCCATCAGGATTTCATCTTCGGCAACACGGCGGTCGAGATCAAATCGCTCTCCGGCACGGAGCGCAGCACGGTGCGTATCTCCTCGGAGGATCAGCTCGAATCGCTCAACGATGAACTGTTTCTGCGTATCTACCGGCTGAGCAGCCTGCCCGATGCGGCAGGAGCGCAATCCCTCAACGCGATCGTCGCCGCGGTGCAGGCGCGGCTCGCAGATGCAGAAGCCGTCGAGGCATTCGATCGTAAGCTGGTTGCGCACGGCTATGCGCCGTTGCCGGACTATGACCAACCGCGCTTTGTTGTCAGCGACGTGCACAGCTACCGCGTCGTCCCGGCGTTTCCGCGGCTCATACGGTCGCAGCTGCCAACCGGCATCAACCGGGTCACCTACGATATCCTGCTGGAAACCATTGCACCTTATGAATGCGACAACGGAGGAGTCTTCGGGGGAGACTGATGGAGCAGACCGTAGAGGAGTTCTTCCACGACTTCCGCCAGGAGACACTGGCGGATGCGGAGGCCAACAGCACCTACCAGCTCGAATCCTTCATGGAGGCGGTCTCCACCGAGCTGATCGAAACCGGCTTCATCGAGGGCTTCGAGCACTGCCATTATCGCGCTCCGCGCGGTATGCGCGTCGACGGCTATTGGTTCAACGACGAGGGCGCGCTCGACATTTTCGTGGCCGATTTCGACTGCCGCCGCGAGCTAGAGACGCTCACACGCACCGACGTGGATGCGGCCTTCAAACGCGTCGTAAACTTCTTCGAGGCGAGCCTTCAGGGAGCGCTCGAGCCCGATGTCACCACGCCAGAATACGGGCTGGTCAGGCAGATAGCCGACCGGAGGCAGGCGCTTCGCCATGTCAACTTCTACCTAACCTCCGAGCGGGTGCTGAGCGACCGCTTCCAGGCATTTCCCGACGGCGAGGCCGGCGGCATTCGCGCGACCTATCACATCTGGGACATGGCGCGGTTCCAGCGCCAGCGCACCTCGCGAGGACACAAGGAGGCCCTCAATATCGATTTCGTCGAGCTGTTTGGAAACGGCATCGCATGCCTGCCGGCCAATCTCGGCTCCGACTCCTATCAGTCTTATCTGATCGTGATGCCCGCGCCGATCCTTGCGGCGCTCTACGATCGGTACAGCGCGCGGCTTTTGGAGCAGAACGTGCGGACCTTCCTCCAAGCCCGCGCCCAGGTCAACAAGGGCATCCGTGCGACGATCATCAACGAGCCGCAGATGTTCTTCGCCTACAACAACGGGATCACCGCGACTGCGCAGGAGGTCGAGACGCGGATGACCAACAGCGGACTCCAGATCGTCCGCATGACCGACCTTCAGATCGTGAATGGCGGCCAGACAACCGCTTCGCTCTTCCATACGCAGCGCCGCGACAAGGCCGACCTGTCGGGCATCTTCGTCCAGATGAAACTGTCGGTGATCGACAGCGAGCAGAGCGAAATGGTCGTCCCACGGATCTCCGAATACGCAAACACGCAGAACCGGGTTAACGCCGCCGACTTCTTCTCCAACCATCCTTTCCACGTCCGCATGGCGGAATTCTCGCGCCGCATCTGGGCGCCGGCACAGCAGGGCGCGCAGCGCGAGACCAAATGGTTCTATGAGCGCGCGCGCGGCCAGTATGTGGACGCACAATCGAAGCTCACGCCCGGCGAGCAGAAGCGGTTTCGCGCCGAATATCCCAAGACGCAGATGTTCACGAAGACCGATCTCGCCAAATTCGAGAACGTCTTCGATGATCATCCTCGATGGGTGAACCTCGGCAGCCAGAAGAACTTCGCCCGCTACGCGCTGCGGATCGGGAAGGAATGGGAGAAGTCGTCCGACGGCTTCAACGAGCTGTATTTCAGGCGGGCGATCGCCCGCGGCATTCTATTCCGCGCGACCGAGAAGCTGGTTTCGGTGCAGCCTTGGTACAATGGCGGCTATCGAGCGAACATTGTGGCCTACACGCTGTCCATGCTGGGCGAGATCACGAAGCGTCGGAAGGCCAGCGTCGACTATCAGCGCATCTGGGCTGCCCAAGCGGTTGATGACGTGCTGTTGGGGACGCTGGTCACCATCGCCACCGCCATCAACGAGGATATCACCCGACCTCCGCAGGGTATCTCCAATATCTCCGAATGGTGCAAACGGGAGCGCTGCTGGACGCGGCTGCTCGACCGGGCCGACAACATCGCGGAGCTGCTGCCCGACGATTTCTGGGCTGAGCTCGCCTCGGCTGAGGATAACCGGCATGAGGCGAAGACCGCACGACAGACGCAGAAGATCGACAACGGGATCGAGGTGCAGCGGCAGGTCTTCGAAGTGCCGCCAGCACAGTGGTCGGCGATCCTCCGCGAAGGTTCCAATCGGCGGCTGCTGACGCCGAAGGAAGTGGGCATCCTCCAGATCGCTGCACAGATGCCTGCGAAGATTCCGACGGAGCGGCAGAGCGCCATATTGATCGAGATTCTCGGCAAGGCCCACTAGGAGGGCATCCTATAAGCGGGAAACTGCCCATCAGCAGTGCAGCCGCGATCGTCGCGTAGCCCTCCGGACGCCGCCGCGGACACATCCTCCTAGCTGGCGGCATTCTGCAGAGTCGGAGGCAAAGCGTTTTCGATCTGAGATCGATTGCAGAGATTACTCGCTCACAGTGAGCTCTTGGTCAGCCGACGAAGATTGTCGAGTAACTGGCTGCGCACGGCATCTACCGGTTCCGACCAAATCTGCGCTAGCGTCTCCACCGCTCGATCGGCATCCCACGGCCATGCCGCCCTTCCGTCGACCTGTGCGAAAGGACCGTCCGATTCCGTTAGAACGTGATCGCGCGGCATCTTCATCACTAAGGTTCGTCCCTTTGCGCCGAACAACATCGCCGGCCCGACGCTGAACCAGCAGCCGAGGCCAACGGCGCGCGACAGCTCCTTCTGCGTTCCCGAAAACCAGTGCAGAATCGCGATGCCGGCGCCGGGCCGCGCCTCCACCGCATCAAGAACCTGCGTCGCAGCGCGCCGGCTGTGGATGGTGATAATTCGTCCCCCCGCCTGCGCGCACAGTTCGAGGACACGCGAGAAGACCGGCTGCTGATCCGGCCAGTGCCGCCGGTACTCCGGGCCGCCGTCGAGCCCGACTTCACCGACGTATCGCACTCGAGGAAGCAGCCGCTCGAACACGCGCTTGGCGGTGCGTTCGTCATTGGTGGCGAAGCTCACGCGCACATGGCAGTTGTCGAGGATCGCGTTGTTCGGGCCATAGGCCTTTTCGATCTGGTTCAGCGATTGGGCGATGAGGAACGACTTCAGGCCATAACCCGCCATGAAGGCGAGCGCGCTCTCAAAGAAGTCGAGGCGGCCGAGCGCGGGGAACTCGTCGAGCATTATCAGCACGCGATGCTTGCGGTCGACGATCTGGCTGGCAGCCCAGATCAGGATATCGGCGTCCCAGATGGTCGCCATGCCGTGCTCGGGAACCGCGAAGACTTCGACGCGGAGGTCGCCGGCCTCGTAGAGGATCGGCGTGGTGCGCTTGGCCTTGGCGAGGGAGAAGAAGGGCCGCTCCATCAGGTCGCGCTGGTCACGCGGACTGGCGTCGCCAGTGGCGACGACGAACGCGTCGAGCCGCGATCGTTCGCTCGGAGAGAGGAGGCGCTGCCGAGAGGGCATCGATCGGCTCAGCGGGATTGCCGGCCGCCGAATGACCTGCCCCCCGCCGGTCCCTCATTCATTGTGAGAGCCCAGGGGTTTGGTAGCTGATCTCCATCGCCGGCGGTAGCGGCCGGGCGGTGGAGCTGATTACGTTGCGCAACCGCCCGGCCGCGGGGTTCAGCCGCACGGCTTCGGGGGTAAGCCCGCCGTGCGCCGAGTGTGGGCGCACGTGGTTGTAGTCGAGCCGCCAGCGCTCGATCACGGCGCGGGCCTCGGCCAGATTGGCGAAGACCTCCTCGTTCAGACACTTGTCGCGCAGCTTGCCGTTGAAGCTCTCCACGAAGCCGTTCTGTTGCGGCTTGCCCGGCGCGATGTAGTGCCAGTCGACGCCGG
>NZ_LIOL01000017.1 GCF_001418005.1 Chelatococcus sambhunathii | reverse complement strand
GGAGGCGCGGCGCCATGTACTCGCAGTCCGCCAGCGTCGCGGGGCGGATAAGCGGCACTAGTTCATTCTCTGCGTTCGGACAGTGTAGAGGGCCTCCCAATCGAGATTGAGGAGGCGGCTCGGGAGATGCGTGTCGTTCACGATGACGATCTCCACGCCCATGTTGTTCGCCATGATGGGGAACCGGAATGACCCGGTCTCCAGCGTGGGCTCGCCGATAAGGTTCCGACCCGAGCCGACGATGCGCCCGGTGAATGGATACCGGAATGTGGGCCGGCGGAACGGCGTCACGTGAACTCTGAAATAGCCGGTGTCGGCGTAGTTCAAGAGCGCCCGGCGAAGCTGGATGCGCCCCTCTGTGTTGGCGATCTGCCCGCCTCCAGCCGCGTTAAGCCGGACCAGAAGGGGCGAGAAGGTGTACCGCAGCGCGTAGCGGACGCCGACGTAGAAGTGCGTGAGGTTTCCCTTGACGGTGAGCGTCGAGCCACTCCTTTGGAACGGCACCACGACACCCGGCCGATAGGTCGCGTCGCCCGGCCGCGAGACCAGAACGATGCTCCCATCCTCGCTCTCGGTGTAGGGAAGATCGAAAGACGTTGTCGAGCCGTCGAAGTGCAGCGACTGCACCTGCGTCTCGGTCAGACGACGGTCGAGGTGAACAACGTAGGGGAGTCCTGCATCAGCCTTGCCCGCCTCGATGTCCATGCGTTCGAGATACACGCCGTCTGACCGTTTAATGACCAGCCACAAGGTGTTCTCGATAAACTCCGCGTTGAGGATTTCGCACCCGGCGTCGAGCGTCCAGACTGACCAGCTCGACTGCACCTTCTCCTGACCTGAGTAGTAGAACTTGTAGACAAAGATTGTGTCCCTCTTCTCGGAAGAGAGCGCGATCAGAATGTCTTCGTTCGTCGAGGCGGCGAGCTTGAAGACGCCGGCAGCCACATAGCGCGGGACGTGATTGGTCACATCATTCGCGTTGTTCGTCTTAGAGACGCCGTCGAGATAATACTCGCGAACGCCAGTGAAATCGCCCTTCAGGGTGCAGAAGTAGACGAACGAGCCTGCCCCCACCGGCTTAGCCAGCGGTGAGGTTTCAAACTCCGTGACCTGATCCAGAGAGACCGTTCCGGGCGTCAGAGCCTCCGAAGCCCCGAGCATGAACTGCGTCTGATCGGAGAACAGAAGCAAGCTCTCATTGAAGGGCACCGCATGGCGCAGGATGGACACCTTGACGTGCGACGTGGCGACATCGATCGGGTCCGTATCGAGGACTTGCGTGGCAGTCTCGCGCCAGAAATTGAAGTGCGCCGACGACCGGGAAAAGATGACGGCCTCGTCCGCGATGAACCCGAGCCGGTTCCGATAGAAGAAGATGTCGTTGATCGTCTTCCCGACGAACGAGGGCTTGGGAGTCGTAGCATCCGACCCGGCCCCGCACTTGGCCCATTCGGCAGGCGCGAAGGTGAACGTGCCGTCCCCGTTGCGAACCAGAGTGTGGGGCATGGTGCCCCCGTCAAACGCGATCTTACGGCCGGGGGCCGCGATTTCCCTCCAGACACCGTCGTTCCCGCCCGTGCCGCTTGCGTCGTACTCCAGCCAGTAATTGTCGAAGACGTTCCCCGGCGCTCCGGTGATCTCGCACTGGTAGCCGTGTACGGCCCTGCCCGGCAGGTCCACATAAGACTGCGTCTGCTTGGTCACGCAGACGATGGCCGTATCGCCAATGCTGTCGCCGCTCTTGATCTCAAACGGGCCGCCGTCCTTCCGCCGCACATGCAGCGTGGAGGAATACACATCAGCCTGAAAGTCCTCGTTGGCGTTGATGAGACCGGCCATCCGAGTGGCGATGGCGTTGGTTTGGATCTCCGCCGGATCGGTTGTCGAGGTCGTGAAGGTGAACGGATCGAGCGCGTCTATCGTCACCGTGTAGGTGGCCGCGTAGGTTCCCTGACGGAAGTAGAGGATGGCCTCGTTCCCACGAGCCGGCTTGATCTCCTCCGTCATCGCGACGGCCATGTCACGGTTGAGAAAGAACGTGTAATCGGCGACCGTCACGGCCGAGAAATTACACCTCGCGCTGGACAGGTAGCCCTTTCCAGCCGGGAAGTTGACGACCTTTTCGTTGCCGGCGAGGTCGAAGACCTTGAGGTCTCCATCCACTGCGACCACAACGTACCTCTCGGTCACGTCGCGATTGATGATGTGGACGAAGGAGGCGGCGGGGAGCGCCCCCATTATCCGCGCAACGTGCTTGGTCGGGGGCCGCTTGGTCAGCCCTTCCACAACAGACGAGTAGCCGTTGACCTGGGCCTCGGCCTGAGACGCCAGCCGGAGCGCGAAGGGCTGCTGGCTGACGCCATTGATGAGGTTCGGGACGGAGCCCGAGATGACCGCCATCAGAAGACGAGCCGGCCCGGCCTGCGGTCCATGATGCGGCGGACGGCATAGCTACCGGTCAGGACATTATAGTCGCCGGTCTCCGCCTCGGCGTTCCGAAGCTGAGCGTAGGCTCGGGCCTCGTCCCTGTCATTGAAGCCGGACAGGGTTTCCGAACCGACGACACGATCCTGAAAGATGCGGCCGGCGCGAACCATGATGTAGTGCCGGGCGGCCTGCGGGATTTCCTCGAATGGTAGGAGCCGCGTGATGTTCACGATTACCGGGGATGAGAACTTGAAGGTCTGCCGGCCCTTATCCCAAAGCCGGTTGCCGCGCTGGACCACGTCAATCGTCGGGTCCGTGGCGTCCACCTGAAGCGTGTTTGCCGGAACATAAACGTCACCCGGAAGAGGGAACGTGGGGGCGAGCGTTACGCCGTGATCGGTGTTCCAGTGCCAGCCGGTGGCCTGTACCTGCCGCATGGTCTCGTGAAGGATTTGGCGGGCGATGACCGCGTCCACAACTCCGGTGTCTTCGACCGAGTTGACCGGGGCCTCGCCGATGATGCTGAGCATGGTGTTGATGGCATCAAGCTCAGTCGTCAGTGAAATAGCCATTCAGTCCCTGATGGGTGCAGTCACTGCACCGGAAGAAAAAAAGGGGAGGCCCATCGCTGGAGCCTCCCCTTCGGAAGTAGCCCCCGGGGGTGCGCTAAGAGGAAGCGTCGGGGGCTTTGTTACTGATTACGGAGCGGTCTTCGTCAGCTCGACCGCGCACTCCGGCCGCAGGATGCCGTGGCCCATCGCGTACTTGGCGACGATGAGGGTGCCCTGACGGTTGATCTGGTATTCGCCCTCAACCTGAAGGTCGAGGAGCTTAACCGTGCCTACCGCATTCGGGACCATGACGAGGCCGATGGTGTCCGCGAAGTTACCAGCGTACTTGCTGAGGGGGCGCGGGCCGACGTTCGGGGTCACGCCAGCGGGGACGTTGGGGGAGCCCGTCGGGGCCGCGATGTTCGTGGTCGGGAGGTGGTTCGACTTGACGATCTGGATGCCCGCGATGTCGAAGACCTTACCGGTGCGGATGTCACCGTTACCGGCCGTGAAGTCGCGGTGGATGGCCTTGTCGTCCAGAACCAGCTTGTAATACTGCGCCGGCTTGAAGACCGCGAAGCGGCCCTGCTCCGGGATGTCCTTCTCGTCGAGGGTCTGCGCCGCCAGATACAGCGCGTTGAGAAGCGCCGAATTGGCGTTCGTCACCATATCCGCGCCGCCGTCCAGCTTGGAGCCGCCGGGGGCGCCGGTCAGGGTCGCCGCCTCACGGGCCGCCAGAACCGCCGTCTGAAGGACGTTACGGTCAGCCGTGTTCGCCAGCGAGTAGCCGCACTCCTTCGTGTAAATCTCACGAACGTCGTAGTGGTTCTTCGCCTCGTCGATCTGAGCGATGAAGACCGGAGACACGAGGAGGTCATCGATGGTGATGATGCGCTCGCCGTGCATGATCGCCTGACCGGCAAGCTCGGTGCCCGGAACGTGGTAGTAGGAGGATGCCTTCCACGTCGCCGGGAACGAGGCCGACTTGGCGTTGGTGATGGTGCGCACCAGATGGCGCTCCATCATCACGTTGACCTCGGCGAACGCGGTCATGACCTCGCCCGAGAACTGCTTGAGGAACAGGGCGTCGTCGGCACCCGAGCCGTTTACGAGGCCAAGGCGCGACGGGGTAATGTTGGACATAAAGTCGTATTTTCCTGTGAGGGTATGGAGAAGTTGCTAGGCTTCCCACGAACGACTCTGCACTCACGAAAGATTGTCCCCCGCAGGGGGTCTAGGTTTGCGCTAGGTCTTTCTTGGTGACACCTGAATGTGCCCCTCTAAGAAGAGGCGGCAGCTTTCACTCACAGGATTGAATGCTCACCCGGCAGGGATTGCCCGCCGGGGAAGCGTACAGGTGCAGTGGCTGCACCCTCTCAGTTACTGGAGGCCGACCGAAGCCAGCGCCAGCTTGATCCAGCTCGGCACCTCAATGCCGAGATACTGGACCGCAGCGATCACACCAACGGCGACAGCCGCGATGTACCGCTTCTTCCCTTTCAGGAAGTCGAGGACCTTCTGCATGGTTTTCCTTGGGTGACTGTCAGAAAGGGGTGACTGCCAGCCGGGCCGTGACATCGGCGCGGTAGGCTTCATCCTTGCGATAGCGGGGATCGCTCATTGCCTGGATGATCTCGTGCTTGGAGCGGAAGCCCTCAACGGACCCGCTCGGAGTGCCGTTGACCAAATTCGGCTCGCGGCCGTTGGCGGCCACATAGCGGGCCTGAAGGCCGGCGATTGCCAGCGTCAGGGCCTCGCGACCGCCGGACTCAACGGTCTTGTTGAATGCCTCCAGAACCGGGCGCGGGAGATTGCTCGCCGCCCACGTCTGGATTTTTCGGAACTCCGCCTCGCCGCCGACCTCCGCGTAGACCGCGTTGATGTCCTGCTGCGCGATGGCTTCCTGCCCGCGAATGTACTCGTCCACGAACTCACGGCTCAGGCCCGCCTTGGCGAGCTTCTCGTAGCTCTCCTGCGACAGGGCGCCGGTCTTCGTGTACTCCTCGTTGAACGAGGCAATGTCGAGGCCATTGGCCGCGAGCGTCTGCTCGACGTGGGCCTCTTGAGCGGGCGTAACGGCCGGCGGCTGGTCCGGCTGCTGCTGACCGCCGAGGCGGGTCTCCAGTGCCATGTAGGAAGCGAGGAGAGCGTCAGTGCGAACCGCGCCCTTCTCGGCATCCCAAAACTTCTCCGGGACGTTCTCGGGGCGGGCGCCCGGCTGGTCCTGAGACGGGGCCGCTACGAGCGCCGGATTGGTCGGGGTCGTTTCGACCGGCCGTTCCGCCGGTGCTTCCGCTGCGGGGACGCTGATGGATGCTGTCATGCTCTCAGAAGGTTGTACGAGTGAAGCCGCCGATCTTCTCGACGGACGGGTCTCGGGTTACGGACGCGGGCGGAGCTTCCTCCGGTGCAGTGACTGCACTCGGCGAAGGGGTCTCGGCTGGAGCCTGCGGGGTTTCGTTCGGATCGGCCTTACGACGGGCCATTGCTGCTCTCCTGATTGAGGCCCGCCTTCATGACTTCCGGGCCAAGGGACTGGAGCATTGCCTGCTGCTGGGCGGCCTGCTGCTCCTGTGCCAGCTTCTCTTCGGACTTGATGATGTCCGACGTGTCGATGCTGAGCGCCACGCCGGCCCTCTCGATGAGCTTCGTCGGCTCGCCGAATTGGGCCATAGCGCCCTGCCCGAGGAGCTGGTTGACGACACTCGCGAACATGATGAGCCGGTTAAGGTCGTGCCCCCTTCCGAGCGCCTCCATGCCGGTGATGATGGAAGGCTTGACGAGGTCGGGAGGGAGCGACGGAAGGCGTCCATCCATCTCCATCTGGTGCATCAACCGACGCACAAGCGGGAGCTGGAACTCCTGCGCGAGGATGGAATAGACGCCGCCGAGGGCATCCTCCAACTCGCCCGCCATGAGCCTGATCTCTTCCGCCGTCACGCGCTCGGCGTCCCGTTGGACGGAGCTGGTAAGGAGGAACGCCTGCGCCAGCCGGAGCTGGAGCATGTTCACGGTCTCAAGGGCAACGCGGAAGTCGTTGTACTTCTCAACCTGAAGGACGCTCACATCGTCCTTGTCGCCGGAGCGGACAGCGCAGTTGGGCGCGTCGGAAATCGTCCTCTCCTTCGTGACCCCGTTGGGGTTCACAAGAAAGAGCACTTTCGCCGATGCGGCGGTCCCCTCGACGATGGCGCGAGTGAGCCCCTCAAGCGAGCGGAGGTCGCCGATGTATTCCTCGACGTGGCCCCGGCCGTAATCCTCTCCATCGATCTTGGCCCATCGAAGGGCCAGGAACGGAGACTTCTCGATAGGCCACTCGCCATCAGAACCGGGGACCTTTTTGTCCCGGCACTCCTGATGGACGAGGTATCGGTCCCCCTTGCGCTTCACCCATGTGTAGAGGTCTACGGTGTCGTGGGAGCCTCGCGAGGTTTCCCCGATCCGCTCCCGCAATTCATCAGGCAGGGCGAGCGGTGAAATCTTCTCGTGGATGACGATCTCGATAACGTTGCCGGAGGGGTCGCGCTTCACCACGTAGCGGTCGAGACGGAAGACCCGAAGGCCCCCGTCTGGGCGGACATAGAGAAGAACGTTGCCGGCCACGAGGAGTTGCTTGAGGGCCTCGAAGGCGGACACCCTGACGGCCCCGCTCTCGATCTCGGTCTGCACCTCTCGCTCGATCTGGCCGAGGGCGCTCTCGATCTCAGTCCTCATCTCGGCCGAGCCGGTGAGCTGGGCCATCGCGGCATCGCTTACCATCAAACGGAAGAACGCCTGATTGGGCGGCATCAAAGCCAGAATGAGCTTGGACGAGAGATTGTTGAGACCACGGGCGCCCATACCTTGAAACGGTGTGGGCAGGTCGTTTGCCGCGCCGTGCCCGCCTCGGGGCATCAGGCTCGGAATGGTCAGCTCGGCGCAGTCCCTCGCCCTTTCGAGGTACGGGCTGCGCATCGTCTGGAGCTGAGCATAGCGACCTGCCGCAGTGGTTGCGGCCTTCGCCAAGCGTCAGCCTCGCGGCACGTTTAGGCCGGTCGAGCCCGCCGTCTGCGGGGCGTTGAGGTCGATCCGAAGGCCGGCTCGACCCTTCTTGCGACTGTCGATCAGGCCCTGAGCATCACCGCCGCCTCCGGTCACGATGACGGCCGGGGCGGATGGGGTCGGCGGAGGCGGACGGCTGGCGAGCGCTTCGGCCCGCTCGTTGGCCTGCTTGATGTACTCGGCCTGTTCCTTCTGGAACTTGAGCTGCTCTTCCTGAAGAGCCATGGCCTGCTGCTGAATGGCCCTCTGCTCTTCCTGATACCGGGCAGCCTCGGCGCGAGCTTGCTCGGCTTCGGCGGCGGCCTGCATCATCTGGAGGCGAGCGGCTCGACCGCTCATTTTACACAAGGATTGGGTTCTCCAATATGTTGTCGTTCTGGTCCGCCAATTCTCGGATCAAGAGGCGGACAACCTCGCGCTGGCCGACTCGGCGCCAAATTTCGCGGTCGCTCCATTCGGCGCTGGGGCACCTTTCAGGGAACCGTTGGTCCAGCGCTTCAATCAGTTCTTGGGACAGCGGAGGGAATGGTCGAAGCTCGGCCATGTGTCCTATGGCTATAAGTGGGGGTTAATCGGCCGGGGCTAGCTCGCCGATCGGCTCATCGAAAAGGTAGACGTAGGCGGGCCTCACGCGGTCGCGCTGGTCGTTCGGGAGGTCCGCGAACGCCGCCTCAACGTCGGGGTAGAATTTCGCAAAGCCGATGTAGTTGGACCAGCCGCCGCGACACAGTCCTGTAGTGGCGCGGAACCGCCCGGTCTCCTTATGGATCAGGACGACGCACACTTGGTTCGCCGAGCCTTCTCGCGCTGGGCGAAGAAGATGATCTTGTTAAGGTCATAGTCGGCGGACGTGCCGTCCTTCTCCCCGAGCCGGTAGCACGCCTTGAAGATGTTCCCGATGGCGAAGTTCATGTTCTTCGCCTCGATCACATCCTGAAGGTCCTTCGCCCCTTCGGGTAGCTTGTAGTAGCTCGTCGATCCGCCGTCAGAAGTCGTCTTCGGTGCAGTCGCTGCACCTCTGTACATCTTCCGGTTAACCGGCGAGCACATGAGCGCCTCTCGCGTGTCTGCGCATTCGCGGTTAACGCGCTTGCCGCAATAAGTGCATTCCTTCAGGGCGTCCAAAGGATGGGCCTCTTGTTCTTGTAGTCGTAGTCTGTGTGGCGGAGGATGCGGGCGCAGCGGGCCTGAATGATCGCGTCGTCCTCGTTCTGCCCGGCGGCCTCATAGGCTTCGGCCACGGCCCGCCAAGCGAGCGCGAACGGGACCTGCGCGAACTCCTCCGGGGTGCCGAGGATCGCGTCGGCTTTCTTTGGTCCCACGCCGGGGCATCCCTTGTAGCCGTCCGTCGTGTCCCCGGTGAGGGTCTGATGGAGGAACCAGTAGTCCGCCTCGGACCCGCTGATCTCCACGATCTCCGCGTCCTCTGTGCCCCACCTGATGTAAGGGCCAGGTATCGTCTTCATGTCCTTGTCGATGGACACGATGACCTTCTCACCCTTGATGAGCTTAGGGTGCGTGGCGAGGATGCCCATGCAGTCGTCGCCCTCAAGCGTCGGCTTGAAGTAGGCCCCGCGCTCGTCAACGAGGTACTGCTTGAAGGGCTTCAGGAGGAGCGGCTTCTTCACGCTCTTCCGGTTCCCCTTGTAATCGGGATGAACGCCGAGCCTGAAGTTGCCCTCGCTATCCGTCACGCACAGACGGTAATCGGTCCCGTCCAGCGTCTGGATGATTTCCTCAAGTTTTGCGTCGAAGGTCCGTTCGACCTCCGACCACTCACAGTGCCACGTCCAGTAGCCGGGCTCCCACTCGACAGCCTTTTCCGCCACCGACGCGGCCTGATAGGCGAGCACGTCGGCGTCGATCAGGAGGGTTCTCACGCCGGCTTCACCACCGCGAGCTTGTAATGCGAGATGAGGTAGTGACGCCCGCGACCATCATCGAGCCGAACCATCTTCGGGGTGAACCCAATGACGGTCGCCGGGATGAGGTCGTAACGGTTTCGGTATGGCTGGATGCAGGCGGCCACGGTTTGGCCCACCTCCAGCGTAACGCCGAAGATGTCCTTCATTCGGTGTCCTTCTCCGGGGCAAGCGATGCCAGCCCCTTGGCTGTTACCCGCCAGAGGTGCCCAAACAGGTCTCGATCAACCTGCGTAGTGATGAGCCCGAGGGAAGCCGCAGCGGCCACCCAATCGGCCTCGTGGCGGGCGTAGTTGGATTTGGTTGAGAACGGGCTGAGCCAAGCCTGCCGGACCACGTCAGTGAGTCTCGGCCCAATTGCGGCCGTACCCTGCGTTTCCGTTAAGGGGACAACCGAAGTTGAAGTGCTCGCCGGCCCGTACAATTGCAGTGACTGCACGTTCTCCGATGTCATGTGCTATGTCGTCGTCGGCCTCGATCTGCCACTCGTCGTGAACATTGGCGACGAACTCATAGTGAATGCCGGGGATGTACCCTGCGGCTTGAAGGTCTCGATCAAGGATGACAAGAGCCTTCTTCATCAGCACCGCGCCGGCAGACTGAAGCAACGTGTTGAACGCAGAGTGCGCCGAGCGCACCCGCAACTGGCGACCGTCGAGGCCCTTGAGATAGCCCTTCTTGGCAACCTTCTCTTGGACCTTCTCGATGATCTTCCCGAGGGCCGGCAGGTTCTTCATGAACCGGGCGCGGGAGCGCTTGCCCCATGCCATCTCCTGCCCCGAAGGAGCATTCAGGATGGTCCCGAGCTTGAAGTCGCCCGCCCCGTAGATGAAGGCGTAGAACCAGACTTTTGCGGCATCACGCGAGCACCCCAACGCCTTCGCGTTGACGGTGTGCATGTCCGTCCCAAGCTCTTTCTTACCCTCAAGGACGGTCGCGATGTACGCACCGCCGTCGTAGCGGGCCATGTAGCCGGCCAGACAGCGCAGCTCCAGAGCGTCCGCGTCGCAACCCACGAGGGTCTTGCCCGGCGGAACGATGAAGCACTCCCGGCTGTCCCTGCCGTATGGCATGGGCTTGCCGGTCTTCTTGTCGGTGAGGCCGGGGACTTGGGCCATGTTCGGTTTGGAGTGGGTCATGCGACCCGTCACCGCGCCGTTCGTCGTCACCCTGCCGTGGATGCGCCCGTCAGAACCGACGCGCTTGAGCCACGCCTCCTTGCCGGTGGCGAGCTGGCCCATCCGCTTCTCGACCATGAGATATTCGGAAAGGACCCGCGCCTCCTCGTAAGGGAGCGAGGACAGGACCTCTTCGTCTACGGTCGGTTTGCCGTCTTTGCCGAACTCCTGCGGATCCCATCCGTGCTTGGCGATCAGCCGCTGCGCGATATGGTCTCGGCTCGTCGGCTTGAAGTGGACCGTCTTGCGCTTCGTGAAGGGAACGCCCTTGACGTATCCGCGCGGACGGTTGTTCGCCTTCGGGATGAAGACGGTCTCGACCTCCCAAGGCGGGAAGGCTTCCTGAAGGGCGGCCTCCAGCTCGACCTTTCGCTGGACCAAGTCGGCGTAATAGCGGGCCGCGCGTTTCTCATCGAAGAGGAACCCGTACCGCTCCTGCCGGGAGATGATCCATGCAACGTCGTGCTCAAGCTCAATGGACTCTTCGGCCCATTCCTTGGCGGTGAGCCGCTGCCAGAGCGAGAACGTGACCGACACGTCCTGCTCGCAGTATTCCTGCATGGTCTCGGACCACGCATCCCAAGGGCCTTTGTAGTCGCCCTTGTAGTTCCCGAGCCGGTAGCCGAACGCTTCAAGCGAATAGGCGCCCCATAGCTTGCCCGGCAGGGTTCCCGCTTTGACGTGCTTGGTGTCAATGTCCTTGATGACATCGCCCGGCCAGATGAGACGGGCCATGACGATGGTGTCGCGGACGACGCCACGCGGCCGGAACCAAGGGTAGACCTTGATGAGCGCGGGGATGTCGAAGTTGATGATGTTGTGGCCGGCGATCAGCTCGGCCCCGGCCAACTTGCGGACCCCCTCCTCCAGCCTGCGGAGGTTCTCGGGGTCGCCGTCGTTCCGGTATGAAAAGACCTCCCCCGTGTCGATGTCCTTTAGGACCAGACAGTGGACGCGCGTTAGCTCGTCTAGGAGGCCATCGGTTTCGATGTCGAAGATAAAGCGTGCCAAGCGTCCATCACGGGGACGCCCGATAGGTGCAGTGACTACACCTGACGGTGCGTCACTTAGCGGGTGGTCAGAACGATCTCGGCCATGTCAGTCGCCAGCCGAGCCCAATACAGGCCCTCGCTGGCGGTGGTGCAGGCGGCGAGCGCGAGCGCCGCGAGAGCGGCAAAGAGAAGCCTACGGTTCATTGGATAGTTCCGTTTGTGGGACCGTTAGGTCAAAAGGGGTCGTCCCCGTCGTCCGACGTGGTGTCCCCCGTCAGGAACTCCGGGCGGCACTCAGACAATCGCCCGGTCTCCCTGTCGAAGAGGAGATGCGTTGCGATGCCGGTCTCGCCGGAGAAGCGGTTCTTCAGGACGCGGACGGTGGTGATGTCCTTCGTCTTCTCGTCCTGCTGGTTACGCTCCAGCCCGAGGACCATGTCCGAAAGCTGGGCGATGGAGTGCGAGCCGCGAAGCTGCGACAGAGAAGTCTCCGCCCCCTGCTCGTGGCCCTTGTCGCCAGCCGGGCGGCGTAGGTGCGAGACCATGATGAGGCAGACGCCGGTCTCCTGCACGAGGGTGCGAAGTTTGGTCATAGCCACGTCAATGGCCTTGCGTTCGTCGCCATCGTCCAGCCCCGACACCACAATGGAGAGGTGGTCGAGAATGATGTAGCGACAGCCGCAGCCGGCCGCGAGATAGCGAATGCGGTTGAGGAGGTTGTCCACCTCAGTGGACCCGAAGTGGTCGTAGAGGTACACCCTCCCCGACCCTAGCGTGGCCTCATAGGCCCGCTTTCGGGCTTCCTGATCGGCGGCGTCGAGGGCGCTCCAAGGCGTCAGGTCGAGATGGATCGGGCGGTTAAGCTCAATCGACATCAGACCCTTGGCGGTGCGCTTCACGCTCTCTTCAAGCATGAGCATACCGACCGTCTCGCCGGAGCGGACAAGGTGATGGGCAACCTCGCGGACAACCGCAGATTTGCCGACGCCGGAGCCTGCGGTGATCGTCACCAGCTCCGCGCCGCGCAACCCGTGCGTGATGCGGTTGAGGCCCTCCCAAGGATACTCGGCAGCCTCCACGGCGGCATCGTCTGTGACGATTGCCTCCCACATCTCGGCGCCGTTGAGGACCCCGTCAGGGCGGTGGACCTTGGCCCCCCAAATCGCGTCGATGACCTCCCCGCCCTTGCCGGCCTGCATGGCCTCGCTCGCGTCCTTGAAGGTGGACATGCGGGCAACTTTGCAGCGGCCGGGCGGGAACAGAGGGGCGCACTCTTCGGTGGCCTTGCGACCCTCCTCATCATTGTCGAAGAAGAGGACGATCTCATCGAACCCGAGAAGGTACTGAAGGTTCTTCTGGAGGGACTTCTTGGCACCCTGCGCCCCGTTCGGGACGGAGACAACGGGCCATTTGTTGTCCTGAAGCTGGGACACCGTCAGGGCATCAATCTCACCCTCGGTGATGACGATGCGCTTGCCCTTGTCGCGCCACAGGTGCTGCCCGAAGAGCCCGGCTTCCTTCAGCTTGCCGACGACGGTGAAGTCTTTGTTGGGGAAGCGTAGCTTCTGAGCTACGACCTCCGCGCCGTCCGGGCTCCAGTAGTCGGCGATCTGGACCTTGTGCCCGTTGAAGTCGCCGACCCGGTAGCCCCACTTGCGGCATGTGTCTTC
Source organism: Chelatococcus sambhunathii (assembly GCF_001418005.1). Classification (GTDB taxonomy): domain Bacteria; phylum Pseudomonadota; class Alphaproteobacteria; order Rhizobiales; family Beijerinckiaceae; genus Chelatococcus_A; species Chelatococcus_A sambhunathii. The sequence continues at coordinate 27,521 of NZ_LIOL01000017.1, read as the reverse complement.
GGTGATCCGGCGCTTACCCAATGCCTGGGTTTCGCCGGACACAAAGTCGGCCATTCTTCGCGGCCTGCCTTTCGCGTTACTGTCCATGTTCGATGTCTCGCCATTCGCGGGCGTATAGGCGCCGCAGGCGAAACAATACTGGTGCCCGTCGCTGTAGAGGGAGTTTGCGTCACTCGATCCACAGGACGGGCACGGGATGTGCTGGAGGAACTCACTGTCCTCCGGCTCTTCACAAGACATCAGTCTCCTACATGGGGTGAACAGAAGCGAGCTGGACCGCCGCCTTGAACTCGCCGACCACCTGCACAATCAGGTAGGTGGCACCGTCGATCTTCCCCTTGCTGGCCTTGAGTTGGGCCTCGGCATATTCGTAAGCCACATAGCTTTCGGACGCCCCCACGATGGTGAGGGCTCCGTTGTCCATGCGGGCCACGAAGTAGTTCCCGAGGCGCGTGTTTGGGGTGTGCAGCTTCATGGTGGAGTCACTGCACCTGCTTACCGAGCGAGAGCATTGGCAGGGCCGAGCCGGGAACCATGGTGGCGGGCAACTTGCCGTCCCACCGCTCCGCCTGCACGAGCCCGACGAGCGACGGGTTATCCCGTAGCGCCTCGCCCCGAGCCCGGATGGCGGTCGCCTCGGCGGCGCCCTTCAGCTTGACTGCCTCGGCTTCCGCCTCAGCCATCGCGCGGACGGCCTTTGCCTTGGCTGCGGCCTGCGTCTCGACGATACCGGCCTGCACCTTTTCGCGCTCGGCGTTCTGGCGCAGCTTCTGTACCTCCACCTCCGCGAGCATCCGCTGCTCGACGGACGCCTCGTAAGCATCCGAGAAGTCGATGTTCTCGATCTGGACACCCTCGATGGTGACGAACTCGCCGGCCGCATCCGCGATGGCAGCCCGCACCTCGCTATTGAGGCGGTCCCGCTCCTGCACAGCCATGACGGCAGTGAAGCGCCCGAAGACCGTCTTGGTCTCGGCCAGCACACGTGGGGTGATGAGGCGGGCGACGAGGCCCTCCTCACCGCCGAAGCGCGTGTAGATCTCCTGAACCTTGTCGGGTGACAGGCGATAGTTGACCGACAGGGTCATGTCTGCCGGCTGCTGGTCGCGGCTGTAGCCTTGAACCTTCTTGTAGCCGGCGTAGCGGGTCTGGACGGAGACCTTCTCGACACCGTCGATGAACGGGAGCTTGAACCCGAGGCCCGGATTGGCGGTGCCGATCACGGCCCCATTACGGGTGAGCACACCACGTTCACCCTCCCCGACCGTGTACCATGAGCCGAAGAGGGTCGAGATGCCGAACAGGCCGGCGACAACACCAACTGCGATGACGGGAGCCTTCACGACACGAACTCCTTGATGCGAGCCGAGACGCGCAGCGCCTGCTCATTCTCCGATTTGAGGGTTGCGGCCTCAGCCCGGAGGTCGAGGATCGCGCATTCGTTGGCGCTGATCTGATCGCTGTTGCGATTGATGAGGGCATCAAGATCAGCAAGGGTCTTATTGAAGGTGCCGAGGATGGACCCGAGGGTCTTCGGCTTCTTGAGGGGGTTCTTCATGCGAGGATCACCAGAATGAGAATGCCGAAGGAGATGGCGAGAAACGCCATGTCGTGGCGAGCGGCCGGACTCACAGGCCGAGCCGCCGCTTGGCGATCTTCCGGTGCCCCTTGGTCGGGTGCAGGAAGATCATGTGGGTGGCCGTCTCGTTGATGAGGCGGTAGCGCGGGGCTACCAGCGCGTTCCACTGACGGGTGCGGAAGTCGATGAGGAACTGGTGAAGTGACTGCACTTCAGTCCTCCACCCGCTCGATCTCAGTCGCCCTCACGGGCCACGGCTCGCTGTCTCCGTCGAGGAGAACCTCGAAAGGGAACGTGTAGTGGGCCGGGCGGACTCGGATGACTTTGCCCATGCGGCCCACGTCTTCCTCGTCCGGGAAGCCTTCCCTGACGCGGACCCGGTCGCCGACCTTGAACGGCTCAGGAGCGGGCGCAGGAGGGACCGCCTCGCTGTCGATGGAATAGCGGGTGTACTTGCGCTTGTGGATCGGGTGCACGCGCTGCTCCCGCTTGACCACGAAGCCGGCCTCCTCGATGTCGCAGATGCGCCGGGCGAGGGTTGCCGAGGTGATGCCGTAATCGGCCATCGCTTCGCGGGCCGAGATGCTGCCCGCCTTGACCATGTGGTCGTGGATTTTGCGGGCCTGCGGGGACAGGTTGAGGAGCGCTGCAAGAGCGGACATTGGTCTTTCCTTTCCGGTGGATGCTTAAGAGCTGAAAAGACGAAGCCCCCGGCGGGACTGCCGAGGGCTGCGAAGGGTCACGATTGGTGGAGGGCTGGGTGGCTAGACGAAGAGCCCGAGCACGGCCCCGAGCGGGGCAATGAAGACGCCGACGATGCGGGCGATGAAGAGTGCCGTGACTGCACCGTCAAGCATCCCGACAAGGGCGATGATGTTCATCACCCATCCGACGAGCGCTGTTAGGACAATGACAAGCCACGCGAGGACGAGGACTGCCGGCATCACGCCACCTTCACGACCTGCGCCATCGGCATGACCGGAAGGGCAGCGCGAGCGGTCGTCAGATGGGTGAACGAGTAGACTCGGAAGTCCACGCCACGCATCTGCTCGGCAAGGCGCTTGGCCTCGGCTTCTGCCGACGCGCGGTTCGGATGGATGTACGGGTTTGCCGCCGCCTCCAGCTTACCGAACTCAGACACGCGCACCACGATTGCCGGGCCGTCCGCCTTCTCGATGCGCTCGATTAGCTCGACATTGTCAGCCCAAACGGCGCCGCCTTCTCGGAGGTAGGTGATGCCGCCTCGCACGTGGCTAACGGTGCCGACCTTGTCGCGTCCAGTGTACGCCGGATGGCCGTACCGCCAGTCCGAGCCCCTGATCTTGTCGCCGGGGAGCACCTTCACGGGAGGAGCCTTCGGGCCGATGGCGACCTCAGCGGACGGAATGTTGTCGTCCTTCCACACCGCCACGAGGTCGAACGGATCGGCCCTGCGGTCGTAACGGAAGGTGCCGTCAGCCCGCCACGCTTTCCCGAGACCGGTGCCGGGAACGTCATGCGTAACGTAGAACTCCCATTCGCCACCGAAGAGGAGCCCGTTATTCGCAATCATCGGGCCGATCTTCTGCCCGTTGCGGGCGCGGTAGGTCTCCCCTTCCTTGATGCGGAGGGTGTCCCCGACCTTCTCGAAACGAGCGTGGAGCCAGCGGCGCGGAACGCCCTTCAGCGCAACAGTCGTCGGGCCTACCTCAGTGACAACATAGGTGTCCCCGTGCTTTCCGCCGGAATAGCTGAGAAACATGCTCTCGGTCAGATAGCCCTTGACCGCGCCGGGGAGATGCCGGACGACATCGCCGGCCTTGAACTTCATAGCCATCTATTCTCTTCCTTCTCAGTGAGTGCGTATGAGGAACGCTGGAAAAGAAAAGGCCCCGCCAATTACAGCAGGGCCTCTTCAGTATAAGTGGGGGTTAATCCCCCGATGTGGTGCAGTGACTGCACTCAGGGAAGCTTCAGAACTTCCCCGATATTCAGAACGGTGTTCACGCGACCGTTAATCTCAGCCAGCTTGAACAGGTCCACGCCGTGTTTCCGCGCAATGGCGCTGAGGCTGTCGCCCTTCACCACGGTGTAGGACTTGCCCGCCGGCTTGGAAGCGGCCGGTGTTGGGATGCCGGGTATGCCTGGGACCTGACTGACTTCGGCCCACCACTTGCGGGCATCGAAGCTGGGGCACGCCTTCGCTACGTTCGGGAAGTCGCGATGCCCGAGAACCTCGGCCGCAGGGAAGCGAGCCTTCAGCCCCTTCACGAGCCGCTCCATGGCGGCCTTCTGTGCGGGGGTTCGGGTGTCCACCGCCTTGTTGATGTCGTTCGCATCAACGCCGCCGACATACGAGATGCCGATGGTGGTCGCGTTGTGGCCCGCAACGTGGGCTCCGGGCTCCTCCAGCGGGCGGCCCGTTGAGACCGAGCCGTCGAGGTGGATCACGTAGTGGTAGCCGATCTTGGCGAACCCGGCCTGCCGGTGCCACCGATCGATCTCCTTAACGGACACCTCTCGCCCGGCCGGAGTGGCCGTGCAGTGGAGGACGATATGGGTGATGTTGCGCATGTTAGGCCCCCTTTGCGGGCTCGTTGAGCCAAGCGTCGGGGATGCTCTTGTCGGCGTAGCGGAATCCGTACTTCTCGCACCACATGGCGTAGGTGGTCATGGAAGTCTTGCTGATCCGCTGCCGGGAATTGGAAAAGACGAAACGAATATCGAGGTCCGGGTGCTGCTCTTTGATGAGCTTGTGCTTCTGTCGATCCTTGGTGACGAAGCGGCCCTTTGTCTCGACGATGATGCCGTTTGGGAGGACGAAGTCCGGGTGATACTTGCTCTCTTCGGAGGGCCAAGTGTATCGGATCACGCTCTCCGGGTCCTCGTACCTGACGGGAACGCCCTTGGCGGCAAGCTCCGCAGCGACCTTATCTTCTAGGCCGCTGCGGAAGCCGTGGACCAAGCCGGGATCAGAAGTCGTCGTTCTCGTCTTCGTCGTCCGACGCTTCGCTATCGCCATCGTCTTCGTCAGCGCCGCCGCTGTAGTCCTCGCCCTCGTAACCGTCCTCCTCGCCGAAGCCGAAGGAGCTGGCCGACCGCTGACCGCCCGACACGAGGTCGATGATCTGGACGGCGGTGAGGTTGAGCTTAAGTCCGGCCGCGCCGGTGCCGGGAATGAAGTAGTCGGACGCTTCGAAGGCGATGATGCCGACCGTACCGCCCCAAATCTGAGGAGCGTTCGGGAGCACCTTGCCCTTGCGGTCTCGGACCACCATCGGCCTGCCCTTGGCGTCGAACAGCGCCGGGTACTTGATGATCGTCGTTCCCGCCTTCGGACCCTTCTTGATCTCGATGCGGTGCTTCATCGCGAACTTGAACTCGACCTCGCCGGTCGGCTCTTCCGTCTCCTGATCCAGAAGCTCGGTGTAGAGGTCGTTCACTTTCACGCCGCCGAGCTTCTTGCGGGTCTCCGCCTTCAGCTTCTTGAACTCCTCCTCTGCTTTCGCGACTGCCGCGTCATGCAGGGGCTGGAGCTGGGCGATGAGCTTCTGGACAGCGGGATCGCTGGCCTTGCCGATGGCCTTGGTCGAGAACTCGCCGTCCGGCTTCGGGTATTCGTTACTGCCAAAATCAGCCTCGACCAGCTTCGGGAATTTGAAGACCAGTCGAGGCGTCTTGAAAGCAGGCAGCTTCTTCTTTGCTTCTGCCAATTGTCTTTCCAAGCTTGGGAGAAGGCCGCTTACGCGGCGGCCTTCAGGGTGATATTGAAGCGCTCATGCGGCTGGGCGTCACGTCCGTTGGCAGTCATCATGTCGAACACGACCGGGTTGTGGACGATGAGCTCGACGCTGTGCCCAAGCGCATGGGCCAAGAGGGCGGCGGCGAAGTGCGGAGCGAAGGTCTTCGGGGTGAACCCCTTCCCTTCTGAAACAACCTCGCCATTCAGGATGACATCGATGTCTGACGTTTCGGTGTAAGCCGGGTTGTCGAGGGCATCGACGGCATTCTGGATTTCGTTTTCCATGGTGATCTTCCTTTGGAGAGGTGCAGTCGCTGCACAGAATATGGGACTGTCCCGGTATGGGGACGGATTAGGTACGGTGAAACCTCTCAAGGGAGGGAACGTCGTAACCCTGCTCCATCAGGTCTGCGGCAAGCGTCAGACTGATGCGTCGTCCGGCTCTCCAAAGGGAGATGGCGGTTGACAGTGCAGAACGGGGCTCCTCGGCGGGGCCGTCCTCTTGAGTATAAGTGGGGGTTAATCCCCCTTCTCGGGCCGTGTCCGTCACTTGACCTCCTCGCGGAGGTACATGCGGATGGCCTCGAACTCGGTGGCGAGCCGGGCATCGTGGGTGTTGATGAGGTTCTTCGCCGCCGTAAGGGCGTCTTGCAGGTCCACCTTCAGGTGCTCGCACATGAGCACCGCAAGGATGACCGCCGCGTTGATCTGGACGCCTCGCCGCTCGTGCCAAGCCTGAAGGGTATCGATCAGGTGGAACGTGGCGAGGGCGGTCTCTGTACGCGGTGCGTTGATGATCTGCTCGTAGACGTAGTCCCGCTTCCGGCTCATCTGCGCGACCTCCGCTGACGGAAGCCGGCCTTGCTGCGGTGGCGCGGGCGCTCGGCATGGCGCCGGTTCGGGAACATGGTATCCACGATCAGCGACGCCATGGCCTGCCGCTGGTGGCGGCTGAGGCCGGAGCGGTCGAACGTGTGGCCGTCAACAACGACCTCATCGTAAGCCGCCCCGACCCGGATGGTGATGCGGGGTGACATGAAATGCACTCTTGGTGTTGGGAAAGGCTCTCGGCGGGTGCCTTGAGTATAAGTGGGGGTTAATCGGAAATTCCGGCCAACGCCTTGAGTGTCAGCTCCCCGGCACTTCGATGTAGAGCCAGCCGCTTCTTGCCTTCTGCCGTCGCAAATATTTCTCTCCGCCCTGAAGCGCTGCTAATTCTCTCGTAAAAGAGGTGAGCGAACTGAGCGTAGGGACGGTATTTACCCGTTGACTTCGACTGGCGGAGATAGCCTAGCCGCGCGAGGTCGGCCTTTATGGTGTTACGGTTCACGCCCGGAAGCGTGGCCGCAACCTCGCTGACTGTATGCGTGTGGCGACCAATGATCGACATGACGGATGAAAGCTCATGCTCAGCCTCCTCCGCCCTGTCCTCCGCAAGGAACGCCATTGTCTCCGCAATGCGCTTCTGCTCCTGCGCATCGGCCCACGCTCGGGCCGCCGCTACGGGATCGTTGAAGTCCGGTAGCTGCACCTGCGCCTGCTTCAGCGCCTGCTCCATGGCGTTGAACTCGTGGATGTAGAGAACCTTGAACTCCATGGCCCGCTGCCCGGTCCATCCCATGACGAGGATGGTGAAGCCGTCGCGGGTCATCTCGTATTCTTCACGCTCCTCGCCCTTGGCATCGGTGTAAGTGACGGGAATGAACCAGCCCAAATCTGGACCCGTTGACTCCGCGATCTTTCGGATGTCGCGAAGAACGTGCTTGTGCTGTTTGTTGAAGCAGTCCGCCACGTTCCGGCTATTGGCGTAGGTGGTCCCCTCGCGGATCGTGAGGACGGGCTTGGGTGTGGTGATGTCGCTCATGATGAGTGCTCCTAAGAAGGGAAAGGAGCGGCCCATCCGCTCCAGTATAAGTGGGGGTTAATCGACCGGGGCCGGCGCAAAGCGAGGCTTGTCCTCGCGCTCGCAAGCGAAGCGCTGCGGAGTGACTGCACCAGTCCCGGATATGTGGCAGTCCCATATTCGGAACTATTCAGGCAAAGAAGAAGTCGGACCTCTCCACGAGAGAGACATCCAGCGTCCCCTTTGGTGGCAACTCGGGTAGCTCCGGCAGCGCCTCGTCTGACAGCATCCCCGCGATGTCCACGCGGAACTCCGCCAGAGGGTCGTGCTCGGTGTAGAGTTGCACGAACGCCTTGCGGAGGCAGACGGAGACGATGTCAACGTCCGCCGCCACCGTCCCGTAGCTGTCGTGCACGAGGGCGAAGCTGGTCACGCCGTTGGCCGCCGCGAGGTTCACGAACATGCGCAAGGCCGTTGCGTCCATAGAGTGCACCCAATTGGGCGCGATCCCCTGCTGCTGGCGCCGCCGGTCGATGCTGTCCAGGTCCTCCCGGATCGTCAGCTTCATGACCCGCCCGTCGAGGAAGGTCTCGATGCGCTTCGCCTTGGTATCGAGATAGGACTGCTGCACGAGAAGCCCGTCCGGCGTCTGCCACGTGACGGGCAACCCCTCGGCCGCCGCCAGCCGGGCGCACTCCTTGAGCCAATCCATCCCGACGCGGGCCGCCTTCACGACCTCCCCGATGGCCTGCCAGACCAGTGGCTGAAGCCAGAGCGTGGCCTTGAAGATGCCGTCGCTCTGGTCCGTAGCGAAGGGGTTCTTGGCGCCGGTCTCCAGCTTCTCCCTCACCGCCTCCTCAAGGAACTCCCGGCAGGAATATTGAGTGGACCCGTAGGGAAGCGTCATGACCGCCCGCTTCGTCACCTTCCGGTCAACCCCGAAGGCAAGCCAGCGGTTCGCCATGTCCACCTCATCAATGCCGTGCTCGGCCCACGTCTTGCGAAGCTTGGCGAGACCATGAACAGTCCCGGATGTGGAACCATTTGGACACACGAAGCCCCTCACCAGCCTCAACGTCACATCCGCGACAGCCGCATAGATGTCGTTCGGTTTCTCCGATGGCACGAGATTGACGGCAAGGCCGCCGACAGGGTCTCTAAGCGCGGCACTATAGTGCTGGAGCCCGTTGCAGGAGCCGTCCAAGGCGATGGGCAGCGACGACACGAAGGCCGCGCCCTCGCGGATGTATCCGGCCCACTCGAAACAGAAGGCCAGGAACTGCCATGGCTTGTCCGCCTTCGTCCAGAACTCGAACCCCTCGCCCCAAGGATCGGCCGCGACACTCTCGATCAGCGAGGACCGCTCTTCCACCCACGTGATCCGATCCTCCAGAGACACCTTGTCGTAGCCGTAGGTGTTGGCCCCGTGGATCGCGAGCCAGCCCGGCCCCGTGTCGTCCCCAATGGGCTTCCCATGGGCGAACGTCAGGAGCGCCTTGGCGTGGTCCGAGCCCTGCGGATTGAGGAACAGGGGGATGGCGTAGGCGCGTCCCCGGAAGTCGAGTTGATGCGGGAAATAGAAGGCGTCGAACTCGGCGAACCTGTCCGCGATCTGGATGATCTTGCGGAGCTGGATGCGCTTGCTCTTCAGCTTGCCGTTGGCCGTGTGAACACGAGCGGCGGCCTTCTTCCACTCCCTCCTCGCCTCCTCGTCCTCGGCGATGTTGTCCGGCTTGGCGGGAAGCTGGAGGGCCTCACGTGACGGCAGCTTGGCGATGGGCAGGCCGATCTCCCAAGCCTCCCGAAGGACCTCCAGAACGGGCTTGTTGATGCGCCACGCGGTGTTCTGCATGGCATTCACCGACGAATAGACCTGCGAAAGGTCCCGGTTCGCCAGCTCCTCCAGATAGTTCCGGTTCCGGCTCTTGATGAGTGTCAGCGGCCGGGGCATTTGACTGTGATAGCCGCCGTCGAAGGGCGACGACCACTCCTTAGGCGGGATGATTGTTGGCAGGAACGACGGGGCGAGCACGTCCATCTGCTCGTTGGCGTTGTTGATCCAGTCGAGGGTCGCGTCCGTGGCCTGCACATAGACCTGCGTATCGTGGAGCCCCTGCGCAACGGTCTCGATCTTCACAAGTCCAGTCACTGCACTCAGCATCTCAATCAGCTTCTGCCCGACATGGACGCGGTCAGCCTTGGGCCAGTCTTCCGTTACCCCGGAGCGACCCGCCATGAGCCGTGCAACGTTGCGCTTGTAGCGCTGCGACGTGGCCTTCTCGACCTTGCTCATGGTCGCCCGGAAGTTATCCGGGTTCGTCCGCTTGAATTTCCGTAGGCGAAGCTCATCAGCCATCGCGTCCGCAATCCTGATGGCCGCCCTCTGAAGGACGTGCCGCTTCGTGATGGCGTCAAGGGCGTGCTTCAGCGTCAGGAAGGCCACGACCTCCGGCTCCAGAAGGATGATGTATCTGACCGCCTTATGGCGCCGGCCTGCCTTGCCCGACGCGGCCTCTTCGACAAAGTCTTCGATGGCCTTCGTCATTGGCTCGATGAGCCCCTTAAGCAGCCTCTGACCGTATCCGGTGCTCGCCTCTTCGCCTCGCTGCTTCGCCTGCTCAATCATCTTGTAGAAGTTGTCTCGCCCTGCGAGGACCATCTCCTCTTCCAACATGATCTGTTTCTCATAGAGGGAAAGAGATGAAGAGGAAGAATGAGAGGAAACAGTATCGTTCATCTAAAGGTCTCCTTCAGGGGTGGCTATAAGTGGGGGTTAATCGGGGATGCGCCGCCCGGCCCGTGACCGCACTTGTGACGGGGCGTAGCGGTGGCGATGAGGTGAGTCATTGCGGCGTCACAAGCTGTGACATCGATCCGTCACGCCTTCTTCGTCACGTGAAACTGTTGCATAAGTGGGACTAATTTTGCAAACAAAAACCCCGGCCGGATAAGCCTTATCCGACAGGGGCTTGTGGATTAATCCCTACATCGGGACGAAGACAGGCCGTCTTTTAAGTCTACTGCAATTCGGCTGTCTGGTGGTGCGGGCGACGGGGGTCGAACCCGTAAGCCATTGAAGAGGCGGCGAATTTTAAGTCCGCTGTGTTTACCAGTTTCACCACGCCCGCGTCACAAGGTGGGCTTCGGCGTCACAGTCCGGTGCCCATTTCCGTCACGCGTCACAACCGGTAGACATCAACGGAGTTTAGTCTACTCGGTGGCCTCAAGGACCTGATCGACGGACACTCCCGGCGGCAGCATCCCGAGCTTCGCGAGGAGCTGGAGGGCTTTTTTCATGCCTTCGTCGGCGGCCCCGTCCGCGCCCTTATCGTCGTCCTTCCATCCCTCGTCAAGGACACTGACAGCGGCCTTCAGGTTCTTCGGCGCGAGATGCGCGTACCGAAGCGTCATCTGAATGACCTTGTGCCCCATCCACTCTTTGACGACGATGAGGTCCACGCCCCGCTGCACCATGCGGGAAGCGCAGGTGTGCCGGCAGATGTACGGGACGAAGTGCTCGTCGTTGGCAAACCCGAGATGCGTCCGCGCCCTATCCCATACGTGCCGCATCCAGAGATTGGAGTATGGGAAGAGCTTGTCGGTCGGTGCAGTCGCTGCACCTATCCGACGCTTGACGATCTCGCGGACCCGCTTGGTCATATAGATCGAGCGCGGGTTCTCGTTCTTGGTCTGCCAGATGCTGATGAGATTCGACTTCAGGTCCACGTCACGCGGCGCAAGGGCGTATAGCTCCTTGGGCCTCATGCCGGTGTCGATCAGGCACTTGATGACCTCGACGTGGTCCGGCTTCTCCCACGACGCCAACGTCTCCAGCAGCGCCTTTTCCTCCTCCGGGGATAGGAACCTTATCCGGTTCTTGCTCTCCTTCCGGCGGTGGAAATTGGGGAGCTTGTCGATCACGCCGCGATCTCGGGCCAGCTTCATGGCCTTCGACAGGACCGCTAGCTTGCGGTTGATCGTGCCATCGGCATTCCCTTTGGCCTCCATAACGGCGATGAAGCCGAGGACAGCGTCGGTGTCGATTGACTGCACCGGAGTGGCGGGGCCGAAGTAGTCCTCCACCTGCCCGATGTTGACCATCATCTTCGCGGCGCTCGGTCCCTTCTTCCAAAAGGCATCGTATGCCAGACGCAGCGCCTCCCCGAGAGTGTCCCCCTTGCGGGACTGTGCAGTCGCTGCACCTGTCGCACTTGTGGGAGCAATAGGACGCGGAATAGCCTCGCCCCGCAGGTGTGCGGCGCGGGCCTCTAGTTCCCATGCTTTGGCTGCCTGCTCGGTGCTGAAGGTTTCCCTCCAGCGCTTGTCCCCGAGCGTGATGTCAACCTGCCATGAGTTTCCCCTTGGCCGTACTGCCATTATTCACCTCCTGTGTAGTGGATGATGGAGCGGATGACCCGCTCGCCTGCCGGGGTTAGCCGGACCTCTTTGAAGCGGCGGTCCTCAAGCGAATCTCTCGACACAACGAGTCCGAGCCCAGGGCCGGTCTTGCCGCCGTCTCCAAGGACTTCAACGTGTCGGGTGACGCTGGACTTGCTCAGGTCGGTATCAGCCATGAGCTGCCGCATGTTGACGCCCGGCTTCAGGGCCACGAGAAGGAGGATATGGGCCATCTGAATGGGCATCTTGGGATCGAGTTTGCGGAACTCCTCAATCAGGAGTATCGCCTTCCGCGTGGCTTTCTGGTCCATGTTTCGTCCTTCCCAAAAGAGAACCGGGCCGCTCCAAAATCAGATAGAGCGGCCCCCATACAATCTCGAATGGCCCGTCTTCTGTCGTGAACAGAAAGGCCGACCTTTTGCCACTATCCCACTCAAGGTAGAATTCCACAAGTGGGACAATTGCGGATTTATAATAGGTCGTGAAGCGCATTCTCAGGTGTGACTTTCGTGCCGGGAAGGTCGCCGGGAGGTGGCGTCGGGACGCGCCCGCAACGTCGCCCGAGTGAGAACATTAATAGAACATTACTCCCACAGACAAGGGCTCATAGGATCACAGTCCTATAATCCACAGGCTCGTCAGGCGGCGCACTACGCCGCGACCATCGCGGGCACCTGAGGCACCCGCTAGGTTTCGCCTTAGAGGACCACATCGCAAAGGGCCTGAAGCTCACGAGAGGCACGGAGATGGCAATTCACGGGCTCGCCGATGCTGATGAGGTAATCAATCAGCGCCTCGCGGAAGGTCTCCATCTCCTCCCTACCGGTCTCCTCCAGCTTCTCGTGCTTCTTCTCCAACTCCCGAAGCTCGGTTTCGGTATCCTTCAATTCCCCGGCCAACTCGTTTCGCTCGTCCACAAGGCCGCGCATCTCGTCAACGATCTTGGACAACTCGTCGTAGCGTTGAGCGGCCAGAGCCTCGGCTTTTAGGACCTTGGCGCGTTCCTCGACGATCTCCATTTCGGCGGCCTCAATGGCCTCCTCGTAGCTGTCTAGGAGAGCTTGGTCTTTCCGATAGACAGCGTCGTCATGGGCCGCATCGTCCTTCATCCGGGCAATCTCAGCCTCAAGCTCAGCAATGCGAGCCCGGAGCGCGTCTTCCATTTTCATGGTGCAGTGACTTCACCTGTTGGGAGCGGAAAAAGCTACCGCGACGAGGACCGGCTAGGTCCCCGTTTCGGCCTTGCTCAAGGGCCTCGTCAGGCGGCTAAGGCAGTCCTCGCCAGAGGCTGCGAAGGCGGATGATTTCGGCGACCGTGAAGAGGGCCGAGAGGGTGAGGAAAGGGGCCGCGAAAATGGCGGCGGCTGCCTGGGCCTCGCTCATCGCTCAACCCCGCAGGCTTCCCGCCACGTGCTCCACCGAAATTCCCGGCTCACCGAGGCACAGACCGCGCCGATTTCCTCACAGAGACGGCGCCGCTCGCGCTCGTCGGAAGTCTCCGCGATAACCTTCGCGAGGGCGATAAAGTGCTTTTTTGTCATGGGTTTACATCCAGCGATGAGAGGTGCTAGGATCAACCCCGGCAACTCCCCGCCCTTTCGAGCGAGGAGCCGCCGTCTCAAGCGATGAGAACGAAGAGGATTGAGAGGAATGCCGTTGCAGCGGCCCTCTTGATCCTCTTTTTCGTTCTGCGGTCGATTGAGACGGAGACGAAGACCACGACTTGCATGGCTTAGCCTCCGGGGTGACAGCCGGCCGGGACTGGCCGACAGGGCACGCCTAAGCGCACCGTGCGAGGCACCGCTAACGATGCCCCGAGGCGCTACGCTCAAGAGCAAAAGGCCGGGACAGTCCCCCTTGTGGGACCGTCCGGGCACAATTAGAGTCCGCAGGCGGCGACAAACGCCTCGAACCCCATTCCGCACTTGGCCGCCATCTCCTCAAGACGGGACTTTGCGGCCTCTTTCTCGCCTTCCGTCGCGCCCTTGGTGTAGAGCGCCCACACCTTCCGGGCTCGGGTTGCCGTCACAGGATCAACGTGCCCGCCATGGGCTTTGTCGTTGCGCTTCCCGAAGTCGCGTTCTGAGAAGTCCTTGGCCTTCCCCTTGGTGCCGCCCTTAGCGGTGCCCTTGAGGGCCTCGTTTTCGGCCTTGAGGCGCTCGACTTCGGCCAAGGCCTCAGCCAGCAAGCGGCGGAGCTTCTCGGCTTCCGTCTCTTTCTTCGCCTTGGCTTTGGGCTCGCCACCCTCGCCGCCCTCCCCCTCGCCACCTTCACCGGTGCCGCCTGCGGGAGGCTCTTTCTTGGCCTTCTCAGCCGCCTGCCAGATGGCAAGGACGCCATCGACAGACCATTTGCGCTTGTCTTCCGGCAGGGCCTCGACGGCCGCCATGATGGCATCCCAATTGGCCGCCAGCTTCATCAAGCGGGCTCGCCAAGTCTTGTCGAAGGGAAAGCCGGACTTGTCGCACCACTCCCCGAAGGCGCCTTTGGTGTCCTTCAGGGTTTCCTTGGCCTCGTTAAGGCGCTCGCCGACGACGCACAAATCCTCAAGAGAGGCGCGGCTTGCCGACTTCGCCTTGCTGTAGCGCTCCAAGATGGTTGCAGCGCAATCGGCAAGGAAGTTGTGATTTGGGCCAAACTCCGGGCCATTCTCTTCAGCACCGGTGCCGGCCTCACCATCAACTCGCGACGTATCGTTCAACATTTCATCTCTCCACTAGTTGCAAGGGCTAGGTCTAAGCGCCCGCAGCGCTTCGCTTGCGAACGCGAGGACATGCCTCGCTTCGGGCTATTCACCGGTGACGCTTAGGTGAGCCCTTGCGGGCTCTTAGAGAGGTTCACGATGTCAAAGAGCGGCGGGCTGGAAGCCCTTGGGAGCGACCTACCCCGAAGAGGCGCGATGTCGTTCCGTTGTGTGGATAGTGCTAAATCCGGGATCGTCCCTTAGTCAACGCCTATTTTGCGCTTTTCTGAAAATTTTTTTGTATCTCTTAAAAATCAATGGCTTGCGCCGCCACTCGACACATATAACGGTGACGATAGGCGGCATACACGGGACTATACGACGGCAGTCGAGTTGCCCCCGGCCGGTGCAGTCACTGCACTCCGGTAGGTGCCGTTATGGTGGCCGTGAGAGGGCGAGGAACGGGCGCGATAGGTGCAGTGACGCTGCACCGCAAAACAATAGATAAGAGATGGAAGCGGATAGCTTCGGCACTGGCGCCGGCCGGAACGAGGCCCGGCAGCCTCCCCTAACGCGCCCTTTAGGCTGCCCGCGCGGCCCGAATGAGATTTGCAATCCGCCGCAGAACCAATGTTTTCAATGGCTTAGCCGCAGCGTGTGCCGCAGGCCGTGACGTCGGGGGCCGTCCGGTGCCCCATGCGGTAACGGAACGCGCGATTTGTACGGCCGGCAGGGCCATGGGGGGAATTGCGGGCTCGCTTCCGCGAGCGAACCCTCTCGAATTTTTGTGGCAAACATCCGGGGACCCTCACCCGCCCCTTCAGTGACTCTAGGGCGGCCCTATAGCCCCCTTGAGCACCTAGGATAGGGAAACGTACCGGAAACCGGAGACGGCCCTCTACGGGCTTCCTAGGGGCCTACTTCGGAGCGCCATGGTCGTCAGGCTTTGTTCCCTCTTTCGGCGTGTAGAGTAGCCCTGAGATAACCGTGCCCGTCAGCACTACCAGAAAGGCGAGGACGAACTTGCCTGATATCGCGAGCCACCAGAAGGCAATTCCGCCGGCAATCACGGGCGAGAGCCTGACTTCTAGGAGGACATCCCTGATAAAGGCGGGAGCAGCGCGAAGGGCCAAGAGGGCCGCCACCGCGATCATTAGGTAGACACCGGCACCGCTCGCGGATGGG
Source organism: Chelatococcus sambhunathii (assembly GCF_001418005.1). Taxonomy (GTDB): domain Bacteria; phylum Pseudomonadota; class Alphaproteobacteria; order Rhizobiales; family Beijerinckiaceae; genus Chelatococcus_A; species Chelatococcus_A sambhunathii. The sequence continues at coordinate 12,112 of NZ_LIOL01000017.1, read as the reverse complement.
CCGAATAGGTCTTCGTACACGCTGAGCACGGGCTGCCCTTCGGATTTCCTTAAGGGAGCTGGATCATCGACCGTAGGGGCGGGTGTTAGGCCCGCCATGGGGACCGCTACGCGGCGCTTGCTGGCCCCAGGAATTGACGATGGCCCGGTTCTTGTCCGCCCATCGCTCAACCTGCTGCCCACGCATCTGGCCTTCCATCTGCGACTGCTGGCCGTAGTCCTGCGGCCCAACGGGGCCGGTGTAGACCACGCCCGCGCATGGTCCCCACTGAGGGTTACAGGCAAGGGCCGGAGAGGCGGTGATGACGGAGGCGGAGGTGAGGAGGATGATGCGGATGAGGGAAGTCATGGAAAGCCCCTAGCGAGCCCTCTAGGTGCCATATAGGGACTCCCTTGACAATGCCCTTGGGATGTCGAGGCTGGACTGCGAAGCAGGACAGAAGACATCCCAAGGGGCGCCCCTCTTTAACACTCTAATGTAAACTTTACGGGGGCGGGGGTATTGGCTCCCCCTATAAGTGGGGGATAATTAAAGTGCAGTATCACTGCACCGGAAACTAGACAGGTGCAGCGGTACTGCACCCATCGCCCCCGGTGCAGTCACTGCACCAATTACACCCGAACCCAAAGATCGCGGGGACGGCCGGAGCGTCCCATGGCTCCGTCGATGAACTTGTCCAATTCCTCTTGCAGCTTCTTCTCTCGCAGGTCGGCCGCCGCCCTGTCGGCGTCTCGCGCCATGCTCTCGGTCCAGTAGGCCACCGCCATGGCGAGGGCATCGATCCGGTCGTCCTTGGCAAGGGACCCTCGGTCCTTCGTCAGGCGGGTGAGCTGGTACATGAGCATGTACTGCTGCGCCCTATCGGCCGGGTAGATGTGAACGGACTTGGCGTCCTGCTCGATCACCTTCGGGTCTATGACGAGCTTATGCCGCATGAGGACGGGCTCAAGCGTATCGATGATACGCTTCTCCTTCTGCGACGAGTGCTTCACCTCCTCGATCCTGCACGGGTGCAGTCGCTGCACCACGGGCTGGAGGAGCTTGGTGTACATGCCGTCACCGAAGTTAGCCTCGACGATGATGTGGTTGACCTGATGGTCCTTCGCGAGCGTAGCCAGCTTGAGCAACGTGTCGTCGTCGTAGCCGCCCGGAAGGCCGCCCGCTGCGGTCACGTAAAGGAACCCGTTGAGGAACTTCACAATCGCATAGCCGGTCTCATCCCCGCCCCGCCCGGAAGGATCAATCGCCATGACGGAGCCGGTGTAAGGTGTCCACTCCTTGTCCACCCACATGGGCCGGTAGAAGTGGTCCCCGTTGAAGGCCACGTTGTGCAGCTCTAGCCGGGCCTCCGGTGAGGCAGCCCAAGCGAGGCGCACGGGAGCCAGCTCGGGATTGATTGACATGACGATGAGGTCGGAGACCCGGAGCGGGTAGCGCTCAGCGTCCGACAGCCGCGTGTCGAGCATGAACTGAAGCGCGAAGCCAGAACGGCCATACGACGCCTCGCGCTCAAACAGGTCGTCCTCGTCAAACCGTTGGGGGTCGGTCGGGGCGCCTGCCTTCCATCCCTTCTCGATGAGGTCGAAGACGAACGGCGACAGCCGGTCCCCATACGCCGCGATCTGCGCCTTGTCGGGAACACGTGCCGGCCAGATGCGGATTTGGTAGTTGCGCTTGAGAAGTTCGTTATAGAGGCTCATCTCGCACTGCGGAGTGCCGAGGTAGATGACCCGGCTCGTGTCGAGAGGCTTCAGGATTGCGTCGAACTCCTGCACCCGGATCGCAAGCTGCTGGCGCTGCGTCTCGGTCATGGAGTTGTTCGGAACCTCCACGTCGTCGGCGATGATCACGTCCGCGCGGGAGCCGGCGAGCTGACCCGTGATGCCGACCGACTTGACGGACGGCGAGTGCGAGTTGCGGGCAGGCCCAACGTCGAACGCAATGGACGAGTCACGCTGCCCCGGACGAGCCCGTAGATGGGCCAGAAGGGGCATCTCTGCGATCAGCCGCTTGGTGAAGGTGGAGAACTGGTCGGCGCGATCCTTGGAAGCGGACACCACGAGGATGTTGAGCTGCGGATCGCGGTAGAGAAGCCAGACGACGAATGCCGACGTGACATAGGACTTCCCGACGCCCCGGAACGCTTCGATGATGCAGCGCTTCGGGCCGTGCTGGAGGTAGTCCGCGATGTCGTATTGGACGGCGGTCGGGTCAGGGAGATTGAGGTGCTTCCAGACCAGATAGAGGAAGTTTCGGAAGTCGTCCTTGATAGGATCGTTGAAACGCTTCATGGCGAGTCAGGGACGCCGCCACAGACGCAAAAATGCCCCGGCAGGGGGTTTTCCCTTGCCGAGGCTGAAAGGCGCTGTACGGCCTCCCGAAGGGGCCTTATTGCTTGGTGTAGGTGTCTTCGGTAGAGGCGAATGGGAGGTTCGCCACAAGGTCCCCGACCGGACTACCCTGGGCCGGGATCGCGTCCACGCCATTGTCCTTGAGGAAGGCGCGAGCGACGTTGAGGTCAGCCGCCGTAGCGGTGCCCTCTCGGATGCGCTTCAGGAGGTCCTTAGCGAGGGCCTCGTGCAGGGCCTCGAACGTCTCCAGCGTTGCTTTCTTGCTCACTTGAAGAGGTATTCCTTCAGGATTGAGATGGCCCATCCCATGACGGTCGAGAGCGCCGCAGCAAGGGCGATTACCCATCGCCGGTCGCGCTCAAGGGTGGTGATCCTCTCAGAGTGCAGTGACTGCACACGCTCGATTTCGTCGGCCCTATTGTCCTGCTTGTCGGCCCGCTGGATGACGTGGTCGAGCTTCCCGTCAATCCGGCCGAGCATGAGGTAGAGCTGGTTCTCTTCCATTACAGGGTCTGCGCCTCCGACCACATGTCGTCGATCTGCTCCTCAGTCAGGCCAAGCGCGGCGCCGATGTGCGCAATGAGGACATGCTCTCGCTTGTAGATCGGCGCATACTCCCACTCGACTATTGCCCGCTCCCGCGCGGCCGGGTCTTCGATGGCCTCGATTGCAGCCTCGACGGACGCGAGACTGATGGAGTTATTAAGGAGCCCGAGACGTAGCTGTCGGGGGTTGAGGGGGCGAAGCTGCGACTGGTCCCGCTCAGGATCGTCCCGCTCGGGCTCGGCTTTCGGCGGTTCGACGAGTGCGAACACACCGCCCGCGATGCTGACCATCTGCCCCGCAGCCAAACCGTCAAGCGCCGCGAGGTAATCGGCCTCGCTGATCTCGATGCCATCGCTGAGGGGCGACGTGCTGATCTGGCCGTTAGATGCCCACGGCATTACTTGATCCTCATGTAGTAAGTGGCCCAAATGTTCCGAGGGCGCGTCTCCGTGCTGGTTCTCGGGGCTCCACTCGAACCGTCTGTGGTGGGGTCGCCCGTGGTTGAGATGCTGCTCAGGGGAGCACCACCACCAGAGAAGTTTTCCGACCCGTTCCGGTGCATGAAGGGCCAGCTGGGGTTTAGCGGCAGGTGCCGGTGGCCCTGAAACGCGTCGTCCTGCACGGAGCCAGCAATGTCACCGGCTCGAACAAATCGACGCTCGGTGTTGATGAGACGGAGTGTTTGTCCGTTGAGCGGCGAGCCCGTCAGGCTGACAACCGCCGTCGCATTGACGAGTGGCGCAGAGCCCGAGACGGTCTCGCTCGTGAGGATGCCGTTATTGTAGCCCCCCGCCCCGGTCAGACCAGCCGTCAGTTTGACGTAGCGGTATGCCTTGTCGGTCGGCGGAGTCGGGACGCCTGGGATGTGGTCGAAGATCGGGATGGGCATGCCGATTGGTTGCATAGCCCACGTGTCCAGATTTCCGCTGTCCCACGCCTCTCTCCACGGTTGCCAGACGCCATTGTTTCGGGTCCGAACCCACGTCCTGTAGCCGCTGTGATTAAGGGCAGTTATGCGCTGGAGGACGTAGTTTGCGCTGGACGAGTGGCGGACAACTTCGATGTAGAACCAGCGGCCCGCCACTCCGGCTTCCACCGGAACGCTGAGAAGGGCGTCGCCGTCATACCAGCCGGGGACCGTAAGCGTGTCGAGGTCGGTGTTCTGTGTAAGGCGCAGGCTCTTAGTGAAGGTCAGAGAGCCGCCAACGGAGAAGTCCCCCGTAATCGATCCGTTGCCCGTGGATCTGATGTAACGTCCGTCCGCCGTCGTCTTGTCGTAGTAACGCTCATCCGCTGCGAGCTTCGTGTAGAAGCTTGACGGGTCGAACATTGCCGCTGCCGCAGCGCTGGCCGCCGCGTCCTGCGCATGCTTCTTGGCAGAGTAGTCGGCCCCCTCGACCGGTGAGCCGAGCTTGGACGCCCACTCCTGCGCACGTGTCGCCGCAGCAATCGCCTCGGCGGCCTTTGACGTGGCCGTGCCGGCGCCTGACGTGGCCGTAGTGGCTGCCGTCGCGGCCGTATCTCGGGCGGCCTCGGCGGCAGTCTTGGCGGTCTCCGCAGCGTTCCTGTGGGCGAGCGTGTTCGCCTCGGACGTGGCCGCTACTGTCTTCGAAGCGGACGCCGAGTTGGCCGCCGCGATGGCCTGCGCGAGCTGGGACGACATGGCCGTCTCGGCCCACGTCTTCGTCACCGCATCGCGATCCTCGACCGGGTTGCCAAGCTCCTTGATCCTTCGGCCGCCGGCGCCATAGGAGCCGTCCGACAGAAGCTCAAGCGTCCCGCCGGCAATGTCGATGGCCTCCTGCACGATGTAGAACGTCTGGAGGTTGGACAGGTCGAGGTCACTCTCGGTGAGAACCGAACCGTCCACGAAATCCACCATACGGTTGTCGCGCGGGGTGTGGCGGCGAACCTCGATTACCGCATCAGGTGCGGGCGCCGGGGTGATCCTGACGGTGTTCGGATCGTCCCACGTGAAGGAGTGGACATCGAGGGACACCCGAACCTCGATGTGGTCTTTGTCCAAATACGGGAACGGAACCGCAAAGGTCTGCGTGACCCCATCGCCCGCATACTGGACATAGGAAAGAGCCATTGATTTCCTTGTGCTGAAAATGAAAAGACCCCCAAGGTTTCCCTCGGGGGTCCGTCACAGGTGCAGCGACTGCACCTATCGGGAACTGCGCTGGTCCTGCGGAAGCTTGATGAGTGCCCCCTGCCGCTGCGCCTCCATGAGGTCGTAGTGGAGCTGGGGGATTTCCTGTCGAAGCTCCGCCTTCGCGGCCTCCCGGAACGCCTGCACGATGACCCTGATCTGGTCGATACGGGACCCGTTGCGGTCGAAGTCACCGTCCGACAGCCCGGTCTTGTAGGCGGGCGAGGCGAAGAAGTCCGCGAGGGTCTCCTTCAGGGTCTTCCCGTTGATCTCGACGGTTCCCGTAAGCTCCCTGTAGCGGTCACTGGCGGTGTAGCCGGTGACGGGGCTCCGGTACTGCGTCAGGTCAACGCCATCCAGCTTGTCCGGGGACACCTTGATCGCCGAGTTGTGGAGCATCATCTGCCGCGCAAGCTCGTCATAGACATCAGATTGCGGCGTTCGCTTCCACTCATCGGTGAGCGGCTGGGCGCCCGGAGCGTGGACCGTCTGCGTGACAGGGCTGATCCAGTCGGGGCCGAGGGCCGGCGGGATATACTGCTTCTCGCCGAGGATGTTCCGCTGGGGATCGAGGTCTTCCGCGTAACCCGGCATCTTCCGGCGCATGGCGTCCACGACGGAACGCGCCTCGCGCATATGCGGATCGCCCGCCACCTGCTGTAGCGCGGTCGGGACGAAGCCGCCTGCGATGCCCTTGAAGAAATTCTCTGCCTTCCGGCCCGGCTCCGACATGGCGCCGAGGGCGTTCACGAGGCCCGACAGGTAGGACTTGTTGTTGAGGTTCTTCGCAAGGGCCGTGACGACCATCGTCGCGCGTTCCTCAAGGTCTTGCTCGGGCCACGCTCCGGCGGCCTCGGCGTAGTCCGCAGCCAGGCCGAAGAACATGCCGAAAGGATCGAACCGGGCGTAGGAGGTGTAGTGAACGTTCCCCTCCTCGTCCGTCGTGCGGATCGAATAGGGACGCCATCCCGTGGCCTCAAGAGCCTTTCGGATGTCGGGGTCCGCCGGGCCTCCGCCAGTGATGTTGCCTTCCATGACGTTCGCCACTGCCGCGCCCCACAGGAGCCCGCCGGTCAGCATCTGAGCCTGCGCCCGCGCCTTCGCCCGGAACCCGTTCGCGCCCATGATGTCATCGGCGTACTGCTTCCGAAGGAGGTTGAGGCCGGGCGTGTGGTTCCAGACCTGCCGCATGATGTTTGTCGGGGTTCGCACGAACGGCATGATGAGGCGCAGGCCGGGATGAGCTGCTGCGGCGCCTTGGAGCGTCTGGCCGAGGGTGCGGCCCCCGCTATGCGTGGCCGCCGCAAGGTCCTGCGTAAAGGTGGTCTCTCGGGCCAGCGCTAGGGCATCCGCATTCTTCGCGTTTCCGTTCCCCTCAACGGCCTCGTCAAGGCGCTTCGTGACGTGTTCCGCCATGGCCTTCGGGTCGCGCCACATGCCGTTGGTGGCCGCCTCGCGCCACGCCTGCGCCCGGATAGCGGAGCGATAGGTGAGCTGCTTGAAGAACTCGTCTTCGGCCGTGAGGAAGCGGGACGGCAGGCGGACCACGTTGCCAAGGCCGTTGATTGCCATCGACAGGGCCGGATCGGAGATGCCGTAGTTGAGATTGGAGATGGCCGGGGCGTGCTCGACGGTTCCCCGTGCGGGGTCGAGGATCGACTCCCCTGTCTTGAGCGCCTTGTAGGCAAGCTGGACGGCGTCCTTGAAGGAAGCCGCATAGCCCGCGAACTGGAGGGCGCCCTCGATAAACTCGGCCCGACCCTGCGGACTGTCGAAGTGCAGGGCTCCCGCGATGAGCCGCTCGGTCGGGATGAAGGCCGCGTTGATGGCGTTCGAGGTGATGTTGACGACGTGCGTCTTGGGACCCGAAAGGATCGAGTTGATCCAATACTCATTGACCGACGAGAGCATCTTGTTGACGAAGCCCCCTCGGGTGATCTGAAGGTTGCCCTTCACGTTCTCCCCGTTGGCGAGGATTTTCTTCGCCGCCTTGACGATCTCCCTCTCGCCGCCCGCAAAGAGCCCGTCCACGTTGTCCGGCAGGACACCCTTGCGGGCCTCCGCCGTCAGCTTCATGGCGTTCATCGTGCGGGCGAAGTTGGTCTGGATGCCCTTGTACATGAGCTGCATGTTCGCCATCAGCTCATAGTGCTTGGCAAAGTCCGCGTATGCCTCGGCCCGCGAAGCATACTTCCCGGTTCCCCCGAGCGGGTCCCCGACCACCTCCGCGATCTGCACGAGACGGTCATTCACCGTCACCAGCATGTCGCGATAGAGCTTCAGCTCCGCGTCCGCGTGGAAGGTCTCCTTATGGATGGCCTGCATCCGCTGGAGAAGAAGGCGCGGATCGTCGCCGATCAGGTCCGCGAGAGAGTCCGCGTTGCGCTCGACGTTCTTCCACGAGCGGACATTGTCAGCGTTCCCGCCGATGGCCTTGGCGGCCTCCTCGCGATAGACCACGCGAAGGGCGGACATGGTGGCGTTGATGTCCTCGGCGGTCTCCATGAGGTCCGTGCGGATGCCGGAGATGTTCCGTCCCTGCCCCCACGCCTTCTCACTGATCGACGCTCCCGCAATCTCCCGGAGCTTGGCGTCGTCCACCTCCACGAGCTTCTTCGCGGGCTTGAACGCCGGGGCGTCCTTCGTGGGCTTCTTGGGCGGGACGTCGGCCGCCATATCGCCGGGCTTAACGTCCCCCTGCTGGTCCCCGAAGGTTTCCCTCGGGCTGTCCGGGCGGGGGCCGCCTCCCTCCAGATTGAGGTCAAGCTGTTCGCCGCCCTCGGGGCCATCCCGAAGGGGCGCTTCGTCCACCTTGACGCCGGCCGCCTCGCCGCTGCGCTCCATCTCGTCGAGGGCCTCTTCGGCGCCCTTGAGGTTGCCCGAGCGCTTGAGCTTGATGGCCCGGATGCCGTGGAACAGGCTTTCCACGAGGCCGCCCAAGACGAGCCCCTCCAGCGCGTTCTTGAGGCGCCCCTCCGCCTCGCCGTCCTCCGGGTCCGCAGCAAGGTACTGCGTGACCGAATTGGACAGGCGGGGATACTGCTCAAGCAGATTGGACAGGCGCTCTTCGTGGGGGTCGAAGGCCGTCGCATCCGCGATGGCGCCCTTTAGCATGCCCTGTCCGACCGCGCCCGGTGCAGTCACTGCACGTGTGACGCCGACCGCCTTGAGGGCACGGCCGGCAACGCCCATGCCAACGAGAAACTGCGTCACGTCGTTGACGATGGTTCCCGTGACGGACTCCGGCTCGGCCGGCATAGCGCCATCGGAGAAGCGCAGGGCGTTCTCGTTCGGGGCCTCGCGACCAAGGACCAGCTTGTCGAGGTCGATGACGTTCTTGTTGAGCCAATCGGCCACGCTGAAGGTGGCGTCAGACATGGCGTTGAGGCCCTCTTGAGCGCCCCTGACGGCCTGCGGAACGGCTTCCTTAAGGCCGGTGCCAACGTCAGACGCTACGGCCCCTGCCGTGGCGGAGACGCGCTCCATCCACGACGGGTCCTTCTCCTCCATTTCGAGGAAGCCCTGCCGAAGAGCCTCGGCCTGCTGAAGCTCTTCAGGGGTCAATTCTGTTGCCATTACTGCTTACCTTTGCTGCCCCTCTCCGCGAGGGTTCGCTGCCTCGCGAGGAACTCGCCGAAGTCCGCCTGCGGGATACCAAGCTTGACCGCCCAAGCCGTGAAGCTGTTGCCGGCGTTGTCGCCTGCCTTGAAGCGGGCCAGCTCGCGGTCGAGCGTCTGCACGTCAGGGAATAGCTGCGTGTTCCGCCAATCAACGCCGGGCGTCGGATCGAGCGGGACGTAGGCCGGAGCCTCCTTCACGGACTTGGCGGCCTTACCGGCCGGCTGCTTACCGGTGGATGTCGCCGCCGCCGCGTCGGCCCGCCGCTTCGCCTCTTCCTCTCGACGCTGGTCTTGGTTCTCAGGCTTGGCCGCCTCAAGGTCGAGGTGCGGCTTGTAGACCTTGACGAGGCCCTTGTAGGTCTCATCGGCGAACCTCAAGAGGTCCGCATCGGTGGCGTTGGGGTTCTTGTTCTCGAACTCCATCAGGGCCTGCGAGAAGGCGACCGTAGCGGCATTCCCTTCAAGCGGTTTCTGGAGCACACCGGGGAGCGTCTCCTCGCCGATGATCTTGCCGATCATGTCGTAGAACGGCTTGACGACCGGCTTGGTGACGACGCTCCGGTTGATGTTCCGGTTCGCCTGATCGTAGAGGTTTCGGATTGTGCCGGGGTCCTTGATGACACCGCGAGCGATGGCGTCAAAGACATCCGAAGGGGTGGCCTCGCCGTTGTAGACCCGGCGCTGGAAATCCGCGATCATCACGGGGTCCTCGCGCTTGTTGAAGTCGTCCATCGTCTTCTGCGCTTGGATCAACGTCTCGGCCAGCTCGGGGTCCTCCCGGTTTGCCGTCTCGATGATCTCGCGCGGGATTCCCCTCGGGCCGTTGTAGATCTCGCCCTTGGCGCGGGCGTCCTCCTCGGCCTTCTGCTGCCCTATCAGGGCGTCGATGGCGGCCTTCTTGACTTCCGTCTTACGAACCTCCTTACGGCGCTGTTCAAGGGTGTGCTGCTGGTTCTGCTCCTGAATGCGCAGGCGCCGGATTTCCAGCCGAGCCTTATCGATGGCATCCCGTCCGGCGACCGTCATGCCCGCCCCCGGTGTCCCGTCAGGGCGCGGCTTCAGGAGCACGTCGAGGATCGCCTCATCGCCCTGCCGGACTGCCGCTTCGGTCACGGCCTTGACGGACAGCGCCGAGACTTCGGCCGGGCTCATGCCCTGTTTCTTCGCCTCGATCTCCTGCTTCTGAAGCTCTTCGATCATCTCCGGGATGTAGCCGTTCTGGACACCATCACCGGTCGGCTTCCCGCCGTACTTCTGAAGGCTGGCGTTGAAGGTCGCGATATGGCGCCCTCGGTTGCCTTCAAGGGCCTTCCACGTCGGCGACAAGGCGGCCTGAATGCGGGTGCTGAAGCCCTCCTTCTCCATGTCCTGCCACAGGTTCCGGCCGCCGGTCCTGCTCGCGTAGTCAAGCTCCGCAAGCCGGATGGCCGCGAGGTCTTGGTTTTCGGGCGTAAAGGCTGCATCGCCCGTCACGCGGCGCCACGTCGAGGACAGGAACTGGTAGCGACCGGCGGCGTCAGAGGGGCCGTAAGGGGTCTGGACCTTGACCTGGGGGTGCCGGCCGTTGAGCTCGAATAGGGAGCCCGCGCCCCCATCGTAGCGGATGTTGTACTTGCCCGCGCTTTCACCACCGGCAATGGCATTCAGGAAGGCGAGCTTCCGGGCGGCATGAGGATCGCCCGATGATTTCAGCTTCTCGAGAACGGCCGGGTCGTCCGTCTGATATGGAGCGGCCGGGCCTCGGGCGGCGTAGTTGTCTATCGTGGTCTGGAAGCCGACAGAAACGCTCTCCCGGTTCTTCTCCACGAGATTGCCACGCGCCCTCTCCCGATGCCCCTGCACGAACTGCCGGGTGACAGTCATGACCTCTTCCGCCATGGCGGCGCGTTCCGCCGGAGACTGTGCGGTGTCGAGGACATCCTTCATCCGCTCCGACAGCCACTTATTGATGGCCGTAGGGTCCTCGCTGCTGGCGATGTCGGACTGCCAATATTCGCTGATGAGCTGGCCGGCGCGGGCCTGTACGCGGTTCCGGGCGGTGCGGGCCTCATAGACCTGCCGGAAGACCGGGGAGCGATCGGCAAGCGTCGGGTCCTTGGCAACCGCCTCGCCCCACGAATTGACGCCGTCCATGAGGACTCGCATCTCCGCATCGGCTGCGTCCTGCTTGTTCTCCTCGTCGAAGAACTTGCCGAGCGCTGCCGTGATCTTCGGGTTTAGCGCGGAGAGCGCGTTGACAAGCTGGTCCACATTCGACGGCGTCGGTGCACGAGGACGGGCGGGCTCGATGGGAGCCATCGGCCTGACCGGGGCAACTGGCGTGGGGAGCCGGCGGAAGTTGGTGTTGACCGCGACGGTATCAACCGGCCGCGCGGTGGGGCGGAACGTGAACTGCTCTGCCATTTATTCCTTAGAGGTTGAAGCTGAATGCCTGCTTGAACGACTGCCCCGACCACGTCGCGTAGTTGCTCGCCCCTTGAATGGCCGACCCGATCACGTTGGCGATCATCGCCCCTCGATTGGGGCCGGCTACGGGGGCCGCAGGGGTTACAGGGCTGACCGGCTGAGGCGGATTGAGGGGAGCGTTGGGCTGGAACGTCTGAATGGGAAGGTTGTAGAGCTGCTGGTCGGCGCTCGCCTTCAGGCCCATGGCCTCAATCGCAAGCTGCCGCTGGGTGGCGCTACGGTTCAACGCGATGATCGTCTCGTTGTCCCCGCCTTCCCGCGCTACGTCATTGATAAGCTGCTCGATGCTGGACCCTTCGATGCCCTTGGCGTCGGCCGCAACGCGCCCCTTAGCCTGCGCCGCCATGACGGACTTCTGGTTCTGGACGGACTGGAAGGAGGACGCCATGCCCTCCTCAACGGCCCGCTGAAGGAGCGTGGCGTATTGCGCGAAGAGGTTCTGCTGGATGGACTCCGTGGCCTTGGCGACGAAGTTTTCCTGCCGGGCGAACTCGCTCTTCTGGTAGTCGAGGACTTTCTTCCCGTAGTCCACCTCCTGCTGGTAGACCACGTTCTGATACTGGATCAGCTCGGCGCGGTATCTCTCCTGCTGCGCCTCGACTTTCATGTTATAGGCCCGCTGCTCCCACGCGGCCTTGTTCTGCGCCTGAAAGCTGAAGATCTGACCTGCGACACTTGCGCCGGTGGAGATGATCGCTGCGGCGGCAGCTACACACATTCCTTTGTTCTCCAGTGCTCCCAAAAATGGGTGCCGTTGTGCGGAATGCGGCGGCCGAAGGTGAAGCCGGCCCATCTGAGCCAGCGGATGTGAACCTCGTTCCGCTCGTCCGCAAAATTGTAGAAGGTCGGGAAGTGCCCGTGCATCTCGTCGAGCATCCCGCCGCAGTTGCGGAGGAACCAACGGGAGTGCCGGGCCAGGTCGTCGGTCCCGAGCATCCATGAGATGCCCAAGGTGGAGTGACTGCACCGGTCGG
>NZ_LIOL01000016.1 GCF_001418005.1 Chelatococcus sambhunathii | reverse complement strand
CTCCGAGAAGGCACCCACCGCGGCCGCCGGGTCCATCGCGTCGCCGAGATCGCGCGCGATGGCATAAAGCTCCCCGGCCGCGTCCCGGCGCCCCTCGTCCGTCGCGAACATGCCAGAGAGGCCGTCGCCGAGTTCCAAGGCGCGCAGCCCAATCGCCGCGCTCGCTTCGGCGTCAACGGCGTTCGTCTTCCGGATCTCTTCGAAGACCGCAATGCCATCCCGGATCCCGGAGACCGCCGCGTCAACGACATAGTCCGGCCGGGCCGTCACCGCCACGCCGGCCGCGAACGCCTCTGCCATGGCTGCCCCGAGACGATCGGCGCCGGCGTAGACGAGGTTCGCGACCGACAGGACAGAAGCCAGCGCGCTGTTGGCACCTACCCGTACGTAGCGCAGCGAGAAGGCGATGAAGCCTGCCCGGTCGCGCTCGCTTGTCCGCCTGAAGGTGATGCACCGTGCCCGGATGGGCCCGTGCGTCGGGAGCACGAGGACGCCGCGCCCCCCGGCCCTCATGGCGGCCGTAAGGCTATTCGCCTCCGCGTCCGCCGCATCGGACGCGACATAGGCGTCGACGTCGAAATACTGCGGCGCCTCGCCGATGTCTTCGTCGAACGGATCGTCTCGATGGACGAACTCGTGAACGATGACGCGACGGCCGCCGCTGTCGTCATCGCGAGCGACGAAGAACGGCACCCCGTTCCAAGACGCCGGAAAGAGCGTCGACTGCCAGTCGCGGCACTCGGCCATTTACTCCCTCCCCGATCCGACGATAGGCGCCGCCGCCTCCGGCATCGACACGCCGGTCGACCCCGGCCCGTTGGTACTGCCCTGCAGCGGCATGCGAGCGGCCTGTTCCCGGGCAATCTCGCGCATCCGCACCTCGAAGAGCGGGGACGGCTCGACCTGAACCTTGAGCTCGCTGCGCACCGTCGCCTCGCCGGTTACCGACATCTGGGCCGGGCCCATGCGCATCATGGCGCGGCCGCGCGCCCCTTCCGGATCGCGGCGGAACTCGTCCGCGGCGCGGCGCGCGCGCTCCATAGTGGCGGGATCGACCGCCGGCCCGCTGGGCAGCGACGGCAAGTCGTTCCAGATGCGCTTGATGCGGCCCCAGGTGCCGAGGTTCATCTCTGCCTCGGGGTCGTACCCGGCCGGATATGCCGGCTTAGGCAGTGCATCGACGGCGGCATTGATCAGCGCCTTGCCGCCGAAGTAGAGGCCGCCGCCGATCAAGCCCCCCTTGAGGCCCATGTTCACGAAGGTACCGAGGCGAGAACCGGCCGCAGCAGCGCCGACGGCCGAAGCGCCGGCCGCCGCCGCGCCGCCTCCGCCCAATGCTCCCACAAGCGCGACCAATGGACGGATCGCGAGCGTGAGCGCCCCGATGCCGCCGACGGCCATCGCCGCATAGGTGCTGAACTCGAGCAGCTTCGGGTTCGTCTCGGCCATCGACCGGAACGTCGTCGCAACCGCGTCGAGGCCTGTGGCGACAGTGTCAAGCACCCCGCTCTCGGCCAGCGAGAGGATGAGGTTGTCAAACGACGACACGAGGCGGTTATGAGCCCCGAGAGGCCCGCGCCGCATCAGTTCCGCGCCCCGCTCGGACGAGCCTGCCGATTGCTCGGTCAGGATCTTGAGGAAGCGCTCGTAATCATCGTTGAACGTCAACGTGCCGATGCGGACGCCCTGACGCTGGTCGAAGATGCGCGACATCTGGCCAGGCGTGACGCCGCGCTCACGCAAGTCCGCGAGGAGCCGATCGACGTCGAGGCGCTCGCCCAGCGATGCGGTGTACCGTGACACCATCCGGGCGACCTTGCGCTTGTCGATGATCGACTTGATGCCGAGGCCCGAGATGACCTCGTCCGTCATCGCCTCCGCGATGTCTCCACCCTCGCTTTCGGTGCTCGTGAGCCGGCGCTGCAGGCGCTTCCGGATCTTGGAAGCGTCGATGCCCTGATTGCGCAGGCCCGAGAGCAGGTCGTCGACCGAGACCGGCTTCGTCTCGAGAGCATAGTCCTCGAAGCGCATGCCCATTTCGGCCATGGCCTGCCGGCTGTCGGCGGTGGGCTTCACCGTTCGGGTCAGCATAGAGCGAACCGCAACGCCCGCCTCGTCTCCACGAAGACCGGCCTGGCCTTGTGTCGCGATCATCGCCGCGAGTTGCTCTTGGCTCACGCCGAGAGCCGCGGCAAAAGGAGCCGCATACTTGAAGCCCTGCGCGAAGTCGTCGACGCCGAGGCGCGTCACGTTCGCGCCCTTCGCGATGATGTCCTGGTACCGCGTCGCCGCGTTCACCAGTTCCTCACGGTTCTTGGGCTTGATGCCGTAGGCCGCGAGCGCCGAGACGGTGAAGTCGGCCGCCGAATAGGGGTCGACATCGCCGAACAGCGAGAAGTTCATGGTCGGGCGCGCCAGCGCATCGGCGTCGTTTTCGTAGCCGGCCTGCACATAGGCGCGCTGCAACTCAGAAACATCGCGTGCCGAGAAGCCAAGGCCTGCGGCGCCGAGCTCGCGGGCATTGCGGCGCAGGCGCGTCGCCTGCTCATCGGTGAGCTCGCCGCGCGCCTGCGAATAGGCCACGGACCGCTCGAACTCGATCATGCGGGTATACGCGCTCCGGAACGCCATGCCGCCGCCGTAAGCCGCCGCGGTGCCGGCGACGGTCGCGGCGGCCGAGCCGGCCCGCGCCATGGGGCGCTGCGATTGTGCCGGATGCGTCTGCGGGGTCAGCGGAACGCCGGATCCAGAGACGGGACCACGTCCCCAGGGGCCGCCGCGCGCCATGATCTGAGCCTGGCGCTGCAGCTGGTTGTTCGCCGCCTCGATCGACCGCTTCAGCGCGTCCTGCTGGCCGCGCAAGTTGTTCAATGGGATACCGGCCTGCTCGAGACCACGCTTCGCCTCGATGGCGGCGCGAGCCTGATCACGGTAAGCCGCGGCGGCTGAAGAGACGGCCGCCTGCGCCCGACGATAGGCCGCCTCCATCTGCCGCGTCGGCTGCTCGACCTCTCGCATCGCGCGGCTGAGGCGCTGGACTTCCTCCTGCGCAGCGCGGAACTTCTGCCGGGTCTCGGAGAGCCCGCGCTGCAGGCCGCGAAAGCCCTCGATGCGGTCGAGCTTGCCCTTCATCTCGCCGATCTGCCGGCCGATACCGGAGACGGCTTCGCCGACGGTCTTCCCCGCCTTGCTGATCTCCTTGAAGCGGTTCGCGATGTCGGCGAGCGCCTTGCCCGAGGCATCACGCGCCCGGAAGACCGCTTCGGCTTCAAGGATGATCGCCATCAGGTGCCTCTCTTGGGCCGGAAGTTGGCCCGTTCAATCCACCACCGGATTTCCCGCAGCGGAATGGACCGGATCGTGGCGATGTCCGCGATCCGGTACTCGAAGACGATCAGGTCGAGGGCGTCTCCGATGTCGAACGGGCATCGCTGAAAAAACCGAGCACGATGTCCCGGATTGCCATCGCATCGGCGAGGCTCATCTGACCCATCAGGTTCGGGTCAAGATCGACGAGCCGACCGACGTACTGGCGCAGCACACCCTTGTCCTCGGCGGGGAAGAACGTGCCGTCCTCGAGCCGGGCGACAATGTAGGGATCGCCCAGCTCCAGGTAGTCCTCGCCGTTCGGCTCCCGGATCTTCACTTCCGTGATCGGGGCGTCGGCGGTCTGCAGCGGCTTCTTCAGCTTGTGGATCACGGCCGGCATCAGTTGTCCTCGACCTTGCGGTAGCTCTGGGATGCGATCGACAGCCCGGTCACCTCACCAGTGGAGAGGTTGACCTGCGGCCGGCCGACCCACCGGGCGCGGCCGAAGAAGTGCGTGCGCCGACTGTCGTCCTCGCGGATCGTGACATCCAGCGCGCACTTCAGGAGCTCGGCATCCCAGACCAAACCGCACGGCTGCGAGAAGTTCATCTGCGCCGTGTAGGGTACCGGCTGCGAGGTGAAGAAGACCGATCCATCATGGTTCGATCCGGCCTGCACCTCGCGGTTGGTCGGGTTGATCGAGATCTCGCCGCGGGCCGAGTAGCGGACGCCGTTGACGGAGATCGTGATGCGGCCGCCGAAGGAGTTGCAGCATTCCGTTGCCATTGCTCAGATCTCCCTTAGGCCGCGTACTGCAGGAAGGTCGTGACATTCGCCGCGAAGACGCGGAGCTGGTTCACGACGTCGACCGGCAGGTAGGCATTGACCCGGGTCGCGTTGTTCGGGTCGCGCTCGACCTGGACGAACTGCGCGAAGAGGTCCGCCTTCTCCAGGACGCCAAGGGCGACGAGGTCGCTGTAGGCGTGCACGAGCGTGTCGCGGATGTCCTGCGGCGTCGTGATCTCCTGCAGGTTCGACGGGTTGTCGTCCGCCAGCGCCTGCCGGCTGTGCCGGTTCTGCACGAAGGTGCGGATATAGCGGACCGAGAACATGAGCTGCGCCATGGTCTCGATGTCGCGGTAGGTCGCGTCGGCCGCACCGGCCGCCGTCTCCTGATAGGTCGTGACGACGCGGTCGATGCGCACCAGTCCGTCGTTGCCGACCCGGGCGGCCGATATGCCGTCGACGTAGAGTGCCTGGCGGTCGTCGATATCCCACCAGTCGGCGCGCGAAGGCGGCGGCTTGATGCCGTCGAGCAGCAGCGTCTGCAGCGGGCGAGACAGCTCCGGCGCGTCCGTCAGGTGCATGGCACATTGCCCGCCAAGCGCCGCTGCCCATTCCCAGGGGGGCGACGAGGCCAGCTTCGACCCCATGATCGACACGTGCTGGTCGTTGCGGCTGTCGCCCAGGGCAGCAAGGCCCGACAGCGTGTCGAACTTCACGGTCAGGTAATGACCGTAGAGCTGCTTGGTCGGAGACCAGCGGCCCGAAGTGTCCGACAGGAAGTCGCGAACCGTGTTGAGGCTCACCGCGTCGGCATAGGGCGAGGCGATCCAGTCGAACTCGTCGTCGCCCAGATTGGCGAGCGCGTTCGTCAGGTCCGGAACGCCGGTGCCGCCTGAGAGCTGGGTGATCGTCGCATGCCCGACCAGGATGTTCGGTTCATCCGTGAGCAGCCGGACCAGCACGTCGTTGCCGATGGTGCCGACGTGCCGGAACGTCAGGGTGACCGTGCCGGTCGCGGCCGTGGCGCTGATCGGCAGCCCGGCAGCGTTGATCGCGTCGCGCACGGAGTTGCCCACCGTGGTCGCGTTGTCCGCGGCGTTGACCTGCAGCGTGATCCTGACGCCGCAGATCTCGAGCACACCGACGCCGGTAACGCCCGGCGCGGTGCACACGATGGTGCCCTCGGCCGCGGTGCCGGCCGGGTCCGCCAGGGGAAGGGCCCAGATCGGCTGGAACGGCGCGTTGCGGCGAGCCTTGGCGTACATCGCCGCGAGGACCGAGCCGGCCCCGAACAGCGCGTTCGCGTCCGCCTGGCTGCCGATAGGGCCAGCCGGGACGTCGGCCGTCGCGGAACCGGCGGCGAGCTTGGGGCCGACCAAGAGCAGGCGCGACTGGCCCTCGTATGGAGACCCACCGCTGTTGATCTCCGCGTAGAAGAAGGGGACGAGGATGTTCCCCGGAATGTTGTTGAAGGCGACCATCGAAGGCTCTCCTTATCCCTTGGACTTGCGGGTTCGCCGCGGTCGCCCGGGCTCGCCGGCGACGACGTCGCCGTCACGGAGCCGGCGGGCCCAGTAGCTCGTGACCTCGACGTGCCGCCCCTCGGGCGGCAGCGGCTCCCAGCGCCGTTCCGGCTGGCGGACGAGCGCCGTCGTTCCGTCCGGCCGCTCGGCCGGTCGGATGAAAAGCGTTGCCATTGCTGTCTCCTGTCAGGGCGCCGGCTGGTCGATATCGATGTCGGCGGTGATCGATGCCTGCCCTATCTCGCCGGAGGGGTCGGCCACATCCAGCGTGACCGAGACCGTCTGCAGCGAGACGCGAACAGGCCCGACGGGCGCCGCCTCGGCGATGCCCCCGAGGACGTCCCGCCCGTAGCTGCCTTCCGGCAGGCCGTCGTAGAGCCGGCGGATCCGCGCCGGTAGGCGATCGAGACCGGTCGGGGGCGTGGGCGGGACCATGGTCGGACAGTCGTCATCGGTCGCGACCGTGATCCGCATGACGCGGATCGCCTGCAGACGCCGCTCTTCCGACGTGCGGTCGACGTCCGATTGGATATCACGGACGCGGCTGCCGCCGGCGTCGCGGAAGAGCTTGCCAGTCGGACCGAAGAAGAGGGCGAACCGGACCTGCGCCTCGAGCAGGTCGAGGGTCGCTTCCGTCTCCGCATCCGTTGCCGGGTACGACGCCTCGAAGCCGCCGGTCTCGTTGCCATGTTCGTCGCGGCGCTTGGCGAAGCTCATCACCGCCATTTCGATGTCGATACTGATCAGGCGCAGGAATGGCACGCCGCCCGCCTTCTGCGCCGGGTCGCTGTTGTCGAGTGCGGTGTAGATCGTGATGACCGGCGTACTGGCATCGTCCGCCAGGTCGTCGATCGGCTTGAAGGAAGTGTCGTAGACACAAGGTCCGGCGATGGTCGGGTAGCCGCTGCCGGCCGTGAACGCGGCGTGTGGCAGAAGCGCCTCGAAGGCGGCAATGCGCAACGCGGTGCGGATCAGGCTCATGGCGGGGCCACCAGTTCGTTGAGATCGAGCGCATAGCCGCCCATGCCATCGGGGCGGATCTCGGCGATCTCGAAAAGCTCATTGGTATCGACGCGCAGGACGTAGTCGCCGGTGCGCGGCCTGTAGGGCAGTTGCCCAGGCGAGACGCCGACGTTGATCCTCGAGCTGGCAAAGCCTGCACGGTCGGATCGCGGCGCCATGTGCGCGATGCGCTGCCCGCTGTTGGCGCGAGATGCCACTTCGGCGGTGATGCCGAGGAAGTCGACGACGGCTCGGCTTGGATCGGGTTCCGAGCGGCCGTTCGGCTTCGTCACCGCCCGGGGGCGAAGAACGAAGCCCTCCGCGAAGACAGCATCGACTGCGGCGTTGAGCTCGCCGTTGAGGTCGTCAAACGCGGAGGGCATGGGATCAGTCCAGGATTGGGGACCCGCGATCAGGTCCGGCGACCGCGGTGCAGTGCGGACGGCATCGTGCAGATGTGGAGCGGATACGAGTATACCTCCACGTCGGCCCACGCGTTGCGCTTCTCGTCGCGGATGATCCACGAATAGAACGGCTGACCAAGCGTGTTGACGAAGTCGAACGTCTCGGCCGGCGCCTGCGCAACGGGGAAGATGCCGGCATTGACCGGAAAGAAGCGAACCTTGTCCGAGCCGACGCCAAGCGTCGTGTCGTCATCGGTCCCGCGATAGTTGTGCCAGGTGATGTCGCCGTAGTTGAACGACGTGTAGGCACCGCCATGCCCTTCCCGAAGGGACGCGGCAGCCGACCACCCCTCAAAAGTCTTGATGACCTCGGGATGGTTGACGAAATCATCCCAGAACGCATCGCCGCAGATCGCATGGATCTCAACGCGGGAGCCGCCCAGGCCCTTCAGAGCCTTCAGCATCGACCTGCGAACCTGGTTGCACTTCTTCCGGATCACGCCGGAGGCCGGGTTGGCGTTGTCCAGGTCGAAGTCGATTTCCGCCGGAACGGTCTGACCGAACTCGGTCTCCCAGTCGTAGATGACCGAGCCATCGGCATCGACCGTCTTGCCCAGGATCGCGCCGAGCCTCATGTTTTCGAACGTGAGGTCGAAATCCTGCATGATCTTGAGCTGCCGGCGGGCAACCTCAACCTGCATCGTCTTAAGTTCCGTCTCGGACCCGAAGGCTCGGATATTCTGCAGCTCATCCGCCGTGATGCGGGAAGCTTCCGCGAGGCGGACCGTGTTGAACGCCCGCGCCTTCCGCTGATCGCCGCCCTTCTGCTTCGGCTCCGCGCCGCGCGGGCTCGTCTGGATCAGTGCCGGAGCATTGGCACGTTCCTCGATCCAGATGGCCGTCGTGCGAACTGGGGTCGGCGTGAACAGCCCGCGGATCGATCCGAGGTAGCCGGGCACATAGTCGAACTTGTCGAGCGCGGCGGTGAGGGAGATGCCCGAGAACGCGCTGTCGTTGAAGACGTCCATCGTCAGCATTGACGTGGTCCTTTCCGTTTCTGCCGCGCGTCAGCGGGCGATGATGCCGAGGTCGGCGAGCGCAGCGACGACAGCGGCCTGCTGATCGGCCGTCGCTCCAGCCGGGAACGTGAGGTCGGAAAGCCGCACCTCGCAGTCGCGCAGATGGCCGGTGATGAGCTCCGTCTCCCCGGCCCCTGTCGTCGCGGGATACATCGCGATGGCGGAGGGAACCTCCGAGCCATCGGTGCCGGCGAGATTGAGGGTGGGATAGACGTAGTCGCCGTGCTCGGCCGTGACGTCGACGAAGAACTCGTCTCCAGCCACGTTCGCGACGCCGCCGGCAGTGATCGTCAGGCGCACGCCGCCCTTGTTGAAGAGCGTGCCGTGGGTCGAGGTGCCGATCTCGTTGCCGTCGGGATCCTCCCAACGGACGGTCGTCGCAGTGACCGCAATGCCCTTGTACCGGCCGTTCTTGACCTTCGCCGTAACCGGCGTCACGTCCATGGCGATGGTCGCATCGCCCGTGTTGCCACCCGCCGCGCTGGCGGTCGCGACGACGTCGGCAGGTACGGCAACCTTGCCGAGGATCTGCCCTGGCACGAGGCTCTGGTTCTCCGGGATTTTGATGGCACCGCGCGAGCGGAAGCCATTCGCCTCGGAGACGATGTACGCCCCGGCGTGGATCGTTTCGGTCTTGGTGACCATGGCGGTGTCTCCTGTTAGCGACGATTGCCGGCGACGCGCGCCGCCAGCTCCTCGGCCGAGTAGGCCGCGCCGGACTTGCCCTTGTCGGTCGGCCTGCTGCCGTCCGGCGCGCCGGCTGACGGATCATCCGAGGCGCGCTGCGCCAGAGGCGGGATGCCGGCGGCGCCAGCTTTCGGCATCGCCGCCAAGGCGCGCTTCGCCTCATCGGCCGACAGATCGGTGGTGTCGGCCAGGGCAGCGGCCGCGGCTTCGCGGCCCTGCGCCTCTTCGCTGCCGACGATTGCCGCACGGCGCTCACGCTCAGCCTTGCGCCCCTCGGCAAGGCCGGCGGCATGACCTTCGGCCCGGCCGTCCTCACGAGCCTTTGCGACGGCGGCGTCGTGATCGGCCTTCAAAATGCCCGGCGAGGTTTCGGCCCCAGGCGCGCCAGCATTCATACCCATGCTGTGTCCTCCATCGATGCGCCGGGAGCCCCGGCCATTGCTGGTGAGAGATGCCAGCACCGCCGCTCGGGTGCCGACGCTGTCGGCGAGTTTCATAGCGATCGCTTCACGGTCGCCGGTCGCCACGTTGAGGGCCCGGAACATTCGGGCCTCGGTCGCAAGTGCGAGATCGGAGGTGAGCCCCCGGGCAGATCGCCCTGCGGCGACCTCGCGCGCGAACATCAGGCGGAGATCGTCGATCTCCTGCTGGATGGAGCCCCGGACATCCGAGGGGAGCGGGGCGAATGGATGCCCGTCGACCTTGTGCCGACCGGACGAGATGAGCGATATCTGCACTCCGACCTTCTCGAGCAGACCCGAGATGTCCATGTGCATGGTGTAGACGCCGATGCTCCCGACCTGCGCCAGATCATCGGCCAGCACGATCTCGTCGGCCTGTGACGCGAGCCAATAGCCGGCCGATGCTGCCATGCTGGTGACATGCGCCACCACCGGCTTCGCCGCCCGCGCGGCGCGGATCGCCCCGGCGGCGCCGAGGACGCCTTCGACGGTTCCACCGGGCGAGTTCACGGCCGCAACGATGGCTCGGATCGAGGGATCGTCCGCCGCCCGGGCGAACTCGGTCGCGATTGCGCCGTAGCTCGTCATCCGATAGCCGTCGCCGATCATGTCGCCGCGCGACACAAGGGGACCAGTGATCGGGATGATTGCGACGCCGCGCTCTACCTGATAGCGCGCCTTGGTACCGGCCGCGGCCATGGCGGCGCTCGCCTCCGGATCGCGAATGACGGCCTCGGCGTTGATGTAGGCCTGGACGACCTCGAGCGCGTGCGCCTCATGAACCAGGAGCGGACGCGCGGCGAGATGCGCGACGGCCTCTGCCGCCACGTTCGGATTGAGCGTCATGGTGGTCAGTCCTATCCGCCGGCGCGGAGCCCGAAGCGGGTGACGCGCCCGTTCTTGGCAGCGCACGCCGCCTCGAGCCGGCGCACCTCTTCCCGGAGCGCGTTGATATCGGCGCGGCCGAACACGACCTCGCGCTCGTTGTCTCCAGAGCGATACCGGACCCGTTCCGTCCGCGATCCGCCCAACATCTTGTAGTAGGCCTCCCGGAGGATCGGGAGGACGGCACAGGGATCTGAATAGTCGATCGGATCAGCCATCGCCGTCCTCTTCCTCGCGTTCGGTGAGCAGCGCATCGGCATCCGGATCCGCCTCGACCGTCTCGGCCTCTGGCAACCCGTACTCCCCGCGCATCTCGCGCTCGCGGGCGCGCTGCGCATAGACATCCTCGACATCAGTGCCGAGATCGTTGCAGATCGCCTCGTCGGTCATGACACCGAGGCGCTTCCAGATCTCGTGCGCCTTCGCCGTCTTCAGATCATCGGCCTGCGGCTTTGCCGCTCCATGCCACTCGGCGCGGCAAATCGCGGTCCGATTGGCAAGGAACGCCTCGATGCCACCGGGCAGATCGACGCCGCCGCTTTCGATTTCCTCTTCCAGCCAGGCCTCAAAGGCGGGCTGGCAGAACGGCGTCACAACATTCTTCCGCCGGTAGCGGGTGATGGCGAAGATCTCATTCACCGCCATTCGCACCGACGAATACGTCGCACCTTCATAGTCGCCGGTCGCGCTCTCGTAGGTGAGCCCGGCACATCTCGCCAGTTCCCGCAGCAGGTGGAGCGCGAAGTCCTTGTAGTGCGAAGTCGGATGCGCCGGGCTGTGGAACTGCAGTTCCTGACCCGGAAAGAGATGCGCGACGCGGCCGTTGATGCCCACGTCGATCACGCTCTTGTCGTACCAGCCCGCTTGCGCCTCGTACCAGACATCGAAGACGGTCGCGCCGGAGCCCAGGACCCGCGCCTGCTCCTGCGGGGTGAGGAGCGAGCGGAGCATGTCCTCTGTCGGCTCGTCCGACTTGATCGATGCCGCGAATACCGTCTGCACCAAGGCCGCCATAAGCGTCGCGTCGGCGAGCTGGTCGAACTGCCGGCAGAGACGAAGTGCCGGCACGAGCGGCGTGATACCCCTCACCTGCCCGGCGACACCATCGAAGACATGCACGAGCTTGGGGCGACCGAAGCTATCACGTGCGCGGAACTCGACGTCCTGCACGCCGTTGAGGCCAGGCGCGCGCGACCGCACGATGTAAGCGATCGGGCATCCGTCCTCGTCCATCCTGACGCCCTGGACGATCCGCTCGGCTTCATTCGAAAACTTCGACAGCCACCACGGCGGCAGGAGCTTAACCTTGGTGCCGTACTGACCTCCCGGTCGATACTTGAACCGGAGCTGCGAGACGATCTCGCCTGTTGCGAACCATTGCCGGAACGTTGCCGCCTGCATCTGCCCGAAGGTCCGGCGGCACTCGATATCGCATTCCAGCGGCGTGCGAGCCCAGAGCTCGAAACGCTGCTCGACGCGCCGGGCCCATGCAGACGTAGTTTTGCGATCCCACCCGAACGCGGACATATCGGGCGTCGAGTTGAGCCGCAGGCCTTCACCCACCGTATTCGCGACGGCCTGGTCGATGATGCCCGCGACCCAGCCCGAATTCTGGATGACGTCCAGCGCCCGGCCGATCGCCAGCTCGTAGGCGTCGGCCACGTCGTGGCGGGGCTCCCGCACTGGTGGCCGCCATGCGCCCATGACGATGCCCTTGTCACCGCGCATGTACGCCGCGCTCGGCGCCTGCCGACGCGGCGATGCCGTGACCGGGAGCCCTACGGCGCCGCGGATCTTTTCGATCAGGCCCATTCGAGTTCCCTATCGGTTGTTGAGCCTCGCCGACATGTTCGCGAAGCGATCTCGGATCGACCTGACCGTCGCCGGCGCCGCGGCCGGCGTCGGAGCGGCATCGGCCGCGTCACCTTCAGCCGCTACGCCGATTTCCTGATCAAGATCGGCCCCCTCCTCGCGCACGATCCCCGCCGGCAGGCGGTGAACACCAGCGAGGAAGCCGGCAACGGCCGCGAGCACTTCACAGTCGAACCAGTGGTTCTCGCGATATCGCTTGATCCACTTCGGCTTCCCGTTCGGGGCGATGATCCTCGCCTCCGACAGGAGCTGCTTGCCGTAGTCGTCGTCGACGTCCTCGGGCAGGTAGAAGGCACCGGGCCGGCCGACCGGCGTTCGCAGCCGGTCGTGGACCATCGTCTTGAAAAAATCCGTGTTGACGTGGACGAGCTCGACGGAGCGCGACAGCTTCTTGCCCGAGCTGTCCTTCTCGATCATCGCCACGTTCACCGGCTGGCTTTGCGTATCGTGCCCCTTCGTCGACGACACGAGCCGCGGGAACTTCATCGCGAAGCGATAGACCCGATGCTCGTCGCCGGCTGCCTTCTTGTCGGGCCGATATCCGGCGTCGATCATCATGCGCTCGATGTAGAGCCCGCCGATCGGCGTCAGGAGCATCTGCTCGAGCTTCTCCCAGACCTCGTCCTCGGCCGTCAGGCCGTAGAAGATGCCGGCCTTGATCAGCCACGAGGACGCCTGAGAGCCGAAGCCGCGGATCACGTAATGGAGCGTGCGCTTGCCGACGTCGACGCCGCACATGAGGCGCACGACCCGGCGGGGCACCTCGCCGGACTGGTACGGCACGACGCGGGCGCGGACTTCCTCCCATTCCGGGAGGTCGCCGCCGCCGCCTGTCGCGTAGAGCTCGCCGAAGCCGGCATTGATCGCGGTCTGGACCTTGTCGTCTTCGCCCGAGGCGACCGCCTTGAGGTAGCGCTCGACACGATCGCCCCACGTCACGAAGGGCGACGCGAGCCCGGACGCCCACATCGACCAGGTCGAGCTATCCGGCGGGTCGCCGTAGACGACGCCATTTTCGATCCACTGTCCGGGTGCGACGAACAGGCCGCGCTCGTTCATCTTGGCCTTGTCGTCGTCGACATGCAGGCCGCCGCAACGCGGGCACGCGAGATGCGTATTGCGCCGCGCTTCGGCAGGCGTGGCGCCGTCGGGATACCGGAGCAGCTTCGACCGCGGAATGAAATACTCGCCGCAGTGCAGGCACGGCCACGCCCAGTGGTACCGGGTCCCCTCCTGGAAGAGCCGCCAGATCGGACTTTCGATCTGGTCAGGCTCCATGACCTTCCAGAATTCGAGGCCGTTCTCATCCACTTCCGTCTCGCAGAGGCCGCGCGAGCACGTCGAGGTGACCGCGGTTGTGAAGTCGGCGAAGGTGTCGCCTCGAGCTTCGACGAGACCGAGCGGATCGCCCTGCCCCTTGATGTTCGCGAGCATCTCGTCGAACTCGTCGACAACGGCGAGCGCGGCCGGGTCCGACTTGAGCGCCGTCGAGGACCCCGCATGGGCGAGGCGGACGCGAACGCCGGCGACGCGCTTCAGGGTCTTCTTGTTCGCCTTGCCCCGGCTCACCTTCGCGGCGAGGGTCTTGGCCTGGTCGAACAGCTCCATGAGGCGCGGCTCGAACTGGTCGGTGAGGAACTCCTTCGACGGCCCGACGTAGAGGATCGGGGCCGGCCGCTGGTCGAGGCGCTGGCCGATGATGTCGAGGAAGCTCTCGGTCTTGCCTGCCTGCGCACAGGTGACGGCGACGACGCGCTTGTACCGGCCCGATGCGACAGCGCGACCGAACGGCACCATGTAGGGCGTCAGGTACGGATTGCGCTCGCCCGGCACGCCGGACGTCGGCGGATAGACACGATTGTCGGCGCCCCATTCGTCAGGTGTCTGCCTCGTCGTCGGCCGGATCAGGATCCTGGCTGTCGCCAAGACCCTTCTCAAGTTCCGCCGCGCGATCGGCCACGTCGGTGCGGATGGCGTCAATGGCGTCCTCGATCTTGCTCCTGAGCGCCGGGTCTCGCGTGACCTGCGCCGGCAGACCCTGCATCCGCGCGATCAGCATCCCGACGATCTCTTGCGTGTAGGCCGTGGCCTCCTGCCAGGGCACGAGCTCGCGCTGGTCCCGCGCCGTGCGCAGCTCGATCTGGCGCGCCCGCGCCCTGCGGACCGCACTCTCGCCGGCCGACTTCGTGCTGCGCCGATCCTCGTCTCGGAGCCACGCGACATAGCCGCGGATCGTCTCTTCCGCCGGGTAGGCTCCTCGGATCGACTTCGGGATGGCGCCCTCGCGAGAGAGCTGCCGCAGTCGCTCGGTCGTGAGGGCGAGGACGCGGGCCATGTCGCCCGCGGTCAGTCGCTCGGGCAACTTCCCCGTAGACGCCTGTTTCGGAACGCCTTTCGGCATCGCATCGCCCCTCCTGGACAGCGACGGACTTTGCGCAGACGCACGGACCTTCGCGAAAACCAAAGCCGGAATTTGCATTGTCGAAATATGCGAAAAGCCGGGGCCTTCGCGCCGTGGCCGGCGCCACGACCGGGAGACGGTCCCTTTTCGACCGATGCAACCGGCTGCGACCGCATCGACCGCGTGGCCCGGGCGGGGCCCTAGCGGCGGCGCGGCGGGGCTGAGGGGGCGGGCCGAGGAGCCACCATGCCCGCCCCCTGCCCTGTCCTCGTCAGCCGTAGCCGAGGAGGACGCGAGAGAGTTCGTGCGACAGGCGCTGCGAGAAGACCTTGCGGGCAGTCGCGATGAATACTCGGGCGGGCTCGCCTGCAACCATCTCCTCCGGGATCGTCACTTCGGAGCGGACGAGCCGGACCGGGCCGCCCCAGCGCTTGACCCCGGGCAGGCGCTCGAAAACCTGGCCGCCCATGTTGAGGGTCTTGCGGTTGGGGAAGCGGCCGCCCTTGATGAACGTGCCGGCGAAGACCTGCCGTTGACCACGAGGAGCAGCGGAGACGCCGCGAAGGGTCTCGCGAGCGCCGAAGTGCTTGAGCCTGATCTTGCCGCCACGGCTGACGATTTTGAAACCGTCGTCTGTGGTGACGATTTTGAGCGCCCGATGGATGACGCGGGGCTTGAGGCCGGTTGCCTTGACGAGGGCGGGCCGCATGGCGGTGCGCGTCTGCTCGCCTGTGCGCTTGGCTGCTCGACGAACGGCGGCCTGGGCCTTGGGGCCGGCCGCTGCGAACATGTTCGCGAAGCGGTCGATGGCTGAGGTGTCGACGGACAGCATCAGCGACGAACCAGCTTGGCGAGGGCGGCGTTCTTGAGCGCGCCGCTCCTGAAATCGGCCGCGAGGGTGCGCGCGTTGTACGCGAGCGCCGGCCGGATGCCGGAGAAGTTGCCCTGCCGCACCTGGGAGAAGGTCTGCTTGATGACATCGCCGCGCTTGCTGCAACCGCACATGACGACCTCCTGAAACGAATGCGGCCCGGGCGAGGTACCCGGGCCGCGCTCGACGCGCGTGACATGGCCGTGACGGCCCCTCGCGCGGAGACACTGAGATGAAGCGTTGTTCTCTGGGTGACTGGGAGGAAGGTTACCCGTGTCGCTCACTCGCTCGCCGCTGATCGCGGCTCGTTCGCGACACTAACCCACATTTCTCCCCTCTCCGCGCACGTGATGCCATTTTGCGCTCACCTGTCAACGGGCAATTGTGCATGGTTTTTTTAACGTCACCCCTCGACGGCGGCGGATAATCGCGCCGCTTCAGAGAGATGCCGGTAAATATGGGCAGCAAGTCTGAAGTTGAGCAATTGTGCATGTTTTTTTGTAACCGCGCGGCTTTTCTAACGTTCGGCGCGGTCTTTGCAACCGCCGCAGGCATGTTGCTTCGGGGTGATTTGCCCGGAGGGCTGCGAGAGGGCACCACGTGACACGGCAGGCGCCGCCAGTGACTGCGCTGTGACAAAACGGCGCCCTTCGCAACGCAGGCGTGCGGCGGCGTGACAACTAAGCTGGCGCGCGTGACAATCGCCGCGGTCGCGGCCTCACCGGCCGCCGACACCCTGGGGAGCACATCGACATGTCAGAACCACACACGGTGACGCTGCAGCACATCCTTGCCATTCGCAGTGTCGGCTACAATAAGATCGAGAGTTGCGCCAACGCGTACACGGTCTACGGCGTGCTCCTGATCGACGATCTGTCAGGATCAACGAAGCAGGTTGCAGGATCGTTGCACTTCTTCAGCGGCGGGAAACAAGACAATACGCTCGCCCTTGTGCCGACGGGTCCGGGCGGCCTAGACCGCTTCAAGGAAATGGGAGCTGACTTGAACGTTATCGACCGTGAACGCGTCATCGCCGCGAGGGCGATGAGCACCGAAGTTTGCCAAACGCTGGAGAGGCTTCTCCTCATCCCTCGCGAGACCAAGCTAGAGATGTCGATCTCGGTCGACTTGCCGGAGTTCTTCCTCGAAGGAGAAATCAGGAAGAGCGGCGAAATAACAGGCTTGGTGGTCGCGATCGTCAACGAGTTCTGACGCCACATCACGCCCGCCGGATAGCCTCGCGCTGCACGGTCCGCCACTCGCCGTTGGCGATCCGGTTGAGCGCCGCCGCCTCCTGCTCGCGCGTCATGGCGCCGTGCCGGATGAGGTATGCCAGCGAACGCCGCGTCGGGCCGCTGAGCCCCACCTTGGCGAGCGTGATCTTGCGGACCGGCGAGCCATCGCCGGCCGCATCCGCCAGGCCAAGCGCGGCCGTCATCTCGCGGTGCGACAGGCCGGTGTGCTTGAGCGCCGCCCTCATGAGCTGAGCGTCTCGCTCCCGCGCGGTCCGCTCCCGGAACGCCTCGGCTTCCTCGGCGGTGGCGAACCAGCCGGACGGCGCCGGCAGGCCTTCGAGCCACGCGCGGCACGCGGCAACACTCTCTTTCGCGTCGGGCGGGGTGACGCGCAGCTCCGCCACGCGGTCGAGCAGGGCGGCATCGCTGTCCGCCTCAAGGACGGCCGGCGCGACGCCTTCGGCAATGATGATCGCAACGGGCATGGTGCCCTCCTGTCATTTCGATGGGTTGGGGCCGCACTCGCCGCGCGGCCCCGGGTGTGGGGCGCTACCGCCCCACGATTTCCGTTTCGCCGTCCGGGTAGGAGACGAACACCGCCTCCTGATCCGTGTCGTCGAGGAGGCGTTCCGCCAGACCGCGAAGGGTCGAGCGGGCCTCGACCGTCTTCGGCGCCGCAGCGACGATGACCTTGACCGGCTCGACATAGAGGCGCTGCTCGGCGTTCATCCAGAAGCCCTCGGCGTTCCAAGCGGTCGCGCCGCCGAACGCGCCGATCAGCGAGCGGATCGTGCGCTCGATCACGGGCGCATTGTCGCTGCCGTCGTTGTCGTGGAGGGGGATGATGATCGAGGCTTGGTGAAGCATGCTGTCAGTCTCCTTTGTCGGATGGGCAATGTGCCCCGTTGACGAGAAGAACTTAGTGCATATTGCACTATGCCGTCAAGCCGGAAAGTGAACCGCAGCAAAGAAAAAATCGCACTATCGGACGGGCACAGTCGATTGCGCCAGAGCGGACGCGATGATGGTCAATCCAGCCTGCCGGCGGCGGCGCACGGTGGCGTCGTTCCACTTCATGCGCTGGCATAGCGCCTTGATCGAGACGCGCCGGGCCTGCGCGATGGCGACGTGCATCACGAGCTTCGCAAGGGCCGGATCATGGGCGAGATGGCGCCCCGGCCACGCGAGCGCCTCCTCCATGCGCGAGATGGCCGACGACGGAACCGGAAGCCGGATCCGCGCCGGCTCGGCCGTGCCGGCCTCCTCCTCGGCTGCCGCTTGCTCCTGCTGCGCGCGCAGGTCCTCGGCCTCGTAGACATAGGAGGGCCAGCCCTGCCCGTGGCCGCGCGCCACTTCCTTCTCGGGCAGATGGCGCAGCGTCTCGAAGGCCTGGCGCAGCCGGACGCCGACATATTCCGGCGTCCACGCGTCCGGCACCTCGTTCGGGTTGAGGCGCTGGAACTCGCGGAATGCGGCCCGGCGGCGCTCGGCGCGGGTCCGCCGGCGGGCGCCTTCATCGGCGCCATCGTCAATCACTGCATCGTCGCTCATATGAGCCCCCTATATCCCCGCTGCCCGTTCGATGGCCTCGCACTTGCACCTCGCCCAGGCGGCATCGATCCTGCGCCACATGCGGACGGCGCGCAGTCTCTCGGGCGATCCGGCCGGCAATTTCCAATACTCGCGATAGATTGGTCGGCGCGCGATGATCCGGCGGGCTCGGCGCTTGGCGAGGTTGTATGCCCCTCGCGTTTCCAGCGAGACGAGCGGCCAGTGCTTCGCGCAGATCCAGTCCGTGAAGCGGCCGGCCTTCGTCGTGCGCCGGCAGAACGGGACGCAGCATGGCAGGCGGTCGCTCATCATGCGGGTGCCCCCTTCCATGATCGGACGAACCGTCGTGCCTCGCGCCTACGACGGGCTGCCGTCGACTTCGAGAAGGGCGCCGGATGTCGGCGCCACGTGCGACCGTCGAGAAGCTTGCGGAGCGCCTTCTCAAGACCGGAGAGCTTTGGGGGCTTGCGGCGGCGCATCGATCACTCCACCGCAGTGTGGCTGGTTTCAATCTGCTTCGGCACCACCGGCACCACCGGGGGGTCAGCCTCTGGAAACCAGCGGGCGCGCAACTGCCTGCATACGGCACGGGCGATCTGCTCGCCCGTCATGCGCCACGCCATGCGCTCCATGAGCATCGGTGCGGTGTCCCGCGACCGGAAGGGGATGCCGTGCCGCTCGCACTCCCACTGGAGCTCCGCGCGCCAAAGCAGTTCCAGCAAGCGCAACGCATGAGGCTGTCGCATTGTCCGCGCCGGCAACCGCCACCGATACAGACCATAGGGCGAGATGTCTGCGCTCGGGTCCGGATAGCACCACGTCCCGTGGGGCCCCGCCGTTCTGTGGGGCCACGACAGGCGCGGCGTACCGTTGGCGTAGGGCTCGCGGTCGAACCAGCGTTCGTGCGCGACGACGATCGTATAGTGAGAGGCAGACGAGAATGCCTTGACCTGATCGCCGAGCCTGTCGAGCGTGTCGCGCTCCGATTTGATCTCGAAGAGCCAGATCTGCTCACGTTCCACTGCCGCCAGATCGGCACGCCGGCCGCCGCACTTCAGCTCATGGATCACGCGCGCGCGCGGCAGCTCGCGCCCGAGCCAGCCGGCGAGCGCTTCGCGGATCTCGCGCTCGGCAGCGGAGGCCATCACCGCACCTCCGGCATGGCGTTGTGCTCGCGGCCGTCGAGCAGGCGGCCGGCAGCTTTCTTGGCGACCTTCAGCATGTCGCAGCCGCCTCCGCCGTTCTCATTGGCGTTCCCGGCGCCCACGGAACCATCTGGCCAAACCGTGATGGTGTCCGCCGTCCACGGCCGGTGTGGCACCCACGCGCCCCACTGCTTGAAGAAGAACGCCGTGCCCGCCGCCGCGCACTGGTCGCGGATCGAGCGGGCCCAATCGGGATGCATCGGCCGGGCGCCGGGGCCGCTCTCGCCGCCGACGATGATCCAGTCGATCCGGTCAAGCCACGGCTCGAAGTCGATCGCGCCAAGCAGTGGCTCCGCCGAGATGAACCGCACGGCCGCCGGCGCCTCGCGCAGATCCGGCACGCGCTCGTTGGCGCGGCGTTGGTCCTCGGCCGAGACGCCGAGCCAGACGTTCGGCAGTGGCAGGTGCATGCCAACCCATCCGCGCTTGCCATCACATTCGGGCGCGTACCATCCTTGCCGCTCGTCTCCACCGACGCTGCTCATCAGCCCACCAAGTGCCTCACGGCGGTCCCACATGCCGTCGACGTAGGCCCGCATCCGGTCAGACCGCTTCGTCAGCACCTGGAACGTGTGCTGCGGACACATCGCCATGACGGCGAAGACGCGGTCGATCCATTCGTCGGGCACCGACTCGTGGAAGAGGTCCGACATGCTGTTGACGAAGATCCGGCGCGGGCGCTTCCAGCGCAGCGGCGCCGTCAATGCCCCGTCGACGAGGTGCACTTCGCCGGTCCAGATGGCCTTGCCGTTCATGATCCGCGTCGTTCCGAAATAGGGGGTGTCGGCCGGATTGCCGGTGCGGCCCTCGGTCATCCGCTTGATCCGATGGGCCATCTGCATCGCATAGCAATTCGTGCAGCCAGGGGAGACGACGGAGCAGCCGGCGAGGGGGTTCCAGGTCGTCTCAGTCCATTCGATCTTGGTGTTGGCGCCCATGGTCAGTGCCCCCCAGTCGATGCGTTCTCCGCCTCGGCCAATGCCAGCTCCGCGGTCTTGATCGCGCTGTCGTTGACCAGGTCCATCGCCGTCTTGAGTGTGGCGAGATACGTGGGGCCACCTTGCTTGACGATGACATTCGCGAGGATGCAGCCGAGTAGGGCGGCGACTTCGCCGGTGGCACGGCCGATTGCTTTGGCCTCGCATGCCAAGAGGTTCGGCTCGTGCTTGAACAGGACCTTGGACAGTTCAACGGAAAGGCTGTCGGACATCGCCGCCTCCTACTGAATGACCGAGAAGCAATTCGGGGTCGTGCACTGCGCGTGCAGATGGCCGTTGCGCGGGGAGCGGGACCAATGCACCCGGCCGACCTTGCAGGCGGGGCAATCGATCACGCCGCCCTGGCCCTTCGGGATCGCCGCCATGACGATCCGGACGCGCTCATGGCTTTCATCGACCCATGCGCGCCAGGCTGCGCGCTCCTCATCGGTGTAGTCTTCGCGCAGCGGGCAATCGATCCTTGCGCGGAACTGGCTGCCAGCCGGCAGGCAAGGACTGGCTTCGCCCGGTCCCGAGATGTCGATCCCCTTGGCGCATCGCGGGCCGGTGCCGGAGAGGAACCCGTCGAGATCGAAGCTGTAGTGCCGGCAGTGGTCGCTGGTGCAAATCGGCGGCGAGAAGTCGGGAGCGTCACCCATCGGCCGCCTCCATGTTGTCGATGTTCGCGAGGACGGGCCGGAAGCCGTAGACGGCGACAAACGGGTTTGCCTCCCATGAGCCGGGGCCGTGGAGGCTCTCCCAAAGGGCCGCATACCAGCCGATCGGATAGGCATCCCGTACCTCAGCTATGCCGGTCTTCGCGCGGTCCTGGGGAGCCGGCCAGCCCTCCGCCTCTGCATCGTCCTCACTGATGTCCTGCAGGCGCTCGACGCGCACGTCGGTCACGAGGAGCGTGATGCGGCTCGCCCATCTCGGCATGAACCGGGCGTGGCGGTAGCGGCCATCTTGGAGCGGCAACCTAGTCGGGCCGGCCTCATACTGGATCGGCTCCTCACCGCCCATCTCCGACGGCGAAAGGTCGTCATAGGCTCGACCGGTCCGCCACGCCTCCTTCACCCAGAGGCGGTCGCCAACTCCATGCGTACGCGGCCAGCGATAGCTGCGGTCGTTGGCATCAAGCGCGGTGACAACGCCATCCGCGATAAATGCTGGCGGGTCGTCGCATGCGCCGGTGAGATACCGCCGCGTCTGCGTCTTGCCCGTGCCGGGCTGCTCGATCTCGCGCAGGATCGCGCGGACCATGAGCGGCGAAAATGGGATCGGTCGGTCAGTCATGCCGCTTCCTCGCTGGTGAGCAGGTCAAACAGGGACGGCACCGCGAGCTGACGCTCGGCGGCTTCCAGGTAACGGATGCTGTCGCGCCAATACTTCGCTTCGAGTTCGGCGCCTGCGCCGAGGCGCCCGCGCAGGACCGCGCGATAGGGCACCGTGCCGATGCCGGCGAACGGGTCGTAAACGAGCTCGCCGCGCATCGAGTAGAGGTCGATCAGGCGGTCAACGATATCGAACTGAAGGGGGCAAACGTGCTGCTCACGCCCTTTCGCCGCCTGGTCGGTGTTGAGGGTGAGCATCCGGTTGATGTCGGTCCAGACGCTCGGGTCCGCGCTGTGGGGCGGCACCGCCATGTAGGTCTTCGGAAGCGCATCGATGGACGCGAGCGCCTCGGCAACCTCGACGTGACGGCCGTAGTCGTAGACCGTAGCGAGGTTCTCCTCGCGCCAGTGCGCGATGATCGCCTGCATGCCACCCTTGCGCCCGGCCAGTGCCTTCCACTCGTCGGGTGCCAGCAAGCGGTTCCCGGACGATTGCCAATAGCCGTGCGCATCAATCTGCCACCGCGCGAGACCGTATTCCTCGGCGGACTTGATCACGGGATCATCTGCATATCCCCGGGAGCGGTCCGACTGCGGCTTGCAGAACATGAGCACGAACTCTTGCGAGCCCGCCCCCATCTTCGTCGCATCCTTCAGCATTTCGCCATAGCTGAGCCGGTACGTCTGGTTGTTCTCCCGGACGACGTCTGTCGTGATGACGCGCATGCCCATGTAGAGAAAGCCGTGCGCCCGGAAGTGCTCGATCGTGTCGGCATGAAAGGGCTCGACGGTGTACCGACCCGTCCCCGTCACGCTGCCAAACTGGATCCTGTCCTTGACGTGGACGCACGCGACCCGGCCGGGCTTGAGCACGCGCAGCAGCTCCGGCGTCAGAAAGTCCATCTGCCGGAAGAAGCCGGCATTGTCATCGTTGTGGCCGAAGTCGTTGTAACTGGCGCAGTACTCGTACTGGGTTCCGAAGGGGATGGACGTGACGACGAGGTCGACCGAATTGGTCGCCATCCGCCGGGTCTCATCGACGCAGTCATTGTTAGCAACGCGCCAGTTCTCGCCGGCGGCTTCTTGCCGGTCGATGCCGATGGAGCGCGTCAGCACATCGAAGCCGGACAACTTGTCGAGGCCATGCTCCTTGATGAGAGCGGACATGGTCTCCCGGAGTTCGCGATCTTGCGCCCACTTCCGTTCCAGGTCGCGCCGCACCTCGCGCTCGGTCTCCGCATAGATCAGGTCGATCTCGACCGGATACCGCTGCCCATACCGCTGCAGCCGGTGCACCGACTGCAGGAAGTCATGGAACTTGTGGCCGATGCCGGCATAGATCGCGCGGTGGCAGTGGCGCTGCAGGTTGCCGCCAGCGCCCAGCATAACCGGCTTCGCGGCAAGGTCGGTGATCTCACCGGCCTTGAAACCAACGATTGTCTGCTCGCGCTCGTCCGGATCCTGCGTTCCGTAGACGCTTCGGGACTGCGGCAAGGCAGCCTCGATGGCCCGACGCTCATCCTCGAGATCGTGCCAAAGGATGAAATGATCTGCCGGCGAAGCGCTGCGGATCTCGACAAGCTTTTCGATGCGCCTGGAGAGCGTGTTGCGCTTCTCGCGTGCCGTCGCCTGAAGGCCAACGGCCGCGTCGCGCATCAGTCGAAGCTGCCCGTCATCGTCGGCCCCAGCGTCCGCGATATCGACCTTGACCTCATGCCAGCGGACGATGAGCTCGGGCAGGATGTAACCCTCGTCGGAATGGCCGAGGTCCGACGGCTGCTGCAGAAAGATCGCCCAGCTGTTAAGCCACAGAAAGAACTCGCGCGTCTTGTGCGGATAGAGCGTGAGATCGCCGGCCTTCGTGCTGTTGCGCTGGAAGAAGCGCGTTAGGGCCTGCCCAGTGTCCATGATGCCGAGGAAGCCGGCGTAGTGGATCAGCTCCTTGTAACGGTTGGGCGAAGGCAGCGCCGTCGCGACATACCGGAACCGAACGTCCTCGAAGAGCGGCAGGAACTCCTGATAGGTCTTCGAGCCATAGCTCCGCAGCACCGCAGCCTCGTCGAGCGATGCGACCGTGAACTCGGCAGGGTCAAGTTTGCCTTCGCGGATCGTCTCGTAGTTGGTGAGGTAGAGCCCCGTCTCGTCGGCATCCTCGATCCGCCGGATGAACTCCGGCACCGTCGACCAGCCCAGAATGTTGCGGGCGTCGTCGCGGAACTCGATCCGCACATCCTGCGGCATCACGATGAGACCGCGGCCGCCGGCGCGCTCAAGGATGAGCCGGCTCGTTTCCAGTTCCATCACCGTCTTGCCAAGGCCGAAGCGGGCGAAGTAGGCGCGGCGCCCACCGGCGACACCCCAGCGGACGATATCCCGCTGGTGCGGCTGCAGCGCCGGGTTGATCTCGTCTTCCGAGACTTCGAACCCGGTGCGAGGCGCCATCTTGACCTTCGTCTCGAGAAACTGCCGATAGCGGTCCACGGTCACGAGGATGACCTCCGGCGATGCGCCCAGGCGCGGATTTCGGGATAGGTGACGCCCTGCAGCGCGCGCCAGGCGCGCCGGCAGGTCTCAAGGTCGAAGAACGCGGTGTGCGTCTCCTCCCGCGACAGGCCGAGCCTCTCGGCGAGGAAGGCGTACACGCGGTTTCGGGCCGCCCGGACGATCTTCGCGCGCGCGGCGCGATCCTCGGGCTGGTAGCCACCGGCCTCGATCGCCGTCATCCAGAGCGGATCGATCATCTGGTCGTGCAGCAGCATGCGGGCCCGGCGCAGCTCGGCACCGGCCGGCGTGCCAAGCGGCCGCGTCGTGCCGGGGTGGCAGCCGACGTAACCGTCGCAGCCGTCGCACCGCCAGATCGGCTTGTCGTGCAGGTCCGGGCGGTGCGAATAGACCTCGCGCCCGTTCGTGAGCCGGCAGACGAGGTGGCACGCCGGGCAGACGGGCGCCTCGGGAAGAGCTGATCTGGCGGCGTTACGCATCAGCTCCGTCCCGCATCCTGCGGAAAGTCTCAAGCATCCGCAAAACGGTCGTCTCATCGACCTTTAGGGCCAGCCCAATTTCCGCGGTGTTCCAGTCCTTCGCCCACAACAGCGCGACGGCGGCACACATCCTGTCCAGTTGCAGATCGCCGGTTTCCTTGCACCTCGCGGTGTAGGCCGCCTCGAAGAGCCGCTCGGCATAGGCTGTGCGGGATAGCCCCGCCTCCTTGGCCATCTCTCCAAGGCGGTCGTACATGATCCGCGAAACCGTGATGGTGATTTGCCGACGCTCGATCAGACCCGGATTGATCGTCCGCGCTGGATTGAAAGCCCCTTCCTTGCTCATGGCGCGACATCCTGTTGCAGGGGCAACCGTTCAGATCGCTCGCGCCGTCGCCTGTCCCGCTCCGCGGCGGCTCGGGCCGCCTTCTCCTGTGAGCGCTTTGTCGTGCCGAGCGCGTAAAGGACCGAGGTGTGGTTGATGCGGAAGATCTCGCCGATCTTCACGCTTGAGAGGCCGCGCTCATCCTTGACGCGGCGGATCGCCTCCCGCTTGGCGGCAAGCGTCTTCCGGTCCTTGCAACGACTACGGACAAGCGCCTCGGGAACCCCGTGGCGCTCGGCGACTTCGCGGATGATGTCGAGGGTCGCCTCGTGTGGGGTGCGGATCGGCTCCATCACACCCCCTCCCCGGCGAGCGTAACGGACACAGTCACCGGCAGTCGGGAGCGCATGCCGAGCTCGGCCGCGACGGCCAGCGCGTCGCGCGGGTCCTCGATGTCGGTGATCGCCCCGGCCTCCCCGTCGGCACTGCGGCCGTACACGGTGAAGAACTCGGCGGCCCCGGCGGACTGTCCACCGGCAATCATCGTGCCGGCCGGGTCGTCCGTGCCGTTGAGATCGCGGCAGCCGGCGAGTTCCAGCGACGTGAAGCGCGACCAGTCCGGCTCGGCATGGTCGGTGCAGCAATTGAAGAGGCGGGCGCCCGTCACAGAGCTGGCGCTGTCGGCTCGCGAAGCGCTCCGTTTCTCAATGCGCTCGGAGCCCCCCAGTGCGGCCGCTTCGGAGAACTCAGCCGGCACGTTGGCGGCGCCGCCCCACGGGTCGGCGTCGCCCTCAACGACGCCGTAGATGAACGTGGCCGTCGGGTCGAAGGTCTCGACGTGCGTCTCAACCTCGCCGTTGTCGACCATGTCGACGGCCTTTCGGCAGGCGTCGGCGAAATCCTCGGCTTCGACCACAATCCGGGCGCGACGGTCGCTATCGTAGAAGGCGGCGATGGCGGTGAAGGTCTTCAACATTGGCGTGTCCTCCAAACACTGTGCGGTTAGATTAACCGCATCTGAGACGAACGACAACCGAAAAACGCGGTGAATTAAACCGCATCAAACGAAAGGCAGGTCGTCGTCGTAGGCGGTGGGCACGGCCGGCGCCGACGCCATCGGTTCCGGCGCCGGTTCGCCGGCGAGGCGTTTGCCGGTGAGCCAGACGTAATTCCCTGCCTTGCCGATGATGCCGCGCCGCATCAGGGCCTCGCCGTGACGCTTCAGCGCCTGCCGGACGGCCGCGGCCCGCTTCTCTTCGTCGCCCTCGTCGCCGAACCAGGTCGCGGCGAAGCGGTCGCGAACGTGCTTGTACTCGACGACGCGGATCGAGTTGGGCAGCGGGACGCCCGCCGGCGGCATGATGCCGTGGCTA
The DNA here is from genome assembly GCF_001418005.1 of Chelatococcus sambhunathii. GTDB lineage: Bacteria > Pseudomonadota > Alphaproteobacteria > Rhizobiales > Beijerinckiaceae > Chelatococcus_A > Chelatococcus_A sambhunathii. The sequence continues at coordinate 15,514 of NZ_LIOL01000016.1, read as the reverse complement.
TCGAGCGCGTCCTCGATCGCCCGGCGGAACATCTCGGCCTGGTCGGACAACCGGGGGCCGCGGTCGGGCGACCGTGCGTCGACACCTTCCAGCGCGCCCATGTCGGGCGCCTCGACGACGCATGACGTGATCGGCTCGTCGTACTTGTTCCGGCCGATCTCGACCTGCCGCAGCACGAAGCGCCATTCGAGGCCGTCCTCGCCGTCCTTCTGCTTCGTCACGAGCGCGCGCTTGATCTTGCGCCCCTGCGCGTCCTTCACGATCTGGCCGGGCTGCCCCTTGTGGCCCTCGGTCGTGACGTGGTCGATGTCGATGACATTCTCGACGTCCGCGAAGATCGACGTGTGCCCGCGCGGCTTATTGCCGACGCTGTTCTTGTGGTGGACGATCGTCACGGCCCCGCCGGTCGACAGCACCATTTGCTGCGCCCTGCGCAGGAGCCGGCTGACATCCTCGCTCGTGTTCTCGTTCCAGCCGGGCGCCACTGCCGAGAGCGTGTCGATGACGATGAGCGCGAGCGGCAGGTCGAACATGGCCGCGATGGCCCGCACCTCGTCGATCAGCGCAACCATGTCGTCGTCGTTCCGGAACAGGTCGACCGGCTTCGTCAGCACGACGAAGGGGATCGCCTCGTCGGCCGGAATGCCGTGATACTGCCGGTAGGCTTTGAGCCGCTTGCGCACGCCGCGCGCGCTCTCGGCGGCGATGTAGATGACGAGGCCGCGCTCGACACGCCGGCCGAAGAACGGAACGCCCCTGGCAACGGCCATGCCGAGCGTGATCGCCCAGAATGACTTGCCGGTCTGGCTCGCCCCGACGATGAGGGACCGCTCGCCTTTCGTCACCATGCCGTCGACGAGCATCTCGTATTCGTCGCCGGTCTTGTCCAGGTCGCCCCAGAACACGGCACCGAAGCGGCTCCGGAACTCCGGCGTCAGGAACCTGGCGGCCTCCGGCTCCCAGTCTGCGAAGGCGACGAGCGGCGGGAGGTCCATCATGCTGCGTCCCGCTGCTGCTCGGAGTAGACGTCCGAAAAGTCCTTGCCGTCGGGTGCGATCGTCACCAGCACCTCGAGCCCCGCCGCCTGAAATTTCCGTCCGCCCGTCAGGAGATGCGCCCGCGTTGCGAACGGCTCGCTGTCGCCGTCGCCGAGCAGGATGACGCCCTTGACGCCGACCGGCATGACGAGGCCGGGGCGTTGCGGATCCGGGACGCCGTTCTGGATGGTCCGCCCCCGCACCTTCGGATGGGGCATGGTGTCGAGCGACGCGCCCGACAGGTTGCCGAGGCTGCCGGCGGCGGCCACGCCGCATTCCTCCGGCCCGATCCCGAGTTGCCACCAGGCGAGCGAAGTCTCGATGCCTTCGCCGATGGCCATGTAGGGCATGATCGGACCGAGGCGGATCATGCCGTTGGCGTTGCCGTACATCTTCTTCGCAGCGTTGCGCGTCCGGTCGCCCGGCGGGACGAGCTTTTTCGGTTCGACCGGATCGAGATAGGTTCGATGGACGCCGATGATCTCGCCGGCGGCGTTGCGGATCGCGGCGATCATCGCCGGATATTCGCCCAGCTTCTCCTGCTCCTCCGCGTGCTTGTCGGTGAAGCCGAGGTAAGGCAGCGACGGCATGAACCGCAGGTCGCAGGCCTGTTCCGACGACAGCACGAGATGACGCCGGCGCATGTAGGCCTCGGCATGGGAGCCGAAGAACGGCCCGGCCTTCTCGAAGAGGTCCGCCGCCCCGTTCATCTTGCGACGGCGCTCTTCGTGGAGCTCTTCCTCGCGCTGCCGCTCGGCCTCGCGCCGCTCTTCGCGGCGTTCGCGAACCACGGCCGGATCCGGCGGCCGGCTGTCCCGGCCGGGAGGCGCCTCGCCCGTCAGGAGCTCGCACGCCGGAAGGAACTCGATGTCCTGGCAGTGCATCACGAGGCCGATGGCGTCGTCGCCGCCGCGGGCGCCGCGGCAGTTCCAGACGTGCTTCTTGGGGTTGATCGAGAACCGGTCGGTACCGCCGCAGGCGGGGCACGGGCCGATCATCTCGGGGCCGCTGCGGCGCAGCTTGGCGCCAACCATGTCTGCTGCGCGATCGAGCGGCACCTCGCGGGCGCGCGACACCCAGTCGTCGAAGGCGAGATCGTCAGAGCCGGACATGCGCTGCCCTCACCCGTTCGCCGGTGCGCGCAAAGTGGCGCCGCTCGATCTGCTGGATGCTGTTGCGGTGCATGCCGAGCATCTTCGCTATTCGTGTTTCAGGGATCTCGGTGCGCCGCAGGAGGTCGATGATGAGGCGTTCCCGCCGCTCGATCACGCGGCGGTCCTGCGTGCGCCGACCGATGGCGTTTGTTGCAAGATCGAGCTGCTGCGCCGCCTCTCTGATGAGGTAGGCCGCGAGCCGGTAGTCGTCTTCGCGCTTCATGTTGCCTCGCCCCGCGGGGGCTGCGGATCTGGTAATTGCCGCCGCTAGGCGCCGCGGCTGCCGTTGCTGCGCGCCTTGGCGGCGCGGATTGCTTGCTGGATCACGTCGCGGTGCTGAGCGAAGAGATCGAGGAGATCGATCACCGCATCGAGCACTGCGACGCGCCGCATTTGCATTTCGTCTGGCGCCAGGCGGAGGCCGCAGCCGACGAGCGCCCGTTGCATGCTCACCGTCCTGCAGCGCTCGTCGAGACAGACCTCTCGCATCTCGGCCAACGTCGGCTTGTCCGGCCGACGGCCCCCACCCGAGTTGTCGTCGCCTGTCTCGGCGGCTTCCACCGGCGCCCGCATCAGGCGACCTGTTCTCTCAGGAGGGGTTGACCGGATGCATGCGCCTTCGGGAAGAGCACGGCGCAGGCGTAATCCCAAACGGCCGCGGCATCGGCCGCGTTGTGGTCGAGCGGAGCGTCCGGATCAGCCCATCCGAGCTGCTTGACACGCCGCATCGTCGCCGCCTTCGCCTCCGCCGATTTCATCCGTCGCGTGCCGATGAAATGCCCCCGCACATCCTGCACGTCCGCTTCGCGAATGATCGGGACCTGGCGGAGCTTCGCGACGGCCGGGATGACCATCACAAGGCCCATCAGGACGCGGGCGGTATTCGCATTCGTGCGCCCTCGCATGTGCGATGACGGAAGAGGTGCCTCGAAGACGAGGATGTCCGGCTGGTGCACCGCGAAGAAGTCCGATGCCCAGCCGATGGCTGCGGCACCGATTTCCTCGTGCGACGCCCCCGGCGGGCAGAAACGGATTGTTCCCATGAGGGGCCGGGTGCCTGGATATGCCACTGACCAACCAGTCGTCGTCGCGATGTCCAACGCGGCGATCTTCTTGCCCTGCATCGTGTTGCACTCCCACAGTTGCCGCCCGGTTCCGGCGGGCGGCAACATCGAAGCATCCGCCGGGGAACCAATTCCTTGAGGAGGTCGCAGGTCCTGCTAGAGCTGCTTGAGACCGGAGAGGATCTCGGCGCCGTTGCCCTTCGGCTTCTCGGCGGCAGACATAGCCGCCTGACCGAGCGGCGTTTCGGCGAGCCCGCCCAGCGCATCCTTGAGCATGTCGTAGGTCTCGCCCTCTTCGCCATCGAGGCCGGCGCGGATCGCGCGGGCATTCGCGAGGTGCTTGCGCTCCTTGCGCAGCTTCTTGAACAGATCCTTCGGGATGCCGGCGTCCTTGGCGCGGTCCAGCAGATCCGCAATCATCTGGTCGCGCCCCTTCTTGAAGGCCCGGAACTCGCCGAGCTTCGACGCAACCTCGTCCTCGTGCTTCGTCATCTCCTTGTCGAAGCGCTTGAGCAGCTCCGGATCGAACGTGTTCGATCCCCCCTTCACCTTCTTCGCCATGATCGGCTCCTCACCCGGCAATAGCTGCAGCACCGCCGCGCGGCCGGCGCGCGTTCGGCGGGACGTTGGAAAGGTCTGTCGGGAACGGCACCTCGGCCGGCCACTGCTCGGCGGCGCCCTCGGGCCAGTGCTTGGCGCAGAATGCCAGCGCCGTCGCAGCGCTGTCGGTGTACATGTCCTGCACACCGCCGAGGAACTTGCCGAGGCGCGTTCCATCGGAAAGCGCCTTGCCCGAGACGCTGGCGAGGGCTTCGTTCTGCGCCCGGCAGTACGCGGGCACGACGAGTTCGAGCATCTCAACCGGCCGCCAGCTTATCGCCGACGCCGGGTGCGGCACGTCGCTCGGCCATTTCGCCTCCTCGGGCCAGTTTTCGGCGAAGAACTCGACCAGCGTCGCCCACTTGGCGCACCGCATGTCGTTCCGGCCGACGAGATAGCCGTCGACCTTGTCCCACCGGCCGAGCACGATGGCGGCGGGCGCGCGCGTGTTGCCCTTCACAGCCCGATAGGCCTCGGCGAGCGCGTGGGCCCGCATCCGAAACAGCGTCATGTCTGGGGTACCTCGATCCTCCAAATCAACGATACGGTAACCTTAACCGCGCGGTGAAATCAACCGCCTTTCGCATCTGCTGGCGCGGTTACGAAAACCGCGGTATTTTCTAGACGCGGTTCTCGGGTTTGGAGGGCACGAGATGAGTTATGGCGTAAGAGACTTGGCCGATCGGATCAGGCAACGGCTCGAAGATCTGAGCATGTCCGCAAGAGAAGCGAGCATCGCTGCTGGCGGATCGCCGGACATGATCCGGAATATATTTCGGGCCGCCGAGGCAGGACGAAGGGGAGCACCAAGGGTCGAGACGCTCGAAGCGCTTGCATCCGTCCTCAGAACGAACGTCGACTGGCTGCTGACCGGCGGGGGCGACCCCAAGATGTTGGACGCCCCGCGACCGGTAGCCGTTCCTCGAGGCGGACTTCCCGTTGCACTCGCCGGAACGGTCGAGCCCGGTGTCTGGCGTTCATCAGGAGGATCCGCGCCAGGCCCTGCCCTGCCACAGATCCCATCCTTTGCGGACCTACCCCAGTCCGGATACGAAATCCGGGGGCATTTCGAGCAGCGCTACCTGTTGCGGGACGGGATGTTTGCGATCGCGCTTGCCTTGGGACCGTATCGCGAGAAGCACGGCGATCTCGTGTCGGGAGACCTGGTCGTCTTGCAGCGCGAGCGCGATGATGGAGAGCGCGAGCTGACGATCCGCCGTGTCGCCGTAGCGGGCGACGCCGTGAAGCTCGAAAGCCTCGTCTCGGGTCATCCGGAGATCACGGTCCCGCGTGGCTCTGACGCTTCGGACAACTCCCGCATCGTCGGCGTGGTAGCTGCTGCCGTCGCATATTTCTGCTCTTGACGCTGACGCGAAGCGCGCTATCGCGCGCGCCTTCGCGCATCACGCGCGCGCGGCCTCCCTCTATAACGTTCCTCGTAATGGATACCTCCCCCTTCCAGGTACAACGGTTCATCTAGGCGGACGCTTGAAGAGCGCCGCCTAGACCTGGAGCAACGTCGATCTCCCGGCCGCGCGCGCGAGGCCCGCCGCGCGGTTTTTTTGTGGACCCAACCGACCCGCTGAAAAATGAATGCGGTGAGAAAAACCGCATTTTCCTCTTTACAGCGGTTAACCTTACCGCATATGGTTACCGCATCGCTAAGCCATGGAGGACACGCGATGCACCTGACCAACACGATTTCAGCCCCGCCAGCTTCCACGAAGTTCAAGGTCGCCAATATCGGCGGCGGCGAGAGCCGCGGCGATCTCTCACGCCAGTGGATCTCCCGCCCGTCCGATGAGCGCTTTCTGTCGCTCGACGCGCTGTATGCCGCCGTGAAGGCCCGCAGTGACGTGACGTTCGAGGAGCGGATCGAGACGCGCGGCATCGAGTTCATCGCACCGGATCCGAAGTCGCTTGAGGACACGCACCGGATGACGGTCGGCCTGCGCGGCGGCCGCGAGGTCGCGCCGACGCATTGGAGCTTCGGGCAGCTCGCCGGCCTCGCCGGAGCCCCGGCCGGCTACCTCCGCAAATTGCCATCGCAGATCGCAGCGGACGCGCTGTCCTACGGCATGCGCTACGGGCGCGACGTCGAGACGATCAAGCTCTACGGCCGCGACCGGCTCGACCTGCGCGCCGCCACCGGCCCGGACTATGGCCGCATCTTCGATCACGACGTCGTCGCCGCGGTCCAGCAGATCGCAGGCAAGGGCAACGGCGATGCACGGTGGAAGGTGCCCGGCGTCATGGACTGGCGCACCATGATCTACGACCCGGAGCACCCGGTCACGAAGGACACCACGACGCTCTACGCGAGCGACCGGGACGTGTTCATCTTCCTCGTCGACGACCGCAATCCCATCAGCGTCGGAAAGCTGCCGAATGGCGACGATGACCTGATGTTCCGCGGCTTCTACGTCACCAATTCCGAGGTCGGGAAGTCGAGCCTCAAGATCGCGGCCTTCTACCTTCGGGCGATCTGCTGCAACCGCATCATGTGGGGCGTCGAGGGTTTTCAGGAAGTCTCGATGCGCCACAGCAAGTACGCCCCGGCGCGCTTCGTCGAGGAGGCCCGGCCGGCGCTGCAGTCCTTCGCCGAAGGCTCGTCCCGGCTCCTCATCGAGGGCGTCGAAAAGGCCAAGGCCGCGAAGATCGCCTCCGACAAGGACGAGGCGCTGGAATTCCTCGCCGGGCGCGGCCTCTCCCGCAAGCGGGCCGTCGAGGTCTTCGAGAGCGTTGAACAGCACGAGGGCCGGCCGATCCGAACGGCATGGGACGTCGCCCAGGGCATCACGCGTGTCGCCCAGACCATCCCGCATACCGACGATCGCGTCGAGTTCGAGAGCGTCGCCGGAAAGCTGCTCGACAAGGTCTCGGCCTGACCGAACCCGGGGGCGTGCCGGTCGCGCCCCCTACCAATCCGGATCGATCACATGTTCCGTCTGAAGATCCTCTCGGGTCCGGGGCCGTCCGGCCTTTACTCCCGCCCCTGCTTCCTCCGCGCCATTGAGCCCGGCGGCGTCGTGACGACGCACAACCCGCGCGCCGCGAAGCCTTTCGCCGATCCTGCCGAGGCCGTCGTGTACGGCTCCCCCATCGCCCGAACCTATCGCCTCTGCATCGAGCCGATCCCGCCCGGCGAGAGCGGCTACAGCGAGCAGATGATCGCCGAGATCCTCGTGGAGAGCGGCTGCGATCTCGCCGACGACGAGGCCTGCATCGAGGCGCTCGTGGCCCGCGGCATCCGCCCGTCCGAGATCGTCTGCGACTGGCACTCCGCAAAGACCCGCGCCTTCGACGCGCTCCACCCAACCGAAAGGGCCTGACATGTCGATCTCGACAGCAATCGAACGCGCCAGCAAGGGCGAGGCACGGGAGACGCTCCGCGCCACCCAGGAGGCGCAGATCTTCGCCACGGCCTGCGAGATCGGCCGTCTCGAGAACGGACATGGCACGCCAGGCCCATCCGAACTGAAGCTGTTCGACGTCATGCGCCGCGCCCTCGCCGCCTACCACCTCACCAAGGACGGCGGCGAAAACTTCCCGGCCACCGTCTCCCCCGAGGTCGCAACCCAGCGCATGGCCGCGATGGGCGAGGCGCAGCGCCCCGCGACGCCGCCGGCCAAGCGGGACTGAGGGGGGCGCTGATGCCGATCGAGACCCACAAAGTCACCGACCGCGCCTCCTGGCTCAAACTCCGCGAGGCGGATGTAACCGCCTCGGTTGCGGCCTGCCTCCTCGGCCGCGAGGTCCACGACTACCAGACCGCATTCGGCCTCTACATGCTCAAGACGGGCCAGATCGCCGAGGATCCGGACGAGGCTCCGCCGATGCTGCGCGGGCGGCTCCTTGAGCCGGTGGCCCTGCAACTTCTGCAGGAGAAGCATCCCGAGTGGACCGTCGTGCAGCCGTGCGTCTACCTGCGTGACCCCGATGCTCGCCTCGGCGCGACCCCGGACGCCTATGCGACAAACGCGGACGGCCGCGGCATCGTCCAGATCAAGAGCGTCGAGCCAAGCATCTTTCGGCAGAAGTGGCGCGATCCTGATACCGGCGAGTTGCGGCCGCCGCTCTGGATCGCGGTGCAGGCGATCGTCGAGGCGCACCTTTCCGGCGCCGACTGGGCGATGGTTGCGGCCCTCGTCGTTGGGCACGGGCTCGACCTGCACGAGGTACCGGTCCCGATCCACGACGGCATCGTCGCCCGCGTCCGCGAAGAGGTCGCCCGGTTCTGGGAGCTGGTCGCCGCCGGCACGCCGCCGGAGCCCGAGTATGACCGCGACGCGGCCGTCATCGCACGGCTCTACGACCAGGACGACGGCACCGAGGTCGACCTGTCGGGCGACAATCGATTGCCGGAGGCGCTGGTTCGCCGCGCCGAGCTCAAGGATATCGAGAGCGCCGGCCGTGACGCGGAGAAGGAGCGCCGGGCGATCGATGCCGAGATCATCGCCAAGCTCGGCACGGCGACACGCGGCCGCCTCGCCGACGGCACGGTCATCACCGCCAAGACGATCCGTCGGAGCGGCTACTCGGTCCAGCCGTCCACCTATCGCTCCGTGAAGATCGCCGCCGGATCACTCCGGCCGGCCCCTGCCGCCTCGGCGGCGTCCATCCCCGAGAGGTTCTGATCATGTCGACCGCCGATGCGCCCGGCCTCGGGCACAACCAGCCGCCGCCGCTGCGGGACATCCTCGCCGAGAACCATGCCGGTCTTGCCGGCGACGTCGAGACCATCGCCGAGCGCGCCAACAAGGCGCCGCGCGAGATCAAGAGCGAGGACGATCTCAACGCAGTCGGGACGCTGGTGAAGGACGCCGGCACCCTGGCGCGCCGGGTCGAGAGCATCCGGACTGCGGAGAAGGCGCCGCATCTGCAGGCCGGCCGCGAGGTGGATGCCTTCTTCGGCGCCTTCACCGACCGCCTCGAGCGCATCCAGAAGGTCTTCCAGGGCATCGCCAACGACTATGTCCGCCGGAAGCGGGAAGAGGAGCGCCGCCGGCGGGAGGAAGAGGCCCGGAAGGCGCGCGAGGAGGAAGAGCGCCAGCGCAAGATTGCCGAGGCCGAAGCCGAACGGAACCGTCCGACGGCCGCCGAGAAACACGAGGCGAAGGCGGAAGCGGCGGCCGAGCGCGCCGCGACGGCCGAAGCCGCTGCGCAGGCGACGCCGGCCGAGATGACCCGGACGCGGACCTCCTCGGGCACGCTCGCCACCGCACGAAGTGAGTGGGCCTTCGAGATCACGGATTACAGCGCGATCCCGCTCAACGAGCTGCGGCCGTACCTCGTGCGAGCCGACGTCGAGAAGGCCATCCGCTCCTTCGTGCGCGTCAACAAGGACGCCGTGCCACTCGCCGGCGTCCGCATCTTCGAGGACGTGAAGGCCTCGTTCCGCTGATCCGTCCCTGCCGCCTCCTCCGAGGAGATCGACCCCTATGGAAAAGCCTCCCACCCTCGAACCGATCGAGATCCGCCAGGAAGACGGCTTCACCGTCCGCCAGGGTGACCGCGAAAGCGGCGACCTCACCTGGGACGAGATGCTCGGGCAGGTCGTCGGTCTAACGCACCCCAAAATCCGCAGCGCGCACTACCGGATGATGTCGCCGGCGGAGCGCGCCGACGAAGAGGTGCGGCGAGCCCGCTGCTTCCCAGTCGCGAAACGGACTGTCCGGTTGGATACCTCATATGAGGAAGCCCAATAGCTCGCCCGCGCAATTCAGACGCTGCTCATCTGGGCCAACGGCGTCAGGGCCGCCCTTCCACACAACCCGGAGCGCTGGCCGCCGCATCTTGAGGCGCTACGCGATTTCAACGCCTTGCTGAAATCCGAGATGGCGAGGGTCGAAAACCTATGAGCGGCAACGATCTTCGGACCGCCCAGGACGATCTCTCCGACCTCATCGACAAGAACATCCGCTGATCCGCTGCCCCCCAGCGGTGACGGGGCCCGGCGTGCCTTTCGCCTCCCCCGGGGTGACGCCGGGCCCCAATCCAGACTTTCAGGAGAAGAAGATGGCCGAGAACCCTCTTGTCACGACCGAGACCGAGCATCGCATCGCCAGCCGCATCGACGGGCAGACGTCGCAGGAGCTGGCGATCTCCGACGGTGCCGGCGGCATCGCCTTCGCCAGCATGGCCCAGGTCATGGAGTTCGGTAAGCTCATGGCGGTGTCGCAGATCGGCGTCCGCAAGCACCTGCGCGGAAACCCCGGAGCCTGCGTCGCGGTCACGATCCAGGCCATTGAATGGCGCATGTCGCCCTACGCGGTGGCGAACAAGAGCTATCTCGTCAACGATCAGATCGCCTATGAGGCGCAGCTCATCCACGCCGTGATCCTGCGGCGGGCCCCGATCAAGGGCCGGCCGAAGATGGAATTCATCGGCGATGGCGGGAAGCGAAAGCTCCGCGTCTGGGCCGAACTGTCCGACGGCTCCGGCGAGATCGTCGAGTACACGTCGCCCGAATTCGACAAGATCCAGCCGAAGAACTCGCCGCTCTGGAAGAACGATCCGGATCAGCAGCACTGGTATTACAGCATCCGCGCCTGGTGCCGCCGCCACTTCCCGGATGTGATCCTCGGCGTCTATGCGGTGGACGAGCTGCAGGATGCGGGGTACCAGATCGACGACGGCCGCGCTGCGCCGCCTGCGCCGCGCCCCGGGCTCAAGAGGGCCCTCGACAGCCTCGCAGAGAAGCGAGGGCCGGTGATCGAGGGCTCGGCGGCCGAGGCCGAGCAGTTGTCGGAACAGGCGTCTTTCGACGAGGAGACGCAAGAGACGTCCGCCCCTGCGGCGGACCAGGGGGCCGGTGCGGAAGGCGTGTCCTCCAAACCCGGCGACGCGCCGGCCCCCGACCTTTTCCCCACCAGAGATGCCCTCGCCGCGGCCCGCGACCGCGGCCGGGAAGCGAAGCGCGACGGGATGAACCGTCGCGCCCTCCCGGGCGAGTACCGGCAGCCCGGCCGCGAGGCCGAGGCGGACGAATGGCGCGCCGGCTACGACGAGGAGACGGCGCAGGAAGGCGGTGCGTCATGACCGCCCGCTACGATGGAGGGCCGGCGTTCCCGCAATTCGATGTGGTCTCGGGCGAACGCGACGGTCACGGCGATCTCATTGAGCCATTCACCTCTGCGTCAGGCGGCATGTCGCGACGCGACTGGTTCGCCGGGCAGGTCTTGCCCGCGGTTTTCGCCAGCGCGGTGCGGCACAACGACGGGACGGGCAGCACCTGGCCGGTGACGATCAGCGAGGTCGCGGAAAAGTCCTTCGCCGTCGCTGACGCGATGCTCGCCGCCAGCGAGAAGGAGGGCCGGTAATATGCCGTTCCGCCTTCCCATCTCCCTCTCGCCGGCGGGCCGTTGCGCCCCGACCACCGCGCCAATGCAGCGCTCGCCGCCGACGTGCTCGAGATCATGCGCCGGCACGCGCCGGCCATCCTCTCTGCCGTGCCGCTTCAGGATCCGGATCGGCGCCAGATCGCCGCGAACACGATGATGCTCGGGGCCTGCGCGGCGGCCCTCAGGCATCACATCGAGCACGACGTCGACATGAGCACGGCCGATCGGGACGCCGCGTTCAAGGTCGCGGTCGCCATCACGGCGGAACGGGCCTTCGACATCGATGCCGACGACTGCCCTATCGCGGAGATCGGCTGAGATGCGGCCGCGCTCGCGCACATTGACCGACGGCGATGCGGCGCTCGTTCGCGCGCTGCTCGCCCGCAACTGGGCGCAGCACGACATCGCCAGCCTTCTCGGCTGCAACCAGGGCCGTATCGCCGAGATCGCCGCCGGCGAGCGCCACGCCGGCGTGGAGCCGGCCGACCTCTCCACGGACGCGGCCCGGGCACACATCGCAGTCCTCGAAAACGCGTGGGCGCTGCGCATGCACCGGATGCTCGCCGACGTCCTCAGACCCCAAGGCACGATCCTATGACGACGATCTCGCCCTATCCCCTGCAGTGGCCCGACAACCGCACCCGCCTGCCCGCCAACAGGCGCGTCCGCAGCCCGTTCAGGACCGGCTTCGGCAAGGCCGTCGACAACGTGAAGGCGAGCCTTCGCGGCTTCCAGAAGGATGCCGGCATCCGGATCGAGCACGTCGTGCTGTCGACGAACGTCGACCTGATGAACGACAACCCCCGCGACCCGGGCGCGGCCGTCTGGTTCACCATGGACGGCGAGTGGGTGGCATTCGCCGTCGACCGCTTCCCGGACGTCGCATCGAACGTCCAGGCCATCCACCACATCATCGAGGCCCGGCGCACCGAACTGCGCTACGGCGGCCTTGAGATCGTGCGCCAGACGTTCCGCTCCTTCGTCGCGCTGCCGGCACCGCGCGGCTGGCGGGAGGTGCTCGGCTTCAGCGCGGACAAGCCCGACACGATCACGAAAGAGCGCATCGAGGGCGCCTATCGCCTGGCGGCGCAGGCGGCGCATCCCGACAGGCCGGGAGGTTCGCACGAAGCCATGGCCGCGCTGAACCGAGCGCGCGACGAGGCCCTGCGGGAGGTCTGTGCGAAATGACGATCATTCGAGACGAGGAGGGAGCGATGGGGCTGCCCGACGACACGACCCTTCGGACCGGCGATATCGTGCTGGTGCGCGCAAAGATGCGGTACGACCGCCGGCCGGGTGAAAATGCCGTTCACCTTGACATCGCTGGGGCGTCGAGCACCTACGCGAGCATGGCCGCCATTGTCTCGATCGAGCGGCGGCACTTCAAGAAGGGAGAGCGCGTCCGATACGATGGGAACGAGGGCACCGTCCTCGCTTCTCATGACGCCTACCTCTGGATCGAGCTCGACGGGCTCTGCCCGGTGTCGGTTCCGGCGAAGGCGTGCGAGCTCGTCGCGACGCTCGATCAGATCAGCAGCCAGCAGCTAGACGAGACCATCGAGCGCGGGAGGGCCCTCTAATGCTCCTCCGCTGCATCGATTTCGAGACGACCGGCGAGAACAAGGAAGACGAGCGTCACGCCGTCTGCGAGGTCGGCTGGCAAGACCTTGAGGTCGTCTTCGGGGATCCCATTCCCGGTGCCGTGCAGGCGTTCATGGGCGGCGGCGCTTCCATGCTGTGCAACCCCGGCCGGCCGATGCCGCCGGAAGCGCGCGCCGTCCATCACATTGGCGATGCGGACGTCGCGGACGCCCCGAGCCCGACCGAGGCGTTCATGCGCCTCATGGTGGGGCCGCCCGCCTTTTTCGTCGCGCACAACGCCGACTTCGAGAACTCGTTCTTCGGCGGCGGCGAGGTGCCCTTCATCTGCACGTACAAGGTCGCGCTGCGCGTCTGGCCGGACGCGCCGGGCCACGGCCTGCAGGTCCTGCGCTACTGGCTCGGCCTGGACATCGACCCGGCCCTCGGGCTCCCCGCGCACCGCGCCGGGCCAGACGCCTTTGTCGGGGCCGTGCTCATGGCACGGATCCTCGAAGAGCCGGGCGCGCCCGACATCGACACGATGGTGCGGTGGTCGCGCGGCGCCGCTCTTCTGCCGAAGATCACGTTCGGCAACCGGTACAAGGGCCAGCCGTGGGAGGCGGCCGACACCGGATATCTTCGGTGGATCGTCGACAAGAGCGAGCTGGACCGCAACGTCAAGGCCAACGCCCGCCACCACCTCAAGCTGCGGGGAGCGCTGTGAGCGTCCCGTGCCCCTTCCGTGCGATTTTGGCAGATGACCGCCTTTGCGGTTATGCTGGCCGCGCACGCCAGGAGGGGGCGCACCATGCAACAGAACCGTGCCAGCTTGACCATGGGCACTATCGCCAAGGCCTGCCTGGCGATCGCCGCTCTTCTCGTCATAGCTCCCGTCGCCGTGCCGCTCATCTGGGCAGGCCTGCGCGGCATGGTCGAGGTCGTTCTCCGCTAGTACGGGCGCACGCCGGATGTGCCAGCGCCGCATGCCGGAGCCCCCGGCATGCATGAGCGCCTGTCCGACGATCCCATCGGAGCCCTCGTGCGGGCCCTTGCCCGCCGGCAAGCGCGGCTCGATGCCGTTGCCGCCGCGCGGAGGCAAGCTGTAAGGTCGGCGCCGGAGGACATGCCAGATGAAACAGCGCGCGGCGTTGTACGCCCGGTTTTCGACCGCCCATCAGAACGAACGGTCCGTTGACGACCAGCTCGCTCTGTGCCGCGACTTCGCGGCGCGGAACGGCTTCGCTGTCGTGGCGGAGTATGCAGACCGCGCGAAGTCCGGCGGCACCATCTTCGGCCGCGAGGGCCTCCTCGACCTGATGGCGCGCGCCGAGCGCCGCGACTTCGACGTCGTCGTTGTGGAAGCCCTCGACCGTGTCAGCCGCGACATGGAGGACATGGCCGCGATCCACAAGCGGCTCCGCTTCGCCGGCATCCGCCTCATCGCCGTCAACGACGGCGAGGCCTCGACGATGCTCGTCGGCCTGCGCGGACTTGTCGGGCAGCTCTACCGAGAGGACGGCGCCGAGAAGGTGCGCCGAGGCATGGCCGGCGTGGTCAGGTCCGGCCGCTCTGCCGGAGGCCGCAGCTACGGCTACCGGCCCGTGCTCGGCAAGCCGGGCGAGCTCGAGATCGTGCCGGACGAGGCGGCCGTGGTGCTCCGCATCTTTGAGGATTACGTCGGCGGCATGTCCCCGCGCGACATAGCCCACCGCCTCAATCGTGAGGGCGTCGCCCCGCCGCGTGGCGCGAAGTGGAACGCGAGCACGATCAACGGCAACCTGGCACGCGGGCACGGGATGATCCTCAACCCGCTCTTCGCCGGCCGGATCGTCTGGAACCGCACCGTCATGGTGCGCGATCCGGATACGGGCCGCCGGGTGCCTCGCCCACGGCCGGAAAGCGAGTGGCAGTCGGTCGACGCGCCCCATCTGCGGATCGTGCCGCAGGACCTGTGGGAGGCGGCGCAGGACCGCAAGCACGGCCGCTCGCGCGGCGCGGGGCGCACCCTCGTCCGCACCAAGCGTCTCCTGTCGGGCCTCATCCGCTGCGGTCACTGCGGCGGCGGCATGTCGATCGCCAGCAAGGCACGCGGCCGTCAGCGCATCACCTGCTCGCGCGCCCGCGAGAGCGGCACGTGCCAGAACACGAAGAAGGTCTTTCTCGACGCGATCGAAGAAACCGTGATCGAAGGCCTGCGCGTCCAGCTATCGGATCCGCAGCGCCTCGCCCAGTATGTGCAGGAGTACCGCGAGCGGCGCCGTGCCGAAGCGGCCGCGGCGACCCGGGAACGCACCGCCGTCGAGCGGCGGCTCGCCGAGGTGACGGCCGCCATGGACCGGATCGTCTCCTCGATCGGCGCGGGCATCCTGACGACGGAAGAGGCCCGCGGCCAAATGGCACAGCTTCGGCAGGAGAAGGCGGTGCTCGAGGAGCGCCTCGACGTAGCCATGCGAGAGCTGACGATTGTCGAGCTCCACCCCGAGGCCGTCGAGGCCTACCGGAAGGCCGTCCAGTCGCTGTCGACTGTCCTTCGCGACGCCATCGAAGACGAGGATCAGGACGTCATCGCGGCGTTCCGCGCGCTCGTCGACAGCGTCGTCGTCACACCTGGCGCTCGCTACGAGGCGCCCATCGTCGAAATCAAGGGAAGGCTTGCGGCTTTGACCGGAGCCCCGATCGCGCCATCCGGACGATATCGCCGCGCCGGTGTGGCTCTTGAGGTGGTAGCGGAGGAG
>NZ_LIOL01000015.1:7500-74725 GCF_001418005.1 Chelatococcus sambhunathii | reverse complement strand
GATATTGCGGCCGCCCCTGCGCCTTGAGGTGCGCCACCACCTTCTCCACCTCCTCGTCCGACACGAACGGCCCGTGCACGCGCGTGATGCGCCCGCCGCCGGCCATGTACAGCATGTCGCCCTGGCCGAGCAGCTGCTCCGCCCCCTGCTCGCCGAGGATGGTGCGGCTGTCGATCTTGGACGTCACCTGGAAGGAGATGCGCGTCGGGAAGTTGGCCTTGATGGTGCCGGTGATGACATCGACCGACGGGCGCTGGGTGGCGAGCACGACGTGGATGCCGGCGGCGCGCGCCATCTGGGCGAGGCGCTGGATGGTGCCCTCGATCTCCTTGCCCGCCACCATCATCAGGTCGGCCATCTCGTCGACGATGACGACGATGTAGGGCAGCGGCGCGAGGTCCATGACCTCGTCCTCGTAGACCGCCTCGCCGGTCTCGCGGTCGAAGCCGGTCTGCACCGTGCGCGTGATGACCTCGCCCTTCGCCCTTGCCTCGGCGATGCGGGCGTTGAAGCCGTCGATGTTGCGCACGCCGAGCTTGGACATCTTCTTGTAGCGCTCCTCCATCTCGCGCACGGCCCACTTCAAGGCGACGACCGCCTTCTTGGGGTCGGTGACGACGGGGGTGAGGAGGTGCGGGATGCCGTCGTAGATGGACAGTTCCAGCATCTTCGGGTCGACCATGATGAGGCGGCACTCCTCGGGCCTGAGGCGGTAGAGGAGGGACAGGATCATGGTGTTGATGGCGACGGACTTGCCCGAGCCGGTGGTGCCGGCGACGAGCAGGTGCGGCATGCGGGCGAGTTCGGCGATGACGGGCTCGCCGCCGATGGTCTTGCCGAGGCACAGGGCAAGCTTGAGTCTCGTCTGCTCGAAGTCCTGGGAGGCGAGGAGCTCGCGCAGGTAGACGGTCTCGCGCCTGGCGTT
This sequence comes from Chelatococcus sambhunathii, assembly GCF_001418005.1. Classification (GTDB taxonomy): domain Bacteria; phylum Pseudomonadota; class Alphaproteobacteria; order Rhizobiales; family Beijerinckiaceae; genus Chelatococcus_A; species Chelatococcus_A sambhunathii. Next base: position 73,800 of record NZ_LIOL01000015.1, on the reverse strand, counting down.
GGGCAGTTCGATGCCGATGGCGTTGCGGCCGGGCACGACGGCGACGCGGGCCGAGACGGCGCTCATCGAGCGGGCGATGTCGTCGGCGAGCGAGATCACCCGCGAGGACTTGGTGCCGGGCGCCGGCTCCAGCTCGTAGAGCGTCACCACCGGGCCGGGATGGGCATTGATGATCTCGCCCTTGACCCCGAAATCCTCCAGCGTGCTCTCCAAAAGTGCCGCGTTCTGCTCGATGAACTCCGGCGCATCACCCGTGCCGGTCGAGACAGGGGGCTCGGCAAGGAGCGTTATGGGCGGGAGTTCGAAGGCCTCTGCGGCAGGCGGAGGAGCGGGCTGGCGTGCGGGCGCCGGCGCGGGCGCCACTGGCGGCTTCAGCGCCGCGACGGGCGGGCGCGCGACCTCCCGCCTCACCACCCGGTTGTCGTTGCCTGGCGGGACGGCGATGGCATTGGTCGTCGGCGCTTCCGGAACGCGGACTGCCGGCGCTTGCGGCTCCGGCGCGACCGGGAGGGTCGGCTCTTCGGCAGGGCTGTCCTCGACGGCAGGTTCGGGGGTCTTTGTGGGGGCCGTCGTGAAGGCCCGCTCGATCCCCGTGCTGCCGACAAGCCGCAGGTTCACGCTATAGGCATGGCTCCACCACGCCTCGACCGAATCCGCGGATACGCCGGCCGGGGCGGTCCGCTCCCCGGGTTCCGGCTCGTCGGCTTCGTGGACCTCCGGTTCATGGTCTTCGCCCGCATGCGTCTGCGGCGCACAAGCCTCCGGCGCCGACGCGGCTTCCTGTTCACCAGCGACCGCCCGGTCGGCCGGCTTTGCCGGGAGCAGGGCGGGGTTGCAGCCGAACTCGAAGAAGGCGTGATCGGATATGGCGACGAAGGCGACGTCCTCGCGCTCTGCAGGTTCGTTGGTTCCGGCGAAAAGCGTTTCAGCCGCCAGCGGCTCCTCGATGAACGCCGCGGTCGTGGGCATTCGGCTTTCGGCGTGCGGAGCCTCCGAGCCGACCGGCGCTTCGGCCGGCCCCTGTTGTGGTGGCAGGGCCGGCAGGACGCCCTTCCATACCTGCTGGATGAGATGGTCCGGGGTGCGGCCGAACTTCACCCGCGTCGTGCCGGCCTGCGGTCCTCGCGGCTGTTCGGTGGCGATCGCCGCTTCTGCCGCGATCGCCGCTTCCATCTGGCGCAGCTTGTCGGGGGTGCGCGCATAGCGGACATGGGTTGGCAACACGATTGTCGCCGGATGCGGCATCAGCTTGGGCGCCGTCACCGCGGGCTCCTCCGGGGGGCGGTTGCGCCTTAGCCGGCCTGCGGCCCTGAGCGGGTTGGGCAGGATATCTACGGCGTCCGTTTCGCTGTTTCGTGAAGGCAGTTCCCGTTTGCGCATCGACGTCCGCAGATTCTTCTGGCCACTCTGACGGGCCGATTCCTACCCGCATCACGGTTAACGGCCGCTAAAACGCCGGGTGGCAGGCGCTGCGTCATCGCTTGCAGCACAGCGCGCGAGATACTTCAGTACTTGATGACGCCAAACTGGCGGAACAGGGCGTGGATGCGGTCGGCGTAGATGTTGAAGCTCGGATAGTCGCCGAGATGGGCCGGGCGCGGGCGTGGCAGCTCCACCTTGATCTCGTCGACGATACGGCCCGGGGAGGGCGACATGACGAGCACCCGGTCGGACAGCCCGATGGCCTCCTCGAGGCTGTGGGTGATGAAGAGCACGGTCTTGCCCGTCTCCATCCACAACAGTTCGAGGTCGTGGCGGATCTGCGTGCGGGTGATGGCGTCGAGCGCTCCGAAAGGCTCGTCCATCATCAGCATGGACGGATCGTGGATCAGCGCGCGGGCGATCGACACGCGTTGGCGCATGCCACCGGAGAGCTGCTTGGGATAGCGGTCGGCGGCATGGGCAATGCCAAGCTTCTCGAACAGCTCCATCGCGCGCGCCCGCGCCGGCTCCATCGGCAGGCCGCGGATCTCGGCCTGCAGCAGCACGTTGTCGAGCGCCGTGCGGAAGTCGAGCAGCAGGTGATCCTGGAAGACGATGCCGATATCCGTCAGCGGTCTGTCGAGGCGTGCGCCGTTGACGAGGATCGCGCCCGTCGACAAGGGCTGCAGCCCGGCCGCGATGAGCATCAAGGTGCTCTTCCCGCAGCCGGACGGGCCGATGAGGCTGACGAACTCCCCCTTGCCGATGGCGAAGGAGATATCGTCGACGGCCGTGAAGCCGCCGAAGGTCTTGACGACGTTCTTCCCCTCGATGGAGGCGGCGTCGGCGGCTTTCGTCCTGTCGGCGATCGGGGCGTTCATCGTCATCATCCGCCGCGGGTTCGCGACCATCACTTGCAGGCCGGGGCGTCGGCCGGCAGGAGGGTGGTGGTGTAGTAGTCGGTGATCGGCTTGTCCTTGGGCAGGCCGAGATAGGTCGTCAGAAGCGTGTAGGTCGTCTGCCAGTTCTTCTCCGGCACCTCGCCGAGGCGCGTGGCGCCGGGCGCGCACATCAACTTGAAGACGACGTCGAACTGCTTGGTGATCTGCTCCTTGGTCACGGACGGGAACTGTTCGAGCACAGCGGCGGCCGCCTCGTCCGGGTTCTTGCGCGCCGCTTCCCAGCCGGCGAGACTCGCGGCCACGAACTTCTTGTAGAGGTCGACATTCTTCTCGATGCGGTCGTCGCGGGCGATGATCGACAGGCCGACGGTGGGCACGCCGATGTCGCGGTAGAAGAGGTCCGTCACCTCGAAACCGCGGTCGCGCATCTGGATGGACTGGTAGTCGGCCCCGCCGAGGATGGCGTCGACCTTCTTCTCGAGCACCGCGCCGACGAAGGCGCCGGGATCGATGTTGACGATGTTGACCTTCGTCTTGTCGATGTTGTTGGCGGCGAGGATGGCCTCGAGCAGCGTCGTCTGCGCCGTGCCGGGCTGAACGGCGAGAGTCTTGCCGATCAGGTCCTGCGGCCTGTTGATGCCCTTTTCCTTCAGCGAGATGATGGCGAAGCCGTTGGTCTGCAGGATGGGGGCGACGATCTTCACCGGCGCGCCCTTGGTGCGCAGTTGCATGGCGGCCGGCGCATCGGCGAAGCCGACGTCGGTCTGTCCCGTCGCCACCTGCTGTGCCGTGGTGCCGGAGCCCTTGCCCTCCTCGATGGTGAGATCGATGCCCGCCTTCTCGTAGAGCCCGAGCTTCTTGGCATACATGAAGCCGGCATTCGGCCCCGCCGCCAGGAAGTTGAGCGTCAGCTTCATCGGGGTGAGTTTCTCCTGCGCCCCGGCCCCGGTTTGCCCCATGCCCAGCGCCAGCGCGGCGGCTGCGGCGATCAGCATTGCCTTCTTCATCCTGTCCTCCCCTTCGATCGGGTCTTGCCGTTCGATCGTGTTGTGTGCCCGCCCGTCTCGTGCGGGCGGTTGGTGTGCGGGCCTCCCGGCCCCGCGTCTCAGCCCTTGCGCTGCCAGGGCATCAGCAGGCCCTCCAGCATCTCGACGGCGTAGCTGAAGAGGATGCCGATGACGCTGAGCGCGACGAGACAGGCGAAGATGAGCGGCATATCGAGGAAGCTGGTGCCGCGCAGCAGGAGATAGCCGAGCCCGGCATTGGCGCCGACGAATTCGCCGACGATGGCGCCTGTCGCCGCAAAGACGATGGAGACCTTGAGCCCGGCGAAGATGTAGCTCAGTGCCGCCGGCACACGCACATAGCGGAAGGTCTGCCAACCGCTCGCGCCCATGGACTTCGTGAGATAGAGCACCCGCTCGTCGAGGGCGCGAAAGCCGCTCATGCTGGCGACCAGCGTGGGGAAGAAACAGAGCAGGAAGGTCAGCAGCACCTTCGGAAACAGCCCGAAGCCGAACCAGACGACGAAGAGCGGCGCGATGGCGATCTTCGGCACCAGTTGGAAGAAGACGATGATCGGATAGACCGCCTTCTCGAGCAGCCGTACCGAGACGATGAGAAAGCCGAGCGGAATCGAGATCACTGTCGCCATCAGGAAGCCGAGGAGGATTTCCTTCGCCGTCACCAGCGTATGCTCGAAGATGAGCGCATGCGCCTCGACGAGCTTGGCTATGAAGGCCGATGGCACTGGCAGGATGTATTCCGGGATCTCCAGCACCGGCACTACCCACTCCCAGAGGAGGAGCAGGACGGCGAAGCTCGCGAGCGGCCAGGCCGCGGCGGCGAGCCAGCCGCGGGCACGCGCCGCAAGGCCGGGACCTTGCGCGGCGGGCAGGGCGGCATTTTGCGTGTCGGCGACCATCATCCGGCCCTCAACTGATGCGGTGGGATGTTGCGCTCGTCGGTCGGCGCGACGGCGGCCAGCCGGCGCGGCTGGCGCTTGCGCAGCGGCCACAGCTGCGCCATCTCGCGCGCGGCCTCGAGGAGCGCGGCGGCGATCGCCTCGTGCCGGTCCGCGCCGAGGCGCACGAGCGGGCCGGCGACGGAGAGCGTGCCGGCGGCCGGGGCCGTCGGGTCCTCGTCCGCCCGGAAGGCGACCGCGAGGGCCACGGTGCCGGGCTCGCCCTCCTCGACGGCGAGGGCATAGCCGCGCGCCCGCGTCTCGTCGAGGTGGCGGCGCAGTTCGTCGACGGTCTTCAGGCGTCGCGGGCCCAACGCGGTCCCGGTCTCGAAGCCGCGGGCGCAGACGATGCGCAGCGCCTCGCTCTCGGGCAGGGTGGCAAGCCAGGCCTTGCCGGTCGCCGTGGTGTGCAGCACGACCTCCTGGCCCATGTCCGGCTCATAGCGAAGCCCGGCAGTGGCGCCCTGCGCCCGCGCCACCCAGACGAGGCGCTCGCCCTCGACGACGGACAGGCGGCAGTATTCGCCGGTGCGGCGCGCCAGCCGGTCGAGCACCACCTGGCCGACATCCGGCAGGCCGCGCACATCGAGATTGCGGAAGGCGAGGATGGAGAAGTGCAGTGTGAGGCCATAGCCCTGCGTTACCGGATCCTGCGCGACATAGCCCCGCTCCACGAGGGTCGCCAGCATGCGGTGCGTCGCGCTTTTGGGCATGCCGATGCGTTCCGCGAGGACGCCGAGCTCGATCGGGTCGGGTTCTCCGGCAAGAGCCTCGATCAGGCTGAGGCAGCGATCCACGGCGGCGACGGTCATTCGGGGCCTGGGTCCCTTTAAATGGAACAATAAACCATTTTGGAATTGCGTTCCATTTTTGTTGTCTGGTAGCTATAGCGGCAGGCGGCGCGGCGAGTCAATCCGCGGCGCGGGCATGCCGAGCGCTTCATGGCGCGGGCGAGCCGACGGGGGAGGGAGAGACGATGGGCCTTGCTGGACGCGGCGCGGTCGCTATCTGGCACGACATCGCGCCGGAAGGGCGGGAAGAATTCTATGCATGGCACGGCCTCGAGCACATGCCCGAGCGCGTCGCCATCCCGGGCTTCCTGCGCGGCCGCCGCTATGTCGCCAGCGCGGCCGACCTTGAGTTCTTCAACCTCTACGAAGCGCGCGACCACGCGACCGTGACCGGGCCCGACTATGTGGCCCGGCTCAATGCGCCGACGCCATGGACGCTGAAGGCAGTGAAGCACTTCCGCTCTGTCGCCCGCTCCATATGCCGCGTGGCGGTCAGCCTCGGCCATGGCGAGGGGGGGCTCGTGGCCACCATCCGCTATGACGTCGAGGATGCATCTGCCGCGGCCCATCTCGCCGCGATGCGCGACCGGCTCTTGCCCGGCCTTGCAAGAAGGTCGGGCATCGCCGGCGTGCATCTGCTCGTCGCCGATGCCGAGGCGAGCGCCGTCGAAAATGCCGAGCGCAAGGCCCGTGCCGAGCCCAACCGCATCCCGCGCTGGATCGTGGTGATCGAGGGCTGGGGCGACGAGGCGCCCTTCGCCACCTTCTGCCAGGACCAGCTGACGCTCGATCAGCTGCTCGCGCCCGGTGTGGTCGGGGCGCCGCAACTCGGGCACTATCGGCTGCAGGCGATGTGCCAGCGTCCGCTCGCGGGAGAGGGCACATGAACCGTTACGACCTTGCCGGCCGCACGGCCATCGTCACCGGCGGGGCCGGCGGCATCGGCCGAGCCGTCGCCTCGGCGCTCATCTCTTCGGGCGCGCGCGTCAGCCTGTGGGATCGCGACGACCGGGCGCTCGAAACGGCGGTGGCGGAACTCGGCGGCGAGCCGGACCGCCGCGTGGTCGACATCACCGATGCCGGCGCGGTCGACGAGGCCGCTCGGCAATGCCATGCGCAGTGGGGCCGCATCGACATCCTCGTCAACAACGCCGGCATCCTCGGCGAGGTGAAGCCGGTGTGGGAGAGCGATCCGGACGATTTCCGCCGCGTCCTGGAGGTCAATCTCGTCGGCGCCTATCTCGCGATGCGGGCCGTGGTCGCGCTGATGCGCGGCCAGGCCGCGCAGCCGTTGCGCGGCCATGTGGTCAATGTCGCCTCCATCCAGGGCAAGGAGGGCATGCCGCGCGCCGGCGCCTACAGCGCCTCCAAGGCGGGGCTCATCGCGTTGACGAAGAGTGTCGCAAGGGAGACGGCCGAGGAGGCGATCAGCGTCACCTGCATCACACCTGCCGCGGCGGAGACCAGCATGGCGAAGGAACTGACCAGCGAACGACGCGCCGAGATCCTCGCCCGTATTCCGATGCGCCGCTTCGTCGCTGTCGAGGAGATCGCCCGGCTGGTGCTGTGGCTTTCGTCCGACGATTGTTCCTTCTCCACCGGCGGCGTCTTCGATATCTCCGGCGGCCGCGCCAGCTATTGAGGAAAGTCATGCCGCCGGCGATGCAGCGCCACCTCGCCGCCTTTGCCGAGGCGCTTCTCGGGGCCCGCGTGGACGGCGAGCCCATCGCCTGCACGGCGTATGAACTGCCGCGCGATGCAGCCGAGGGTTATGCCGTGCAGGCGTTCGTCGCCCGCCGTCTAGGCATGGAGGTTGCCGGCTGGAAGGCGGCCCTCGCGGACGGCACGCCCGTGGCTGCGCCGTTGCTCGGGCCGCTCCTGCATTCCGGCTATCGGCTGACAGGCGACAGCGATCCCGATGCCGTCGAGGTCGAGATCGCCTTCCGGCTGGGTCGTGACCTGCCGCTCCGCACGGGTGGTTATGCGCGCGAGGACGTCGTATCAGCGGTCGATGGTGTGCTCGTCGGCATTGAGATCGTCGCGAGCCGCCTCGCCGAGGGGGCAACCGCGCCGTTCCCCGCCTTTCTCGCCGACAATCTCGGCAACGGCGGCTTCGTTGCGGGCAAACCCGTGCCACTCGCATCCATCGATGGGCTGTCGGACTTGCGCTGCCGTGTGTCGCGCGACGGCACTGTCATACACGACGCGACCGGCGGCCATCCGGCGGGCGATCCGCTGGCGCCGCTGCTCGCCTGGGCGAATGCCCAGAGCGACGCGCTGGGCGGGCTGCGGGCCGGCCAGATCGTGACCACCGGGAGCCTTGTCGGCCTTGTCCGCTGCGGGCGGTCCGGTACGCTCAGTGCGCACATCGAGGGGCTTGGCGGCATCCTTCTCCGCGCCTGATCACTTGTCGGCGCTCAGACCCTACCTTGCTCCCGGGCCGTCGCAGTGCGACAACTCCGCCCCGCCAGCCCCGGAGCCAGCGAGAGGACCATGAGCGGACGCATCGATGCCCACCATCATTTCTGGAATCCGCAGGAGGCGGACTATCCCTGGATGGCGCCCGACGCGCTCGCCCCCATCCGCCGGCCGTTCGGCCCACAGGACATGGCTCCGCTCATCGCTGCCGCCGGCATCACGCGGACGGTCCTCGTCCAGACGCGCGCCGACATCGCGGAGACGCTCAGGTTCCTCGCCCAGGCGCAGGACAATGCCTTCATAGCTGGCGTCGTCGGCTGGGTTGACCTGACGGGGCCGGACGTCGCTGGCGCTATCCGGCAGTTGCGCCAGGCGCCGGGTGGTGCCTTTCTCAAGGGTATCCGCCACCAGGCGCACGACGAGGACGATGCGGACTGGCTCGCCCGGCCGGACGTGATCGCGGGCATCGCCGCGGTCGGCCACGAGGGTCTCGCCTATGATCTTCTGGTGCGCGAGCGCGAACTACCCGCTGCGATCCGCTGCGTCGACGCCAACCCCGACGTGCGCTTCGTGCTCGACCATATGGCCAAGCCGCGCATCGCCGAGGGCGCGATGGAGCCGTGGAGCGCGCTGATGACCGAGCTGGCGGCGCGCCCCAACGTCTGGTGCAAGGTTTCCGGCCTCGTGACCGAGGCGGATTGGGACGGCTGGACGCCGCAGGACCTTGCGCCCTATGTCGCGCGCGCCATCGCCCTCTTCGGCTCCGAGCGCCTCATCTTCGGTTCCGACTGGCCGGTCTGCCTGCTCGCCGCCGATTATGCCCGCGTGGTGCTCACGGCCGAGGAACTGCTCGCGCCGCTCGGCGAGTACGGGCACACGCGGGTCTTCGGCGGCAATGCCGCGCAGGTCTACCAGCTGGCGCGATGACGCGGGCAGCGAACGTCCTCGCCGCTGCCGTCAGTCCTCCTCTCGGAAGAGGGTGGTGAGGGGATATTCGGTGCGAACCAGGGGTGATTTCAGCACGATGTAGCTGAAGTAGTTGGCAATGCCGACGTTACGCTCGATGATTCGGTCCATCACCTCCTGGTAGTGCAGCACGCCGCGGGTGATGAACCGAACGAGATAGTCGTAGCCGCCGCTGACGAGATGGCATTCCATCACCTCGTCGACCGTGCGGATGAAGGATTCGAAGCGCACGAAATCCTCCCGCCGGTGGTCGTGCAACGTCATCTCCGTGAAGACCATGACCGTCTGGCCGAGCTTCGCGAGATTGATTGTGGCGCCGTAGGCTGCGATGTAGCGTGCCGCCTCGAGCCGCTTCACCCGCTGCAGGCACGGGCTCGGCGACAGCCCGACCGCCTCGGCCAGCGCAACATTGGTCATGCGTCCGTTCTTCTGCAGCTCAACGAGGATGTTGAGGTCGATGCGGTCGAGCTTCGGGGCGCCGGTCATCGGCTCGTGGTCTCCGGAAAAGCGCGGTGCTCAGCCGCGCAGGGCGTCCTGATGGGCCTTTGCCATTTCGGCCATGCTGGCGAAATGGAAATCGTAGCGGGCGTCGCCGTCCGGCGGCATCGTCGCGCCCCAGCCGCCCTCGTTGCGCCGCCGGTCGATCCAGGCCGAGGCGAGGCCGACGGTCTTGGCCGGCACATGGTCGTGGAAGAGGCTCTGGGCCGTGTGCAGGATATCCGCCTTGCCGTAGCCGAGGCCGGCGAGCTGTTCCAGCATATAGGTGAAGTTGCGGGGGTTCGGTTTGTACGAGCCAATGTCCTGCGCCGTATAGACGGCGTCGAAGGTAACGCCCAGCTTCTCGTTGCTGGGCGCAAAGCTGGCGTGATCGACGTTGGAGAGGATGACGAGCTTGTAGAATTTCTGCAGGTACTGGAGGGCCGAGGCCGAATCCGGGAAGGCCGGCCAGTCGCCGACGGAAAGGCCGAAGCGCCGGTCATCCTCGGCGCTCGCAGCGATGCCCCATTCGTCCGCGATCCGGCGATGCACGCGGGCGAGAAGGTCGCAGTAGAGCATGTCGGGCGTCTCGGCCTGCTGGCTGCTCTCGTGCCGCGCAAAGGTCTCCAGCACCTCGTCACGTGGGCGGGCGCGCCCGCCCTTCTCAAGGAGCGGCTGCAGCGCCGTGTGGATGCCGCTCTCCCAATCGATCAGCGTGCCGTAGCAGTCGAAGGTCAGCACCTTGAAGTCGGTCAGTTTCATGGAACACTCCATTTCTCGCCCGCCACTGCGAGCCTCGCGAAGGCGGTAAATGAAGGTTAGAGGCGTGAGCCGGCGCAGGCCCTCCGCCGGCCAGCCATCTCTTTGGCAGGATGTGCCGAAGCTCGACCCGAATTGGCATCAACTGCTGCGTCGTCCATTATCCGCTCACGCCGCATCGCGGCTGGCGGGGGACATGGCGCTTCGCGCACAGTCGGCGAGGCGCGCGAGCGCCGCGGGCACATGGACGTCGCGCCGCCGCACGAGCACGGTGATGGCGCGGGCGCTGCCGCTGGGCACGGGGTGCGTCGCAATCCGTCCCGCGGCGCGCGCTGACTCCACCACGGCGCGCGGCAGGAGGCTGATGCCGACCCCGGCCGCAACGCAGCCGATGATGCCGTCGAGCGTGCCGAACTCGAGATGGCGGACCTCGCCGCTGCCGGCCGTGGCGATGAGCGCCTCGAAGCGCCGTCGATAGCTGCAGCCGGCGCGGAAGACGATGAGCTTTGCCTGTTCGGCCGCAGGCGCGGCGCCGGGGGAGGCAGAGAGCCAGCGGGGCGGACCCAGCCAGGGGGCGGTGACGAGGACGAGTTCCTCCTCCACCATCGGCTCCGCCACGAGCGCCGCATGGGTCACGGGCCCGACGACGAAGGCGGCGGCGAGGTCGCCGTCGAGCACCTTGCCGATCAGGGCCTCGCTGGTCCCGGTCTCCACATGCAGGTCGACCCGCGGGCAGGCGCGGGCGAAGGCGGCAAGGACGGACGGGAGGCGCAGCGCCGCCGTGGTCTCCAGCGAGCCGATGCGCAGCGCGCCGGAAGGGTCGGCGCCGTCGTCGCGCACCGCCTCGCGCGCTTCCGCGAGCAGCTGGCCGACGCGCAGGGCATAGGGCATGAGGCGCTCGCCCGCCGCTGTCAGGCGTACGCCGCGGCTGTGCCGCGTAAACAGCGCCTCGCCGATCTCCGCCTCAAGGGCGCGGATGCGGGCCGTGACGTTGGACTGGACCGTGTTGAGCGCCGCCGCAGCGCGCCCGATGCTGCCATGCCGGGCTGCGGCGAGGAAGAAGGCGAGATCGCTGCTGTTCATGACGGCCGACCCAAGGCATCTCCTCGCAAGATGCCTTGCAGTTCAATCCATCACACGGCAGGCGTCAATCGCGCTCAGGCTTCGCCGCTGGCGCGTGCCAGGGCCAGGCGGTCCCGCCGGCGCACCCGCACGATCACCTCGACGTCGCGCAGCTCGAAATGCGCGGGCACGTTCGGCACCACCCGCACGTCGAGCTCGCCGGGCGGGATGTCGACCAGCACCTGCTCGTCCTCGATGAAGTAATGGTGATGATCGGTGACATTGGTGTCGAAATAGCTCTTGGTGCCGTCGAGGGCGAGCTGCTTGAGGAGCCCCGCTTCCGTGAACTGGTGCAGCGTGTTGTAGACCGTGGCGAGCGACACGGCCGCCTTGGCGCGGGTCGCCTCCTCGTAGAGCATCTCGGCGGAGACGTGGCGGTGGCCTTTGGCAAAGAGCAGCCAGCCCAGCATCAGGCGCTGGCGCGTGGGCCTGAGGCCGACCTTGCGCAGGCGCTCGCGCATGTCGTGGAACGCGCAGCCCGCCATGGGCGAACGCGGGGCACGGTCGAGCATGGCGCGCAGGTTGATGTCGCCGGCCGTGCCGCGATCACCGAACATCCGCTGCTGGTCCGCCATGACGCTACCTCCCATGCAATTCCGGAAACACTCAATTTCGCCGATACCGGCCGATGAAAGCTCCATACTAGAACATGTTTCGCCAAGTCAAACACCGAATATCGGGCGCTTTGGCATAGTCATTTAATTTTTTAATCATTCTAAATTAAATAGAGCGGCCTTGTCCTTGCAATAACGATGAGATTGCCACTGGCAGGTTCGAGCCTGCGGTTGGTGCCGTGCCGCAGCCGCCGGTGACGCATGTCGTCAGCCTGCAGGCGTGATGCGCGCGGCGCAGAACTTGAACTCGGGAATCTTGCCGAAGGGGTCGAGCTGCGGGTTGGTGAGGACGTTCGCCGGCGCTTCGCCGTAGCAGAAGGGGATGAAAATCATGCCTTCCGCGACCTGCCGGTCGGCCATCAGGCGCAGGGTGATCGTGCCGCGCCGGGTCTCGACGCGCACCATCTCGCCGGCCGCGAGGCCGCGTCGGCCGATCTCGCCTGGATGCATGGCGACCATCGCCTCCGGCTCGATGGCGTCGAGCACGCTCGAGCGGCGGGACATGGAGCCGGTGTGCCAGTGCTCGAGGAGCCGCCCCGTCGTCAGTACGAGGGGGAACTCGGCATCCGGCAGTTCGTCGGGCGGGGACAGGTCCGCCGGTACGAGCCGCGCCCGCCCATCCTTCGTCGGATAGCCCTGTGCGAAGAGGATCTCCGTCCCCGGCGCATCGTCGGCCGGCGCCGGATAGGTCACCGAGCCTTCGCGCTCGACGCGCTCCCAGGAGATGTGGGCGAGCGACGGCATCACCGAGCGCATCTCTTCGTAGACCTCGCCGACATCGGCATAGGTCCAGCCGAGGCCGAGGCGGTTGGCGATCTCGATGATGAGCGCGACGTCCTGCCGCGCCTTGCCCGGCAGCGGCACGGCGGGCCGGCCGAGCTGTACCTGCCGGTTGGTATTGGTGTAGGTGCCGAGCTTTTCGGCGTGGGCCGAGGCCGGCAGCACGACGTCGGCGTGCCAGGCGGTCTCCGTGAGGAAGATGTCCTGCACCACGAGGTGCTCGAGCCTGGCCAGCGCTTCACGCGCGTGGATCTGGTCCGGGTCCGACATCGCCGGGTTCTCGCCCATGATGTACATGGCCCGGATGCTGCCCTCGTGGATCGCGTCGATGATCTCGACAACGGTGAGCCCGCGCACCGGGTCGAGCGGCCGGCCCCACAGGTCCTCGAAGCGGGCCCGGATATCGTCGTCCGCCACGCTCTGATAGTCGGGGAAGACCATCGGGATGAGCCCGGCATCGGAGGCGCCCTGCACGTTGTTCTGCCCGCGCAGGGGGTGAAGGCCCGTGCCCGGCCGCCCGATCTGGCCGGTGATGAGGGCGAGCGCGATGAGGCAGCGCGAATTGTCCGTGCCGTGCACGTGCTGCGACACGCCCATGCCCCAGAAGATGATCGAGCGCTCGGCGCGCGCATAGGTTCGCGCCACGGTGCGGATGGTTTCGGCCGGGATGCCGCAGACCGGCTCTATCGCCTCGGGCGTGAAGGCGGCGACCTTCTCCCGGAGCGCCGTGAAACCGTCCACGTGGCCCTGGATGTATTGCTCGTCGTAGAGCCTTTCGTCGATGATCACGTTGAGCATCGCGTTGAGCAGCGCGACGTCGGTGCCCGGCTTGAAGCGCAGGGCGTGCGTCGCATGGCGCATCAGGTCCTGCCCGCGCGGGTCGGCGACGATCAGCGTCGCCCCGCCCTTCGCCGCCTGCTTGAAATAGGTGGCGGCGACGGGATGGTTCTGGGCCGGCCGCGCGCCGATGACGAGGATGCAGTCGGCCTCCAGCGCTGCATTGAACGGCGCCGAGACGGCGGCGGAACCGACGCCCTCCATCAGCGCCGCGACGGAGGAGGCGTGGCACAGCCGCGTGCAATGGTCGACATTGTTGGTGCCGAAGCCCTGCCGCACCAGCTTCTGGAAGAGATAGGCCTCCTCGTTGGAGCCCTTGGCCGAGCCGAAGCCGGCGAGAGCGCCCGGCCCGTGCGCATCGAGAATGCGCTTCAATCCGCCGGCCGCGCGGTCGAGCGCCTCCTCCCAGGTCGCCTCGCGGAAGACCGTCCACGGGTTCGCGGGATCGACGGTGATGTCGCCGCGCTTCGGCGCATCCTCGCGCCGCACCAGGGGCACCGTGAGCCGATGCGGATGGCGGATGTAGTCGTGGCCGAAGCGGCCCTTGACGCACAGGCGGTTCTCGTTGGCCGGGCCGTTGCGCCCGTCCACTTGCACGATGGTGTCGTCCTTCACGGCAACGCGCGTCAGGCAGCCGACGCCGCACCACGGGCAGACGCTGTCGACATGCCGATCCGCCACCACCGTGCGTTGCCGCGCCGCCGCGTCCATCAGCGATTTTTCGAAGAGCGCGCCCGTCGGGCAGGCCTGCACGCATTCCCCGCAGGCGACGCAGGTGGAGGCGCCCATCGGCGCGGCGATGTCGAAGACCGGGCGCGTGTCGAGCCCGCGGAAGGCCATGCCGATGACGTCGTTGACCTGCACCTCGCGGCAGGCGCGTGCGCACAGCCCGCAAGCGATGCAGGCATCGAGATTGACGGCGATGGCCACATGGCTCGTATCGTGCGGGGGCTGAGCGAGAAGGGCGTGGCCAGCTTGGGCCGTGCCGTCATGAGAGGAAGTGCGCCCGTTCGCGAAGCGGCTCGCCGTGACGCCGACGTGCTCCGCCCATTGCCAGAACGGGGCATCCGGATCCGGCGCCGCCTCGCGCGCGGGCAGGTCAGCAAGGAGCAGCTCGAAGACCATGGCGCGGGCCTTCTCGGTCCGGTGCGAGGCCGAGTGCACCACCATGCCCGGCGTTGGCTTGCGGATGCAGGAGGCGGCGAGCACGCGTTCCCCCTCGATCTCCACCATGCAGGCGCGGCAGTTGCCGTCCGGCCGGTAGCCCGGCTCGGGCAGGTGGCAGAGGTGGGGAATGTCGGTGCCGGCGCGCCTTGCCGCCTGCCACAGGGTCTCACCGGGCAGGGCCGTGATCTCGCGCCCGTCGAGCGTGAAGCGGATGAGGTCCTCCGTCTCGCTCATCGTGCCCCTCCTGCTCCCGCTGCCGTGCCGTTGAAGAAGGCGAGGATCGAACGCACAGGATTGGGCGCCGCCTGGCCGAGGCCGCAGATGGAGGCGTCACGCATCGCGGTGGAGAGATCCTCCATCAGGTCGCGGTCCCACGCGTCGGCTTCCATCAGGCGCACCATCTTGTCGGTCCCGGCGCGGCAGGGCGTGCACTGGCCGCAGCTCTCGGCACGGAAGAAGCGCATGAGATTGAGCGCGACGGCCCTGAGGTCGTCCTTGTCGGAAAGAACGATGACGGCATGGCTGCCGATGAAGGCACCGTGCGGATCGAGCGAACCGAAGTCGAGCGGCACGTCGGCGAGAGAGGCCGGCAGGATGCCGCCGGAGGCGCCGCCGGGCAGATAGGCGCCGAAAGCGTGTCCCTCGGCCATGCCGCCGCAGAACTCGTCGATCAATTCGCGCGCCGTGATGCCCGCCGGCGCGACCTTGACGCCCGGCTCGCGCACGCGGCCGGAGACGGAGAAGGAGCGCAGGCCCTTGTGCCCGCGCCGACCCTCGGCGGTGAACCAGTCGGCGCCGCGCGACAGGATGTCGGGGATCCAGGCGAGCGTCTCGACATTGTGGTTGAGCGTCGGGCGGCCGAAGAGGCCGACCTCGGCGATATAGGGCGGCCGGTGACGCGGCAGGCCGCGCTTGCCTTCGATCGACTCGATCATCGCCGATTCCTCGCCGCAGATGTAGGCGCCGGCGCCGCGCCTCAGTTCGATGAATCCGGGGGCGACGAGCCCCGCGCCTTCGAGCGCCGCGATCTCGCGCCTCAGGATCTCGCGCACGGCCGGATATTCGTCGCGCAGGTAGATGTAGATGCGCTCCACCGCCACCGCCCAGGCGGCGATCAGCATGCCCTCCAGCATGCGGTGCGGCGTGCGCTCCAGCCACCAGCGGTCCTTGAAGGTGCCGGGCTCGCCCTCGTCGGCATTCACCGTCATCAGCCGCGGCGCCGGTTGCGCCGCCACGGCCGCCCACTTGCGCCCGGCCGGGAAGCCCGCGCCACCGAGCCCGCGCAGGCCGGCGTCCGACAGCGCGGCGATCGTCTCCTCGCGGCTTTTCGCCCCGCTCTGGCAGGAGACGAAGGCGCGGTAGCCGCCGGCCTCCAGACAGGCGCTCAGCGTCTCGTACTCCGGCAACTGCGCAACCGTCGCTCCTTCGGCGGCGAGAGCGGCAATCGTCTCGACCGTGGCGTGATCGACCGCCCGCTGCCCCACCTGCGCGGCGGGCGCCGCGGCGCAGCGGCCGATACAGGGCCCGCGCACGACGCGCACTTCACGCGGATCGACCGTGCCGATGAGCGCCGCGACGAGGGCCTCGGCACCGGCCAGCATGCAAGAGATGCTGTCGCAGACGCGCACGGTGACCGGCGGCAGGTCCGGCGCGTCGTCGGCGATGACGTCGAAATGGTGATAGAAGCTCGCGACCTCGAAGACCTCGGCCTGGGCGAGGCCCATGGCGGCGGCGAGCGCATGGAGGTGGCGCGGGCGCAGCGCGCCGAAACGGTCCTGCAGGAGATGCAGATATTCGATCAGCCGGTCGCGCCTGAGCGGCGTCTCCATGATGACGGCGCGCACCTCGTCGAGCGCGGCCTCGTCAAGCGGACGGCCCTTGCCGACACGTGCCCGTCCCTTGCCGCGGGGCCTCGCCATCACCGCGTCGTCGTCGCTCATTCCCTGTCGCTCTCCGCCGTCCGGGTCGCAGGCCGGATCGCTTTTCTGATGCGATTCCAAACTGGTAGCACGCCGCCGGGGCGAGATCACGATTTCTTGCGGGAGCGGCGACTGATGCTGCCGGGAAGTGCAGGTCTTACCGCCATGCTCGCGCCTACACGGCCGTCCGGCTGGCGCGGATGAAAACGGAAAGGGGCCGCAGCCTCCCCGCCCGTCATGGCCGCGCTTGTCGCGGCCATCCACGCCTTCCGGCAGCGCGCAGGCGTGGGTGGCATGGATGCCCGCGACAAGCGCGGGCATGACGGCGGAGACGGCCGGAAGACCATGTCAGCGCCGTGTGTCCTGTCACGCCCCGAATGGCGACGGCATCCGTTTCACACGCGAGATCGACGCGTTGAAGCCAAGCGGTCGAACCTCGACCGAGCAGCCATGCGCTTGTCGCAGGCATCCGCGCCCACGCCCGTTCTTCCGACAGCCGGGGCTTGCGGTCCGCCGGCGCGCGATCATAAATGCCGGCTCAGGAACCGGGCTGGGGGACGTCGGGCAGGGCCCATGCAGATACGTGTTCTCGACGGCCTTGACCCTGTGGATTCGGCGGCGCGCCTTGCGCCGCTCGGTCACCTGACTTTCCTTGACAGCGCCCGTGACGGCGGCCTTGGCCGTTACGCCTATGTGGCCGCCGATCCGTTCGGCATCTTCTCGGTGCGCGACGGGCGCTGCCTCTGGGATGGGAAGCGGCTCGACGAACCGTTCGTCCCGGCGCTGAAGGCGCGCCTTGCCGCCTTCCGGCAGGAGAGGCTGGCGGACCTGCCGCCCTTCCAGGGCGGGGCGGCCGGCTTTCTCGCCTACGATCTCGCGCGCGCCTTCGAGAGGCTGCCCCCGCCGGCGGCCGGGGCCGGCGCGGTGCCCGAGGCGGTGCTGCCCTTCTACGACGTCGTCCTTGCCTTCGACCTCGCCGCCCCCCGCGCCTTCCTCGTCTCCACCGGCTGGCCCGAGACCGACCCCGCCTTGCGTGAGCGGCGCGCCGGGCAGCGGGCGGAGACGTTTCTCGACCGGCTGCGGCAGCCGGCGCCGCCGACGCGCGGCAATCCGGCGATCGCCTCCGATGCCTGGGTCGCGGACTTCCCGCGTGACGACTATCTTGCGCTCGTGCGCCGCACCATCGACTACATCCTGGCGGGCGATATCTTCCAGGCTTGCCTCGCCCAGCGCTTCGAGGCCCCTTTGCCGCCGGGCTTCGACGGCTGGGCCTTCTACCGGCGGCTGCGCTCGGTCAATGCGGCGCCGTTCGGCGCCTGGCTCGACCACGGTGAGGTCAAGGTCGCCTCCTCGTCGCCGGAACGGTTTCTGCGGCTCGACCGAGGCCACGTCGAGACGCGGCCGATCAAGGGCACCGCACCGCGCAGCGCCGACCCGCAGGAGGATGCCGCCCTCGCAGCCGCTCTCGCCGTTTCCGAGAAGGACCGGGCCGAGAACCTGATGATCGTCGATCTTCTGCGCAACGACCTCTCGCGCGTCTGCCGGCCGGGCAGCGTACTGGAGCCGGCGCTGTGTGCGCTGGAGAGCTACGCCAACGTGCATCACCTCGTCTCGACCGTGACGGGCGAGCTCGAGGCCGGGCGCGATGCCGTCGATCTCATCGCCGCGACCTTCCCGGGCGGGTCCATCTCCGGCGCGCCGAAGATCCGCGCCATGGAGATCATCGCCGAGCTCGAGCGCAACGCTCGCGGCGTCTTCTGCGGCGCCATCGGCTTCATCGGCTTTTCCGGCGACATGGACCTTAACATCGCCATCCGTACGGTGACGCTTGCCGGCGGCAAGGCCGTGGTGCAGGCCGGCGGCGGCATCACCATGCTCTCCGACCCGCCGGCCGAACATGAGGAGACGATGGTGAAGGCCCGTCGTATCTTCGAGGCCTTCGCCGGTTCGGCAACGGGCGAGGCGGCGTGAGTCATGATCGTCGTCATCGACAATTACGATTCCTTCGTCTTCAACATCGCGCGCTACCTGTGCGAGCTCGGTCGCGAGGTGACGGTCGTGCGCAACGATGCGGTGGATGTCGAAGGGCTCGCTGCCATGCACCCTTCGGCCGTCGTGCTCTCGCCAGGGCCGTGCACGCCCCGAGAGGCCGGCATCTCGTGCGACGTCGTCCGCGCCTTTTCCGGGCGGGTGCCGCTCCTTGGCATCTGCCTCGGCCACCAGTGCATCGGCGAAGTGTTCGGGGGGCAGGTAGTGCGCGCCCGGGTACCGATGCACGGGCGTGCGGCGCCGGCCCTGCACGAGGGGGAGGGGCTCTTCGCCGGCCTGCCGCAGCCGCTCGCCGTCGGGCGGTACCATTCCCTGATCGTCACGCTCGACGATGAAGCCGGGCCGCTGCGCGTGACGGCCCGCTCGCCCGAGGGGGAGATCATGGCGCTCGCGCACCGCGCGCATCCGACCTACGGCATCCAGTTCCATCCCGAATCCGTGCTGACGCCGCAGGGCAAGGCGCTGCTCGCCAATTTTCTCGCCGCCGCCGAGCGGTTCGCCGCCAACGGGGAGGGAATATGTTCGTCCTGAACGGCGAGATCCATGAAGGCACCGCGGCCGCGCTCGACCTGCGCGACCGCGGCCTGACGCTCGGCGACGGCCTGTTCGAGACCATCCTCGTCGTCTCCGGCCGCCCCTTCATGCTCGACGCGCACCTCGACCGGCTCTGTTCCGCCGCGGCCGAGCTTCGCCTGCCGGTAGAGCGCGAAGCGTTTGTCCGCGCGGTTGCCATGCTGCTGGCCGAAACCGCTGCCGGCGATTGTGCGCTGCGCCTTGCCGTGACGCGCGGCCCCGGTGCCCGCGGGCTGCGCATTCCCGCCGATGCGGCGCCGAACCTCCTCGTCACCATGGCGCCGTGGCAGCCATCGATGGCCTTTACCGACATCACGCTCGCCACCGTCGCCATCCGCCGCAACGAGACTTCACCGCTTTCTCGGATGAAGACCTTGTCCTATCTCGATAATGTGATGGCGCTGGAGGAGGCCGTGGCTCGGAGCGCCGACGATGCCCTTCTCCTCAACACGGAGGGGCGCGTGGCCGGGACGAGCATGGCCAACCTCTTCATTGTCCGTGGAACCGCGCTCCTGACCCCGCCGGTCTGCGACGGCGTGCTGCCCGGCACGTTGCGCACATTGCTCCTCGCGCAGGCGGCAAAGGCCGGGCTTGCAGCGCGCGAAGCGCCGCTCGCGCCAGAGGACCTTCTTGAGGCCGATGCCGTTCTCGCCACCAACAGCCTGCGTCTGGTGATGGCGGTGGCGGCACTCGACGGGCGCACCCTGCCGCGAGCCGAGAAGGCGGTGGCAGCCCTGCGTGGACTGGTCCGCAACGCCATATCCGCCGCCTGTGGTCTCGATCCCTTCGCCGTCGGTTTCGCCGCGGGATGACACGGAGGCCCGCAAGGGATTATGCTGCGTCAGCAGGTCGCAGCTCGACGTGACCAGCGCAGGAGGGGGCAGCGCCATCTCGGGCCTCGCGACCGCCACGGTTTGCGGAGGCAGAGCCATGGTGTTCCACGTCATTTCCGGGCCCAACGACGACGTCCACGTTCCGGCTGTTCGCAAGATCACGGTCGGCGACCTCTGGCAGGCACTCGCGCGGGGGCTCGAGGACTTCCGGGAGATGCCGAGCCACCTGCCCTTTCTCATCATCATCTACCCCGTGATGGGGCTGCTGCTCGGACGGGCAACCTACGACAACAACCTGATGCCGCTGGTCTATCCGCTCATCACCGGCTTCGCGTTGATCGGTCCTTTCGCCGCCATCGGCCTCTATGAGATGAGCAAGCGGCGCGAACAGGGCCTCGATACGTCTTGGAAACATGCCTTCGACGTCCTGCGCTCGCCCTCGATCTGGGCCATCGGCGCGCTGGCTGTGGCCCTGATGGCGATCTTCTTTGCCTGGGTCACCACCGCCCATGCCATCTATCAGTCGATCTTCGGCATCGACGCTCCGAAGCCCATGGGCGAGTTCTTCGCCACGATCCTCGGCACGCCCGAGGGGCTGCGCCTCATCGTGATCGGCAATATCGTCGGGCTCGGCTTCGCCCTCGTCGTGCTGCTCCTCAGCGCCGTCTCTTTCCCCATGCTGGTCGACCGGGACGTGGGTGCGGCCGTGGCGGTGGCGACCTCGATCAAGGCGGCTCTTGTCAACCCGATCCCCATCCTCGTCTGGGGTCTGGTGGTCGCGATCAGCCTCCTCGCCGGCGCGCTGCCGCTCTTCGTCGGCCTCGCCGTCGTCCTGCCGGTGCTGGGCCACGCCACGTGGCACCTCTACCGCAAGCTGGTGGTCTGAGCGGACCACAGGGCGGCCATGCGCGCCCTGCGATCGAAAAGCGCCGGAGGCCGTTTGACCCTGTAGTCGCTACAGGAATTATGGTGCCTGCCTGACCAGAAACGGACGGGCAGGTTCATGCACACCGGCACCCATTCCACCGCGCATCTTCCGCAAGAAGCAGGCGGCTGCTGCGGCCATGACCCCGCTCATGGCGCGCACGACCATGGCGTCCCCTCTGGCGGGGCCTCGCCGGCGGCCTTCACCTGGCGTGTCGAGGGGATGGACTGTGCGAGCTGCCTCGCGACCATCGACAAGGCCCTGTCGCGGCTGCCGGGCGTCTCGGGCGTCTCCGTTTCGCTCGCTCGAGAGACCGTCTCGCTGGACCTGGGCAACGGAACGAGCGCTGGCGAGATCGAAGCGCTGCTCCGCCGCCTCGGTTATCGCGCTGCGCGCCTCGCGTCGCCGGCGTCGCCGGCGATGTTGGCCGAGCCCCGCCGGGCCGCGTCGCCGTCCTGGTGGACGACCGGCAAGGGCCGCATCGCCATTGCGGCGGGGCTTCTCCTCGTCGTCGCCTACGGCGTCAGCCTGGCCGATGCGCGCCTCGCCGATGCCGCGTTCATCGTGGCGAGCCTCGTCGCCGCCGCGCCCATCGCCCGGACCGCGCTGCGCAAGGCCGCGGCCGGCGCGCCCATGACCATCGACATGCTGATGACGGTCGCCGTCATCGGCGCACTCGTCATCGGCGCGGTGGAGGAGGCGGCCATCGTCGTCTTCCTCTTCGCCGTCGGCGAGCTGCTGGAGGGCGTGGCGGCCGAGAAGGCCCGCTCCGGCATCCGTGCCCTTGCCGCCCTTGTCCCGCAGACGGCCCTGCGCGAGACCGGTGACCGGCTCGAGAACGTCCCGGCCGAGGCCCTCGCCATCGGTGATATCGTCGTGGTACGTCCCGGTGACAGGGTGCCGGCCGACGGCGTCGTCGTCGACGGGCGCTCGAGCCTCGACGA
Source organism: Chelatococcus sambhunathii (assembly GCF_001418005.1). Lineage (GTDB taxonomy): Bacteria > Pseudomonadota > Alphaproteobacteria > Rhizobiales > Beijerinckiaceae > Chelatococcus_A > Chelatococcus_A sambhunathii. The sequence continues at coordinate 52,339 of NZ_LIOL01000015.1, read as the reverse complement.
GGCGCCGATCACGGGCGAATCCGTGCCCGTCGCCAAGGGACCGGGGGACAAGGTCTTCGCCGGTGCCATCAACGCCGAGGCGGCCCTGCGCGTGGTGGTGGAGGCGGGTGCTGCCGACAACCTCGTCGCGCGCATCGTGCGCCTCGTCGAGGAGGCGCAGGACGCCAAGGCGCCCACTGCTCGCTTCATCGACGATTTTGCCCGCTGGTACATGCCGCTCATCGTGGCGCTCGCCGCCGCGGTGGCTGTGGCGCCGCCGCTCGTCGCCGGCGGGGACTGGATGACGTGGATCTATCGCGGCCTGACGCTGCTCCTCATCGGCTGCCCCTGCGCGCTTGTAATCTCCGTACCCGCGGCGATGGCCTCGTCCTTGTCCTCGGCGGCGCGCAACGGCCTGCTCGTCAAGGGCGGCGCCGTCATCGAGCGGCTGGCGGGCATCGAGACCGTGGCCTTCGACAAGACGGGCACGCTGACCGTCGGTCGTCCGGTCGTGACCGACATCGTGCCCCTCGGCAGCCGCGACGCCGCCGGCCTCCTCGCCCTCGCCGCGGCGGTCGAGAGCCATTCCAGCCACCCGCTCGCCGCAGCCGTCGCGGCGCGCGCCGGAAGGGACGGCGTCCAGCCGCCAGCGGCCTTGGATGTGCGTGCACTGCCCGGCAAGGGCATGGAAGGGACGGTCGGCGGCACGCCCGTCTTCATCGGCGCGCCGCCCTTCGCCGCCGAAAGGGCGCCGCTCGACGACGCCTTGCGCGCGTCGATCACGCGGCTGGAAGGCGAGGGCAAGACGGTCGTCGTCATCGTTGTCGGCAGCGAGGCGGCTGGGCTGTTCGCCCTGCGCGATGAGCCGCGGGCCGATGCGGCCGATGCGGTCGCGGAGCTCGGTGCGCTCGGGGTCGGCAGCCTGATGCTGAGCGGCGACAATCCGCGCACGGCGGCAGCCATCGCCGGCGCGTTGGGTGTCGAGGCAAGGGGCGGCATGCTGCCGGCGGACAAGGCCGCGGCCATCGGCGAGCTCGCCGCCCGGCGGCGCATCGCCATGGTCGGCGACGGCATCAACGATGCGCCGGCGCTGGCGCGGGCCCATGTCGGCATTGCCATGGGCGGCGGCACCGATGTGGCGCTCGAAGCCGCCGATGCGGCCCTGCTGCACGACCGGGTGCGCGACGTGCCGGTGCTGCTGCGCCTTTCGCGCGCGACCATGATCAACGTGCGCCAGAACATCGCCGTCGCCCTCGGGCTCAAGGCGCTCTTCCTCGTCACCACGGTCGTCGGCGCGACGGGCCTGTGGATGGCCATCCTCGCCGATACCGGCGCGACCGTGCTCGTCACGCTCAACGCCCTGAGGCTACTTGCGTTCTTCCGGAGGGCGTGACGCCGAGAAGGTGCGCCGCCCTTTCCCTCCCCCCTTGCGGGGGAAGGGGGGCAGCCTGGCAGGCCGCGGTGCGCCTGCGTCAAGACTCTCACAAGGGGTACGGGGGCCCCGTCAGCAGGGTTGCGTCAGGGCGAGGCCGCAGCCGTCGAAGAAGCGCAGCATCTTCTCGCGCCAGGGCGCGGTGTCGATCCGGCGCTCGACGAGCCAGGCCGGGTCGTAGTAGGTGGAGCTGTAGCGCTCGCCCGCGTCGCACAGCAACGTGACGACGGAGCCGCGGCGGCCGGCGGTCATCATCTCGCTGACGATGGTGGCGACGGCCCACATGTTGGTGCCGGTGGAGCCGCCGACCCGTCGGCCGAGGAGTTCGCTCGTCACCTGCATGGCCGCGATGCTCGCCGCATCCGGCACGGCGATCATCCGGTCCACCACCTCGGGCACGAAGGACGGTTCGGCCCGGGGCCGGCCGATGCCCTCGATGATGCAGTCGCAGCGCTCGAGTTCCCTGAGGCTGCGGTCGGCATAATGGCGGTGGAAGATGGAGCCCTCGGGATCCGCCACGCACAGCCGCGTCGCGTGCTTCTGGTAGCGGATATAGCGCCCGAGCGTCGCCGAGGTGCCGCCGGTGCCGGCGCCGCAGACGAGCCAGGCCGGGATGGGCGCCGGCTCGAGGCGCATCTGCGTGAAGATGGATTCGGCGATGTTGTTGTTGCCGCGCCAGTCCGTCGCCCGCTCCGCATAGGTGAACTGGTCGAGATAGTGGCCTCCGGTTTCCTCTGCGAGGCGGCGGGCCGTCTCGTAGACGGCCTTCGGATCGTCGACGAAATGGCTCTCGCCGCCATGGAAGGCGATGGCCGCCACCTTCTCCGGCGAGGTCGAGCGCGGCATCACGGCGATGAAGCGCAGGCCGAGCAGCCGGGCGAAATAGGCTTCCGACACCGCGGTCGAGCCGCTCGAGGCCTCGACCAGCGTCGTCGCGGGGCCGATGCGGCCGTTGCACAGGCCGTAGAGGATGAGCGAGCGGGCGAGCCGGTGCTTGAGGCTGCCGGTGGGATGGCTCGATTCATCCTTCAGGTAGAGCGTGATGCCCGGCGCCCTGGGCAGGTCGAGCCGCACCAGATGCGTGTCGGCCGAGCGGTTGAAATCCGCCTCGATGCGGGCAATCGCCTCGTTGAGCCAGGCACGGCTGCAGATGTCCGCCGCAGCGGCGGACGCAAGTTCGTCGGCAGGATGAGTTCTCATACGGCAAGACTAGTTGCCGGTCCGCGCAAAGGGATTGCTTTGTGGCATCCGTCCGCCCGGTTTGGCGGAATGGCATTCCTACCGGAAGCGCCGCGGCGGGTCATCCTTGCGTCTTTGCAGCGCACCATGGCTTGGTCAAAAAGCCGCCGGCCGGATGCCAATCCGGCCGGCGGCGGCTGAAGGCTGCGCCCGTTGTGGCGCTTGTCAGACCCCCTCCGGGTCTTAGTGAAAGCAGGAAGCATCAACCGTGCCAACCACGGCGCGGCCGGAAAGAGCCGGATTTCCATGCGCCGGCCCGAGCTTCACAATGCCGGAGGCGCCCGAGAAGGCGCCAGCTCATTTCGCGGCTGCACAATGCGGCGGCAGACGAAGCGCGGAAGTCGAGTGGGCCGCGATCAGCTCAGCATCTGGGTATCGCCGCAGATTGAGATGGCCTGGCCGGAGATGGTGCGTCCGCGGGGGCTCGCGAGGAAGACGATCTGGTCGGCAATCTGCTGCGGGGTGACATAATCCTTGATGGAAGTGAAGGAAAAGGCGCGCTCCTCCATCTCCTTGAAGCTCAGGCCGCGCTGCTGGGCCTTGGCCTCGAGCACGCGCCGCTGCCGGTCGCCGGCGACGAGGCCGGGCAGGATGGCGTTGACGCGGATGCGGTCCGCCCCGAGTTCGATGGAAAGCGACTTGGTGAAGCCGACGACGCCCCATTTCGCAGCGGCGTAGGGCGAGCGCAGCGCGAAGCCGAGGCGTCCCGCCACCGAGGCAAGGTTGACGATGGAGGCGTTGCCGCTCTTCCTGAGGTATGGCACGGCGAGGCGCGCGCAGTTGAACTGGCCGGTGAGGCACACGGCGACGCAGCGGTCCCAGTCCTCCGGGTTGATCTCGTCGACCTTGCCCGTCGGCCCGGCGATGCCGGCGTTGTTGACGAGCACGTCGAGCCCGCCGAGAGCGGCGAGGGCCTCCTCGAACAGCCGTGCGACCGAGGCCCGGTCCGCCACGTCGCAGGTGGAGCGCGTCAGGGCGGGATCGCTCCCGGCGAGCGCGTCGAGCGCCGCCGTGTCGACGTCGCACACATGCACACGCGCTCCCTCGCGCACGAAGGCGCGGGCGATTTCGAGGCCGATGCCGTTCGCGCCCGCTGTCACGAGTACACGCAGGCCCTTGATGTCGAGATCCATTGCCCTCTCCGTTCCGTCCCTTTGGTTCGTCAGTCCGCGAGCTGCCCGCGGGAGATGATGAAGTCCGCCGCGTTGCGGATGTCCTCGGCGATGGCGGCGCGGGCCGCCGCGCCATCCTTCGCGATGATGGCGGCGAGCGCTGCGGCGTGCCGCTCCCGAGCCCCGCCGCTCGTCAGCCGGTCCGGATTGGCCCTGAGGTCGAGGTTGAGGATGGGCCCCACCTTGAGCCACAGCCCGCGAATGATCTCGACGAGGATCGGCGAGCGCGCCGCGCTGTAGATCGCGAAATGCAGGTTCTTGTTGAGCTCGACCGACAGCGGCGCGTCCGGCTTCTCAGCATGGCTTTCCAGCCGGAAGGCCTCCTCGCAGCGGGCGATGGCGGCGAGATCATCCGCGTCGCGCAGCAGCGCCGCCTGTTCAGTGGCATAACCCTCGATCTCGATGCGCACACGCGCCAGGTCGCGGAACTGCTCCGTCGTCATGATCGGCACGCGCACGGCTCGGTTGGGTGCGACTTCCAGCGCTCCGTCCGCCACGAGGCGGCTCACAGCCTCGCGCACCGGCATCATCGAAACGCCGAGCGCCTCGGCCGCACCGCGCAGCGAGAGCTTGTCGCCCGGCGCGAGGCGGCCGGACACGAGAAGCTCACTCAGCTGCGCATAGGTCCGGTCGCCCAGTGTCTGGCGAGCGAGCGGTGCGATCTCGTTGAGGGCGGGGGCGAGCGGCAAGGGCAACCTCAAAAAAGGACTCGACATCAGCCGAGATATAGGAAAATCTAACTGTGATCACAGATCACGGCAAGCGCAGAACGCGTCCGCTCAGAGATGCGACGCCTGCGGGGCTCCGGCCCAAGTGACTGAGGACGATCGACGTCTGCCGTCGGTCGAGGGGATGGAAAACCACGCCGCCAGAAGCGGCCAAAGCCCAAGGGGGAGGTCATGACAGTTAAGGATCATCTGTCCCGTCGCGGTCTGCTGAAGGGAGCGGCCGGCACTGCGCTCGTCGCCGGGCTCGGCATGCCGGCTATTGTGCGTGCCCAATCCGACGTCATCCGCTTCGGCCATCTCACCCCGCGCACGGGCTTCCTCGGGCCGCTCGGTGAATATGCCGTCATGGCGGCCGACCTGGCGGTGGAGGAGATCAACGCCGCAGGCGGCATCCTCGGCCGCAAGGTCGAAATCCTGAAGGAGGATTCGGTCAATCCCCAGACGGCTTCGACCAAGGCCGAGCGTATGGTGGAGCGCGACAAGGTGACGTGCATCGTGGGCGAGATCTCCTCGGCCTCCTGCCTTACCATCGCCCAGGTCGCCCAGCGCACGAAGACGCTCTTCGTCAACACCGGCGGCAATTCGGACGCGTTGCGCGGCAAGGACTGCAAGCGTTTCATGTTCCATGTGGAATCGCAGAATTCCATGTATGTGAAATCGGTCGGCCGCTCGTTCATGCAGGAGGGGCTCGTCAAGGGCAAGAAGTGGTATTCGCTCACCGCCGACTATGCCTTCGGCCACGACCTGCTCTCGGTCGCCAAGCGCTTTATGCAGGCGAACGGCGGCGAATTCGCGGGCGACGACCTCGTGCCGACGGACGCCACCGACTTCTCCGCCTATCTCATCAAGATCCGCTCGGCGAACCCCGACCTCGTGGTGCTGAATCTCGCCGGCGCGCAGATCACCAACTTCCTCAAGCAATATGCTGAGTTCGGCCTCACCTTCCCGATCGGGGGCTTCGGCTTCGACACGGCGCTTGCCTGGGCGGCCGGCAAGGGCAATTTCGTCGGCACTTGGCCGGTGGTCTGGCACCATCTCCTCGAGACGCCCGGCTCGAAGGCCTTCACCGAGGGCTTCGTCAAGAAATACGGCAAGCCGCCGGAGAACCAGGCCTGGGGCGACTACATCGCGCTCAAGATCATCGCCCAGTCGATGAACGAGCTGAAATCGACGGAATCGCTGCAGCTCGTCGAGCATTGGGAGAAGGGCGCCAAGTTCGACGTGCTGAAGACGCGCGAGGGCTATTTCCGCGATTTCGACCACCAGCTCATGCACGAGATGTACGCCGTGACGGCCCTGCCGGCGGACAAGATCGAGAATGAGTGGGACATCTTCACTTCGTCCGGCCCTGTCCCCGGCGCCGACGAGCCGCTCGATGCGATCGCCGCGACGCGTGAAGAGAACGCCTGCACCTTCCCGGCGTGAGGAGGGGCGCAACCGCCTCGCCGTGGGCTGGTTAAACGTGGTGACGCGATGATCCCTCCCTTTAGGGGAGGGTGGATCGGTCCGAAGGACCGAGACGGGAGGGGTCATGGCCGGGATATCGCTTGCGGTGTCCGCGGGTGGCCCCCTCCGTCGCTGCTTCGCAGCGCCACCTCCCCCTGAGGGGGAGGATCAGGGCCGCCGGGACGCCAATGCCGATAGAGAGTTCAGGGTATGACACGTCCCGCCGCCCAGCCGTTAACGACTGCCGGAGCCTGACCTCGTGACCTTCACGCTCTTCCTGCAGCAGGTGCTGAACGGCCTGCTCGACGGTGTATACTACCTTCTCATCGCGCTCGGCCTGTCGCTGATCTTCTCGCTCGGCGGCATCGTCAACCTGGCGCACGGCGCCTTCTATGCCATCGGCGCCTACCTCACGATCGTCCTGTCGCCTTACATCGGCTTCGGCGGTTCCTTCGTCGTCTCGCCGGTTGCGGTGGCGCTGCTCGGCGTCCTCATCGAGCGCGTCCTGTTCACGCGCTTCTACCGGACGGATCCCATCTATTCGCTGTTGCTCACCTTCGGCCTCGCCATGGTCGCGGAGCAGGCGCTGCGCATGATCTTCGGCGCTCCGCCTTTATCCTATTCCATCCCGCCGGCCCTGCGCGGGCAGGTGTTCATCGGCGACTTCATCTATTCCTATTACCGCTCGATGCTGCTCGTCGTCGCGGTGGCCTGTATCGCCGGGCTCTGGTTCCTCCTGCAGAAGACCGCCTTCGGCCGCGTGGTACGGGCAGGCGTCCAGAACCCGGACATGGTCGGCGCGCTCGGTATCTCGCTGCAGCCCTACATGTCGGCCGTCGCCGCGTTCGGCATCGGCCTTGCGGGCCTTGCCGGCGTGCTGCTCGCGCCGATCTATTCCGTCCATCCCGCCATGGGCGCGGAGATCATCACGCCGGCCTTCGTCGTCGTCGTCATCGGCGGGCTCGGCTCCTTCTGGGGTGTCGTCGTCGCGGCGGTGCTCGTCGGCCTCGTCAAGGGGCTGATGGTGGCGGTCGGCTATTCGGCCGGCTCCACGGCCGCCATCTACCTCCTCATGTTCCTCGTCCTCCTGTTCAGGCCGCGCGGCCTGTTCGGCGAGCGCATCACCCGCTTCGAGTGAGGCGCAGCACAATGCAGAAATATTCCTCGCTCGCCGTCGCGGCCGTCGGTCTCGTCGTCCTGCCGTCCGTGCTGCTCGCGCTCGGCCTCACCATGACCTCGGCGGCGGAGGTCGTCATCTTTGCCATCGCCTGCATGGCGCTCAACATCCTCGCCGGCCACACCGGGCTCATCTCCTTCGGCCATGGCGCCTGGTTCGGCATGGCGGCCTATGTCGCCGGCATCGCCCAGCGCGAGCTCTTTCCGGGCTCGTTCGTGGCGCCTGTTCTCCTCGGCCTCGGCTCCGTCCTCATCGGCTCGACGGTGTTCGGCTATCTCATCCTGCGCCGGCGCGGCGTCTATTTCTCGCTGATGACCCTGGCGCTCGCCGCCATGCTCCATGTCGTCGCCTTCCGCTGGACGGAGGTGACCGGCGGCGAGAACGGTCTCGGCGGCATCACGCGGCCGCAATGGTTCGGCATCGATTTCGAGAGCTCCACCGCCTGGTACTGGTTCGTCGCCGCCGTCGGCTTCCTCGTCGTCGTGCTGCTGTGGCGTTTCCACAACTCGCCCGTCGGCACCGTCCTCGTCGCCATCCGCGAGAACGAGCAGCGCGCACGCTTCCTCGGCTATGCGACGAACCGCTACAAGCTCGTCGCCTTCGTCGCCTCGGCCGTCATCACCGGCCTTGCCGGCATGCTGCTGCTCTACAAGAACCGGATGACCTCGGCCGAGCCGATTTCGGTCGCCTTCTCGGGCGAACTGCTCGCCATGGTCGTCATCGGCGGCATGCGCAGTTTCCTCGGGCCGGCGCTCGGGGCGTTGTTCTTCATCCTCTTCCGCGAGTTCCTGTCGATCTATACCGAGAACTGGCTGTTCTGGTTCGGCCTTCTCTTCGTCGCCTTCATCGTCTTCTCCCCCACCGGCCTCGTCGGCATCGGCAAGCGCCTTCTTGCGCCCTTCCGCAAGAAGACGGAGGAGGCTGCCGCCATGGCGGCACGCAAGGTGGAGAACCTGCCGCTGCCGGATTTCCTCAAACCGGCCGAGCATTTCAACAGCGCGCTCCTCGAGGCACGCGGCGTCGTCAAGCATTTCGGCGGCATCAAGGCCGTTCAGGGCTTCGACATCGCCGTCGAGGACCGCACCCTGCACGCCCTCATTGGCCCCAACGGCGCCGGCAAGACGACGGCCTTCAACCTCCTGTCCGGCATGTACGTGCCGGACGAGGGCACGATCACGCTCGCCGGCCGCTCCATCGCCGGCATGGCGCCGGAGGCCATCTGCCGGGCCGGCATCGGCCGCTCGTTCCAGATCACCAATCTCTTCCCGGCGCTCAGCGTCGAGGAGAACATCCGCCTCGCGGTTCAGGCGCGCCATCCCGAACGCTTCAACGTCTTCCGGGAGGCGCGCGCCATCGCCGAGATCAACGGCGAGACGACCGAGGTCGTGCGCTATCTCGGCGTCGCCGGCATCGAGCGTGCCGAGGCCGGCTCGCTCTCCTACGGTGGCCAGCGCCTGCTCGACATGGGGCTGGCGCTCGCGACGCGCCCGCGCATGCTGCTCCTCGACGAGCCGCTCGCCGGCCTCGCCGCGGCCGAGCGCGAGCGCATCGGCAACATCATCAAGCGTCTATCGGCGGACGTGCCAGTGCTGCTCGTCGAGCACGACATCGACCGCGTCTTCAAGCTCGCCGACCATGTGACGGTGATGAACGACGGGCGCGTGCTGCTCGACGGCACGGTGGAGGACGCGCGTTCGAGCCCGAAGGTGCAGGAGGTCTACATCGGCTCCGGCGCCGCCCATGTGGCGGCGAGGCCGCGCGAGACGGCGGCGCGCCCTGAGCCGATCCTGACGCTCGACGACGTCCACACCTATTATGGCAAGAGCCATATCCTGAACGGCGTCGGTTTCACGGTGCACCAGAACGAGATCGTGGCGCTGCTCGGCCGCAACGGCGCCGGCAAGTCGACGCTGCTGAAGTCCCTCGTCGGCATCGCTCCGGCGGCGCGCGGCTCCATCAGACTTGCGGGTGAGGAACTCGTCGGCCGCCCTTCGGCGGAGGTGGCGCGCCTCGGCATGGGCTACGTGCCACAGGGGCGGGGGCTCTTCGCCGGCATGACGGTGGCTGAGAACCTCGAGCTCGGCCGCCTCAAGCGCCGCACCGGCAACGGCATCCACTGGGATCTCGAGCGCATCTACGACTATTTCCCGCGCATCCGCGAGCGGCTCGACACGCCGGCGGACTACCTCTCCGGCGGCGAGCAGCAGATGGTGGCGGTGGCGCGGGCGCTGTCGGGCGACGTGCGCGTGCTTCTGCTCGACGAGCCCTTCGAGGGCCTCGCTCCGGCGGTTGTCGAGCAGCTCTTCGAGAGCTTCGATCGCCTGCGCAGGGAAGTCGCGATCATCATCGTCGACCATCACCTCGATCTCGCGCTTGCCCTGTCCGACCAGACGGTGGCGCTGGAGCGCGGTGAGGTCATCCACGCCGGCCCGTCCAAGGCGCTGCGCGAGGACCTCGACCTGCGCCGCAAGGTGCTGTGGCTGTAACGATTGAGGAGACTGGGAAGACATGCCGACCGCCGCCATCGTCGGAGCAGGTCTCATCGGCCGGGCCTGGGCCATCGTTTTCGCCCGGGCCGGCTGGGACGTGCGCCTGTGGGATCCGCACCGGCCGACCCTCGCCGAGGCGCCGGCGCTCATCGCCTGTGAATGTGAGGAGCTTGCCCGCCACGGGCTCGTCGATGACGCAGCAGCCGTCGCCGCCCGGGCACGCGTCGCCGCTTCTCTTGCCGAGGCGGTGAGCGAAGCGGACATCGTGCAGGAGAACGGGCCGGAGAAGGTGGAAGCCAAGCGCGCCATCTATGCCGATCTCGACCGCTTGGCACGGCCGGATGCCATGCTCGCCTCCTCGACCTCGGCCATCGTCGCCTCGCTCTTTACCGAGGATCTGCCAGGTCGGGCGCGCTGTCTCGTCGCCCATCCCGTCAATCCGCCGCATCTCGTGCCGGTGGTGGAATTGTGCGGCGCGCCCTGGACGGCGCCCGAGACGATGGCACGTGCCAGCGCCATCTACGAGGCCGTCGGCCAGGTGCCGATCACCGTCCGCAAGGAGATCGACGGCTTCATCCTCAACCGCCTGCAGGGGGCGTTGCTGGCGGAGGCGTTTCGCCTCGTCGAGGAGGGCTATGTCTCGCCGCAGGACCTCGACCATACGGTCAAGGACGGGCTCGGCCTGCGCTGGTCCTTCATCGGCCCGTTCGAGACCATCGAATTGAATGCTCCCGGTGGCATGGCCGATTACTGCGCGCGTTACACCGGTTTCTACAAGCGTCTTGCAGCCGACCCCGCCCGCCCGGAGGTCTACAACCCGGAAAACGTCGAGAAGATCCTCGCCGCCTGGCAAGGCTCGGGTGATCCGTCCTGCATTGCCGCGCGCAGCGAATGGCGCAACCGGCGCCTCGCCGCGCTTGCCGCCCACAAGAAGAGCCAGCCCGGCGATCCCTGATCCCTTCCTCCCGACCAGTCGGAGTGTCCACTATGGCCCGCAAAGTCATCATCACCTGCGCCGTCACCGGCGCCATCCACACGCCCTCCATGTCGCCCGCCCTGCCGGTGACGCCGGAGGAGATCGCGGACGCCGCCATCAGCGCCGCCGAGGCGGGGGCTGCTATCGTTCACCTGCACGCCCGCAACCCTGAAACAGGCCAGCCCGACCAGTCGGCCGAGGCCTTCGAGCCCTTTCTCAAGATCATCAAGCAGCGCTCCGACTGCGTCGTGAACCTCACGACCGGCGGCGCGCCCTACATGACCGTCGAGGAGCGCGTGAAGCCGGCCGCGACGTGGAAGCCCGAGGTCGCCTCGCTCAACATGGGCTCCATGAACTTCGGCCTCTTCGGCATGCTGAACCGCTTCAAGGACTTCAGGCACGAGTGGGAGGAGAAGCACCTCGGCAACAAGGACATCGTCTTCCGCAACACATTCCAGGACATCGAATATGTCCTGCGCACGCTGTCGGACGCCGGCACGCGCTTCGAGTTCGAGTGCTACGACACGGCCCATCTCTATAATCTGGCGCATTTCCTCGACGCCGGCCTCGTCAAGCCGCCGCTCTTCGTGCAGACCGTCTTTGGTCTTCTCGGTGGCATCGGCGCCCTTCCGGAGGACGTGCAGCACATGAAGCGTACGGCCGACAGGCTGTTCGGCGACAAATACCAGTGGTCAGTGCTCGGCGCTGGTCGCAACCAGCTGCCGATCGCCGCCATGGCCGCTGCCATGGGTGGCAACGTGCGCGTGGGGCTCGAGGATTCCCTCTGGGCCGGGCCCGGCAGGCTCGCTCGATCGAACGCCGAACAGGTGCGCCTTGCCCGCCAGATCGTCGAGGGCCTCGGCCTTGAGATCGCGACACCGGACGAGGCGCGTCAGATCCTCGATCTCAAGGGCGGCGATCAGGTCGGCTTCTGAAGTGTTGCAGCAAAGCCTTATGGCTGTGGCGAAGTTGTGCGGCCTGCCTCTTCTTGCTTGCGCCCGGCAGGTCGCTCATGTCGAATGGCGCCACCTGAGACTCAAGGAGGTTCCATGCCGCGCTTCGTTGTGGCGCTCGCTGCTGCGGGCTTTGCCCTCACGCTCGCCGCTTGCAATACGTCACGCTCGGGCGTGGATGGAGACATCCCGTCCGGCACGCCGAAATATGTCGAGGATCAGCTGATGCAAACGCCGCTGCCGCGTGATGATCGCTTCGGCGGCGACGTGCTGGGTGGCGGCCGCGGCTACTGATGCGCGTGGCCGAAAGGCCGGTATACCATCTGTGTCGTTCGAGAACCCGGAGGTCGCATCGACCTGCGGGTTCCTTCCTTTCAGCCAAGTGCCCTAAGGTGCCGGATCGGCCGGCCGGGTGCCAGTGTCTCGGCCGCGGCGACGATGGACTGCGTGTCGATGCCGTAGTGCCGGTAGAGATCGGCGAGGCTGCCCGTCTGGCCGAAGTGCTCCACCCCGAGCGAGCGGGTGCGATGGCCGCCGACGGCGCCGAGCCAAGCGAGCGTCGCTGGATGGCCGTCGAGCACGGTGACGATGCCGCAGTGGGGCGGCAGTTTTGCGAACAGCCGCTCGACGTGGCTCCGCGCGTGCACGAGGCCGCGCTCCCGGGCCCGGCTCGCCGCCGTCCAGCCGGCATTGAGCCGGTCGGCCGAGGTGACGGCGAGCAGGCCAACGTCGCGCCGGTCCTCCGCCATCAGGCCCACCGCGGCAATGGCTTCGGGCGCGATGGCGCCGGCATAGGCGACGACGATCTCCGAATTCGGCCCTGGCTCGCGCAGCCAGTAGGCGCCGTCGATGATGTCGCGGGCGAGGTCCGCGCTCATCGTGCGCTGCGGCTGGGCGAGAGGCCGCGTCGACAGGCGCAGATACACCGAGCCGCCGGTCTCGTCGCGCAGCCATGAGCGGGCGGCAGAGCCGTCCTCGTCCGCGGCTTCGCCGCTGCGCTGCATGTAGTCGAAGGCAAAGCGCATGATGACGGAGAGCTCGTCGACGAAGGCGGGCTCGAAGGCCGCGAGCCCGTCCTGCGCCATGCCGATGAGCGGTGTCGCGATCGACTGGTGCGCACCGCCCTCCGGCGCCAGCGTGATTCCCGAAGGCGTCGCCGTGAGGAGGAAGCGTGCATCCTGGTAGCAGGCATAGTTCAGCGCATCGAGCCCGCGGGCGATGAAGGGGTCGTAGAGCGTGCCGATGGGCAGCAGCCGCTCGCCGAAGAGGCTGTGCGAGAGACCCAACGCCGAGAGCATGATGAACAGGTTCATCTCGGCGATGCCAAGCTCCATGTGCTGGCCCTTGGGCGAGAACTCCCAGTTGAAGGTCGAGGGAATGCGCTCCTGCCGGAAGGTGTCGGCCATCGCCTCGCGCGCGAAGAGCCCGCGCCGGTTGACCCATGGCCCGAGATTGGTCGACACCGTCACGTCCGGGGACGTGGTGACGATGCGCTCGGCGAGCGCCGTGTCCGAGCGGGCGAGCTCGTTGAGCACGAGGCCGAAGCCCTGCTGCGTCGACATCTCCGCCTGCTTCGGCGCCGGCAGCTCGGCTGGCACGGGCACGCGCGGAGCGGTGAGCCGCCGCGCCCCGCGGGCATTGAACGGCACGGCGTCGAGGAACGCCTGCAGCTTGCGCGCATCGACGCCGAGGCCCTCGAACTTGTCCCACTCGTGCCCCGGGCGGATGTTCATCGCCTTGCGGAAGTCTTCCATCTGGGCCGGCGTCATCAGTCCTGAATGGTTGTCCTTGTGGCCGGCGAGCGGCAGGCCGAAGCCCTTGATCGTATAGGCGATGAAGACGACCGGCTTGTCGTGCGCCTTTGCCGCCTCGAAGGCGGTGATGAGCGAGGGCAGGTCATGGCCGGCGAGGTTCGTCATCAGCCGTGCCAGCGCTTCGTCGCTGCGCCGCTCAATGAGGGCGGTGACCGGCCCCTGGTCGCCGATGTCGTCGAGGAGGCGCTTGCGCCAGGCCGCGCCGCCCTGGAAGGTCAGCGCCGAATAGAGCTGGTTGGGGCAGGTGTCGATCCAGCGCCGCAGCGCCTCGCCGCCCTGCTCGCGAAAGGCCTCCTCCAGCAGCGAGCCGTATTTCAGCGTCACCACCTCCCAGCCGAAGGCCGAGAACAGGGCCTCGAAACGGGAGAACAGCCCCTCGCGGATGACGGCATCGAGGCTCTGGCGGTTGTAGTCGATGATCCACCAGCAGTTACGGAGGCCCTGCTTCCAGCCCTCGAGCAAGGCCTCGAAAATGTTGCCCTCGTCCATCTCGGCATCGCCGATGAGGGCGACCATGCGCCCCTCCGGCCAGTCCTTCGCCCAGCCGTGCGCCTTGACGTAATCCTGCACCAGCGAGGCGAACAACGTCTGCGCCACGCCGAGCCCGACCGAGCCCGTGGAGAAATCGACATCGTCGACGTCCTTCGTGCGCGAAGGATAGGACTGGGCACCCCTGTAGGCGCGAAAATCCGCGAGCTTCTCCTTGCTCTGATGGCCGAGGAGATACTGGATCGCATGGAAGATGGGGCTTGCGTGCGGCTTCACCGCGACCCGGTCCTGCGGCCGCAGCGCAGAGAAGTAGAGCGCCGTCATGATGGTGGCGAGCGAGGCCGAGGAGGCCTGATGCCCGCCGATCTTGAGCCCGTCCTCGTTGTTCCGCAGGTGGTTGGCATTGTGGATGGTCCAGGTGGCCAGCCACAGCACCTTCCTCTCCAGCTCGGAGAGATGGGCGAGGCGCTCGTCCGTCATGGGCAGTCCCTCTGTCGTTCTGGGCGGCCGCGGCCGCGACAGGGTTAGGCTAGGGCGCGCAACGTGGCATAACTTGCCAAATTTGCCAGCGCACGTTCAAATCATGGCAATTATAGAGAGAAGCCCCAGTTCCTGCGATGAAAAAACGCCACGTCGTCCTCGATGACATCGACCGGCGCATCCTCGCCGCCCTGCAGGCGGACGGGCGCACAACCATCCAGGCGCTGGCGGAGCGGGTCGGCCTCACCACCTCGCCCTGCCTGCGCCGCGTGCGCCTGCTCGAGGAGGCCGGCGTCATCCGGGGCTATGTGGCGGTGGTCGACCAGGCGGCGGTCGACCTGCCGGTGAGCGTCTTCATCTCCATCAAGCTCGAGCGCCAGCGCGAGGAGGAGCTCGACCGTTTCGCCGCCACCGTGTCCCGCTGGCCCGAGGTGATGGAATGCTACCTCATGACCGGCCAGCGCGATTACCTGATGCGCGTGGTCTGCGCCGATCTGCCGGCCTACGAGCGCTTCCTCAAGGAGAAGCTGACGCGCCTCGACGGGGTTGCCTCCATCGAGTCGAGCTTCGCGCTGGAACAGGTCAAGCACACCCACGTGCTGCCCCTGCGCTGATGACCTGTTACCGCAAGCGCTGCACGTGATCGATCAGTACATGCAACGTCGCGGCGACGTTCGCGCGCCGTTGATTGTCTCGGCACGCACCGAGCGCGAGCGGCGCGCCCCCTATCGAACACGCACCAGGGCGAGGGCGCCCGCGGCCATCAGGATAGCCGCAACAGCGAAGCTGACGCTGGGGGATACGGCGGTCCACAACACGCCGACGGCTGCGCTGGAGACGAATTTCGCGGCACCGTTGACCGTGCCGAGCGCCCCGTAGCTCGTCGCGAGCGTATCCTGGCTGACCATCTCGGCCGTCACGGTCGGTTCGAGCGCCTCCTGGACGGCGACATAGAGGCCCGCGACGAAAAAAATCCCGGCAAGCAGAACGACGGTCCCCGCGCCCGTCGCGAAGACCAACGCGGTGAGCGCCGCGGTCAGGACACCAAGGCCATAGCCCGCGATCAGCACGCCGCGCTGGCCAAAGCGATCCGCCAACATCCCGATCGGGTAGGACGTGGCGACCTGGACCACATTGCGCCAGACATAGAGCAGGCCTGCGGCCTGGGCAGCGTCGATAACGCCCATCGCAGGGGTCAGCAACTGGGTCGCTGCCAGAATGAGCAGACTGTGTGAGAAATCACCCATCCCGAAAATGCCAACGGCGACGAGGTACCGCTTGAAGCGGGCCGGCAGACCTCGCAACGTCGAGAAGAACTTCAGCGCCGGGTTCGGCGACTGCTCGGGGTCACGCACGAAAATCAGAAACGCCAGCACCGCGAGGGCGCCGGGGATGAGCGTCAGCCAGAACACCAGGCGGAAGGGGCCGGAGGCCGTCTCCCACGGAAGATGCTGCGCCCAGCCGAGCAAGGCGACCCCGAGCAGCGGCCCGGCGACCGCGCCGATCGTATCCATCGCACGATGGAAGCCGAAGGCCCGTCCGCGCGTATCCGGCGTGATCGACTGGGCGACGATGGCGTCGCGCAAGGGGCCGCGCAGGCCCTTGCCGAACCAGGACACGATGCGCCCGAGCAGAATCAGCGGCCAGCCCACAGCAAGCGCGATCAGCGCCTGGCCGAGCGGCGTCAGGCCATAGCCGACGAGCACAAGCAGCTTGCGACGGCCGAACTTGTCGGCAATGTAACCCGCGACCATTTTGGTGAAGCTCGCTACGGCATCGGCAATGCCTTCGATGAGGCCAAGTGCCGCCGCCGGTACGCCGAGAACGGCAAGAAAGCCCGGCAGGATGACCGTCGTCGTCTCGTAGCAGAAGTCGCCGAGCGCGCTGGTGAGGCCCGCACCGGCCACGGTCCGGTTGAGCCAGTTGTGCGGGCCGTTCTCGGGTGTCGCGGCGATCGTCTCCGCCTTCTGTGTCATCGCCGCACCCCTCATCGATTCTCATCATGGGCGTCGAAGACGCGCCGGGCATAGTCGTCGAGCACCGCCTCGCAGCCCTTCAGGCGCTGCTCCGCCTCGGCCGCGCGCGCGGCGCCGTAGAAGTCGAGTTTCCTGATCCTGGCGAGCCAGCCCCTGAGCTTCTTCAGGTCGACGTCGTTCTCTTCCAGTTCGGCATAGGTGAAGTGGCTCGCGTCGACCTCTTTGGCGACCTCGCGCTCGAAGTCGTCGCACTTGTCGATGAATTCCGCATAGGCTTCGTCCCGGTCCGCCTTGAACCGTGCGATGACCTTGCCTTCCTGTGCCTTGTCGAGCGCGATGGTCTCCAGGATCACGCTTTCGCCCTTGGCCTCCGCGATGTCGTTTTCGAGCATCTTCAGCCGTCGAACATGATCGTCGGTCTTCGGCAGCAGACAGACGCCGTTCTGCAGATAGACGGCGCCCATACCCTTCAATCGGCGCCAGAGCGCCACGCGCCTGGAGGCGGGTTCGGGCGGGACCTTGTACGTGAGGAGGAGCCAAGTGAATGATACCATCGCCCACATTTAATGTAACGGCCGTCACAAATCAATCGTCACAATGTGAGTGACGCTGGCTGTGCGGCCAGACCGCGCTGGGCTAGCGATGCCGCCAGACTTTGACCGCCGAGACCAGCAGGATCGCGGCGAGCGCCGGGAGCAGCACCGCGCCCGGCACGATGCCGAGCAATTGGCCGCCGATGAAGGAGCCGGCGATCGAGCCCGCCGCCATGAGGAGGACAAAGCGGCGATTGCGGCCGAGCACCGCGAAGCTGTCGTCGCGACTGTAGCGAGCAAACCCCACGATCATGGTCGGCAGACTGACCGCGAGCGACAGGCTGCCGGAAAGCTTGATGTCGAAGCCGAACAGCAGAACCAGTGTAGGGATAAGCAACTCGCCGCCGGCGACGCCGAGGAGGGAAGCGACCACGCCGATAACGAATCCCGCGGCGACGCCGGCCATAGTCTGCGCGATCCCGCTCGTCAGCGGGACGCCGGCCCCGTCCGCGTCGTGCCCGAAGAGCAGCACGGCCGCGATGCCGAGCAGCAGCAGCGCGATCACGCGATTGAGCGCACGGGCTTGCATCCGCGTGGCCCAACCTGCTCCGAACCAGGCGCCCAGCAGACTGCCGGACAGGAGATTGACGACGACAGACCAGTGATCGGCGATGGCGCCGAAGGGCACCGTGCCAGCGCGGAATGGCAGGGCCGACGCCACGACCACGAGGCTCATCGCCTTGTTGAGGATGACCGCCTCGAGCGCAGGAAAGCGAAAAAGCCCGATAAGCACCGGCAGGCGAAACTCCGCCCCGCCAAGGCCGATCAGCCCGCCGAGGGTTCCGATGACCGCGCCCCAGCCGAAAGCCTTCGCAGAGCGGACGTTCCGCATCATTGCGCTGGTTCGCTGCGCATGGGTGCGCGGGCGACGTGATCGCGGGCGACCGACATTGACTTGACGATGGCATGGACCGCATCACCCGGCTGGAGGCGTAGCTGGTCGGCCGCCCGGCGGGTGATGCGAGCGAGAATCTCATCCTCGCCCACCTGGACATGAACGATCACGCCCGGCCCGGTGCCGGTTACGATGCCGGCGACTTTTCCGGCAAGGATGTTCTGCGCGGAAAGCCCGTCGGGCCGCTTGCGAGCAAGAATGACGTCATGCGCCATGATCCGCACGCGCACCCGCGTGCCAACCGGCCCATCGATGGTGGGCAGGAACAGGGGACCCGCGGCGGCGTCGAGCCGGGTCAGCCCGTCGTCTGCGTGTTCGACAATGATCGCCGGCAACATTGCCGCGATCTCGCGAATGCCCATGGCGCGCAAGGCTTCGGGATCGGCCATCACCTCGGCCGTGGTGCCTTCGCGCACGGCACGCCCTTTTTCGATCACCGCCACGCGGTCGGCCAGCAACTGGGCCTCGTTAACGTCATGGGTGACAAGCACCACCGGCATTCTGAGGTGCGCGCGCAGGGCGACAATCTCGTCGTAGAGCCGCTCGCGCGTGGCGCGGTCCACCGCTGAGAACGGCTCGTCGAGCAGAAGGGCCTGGGGGCGGCGGGCAAGCGCGCGCGCCACCGCGACGCGCTGCTGCTGCCCTCCCGAAAGCTGGGCGGGCTTGCGGTCGGCGAAACCCGGCAGGTTGACGAGGGCCAGAAGGCGCTCGGCCTCGGCCCGCGGGTCCGGCGCGCTCCGGTCCATCGCCGCGATCACGTTCTGCGCCGCCGTCATATGCGGAAACAGCGCATAGTTCTGGAACACGACGCCGACATGCCGCCGGTGCGGCGGCAGGTTCACACCAGCGGCCGTGTCGAGCCATACCTCGCCGTCCACCGTGACCCGCGCCATCTCCGGCCGCCAGAGCCCGGCGATGGTCCGCAGCAACGTGGTCTTGCCCGAACCGGAGTGACCGACCAGCGCGAGCAACTCGCCGGGTTCCGCGCGGAAGGATGCGTCGAGCGGAATGGGGGCTTGCGCCTTGGCCATCACCTCCAGCGTCATCAGGACAGCCTCCGTCCTACCCGTGCCGAGAGCATGTAGGTTGCTGCGATGGTGAAAAGCGAGATCGCCACCAGCGTGGCCGACATGATGCCGGCGCCGGCCATGTCGAAGCCCTGCACACGATCGTAGATCGCGATCGCGATCGTCTTCGTCTCGCCCGGGATTGAGCCGCCCATCATCAGGATGATGCCGAATTCGCCCAAGGTATGTGCGAAGGTCAGGACCATGGCCGTCAGCACACCGGGCCAGGCCAGCGGCAGCTCGACACGCAACAGGCTGCGCATCGGCGACATGCCGCAGCAGGCGGCCGCCTCACGCACATCGACGGGAACCGCCTCGAAGCCACGTTGCGCTGGCTGGATGGCAAATGACAGGTTGAAGATCACCGAGGCCACCAGAAGCCCCTCGAAGGTGAACACCAGTTGATGGCCGAAGCTCGCCTGCCAGAAGGCGCCGATGGGTGAGTTTCGTCCGAAGGCCATGAGCAGGTAGAAGCCGAAGACCGTCGGTGGCAGCACAAGCGGCAGCATGACCACCGCCTCGACCAGTCCCTTGGCGCGGAACTGCCGGTAGGCGAGCCAGCGCCCGGTCACGATGGACACGGGCAACAGGATCGCGACGGTCCACCCGGCGAGCCGCAGCGACAGGAACAGGGCAGTCCAGTCCAAGGATCAGCCCTCGTCCGGCAGCACGAAGCCGAAGGATTTCATGATGTCACGCGCCTTGGATGTCTTGAGGTAGGCATAGAATTGCTCGGCGACGGGACCGGCGCTCTTCAGGAGCGCCATGCGCTGCAGCAGCGGCTCGTGCCAGTCATGCGGGATCAGCGCGAATGTGCCCTGCGAACGCACCTCCGGGGCTAGCGCGAGCGAATAGGCGATGATGCCGCCTTCTGCATTGCCCGAGAGGGCGAATTGCGCCGCCTGGCTCACGTTTTCGCCGAGAACGAGATGCGGTCTCACCTTCTCCCACAGGCCGCGATGCTTAAGCGCTTCTTCGGCGCGCAGGCCATAGGGGGCATGTTCCGGATTTGCAATGGCGAAGCGAGTGATTCGGCCTGCCTCCAGTTGTGCCGCGAGATCGTCCATGGCCGCGTCTGGCTTCAACAACGAGCCGTGCGGCACCATCAGCACGATGCGGCCTTCGGCATAGAGGTCACCCTCGTCCCTGGTGAAGCCATCTTTGTGAAGATCGCGGATGAATTTCTCGTCGGCGGCCATGAACAGCTGGAATGGAGCGCCCTCGCGAATCTGGGTGGCGAAATTGCCGGTCGAGCCGAAGGAGAGTTTCACCTCCTTGCCGGTGTCGGCCTTGAAGGCTGCGGCAATCTCGGTGACGGCGAATTTGAGATCGGCAGCGGCGGCAATGACGGGCGCCGGCGCCTGCTGGGCCGCGGCCCCGGTCGTCGGAATCGCAAGGCCTGCGATCATCGCCCCGGCCACAAGGCCAAGCGCGAGAAGGGGCCGCCGTGTCCAAGCATGAGCAGTCATGAATACGTCGCTTCGATATATCCGATGGACTATATCGAGTGGCAGCGCGACCTGCCAAGGCGGGACGGCCGGGAAAATCCATCTTCGGAGAGTTCGTCGGCAAAGGTCGGCAAAGCCGCCGAGATTGCGCGCGTAATCCGGATCGACTGCTTTGCAAGAGGACCGGGGAGGCGGATTCTGGTCCACCACAGGCCTTTCCCGCTCATGGGTCAAGCCGGCGGTGCTGGATATCGATAGGCTGAGCAAGGGTGCGGCGAAGCTGCCGGCGGAGGGCGACATCCTGAAGAAGCGCGAACCACGGAAGCATCCGGCGGATGGCATGGCTGCCCGCAGGCCGCGCAAGCCGAGGGCCTGATAGGCTAGGGCCGGGCGATAGGCGAGGTGCGCCAGCTCAGGCGTGCAACGGCACGCCCTTCGCTAGCCCACCAGTAGAAATGGCCGTCGAGGCGATGGTGCGGGCGGTCGGACTCGAACCGACATATCCGTAAGGACGGCGGATTTTGAGTCCGCTGCGTCTACCAATTCCGCCACGCCCGCACATGCCCACCAGCTTGAGCCGGAGCGCGGCGGATCATAACGGCGGCGCAACGCCGGTCAATGCAGCAGAGAGAATTGCCACGAGAATTCGACATGGGCTTGTGCCGGTGCGGCTCGTTGGCCGATGGACAAGCGCCCGCCCGCCCGGTAAGCGAAGCCGATGTTCCGACGCCTCTATGACTGGACGCTCTCACTCGCCGGCAGGCCCCGTGCCACCTGGGCCCTTGGTGCGGTTTCCTTTTCGGAGAGCTCGTTCTTTCCTGTGCCGCCGGACGTCGTCCTGGTACCGATGGCGCTTGCGCGGCCGGACCGGGCCTGGTTCTACGCCATGGTCTGCACGGTCACCTCGGTGGTCGGCGGGCTCCTCGGTTATGCGATCGGGGCCTTGCTTTACGATTCGCTGGGGCTGTGGCTCATCCAGCTCTACGGGTATGGCGACAAGGTGGAGAGCTTCCGCAGCGCCTATGCGGAATATGGGCACTGGGTCATCCTGCTGAAGGGCCTGACGCCAATCCCGTACAAGCTTGTCACTATCACTTCGGGCTTCGCCGGCTACGATCTCTTCTGGTTCGTGCTCCTGTCCATCGTGACGCGCGGCGCCCGCTTCTATCTCGTCGCCGGGGTGATGCACCGCTTCGGCGGCCCCATCCGGCGCCTGCTCGACGAGCACCTGACACTGGTGGCGTCCATCGTCATCGTGGGCATCGTCGGTGGCTTTGCCGCAGCGGTTCTTCTCTTCTGACGATGGTTGCTTCAGCCGATCGTGAGATGCAACCCGATTGAACCTGTGGCCATCTGCGCCGCGTGCAAGAATGAAGGCGTCCTGGACGGCGCCGATGGAGGACGAGGCGAATGAACGCTCTGGCCGAGTTTTTGGCGAGCCCGCGTCGCGTCGCGCTGGCCATCCTTCTCGCCGCGGTTGCGACGATCGGGGGCGCCCTCGTTTTCGAACATGGCTTCGGCCTTCGGCCGTGCCCGCTCTGCCTCATGCAACGCAACCCCTACTACGTGGCCATGCCCGTCGCCTTCGGTCTCGCCGTCCTGCCGCCACGGCCGGCGCTCGAGCGGGCAAGTGGCGTTGGCCTGCTGCTGCTCGCTGGCGTCTTCCTGGTCAGTGCTGGCCTCGGGGCCTATCATGCGGGCGTCGAATGGGGGTGGTGGCTGGGGCCGAGCGACTGCGCCGGCACGGGTGGAGCGAACCCCGCGGCGGTCGGTGACTTTCTGCAGAGCCTCCAAGGCACACGCGTCGTCAGTTGCACGGAGGCGGCCTGGCGTTTCCTGGGGTTGTCGCTGGCAGGCTGGAACGTGCTGATCTCGCTGGCCATTGCGGCGGTGGCGGCTCTCGGTGCGAAAGCGGCGCTGACGCGCGGCTGATCAGGGCTCGAGTTCGGTATCCCAGTAGAGGTAGTCGAGCCAGCTGTCGTGCAGGTAGTTGGGCGGGAACTGTCGGCCGTTGTGGTGCAGGTCCTGCACGCTCGGGGCATAAGGCAACTGGTCGGGCCACATCCCGACATCCTCGGGCAGGCGATCGCTCTTGCGCAGGTTGCAGGGGGAGCAGGCGGTGACGACGTTGTCCCAGGTGGTTTGCCCGCCCTTCGACCGGGGAATCAGATGGTCGAACGTGAGGTCTTCGCGGGAGCCGCAATACTGGCAGGTGAAACGATCGCGCAGGAAAACGTTGAACCGGGTGAAGGCGGGGTGTCGTGACGGTTTGACGTAGGTCTTGAGGCAAACAACCGAAGGCAGGCGCATCTCGAAGCTGGGACTTCGAACTGTTCGGTCATAGTGCGAGAGGATGTTGACCCGCTCGAGGAAGACCGCCTTGATCGTGTCCTGCCAGCCCCAGAGCGAAAGAGGGTAGTAGCTCAAGGGCCGGTAATCGGCATTGAGCACCAGGGCCGGACAGGCGTCCGGCGACACCGTCGTGTGAGGCACGTGCACCGTCACGGGGGCCTCCGCTGGTTGGGGGCTCGCACGTGACGTGCGAATCCGTCAGCAGAGATAGTCTATAAACCGTGTGACGGGCTTGTGAAGCGCCAAGATGGAGGCGGAGGGCTGCGTCTTTGCCGCAGCCGCGCCATGGCGGGTTCCCTCAGCGAGTGGGAACCGGGTGTTCGCCCCGATAGTCGTAGAAGCCACGCTTCGTTTTCCGGCCGAGCCAGCCGGCCTCGACATATTTCACGAGCAGCGGGCAGGGGCGATACTTCGAGTCGGCGAGGCCGTCGTACAGCACCTGCATGATCGACAGGCAGGTATCGAGGCCGATGAAGTCGGCAAGTTGCAGCGGCCCCATCGGATGGTTGGCACCGAGGCGCATGGCCGTATCGATCGATTCCACCGAACCCACGCCCTCATAGAGGGTGTAGATCGCCTCGTTGATCATCGGCAGCAGGATGCGGTTGACAATGAAGGCCGGGAAGTCCTCGGCAAGCGTCGCCGTCTTGCCGAGGCTGGCGACGAACGCCTTTGTGGCCTCGAAGGTGGGATCTTCGGTGGCGATGCCGCGGATAATCTCGACGAGTTGCATCACCGGCACGGGATTCATGAAGTGAATGCCGATGAAGCGCTCTGGCCGGTCAGTCGTGGAGGCGAGCCGGGTGATGGAGATGGACGAGGTGTTGGTACCGATGATGGTTTCCGGCGGCAGGGCAGGACAGAGCGCCTCGAAGATCCTGCGCTTCGTCTCCTCGTTCTCCGTCGCCGCCTCGATGACGATGTCGCAGCGGGCGAGGGCCTCGTAGGTGAGAGCGGGCGTGATGCGCTGGAGCGCCTTCTGCTTCTCGGCTTCGCTGATCTGGCCCTTGGATTCCTGGCGGGAGAGATTGCCGTTGATGGTCGCAAGCCCGGCGTTGATGCGCTCCTCGCTGAGGTCATTGAGCGCGACGTCGTAACCGGCGAGTGCGCAGACATGGGCGATGCCGTTGCCCATCTGCCCTGCGCCGATGATGCCTACTGTCCGGATCTGCTGAGACATGAAGTCCAATCCATCCCTGTCGATACCCGCCGACTTTCGCCGGCCGGCGCGCGTGGCGGCCCACCAAAACCGGCAAGCGCGGCAGCCTGAGGCTGTTCCGCGCTCTGTTTTTATCACTCTCCCGGGCGAACGCCACGGAAACCGCTCGCGGCGGTTGCCGTGGCGTGCATGTCAGCGACCGATTTTCTCCAGTTCCTCGCCAAGTTCGGGCAAGGCGGTGAAGAGATCGGCAACGAGGCCATAGTCCGCCACCTGGAAGATGGGAGCCTCCTCGTCCTTGTTGATGGCGACGATGACCTTGGAATCCTTCATGCCGGCGAGGTGCTGGATGGCCCCCGAGATGCCGACGGCGATGTAGAGCTCCGGCGCCACCACCTTGCCCGTCTGGCCCACCTGCCAGTCGTTCGGCGCGTAGCCGGCATCGACCGCCGCGCGCGAAGCGCCCATGGCGGCACCCAGCCTGTCGGCAACGGGCTCGATCACCTTGGTAAAGTTCTCGGCAGAGCCGAGCGCACGGCCGCCGGAGATGATGATCTTGGCGGAGGCGAGTTCGGGACGGTCGGACTTCGACAGCTCCTCGCCCTTGAAGGACGAAAGGCCCGGATCCTGCCCGGCGGCGACCTGCTCGATCGGCGCCGAACCGCCCTGACCGGCAGCCTGGAAGGCGGCGGTGCGCACGGTGATGACCTTCTTGGCCTCGTTCGTCTCGACCGTTTGGATGGCGTTGCCGGCGTAGATCGGCCGCTCGAAGGTGTTCGGCGAGATGACCTTGGTGATTTCCGACACCTGCATGACATCGAGCAGAGCCGCGACGCGGGGCATGACGTTCTTGCCCGTCGTCGTGCCGGGCGCGAGGAGGGCGTCATAGCCATCCGCCAGTGACACGATAAGAGCGGCCAGCGGCTCGGCGAGGCGGTGCTCGTAAAGCGGGGCGTCGGCGAGAAGCACCTTCTGGACGCCGTCGAGCTTGGCGGCGGCTTCTGCGACCGCGCCACAGCCGGCACCGGCAACGAGGACATGCACCGGCGCGCCGAGCGCCTTGGCCGCCGTGAGCGCCTTGGCAGTAGCCTCGTTGAGGGTCTTGTTGTCGTGCTTGGCGAGAAGCAGCGTCGTCATCTTAGAGAACTCCTGCCTCGTTCTTGAGTTTCTGCACCAACTCGGCAACCGAGCTCACCTTGACGCCGGCCTGGCGCACGGGCGGCTCCGCCGTCTTCAGCACCTTGAGGCGCGGCGACACGTCGACGCCGAGCGTCTCGGGGCTTGTCTCGTCGATCGGCTTCTTCTTCGCCTTCATGATGTTGGGCAGTGACGCATAGCGCGGCTCGTTGAGGCGCAGATCCGTCGTCACGATGGCCGGCAGCTTCAGTGTCAGCGTCTGCAGGCCACCGTCGATCTCGCGCGTCACGTCGACGGAGCCATCGCCGACCACGACCTTGGAGGCGAAAGTGCCCTGCGACCAGCCGAGCAGGGCGGCGAGCATCTGGCCGGTCTGGTTGGCGTCGTCGTCGATGGCCTGCTTGCCCATGATGACGAGGCCGGGCGCCTCCTGCTCGATGATCTTCTTGAGCACCTTGGCGACGCCGAGCGGCTCGGTGGCAACGTCGGTCTTCACGAGGATGCCGCGGTCGGCGCCCATGGCAAGGCCGGTGCGGATGGTCTCGGCCGCCTGCTGCGGGCCGATCGACACGACGACGATCTCGCTCGCCTTGCCCGCCTCCTTGAGGCGGATGGCCTCCTCGACGGCGATCTCGTCGAAGGGGTTCATGGACATCTTCACATTGGCGAGCTCGACACCCGAGCCGTCCGCCTTGACGCGGATCTTGACATTGTAGTCTACGACCCGCTTCACGGGCACCAGGATCTTCATCGACTTGAGTCCTTTCGACCGAGGACCGACATGGGACGCCCTGCCGTCATGTGGCGGTGCAGCAAAGCTGAGCGACCGCCTGCCGCATCAACAGGCAACTTGCGTGGCGGGGGACCGTAACGAGCGCCGTTCGGGCTTGTCAACGCCGACGAGCGGCTAGGCATCCCCGGTCTCGCGTGGCCCATCGGCGATGCCGAGCAGCGGCTGGTCGCGGCGGCGCAACATGAGGACTAGCACGGCTCCTGCGGCAAAGCCGCCGATATGCGCGTACCAGCCCACCGAATCGTCCGAGGCGGTGAAGGCCTGGAAGATCTGGAAGGCGAGCCACAGGCCGATGGCCCAGTAGGCCCGCAGCCGGAGCGGGATGCGCGCGAAGAAGAGGCCCCACAGCCGGACGCGCGGATGGAGGATGAGATAGGCGGCGACAACGCCCGACACCGCGCCCGAAGCGCCGACAAGCGGCCGCTCCGAACCGGGAACGGCGAAAGCATGTGCGAGGCCGGCCGCAGTGCCGCACAGGAGGAAAAACAGAATGAAGCGGGCGTGCCCCATCGCGTCCTCGACATTGTCGCCGAAGACCCAGAGGAACAGCATGTTGCCGGCCAGATGCAGGAAGGAGACGTGCAGGAAGAGGCTCGTCAGCAGCGTCGCCGGCTCCGGCACCAGCGGCAGCCCCTCCGGCAGGGAAAGGGCGCCGAAGAGCACGCCCGGAATGACGCCGAGCCCGGCGATCGCCCAGTCCGCCGGCAGGATGTCCGGATCGGCGAGAATCAGCAGGTAGCCGAGGATGCAGATGACGAGGAGCGCATAGGTGGCGTAAGGCGCCCTGAGATTGCGCATCGGCACGCCATCGTGCAGCGGCACAAACATGTGGAGCGCTCCGGCCCGGGGACGATCGGCGGCAGCGCCGCTCCCGGTACGCTCAGCGGTTCTGCCCGGGTATCCATAGCACGTCCGCCGCGCCCTTGTCGTTGGCGTAGCGTGCGGCGACGAAGAGGAAATCCGACAGGCGGTTGAGATATTTGACGACCGCCGGCGTCACCGGCTCGTCCGCGCGCGCGGCGAGCGCGGTCGCCTGGCGCTCGGCCCGCCGGCAGACGGTGCGGGCCAGGTGCAGCGCCGCCGCCGCCGGGCTGCCACCGGGCAGGACGAAGGAGCGCAGCGGCGACAGATGCGCGTTCAGCTGGTCGATCTCACCTTCGAGCCGCGCCACCTGCGCGTCGAGGATGCGCAGCGGCTCGTAGGGCAGCGGCTTGCCGTCGTCCGGCGTCGAGAGATCGGCCCCGAGATCGAACAGGTCGTTCTGGATGCGCGCGAGCATGGCATCGAGCTCGGCATCCGCGCCCGTATGCAGACGGGCGAGCCCGATGCAGGCGTTCGCCTCGTCCACCGTGCCGTAGGCCTCGACCCTGAGGTCGTACTTCGGCCGCCGCGCGCCCGTGGCGAGGCCCGTCGTGCCGTCGTCGCCGGTGCGGGTATAGATGCGGTTGAGGCGGACCATGGCCCCTCAGAAATGGTAGCTCAGCTTCGCACCGACATTGGTGAGGCCGCGATTGTCGTCGCAAAGCCCGCCGTTGGAAAGATGCTCCACAGTGGCCAGCACACTCCAGTTGGCGTCGAACCGATAGCCGATGGACGCCGCCTCGCGGAAGAGAACACGGCAGCCGAGGGCATCGCGCCCGTCGGGCACCACGTCGCCCACCTTGCCGTTGTGCACGGCACCGCCGAAGTCGAGCTCGATGAACAGCGCGTCCGTGATGTCGGCATGCCAGTTGAGACCGGCGAAGACATAGCTCGTCTTGCCGTCGGTATTTGCGCTGATGCCGGCATTGAAGGTGGGCAGCAGCATGTCGACGAGCGGATTCCCGTGCGACCACGGCTTGGCAAAGACGACCTCACCAATGACGTCGACGGAGCCATCCTCCTTGCCGCCGGGATCGTGCGCGAGGACGCCCAGGCGCAACTGCGAGACGAAGTCGGAAAGGCTGCCGGATGGGGCCGGAGCCTGATAGATGGCCGGAGCAGGCGGTGCAAAATCGGCGGCCTGCGCCGGAAGGCCCCAGGTAAGAACGGCCGGCACGCAGATCGCAGCCCGGAAGGAGCGGAACAGGTTCATCGGCACCAACGTCGCTAATGCCAGAGATGACAGGCGATCCGGGAGAGAGGGCCTGCCAGCGAGGAACGGACCAGCACTCCTCCCGCTCAGAGGCATGCCTGATCGTGATGAAAAGGCTTAAAGCGGAGCTGATCGCCGGGCAACCCTGAACCGCACATGGTTAGCAAAGTGTTGCGCCAGTGTTGCAGTTCTGCTGCGGTTGCTGTCAGAAGCCGCGCATCCACACGACGAGCATGATGAGGATGATGGCGAGGAACTGCAGCAGAACCCGCAGACGCATCAGGCGTTGCGAGCGCTCGGGGCTGCCGCCGCGCAGCATGTTGAAGAGCCCGAGGACGAGGACCACGGCGACGACGCCGACGGCCATGGAGACAAGTGTATTGGCGGTCATGATCGTGCTTTAGAGCTCCCTTGCGTCGTCTCCAACCCTGCCGCGTACCTGGGTCCAGCGACCGATCGTCTCGCCGCTGTGTCCGGGATCGGCCTTCGTCGGTCAATTGCGACGCAGGAGGCGCTCGAGATAGTCGATTTCCTCGCTCGGCCGGGTTGGATCGCCGAGCCGCCGGCGCAGTTCGTCGAGGATGCGCCGTGCCCGCACCGCCGCTGATTCGTCCGCGCCTGGAATGCGCACGCGGCCGTCCGACCAGTCGCGGTTGCGCGTCGGCCGTCCGAGAGGGTCCTCGTTGCGCGGCCCGCCGGGGCCCGTGGCGCCCTGCTGGGGCGGCCCGTCGGAGCCGTCGGCCTGCTGCGGCTGGCCGTTGCCCTGCATCTGCTGGGCGAGACCCTGCGCCCCGCGCTGCAGGGCATCGAGCGCCCGTCCCTGAGCGTCGACGGCATCCCCGCTCTGCCCCTGGCCGAGCTGGCCTTCGGCTTCGCGCATCGCCTCCTCGGCCTCGCCGAAGCCAGGCTCGTCCTCGAGGCCGAAGTCGCGCATCCGGCGGCGCAGTTCCTCCAGGCGCTCGCGCAGCGCCTGCTGCCGGTCGGCGAGCCCCTGAGCATCCTGATCCTGCTGGCCGTCCTGCCCCGGCTGGGCCTGCTGGCCGCGCTGGCGCTGTCCGCCCCGGTTCTGCTGCGACCAGGGCGCGCTCTGGCGGTAGGTGTCGTCGCGCAGGTTGCGCTGGTCACGCATCATCTCGTCGAGCTCGTTGAGGGAGCGGTTCATCTCCTGCGAGAACTGGTCGCCGCCCTGGTTGGGGCGGGCGGTCTGCAGGTTCTCCAGAATGTTGCGCAACTCGTCGAGCAGGCGCTGCGCGTCTGCCGTGGCGCCCTGCCGGGCCATTTCCTCGAGCCGGTTCAGGAGGTTGTCGAGATCCTGCGGCGTGATGGTGCGCCCCTGGGCGTCCGGCCGCGCCTGGTTTGGCTGGCCAGGATTCTGCTGCATGCGCTGGGCGAATTCGCGCAGGAAGTTGTTCATAGCCTGTCGCAGTTCGTCGGTCAGGCGCCGGATCTCCTCCTCGTCCGCCCCGCGCTCCAGAGCCTGGCGCAGCGCCTCCTGGGCCGCCCGAAGGTCGCGCTCGGCCTGAGACATGCCGCCGTCCTCAATTTGCAGCGCCATCGCCCACAGTAGTTCGGCGACGTCGAGGAGCTCTTCGTCGCTCTTGGCTGCGGCAAGGCGCGCGGAGGCGAGGCCGAGGCCGATATAGACCCCGAGCTCCGGCGTAAAATCTTCCGGAGCGATGAGCAGTGCATCGAGTGCCGTCTGCACCCGGTTGCGCTCGTCCGGCGCGAGCACGAGGTTACGGCGCTGCTCGACGAGCGCCTTGGCGAGCGGCTTTGTGAAGGGCCGCTGCGGCAGCACGACGGTCTTCGTCTCGCTGCGTCCCTCCTGGCTCGCGTGGTCACGGGCGACCAGGGTCATGGCCACGGTCGCACCCGCCCAGGGGCTCGCAGACAGGTCGCTCGTCGTGCGTGTGTCCTCGTCCGCCGCCGGATCGATTGGCAGGGCGAGCGTGATGCGCGGCGGCGGCACCAAGGGGCGCCGGCCCTCCTGTCCGAGCGGCGCAACGAGCGCCTCGGCGGTGTCGATGCCGTAGTCGTCGCCCATGCGATAGGTGAGGGTAATGCTGCCGCGCGCATTGTTCTGCGGCTCGCCGGAGAAGGTGATCGTCGGCGCCATGTCCGGCGTGGCTTCGATGACCACGCGGCTGGCACCTGCCTGCGACGAGACCACGAGTTCGTCGTCCGCCCGGACGGTGAACCGGCGCTCGATGAGCCCGGCCGAGGAATTCCCGGTCGGTTCCTCGATGCTCGGCAGGCCGCGGCCGGCGGAGACGGAAAGGTCGGCACTGCCGGCCGCCCGCACCACGACCGTGCTGCCGACGGGCGCCTTGGCCTGGCGCACCTCGCCGCCGCGCAGGTCGAGCAACAGCGGCGGCAGGCGCGTGTAGTGTGGCGGATCGATCCAACCGTCGATGCGGAAGGGTAGCCCCGCGCTCTGCGGCGCCTGCCAGTCGAAGGCGGATTTCAGGCGCGGGACGGCATCGGCGCCCGCGGCGATGAGTGCCGCCGCAAGCACGATGATGAGGCCGCCACGCACGGCAAAGGGGTCGCGTGCCGCCATGCCCGGCCGCGGCGGCGCGACGCGCATCGAATCGATCGCCGCGGCGGCGCGCTGCCGGTGCGCCTCCCACAGAGCGAGGGTGCCGGGATCACTCGGCGTGCCGGCCAAGCTGTCGGCGAGCGCTGTCGCGGGCCGATGCGGCGCCGGCGAATCGCGGTCGATGCGGGCGAGCACCCGTTGTCGTGTCGGCGGGGGAACGCGCACGAGCGGGACGAGAGAGGCCAGCAGCACAAGCGCGGCAAGGCCGACGCCGTAGGGCCGCGCGCCTGTGGGCACCATGTCCCAGATGCCCAGAAGCGACAGGATGAGGAAGGCGATGATGGTGCCGAGCGGCCACCAGAGGGCCGGCCACAGCGCTTCCCACCACAGCACCAGACGGGCACGCGCCGTGAGCGCGCTGAGCCGCTCGTCGATCATGGGCCGTACGCGCGCGGGCACGCGTGCCGGGCTTTCGCTCATGCGGGTTCTCCACGCGCCGTCTCCGGCACAATGCCCCCACCGACACGAAGGTTAACATGCCCGGGCGCGACGAGAACCCCGTCTCACGCCGATTTGTGGTTGAGCCAATCGGGGATGCGGTCGAGGGCAATCATCTCCGCGACGCTCGGGCGCGGCCGCACGATGGCGGCATCGCTGCCCCGCACCAGCACCTCGGGCACCAGCGGGCGGGTATTGTAGGTGTTGGCCTGAACCGCGCCATATGCCCCGGCCGTCATGACGGCGATGAGGTCGCCCGCCTTCACCTCCGGCATCCGGCGCCCAAGGGCGAGATAGTCGCCGCTCTCGCACACGGGGCCGACGACATCGGCCTTGATCTGTCCCGCATGCGCCGCGCGCACGATCGGGACGATGTCGTGGTGCGCCTCGTAGAGCGTCGGCCGGATCAGATCGTTCATGCCGGCATCGACGATGACGAAGGTCTTGCCCTCGCCATGCTTCACGTAGACCACGCGTGTCACGAGGATGCCGGCGTTGCCGGCGATCATGCGGCCGATCTCGAAGACGAGCTCGAGGCCAAGGCCCTTGGTGTGGCGGGTAATGACCTCGGCATAGGCCTTCGGGTTCGGCGGCGGGGGATCGTCGTGGCGATATGGGATGCCGAGACCGCCGCCGAAGTCGATGTGGTGCAGCTTGTGGCCGGCCGCCATCAGGTCGCGCGCCAGCTCGGCGAGCAGGGCGGCCGCATTGTCGAACGGGGCAAGATCGGTAATTTGGCTGCCGATATGCATGTCCACCCCGCGCACGGCGATGCCGGGCAGGGTGGCGGCATGGGCATAGACTTCCCGTGCGCGGGAGATCGGGATGCCGAACTTGTTCTCGGACTTGCCGGTCGAGATCTTGGCGTGGGTCTTGGCGTCGACGTCCGGATTGACGCGCACGGAGACGGGCGCGATCTGCCCGAGCGACTGCGCCACCTCGGACAGGGCCTCGAGCTCCGGCTCCGATTCGAGGTTGAAACACAGGATGCCGGCGTCGAGCGCCGTCGCCATCTCCTCCTTCGTCTTCGCGACACCGGAGAAGACGATCTTGTGCGCGGGCACGCCGGCCGCGAGCGCGCGGGCGAGTTCGCCGGCCGAGACGATGTCCATGCCGGCGCCGAGGTCGGCGAGCGTCTTGAGCACGGCCTGATTCGAATTGGCCTTGACGGCGTAGCAGACGAGCGCCTTCTCGCCGGCGAAGGCTTCCGCGAAGACGCGGTAGTGCCGGCTCAGCGTCTCGGTGGAATAGCAGTAGAACGGTGTCCCGACTTCGTCGGCGAGACGGGTGAGGTCAACGTCCTCGGCATGGAGAACGTCACCGCGATAGGAGAAGTGGTGCATGGCCGGATGGACCGCCGCAGCGGCCGCCCTTTCAGAGGATGGCGTCGAGGAAGAAGGGCTCGTTGGGGCGCGGCTGCGCGACCGGCTGTTTCTTCGGCGTGCCGACCGGGGACGGCGTCAGGCTCGCGCCGCCGGTCGAGGTCTTCTCCTCCTGCGCCGGGGCGTTCGGGTCCGGCGGCAGTTCGAGCGCGCCGCGTCGGCCGCAGGCGGCGAGCGCGAGCGCGACGGCGAGGACGACGGCAAGGGAACGGGCGGTGGGCAGCGGTGACGGCACGAAGGCATTCTCCGGGAAAACGGCGCGCACTATAGCGGAAGGATCGCGAAGCGCGAGCCCCAAACGCCGGCGATGGTGCAGGCGCGTGGCCGAAGCCGCGATCCGCCACCTGCGCTCATCGGCCACGTCTTCGTGAGTGGCGACGGTCTGGATTTCGCCGCCGGCGCGCACTAATGCGCCCATGAGGTGATTGAGGAGAGGTGACAGACCCATGGCCGAGACCACGCCGCTCATCCGCCGGCCGCTGTTCGTCGTAGCCGTCCTCGGGGCCGCGATCCTCGGGGTGGGGCTTGCCCTCACGGCGGGCCGGCTCGTCGGCGGCAACGATGCTGCGGCCGCCCAGTGCGAGATGGCGCAGGCGACGCTCGACCGGCTGCGCCCGTTCGCCAAGGGCGAGTTGGCGGCCGTAAAGGTGCCGTCGACGCCACAGCCCCTGCCGCCGCTCGCTTTTGACGGGCCGGACGGAAAGCGCCTGACGCTCGCCGATTTCGAGGGCCGCACCGTCCTGCTCAATCTCTGGGCCACCTGGTGCGCGCCGTGCCGCCAAGAGATGCCGGCGCTCGACGCCCTTCAGGCTGACCTCGGCGGCGCCGATTTCGAGGTCGTCGCCGTCAACATCGATACGCGCGATCCTGAAAAGCCACAGGTCTGGCTGAAGGACGCCGGCATCACGCGCCTCGCCCACTACCGGGACCCGGAGGCGAAGATCTTCCAGGAGCTCAAGTCCGCCGGCAAGGCCTTCGGCATGCCGACGACGCTCGTCGTCGGGCCGAACGGCTGCGCCGTCGCCGAACTTGCCGGCCCGGCCGAGTGGCATTCGGAGGACGCGGTGACCTTCATCAGGGCCGCGCTCGGCCGCTAGCCGCCTTCGCCGGGACGTGCCGCTAGGCAGGGATCGAGGATCACGAGGTTCTCGTCCACTCGCTGGTAGCCGCCCGTCACGGCCACGACGTCACCCGGCTGCATGCCGTTGGTGGAATAGGTGACGCAGAGCACCCGCACGTCCGGCTCGGCGCAGATGCCGAGATAGGCCAGCGCCCCGTCGTGCTCGACGAGCGACAGCGGCCCGGCGGCCCCGAAGTCGATGCGGGCCGCTCCGTCCGGGTCGGGCGCGTCGCGGATGAGCCCGCGGATCTCGTGGCACGCGGCCGGCTTCGCCGGCGGCGCATCGGCCGCGGCGAAGGGGCTCTCGCCCTTGTCCCGGGCAAGGCTTCCCGGTGCGGCGGCCAAGGCCAGCACAAGGGCCGCGGGAAGCACTGCACTTGCCGGCACGTGTACCTCCGTTGCGTCGCGGCCAGGAAAAGGCCCATGAAAAAAGGGCACGCCGCCCCGCGCGGCGTGCCCCGATGCGTTTCGCAATTGCCGCGCGTCAGCCCTTCTCGGGCACGCGCACCGCGATGCCCTTGTCACTGAGGTGGCTCTGCAACTCACCCGACTGGAACATTTCGCGCACGATGTCGCAGCCGCCGACGAATTCGCCCTTCACATAGAGCTGCGGGATGGTCGGCCAGTTGGAATAGTCCTTGATACCCTGGCGGATGCCGTCGTCCTCCAGCACGTTGACGCCCTTGTAGGGCACGCCGAGGTAGTCGAGAATCTGCACGACTTGGCCGGAGAACCCGCACATGGGGAACTGGGGGGTGCCCTTCATGAAGAGCACGACGTCGTTCGTCTTGACCTCGTTGTCGATGAAAGCGTGGGCGTTGCTCATGATCTTTCCCTGTTCGCGGGGCTCGTCCATCGACCCGCGGTTCGGCATCAATTCTCGGGCGCGGCCGTCGTCAATGCAAGGGCGTGGAGCGCCCCGCCCATGCGGCCTTGCAGCGCGGCATAGACCATCTGATGCTGCTGAACGCGGGTCTTGCCCTTGAACGACGGCGAGATCACCGTCGCAGCATAGTGGTCGCCATCGCCGGCGAGATCGCGAATCTCGACTGTCGCATCGGGCAGATGCGCCTTGATGAGCTCTTCGATCTCGCGTGCGTCCATTGCCATTGCCGCAGCCCCTTCCCTTGTCCCGCCGTGCCAGTTCAGGCGATTTGACCCGCCATGTAGTCCGGCAGCCATGATTCATGCGCCGTTTTGAGGCGTTCCAGTGATATGGGCGCCTCGCCCGGCAGGGTCAACGCCTCGCCGCCGGTGAGGCCGAGGCGCAGGGCCGGCACGCCGGCCTCCGCCGCGCTGACGAGGACCGCCCCTGCCTCGTGCGCCGGCACGGCGAGGACATAGCGCGCCTGGTCCTCTCCAAAGAGGAAGGCGTGGGCGGACAGTCCCTCCGGCACCGTGTCCACCGCGCAGCCGATGCCGCTTGCCATCGCCATCTCGGCAAGCGCCACGGCGAGGCCGCCATCCGAGCAGTCGTGCACGGTCCTGACGCGCCCGGCGCGGATCAGGTGACGCACGAAATCACCATTCCGCTTCTCGACGGCGAGGTCGACGGGGGGCGGCGCCCCTTCCTCACGCCCGCAGATATCGCGCAGGTACAGCGACTGGCCGAGCCAGCCTCTGGTCTCGCCGATAAGGATGAGGCTCTCGCCCTCGCCCTTGAAGGCGATGGTGGCGTGCACCCTGACGTCGTCGAGGAGGCCGACGCCGCCGATGGTCGGGGTGGGCAGGATGGAACGGCCTTGCGTCTCGTTGTAGAGCGAGACGTTGCCGGAGACGACCGGGAAGTCGAGCGCCCGGCAGGCCTCGCCGATGCCGCGGATGCAGCCGACGAACTGGCCCATCACGTCCGGCTTTTCCGGGTTGCCGAAGTTGAGGTTGTCGGTGACGGCGAGCGGCAGGCCGCCGACGGCCGTGATGTTGCGCCAGGCTTCCGCGACCGCCTGCTTGCCGCCCTCGACCGGGTCCGCCTCGCAATAGCGCGGCGTGACGTCCGTCGTCATGGCAAGGCCCTTCGGCCCGTCGCCGACGCGCACGATGGCGGCGTCGCCGCCCGGCGTCTGCACCGTATTGCCGAGGATGAGATGGTCGTACTGCTCCCACACCCAGCGCTTGGATGAGAGGTCCGGCGTGCCGACGAGCCTGACCAGCGCCTCGCCGTTTGCCATCGGCGCCGCCACCGTCTCCGGCGGCAATACGGGCTCGATGGCATTCTGGATATGCGGTCGGTCGTAAACGGGAGCCTCGTCGCCGAGCTCCTTGATCGGCAGGTCGGCCATCACCTCGCCCTTGTGCCTGACGACGAAGCGCAAGGTGTCGGTCGTCTTGCCGATGACGGCGAAATCGAGTCCCCATTTGCGGAAGATGGCCTCGGCGATGTCGTGCTTGTCGGGGTCGAGCACCATGAGCATGCGCTCCTGGCTCTCCGACAGCATCATCTCGTAGGCGCTCATGCCTTCCTCGCGGCAGGGCACGGCGTCGAGGTCGAGCTCAATGCCGAGGTCGCCCTTGGCGCCCATCTCGACGGCCGAGCAGGTGAGGCCGGCCGCGCCCATGTCCTGGATGGCGATGACGGAGCCTGAGGCCATCAGCTCGAGACAGGCCTCGAGCAGCAGCTTCTCGGCGAAGGGATCGCCGACCTGCACGGTCGGGCGCTTCTCCTCGGAGTTCTCGTCGAACTCGGCCGAGGCCATGGTGGCGCCGTGGATGCCGTCGCGGCCCGTCTTCGAGCCGAGATAGACGATCGGGTTACCGACGCCGGTCGCCTTGGCGTAGAAGATCTCGTCCGCCTTGGCGATGCCGACCGCCATGGCATTGACGAGGATGTTGCCGTCGTAGCGCGAGTGGAAGCCCACCGAGCCGCCGACGGTCGGCACGCCGAAGGAATTGCCGTAGCCGCCGATGCCGGCCACGACGCCGGCGACGAGATGGCGGGTCTTCGGGTGGTCGGGAGAGCCGAAGCGCAGGGCGTTGAGCGCCGCGACCGGCCGCGCGCCCATGGTGAAGACGTCGCGCAGGATGCCACCCACGCCGGTTGTCGCGCCCTGATAGGGTTCGATATAGGACGGGTGGTTGTGGCTCTCCATCTTGAAGACGCAGGCGAGCCCGTCGCCGATGTCGATGACGCCGGCGTTCTCGCCCGGGCCCTGGATGACCCACGGCGCCTGCGTCGGCAGCGTCTTCAGGTGCAGGCGCGAGGACTTGTAGGAGCAGTGCTCGTTCCACATCGCCGAGACGATGCCGAGCTCGGTGATCGTCGGCTCGCGGCCGATGAGGGCCACGAAACGCTCGTATTCGTCGGGCTTGAGGCCGTGCTCGGCGACGAGTTCGGGCGTGATCTTTGGCTCGTTCGGGATCATCTCGGTTTCCGCTTGGGCTCGGTCGAAAAGCGCTCGCCCGGCCATAGCCTTTCAGCCTCGCCGAGGCAATCGCGGCGACGGCGAAAAGGTCCGCGGTCGCCTCCGGCGCACCATTTTGGCACAGCGGCAGCGGCACGGAATTCGCGATCCGTTCACCAACAGTATCGCGTCGGGAGCGGATTGGACGGCCATGGGACGGAGTCGGAGCTTTTCGGACGGCCTGCGCAAGCGCGCCGATACGGTGGTCGCCGCGGCGCGCATCCTGTGGCCCGTATTGTTGCTCGTGCCGTGCGGGATCGTCGCCGAATACGCCCGCGCCGCCAACGTGCGCTTCGACATGCAGAGTGTTCTCGATGCCACGGCGCAGCAATTGGCCCGGGAGGCGGAGGAGCTGGACCAGCTGACGCTGGAGCGTCGGGCCAGCCAGATGTTCCGGGCGAATTTCTACGGTCTTGGCGTGACCTGGGTGGAACAGGTCACGGTCGAGAAGGATCCGGCGACACGTACCCTCACCGTGGCGGCCTCGGGGCGGGTCGAGACGGGCGTGCTCGGCCTATTCCGCTACGAGACCATGCCGGTCGCGGCCGCGACGCGCGTCTCATGGGCCATGTAGGTCTGGACAACGGAGTGGCCCCCAAGCCGCCGGTCATGCCGCTGCGAGGCTTTCGAAGAGGCCGCGTCCGTCCGTGCCACCCACAAGCTCGTCGATGAGGTTTTCGGGATGCGGCATCATGCCGAGGACATTGAGATCTTCGGAAAATACGCCCGCGATGTCGTTGAGCGAGCCGTTGGGGTTGGCCGCGCGCGAAACGTTGCCCGCCGCATCACAATAGCGGAAGGCGACGCGCCCCTCCGATTCCAGTTCGTGGAGCGTCGCCTCGTCGCAGACGTAGTTGCCCTCTCCATGGGCGATGCAGACGTCGATGACCTGGCCGACGTGGTAGCGGTTGGTGAAGGCGGTATCCGCCCGCGCCACCTTGAGGTGCTGGCGTCGGCAGATGAAATGCAGGTCCGCGTTGCGCATCAGAACGCCCGGCAGGAGGCCGGATTCGCACAGGATCTGAAAGCCGTTGCAGATGCCGAGCACGAGCCCGCCGCGCGCCGCGTGCGCTCGCACCGCGTCCATGATCGGCGCCCGGCTGGCGATGGCGCCGCAGCGCAGATAGTCGCCGTAGGAGAAGCCGCCCGGCAGCACGGCAAGATCGGTGCCCGCCGGCAAGTCGTGGTCGGCATGCCATGCGGAAACGACCGTGGCGCCGGCCTGTCT
Organism: Chelatococcus sambhunathii; assembly: GCF_001418005.1. Lineage (GTDB taxonomy): Bacteria > Pseudomonadota > Alphaproteobacteria > Rhizobiales > Beijerinckiaceae > Chelatococcus_A > Chelatococcus_A sambhunathii. The sequence goes on along the minus strand of NZ_LIOL01000015.1, from coordinate 14,306 downwards.
CAAGGCGCGTGCGACGTCGCCGTCACGGTTGGAGCCGGGGAAGGTGATGACCGCCGCTTTCATTGCCGCTTACTCCGCGAGCTCGATGCGGTAGTTCTCGATGACGGTGTTGGCGAGCAGGCGCTCGCAGGCGTCGCGCAGCACGCTCTCGGCCTTTGCCTTGTCCGCGCTCTCCACCTCGATGTCGAAGACCTTGCCCTGGCGAACAGCCCCGATGCCCTCGATGCCGAGGGACTTGAGCCCCCCTTCGATGGCCTTGCCCTGCGGGTCGAGCACGCCTTGCTTGAGGGTCACGGTCACGCGGGCTTTCATGGTTCAGCTCTCCGGCACGAGAAAATGGAAACGGGGGCCAACGGCCCCCGCTTAATCAAAATTGCGCCTTGCGGCAACGTCCAGCGCGTCACTGCACCAGGCGCGGGCCACCGTGGCCGGGCCGCTCGTTCTCGGTGAGGATGCCAAGGCGGCGGGCGACCTCCGAATAGGCCTCGATCAGGCCGCCCATGTCCTTGCGGAAGCGGTCCTTGTCCATCTTGTCGTTCGACTTGATGTCCCACAGGCGGCACGAGTCGGGCGAGATCTCGTCGGCGACGACGATGCGCATCATGTCGCCTTCCCACATGCGGCCCGTTTCCATCTTGAAGTCGACGAGGCGGATGCCGACGCCCAGGAAGAGACCAGAGAGGAAGTCGTTGACACGGATGGCGAGCGCCATGATGTCATCGATCTCCTGAGGTGTCGCCCAGCCGAAAGCGGTGATGTGCTCCTCCGAGACCATCGGGTCGTTGAGCGCGTCGTTCTTGTAGTAGAACTCGATGATCGAGCGCGGCAGCTGCGTGCCTTCCTCGATGCCGAGGCGCTGCGACAGGGAGCCGGCAGCGACGTTGCGCACCACGACCTCGAGCGGGATGATCTCGACCTCGCGGATCAGCTGCTCGCGCATGTTCAGCCGACGGATGAAGTGCGTCGGCACGCCGATGTCGTTGAGATTCTGGAAGATGTATTCCGAGATGCGGTTGTTCAGAACGCCCTTGCCGTCGATAATCTCGTGCTTCTTGGCGTTGAATGCGGTCGCATCATCCTTGAAGTGTTGAATGAGCGTGCCCGGCTCGGGGCCCTCGTAGAGCACCTTTGCCTTGCCCTCGTAGATACGACGGCGACGGTTCATCGGCGTATACCGTGTTTTGAGAAAGTCCATCGGGGGTGCCGTGGCTCCATACAAAAGGTCCGCGGCTCGAAGCGGGCGGGGACCGGTTCGAGGCTCTTTGTGCTTGCGGACAAAGCCCTCGCCCGCGAGGCGCAACCTAGCCGATTGCGCGCTGAAGCACAACGACCGCGCCGGGCGGCGGACGTTCGCTGGCCATCATCGACCCGGATGTGGGGTGTCGCGGCATGCGTTGCAAGCGCGCACCGTCCGGTGTCTGATGAGGGAAAGGGGAGGAGGCGTGATTCGAGCCCGATTTGGGCTGGCGCTTAAGCCTCCCGCCATCTATATCGCCGCCTGAGCGACCGCATGAGGGAGAGTTGAGCCCGATGACGACCTTCGACAAGCGCGAAGAGGCCTTCGAGAAGAAGTTTGCGCACGACGAGGAGTTGCGCTTCAAGGCGACGGCCCGGCGCAACAAGCTGCTCGGGCTCTGGGCGGCGCAGCAACTCGGCAAGTCCGGGCCCGATGCCGAGGCCTATGCCAAGAGTGTCGTTCTGGCCGATTTCGAGGAGGCGGGCGACGACGACGTCTTCCGCAAGGTGCGGGCCGATTTCGATGCCGCTGGTGTCGGCCAGTCCGACCACCAGATCCGCCGCACCATGACCGAGCTGATGGCCCAGGCCATCGAGGAAGTCAAAGGCCAGTAGGGTCGCTGCCGCAGATTGGTCGGGGGACGCCATGTCGATCCATGGGGATTTCGCCAGCCGGCTCGCATCAGGCGGGCCGCTGTTTTCCGCCTGGGTTGGCAGCCGCGAGCCGGCCGTCGCCGCTGTGCTCGCCCGTGAGGCCTTCGACGTCGTCACGCTCGACATGCAGCATGGGGCCGTCGACATCGACGCCGCCATCCGCGGCATCCAGTTGGTGGCCGGCGCCGGCAAGCCAGCCGTCGTCCGCATTCCCGTCGGCGATTTCCAGGCGACCTCGCGCATGCTCGACGCCGGGGCCGCCGCCGTCATTGCGCCGATGGTCAATTCAGCAGCCGATGCACGGGCCTTCGCAGCCTTCGCCAAGTTCCCGCCGCTCGGCGAGCGCAGCTGGGGGCCGCATGCGGCGCTCGCCCTGTCGGGTCTGGCACCGAAGGACTATCTCGCCCGCGCCAACGGCCTCACTGGCGCTGTGGCGATGATCGAGACGCGAGCGGCGCTTGACGCGCTCGACGACATCCTCGCGGTCGAAGGCATTGATGCGGTCTTCATCGGCCCCTCCGACCTGTCCATCGCCTTGTCCGGCGGACGTGAGCTCGAGCCGGAATCGGCGGCCGTCGACGAAGCGATCGACCACGTGCTTGCCCGCGCCAAGGCGGCCGGCAAGGCGGTCTGGGCCTATGCGGGCCCGCCGGAGCGCGCGGCGGCCTTCGCGCGCAAGGGCATCGTCGTCTCCGCCATTGGCAGCGACACGGTCTTCCTGCGCCAGGGCGCGCAGGCGGCGCTCGCGGCTGTCGGGCGCTGATCAGGCCGGGTAGGGCAGGCCGAAGGCGCGTGCGAGGAACAATCCGCCCTGGCGCAGGCCCTCGCTGTCGATGCCATGCCCGATGCCGGGCGACAGGTGCCATTCGGTCGGCACGTCGAGGCTCGACAGGGCCTGCGACGAAAAGAACAGCGCCTCGACCGGGATGACCTCGTCGGCATCGCCATGGACCAGCAGCACCGGTGGCCGGGCGCGGATCTCTTCCCGCATCGCATCAGGTGCAGCACCGCTCGGCCCCACCAGCATGCCGGAATAACCGACGATCGCCGCTGGTGCGCTGCGCCGCCTGAGGCCAACGTGCAGCGCCATCATGGTGCCCTGGCTGAAGCCGACGAGGGCGAGCCGGTCCCCGCTCAGCCCATGGCGGGCCAACTCGGCGTCGAGGAAGGCATCGAGCCCGGGCCCGGCATGGTTGACGCCGCGCCAGCGCTCGTCCGGATCGCGGAAGGTGAGGGCGAACCACTGCCGACCCATGGGCGACATGCCGCAGGGCTCCGGCGCGTGCGGCGAGACGAAGGCCGCATCCGGCAACCAGCGCTGCCACTGGCGGCCAATGTCGATGAGGTCGTTTCCGTCCGCGCCGTAGCCGTGCAGGAAGACGACGAGCTGGCGAGCGGTGCCCGATCGCGCGGCAAGGCGCGGCCCGTCTATCGTTCGCTGGTCCATGTCGTCGTCCCGTGCGGCTCGTGATGGCTATTCCCGCTGATTAGCGAATCGTGCTGGCACGGTCGAGCGATTCGCGTCGGCTCATGTAGCGTCGGCGCCGAGTACCGGTGCACCTTCGCGACCGTGGCGGGCGATGCGGTAATAGGCCCACAGCACGCGTGCCGCGACGCCGCGGAAAGGCTGCCAGCGTTCCTCGGCGATGGCGCGCAGCTCCTTCTCGCGCGGGCGTTCGTCGAGTGCGAGCGCAAGGCGCGCGGCCTCCTGCAGGGCGAGATCCCCGGCCGGAAAGATGTCGGGATGGCCGAGGCAGAAGAGAAGGTAGATTTCCGCGGTCCACGGGCCGATGCCCTTCACGGCGGTGAGCGCGGCGATGGCCTCGTCCGGCGCCATCGCGCCGAGCGCCTCGATCGGCAGATGCCCTTCGGCGATCGCGAGGGCGACGGCGCGCAGCCCGCGCATTTTCGGCAGCGAGAGCCCGCAGGCGCGCAGGTCCGCATCGCTCGCGGCGAGGAAGGCGAGGGGCTCGAGCGGGTCGAAACGCGCCGTCACCCGCGCCCAGATCGCATTGGCGCTGGCAACGGACACCTGCTGGGCGACGATGATGCCGGCGAGCCCGGAAAAGCCCGGATCTCGCAGGCGCAGCGGCGGCCGCGCGCCGGCCTCGACAAGCTCGCCGATCAGCGGGTCGGCGGCGATGAGGCCGGAGAGGGCATGGTCGAGCGCCGTCTCGCCGTCGATGATGCGCGGCATCGGATATCCTCGGCATGATTCGAATCGTGGTCGTTTCATCATGACGCATGCGGCAGTGGGGGCGAAGACGACACCCGTTTTGCGCTTCGCGCCGAGCCCCAATGGTTTCCTCCACCTCGGGCACGCCTATTCGGCACTGCTTAATGCGGCGCTCGCCCGCCGGCTCGGCGGGCGGCTGCTGCTGCGCATCGAGGACATCGACCCGACGCGCTGCCGCCCGGAGTTCGAACGGGCCATCTATGAGGATCTCGCCTGGCTGGGTTTCGCATGGGAGGAGCCGGTGCGCCGCCAGTCGGATCACATGGCCGACTACGGGGCGGCGCTGGGGAAGCTGCGTGCGATGGGCCTCGTTTATCCCTGTTTCGCCAGCCGCCAGGAGATCCGGACAGCCATTGCCGAATGGGAGCGTGCCGAAGGTAGACCGTGGCCGTGCGATCCCGACGGCGCGCCGCTCTATCCCGGGCTCGCCCGGCGGCTGCAGGTCGATGAGGTCGCCCGCCGCCTGGCCGCCGGCGAACCGCATGCCTTGCGGCTCGACATGGCGGGCGCTCTCGGCCGCCTTGCGGAATCCGGTCGCGAACTGGTCTTCATCGCCTTTGATCCCGACGATGGCGAGCGAGTCGTCTCCGCCGATCCGGCGCGCTGGGGCGACGTGGTGCTCGCGCGCAAGGAGGTGCCGACGAGCTATCACCTGTCGGTGGTCGTCGACGACGCGCTGCAGGGCGTCACGCATGTGGTGCGCGGACGCGACCTCGCGGCGGCGACCGACGTGCACCGCCTCCTGCAGGCGCTGCTCGAGCTGCCGGTGCCGCGCTATCACCACCACGACCTCGTCGCCGACGAAGCCGGTCTCAAGCTCGCCAAGAGTCGCGGCTCGCCGGCCCTGCGTGATCTGAGGGCGGCAGGGATTGGCGCGGAGGAGATCAGGCGACGCCTCGGCTTCCGTCTCTGAGCTCGGGAAACCGGCCTTAGCCGGCCCCGAGCACCGTAAGCCAGAGGATCGTGCTCGCCAGCGCGAAGCCCGTCGACATGGCGATGGAGCCGGAGGCGATGGCGATGCCGCAGCGGTACCGTTCGGCGAGGAGGTAGGCATTGATGCCGGAGGGCGAGGCCGCGAACAGCACGGCGACGCCCGCCCAGGTCGGCGGAATCTGGAACACGTGCAGCGCCAGCACATAGACAATGAAAGGGTGCACCAGCAGCTTGAGCACCGTGATCGTGCTTGCGAGACCGAGGCCTTCGCCGAAGCCGTAGCGTCGCAGCGCGACGCCCATGGCGATGAGCGCGCAGGGCACGGCCGCCTCGGCGATGGGATTGATGAGGGCCCAGGCGACGTCGGGCAGCCCGCCCGGCAGGAGCCTCGCCAGCGAGCCGAGGATGACCGCGATGACGATGGGATGGGTGATCAGCCGCCGTGCGATGGTCAGCGGCGAGGTCCCGCGCCCTTCGACGAGGATGGTGGCCACCGTCATCATGATCGGCAGGTGGATAGCGATCAGCAGGAAGAGCGGAACGGCGCCCTCGTCGCCATAGGCCTTGAGGATGAGCGGGATGCCGACGAGTACGGTGTTGGACTGCGCCGCCGAGAAGCCGGCAACGGCCCCCTCCGTCTCCGTGACGCCGAACAGGCGCCGCGCGATGACCGTGGCAAGCACCCACACGACGGCGACGCCGCCGAAATAGGCTAGCCAGTAGCCCCAGGGCTGCACCTCCGGCAGCGTGGCCTTCGCCAGGGTGCGGAAGATGAGACAGGGAATGGCGAGGGCATAGACGAAATCCGACAGGCCTTCGCCGGTGCGGTCGTTGAGCAGGCCGACGAAGCGGGCGAGGAAGCCGACGGCGATGAGCCCGAAGATCGGCAAGACGAGCAGGAAGACGGAGAGCATGGCCTGACCGGTCGGAGAAGCTGCGCGACCTTGGAGCGGGGGCGCCGGACGGGCTAGGCGTTGAGGCGCAGGGCTGCCATGCGGCCGCCGGAGCGGCTCAGCCGCCCTCGGCCATCTGCACGCCCGTCTCGGCCCGGCCGCGCAGCTCGCGGATCTGGTCGCGCTGGCGGCGGAACTCGGCGAGCGCCGTGCCCTCCAGCTCGCGGCCGCGCGGCACCTTGATTTTCATCGGATTGACGAAGTGGCCGTTGACCAGCACCTCGTAGTGCAGGTGCGCCCCGGTCGACAGGCCCGTGTTGCCGACATAGCCGATGACCTGGCCCTGGCGTACCCGGCTGCCCTCCTGGATGCCGCGGGCGAACCCCGACTGGTGGGAATAGGTCGTGACGTAGCCATTGGCGTGCTGGATCTCGATGCGCCGGCCGTAGCCGGAGCTCCAGCCGGCCTTGATCACGACGCCGTCGCCGGCGGCGAGAATGGGCGTGCCTGACCGGTTCGACCAGTCGACGCCCGTGTGCATCTTGGAATAGCCGAGGATCGGATGCCGGCGGGTGCCGAAGCCCGACCGCATGATGCCGTCGGTGATCGGCTTGCGCAGCAGGAACTTCTTCAGCGAACGTCCGTCCTCGTCGAAATAGTCCACGGCGTTGTCCTGCGGTGACTGGTAGCGGTAGACCGCCCGTCGCTCGCCGCCGACGGTGAGCGCGGCAAACAAGACATCTCCGCCGGCCGTGCCATCGTCATCGGCCATGAACAGCTCGATCGAGTCGCTCGGCCCGACGCGGCGCTGGAAATCGACGTCATAGGCAAAGATGCGGATGAGATCCTGGACG
>NZ_LIOL01000014.1 GCF_001418005.1 Chelatococcus sambhunathii | reverse complement strand
GGCGTCGACTGGCACTACATCGCGCCGGGCAAGCCGCAACAGAACGGCTTCGTGGAGAGCTTCAACGGCAAGCTGCGCGACAAGTGTCTGAACGAGGAGGTCTTCGCCAATCTGGCCGAGGCCCGCGCCGTGATCGAGCGCTGGCGGCTCGACTACAACCACGTGCGCCCACACTCGGCGCACGGCGGGCTTACCCCCGAAGCCGTGCGGCTGAACCCCGCGGCCGGGCGGTTGCGCAACGTAATCAGCTCCACCGCCCGGCCGCTACCGCCGGCGATGGAGATCAGCTACCAAACCCCTGGGCTCTCACAATGAATGAGGGACCGGCGGGGGGCAGGTCACAGCGCCGTTGGTGTGGGGAGCCCACGATAGGGACTCCACCGCAGCAGCCCCCGATTTGCGGAGGTATTGCGGAGTTAACATGCGAACGCCCCGGACGCGAGTCCGGGGCGTTTGTCGAAGCCGTTGATATTGCTTCGTAATTTTGGTTGCGGGGGTAGGATTTGAACCTACGACCTTCAGGTTATGAGTTAAAGGCAACCGACTGCGATTACTTTCGCACGTCTTCGAATTAGCCCGACATTTCCGCCGGTTCCGAGGATTTCTTCTACTCTGCACCTTCGCAGTATTTCGCGCCAGGTTGCGCCCGTTCCTCCCCTCTTGCTTCCACAGTGCTTCCAGAATTCCCGACGCTTAAGTTCTGGAAGCAGAACATCCAAGCGATTCCAAAGGCGTCGCCGTCAAACCCGGAAACATAAGCGCTTTCGTGGACGCTTTGCCGCAGGCGATTCCGGTCAGCGCCGGCACGCTATTCTGCCAATTGAATTCCACCATTCAATAGAAATCTTGGCACGTCATCTTGGCGGCGAGCTTTTGCCGATGACTTGCGACAATAAAGTCGCGCCGTTTTACGTTCATGCAAGTTGCCGCGGGTAGTCGCTTGGCTGCGCAAGGTGCCGAGCTGCTCCTTCCGCCAATTTTTCACCGCCTCTGCAAGCGTTGAGGTCGACGTGCACTCTACGATTCATTCGGCCCTGATTCCACGCTCCTCGGCCTCGACGAAGCCGACGCTGCGATGCCGGACCGCGCCCGCGTCGAGGCGCGGGAGCTCGGCGTGCCGCTCACCGTCGTCAGCGAGCCGGATCGGGCGCTGCGCGAGCTCTATGAGGCGCCCTTTGTGCTGATCCGGCCCGACCAACATGTCGCTTGGCGCGGCACGATCCGGCCGGAGCAGCCCCGCGCCTTACTCGGCGCATCACCGACCGGGACGCGAAGCCCTCCCGGATTTCAAAATGATGCCGCCGGCTGCGGCGAACCGCGTCCTACGGTCGTGGGTCGCGTCGCAGCCCGAACCTGCCTTCGCCGTCACGTCACCCGATACCGTTAACGCATAGCGTGACGTGCACCGCCTCGCGGCCGTCCGAGCTCTCGCGTCCGAGAGAGCGCACGGCATCCGTGGCCTGTTCCAGCGGAAACGAATGCGAGCAGAGGGCGCGCAGCTCAGCACCGCTCTCGCCGATCATCTGGATCGCAAGTTCCGTCGGCCGCCACCCGGCGCTGAGCACGCCGACCAGCTCGATTTCCCGGAAGACGACCTTGTCGACGGGAAAGTCGTTCAACTTGTTCTGTCCCTTGAGCCCGGCGAGCACGATACGCCCGCCTCGCTTGACCATATCGATCGCCTGCACGACCGGCGCCACCGCTCCCGCGGACACGTCGAGCACCACGTCGACGAGCTTGCCTCCGGTCAAAGCCATGACCCGCTCTACCGGGTCTTCCGCCTGCACGTCGATGGTCGCGGTCGCGCCGAGCCGTTCGGCAAGCTGAAGGCGCGCCCCGTCCCGCGTCGTGCCCGTGACAATGATGGTGGCGGCACCCGCCCGCTTCGCGGCCGCGACGGCGAGAAGGCCGCGCTGTCCCGGTCCCGCGATCACCACGCTTGAACCAAGACCGACGCCGCCGGCCTCGTACACCCAGCGGATCGCGTTCGACAGAGGGTTGAACAGGGTCATGACATCCGTCGGCACCTGCGACGGAAGCTTGTGCACCATGGTTCGCGGATGGAGATAGAGGTGCGTCGCATATCCGCCCCACAGCGAAGGCGCGACGTGGATATTCTGATAGAGTCCGTATCCCTTGTCGGATCGGCAGCGCGTATAGGCGCCCTGCACGCAATCCTCGCAATGACCGCAGGGAATGACGGGCTCGATCGCGACCCGATCGCCCTCCTTCACATTCCAGAGCTTTGCGGCCTGCGGCCCGATCCGCTCGATGAACCCCATGACCTCGTGGCCGGGGATGATCGGCATGCCGCCGCCCCAGTCCTTGAGATGACCGAGCCACTGCTCGTAATCGGTTCCGCACAGCCCGCAGGCCTCCACCCGCAGGACGGCATCGTCCTCGCCGATCTCCGGGATTGCGAACTCGCGCAGCTGGAAATTCCGCGGCGATTCCAGGACGGCGGCAAGGGCCTTCGGCATATGCACCTCAATCGAAATAGAACCCGCCGTTGACCTCGACCACCTCACCGGTGACGAATTTGGCCTGCTCGGAGGCGAGGAAGCAGGCGACGCTCGCGATGTCGTCCGGCTCCGCGAGGCGGCCGAGCGGCGTGAGCTCGATCGCCTTGTCCTTGACCGCGGCCGGCCACGCCGCGGTCATCGGCGTCCGCACCACGCCCGGATTGACGGCGTTCACGCGAATGCCCTTCGGGCCGAGCGCCTTCGCCAGCGAATGGGTCAGGCCGATGACCGCGCCCTTCGACGCCACATAGGCCGGGCCGCCGGCGACGCCGCCGACCTTGGCGGAATCGGAGGCGGTGAGCACGATCGCACCGCGCCCGTTCGGGATCATCTTTTCGGCAACGTAACGCGCGAGAAAGAACGTTCCGGTGACGTTGATGCGGAGAACACGCTCCCATTCATCGGGCTCGGTCTCGTCCCAGGTCTTTCCCGTCCAGATCGCGGCGAAATGCAGCAAGGCGTCGACGCCGCCGAGCATGGCAACGGCACGGTCCACCGTCTCGCGAAGCCGCGCGATGTCGCCGATGTCGGCGGACAGCGCGCGCAACGCATCACCCGCGTCCGGAAACGCAGCCTGCACCGCCTCGGCCTTCAGGTCGATCGCGACGACGCTGCATCCGGCGGCGAGCAGCATCCGGGTGCATTCCCGGCCGATGCCGCTTGCCGCTCCGGTAATGATAGCTGTGCGTGGGCTCATGGCGCGGCCTGCAATTCGGCGATGATGGATGCTTTCAGTTCCCGCTTCATGATCTTGCCATAGCCGCTCTTCGGCAAATCGTCCTGGAAGCGGATGAAGCGCGGCTTCTTGTAGCCCGACAGATGCTGCCGGCAGAGGTCGAGAAGCTCCTCCTCGGTCGGCTTCGCGCCGGGGCGCGGCCTGACCACCGCCATCACCGATTCTCCCCACAGCCGATCCGGCACGCCGATGACCGCGACCTCAAGCACGCCGGGATGCAGCAGCAGCACCTCCTCGACCTCCCGCGGATAAACATTGGCGCCGCCGGTGATGATCAGCTCCTTCTTGCGATCCAGCAGATAATAGAAGCCGTCGCTGTCGCGCTTGCCGAGATCGCCGGTATGATACCAGCCGTTCTTGAAGGCTTCTTCTGTGGCTTCCGGCTTGTTCCAGTAGCCCTTCATCACGCAGCCGCCGCGCAGCGATATTTCTCCGATCTGCTCATCGCCGAGCGGCCTGTCGTTATCGTCGAGAACGGCGATCTCGATATCCTCACGGATGCGTCCTGCCGAGGCGAGCCGCTTTTCCAGCTCCGGATTCTCCATGGCGATCCTGTGGTCTTCCGGCGTGAGCATCGTGATCGTCATCGGCGTCTCGCCCTGGCCATAGATCTGGCAGAGCACCGGGCCCCACTGCTTCACGGCGCGCTTCAGGTCCTCGACATACATCGGACTGCCGCCATAACCGATGAACCGGAGCGACGAGAGGTCGTATTTCCCGATATTCGGCGCGTTGAGCAGCATCGTGATCATCGTCGGCGCGATGAACGCGATCTTGGTCACACGATGCTCTTCGATCAGACCGAAGATGTGGTCGGGATCGAAGCTTGCCGCGTGCGGAATGAGATGCGTTCCACCCCCTGCCGTGATCGGGATGGCCCACAAGCCGCTCCCGTGCGTCAACGGCCCGGGATGCATGACGATATCGTCCGGCTTGAGCTGGTAGACTTCCCGCGGATAGTGCTCGGTCATGAACCGCAGGTTGCCGTGGCTGTCCATGGCGCCTTTCGGCTTGCCTGTGGTGCCTGACGTATAGAACAGCCAGGCCAGATCGTCGCTGCTGCAGGCTTCATCATGATCGGCGGCGTCGCCGCCGGCGATGAAGTCCTCGTAGGGTGTCGCCCAGCTTGGCGCTTTGCCGACACCGATGAAGGTTTGTACGTTTGCGATCTCGGCACGGATCGTCTCGAGACCGGCGTTGAACTCCTCGGTGAAGACCAGGACCTTTGCGCTGGAATCCTGAAGGATATAGGCGGCCTCCTTGGGATGCAGACGCGCATTCATCGGAACGGTGACGGCACCGCATTTGAAGGTGGCGAACATCGTTTCGAGAAGTTCCGGGCAGTTCTTCTGAAGGATCGCAACGCGATCGCCCTTGCGCACCCCGATCTTGCGCAGCTGCGAGGCGAGCTGATTGGCGCGCGAATTGAAGTCGCGGTAGGTGCGGCGCTGATCTCCGTAGATGATGGCGATATGCTCAGGCGAAGCCTTCGCCGCATCGGTCAGAACCGAGCCGATGTTCATATGCGTACTCCGTAATTCTTCGACAGCGGCGGCTAGTCCGCCGCTGCTGTCCCCACTCCCAGGAACCTGTGCGTGATGTCCGGATCGTCCCGGATATCGTCCGGCTTGCCCGAATAGACGATGGCTCCCTTCGCCATGATGAGAATGCGGTGAGAGATGCTCAGTGCGAAGGCCAGGTTCTGCTCGACCAGCAGGATGGTGTTTCCCTCGGCATTCAGCCGCTTGATCAGAGCGCCGATCTCCTGAACGATCAGCGGGCTCAATCCTTCCGACGGCTCGTCCATCAGGAAGAGCTCCGGATTCTGCACGAGAGCGCGCGCGATCGCGAGCATCTGCTGCTCACCTCCGGAAAGCGACCCGCCGCGCGCATCGCGGCGCGTATGGAGGCGCGGGAACGCCTCGTAAATCCGTTCGGCGGTCCAGGAACCGGGCCGGGAACGGGCTGCCGCGAGCTCGATATTCTCGACGACGGTCAGCGTTGGAAAAATCCGGTGCCCCTGGGGGACCCAGCCGACGCCGCGCGAGACGATATCGTGCGTGGGCAAGCCGGAAATCGTCTCGCCGCGGAACCGAATCTCGCCGCTGCGCGGCGCGGGAATGCCGAGAATGCTCTGCAGCGTCGTGGTCTTGCCGACGCCATTGCGCCCCAGGATGCCGACGACCTCGCCCTTGCGCAGGTCGAAGCCGAGATCATGGAGAATGTGGCTTTCCCCATAATAGGTATTGACGCCGCTGAGCGAAAGCAGAGGCTCGCTCATAGTGCCTTCCCCATATAGACCTCGCTCACATTCCTGTTGCCCTGGATCTCGCGCACGGTGCCGTCGGCCAGGACCTCGCCGAGGTTGAGCACCATCACGCGATCGGCGAGCGAGAAGACGACATCCATGTCGTGCTCGACGATGAGGATGGTGATCTCGCGCGGCAGCGCGATCATCATCCGCAGCATCGCCTGCGTTTCGGCGGGAGACATACCCGCGGTCGGTTCATCGAGCAGGAGAATTCTCGGCCGTCCAGCCAGCGCCAGCGCCAGCTCGAGCTGGCGCTGCTCGCCATAGGCCATATTGGCCACCCGCACGTCGTGGCTTCCCAGGAGATTGACCCGCTCGAGGACGCCGCCAATCTCGTCGTCGAGAGCATCTCTCGAAACCGACTTGAACAGGCCGCGGTGATGCGCCGCGCAAGCCAACTCGACGTTCTCCCAGACCGTGAGGTTCTGAAACAGCTGATTGCGTTGGAACGTGCGGCTGAGGCCCCTCGCCCACAACTGGTCCGGGCGCGCGCCGGTCATGTCGGCGCCGTCGATGAAGATCGAACCGGAGGTCGGCGGCTTCTGGCCCGCAATGATGCTGAACAGCGTGGATTTGCCGGCGCCGTTCGGTCCGATGATGGCGCGCCGCTCGCCGGGCTCGACGGAAAGATCGACGTCCTTCAGGGCAACGAAGGCCCCGTAGGATTTCGACACCCTGGACGTCCGAACAGCCGCCGTCATGGCCCTTTTCCGCGCAGATGGTTCCAGCCCTGCATCACCAAGCCGGCGATGCCCTCGCGCGCGCCGGTGATCAGGACGATGAACAGAATTCCAAGCACAAGGCCCCAGTATTCGGTATAGGAACTCAGCCAGTGCTGCAGTAGCAGAACGATGGTGGCACCGATGATCGGGCCGACGAAATAGCCGGCTCCGCCGATCAGGACCATCACCAGCACGAGCGCCGATTGGGTCCAGTGCGCCGATTCCGGGGCGATGAACAGGTTGAACAGCGAGTTCAGGACTCCGGCAACGCCGCCGAAGGTCGCTCCGACGACGAAGGCCGCGAGCTTGTATCGTCGGACGTTATAGCCGAGCGCCCGCATGCGCGGCGTGCTTTCGCGAATGCCGACCAGCGTCCGTCCGAAGCGCGACACCACGATAGCGTAAAGCAGCGCCGCGCAGACCGTAAACACCGCGAGCACGAAGAAGTAGAACGATTCACGGCTTCCGAGGATCGGCGCGCCGAACAGCGTCGCGCCCGGAACGATCATTCCGTCGGAGCCGCCGGTCACCGGCTTCCACCGGAACGCCGCCACAAACACCATTTGCGCGAACGCAAACGTGATCATCAGGAAATAGAATCCCGACAGCCGGATCGAGAGCCAGCCGATCGGCACGGCGCAAAGCGCCGCAACCAGTACGGCAAGCGGGAACGTCACCAGAATATCGGTGCTGATATGGATGGCGATGATGCCGATGGCATAACCGGCGATGCCGAAGAATGCCGCATGGCCGAACGAGACCAGCCCGGTGTAGCCGAGAAGGACATTCAGGCTCAGCGCAAGCAGCGAGAACACAAGAATCTCGATGACCAGCGCCTGGACGAACTGCGGCATGCCCAGAAACGGCGCGGCAGCGAATGCCGCGATCATGAGAGCGAGCACGCTCCAGAGACGCAAGGCAACGAATGGCTTGGAGCGCCGTTGCACGATGACATCGGCTACGGTCATTCGACATCCTCTTCGTCACGTCCCCAGGCGCGGATCAACAGCACCGCAGCCATCAGGCCGAATATGATGAAGCTCGCGGCGGCGGGATACAGCGCCTTGCCGTAGGTCTCGGCGAGACCGATCAGCAGCGCCGCCCAGAACGCGCCCGAAATGTTGCCGAGACCGCCGACCACGACCACGATCAGAGTAGTGATCAGGACCTCGAAATCCAGGCCGGGATAAATGCCGGTGATCGGTGCCCCGAGGACGCCGGCAAGGCCGGCGATCGCGGTGCCGAAGCCGAACACATAGGTGAAGAGCAGGCGGATATTGAACCCGAGCCCGCTCACCATCACCCGGTCCGCAACCGAGGCGCGGATCAAGGCGCCGGTCCTGGTCCTCTCGATGGCTAGCCAGGTCGCCACGAACAGCGCGACTCCGACGCCGACCAGGATCAGCCGGTAGGCGGGGAAATAGGTGCCTGCGATATGCACCGCGCCCGACAGCAGCGGCGGCACCGGGATGCTGTGGATGTCCTTCCCCCACAGCATCTTCATGATGTCGGCAAATACCAGGGCGAACCCGAATGTCAGGATGACCTGGTCGAGCTCGTTGCGAACGTAGAACCGCTGCAGCCATGACCGCTCGAGCAGCATTCCGACGATGGCCGCGCCGACGGTTGCCACGATGATGGCCGCCCAGAAGCTGTGGGTCAGATTCCAGGCCGTCAGGCCGAAATAGGCGCCCATCAGATAGAAGGCACCGTGCGCGAGATTGATGACGCGCAACATGCCGAATGTCAGGCTGAGACCCAAAGCGAGCAGGAACAGCAGCATGCTGTAGACCAGCCCGTTCAGCGTCTGCGCGATCAGAAAATCAAGCACGGTGGAATTCCGGTGTGGCCGGCATCCGCCGGTGGGCGGATGCCGGATGCAAGATCAGACGCCGGGATCGCGGACGGCTTCGAAGGTGGCGAGAACCTTGTTGTGGATCTCGTTGCCGTCCTTGACAGCCTCGCGGATGTAGATGTTCTGGATGACGTTCCGCGTGTCCGGGTCGAAGCTGATGGGCCCGCGCGGCGTGTCGATCTTGGTTTCGAGCACCGCCTTGCTGAGCGCCTCCTGGTCCGGAACCTTTCCGCCCAGCTTCTTGAACGCGTTCCACACCACCTGCGCGCCGACATAGCCCGCGACGGAATCCACCGTCGGAATGGCGTTCTAGGTCTTCCGGTAGTTGGCGACGAACGTCTTGTTGGCCGGCGTATCGATGCCGTAAGCCCAATTCAGGGCCGAATAAACGCCGACGGCCGCCGCGCCCTGCGCCTCGAACGTATCCTCCTCGGCGAGATAGCCGTAACCCGCGAGCTTGATGGAATTCTGCAGGCCGAACGCCGCAAACTGCTGCACGAAGCGCACCGCGTCGCTGCCGGCATAGGAGGCATAGACGACGTCCGGGTTCACGCGCTTGATCTCGGTGAGATACGGCGCGAAATCATTGGTGCCGAGAGGCGCATAGACCTCGCCGACGCGCTCGGCGCCCTTGGCCCTGAACGTCTTCTCGAAAGCCACGATCGCCTCGCGGCCCATCGCGTAGTCCGGCCCGGTGACGAAGACCCTCTTGAACCCCTTCTCCGCCATCCACGTACCCATCGGCTCGTTGGCCTGATAGACGCTGAGGCTCGAGCGGAACGCATACGGGTTGTTGTTGGCCTTCTTGAAGATTCCGTCGGCCGCGGCACCCGTCGTGACCCACACCTTCTTGGCGCGGTTTACGTATTCCTTCAGGCCATAGCCGATCGCGCTGGAAATGACGCCGAGAAGAACGTCGACATTGTCCTGCTCGACGAGCTTCCGCGCCTTTCGCAGTCCCTCTTGCGGCTTGGCTTCGGTGTCTTCGATCACCAGCTCGATCTTGGTTCCCTCAACGGACATGTTCTGCTCGGTGAAGAACATCTTGATGCCGTTGGTCTTGTTCATGCCGAGGCTGGCATAGACGCCGGACAGCGGCGCCAAGACGCCGATGCGCAGCGGCTTCGCCTGGGCGATGGCGGGCGAGAAAACGCCCGTCGGCGCGAGAGAGAGTCCGGCAGCCGCCGTTCCCGACGCCAGCAGGGTACGACGGGTCAGCCCTCGGGTTTTCATGGTCATTGTGTCTCCTCCGTTCGGTTGCTTTGTGATTGCCGTTTCAAGTCCTTGGCAGCGGCCAGCACGGCCTGAACGATGCCCTCGTATCCCGTGCACCGGCACAGATTCCCCGACATTCCCTCCCGCACGCTGCGCTCGCTCGGATCGGGCTCGCGCTGGATGAGGTCGACCGCCGTCAGCACCATGCCCGGCGTGCAGAAGCCGCACTGCAGGCCGTGATGCCGGCGAAACGCGTCCTGCACCGGATGCATCTCGCCGCCTTTCGCGAGGCCCTCGATGGTGGTGATGCTATGATGGCGCGCCTGCACCGCGAACATCAGGCAGGAGCGCACCGGCTGATCGTCCAGCAGCACGGTGCAGGCGCCGCAAACGCCGTGCTCGCAGCCGACATGGACGCCGGTGAAGCCGAGATTGTGCCGCAGAAAATCCGACAACAGCGTCCTCGGCTCCGCGACCCCGGAAAGGGGCTTGCCGTTGACCTCAAGGTCGAGAGCGATGCGCTCACCGAACATGGCGCCGCTCCGAACCAACAATGGCGTCTTTCAAGGCACGCTGAAGCACGCCCTTGAGAACATGACGCCGGAAATCCTCGGGATAGTGGTGGTCGCCGAACACCTCGATCGCAGCGATTGCTTCGTGGACGCTGTCGGCCATGCGGCCGTCGTCGGGATCGTCGCCGCTCAAAGCCTCCTCAAGCGCCGTCAGACGGACAGGCGCGCCGGTCCCGCCGGCGACGCCCGCCCGCAGATAGTCAAGCCGCCCGTGATCGTCGCGCGCGGCGACGACCGCGGCGGCCGCAATCGCAAAATCGCCATGGCGCCGCGACGTCTCGACGAAGCTTGCCGCGCTGCCGGGAGGCGGCATCCTGATTTCGACCTGACGAATATACTCGTCGCCGGAGAGGCTGGTATCGAGCGCGCCGAGGACGAAATCCTTCATGCCGAGCCGCCGCTCGCCCCTCTTCGAGCGGAGGATGATGTCCGTATCCAGCGTCATCAGCGCGAGCGGAATCTCCGCGCCGGGATAAGCGAGCGCAAGCGTGCCTCCCGTCGTTCCGCGATTGCGGACCGCGCGATGCGCGACGTTACGGACTGCCTGACCGAGCAGCGCACAGCGGCGGGAGAGCGGATCGGAATCCTCGATCATCGCGTGCCGCGTCAGCGCACCGATCCGGCAGACATCGTCCCGACAGTCGATGTAGCTGAGCGCGCCGACACGGTTGAGATCGATGACGACCTCAGGCGACACCACCCGGAAATTCATCATCGGAACCAGGCTCTGCCCGCCCGCCAGGAGCCGGGCATCATCGCCATAGTCCGCGAGCGCCGACGTCAGCGCCTCCTCGTCGGCAACCTCGATATATTTGAAGGGCGCAGGCTTCATGATGCACCCGCCACCTGCCGCCAGATGGCCGGCGGGGTCACCGGCAGCTCCGCGATCGACCCGTTGAATTCCGACAGGGCGTCGTCCACCGCGCTGGCGATCGCGGCCGGAGCCGACATCGCGCTGTTCTCGCCGCAACCCTTGACGCCGAGCACGGTGAACGGAGATTTCGCGTCGAAATGGTCGATCGACATCTGCGGCGCTTCGGACGCCGTCGGGCACAGATAGTCCATGAACGAGGCCGACATCATCTGCCCGCTCTCGTCGTAGTCGAGATGCTCGTACAGCGCGCCGCCCAGGCCATGAACAATGCCGCCCGCGATCTGGCCGCGAATGAGCTGCGGATTGATCGCGGTGCCGACATCGTGAACCGCGATATATTTGAGGACGCGCGGGACAAACGTGACCGGGTCGATCTCGACCATCGCGAAATCCGCCATGAAGCCGTAGGTGGCGGCGGCATTGACCCTGTTCTCGGAATCCGGCGACCGCAGATTCGGCGCGCCGTAGCTCTCGCTCACATGGAGCTGCACCACATCGTCAGGCAGATCGCCGCGATTCCATTGCGCGGCCCCGGCGAGCTGGCGCAGCGACAGGGAGCTGTTGCTGTTCCTTACCCTGATCATGCCCTCTTCGATGTCGATCTGATCGGGCGGAGCATCGAGGAGAGAGGACGCGATGATGCGCAGATGATCCGCGAGTCGCGCCGCCGCGCGCTGAACCGCTCCGCCGACCACGACCGAGAACCGGCTGGCATAGGTGCCGGTGGTGATCGTCCAGGGCGTCGTTTCGGTATCGATACGATCGATGACATCGATATCGCGCACGCCAAGGCCGAATTCGCGCGCCACGATCTGCGCCACGGCCGTCGCATGACCCTGCCCGGCGCCCGCGGTTCCGATCTGCACGCGCAGGCGGCCCGAGGCGTCAAGCGCGATATGAGCGAAATCGTTGGTCCCCGACTTGGCGTTGTATCCTCGCTTGGCGCGCTCTTCGGGCGACAGCGCCAGCGTCACATAGCCGATATTCGAAGCGGCGGAGTGGACGCAGGTCGCCACCCCGATGCCAACAAGGCGGCCGCTGGCGCGCAGCTCCTCGCGCATCCTTTCCCAGCCTTCGTTGCGAAGATAATCCAGCGCCCGCTCGAGGCAGCCGTGGTAGTCACCGCTGTCGTAATAGCTGCCGGTCGTGGTGCGGTAGGGAAACTCCGCCGCCTTCAGGAAATTGCGGCGCCGCACCTCGATGCGATCGATGCCGGTTTCGCGCGCGATCGCATCCATCAGGCGCTCGAGCGAGAACATATATTGCTGTCCGCCGTAACCGCGGTTCAATCCCGTCGGCAGCGTATTGGTCAGCACGCAGGCTGCCTCGATCTCGCCGCTCTCGATGCGATAAGGTCCGGAGAACGTCGTCAGAGACCGCATGACGCACGACGGCTCGGGAGCGCGCAGATACGCGCCGACGTTCTCGCGGATATTCATGCGTATCGCGCGGACAAGGCCGTCGCGGGACACGGCCGCCTCGATGTGCGAGTTGCGGTCAGTGCCGCTGGCGCTGCCGAGAAGGTGCTCGGCGCGATCCTCGATCCATTTCACCGGGCGCTCGGCGAGCCGGGCGCAAGCGGCGATCAGCCCCATATAGGGGTAGATCATCGCCTTGATGCCGAAGCTTCCGCCGATGTCCTGCGGCACCACCATGCGGATGCGCGAATCCGGCACGCGCAGCGCCCGCGCCAGCACCGGCATCAGCGAAAACGGCCCCTGGAAGTTGCCGTGGATCACATAGCCGTCGGTCTCGGGCAGATATTCCGCGATCACCCCATAGGTCTCGAGCGGCGTCGAGTTGTACTTCGGAAACTTCAGATCGATGCCGACGATGCGATCCGCCTCGCGGAATGCCGTCTCGGGATCGCCGTAACGATATCGGTTTCTCCAGACCACATTCGTACCGAAATCGTCGTGCAGCAGCGGCGCCGTCTCTGCGGCGGCCGCGTCGACATCAACGACGGCCGGCAGCGCCTCGTAGGCGATGTCGAGCGCCGAAACGCCGTCCTCCGCCGCATAGCGATCGCGCGCCAAGACGACCGCGACCGGCTCGCCGACATAGCGGACCTTGCCGGTTGCGATGCCGCGATACTCCGGCGCGCCGCGCACAATGCTTGGGAACGGATCGAGCACAGCCCCGAGATCCGCCGCGGTATAGACCGCAACCACGCCGTCGACCGCCAGCGCGGCATCCTTGTTGATGCCGGCTATCGTCGCGTGCCCATAGGGGCTGCGCGTGAACGCCGCGTGAAGCGTGCTCGGACCGACCGGCAGATCGTCGATATAGCGACCACGCCCAAAGAGCAGGCGCGCGTCCTCCAGGCGCCCTTCGATCTGGGGAAATGGCCGGTCGATCTGCAACTTCGGCTTCCTTTCGATCCGTTCCTTTCGGTCAGCGGCCCTTGAAATTCGCCGGGCGCTTTTCCTTCCAGGCGTTCACGCCTTCGCGGAAATCCTCCATCTGGCAGAGCACGGTCATGGCTTTGCCCTCCATCTGGAAGCCGCCGGCCAGCGAGGTATCCGGCGCGTGCGACACCACCTGCTTGGCGAAAGACGACGCAAGCGGCGACAGCTTGGAGAGATGCAGCGCGAGGTCGTTGACCTCCTTTTCGACCTGGTCGGCCGGATAGAGCCAGGTCACGAGCCCCCACATCTCCGCCCTCTCGGCGGTGATCGGCCGGCCGGTCTGCACCATGGCCCGGGCCCGGCCGACGCCCATCAGACGGACGGCGCGCTGCGTTCCGCCGGAGCCGGGAAGCGCGCCCAGCGTGATTTCCGGAAAGGCGAAACGCGCCGCCGGCGTGGCAATGCGGAAATCGCAGGAGCAGGCAAATTCGAGGCCGCCGCCATAGCAGTGGCCGTCGATCACGGCGATGGTCGGCTTGGACAGGCGTTCGGGCGCCGACATCGAATAGGCGAGATTGGCGAGCTGACGCGGCGGGACATCGACAAATTGCGGGATATCGCCGCCGGCGCTGAACCCCTTGCCTTCCGAGACGCCCCGAATGATGACGACGCGGACGCGGTCGTCCTCCTCGATCATGTCGAAGAAGCGCACGATCTCCGCGCGCATGCGCATGGTGATTGCGTTCAGCTTCCCGGGCCGGTTGATGAAAAGCCGGCCGATTGGTGCGTCCTTGTCGATCTCAAAGCGAAGATTCTCGGACTTGTACTCGAAAGCCATTGTCGCTGTTCCTTGCTATTCGTGTCGCGCCCAGTGCGCGCGTCTACTTGATCTCTTTCGAGGAAATGACTTTCCCGAATACCGGAAGAATCTGCGTCACGGCGAATTCGTGCCAGGCCGGGTTCGGGCTGGCGCAGCAATCCTCGACGACCGAGACGGCGAAGCCGGCATCGTCCGCATAGCGGGCGGCGCTCTCGACGACGAGGTTGGTCGCGGTTCCCGCGATCAGGAGGCTGCCGACGCCGTTGCGGCGCAGCCACTCCAGCAACGGCGTGCCGAAGAACGGATTGACCCATTGCTTGTAGAAGACGATATCGCCGGCCTGCGGCGCGATATCGGGATGAAATTCGGCGCCCCACTCTCCCCGCACCGCCACCTTGCTCTCGCGGGCTTTGGCGATGCGCGGCGCAACGCTGAGGACGTCCTGATAATCTTCGCGATAGCCGAGGCCGACATAGACGACCGGCCAGCCTTTGCCGCGAACGCTGGCGATCAGCGCCTTCAGGTTGGACAACAGGTTACGCTCGGCGACTATTTTTGCGAGACCGCCGGCACCCACCTTGCCCTTGGGGTCGACCAGATCGTTCTGAACATCGCACACGAGTAATGCGGTACCGTTCACGGCGAGGACCTCTTCCTTCTTTTTTCACACACCTTCAAGGCGATACGGCCGACGCGCCGACGAGCTCGCGCAGGCGGCTGTCGCTGACAGGCCGCTTGGTTCGCACCGCCTCTTCCTTGATCTTCTTCAGGATGTCCGGCAGCACCTCGCTTGGAACCGCGATCCCCATCTGCTTGAGCTTGGCGTCGACCGAGGCAACGCCGGACTTCTTGCCAAGAACAACGTCGCGCTTCTGCCCGACAAGCTCCGGCACGTAGCTTTCCGCGGTGAAGGGCTCTTTCAGCAAGCCCGCCACCACCATTCCGGACTCATGCGAGAATGCGCCGCGGCCGACCACCGCCTTATGCGCCTGCAGCGTGATGCCGGACCGCTCTTCAACCAGACGCGAGACCTCGACGAACTTCGACATGTCGAGCCCGCAGTCCACGCCATACAGGACCTTGAGCGCCAGCGCGGTTTCCTCCAGCGAGGCATTTCCGCTGCGCTCGCCGATGCCGTTGACGGTAACGGAGATATATTCGGCGCCCTGCTGGACGCCTGCGATGGTGTTCGCCACGGCCAATCCGAAATCGTCGTGACAATGGATTTCGATCGGGATATCCGTCACCTTCTTCATTTCCCGAACGAGAAATCCGATGATCTGCGGCGTGGCGCAGCCCGTGGTGTCGACGATGCGCACCCGATCCACGGTCTTGTCCCTGTTGAACTGCTCAAGCAGGCGGCGCAGCAGGGGAAGCTCGGAGCGCGTCGTATCGTAAGGGCTGAAGATGACCGCGAGGCCGCGCTCCTTGGCGTATTCGGTCATCTCGCGCGCGAGCTTGAGATATTCCTCGTCGCCCAGCTTGAGCTTGTTGACCCGCTGGATCGCGCTGATCGGCATGCTCAGGCGCGCCGCATAGGCGCCCGTTTTGGCGACTAGGTCGATGTCGTCCCGCCGGCCGCGCGCCAGGGCGCTGATCTTCGCCTTCAGGCCCGCCCCGGCGATCTCCTCGATCGCCTGACGATCCTCGTCCGAGGAGGCTGGCGTACCCGCTTCGATCTCATAGACGCCCAAGCGATCAAGCGCATGCGCGATGTCGACCTTGTCCTGCTTGGTGAAGACGATCCCAGCCTGCTGCTCGCCGTCGCGAAGCGTGCAATCGGCAACACGCACCATCTGCGGGAAGCGCGACCCGTGATGCGCCTCGTCGCTAAACGGGCTGGTCTCCCAAAGCTTCTTGTTATCCCGATTTTGCATTACGTCCACGCTTTTTCTTCAGTCCTGATCCGACACCCTCGGCCGTGCCGATACCTAAGTCCGTGAAGAGCTGCTTCATCAGCACCGTCGTCACGTAGAGGTGTTCTTCGGCCATCGTCCGCGCGCGATCAACGTCGCCACGACGGATCGCGTCGACGATGGCCGAATGCTCGTCGAGCGATTCCCGCATCCGCTGCGCGCGATGGTTCATGCGGTAGCCGAGGCGCTTGGTGTGGCTCGCCAGCGGCCCGAATGCCTCGATCATCAGGCGATTTTCCGAAGCCTCGGCAAGAATGGCGTGAAAATCCGCATTGGCATCGACCCACCGCAGACGCTCGCCGTTCTTGATGATCAAGCGCTGGCGCTTCAACTCCGCCTCAAGCCTGGCGATGCGCTTGGGGTCGGGATTGGCGGCCATGCGCGAGGCGCCGCATCCCTCGATGGCCGCGCGGAACTGGAGCACCTCCGCAAGATGCGTCGCATCGAGATCGACGATCCGCGCGCCGCGGTTCGGTAGGAAGACGATCAATCCTTCGCCGGCGAGTTGGAGCAGAGCCTCGCGGACGGGCGTGCGGGAAAGGCCGAGGCGCGCCGCGATGGTCTGCTCGGAATGTAGGGACCCGGGCGCTAGCTGGCCGGTCACGATCGCCTTGCGCAGCTGCGAGAGCGCCTGATCGCGCAGGGATGGTGTACGTTGAACGCGTTGCATATTGCGGTATCTAGCATACTACATACAACGGCGTAAACCCCTCACCATTCTTGCGGACGTTCTGGTGGTGGTGGTGGTGGCGGCCGGTAAGCCGAACTCATCCTACTTCAGATGTTCAAGACTGGAGCGGTTGTGATCGATGTCGGCATCAATCGGCTGCCTGACGGGAAGCTTGTTGGGGATGTTGATTTCGCGGGTGTTCGGCAAAAGGCCTCGCATGTCACGCCTGTTCCCGGCGGCGTTGGACCGATGACTGTCACGATGCTGCTAGTGAACACGATCACGTCACCCGAGCGCAGCATTTAGCAAGACCAATAGCTACCTTGGGTCAAAATACATTCTCGCTGCTTACGTAATGCCGGAAGAATTGCGTGACCGAGGCCCCGCAGCCATCCGCACCTGCAAGCTAAGCTGTCAGAGCGTGCGGCGAGCCAATAATCCTCGGAAACCGCCAGGAATCCCAGACACCGCTTAGAACTGCGATTGCGCGCGCATAAATACTTTTTTCCTTTGTTTTCCCAATGGTTTAGTTGACTTCTATTGGGGGTTGCAGCTTTCTTACGAGAGCCCAGCGCTCCGGTCTTGCGGAGGATTCCGTTCAGCCGCTCTGTACCATGCCGAAACTTACCAAGCGTATCGTCGAAGCTGTAAAGGCAAACACCTCTGAATATTTCCTGTGGGACGACGAGGTGCCGGGCTTTGGACTTCGTGTTCTACCAAGCGGTCGGAAGGGCTTCGTTGTCCAATATCGCGCTGGGCGCCGGCCACGGCGGATCAGTCTCGGCCCAAGCAGTGTGCTGACCTGCGAACAGGCGCGCACTCGCGCGATCACGATCATTGCGGCCGCCCGGAACGGCGAGGATCCCGCCGCAAAGCGGGATGCCGATCGGGACGCTCTGACAGTTGCTGAATTGGCTGATCGTTTTGACCGGGAACACATCAGCGTACGGCTCAAAGAGAGCACGGCCAGGGGCTATCGGCGGATGATCGAGCGCATCATTCTGCCCACCCTCGGTCATCACCGCGTCACCGAAGTGACCCGCGCCGACATCGCGAAGCTGCATCATGACATGCGCCACATCCCCTATGACGCAAACCGTTGCTTGGAGATTATCTCCAAGATGTTCAACCTTGCTGAGATGTGGGGCCTGCGGCCCGACGGCACGAACCCACGCAGGCACATCAAGAAATACCCCGAGGAGAAACGCGAACGTTTCCTGAGCGCCAGCGAGCTTCGCCGCGTTGGTGAGGTGTTGCGAGAAATGGAGATGGAGGGTATCGAGCTAGCGTCAGCAATTGCGGCAGTCCGATTGCTGATGCTAACGGGATGCCGTCTCGGCGAAATCATGCGACTGAAATGGGAGTATATCGATTTCTCTGGTCGAGCCCTTCGCCTCCCAGACTCCAAGACGGGGGCGAAAATCATACACCTTGGTCAACCAGCTCTCGACGTGCTGACCGCGATCAAACGCATCGAAGATAATCCTTGGGTGATTACCGGAACATTGCCCAGAGCGCCGCTATATGATCTGCAGCCCTTCTGGCAACGCGTGCGGGCGCGTGCCGGTCTTAAAGAGGTTCGCATTCACGATCTGAGGCACACTTTCGCATCCACCGCCGTCGCAGCAGGGCAAGGTCTGCCAATGATTGGCAAACTACTCGGGCACACGCAAGTTCAAACGACTGCGCGATACGCCCATCTCGCGGCCGACCCTGTGAAGCTCGCAGCCGATCAGGTCGCTCAGGAAATCGCCAATAGCTTAAACGGCCAAGCTGCGGCCTAATCCCCTCCTGAATGAACGTTAGTTCGTAAGGGTCGCTGCCCTCGTCGCCACTCCCACGGCATCACCAAATCCCCCGACCAGATTCCGCGGCGCGCGGCACGCGCCTCCGCTTCCTCTCTGACGTAATCGCGGGAGTACAGGGTGTAGGCGACCGCCCATCCATTGCGGACCAGCCAAGCGTTTACGTCGACGCCCGAGACGGTGCATTGGCAGACCAGTCGGCCATAGCGATCGACGTCGCGCCTAACGCAAACGACCGGACGGGCCCGTAGGTAATTTTCAAGAGCCGAAGTGGCCTGTTGAGCACAGTTCCATCGCGTCCCGTCAGCGCGTCCGCAATCTTGTGCGCCTTCCGGCGCATCGATTCCGAACAGCCGAATGCGTACGCCACGAATCTCAATCGTGTCTCCATCAATCACCTTGGCGATACCGGTAATCCGAAAGTCCTCGCCCCAGATAGGACCCGCGATCAGGAGGATGGCGGCAATCAGCGCTGCGCGGAGCCAGTTCTCTTGCATGTCTCAATTCCCCATCCAGCGCGTGAGTCCAAGCACGTTGATGGCCGTGAACGTGCCCTGCAGAACGATCAGGCTCGTTTCCCGCTGAGCCACAGCCGCAGCGAGCCAAAGCGAGGACGAGACGAGGAAGAGCGCGAATCCGTATCCGACTATTCCGAGATTGAGCGCGATCAGGAAGGCGCCAGATACACCGGCACCGGTTCCGATCCATTTTATGGTGTTCAATACGGTCGGGTTCATCAGAGGCTGCTCGTCACATATTCGGCAACTGCGCCCGAGGGTGGGAGCGCTGCTCGTGCCGCGCGCCGTTTGCGAGCCACTTTCACACGGTCATATGCGCGCTTGCAGTCGGCACACCACGAATGCAGTCAACCGGGTGCGCGCAATCTGAACTGCTCGCGAGGCGCCCAGTGCCGGCCACGTGTGCAAAAGTGAGGACCTGACGCCGGACGAGTCATCGGTTTGCCTTTCGTGCGCTTCCGCTGAGATCGATCAGACCCGCCTCGCGAGCCAGACGACCCGGCCGACGACATTCACCTCTTCGGCGATCCGTTCGTAGGCCTGGTATTCCGGATTGATGGATTTGATGAGCACCTTGGGCGGATCCGAGTTGGGGATGTGCTCGACGCGCTTTGCCACGAGCCCCATGCCGTCCCAGATCACGAAGATGCCAGGCGGCACCGGCACGCGTTGGCTGGTGTCGATCAGGATTCGGTCGCCGCTCGACAGCAAGGGCTCCATCGAGTCGCCGTCGACCGTGATCATCCGGAGCTCGTTCGGTGGTGCCCGGAATTCGTGGCGCACGATCGCCTCGGGGAATAGCCACGTCACCTTGGTTTCCTCGAGGCCCTCATGGAAGGCACCGGGCCCCGCCGACGCGCGCACGTCGATCTCGGGAATTCCGATGAAGGCGTCCGGCACGCGGGACGCCGGCACTGGGGCGACGCCGACATCGTCGCCATACGCGGGCACCTTCGAGCGCGGCTTGCGCGGCGGCACGCGCCGGTGTCGCAGCGAGTCCTCGTCCACGCCAAGAAACTCCGCCAATGGCTGTCGCACATCCTCCGGCAGCACCTTCGGCGTTCCGCGAAAAATGAACTGGTGCAGGTAGGCAGCGTTCTTGCCGATCTTGAGCGACGCATTCTTCAGGTCGGTGTCGCGATCCTCGATCAGCTTGAGGACCCGCGTCCGTACGGGATCGAGGTTCATGGGTCATCTCCTTGAATCGATTGGATAGGAAATTAACAATCTTTTCCAATTGACGCAATAGGCCGCTTGCGATTTTCTAATTCCTACCAAAGCGTGCATTCGCAGGCAGCTTCGCCCATGATCAGCAGCCAATTTCGCGAGCAGGTAGAGGCGTTTCTCGCCGCCCACGACTTCAAGCCGACCGAGTTCGGCCGCCAGGCGGTCGGCGATCCCTCGTTTGTGTTGGGCCTGCGCCGGGGCCGATCGCCGACGCTCGCGACCGCCGACAAGGTCCTCGCCTTCATGGCGGAGTTCGAGGCGACCGAACGCAAACGGCATCGCCAGAGGAGGTCTGCATGAACGACCGCCCGATCAAACACCTCAATCAGATCGAGCTTTCGCGCCGCTGGAGCATCTCGCCGCGCACGCTGGAGCGGTGGCGCTGGCTCGGCCAGGGACCGCGCTACCTGAAGATCGGTGGCCGGGTTGTCTACCGTCTCGAAGACATCGAGGCGTTCGAAGCACAGCAGGCTCGCGCAAGTACTGCCGAAGTCCCCCTTTTGCCCACACGCAAGCCGTCCTTCGGTCAAAGCGATCGCCCTGGCGCGAACATGACGGGAGGCGCGTAATGGCACTGCGCATCGTCACCGCCGACGAACGCCTGGCGGTCGCCAACGCGAAGACCACCGTCGCGATCTTCGGCCCCGCCGGCGTGGGCAAGACCTCCCTCGCCCGCACCTTGCCGCCTGCCGAAACCATCGTCATCGATCTCGAGGCCGGCATGAAATCCCTCCAGGGCTGGGGCGGCGACTCGATTCCCGTGCGCACCTTCAAGGACGCGGCCGATATCGCCTGCCTCGTCGGCGGCATCGATCCCGCGGCGGACGCCAGCGGATTTCTCTCAGGTGCGCATTACGAGCACGTCAGCCGCGAATATCCCGATCTCGCGCGCATGCTGGCGGCAAAGCGCTACGTGTTCGTCGATTCGATCACCGATCTGACGCGGCAGGCAATGGCGTGGTCGAAGACGCGTCCCGAGGCGTTCTCGGAGCGCACCGGCAAGCCCGACACGCGCGGCGCCTATGGCCTGCTCGCGCGCGAGACCATCGGTCTCCTCAAGCATCTGCAGCATGCGCCGGGAAAGACCGTCATCTTCGTCGGAATCCTGGAACGCGTTGTCGACGAGTTCAATCGCGAGACATTCCAGCCGCAGATGGAAGGCAGCAAGGCCGCGCGCGAGCTTCCGGGCATCGTCGACCAGGTGATGACGCTGTCGCTGTTCGACCGCGATGGCGACGGCTGGCGGCATAATCCAGTCAATGGGGCCGAGCGCCGGCTCGTGTGCCGCTCGGGAAACCCTTGGGGTCTGCCGGCAAAGGATCGATCCGGCAATCTCGAAGAGACGGAGGCGCCGAACCTGATGGCGGTGCTCACGAAGGCGAACAAGCCGCGCGGAAGCCCGGCTCCCGGCTGACGTCGCTCAACGATTCAAACCATGCCCGGCTGCGCGCTCGCCGCGCAGAACGGGACCCTGCGTGCCCACAATCAACCGAGGACAATCCCATGCTCGACTTCAACGGCGTCGATCCCGCAAAGCCCAATGAACCCATTCCGGACGGCACCTTCGCCAAGGTGATGATGACCATCCGCCCCGGCGGCCTCGACGGCGAGAGCCCGATCGACCGCGGGCTGCTCACCGCGTCCCGCGCTGAGGGCTCCGACGTCATCCAGCTCGATTGCGAGTTCACGATCCTCGAAGGCCCGTTCGCCCGCCGCAAGTTCTGGCGCCGCTTCGTCGTCTCGGGCGGCAAGGTCGACGAGCAGGGCGTCTCGATCGGCCGGAAGATCACGAAGTCCGCGCTGCGATCGATCCTCGATTCCGCCCACGGACTCGATCCCAAGGACGAAAGCCCGGCAGCGCAGGCCAAGCGCCGCATCAACGGCTTCTACGATCTCAACAACCTCCTTTTCGTTGCAAAGATCACGACGGACGAAGAAGGGCGCAGCGAGCTCGACGCCGCGATCACGCGCGAGCGCCCCGAATGGGCGAAAGTCATGGCAGGCGAATTCGTAGCGCCAAAGCCGGGTGCGCGGCGCAAGGCAACGGGTCAGCGCCCGGGCGCTACGCCTGCCCCGCAGTCGCCGGCATGGCAGAGCGCGTCACCGGCTTCCGGCCACCCGAGTCCACAAGGGCAACCGGCACCCGCCGCAACCGTTCCCGTGAATGCGCCGGCTCCGCGTCAGGCGCCCACGACGGGGGCGCCTGTGGGGCAACCGGTGCCGCCCGGAGCCGTCCCGGCGCGCAAGCCCGGGCCTGCCTGGCTGAACGAGTGAGGGAGGCGATGGCAAAGTCGCGCGAGCCCAATGCCGATGATGCCTGGCTCGATCACGTGAGGGCGGAATGCGCAAGGGCCGTTGGCGAATGGCTCGAAGGCTCGGTTCGCCTGGATCGGCCAATCCGCAGCCTGACCTTCTTGGAGCTTCAGTGCATCGCGGAAGCCGCGACGAGCCGCTGGATCGTGCTCGCGTCGCAGCGGATCGCGGAACGGCCCGACGCGCCCGAGTCGCGGAAGCTCTCGACGCTGCTCCTGGGCTGAGGGCATGCCGGATCTGCGGCCGCGCAGCGCGAGGCTTCTTCTACACGCACCTTCTGAGGCCGGATCGCTTTCCGACCTTCGCATTCTGTTCACGCGGCTGCCAGGAGGCCGGCACCGCGATCGCAAAGAGGACCAACGGAATGATCGACAAGACGGAAGCCGAAGCCCGCGCGATCAAGGAGACGCGCGCGGTCTTTGCCGAAGTGATCCAGGACCTCGGGCTGATGCCGGCGTTCGAGCATCGCACCGCCGCAGAGATCGACCGGATCATCGAGGCCTGCGTCGACGGGTTTCGCGAGGCGATGGGCCGCATCGCGCTCAACGACGACATTCCATTCTGAGGTCGCGTCAGCTCATGTTCATCGACCTCAACCATGGCTCCGGCTTCGTCTATGGCCACGCACCTGCCTCCGTCTCGATCGGCGAGCGCATCGACGCCCTTGTCGACGCGGCGCTCGTGGCGGAACGAGCAGCGATCGCGCCGCGGGACTATCTTGGCGCCTCACGCATCGGCGAACCCTGTGCGCGCCGGCTCTGCTACGAGCTGATGCAGACCCCCGTCGATGACGGCGCGGATTTCGGCGGGCGCCTGCTGCGCGTCTTCGAAACCGGCCACCGCTTCGAAGACATGACCATCCGCTGGCTGCGTCACGCCGGCTTCGACCTGCGCACGCACAGGCGAAACGGCGAGCAGTTCGGCTTCTCGGTCGCCGGCGGCCGCTTCCGCGGGCACATCGATGGCGTGATCGTCGAAGGGCCCGACGTCGGCATCGCCTACCCGGTGCTGTTCGAGCACAAGGCGCTCAAGTCCTCGTCCTGGCAGGACGTCGTCAAGCACGGCGTCAAGACTTCGAAGCCGATCTACTGGGCGCAGGTCCAGGTCTACATGGCCTACCTTTCAGTGGAACAAACGCTGTTCGTCGCGCTCGACAAGGACACCCAGGCGCTCCGCTACGAACTCGTCCCTTTCGATCCGCCTGCCGCGCAGGCGCTCTCGGACAAGGCGGTCACCGTGATCCGCGCCGTCGAGGCTCGCGAGCTGCTGCCGCGAGTGTCCGACGATCCTGACTTTTACCTCTGCACGCTCTGTCCCTACCGCATTCGCTGCCATGCGCTCGTGCCCGGAGGCCTTGCATGACCATCACGCTCTCCGACAGCCAGCGCGCGGCAATCGCCACCATCAAGGACTGGTTCGAGAACCGCACCAAGGACCAGCAGGTCTGCCGCGTGTTCGGCTATGCCGGCGCCGGCAAGAGCACCATCGTCAAGTACGCGATCGAAGAGCTTGGTCTCACCACGTCTTCGTCGGGCTGCAAGACGGGCGACGTGCTCTATGCCGCCTTCACCGGCAAGGCCGCGCTGGTGATGACCCGCAAGGGAACGCCCGCTTGCACTATTCATTCGCTCATCTACCGGGTTTCCGAGGCAAGCCCGCAGGAGATCGAAAAGCTCAAGGCCGAGGTCGCTGAGATCCAGGCCAAGCTGCCGACGCTCGGTGTGGCCGAACGCCTATTCGAGGAGTCGCGCCTGCGCTCCCTTGAGCTGCGGCTCAAGGACGCCCACAAGCCGCGCTTCGTGCTCAATTCCGAATCCGTTCTGCGCGACGCCAAGCTCCTCGTGCTCGACGAAGTGTCCATGGTCGGCGCCGAGATGGCGCGCGATCTCCTTGCCTTCGGGAAGCCCACTCTCGTGCTCGGCGATCCCGGCCAGCTGCCGCCGGTCAAGGGCGAAGGCGCCTTCGACACCGACAAGCCCGACGTGCTGTTGACGGAGGTGCACCGCCAGGCCGGCGACAGCGCCATTATTCGCCTTGCCACCTGGGCGCGCGAGGGCAAGCCCATTCCTTACGGCGAGCACGACGAATTCGTGTGGAAAATGCGCCGGGCGGACGTCGACGCCACCGGCCTGCTCAAAGCCGGTCAGGTGATCTGCGGCCGCAACGCCACCCGCATGCAGCTCAATCTCGCCATGAAACAGGCCGCCGGCTTCGCCGCTCCCTATCCGACCGGTGCCGGCGAGAAGCTGATTTGTCTGCGCAACCGCAATGACATCGGCCTCGTCAATGGCATGTTCGTGACCCTCGACGAGATCGACGACGATGGCGACGAAATCGCCTTCAAGGCCGCGATCACGACCGAGGACGGCCGCCAGGTCGGCGGCGAGGCAAACGGCCGGCGCGAGCGCTTCCGCATCTACCGCGGCCACTTCGACGACCACCTGTCGCCCGATCCCGACCGGGAACGCCGCGATCACCACAAGAAGCGCGCCACAATCGAGTGCGTCTGGGGCTGGGCCATCACCTGCCACAAGGCGCAAGGCTCGCAGTTTGAGAACGTCGTCGTATTCAATGACGGACTCGGACGCACGCCGCAGGACCGGGCGCGCTGGCTCTACACCGCCATCACCCGCGCCGAGCGCGGGCTGGTGCTGCTCGATTGAGGTCGCCGGCAATGCTCGACTTCAACGGCATAGAGGCCGCACGGCCCTTCGAGCGCTTTGACCTCGACGCCATCGTCGAGGAACTGCGCCGGACCGCCAAGGTCTGGGTCCCGCAGCATTTTCTGAAGGGGCGGCGGGAAGGGAATGTCTGGCGGCTTGCCAACATCCATGGTGCCCCGCCGCGCAAGCAGGGCTCCTGTGTCATTGCGCTCGACGGCCCGAATGCCGGCGACTGGATCGACTTCGACGGCTCCGGCTCCGGTGGACCGCTATCGGCACTCGAACACGCCACCGGCCTCAAGGGCAGAGAGCTTTACGCCTATGCAGCCGCGCTCGTCGGCCAGAGCAGCGGCACCACCCAGAAGGGCGCAAAGAGAAAGCGTGCGAACGGAGCGACCTCCCCCGACGTCAGCGATGGTCGATCGACCAGTGAAGCGCGCGACGCGGCGGTCGCAACCGAGATTCGCCACATCCTTGCCCGCGCGGCGCCGATCAAGGACACGCTGGCTGAAGTCTACCTGCGCGGTCGAAAGCTCGTGGTCCCGGATACCGACGACCTGCGCTTCGTCGCTGATCTCACGCATTTCGAGACACAAACCGGCTGGCCCGGGATGGTCGGCATCGTTCGCGACATGCGCGGCGAGGTGGTCGGCCTTCATCGCACCTACCTCGCGCCCGAAGGCGCGGCGAAGGCGCCGCTTGCCACACCGCGCATGTCGCTCGGCCACGTCGGAGGCGGCGTCATCCGTCTGGCATCGCCGAACGCCGGCTTGCTCGGGATTGCCGAGGGCGTCGAGACGGCCCTTGCGGTCATGACGGCCTGCCCATCGCTGCCGATGTGGGCCGCACTCTCCGCCGGCAACATCGCAGAGCTTTCTCTGCCGCCGGAGATCGATCGCGTCGTCATCTGTGCCGATCATGATAGTAGTGGCGTCGGCTTCGAAGCCGCGCGCAAGCTTGCGACGCAAATGGCCGACCGCGGCAAGCGCGCCTGGGTCGCGTTGCCGCCGGGCATGGGCGATGATTTCAATGACCTACTCATGCGCGAGGGCGCCGAGGCCGTCTGCGCGGTGATCGAGGCTGCGCAAGAGTTCGTCGTCGAGAGCCCGCTTCTCGGCGCCATGATCGTCGACCGCGATCCAAAACCGACGCGCACGATCGAGGACGTCGCCAAGCTGTTTCCACTGCCGAATCTGGAGGATGCGACTCTTGCCTATCGCAGGGCTCGCGACGGGCGCATTCTCCTGTTCAAGTCGACCGGCCGCGACAAGCTCGGCAACGAGCGCTGGCAGGCCATGACTACGCCGTTCGGCGCGGTCGCGCGCCTGCGCTATCTCGACCATGACGAGGCCTTCGGGCTTCGTGTCCACATCGATGCCATGGACGGCCGGATCCGGGCGGTCGATTTCAACCGCGCGGCGCTCGCGCGGCTCGGCGCATCCGATCTCAGGGCAGAGCTGTTTGCCGCCGGCCTGCGCTGCGAGAACGACGGCGATCAGCTCGCCGTCCAGATCCTCAAGGGCGCCGACCCCGATCAGGAAATCCTCGTGGTCTCTCGTCCGGGCTGGCACCGCCTCGACGGCAGCGAGCATCCGGTCTTCGTGACGCCGGCGGGCACCGCGATCGGCGACAATCCGACCCGGCGGCTCGAACTTGCCACCAACGCACGCTTTGGAACGACCACGCGCGGCTCGCTCGACGGCTGGAAGACGGCACTCACAGCCGTCGCCTCGGCAAAGGGCTGCCCGCATTTCCTGCTCGGCGTGCTCGCGGGCTTCGCCGGCGTCGTTCAATCCCTTGCCGGCCTTGATAGCTGCGGCATCAATCTGAGCGGACTGTCATCGAGCGGGAAGACCACTGCGCAGCGCCTTGCGGTCTCCGCCTGGACGTCGCCCCTGATCGGGGCAGGCCTGCTGCAGTCGATGCGCTCGACCGAGAACGCGGTCGAAGTGTTCGCCCAGGCGGCCTCGGGCACGGTGCTGGCGCTCGACGAGCTCGCCCACGCCGATGGGCGCGCGATCGGCCGGCTGATCTACGCGATCTCCGGCGGCCAGGGGAAAGCGCGGCTCACCGCCGGCGCCATCCTCAAGCATCGCTATGCCTGGTCGACCTACGCGGTGCTCTCCAGCGAGTGCTCGCTCGAAGAGAAGGTCCGCGCCGACGGTGCCGCCTGGATCGCCGGCATGGCGGTGCGCATCCTCGACGTCGACGTGACCGACGTCGACCGCACCCTGAGCCAGAACGTGATCCGGGAGATCGTCGCGGTCGAACAGCATCACGGCCATGCCGGCCCTGCGTTCGTCGAGCGACTCGTCGCCGCCAAGCTTCACCACAGGCCCGACGCGCTGCGCGAGCGGGTGATGGACTTCGCGCGGCGACTCGCCGGCGAGCGGGCCGATGCGGCGCGGCTGCGCGCGGCGACCTGCCTCGCACTGCCCTGCATTGCCGGCCAGCTCGCCCAGGATTTCGACCTGCTGCCGTGGTCGATCGATCTCGAAACGCCGGTGCGGTGGGCCTGGGAGCGCTTCCAGAAATCCTCCGACGCCGAAGCTCTGGCGCCGGACGAGCAGGCGATTGCGAGCCTGCGCGCATGGATCGCCGAACGGTGGGACGTGACCATCAAGTCCGTCGACACCGGCGCCGATGGCTATGACCGCAAGCTCAACAATCGCGAGGCGGTGGCTTGGTACGACGACACGGCGATCTACGTGCCGGTCCAGCGGCTGCGCGAGGCTTCCGGCGAGACGCTCAAGGCCCAGCAGGTCGTCAAGGCACTCGTCGAAAGGAATCTGCTCGACAAGCGACAAGACAACCGGCGCGCCGTGGTGCGCTGGGTGCCGAAGATTGGCCGCGTCGACGCCTATGCGCTCAAGCGGTCCGAGTTCGGCCGGCGCCAGACCTGGTTCGGCGACGAGAGCGGGGACGTCCAATGACCGGTTTCCGCTCGCGCTCGATCCGAGGAGCACGCCATGTGGCCGGTGTGGCTCGGGTGGCCACACCCGCGAACTTCTGCGCAATGCGCGTGACCACGCGGACCGCGGTGGCAACGGTCGTGGCCACGCTCAAGCAATTGAGATTGCAGGCGAATGGCCACACCAGCCACAGGTGCCACGCGCCGAGGAGAGATTATAGGAATTTGACTCCCATTCCGTGGTCGGGGATCGGCGGAAGGGTCGCGCGTAGTATCTCTTCTTTTTCAGTGGAAAGAGTGGAAAGAGTGGCAAGTCACCAACTCTTTCAGCGACTTGACCGTAGCCACCGCGAATTCCACGGTGGCCAGCGTGGCAACTTCCGCGCGTCTGCCGAGCAGCTTTGGCGAAGTCGCGCGCCTCCCTGATCGCAAGGCAATCACGTCGCCGCTGCTCGAAGAGAGCAGCAAGCGCAGAACCGCATTCAGGATCACGTCGATGTTTGCTCTTGCCACGCGTCCCGCCGTGGACGCGAACCCTTCTGCTCGTCCCGAGCTCAAGCTTGTGCCGGCGAATCCGCGCACATTGCTTGCGCTCGATCTCGGCAGCGCGACCGGCTGGGCCCTCAAGCGCATCGGCCGACCGATCGTGAGCGGCACCATGACGTTCAAAGCCGGTCGCTTCGAGGGCGGCGGCATGCCGTTCCTTCGCTTCCGCCGGTGGCTCGCTGAGATCGAAGCCGCGGAAGGTCTGCTTGCCGTCTATTTCGAGGAAGTCCGCGTTCATGCCGGCACGATCGCCGCGCACGTCTATGGCGGCTTCCTCGCCGAGCTCACCGCCTGGTGCGAGGAGCGTCGCCACCCGTACGAAGGCGTGCCCGTCGGCGTCATCAAGCGCTTTGCGACCGGAAAAGGAAACGCCGACAAGCAAGCGGTCTGCGATGCAATGCGCGCCCGCGGCTTCTCGCCGGCTGACTACAACGAGGCCGATGCCATCGCCATCCTGCTGTGGGCCATCGAGACACGGGGCGTGCCATGACCAGGCAACGCCTGCCCGATCGCCGGCCGAGTCTCACCACGGAGCTCGTGCATGAATGCCGATCCTATTCGGTGACGATCGGATTCAATCCAGCGACCGGCCGCATCGGTGAGGTGTTCACGCATGGAGCCAAGGTCGGCTCGACCATGGACGGCATTCTCGACGACGCGTGCATCGCGCTCTCGCTCCTGCTTCAGCACGGCGTCGAACCTGCCGAGCTCGGCTCGAGCATGGGCCGACTCGGCGATGGCAAGGCTCCCGCATCGATTATCGGCGCGCTGGCCGATCTCCTGGTTCGGGAGGCGCAGTCATGAGGTGGACTCCAAAAGGTTATGGCGGCGAGCGCAGAACACCCGAGCAGGTCAAGCGCGATGGCTGGCTCGAATACGGGATCCTTGTCGTCAACAAGGACGACCATCGCCTCACCTGGCCGGAGCGCCAGCTCGTTCGCCAGTTGGGAGAGCGGCTGTTCGGCAAGCGGCAGCAGAAGGAGACCTGCGATGGCTGACACGACCTGGACGCCTTCGATGGTCGAAGAGCGCTTCGTCGAGGCCGCCGACGTGATGAAGCGGCTGCCCGAGGTTCGCGTGCCCGGCTACTATTCGCTGTGGCCGAAGGTGATCCACGAGTTCGCCGACCTGGTCCAACAGGAGCCGCCGCGCTTGCGGCGGCCACCGCCTGCTCCGGACGCGATCAGTCGAATGGAAGAGACGTTGGAGTGGCTGCGGTGGCTTGAGCCGACGGATGCCAGGATCGTCTGGCTGCGCGCGAACGGGGAGCGATGGAAGGTGGTTTGCTACCATGTGGGGTTGGCGCGGGCGGCCGCCAACGAACACTGGCTCTACGCCCTTTGCCTGATCGCCTGGCGCCTAAATGGCTGGCATCTAGCGCAGCCGCGGTCGAAACGGCGCCTGATCGAGCATTTCCGGGGCAGGGCCCGACAAGGGAAGGCTTTAGACAGGCGCCTTCGTAACTAAACGAAAACGCGCTATCCTTTAGTAAGGCCTCCGGCTTACTAAAGGATTGAGAACATGACGGGAACGGCAGGAACCCGCCTCGGGCAGTATGTCGAGACGGCTGTCGGCGGGGAGCGGGTGCGGGCTTTCCTCCCTCCCCCGCTGCCGCCCGATCCGCCGCTCGACCTGCCGGCCCTGTTCGACCTCTACGATGCCGCCCGCGGCGCCCTTGGCCGCCTCGACGGGGTCACGACGATCCTGCCTTCAACGCCCCTCTTCCTGTTCATGTACGTGCGCAAGGAGGCGCTTCTCTCCTCTCAGATCGAGGGTACCCAGTCATCGCTTTCCGACCTGCTCCTGTTCGAGAACCATGAGATTCCGCAGGTTCCGCTCGACGATGTCGCCGAGGTCTCCAACTACATCGCGGCGATGGAACATGGACTGAAGCGCCTGCGCGAAGGATTTCCGCTTTCGCTACGCCTCATTCGCGAGATGCACGAAATCCTCCTTCACTCGGGCCGCGGCGCCAGCAAGCAACCAGGCGAGTTTCGCCGCTCGCAGAACTGGATCGGCGGTACGCGTCCCGGCAACGCGTTGTTCGTGCCGCCGCCTCCTGACCGACTCAACGAATGCCTCGACGCGTTCGAGAAGTTCCTGCACGTCGACAACCCGCAGCTGCCGCCTTTGATCAAGGCCGGCCTCGCGCACGTTCAATTCGAGACCATTCACCCGTTTCTTGACGGCAATGGACGGCTTGGACGCCTTCTCATCACGCTCATGCTGTGCGAGGCAGGCGTTCTTCGCGAACCCATCCTGTACCTCAGCCTCTACTTCAAGGCGCGACGGCCCGATTACTACCGTCTGCTTCAGGAAGTTCGTGAGAACGGCGCTTGGGAAGCCTGGATGGAATTCTTCCTCAGCGGCGTGTGCGATACCGCAACTCAGGCGGTAGATACGGCACGCGATCTCATCGACCTGTTCGATCGCGACCGGGAGGCGATTCAAGCGCTGGGACGAAGCGCTGCGTCTGTCTTTCGCGTGCATGACTTCATGCAGCGTCGCCCGATTGTCACCATCCAGGCCGCATCAGGAGAACTGAAGCTTTCACTTCCCACGGTCGGCAAGTCGCTTGAGCACCTCATCAAGCTCGGCATCGTTCGTGAACTGACCGGCAAACAACGTCATCGCGTCTTCGCCTACAGCAAGTATCTCGCCGTGCTCGACCAGGGCACCGAGCCACTACCACCCAATGCGTGAGCGAACGGCTGCGTGGCAAAGAGAAAAGTGTCTTGCAGACACTTTTCGCTCGGACAAAAACGCTCGGACTCGTTAGTTTCGACGGCAAGCTCGCGAGCGGCGCGCGCGGACGCAGGCCTCGCCATTCGATGAAAATGCCCAGGACCGACTAGCTCCATTTCGACGCCCAAATACACCCAAATACTCCTTAGCCTCTGAACGCACGGGTCCTCCCTGGCCAAATTGGTATGCGGGGGGCAATGGCCCGAAATTTCGCTACCGCCAGCCGCAAAATCTGAGTTACCAGTTACCACGGAATGTTGGCCCGCCTTGGCGCCAAAGGCGCGCAACGGCGCGCGTTTTTCGTGCGGCCGCCCTGGTAACCCTGCGTGGTAACTCACCGAACCCTGGTTACCAGCCGCCAACCTACCGCGCCGACACGAACCACATGCCGCCGCGCCTGCCCGATGCGGTCGAGCACTGGCCGCCCGATCGGCTCAAGCCCTATGCGCGCAATGCCCGCACGCATGACGACGACCAGGTTGCGCAGATCGCAGCCTCGATCGTCGAATTCGGTTGGACCAATCCGATCCTTGTTGACGCGGAGGGTAGCATCGTCGCCGGCCATGGCCGGCTGTTGGCGGCACGCAAGCTTGGCCTCGACACGGTGCCGGTCGTCGTCCTCGATTATCTCACGCCGGCACAGCGGCGTGCCTACGTCATCGCCGACAACAAGCTCGCGCTCAATGCCGGCTGGAATGAAGAAGTTCTCGCAGCGGAGTTGCACGCGCTAAACGGCGCGGGATTCGATCTCGCGCTCACCGGCTTCTCGGAAGCAGAGCTCGATGCCTTGATGGCGCCGCTGGACGATGAGGCGGAGGACGCCGAGTCAGCGGGCGAGGATGCAGACGACGACATGCCCGCGCCGCCGCGCGAGCCCGTCTCGCGAAATGGCGACCTTTGGAAGATTGGCGAGCATCGTTTGCTTTGTGGCGACAGCATGGATGCATCGTCGGTAGCGCGCGTCATGAACGGCGAGCGCGCGGCGCTCGTGTTCACGTCCCCGCCCTACGGCAATCAGCGCGACTACACGACCGGGGGCGTCGGCGATTGGGACGCGCTGATGCGCGGCGTCTTCACGGCGCTGCCGGTCACCGAAGCCGGACAGGTCCTGGTCAATCTCGGTCTCATCCACCGCGATAACGAGTGGCAACCGTACTGGCGCGCTTGGCTCGACTGGATGCGCGAGCAGGGCTGGCGCCGTTTCGGGCTCTACGTCTGGGACCAGGGCCCGGGACTGCCAGGCGATTGGAACGGGCGTCTGGCGCCGGCCTTCGAACTTGTCTTCCACTTCAATCGCAAGGCGCGAAAGCCCAACAAGATCGTCCCCTGCAAATGGGCCGGGCACGTCAACGACGCGCACGGCGGCATCCGCCACAAGGATGGCCATGTCGGCGAATGGACGCATGCCGGCCAGGGCGTCCAGGAGATGCGGATCCCGGACAACGTCATTCGCATCACGCGACACAAGGCGCGCGGCATCGAAACCGAGCATCCGGCGGTGTTTCCTGTGGCGCTGCCAGAATTCGTAATGCGGGCCTACAGCGACGAACACGACATCGTCTACGAGCCCTTTGCCGGATCTGGCACCAGCATCGTTGCTGCGCAGCGCGCTGACCGACGAGCGAGGGCAATCGAGCTCGCGCCCGAGTACGTCGACGTGGCGCTCCGCCGGTGGCGCAAGCTCTTTCCTGACCAGCCAGTGATCCTCGATGGCGAAGGCCAAACCTTCGAAGCGGTCGCGCGAGCGCGCGGGG
The DNA here is from genome assembly GCF_001418005.1 of Chelatococcus sambhunathii. GTDB lineage: Bacteria > Pseudomonadota > Alphaproteobacteria > Rhizobiales > Beijerinckiaceae > Chelatococcus_A > Chelatococcus_A sambhunathii. Next base: position 48,087 of record NZ_LIOL01000014.1, on the reverse strand, counting down.
TCGCAATCCCCGACGACTGACGCGCTGCAGGTCGAGCTCTGGCCTATCGGCCGGCTCCTGCCCTATGCGGCGAATGCCAGAACGCATTCGGACGAACAGGTCGCGCAGATTGCCGGCTCGATCGCGGAATTCGGATTCAACGTTCCGTGCCTCGTCGACGATCGCGGTGTGCTGATCGCCGGCCATGGTCGACTCCTCGCGGCGAGGCGCCTTGGACTGCAGCAGGTCCCGGTCATTCGGCTAGGCCACCTGACCGACGCTCAAGCGCGCGCGTTTCGCCTCGCCGACAATCGCATTGCGCTCAACGCCGGCTGGGACGACGAGCTACTCGCAGCCGAGTTGGAACGACTCAAGGAGGACGGTGTCGATCTCGCCTTGCTCGGCTTTGCCGAGGACGAGCTCGACCGGTTGCTCGATGGACTCGATGCAGACGGAGCACCCGAGGAAGAGGACGAGGTCCCTGAGCCGCCTGCCGACGCGGTTACGCGACCCGGCGACCTCTGGCTGCTCGGGCCGCATCGCCTTCTGTGTGGCGACGCGACGATTGCGACAGACGTTGCACGACTGCTCGATGGCGCGTGTCCGCACCTGATGGTGACGGACCCGCCCTACGGTGTCGACTACGATCCAAACTGGCGCAACGAGTCGGGCGTCTCTGCAACGGCGCGCACAGGCAAGGTCAACAACGACCATCGTGCGGACTGGAGGGAGGCTTGGAGCCTCTTTCCCGGCGAGGTCGCGTATGTGTGGCACTCCGGGATCCACGGGCGGACGGTTGCAGAAAGCCTCGACGCCTGCGGCTTTCTGATCAGGGCGCAGATCATATGGGCGAAGCCGCGCCTCGTGCTCTCCCGCGGAGATTACCACTGGCAACACGAACCGTGCTTCTACGCCGTGCGCAAGGGAGCTACCGGCCACTGGCAAGGCGCGCGCGACCAGTCGACACTCTGGACCATCGGCACCGGCGAGAACGACGACGCAACCGAACACGGGACGCAGAAGCCGGTCGAGTGCATGCGCCGGCCGATTGTGAACAACAGCGCGAAGGGCGAACTCGTCTATGAACCGTTCGCGGGCTCCGGCTCGACCCTGATTGCCGCCGACTCCGTCGACCGCGTCTGCCTCGCCATCGAAATCGACCCGCGCTATTGCGACGTCATCATCGAGCGCTGGCAGAATCGCGCTGGCAGCACAGCGACGCTTTCGGATGACGGCCGCACCTTCGATGCGCTGAAGACTGAAAGGCCATCAGCATGAACGGGAAAGCGCCGCCGGGCTTCGCAGCCGGCGGCGCTTGAGCATTCGGCGGGGCTCAGGCGATGCGGTAGACGCGGCCGCGCCCTTCGACTTTCTCCGATTGGACGTTCAGACCAAGCTTCTTCTTCAGGGCGCCGGCGATGGCGCCGCGCGCCGTGTGCGCCTGCCAGTTGAACTTCTTGACGATCTCTTCGATCGTCGCGCCATCGGGAGTCTTGAGCATTGCGATGAGCTGAGCCTGTTTGCTGTCGGCCCGAGTCTGCTTCTGAACCGCGCGTTGATCGGCCTTGGACTTGCTCGAGTTCTCGTTGGTCTCGCCGGCCTCGCCCGCGGCCTCGGCAGAGGCGCTGGCCTCATCGGCTTCGTCCTCGGCGGCTGCGACCTCTTTCGGATCGATGCCGAGGGCATCGAACGCGGCCCGGGTGGCGCGCAGAGTCATCTTGCCGTGGTTCCTGTCGTGCCGCCACACGGTGTCATCGCGCTTGGCGCGCACTTCCTTGATCAGGCCCTTGTTCAGGAGGCTCTTGAGCACGTTGCCGGCGGCATTGCCCTTGAGCTTCGGATTGACCGGAAACACGCAGCGGTCGGGCCGCTGGCAGGCCGCGGTGAGAACGACGAGTTGAGAGTCGGAAAGCTGCGCCATGGTGTTGGCTCCCTGGTAGTCGGGTCGCGACCATCGCGACCCTTCTACGACCCCGAGCCCCGTGTCGGAGCGGGGCGGAGCCTCAGGCGCCAGATGCCAGTCAGTTTCGGCGCGCCAGCACGCGGCTCATGGATTGCTCGAAGGTTTCGTTTGGGAGCGCAGTCTCAGCCGCGTGGCGGATGACGCCGAAGACCACCAGCTGCACGCGCCTGACTGCCTGTTCGAGGGTTTCTTCGGGAAGAATCGTCGCGCCGTAGCTTTCGAGGAACCTACGCAAAGCCGGCTCACGCGCCGCAGCCACGCGGGCGCGAATCTCTTCGGGAGTGAGTCCGCTCCAGTCTTCCATGGTCATGCTCCCTCCGTCGTCAGGCGTTTTCCGCCATGATTTCGCAGTCGGTGACGAACCCGATCAGGTAAGGCAGTCCGCGCGGAATGCCGGTCTCGCGTGACGTGCGGCGGCCGATCGTCCAGGTCATCCAGCGGTGGACGGCGGCATCGATCGCCTGTTGAAGGCTCAAGCCATTGAAAAGTCCGCTGGCCACATCATCAGCGAAGTGACGGCCATGGCGGCTGTCGAGGAAATCGCGAACCCCGACCTCTGAACAGCCCGTCGCCTCGCCGATGGCTCGCATCGCGATCGGCCAAGCTTCGGTGGGATCGGCATGGTGGCGGATGGTGCCGAAGAAGCCCCAGCTTTCATTGTTGCTGGGCAATGTGGCGATCCTGGTCATGGAGGTCTCCCTTCCGTGATGGCGTCATAGAGGCGCTGCTTTGGCCCGCAGCCAAGCAAATAATCGGGTCATTTGATTGCTTTGTTCGCGGCAGGTTCGTCATGGGATTATCAATCCGCGCTTATGCCCGCAGACGTGGCGTAAGCCATGTGGCGGTCCTGCGCGCGATCAAACAGGGCCGCGTCGCGGTCGAGCCGGACGGCACCATCGATCCCGCCAAGGCTGATGCGTCGTGGGAACGCTCGACCGACCCAGGACGTACACGCACGAAACCGAAGCCCGCCGCCGAGAAGCTTCGCCCGGTCGGAGAAGCCGCACTCGGCTCGGTGCGCGAGACGCTGAGGGAGCAAGGCCTCCCCTCGGGCGGCAATGTCACCTTCGTCCAGGCGCGCACCGCGCACGAGATTGCCAAGGCCCACCTCGCGCGGCTGCGCCTGCAGCGCATGAAGGGTGAGCTTGTCGATCGCGCTCGCGCCACCGCGCTTGTGTTTCGGCTTGCGCGCGAGGAGCGGGATTCCTGGCTCAACTGGCCGGCGCGGGTTGCTGCATTGATGGCAGCCGACCTTGGTGTGGAGGCGCACGCGGTCCAGAAACTCATCGAAACGCATGTCCGCGGTCACCTCGCCGAGCTCGCCGAAATTCGAGCCGAGTTCCGGTGATCTGTTCGCGTTCGAGGGCGCGGAAGACATCGCCCACGCCTGGCGCGACGGGCTCACGCCTGACCCCGCGCTGACGGTCTCGGAATGGGCTGACCGCCATCGCGTCCTGAGTCCGCGCGCTTCCGCGGAGCCCGGGCGCTACCGCACCGATCGTACGCCCTACATGCGGGCGATTGTTGATGCGCTCTCGCCCACGCATCCGGCGCGCCGCATTGTGGTGATGAAGTCGGCCCAGGTTGGCTTCACGGAAGGCGGCAATAATTGGATCGGCTACGTCATCCATCATGCGCCCGGGCCGATGCTCAGCGTTCAGCCGACCGTCGAGCTGGCCAAGCGCTTCTCGCGCCAGCGCATCGATCCGCTGATTGGCGAGAGTCCAGCATTGCGCGAACGGGTGAAGCCCGCTCGCTCGCGCGATGCTGGCAACACGGTGCTGTCGAAGGAGTTCCCGGCCGGGCTCCTGGTCATCACCGGAGCGAACAGTGCCGTCGGCTTGCGCTCGATGCCGGCCCGCTATCTCTTCCTCGACGAGGTCGATGCCTATCCGCCCTCGGCCGACGAGGAAGGCGATCCGGTTGCCCTTGCCGAAGCGCGCACGCGCACGTTCTCCTGGCGCTCCAAGGTCCTGCTCGGGTCGACGCCGACCATTCACGGTCTGTCGCGCATCGAACGCGAGTACGAGGCGTCTGATCAGCGGCGCTATTTCGTGCCGTGCCCACACTGCGGGGCCATGCAGTGGCTCAAGTTCGAGCGGCTGCGCTGGGAGAAGGGCAAGCCTGAGACGGCGCATTACGAGTGCGAGTCATGTGATGGCGGGATCGAAGAGCACCACAAGACGGCGATGCTCGCGGCTGGCGAGTGGCGCCCCACTGCCGAGCCGCAGGATCCGGACACGATCGGGTTCCACATCTCGGCGCTCTATTCGCCGGTCGGGTGGCTCTCCTGGGAGAACATCGCCCGGCTTTGGGAGGCCGCGACCACCGACGAAGCCAAGCGCAGCTTCAAGAACAGCGTGCTGGGAGAGACCTGGGTCGAGACCGGTGAGGCTCCCGACTGGCAGCGGCTCTACGAACGACGCGAACCCTGGCAGATCGGCACTGTGCCGAGCGGCGGCCTGTTCCTGACGGCGGGCGCCGACGTCCAGAAGGACCGCATCGAAGTCGACGTCTGGGCCTGGGGGAGAGGTCTCGAAAGCTGGCTCGTCGACCACATCGTGATCGAAGGCGGACCCGAGCAGGCGGAGACCTGGGACGAACTTGCCCTTCTGCTCGATCGGACCTGGCCGCATGCGCATGGAGCGCGCCTCGGCATTGCCAAACTTGCAATCGACACCGGCTACGAGGCGCCCGCAGTTTACGCCTGGTCACGCCGTGTCGGTCACGCCCAGGTCGCGCCGATCAAGGGCGTCGAGGGCTTCAATCGCGCAGCACCGGTCATCGGCCCGACGCATGTCGACGTGACCGAAGGCGGCAAGAAGCTTCGGCGCGGCGCTCGACTGTGGACGATCGCGGTCGCCACCTTCAAGAGCGAGACCTATCGGTTCTTGCGCTTGTCGGCACCGACCGATGATGAAATTGCCGCTGGCATGAAATTCCCCGCGGGCTTTGTCCACCTGCCGCGCGGCACAGACGCCGAGTGGGTCAAGCAGCTCGTCGCCGAGCAGCTCGTCACGGTGAAAACCAAGCGTGGTTTTACTCGGCTCGAATGGCAGAAGCTGCGCGAGCGCAACGAGGCGCTCGACTGCCGGGTCTATGCGCGCGCGGCCGTCTGGATTGCCGGCGCCGATCGCTGGACCGAAGCGATGTGGCGCGACCTCGAGCAGCAGGTTGGCATCGTCGAAGAGGTGCGGACGGACGAGCCGACTGACCTGCAGACCGAGAGCGTTGCCGGTATCATCCGGCGCCGGTCCGAACGCCGGGGTCGTCGCGTGTTCCGGTCGAGCTATCTCGGCTGACACCCGGGCCTAGGGCTTGGTCGTTTACCGGCCCGGCGGTTGCGAGACGTCTCCGATCATCAATGACGGGATCTGCTGTGCGCGGGCTTCGTCGATCGCACGCTCGATCAGATATTCGGTGGTCGGCTCGTTGAGCTCATGGGCAAGCGAAATTGCGCTTTCCAGATGCCGCATCAGGGCAGCGCGTTTCTGCACGGTGTCCAGCATGGCAAGCCTCCAGCCCGTCGCAACGAGTTCAGAGCAATTTACGAAACGGCTGAAGCGTTGACCAGACGCGCCGAATTAGTACCGCGGGGCCATGGCCACAGCTGACTGATCGTCCATGACACTCGAAGAGATGATCGCGCAGCGCGACGTGCTGCTCGCGGCGCGTTTTCGTGGAGTGCGCACAGTCGAGATCGAGGGTCGCCGCGTGACCTACGCCACCGACGCCGAGATGGCAGCCGCCATCACGGATCTCGAACGTCGGATCGCCGCCGCCGGCGAAGGCGGCCGACGCCGCCGTATCCTGACGTCAGCCTCGAAGGGACTCTGAGCTCGTGGTCGTTTCGCTGAAAGCCTTCCGACGCCGGGTCGGGGCGTTCATCGGGGGCTTCGAGGCAGGACTGGCGAACCGACGTCTCAAAGGTTTCCAGCCGAGCCGGGCGCATCTCAACACGCTGATTGCCGCGGCCGGACCCGACATTACTGCGCGGGCCCGCTGGCTCGTGCGCAACAACGGCTATGCCGCTAATGCGATCGAGAGCTGGGCCGGCAACGTCGTGGGTGCAGGCATCAAGCCGTCCTCGATGATCTCGGATTCCGACCTCAAGGCGCAGGTCCAGAAGCTCTGGCTCCACTGGACGGACGAAGCCGACGCCGAGGCGTTCACGGACTTCTATGGCCTGCAGCGTCGCGCGGCACGTGAGGTGTTCATCGCAGGCGAAGTGTTCTTTCGGTTCCGGCCGCGCCGGCCGCAGGACGGGCTCACGATGCCGCTGCAGCTGCAGATGCTCCCCTCCGAGATGCTGCCGATCAATCGCAACGAGGTTGCGCAGAACGGCAACGTGATCCGGCAGGGCATCGAGTTCGACGCAATCGGCCGACGCGTGGCCTACCACTTTCTGCGCCGGCACCCGGGCGACTTGACCGACCCCCGGCTCGCGGGCGAGACGGTGCGTATTCCGGCCTCCGAGATCGTGCACATCGTCGACCCGGTCGATGCCGGGCAAATGCGGGGCATTTCGCGCTTCGCCGCCGGGATCGTGAAGCTGTTCCTCCTCGACCAGTACGACGACGCCGAGCTCGACCGCAAGAAGGTCGCGGCAATGCACGCGCTTTTCATCACGACGCCAGCGCCGACCGAGCCGCTCGACGCCGCGGAAGGACGCGACGAGAATGACGAGCGTACGATCGACCTGCAGCCGGGCCAGATCACCATGCTGGAACCGGGCGAGGAAGTTCAAACCTCCTCACCCGCGGAATCGGGTCAGACCTACGAACCATTTCAGTACCGCACGCTGCTGCAAGTGTCGGCGGCGCTCGGCGTGCCCTATGCGTATCTCTCGAATGATATGCTCAAGGCGAACTATTCGAACTCGCGCCTTGCGCTCCTTGAATTCCGTCGCCGCATCGAAGCCTACCAGCATGCCGTGATCGTCTGGCAGCTCTGCCGCCGGGTGTGGGCGCGCTGGATGGACACCGCGGTGCTTGCGGGGGCGATCGACCTTCCAGACTATAACCAGCGCCGGCGCGAGTATCTTGCCTGCGGCTGGTTGCCGCCGAAGTGGGATTGGGTCGATCCCTTGAAGGATGCGCGCGCCGAGATCGAGCAGATCGAGGCGGGCCTCAAGAGCCGCACGCAGGCACTCGCCGAGCGCGGCTATGACGCCGAGCAGGTGGATGCCGAGATCTCGGCCGACCGGGCGCGCGAGAAGTCGCTGGGTTTGAGCTTTGCGACCTCCGTCAACCTGCCGGCGGTAAACTTGTCTACGGCCTCCGACGCGGTGACGAACTGAATGGATCGAGCACCGATACGCCCGTCGGTTCGAAATCCGATACGTTGCGTGTGACCACCGTGAGGCCGTGTTCGAGCGCGATGGCCGCGATTTGAAGGTCGGCGCCATGATGGCCGAGCGCTGCGCTCAGCTGTCCCCAGCGCCGCGCGGAAGCAAGATCGAAAGGCAGAACGCGGTCGCCGTAAACGGTCAGGACCTGGTCCAGCCAGCGGGCAAGCATCGCGGCAAAATTTGGGTCCTTGCCGCGCTGCAAGGCGATCCCGCGCTCGATCTCGCCGATGCCGATGACGCTGAGGAACAGGTCGCTGCTCCGTTGGCGACTGATCCAATTTTCCACGTTGGCATCACGCCGCCGCTTGGCCAGCGCCGAGAGAACGTCGGTGTCGATCAGGTACATCAGAATTCGACGGCGCGCGGCATCGCCTTGAGACGATCAAACTCAACGTCGCCTTGAGGCATCGCGAGCAACAGCTCGGCAAAGCTTGGGGCCTTCAGCTGCTCCAGCTTGCGCAGACGCTCGTATTCGTCGGCGGCAACGACGACGACGGCCGGTTTGCCGTGCTTGGTCACGGTCTGCGGCTTGCGGCGGGCAGCCTCGACCACCTCACTGAACCTGTTCTTGGCGTCCTGCACCGACCACGTGCGGTGAGCCATCCCATCTCTCCTAGCTAGATTTTCTAGCCAGAATATCGGACCGCCTACTCGATTCGTCAAGGGCCCCGCGAAGGATAACGTACGCATGCTCAACCTGCCACACGTGGCATCTCGCGTGTTTGGGACGCCGCTCATGATCGCGCGCCCCAAGCTCGAGGCGATCCTCGGCGTCTTGGCGCCACGCCTTAGCGGTGAGACGATCGAACCGATCGACCAGACGTCCGATCCGGCGCCCCTCACCTCGATCACGGTCGAGCGCATTGCAGTCGTTTCCGTGATCGGCACGCTGGTGACCCGCTCCGGCTATCTCGATGCCGCGAGCGGGCTCATGTCTTATGGCGACATTGGCGACGCCATTGCCGGCGCGATGTCGGACCCAACCGTCCGCGGTGTGATCCTCGACGTGGACTCCTCGGGCGGGGAGGTTGGCGGCCTGTTCGATCTTGCCGACCGGATCAGCGCGATCAGGACGGCCGGCGATAAGCCGTTGTGGGCGGTTGCGAACGAAAGCGCGCTGTCGGCAGCCTATGCCATCGCGAGTACGGCCGATCGGGTCTATGTCACCCGCACGGGCGAGGTCGGTTCGATTGGCGTGGTTGCCGCGCATGTCGATGAAAGCCAGGCCGATGTCAAAGCGGGGCTCGCCTGGACCTTCATTTTCGCGGGCGACCGCAAGGTTGACGCGAATGCACATGAGCCGCTCTCGGAGCGTGCCCGGTCAACGATTCAGGCGGACGTTGATCGCCTCTACTCCGAATTCTGCGGTCTGGTTGCCGCCAATCGCGGCCTGACGACCGAGGCGGTGCGGGGCACCAACGCCGCGATCTATCGCGGCGAGCTCGCGATCCGCGCAGGTCTCGCCGATCGTCTCGGTACGCTCGACCTCGCCATCGCCGAAATGGCCGCTGAGCTCGATCGGAGCGCATCAACGCGCGCTTTTATTAACCCGACACTCAAGAGGAGCCTGTCCATGGCGACGAACGAAACCGAACAGATCCAAGATCAGCCGAGCGAACCGCAGCAAGCGGCCGACGCTCCGCCGGCCGTAACACAGGCTGCGCCGGATCCCGCGCCGCCGGCAGCGCCTGCATCAACCACGCCCGAAGCGGGCGCGGCCGAGCGATTGCGCGCGGAGTTCGCCGAGGTTGCCGCGATTGCGGCACAAGCAGCTCGCCTTGATGTTGCGGTCGACGCCGCCGACGCGCTGAAAAAGGGCATTACGCCCGATGCGTTGCGTCGCTCGGTGCTCGACACGCTCGCTGCGCGTGCCGAGGCAACGAGCGTCATTGCCGCAGCACCGTCCACTCCCGCTGCTGGCGACAGCCCGATCGTGCGGCGTGCACGTGAGCGGGCCGCGGCGACTCGTGCCTGAACACGTAAGGAGCACAACACATGTCCACATTGACGATGGCGCCGACGCTCGGCGACCTGCTCAAGTACGAGCTCAACGGCAACTACACACGGGAGACCGTGACGCTCAAAGCCGGCACGAACTACGCGCTCGGCGCCGTGCTCGGCAGGATCACGGCCTCCGGCAAGTACCGGCTTTCTCCCGCGGCACAGGTCGTGGGCGACGAAGGCGCCGAAACCGCAGTCGCGGTTCTGATCGAGGCGGTCGACGCCACCGCCGCCGACAAGCCGGGCCTCGTCATCGCGCGAGGTCCCGCGATCGTGTCCAAGGCCGCGCTCGTGTTCGATCCATCCGTCGACCAGGCGGCCGAGAAGGACGCGAAGCACACGCAGCTCGCCACGGCCAGCATCGTGCCGCGCGACACCGCCTGATCTCTTCCCCAACCTCCCTGCCTGACCGGGCCTCGATGGAATCCATCGGGGCCCGGTCCCTTTCTGAGGAGACCCGACTCTATGGCCCCGATGATCAATCCCTTCGACGCGGGCGGCTACACGCTCGCCGAGATGACGCAAGCCATCAACATCCTGCCCAACATCTACACCCGTCTCGGCCAGCTCGGCCTGTTCCGCTTCGAGGGCATCACCCAGCGCAGCGTCGTCATCGAGCAAGCCGAGGGCGTGCTGAACCTCTTGCCGACGGTGCCGCTCGGCGGGCCGGCCACCGTGGCTAACCGCGACAGTCGCTCCATGCGCTCGTTCACGGTGCCGTGGATTCCCCACGACGACGTGATCACGCCTCAGGACATCCAGGGCGTGCGCGGCTTTGGCGTCGCGGATGCCGCCGACCCGCTCGCGACCGTCATGGAGCGCAAGCTCACCCGCATGCGGGCAAAGCACGCCCAGACCCGTGAGTACATGGAGGTCAATGCGCTGCGCGGTGTGGTCAAGGATGGGGCCGGCATTCAACTCTACGATTACTTCGCCGAGTTCAGCCTCGCCCAGCAGTCGGTCGACTTCGTGCTCGGCACGGCCGGCACGAATGTGCAGGCCAAGTGCCGCGAGGTGCTGCGCGACATCGAGACCGAACTCAAGGGCGAGACCATGACCGGGGTACTGGCCCTGGTCAGCCCCGGCTTCTTCGACAAGCTGATCGGCCACGCCAAGGTCGAGGAAGCCTACAAGTACTTTTCCTCGACCGGCGCGCAGCCGCTGCGCGAGGACACGCGACGGCGCTTCCCCTTCGCCGGCATCGTGTTCGAGGAATACAACGCCACGGTCACACTCTCGACCGGCGCGACCGAGACGCTGATCCCGGCGAATGAAGGCATCGCCTTCCCGCTCGGCACGATGGACACGTTCGTAACCTACGGGGCGCCTGCAAACCTGATCGAGACCGTCAACACGGTTGGCTTGCCGATCTATGCCCGCCAAATAGCCCGGCCCGACGGCAGCGCCATCGACGTGAAGACCGAGGCCTCGCCGCTGCCCGTGAACAAGCGGCCGCGACTTGCGGTCAAGATCATCACCAGCAATTAACCCTCCGAAGCCTTGGCGTAGGAGGGCTGACGATGGACGCCTTCGCCGCCGCAACCGATGCGCTGTTCGCCGATCCGAACATCGCCCGCGACGCCATCTGGCGCGTGGGCGGTGTTGATCCTGGAATTCTCGTCCGCGTCATCACGCGCCGGCCGGACGAGGTCGTCGGTTTTGGCGACAGTCGAGCCATCCTCTCGACACTGCTGATCGACGTGCGCCGCTCCGACGTAACGGCGCCGGTAAGTGGTGACACGGTCGAGATCCCCGGGCCAGGCCCGGGGACCAGCGAGACCTTCCAGATCATCGCGACGCCCACCCTCGACAGCCTGCGGCTCGTGTGGACATGCGAGGCAGCGCCGCCGCCATGAACCATGCGCTTCACGCTGAAGACTGACGACCTCATCAAGGGTCTAAGCGACATTGAAGGCGATGCGGCGCGTTCCGTCACCCGAGCCATGCGCGAGGTGACCGACGGCCTCAAGTCTGATCTGCGCGCCGACGTCGTCGATTCTGGTCTCGGGCAGCGCCTCGCCAATACCTGGCGCGGCAGGACCTATCCCGAGGGCGGCGCCAGCCTGGAAGCGGCGTCCTTCGTCTGGTCGAAAGCGCCGAACATCGTCGATGCCTTCGACCGCGGCGTGACGATCCGGTCGCACCGCGGCTTCTGGCTCGCCATTCCAACGCCGGCTGCTGGCGTCAAGGGTATCAGCGCCACCGGCGCCATGCAGCGCATCACGCCGGGCGGCTGGGAGCGGCGCACCGGCATGCGGCTGCGCTTCGTATACCGGCGCGGCCAGCCTTCGCTGCTCGTCGCCGACAACGCGCGGCTGAGCAGAAAGGGTCTCGCCAGGCAGAACATTGGCCGTACCCGAACAGGCGCTCAGTTCACCCGGCTGAGGGGGCGCTCGACCGTCGTGGTCTTCGTCCTGGTCCCGCAGGTCACATTGCGCAAGCGGCTCGACATCGCCTCGATTGCACAACGCTGGGCCGATCGCGTGCCAGGCGCCATTGCGAGTCATTGGAGATGACTGTGAAGCACCAACCCGCCGCGGTCCTGATGACGCTCTTGGCGTTCGTGTTCATCATTTCGGTGCTGGTGGCGAGCCTGCGGTGACGAGCAAGCGCGAACAGGTCCTTGATGCGGTCAAGGCTCTCGTTGCGGCCGCGCTGCCGGATGCGGACGTCAAGCGCAACCTCGCCAAGGCGGACCGCATCCCGCCCGGCGGTCTCATCATCGTGCGCGACGGCGACGCGGGCGAGCCAGAGGTCATGCTGTCGCCGCTCACCTACATCTACACGCACCGGATCCCGATCGAGGTTGCGGCCTACGACACCTCGAGCAAGACCCGCGAGCAGGTGCTCGACGAAATGCTCGGCGCGATCGGCGCTGCTGTTACTGGCGATCGCACACTGGGCGGCCTCTGCGATTTCATCGAGACAGAGGCGGCGGCGACCGACGATGTCGAGACCGCGGGCGCCCGCCCCGGTCGCTGGGCCGACGCCGCGATCGTTGCGGTCTATGCCACGACCGATCCGCTGAACTGAACATCAACAATCCAGGAGAGTCCCATGGCACGCGCGCGCGGCGCCAATGCCGTCATGGCGGCCGCATTCGAGACGACCTACGGCACGCCGCCGGTGGCCGGTTACAAGAAACTCCCCTTCGTCTCCTCGGCGCTCGGCGACGAGCAGAACCTGATCGCCAGCGATCTCCTTGGGCTTGGCCGGGAGCCGCTGCCGCCGAGCCGGGACGTCGTGAACAACGAGGGCGACGTTGTCGTCCCGGTCGATCTCCGCAACTTCGGCTATTGGCTGAAGCTCCTGCTCGGCATACCGACATCGGTCGACAACGCCGGCGTCTTCACCCACACGTTCGTCTCGGGCGCGCTCACGCTGCCGTCGATGTCGATCGAGGTCGGCATGCCGGAGGTCCCGAGCTATGGCATGAACTTCGGCGTGCGCGCCAACTCGATGCGCATCCAGCTGCAGCGATCGGGACTCCTCAACGCCACCATGAGCCTGGTCGCGCAAGGCGAAACGCGGACCACAACGTCGGGCGCTGCTTCGCCCAGCGAGGCGGCGATCGAGCGCTTTTCGCAGTTCATGGGCGAGATCAAGCGCAACGGCACGGCCCTCGGGCAGATCGTCTCGGCCGAGCTCATGTACTCGAACAATCTCGACAAGGTCGAAGTGATCCGGCCTGATGGCCGGATCGAGGACGCGGACCCGGCCATGGTCAGCGTGACCGGCAACGTGGCTGTGCGCTTTGCCGACACCGTGCTGCTCGACCAGGCGGTGAACGGCACCGCCTGCGAGCTTTCCTTCGGCTGGACGATCGGCGCCGACAAGTCGCTCCTGTTCACCCTGCACGAAGTCTACCTGCCGCGCCCGAAACTGCCCATCACCGGACCGGGCGGCGTTCAGGCCACCTTTGCGTTCCAGTCGGCCAAGGACCCGAGCCTGCAGAAGACGCTGACGGCCGCCCTCGTCAACGACGTGTCAGCCTACTGATCTCCTGAGAACCAGCATGGCCAAGACCAGATCCGAGCCGCTTGCGCGCGGCCCGTCCCGCTCATCCCAAGAGGCCCCCATGTTCAAGCTTGCCTTGGACCGCGAGCCGTTCTGGCTCGAAGTCCTCCCCGGCGTGCGAATCAAATTCCGTCCACTGACCGTCGCAGCGATCCTTGTGGCCCGCAGCAAGGCCGCCGGGGTGCTGAGCGCGGGCGGCGAGGATGCCGCGATAAAGGCCGGTGTGGCCTTCACGCGCGCGCTTGCCCATTCGGGCATTGCCGCTTGGACGGGCGTGGGCGATGCCGAGGGCAGGCCCGTGGATCCCACGCCTGAGAACATCGATGCCGCGCTCGAGCTCTGGCCCATGTTCGATGCGATCGATCGGCTCTATGTCGGTCCCGCGCTGATCCAGGACGCCGAAAAAAACGCCTGATCGCCCTCGCCGAATGGCACTTCGGCGGGGGCGAGGCTTATTGTGCGGCGTGCCCTGAGACCTGTGCCGGCTGCCCGTACGTCGAACACGCGCCCACAACGGCGGAAGGGATCGCCGCCTGGGGCGTGCTCAAGCGCGCGGCCGGCCAGGTCCGCGCGGTGATGGGTGGCGTCTACGCGCTCGATTTCAGCGCCGTGTTGCTGCTTGCCGACGCCATGGGAGCGCTCAATACGCTTCTCGTCGACCTCTTGCCCGAGATCGAGCCGATCATCGTTCGCGGCTACGCCCGAGACCCATAAATGAGCACCACACAGGTCTCGATCCGACTTGGGGTCGAGGGCAAGGCGGAGGTCAAGCGCGCCTTCGACGAGGTCGGCAAAGCGGGACAGGACGCCTTCCGTGGCGTTGCCACCTCCATGGACGCGGCGGGTGCCGCCGCCGATCGGGAGACGCAAAGGCTTCAGCGCCTGGCGCAGGCTGCGAGGCAGGCCGCCGCCGCCGACCAGGCGCAGCGCAGCTTCAACCACGTCTTGGGCATTGGCATCGGGCCCTCGAAGTCCGCCCGCGACTCCGCCGCCGTGTTCGAAGAGGCTGCACGGACCGCGGAAGACCTTGCCGCGCGCACCGCGGCACTGCGCGCGCAGATCGATCCTCTTGGCGCTGCGCAGACCAAGCTCAATGCTGAGATCGCCGAGGCGAATGCCCTGTTCAAGGCGGGCGCGATTACCGCCGAAGAGCAGGCCGCCGCCCACGCGCTCGCGCAGAGCCGATTCAACGCCACGGCGCGCGCCCTCGGCGCAGTCGGTGCTACCGGCAAGCTGACCTCGAGCCAGCTCGTCAATCTCAGCTATCAGCTCAACGACGTGGTCGTCTCGCTCGCGAGCGGCCAGCGTCCGCTGATGGTGCTGATGCAGCAGGGCTCGCAGATCGCCCAGATCTTCGGTCCCGGCACGGGAGTCACCGGCATCCTGCGCGGCGTCTGGCAGGGCCTCACCAGCCTGATCTCGCCGACGACCGCGGTGGTCGGCGGCATCGCCGCCATCGGTGCTGCCGTCGGCTACTCCTATTATCGCTACATCGAGTCGCAGAAGGAGCTCGAGGTTGCGCTCGCCGGCACCGGCCGTGCCGCCGGCGCAACCGTCGGCCAGATCGAGCACATCGCCGAGCGGTCGGCCTCCGCCGGAAATGTCTCGGTTGCCGCCGCCCGCGAGATGGCAGCGGCGTTCCTCGCAACCGGCAAGATCGCCGTCGCGAACTTCGAAGGTCTGATCAAGGTCGTCAAGAATTACGCCGCGACGACAGGAACCGATGCCAAGGCGGCCACAAAGGAATTAGCCTCGGCCTTTGCCGACCCGATCCGCGGCGCCGATGCGCTCAACGACAAGCTCAATTTCCTCGACGACCGGACTAGGGCATACGTTCGCACGCTTGCCGACCACAACGACCGCACCGGTGCCCAGCGCCTCCTCCTCGATGCGCTGAAGGGCAGTCTCGTCAATGCGGCGGACGCGACGACAGCGCTCGGGCGGGCGTGGGACTTCGTCGGGCGCATGGCATCGAACGCCTATGACGCCATCGGCCGGGCGATCTCGCGCGCCATCGATGGCGCGCCGATCGAGGAACGCCTCAAGGAACTGCAGCAGGAGCGTGCACGGCTTCAAGCGCTGATCGAGAACCCACCGACCCGCTTCGCGGCCCAGGCCCGCAACGTCAACACGCGGCTGCTCGCGGACGTTGACGCCGAAATCGCCAAGATCGAGGCGAAGCTCAACGCCATCGAAGCGCGCGCCCGGGACGCGAGGGCGAACGAGCTCTCAATCCGCGCCGGCACCGTTGCGCGCGAGCTCACGCCGGGCTTTGAGGAGTTGCAGGCGCTGCGCGCGCGGCAGGCGCAGCTTCGTTCTGCCCTTGATGACCCGCTGGTCCGCCAAAAGGTCGCCGACTTGCGCCAGGTCGAAGCGGCCTATGACGCGATCACCCGCGCGCTGCGCACCTGGCTCGATCCGGCCGAGAAAGCCCGTCGCCTCGACGAACTCGAACTTAAGGCGCTCGAGGCCAAGACTCCGGCGCAGAAGGCAGCGATTGCCGAAGAGCGGCGGCGGCTTGAACTTGCCGGACAGGCCATCCCCGTCGCCATCGCCGAAGCCGACATCGAGCGGGCGGCTACCCGAGCCCGCGCCGAAGCGACCCAGGCGCTGATCGACCAGTCGCGCGTGGTCGAGGTCAACACGCGGGCGACGCTCGGTCTTGCCGAGGCTTGGCTCAAGGGCGCAGCGGCAGCCCAGCAGGCCGAGGTGCGCCGCAAGGCTCTGACCGAGGCCGTGCAGAACGGCGTCGACGTTGAGGCCCGCGCGCGCGAACTCCTGCGCGAGCAGATCGCGGAAACTGCGGCGCAGTCGGCCAAGTCGGTCAGCGATCTGACCGCCGAAGCCGATGCGCAGCGCCGGCTCAACGACGCGGTCCTTGCCGGCCGCCACACGAGCGAGCAGGCGCAGCGGCAGATGCAGGTCGAGCAGGCGCTGCGGCCGCTAATCATTGCGCAGTCGCTCGCCGAGGGCGAGGCGAAGACGACGCTCTCGCGCATCATCGATCACCTGCGCGGCGCTTACGCGGGGCTCCACGGCGAGCAGACGCGCGCCGCGGCCCTGCAGACGCTCGAAGGCCAGCGAAACCAGGTCGAGCTTCTGCAAAAGCAGATCGAGCTTGCCGGCACGAGCGAATCGCAGCGCGCGATCATCATCGCGCAGCTGCAGGCCGAGCAGCAGCTGCGGCAGAAGGGCATCGACCTTGCCAGTGCCGAAGGCCAGGCGATCCTCGCCAACGCCGCCACCATCGAGCGACTGAACCAGGAGCTGGCGCGCTCGCAAGGTGCCATGCAGGTGCTTCAGGGGATCACTGACACAACCTTCAACCACTTCGCCAATCTGATTGCCGAGGGCAAGCTCGACTGGAAGTCATGGGCGGATGCGGGGCGCGCCGCGATCGCCGATATCGAAAAGGAAATCCTCAAGCTTGCGGTGCTGAACCCGTTCAAGAACATGCTGTTTGGCACCAACCTGCCGACGCTCGGCAACGTCGGCGGGCTTCTCGGCAACCTGTTCGGCGGGTTTTTCGGCGGCGGCGCAGGCCTCTCCCCGGCCACCGCGGCGGCGCGCCTGTTCGGCTCGCCGATCTATCACGCGGGCGCAATCGCGGGAGATCCGGCACCAACCCGCTTCGTTCCCCGCGACCTGTTCCGAACGGCGCCGCGCTTTCATGAAGGCGCGTTTCTGAAGCCCGACGAGGTCCCGGCCATCCTGCAGCGCGGCGAGCGCGTGCTCTCGCGCGAAGAGACGCGCCGCTATGCAGAGCATGCGTCTAACACCCAGCCGATTGTCAACGTGGTGATCCAGACGCCGAACCCGGCCGCGTTCCAGGCGAGCCGCACACAGATCGCGGCCGACCTCGCGCGCGCCGTGCGCATGGGCACGCGGGGACTGTGAATTGGCTCAATCGTTCGAGACAACGAGCCGCAACGGACTTCGCTCAGCTGGAATTCGGCCAGGAGGCGAACGAACCGCTTCAGCGGCTTCCGTTCCATCCAAGTCGGTCTCTGTTTCCGATGGCGTTGGAGAAGCTTCGAGATAGCGGGTCGCGGTATCGAGGCCAACCACTCGCCCAATGCGATCGGCGATCGTCCGCGCGACCGCGCACCAGAATTTATGCTCGCCACGTTCGCCCGCGCGAAGCGTGCGAATGCGATGATCGCGCGCGACGTCATAGGCGCTCTCGCCGTGCCGGGCTATCAGCTCGTCGGCCCTCTGCACGACTCGCTTAAGGAATTCGCGCCGGCGCTGCGCCCATCCGAACATTGGTCTGATTTTCACCTCGCGACGATGGGAAAACCGATCGAGCTCCGCCGACGGTACCATGGTCGTCGCGCGCAGTCAGCCTGAAAGCCTTCGTCGCCAGCTCCCACGCCGTGTCCCAGCCGTTCCTCGACATTTCGTTTCCGCCCTTCGTCGCGCGCGGAGCAACCGGCGGACCGTCGTTCTCGACCGGCGTCGTGGCGCTCGCCTCTGGCCGGGAGGAGCGCAACATCCTGTGGGCGAACGCGCGGGGCAAGTGGAACATCTCCACGGGCATCCGCACCCGTGAGCAAATGCTCGACGTGATTGCCTTCTTCCATGTCGTGAAAGGTCGCGCCTATTCGTTCCGCTTCAAGGACTGGAACGACTATGCCGCGACCGATCAATTGATGGTCGAGGTGACGCCGACGGTCTGGCAACTCGTCAAGCGCTACGCGATCGGCGGGTTCGAGCATGTCCGCACCATCACCAAGCCCGTGGCCGGCACGGTCGCGGTCAAGATCGGCGGGGTGCCGACCACCCCGTCCGGCATCGACCACCTGACCGGGCGGGTGACGTTTTCCTCTCCGCCCTCCTCGGCTCCCACCGCCAGCTTCGAGTTCGACGTGCCGGTGCGGTTCGATACCGACCACCTGCCGGTGCAGGCGCAAGCCTTCGACCAGCAGGTCGTCTCCCAGATCGACCTGATCGAGGTCCGGGAGTGAGCGATGCGCGACTTGACCGCCTCCATGCAGGAGAAGCTCGCGAGCGGGCTCACCACGTTCTGCCATTGCTGGCTCCTGGAGCGGACCGACGGCGTCAAGCTCGGCTTCACCGACCATGACGAGAACCTTTCATTCGATGGCGTGACCTACGAGGCGCTCGCCGGCATGACCGCCTCGGCCGTGACGCAGACGCTCTCGCTCAATGTCGACACCATGGATATCGCGGGCGCGCTGCAGAGCGATCACCTCAACGAGGCGGACCTTGCGGCGGGCCTCTACAACAACGCCGCGCTCACGCTCTATCTCGTCGACTGGACCGATGTGACCGACCGCGACATCGTCTTTGCCGGCTCGGTCGGCGAGATTTCCCGGGGGCTCAATGCCTTCACCGCCGAGATGCGCGGGCTCTCCCACGCGCTCAACCAGGAACGAGGTCGCATTTATCAGCGCGCGTGCGACGCCGACCTCGGCGATGGCCGATGCACGGTCAACCTCGACTCGCCGACTTACAAGGGCAACGGGACTGTCGATGGCGTGAGCTCGGGCCACGTCTTCTCGGCGAGCGGGCTCGACGGCTTTAGCGATGGCTGGTTCACCGGCGGGAAACTCGTGTGGACGAGCGGAGCAAACCAGGGCGCCGCAATCGAGGTCAAGACCCACGTCAACACCGGCACCGAGGTGTCGTTCGAACTATGGGAGTCGATGGCCTTCGACATCGTCGCGGGAGAGCAGTTCACCGTCAGGGCCGGCTGCGACAAGAGCCTCGACACTTGCATCGCGAAGTTCGGCAACGTCGCGAATTTCCGCGGCTTCCCCTTCATTCCGGGCAATGACGCGGTCGTGTCCTATCCCAATACGGGCGATCGCAATGACGGCAAGTCCCGATTGGGCGGCTAACGTCAGCCGCGCCGCGATCGTCGCGGAAGCGCGCTCGTGGATCGGCACACCCTACCGGCACCAGGCCTCGCTCAAGGGCGCGGGCTGCGATTGCCTCGGGCTGATCCGCGGTATCTACCGCGCCTTCTATGGTCTCGAGAAGGAGCCGATCACGCCCTATTCGCCCAACTGGGCCGAGGAGACCGGGCAGGAGACGCTGCGCGATGCCGCCCGCCGGCATCTGGTCGACATCGACGCGGCGCCTTTCCGTGACGGCGCGCCGCTCGATGCAGGCGACGTGATCCTCATCCGCGTGCGCGACCGCGGGCCAGCCAAACACGCCGCGATCACGTCGGGACCGGACTCGATCATCCACGCTTATGAGCGCCATGCGGTCGCCGAGGACGCGCTGCCAGCGGCCTGGCGCCGGCGCATCGCCTACGCGTTCCGCTTTCCGGGGATCGTAGAGTAGCTATGGCTTCGCTCGTTCTGACGGTTGCCGGCTATGCCGTCGGCGGCCCGATCGGCGCGCTCGTGGGCTCGTTCGCCGGAAGCTTCATCGATCGCAAGCTGTTCGCTCCGCCCCCGGTCAATATCAACAACACCCAGGAGGGACCGCGGCTCACCGATCTCTTCGTTACCTCGTCGAGCGAAGGCGCGCCCGTCCTGCGCGTCATCGGCCGCATGCGGGTGAGCCCGCAGATGATCTGGGCGACCAACTTCCGCGAGGTGGTGACGGTCTCGACCCAGACGCAGACGTCCGGCGGCGGAGGCGGCAAGGGCGGCGGCGGTGGCGGGGCGTCTTCGACCGTCACCACGACCACCACGACCTACAGCTATTTCGTGTCGTTCGCGCTGGGCTTGTGCGAGGGCCCGATCGTCGGCATTGGCGGCGTGTGGGCGGACGGCAAGCCGCTCGACATGTCGCAATATACCTTTCGGCTCTACAAGGGCGACGAGACGCAAGGGCCTGATCCCAAGATCGCGGCGGTCGAGGGCGCGGGCCGCGTCCCCGGTTTCCGCGGGCTCGCCTACCTCGTGTTCGAGGAGATGCCCCTCGAAAAGTTCGGCAACCGCATCCCGCAGATCACGGTCGAGGTGATCCGCCGCCCGAGCGCAACCGGCGTGCGGCTCGAAGATGTGCTCACGGCCGTAACAATCATCCCGGGCCTCGGGGAATTCGTCTACGCGACCGACACGGTCTACCGCTCCGACGGCCTCGGCCACTCCGTTGCCGAGAACCGGCACGGCAGCCACGGCAAGTCGGATTTCCTGGTGGCGCTCGACCAGCTGCAGGCGAGCGCCCCGAACGTCAATGCCGTCTCGCTCGTCGTCGCCTGGCACGGCACGGACCTGCGCTGCAGCAACTGCGAGATCAAGCCCAAGGTCGAGTTCGGCGCGAGCAAAGTCACGACGCCCTGGAGCTGGCAGGTGTCCGGCATCGGTCGCGGCAGCGCCGATGTCGTCTCCTCCGACAGCTTCGGCGCCCTGCTCGGCGGCGCGCCCGCCGATCGCTCGGTGGTGCAGGCCATCACCGAGCTCAAGGCACGCGGTTTCCGCGTCGTGCTCTACCCGTTCGTCATGATGGACATCCCGGCGGGCAACGGTCTGACGAACCCGTACAGCGACAATGCCGCAGCCAGCGGGCAACCGGTCTTTCCCTGGCGGGGCCGCATCACCTGCTCGCCGGCGCCCGGCTATGCCGGCACGGTCGACAAGACCGCGGCGGCGGCGAGCCAAATCGACGCATTCTTCGGTGCCGCCGCGCCATCCGATTTCGGGGCGTGGAACGGCGACACGATCCCCTACAGCGGCCCGAACGAATGGTCCTATCGGCGTTTCATCCTGCACTATGCCAAGCTCGCCGTCGCGGCGGGCGGGGTTGACGCGTTCCTGATCGGCTCCGAGATGGTGGCGCTCAACCGCGTGCGATCGGGCGCCTCGACCTTTCCCGCTGTCTCGCACATGGTCGCGCTCGCCGCCGACGTGAGGACCATCGTGGGCTCGAGCTGCAAGGTCGGCTACGCTGCGGACTGGAGCGAGTACGCCAACTTCCGGCCCGACGACGGCTCGAACGACGTCTACTTTCACCTCGACCCGCTGTGGGCCAGCGCGAACATCGATTTCGTCGGCGTCGACAATTACATGCCGCTCTCCGACTGGCGCTCGGGCCGGCTGCATCTTGACGCGCAAGCCGGCGTGCCATCGATCTACGCCCAGTCCTACCTGCAAGGGAACATCGAGGGCGGCGAACTCTTCGACTGGTTCTACGCCTCGGGCGAGGACCGCAAAACCCAGACGCGGACGCCGGTCACGGACGGCGCCTACGGCAAGCCATGGGTTTTCCGCTTCAAGGATTTTTACGGCTGGTGGGCAAACCAGCACTACGACCGGCCGGGCGGAGTCGAAAGCGCATCGCCCACGGCCTGGGTGCCGCAGTCTAAGCCGATCTGGTTCACCGAATTCGGCTGTCCCGCGATCGACAAGGGCAGCAACCAGCCCAACGTCTTCTATGACCCGAAATCCTCTGAAAGCGTCCTGCCCTACGTGTCGACCGGGCGCCGCGACGACCTGATCCAGCGCGCCTTCCTCGAAGCCCACATCACCTATTGGAATCCCGCGGCCGGCCACAACCCGACCTCGTCGGTCTACGGCGGCCCAATGATCGATCCGGCTTCGCTGTTCGCCTGGACGTGGGATGCAAGACCCTATCCGCGGTATCCGAACTCCTCGCTCATCTGGCGGGATGCCGCCAACTGGCGGCGCGGCCACTGGCTCTCCGGCCGGCTCGGCCTCGTGACGCTCGCCGATACCGTGCAGGAGATATGCTCAGGCCTTGGCGTTTCGATCGATACCTCCGGCGTCAATGGCATCGTGCGCGGCTACACGATCGACAGCATCATGAGCCCGCGTAATGCGCTCAGCCCCTTGATGCAGGTTTATTTCTTCGACGCGGTTGAGTCCGGCCGCTCGATCCGCTTCGTCCAGCGCGGCGGCTCGCCGGTCGCAAGCGTCACCATGGACGATCTCGTCGACAGCGGAAACGAGGACAAGCGCTTCTATACGCTCACCCGCGCGCAGGAGACGGACCTGCCGGAGACCGCGCACCTGCGCTTCCTCGATCCGGACAACGACTACCAATCGGCCGATGTCTATTCGCGCAGGCTCCGGGGATCGAGCCGCCGCACCATCGAACTCACGCCGGCGCTCGCGCTCGACTATTCCGAGGCGCAGGGCATTGCCGATGCGCTTCTCGTCGACACCTGGGTCATGCGCGAGCGCGCAGACCTGACCCTGCCGCCCTCGGCCTATGCCCTGGAGCCGACCGATGTCGTGACGCTCGATCTCAACGGCCGCAGTTTCGAGATGCGCATCGAGCAGCTGGGCTATGAGCGGAACAGGCCGGCTAGGCTCGTTCGCACCGACGAGGCGACCTATGGCGCGCCCGATGCACCTTCGCGCTTGCGCCAGCCGCGGCCCGAGGCCGAGCCCGGACCGGCCGTCCTGCACATTATGGACCTGCCGGTGCTGACCGCGAGCGAGATCGCAGGCGTCCCCCGCCTTGCCGCCTATGCCGAGCCCTGGGCGCGAGTCGACGTGTTCCGCTCGCCGGCAACGAGCGGCTTCGTGCGCGACCAATTCATCGTCAACCGCGCCACCATCGGCAGGACCCTGTTCGATTTCTATTCCGGTCCGGTGTGGACCTGGGACATGGCGAACAGCCTGTATGTCCAGCTACCTTCCACCCAGGCGCTCACCTCGCTCGATGACGCCTTCGTGCTCGCCGGCGGCAACACCTGCGCGATCCAGAACGCCGACGGGGAATGGGAAATCTTGCAGTTCGCCAGCGCCGAGCTCATCGCGCCCGATCAGTACAGGCTCACGCGGCTCATCCGCGGCCAGCTCGGAAGCGAATATGCCATGCGCGACCCAGTCGGCCCCGGCGCACCGTTCGTGATGCTCGATGCAACCGTTGTTCAGTCCACCATTGCCGTCACCGAGCGGCACAATCCCTGGACCTGGAAATGGGGCCCCTCCACCAAGGCGATCGATGATCCCACCTTCCGGGCGGTGACGTTCAGCTTCGATGGCGTGGGGCTACGCCCGTACAGTCCTGTCCATCTCGCCGGCGCCCGCGACCCGGCCACCTTCGACTGGACGCTGAGCTGGATACGCCGCACCCGCATCGACGGCGACAATTGGGAAGCGCCCGACGTGCCGCTCGGCGAAGAGGTCGAACTCTACGACCTCGACATCATCGATATCGGCACCGGCGCGGTCAGGCGCACGGCCCGCGTCAATCAGCCGGCCTTCCTCTACACCGCGACCATGCAGGCCGCCGACTTCGGCACCACTCAGTCGCAGGTAAAGTTCGCCGTCTACCAGATCAGCCTCGCCTATGGTCACGGCACCGGCGCGATCAAGACCGTCCCGTAAATCATGACCGATACGCCGCATCTCGGGCTGCCGCTGATCGCAGCGAGCCAGTCGCAGAAGCACGTCACCCACAACCAGGCGATCGTTGTCCTCGATGCGATCGTCATGCTGTCGGTGGTCGATTCGACGCACACCGCGCCACCGGCCTCACCCTCGGAAGGCGACCGCTACAAGGTCGCCTCCGGCGCAACCGGCGCCTGGACCGCCTGGGACCTCAACATTGCCCTCTACACCAGCGGCCAGTGGGTCAAGCTCGTCCCGAAAAAGGGCTGGCTCTGCTTCGACGAGGCAACCGGGGCGCTGACAGTCTGGACCGGGTCGAGCTGGACCGACCTCGCTGCCGCCGGCGGCTACCTGACGATCGCCGCCGCCGGCAACGGGACGCTCGCCAGGCTCGGCATCCTGACCGCGGCCGACAACACCAACCGGCTCGCCGTCAAGTCGGACGCAGTCCTCTTGAGCCACGACGACGTGACGCCCGGCAGCGGCGACATGCGGGTGGCGCTGAACAAGAGCGCGGCCGGGAACGACGCAGGCTTCGTCTTCCAGCAGGGGTTCAGCACGCGTGCGCTGTTCGGACTCCTCGGCGACAACGATTTCGTCATCAAGGTCAGTCCCGATGGATCGGCCTTCTACACGGCAATCTCGATCGACCGCAACACCGGCCATGTCGGCCTTGGCGGCGCGACCGCCGATGCCAACAACGCCCTGCTCGTCAAGGGTACGGCTTTCCTGTTCGACCGCGAGACCGACGATGTCCGCTTCACCTTCAACAAGGCGGCGGCGGGCGACGATGTCGCGCTCACGTTCCAGACCAACTACTCGGCCCGGGCCCTGTTCGGCCTCCTCGGCGACGACGACTTCACCGTCAAGGTCTCGCCCGATGGCTCGAATTACTTCACCGGGTTCACTGTCGATCGGGCCACTGGCCAACTCAGGCTGCCGCTTGCGTCGAAGTTCTCCGCCTATACCAACTTCGACAACTACATCGCCGCGAACACCTGGACCAAGGTCCAGTTCAACAACGCCGATTCCAACGACCAGAACGCGTTCAGCGGTGCGAACAACAATTTCACGGCACCGTTCGCAGGCCTTTACGCCTTCGGTTTCTCGTTTCGGTTCAAAGCCAATGCGACCGTGCCGACCAAGGTGATCGCGGCGTTCTACAAGAACGGCACTGAGCTTGGGCGCGGCCGCGCAGTGTCCGGCGCGCCGGTCGATGATGTCACGACCTACAACCTCTCGGTCCTGACGCCGCTTGCCGCGAACGACGTGATCGACGTGCGCGTGCATTTCGCGACCAACGACGGCTACATCGAGGCCGACCAATCGCACTTCTGGGGCCACTACGTGCCCTGAGGCGAAACGCACACAACAACCGCAACGACGGCCACCCCTCGGGGCGGCCGTTTCGATTCCGGAGCACTCCATGAAAGAAACCTACGACGAGGCGCTCAAGCGCCTGCTCGCGCACGAGGGCGGCTACACCAACCATCCTTCCGATCCAGGCGGCCCGACCAACTTCGGCATCACGATCCACGACTACCGCAAATACGTGAGGCCGAATGCAACTGCGGACGACGTGCGCGCCATGAGGCTCGACGAAGCCAAGGCGATCTACCGCGCCAAGTACTGGGATGCGCAGCGCTGTGACGACCTGCCCGCCGGCGTCGACTACACCGTCTTCGACTACGGTGTGAATTCCGGGATCGGTCGCTCGGGTCGCGTCCTGCGCCGCGTCGTCGGACTTCCTGACACGACGCATGCGGTGACCGACGAGGTGCTGCGCGCCGTCGCTAGGCGCGATCCGAAGGCGCTGGTGACCGCAATCAACGACGAGCGGCTGCGCTTCCTGAAAAGCCTCAAGACCTGGCCGGTGTTCGGCAGGGGCTGGGGCCGCCGGGTCGCCGAGGTCAAGGCGTTCTCGCTCAAGCTCGCCGAACACACGGTCGTCGCCAATGCGCCGGCGTCGCATCCCATGCCCACCGAGGCCGCGCCAGCGAAGGGTGTCGTGCCGCTCCCGAAAGGCCTGCAGAAGGTCACGACCGCCACTCCTGTCGCCGCCGGCGGCGCCACAGCGAAGACCTTGCACGATTCCGGGCACGACCCCTGGACCGTCCTCGCGGTGGCCGGCGGCTTTGTCCTGATCGCCGGGATCGGCTGGGTCGCCTTCCACTGGTGGCAGCAGCGCCGGCAACACGCGCCCACTCCTGGCCTCGTGCCGATACCGGCGAATTGAGCGCGCGCCATGCGAAAGGTGCGTGCCTTCAATATCCGCGGCCTCGGGCGGTTTCCCTCGAACGGCATGGTCAAGCTGACCGGGCTGTTGAACGAGATCCCGGGCGTCAGTGCGACCACCGACGATCACGGCATCTTCGGGTTCGAGTACGTTGTAAACCTGACCGAGGCCTGCGTCGCCGCCCACAAGTCCGGCCGGCTGATTGCGCTCAATGGCCACTCGTTCGGCGCCAACGCCGCGATCATGATCGCGACGCGATTGGCGCAGAGAAACATCGAGGTCGATTACCTCGCCGCCATCGATCCGGCTGCGCAGTTTGCGCTCAGCGTCTCGCTGAACGTCAGGCGCATCTACAACCCCTATCAGAAGGTCGATCCCGTTGGCCGCGGCGTCGTCAAGCCGGCCGACGGCGAGAGCGAAGCGCACTGGAACGCGCGCGCCATGATTGAGCGCCGCAACCAGCTGCATGTCCGCATCGACGACGACCCCCTCATCCACCGCAACATCATCGCCGCCATCAAGGCGCTGACAGCATAGGAGGAGAGCATGTTCTGGATCATCGCTGCACTGATCGGAGGCTACGTCGCCGCGATCTTCACTTGGCCGAGAATCCGCACCTGGGTCGTCGGCGTCGAGGCCGAGATCGCCTCGCTGCGCGAGAAGGCTCGCGCGCTCCAGGCCAAGATCAAGAGCTTCACTGGGGGATGACCATGTGCGAGCGTATCAAAGCATGGTTCAAGCACTCGGCCACGATTCTCTGGGCGCGGATCGTCGGGCTCGGCGGGCTCGTGTTCGCCGCCCTCGAAGCGACGGCTGACCTCTTCGAGCTGCCGGGGATCAGGGAGAACACCCAGCTCCTGCTCGATCCCAGGTACGTGCCCTACTACATCATCGCGATTGCGCTCGTGACCGAGCTCGCGCGCCGGCGCACGCTCAAGAAGGATGCCGACTGATGTGGGCGTGGCTGGCAAGTTTCCTGGGCGGCCCGGTCATCAACGGCCTGATTAGCGCCTACAAGGCCAGACTCGACGCCGCCCACACCCAGGACCGCATTGCGGCCGATCTCGCCGCCAAGGAAATCGAGGCTGAGATCGAGGCGCGAAAGCGGGCGTCCGCCATCATCATCGCCGAACAGGGTCGATGGTACACGGCCATCATCCGGCCGCTGCTCGCTGCGCCCGTGATCATCTACTTCTGGAAAGTGATCGTCTGGGACAAGGTGCTCGGGCTCGGCAGCACCGATCCGCTCACCGGCATGATCGCTGACTGGAGCGGCCTCATCATCACCGCCTACGTCGGCGGGCGCTCGATCGAGAAGGTTGCGCGGATTTTCAGGCGGTGAGCCTGTTATCCCGCTGCCACAGCGCTTTGGCGGTTGGCCCTTCCCCTCAGAACCACAACACACGCCGTACCCGTGCCTTCCGCTCGGGGGCGTGTTGGGACCGGTTTGACAAGCAAGAACAAGGCTTCCCATGACCGACGACACACACGCATCCAAACAGTCCAAGCCCTTGTTCGATCCCACGATCAACTATGGCCACATCCTCACCGCGGCCAGTTTCATTGTCGCGGGAACGGCTGCATTCTTTGGTATGAAAGTCGAGCTGCAAAATCTCGACCAGCGCGTCGCCAAAATTGAGTCAACACTGCAGCAGCTTGCAAGTGTCGTAGTGCAGACTGCCCGACAGGATGAGCGACTCAATACCATCGAGCGGCGTGTCGATCGCCTTGAACAGACGAGCTCGCCGAGACACCCGTGAACTAGATCACCGGTTCCGTTTAGCGCCCGCGCGTTAACAGGATCAGCAGCAAGATGACTCCAACAAACCACAGCCAGCCGGGAATTCGGGCGAGCAGGCCTGGGCTCGATGGCGCGGATTTCCGAGGTGGTGAATATCGTGTCCCGCCTACCTGTGTCTGAGCGCCGGCTGTCTGCAGCCCTTTCAGGATCTGTTCATTCTTTGTCTTCGGCGATTGGGATATTGGTGCCGTCGACGGAGCCGGCATCGCCCCACGACTAACTGGTGTTGCTGTGTGCGTACCACCGCCGCGAATTCCATCTAGGATTCCAGCGTTTCTTGACTTGCTGTCCGGCTTACCACGCGAGATTTTCGAAAGGCGCCCGAGACGGAACTTGGCTTCGTTTTCGGAAATATGAACGATTTGGCTATCCGCAGTGACGGTGATTCCGATGTTGCGGTACGGCTTGCCATAGTGTTTCCCTTCATAGGGCGGCTCTACAAGTCCAGTGACGCTAATCCATTTGCCTGTCCATGACTCCGTGGGGCGAGCACTCATGTTGCTGAGCCCTTCCGACCAAATCGTGACCTTTACGCTATCCCTGTTCCAGATTCCAAAATTGATAAACACATACGGCCGCCCCCGGCCTCGTCCACGCTTTCCGACACCGTGTTTTACTGAGACAATCTGGCCGACAAGTTCAATCTTGTCGCCCACGCGTCGCATTACCGCAGAGAAGTCCTTTGCGTCGACCACGTCAAACGCGCCGATGTAGGTCGGCGGGGGAACAGGTTTAGGCGCGCCAACAGGCGGCACTATCGCGATTGGAATATTCCGCCCCACGACGAAGTCGGAGAGCGTTGGAATGTGCGAAACGGATGCCCCACACACGGCGGCGAACTTCTTCGCGCTCTCGCGAAGCGCAGGCATCCCGTTCAGGACTCGGAATATCTCCGATGAGGCTGGGTCAACGAAATCGTTCGCCTTGAAAATGATTGCCTGTCCGCCCTCCCGGAAACGACGGTGGAGACCGGGATCTGCATGAAGCGCTTCCAGGCTCACGTCCAAAACGATGAACGAGAAGCGATCCATCCCGGAGCCAAAATGCTTTGGCTCGCGCCCTGGATGCTGAAAGTGCTTGTGGCCGACCTCTGTGCCACGGCCTTCCTGCATCCCTGGAACAAACATGCCGTCGTAATCGATTAGCCGAAGCGCGCCATTCTCCACTATGACGTTTTCGTTCTGAATGTCGCCATGTGCGATCCCGTTTCGCTCAAGAAAGGCGGCAAGATCGCTGAATGCTCTTCGCAAGCTGGCGACCGCTGGAGCGTTCGAAGCAGTCCGATCGAGATGGATTCCGAGTGTATCACCTTCAACCCAATCCATTTTCACGATGGGATAAGGCTTGCCCCGGACCCGGATGCCTTGCGACTGAAAATCGAAGTTGACGAAGTATGGGCTGGCTAGCCCGCGAAGCTTCGCCGAAATCGCGGCATACCGACTCTGGGCTTCCGGTACCGCGCGGTGGAAACATCGAACCGCAAACTTTCTCGGCCCCGAGTTGACTGTGTAGGTCAGCGCGAATCCGCCAGAGAGAGCAAGCGGCAATCCCAACGGTGTCTCCGCGACCTTGCCTGCCTTCAGCTCGGGATCAAGGAAGGCATTGCGAGGATCTTGCACAGCCTCATTGTAGTCAATGATTTGGGGATAGCTCATCACGACACCCAACTACAACCATAGTCGTGTCATCACGCCTGAGGCGGCCTTCAGACCGCTCCCTATCTACGAACGTTGCAAACGACTGTTCATCCTTGATGCCAAGCAGCACCGAAATTCGCTCGCCGCTTGGTCCATCCAGAAGCCATCGACCAATTGCGTCAGTCAGAAGGAGGAAGAGCGGTTCGGAATGGGCTGAGATATTTAGGTCATGCCATGCGTCAGCGAGAGCCCCTTCATCGAGCGACCGATTCTCAAGCATGGAGGTTGAGATAAGCTGAGGGGAGTTGTCGAACTCCTCCGGCTTGACATATGGAATCGTGCGAATCACCTCGCCGCAATCGACAAAGGCCAAGAGCGAATCACCGACCGCAAATGCACGAGCGCTCGCACCATCTCTTGAAAATACGATCCCAAGAAGAGTGGCGAAGCTGCCGCGATCGAAAGCCGCCTGATGCATCCAAGGCATGGCGTCGCGGTCGTATGCGGCCCGATATTCTTTCGCCGCCGCTTCAAGCCACGCGCGTGACACCTGCTGATTTTCGACAAATCGTCGTGTCAGCACTTCCGCCCACGGCGCCGAGTCAAACGAGATCGACGCTCCATCGCTGACAGCGCATATCGCACCATCATTTGAGGCGCGCCATCGATCCTCGTTCGGTGCATCCTCCCGCTTGGCGACTGAGAAGGCACGCAGAACACGGAACGGCGCAGTAGCGTCGTTCTCGGCGTGCATTTAAACTACCGATCGGCGGTGAGCCTAGGCCGTGTTCCAATGTCGAAGAAATTGGCTATGTCCTTCGGATCGGCATTGAACATGAAACCTCTGGCCCCTTCGGCTAGACGATAGCCTTTATCGGCGGCAAGCTTCGCAACGTGCGGAGGAAGCACGCTCGACATGCCAAACAGGAGCTTGGCGTAAGAGTCGGGAAGCGCCGAGTCCGTATTGGGGAATTGTATCGTCTCGCCCTGTTGCGTGGACACGTGGATATTGAACAGCAGGCACTCGCCATCCCCGGTCGAGATTTGGCGGAGCGCCGATCCGACGCTATCAGGATCGCCATCAGTCGATGCGCCGTCGGTCACATGGATAATTGTCGGCGGGTAGCTATTTGGATGAGAATCGCACCAGCCGACCAGAGCCTCTGCGGCCTTTGTAAGTGCTGCTCTCATCGGCGTCCCACCAGAACTGACGGGATCGAACCACACGGGGAACTTTATTCGGCGCTCAAGGACGCCTCCTGCGCCATCATCCTCAAGCCGGGTCCGATCCTCGACGCGCAATGGCGAGTTCGCAAGCGCGGTGATCGGGTGAACGACTGCACCCGAAAGTGCGCCGCCAAGACCGGGACCGACGCCGCTTCCGCCATACCCGATTACCCCGATGTCAAAGTAATTACGGACCCCATCGGCCTTCGTGCAGTTCGTAACCAGCGTATAGATGGTTTTGTTCAGGACGTCCGCAACGAATTCAGCTTTCGATTTACCAGTCATCATCTTCTCATCCATTGATCCGGATTGGTCGATGACAAATAGAATGCTTGTCGGATTGTCCCGACTTATTTCTGCCGAGTAAGGCATTTGACCCCCCTACACGTGGAGATGCTTACCTCCGATTGTACCCATGCTGATTTGATAACGGGCTGCGCGAGCTAGGACAAGTGTGCCATGCTCGACCCGAGCCAGATTGACGTTGCCCCCCATTTTCATCCAGCGGCGGTTGGAGTGAGCTTCGGTCAACGCTTCAACAGCTCGCGAACGTCGTGGCGCAGACCGCGCGACAGGACGAACGACTCAACGCGATCGAACGGCGAGTCGACCGATTGGAGCAGCCTTTGCGTACGAAGTCGCCATGAAAGCCAGTTGAGCATCAGGTCGGGGTACGCAGCAACACCGGCTCGGTACATTCGACCATTGGAACACTTGATATGGCTAAAGGTCGACACCAAGCAATCTTTCTTGAGCTGGCGCGCCCCGCAGCGTCAGGCGCAACCATGGCTCCTTCGCCAAATGCGGAGGCGGACGCGTGGTCGTTGTTACGATATACTGAAAGAGTGGCCCTGCCTCCTCTTCTAACTCGGCAGCAAGTTGAAAAAGCAAGTGGTAGATACTGAGGCCGAGATCGGCCTCTCTCGGACTATCGTGCAGTAAAAACGCAGGAACGTGCGTTGCGCCTTCAATGCTGAGGCATAGAGCGGCCAAATCAAAAGCGAGAATTTTGAGCGAGTCGATTGCCGCCGTCGTTCGATCTCCGCCCATATCGACGGTCAGATCAAGACCGACGCCTGAAAGCGTAATCCAACCCTTTGCATCACTTCCAACCAGACGTCGAATGATCGGGTCGAATTTTTCGCTCATCCGGCCGAACACGCGCGCTTGCTTGTCGCGGAATGTTCCCAATCGTTCTCTTTCTTTCTCAAGTTCCGCGGTTAGTTGGCGCAGATCTGCTATCGCTGCATCCTGCGCCACAACAAGATCGGCGAGACGCTCAACTTCATCCTGGATTCGGCGAGCCGAGTACCAGGCCGCCTCTCTGGCATCCCGCGTCCTTTCCATGTTCGATACACGTCGAGCAAGCTCATCCATGTTCTGCTTAGCGAGCGCAAGCTGCTCAAGGTTTTGCGTCCGTTCTTGGCGAAATAGGTCCAGCTTTTTCCCCTGCTCTTCGAAATCTTGCTTTCGCTTCTCCCAGCGAGCGCGACATTCCGCAGGGTCATGCAGCTTGTGTGAGAGCCCGCACTTCTCCGCTAGCACTCGATCGATTGGAACTTCACATATGGGGCAGATTTGACTCTCTGCTTCGCTCGTCGAGAACGAGAGAGCGGGCAATTCTCCCTGAATCTCGCTTAGAACGCGCTCCTCGATCGGAATCGAGGTTTCGATACGAATGCGTTCCCTGTCGAGACGCATCCATTCTGACCGAGCAGCCTCTAAGTACTCTCGCGTTTTGGCGAGTTCGGCAGAACCACTGGCGGGAAGCTTGGCCGCCGCTGCAACGCGTTCGCTTGCTGACCTGCGCATTACATCGATTAAGAGCGGCATATCGGGTAGGGCTTGGCCCGCCAGGCTGAGCGCTGCAAACAGCCGCGCTTGGGCACCTTCGATCGCCCAATGCCGGTGGCCTGTCTCCTGTTCTGCGGTGCGGCGTCTCTCCTCCAGATGCTCAACCTCTTCTCGCGTTGTCCGCTCCTCCGCTGTGATCGCCATTAGGAAGGCACGGAGTGCCTCAAGCCTTGGTCCCTTTTCTCGACCACTTGCCGGCATAGGCGAATCAGAATCCGACGCCGGCGAACGCCAATCTAGAACGTCGTCGAACCGGCATTCCTGATCTCGAGTTAGCCACGCGAGGGCTATCGGCCAGATTGGGCCATCTACCCGTGAACTGATCAGTTCGCGCAACTTCGGTGTGATGATGCGTTGATCGACAGCCTCAACGAAGGGTTCAAGTCCGGTCGAAGCGCCCTCGCCGGCCGCGATCTCATCTAGTTTTCCGTGCGCAACAGCCATGTGACGGCGGCGGATACCGAGAGGTCGGACGATGGCCCAGCACGTTCCGTCGAGCATGACCTCAGCGCCAACAATGCCATTTGGAAATGCCAACCCGATTCGTTCTCGCTGTGCCTCCGTGGCAAAGCGGTTTTCGCCGAGGCAATATCGAAGCAATCGACAGAAAAGCGTCTTGCCGCCGCCATGGCCTATACTAGGCTGTAGACCTGTCGTGGGAGCGCCATCCGCTCTATCGGGCGACCAAATGATGTTGAGACCGGGTCGGAGCGTCACATCTTGGACGATCTCACCACCCGGCTCCCTCCATATGACAAGACGTCTGACCCACAGCCGCGGCTCCGTCAGTCCTGAGGCCGGCGTAATTTTGAGACCCTGCGGTGCTAAGAGGTCATGCTGCTGCGGCATCGGCGATCCACCGCTGCACGTCGTCTGGCAATGTTTCCATTCTCCGGCTTAGGTCGATGGTCCGCAGCGCTTCAAGCACGAATGCAGCACGTCCATCCGGCCAGCCGGTTGTATCAATTGCTTCGAGACCCGACCCGGGAGTCCATGTCCCCATTTGACTGTCCTCGATCAGCCGTCCATTCCCTCGGTGGTTTCGGACAGCGGCTCCCCATGCAGCGTTAACGCGGATTGTGAATGCGGCAACGTTGGCGGCTAGAGGATCGGCTTCGGAACCAACAAGGCGACGCCATTGAGCGGCTCTGTCATCGGACAACAGAGGCGTCAGCAACCGGGGTTCAAGCACCAGCGCGGCTGCTAGGCGGACTTGTCGTATCGGATGCGGGCCCCCCATTGCTTTGAGAATTGCCGTCAGTACAGCGCCGGTTTCTCCTGATTGCGGTGCTCCCAATCGAGCCCATACGCCGTCAGGCAAACTGGCAAGATTGACGACCGCGGGGTTTGGCGGCGCCACCCGGATTGCCGGCGAAGGCGCGGCAACCTCGTCGCGTACGAGACGGTCCCACGCCTCAAGAACCAGCTTCTGTGTCCGATACTCCCCAAACTCCCGCATCTCGCGATTGCGCAGGGCCTTGAAGGTCTCGATGCCGCAGTCCTCGCCCAGGATGTTTGCCGGATCGAGGATGTAGAGCATCTCGTCCTTCGTTAACCCATAGACGTCACGGGCGACCAGAACGTCGATCTCAGCTGCCAACACCGCGCGGTGGTCAGGGTCTTCGACAATGTCGGCCACCGAAGGCAAGATACCCGCCTCGACGGCCGAGTCGCGGAAGGCTTCCATTTCGGGGCCGACGGCACAGAGCGCGCAGACACGGCGGGCGATTTCGGCAGAGGCACGGGTGGCAAGAAAATTCCGAGGGAAGGGAAGGCTGTCCATGATTGTGTAGGACATTTTTAAGGAGACCTTCTTGCGCACCAGGTAGTCCATCGCGAGCGAGTTGGCTACGCCGAGCCAGAGCAGATGGTCCCTGTCGTCAGTGCTAAGAATGATCGTCGGAACCTTGTCACCGCAGATCGTCATTGGTGGAATTAAGGCTGCGCATAGCCCACGCTGGTTCGTTGGGCTGGCCACATCGCCGAAACCGATCCGGTACCGGTCGATGCGCCCGATGAGCTTGTCGGGGATGTTCTCCGGCAGGATGCGCCATTGCGGCTGAATGCGCTTCGAGGGCAAGCCAAAGGGCAGATCCTCCCACACTGCTGAGCGCCCTCGTCCGCAGACGTAACCCTTGGCGCGATAGTCGTAGGCGTCGATCATCCGCCCTTCGAACACCGGCAGGCCCTCGTCACCCTCGGAGAACAGAGCACGGTCATTGCCCATATGAACTTCCGCCATGTAGTGCCGATAAGGCAGTCCCTCGACCTCGGCCCCGAACTTCGGGTAGAGCCCGTACATCTTGGCGCAGACATCGATCTCGGACTGCGCGGCGAATTCCATCACTGCCCTGGCTTCGGGCGAGAACTCGGCCACCACAGAAACGGGGATTGAAAGCGTCTGGCCAGAGGCGAAATCCTGCAACCGCTCCATCGTGTTGATGCGGAAGGCGGCGGCGAACTGTTCTGTGCGACCGCCCTTCCACGCGACGTAGAGGCAGAACTTTGTACGGCTATCGACCCGCTTGAACCAAATTTCCTTCGTGTTCTCGAAACCGCCCAGCTTGGTCAGGCGGAAATTGTCGAACAGTTCGTTCCGGATCGCGGTGGCATTCGCTCCATTGTAGAGTCCTTCGGGCACAAACTGAGCAGCCACTCTCTCGGGACGGGTGGCGGCGAGCGCGGTTTCGATGAACATGCGATAGACGTTGAAATCCCCCTTGCCGAGATTGCCGGGCGCGAACAGCCGGTAACGGCCGCTCGACTTAATGAAATGCACGGCGGCGTATAGGTCGCGGCAATACTCGGCATATTTCGTGGCGATGATCGGATTTTCGAGCAGCCGCGCAAAGGCGGCTTCCTGTTCGTCCTTCGACATGGCCCGGACCACCGGATCGTAGGTCGAGAAGAATTCCTTGTTGTCGGGGCTCATCGTCTCCCAAGGCGGGTTGCCCAGCACCAGGTCGAAGCCGCCGCGTGCCATCACGTCGGCGAAGGCCAGCGGCCAGTGGAAGAAGCGATAGTGCCCAGTCAGCGCGGCGACCGCGCCGGTAAGCGGGCCGAAAGGCTCCCGCCCGCGCAAAAGCTCCCAAACCGTGCCGGAGGTAGCGACCGTTTCGGCGCCTCGGCGCGGCAGGCCGTCGGGGCCGGCGAACTGGCCGCCCCTCGTTTTGCGGGCGAAGAAAGCCGAGGTCCACAGATCGCAGGCCCGTTCCAGCATCCAGGCCGCCGCGCCTTGAGCGGTGAGTTCTTCGAACCGGGCGCGCTTGGCGGTGATCTCTTCAACTGTTTCCTCTGGCATGTCGGCCAACGCAGTGAGCGCCTGCGCAAGATCGCGCTGACGGGCGAGACCGAACCCGCCCTCGATCAGCTCACGCTCGGCGACTTCCCGGCGGTTCTTGGCCCTGTAGTGGTTGGCGACTTCGCGGTCGTCTCCGTCGAGGACCTTATAGGCCTCGTCGGGAATGCCTTCGCTCAGGACGGAAAGGTCGAACACCCCGACTAGGCTGTCACCGCAACGGATATGGCTGTCGAGGAAGCTCAGCGGCTTGCCGGGCTCGATCGTCTCGATCCAGAGCGCGGCGCGGCAGAGCTCCACCGCCATCGGGTTGCGGTCCACGCCATAGATGCAGTGCTGCACGACCTCGCGCAGAGCGTGCTGACGCGTCGTCTCGTCGGGCGTGTCGGACCCGGCCTCGATGCGGGCAACCTCGTAGGCGATACGGCGGGCGGCGGCGAGCAGAAAGTGGCCCGATCCGCAGGCCGGGTCGATGATCCGCAGATCGAGCAATGCCTTGCGTGGATCAGAGCGGTTGTCGCGGACAGCACGTTCGATAAGAGGGACGAGCGCTGAGCTGATGAGTTCCTGAACCAGCGGCTCGCTGGTGTAATACGAGCCCGAGAGTTTGCGTTCGGACCCTCGCGTATCGGGATCGCCGCTGCCGCCGACAAACGAAAAGACCCAGGGTATTGTCTCGGTCTCGATGCGCGGATGAAGTTCGAGCAAGCTCTCGTAGACGGAGCCGAGCTCCTCGGTCCCCATGTCGCGAAAATTCACGCGAGCCAGTCCGGCGCTGGTGGGGAAGTTGGCAACGGCCCGGGTAGCTGCGAGAAGATTCGCGTTTGAAATCAGAGCGCTGTCGACGTTGGCGCATTGGGTGCGCTCGAAAAGCCCGCCCAGTGCAGGCAGTCCAAGGGCTGGCGCCCCGTGTGACAGACAGCGGAAGAGGATTCCCAGCCCCTGCCACAGATCGTGGTGCCTGTCGTAATGTCGGCGCTTGCCCGCGCGGTCGCGCAGGCGGGCAAGGCTGTAGCCCTGGGTGTAGATGGCGCGCTGCTCGTCGGTGGCCTCCGGTGCGTGAAGCAGATTGCGCTCTTCCGCGGTGAACAGGAACAGCAGCCGATAGACGAGACGCAGCAGCTCCTGAAAGTAGCGTTCGGGGGTGATCTCGCCTTTCGACAGCGCTGATCGCAGGTTTTCGTTTTCAGGGTGTTGTAGGAAGCCGTTGCCCAACTGACGCAGCGCCTCTGTCACACCCTCGCGCAAACGTTCGAGCGCCCGTTCGCCGGTCTGGTGCGCTTCGGCGCGCCAGCGCTCAATGATCGCAGAAGCAGGTTTGCAGTCGTGGGGTCTAAAGCGTGAGGCATGGCCGAGTAGCCAGAGCGCCGCAAAGTCGGGGTAGAGCTGTTCGGTGAAGATAAGATCGAGGTCGGCCTCGATATAGGTCGGCCGCGTGAGGCTTGGGTTGTCGCGCAGGAAGCGGAGCCTGGTGCCATTGGCAATGATGCCCCAAAGCGTGTCGTCGCTCGCGTTCAAGAGCTCCTGCATGCAGCTATGCGGCGCGCGCCGCCGGCCTTCATCGCCAAAACGCGGATCGGCGCGATCAAGATCGAAGTCTCGGGTGGTGAGCAGAACTGGCACGGTGCCATCGAATGCGCAGTGCGTAATCGCAAACGTGCTTTCGCCCACGGATTTCGGAGATGCTGGGACGAGGTCGTCGAAACCGAAGACCTCCTTCAGAAGTGGGACGAGCCAGCCATCAACGCCCACCTTCGTGAGGTTGAGATTGGCACGTTCACGACGTTCGACGTAGGCCGCATAAAGGTCATTGGCAATCCGCCAATAGCGAGCGAGTTCATCTTTGAGGGTAAGCGAGCGCGTCAAGCCGTAATCGTTGCCGGCCTGATGCTTTGCTTCCTGTGCGGCAACAAGGCTTAGAAAGTCAGGAGGAAAGATGCCGCCTTCGATGCGCAGACCTGTGAAGCCGGAGCTCTTACGATTGCGTGCCATGGCCAAGACTCTCAGAGCCTTGCCATCGGCATGAGCACGTAGACGCCGATCTTGTCGACCGGTAAGGCGGGGCTCACCGAATAGCGGACGCCGCGAGCGTCGCTTGCTTCGCGGATCCGGCGATGGTCGGCGAGCAGCTCCTCGGCGCGGCGTCTCGCGATTGCGTCGAACTGTGGCTCGAGCTGTGGAATGGCTTCGATCGCCTGGGCGACGAGGCGGGTCTTCTGGCCGTCCTCCATGTTGTGGCCGGGTTCCAGCGAGAGAAGCGCCAGCGCATCGACCTCGTCCAACACGGCAGGTGCTGCCATCCCGCGGACGGCAACACCGAGACACTCCTCGGCCAGAAGCGATTTGGTCAGAGCGTGGCGGCCGTCCTTATCACGGTATTCAACGGTGATCTGGTGGCGCAGCCGAAGAAGACAGATGATAGTGCGCACCTCGACACCGGCCGTGAAAATGGCCCCGCAGCGCGCTCCAAAATCGGGATTTCCGTCCTCTAGCGCGCTCTCGGCGATGTAGTCGGCTAACGTTGCGACTACCGGGTGGGCGCGATGGATATGCAGGACACCGCTTGGCGCCGGATGCGCAAAGCCAATCTTGAGAGTTCCCCTGAGCCCGATCCCTTCCAATCGGTCCCGAAGCGCACTGGGCAGGTGATCAAGCGGAAGACGATAATGGTCGCGTCGCGGCTCGAGTGGGGCACCGAGGCGCTCGACCGCCCTTGACACGAAACGGACGACATCGTCCTCGCCACCAAGAATCGCGACCGCCTTGCGCCACTCCGGCAGCACCTCGTCCGGCCGCAGTCGCCGTTGGGCAAAGACGGTGCGGGTCACCCTGTCGCGCGCCGTCTCCCAGGCACTGTCGACCTCTGCCTCCGTCCCCACGAAGTCGAACGTCAGCTGACGCGTCGCTTCGGCGACCCTGCCTGTCTGCAGCAGCACTGCCTTCATAATGGCGTCGATGACCTTCGTGTTGTCCACTGGCAGCGGAACGGCGACGCCGAGCTCTTTGCGAATCTTCTCTGCCTTTCGCAGGATCACTTTCAACACAGCGCCGTCGACGGGGTTGTTCTCGCCATACAGCATGAGGGCGCGCACGGCCTTCGAGGCTTGACCGAAACGGTCGACACGTCCCTCCCGCTGCTCGTGCCGAGTGGGGTTCCACGTCAGGTCGTAGTGGACCACGGCATCGAAAAAGCGCTGGAGGTTGATGCCTTCTGACAGGCAGTCGGTGGCGACAAGTACCGGTGTTAAGCCATTCTCCAGCGCGCCAAGTTCCTCGATCCGCTCTTCCCTTTGATCGGAGGTGAGTTCCCCGGTGACGGCGATGACATGCGCCTTGTCCGCCGGCAGGAGCGACTTGAGTTGGTCCGCGACATAATAGGCCGTGGCGATGTAGCGACAGAAGACGACCGGCTTGAACCCGTCGGCGAGAAGCTTTTGCACCTCAGCCGCGACAACGACGAGTTTGGGATCGACTCTCGGACCGCGCAGCGCTTCAGCCCGATCGATAAGCCTGCGGAGCACTGCGCCATCCTCCGGCGACTCGACCGTGCCGGCGGGAACGGTCTCATCCAGGGTCAGTGCGTCGTCGGCCGCGCCGTCCAGGACCGTCTCGCTCGCTGCCTGATCAAGCTCGGTCATCTGCTCGCTTTCGGTCTCGCCCTCTACTGCTTTGAGACGAGTGCGTAGAGCAAGCGCCGCCGCTGCCGGGCTCGACGACACGCAGCGGAGCAGCGCCAGTGCTGCCCACCACGACATACGCTGCTCAAGCTTCGTCCCTCCCTCAGCGCGCTGGACCATGCCGCGGGCATAATCGAGGACATCATCGAAGAGCCGGCCCCAGTCGCCGCTTAGCCTGTAAGTTGCCTCCCGGCTCTCGCGCACAGGAAAGCCAGCGGTGTCACGCCACTCGGCAATATCGCCGCGTCGCCGCTGCACCAAATGATTGGCAAGCTCCTCCCGCAGGTGGCGTCGCCCTTCGCCTTCGGGCATTTCGCTCAAACCAGCAAAGCGAGGGTG
This sequence comes from Chelatococcus sambhunathii, assembly GCF_001418005.1. GTDB lineage: Bacteria > Pseudomonadota > Alphaproteobacteria > Rhizobiales > Beijerinckiaceae > Chelatococcus_A > Chelatococcus_A sambhunathii. The sequence goes on along the minus strand of NZ_LIOL01000014.1, from coordinate 8,425 downwards.
AATGAGGCCAAGGAGGTTGTGGAACGCTGAATCGTCGCCGGAATGCGGCGTGGCGGTGAGAAACAGCATGTGCCGAGCGGGCTTCGCTTCGGCCAGCCCCTTGATTAGCTGATAACGTTGGTGGCGCGTGCTAGTATTCGCCTGAACGCAGGTATGCGCCTCGTCGACAATAACGAACTCTGGGCAGGCGCGTAGAAAATCCGCCCGCCGGCGGTCCGACTTGATGTAGTCGAGTGACACCACCGTGAACGGATAGACTTCGAAGATCGACTCATCTGGTCTTAGCCCGCGTTCAAGCCGGTTCGCCGTTCCGGTCCGCACGACCTCCGCCTCGATGTTGAATTTCGAGGCGAGTTCCTGCTGCCACTGCTCGCAAAGATGCGGCGGACAGATCACAGTCAGCCGCTCTACTTCGCCGCGATCGAGCATTTCGCGGGCAATGAGGCCCGCTTCGATCGTCTTGCCAATGCCGACATCGTCCGCAATGAGGAGGCGGAGTGTGTCGAGTTTGAGCGCCATCAGGAGCGGAACGAGCTGGTAGGCCCGCGGCTCGACCGAGATGTTGCCGAAACCGCGGAACGGGCCAGCGCCCGCGCGCAGCTTGAGACGCAACGCGTCGCGTAGGAGAAGCGCTGCAACGTGAGAGCCCGGCTTGGCAGGGTCGGGCAAGTCGAAGGTAGCCGCGACCGGGGACTCGGGTTCAAGCGGCAGATAGACGAGGGTGGTATCGTCCTCGCTTCCGCCCAGCGGGCGAAGCTGCAGAAGGTCGGGACGGGTTTCGGGGAGCACCACCCATTCACGCCCCCTTGCTTTGATCAAGTCTCCTGGCCTGTAAGCGACCGATGCCGTCATTTTTCTCTATCCTTACGATCATCATTATCGGCCGGGCATGCAGCGGAAGGACCTTGTCCAGCTTGGGCTGGTGTTACTGCCCAAACGGATTTCGCCAGGGTCGCGAGCAGATCCTGACGCTTGATAACGGCGGCTTCGTTCCACTCTCTGAAGGGCTCGAGATCCGCGACCGCAATGTCGATTTTGGTGTTCGCGCCGATCTTGGGCCGCTCCGCGAGAGCTTTGGTTAGGAGAAGCTGCGACTGACGGTAGACGTCTCGCTTCTGCGAATAGGGTCGGTTACCAAGTGAAGCGTTAATGGATTTTTCGACGAGGACCAGGTTGCCGAGACGATTGGCAATGGATTGATCCGAGAACGTGCCAAACTCGGCTGCAGCCTCGCTGCTGGGCTGTTGCGGGAAGATGTGCTCAATCTCAAAACCGCCCCCGGTATAGCGATTCAGCCATTTCGTGCCTTCGGTCTCGCCATAGGCGCGCAAGTCGATGTATTGGGTGAGCTTCGCCAGGATGTATCGGAGACGGTACTGCTGCACTGAGCCGACATAGAGACGCCGGAAAGCATCGTCGAACCGTACCGATAGCTCGGCTTTGGCGGGTCCGAAGCGACGAGCAATGAATTTTGCGAGCTCGACCTCGTTCGTGATCTTCCGCAGCTCAACAGCCCACCGCGCGAAATTCCGCTCGAAGTCGCGCGTCGGCTCGCGCGTGATCACGTACACGAAGAACAGATCTTCTACCTCGCGGGCGAGCTGATCGAACAAATCTTTCGGCAAATGGCGACCGGCTAGCATGAGGATTAGGTGCTGGCGAGCGGCGTTGCCCCCAAGCAGTTTCAGATTCTCCAGGCGGCGGTTCTTGTTTCCGCCTTGATCGCACCCGCGGAGGAAGTTTCGATAGGCTTGTGCTGCACGCAATAGTTCTTTGGCGAAATCAAGGGGATTGGCCGCGAAGCCACAGAGCTTCTCGTTTCTTGCAAACCAGCCATAGATTTCATCTTCGCGTAGGACATCGACGTCGTAGCGGCTGAAGATGAAGTAGCGAAGGAATCGCAAGGGTTTTTCGCCCATCTCGAAGATAGTATCCTGCAGGTCCTTCCAGAGGGTTTTCAGCTTCTCGAAGGCGTCACGGCTCGCCTTCATGAAGAGCAGGTTCTTCAGCAGGTCCATCGAATCTAGACCCACGCCGCGATCATTAATGGTCTCAAAAATCTTCAGCGCCTTCGCAACATCCTTGGTCTGGATGCGGATCAGCTTAACCTTATTGATGAGATAGCCGTAAAAAGCTCTCAGCGCTGCGACGTCGTATCCGAATTCCCGCTTCAGAAAGTCGAGCGCTACTGTGTAGGCATTCCGGATATTGGCAATTGATCGTGTGCTTGCGCTGTCGGCGCCATCGAGGGTTCCCTTCGCGATGTGCACGAGGATGTCACCGCTATCGTCGTATTGGAGATCAAGCCGATAACGAAAGTGATCACGACCAGTTGCGTCGACCGAAGTAGCTGCGATTTGATGACCAAGTGCATCAGAGGGCGATTCCCCTAGCTCCTTAAGCCGGTCGCGAATGGCGCAGAGCGTTAGGAACAGCGTCGTCATGCGCTGCTGTCCGTCGATCAGTTCCAGGACGCCGTCGCCGCCAGGACAGACAACGATGCTCCCGATGAAGTACTCCGGCGCTGCGGTCGGATCGTTGTCGGCGAGTTCCGCGTTGATGTCGGTGAGGAGCTGTTCGACCTGCTCGGTCTCCCAGACGTATTCGCGCTGATAGTCCGGCACCGCGTAGAAGGCCTGAAACACATCGGCAATCTTGATGTCCTGACTCTGAATCGTCTGTTCCGTCATGTCTCTTAGTCTCAGCTTGCCTCGCCAGTTGCCGGCGCATTTCCCGAGCCCGCGCCGAACACCCATCCGTAGTGCGCCAGGATCTCCGGCCAGGCTTTCTTGTCAGTCGTGAACCGGATGACAGTGAAGCCCGCGTCTTCGAGCCGCGAGGTAATGCTGTCGTCCAGCGCCTTCTGGGAGTTGCCCTCGTGGTGGGGGCCATCGATGTAGACGAGTGTTTGCTTCTCGCCGTACGCATAATCGGGGCAGGTCCCGAAGGCATCGAGATAGGGCTGCGCCCGATCGGGTAGGTGGTAGCCGCCATTCTTCAGAAACCGCAGCCAATCCTTTTCGAGTGTGGAGATCGAGGCATTCATCAACTGGTCGAAGCTGTCGCCAGGAGCAAGGATTTCGATCTCGCTCCGGTTCGCCCGTGTGAGGCGACAAAGGAGATCGAGCACCGTCTCATTCCGCCTATCGATCTCGCCATGTTCGGGCTGGTTGTAGTAGCTCAGCAGGCAGCGATAGCAGCCGGCCTCGCATTCTGTGTCCTCATCCCTTAGGTCACCATGGTCTACCCACTTACCCGAAAGCGAGCCGTAATGGCAGACCTCAAGCGCCCTCCGGGCCACGCGCCGAACGGCCTCAGCATCGTTGGCAAGCCGGGTCAGCACGCCCGCGCCGCCTTCGGCTGCTTCGTAGAACAGGATGGCGCGCCTGGTTTCGGGTTCAGGTAAAGGCTCGGCGGCGAGCTCGGCCTCTTCGAGCTGGAATTCCTGTTCGATCCCGCGCTTGAGCGCATACTGCAGGGTAATCATTACGTCTTTGGGCAGCGCTTTCTTCGGACTCAGGATGAGCACATTGCGCGTATCCTCGACGAAGGGCGCGATGCGCTCGACCGTCTTGCCCTCGCGCACAGTGTCGTCCTCGGCGTCCGTAGGCGCTTGGGAGTCCTTGCTCCACTCGCCGGTGTTGACGTCGATGGTGAAGCCGTAGATCGATTTGTCCTGGCGGCGGCGCCAGCCAAGATTGATCCGCCAGATCGTCGCCGCCGGGCCATAGCGGAGATCAAGCAGCGTTTCGTCGCCTTCGGCGAAGGCCGCGGCCTCGACGCGCGGTTTGCCGTTTTCCGCCGCAAAGCGCAGCGTCGTGATCATTTCGTAGCCCTGGCGCTGGCGCTCCTCTTCGTCCGAGGTTATGCGCATCGCACGTCGAGTCGAGACCTGCTCGATCCGGTAGAGGTTGGAGATGCGGCGGCCACCATCGAGCTTGTGGCCGCAATTGACGCAGCGTTCGAACTCGCGCTGGTCTCCGAAGTGTCCGTAACCGCAGGCGGGACAGAGCCGGGCACCCTGGAGCGGCAGCTTAGCCGAAGCCGTAATGCTACCTTCGTCGCGAATCGTCAGGATAGCGCGCTTGACGCGATAGGTGCTGCCTTCGTGGTAGATGATCGACTGAGGTCCAAACTCACTCAGGCCGAGGAAGCGCGGCCGGCTCAGGAAAGCGTCGCGGACGACCTTCTCCTTGCGCCCCGGGATGAATGCCATAAGCGGCAGACGGGGGAAGTTGTAGCCTGGCAGGAAGCCCTCTGCAGCGAGGTAGCGGTAGGTATAGAAATCGGAGTTCATTGTGGGGCGCGCGTCGAGCAGCAGGCTCTGCTGCGTAAACGCCTCGTCGTACCGCGCTTTAGCCTCGCGGCGGTCCTGTTCGGTCGCTGCAGCATTGTTCAGGATATCGTTGGCGAGTTTCATCTGGCTCGCCGTCGCCCGATAAAGCGAACGCCAGCGTCGGAAGGCCTCGTCGAATCTGAGCGGCGCGCCTGCCATCACATTTTCGAGCCAGGTCGCCGTGTGCCAGGCTGCGCGCGCAGCTTGGAGATCGACCTTGAGCATGGCAACGATGCGATCACCTCGCGCCATTGCGGCAGCGCGCACGGTCGGCTTGGCAATCTCCGCCGCAATGTCCTCGCGCAGCGGCAGGCCGTCCGCCTTCTCCAAGTCGAGGACGTCGCGAACTGAGGAGCCGAGCTCTTTTCCCGTCTCCGCAAGCCACACCGCGTGAAGGTGGCTCTTCACCAAGTCCTCATTGGCGAGATCGATGGTCGGCGGATTGACCGCACCTGCCACCATTCGCGTTGGATCAGCGAAGAAGTACTGGTCGTGCGGCGACTTCGCCGCGCAATAGGTAATCACTAACGCGGGTTGGCCGCTGCGGCCTGCGCGACCGCTGCGCTGGGCGTAGTTCGCCGGCGTCGGCGGCACGTTACGCATGTAGACCGTGTTAAGGGTCGAGATATCGACGCCGAGCTCCATGGTCGGCGAGCAGAACAGCACTGGCAGCCCAGCCGGCTCGACAGCTGCCCCGACAATCCGCTGAGGTGCGAGACCTTTCCTGAAGCGCGCTTCGCGGTCCACACGGATATCGCTGTCCACCTGTGCTGTGTGCTCGCGCGCCTCGAGCTGGTGCAGGAAGCGATCGGAGTTCTGCAAGAGCTTCGCGACGTTGTCATAGAGCGTTCGGTAGAAGATGTTGGTCGAGCCGGCGCGTTCCTCGTCGAAACCGCCGGCGAGACGCCATGCGAGGACCGAGCTGTCGATTCGGTAGCCGAATCGGCCGCGATCAAACTCTGTCGGCTCGACATAGCCGTAGGTGGTGAGCACCCGTAGAATATCGTCGATGACAGCGTTGTAGGTGGCTTCGTCGAATTTCCTGGGAAAATTGGGATTTCCGACCCAGCTTGCCTGCGCCCGCAGACGTCGCCCGAACACCGATCGCCAGGAGATATGTACGGTCCGCTCTTCTGAGCGATCGGCGCCAGGTCGCGCGCGTGGCACCATGTAGGCGTGGGAGAAGAGACGCTCGTCCTCCGATAGCCCCCAGGGCTCCCTAAGTTCGTTAAAACTGCGGTTGCGGATCTGCTCCTGGAAATTGGGATCTAGATAGATGGTCTTGACGCAGAGGGCCTTGCGCATGCGGTCGAGCAGGTCGTGAACAATCGCATAACGTTGCTCAGGAGTAGCCGAACCAAGCAGCGGATGTCCTTTCTGCCACTCGGTCTCGTCCTCGCAGCACTCCTTCAGGTCCTGATAGTCGATGGCAAGTAGCTTGACCTGTTCAAGGTTGGGATTGGTGATGCGCCAGCCCCGTTGAAGATCAAAATAGAGCCGATAACCCAGCACGTCGCGCAGTGTCTTAAGCGTGTTCTGCGCCTTGATGCCTTTGGCTTCTGGGTTAGCCGCGTAATCAGCGGGTTCCAGATGCAGATGCTCCAGGACCTTGTGAGTGAGCACATCGTCGGTGAGCTGCTGCTCCGCCTGGCTGCGGATTGCTGCCAGCAGCGCGCCGCGCAGCAATAGGATCTGCACAAAATCATTGAAGTGACCGGCCTGCAGGGATGCGTCCTGGCGATTATCGGTGAAGCCAAGAATCTTCTTAGCCTGATCCGCGAGATCGGTCCCGATAAGGTACTTGAGAGCGGAGATAGTGAGCACGGTGGTCGCAGAACTGCGTCCTTCGCTCGACAATCCTGAGAGCTTGGTCAAATCGCTGCGCACGCTGCCGTCATAGGCGACGCCGCAGTTCAGGCAGAACCGGAAGGAGGCGGGGATAAACCAGGCAGTGAGCCCATCACTCGCGATCTGACCACTCGGTGCAACGCGCACCGGGAGCGGCCGGTAGCGGCGGTAGTTGGGCTTGAGGCGCGCACCGTCGTCATCGAACTCCAGCCAATCCTCGGGATAGTGCCCCTCAAGATCATTGGGGTCGAAGATGCTCTCCGTGTCGGGCATAAGATAGCCGTACTGGAGCTCCTCGTCGTCATTTGACCGCTCGGTAAGCTCTCGTGGACTGAATACTTTCGGCTGCTTGCCCTCCATCGTGGCCCAGATCGGATGGTATTCTTGTCCACATTCGCGGCAGAAGCAGAGATTGAACAGGCCGCGCTCGCGATCGCCCGGTTTGAACTGCTGGCCGTCGAGGGTGATGAACCGGCTACCTTTGGCCTCCAGCGTCGTGTAGACATTCCAAGCGCCGCTGACGAACTGATGCAGACGAAAAGCAAAGAAGGGGCGGCCCTTGTCGTCTCGGGTCTCGTACGCTTTGAGCAGAAAGCGCGCGAGGAACGATCGGCACGTATCATGGTCAACACCGCTCTCTTCGGCGAGCACCGTGGCCGCTTCGTCGACTGTTCGCGGGCGCGAGATACGGACGAGCTTGCCATCCCGCTCTTCGAGTCCGAGCCTTCGCTCGATCCAGGCAGCAACTGGGTGGGCGGCAAGATCGGACCGGCTCGGCGCCTCGGGCACGCCAGCGGCAATCGCTCGGGCGAGCGAGCCACGATCTATCGGCGTCGCTCTCCCCGTTACAGGTTCGAGTGTCTCGGTGATAATGTTCTCCGGTTTGACCTCGCCGCCAAAAAGCCGGCTGGCAACCTCAGCGACGACGCGAGCCCGACTCCTCGCATCGCCCTCCGAGGCCATGGTGGCTGAGGTCCCAATGCAGAGAAGTTTGTCGTTGAAGCGCTCCCGGACGCGGCGCACCAGCATGGCGACATCAGCGCCTTGGCGGCCGCGATAGGTGTGGAGTTCGTCCAGCACCAGGAACCGCAGTCCCACGGCGTGAGTGCGGACCGCGACGTCGGTGGGCAGAAACCGCGTCATGATCAGTTCGAGCATGACGTAGTTCGTGAGAAGGATGTCCGGCGGGTTCTTGGCAATCCGCTCCCGCTCCTCACTGCTCTCTTGGCCCGTGTAGCGCGCGAAGGTGACTGGCTCTTTGCCCTCGCCATAACCCAGCTTCAGAAACTTCTCGAGCTCTTCGCGTTGGCTGTTGCAGAGCGCGTTCATCGGGTAGACGACGATAGCCGTGATGCCTTTACGCGCCTCGCCCGCGCCCTTGCGCCTCAACACGTCATCGACAATGGGAATGAAGTAGCTGAGCGACTTGCCCGAGCCTGTGCCGGTCGTGAGTACATAACTCTCGCCTCGATGCGCCGCCTCGATCGCATCGCGCTGGTGCCTGTGGAGCACCATCGGCTTGCCGAAGCTGTCCTGGGCCGACTTGATCCGAAAGATCTTCGCGCACTCTGCGTCAAGGAGCCCCGCTGCGACCAATTCATCGATCGTGCCGCCCGCTACGAAATTGGGGTTGATCTGGATGAGCGGCGTAGGCCAGAAGCGCCCCGCCCGGTAGGCAGACTCGACCGCGTCGTGAATGTCGTCGGCGCGGATCTGGGTGAAGCTGCGCGAGAAGCGCTCGTAGTCCTCGATTAGCCGGTCCCGAAACTCAAAGACGTCCATCCCCCGCCCTCGCTCATAACTCACGGTCCGGATCGGCTTATGACGAGGTCAGGCCCCTTTTGCGCCTCTCGGACGAGCAGTTCCCATTTTTCAGTGTAGTAGGGCCCGCATGCAACCCCTACGGACTACCCTCGGGCTCGGGGCGCGCAACATCTCCACTCCGCAGTGATCCTCCACTCGGTAGCGAATTGATAAGCGGGTAGAGAGAAGCGGTGATGCTCGGCGATTTTGGTCTTTACCTTCGTGCCAACTCGCTGATCTGCTTAGGACTTCCTGCCCTCCTGCTTCCACAGTGCTTCCAGACCGCAGGCTCCAAACACAATCAAAAATGCGAACGCCGCTAAGTCTTTGACTTAGCGGCGTATTTGGTTGCGGGGGTAGGATTTGAACCTACGACCTTCAGGTTATGAGCCTGACGAGCTACCGGGCTGCTCCACCCCGCGTCGATTTTGGTGGCGT
>NZ_LIOL01000013.1 GCF_001418005.1 Chelatococcus sambhunathii | reverse complement strand
GCGACCTCGCGAGTGCCAAAGACCTGATCGGGCATCTCGCGCCGGGCTCAATGCTGCTGGCCGACAAGGGATACGACGCCAACGACCTGCGCGCTGCCGTCGCCGAGCGGAACGCATGGGCGAACATCCCGCCCAAGCGCAACCGCAAGGACCCGATCTGCTTCTCCAGGCACCTCTACAAGGCGCGCAACCTCGTCGAGCGCTTCTTCAACAAGATCAAACACTTCCGCCGTATCGCCACCCGCTTCGACAAGACGGCGGAAAACTTCCTCGCCGCCGTGAAGCTCGCGTCCATCCGCATCTGGCTACGCGGTTATGAGTCTACGGCCTAGGAAGTCCTGCGAGACGCTAGCAAAAATCCACAGCAATACAAATATATTCCAAGTATCATCAGAATTGAGATAGCAATAATCCGCCCTCCAAAGTCCCAAATTGCTCCCATTGAGTTTGTGAATACTGGTGAAAAACAGGCCGTTGCTGGCTTATTGCCGCATCTTACGCTTCAATCACAATCTTGACCTTCTCAGGATCGACTCCAAGCGATTGTGCCAAACGCCGCTTCGCCTCCGCGATGGTTAAGGGCGCCTCCTGGTGCGGCATGGGCGCTTGAACTACGAGTTCGGCTGCCGCTCCGTCGTCCGCGCCATCCAGCTTCGCGGTAAGAAGAGGTTGCTTGCCGAGAGCGATGCCGCCACCGATCGATGACGGTGTCTCTGGGTCTTCGGGAAGGAACATCGAAACCCAAACGCCGCGCCCGATGGGGATGCTGTGCCCCGCATCCAGTCTTGCACGGTAAGCACGATCGAAACGCTCTCGCATTTCGTCGCCGTCCACCATGTAGACCAGGCCACGCTTCGGGTTGTCCTTGTCATCGACGGTGACAGCCGCGACGTAGTCGACGTCGTCCAGCGTGACCCATCCGCTGTCGTCCTCGTTCCGCGGAAAGGCAATCCACGTGTCCTGCGTCGTGCGAATGGAAACGGTGTGCCGTTCGGCTCCCCTCACGATTCTGCGAACGCTGGACTTGCCGATTCCTTGGATACGCTCGATGCGCCAGCCCGCTTGCTCAAGCGCGCGCTGGCCCAACTCAAAAAGCTTACGACGGCTTGCAATCTTTCCCGGCTTTCCGAAAACATTTGTCATTCCGCAGTCCTTTCAAAACGGCATGCGGATGATGCCGTCGGTGTGGCGACGTGTCAATTTGTTCCGTAATCTTTCTGGAAGATATTCGGAACAAATGCGGCGGCTTCGGACGGGGAGTAGCGCCGGCTATCGGAGGCAGGCGCGTAACGGTAGCCAAAGCGCAAGAGCCCGCGATCTGCGAACGGAGGAAGGTAAGCCGCCTCAAACTGAATCAGAAATCCAAGGGCGCTCCGGTTCGATGGATGCTTCCGCCTTTTATAGGCGCCATGCCGGCATATTCGAATATTCACCCCACCCTCTCCCTCAACCGCAACAACGCGATTCGCTCGATTTCCGCCATCGCCGTCGAGAACTCCGCTTCCGGCGTGTTCGCCAGCCGCGCCTGAAAAGCCTCCAGGATCTCCTCCTTGGTCCTGCCCTTCACGGCCATGATGAAGGGGAAGCCGAAGCGGGCCTTGTAGGCGTCGTTGAGGGCGAGGAAGGTCGTCTTCTCCTCGGCCGTCAGGCGGTCGAGGCCGGCGCCGGCCTGTTCGCGGCGGGAATCGGGGGCGAGCTCGGCGGTTTTCAGGCGGCCGGCGAGGTCCGGGTGGGCCTTGATGAGGGCGAGCTTTTTCTCACGCGGGGCATGCGCCAGGACGGTGCACATGGCCGCGTGCAGGCCCTCGGCGCTGTCCTGGGCGGCGGTGAGGCCGCGCCGGTGCGTCTCCTCGGCGATCCAGGGGGAATGTTCGAAGACGTCGCCGTAGAGGGCGATGAAGCGCGGGGCGGAGAGGCGGCTCGGCACGAGGCCGGCCGGGCGGTGGTGAACGTACCAGTGGCGGGCGATGTCGATGCGGCGCGGCACCCACACGCGCGGATGCGCGGCGACATAGTCGAGGAAGCGGGCGAGCGCCGCGGCGCGGCCCGGCCGGCCGACGAGGCGGCAGTGCAGGCCGATGTTGAGCATCTTCGGCGCGCCTTCGAGGCCCTCGGCATAGAGAGTGTCGAAGCTGTCCTTGAGGTAAGCGAAGAACTGGTCGCCGGAATTGAAGCCCTGCACGGCGGCAAAGCGCATGTCGTTGGCATCGAGCGTGTAGGGGATGACGAGGTGCGGCCCGTGCGGCCCCTCGACCCAATAGGGCAGGTCGTCGGCGTAGGAATCGGAGGAATAGAGGAAGCCGCCCTCCTCCATGACGAGGTCGGTGGTGAAGGCCGAGCAGCGGCCGGTGTACCAGCCGAGCGGGCGCGCGCCCGTCACCTCTTCGTGCAGCTCGAGCGCCTGCAGAAGGTGAGCGCGCTCCTCCTCCTTGGAAAAATCCTTGTATTCGATCCACTTGAGGCCGTGGCTGGCGATCTCCCAATCCGCCTCCTGCATGGCAGCGACGGCCTCCGGGTTGCGGGCGAGCGCGGTGGCGACGCCATAAACCGTCACCGGCAGGCCGCGGTGGGTGAACATGCGCCACAGGCGCCAGAAGCCGGCGCGGGAGCCGTATTCGTAGATCGACTCCATGTTCATGTGGCGCTGCCCCGGCCAGGGCTGGGCGCCGACGATCTCGGACAGGAAGGCCTCCGAGGCGGCGTCGCCGTGCAGGATGTTGTTCTCGCCGCCCTCCTCGTAGTTGAGGACGAACTGCACCGCGATCGCCGCCCCGTTCGGCCAGAGGGGATCGGGCGCGTGGCGTCCGTAGCCAATCATGTCGCGGGGATAGGGGCTCGTCATGGCGAAGGGCTCCGGAGGCAGCGGCTGGAGGGGCGGCCGGGAGGCCGCGCCCGGCACCAAGCAAGCATCGGGCCGCGGCGGAAATCAACGGGGGGGTGCCGGCGCGGCCGGCTGTCGCGGCCGCCCGTTTTTGCATCTTCGCCTCTTTGGCAAGCGGTATGCACTGTTGTAGTGACAATGTCTGGGACAACCGTCCCGCCGGATGAGGTAGGACCCCCGTGAGCACGCCCGCGATCCACGGCGCCATCAGGCCATCCGACTGGCATTTGCGCAGCACGCTGCAGGATCTCTTCCTGCTCGTGTCGGCCATGGCGCTCGCGGTGCTCGTCGCCTGGCAGTACGATATCTTCACGAGCGGCTATGTCACCGATCCGCCGGAGAAGAAGATCGAGATCGACGAGGCCTTGCTGCTCGGCCTCATCCTCGGCATCGTGCTCTTCCTGTTCTCGCTGCGCCGGCTCTCCGAGCAGCGCCGCGAAGAGGCGCGGCGGGTCGCCGCAGAAGAGCGGGCCCAAGAGGCCGAGCAGCTTGCCATGCTCGACCCGCTGACGGGCCTGCCCAACAGGCGCGTGCTGAGTCGGGCCTTCGAGGAGATGCGCGCACGGCCGGAGCGTGCCGGTGCCACCCTCGCCTTCATGCTGATCGACCTCAACGGCTTCAAGGCGGTCAACGACCGGCACGGCCACCCGGTCGGCGACCGGCTGCTCGTCGTCGTGGCGCAGCGCCTCGGCGGCGCGCTGCCGCGGGAGGCTACCTTGAGCCGGCTCGGCGGGGACGAGTTTGCGGTTCTCTGTCCCAACATTACCGGCCGAGAGGATGCCGCGGCCGTCGCCCAGCGGCTCGTTGAGGTCATCGGGGAGCCGATCGTGATCGACGGTCGGCGCCATGCCGTTTCCGCTGCCGTCGGCGTTGCCCTCCGCCCGCTCGTCGGCGCCGTCGTCGATGATCTGATGCGCGAGGCTGATGCTGCGCTCTATGCGGCCAAGGCCGCGGGCGGTGCGGCGATCCGCTTTGCGGCAACGCCTGCCGATGCGCCGGCGGGCTGAACGGCGGCACGCTGCGCGACATTCCTGTTGAGAGACATGAAGCCATGGCTGCCATGCAGCGGCGGCCCTGCGCCAGCGGCACGAATCATGTTTCGCTGGTAGAAGTGCAAGTTGCGTCATGTGGCGTTCAGTCGGGTCGTGGTGTCGGTATGCGTTTCGAGGCGTCGTTTTCCGTCGAGGTCGACGAATACGGGCGCATTGCGCACGAATGTGTCGACTATTCCTTGCTGCCCCTGCGTTACGAGCGGCTGACGCTGGAGCTCGACGAGCCGATGCCGCGCCGGCAGATCGGCTATGCCATCGTCTGGAACGACGACCGGGTGGTGCATGCCGCCGCGGTGGTCAGCGACCGGCTGCGGATCGACCTCGATCTTGCCGTGCCGGCCGGCGACCATGCGTTCTGGTTCCTGTGCGCCGGGCTCGAGCCGGGCGCCACCATCAGGGGGCGGGCCGTCGTCGAGGGGCGGCTCGACCTCGCGGCCGATGCTGCGGCTGATCCGGACTGACCGGCGGGGCCGCGCGGAAAGATACAAAGGCGGAATAGGGGGAAGCAGTGGGCATCATCTCTTACCTGACGACGACGGAGTTCGGGCCGGGCAGTCTCGCCAAGCTGCCTGAGAGCCTCACGGGCCTCGGCATCCGGCGCCCGCTCCTCGTCAGTGACCGCGGCCTTGCCGCGACGCCGCTCGTCGAGCGCGTCAGGGCGCTCTGCCCGGAGGGCACGCCGGTCTTCCTCGACGTGCCGACGAACCCGACCGAGGAGGCGGCGCTCGCCGCGCTCGCGCTCTACAAGGCGGAGGGCTGCGACGGGCTCGTGGCGCTCGGCGGCGGCTCGCCCATCGACCTCGCCAAGGCGGTGGGGCTGCTCGCCACGCATCCGGCGCCGCTCGCGCGCTATGCCGCCATCGACGGCGGCATGGTCCATATCACGGCAGCGGTCGCGCCGCTCGTCGCCATACCGACGACGGCCGGCACCGGCGCGGAGGTGGGGCGCGCCAGCCTGATGACGCTGGCCGACGGGCGCAAGGTGGGCATCATCAGCCAGCATCTCATCCCGCGGCTCGCCCTGTGCGATCCGGAGCTGACGCTCGGCCTGCCGCCGGGGCTGACGGCGGCGACGGGGCTCGACGCGCTGTCGCATTGCATCGAGACCTTCCTGTCGCCGCGCGACAATCCGCCGGCCGAGGCCATCGCCCTCGACGGCGCCGGCCGCATCTGGCGCAACCTGGAGCGGGCCGTTGCCGACGGCTCCGACCTCGCGGCACGCACCGAACTGATGATGGGCGCACTCGAGGGCGGCCTCACCTTCCAGAAGGGGCTCGGCGCGGTCCATGCGCTGAGCCACGCGCTCGGCAGCCTCAAGGAGCCGTCGCTGCATCACGGTACGCTCAACGCCATCCTGATGCCGCCGGTGGTGCGCTTCAACGCCGGCCATGTCGGCGACAAGCTTGCGCGCATCAAGGCGGCGCTCGGCCTGCCGGCTGAGGTGGACCTCGCCGCCGAACTCGACGCGCTCAACCGGCGCCTGAACATCCCGGCAGGCATCAGGACGCTCGGCGTCACCGAGGCCATGCTGCCGAGCGTTGTCGAGAAGGCGCTCGCCGATCACAGCAATGCCACCAATCCGCGTGCGGCGACCGGCGACGACTACATGGCGCTGTTGCGCGCGGTGCTGGTGTGATCGGGGGACCGGTCAGCGCAGGGTGAAGTTGACCGGCACGCGAACGTTGAGCGTCGCCTGCTGCATCATGGCTGGTGGGGGGGAGGGCACGGGGCTCGCTTGCCTGGCGCCGTCGATGATGGCGGCGTCGAGGATGGGCGAGCCGCTGCTCGCCGCGATGCGCACAGCGAGCACGTTGCCCGCCGCATCGAGCCGCAGCAACAGCTGTGCGGAACCTGTCACGGTGCCGGCGCGGGCGCGGTCGGGATAGCGGATGTGACGGCGCAGGTGTGCCACGACCTTGCCGGCCCATTCCATCTTCGTCTGACCCGACACGGGGGCCGAGCCCTCGCGCGGCGCCGCCGGCGCGGCAGCCTCGTTCTCCTGCGGCGCCAGGCTGCCGCGCGTGCGCCGCTGCTGCGGCGGCGGGGGGCGGCGCTCGATCCTGGGCTGGACGGCCGCGATCTTGGGTTGCTCGGGCGGGGTCAACTCCGGCGGGCGCTGCGGCGGCGTCGGGGGCGGCAGCGTCACCTGCGGCGTCGGCACATCGGGCGGCGGCGGCACATCGAGCGCCGCGACCTCGGCCGGCGTCACCAGCTCGGCGAAATCGGGCGTCGGCGCCGGCTCCGGCAGCTCGACGACGGGATCGGGCAGAGGCTCCGGCGGCGGCTGCTCGGCCGGCTCTTCCGGAACGGGCTGGGGATCGGGCGGCTTGGGCTGCTCCTCCTCGGCCTCCGTCGGCTGCGTGTCGGCGTCCTCGCCCGGTGTCGTGTCCTCGTCGCTCGCCTCGCTCGGCGGGGCGGCGGTGAGCGGGGCGAGGTCGACCATGACCGTCGCCGGCGGCTCGCCGGGATCCTGGAACGGCATGGCCGAGCGCAGCAGGCCGATGGCGACGAGGCCGTGCACGGCCAGCACAACCGTGCCGGCGAGCGTCCAGCGCAACGCCAGACGGCCCGGATGTTCCGCAGCGGTGAAGCCGGGGTGATGCATCCGTCAGGGGCTCGCCGTGGGCGCCGCGGCGGCTGCCGCCTGCTCCAACCCGACGAGCGCCACCTTGAGATAGCCGGCGGCGCGCAGCGCGTTCATTACCTGCATGACATCGCCATAGGCCACGGCCTGGTCGACGCGCAAGAAGATGCGTTCTTCGCGGTTGCGCTTCGTCGCTGCATCGAGCGCGGCGGCAAGACCCTCGCGGGTCACCGTCTCCTCGCCGAGGGTGAGGCCGAGGTCTGCCCTGATGGTGAGGTAGAGCGGCCGTTCGGGCCGCGGCTGCTGGGCGGCGTTCGACACGGGCAGGTCCACCGGCACGTCGACGGTGGCGAGCGGCGCGGCCACCATGAAGATGATGAGCAGCACGAGGATGACGTCGATGAACGGCGTGACGTTGATCTCGTGGGTTTCGGCGAGATCGTCATCCCGGTGGTCGAGCTGGACGGCCATGGTGCTGCCTGTTCATTCCGCCGCGGCAGGCAGGCCGGAGATGGCGCGCAGGTTCGTGCGCCGTCCCTGGGCGGCAAGGTCGCGACGGTCGAGATCGCGCGAGAGGAGGCGCATCACCTCGCTGCCGGCATCGGCGAGGAGGGCCTTGTAGCCGCCGATGGAGCGCGTGAAGGCATTGTAGATGATGACCGCGGGGATGGCCGCGACGAGGCCGATGGCCGTGGCGAGGAGCGCCTCGGCAATGCCCGGCGCCACCACGGCGAGGTTGGTCGTCTGCGCCTGTGAGATGCCGATGAAGGAGTTCATGATGCCCCAGACGGTGCCGAAGAGGCCGACGAAGGGAGCCGTGGCGCCGATGGTGGCGAGGAGGCCGGTGCCGCGCGTCATGCGCCGGGCCGCATTGGCCTCGATGCGGGCGATGGAGATGGCGACACGCTCCTTGATGCCGTCGGCCGGCATGGCGCCGGAGCGCTCCACCTCGCCCTGCGCCGCTCGCGGCAGGTTCGCCGCCGGGCTGCGCGCTGCAACGCGGTCGCGGTCGAAGATCGCCTTGAGGGCGTCGTCCAGCGTCGCGGCCCGGGCGAGTGCGGCATTGACCCGCCGGGCGGCGCGCCGCGCGGCCGCGAGTTCGAGCGTCTTGACGAGCCACACGGTCCAGGTGACGACAGAGGCGAAGGCAAGGCCGATCATGACCGCTTTGACGACCCAGTCGGCCGCCATGAACATGCCCCAGGGCGACAGGTCGTGCGGCAGCAGGGCTGTCACCCCCGGGGGCGCGGCGTCGTTCAGAGCAGCATGCTCCCCGGCGGGCGGGGGCGCGGGCATTGCTGTCGCAGGCTCCGCTCCTTCGGTCGCGACAGGCTGATCCGCTGCCGGCGCGGCCTGCGGCGCGGTTTCCTGTTGCGCGGGGGCAGCAGCGCCGGGCTGCGCCGTGTCCTGCTGCGCCTCGACGGCGACGATCGAGAGCGCGCCGAAAACAAGAACGATCGCGAGGCGGCGTATCGCGGTGCCAGCGATGTGCAAGGCGATCCATCGCCGTGCCTCGCGCCCGGCAGGCGGCTGAGTTGCAGTCATGTCCGGCCTCGTTCGCTGTCGGTCTGTTTTCACCTGCCGCGGTCGCCCTGCGGCAGGCAGGCATATGTGCTTTGCTGCAATAGATACACGGTAGTTGGCAAGTAAAAATCGAAAAATCTAAATTGAAATAATTCCAAAGAGGGCAGAGGCGCGATGAATTACGGAGCATTTATTATTTTCGGGCGCCATTCTGCAGCAGGCGGCTTCGCTCGGCGCTGAATGCGCCGCTGGTATGCGCAAAGTGGAAAGCGCGACGAAAAACGGTGCGCGGGGGCGGCGACTGCCCTATTGAGAAGATCAACAACACGGAGCGAAGCCACATGAGCGAGGGGTCACCCTTCACCTGCGTGCTCGACGCACGCGCCCGCCTCGGCGAAAGCCCGGTCTGGTCTGTGGCGGAGCAGGCTCTTTACTGGGTGGACATCAAAGGCCGGGCCCTGCATCGCTTCGACCCCGCGACGGGCGTGGACGAGGCCATGGCGATGCCAGAGGACATCGGCTCGGTGGTGCTCGTCGAGGGCGGCGGCTTCATCGCGGCGCTGCGCACGGGTCTCTTCTTCGTCGAGGCGGACGGCACGGTGCGCGAGCGCCTCGCTGCCAATCCCGAGGACCATGCCGTGAGCCGCTTCAACGACGGGCGCACGGACCCGGCGGGGCGTTTCCTCGTCGGTACCATCGACGAGCCCAAGGCCGGCGGCAAGGCGCATCTCTACCGCTTCGACGAGGGCGGCCTGGCACCTCTCATCGGCGGTCTGCTCACGTCCAATGGCCTCGCCTTCAGCCCGGACGGCACCTGGCTCTATCATTCCGATACGCCGGCCTTCACTGTCTATCGCCAGCGCTACGACATCGAGACCGGAGAATTCGCCGACCGCGAGGAATGGGTGCGCCTGACGCCGACGGAAGCCGACCGGGGTCGGCCCGACGGTGCGGCGGTGGACATTGAGGGATGCTACTGGACGGCCCTCTTCGAGGGCGGCCGCATCCAGCGCTATTCGCCGCAGGGCGAGCTCCTCGCCGAATATCCGGTGCCCGCCCGGTGCCCGACCATGATCGCCTTCGGCGGGGCGGACCTGCAGACGATCTTCGTCACCTCGGCGCGGGACGGGCGGCCGGAGGAGGAACTTGCGCGCCTGCCGCAGTCCGGCGGCATCTTCTCCATGCGCGCGCCGGTGCCCGGTCTGCCGGAGCCGCTATTCCGCCGGCCGGTGCGCTGAGCACGCTACGCGGCTGGCGCATGGGCGTTGCCCGCCTTCCGCCATTCCCGGTTGCGGCGAGCGGGGATAGAGAGGGGCGGATTGCAGCCGGTGCCTCGCCCATGACCGCCTCCACCCCCGGATCGACCGCCGAAGCTTCGTCGCCCGCGGCGCGCGGGCGCCTGAACGGGCGCATGGGCGGCCTTGGCGATGTCGTGCCAGGGGTCCTGCTCGCGGCGGCGGTCGGCGTCGTCGCGACGCTGCTCGAGCCCACCGCGGCGCGCCTTGCCGCTGCCCTCTTCGGTGCCACCGCTGGCCTGCCGGCGATGGTGCTGGCGCTCGTCATCGGCATCCTGCTCAATCCGGTGGCACAACGGCTGGTCTTCAGGCCGGGGCTCACCTTCTGCGTCAAGAAGGTGCTGCGCTGGGCCGTCGCGCTGCTCGGACTGAAAATCGCCGTCGGTGACGTCCTCGGCCTTGGCTGGCAGGTCATGGTCGTGGTCGTCGCCGGCATGGCGGCGACGCTCGTCTCGGGCGTGTGCCTGGCGCGCCTTTTCGGCCGTAGCGATGCGTATGGCGCGCTCGTCGGCAGTGCCACAGCCGTCTGCGGCGCCTCGGCGGCCCTTGCCACGGTCAGCGTGCTGCCGGACTACAAGGAAAGGGAAGCCGACGTTGCCTTCGTCGTCGTGGCGGTGAACGCCCTGGCGACGCTCGCCATGCTGCTCTACCCGCCGCTCGCGGCCTTCGTCGGCTTCGACGAGCGCATGACCGGCGCCCTCCTCGGGGCGGCGATCCACGATGTCGCCCAGGTTGCCGGCGCGGGCTACGCGGTGTCGGAGGTGGCGGGCAATACGGCGGTGGTGGTCAAGCTCTTCCGCGTTTTCCTGCTGCTGCCGGTCGTCCTCGCCGTCGCCTTCTATTTCGCGAGCCAGGGCGGCAGCACGGCGCGGGCGCGCGTGCCCGTGCCGGTCTTCGCGATCGTCTTCCTGGCACTCGTCCTCGTCAACAGCTACGCCCTGCTGCCCGGCCCGGTCACGGGAGTGCTCAACGAGGCCTCGCGCACCGGGCTGCTGCTCGCCATCGCCGCGCTCGGCCTCGGCACGTCGCCGCGGGCGCTGGCAAGTCTTGGCTGGCGACATGTCGTCATCGCCACCGGCGTGACGCTCGTCATCCTCGCCATCTCGGTCGCCGGGCTCGCCCTTCTCGGCTGACGGGCCTCAGCCACGCGCCGCGGGCGTGGGGGCTGGGGCACCGGCCGGCACGGCGGTCGCCTCCTCATCCTCCTTCTTCTCCGCCATGCTGCCCCTGAGGGCGATGCACAGGAGCGTCGTCGGGATGCCGATGGCGGCGGTGAGGATGAAGAAGGTCGGATAGCCGAAGCTGTCCACCATGTAGCCGGAGAGGCCGCCGACGACCTTGCCGGGCAGGGCGTAGAGCGAGCTGAGGAGTGCGTATTGAGTCGCCGCGAAAGCGGGCGAGGTCAGGCTCGACATGTAGGCGATCAGCGCCGTTCCGGCGAAGCCGCCGGCGAAGTTGTCGAGGCTGATGCTGAGCATCAGGAGATTGAGGTTGTGCCCCTCGAGCGCCAGCCAGGCGAACATCAGGTTCGAGGCGGCGGCGCTGACGGCGCCGATGAGCAGGGTGGTCCACAGGCCGAGGCGCGTCGCCGCGATGCCGCCGGCAAAGGCGCCGAGAATGCCGATCCACACGCCATAGAGCTTGGAGACGCTGGCGATCTCGGACTTGGAGAAGCTGAGGTCGATGTAGAGGGGATTGGCCATCACGCCGGCGACGAAATCCGGCAGGCGGAAGAGCGCGACGAGGGCGAGGATGGCGACGATCAAGGGGCCCTTGCGGCGGGCGAGGTCGGCGAAGGGCTCGACCACCATTTCCTGGGCGCGTGCCAGCAAGGAGGTGCCCCGCGGCGCGGCGCGCTCGCGGCCGATGTCGAGATTGGGGGCGAGCAGGCTCGCGCCGACGCCGACCGCCATGACGGCGGCCATGGCGAGATAGGCGCTGCGCCAGTCGACGAAATCGGCGATGTAGAGCGCGCCCGCGCCGGCGCAGATGAGAGCGAGGCGATAGCCGAGCTGGTAGGCGGCCGACATCATGCCCTGCCGCTCGGTGGGGGCGGCGTCGATGCGCCAGCCGTCGATGACGACATCCTGCGTCGCCGAGAAGAAGGCGACGACGAGCGCGCAGACCACCGTGACGCCGAGGCTCGTTCCTGGATCGCTCAGGGCGATGCCGACGAGGCCGAGCGCAATGCCGCCCTGCGCCGTCAGCATCCAGGCGCGGCGCCGGCCGACGAGGCCCGACAGCACCGGCACGTCGAGACGATCGATCACCGGTGCCCAGACGAACTTGAAGCTGTAGGCAAGAGCGACGTAGCTCAGGAGCCCGATATCGGTGCGCGAGATGCCGGCCTCGCGCAGCCAGGCCGACAGGGTGCTGAAGACGAGGAGGAAGGGCAGGCCGGCGCTGAAGCCGAGGGCCAGCATGATGGCGAGGCGCCCATCCGAGAGGAGGGCGGCGAGGCTGAGGCGGGGGCGCTCGGTCTTCGTCACGGCATCATTCCGGTGTCTCGTCGCTCGCGGTCCGCCGGACAGCGGCGACCGCCGGCCACGGCCAGCATAGCAGCAATGATGGCTAGGGTGCGCCCGATCCCGTTGACTTTCCGTTAACTATGCGGCGCCGGCGGTGGAGGTTTCTTCAGGGCCGGCCTCCACGCCCGTCTCGCTGCCGAATGCGGCATCGGGCCCGTTCGGGTCGCCCGGCGCCGTCTCCCAGCCGAGATCGGGAAAGGCCATGACGCGGTTGTTGCGGAAGTCGTTGCGGCAGACGATGACGCCGCGCTCTTCCATATAGGCGATGAGGCGCCTTGCTCGCCCGGCCGAATGCGTGCCGTAGGCGCGGGCAACCGCGGCATCCGAAGGGCAGGGGGCGCCGTCGTGGGCGGCGCGGGCGAGCATCAGGAAGACGCCGTGCATGTCCTCCGGCAAGGTCGCCGCCAGCGAGACCGCCGCATGCCAGGGACCTTCCTCGGCGGCGCTCTGCGCATCGATGCCGGCGCGCGCCATGGCGAGGCGGCGGCGGAAGGCCGGCAGGTCCGGCGGTGCGCCCGGCACCCGGCGGATGCGGCAGCGCACGAGGAAGTCCTGGTAGAGCACGGCGATGGAGCGGAAGGCCGAATCGGGGTCGGCGAGCACTTCCGCGAGCACGGCGTCGATCAGCGCGTCGCGTTCGGCGGGCGGCATCGGCGGCTCCGCTGGCTCGCTCGGCGCCGGCGGCTCGGGCCTTGCACGCACGAGCTGGGCGAGGATGTCGTTGGTCGAGGGCGGCGGCGGTGCGACGGGCCGGCGCGGCGGCGGGCGCACGGGCTCGGGCTCTGCGGGCGTGAAGATCAGCTCGTGCGCATCCTCGGGCGGCTGCTCGGGCAGGGGCAGGAGCCGCGGGCTGCCGCTGCGGGCGCTCGTCTCGACGGCGCCGATGGTCACCGGCAGCGGCCGGCGCGACAGGGCCGGGCCGAGGGCGACGAAGCGGCCCCGGTCGAGGTCGCGGAACATCTCGGCCTGGCGGCGCTCCATGCCGAGGAGGTCGGCGGCGCGCGCCATGTCGATGTCGAGGAAAGTGCGCCCCATGAGGAAGTTCGAGGCTTCCGCCGCCACGTTCTTGGCGAGCTTGGCGAGGCGCTGGGTGGCGATGACGCCGGCGAGACCGCGCTTCCTGCCGCGGCACATCAGGTTGGTCATGGCGCCGAGCGAGACCTTGCGCGCCTCGTCCGACACCTCGCCGGCCGCCGCCGGGGCGAAGAGCTGCGCCTCGTCGATGATGACGAGCATCGGATACCAATAGTCGCGCTCGGCGTCGAAGAGGCCGCCGAGGAAGGCGGCGGCGCAGCGCATCTGCATCTCGGAGTCGAGGCCCTCGAGGTTGAGGACGACGGAGACGCGGTGCTGGCGCACGCGTGCGGCGATGCGGGTCAGGTCGTTCTCGCTGCGGATCGCATCGACGACCACATGGCCGAAGCGGTCGGCCAGGGTGACGAAGTCGCCCTCGGGGTCGATCACGGCCTGCTGCACCCACTGAGCGCTCTGCTCCAGCAGGCGGCGCAGCAGGTGCGACTTGCCGGAGCCGGAATTGCCCTGCACGAGCAGGCGCGTCGCGAGCAGCTCCTCGAGATCGAGCAGGGCGGATGTGCCCGCCTGCGTCACCCCCATGTCGATCCCGACCTTCATCCCACTCCTCGTTTCGGCTCCCGGCCATCCGGCGACCGGTCCCGTGCGATTCGCACCCGCGAGCGCGCGGCCCATCAATAGCTGCCTGAGGCAAGGCGCGCCAAGACCGGCAGCGCCTGCCAAAGGGCCGAAGCTGGTGGGAGGCAGGCGCAACATGTCGTAATGAGACGCGATTCCTGTCGCGTTCGCGTCAAAGTCGTGGTGAACGATGATCGTCGTGGCCGGGCGGCGGTCGCAGGATGGCGCAAGGAAGGCGACATGACGGCTCGTATCGAGGAAACGCACATCGTCTATGACGGCTGGACGACGGTGGAGGTCGCCACGATCCGTTTCGAGGACGGTTTCGTCATCCACCGCGAGGTGGAGAATCATGGCACGGCCGTGGCAGTGCTCGCCTTCGACCCCGAGCGCGGCGTGGCGCTGCTCACCAGCCAGTGCCGTGCGCCCATCCTGCGCGAGGGCGGCGACAGGGTGCTCGAGGTGCCGGCCGGGCTCGAGGAGGGAGAGGAATCCGCCGCCTGCGCCCGGCGCGAGGTGCTGGAGGAGACGGGCGTGCGGCTCGATCGCCTCGTCAACGTGGTGCGCGCCTGGACGATGCCGGGCCTCTCCACCGAGCGCTGCTCGCTCTTCCTCGCCGAATACCGTGAGGCCGACCGGGTCGAGGACGGTGGCGGGCTCGACGAGGACGGCGAGCGCATCACCGTCCACGAGCTGCCGCTCGCCACGCTCGCCGTTATGGCCGACGGGGGCAGACTGACCGACCTCAAGACCTTCGCCCTCGTGCAGACGCTGCGCCTGCGGCGGCCGGAGCTGTTCGCGCCCCGGTGACGCAGCGGGCCAGTAACGCCTCAGGCCGGTGCCGTCTCGCTCGCCTCGTCCGTCTCGATGCCGAGGAAGCCGCCGGACTGGCGATGCCACAGGGCGGCGTAGAGGCCGCCGCGGGCCAGGAGTTCCTCGTGCGTGCCGGTCTCGACGATGCGGCCGCCGTCCATGACGACGAGCCGGTCGAGCACGGCGATGGTCGACAGGCGATGGGCGATGGCGATCACCGTCTTGCCCTCCATCAGGGCATAGAGCTGCTCCTGGATGGCCGCCTCGATCTCCGAATCGAGGGCGGAGGTCGCCTCGTCCAGCACGAGGATCGGCGCGTCCTTCAGGAGCGCGCGGGCGATGGCGATGCGTTGGCGCTGGCCGCCGGACAGCTTGACGCCACGTTCGCCCACATGGGCGTCGTAGCCGTGGCGGCCCGCCGGATCGGTGAGGTCGTCGATGAACGTGTCGGCATGGGCCATCCGGGCGGCCGCCCGGATCTCCTCCTCGCTCGCTTCCGGCCGGCCGTAGGCGATGTTGTCGCGGATGGAGCGGTGCAGGAGCGAGGTGTCCTGCGTCACCATGCCGATCTGCCGGCGCAGCGACGCCTGGGTGACGCCGGCGATATCCTGCCCGTCGATGAGGATGCGCCCGCTTTCGGCATCGTAAAAGCGCAGCAGCAGGTTGACGAGCGTCGACTTGCCGGCGCCCGAGCGGCCGACGAGGCCGACCTTCTCACCGGGCCTCACGACGAGCGACAGATCGTCGATGACGCCGGACGCGCGCCCGTAGTTGAAGCGCACGTGCTCGAAGCGGATCTCGCCTCTGGACACGACGAGCTCGCGCGCGTCCGGCCGGTCCTTGATGGCGGTCGGCCGGGCGATGGTGTTCATGCCGTCCTGCACCGTGCCGATCTGCTCGAAGAGCCCGGCGACCTCCCACAGGAACCAGTCCGACATGCCGCGCAGGCGCAGCACAATGGCGATGCCGACGGCGATGGCGCCCATCGACAGCGCCGACTGGTGCCAGGCGTAGATCGACAGGCCGGCGACGCCGGCGAGCAGCAGGGCGTTGGTGGTGTGCAGCCCGACCGTGAGCCACGTCACGAGCCGCATTTGCCGATAGACGGTGTCCATGAAGCCGCCCATGGCATCGCGCGCGTAGTCGAGCTCACGGCGAGTGTGGGCGAAGAGCTTGATGGTCTGGATGTTGGTGTAGCTGTCGACCACCCGTCCGGTCATCTCGGCCCGGGCATCGGCCTGCTGCATGGAAATGGCCCTGAGCCGCGGGACGAAGAAGATCATGAGCCCGGCATAGGCGAGGAGCCAGAGGACGAGCGGTAGCATCAGGAGCAGGTCGGCGCTGGCGAGGAGGACCAGCGCGCCGAGGAAGTAGGTGATGACATAGACTGCGACGTCCATGAGCTTCATCACCGTCTCACGCACGGCGAGCGCCGTCTGCATCACCTTCTGCGAGACGCGGCCGGCGAACTCGTCCTGAAAGAAGGCCATGCTCTGGTCGAGGATATAGCGGTGCGTCAGCCAGCGCGCGATCATCGGATAATTGCCGAAGATCGTCTGGTGGGTGACGAGCGACTGCGCGAGGACGGCGAGCGGAAAACCGACGACGACGAGCAGCGCCATGCCGATGAGCGGCCAGCCGTGCGTCTCGAAGAAGGTGGCGCGGTCCGCCTTGGCCAGCCAGTCGACCAATGAGCCCATGAAGCCGACGAAGCTGATCTCGATGATCGAGATCACCGCCGTCAGCACCGCCATGACGATCAGCCAGGGCAGCACCGGGCGCGAATAATGCATCACGAACGGCACCAGCCGGCGCGGCGGCGCGACGGCCTCGGCCCTGGGGAACGGATCGACGAGGGTTTCGAAGAAGCGGAACATGGCGTCCAGACGAAAATCGATGGAGCTGCGGCCGGCGGGGAGGGCCGCCGCAGCGGGAAAGCGAGACCTTTGCCGCCTCCTCAGGCGGGCAGAAAGAGCATGGCCAGGGGCATATGGTGGCTCCTTCGCTTCGTTGCACGCCCGGCCGGATCGCGGGTCCGGCGGGTGGCTCGAGGGCGGAGCGGCGTTATAGAACCTCGACCAGGGTTGAGATCAAGCCGCGCTCCGCGGGCCGGCGGCCTCATGGCCGCCAGCCGTCCGTCAGCTCCAGCGCCTGGCGCTCGAACAGGCGGCGGTAGAGGCCGCCGGGCCGGGCCACGAGTTCCTCGTGGCTGCCCTCCTCGACGACGACGCCGTGGTCGAAGACGAGGATGCGGTCGACCGCACGCACCGTCGACAGACGGTGGGCGATGATGAGCGCCGTGCGGCCCTTGAGGAGCCGCGCCATGGCCTGCTGGATCGCCGCCTCGCTCTCCGAATCGAGGGCCGAGGTCGCCTCGTCGAGGATGAGGATCGGCGCATCGGCGAGGAAGGCCCGCGCCAGGGCGACGCGCTGGCGTTCGCCGCCCGAGAGCTTGACGCCGCGCTCGCCGACGAGCGTCGCATAGCCGCGGGGCAGGCGGTTGATGAAGGCGTCCGCATTGGCGAGCGCCGCTGCGCGCCGGATCTCCTCCATCGTCGCCCCCGGCTTCGCATAGGCGATGTTCTCGGCCAGCGAGCGGTGGAACAGCACCGGCTCCTGCTGCACGATGGCGATCTGGGCACGCAGCGATGCCTGCGTCGCATGGCGCACGTCCTGCCCGTCGATCAGCACGCGGCCGCCGGTGACGTCGTGCAGGCGCTGGATGAGCTTGACGAGCGTCGTCTTGCCCGAGCCGGACGGGCCGACGAGGCCGAGGCTCTCGCCGGGCGCTATCGTGAGGTTGAGGTCGCGGTAGAGCGGCGTCGGGTGGCCGCCGTAGCGGAAGTCGACACGCTCGAACACGATCTCCCCCCGCTTGACGGACAGGGGCCGCGCATCCGCCAGGTCCTCCACGCCGAGTGGCGTGTCGTGCATGGCCACGAGTTCCTCCATCTCGTTGACGCCGCGCTGCAGGTTGGAGATGTGGTAGCCAACGTCGCGCAGGTAGCCCTGCACCATGAAGAACATGGTGAGCACCGTGGCGAGGTCGCCGGCGCTTGCCTCGTCGCGCCACCACAGCCACAGGGCGACGGCGACGATGCCGATGCGCAGGGCGAGGAGGGTGACGATCTGCAGTGCCTCCGAGCCGGAGCTGCGCAGCCAGGTGCGCCGCGTGCGGCGACGCCACTTGTCGATCAGGGCGGCGAGGCGTGCGTCCTCCCGGGCTTCCGCACCGAAGGCCTTGACCACGGCATTAGCGCCGATGGCATCGGCCATGGCGCCGCCGAGCTTCGTGTCCCAGCTGTTCGACAGCCGGGCCGCGGGCGCCACCCAGAGCAGCGACAGGAGCACCGTCAGCACGACATAGAGTACGCCGCCAGCTGCGACGAGGAGGCCCATGAGGGGCCAACGCCAGCCGAGCAGCAGCGTCGCACCCAAGAGCACCATGGCCGAGGGCAGGAGAGCGATGAAGACGGTATCGCCGACAAGGTCGATGGCCCACATGCCGCGGCTGATGCGGCGCACCGTCGAACCGGCGAAGCTGTTGGCGTGCCAGTCCGACGAGAAGCGCTGCACGCGCTCGAAGGCATCCGAGCCGGTGCGGCTCATGACCTTCAGCGTCAGCTCGATGATGGCGAGGATGCCCGTCATGCGGCCGGCGAGCACCAGGAGCCCCATGAGCGCAAGCAGGCCGAGCGCGACGAGCGCGGCTGCGAGCGCCTCCTCGCGTCCGGTCTCGCCGCTGCGGGCGATGGCGTCGACAAGCTGGCCGGCGAAGACGGGCACCAGCACGTCGGCGACGGTGGCGACGACGAGGCCGCCGATGAGGGCGGCGAGCAGCGCGGGATGGCATCGCCATCGGCGCCAGAGGAAGGCGAGCACGGGGCGAAAAGCCCCCGTGCGCCGGGTCTGTTCGGCGGTCACGGTTCGATCACGCCCGCGCGGCGCGGGCGGCCCTTATGAGGGAAACTGGCGCCGGCGACGCGCGCACGACGGCGCGCGGGCCAAGGCCCGGTCCCGAAATGGATAGGAGGTGGAAAGTGGGGTCGGCGGCCTAAGCCGCTCGCGACCTAACGGCGCTTGCGCCCGCTCGGCGAAATGCCGGCGCCCGCCCGCAGCATGGCAAAGGGCATCTGCGTATGACGGATAACTGTCATGTCCGCCCTCCTGCGGGGTGAGTTAGGGGCGCTCTTTGTACAGCGTGATCAGTTTTTGGGCAAGTCCGGTGCGGCGGGAGCGCGCATGTCGCGTGGACGGAGTGGCATCGGAGCCACAGGCGGTCCCGCAGTCTGGTGCGGGAGATCACTTCCTCCGGCGCGGCAAATGCTAAGCTCTTCCTGCTTTCGGCCATCTCCGGACGGGAGGACCATCATGGCCAGGAAAACGCCACCGGTCAGGGAACAGGTTGTCGGGCCGTATGTACGATCGAACGCCTATATCAAGGGCCGGCTGATCGATTTCGACACGGGCAGTGCGGCCCTCGAGGGACAGCACAAGCAATGGCTGTCGGAGAAGATGGCCTATGTGAAGAGCCAGTCCGGCTTCCACATGTGGCTGATCGGCTTCGCCTCGAAGATCGGGGACGCCAACTACAACAAGCGCCTGTCGAACGACCGGACCAATGCGGTCCTCAAGTTCATCGGCGGCCTCGACGAGCGCGCCCTCAGCGCCATCGACCTCTGGGAAGCGCGCGGCGAGGAAGGCTACAACGCCGCCGAAAGCGACAATTCGGCCGACATGCGCGCGGTGGAGGTCCACATCTTCATCGGCGACATCCCGCCTCCGCCGCCTCCACCCGACATCAAGCCACGGCCGCGGCCCCTGCCGCCGCTGCCGGGCGGGCAGCGTTATTCGGACTGGGCGGTTGCCTCGCCGGGCGGCGCGGTGTCGAACATCCTGCCGGGTGTCGTGATCGGCTTCAACGTCTTCGTCTTCCGCAACAGGACGACCGGCGAGCAGCGGGCCTATATTGCGCCGAGTGCCGGGTTCGGCCAGTCGCTGAGCCTGAAGGGCGGGCCGGTGAAGCAGGCGGTGCAGACGCTCCTGACCTCGCCGGCCGGAACCAACATGGACTTCGAGCCGCTCACGTCGCCGCTGCCCATCACCTGGGAGGAACTGGGCGACAGCCTGAGCACGGTCTCGTCCATCGGCGGCGGCATCGGGCCGCGCGGCGTGACGGCGATCCACACCACGATCGAGGCACCGAACGTGTGGCGGCACTCGCCCTCGGGCGTGCCGATCCGGAAGGAGCTTCAGCTGTTCTCGTTCGACTATGTCGGCAAGAACTTCCAGCTTGGGGCCGGCGGCTCGGCCGTCGTCGGGCCGCTGGTCGAAGTCGCCCGCTGACGGCGGGCAGGCGGGCCGGATTGCGGGCGTGCGCCGCCGGCAATCTGCCGCCGCCGTCACACGTCGAGGTTCGCCACCGACAGGGCGTTTTCCTGGATGAACTCGCGCCGCGGCTCGACAATGTCGCCCATCAGCTTGACGAAGATGTCGTCGGCCTCGTCGACCTCGCGGATCTTCACCTGCAGGAGCGAGCGGTTCTCGCGGTCGAGTGTCGTCTCCCAGAGCTGGTCCGGGTTCATCTCGCCGAGGCCCTTGTAGCGCTGCAACTGTATGCCCTTGCGGCCGGCGGCCATGACGGCGTCGAAGAGGCTGACGGGCCCGTCGATCGTCCTCTCGTCGCCGCGGCGCACGAAGGTGGCGGGCTTGGCATAGACGTCCTGCAGGCTCGCGGCGCGCTCATCGAGCTTGCGCGCCTCGGAGGACGCGAGGAGCGCCGCGTCGAGACTCACCGCCTGGCGCACGCCGCGCACCGTGCGAGCGAAGACGAAGCCGCCGGCTTCCGCCCGGCCTTCCCAGCCACGCTCGGTCTCCTCGGCGATGGCGTCGAGGCGGCGGGCGATATAGCTGGCCGCCGCTTCAGCTTCGGCCGGCTCCTCCGCCACCTGCGGGCGCAGCGCCCCGGCGATGGCCGCTTGCTCAACCACGGTGCGGTTGTAGCGGGTGTGCAGGCTGCCCAGCATCTGGCGCACGAAGCGCGCCTCCTCGACGAGGGAGCGCAGGTCGGCGCCGGCGCGTTCCTCGCCGTTGCCGAGCCGCAGGAGCGCGCCCTCGAGGCCGCCGTCGATGAGATAGTCCTCAAGCGCCCGCTCGTCCTTCAGGTACTGCTGCGACTTGCCGCGCGTGACCTTGTAGAGCGGCGGCTGCGCGATGTAGAGGTGCCCGCGCTCGATCAGCTCCGGCATCTGGCGGAAGAAGAAGGTGAGCAGCAGCGTGCGGATGTGGGAGCCGTCCACGTCCGCGTCTGTCATGATGATGATCTTGTGGTAGCGCAGCTTGTCGGGCGCGAATTCCTCGCGGCCGATGCCGGTACCGAGAGCGGTGATCAGCGTGCCGATCTCCTGGCTCGACAGCATCTTGTCGAAGCGCGCGCGCTCCACATTGAGGATCTTCCCCCTCAGCGGCAGCACGGCCTGATACTCGCGGGCGCGGCCCTGCTTGGCAGAGCCGCCGGCCGAATCGCCCTCCACGATGAAGAGTTCGGCTTTGGCCGGGTCGCGTTCCTGGCAGTCGGCGAGCTTGCCGGGCAGGGAGGCGATGTCGAGCGCGCCCTTGCGCCGCGTCAGCTCGCGCGCCTTGCGCGCCGCCTCGCGAGCCGCGGCGGCCTCGACGACCTTGCTCACCACTGTCTTGCCGTCGGAGGGATTCTCCTCGAGCCAGGTCGACAGGGCCTCGTTCATGATCCCCTCGACCACAGGTCGCACCTCCGAGGAGACGAGCTTGTCCTTGGTCTGGGAGGAGAACTTCGGATCGGGCACCTTCACCGAGATGATGGCGGTGAGGCCTTCGCGGCAGTCGTCGCCGGTGAGCGAGACCTTCTCCTTCTTCGTGAGACCGCTCGCCTCGGCATAGCCCGTGATCTGGCGCGTCAGCGCGGCCCGGAAGCCCGCCAGATGCGTGCCGCCGTCACGCTGCGGAATGTTGTTGGTGAAGGCGAGCACCGTCTCGTGGTAGCTGTCGTTCCACCACAAGGCGATTTCGACACCGATGCCGTCGCGCTCGCCGCGCAGCACCACCGGCTTGGTGATGAGCGGGCTCTTGGTGCGATCGAGATAGCGCACGAAGGCCTCGACGCCACCCTCGTAGCACAGCTCCTCGCGCTTGCGCTCGGCATGCCGGTTGTCGGTGAGGACGATGCGCACACCCGAATTCAGAAAGGCGAGCTCGCGCAGCCGGTGCTCCAGCGTCGCATAGTCGAATTCGGTGATGGAGAAGGTCTGAGGGCTCGGCAGGAAAGTCACCTCCGTGCCGCGCTTGTCGCCCGCCTCGCCGACGACCGTGAGCGGGGCCACGGCATCGCCGTGGTGGAACTCGACGAAATGTTCCTTGCCGCCGCGCCAGATGCGCAGCTTCAGCCAGCTCGACAGGGCATTGACGACGGAGACGCCGACGCCGTGCAGGCCGCCGGAGACCTTGTACGAATTCTGGTCGAACTTACCACCGGCGTGCAGCTGGGTCATGATGACTTCGGCAGCCGAGATACCCTCCTCGGCATGCAGGTCAGTCGGAATGCCGCGGCCGTTGTCAGTCACCGTGCAGGAGCCATCGGCATTGAGCGTCACCGTGACCTCGGTGGCGTGGCCGGCCAGCGCCTCGTCGATGGCGTTGTCGACGACCTCGTAGACCATGTGATGCAGGCCCGAGCCGTCGTCGGTGTCGCCGATGTACATGCCCGGGCGCTTGCGCACCGCATCGAGCCCCTTGAGCACCTTGATGGAATCGGCGCCGTAGGAGTCGGGGTTGAGGTCGCGAGCGGGTTCGGCCATGGGGCGATAATCCTGTCAATGATCCTGAGCCGCACGCGAAGCGTGCGACAGGCTTGATTCGACTATTGAATTTAGTGTCTCAACCGGGCGATTGCACGTATTGCGGCCGCTTTTGCGGCCTCATTTGCAGCCTTGCCCTGGCTCCGATGCGTCCCGTCAACGGCTCGCCACCGCAACGGCCGCGCCGGCCATCATCGTCCCGGTGGCGCGGTTGACGAGGCGCACCGCCTGAGCGCTCGTGAAGAGGCGGCGCGCGCGGGCGGCAAGGACGATATAGGCCGAGAAGACCGCGGCGAGAATACTCAGCGTCACGACGACGAGTTCGACATAGCCCACGGCATCGAGGCGGGCGAGGTCGACGATGTTCGGCACGAGCGCGAGATAGAAGACGATGACCTTGGGGTTGCCGAGCGTGACGGCGAGCCCGGCGAAGAACAGCTTAACCGGGTGCTCACGCCGGCGGTCCGCCTCGATCTCGCGCGCTTCGGCCGGGGCACTCCACAGCTTCCAGGCAAGATAGAGCAGATAGGCCGCGCCGGCGTATTTCACCACGAGGAAGACGCCATGGAAGGTCTGGGCGAGGACGGCGAGGCCCGTCACGGCGAAGGTCAGCCACACGACATCGCCGATGGCGAGGCCGGCCGTGAAGGCGGCGGCTCCCTGTGTGCCGCGGCCGAGCACACGCGCGACGATCGCGGCGATGCCGGGACCGGGTGAGGCGGCCGCCACGGCGAGCGTACCGGCGAAGACGAGAAGACCCGTGAGGTCGAGACCGGACATGAACAGCAGCAACTCCATGCGTCGCGGGCGGATCAGCGCTTCTCCCCGGCGACCGCCCCGTTCTTAGCAGAAATGCCGGCATCCGCGAAGTCCGGCATCGCCGGCGTAATCATTCCGGCGGCGGATGGGCGACGGTGACGTGCAGCTTGCCGACGCCCGCACATGAAGCCGGCAAAGAGCGGCACGCCGCCGATGCGCAGCGCCACTGCGGGATCAGCTGCCGGCGTGCGTCTTGAAGATGGTCAATCCCGTGCCGGGACATGGCTAGGGCGGATAATGTAGGCTTCCTGCAGCTCACCGAGCTTCAGCAGGATGGAGGCGACCTGCACGAGAATTGCCGCGGCGACGGGCCGTCGTGACGATGGACCGGTCAGTCCGATGGCCTCAGACCTGCCCGGTGAGCATGATCGGCACCAGCGCTCGTTTCATGCGGCGGGCGCAGCCGGTGTGAGCCGGCCCGGCGTCACGGCGAAGCGCACGGCGTCCGCGGGCAGGTCGGCGAAGAGGGCCGGATCGGCGCCGGTCATCCAGACCTGGCTGCCGAGTGCGGCAAGCGTGCCGTAAAGCGCGGCGCGCCGCCGCGGGTCGAGATGGGCGGCGATCTCGT
Organism: Chelatococcus sambhunathii; assembly: GCF_001418005.1. Taxonomy (GTDB): domain Bacteria; phylum Pseudomonadota; class Alphaproteobacteria; order Rhizobiales; family Beijerinckiaceae; genus Chelatococcus_A; species Chelatococcus_A sambhunathii. The sequence continues at coordinate 61,202 of NZ_LIOL01000013.1, read as the reverse complement.
CGAGGAGCACGAGCGGGGCTAGGCCGCTCATGGCGGCAACGAGGCGGGCATGGGCGAGCACGAGCCCGATGAGGAGGGCCTTCTGCTCGCCGGTGGAGCATTCGGCGGCCGGCGTGTCCTTCGGCCCGTGGCGCACGGTGAGGTCGCTCGCCTGCGGGCCGGCGAGCGTGCGCCCGGCGGCCCGGTCGCGCATGCGGCTCTCGGCGAGGTGGGCGCGGTAAAGATCCTCCACCTCGACGGCCGGCCGGTCGGCGGCCATGTCCTCGAACGCGCCCGCGATGGCGAGATCGCCCCAGGGAAAGGGCGAGGCGTCGTCGCGGGCCGCGAGGATGAGGGCGGCGAGACGGGTGACGGTCTCGCGCCGGGCGGCGGCCACGGCGACGGCGAGCTCGGCGAGTTCGGTCTCGATGGCGTCAAGCCAGGCGGTGTTGCGTGGATGCTCCTCGAGCACGCGGTTGCGGCTGCGCAGGGCGCGCTCGAAGGCATTGACGCGCGTGCCGTGGGCGGGGTCGACGGCGAGGACGAGCCGGTCGAGAAAGCGCCGCCGGTCGCCGGGGGTGCCGGTGAAGAGGCCGTCGAGTGCCGGCGTCAGCCAGACGACGCGCACATATTCGGCGAAGGCGGCCGGGGAGCCCGCCGTCTCGCCGTCGATCCGGCAGCGGCGTGCAAGGCCGCCGTCCGGCGCGCGCTCCGTTCCCGTGCCGAGCCGGACGCCGCCCCAGCGGGTGTCGAGCGCGACAGCGACGGAGAAGGTGCCGGGCCCCTCATGCGCCGCCATCGTAGCGAGATCAGCACGCCGCAAACCGCGGCCCGCCGTGAACAGCGACAGTGCCTCGAGCACGTTGGTCTTGCCGGCGCCATTCTCGCCGACGAGGGCGACGAGCGGCGCGTCGATGTCGGCGTCGAGGGCGCGATAGCTGCGGAAGTCGCGCAGGCCGAGGCGCGTCACGCGGCACGGCGCGGCCGCGCCCGTCGGCGGCAATGCAGCAGGTGGCGGTTGCTCGGTCATCGCCTCGTCACACAGCGGCGCGGCACCCCGCCGCGCCTCTTGCCGAAGACCGGCGAGGCGTGCGCGCCGTTCCGTCCGGATGCTTACACCCGCATCGGCATCAGGACATAGAGGGCGCTTGCGCCCTCGCGGTCCTGGATCAGTGTCGGCGAACCGGGGTCGGCGAGCTTGAACAGCGCCGTGTCGCCGTCGAGCTGGGCCGTGATGTCGAGGAGGTAGCGGGCGTTGAAGCCGATATCGAGCGCTTCGGCCTCGTAATCGACCTCGATTTCCTCTGTTGCGCTACCCGAATCGGGGTTTGTGACCGAGAGCGTCAGCCGGCCGTCGGCGAGGGCGAGCTTTACGGCCCGGCCACGCTCGGAGGAGATGGTCGAGACACGGTCGACGGCGGCGGCAAAGCTCGCCCGCTCGACGACGAGTTGCTTGTCGTTGCCGGCCGGGATCACCCGCTGGTAGTCAGGGAAGGTGCCGTCGATGAGCTTGGAGGTGAGGACGACCGAGCCGATCGACAGGCGGATCTTGCTCGGGGACAGTTCGACGTTTGCCTGCGCCTCGGCGTCCTCCAGCAGCTTCTGCACCTCGGCCACGGCCTTGCGCGGCACGATGACGCCGGGCATCCCGGCCGAGCCTTCGGGAGCCGTGGTCTCGACGCGGGCGAGCCGGTGCCCGTCGGTGGCCACGGCGCGCAGCACCGGCATGCCGTTGCTCTCGATGGTGTGGAGATAGATGCCATTGAGGTAGTAGCGCGTCTCCTCGGTCGAGATCGCGAACTGCGTCTTGTCGATGAGGCGCTTCAGCTCGCCCGCCGGCAGGGTGAAGCGGTGCGGCATCTCGCCGGCCGCGATGTCGGGGAAGTCGCTCTCGGGCAGGGCCTGCAGCGTGAAGCGCGAACGGCCCGAGCGGATCAGCATCTGGCTCGTGTCGCCGCCCGTCTCGAGCGAGACCTGGGAGCCGTCGGGCAACTTGCGCACGATGTCGTAGAGCACGTGCGCGGGCACGGTGGTCGCGCCCGCCATCTCCACATCGGCGGCGAGCGCCTCGGTGACTTCGAGATCGAGGTCCGTCGCCTTGAGATGCAGCATGCCGCTCTCGGCGCGCAGCAGCACGTTCGACAGGATCGGAATGGTGTTGCGCCGCTCGACGACGCGATGCACATGCCCGAGCGACTTGAGGAGCGCCGCCCGCTCGACCGTGACCTTCATGACCGCCCGTTTCCCTTTGGCGCCCGAAGGCGCATGAGGCTCGCTTGCCCGGCTGGCTGATAGCCCACCGGGGCACGCACAATGCCGTCTTGTCGGCCCTTGTGCAAGGGCGGCAACGGGTGTGTCAACAGTGGCGGGCGCGGCAGCTCGGGCTGCGGCCGCTCACTCCTGCAGCATGCGCTTGAGCAGCTCGACCTCCTCGTTCAGCGCCGGGTCGTCGCCCACCGCCTTCTCGATCTTGCGCACGGCATGCAGCACGGTGGTGTGGTCGCGCCCGCCGAAGCGCCGGCCGATCTCGGGCAGCGAACGCAGGGTCAGCACCTTGGAGAGGTACATGGCGATCTGTCGCGGCTTGACGACGGCCGCCGTACGGCGCTCGGAGAGGAGGTCGGCGCGCGACACGTTGTAACGGCCGGCAACGAGCTTCTGGATGTCCTCGATCTTGACGCGCTTGGGGTCGCGGGTGCGCACCAGGTCGCGCACGGCCGCCTCGGCGGTCTCGACGGTGAGGGGCGAGCCGGTCAGCGTCGCGTGGGCGAGCAGGCGGTTGACCGCGCCGTCGAGGTCTCGCCCGTTGGTGGCGATGACCCGGGCCACATAGGCGACGACGGCCTCGGGCACCTCGAAGGCGGGATGCAGCGCCTGCACCGCGGCGATGCGCATCGACAGGATGCGGGAACGCAGTTCCTCGTCGAGCGGGCACATCTCGACGACGAGACCACCGGCGAGGCGCGAGCGCACGCGCTCGTCGAGGGCCTCGAGGTCCGATGGCGGACGGTCCGCCGCCACGACGATCTGCCGCCCGGCATCGAGCAGGGCGTTGATGGTGTGGCCGAATTCCTGCTGGATCGACTTGCCCTGAAGGAATTGCACGTCGTCAATGACGAGCATGTCGATGCCGCGCAGGCGCTCCTTGAAGGCAAGGGCCGTCTGGGCCTTCAGCGAGGCCACGAAACCGTACATGAAACGGTCGGCCGTCAGGTAGATGACGCGCTTGCCGCGGCCCTGCGCCTCATGGGCGATGGCCTGCATGAGATGCGTCTTGCCGAGGCCGACGCCGGCATGGAGATAGAGCGGATTGTAGAGCGGCGCGCCGCCGTCATGGCGGGCGATGCGGTCGGCGGCGGCATGGGCGAGGGCGTTCGAGCGGCCGACGATGAAGGTGGAGAAGGTGAGGCGCGGGTCGAGCGCATTGGCGGCGCTGTCGTCGGCAAGATCCGGGGCCGCGGCCTTCTCGCTCGTGCTCTCGCGCGCCTCGTCTGCGACGCGAGGACGCGCCACGACAGGGGCGGCCGCGCGCGGGGGGGCCGTGGCCGGCTCGCTCGGGCGGGCGGCCACGGGCATTTCGCGCGTCACCGCGCCGCGGACGAAGAAGGCGACGCGGCTGACCGCTGCATGCTCGGCCTTGAAGACCGCCAGAACGCGATCGGCGTAGTGCGACTCGATCCAGCTTTTGAGGAAGCGGGTCGGCACGGACAGGCGGGCGGTCCCGGCCGCAAGACCGTCGCACTCCAGCCGGCCGAACCAGCTCGAGAACACGTCCTCGCCGAGTTCGGCCCGCAGCCGGCGGCGCACGCGTCCCCAGGCGTCTGACAGGTCCTCGCTGCCGCCGGCGGCGCTGCGAGCGTCATCGATATAGGGCACGTGTCCGTGCGGAGCGGCCACACCCTTGGTTTCGATCACGCTCTCTTCGCCTTTGTACATCGCCCCAGCTCCTCGTTCTTCTTGTTTGGTGCAGAAAGCACCCGTGCGATGCAGGTCACCCCGCAGCGCCGCTGGACGCTTTTCGCTACCGACGATTGAGTTCCGCAAAAAGAACCCCGTCTGCCGTCGCCATCTCGCGGCAACGACACCCCGGTGCTCTCGCTGCAATCGAATCCGGACCAGCTATGTAGGAAAAGTTCTTATTCGTTCGTTCTTATGCCGCTTGTCCGATCCCTTGCCTGTATCGACAGGCTTTTCCGCAATCCACGGGGATGAGTCAATGGGTTCGAGCTGAAGCAACTGCGTGGCACGACGCTTTGTCTTCGAGACAACACGAACCCCTCCCCCGAAATGAGGCTTAATGCTTCTGACTTGCTATTGAGAGCCTCAGCCGTGGCGGCGAGGTGAGATGACCCTACGCCAAGGGCCGATCCGACGCAACACGACTATCGGTTGTGTTGTCATACCGGGGCGCGCAAATCGATCGGCGGGCTCTCGCGAGGCGGGGGCAATTGCGTGCAACTCCTTGTGGATCCAGCGAGTTTAAAGGCGCGACCGAAAGCGTGGAGGCGCTTCGAAGGCATTGTTTCGATCGGCCGACCGACGCGTCCGGGCCGCCTCGGGCGGGAGGGATTCGGGCCGGGTGCAGCCCTTTGCCCCCTAAAGTTTTGTCAGCACGGCATTTTGTCTGCGCGGTCACGGCGACCAGGCTGCGGTCGCACCACCCCGGCAAGACGCCGTTTTGTCAAGCCGTCCGACGCCGGAAAACCTGCCGGCGATGGCGCCGTTTCTGCGCCGTGCCGAGTCGCCGGGCCGGTGCCCCGGTCAGGCCGCCAGAACGGTCCGTGTCGCCGCCCCAAAAGGAAAGAGCCCGGCCAAGGCCAGGCTCCTTTGGACCCGTTCGCAGGCCCGCTCGGCGGCATGGTGGGTGCCGCCTCTGTGGCCTCAGGCCTGCAGTGCCTTGATGCGATGCGTCAGGCGCGCGACCTTGCGCGAAGCGGTGTTCTTGTGCAGCACACCCTTCTGGGCGGCGCGCATCAGCTCCGGCTGAGCGTTCTTCAGGGCGTCGAGCGCGGCCTGCTGGTTGCCCGTCGCGATCGCTTCCTCGACCTTGCGGATGAAGGTGCGCATGCGGCTGCGGCGCGCCTTGTTCACGGCGGTGCGGCGGGCGATCTTGCGCGTCGCCTTCTTGGCCGACGGGGTGTTCGCCATGGTGATCCTCGTATCGTCCCGATCTGGCCGCGCGGCAAAGGGCCGGGCGATCGGGATCGGTGGTGGCGGTTGAACGGAAATGACAGCGATCAAGCCGCTGTCCATGAGGGCGGGCTTATAGTCTCTCGCAGCCCGAGCGTCAACGGCCTGTCGCATTCGGCGGCCGGGAATCGTCGGCGGGCTGTCAGAGGAGCAGGCCCCGCAGCCACTGACCGAGCGGATTGGCGCCGTCGAGCAGGAGGCGCAGCGCCATCAGGCAGCAGACGGCGACGATGAGCGGGCGGATGAGGCGCGCGCCGTGGCGCAGGGCCATGCCGGCGCCGAGACGGGCACCGACGAGCTGGCCCGCGGCCATGGCGAGGCCGAGCGGCCACAAGACGGCCCCGGTCGCGGCGAAGAGCATGAGCCCGCCGAGATTGCTCGCGAAATTGAGCAGCTTGGTATGGGCCGTTGCCCGTACCACGCCGAAGCCGAGCAGCGTGACGAAGCCCAGCATGTAGAAGGAGCCTGCGCCGGGTCCGAGCAGCCCATCGTAGAAACCGACAGGAGCCACGACGGCGAAGGTGAAGGCGAGACGGCCGATGCGGGCGCGCGCATCCTCGTCGCGCACCTTGCGCGAGACGGCGAAATAGACGGCGATGGCCATGAGGAGGATCGGCATCGCGGCGGCCACGAGCGCGACCGGCAGCACCTTGACGGCGAGGGCCCCAATGACCGCGGCGATGCCCGCGACAACCGCGAAGGGCGCGGCTCCGTGCCAGTCGATCATCCCCGCGCGGGCGAAGCGATGGGTGGCGACCGCCACCCCGAAGGTGCCTTGCAGCTTGTTGGTGGCGACGGCGGTGACAGGGTCGAGTCCCGCCAGCATCAGGGCCGGCACCGTGATCATGCCGCCGCCGCCGGCGATGGCGTCGACGAAGCCGGCGGCGACCGCCACGACCGCAAGCAGGGCGACGATGTCGAGTTCGAGACCGGCCATGGATGACCGGCCTCCCCTGCCGGATCGGACATGCGCCTCCTCTATAGAGACCGGTCAGCGGTTCTTGAAGTCCGCCTTGCGCTTGTCCACGAAAGCGGCCATGCCTTCTTTCTGGTCCCCGGTGGCGAACATCGCATGGAAGAGGCGGCGCTCAAAGCGGATGCCCTCGGAAAGCGTCGTCTCGTAGGCGCGGTTGACGCTCTCCTTCGTCATCATAACGATGGGCAGCGACATGTCGGCAATGGTCGCCGCCGTCTTCAGCGCGTCATCCAGAAGATCCGCCGCCGGAACGATGCGCGCCACGAGACCGGAGCGTTCCGCCTCCTCGGCGCCCATCATGCGGCCGGTCAGGCACAGCTCCATCGCCTTGGCCTTGCCGATGATGCGCGTCAAGCGCTGGGTGCCGCCGGCGCCCGGCATGACGCCGAGCTTGATCTCCGGCTGCCCGAACTTCGCCGTGTCGGCGGCGATGATGATGTCGCACATCATGGCAAGCTCGCAGCCGCCGCCGAGGGCGAAGCCGGCGACGGCGGCGATGATCGGCTTGCGCCGGCTGGCCACGCGGTCCCAGTTCGTGATGAAATCCTCGAGATAGGTCTCAGGATAGGAGAGGTTCTGCATCTCCTTGATGTCGGCGCCGGCCGCGAAGGCCTTCTGCGAGCCGGTGATGACGATCGCGCCGATGCCCGCATCCTTCTCGAAGCCGTCGAGCGCCGTGTTGAGCTCTCCGATGAGCTGCGAGTTGAGGGCGTTGAGAGCCTCAGGACGGTTGAGCGTGACAAGGCCGACCTTGCCGCGCGTCTCCACGAGGATGGTTTCATAGGCCATGGGCGAAGTCCTCCAATGGGGTTGCTGAACGGCTACCCGAAGGTGGATGCCCGCGTCCATATGCATTCGCGCAAAGCCGCCGCCGCCTTCTCATGCGCTCACCGCTGGCACTGGCTGCACCAGAAGGTGGAGCGGCCGGACTGGACGAGCCGCGCGACGGTGCCGCGGCAGCCGGGGGTCAGGCAGGGCGCATGCTCGCGGTCGTAGACGCGGAAGGCGTGCTGGAAATAGCCGAGCGAGCCATCCGTTTTCATGTAGTCACGCAGCGTCGAGCCGCCGGCGGCGACGGCTTCGCTCAGCACGTCGCGGATCGCCGACGCGAGCCGGCCGGCCGCCGCCGTCGGCCGGCCGGCCTTCGTCATGAGCGTGCCGGCGGCGCGCAGCGGCGACAGGCCGGCCCGGTGCAGCGCCTCGCATACATATATATTGCCGAGGCCGGCGATGAGGCGCTGGTCCATCAGCGCCGCCTTGAGCGGCGTCTTCCGCCCCGCAAAGAGGCGGGCGACGAGCGCACCGTCGAGGGCATTGCCCAGCGGCTCGACTCCCAGGCGGCGAAAGAGCGGATGGGCATCGAGCTCGCTGCGGGGCACGAGCGTCATGAAGCCGAAGCGGCGGGCATCGTTGTAGGTGATGCGGGCGCCATTGGAGAGCTGGAACACGACATGATCGTGGGCGGCGTTGCGGCCGGCCTCCTGGTAGAAGTCGCCGGGCTCGCGCAGTGCGCCGCCCGCCTCCTCGACGATGAAGCGGCCGGTCATGCCGAGATGCATGACGAGAATGTTGCCGCCGGAAAGGTCCGCCATCAGATATTTGGCGCGCCGGCCGAGCGCGACGATCTCGCGGCCCTGCAGCCGCTCGGCAAAACGCTCCGGAAGGGGGAAGCGCAGATCCGGCCGGCGCTGGTCGACGGCCGTGATGCTGGCGCCGACCATCGCCGGCTCGAGGCCTCGTCTCACCGTCTCGACCTCGGGCAGTTCGGGCATCGCGTGTCAGGCTCCAACCCACCGGGTGCCGCCCGATGCGGCGGTGCCGTTGTGCCGCGTCCGCCGCCTCCTGTCCATGGCTGTGACCCTCCCGTTCCGGGCATGGCGGCTCCGATGCGGCGGCCATTGACGCGAGTGGGCCCGCCGCGCTCCCATGACGGACAAGGGCAAGATCCCGAAACACGACCGGAGGGACCCCATGGATCGCATTCTTCTCGTCACGGGCGGCAGCCGCGGCATCGGCGCCGCAACCTGCCGGCTTGCCGCCGCCGAGGGCTATCACGTCGCTGTCAATTACATCAGCGATGCCACCGCGGCCGAGACGCTCGTCGCCGAATGCCGCGCCAAGGGCGTGCGCGCCGAGGCCTTCAAGGCCGACATGGGCGAGGAAGAGGACATCCGCCGGCTCTTCGCCGAGATCGACGACAGGCTCGGACGCCTCACCCATTTCGTCAACAACGCCGGCATCACCGGGCAGGTCAGCCGCCTCGATGCCGCGTCGAGCGAGACGATCCGCGCCTGCATCGACGTCAACGTGACCGGGGCCATCTTCGCGGCGCAGGAGGCGGTCCGGCGCCTGTCGCCGAAGCATGGCGGGCGTGGCGGTTCAATCGTCAACGTCTCATCGGCTGCCTCGCTGCTCGGTGGTCCGAACGAATATGTCTGGTATGCGGCTTCCAAGGGAGCCATCGATGCGCTGACCATCGGCCTGTCGAAGGAGCTCGCGGGCGAGAACATCCGCGTCAATGCCGTGCAGCCCGGCCTCATCGAGACCGACATCCACGCCCGGAGCTCCAACGCACCCGAGCGGCTGGCGCGGCTCACGCCGCTCATCCCGATGGGCCGCACCGGCTCGGCGGAGGAGGTGGCGCGCACCATCCTCTTCCTCCTGTCGGATGCGGCCTCCTATGTCACCGGGGCCTTCGTGCGTGTGACCGGCGGTCGCTGATCAGACAGCGCCTCGTGTCGCAGCGGCTGGAGCGGCGGCCTGCCCTCGATGGCGGCAAGGCGCGGCAGCTCTCAGGCCAGGGAGGCGATGATCTCGCGATAGGCCGCTTCGGGGAAGGCCTTCAGCGTGCGCGTGCGGACATTGCCGAGCTGGCCGACCTGGAGGGCGAAGCGGGCGGCGACCGCATCGTCGGGCGCCTCGATGACGAGCACCATGTCGCAGTCGCCCATGCACAGGTAGAACGCGCGCATGGCGCCGGACATGTCGGTCAGCGCCTTCTTGGCCGCATCGAGCCGGCTCGGCGATTCCTTGATGTTGCGGATGCCCTGGTCCGTCCAGTTGGCGAGCACGATATAGGTTGTCATGGCGCTCCTCCCGGCGGCCCTCGGCCGCCGCGGCGCTCATTCCGGCCAGTCCGCCCCGTGCCGGATCGTGCCCCGCCAAGCGCCGCGGAAGGGGGCGCAGGACGCGGGGCGGAAGCAGCCAGTGTGGACCTCGCGGAAAGGCGGGGCAAGCCCCCGGGGACAGGGGGGAGAGGCGCGGCCCAGCCGCGGCCCGAGCCGGCGGGTCCGGCTCGCCACCGTGCACGAAAGGCTGTTCCCACGCCCGCCAAAGCCGCTTAGAAGCATCGCAAACCCATGGACGAGCGGCCGAGGGCCGGAGGAGAGAAGCGATGAGGCCATCCAAGCGTGCGCCGGACGAACTGCGCAAGGTTTCGCTGGAGCGGGCGGTGGCGCGCTATGCCGAAGGCTCCTGTCTCGTGAAGTTCGGAGACACGCATGTCCTGTGCACCGCCTCGCTCGAGGAGCGGGGGCCGCCATGGCTGCGCGGCACCGGCCGCGGCTGGGTGACGGCCGAGTATTCGATGCTGCCGCGCGCCACGCTGGAGCGCACGCGCCGCGAGGTCACGAGCGGCCGCCCCTCCGGCCGCACGCACGAGATCCAGCGCCTCATCGGCCGCTCGCTGCGCGCCGTGGTCGATCTTTCCGCCATCGGCGAACGGCAAATCGTCATCGATTGCGACGTCCTGCAGGCGGACGGCGGCACGCGCACGGCGGCCATCACCGGGGCGTGGGTCGCGCTGCACGATTGCCTCGCCTGGATGAAGGCGCGCTCGATGGTGCAGGGGGAGGCCCTGAAGGACCATGTCGCCGCCGTCTCCTGCGGCATCTTTGCAGGCACGCCGGTGCTCGATCTCGACTATGCCGAGGATTCAGCGGCCGAGACCGATGCCAATTTTGTCATTACCGGCTCGGGCGGGCTCGTCGAGGTGCAGGGCACGGCGGAGGGCAAACCCTTCTCGGTGGAGGAACTGATGACCCTCGTCGAGCTTGCGCGAGCGGGCACGGCCAAGCTCGTCGACCTGCAGAAGATGGCCGTGATGTGAGCGGGGTGAGACCATGGCGCGCAGGCTCGAAGGCAGGATCGTCATCGCCACGCATAATGCGGGCAAACTCAGGGAGATGCAGGAGCTCATGGCGCCCTTCGGCGTCTCGGCTGTCTCGGCCGGCGACCTCAACCTGCCCGAGCCGGAGGAGACCGGCATGACCTTCGCCGAGAATGCGGCACTGAAGGCGCATGCGGCGGCGAAGGCTGCGGACCTGCCCGCGCTCGCCGACGATTCCGGCATCTGCGTTGCCGCGCTCGACGGTGCCCCGGGCATCTTCTCCGCCCGCTGGGCCGGGTCGGGCAAGGATTTCGCTCATGCCATGCGGCGCGTGGAGGAGGAACTCGCCCGCCGCGGGGCGACGAGCGCCGAGGAGCGGCGGGCGCATTTCGTCTCCGCCCTCGTGGTCGCCTGGCCGGACGGGCACGAGGAACTGTTCGAGGGCCGCGTCTTCGGCACGCTGGTGTGGCCACCGCGTGGAGACCGGGGATTCGGCTACGACCCGATGTTCCAGCCAGACGGGCACGAACGCACCTTCGGCGAGATGGCAAGCGACGAGAAGCACGGCTGGGGCCACGGCGAGGGCCTGTCGCACCGGGCGCGCGCCTTCTCGAGGCTGGCGGCGGCCTGCCTTCGAAAGGACACGGGGGCCGGGTAGGCGAAACGAAAGGTCGGCAGCGCCTGCTGCTCCTCCCTCCCCCACAAGGTCGTGGGGAGGACCGGGGTTTGGGGCGGATCGCCGACCGGGCTGCGGGCATTCGCGGTGCAGGTGCCCCAGCCAAAGCCCCTCCCGCCACAAGCGGGCGAGGGGAACTGCGGTGCGCTCCCTTGAACGCGCGCGAATGCATATAAACGATCATCATCGATCAACGCGGCAGGACGAGCCTTGACCCATCCCACCGCCGATGCCGGCTTCGGCGTCTATCTGCACTGGCCGTTCTGCGCCTCGAAGTGCCCCTATTGCGACTTCAACAGCCATGTGAGGCACGCGCAGGTCGACGAGCCGCGCTTCATCGCCGCCTTCGAGCGCGAGATCGCCCACAATGCCGCGCTGACCGGCCCGCGCGAGGTGACGAGCATCTTCTTCGGCGGAGGAACGCCCTCGCTCATGCGGCCGGCGACGGTCGGGGCCATCCTCGATGCGGTGGCGAAGCACTGGTCGGTCGCGCCGGGCGCCGAGATCTCGTTGGAGGCAAACCCGACGAGCGTCGAGGCCGAGCGCTTCCGCGGCTATCGCGACGCCGGCGTCAACCGGGTGTCGCTCGGCGTGCAGGCGCTCAACGACAGGGACCTGCGCCGCCTTGGGCGCATGCACACCGCGGCCGAGGCGCTCGCCGCCGTGCGCATCGCGGCCGACACGTTCGAGCGCTATTCCTACGACCTCATCTATGCCCGCCCGCACCAGACGCCGGCCGAATGGGCGGCCGAGCTTGAGGAGGCCATCGGCTATGCCGTCGAGCACCTGTCGCTCTACCAGCTCACCATCGAGCCGGGCACCTGGTTCGAGCGGCTGTTCACTGCCGGCAAGCTCACGGTGCCGGACAGCGAGACCGGGCGCGCGCTCTATGACGTGACGCAGGAGGTCTGCGCCCGGCGCGGTCTGCCGGCTTACGAGATTTCCAACCATGCCCGTCCGGGCGCCGAGTGCCGGCACAACCTCGTCTACTGGCGCTACGGCGAATATGCCGGCATCGGGCCGGGAGCGCACGGGCGCCTTGTGACGGATAAGGGGCGCGTCGCGACGGCGACGATTCGCGGACCGGAGGAATGGCTGTCGGCGGTGGAGCGCGACGGCCACGGCGTCGAGAGTCGCGAGACGCTCTCGGAGGAAGCGCAAGGAGATGAATTTCTGCTGATGGGCCTGCGCCTTGTGGAGGGCATCGATCCGGCGCGCTTTGCCGCGCTCGCCGGTCGGCCGCTCGATGCGGGCCGGCTCGACGCGCTGATCGCCGACGGGCTCATCACGCGCGATGCGGCGGGCCGGCTGCGCGTGTCGGAGGCGGGCTTTCCCGTTCTCGACGCGCTGGTGGCCGACCTCGCGGCCTGAAGGATCAGCCGCCGGCGCCGAGCTGGCGGGGCGCCGGGGAGACCGAGGCCGCCGTCCCGTTGCGGATTTCGAGCACGGCGAGACCGCGCTCATTGGTGCCGTTCGGGTTGAAGCGGAAGACGCCGTCCGCCCCGGCGAAGCCGGAGGCATTGGTCAGCACCGGCTCGCTGAAGCGCTGCTGACCCTGTGTGCGCACGAGCGCAGCGGCGAGCGAGACGGCATCATAGCCGAGCGTGGCGATGCGCGTGGGGTCGCTGCCGTACTTGGCGCGGTAGCGCTGGGCGAAGGCATTGAAGCCGGCCGTCTCGGGCGCGGCGAACCAGCCGCCCTGCAGGCCGGCCTGGGAGAAGACGCGCGCCTCGTTCCACACGCCGGTGCCGAGCATGCGCACCTTCTGCGGGTCGACGCCGGCGCCCTGCAGTGCCTGGGCGACGGCGATGAGCGAATCGCCGCTGTCCGGGATGAAGACGGCATTGACCTGCGGCGAGGCGCCGCCCGCAACCGCCGCGATCTTCGCTGCCTGGGCCGCGGCACTGGCGCGGTCGAAGGTCTCCATGGCGACGATGCGCCTGCCGTTGCGGGCCACTGCGGTCTGGAAGGCGGCCTGGGCGACGCGGCCATAGGCCGTATTGGGGATGAGCGCGGCGAAGGACCGCTGCCCCTGGCGCGCAGCATAGGCGACCACGCGCTCCACCTCCGATTCGGGCATGAAGCTCAGGAGATAGACGCCCGGCGCGGCAGCGCCGGCATCGGTCGAGAAAGCGATCACCGGCCGGCCGGCGCCACGGGCGACCTGTCCAGCGGCGCGCACCGCATCCGCAAAGAGCGGCCCGAGGATGAGCTCGGCGCCCTCGGAGATGGCCGCTTGGGCTGCGGCGCGCGCCCCGTCGGCCGTGCCGCGATCGTCCTTGACGAGGATCTGGATGTCCGGCTCGCTAAACTCGCTCATGGCGAGCTCGGCGGCATTGCGCAGGGAGATGGCGGCCGCCCCGGCCTGGCCGCCGGCCGACAAGGGCAGGAGCAGCGCCACCTTGACGTTGCCGGTGCCGATAGTGGTGCCCGGCACGCTGGGCGCGGCGGACTCGGGCGCTACGCCGTCCGTGCCCGTCATGTTCGACAGGCCGCCGCTGCACGAGGCGACGAGCGCGCCCGTCGCCAGGACCAGCGCTGCCTGCTTGAGGCGACGCCAGAGCGAGGGAGCCGCGTCCGGGCGGGCAAGATTGCGGGCAAGGAAGCGCGTCACGGCAGACTCCTGAACACCTCTCGGCTGGGGTGCGGCCGGCAGCGGGCCGAATGAGCCGGCATTCTTCGCAAGTCGCGCAAGGATCGCAACCAAAAGTAAACGCTCCCCTTCCGGCCGCCGGCGCGCATGATCTGCCCAGAGCGAGGCGGCGTCTGCTATGGAAGGCGAAAGGCGCGTGGCAAAATTCTCGTGAACAGGGGCGCGGCATGCCAGGGTCGCGGCGGCAGGGACGGTCATGACGAGCAGAATCAGGGACATCGCGGGGCGGGATGCAGCAGGCCGGGGTGACGCCACCGGGCGGCCCGTGGCGCGCTTCACCGCCTTCGGCCTCGCGGCCGAGGCCGAGCCGCTCGCGCCGGGGCTGCATCTCGTCGCCACGCCCATCGGCAATCTGAAGGACATTTCCTTCCGGGCGCTCGGCACGCTCGCGGCGGCCGATGCGATCCTCGCCGAGGACACGCGGGTGACGAAGACGCTGCTCGCCCACTACGGCATCACGACGCCGCTCCTCGCCTATCACGAGCACAATGCGGCGCAGATGCGCCCGCGCGTCCTCGCCCGGCTGAAGGCTGGCGAAGCGCTCGCGCTCGTGTCCGATGCCGGCACGCCGCTCGTGTCGGATCCCGGCTACAAGCTGGTCGAGGCGGTGCTGGCCGAAGGCATCTCCGTCACCACCGTGCCCGGTCCGTCGGCCGTGCTGACAGCGCTCGTCGTCTCGGGCCTGCCGACGGACCGTTTCTTCTTCGAGGGCTTCCTGCCGGCCAAAAGCGCCGCAAGGCGCGCGCGGCTGGCCGAGATCGGCGCCATTCCCGGCACGCTGGTGTTCTTCGAATCGCCCCGGCGCCTCGCCGAGATGCTGGCTGACGCGGCGGCGGTCCTCGGCGAGCGGCCGGCGGCGGTGGCGCGCGAACTGACCAAGCTCTACGAGACGGTACGGCGCGGCTCCCTTGCCGCGCTGGCGGTCGAATATGGGGCCGAGGCACCGCCGAAGGGCGAGATCGTGGTCCTGATCGGGCCCAAGTCGGTCGATGCGGAGCGCCACAGCGAGGCTGACGTCGAGCACATGCTCAAGGAGGCGCTCTCAGGCCATTCGCTCAGGGATGCGGTGGCCCTCGTCGCCGGCGCCACGGGCCTGCCGAAACGCGAGGTCTACCAGCGCGCGCTCCGGCTCGGCGAGGCGGACACGTGAGCGCGGCGGCCCGCGATCGCCAGCCGAGCCGACAGGCCCGCGCGCAGCGGGCCGGGCTGCGTGCCGAGGTGCTGGCCGCGCTCGTCCTCACCCTCAAGGGCTACCGTATCGTCGCCCGGCGCTATGCCGCCGCCGGCGGCGAGATTGACCTCATCGCCCGCCGCGGCGACACCGTCGCCTTCGTCGAGGTCAAGGCCCGCGCCCGGCTCGACGATGCGCGCGGGGCCATCTCGGCGCAGAAGGCGGCGCGCATGGCCCGCTGCGTGCGGCACTGGCTGGCGCGCAACCCCTGGGCGGCGGGGCTGACGCTGCGCTGCGACGCCGTCTTCCTCGCCCCGCGCAGCCTGCCGCGGCACCTGCCGGCGGTCCTGTCCCTCGCCATCGATTGAACGGCCGTTCGCGCGGGCGCTTGCCTTCAGCCGCGCCCTCGCGCATGGATCGGGGCCACGCCATATAGGGATGGTTTCGAGAAAGGACACCGACCATGGGCCTCACCGTTGCCGTGCAGATGGACCCTATCGAGCGCATCAACATCGCCGGCGACACGACGTTTGCCCTGATGCTGGAGGCGCAGGCGCGCGGGCACGACCTGCTCTACTACACCCCCGACACCCTCTCGATGCGCGACGGCATGATCACCGCGAAGGCCCATCCGGTGCGCGTGCGTGACGTGGCCGGAGAACACGCGAGCCTCGGCGAGCCGGAGCGCATCGACCTCTCTCGCGTCGACGTCATCCTCCTCAGGCAGGATCCGCCGTTCGATCTTGCCTATATCACGACCACGCACATGCTGGAGCGCCTGCATCCCCGGACGCTGGTGATCAACGATCCCGCCCATGTGCGCAACGCGCCGGAAAAGCTCTTCGTCACCGAATTCCCGCACCTGATGCCGCCGACGCTGATCACGCGCGACAGGGACGACATCGAGGCCTTCCGCCGCGAGATGGGCGAGATCGTCATGAAGCCGCTCTACGGCCATGGCGGGGCGGCCGTGCTGCGCGTGGCGCGCGACGACCCGAATTTCGGCTCGCTCTACGACCTCTTCGCGGCGACCTTCCGCGAGCCATGGGTCATCCAGCGCTTCCTGCCGCAGGTGAAGGATGGCGACAAGCGCATCATCCTCGTCGACGGCGAGGCGGCCGGCGCCGTCAACCGCGTGCCGGCGGAGAACGACATCCGCTCCAACATGGTGAGGGGCGGGGCGGCGAAGCCGACGGATCTGACGGCGCGCGAGCGCGAGATTTGCGAGACGATTGGCCCAGCCCTCAGGGAGCGGGGCCTCGTGCTCGTCGGCATCGACGTGATCGACGGCCTGCTCACCGAGATCAACGTCACGTCACCCACCGGCATCCGCGCCATCAAGCGCCTCGGCGGGCCCGACCTCGCCGTGTCGGTGTGGGACGCGATCGAGCGGCGGCGGAGTGCCTGAGCCGCGTCCGCGCCAGCGCATGAGGGCCTGTCGGCCAGTGCTCAGGCCCGCTGCAGGCGGGTCTCCAGGGCGGGTCCCTTGGCCAAGGTCTGGTAGACGACGCAATAGCGCTCGGTCAGCTTCATCAGCTGGTCGAGCTTGTCCTGCGGCGCATCGGTATCAATCGTGAACGACAAGCGGATGGCCCGGAAGCCGACCGGCGCCTCCTTGTCGACGCCCAGTGTGCCGCGGAAATCGAGGTCGCCCTCGGCCTCCACCGTGCCGGAGCGCAGCGGGATCTCGAGCGCGGTCGCGACCGCCTTGAGGGTGACGCCGGCGCAGGCCACCAGGGCCTCCAGCAGCATGTCGCCCGAGCACAGCTCGAGGCCCGTGCCGCCCGTCGCCGGGTGGAGGCCCGCCACTGCAAGGGCGCGGCCGGTCTCCACCTTGCAGGCGATGTTCGCCTCGTCCAGAGCGCCGCGCGCCTTGAGGGTGACGAGGGCGGCGTCGGCGTTTTCGCGATAGGCGTTCTTGAGCGGCGCCTGCAGGGCGCGGAGGGACTGGGCGTCCATGGATCGTCCTCGTCGGTCGGCGGGGCGCCGCCGTCGTTGTCGGGGGCGCGTATCTTCCCGTGTGCGCCGTGCGGCGGCGGGCGTCAAGGCGCTCGCAGACCATGCCCTTTGGCACGGCCTGTGCTATTGCGCGAACGACGACGCGGGGAGCCATCGGGCATGGATCGCAGAACGGGGCCCATCTACGGATCGGAGGACATCGCGGCCGAGGTCGCGGCGCTGGAGGCGCGCCACGGCCAGGATCGCGACCGGCTGCGGCGCGAGCTCATCGCCTGCCTCTCGGCCGGGCTCGTCAAGGGACGGGCGGCGGTGGAGGAGAAGCTCCTCGCCGAGCAGGACGGGCTCGCCTGCGCCCGCCGGCTCTGTGCGCTCATGGACGGCGTCGTGCGGGCCGTCTACGGCGTCGTGGTGCGCCATTTCTATCGGGTGGACAATCCCTCGACCGGCGAGCGCCTCGCCGTCGTCGCCACCGGCGGCTACGGCCGTGGCACGATGGCGCCGGGCTCGGACGTCGATCTCCTCTTCCTCCTCCCTTATAAGAAGACCGCCTGGAGCGAGAGCGTCGTCGAGGCGATGCTCTACATCCTGTGGGACCTCAAGCTGAAGGTGGGCCACGCCACGCGCTCGGTGGACGATTGCCTGCGCGAGGCGCGGGCGGACATGACGATCCGCACCGCGCTGCTCGAGACGCGCTATCTCACCGGCGAGAAGGCGCTCTACGAGGACTTCCTCACGCGGTTCGATGCCGAGATCGTCGAGGGCACGGCCCAGGCCTTCGTCGAGGCCAAGCTCGCCGAGCGCGACGCGCGCATCTCCCAGCGCGGCGCCTCGCGTTATCTCGTCGAGCCCAACGTCAAGGAAGGCAAGGGCGGCCTGCGCGACCTCAACACCCTGTTCTGGATCGCCAAATACGTCTATCGCGTGCGCGACCAGCGCCAACTCGTCAAGGCGGGGCTGTTCACCCAGGCCGAATACAAGCTGTTCCACCGCTGCGAGGAATTCCTCTGGCGGGTGCGCTGCCACATGCATTTCGCCACCGGCCGGGCGGAGGAGCGCCTGTCCTTCGACCTGCAGCGCCTCATCGCCGCCCGCATCGGCTACGGCGCCCACGGCGGGCTCTCGGCGGTCGAGCGCTTCATGAAGCGCTATTTCCTCGTCGCCAAGGACGTCGGCGACCTGACGGCGATCGTCTGCGCGGCCCTCGAGGCGCGGCAGGAGAAGCCGCGCGCCATGCTCGACCGCTTCGTGCGCCGCCTGCGCGGATCCCGGCGCAGCGCCCTCGAGGTGGCGGGCTTCGCCATCGAGAACAACCGCATCACCGTGGTCGACGAGGAGGTGTTCCTGCGCGATCCGGTCAACCTCATCCGCCTGTTCTGGCTGGCCGACCGGCACAACCGCGCCATCCACCCCGACGCGAGCCGCCTCGCCACCCGCTCGCTCAAGCTCATCGACCGGGCGGTGCGCGAGGACCAGGAGGCGAACCGTCTCTTCCTCGACATCCTGACCTCGCGCAATGCGCCGGAGGTCGTGTTGCGGCGCATGAACGAGGTCGGCGTGCTCGGCCGCTTCGTGCCGGATTTCGGCCGCATCGTCGCGATGATGCAGTTCAACATGTACCACCACTACACGGTGGACGAGCACCTTTTGCGCTCTGTCGGCGTCCTCGCCGAAATCGAGGCCGGGCGGCTCGAGGCCGAGCATCCGCTCGCGAACAGCATCATCGGGGGCATCCGCCACCGGCGCGTGCTCTATGTGGCGCTCTTCCTGCACGACATCGCCAAGGGGCGGGACGAGGACCATTCCATCGCCGGGGCGCGCGTCGCCCGGCGGCTCGGCAGGCGCTTTGGCCTCGACGAGGGCGAGATCGACACCCTCGCCTGGCTCGTCGAGAACCATCTCGTCATGTCCACGGTCGCCCAGAGCCGCGACCTGGCCGATCCGCGCACCATCGCCGATTTCGCCGCCCTCGTGCAGACGATGGAACGACTCAAGCTGCTCCTCATCCTCACCGTCTGCGACATCAAGGCGGTGGGGCCGGGGGTGTGGAACGGGTGGAAGGGCGAGCTGCTGCGCACGCTCTATTACGAGACGGAACTCGTGCTGTCCGGCGGCCACTCGGGCGTCGGGCAGGCGGAGCGCGTCCGGCGCGCCCAGGCCGCCCTGCGCGAGGCCCTGCCGGACTGGACGGACGCGGCCTTCGAGGCTTATGCCGGACGGCATTATCCTGCCTACTGGCTCAAGGTGGAACTGCCGCGCCGCGTGAAGCACGCCCGTTTCCTTGCTGCAGCGGAAGCGCGCGGCGACACGACGGCGACGGCTGTCGAGACCGACGGCTTTCGCGGGGTGACGGAACTGACCGTGCTCGCTCCGGATCACCCGCGCCTCCTGGCCATCATCACCGGCGCCTGCGCCTCGGCCGGCGGCAACATTGTGGATGCGCAGATCTTCACGACGACCGACGGGCTGGCGCTCGACACCATCTTCGTCTCGCGTGCTTTCGTCGAGGACGAGGACGAACTGCGCCGGGGCGAGCGCATCGCCCGCGCTATCGAGCGGGCGCTGAAGAGCGAGGTGCGAATCGCCGATCTCGTCGATTCGAGGCGGCCCTCGTCGGGGCGCGAGCGCATGCGCGCCTTCCACGTGCCGCCGGAGGTGGCGCTCGACAACAAGCTGTCGCAGCGCCACACGGTCATCGAGGTCTCCTGCCTTGACCGGCCGGGGCTGCTCTACGACCTCACGACGGCGCTCGGCAAGCTCAACCTCAACATCGGCTCAGCCCATATCGCCACCTTCGGCGAGAAGGCCGTGGACGTGTTCTACGTAACGGATCTCACCGGGGCCAAGATCGTCAGCGGCAGCCGCCAGGCGGCCATCAGGCGCACGCTGATGGAGGCGCTGCGCAAGGAGGACGACGGCCATCCGCCCGGGCGCGGCGAAGCGGCGCGCACGAAGGCAAGTCCTTGATTTTTCCGCTACGAGGGCTGATATCGGCCTCAATATCGTTCAAGCCAGCAACGGAACAGCATGACCCAGAAGCCGACCCGACCCGAGCCGGTCGACGAGACCCTTGCCGCGGCCGATGCTCCTGAGAATGCGGCGCCGGAGGCGGCGCAGGCCGCGAGCGAGGCACTCGAGGCCCTCGTCAGCGAGCGCGACGACCTCAAGGACAAGCTGCTGCGCACCCTGGCCGAGATGGAGAATCTGCGCCGGCGCACCGAGCGCGAGGTGGCGGACGCGCGCGCCTATGGCATGACCAGCTTCGCCCGCGACATGCTGACGGTCGCCGACAACATCCAGCGCGCACTTGAGAGCGTACCGCCAGAGGTGCGCGACAGCGACACCGTCAAGCCCTTCGTCGAAGGCGTTGAACTGACCGAGCGCGACCTCCTCAAGACGCTCGAGCGGCACGGTGTGCGGAAGCTCACCCCTCAGGGTGAGCGCTTCGACCCCAACCTGCATCAGGCGATGTTCGAGGTGCCGGACCCGAGTGTGCCCAACGGCACCGTGGTCCAGGTGGTGCAGGCGGGCTTCGTGATCGGCGAGCGTGTGCTGCGGCCGGCCCTCGTCGGCGTCTCCAAGGGCGGCCCCAAGCCCGGCAACGGGGATAACGACGCGACCGCGCCGGGTGGCGAGCCGAAGCTCCAGTAAGCCGGGCGCGGGCACCCTGGCCACCTCCGTCGGCAGACGTTGTCGTCCCGCCTTTGGAGGGACGATGCGTTGCCACCGGCGGAGGAGACGATGCCCGGCACCTTCGTAGGGAACGAGCTGGCACCGACAACGTCGAGGCGGCCAAGGCCTTCTACGCCGAGATGCTCGGCTGGAGCTTCGAGCCCTTCGCCATGCCTGACGGCGATTATTTCGTCGCGAGGGTCGGCGAGACCTTCGCCGGCGGCGTGACGGGCCTTGCCTGCGGCGCCCTGCCGGAAGCCCGCGAGCCCTACTGGTTCTCCTTCATCAGCGTGGCCGACGTCGATGCAGCGATCGCGCGGGCCCTCGCCCTCGGCGGCAGCATCGTGCGCGCGGTGGTCGACGTCCCCAATGTCGGGCGCGTCGCCATCGTGCGCGATCCGCAGGGGGGCGCCGATCGGCTGGATGACGCCTGTCGGCTGAGCCTTACGAACCGACCGACAGGCCGGCGGCGATGGTGCGGGCGCGCTGCTCGAGGTCGCCGCGCTGGTTCTCGCGCGCCATGACGACGAGGCGCAGGTAGTTGGAGCGCTCGAACCGTACGATCTGCATCAGGAACAGGCGCTGCTTGGTGCGCACGTCATCGGCGGTGGCGACGATCTCGTGCATTGGCACGCCGTTCTCGTCCTTGCCTTCGATGCGCTGGATGGCGAGATTGGCGATTCCGGGCAGCGTGGAGAAGGCCTGCTTGGCGAAACGGTCCTGCTCCAGCGTGCCGGGAATGGCCGCTTCGCCCGAGGAGACGATGACGAGCGGCTGCTCGGCCTCGCGCACCACGTCCTTGGGGCCCTGCGTCATCAGCACGCTGTTGCCGGTGGCGACGCGCACGATGCGGAAGCCGGCGAGTTCGCCCATGCGGAAGGGCAGGGAGGCGAGTTGCTCGTCGACGCCCGGCGGCGCGCGGAAGGCGATCGTCTTCAGGCTCTTCTCGACGGTTGCGCTGTCATAGCCGGCGGTCGTCGCTGGCGCCTGCACCGTCACGAGGGCGGTGGTCTTGCCGTTGGTCGCCACCAGAATCCATTTATCGAAGACGGTGGTGCCCTGTTTCTGCGTACCCTCGACGAGAAAGGCCTTGAGCCCTTTGCCGAGCGCGAAGGGCGCGCGCTTGCGCACCGTGACGCCCTGGCCCTTGAGCGCGTCGGCATTGAAGCCCTTTTCGATGTCGGCATAGGCCTCGGCCGGCATTTCGACGATGATGATGCTGGCGCCCGCCCTCTCGTCGACATAGCCGGAGAACTGGCCGGCCGGCGTCATCGATGGTGGCGGCTCGAACCCGACGCTGAGGCCCGGAAGGAAGGGCGGCTCGGCGGCGCGCACGGAGGGCGCGGCGCTCAGGCCCGCGACCACCACGAGGGCCATCGTGACAAGACGCGGCAGCAGGGATGCCATACGCTCGTTCTCCTTGCGGGGCGGGCAGCGTGGCGGTGCCGCCGTCCGATGATGGTTTGTCAGGGCCGCGTGACGCGGCGCAGGGTCAGATTGATCCGGCCCGGCTCGCGGAGCAAGGTCGAAGTGCCCGGCATGATCCTGTCGATGCCGTGAAAGGCGAGCCGCGCCGGCCCACCGAAGAGCAAGGCGTCGCCCGAGGCGAGGCGCAGCGAGACCGTGGGATCGCGCCGGCCGGTGCCGCCGATGCGAAACAGGGCGGTGTCGCCGAGCGACAAGGAGAGGACGGGCGCGTCGAAATCCTCCTCGTCCCTGTCCTGGTGCAGACCCATGCGCGCGCCGGGGCCGTAGAAGTTGACGAGGCACGCCTCCGGCGGATGCGGATAGCCGGCAAGCGCCTGCCATGCCTCCATGAGGGCGGCGGGGATCCTGGGCCATGGCCTGCCGGTCTCGGGATGGGTCGGCTGATAGCGGTAGCCTGTCTCGTCCGAGACCCAGCCGAGCGGGCCGCAGTTCGTCATGCGCACCGAGAAGGGCTTGCCGGTGCGCGGCATGCGCGGGGTGTAGAACGGCGCCTCGCGCACCACCTCGCGCAGGGCGGCGGCGAGCGCGTCCTGCGCCGGACGGTCGAGATAGCCGGGCCAGTGCAGGACGCCCGGCCGCAGTTCCAGCGCCTGTGTCATCGCCCTCGTGGCCGAACCTCAGCCCTTGAGCACGTCCTTCGATTCGACCGTCGTGTCCGCCTTGAGGCGATAGACGAGCGGCTCGCCCGTGGCGAGCTCCATCGTCGGGATCGTCTCGGGTGTCAGCCGGTCGAGCACCATCACGAGGGCGCGCAGGCTGTTGCCGTGGGCGGCCACGAGCACCTTCTCGCCGCGCATCACGCGCGGAAGGATCTCGCCGATGTAATAGGGCAGCACGCGGGCCGCCGTGTCCTTCAGGCTCTCGCCGCCGGGCGGCGGCACGTCATAGGAGCGGCGCCAGACGTGCACCTGCTCCTCGCCCCACCGCTTGCGCGCGTCGTCCTTGTTGAGGCCCGACAGCTCGCCGTAGTCGCGCTCGTTGAGCGCCTGGTCGCGGATGGTCTCGAGGTTCTCCTGGCCGAGTTCCTTGAGGATGAGGTCGCAGGTGTGCTGCGCGCGGCTCAGGTCCGAGGTGAAGGCGATGTCGAAGGTGAGGCCGAGCGCCTTGAGGCGCTTGCCGGCGGCCTTCGCCTCGGCCACGCCCTGCTCGGTGAGGCCCGGATCCTTCCAGCCGGTGAAGAGATTTTTCAGGTTCCAGTCGCTCTGGCCGTGGCGGACGAGGACGAGAAGACGCTCCATTGGTATCTCCGGATCGGGTTGGCTTACAGCGCGGCGATGCCGAGCACGTCGGACATGGTGTAGAGGCCGGCCGGGCGCTCGCGCGCCCACAGCGCTGCGCGCAGGGCGCCGCGGGCGAAGAGCGCCCGGTCGTCGGCCTTGTGGGTGAGCTCGATGCGCTCGCCGTCGCCGGCGAAGACCACGGTGTGCTCGCCGATGACGGAGCCGCCGCGCAGGGTGGCGAAGCCGATGTCGCCGGCCCGGCGCGCGCCGGTGTGGCCGTCGCGCACCCGCACGGCATGCTCGCGCAGGCCGACCGCGCGGCCCTCCGCGGCAGCTTCGCCGAGCATGAGAGCCGTGCCGGAGGGGGCGTCCACCTTCATGCGATGGTGCATCTCCAGCACCTCGATGTCGAATTCCGGCCCGAGCGTCGCCGCGACGCGGCGCACCAGCGCCGTCAGCAGGTTGACGCCGAGGCTCATGTTGCCGGACTGGACGATCCGCGTCGTGCGCCCGGCCTCGGCGAGCACGGCAAGATCGCTATCCGTCAAGCCGGTTGTGCCGACGACATGGACGATGCCGGCCCCGGCCGCGGCGCGGGCGAAGGCGGCTGTGGCGGCGGGGGCGGTAAAGTCGATGACGCCGTCGGCCTCGGCGAAGGCGGCCGCGACGTCGTTCGTCACCGGGATGCCGAGGTTGCCGGTGCCGGCAAGATCGCCCGCGTCCTTGCCGATGAAGGGCGAGCTCTCGCGCTCGACAGCGGCAGCAAGGATCGCGCCGGGTGTCTCATGAACGGTTTTGACGAGCATGCGTCCCATGCGTCCGGCTGCTCCGACGACGACGAGCCGCATGTCCGCCATGGTTTCCCTCCCGCGCTGGCCGGCGCCGCTGCGCCCGACCGTGGCCGGTGGTATAGCGGCGCGGGGGGCTTGCGCCAAGACCGCGTCGGTAAGGATCGTGCCCGCATCGTGATCAGGCGAGCGCCAGCACCATGGCGGCGCGGCGGGCCGAATCATGGCCGTGCCGCGCCTCCTCGGCCAATTGCTCGCGCAGGAAGGGCGGATGCTCCTCCGGCGCCATCTCGCGAAAGCCGAGCGAGGCGTAATAGGGCCCGTTCCAGGCAATGTCGCGATAGGTGGTCAGCGTGACCTTGGCAAAACCCTGCCGGCGCGCCTCGAGGCAGACGGCGGCGATGAGCGCGCGGCCGAGGCCGCGCCCTTGGTGCGGCAGGGCAACCGAGATCTCGCCGATATGGACCATGCCGCCACACGGCCGGGCGAAGAGGAAGGCGACGGGCACGTCGTCCGCGTCGGCCGCGACCCAGTGCCAGCCGAGGTGGCGCGCATGGGTCTTGACCGGTGCGGGCGGCTCATCGGCGACCCAGGCAAGATCGCTCGCCCGGAAGCGTTCGCCGGCCGAGCGCTCGACGTCCGGCAGGCGGGCGAGGTCCGCCGCCTGCGTCGGCCTTGTGCGGTAAGGGGCGGGCGCGCCGGGCTCACCCGTCGGACGGCTGCGGTCCGTCATAGCCCTCGATGATGATGATGTCGGCGATGGCATGGCCATCGCGCTTGGCCTTGGCGGCCTTGTACTCGGGCGAGTGCCAGCAGGCGACGGCGGCCTCCCGGTCCGGGAACTCTATGACGACATTGCGCTGGCGCGCGCCGCCTTCCACGGCCTCGAAAGCGCCGCCGCGCACGAGGAAGCGGGCCCCGTACTTGCGGAAGGCGTCGCCGTTGGCGGCGACATAGGCCTTGTAGGCCTCCGGGTCCTCGACGTCGACGCGGCCGATCCAATAGGCTTTTGCCATTCTCTCCTCCCTCAGGCGGTCAGGTTTGCGGAAATCTCGGCGACGATCGCCTCGGCCGCTGCGCGTGGATCGCTCGCGGCCGTCACCGGCCGGCCGACGACGAGGTGGTCGGCCCCGGCGCGGATCGCCTCGCCCGGCGTCATCACGCGCTTCTGGTCGCCGACGGCGCTGCCGGCCGGGCGCACGCCCGGCGTGACGAGCAGCATGGACGGGCCGAGGGCGGCACGCAGGGCGGCCGCCTCGTGCGGCGAGATGATGAGGCCGTCGATGCCGATGTCCTTCGCCTGATCGGCGCGGCGGCGCACGGTCGGCCCGACGCCCTCAGCATAGCCGGCGGCGACGAGATCGTCGTCGTCGTAGGAGGTCATCACGGTCACGGCGAGGAGCTTCAGACCCGTGCCGGCACGCCCGGCATGGGCGGCGCGCATCGTCTGCGGATAGCCGTGGACGGTGAGGAGATGCACGCCGAGCCGTGCCACCTGGGCCGTCGCACGCTCGACCGTGTTGGGGATGTCGTGCAGCTTGAGGTCGAGGAAGACCTTCTTGCCCGCCTTCACGAGCCGCTCGGCGACGGCGAGGCCACCCCCGCCGTAAACGAGCTCCATGCCGATCTTGTAGAAGCTGACGGCATCGCCGAGCCTGTCGACGAGTGCCAGGGCCTCGTCGGCGCTCGGCACGTCGAGCGCGGTGATCAGGCGATCGCGAGCGTTCGTCTGCATGGACGTATCCTTTGCGGCTGGTCGAAGGGGCGCCAGCCGTGTAGCACCTTCCGCGGCCCGCTGTCGAAGGCGAATATCGGGAAGGCGAAGAGATTGCCGCCGCCCGGCGCCTGGTCGAAGCGCCGTGTGATCGCCTCGCCCGTGAGGTGGCAGTAGAGCAGCGTGCCGACGCCGCCATGGCCGACGAAGCAGACATCGCGGCTGCCGTCCTCGCCCTTGAGCGCGCCTTCGACGGCGGTGACGATGCGCCGCTGGGCGTCGCGGGCCCGTTCCCAGCCGCGGATGCTCTCGTCCGGATGAGCGAAGAAGAGATTCGCCGTCGCCTCGAACTCCGGCGGCGGCAGGAAGCCGGTGGCCGAGCGGTCGTTCTCGTGCATGGCCTCGCGCACCTCGACGGCAAGGCCGAGGTGCTCGGCAAGGATCGTGGCGGTCTCGACGGCCTTGCGCTCGGTGGAGGAGACGATGCGGCCGATACGGCGCGTCCAGGCAAGGCCGGCGGTGTCGCGTACGCGCTCGCGGCCGCGGTCTGACAGGCCCCACTCGGGCACGGGCACGACAGGATCGATGGCGACCTGAGGATGCGTCAGGTAGAAGGCCGTGGCCACGCGCTACGCCCGACGGGCGCGATAGACCCATACGCGTGCCGGCGGCAGGTTCCACCACACGCGGTTGGAGGCAGTCACAGAATAATGCGCGGCGTCCTTCGGGATGGGCGGCACCACCGCGTAGGTGAACTGGACGAAGGGCGCCCCGCTCCGCATCAGGTCGAAGGCGTCGTTCAGCAGCGCGACCCGCATGGGCAGGGGTTTCGTGAACAGCGGCAGGCTAGAGACAACGGCGGCGGCGGGACGGGCGGCGCTATCGCCGAGGGTTTCCGCCAGGCCGTAGGCATCGCCCTCGACGACGGTGGCCGCCGGGAAGCGGCGCCTGAGCAGCTTGCAGAAATCGGGATTGAACTCGACGAGGATGAGGCGCTCGGGCGCCACGCCGCGGCGGATGATCGCCTCGGTGACAGGTCCCGTGCCCGGGCCGAGCTCGATGACCGGGCCGTCGAGATGCGGGTCGACATAGCTTGCCATGGTGCGGGCGAGCATCCGCCCCGAGGGGCTGACCGCACCCGTGACGAGCGGGCGCTCGACCCAGGACTTGAGGAAGCGGGCTTCGTCTTCGAGCGGGGGCTTTTCCTCGCGGCGGCGCAGCTCAATCACGGATCGACACTTTCCGGTCTTTCGGGACGAACAATAGCTGGAACAGCCAGCCGGCGCGGTCAAGCCCCTTGCCGGTCAGGCATTGCCGCTGACGCCGCCGCCGAAGCCTTCGAAGAAGTCCTTGACGCGCGAGAAGAAGCCGGTGCTTTCCGGATGCGTCTCGCGCGAGGATTCTTCCTCGAATTCCATGAGCAGCTCGCGCTGGCGCTTGGTGAGCTTCTGCGGCGTCTCGACCACTACCTGGATGTAGAGATCACCGAAATCACGCGAGCGCAGTACCGGCATGCCCTTGCCCCTGAGGCGGAACTGCTTGCCGGTCTGGGTGCCCTCGGGCACTTTCACGCGGGCTTCGCCGCCGTCGACCGTCGGTACGTCGAATTCCCCGCCGAGCGCGGCCGTGACCATCGAGATCGGCACACGACAGAACAGGTCCGCCCCATCGCGCTGGTAGATGGGATGCGGCTTCAACGACAGGAAGATGTAGAGGTCGCCGCTCGGTCCGCCGCGCAGGCCCGCCTCGCCTTCGCCGGCAAGGCGGATGCGCGTGCCGTCCTCGACGCCCGGAGGGATGTTGACGGAGAGCGTGCGCTCGCGCGTCACGCGCCCCGCGCCCGAACAGGCGGCGCATGGGTCGTCGATGATCTCGCCGCGGCCGTGGCAGGCTGGGCAGGTGCGCTCAATGGCGAAGAAGCCCTGGGAGGCGCGGACGCGGCCGTAACCGCCGCAGGTCGGGCATTGGCGCGGCTGCGAGCCGAGCTTGGCGCCCGAGCCGTCGCAGGCTTCGCAGACGATCGAGGTCGGCAATGTGATCGTCGCGGTCTTGCCCTTGTAGGCGTCCTCAAGCGTGATCTCGAGGTTGTAGCGCATATCGGCGCCCCGTTCGCGGCCGCCACCGGCATTACCGCGGCCGCGGGCGCCTGCGCGGCCCATGAAGTCGCCGAACAGGTCGTCGAAGATGTCCGCCATGGAAGAGGCGAAGTCAGCGCCGAAGCCTTGGGCGCCGTTCATGCCGCCGCCCTGCTCGAAGGCGGCATGGCCGAAGCGGTCATAGGCCGCGCGTTTTTGCGGGTCCTTCAGGGCCTCGTAGGCCTCGTTGATTTCCTTGAAGCGCGCTTCAGCGGCATGGTCGCCAGGGTTGCGGTCGGGATGGTAGCGCATGGCGAGCTTGCGAAAGGCGCTCTTGAGCTCGCCATCAGAAGCGCCGCGCTCAACGCCGAGTATTTCGTAGTAGTCAGCCTTGGCCATGCGACCTCGTCCTCGACGATCGAACCGGGCCGATCCCCTGGGCCTTCTCCATGCGGACGCCATGCCGGCGCGCGGGAGATGAATTCAACATGCAATGACGAGGGGACCCGGCGCAAGCGCCGGGCCCCGTTATGCGCGGGTTACGCGCTCTTCTTCTTGTCGTCGTCGACTTCCTGGAAGTCGGCATCGATCACGTCGTCCTTGGCCTGACCTGCGCCATCGGCGGATTCAGCGCCGGCCTCACCGCCTTGCGAGGCCTGGTAGATGGCCTCGCCGAGCTTCATGGAGGCCTGCATCAGGTCGTTGGTCTTGGCCTGGATGCCGGCGATATCCTCACCCTCGAGCGCGGTCTTGAGGGCGGCGATCGCATCCTCGATGGCGCCCTTCTCGGCAGCCCCCACCTTGTCGCCGTGCTCCTTGAGCGACTTCTCGGTGGCGTGGATGAGACTCTCGCCCTGGTTCCTCGCCTCGACCAACTCGCGCCGCTTCTTGTCCTCGGCGGCGTGGGCCTCGGCGTCCTTCACCATCTTCTCGATGTCCGCCTCCGACAGGCCACCCGAGGCCTGGATGCGGATGGCCTGCTCCTTGCCGGTCGCCTTGTCCTTGGCCGAGACGTTGACGATGCCGTTGGCGTCGATGTCGAAGGTCACCTCCACCTGCGGCACGCCGCGCGGGGCCGGCGGCAGGCCGACGAGGTCGAACTGGCCGAGCAGCTTATTGTCGGCCGCCATCTCGCGCTCGCCCTGGAAGACGCGGATGGTGACCGCCGTCTGGTTGTCCTCGGCGGTGGAGAACACCTGGCTCTTCTTGGTGGGGATGGTCGTGTTGCGCTCGATGAGGCGCGTGAAAACACCGCCCAACGTCTCGATGCCGAGCGACAGCGGGGTCACGTCGAGGAGCAGCACGTCCTTGACGTCGCCCTGCAGCACGCCGGCCTGGATGGCGGCGCCGATGGCCACCACCTCGTCCGGATTGACGCCCTTGTGCGGCTCCTTGCCGAAGAACTGCTTCACGACCTCCTGCACCTTGGGCATGCGCGTCATGCCGCCGACGAGGACAACCTCGTCGATGGCGCCGGCGGAGAGGCCCGCATCCTTCAGCGCCTTGCGGCACGGCTCGATGGTGCGCTGGATGAGATCATCGACCAGCGCCTCGAACTTGGCACGCGTCAGCTTCAGCGCCAGATGCTTCGGCCCGGAGGCATCGGCTGTGATATAGGGCAGGTTGATCTCGGTCTGCTGCGCCGAGGACAGCTCGATCTTCGCCTTTTCGGCGGCCTCCTTGAGGCGCTGCAGGGCGAGCTTGTCCTTGCGCAGGTCGATACCCTGCTCCTTCTTGAATTCGTCGGCGAGATACTCGACGAGGCGCATATCGAAGTCTTCACCGCCGAGGAAGGTGTCGCCGTTGGTCGACTTCACCTCGAAGACGCCGTCGCCGATCTCCAGGATCGAGATGTCGAAGGTGCCGCCGCCGAGGTCGTAGACAGCGATCGTGCCGTTCGACTTCTTGTCGAGGCCGTAGGCAAGCGCGGCCGCTGTCGGCTCGTTGATGATGCGCAGCACCTCGAGGCCGGCGATCTTGCCGGCGTCCTTCGTGGCCTGGCGCTGGGCGTCGTTGAAATAGGCCGGAACAGTGATGACGGCCTGCTCGACCTTCTGGCCGAGATAGGCTTCTGCCGTCTCCTTCATCTTCTGCAGCGTGAAGGCGGAGATCTGCGACGGCGAATATTCCTTGCCGTCGGCCGTGACCCAGGCGTCGCCGTTGCCCGCCCTGACGATCTTGTAGGGCACAAGGCCCATGTCCTTCTTCGTCATCGGGTCGTCGAAGGTGCGGCCGATGAGGCGCTTGATGGCGAAGAAGGTGCGCTCGGGGTTCGTCACCGCCTGGCGTTTGGCCGGCTGGCCGACGAGGCGCTCGCCGTCGTCGGTGAAGGCGACGATGGAGGGCGTCGTGCGGGCGCCTTCCGCGTTCTCGATCACCTTGGGCGTCGTGCCTTCCATCACAGCGACGCAAGAATTGGTGGTGCCGAGGTCGATACCGATAACCTTACCCATGGATGTGATCCCTCACTTTCAAGCAGACCGCCGTGCCGGATCCCGAAGCGATCCGGCCCATGGCTTGACTCTAACCAAACTCAGGCACATCGCGGCCTTGGCTGTCGCGCTGCGCCCCTAACCGACAATCCGCACGTCGGGCGCGTATATAAGGACAGGCCCTGCGGCAGGCAAGGCGACTGTCACATGCGCCCGGCGGCGGTGTCTTCTGCCATGAGATGGATGCGGGGGTGGCGCTTCGCAAGGCTTGCGGCCGCACCTGCCCGCGGCTTGCCCTGAACGGGAGGCGGCTTCAGCCGCCTGCCCGTCCGGCCTCCCAGCCGAGGATGGCCTGCTTGCGCGTAAGGCCCCAGTGATAGCCGGTGAGGGCGCCCGAACGGCCGAGCACACGGTGGCATGGTACGACGAAGGAGATGGGATTCTTGCCGACGGCAGCGCCGACGGCGCGAGCCGCGCTCGGCTTGCCGATGTGCTCTGCAACCTGCGAATAGGTGGTGGCGCGGCCGAGCGGTACCTTGAGCAGGGTGCGCCACACGCGCACCTCGAAGTCCGTGCCGATGAGGACGACCTTGAGCGGCCGGTCGGCCCGCCACATGGCGGGATCGAAGATGCGCGCGGCGAGCGGCCTGGTCACGGAGGTGTCTTCCACGTAATGCGCCCGAGGCCAGCGCCGGCGCATGTCGGCGAGCGCGGCCTCGCGGTCGCCCCCGTCAACGAAGCCAAGGCCGGCGAGGCCGCGGTCCGTGGCGACGAGGATGGCCTCACCGAAGGGCGAGGGGTGGAAGCCGTAGGACATGACGAGGCCCGCGCCGCCGGCCTTGTAGGCACCCGGCGTCATCGCCTCGTGGGTGACGAAGAGATCGTGCAGGCGACCAGGGCCCGACAGTCCCACTTCGTAGGCCGTTTCGAGTACGCTTGCGGAGGCATCGAGCAGGGCCCGCGCGTGGTCGAGCGTGATCGCCTGCAGGAAGGCCTTGGGGGAGAGGCCGCACCAGCGCCGGAAGAGATTGTGCACCTGCGTCGTCGTCAGGCCTGCATGGGCGGCCATGTCGTCGAGCGAGGGCTGGCTGCGCCAGCGCTCGGAGATGAAGGCGATGATGCGCCGCACGCGCTCATAGTCGCCGGCGGCCGTAGCCGCACCCTCCGTGACGGGCAGGTCGTCGACGGCGGGCAGGGTCTTGATCGCGCTGTCCAGCATGGTCCGGCAAATCCTCCGGCGGCAAGCATAGGCATCGCGCCGGCCCGTGCCACCCGAAAGCTGCTCGGCCTCTCTTTGTCAACACAGCCTAGAGGCAAGTCCGCTCCGCTGACGCCAATCCCGCTCTCCGCGGCGACGACCGCCACTGGGCTGCGCCCCACGACCGCCTCGTCGCCTCCGAGCCGCCCGAGAGCCTCGGGCAGGATCTCGTCGGCGAGACCTGGGATCTCGTCCTGTAGGGCGCCCCTGCCCCTCAGCCGCCGACGTTGAAGGCTGCGAGCGCCGCCATGTTGACGATGTCGCTGTCCTTGGCGCCGAGCGGTACGATCTGTACCGGCTTGTCGAGCCCGACGATGAGCGGGCCGATGACTGTGGAGCCGCCGAGTTCCTGCAGCATCTTCGTCGAGATCGAGGCCGAGTGGAAAGCCGGCATGACGAGCACGTTCGCCGGCCCTGACAGGCGGCAGAAGGGATAGACGCTCATCACGTCGCGGTTGAGCGCGACATCCGCCGCCATTTCGCCGTCGTACTCGAAGTCGCAGCGCCGCCCGTCGAGGATGCGCACCGCCTCCTGCACGCGCTCGGAGCGCTCGCCCGTCGGATGGCCGAAGGTGGAGAAGGCGAGCATGGCGACCCGCGGCTCGTAGCCGAGGCGACGGGCGACGCCCGCGGCCTCCACCGCGATCTCCGCAAGATCCTTCGCGCCCGGCATCTCCGTGATGGCCGTGTCGGCGACGAGGACGGTGCGCCCGCGCGCCAGCACGATGGAGACGCCGATGACCCGATGGCCCGGCTTCACGTCGATGACGCGGCGCACGTCCTCGAGGGCGATGGAATAGTTGCGCGTCGTGCCCGTCACCATCGCGTCGGCGTCGCCGAGTGCCACCATGGCGGCCGCGAAGTGGTTGCGGTCCTGGTTGATGAGGCGCTGGCAGTCGCGGAAGAGATAGCCCTTGCGCTGCAGCCGGTCGTAGAGGAACTGCGCATAGGTGGCGTTGCGATGCGACAGGCGGGCGTTGTGTACCTCGATGCCGTCCTTGGCCTCGAGGTCGATGCCCGCAAGCCGCGCCGTCTCGTAGACGCGCTCCTCGCGTCCGACGAGGATGGCCGTGCCCAGTCCCTGGTTGACGAAGGACGCAGCAGCGCGGATGACCTGCTCCTCCTCACCTTCGGCGAAGACCACGCGCTTCGGAAACCGCCTGACGCGCTCGAAGATGCGGTTGAGCGTGCCCGCCACCGGATCGCGCCGGGCCGAGAGCTGCGCCTTGTAGCCGCGCATGTCGACAATCGGTCGCCGTGCCACGCCCGTGTCCATTGCCGCCCGGGCGACGGCGGAAGGCACCACGTGGATGAGGCGCGGATCGAACGGCACGGGGATGATGTAGTCGCGCCCGAAGCGCGGGCGCGCGCCCTGGTAGGCGGCCGCCACCTCGTCCGGCACGTCCTCGCGCGCGAGGTCGGCGAGCGCCTGGGCCGCGGCAATCTTCATCTCCATGTTGATGGTCGTCGCCTGCACGTCGAGCGCGCCGCGGAAGATGTAGGGAAAACCGAGAACGTTGTTGACCTGGTTGGGATAGTCCGAGCGGCCCGTCGCCATGATGGCGTCGTCGCGAATGGCCGCGACCTCCTCCGGCAGGATCTCCGGGTCCGGGTTCGCCATGGCGAAGATGATGGGGTTCGGCGCCATGGAGGCGATCATCTCCGCCGTCAGCGCCCCCTTGGCGGAAAGGCCGAAGACGACGTCGGCGCCGTCGAGCGCGTCGGCGAGGCTGCGCGCCTTCGTCTCGGCGGCATGGGCCGACTTCCACTGGTTCATGCCCTCCTGGCGGCCCTTGTAGACGGCGCCCTTGGTGTCGCACAGGATGACATTGTTGGGCGCGAAGCCCATGGCCTTGATGAGTTCCGCGCAGGCGATGCCGGCGGAGCCGGCCCCATTGATCACGAGCCGCGTCGACTTCACGTCCCGGCCGGTCAGGTGCAGCGCGTTGATGAGCCCCGCCGCGGCGATGATGGCCGTGCCGTGCTGATCGTCGTGGAAGACCGGGATGTCCATCAGCTCGCGCAGGCGCTCCTCGATGATGAAGCAGTCCGGCGCCTTGATGTCCTCAAGATTGATGCCACCGAAGGAGGGCCCGAGATAGCGCACCGCGTTGATGAAGGCGTCTGGATCCTCGGTGTCGACCTCGAGGTCGATTGAATCGACGTCGGCGAAGCGCTTGAAGAGGACGGACTTGCCCTCCATCACCGGCTTGGAGGCGAGCGCGCCGAGGTTGCCGAGGCCGAGGATGGCGGTACCGTTGGAGATGACGGCGACGAGATTGCCCTTGGTCGTGTAGTCGTAGGCGACGCTCGGATCCTCGTGGATCGCCTTCACCGGCACGGCGACGCCCGGCGAATAGGCGAGCGAGAGGTCGCGCTGGGTCGCCATCGGCTTGGTGGGCACCACCTCCAGCTTGCCGGGCCGCCCCTGCGCATGGAACTGGAGGGCTTCCTGGTCGGTGAAGGTCGGGCGGGAGCGGCGCTTGGCGGTATCCATCGTCTTATTGTCTCGGGCGTTTCCTGTCGGGGGCGAGACCTTACGGCAGTCGTGCGATCCCCCTCAAGCGAAGTTCTCCACGATTTCTGCAAAACATCCATGCAACGGTGGATGAAACGCCCGTAAGGCTCTGCTAGCGTCCCCGCCCATGAGCCGGGAAGTCAGCGCTGCGAAGGACGATCTGGAGGAGACCGGCGGCAGCGCCGCCGCGCCTGCCGCCACGCACAAGGCCGCGCGCTCCGAGGCCGAGCCCCAGCGCATGACGCCGATGATGGCGCAGTATGTGGAAATCAAGGCGGCGCACGCGGACTGTCTCCTCTTCTACCGGATGGGCGATTTCTACGAGCTGTTCTTCGAGGATGCCGAGATCGCCTCGCGCACCCTTGGCATCGTGCTCACCAAGCGCGGCAAGCACCTCGGCGAGGACATCCCCATGTGCGGCGTGCCGGTGGAGCGCGCCGAGGACTACCTGCAGCGCCTCATCGCCGCCGGCCACCGCGTCGCGGTCTGCGAGCAGACGGAAGACCCCGCCGAGGCGAGGAAGCGCGGCGGCAAGTCCGTCGTGCAGCGCGGCGTCGTGCGCCTCGTCACGCCCGGCACGATCACCGAGGACAGCCTGCTCGACCCGGCGCAGGCCAACCTCCTCGTCGCGCTCGCCCGCCGCCGCACCGGCGAGGACAGCTACGCCTACGGCCTCGCCGCCATCGACATCTCCACCGGCCGCTTCACCGTGACGGAGACCGCCGCCGCCGGGCTGTCCGCCGAAATCGCGCGGCTCGACCCGCGCGAGATCGTGGTGCCGGACACGATCTACGACGAGCCGACGCTGCGCGACCTGTGGCGCGAGCAGCGCGCCGCGGTCACGCCTCTGGCGCGCGACGGGCTCGATCCGGCCTCCGCCGAGCGGCGGCTGAAGGATTTCTTCGGCGTCGCCAGCCTCGACGCCTTCGGCGCCTTCTCGCGCGCCGAGATCGCCGCCGCGGCCGCCGCCCTCGCCTATGTCGAGCGCACGCAGCTTGCCGCCCGCCCTGCGCTGTCGCCTCCGCTACGCGAGGACGTTTCCGGCACGCTCTCCATCGATGCGGCGACGCGCGCCAATCTCGAACTGATGCGCACCCTCTCGGGCGAACGGAGCGGCAGTCTCGTTTCGACCATCGACCGCACGGTGACGCCGGGCGGCGGGCGTCTCCTCGCCGAGCGTCTCGCGAGCCCGCTGACGAGCGTCGCCGCGATCCGCGCCCGTCACGACGCCGTGGCCTTCCTCCTCGGCGAACGGCCGCTGCGCGAGCGCCTGCGCCAGGCTCTCTCCGCGGTGCCCGACATCGCCCGTGCCCTGTCGCGCCTGACGCTCGGCCGCGGCGGCCCGCGCGACCTCGCCGCCGTGCGCGACGGGCTCGCGGCGGCGGAAGCGGTCGCGTCCCTCCTCGCCAGCGCCGCCCCACCTCCGGAATTGGCGGCCGCTGCCGAAGCGATGCGTGGCGTCGCGCCGGGCCTCGCCGAAAACCTCTCCGCCGCCCTCGCCGATGAACTGCCGCTCCTGAAGCGCGACGGCGGCTTCGTGCGCGAGGGCTACGACGGGGCGCTGGACGAGGCGCGCGTGCTGCAGGTCGATTCGCGCCGCTTTATCGCCGCGCTGCAGGCCCGCTACGTCAACGAGACCGGCTGCCGGACGCTGAAGGTCAAACACAACAATGTCATCGGCTATTTCGTCGAGGTGCCACCCGCCATCGGCGAGGACCTCGTCAAGCCGCCGCACAACGCGACCTTTGTGCACCGCCAGACCATGGCGGGGGCCATGCGTTTCTCCACGACCGAGCTCGGCGAGCTTGAGGCCCGCATCGCCTCGGCGGCGGAACGCGCGCTCGGCATCGAGCTTGCCGTCTTCGAGCGGCTCGGCGATGCCGTGATCGGGGCGGGCGAGGCCATCAAGCGTGCTGCCGAGGCGCTCTCCGTCGTCGATGTCACGGCGGCGCTCGCGCTTCTTGCCGACGACCTCGGCTGGACGCGCCCCACCGTCGACGACAGCCTCGCCTTCTCCATCGCCGCCGGGCGCCATCCGGTGGTCGAGGCGGCGCTGAAGCGCGCGGGCCAGACCTTCGTCGCCAACGACTGCGCGCTTTCGCCGCCCGAGGGCGAGAAGGCCGGCCGCATCACCCTCGTCACCGGCCCCAACATGGCCGGCAAGTCGACCTTCCTGCGCCAGAACGCTCTCATCGTCGTGCTCGCCCAGATGGGTGCCTTCGTGCCGGCGGCGCGGGCCCATATCGGCATCGTCGACAAGCTGTTCTCGCGCGTCGGCGCCGCCGACGACCTCGCCCGCGGCCGCTCGACCTTCATGGTCGAGATGATCGAGACCGCGGCCATCCTCAACCAGGCGGGCGAGCGTGCGCTCGTCATCCTCGACGAGATCGGCCGCGGCACCGCGACCTTCGACGGTCTGTCCATCGCCTGGGCGGCGATCGAGCACCTGCACGAGGTCAACCGCTGCCGGTCGCTGTTTGCCACCCACTATCATGAGCTCACCGCCCTTGCCGAACGTATGCCCCGTGTGGAGAACGCGACCGTGCGGGTAAGCGAATGGAAAGGCGACGTCGTCTTCCTGCACGAGGTCGTCCCCGGTGCAGCCGACCGCTCCTACGGCATCCAGGTGGCCAAGCTCGCCGGCCTGCCGCCCCCGGTCATCGCTCGCGCCCGCGCCATCCTCGATGAGCTGGAGAAGACCGAACGGGAAAAGCCCGTCGCCACCCTCGTCGACGACCTGCCGCTCTTCGCCGCGATGCCGCCGCGCCCTGCCGCCGCGGCACCGCAGAAAGACGCGCTTGGCGAAGCACTCGACGGCATCGATCCGGACGAGATGTCACCCCGCGAGGCGCTCGAGGCGCTCTACGGCCTCAAGGCTCTGCGGGCTGAACTCAACCGCGACTGATCAGGTGGCCGCTGCAACGCGGCGCTGCCGCTTCAGCCGCAGCGTGAAGAGCATGCCGTTCCACATGACGCAGATGGCAAGGCCGATCAGCAGCGCGGCGGCCGACCCCAGGGGAATGGCGGCGAGGTGCACCGCCGTCAGCGCGGCCGCAAAGCCCGCGAGGCCATAGACGCTGCTCGCCGCGACGGCACCGGCCGCCGGCCCGCCGATGGCCCGGTGAGTCACGACGAGAATACTCGAGATGACGATGGGGAAGAGGGCGAGAATGCCCGAGGCGACCGCCCCGATATGCCAACTGACGATGCTGAGGACGCCGACGAGCGTCGCGACGGCGAGCGCGCGCAGCACGAGGTCGACCGGGCGGGGACCATCCGAGGCCGGAATCACGACCCGCGAGAAGCGCCGCGCCAGCGGCACCCCCACGGCAAGGGCCGCGGCATTGATGAGCAGGCCGAACCACAGCGGCGGCGTCATGGTGCGGATGGCGAAGGCGGCAAGGAGCCACACGCCGATCGCCCCGGCGATGCTGCCGAGCCCGCCCGCGCCACGCCGGGCGAGCACCGCATAGGTCATGGCGAAGATCACCGTGACGGCGTTGATGCTGACGCTGCCGACCGCGCTCTCGGCGATGAAGGCCGGGCCGTGGTCCATGGCGAGCACGACATAGGCCGGGCCGGCGGAGATCGGCAGCGTCGCGATCAGGCCGCCGACGAAGGGCCCCGCCTTCTGCGCCGCGAACGAGCCCGAGACAACGATCGCGGCGACGAGCACCATCTTGACCGGCAGCGCCAGGAGCGCGGCATCGAATTCCATGTCCCGGACCTTCATCCCCGACGGCGCGCAGCAGCCGCCAGACAAGGGCATAGCGCGTTGGGGCGGGCGAAGCCCGCGACGTCTTTGCAACCCTGCCCTGCCGCCGCCGAAAGCGGATACCCGCCGCAATGGCGCCGGCTTTTGTTCTCTTCCTGTTCTTGAGCGGGACCGCGATCGCCGTTAAGGTGCGCCCGGGCCGGGGGAAAGAGCATGGTGGCGAGGGTCGCGACGGTCGCGTTCGAGGGCATCGAGGCACGCGCCGTCGACGTGCAGGTGCAGATCGCGCCGGGCAATGTGGCCTTCACCATCGTCGGCCTGCCGGACAAGGCGGTGGCCGAAAGCCGCGAGCGCGTGCGCTCGGCCCTGATGGCGGCGGGGCTCGCTTTGCCGGCCAAGCGCATCACCGTCAACCTCGCCCCGGCCGACCTGCCCAAGGAGGGCTCGCACTACGACCTGCCCATCGCCCTCGCCGTGATGGCCGCCATCGGCGCGGTGCCTGCGGATGCCCTTGCCGGCTATACGGTGCTTGGCGAGCTCGCGCTCGATGCGTCCGTCACGGCCGTCGCCGGCGTGCTGCCGGCGGCGATCGCCGCCAATGCGCGCGGGCACGGCCTCATCTGCCCGGCCGCCTGCGGCCCCGAGGCGGCCTGGGCGAGCGGCGATCTCGACATCCTCGCCCCGCGCTCCCTCGTCCAGCTCGCCAACCACTTCAAGGGCACGCAGGTCATGGCCCGACCCGCGCCGGCGGTGACGCGCCCCGGCGCCGACCTGCCGGACCTGAGGGACATCAAGGGCCAGGAAAGCGCCAAGCGGGCGTTGGAAATCGCCGCCGCCGGCGGCCACAACCTGCTCATGAACGGCCCGCCAGGCGCCGGCAAGTCGATGCTGGCGCAGCGCCTGCCCTCGATCCTGCCGCCCCTCGCCCCGGCCGAGCTGCTCGAAGTGTCGATGATCCAGTCCGTCGCCGGCCTCCTCGCCGAGGGCGCCCTGACGGACCGCCGGCCCTTTCGCGCACCTCATCATTCCGCCTCCATGGCCGCGCTCGTGGGCGGCGGTCTCAGGGCCCGGCCCGGCGAGGTCTCGCTCGCCCACCACGGCGTGCTCTTCCTCGACGAATTGCCTGAGTTCCAGCCCCAGGTGCTCGACAGCCTGCGCCAGCCGCTGGAAACCGGCGAGGTGCTGATCTCACGCGCCAACCACCGTGTCAGCTACCCGGCCCGCTTCCAGCTCGTCGCCGCCATGAACCCCTGCCGCTGCGGCCGCGCCACCGAGCCCGGCTTCGCCTGCCGGCGCTCGCCCAACGAGCGCTGCATGGCGCAGTACCAGGCGCGGCTGTCCGGTCCGCTGATCGACCGCATCGACCTCGTCATCGAGGTGCCGGCCGTCACGGCGGCGGATCTCATCCTGCCGCCCCCGACCGAGGGCTCGGCGGAGGTGGCGCAGCGTGTCGCGCGCGCCCGTGCCGTGCAGAGCGCCCGCTATTCCGCGCTCGGCCTCGCCGAGGTCACCACCAATGCCCGCTGCCCCGTGCCAGTGCTCGAGGAGGTGGCGCGGCCGGACGATGCCGGCCTTGCCCTCATTCGCGAAGCGGCCGACGCCATGCGCCTCACAGCCCGCGGCTATCACCGAGTGCTGAAGGTGGCGCGCACCCTCGCCGATCTCGACGGCGAGGAACGGGTCGGGCGCCTGCATCTCGCCGAAGCGCTGTCCTACCGCACGACGCTCGAACGGCTCGCCGTACCAGCCTGAACGGCTTAACGGGCGATTCAGCACGCCTGCCAACGCAATCTCAACGCCTCCATGGGAGTTTGCGCAGCAACGAAAAGCTGAGCTGATCTGCCGGATGGACCTTCTGACCACCTCTCATGACCTCGTGACCGGCGCTGCCGCGCTGATCGCTGTCGCGACCGTGGTTTGGCTCATCGCCCGGCGTCGGCGGACGCTTCTTTCCCAGATCGACCGGCTCGAAGCGGAGATCGAGACGCTGCACGATTCGGTATGGGAACTGTCCGAAAGCCGCGAGCATTATCGCAGCCTGGTCGAAGCCCAGGGCGACGTCATCGTGCGCCGCGCCCAGGACGGGCACATCATCTACTGCAACGACGCCTTCGCCCGCCTCGCCGGCCGGTCGCGCGAGGAACTCATCGGCAGCCACTGGCAACCGGTGGTGCGCGAGATCAGCGACGTACGCCTGTCGACGACAGGTGCGCGCATCTTCGACGAGGCCATCGAGTTCGGCAGCGGCATCGTCTGGATCTCGTGGATTGAGACCCTCGCCATCGGCGACAGCGGCGCCGAGCGCCAGCGCGTCGGCCGCGACGTGACGAGCCGCGTCGCGGCCGAACACGACCTGCTCGACGCACGCCACCGCGCCGAGGCGGCGAGCGAGGCCAAGTCCCGCTTCCTCGCCACCGTCAGCCACGAGGTGCGCACGCCGCTCAACGGCATTCTCGGCATGGCCGATCTGCTCGCCGACACGCGCCTCGATCCCGAGCAAGCGACCTATGTGCGCGCCGTCAAGACCTCCGGCGAGGTGCTGCTGTCGCTCATCGACGACATCCTCGACTTCTCCAAGATCGAGGCCGGCAAGATCGCCCTCGTGCAGGAGCCGTTCGACCTGCGCAGCCTTGTCGAGAACGTCGTTGAGCTTCTGGCCCCGCGGGCTCAGGGCAAGGGTATCGAGATCGCGAGCTTCGTTGCACCCGACCTACCGTCGCTCGTCATGGGCGACCGCGATCGCCTGCGCCAGGTGCTGATGAACCTCGCCGGCAATGCGGTGAAGTTCACCGACCAGGGTGGCGTCGGAGTCAGCATCGAGGTCGAGTCCGACGGACTCATTGCCTTCAGCGTCGCCGACACCGGTCCCGGCATCCCCAAGAGCCGCCAGGACGCCGTCTTCCGCGAGTTCGAGCAGGTGGACGACACGGCGAGCCGCCGCCATGGCGGCACCGGCCTCGGCCTCGCCATCTGCCGGCACATCGTCGAGCGCATGGGCGGCACCATCACCGTCGAGAGCGAGGAGGGCCGCGGCGCCACCTTTCGCTTCACTATCGCTCTCGCGAGTGTCGGCGGCGACAGCCGCACCGCGCTGCCGCCGCCGACCAAGGTCGATCTTTCCGGCAAGCGCGTGCTCATCATCGCCCACTCGCCCTTCGAGGCGCCCTTCATCGCCCGTCGGCTCACCGCGGCCGGGGCGAGCGCCGAGATCTGCGAAAGCGAAGAAGCCGCGAGCGCGGCGATGACAGCCGGCAGCTATGACGTCGTCCTCACCGACTGCGCACTTGGCGAAGAGGCGGCGCGCCGCCTCGCCGCCCTCGCCCGGCGTTCCGGCGTGCGGCGCAGCCTCGTCCTCCTCTCGCCCTTCGAGCGGCGCGAGTTCGGCCCGCCGGCTGCCGCCGGCTTCGACGGCTATCTGGTGAAACCGGTGCGCGCCCTGTCCCTGATGCAACAGATCGCGCACGAGCCCACTGCGCTGCCGCCGCAGCAGATCCATTCGGCGCAGGCCCAGGCCCTGCCGCCGCCGGGCGGACACGAGCCGCGCCGCCGGCGCGTCCTCCTGGCCGAGGACAACGAGATCAACGCGCTGCTCGCCCTCAAGCTCCTCGAAGCGGCGGGGGCCGAGACGCTTTGGGTGCGTGACGGTGTCAAGGCCGTCGTGGCCATGCGGCGGGTACTTGCCGGCCACGAGGAACCGTTCGACCTCGTGCTGATGGACGCGCGCATGCCAGAAATGGACGGTCTCGAGGCGGTGCGCCGCATCCGCGCTGCCGAGGCCGCCCATCCGCGCCCGGTGCATGCGCGAATCGTCATGTTGACGGCAAACGCCTTCGCCGAGGACCGCGCGGCGGCCCTGGCGGCCGGGGCCGACGACTTTCTTGCCAAACCGTTTGAACGTCAGAAGATTCAAGAACTTGTTGATGGCGCCGGTACTGCCGGCGTGGCTCGGGCCTGAGCTCATCGCCCCATCTCGTCGTTGTCACAAAACTTTCCGAGGCTTATGGTTCCGTTAAGATATGCGGCGGATTGGCTGCGTCGGCAAACCGGCGCGCCGGGCTGACGACGCCGCCTTCGGGGCAGACGGTCTGGGGCACATGGTTTACGATCCGACACAGGTGAAGACCTCGCAAGGGGCCGCGCAGCCCGACGTCATCCGGGTCGCGCCACGCGGTTTCACGAACATGCTGCGCCCCAGCAACTGGGGAACCGCCACCGCAAACGCGCTGCTGCCGTTCCGCACCCCGGCCCCGGCCGATGCCGGCGGTTTGCCGACCATCCTCGGACGAATCGGCTCCCTCGAGGTGCGTCTCGCCCGCACCCGCAAGGAGATCAAGCAGGCGCAACGGCTGCGCTTCCGCGTCTTCTACGAGGAGATGTCGGCACTGCCGAACGCGACATCCATGCTGTCGCGGCGCGACATCGACGAGTACGATGCCATCTGCGACCATCTGCTGGTGCTCGATTACGACGTGCCGAAGAAGGCCTTCCGCACCCCCAGGCCGCAGGTGGTCGGCACCTACCGCCTGCTCCGGCAGGAGGTGGCCGACCGGCACTGGGGCTTCTACACGGCCGGCGAGTTCGACATCCAGCCGCTGATCGACGCCAATCCCGGCAAGCGCTTCCTGGAGCTCGGCCGTTCCTGCGTGCTGAAGCCCTATCGCAACAAGCGCACCGTCGAACTGCTGTGGCACGGCATCTGGACCTACGTGCTGCACCACCGCATCGACGTGATGCTGGGCTGCGCCAGCCTGGAGGGTACCAACCCGGATCAGATGGCTCTGCAGCTCAGCTTCCTGCACCATTTCGCCCGCGCGCCCGAGAACTGGCGAGCCCATGCGCTCGCCGGCCGCGGCGTCGC
Organism: Chelatococcus sambhunathii; assembly: GCF_001418005.1. GTDB lineage: Bacteria > Pseudomonadota > Alphaproteobacteria > Rhizobiales > Beijerinckiaceae > Chelatococcus_A > Chelatococcus_A sambhunathii. The sequence continues at coordinate 18,755 of NZ_LIOL01000013.1, read as the reverse complement.
CATGGACCGCTTGCCCAAGGAGGCCGTCGATCCCAAGGCCGCGCTGCATGCACTGCCGCCGCTGGTCAAGGGCTACCTGCGCCTCGGCGCCTTCATCGGCGAGGGGGCCGTGATCGACCATCAGTTCGGCACCACGGACGTGCTGGTGGTATTGCCCGTCGAAGCCATCAACCCGCGTTATATCGACCACTTCGGCCCGGCCGCAAACCGCCACGCCGCCTGACGGGGTCTCAAGGTCGCCCGGCAAGCTCCACCTGCGCCAGTGCGGCAATCCCTTCACGGTAGGTCGGGTAGGCAAGCGACACGCCGAGTTCCTCGCGCAGGCGGCGATTGCAGACGCGGCGGTTGTCGGCATAGAAGCTGCGCGCCATCGGCGACAGGTTGGCCTCCGCGAAAGGAACCTCCGGCGGCGGAGCGATGCCGGCGAGTTCGGCCGCATAGGCGACGACGTCCTGGGGCGGGGCCGGTTCGTCGTCGGCGACATTGTAGATCGCCCCCGGCGACGGCCGCGCGAGAGAGGCGGCGAGCGCGGCGGCGATGTCCTCCACATGGATGCGGTTGAAGACCTGGCCGGGCTTGACGATGCGCTGCGCCTCGCCGCGCAGGAGCTTGGCAAGCGGGCTGCGCCCCGGTCCATAGATGCCGGCGAGCCGGAAGATCTGCACCGCCTTGCCGGTCTTGCCGCCGAGCGCCAGCCATGCCTCTTCGGCAAGGACGCGCTGGCGCGTGCGCCCCATGGAGGCATTGAGCGGCGCGCTTTCATCCACCCAGGCACCACCATGGTCGCCGTAGACGCCGACGGTGGACAGATAGGCGATCCACCCGAGCCTCGGCGCCCCTCCAATGGCCTCGCGCGCGGCCGCCAGCACCACGTCCCCCTCGGGCCCCGGCGCGATGCTGACGATGAGCGCATCGGCTTCTGCAAGTGCAGCGGCCGCCGCCTGCGGCAGGTGCCCGCCTGCGAAGACGAAGGCCTCGATCTCGCCCGGTGCCGCATTGACCGCGGCCGCCTTCTCGGCGGTGCGCACCGTCCCCGAGACGCGGCCGAAGCGCTCGCGATACCGGGCGATGAAGTGGCTGGCGCTGTAGCCGAGACCGAAGACGAACAGGTTCACGTCAGACCCTCCGCTGCGCTCCCGGCGAGCGCCAAACGCCATTCATCGCGCACGGTCATGTCCTCTTCCCCGTCCATGCGAAGCGCAGCCAGCGCCACGAAGTCATCCGCCGGCAGCAGCCGCGACAAGGCCCATACGGCCGTGCCGCGTATCAGGGCACTCGGCTCGTCGAGCAGACGCAAGGCGGACTCCGCGAGTGCCGGCAAGCCGGAATTGCCGATGGCGACAAGCACGTTGCGGATGAAGCGTTCGCGCCCCGTGCGCTTGATCGGCGAGCCGGCGAAGAGCTGCCGGAAGGCGGCCTCGTCGAGCCCTGCGAGCGCAGCAAGCGACGGCGCCGTTAGATCCGGCCGGGCGGCGAGGCGCGCCTCCCGCGCTTCCCGCGCGAACTTGTTCCACGGGCAGACGGCGAGGCAGTCGTCGCAGCCGAAGACCCGATTGCCCATGAGGGCGCGCAGGTCGCGCGGGATCGGCCCCCTGTGCTCGATGGTGAGGTAGGAGATACAGCGTCGTGCATCAAGCACGTAGGGCGCCGGGAAGGCCGCCGTTGGGCAGATGTCGAGGCAGCGCCGGCACGAGCCGCAATGGTCCTTTTCCGGCGCATCGGGCGGCAGCTCCGCCGTGGTGAAGATGGCACCGAGGAAAAGCCAGTTGCCGAAGGTGCGCGACACGAGCACCGTGTGCTTGCCCTGCCAGCCGAGACCGGCCGCCTCCGCGAGCGGCTTCTCCATCACCGGCGCGGTGTCGACGAAGACCTTGACGTCCGCGCCGCCTACGGAGGCGAGGAGCGATGCCACCTGCTTGAGCTTGCCCTTGATGATGTCGTGATAGTCGCGGTTGCGCGCATAGACCGAGATGGTCGCCCGCTCGGGCCGCGCGAGATTGGCCAGCGGATCCTCCGCAGGGCCGTAGTTCATGCCGAGCAGGAGGATGGAGCGCACCTGAGGCCAGAGCCGTGCGGGATCCGCCCGCTCGTCTGCCCGGTCTGCCATCCACGCCATGCTGCCCTGGCACCCTTCCGCGAGCCACGCGCCAAGCCGCTCCGGCAGCTGCGGCACGGCGGCCGGATGCGTGACCTTGAGGACGTCGAAGCCCTCGGCCGCGGCCCGTGCGGCAATCGCGCGTCTGAGCGCCTCGCCCGTCAGAAATCGAGATCCGCGTAGTGGGCGGCCGGCGCCATGCCCGGCACCCTGTCGTTCAGCAGCGTCCGGAAGGACGGCCGCGATTTTACCCGTGCGTACCACGCCTTCGCCGTTTCGTCCTCGTCCCAGGGCACATCGCCCAGATAGTCGGCGCAGGACAAGTGCGCCGCCGCCGCGAGGTCCGCATAGGAGAGCTGCGCGCCCGCCAGCCAGTTCCGCTTCGCCGCCAGGAAGCCGATGTATTTCATATGATAGCGGACATTGCTGCGCGCCGCACGGATGGCGCTCATGTCCGGCGGTCCGCCGCCGGCGTCGGCCCCCATGAAGCGCTTGTAGATCTTCTCGGTGACGAGATAGCCCGACACCTCCTCGAAGAACTTCTGGTGGAACCACTCCATCAGGCGCCGCACCTCGACCCGGTCGGCCACCGTCTGCGGCAGGAGGCGGCGCATCGCGTCGAGCCCGCCGCTCCGCGTCTCGTCGAGATATTCGGCGATGACGGAGGCACCGGGCACGACGAGCCCCTGTTCCTCCACCAGCACGGGGACGAGCCCGGCGGGGTTAAGCACCAGGAATTCGGTGCGCCGCTCCCACGGCTTTTCCTCCACCAGGGATAGTTCGGCACCGATCTCGCCGAAGATGAGCCGTATGAAGCGGGAGTGCGGACAGAAGGGATAGTGATGCAGGGTCGCCATGATACGCGCGGACTATGCTGACAGACAGGCGGCAATAAGGCGGGAGCGGTCACCTTCCGGCATATCCGCGCGCGCAGACCGGCTGGCACGATGGCCATTCCCCGTATAGAACCGCTGCCGGGCCGAGACAACTCGATTCGTTTCTCGGAACACGACGTCGCCGCCCCTTCTCGCAACTCTTCACAGCCCGCCCACAGCCCGCCGCAGGATCGCCGCATGACTTTCACGGACGCGCTCGAAGCACTCGTGCTCGGCCTCATCGAAGGCTTGACGGAGTTCATCCCGGTGTCCTCGACGGGCCACCTGCTGCTCGTCGGCCATTTCATCGGCTTCGAATCGAATGGCAAGACCTTCGAGGTGCTGATCCAGCTCGGCGCCATCCTCGCCATCCTGTCGGTCTATTTCAGCAAGCTCCTCACCGTCGCCCGCGGCCTGCCGACGGACCCCGGCATGCGCCGTTTCGTCCTCGGCGTCCTCATCGGGTTCCTGCCGGCAGCCATCATCGGCGCCATCTTGCACGGCTTCATCAAGGAGGTGCTGTTCGATCCGACGATCGTCTGCATCTCGCTCATCCTCGGCGGCATCGTACTGCTCGCCGTGGACGGCCTGGCACTGAAAGTCGAGCATCGGGATGCCATGCACTACCCGCTGCCGATGTATCTCAAGATCGGAATCTGCCAGTGCCTCGCTATGATCCCCGGCGTGTCGCGCTCGGGTGCAACCATCGTCAGCGCCATGCTGATGGGTGCCGACAAGCGCTCGGCGGCGGAGTTCTCCTTCTTCCTCGCCATGCCGACCATGGCGGGGGCCTTTGCCTACGACCTCCTGAAGAACTACAAGAACCTTTCCTTCAACGACGGTGCCCTCATCGTCATCGGCTTCGTCTCGGCCTTTGTCGCCGGCCTCTTCGTAGTGCGCTCACTGCTCAACTTCGTCTCGCGGCACGGGTTCGCCCTCTTCGGCTGGTGGCGTATCGTCATCGGCGCCGCCGGCCTGGCAGGCATCCTCGTCTACGGTTGAGCCACCGTCATGCCGTCTCGGCTCATATCGTCTTGGCCTCGTAGCGACACAGGTCGTTGATGAGGCAGCGGCTGCAATCCGGCTTGCGCGCCTTGCAGACGTAGCGTCCGTGCAGGATGAGCCAGTGATGGGCGTGGCGCCGATAGGGCTCGGGCACGACTTTCTCGAGACCCATTTCAACCGCGAGCGGAGTTTTGCCCGGGGCGAGCGGGATGCGGTTGGCGACACGGAAGAGATGTGTATCGACGGCGATGGTCGGCGCACCGAAGGCGATGTTCATGACCACGTTCGCCGTCTTGCGGCCGACGCCCGGCAGGGTCTCGAGCGCCTCACGCGAGCGCGGCACCTCGCCGCCGAAACGCTCGATGAGCTGACGCGACAGGGCGATGACGTTTTTCGCCTTGTTGCGGTAGAGGCCGATGGTCTTGATGGCCTCACGCAGCGGCTCCTCGCCAAGAGCAAGCATCTTTGCCGGCGTGTCGGCGATGGCAAAGAGCGGGCGCGTCGCCTTGTTGACGCCCGCGTCCGTCGCCTGGGCCGACAGCACGACTGCGACGAGCAAGGTGTAGGGATTGACGTATTCGAGCTCGCCCCTGGGCTCGGGGTTGGCATCGTGGAAGCGTCTGAAGATCTCGGCGACCGTCGCGGCATCCGGCACGACTGGGCCCTTGCGGCCCCTGCCGGCACGGGCCGGCAGCTTCCCGGTCGGCACCACCCCGGCCGATCCAGCGGCCTCCGCCTGCCGGGGTCGGGAAGTCGCCGTGTCGCCGGCGGGAGAAGAAGGATGCTTCACGCGCATGCCGGTCCTATAATGGACGGTGATGACGAGCGACAAGCCCTCTCTCCCGCCGAGTCCGGACGCGGTGAACGATCCCGCGGCGGAACCGCTGTTCCGCGCGCTCATCACGCCGCACCGCTCGCTGGGGCAGAGCGCCTTCCGCCTGGTCATGACGCTGATGTGCGTCGCGACCTTCGTCTCCAGCGTCCCCTTCATGCTCGCCGGCGCCTGGCCGGTTGCAGGCTTCTTCGGCCTTGACCTGCTCGCCATCTATCTCGCCTTCCGCGTCAACTTCAGCCGCGCCCGCAGTTTCGAGGAAGTCGTCCTGAGCCGGATTGAGCTTCTCCTGCGCAAGGTCGGCCACCGCGGCGACCGGCGCGAGTGGCGATTCAATCCGGCCTGGACCCGGCTCGAGCGCGTCTGTGACGAGGATTTCGGTTTGCAACGCCTGACAGTCGTGTCGCGCGGCGAAAGTGTTTCCGTGGGCAACGTCCTGTCGGCCGATGAGAAGGCGGACTTCGCCGACGCTTTCTCGGCCGCTCTCGCGACCGCAAAGCGCGGGTGAGTCTTCCGGCAGCGACACTTGGATGAAGGCGGCTTCACCGCCATTATTTGAACAACGGAGTGACGCCCTTTCCCTAGGCTGTGTTGACAAAGGGGGTTCCCGCTCAACGAGCGACGTGGGTCAGGCCAGCGTCCAGATGATAGACAGCACCGTCGTGCGTGCCTACCAGCACCCGGCGAAGCGTCCGACGCCCAGGGTTTCGGCCCGATGATCGATCAGCCTGGACCGGAAGCGAAGGTGTTGATCGCCGACAACGGCTACGACAGCAATGCCATCCGCGACGATCTGCGGGCACGCGGGGCAGAGCCGCTCATCCCCATGAAGCGCAATCGTCTCGCGCGGCTCCCGGTCGACAGCGTCGTCTACGCTCTGCGCAACCGCCTCAAGAACGACCGCCGGATCGCCACCCGTTACGACAAAGCCTCGGCCAGTTAGCTCGGCTTCGCAATCATCGGCGCCATCCGCCTGTGGATCAGGCACTTTGTCAACACAGCCTAAGCGGAGCGGACCTGGCGCACGAAGGCGTCGACGGCCTCGTTGAGGGCGAGCGCCTGCTCGTCGAGTTCCGTCGCTGCCTGCAGCACCTGCTCGGCGGCGACGCCGGCGCTCTGGGCGTCGAGTCGCACGTCGCCGATGTTGCCCGAGACAGCCTGGGTGCTCGTGGCCGCCTGGCGGGCGCTGACGGCGATCTCCTCGGCGGCGCGGGACTGGGCCTTGGCGACATCGGCGACGATGGAAACGGCCTGACCGATGTCGGCCACCGTGCCGTCCATGGAGGCCACGGCCCGCACGGCCGCCACGGAGGCGCTGCGGATGGTCTCGATATTGGCGGCGATCTCGGCGGTTGCCCGGCTCGTCTGCACGGCGAGGCTCTTGACCTCGCTCGCCACCACCGCAAAGCCGCGGCCGGCGGCGCCGGCGCGTGCGGCCTCGATGGTGGCGTTAAGGGCGAGAAGGTTCGTCTGATTGGCGATGTCCTCGATGAACTCGACGATGGTGCCGATCTTCTGCACCGCATCGACAAGGCCGTCGACGTCGGCGCGGGTCATGGCGACATGTTCGGAGGTCTCGCGTGCCTTGCCGACCGTGACCATGGACTGGCGGGTCAACTCGTCGATGGAGGCGTGGATCTGCTCCGCCGCGCCGGCCACGGTGCGCACGTGCGCCGAGGTCGCCTCGGCATCGGCGGCGACCTCGGTCGCCTTGCGGCTGGTGCCCTGCGCCGTGGTGGCGAGGTTGCCGGCGGCCGCCCGCATGTCATCGGCAGCCCGCGAGAGCTGGCGCAGCGCCTGCCCGACCCCGTGCTCGAAACGGTCGGCGAGTTCGCGCAGCGTGCGCTGGCGCGAGCGCTCGTTCTCCGCCTTCAGCTCCTCAGCGGTGATACGGTCGGTCACGTCGATGACAAAGCCGTCCCAGATGATCTCGCCCCTGTTGCCCGTGCGTGGTGTCGCCTGGGTGCGCAGCCAGACGATGCGGCCGTCCTCCGGGCGGATGACGCGGATCTGCACGTTGCACGGCACGCCATCGCGGGCGGAGAGGTCGAGCGCCTCGCGATATGCGGGGAGATCCTCCGGGTGGACGAGGCGGTGCAGACTGTCGGCGCTTTTCATGATTTCGGCTGCCTCGATGCCGAATATCTCGATGGCTCCCTTGGAAACGAACGGGAAGGAGATGCGGCCGTCCGGATGCAGCACGCGCTGGAAGAGCACCCCCGGCGCATTGTCGACGATGCCGCGCCGCAACAGCTCGGTCTCGCCGAGAGCGTGCACCGCCGAGCGCCGTTCCCGATCCCAGAGAATGAGCAGGCCGGTGAACTCGACGCCGAGCCAGTTCACGACGACATGCGGAACGGCAATCGTCTGCAGTGCGGCGAGGGTCGCTTCCCAGGACGGAAGGGCAGCTAGGCTGAACAGCGGCAGGATGCCTGCCATGGCCCCGAGGGCGTGGATGTCACGATGATTCAGGGCGCGTCGCTTGCGACGCAGAAACAGATGATAGGCCGATCCGGCCACGGCACTCGTGCCGATGCCGATGAGCCCTGCGGCAAGTCCGGTTCCTCCCGCGTCCCAGCGCACCACCATCGCCATCGCGGCGGTGATCACGGCGCTCGCGATGCCGCCGACCGGAGCGGCGAGCGTCACCATGACGTTGCGTGCGTCGAACAGCAAACCCGGAACCGGAACAGCCGGCCGATACATGCTCACCATGGCGACGAGACCGAAGACAACGCCGACGGCCACCTGCCAGACCAGGGGCCATCGCGCCAGCGGCGGCGCGAGAATCGCGAGCAGCACGGCCGACAGCACGAGAAACGATGCGCTCTCGACGAACGGAAGGAAGTAACTGAACGAGGGCATTCCAGTCGTCGCTTTGATGGCGGCTGGGCAGCGAGACTACGCCTGGAGCGTAAACAAAGCCCTGCGCCGCCGTTGCATTCCTTCACGATACGCAAACCCTCTTCCGCGGCGATCCCGGATGGGGCCGTGCGGCTTCGCTTGCGGGCAGCCTTCTTCTTCGCCATCAAGGACGGCATGACGCATCAACCGTTACCCGAGCCCTTGCCAGTGGATGACGCGCTGCCGGCCCTGCGTGCCGCGCTCGCGGCCCGCAATGCCGCGGTCCTGGTGGCACCGCCCGGCGCCGGCAAGACGACGCGCGTGCCGCTCGTCCTGCGCAACGAGGCTTGGTGTGCGGGGCGTGTCATCGTGCTCGAGCCGCGGCGTCTCGCAGCGCGCGCGGCGGCCGCTCGCATGGCGGCCACTCTGGGCGAAACGGTCGGCGAGACGGTTGGCCTCCGGGTCCGGCTGGAGACGCGCGTTTCGCGCAAGACACGCATCGAGGTCGTCACCGAAGGCGTGTTCACGCGCATGATCCTCGACGATCCGGCGCTCGAGGGCGTGTCGGCGGTCCTGTTCGACGAGTTCCACGAGCGCTCGCTCGATGCCGATCTCGGCCTCGCGCTCGCCATCGAGACGCAGGAGGCCCTCAGCGCGAATCTGCGGCTCCTCGTCATGTCGGCGACGCTCGATGGCGCGCGCGTTGCCGCGCTCCTCGGCGATGCGCCGGTGATCGAAAGCGAAGGTCGCGCCTTTCCGGTCGAGACGCGCTATCTCGGCCGCACGCCCGGCCGGCGCATCGAGGAAGACGTGGCCGATGCCGTGGTGGCAGCGCTCGGTGTCGAGGCCGGCTCGCTCCTCGTCTTCCTGCCCGGCCAGGGCGAGATCCGCCGCGTGGCGGAGATGCTAGGCGCGCGCATCCGTGACCCAAGCGTCGACATTGCGCCCCTCTACGGCACCCTTGATCGTGTCGCGCAGGACCGGGCCATCGCGTCTGCGCCGCCCGGGCGGCGCAAGGTGGTCCTGGCCACCGCCGTCGCCGAGACCTCGCTGACGATCGCCGGTGTCCGGGTCGTCATCGATTCCGGTCTCGCGCGCGTGCCGCGCTACGAGCCCGACATCGGCTTGACGCGGCTCGAGACGGTGCGCGTGTCGCGCGCCTCGGCCGACCAGCGGCGCGGCCGCGCCGGCAGGACGGAGCCGGGCGTCTGCTACCGGCTGTGGGAGGAGGCGGGCAACGGCGCGCTCGAGCCTTTCGCACGGCCCGAGATCCTGACCGCCGACCTTGCACCGCTGCTGCTCGACTGCGCGGCCTGGGGGCTCAGCGACCCGATGCGGCTGCGCCTCCTCGACGCGCCGCCCGCCCCCGCGCTTGCCGAGGCGCGGCGCCTCCTCGTCGAGATCGACGCGCTCGACGGTAGCGGGCGGCTCACGCCGACGGGCCGGCACCTGCACGACCTGCCACTACCGCCGCGCCTCGCGCGTATGGTCCTCGCCGCCGGCACCGCGGCCGGCACTGCAGCGGAGATTGCCGCCATCCTCGTCGAGCGCGGGCTCGGTGGGAGCGGCACGGATCTCGTCGAGCGGCTGGAGCGCTTCCGGGCCGACCGTTCACGTCGGGCGGCCGACATGCGCCGCACGGCGGCCGGCTGGGCCCAGCAATCCGCTGCGGCCGGGCTGCCGGCCGCGGCGGCGAACGATGACCCCGGCGTCCTCGTCGCGCTAGCCTATCCGGACCGCATCGCACGCGCGCGTGGCAAGGCGGGTGAGTTCCTGCTTGCCAACGGCCGCGGCGCCTTCGTCGACTCGGCCGACCGGCTGGCGCGCGAATCCTTCCTTGCCGTGGCCGAGATCGCCGGCGGCGGCGCAAGCGCCCGCATCGTGCTGGCGGCGCCGATCACGCCAGCTGGCATCGAGGCTATCGCAGGCCATCACATCGAGAACGTGGAAGAGGTGGTGTTCGATCGGGCCGCCCGGGCCCTGCGCGCCCGCAAGCTACGCCGCCTCGGCGCCCTCGTCCTCGCCCAGCACCCGCTTGCCGTGCCGGCGGACGAGGCTTCCGCCGCCGTGCTGGCGCGGGGCGTCGCAGCCATCGGCATCGATGGCCTGCCCTGGACGAAGGGCCAGCAGCAACTGCGCGAGCGTGTTGCCTTCCTGCGCCGCGCCGAGGGCGAACCTTGGCCAGACCTCACGGACGAGGCCCTGGCGCAAACTGCCGAGCGCTGGCTCGCTCCCCATATCGTCGGCTTGACCAGCCTGTCCGGGATCGACGCCGGCCATCTCGACGCGGCGCTGCGCAGCCTCGTGCCCTGGGAGCTGATGCGCCGTCTCGATACCGAGGCACCGACCCATTTCGAGGCACCGACAGGCTCGCGCATCCTCGTCGACTATGGCGGGGAGGAGGGACCGTCCATTGCCCTTCGGGTGCAGGAACTGTTCGGGCTCGACCGGCATCCGACGCTCGCCGGCGGGCGCGTGCCGCTCATCCTCGAACTGCTGTCGCCGGCGCACCGGCCCATCCAGATTACGCGCGACCTGCCGGGCTTCTGGCGCGGCTCCTGGGCCGGCGTGCGAGCTGACCTGCGCGGCCGCTATCCCAAACATCCCTGGCCGGAGGACCCGGTCAGCGCCACGCCGACGACGCGCGCCAAGCCGCGCGGCACTTAGCGATGCCCCCGCGCCGTCAGGCCGATGCCGCGACGGGCAGCAGCCGGGCGGCGGTGGCAGGGTTAAGCGCCATGGGAATATCGTAGACGAGGGCAAGGCGCATCAACGCCTTCACGTCGACGTCGTGCGGATGTGGCGACAGCGGATCGACGAAGAAGATGAGCATGTCGATGCGACCCTCGGCAATCATGGCGCCGATCTGCTGGTCGCCGCCAAGCGGCCCGCTCTTCAGCCGCGTCACGCTGAGCTCCGGGCAGCGCTCCATGACGCGCGCGCCGGTCGTGCCGGTGGCATAGAGCCTCGTGGCTGCGAGTTCGTTGCGATGCGCCTCGACGAAGGCGGCCATCTCTGCCTTCTTCGCGTCATGGGCGACGAGGGCGATGGTGGGGGTGGCGGCGGGTGTCTCGGTGGTCTCAGTCATGGCGGCTTTCGCTGGAGGCCGGAGGAAGGCTCCCCGGTCTTAGGAAAGCGGCCACCTTTGTGCAATCGCGCTTTTGCCGTCCCCCGCGTCCCGCTCGTCTCGCAGGCGTCGGGGGCGGGATCCGACAGGGCATCGGCATCAGTTTCCCATGCGCTCGTTCCAGCGCCATTCGCCGACAAGGCAGGAGGCCTTCTTTTCCGCGGCCGTGCGCTCGACCTGCGGCGCAGGCCCGCTGACGCCGGCGATCTCCATGACGAGCTTCTTGCGGATGGTGTCCTGGAACTGCTCGATCTCGCGCACGGGCACCATGAACGCGCCGAGGCCGCCGATGACGCAGTCGCGGTAGTAGGCGTCCAGATCGGCGATGTCCATGTAGCTCGAGCGTTTGTAGAGCAGCGGCAGGCCGTTGATCGTGATGTTGCGGGCGACCGCCTCGTCGCGGGCGTCGGTCACTGGCCGGCCCTGGTTGTTCGGCCCGTCGCCGGAGATGTCGATCACCTGCCGCATGGCCGCGACGCCGCTGCTGCCGAAGAGGTTGGCGGCGAAGTCGATGGCACCGGAGATCGAGGTGCGATAGGCGCGCCGGATGGGCGCGGCGGCGATGCGCTCCACGAAGGCATCGGCGCTCTCGGGCCCCTCGATGACCTGCCAAGGAACGATGATGTCCTGAGAGTTCGAGCCCGCCCATTCGACATAGGTGGCGGCGATGCGGCCGACGGGGCCGCGCGCGATGGCGTCAAGCACGGGCGTCGAGCGCAACGCCTCGACATAGCCCTTGCGCTGCAGGCGCTGCTCGTCCTCGTCCATGGAATAGGAGATGTCGACGGCGATGACGAGCGCGACATCGACCTCCTGCGGCCCTGCCTGCGCGAGCGCTCCTGCCGGCAGCATCATGAGGCCGGCGAGTGCTGCCCCGGCCAACGATCCCCACGGCAGCGTCCCAATTGCCGGATGGCCCATCTCGCGTCTCCTCTCTCCCAGTAGGCGAGGGGGACCATCAAGTGTGCCACTCCCGGCGAAACGATGGAACGTCCCGCCCTGGCCGGCTCACGATTTCGTGCGCGAGGCCACCACGGCCGAGACGATGCCAAGCGCCGCCGCGAAGGCGCCGTCGGCATCGAGCCGGGTGGTGTCGAGCTGGTGCGCATCAGGCGCCACCGCGAGGGGGGCCGTGGGGCGCTCGGCGTCACGCCGGTCGCGGCGGCGGATGTCCTCGAGGATCGCGGCCTCGTCGGCCGGCTCGCCGCGCGCGACGAGTTCGCGCCAGCGGCGACGGGCCCGCTCCTCGGCGCTCGCCGTGACGAAGAGCTTCACATCGGCCTCGGGGCAGATCACGGTGCCGATATCGCGGCCGTCGAGCACTGCCCCGCCGGGCTGGCCGGCGAAGGCGCGCTGCAGGGCAATGAGCGCCTCGCGCACACTCGGCATGGCGGCGACGATGGAGGCGGCCTCGCCCATCGCGCGACCGCGCAGGGCGCCCTCGTCGAGACGTTCGAGGTCGAGCTCCCGGGCCGCCGCCGTTGCCGCCGCAACATCGTCCAGAGTTTCCCCGGCTGCGAGAAGGCGTTGCGCCACGGCCCGATAGAGCAGACCGGTGTCGAGATGCGGCAGGCCGAAGTGAGCGGCGAGCCGGCGCCCGAGCGTGCCCTTGCCGGAGGCGGCGGGGCCGTCGATGGCGATGATCATGGCATCCCCCGCCCGTCAGCCGATATTGGCGCCGAGGCCGTGCATCAGCGGCACGAAGGTCGGGAAGCTCGTCGCGATCATCGTGCCGTCATCGACCTGCATCGGCTTCTCGCTGGCGAGGCCCAGCACCAGGAAGGACATGGCGATGCGGTGGTCGAGATGCGTCGCAGCCGTGCCGCCGCCCGGAACACGCCCGCCGCGCACGATGAGGTCGTCACCGGCGATCTCGGCATCGACCCCGGCCGCGCGGAGGCCGGCCAGCACGGCCTCGAGCCGGTCCGATTCCTTGACGCGCAGCTCGTGCAGGCCGCGCATCACCGTCTCGCCCTCGGCGAAGGCGGCGGCGACGGCGAGGATCGGATACTCGTCGATCATCGACGGGGCGCGCTCGGCCGGGACGTCAATGCCCTTCAGGGTGCCAGCGCGCACGCGCAGGTCCGCGACATCCTCGCCGCCCTCCTCGCGTCGGTCGAGCACGGCGATGTCCGCGCCCATCTCCATGAGCGTGGTGACGAGGCCAGTGCGCAGCGGGTTCATCATGACGCCTTCGAGGACGATGTCCGAGCCCGGCACGATCAGCGCGGCGACCAGCGGGAAGGCGGCAGAGGAAGGATCGGCCGGCACGACGACGGGTCGCGCCGTCAGCTCCGGGTGGCCGACGACGGTGATGCGCCGGCCGTGGATGCCGTGGGGCTCGACGCTCACCTCGGCGCCGAAGTGGCGCAGCATGCGCTCGGTGTGGTCGCGCGAGGCCTCGTTCTCGACGACGGTGGTGCGGCCTGGCGCATTGAGGCCGGCGAGCAGCACGGCCGACTTGATCTGGGCCGAGGCGACAGGCGTCTCATAGACGATCGGCACGGTCTCGCGCGCACCTTCCAAAGTGATGGGGCAGCGCCCACCCTCCGCCTCGGACACGACTCGCGCGCCCATTTTCACGAGCGGGTCGAGGATGCGGCGCATGGGGCGCTTGCGCAGGGAGGCGTCGCCGTCGAAGGTCGCGGTGATCGGATGGCCGCCGACGACGCCCATCATCAGGCGAGAGCCGGTGCCGGCATTGCCGAAGTCGAGCACGCCGGCCGGGCGCGAGAGCCCGCCGATGCCGACGCCTCGAACCCGCCAGCGCCCCTCGCCGAGACGCTCGACATCCGCGCCGAGCGCGCGGGCGGCATCCGCCGTGCGCAGGACGTCCTCGCCCTCGAGAAGACCGCTGATCGCCGTCTCGCCGGCGCTCAGGAGGCCGAAGATCAGCGAGCGGTGGGAGATGGACTTGTCGCCGGGCACGCGCAGGCGGCCGGCGAGGCTGGCCCCGCGGCGGGCGATGAGCGGTTGCGGTGTTGCGGAATGGGAAGACACGGTCGCTCGGTTCCAGTTGAAAGGGCGGCATGCGCTCCCTAGCGCATTTCCTCGCCGGATGAAATCGCCGGGCCGCCCGCCGAAAAAACTGCGATTAGGGTTTGACAGGCGGCGGACACATGACTAACGGGAGCGCTCAACCTCAACCCCGGAAGAGAGCACCACCGTGGCGAAACCGGAACTCGGCACGAAGCGCCAATGCCTGAGCTGCGGCGCCAAGTTCTACGACCTCAACAAGGATCCGATCGTCTGCCCGAAGTGCGGGACGGTCTTCGTCGTCCAGGCTCTGCGCGGCCGCGCGGAGACAGCGCGGGCCGAGGAGGGCGAGGAAACCGAGCTCGAGACGGGCGCGGACATCGTCTCCCTCGACGAGGTTGCTGCCGGCGAGAAGGCCAAGGAAGGGGCTGTGGATGACGATGTCGATATCGAAGATGATATTGACGACGACGACACTTTCCTGGAAGAAGACGAAACCTCGGACGATGACGTGAGCGATCTCATCGACGGCGACATCGACGACGATGAAGAGGCTTGATACAACGGCGCATTGAGGATATAGACCCGGCCGTCGCCCTCGCGGCGGCCCCGTGCGGAACCCAAGCCGCACCGGTTCGGATGGGGCCATAGCTCAGTTGGGAGAGCGCTTGAATGGCATTCAAGAGGTCGGCGGTTCGATTCCGCCTGGCTCCACCAAACTCATTCTCCACTGTGTAGCCTCCAAAAAATAGCGTATGTTGCGCAGCAGCATGGGTGCATCTGGCCACCGTGGCCCGCTTCCGGGCCGGGGCGCCATCTGACGGTCCCGCCGGCGGACGTCCTCTCCTCCTTCGCCTTCAGCCGCGCGGCAACGACCGCGGCGCGTGCGCCGTGCTCTTGACCCGTCGGCGGAGGGACGCCATATGCTTGGCAACGAGGATGCCGCCCAAGGCGGGTCCAAGGATCCGAAGTGCCTGAGAGGGCTTCGCAATGTCGCGTGTACCGTCCTTGTCCTCCCCGTTTCTGCTCGGCTTCGACGAGATCGAACGAGCGCTCGATCGCGTCGCCAAGGCGACGTCGGACGGCTATCCGCCGTATAACATCGAGCGGCTGCCGCGCACCGACAGCGAGCCGGACCGGCTGCGAATCACGCTCGCGGTCGCCGGCTTTACCCGGGACCAGCTGGAGATCACCGTCGAGGAGAACCAACTCGTCATCCGCGGGCGGCAGAGCGACGACAAGACACGCCACTTCCTGCATCGCGGCATTGCCGCGCGGCAGTTCCAGCGAACCTTTCTGCTGGCTGATGGAATGGAGGTGCTCAGTGCAGACCTCTCGAACGGCCTTCTGTCCGTCGATCTCGCAAGGCCGGAACCGGAGCGGATCATCCGCAAGATCGACATCCAGGCGCGCGGGTGAGCCGCGGCCGAACACCGACACCGCTTCATGAGGAGGGTGCGATGAACGACAACGACACTTTCGAATTCCGCGGCGATGTCCACGATGTCGCGGCGCTGGCGCAGGCTGGTGGCGGCAAGGTTGCCTATGTGCGAGCCATCCGCTCCGAGCGGGTGCGCGAGATCTTCCCGCAGGCGCCGGACATTCAGCCCGGTCTCGATCTCTTTGCCTTGCTGGCGGCCGACGGCACCCCCATCCTTCTGACCGATTCGAAGGACGCCGCCATCGCCAATGCCTGGGCAAACGACCTCGAGACGGTCAGCGTCCACTGACCTTCTGGACAGCGAGGTTTTCCACCGCGCCGACGAGCAGGTCGAGGTCCTGCGGCCGCGACAGGCGGTGGTCGCCGTCCTTCACCAGCGTGACGACGGCCTCGTCCCCCGGCAGATGCTCGACGAGCTCCATCGCGTGCTGCCACGGCACGTCCGGGTCCTGCATGCCCTGCAGGATGTGGATCGGGCAGCCGGTGGCGATGGCGCTGCCGAGCATCAGGTGGTTGCGCCCGTCCTCGATCAGGCGGCGCGTGATGGCATAGGGCTCGGGTGAATATTGCGAGGGCTGCAGGTAGCGGCCCTCGCGCATGATCTCGTCCCGCACCGCCTCCGGCATCTCGCCCCACATCAGCCGCTCGGTGAAATCGACCGCGGGGGCGATCAGCACGAGGCCGCCGGGTGCGGCGGGCGAGTTCTTCGCGCGCAAGGCGCGCGTGGCGAGCAGCGCCAGCCAACCGCCCATGGAGGAGCCGACGAGGATCGGCGCTTCACCGGCCTCGGCCTCGATCACGGCGAGGCTGTCGGCGAGCCAGGTGGAGATGCAGCTTCTCTCGAAATCGCCCTCCGATTCGCCATGGCCGGCATAGTCGAAGCGCACGAAGGCATGGCCGGTTCGCACCGCCCAGTCGTCGAGGGCCGAGGCCTTGGTCGCCAACATGTCGGAACGGAAGCCGCCGAGCCAGACGACGGCGGGGGCCGCGCCTTCACGCTTGCGCAGCGCGAGGCGGTACTCGTCCCCATTTTCCTGTCGCTTCAGAAATTGCGGTTCGGGCGCGCTCATCCTAAACACTCCGCAGGGGCTGTTCTCAAGTTCAGCGTTTCGGAGGCCTCATACACCGGTGGCAGTTTTGACGCGACCCGGCATGCCGGCACCTTTTCCCACTTCGACCGAGCACCCCCTGACGGGGCGCACGGTGCTGCAGATCGTTCCCGAGCTCGAGATCGGGGGGGCGGAGCGCACGGCGGTCGATGTCGCGGCCGGCCTCGCCGCCGTCGGCGCGCGGGCGCTGGTGGCGACCGCCGGCGGGCGGCTCGTCGGCGAGCTCCAGGCCAAGGGCGGCGTTTGGATACCCTTTCCCGCCGCGAGCAAGAATCCGCTCGCCATGCTGGTCAACGCCCGCAAGCTGATGCGCATCTGCCTCGACGAGGGGGTGGAGGTGGTGCATGCGCGCTCACGCGCGCCGGCCTGGGTGGCACTGACGGCGGCGCGAGCGCTCGGCCTTCCCTTCGTCACAACCTATCACGGCAGCTATTCCGGCCGTTCCAAGGTGAAGGTCACCTACAACTCGGTGATGGCGCGCGGCGACGTCGTCATCGCCAATTCGCGTTATACGGCCGAGCTCATCTCCGCCATGCATCCCTTCGCCCGTGAGCGGCTGCGCGTGATCCACCGCGGCACCGACCTCTCGGTCTTCTCTCCTTCGGCCGTGTCACCGGCCCGGGTCGATGCGCTGCGCCGGCAGTGGAACGTCGCGCCGCACGAGCGCATCGTGTTGCTCGCCGCGCGGCTGACGGGCTGGAAGGGACACCGGGTACTCGTGGAGGCGGCGCGCCGTCTCGCCGACGGCGGCCTGCGCGATGTCGTGTTCGTCTTTGCGGGCGACGCCCAGGGGCGCGACGGCTATGTGCGGGAGATTGACGGCCTTATCGCCGCGCGCGGGCTGCAGGGCATTGTGCGTCGCGTCGGCCATTGCGCCGACATGCCGGCGGCCATGCTGGCGGCCTCCGTCGTTGCCGTGCCCTCGACCGAGCCGGAGGCCTTCGGCCGGGTGGCCGTGGAGGCGCAGGCCATGGGCACGCCCGTGGTAACGAGCGACCTTGGTGCGGTGCCGGAGACGGTTCTCGCCCCGCCGCAGGTCGACGCCGGGGCGCGTACGGGCTGGCACGTGCCGGCGGGCGATGCGCCGGCGCTGGCGGCGGCTCTCGGCGAGGTGCTGTCGCTCGGCGCTACCCAGGCCGAGGCACTGCGCCTCAGGGCCCGGGCGCATGTGGAGGACATGTTCTCGCTCGAGCGCATGGTCTCCGACACGCTCGACGTCTATGCCGCCCTGATCGAGGCGCGTGCCCCACGGCGGCGCGCTTGATCTGTTGACTTTTCCTGCCTTTGTGCAGAATGTCCGCGTTTCAGCCAGAACGAGCGTACCGGCGCGGCAGCGTCGCGGCTTGGCATCGGCGGATCGGTCCGAAGAGGTCGGGCCATATCGCGCTGCCCGAGGCCGCAGGATGTATCCGCAACGGCGCCGAACGAGGAGTTACGAACCATTCGCAGGCCTATGAGAGCAATGGCGATGCCCCAGAAGGAGGGGCCGCGCGCCAACCGGGACATCCGTGGTGTCCGTGAGGTCCAGCTCATTGACGAGAACGGGCAGAATCGCGGCATCGTGTCGTTCTTCGATGCGCTGAGGATCGCCGAGGAGGTGGGGCTCGATCTCGTCGAGATTGCTCCGAACGCGACACCGCCGGTCTGCAAGCTGCTCGACTACGGGCGCTACAAGTTTCTCGAGCAGAAGAAGGCCGCGGAGGCGCGCAAGCGCCAGAAGACCGTCGAGGTCAAGGAAATCAAGCTCCGGCCGGGCATCGACACCCACGACTACGAGGTGAAGATGAAGGCCATGCGCCGCTTCTTCGAGGAGGGCGACAAGGTCAAGGTGACGCTGCGTTTTCGCGGCCGCGAGATGGCGCACCAGGATCTCGGCTATAAGCTGCTGGTGCGCGTCAAGGAAGAGATGAGCGAGATCGCCAAGGTGGAGAGCGAGCCGCAACTTGAAGGCCGCCAGATGATCATGGTGATGGCGCCGCGCTGACGCGCCGGCCACTCTCGTGCCAGATGGTCGAAGGCCGCCGGCACCGCCGGCGGCTTTTTCTATTGGACGGGTCAGCGGCTTCTATTTACTTCTCTAGATGGGTGAAGGGCATGTAAGCTTTTATGAATTGAATGACAGGCTGACCCCTAGGCCGTAAACCCATAAACGGCTCTGGGTTTCCTGACGGTGGCAATTGTGATTCAAGCTCCTTTTCGGGAGCTTTGCGATGGGCCGCTACGATCTGACGGATTTCGAATGGGAGGCGATCCGGCCTCACCTTCCCAACAAGTCGCGGGGCGTGCCTCGCGTGGATGACCGGCGGGTTCTCAATGGCATCTTCTGGTGCCTGCGCTCGGGCGCGCCGTGGGCGGACATGCCGGCGCGCTACGGGCCGCCGACCACGATCTACAACCGCTTCAACCGATGGCGGAAGGCGGGCGTCTGGGATCGGCTCATGGACGCGATCA
>NZ_LIOL01000012.1 GCF_001418005.1 Chelatococcus sambhunathii | reverse complement strand
CCCGTCGGCAGCGGCACGACCTTCCTGCAGGCCAAGACCGCGAATGAGGTGCTGAAGGCCCAGGAGCGGCGCATCCGGCTTCAGAAGCTCAAGGGAGAACTCGTCGACCGCGCCCGGGCGGTGGCGGTCGTGTTTCGGCTGGCACGCGAGGAGCGCGATGCCTGGGTGAACTGGCCGGCGCGCGCGGCGGCGCTGATGGCGGCCGAACTCGGCGTGGAGGCGGCCGCCATGCAGAAGGCCTTGGAGAAACATGTACGCGCCCACCTCGACGAACTCGCCGAGGTCCGGCCCGAATTCCGGTGATGAAGATGGCCTGAGGGATTTCGAAGGCGCGGCTGAGATCCTGCGCGCCTGGGGCAACGGGATCCGACCGGATCCCGACCTCACCGTCTCGGAATGGGCGGACCGGCACCGGATGTTGGCGTCCCGCGCTTCGGCCGAACCGGGGCACTACCGCACAATGCGAACGCCCTACATGCGGGAGATCATGGACCGGCTGTCGCCCGGCGACGCGGCGCAACGGATCGTGTTCATGAAGGCCGCGCAGGTCGGGGCGACGGAAGCCGGCAACAACTGGATCGGCTTCGCCATCCACCAGGCGCCGGGCCCCATGCTCGCAGTCCAGCCGACCGTGGAACTGGCGAAGCGCAACTCGCGCCAGCGGATCGACCCGCTGATCGACGAGAGCCCCGAGCTCCGGGAGCGGGTCAAACCGGCCCGATCCCGCGACGCCGGGAACACGATGCTGTCCAAGGAATTCGCGGGCGGCATCCTGATCATGACGGGCGCGAACTCGGCGGTCGGTCTGCGCTCGACCCCGGCGCGCTACATCTTCCTCGACGAGGTCGATGCCTATCCGGCCTCGGCCGACGAGGAAGGCGACCCGGTGACCCTGGCCGAGGCGCGGTCGCTGACCTTCGCCCACCGGCGCAAGGTGTTCCTGGTCTCGACGCCGACGATCCGGGGGTTCAGCCGCATCGAGCGCGAGTTCGAGGCGTCCGACCAGCGCCGGTTCTTCGTGCCGTGTCCGCATTGCGGGGCGATGCAGTGGCTGAAGTTCGAGCGGCTGCGCTGGCAGAAGGGGCGGCCAGAGACGGCGGAATACATCTGCGAAGGCTGCGACAGAGCCGTCGCGGAGCACCACAAGACGGCGATGCTGGAGCGCGGCGAATGGCGGGCGACCGCCAGGGCCGCTGATCCCACGACTATCGGCTACCACCTCTCGGCGCTCTACTCGCCGGTGGGCTGGCTCAGCTGGTCCCGGGTCGCGCGCAGCTGGGAGGCGGCCCAGGGCTCCGACGAGGCTATCAAGGCGTTCCGCAACACCATCCTCGGCGAGACATGGGTCGAAACCGGCGAGGCGCCGGATTGGCAGCGGCTCTACGATCGCCGCGAGGCGTGGCGGCCAGGCACGGTGCCAGCGGGCGGGCTGTTCCTGACGGCGGGTGCGGATGTCCAGAAGGACCGCATCGAGGTCGATGTCTGGGCCTGGGGCCGAGGGCTCGAGAGCTGGCTCGTCGATCACGTCGTGATCGAGGGCGGGCCGGACCGGCATGACGCTTGGGACCAGTTGACGGCACTCCTCGACCGGTCGTGGCCGCATGAAAACGGCGCACACCTTCGGATCGCGCGGCTTGCCATCGATACTGGCTACGAAGCCCCGGCCGTCTACGCCTGGTCGCGCAAGGTCGGCTTTGCGCAGGTCGCGCCAGTCAAGGGGCTCGAAGGCTTCAATCGGTCCAGTCCGGTCTCCGGCCCCACTTTCGTGGATGCGACCGAGGGCGGGAAGCGCCTGCGTCGCGGCGCCCGGCTCTGGACGGTGGCGGTCTCGACCTTCAAGGCCGAAACCTACCGCTTCCTGCGGCTGGAGCGCCCGACGGCCGAGGAACGTGACGAGGGCGCGGCGTTCCCGCCCGGCACGATCCACCTGCCGACATGGGTCGAGAGCGAGTGGCTGAAGCAGGTCGTGGCCGAACAGCTGGTCACGGTGCGCACGAAGCGCGGCTTCGCGAAGCTCGAATGGCAGAAGCTGCGTGAGCGCAACGAGGCGCTCGATTGCCGAGTCTACGCCCGCGCGGCCGCCTGGATCGCGGGCGCCGACCGCTGGCCCGAAGAGAAATGGCGCGACCTCGAAGACCAGCTCGGGGCGGCCCCGACCGACAGCGATCCCGCCGGGCAGATCCACAGGCCGGGACAGGTACCCCAAGGCAAACGCCGTTCCGACTGGATCGGGCGGCGGGAAGGATGGTTCTGAGATGACCGACTGGACCGAAGCCGAGCTCTCGGCCCTGCGCCGGGCCTATGCCAGTGGCACGACCCGCGTCAGCTATGACGGCAAGTCCGTGGACTACGGCTCGGCGGAGGATCTGCTCGCCCGCATCCGCACCATCGAGCGCGCGATTGCCAGTGTGGGGCGGCCGCTTCCAATCGCCGGGCTCGCGGGCTTCTCGCGCGGGGATCGTTGATGGCGGTGAACTGGTTCGACCGCGCCATCGCTTCGGTCGCCCCTAGGGCCGCCGCGCGGCGTGTCCTGGCGCGACAGGCGTTCGAGACGCTCGCGCGCGGCTACGAGGGCGCCGCGCGAGGACGCCGCACGGAGGGCTGGCGTGCCTCTGGATCCTCGGCTGACACCGAGATCGGCGTGGCCGGGGCGCTCTTGCGCGACCGCATGCGCGACCTCGTCCGCAACAACCCGCACGCGGCCAAGGCCGTGGCCGTGCTGGTGAACAACATCATTGGCGCGGGCATCATGCCGCGCGCCGCGAGCGGCGACGACACGCTGGACCGCCGCGTCGACGATCTGTTCGAACGATGGGCCGAGGCCTGTGACGCCGACGGCCAGCTCGACTTCTACGGGCTTCAGACGCTGATCTGCCGTGAGATGGTCGAGGCCGGCGAAGTGCTGGTGCGCCGTCGCCTGCGCCGCGCTGCGGACGGCCTGCCGGTGCCGCTGCAATTGCAGGTGCTGGAGGCCGACTTCCTCGACGCCACCAAATCCGGCGCGCTCGGTGCGGGCCGCCTCATGCAGGGGATCGAGTTCGATCCGCTCGGCAGGCGCCGGGCCTACTGGCTCCACGCCGAGCATCCCGGCGACGCCTATGGCGCCCTGCAAAACGGCCTGCAGAGCCGGCCGGTCCCGGCGAGCGAGATCGCGCATGTCTATGAGAAGCAGCGCACGCAGGCGCGCGGCGTTCCCTGGGGCGCGCCGGTTATCCGCGCCCTTCGTGATCTCGACGATTACGAGGTGGCCGAGATCGTTCGCAAGAAGACCGAGGCTTGCGTCACCGCCATCGTCTTCGGGGACGACGAGGCGCAGCAGGGCATCGCCCCGGCGGTGGTCGACGCCGATGGCAACCGGGTCGAGCAGTTCGAACCAGGACTGATCGCCTATGCCCGCGGCGGAAAGGACATCCGCTTCAACCAGCCGGCCGCCACCGGCGGCTATGGCGAATACAAGCGCGCCAGCCTGCATACGATTTCGGCCGGGTTCCGGGTGCCCTACGAGCTACTCACCGGCGATCTCAGCCAGGTGAACTACTCCTCCATCCGGGCGGGGCTCGTCGAGTTCCGCCGGATGATCGACGCTGTCCAGTGGCAGCTCTTCATTCCGATGCTCTGCACCCCGGTCTGGCGCTGGTTCACCGAGGCCGCGTGGGCCGCAGGGCAGATCCCGACACCGGACGTGCCGGTCGAATGGTCGCCGCCCAAGTTCGAGGCGATCGACCCGCAGAAGGACGCGATGGCCAACCTGCTGGCGATCCGCTCGGGCACGATGACTCTGGCCGAGGTGATCGCCCGGCAGGGCCGCAATCCCGACGCCGTGCTGGCGGAGATCGCCGCGACGAACGCCAAGCTCGACGCCCTCGGACTCGTGCTCGACAGCGACCCCCGCCGCGTCACCAAGACCGGCAGCGCGCAATCGAGCGACCCGGCAACCGATCCGGAACCCGACACGGGGCAGCCGGACACCGCCCAACAGGACTGACTTCATGGACACGATGATCGAACTGCCGGCGCTTCGCCGGTCGGCGGAGCTTGCGCCGAACACCGTCGATGCCGACGCACGCACCGTCGAGGTGATCTGGTCGGCGGGCGCACGCGTCCGGCGGGCGAGCTTCTTCGGCGAGCCCTACGACGAGGAACTCAGCCTCGACCCTGCTCATGTGCGCCTCGACCGGCTGAACGCGGGCGCGCCGTTCCTGAAGGTGCATGAGATCGACACACTCGACGCCGTCATCGGCTCGGTGGTGCCCGGCTCGGCGCGGATCGAGAACGGCCGCGGCATCGCGCAGGTCCGCATCAGCGAGCGCGCCGATGTCGAGCCGATCTGGCGCGACATCCAGGCCGGGCACATCCGCGCGGTCTCCATCGGCTACCAGGTCCATCGCTTCGACATCTCCAAGCCCGACGGCGGGCGGGAGCTCTGGCGGGCGGTGGACTGGACCCCCTTCGAGATCTCAGCGGTCCCGGTCGGGGCCGACCCCGCCGCGGGCTTCCGCAGCCAGAGCCCGCTTGAAACCTGCGTCCTTCACCGCCGGGACGCGCCCTCAACCCCCCAAGGAGCATCCCCGATGACGGAGAAGACCCAGACCCCGGCCCAGACTGACGAGGTCGTGGCCGACCAGACGAGCGAAACGGCAGCGACCGAGGAGACCACCATGACCGACACGCCCCCGAGCGCGGCCGACACGCAGACCCGCGCGCGTCCGAAGACTGCCAAGCCCGAAGCCACGGATCCCGAGGCTGTGGCGAACCGCGCCCGCGAAGCCGAACGGGAGCGTGTCTCGACCATCTACGATCTGGCCGGTCGGCTGAACCTCGAGCGCGGCCTCGCCGAGGATCTGGTCAAGCGCGGCACCGGTCTCGACGAGGCGCGTCGCCTGATCCTCGATCAGGTCGCAGCGAAGTCGGAGGAGACGCGGACCTTCGGCCAAGTCTCCGTCCCGCTCGGTGGCCGGGATGAGCGCATCACCCGCCGCGATGCCGTGGCCAATGCGCTGCTGCACCGGTACAGCCCGACGCTGTTCCCGCTTGAAGATGCTGCCCGTCAGTATCGAGGCATGACGCTGCTGGAACTCGCCCGCGAAAGCCTCGGCAATGCCGGGGTGAACACGCGCGGCCTCTCGCGTGACGAGGTGGCGACGCGCGCGCTGCATTCGACCTCGGACTTCCCCGAAATCCTCGCGGCCGTCACCAACAAGACCCTGCGCCAGGCCTACGAGGCCTATCCGCGGACCTTCGCACTCTTCTGCCGTCAGGTTCTGGCGACCGACTTCAAGGCGATGCACCGGGTGCAGCTCGGCGAGGCGCCGCAGCTCCTGGAAGTGGGCGAGAGCGGCGAGTTCAAGCGCGGAACGCTCGGCGAGAGCAAGGAAAGCTACCGCGTGAAGACCTACGGCCGGGTTGTCGCCATCACCCGGCAGGTGCTGATCAACGACGATCTAGACGCCTTCACCCGGATCCCGGCGATGTACGGCAACTCCATCGCCCAGCTGGAGTCGGACGTGGTCTGGGGCATCATCACCTCGAACCCGGCCATGGCCGATGGCAATGCGCTGTTCCACACCACTCATAAGAACCTCGCGGGCACCGGTGCGGCGCTCGACGTCACCACCGTCGGCGCGGCTCGGGCGGCGATGGCGAAGCAGACCGGGCTCGACAAGAAGACGGTGCTCAACATCCGACCCGCCTTCCTGATCGTGCCGGCATCTCTGGAACTGAAGGCAGAGCAGCTGGTCGCTCAGAACCTCGTGCCTCCGTCGAGCGGCAACGTGGTGCCCCAGTCGATCCGCACGCTTAGCCCCATCGCCGAGCCGCGTCTCGATGCCGCCAGCGAGACCGCCTGGTATCTGGCCGCCAGCCCCAACCAGATCGACACGATCGAGTACGCCTATCTCGAAGGCCAACAGGGCGCCTACATCGAGACGCGCAATGGCTTCGACGTCGACGGGGTCGAGATCAAGTGCCGCCTCGACTTCGGCGCCAAGGCCATCGACTGGCGCGGCCTCTACAAGAACCCGGGCGCCTGATCCGGCCCCTTCCCTGACACCTGAACCCCGACGACATGGGCGGTCCTGACGGGCCGCCCTTCGTCTTTCCAAGAGGATCAAGCTCATGAAGAACTACGTCCAGCCCGGCAACACCATCACCCTGACCGCGCCCTATGCGGTCGTTTCCGGCGACGGCCTGCTCGTCGGCTCGATCTTCGGCATCGCGGCTGGCGCCGCCGCCAGTGGCGAACCCGTCGAGACCGCGCTCGTCGGCGTCTTCGACCTGAAAAAGGTCGCCTCGCAGGCGTGGGCCGCGGGCGACAAGGTCTACTGGGACAACACTAACAAGGAGGCGACGAAGACGGCCACCGCCAACACCCTAATCGGCGTTGCGACCGAAGCCGTCGCCGGTGGCGCCGGTGACGTCATCGGGCGGATTCGCCTGAATGGCAGCTTCTAAAAGAGGCGAGGAGCGCGGTAGCGCGACAGGGAGAGTAACGAATGTCAGCCATCGCCGCTGCGTTCCAGTCACTGTTTGCCGACCCGAACATGGCGCGGGACGCGACCTACACGCCAAAGGGCGGCAGCGCTATCTCCGTCCGGGTCGTCTTGCGCCGGCCCGACCGGGCCTTCGAATTCGGCGAGACACGGTTGCATGCCGCCACGACGCTGCTCGACATTCGCGTCGCCGACGCGCCCAACCTTGCCGAAGGCGACGGGTTCCAGTTCGACGGCGTTTCCTATGTCGTCCAGGGGGAACCGAGCCGCGATGCGGAGCGACTGATCTGGACGGCGGAGTTGCGCGAGGCATGAGGCTCTCGCTCAGCACGATCGGCGATCTCGGCAAGTTGATGAGCGACGAGATCAGGGCCGCCGAGAAGGCCGTTACGGCCGGGATCTCACAGGCCACCGAAGGCTTGAAGACCGAGCTCCGGACGCAGGTCACCTCGGCGGGACTGGGGCCGAGACTGGCGCGCACCTGGCGCGGACAAGTCTACCCCAGGGGCGAAGACAGCATCCGGGCGGCGGGACTCGTCTGGTCCAAGGCGCCGGGCATCATCCGCATCTATGAGAACGGCGCGACCATTCGCTCGAAGAACGGCTTCTTCCTCGCGATCCCGACAGCGGCCGCCGGCCGGTACGGCGATGGCGGGCGGAAGATTACGCCGGGCGGATGGGAGCGACGGACCGGGCAGCGGCTGCGTTTCGTCTACCGCCGCCACGGCCCTTCACTCCTCGTGGCCGATGGGATGCGTGCGAGAACAGGCAAGCGTGGCGGGTTCACGCGCGCGAGCGCTTCGGCACTACGAACGGGCCGGGGATTAGTGACCGTGCCGATGTTCATCCTGGTTCCGCAGGTCACGATCCGCAAGCGTCTCGATGTGGCCGGCGCCGCCGAGCGCTGGGTCAACCGGCTACCCGGCCTGGTTGTCCGCAATTGGGTTTCTGATGGAGACGGAGGCCGCTGATGTCTCGACGTGAACAGATCCTCGCCGCACTCGCAGCTGTTCTCGCGGGCCAGTTGGCGGCGCCGGTGCGGCGCAACGAGGTGCTGCCCGAGAAGGTTCCCGCCGCCGGTCTTGTCATCCTGCGCGATGGCGAACCCGGCGAACCCGACATCACCCTCAATCCCCGCACCGAGTTCTACGCGCACCGGGTCGAGCTCGAAGTCTATGTGCCGCGGGATCCCAGCGGCGGCGGCGAAGCGGCACTCGATCAGCTGCTTGGTGCGATCGGGGCCGCCCTGCGTGTCGATGAGACGCTCGGCGGCCTCGCCGAGAACCTGACGCCATCGGCCCCGGAGACGGGCGCGCTCGCTCTCGAAGGCGCGCCGCCGATGCTGACCGCCCGGATCATCGTCACGATCGAATACCTGGTGAGCGATCCGCTCATCACCTGACGCAACCACGACCCAATCACGGACAAGACGGGAGTCATTCATGCCCAAGGCGCGCGCATATGGCGCGGACGCCACCCTCAAGGCCTGCCGGGAGGCAAGCTACGGGGTCGCGCCGCTGACCGGCTATCAGAGCCTCGATTTCAAATCGACCGATCTCTCCTCGGCCCAGCCGCTCGGGGATGACCCGCTGCTCGGACGCGGGCGCAACGCGCAGGATCCCTATCGCGGCCTCATCACCGACGAGGGCCAGCTCGACATCCCGCTCGACCTGCGTGGAACGGGCTTCTGGCTGACGGGCCTGTTCGGAGACCCGGTGACTGCTCCTAGGAGCGCTGGCGGCTCGATCGTCTTCGCCGTCAATCCCACGGCGGGCGACACGATCACCTTGAACGGTACGGTCTGGACGTTCGTCTCCGGCACGGCTGGCGCGCAGGAGACGCAGATCCAGGGAACGGTCACGCAGACCGTCGATCAGCTGGTCAGCGACCTCAATGCATCGGCCGATCCCGAAATCGCCAAATGCACCTATTCCCGGCCCACCAGCACGCAGACGCTGGTGATCGGGTTCGACACGGCAGGCCCGTCTGGCAACGGCTTCACCATCGCTGCATCGGCGGCGAGTGTCTCCTCACCGACCTTGATCGGCGGCGGCTACTCGCATGTCTGGAAGAGCGGCGCCGACGACATCCCGAGCTACACGATCGAGGTCGGCCATCCGAAGCTCACGACGCCGGTGTTCTTCCGTCACCTCGGCACGGTGATGGAGAGCCTGAACTTCGAGATGGGCCAGGAGGGACCGGCAAATGCCCGCCTCCAGCTCGTGGCCCAAGGCGAGGAACGCTTCTCGGCGACGGTGGACGCAAGCCCGACGGCCTACGCGCTCCGGCGCTTCAGCCAGGGACGGGGTTTCATTCGGCGCGGCGGTACGGCGCTCGCGGGCGTCACTGGCGGCAGCCTTACCTTCTCCAATAATCTCGAACGTGTCCGCGTCATTCGCGAGGACGGCAAGATCGAGGCGGCCGATCCCACGTTCGCCTCGGCGGAAGGGTCGATGTCGGTACGCTTCGATGGCGCGACGCTCGTGGCCGAGGCCGCCAATGGCGATCCTGTCGGACTCGAATACGGGTTCACCTTCCCGGAAGGCTATGCGCTCCGCTTCGAGCTGCCGCGGGTCTTTCTGCCCAAACCGAAATACGCCGTCTCCGGCCCCGGCGGGGTGGAAGCGAGCTTCGACTGGCGCGCTGCTTTCGATGACGTCGAGGGCACGATGCTGCGCGTCCATCTCCTGAACGACATCACGAGCTACGCCTGATCATCCTTGTCGGGCTTTCGGCCATCCACATCCTTTGTGAGGAAAATTCGCATGATCCGACTGAACCTGTCGCGCGAGCCGAGCTGGCTCGACCTCGGACACGGCGTGCGTGTGCGCGTCGCTCCCCTGACCACCGCCCTGATGGCCGCCGCCCGCAGTGACGCAATGGTGGCCGCATTGCCTGAAGGGGCTTCCAACGAGATCATCGCGGTCACCATGGCCAAGGCCCTGGCGCGGCTGGTCGTTCTGGAATGGGAAGGCGTCGGCGATGCTGAAGGCGATCCGGCGCCCGTCACACCGGAAGGCATCGATGCCCTCCTGGACATCTTGCCGATCTTCGAGGCCTTCCAGCTCCGCTACGTGTCGAGGGGCCTGTTGCTGGAAGCGGAAAAAAACGACTCCGCGCCCTCGCC
Source organism: Chelatococcus sambhunathii (assembly GCF_001418005.1). GTDB lineage: Bacteria > Pseudomonadota > Alphaproteobacteria > Rhizobiales > Beijerinckiaceae > Chelatococcus_A > Chelatococcus_A sambhunathii. Next base: position 80,594 of record NZ_LIOL01000012.1, on the reverse strand, counting down.
GAGTGGCACTTCGGCGGGGGTGAGCAGTATTGCCGATCCTGCCGCGGCGCCTGCAACGAATGTCCCGTTGTCCTGAACCGTCCGCAGACGGTCGAAGGATGGCAGGTTTGGGATCTCGCCAAAAAGCTCACGGGTCAGCTACGCGCCGTCCCCGGTGCGGTCCTCGGCCTCGACATGACCGCTGCGCTTATCTGGGCGCACGCGCTTGGCTTGGACACGCTCGTCTGCGCGGAACTTCTGCCCGAGGTGGAGGGCGTGATGGTGCGTGGGCTGAATGCCCAAATCAGGTCTGATCGCGATGGCTGAGAAACGCGTCTCCGTTCGTCTGGCTGCCGTCGGAGGGCGCCAGGTCCAGGCGGAGATCGCCGGTATCGGCGAGACCGGAGCGCAGAGCTTTCGCAAGATCCGCCGGGAAGTCGATGTCACCAATGCTGCCCTTGCCCGCATCGCCGGTGTTCTGGGCGGTGCGCTCAGCATTCGCCAGATCGCTGCCTATGCCGACAGTTGGAGTGAACTGCGCTCGCGGGTGGTTCTGGCGACGGGGGCGCAAGAGACGGGTGCCGCAGTCATGCAACGGCTCGCCGAAATGGCGCGCCGAACCTACTCGAACCTGGAGCAGACGGCGGAATCCTGGCTCGCCAACGCCACTGCATTGCGTGAACTCGGTCTGACCACACGTGAATCGCTGGATTTCACCGAGGCGCTGAACAACGCCATGGTCGTCTCGGGCGCGCGGGCCGAGCGCGCGGCTTCGGTGCAGAACGCGCTCTCCAAGGCCATGGCCCTCGGCACGCTCAGCGGAGACAACCTCAACACCGTGATCCAGAGCGGCGGCCGGCTCGCAGAATTGCTGGCCGCCGAACTCGGCACCACCGTCTCAGGTTTGCGCACCCTCGGTCAGCAGGGCGCTATCACCGGCGATGTCATCCGCACGGCGCTGATCGGCAATCTCGAGCGGCTGCGCGAGGAAGCGGACTCGATGCCGGCGACCATCGGCGATGCCTTCACGCTGATTGGCAATGCCGCGCTGCAACTCGTCGGGACCTGGGACCAGATGGCGGGCGCCTCGTCCATGGTGGCCGAGGGCCTGATCCTTGTTGCCGACAATCTGGAAAGGCTCGCCGCCATCGGCATCGCCTTCGCCGGCTTCATGGCCGGACGCTGGGTCGCAGCCTTCGTCGCCGCCCGTGTCGCGACCTTCAGCCTGTCGGGTGCGCTCACGCTGCTACGCGGCGCATTGATTCGAACTGGTATCGGCGCGCTTATCGTGGCGGCGGGTGAGCTGATCTACCAGTTCGGTCGGCTGGTGCAGGCGACCGGCGGCTTCGGCGCGGCGCTCGGTCTTCTTGGCGGCGTGGCGACCGAAGTCTGGGACAGGATCGGCCTGTTGGCCGGCGTCCTGAAAGCACGCATCGACGCCGCCTGGAGCGGCATTCAGGCGAGCATCGCCGACGCGCTCCAGGCGTCGCTCGAGGCCGTCGTCACCTTCGCCAACCGCATCATCGGGGCGTTTCAAGGCGCTTTCGATGCGATGGTCGTGATCTGGAGCAACCTGCCTCGGGTAATCGGCGATCTGACGATCCAGGCGGCGAACTTGGCTGTAGCCGGTCTCGAGTCGATGCTGAACGGCGCGGTCAACGGCATCAACGCACTCCTCAAGGGCGTCAATGCGGGTCTGGCGGCGATCGGGATCGAGCGGACCATCGAACTGGTGCCGGATGTCGATCTCGGCCGGATCGAGAACGAGTTTGTGGGCGCCGCGAGCCGGGCTGGCAATGCGGCGCGTGATGCCTTCGCCGCCGCGTTCGAGACCGATACATTCGCCACGCCGGATTTCGGTCTGACGGCCTTCGCAGAGAATGCGCGTGCCGCCGCCGACAGGGCGAGAGCGACAGCGACGGCGCTGGGAGAGCTGGCTGGCGCGCCTCTTGCGTCCATCGCGGCGCTCCGGGAGGCCATGGCGGGCGCAAATACCGAAATCGACGATGCGGCCGAGGCGACGGAGCGTCTGGATGAAGCCTTCGCAGCCATTGGCGGCGCCGGAGGCGATGCCGCAGGAGATGGTGAAGGCTCGGCCGGTTCCGCCGCACGCGCCGCGGAAGCAAGTCATGCCGCCGGGGAGGCGGCGGCTTCGGCGGCCACACAGGCGGCAACCGGCTGGGCGGCGGTTCGCGAGGAGCTGTCCCGCTATGCCAGCGAGGCGATGGACTGGGGCAAGGGTCTCGGCAGCGCTCTCACCAGCGCCTTTCGCAGCGCCGAGGACGCCATCGCCAACTTCGTGACCGGCGGCAAGATCGACTTCAAGGCGCTCGCCGACAGCATCCTCGCCGACATCACCCGCATCGCGGTTCGTTCCGCGATCCTCGGGCCTCTAGCCAATGCACTTGGCGGAGGCAGCGGCGGACTGCTCGGCGGCTTGTTCGGCGGCGGAGGCGGGCTGTTTGCCGGCATCTTCCATCAAGGCGGCGTCGCCGGGGGGCCCGCTCAGCAGCGGCTCGTCCCGGCATTCGCTTTTGCGGGTGCGCCGCGTTTCCACGACGGCGGTCTCGCGGGGCTTCGTGCCGACGAGGTGCCCGCGATCCTGCAGCGCGGTGAGATGGTGCTGTCACGGGCTCAGCTCGCCGCCATCGGCGCCGCACGAGAAACCCGTCCACCGGTCAACGTGGTGATGAACATCTCCACCCCGGATGCTGGCAGCTTTCGCTACGCCCAAGGGCAGATCGCCGCCGACGCCGCCCGCGCCATGGAGCGGGCCCGCCGTAATCTCTGAACTGGGCAATCTCCGACGGATCGACAGATGAGCGGCTTTCACGAAGTTCAGTTCCCGCCGGACATCTCCTACGGGGCGTCCGGCGGCCCCGGCTACTCGACCACCGTGGTGACGACCGTTTCGGGACACGAGCGGCGCAACGCCAACTGGGCCGCCGCGCGGGGCAAATGGAACGTGGCACACGGCCTGAAAAAACGCGATCAGGTGGCCGCCCTCATCGCCTTCTTTCGCGCGCGACGCGGGCGTGCCTACGGTTTCCGCTTCAAGGACTGGACCGACTACCAAGCGCTTGCCCAGCTGCTCGGTCAAGGCGACGGCGTGACCAAGACGTTCCAGCTCGTGAAGACCTACGCCAGCGGCGGCGAGGTCGAGACCCGGATCATCACCAAGCCCGTTCCCGGAACGGTGAAGATCTACCGCGACGGCGTCGAGGCGGTCTCGGGCTGGAGCGTCGACACGGCGACCGGGCTCGTCACATTCACCGTCGCCCCCGCATCCGGCGTGCAGGTGACGGCGGACTTCGAGTTCGACGTGCCCGTCCGCTTCGACAGCGATCAGATGGACCTCACCATCGAAACCTATCAGCTCGGCAGTTGGGGCCAGATCCCGGTGCTGGAGATCAGACCATGAAATCGACCTCGGCAGCCCTCGCGGCGCACCTCGCCGGACCGGTGACGACGCTCGCCACTTGCTGGCGTATTTCGCGTATCGACGGCAAGGAGTTCTTCTTCACCGACCACGACCGGGATCTGCCGTTCGAGGGCAAGGTCTACAAGGCGAGTTCCGGCTATTCGCGCACGGCCATCGCCAATGATGCGAGCCTGAGCGTCGACAATCTCGACGTCGAGGGCGTCTTCGACAGCGCCTCGATCACCGAGGAGGAACTGCGCGCGGGTCTCTTCGATCAGGCCGAGGTGCGGATCTTCCTGGTCAACTGGGCGGCCCCCGGCATGGGCGCGCTTCGGATGCGCCGCGGCTGGTTCGGCGAGGTCGTGCTGACCGAGCAGGGCATTTTCCGGACCGAACTGCGCGGCATGACCCAAGCGCTGCAGCAACGCATCGGCGAACTCTACAGCCCGGAATGCCGCGCCGATCTCGGAGATCATCGCTGCAAGGTGCCGGTCAATCCGCCAGAAATCGCCCGATCGACGGCGTACATCCTCGGTGACGTGGTGCGCGTGCGCACGACCGGCACGCCGGTCAGTTTCCCGCTGCCGGTCGTCAACGGCAGCTTCGAGGCGGATGGCGCCGGCGACGGCTCCAGCTTTACGCCCACCGGATGGACGAAGGTGTCCGGCGACTGGGACGTGCATGACGCCGGCAATGGCAGCCTGACGCCCGCTGCTGGCAGCTTCTACCTGGAAGGCGGAAGCTCGGCATCGGGGGAGCTGACCCAATCCATCGACCTAGTCGCATCGGGTCTGGATCCACTGCAGATCGACGGAGACGCCTACCGGCTGGACGCAGCAGTGAGCCGGGCGAATTCGTTCCCGGACGACTTGGGGCGAGTCGTCGTCGAAGCTCTGGACGGCTCGTCGAACCTGCTCTCAACCCTTCTCGACACGGGCTTCGAGGTGATCCTGCCCGAAGACAGCTGGGTTCAGCGGGGCATCTCGATGGCCCAGCTGCCGGTGGGAACCAGATTTCTCCGCTTCCGGCTCCTCCACCAGCTCGCGGCCGGCAGCCAGTCGAACGCGGCCTTCGACGCCGTCGTGGCGACGATCACGGACACGACGGCATCAGTACCGACTTCCGCGGATTTCGAGAACCGCGTCTATCGGTGCGTGACCGCCGGAACGACCGCGTCCGAGCCACCGAGTTTCGACACCAATGTCGGCGCGCAAACCGCCGATGGTGGCGCGGTTTTCGAGGCCGAGGAAGCCTGGAGCCGGTCGGGCATCGTGACGGCAGTCACTGACCGGGCGGTCTTCAATGCCACGCTCGATGAACCACGAGCGGTTGATGGCTGGTTTGCTGAAGGTGTGCTGACCTGGGAGACCGGCGCCAATGCCGGTCGTTCCACCGAGGTCAAGGGCTGGACCCAAGGCAGCGGGCGGATCGAGCTGTTCCTGCCGATGGGATACGCGATCTCATCCGACGACGCCTTCCGCGTTCATCCCGGCTGCGACAAGCGGCTCGACACCTGCATCGACCGCTTCGCCAACGTCCTGAACTTTCGCGGCGAACCCTACGTGCCGGGCCAGGATGCCATGATGAGCTATCCCGATGCACGCTGACCGCCCACCATCAGCGACCGCCACCGCGATGGGGGATCTGGCCGATGCGATTGTCGCCGAAGCGCGAACATGGCTGGGTGTTCCCTGGCGACACCAGGGGCGAAGCCGCGCCGGTGTTGATTGCGCGGGGCTCGTGGTCCTTGTCGCGCGGGCGCTCGAACTCGCCGACCACGACAGCACGGCCTATGGGCGCCGCGCGCAGGGACAGGGCTTCGTCGAGCACTTTCGCGGGCACATGGACGGCATTGCCGTCACACAAGCGAAGCCCGGTGACGTCCTCGTCTTCGCTGATCAGGCTTATCCCTGCCATTGCGGCTTTCTGACGGAACGGCTCGGACGGCCGCATCTCCTGCACGCGCACGCCACGCGCAGGCAGGTGATCGAGGAACCCTATGCCGGCGAATGGCCGGCCAAGATCAAGTTCGCGTTTCGCTTTCGCTCTCCAGGAACCTGACCTCCCATGGCCATTCTCGTCGCAGTGGGCGGAGCCGCGCTCGGCTCCGCGGTCGGCCTCGGCTGGCAAGCCGGCTGGCTCGTCGGCTCTGTGGTCGGCAGCCTCTTGTTTCCGGCCAAGGGGCAGAACGTCACCACCGAAGGCCCCCGACTCGGAGACCTGACCGTTTCCTCGTCCGCCTATGGCGCATCGATCGCCATCGGCTACGGCACCTTGCGCATGGCCGGCAACATGATCTGGTCCTCCGGCATCCGTGAGCAGCAGAACGTCACCCGGACCCGCTCGGGCGGCAAGGGCGGCGGCGGAGCCACCCAGACCTCGGTCACGTACTCCTACTTCGCGTCCTTCGCCCTCAGCTTCGGCGAAGGGCCGGCCGAGGACGTGCTTCGGATCTGGGCGGACGGCAAACTCATCTACGACAAGACCGGCGCGAGCCCCGACGTCGCCAAACCGGATCTCAAGTTCCGTTTCCATTCCGGGGCGGAGGATCAGCTGGCCGATCCGCTGATCGAAATGCACGTCGGCGCGGGCCGTGCACCCGCCCATCGGGGTCTCGCCACCATCGTCTTCGAAGACCTGGCGCTCGCGGACTTCGGGAACCGCATCCCGAACATCACGGCCGAGATCACCTACCAGCGGGCGGCTCAGCAGCCCTACCAGCTGCTCGATTTCATCACGACGGGCGAAGGCGGATATTTCGGCACCTACCAGATCGACGACCTGACCGTCGATTGGCGGCGCGGATACGGCTACTTCCTGGACAGCGACGTCAACGCCGCCGAGGCCGGGATCCGCCGCTTCAGCCTACGGACCATGAAAGAAGACCGGCAGGCGCGGATGACGGACATCACGGGCGTCACGCCGAACAACTTCCCGAGCACGCTGTTCTGCGGCGAGGACGGCCACCTCTATGTCGTGACCGGATCGAGCAACTCACGACCGATCCTGCGCATCGAACCGAACGCGCTCAAGGAAGTCGGCCGATTCGGCTCCACCAGCAGCGGCCTGACCAATTCGACCCTGCGGTTCGTCGCCACGACATGGATGGGGATGGTCTCCGCTTACGGCCCCTCTGGCCGGGTCGACTTCGTTCTCACCGGATCGCTCTTCGACGATGTCGGACTCATCCGCGCCGACACCATGGGCTATGTATGGGGTGCCGGGCAGAGCGTCACCGAGCCTCGCGTTCGGGGCGTCATTGGTGGTGCGGTCGGCGAAGGCTTCGGGGATGGCTGGGTCCTCGGCAGCGGGACGAGCACGAACCATGGAAGCCTCGGCCTCTATCGCCTGCGGGTCTCCGCGCTGGCAGGGTACGACGGCCTCACCGGCCAATCCCTCGGCGTCACCTTCGAGAAGGTCGCCGCCTTCTCGCCGTCGGACTTCGAGAGCGGCGCCACCGGCTTCTACGGCAGCGCGGGCGGGCTCTCCTACGACACGACCGACGACAGCGTCATCTTTCAGGCGCGCATCTCGAACGGGGGATCGCCCGGCGGGATCTATACGCTGAAATGGCGCAGCGACACCGGCATCGTCTGGAAGACGGTCGTTCCGATCCAGATCAACTACGAAGGGCCCTACTACGGTCAGAGCCGCCTGCGCGGGCAGCGTTGGACGCTGATGCGGAGCACGCGCGTTATCCAGCTGGACACCGCCACAGGCGCTCTTGTTCTCAATGAGATCTGGCCGGGTGCGGTCAGCGAAGGCGGTGCTCAGGTTTACGATGCCGTCACCGACACGCATCTGGTCCGCGGCAGCCAAGGCTGGGTGAAGCTCTTCCTCAATCGCGGCGGCGGTGGTGGAGAGACGCTCTCCGGCATCGTCTCCGACCTTTGCGCCCGTGCCGGCCTTGGTCTGTCCGACATAGACGTCGCCGATCTCGGGGCGACGGTTCCCGGCTATGTCATCGGGCGGCAGACCACCGTGCGAGGCGCGATCGAGCCGCTGGCGCAGGCCTATTTCTTCGACGCTGCGGAAAGCGACGATGCCCTGCGGTTCCGGACGCGGGGACGACCGCCCGCCGCGACCATCGACGCGGATCTTCTGCTGCCGCTGGATGAGCGGACCGGCGAAAGCTGGCGTGAGCGTCGCACGCAGGAGGTCGAGCTGCCGGAACGCGTCAGCGTCGTCTACATGGATCGCGGCGCCGACTACCAGCAGGGCACGCAGAGCGAAAAGCGCACATCCCTGCCGCTGCCGACCATGCATTCGCGCAACCAGTCCAGCGTAGAGCTAGCCCTTGCGCTGGACGCGACGACGGCCAAGCAGATCGCCGCCAAGACGCTCTACAGCGCCTGGATCGAACGCAGCGCGTACGAAGCAGAACTACCGGCCGACTGGCTGCGCCTCGATCCGACCGATGTCGTGGACGTGGTCTTCGAGTCGGGCTCGACCTTCCGGACCCGCATCACCCGTCTCGATGTCGGGGCGGATTTCTCGCTCGCGGTGAAGGGAGTCTCTGAAGCTGCCGCCACCTACGTCTCCAACGTGGCTGCCGATGGCGGCTCCGGCAAACCGGTACAGCTCGTCGGCAGTCAGGCCGCGACGCGGCTGATCCTGCTGGACCTTCCGCTGCTGCGCGATACCGATGACACCGGCGGGTCGGGGTCGCGGATCTACTACCTCATGGGCGGCTTTGGAGGCCCGGGCTGGCCCGGTGCCTCTCTCTACCGCAGCGTCGACGGCACGGGGTGGGCGCAGGTCGGTCGATCCCTGAGCGAGACGGCCTGGGGCGCCACGGCGAATGCCCTCGGCAGGCCGACATCCCCGTTCGCGACCGATGAGACGAACAGCCTCACGGTATTCATGACCACCGGCGGTGAACGGCTGGAGAGCGTCACACAGGACTCGATGCTCAGCGGCGCCAACGCGGCCCTCGTCCTCAAGGCCAACGGTGAGCCCGAGATCATCCAGTTCCGCGACGTGGCGCTGAACCCGGACGGCTCCTACACCCTGTCCGGGCTTTTGCGTGGTCGACGTGGCACCGATGTCTTCGTGGATGGGCACGAGGCCGGTGAGTTGTTTGTCCTCCTCGACCCCGACGATGTCGAGACCATGGTCACCTCGCTCGGCGATCTCGAGCTCCCCCGGTCCTGGAGGGCTGTTGGGTTCGGCACGATCTTCGAGGATGCGGAAACGTTGGTCTCCAGCCATACCGGCCGGGACCTCAAGCCCTATGCACCCTGGAACGTGCAGGCGGCTCTGACCGGCAATCCGGTCAACATCAGTCTCTCCTGGGTCCGGCGGACCCGGATCGGCGGCGAGTTGAAGGACGGCACCGGCCTCGTGCCGCTCGGCGAGACCTCCGAAACCTACGAGATCGACATCCTCTCCGCCCCTGGCGGCGCGGTGAAGCGGACGCTCACCGCGACGAGCCCAAACGTCGTCTACGCCAATGCCGACATCCTCGCCGACTTCGGTGCGGTCCCGTCGTCCCTGACCGTCACCGTCTTCCAGATCAGCGCCGTCGCGGGCCGCGGCTTCCCGCGCACCGTCACATTGGAGTTCAACTGATGCCCAGCCCCAATCTGGCCGTGACCCATGTCGCGGCCGCCCAGAACCAGAAAGAGGTAACGATCAACGACGCGGTCGATGCCCTCGACAACGCTATGAACCAGGCACTGTCGGTAGCGATGGCCGACGCCAACCTGACGCTGACTGGCACCCAAGCCAACCGTAATGGCCTCATCATCCTCACCGGTACGCTGACGGCATCGCGGACCCTGACGCTGCCCGCCAATCAACGGCGGCTCGCGATCCGAAACGCCACCAATGGCGGCCAGGACGTTCGCGCCAAATATGCGGGCTCCGGCGCAGAGGTCGTCATCGTCCCTAGCGCGACGGTGCTGGTTCAGGGCGATGGCAGCGATCTCTTCAGGGTCGGCGGTGGCGCTGGTGCATTGGGCGATCTCACCGACGTCTCCATCGCCGGCGCCGCCAACGGCGACGTCCTCCAGTTCGATGGCGCTGCGTGGGGCGCCACAGGCGTCGGCATCTTCAACCGCGCCCTGCTGCCCTTCCGGGGCGCGCTGCTGCGACGCTCGACCAATTTCAGCGTCGCGACGACCAACGTCTACGTCGCCGTGCCCTGGCAAAGCGCCGAGTACGACAGCGACGCATTCTGGGATGCCGGCCAGCCCTCCCGCCTGACCATTCCAGCCGGGGTGACGAAGGTACGGATTATCGGCAACATCGAGTGGCAGACCTCGCCGACCAATCAGCTGGTCGAGGTGCGCAAGAACGGAAACAGCGTGCCGGGCGGCGGCGCCGTCATCGTCCGCGGCGACAGCGGCTACTCCAACCAGATGCGCAACCTGTCGAGCGCCGTCCTGCCGGTGTCGGAGGGTGACTGGTTCGAGCTGGCCGTCTATGTCGGCACTGCCGGGGAGCTGCGTGGCCTCGAGCGCACGTGGCTGGCCATCGAGGTTGTCGAGACCGCGGATGCGGCCGATCCCCCGGCCGACATCAGCGGCTACAAGGCCGGGCAGCCGGCAGCGGACGAGGTGATCGCACGGGTCCCAGTGGCGCGGCGCACCCGGCTGAAGATCGATCTTGCCGGAAGCCATGCCAGCGCCGAGGCCGCGGCAACCGCGAGTGCGGATTTCGACATCCGGGTCGATGGCGTGAGCAGCGCCACCATGCGCTTCGCCGCCGCCGCTACGAGCGCCACCTTCATCGCCGCCAGCGACACCGTGCTGGAGCCCGGCCAGGTGCTCAGCGTGGTCGCGCCATCGACACCCGACGCCACGCTCGCCGGGATCGGGTTCACGCTGGCCGGCTCGCTGGTCCTCTGATCACTCCCGGATTGCGTCATGGACAAGGAACCAGAAAGCGGGGCGCTGATCGCGCTGCCGGCCGCCGAGTTTGAAGCCCTGCTGGAGCGCGCGGCCGAGACGGGTGCGCGGCGCGCCCTGCATGAGGTCGGCCTCGATGGCCAGGATGCCGCCGAGGACATCCGTGATCTTCGCTCGTTGCTCGCGGGTTTCCGGCTCGCGAAACAGACGGCCGTCCAGACCGCCGTGCGGCTGATCACCACCGGCGTCCTGCTCGCCCTGATGGCCGGCATCGCCATCAAGCTGAAGCTCTTCGGACCGACGCCTTAACCCATCCGCCCGACCCATCAGACCACCGCCCGCCCTCGTCGAGGAGCGGGCTTTTTTGTGCCTGGAGACCTGCCATGACGACAATGACCTACAAACACTGGCGCGATGTGCCCGAGCGCTCGTGGCGCTGGAAGAATTTCTCCCCCGCCGAGATCGCCTGCCGAGGCAGCGGCTCCCTGCGGATCAACGAAGATGCGCTCGACAAGCTCCAGGCGCTGCGCGATCGGCTTGGCAAGCCCCTCATCGTCCGTTCGGCCTACCGCAGTCCGGCGCACAATCGGGCCGTCGGCGGCGCGCCGCGCTCGAAGCACATGGACGGCACGGCCTTCGACATCGCCATGGCGAACCACGATCCGGTGGCTTTCGAGGCCGCCGCCCGAGCCGTCGGCTTCCTCGGCTTCGGCTACTATCCGCGCTCGGGCTTCATGCACATCGATCTCGGCCCGGCTCGGCAATGGGGCGAGCGTTTCCCGGTGCGGGCGACGGCGTTCGCCGCGGAAACGGCGCCCGTGCGGGAGGTCCTGGCAGACAGCCGCACGATGAAGGGCAGCGGCGCAGCTGGCGTGGCCACGCTGGGCGCCGCGGGTGTCGAGGTGGCGCAGAGCGTTCTGGCGGAGACCCAGACCGCGATCCTGCCGCTCGTGCCCCACCTCGACACCCTGCGCTGGGTGTTCATCGCCGTGGCGCTCGCGGGCGTCGCCGTGACGATCTACGCCCGCATCGACGACTGGAAGCGGGGGCGTCGATGATCGTCGCTCTGTTCACCGGGATCGCTACCAGCCCCTAGGTGCGGACAGCCCTGCGCTACGGCGCCATCGCACTCGCGGTCTGCCTGTTCCTGCTCACACTCCGGCGCTCCGGCGAGCGAGCGGGACGCCTCGCCGAACGCCTCGAAACCTCGGAGAAGACCAATGACGTCCAACGCCAGATGCTCGATGCGGCGGCTCGCCGTCCTCGTGATCGTAACGATCTCGCTGACCGGCTGCGCGACGGTCGCTTCTGATCTTCGCATCACGACCATCTGCCCACCCGTTGTCGAGTATAGCCGCGAGTTCCAGGCGCGCGCAGCCGACGAGCTCGATCTGCTGCCGGAGGGGTCGGCTCTCGCCGAAATGCTTGCCGACTACAGCGTCATGCGGGATCAGGCGCGAAGTTGTCGCGGCCGAAGCCCTTAAACACGGCAATGGGAAAAGCGCGAACCAAAAGCGCCTTATCCTGTTGATAATAATGAAGAAACGAGCGTTCTAGGCGTCGTGTCCACTGCGCTGGAGGAGCCGGTCAATGCCCCCCAAGTATCCCAACATAACAGTCCAGCTGACTGGACATGACAGCAATGCCTTCATGATCCTTGGCTTGTGCCGACGGGCCGCAAAAGAAGCGGGCCTCTCGCAGCAAGAGATCGACGCGTTCTACCAAGAGGCCACAAGCGTGGATCATGATCATCTGATCCAAACCGCCATGCGCTGGTTCAACTGCCAATAGAAGCCGAGCTGGCTTTTGACGCAGTGTCCGCATAGGTTGCCGCGAAGATCGTCTCGGAAAGCCACTTCTTGAACGAGGGGTTGTCGCTGAACTGCTTGAACAGTTCCGTGTGGTCGGACAGCAGTTCGATCACGGCACGTTCAAGCGCCTTGTCGTGCTCGATGCGCGCGTTCTGCTTGTCCGAGTTCTTCATGGCGTTCTGATACGCCTTGTCGGCCGACACCTTAGCCGGAAGCTCCTCCGCGATGACCTTCCCGATTTTGTCCCGGTCCTTCCAGTCGATGTTGCCGAACATCTCGTTGAACGTCTTGAGGATGTTGCTCAACAGATCGAGCTCGGGCTCGAGTTTGCGACCGCCGCCAGCAGTAGGGACCGGTCCGATTTCGGCGTCCGCGTCCGGCAGCACGATGGCCATGGTTGCCTGGGCTTCGACGCGGTAGCTGTCCATGTCGATCGCTTCAAGGATCCCCTTGGACAGGTCCCGCTCCTCAGGCGCCGGCAGCTTGGGCGTCAGGAAGTTGAGGAAGATGGATAGCTTCTCCCAATCCGCATTGCTGTAGGGGAGGATCGCGGCCAAGAAGCCGTATGTCCTCGTGAACGCCTTCGCCTTGCCCTTGAAATCGACCTGCCCATCCTCATCGAGGTCGGTCTTGTAGACGGCAACACAGGCATCGAGAATCGGGTCGAGCTTGTCCCGGTCCGCTCCGCCGAGGTAGAGCGCCACCAGGTCCTCCACCTGGTCCCATGCATAGACCTGGTAGCCATCCAGCGCGGCCTTCAGATCGTGCAGCTTGTTTGGGTCGGTTTCCTCGCTGAGGATCGTGGTCCGGTAATAGGGCTCGAACGACGTCTTGATGGCCTCGAAATCGTTCATGAAATCCAGCACGAAGGTGTCGTGCTTTTGTGGATGCGCCCGGTTCAAGCGCGACAACGTTTGCACCGCCTTCACGCCGGACAGCGTCTTGTCCACATACATCGTGTGCAGCAGCGGCTCGTCATAGCCGGTCTGGAACTTGTCCGCGACAATCAGGAACCGGTACGGGTCCTTCTGGATCAGCTCCTCGATCTGGCTGCTTGGAAAGCCGTTCAAGGTCGCTTCAGTGACCTTCTGGCCGCCGTATTCATGCTCCCCCGAAAAGGCGACGATGGCTTGATAGGGGCTCTTGCGTTCCTTCAGATATTCCTGGAACGCGTGGAAGTACTGGATTGCGCGCTGAATCCCGTTGGTGATGACCATCGCCCGGGCCGCGCCGCCGATCTTGCGATACGCCATGACCTGGTCGTGGAAGTGATCGACCATGATCTCGGCTTTCTTGCGGATCGCGTGGTCATGGGATTCCACATACTTGCGCAGCTTTTTCTGTGCCCGCTTGGTGTCGAACTTGGGGTCGTCCTCCACCGTCTTCATAAGCCGATAATAGCTGTCGACCGGCGTGTAGTGTTTCAGCACGTCGAGGATGAAGCCCTCCTGAATCGCCTGCTTCATCGTGTAGCTGTGGAAGGGTACGTGCTTGATCTTGTCCCCTTGCGGGACCGGCGCACCGAAAACCTCCAGGGTCTTGTTCTTTGGCGTGGCGGTGAACGCGAAATAGCTGGCGTTCGGCAGCACCTTCCGCGCCTCCATCAGACGGTTGATAGCGTCCTCGACCGTCTCCTCTTCCTCCTCGGCGCCATTCGCGGCGAGCGCGATGTTCATCTTCGCTGCGGTCCGGCCACCCTGACTGGAATGAGCCTCGTCGATGATGATGGCGAAGGTTCGCCCGCGATGCTCGTCGCCGATCTCGTCGAGGATGAAGGGGAACTTCTGGACCGTTGTGATGATGATCTTCTTGCCGGCCTTCAGGAAGGCCCGCAGGTCGCCAGACTTTTCGGCGTGTCCCACCACGGATGATACCTGCGCGAACTGTTTGATCGTATCGCGGATTTGCTTGTCGAGAACACGGCGGTCGGTGACCACGATGACGGAGTCGAAGGTCGTCTTGCCGCCGGTCTCCAGCCCGATCAGTTGGTGGGCGAGCCAGGCAATCGAGTTGCTCTTGCCCGAACCGGCCGAATGCTGGATCAGGTAGCGCTTGCCCGCCCCCTTGGCTTCGGCGTCGGCCAGCAGCTTGCGCACCACGTCCAGCTGATGGAAGCGCGGGAAGACCTGCTTGGGCGGCTTCTTCTTGCCGCGCTCGTCGACCTCCTCGACCACCTGGGCGTAGTTTTCCAGAATGTCGGTGAGGTTCCGCTTCGTCAGGTATTCCTTCCAGAGGTAGTCGGTCTTCAGCCCGTGAGGGTTCGGCGGGTTGCCCGCGCCATCGTTCCAGCCCTTGTTGAACGGCAGGAACCAGGACGCCTTTCCCTTCAGGTGCGTGCACATCCGCACCTCGTGGTCGTCCACGGCGAAATGGACGACGCAGCGGCCGAACTGGAACAGCAGCTCCTTCGGATCGCGGTCGCGCTTGTACTGCTGAACCCCGTCCTCGACCGTCTGCTTGGTCAGGCTGTTCTTCAACTCGAACGTGGCGATGGGCAGGCCGTTGATGAACAGGACCAGATCCAGCGATAGCTTGGTCGCGTCCTTGGAATAGTGCAGTTGGCGGGTGACGCTGAAGACGTTGGCGGCGAACAGCGCTTCGGCCTTCGCGTTCCCCGGCGTGGGCGTGCCATAGAACAGTTCCACCGAGCCCGGGCCGTGCTTCACGCCGCCCCGCAGCACATCGATAACACCGCGCTTGGCGATCTCACCCTGCAGCCGATGCAGGAATTGCAGGCGCTTCGGGCCGTCCACGCCGATCCCCAGCGCCTCCACAGCCTCTGGCTGCGTAGCGTTCAGGAAGTCGAACAGCTTTGCGACATCAAGAGCGTGGTCCCGGTCGAAATCCGTCGAGTCGCCCGCGGCATAACCGGCCTCGTCGATCAGCGAACGGACAATCAGGGCTTCGAGGCCTTTTTCACTGGTGTCAGTCGTCGGCATCGGCCCCCTCCATCGCTTCGGCATCGCCGTCTTCCAACACGTCGTCCAGTGAGTCATCCTCGTCGGCAATCGGCTCGTCTGCCGGTGCAACGATCTCAATGTGGCGCACGTCCAGCTTGCCGGTAACGACGTCGGCAATCAGTCGCTCACGGTATTCATTGATGAGAGCTATTTCCTGACCAGCTTTTTCGATTGCCCGCTCCAGGTCGCGAGTCTCATTGCGAACCCAATCGATAACCGTTTTTTGCTCGGCGACGCTCGGAGCTCCTACTTTCACGCGCCCCAATCGGGATGTTGATATCTCTGTAAAAGTGGTGCCAGTCGCCAGGCTCTGCAGCTCTGGCTTAAGAATACGCATCAATTCAAACAGGAATTGGGTATCGATTGCCTCGGCGTTTGGCACAAGTGCCTTGCAGCCTTGGTTGGTGGCAAGCTCCACCTCCGCAATAGAAACATTTCCAACCGGTGCCCGGGAGGTGATAACGACGCTACCTGGAGGGACCAACGATGTAGAGCAAGCCGACAATCCCTTCTGCGTGATCGTTCGCCTCGATGACGATAGCCGAGCATTTCTGCTGATATCTTCAGGAGTGACCCATACGATATCACCGTCCCAGCAGTCTTCTTGACCGCTTGGAGGGGTTGAGCCGCCCACAATTGCCGTCAAGAACCACTTCAGCGGTTTGACCTCCCAATGCGCTGGAACCTCGGGCATCCAGTCGATGCCGGTGGGTTTCATCGGGGCGTCGGGGTTCAGGCCGCGCGTGACGGCCCGGTTGATGATCGCCTGCTTCTGCTCGTTCAACAGCCCGATCAGCCGCCGCTTGTTGCGGATCAGGCGGCGAACCCGAACATCATAAGCTCGGATGAACTGTACAATCTTCCGCTGCTCGGATTCCGGTGGTTGCGGTACATGGATTGATCCAAAACGATCCGAGTAGAGCCGCAGAAATCCAGAAGTACCAGTTCCTAGCCCCTTTGACTCTTGACGAAATTTCGCGCGGTAGATGTTGGTCTTGAACAGTTCGACGAAGTAGTCCGGTTCCATCGGTCGCAGCGGCTGAAACACCGCGTAGTCCGGGCTGACCAGGCCGTCCTCACGCGCCACAGCAAACATGCCGTTCGAGGCCTGCATGCGGTTCATTACCATCTGACCAGTGCAGACGCGCTTATACCCCTTGAGTTCCTCCGGCGTGACTGGCTTGGTTGAGACCTTCGCGTGGGGGATCAGGCCATGGGCTTGACGCATGGAGAGCAATGTTTCTGTCCCCGTGTCGGTCCGGTCGTCGATCTCGCGAAATAGATACTTGCTCCTGAGCACATCCCATTGGCTTGGGAGATCGCCAAGCCAATCGTGCCCCGAGGGGCGGCATAGAAGCTGCTGCTTCGGCTCTTGATTGTCTCGGCGACGATCAGGAGGAGATGAGACGGGCGCAGGCTGCGCGTTTGTAATCATCGGCTGCTCAAATAGGGATGGCTGGGGATCGCTGGGCGGCGGAGCGGCAACGGGTGCAGGCGACCGCCGAGCGGCCCAACCCGGAATCTGCGCATTATTCGGGGCCTGCACGGCCTCGATGGGCTCTCCAAGCAGCAGGAAGTCGGGAATGGCCAGCGGCTCGATAAACCGTAGGCTCTCCGCCTCATCGCCCTTCAGCTGCTCGCGCAGCTCCATCAGCAGGCGACCCAGCACGTTCATGCCGACGAGCGTGCCGTCCGGCTGCTCCGTGGCGCCCCAGAAGTCCTTGCGGCGGACCTTCTTCTCGACAATCGGCATGTCCGCGGTGGACAGCAGCAGCTTGCCGAAGGTCTGCCAGTTCTGCGCCAGTTTCACGCGCAGGCACCAGCGCATGATCTTCACCCGCACCGCATCCCAGTCCGGCCGAGTGTCGGAGCGGAACGGCTTGCTCCGCATCTTTGCGGTCATTGGGCTGGGGTCGTCGATGATCTGCCGCTGGACGTCCGGCCGGCGCGGGAAACGGCAGGCCTGGTAGAGCGCCTCCGACGTGCGGATCCGCACGCCGTTCAGGACAATCGGGAAGCCCGGCGCCATGTTCGACAGCCCGCCAAAGCGCTCGTTCGTCTTAAGGAAGACGGCGCTCTCGGCTGGGTGGTATGTGCGAACCTGGCTGGGCTGGGCCATCAGAAGTCTTCCTGTGCCAGCATCGCCATGAACCTGCGCAGCGACGTATCGCTGTTCGTTGTGCGGGGGAAGAGCGGGTACCAAGGGTCCCCCGCCCACAGCGCCAGCGGCGCATTGTTGGGGCAGTTTCTGAAGGTTACGATCAGCGAGCCGAAACCGAGCGTTTCAAGGATCATGTTGCCCAGCGGCCGCTGGTACTGGTTTAGATGCGGGCACATCTGCCGGATGCGCACGCCCGCCTTCAGGAACTCCGATTCCAGTAGCTGGCGTCCAGCATCGCTGGAGAAGATACCGTTTCCGCCGACATGGCCCGCAGTGCGCAGATTGGGCTGATAGCGCATTGCCCCGACATAGGCTTTCACGCCCTCGTCGTCTGGAATCGCGACCGGCCGTAGAACATCGGACGTAGTGGTGTGAGCCCTGCGGTCCTCAAGCTCAATCGCGCGCCACCACGTCAGGTCGATTGACTTTCCGGCGGCCCTTGCCGCCTCCTTGATTTTTCCATTGGCGTAGTACTGGCCGCCGCTATGCAGCGCGATCGTGATGACGTGCACCTTCGCTTCGGCCGGAGCCTGCTCAGCGATCCATGTTTCGAGATCGCGCCTAACACGGTTCCCGGTGAAGATGGCGTCATCCAGATACACGAAGGCGTGGGGAGCTGCGCCGCAGTCGGCAGCTTCGAACCGACACTGCTTCTCCAGCACCTTGCTGAACAGCGCGAGCATCTCCTTCTGGCTCGCGCCGCCGCCCTGAATGTCGAGGAACTTCACGCCCTTCCAGAAGGCACATGGATCCTCGCCGACAAGCTTTTCGGTCTGAAATAGTCCCGCCAAAAACTTTCTCGTTCCATCGCGGGAGAAGTAGGTCCGCTTCAAGACGTGATCCATTTCCCGTAGAATGGGCAGCTGAACTGCCGCGTCGAACTGACCGACCCAACGCTCGATACGCTCTGGCGTCGGGGCTTCCCCATCAGCCTCACGATAGTCGGCCGTCGTCGCTGCGATGGACGCGATGAGATCGTCCTGCTCAGCCATTTCCGTTCTCCCCCTGACTGCTGTTTCCCCACCGCTGCATCTCAAAGCCCTTCGAAGTACGTCTTGATCTTCGCTGCCATCAGCTTCCGGCGCGCCTCGAGGAAGTCACCGAAATCGGGAATTTCCCCATCGAGCAGGGTTTCAGGCAGACAGCTCATGCGGAGGTTGGCCCGCATCTCGGCCATGTCCGTGATGCCGCCGTATTTCTTCGCCCCGCCGTTGCATTGGCCTGCCAGCTCGGCGAAATAGACCTCCGGGGGCCGGTCGCCGATGCCGATGTTGATCTCGCTTTGCGCAAGCACGAAATTGGCGATCTGGTTATACCGCCCGCGCGCCATGCCCTGTTTTTTAAGGTGATTGCGCGGGTAGACGTGATGCACGTCGCTGCGGTTCAGCAGCAGGTCGCGCACGGTGATATCCCGCGACAGGAAGCCGAGGTCTCCCAACTTCACCTGCGCGGCCTGGTAGACGAGGAAGTAGGGGCTCGACGCCGAGGAGGTATCCATCTCCTGCGGGAGCAGAGTGGACCAGAAGCTCTCGGGAAGCTCCGCATCGATCACCGCCTCGCAATAGGTCGCAAGGCCGCGCGCCTCAATCTGTCGGATGTCGAAATCGAATGCCGTCTCGGGGCTGCCGGAGTAACGTCCCCGCAACAGCGACATGACATACCAGCGCCGCACCAGCCGCTCGATGTCGGCGGCCGGCATGCCCTCCGCCCGGCCGCGCAGGTAGAGGATGTAGGCGAAGTTAATGGCATTCTGGCTGCGGATGAGATTCGAAGTGACGAACCCGGCCGAGCGCAGGATCATCGTCAGACGATCGAAGTGAGTCTTGTTGATGAAGTTGAGAACGCCGGTCTTCAGGCGGGCGAACGCCTCCTCGGCGACGGCTTCCTCATACTGCTTGGTCTCGAAGTTCCGCCCTGATAGCAAAGCCACGAGATCCTGCAGCTTGCCGCGCCGGAACTCGGACGTGAATGCCACGCGCAGCATGTCGGTGTAGGAAGGGTCGTAGAGGTCGTCGTTGACGTCCTTCAGCCACCGCATTTTCGGAAGGAACTCGGAGGAGGCGAACGCCTTGTCGCCCTTCTCGATGCGCGAGAGGAACTCGGGCGCGACGGCCAGATGGCAGAAATAGTCGATAGCCTTGCGCAGCATGTTGCCGCCGTAGGTGTCGTTGGCCGCGATCTTCGACATGGCGAAGTCCGCCTGGCTAAGCGACGCACCGGCCGAGTTCACGCGGATGAAGATCTCGGTCACGGTTTCGATATCGAGGTCTTCGGCCAGCTCGATGATGCCGACGTGGTTGTTGATGATCTTCCGGACGCGTTCCAGGATGCGCGAGACCTGCTTGCGGTCGGCATTGGGGTTACGTTCGGAATACTCGTCTGTCAGCTCGGTGAGGCTGGCATCCGGCGAAAAGACCGCCGCGAGATCGGGAATCCAGGCGGCGTCCTTGCGGATCGCGGGGTTCGAAACCTCGAACCGCTCATCAACCGGATGGAATGCGATCCTGATTCGGACGGTCTCGTAGTCCTTGGTCAGAACCTCTTGTCCGAGCAGCGCCGCCATCAGCGCCGTCACGCGCTGCTGCCCGTCGATCAGGATGCGCTTGCCGGACGATGTCGTACCGTCCTTCAACCGGACGGATGGATTTCGCCAGGCGATGAGGTATCCGACCGGATAGCCCTGATAGAGGGAGTCAAGCAGGTTCCGGACCTTCGTCGCATCCCACACGAACGGACGCTGGATCTCGGGTATCGCAATCTCACCGGACTTCACCCAAGTCAGAAGCGTTTCGATCGGATGGGGAGTGACGGAGTAGCGCTGGGTGGCCATTCTTAGTGCCCTCCCATGAGGACGTCTTCGAGCAAGCCCTCCGTCTCTTTCTCCAGCGCTCGGATATCGGCCTCGATTTCATCGAGTGTGCGCAGCGGCTGCGGCTTGTAGAAATGCCGCGTGAACGAAATTTCGTAACCAATCACCGTTTTCGAGGCGTCGATCCAAGCGTCGGGGGCATGCGGCAATACCTCGCGCCGGAAGAAGGCTTCGATGCCGCCGTCTTCGAGGAACGGTACCTGTTCGGTATCCCTGAGCTCGGTGTCAGGCTCATACTCCACGACCGACGCTTTGCCGCCGACCGTCGTGTGATAGCTGCCATACAGCGCTTCCTGCGTCGCATCCGACCCCGCCTTCGGCTTCGAGGTTTTGCGGATCACCGGTTCCGCTGCGGCATCTTTCTGGCCGAGCGCCGACATGAGCAGCTTCTGCCGCTTGGCCGTCATACGGAGGCCAAGCGAGCTGGCGGCGTCCTCCACCTCGGCAACGAAGGCATTGAAGTCCAAATGCGGGCCCGGACCACGGGCTTCCGCCACCGCCTCGATGGCGCGGACGAGATCGCTTTCTCCCGCTTCGGAGCACGTCTTGCGGAATCGCCGTAAGGCTCCTTCCGTCAGCTCCGTCTTCAAGCGCAAGGGACGCTCGACTGTGATCTTCCAATAGCCGAACGCATCGTTTGGGAAGACTTTGGACGTCTCGTCTTCCTTCTGTAGGAGGAACGCGTCACAGATGCGCTTGATATCGTCAACGCCGAGTTCGCAGTTCTTTTTCCCGAGATTTTTACGGAGCGGCTTGAACCAAGCGGTGGCGTCAATGAGCTGCACCTTGCCCTTGCGGTTCTCGGCCTTGCGATTGCTCAAGACCCAGATGTAGGTTGCGATGCCAGTGTTGTAAAAGATGTTCAGCGGCAGGGCGATGATGGCCTCGAGCCAGTCGTTTTCGATGATCCAGCGGCGGACGTTGCTTTCACCGGAACCCGCATCTCCCGTGAAAAGCGAGGACCCGTTATGGACCTCGGCGATCCGGCTCCCGAGGGGAGACGCCTTCTTCATCTTGCTGAGCATGTTGGCCAGGAACACCATCTGGCCATCGCTGGATCGGGTGATCAGGCTGAACTCAGGATCGCCTCCGTGCTCGATCACGAAGCGAGGGTCACGCAGTTCTTTTTTCCCCCCCATGCGCTCCAAGTCGGTCTTCCAAGACTTGCCGTAGGGGGGATTGGAAAGCATGAAGTCGAACTCGCGGGACGGGAACGCATCCGCTGACAACGTAGATCCGAATTTCATGTTTTCGGCCTCAACGCCTTCTCCCTTCAGGATCAGGTCGGCCTTGCTGATGGCGAATGTTTCCGGGTTGACTTCTTGTCCGTAGAGGTGAACGGAAACTTCCTTCCCGTGGTCGGTTGCCAGCTTAATCAGTGTCTCTTCGGCGACAGTGAGCATGCCGCCCGTGCCGCAAGCGCCGTCGTACACGAGGTATGTGCCCGACCGGATATGGTCGGCGATCGGCATGAAGATGAGGTAGGCCATGAGCTCTACCACGTCGCGCGGCGTGAAGTGCTCGCCTGCCTCCTCATTGTTCTCTTCGTTGAAGCGGCGGATGAGCTCCTCGAAGATCGTGCCCATAGAATGGTTGTCGAGGCCGGGAAGCCGGACGCTCCCGTCCTGGTGGAGGACCGGCTTTGGGCTCAGGTTAACTGAGGGGTCCAGAAATTTTTCGAGCAGGAAACCGAGGACATCTGCTTCGACGAGCGTGGGAATCTGATTGCGGAACTTGAACTTATCCAGCACTTCCTGAACGTTCGGCGAGAATCCGTCGAGGTACGCCTCGAAATCGGCCTTAAGCTGCTGCCGTCGCGCTCTGGAGGTCAAATCGCGCAGGCGGAACTGAGATGTGTTGTAAAATGCCTCTCCCGATGCTTGGCACAGAGCGGCATGCTGGTTCGCGACCCCCGCCTTATCGAGCTGGGTCTTCATGGAGAGCACCGCTTCCTTCGTCGGCTCCAGCACAGCATCGAGACGACGAATAACGGTCATGGGCAGAATGACATCTCGGTACTTCCCCCGGACGTAAACGTCTCGAAGGACATCGTCGGCAATATTCCAGATGAAGTTGCTGATATTCAAATCGCTCACGTGCCGCCCCTCACGCCTTGTTCTGCGCTGCTTTTTTCTGCTGATCGATCCAGCTATCGAGGTCCGACCGCTTAAACCGCCATGCACCGGCGACCTTAAAGCCCGGCAGATCCCCGCGCTTGGCGAGCCTGTAAACGGTCTTCTCGTCGACGTTCAGGTAACCTGCCACGTCCCTTACGGTCATGGCCTGGTCAGGCGTATCCGCCATCATCCAGCCCTCACTGTTTTTCTAACCATAACAGGAGAACGCAGGGCAAACTAGTCCATTCTGGGCACTCCAAGGTTGGCAAGGGGTAAAGTCGTAACCCAGGAATCCGTCTCGCAAGCTGAACGTCGTCTTTCCGATCCAAAGATGGGCCGAAGGAGCAAGAGGTAGACCAGTGCGACGTGAAGGCCCAGGAAAAGGGTCGGCCAACAGGGGCCGACCCTTGCTCGTCCTCGGATTGTTAGGCTTCCGCCTGCTGAGTGTGACCCGGGTCGGAGGTGCTGGAACGGATAATCGACTGCTCGTATTCCTCGACGTCGGACAGGCGATAGACCACCCGGCCGCCCACCTTGAGGAACTTCGGCCCTTCACCGTTCCAACGCCACCGCTCAAGTGTGCGATGGCTGATCCCCCAGCGCACGGCCAGTTCAAGTTGGTTCATGCATGTTGCCTTCATTTTCGTGTCCTTTCGTCCTGGCAAGTTGGAATGCGACACGACGAAGGCGTGGCCGGAAAACACTATCAAGGTAATACTGGCGGGAACGCCAAACACAGGGCACTGCGCTTCCCTGTCTTGAACAGAGAATTTCTGCGGTGGCGAAGATTCACTTGCGAATACGAAGGCGTGCTGGCGCGATGTGGGGCATACTTCGAGCGAGTTTGTCGAAGAGTCCTCTCCCTCCGCCATTATCTTGGTGCAAACCCGAGATGAGGCTCCCATTGGGGGCCTTTTTCTTTTTGTTTCAAAGGCGTTTAGCCGAGACGCCCGAACCTCGGAGACCGGCGCCGGGTCCAATTTCCGTCTCTGAACGGCCCTCCGTCTCTAACCGAGCGAACCTCGTCCGGCCCGGTTGGGCTTCGCGAAGGCCAGCGTTTCCAACGGGTTTCGCAGGTCGCTCGACAGTGGATTCAGCGGGCGTTCTTCCGGTTGGCGTGGGCGCCGGGGAAACACGCGGTAGGCATATTCGGTGGAAGCCGTGCGCAGCCCGTCGTTATGCTGGGGATCAAGGACCCGATGGTTCTTTGACTTTCGATGACAAATGGCCGCGACGTCAGTAGCCTGGCCTAATGTCGAGCGAGCCTTGGACCGATGAGGAGAACGATCTGATCGTCGCGGATTACTTCGCGATGCTGGCCGACGACGTCTTCGGACGCCCGTACAGCAAGGCGGAGCATCGCCGCACGCTCCTGCCGTTGCTGAACGGCCGTTCGGAGGGATCGATCGAGTTCAAGCACCAGAACATCAGCGCGGTTCTGAAGGGGCTCGGCGAGGACTGGATCCCCGGCTACAAGCCTGCGTTCAATTTCCAAATGTCGCTCGTCGACGCGGTGGTACGGTGGTTGGCAATAAACCCCGCGTGGCTCGGCCGTCTGCCAGACTCGCGCCCGGCGACGGGTCTTGAAGAATCCGCACCGATCTGGATCGGCCCACCCCCGACGCTGTCGAACCAGCCGCCACCGCAGGAGCTGGAGCAGATGCTGCACATCGCTCGGAAGTTCGATGTGGCAGGCCGGGACGAGCGCAACCGCGCCCTCGGCCGCGCCGGCGAGGAGCGCGTTCTGGCGCATGAGTGGGCATCGCTACGGTCGGCGGGGCGTGATGACTTGGCGCGGAAGGTGCGTTGGGTTTCCGAGGAGGACGGGGATGGCGCAGGCTATGACATCGCGAGTTTCGCGCCAGATGGTCAGGCGCGCTTGATCGAGGTGAAGACGACGAACGGGTGGGAACGGACGCCCTTCCACATCACCCGCAATGAGCTTGCGGTGGCAGACGAGCGCCGATCCGAATGGCGCTTGTTCCGGCTTTGGAACTTCTCGCGTGAGCCGAGGGCCTTCGAACTGTATCCGCCGCTCAATGCCCACGTCACACTCACGGCCACAGCATTCGTGGCAGGCTTCCATTGATGGCAGGGCGCCGGCGCGCTCAGTCAAAAACCATGTCCATCTGCTCCGCCCACGGCCGATCGGCAACTGTGACGAGGTCGTTCAGCGAAAGCGCCGGTGGTACGCGCCTGATGACGAGGTGTTCGAGCACCTCCGGCGACAGATAGGCGAGCCGCATCATGCGGCTCACGAACCGGTCGGAGACCTTCTCGGCCGCGGCGATATCCTGAATGGTGGAAGCGGCACCGGATTCCAGCTGCCGCCGCCAGTTCCAAGCGCGGGCGATGGCGCGCAGCACATGAGGGTCTTGCGACCGGCCGTCCCGGACTGTCACCTCGTCGGGCGGGAGGATCTTCGGCCGCCCATTGCGTTTGCGGATCGTCAGGGGGATGACGACGCGGATGGTTTTCGTCGTGTCGGTCATGCGCGGGCCTCCGTCTGGCGGGGGGCCATCATGTCATACAGGACCGAGCCCAGCCCGTCGTGGCGCAGATCGACGGCAATGCCGTCTTCGCCGACGGTCACCCGCTCGACCAGAAGCTGGACGATGCGGGTTTGCTCCGCCGGATAGAGCGCCGCCCAGAGCTGGTCGAACTCGCCGAGCGCCTGGACGACCGCCTTCTCTTCGACGGTCGAGTTCTCGTCGCGAAGGGCCTTTATGGTCCGCGCCGCGACTTCGGGTGCGCGGATCATGCGGCGGATTTCGCCGACGACGGCATCCTCGACCATGCCGGCGGGCAAGCGCAGCGGCCCTGAGGCGTCTCCGGTCGGGCGGTTTCGGATCAGGTCCATCGACGCATAGTAGCGGTAGAGGCGCGTGCCCTTCTTCGTCGCCGTCGGCGTCATCGCCGTGCCCGTCTCGGTGAAGATGATCCCCTTCAGCAGGGCCGGCGTCTGGCGGCGGGTGTTCTTCGCCCGCAGGCGCGGGCTCTCCTGCAGGATGCTGTGAACCTTGTCCCAGAGGGCCTGATCGATGATGGCCTCGTGCTCGCCGGGATAGGAAGTCCCCTTGTGCACGGCTTCTCCGAGGTAGACCCGGTTGTTGATCAGTTTGTAGAGGAAGCCCTTGTCGATCGGCTTGCCGCGCTTGTTCAGAACGCCCTCGGCCGCGAGCGCTTTGGCCAGCGTCGTGGCGGAGCCGATGGCGACGAAGCGCTCGAAGATCATCCGGACCGTCGCGGCTTCCGCTTCGTTGACGACCAGCTTGCGGTCGCGCACGTCGTAGCCCAGCGGGACGTGACCGCCCATCCACATGCCGCGCCTGCGGGATGCCGCGACCTTGTCGCGGATGCGCTCGCCGATCACCTCCCGCTCGAACTGTGCGAAGCTGAGGAGGATGTTCAGGGTCAGGCGGCCCATCGAGGTCGTGGTGTTGAACGACTGCGTGACCGACACGAAGGTCACCTGATTGCGGTCGAAGATCTCGACCAGTTTGGCGAAGTCCATCAGCGAGCGCGACAGCCGGTCGATCTTGTAGACCACGATCACATCGATCAGACCGGCTTCGACGTCCTGAATGAGACGCTTCAGGCTGGGCCGTTCCAGCGTGCCACCGGAGAAGCCGCCATCGTCGTAGCGTTCGCGAATGGTGGCCCAGCCTTCCGCCTTCTGGCTCGTCACGAAGGCCTCGCAAGCCTCGCGCTGGGCGTCGAGGCTGTTGAACTCCATGTCGAGCCCTTCCTCGCTCGACTTTCGGGTATAGATGGCGCAGCGCTGGCGGCGCGGCATGATAGCGACGGCTTCCTGACGGTTCATCGGTCGTCCCTCCGCGCCTCGCGGAGGCCGAAGAAGCGGTAGCCGTTCCACTGCGTGCCGGTGATCGCCCGCGCCACCGCCGACAGCGACTTGAACTTGCGCCCCTGCCAGTCGAAGCCGTCCTTCATCACCGTGACGGTGTGCTCCATCCCGTTCCATTCGCGCACGAGGCGGGTGCCGACCACCGGGTTGCGGGAATCCGCGATGATCGTCTTGCGCCCAACCCGGCCCTCGATTTCGTCGGCCAGCAGGTCCAGCGTCCGCCGCGTCTCGCGGGACAGGCCGCCGAGGGTCAGTTCCTGGACCCGGTAGCCGAGCCTCAGCTCGAGGTAACTGCGGCTGTTGTTCGGAGCGGGGGTGCCGAAGAGGCTTTCCCACTTCGCCTTCAGCTCGACCACCGTCATTCGCTTCAGCGCTGCAAGCTGCGTGACCACGCTCGCTTCCGCCGCATCGCGGTTGCCCGGTTGCCATGGCGCAGCGTCAGTCTTTCTCTTTGTTCCTGGCATCATTGCCCTCCAACTCGGTTGCTCGGTTTGCGACGACCAACACGGCGTTTGAGGGCGAGAATGTCGAATGAACTGTCTTCGCCAGGTGCAGATAAAGAACTGGACTGTTCTGGCAGGATACGCCTCAGCCCCGCGGCAAGAATGCACGCGAGTTCATCGAGGCGTTCGCCCGTCGACAGACGGGCGGGCAGCAGAGGGTTCGGACCGGATCGGGCGTCTTGCATGAGACCGTTCGCAACAGAAGATGGCTGGCGAAACGGTAGTGGTGAAATTCAGATAATCAATAAATATCCGTTACTTATCGAAATACTCCGCAATCATTAGAAGAATGGCGCAATTCACCCACGCCAGTGGAGGGTCAGTGATAACACGGGTGCCGCCAATTGAACGGTCATGAGAATACGCTACAGCAGCTCGGCAAACGACCCGATCCGGATCGTGAATCTGTGATTGAGATGCCAGTCTTCCTTGAGCGCGTCAGCTGCCCCGATCTCCAACAACTTGGCCCTTATCAGTTGGACGATCACGTCTTGTGTCCGGAGAATCGTCAACGGACTGCCGGCGATGCCTGCCTCGTCGATCGCCCGTCGAATCGCACGTGCATCATCGATCGCCAGCGCGCACCCCCTGTTGAGCGCCACGGCGATGGCAGAACGCTCGCCTGCACCCAGTCGTCCTCGGATGGAGAGACGTAAAAAAATCTCCATCTCGGCGGGATCATCGATACGGTGTTGCGTGATGTGGCCGCTCCCAAGAGCCGCGTGAAAGCGCGCCTGCTGCTCAGGGTAGGAGTCGGCGATCTCGTCCGCCACATGGTCCGTCACGATGAACGGGCTGGGATGCGAACCGATCAGATCCATGCGGTCGATCCGCAGGAAGTTGATGATGACGGATGTGTCCGCAACAACGATCGCCGATCCCATGTGCTGTTCTCGCCATCAGTCCGTCCGCGTCGCATCCGCGAGCTCAAGGAGCTCGGCACCGTCGACGTCGAGTTTTCTGGCGAGCTCAAGGAGACGACCGCGCGAAATCTCATCCTGACGGTATGCCTCGATGGCGAGCCGCATCAATTGGCTGCGCAGTTCCTGCTCCGGTGGCGGGGGAGCCTCTCCTTCGTCGAGCAGGTCGAAGAACCCGAACAGCCGAATGTATCGTTTGCCCATCTCCTTCTGATCGATGAGCGTTGCAGTCTCGGCCGCGCTGATATGGTTGAGGCTCTTCAGGCGCCAGACGGCGGCCTCATAGCTCACACCAAAATGGCGCGCGAGCGACGCCACGTCCTGATAGGTGATCGCCTGCGATCCGGGACGGGGGCGGATTTCAGCCTCGATGCCCTTGTTTCCAGCCACGTCGAAGATGATCTGAGCCAGCCGGCTCGGCTGCCCCTTGTCCAGTTGGCGCAGCTCGTCGAGCATGCCTTCAGCCGGCATGAGAAACGCGGCAGCAAAGGCATTCGCGCGCTTCTCGACCAGCTCCGTGGCATTCTCGCGCCGCGTGGTCGTGACCGTCTCCTCGCGATCGAAGAGCGCGTGGGCATACTCGTGAGCATAGGAAAAGCGCCGTCGAACGGGCCAATGCTGAACGTTTACGAGGATCGCAAGGCCGATCGACGGATGGTTCACGAACAGTCCGGAAAGGCCGTCCGGCAGATCGGTTGCGGCCGTCCAGATCCCTTGCTCGCTGATCGTCTCTGCCATGTTGACAATCGGAGCGATGCCGAGACCGAGACGCCGCCGCTCCTCCTTCGCAACGGCCTCGCCTTGCCGTATCGCGTCGCCAACCGAGGACAGTCGGGCGGCATAGTTGGGCACGGTGAGCTCGATCGCCTGACCAAGTAGGCCCCGGAGTCCGGCGCCTTCCCGATAGAGGTCGAGGATGTGGCGTACCTCCTGGTCGATCTCGGGCGACCCGGCCATCTCCGGCAGCGCCCGATGGAGGACTATCGACAGGTCCTCCGCTTCCTCGTTCGGGGATAGAAAGAACGCCGTGGACTGGCCGTAGAGCGCTGCAAGCTTCGTGAGCTCCAGCGTCGATACCGCCCGGTTCCCCGATTCCATGTTGGTAACGGCCGTTCGCGGAAGTCCGAGAGCATCCGCCACGGCCTGCTGGCTCAGGCCGCGGCGCTCGCGCGTTGCCCGCAGTCGAAGCCCAAGCTGTACCGCGTCGCTCATCTTGCCCATCCGTCACCTGGCACGTGAATCAAAAGCTGTCGGCGGCCAGACGGCCGTCGACCGGTGGATAATAGCGCATCGAACTCTTCGCGTCAATTTTTTCCTTGATCGTCCGATTTTCGGACATATTTTCGGACATATGATGGCAAGCTGGGAGTCGCGGCTGCGATGGTCGCGCATCGATCCATGAAACGGAGAAGACACTCATGGCCAAGGGCAAAGGATCGGGCACCCATCACGTGGTCCCCAATCCCAGTGGAGGATGGGACGTCCGCCGCGGCGGCGCCGAGCGCGCCAGCGGACACTTCGACACGAAGCGGGAGGCGATCGACCGTGGGCGGGAGATCAGCCGCAACGCAGGGACGGAGTTCAAGATCCACAACCAGGACGGCCGGATCGGCCAGTCCGATTCCCACGGGAACGACCCCCGCAACATCAAGGGCTAAGGAGAACCGATCATGGCCTCAGTGACGAGTTTCATCCGCAACATGCCTGCCTCGTCGCTGCAGGCCTATTTCCACCACACCGGCATCGAGCTTCCGACCGAGGTCGATTGGGAGGCGCCCGAGCCGGAAGTCGCCCGCGTCACTTTGCGGGCCGTCGACGAATTGGACGACGAAGCCCGCGCCCGCATCGTCAATGACGCCGAGCGGGTGAGCGCCCTGGCCGATGATGCGGGGCAGACCGCACTCTACAGCGTGATCGACGACCGCACGGTGCTCGATGATCTGGCAAATGGCCATGCGCGTGCGCTCTGGATGTTCCTGAACGAACCGGTTCGGTTCCGCCATGCCTAGGAGGTCCGTTACACCGATGAGCGGCGCCGTGGTCGGAGCTGGGACGGGTTCATCGGCGAGCCTAACCTCGATCTGCGGCGGGACGAGGCATCCATCAATGCCTTCAAGGCGGCGCTGCGCGAACGGTTCGCTTCCAACAACATCCACATCGATATTTTCGGGCGCTACCGACCGACCTTCGACGGCGAGGATTGCGAGCTTGTCCAGATCGCGATTTACCGCGAAGGCCTTCTCGACGATTTCCTGGCGTTCGATGACGCGGGGACGCTCGTCCGCCGCGCTCGCCGTCCCGTGTTTGAAGCGGCCATGACCTACGAGCCGGCGACCGGGGTCATCGAGGTCGTCGCCAACGACCGCGAGAGCCGCGAGGAGATGGTTCGCTTCATGGCGCGCGACCTGCTGGGGATCGAGTTCCAGAGCGAAAAGGTGCCCTTCCGCACCTACGACCTCGCGGTTCTGGTTCATCCTTTCGACTTTCCGACCGATCCGGAGGACGGGATCGAGTCCGTCGAGGTCAAGCAGCTGCGCCTGATGCCCATCGACAATGTCGGCGAGCGCGTCACGCTGGAATGTCTCCGGAAGGCCGACCGCACCATCTGGAGCATGTCGGCGGAGCGGTTCGGCGCCAATGATCCGCTGGCCGGCGGTTGGGTGGCGACGCAGGCCAAACTCTCCATCAAGTTCCATCCCAAGGGCGATGCCAAGCGCGGTCGGACGCTGCCGTTGACGATCACGATGCCGCATGGCTGCAATCTCAAGGACCAGACCGAAGAGGAGCAGCTGATCGGCGAAAAGTATCTCCGGCGCTGGGGCATCCTTTCCGGAGACGGCGGTGTCGTTGTCGATTGATCGGAGGGCGGTTGATCTGCTCCTCTCAATCGTGGAGAGCGCGGATGCCAAAGTCGCCGGCGCCGTGCTCTCCGACTATCACGCCAACAGCGCGGAGAAATTGCTGGCGGCGAATGTGCTGCGTCCCGATGGCCATAACGCGGCGGCCGCCTCACTGGCTGATTTCGAAGACGAGCCGGTTTCCCTGTCCTGGTCCTCGGAACGGAACGGCTACGGATACTTCAGCCCGTCTGCTGGCTGGGTCGATGTCCCGAAAGAGCGGATGGGAGTCTACGGGGTGGACTTCCCGGTCCTTTTCGCCCGCTTGCTGGTCGGGCTGGACATTGCGTCCCGTGGCGGTGCCAGAGCGCTCGTTCCACGAGCTTTGTGGGAGCTTGGCGACGCGCGCATCGGCCGTCGCCCGCAGCGGGTCCCGATCTGGTTCGCGCGCCGCCTTTCGGACCGGAGGATTTGGGCAGATGTGGCTGATGCGGCCCGAAGGCGACCAACACCCCATGTCCGCATTCTCTTGACCAGCACGCCCAGTGGTCGGCTCCATGAACCGGGGCTGCCGGGGCACCTCGTCGTGTAAATCGGCGATGCCATCGATTTCGATGACGGAATGGCGGTCAGCCCTGAAATCCTATCGGCACCTCTCGATGGCACACCCGCTGTCAGCCCTCATACGCCCCTGTCCCTCTCACCGAGCGGGCAGCGACTCACCATCCATGGCAACGTCACGATTGATCTCAAGTCGGACATCCATATCGCCATCATTCGCAAGCTGGTTGAGGGACACCAGGACGGCCGACGCTTCAGCGCTCGGGAACTCCTTGATCATGCCCATTCCAGCGCGAAGACGCTGCGTCAAGCATTTGGCGCGCAGCGATGGGCAGACCTCGAACCTTATCTGAAGTCCGAGAACGGTCTCTGGGGCTTCGCGCTCTGACGAAATTCTCTCTGTTCTTCTCTCTCTGACCGGGTCGGTTTTCTCCCTCCCGGCCAGCCATCGTCTCCGCAGGTTTTCGACCAAAACCGAAGGAGACACAAATGGCTACGAAACACCTCAACCAGATCGACCTGGCTGCGCGCTGGAACATCAGCCACCGCACGCTTGAGCGCTGGCGCTGGACGGGCGAAGGCCCGCGCTTCGTCAAGCTCGGCGGTCGCGTCGTGTACCGCCTCGAAGACGTCGAGGAGTACGAGCGCGAGCAGATCCGGGCGAGCACTGCCGACCACCCCAGCAAGCCTGCGGCGTGAGGGGGTGGTGATGATGATCTCCAACCGCATCTCCCTTGATGAGCTCCGGCGCATGGCCGTCGGCGACATCGCCGCTCTGCCCGCCGAGCAGCTCGTCCTCTTGCAGGACGAGGCCGCGGATGCTCTGCGTCGCGCCAAGACCGTCTGCGACTGGCTCGATGGGGCCGTCGCGCTCAAGTACGGCGATCGTGCCCACGCAGCGCGCCAGGCTGCCGGCAAGGACACCGGCACGGTCCGCTTCGATGACGGCGCGGTCACCGTTATCGCCGATCTGCCGAAGCGCGTCGACTGGGACCAGGACAAGCTCGCCGCCCTCGTCGAACGCATCCGGGCCGAGGGCGACGACCCTACCGAATACGTCGATGTCGCGATCAAGGTGCCCGAGCGCAAGTTCGCGGCCTGGCCGAGCCACATCCGCTCCGCCTTCGAGGACGCGCGCACCGTCCGCACCGGCAAGCCCAGCTTCCGTCTTTCCCTGAACACCGAGGTGACGTCAT
Organism: Chelatococcus sambhunathii; assembly: GCF_001418005.1. Lineage (GTDB taxonomy): Bacteria > Pseudomonadota > Alphaproteobacteria > Rhizobiales > Beijerinckiaceae > Chelatococcus_A > Chelatococcus_A sambhunathii. The sequence goes on along the minus strand of NZ_LIOL01000012.1, from coordinate 48,543 downwards.
GAGCATCACGAAGAAGCTCGCGGTGCTCCGCGAGCACCATTACGGGCTGGACAAGCTGCCCGAGACCATCCGGGTGCCGGCCCTTGGCGAGCGTCGCGACGAGACCGTCAAGCCGGTCGGGGCGGCCTCGATCGACGACCTGGCCTTCGCCCTCATCGGGCTGAACGAGCGGGCATCGGCGCTCTACCGCGAGATCGACGCGGTGCGCACCCTCCACGACGAGGCCCGCAAGGCCGGCGCGCTGGGAGCGGACGTCGCGATCGACGCCCTGATCGCGGCGAAGGGAGGCAAGTGATGGCCCTCCCGATCATTTCCGCCGACCAGCGTCTCGCCGAGCCGCGCGGCGTCAAGGGCACGATCTTCGGCAAGTCCGGGATCGGCAAGACCAGCCTTCTCTGGACGCTCGACCCCGCCACTACATTGTTCATCGACCTGGAGGCGGGCGACCTCGCCATCGAGGGATGGTCCGGCGACAGCGTCCGGCCGCGCACATGGACCGAGTGCCGTGATTTCGCGGTCTTCATCGGCGGCCCCAATCCGGCGCTGCGGGACGACCAGGTCTACAGCGAGGCCCACTTCGCGGCGGTGTGCGAGCGCTTCGGCGATCCGGCTTCGCTCGACTGCTACCACACGGTCTTCATCGACTCGATCACCGTCGCCGGGCGGCTCTGCTTCCAATGGTGCAAGGGGCAGCCCGAGGCATTCTCGGAGAAGACCGGCAGGCCCGATGTCCGCGGCGCCTACGGTCTGCACGGCCGCGAGATGATCGCGTGGCTCACGCATCTCCAGCACACGCGGGCGAAGAACGTCTGGTTCGTCGGGATCCTCGACGAGAAGCTCGACGACTTCAATCGGCGCATCTTCCAGCCGCAGATCGACGGCTCGAAGACCGGCCTCGAGCTGCCGGGCATCGTCGATGAAGTCCTGACGATGGCGGAGATCAAGGACGAGTCCGGCGCGCCGTACCGTGCCTTCGTCTGCCAGACGATCAACCCCTGGAACTTCCCGGCGAAGGATCGATCCGGCCGTCTCGACCTGATCGAGGAGCCTCATCTCGGCCGCCTGATGGCCAAGATCCGCGGGCCCGTGAAGCCCGCCTTCGAGCGGCTGGCCTATCGCAGCCCGCCCCCGGCCGCGACGGCGCCGACCTCCGACGCCCCCACCCATTCCGAAGACGCCTGAACGAGGAGACCCCAGTCATGTCTGGATCCTGGAACGACTTCAACGACGCCAAGCAGAACAGCAGCATCATCCCCAAGGGCACGCTGGCCAAGGTGCGCCTGACGATCCGCCCGGGCGGATTCGACGATCCGGCGCAGGGCTGGACCGGCGGATACGCCACGCGGGGAACCACCGGCTCGGTCTATCTCTCGGGCGAGTTCACGGTTCTCGAAGGGCCCTACGCCCGGCGCAAGATCTTCACCCTGATCGGGCTCTACAGCCCCAAGGGGCCGGACTGGGCGAACATGGGCCGCAGCCTGATCCGCGGCATGCTCAACTCTGCGCGCGGCATTTCGGACAAGGACACGTCCGCTCAGGCCCAGGCCGCCCGTCGCATCAGCGGCTTTGCCGATCTCGACGGGCTCGAGTTCGTGGCGCGGATCGACATTGGCACCGACACCAACGGCGAGGAGAAAAACGAGATCCGCGCGGCCGTGACGCCGGATCACAAGGAGTATGCCGCTCTCATGGGTGGCGTGCCCGGTGTGGCAGCGCAGCCGCAGGCTCAGCCTTCCCAGCCCTCCATGTCCCAATCTTCAGCACCGGCGGCGGGCACGCGCCCGTCCTGGGCGCAGTGAGGCGGCCATGCTGCTGCGTCCCCGCCAGAAGCAGTTCGTCGAGCGCAGCGTCCGCGCGCTCCACGAACACGGAAACACCCTCGGCGTCGCCCCGACCGGAGCCGGCAAGACGATCATGCTCTCAGGCGTCGTCGGTCGCATGGTCGGCGAAACCCCGAAGAGCACGGGCGCCAAGGCCTGCGTGCTCGCCCACCGCGACGAGCTGACCGCTCAGAACCGCAGCAAGTTCGGGCGGGTGAACCCGAAGATCACGACCTCGGTCGTCGATGCGAAGGAGAAGTCGTGGGCTGGACAGGTCACCTTCGCGATGGTGCCGACGCTGGCGCGTACGGGCAATCTCGACCAGCTGCCCGCGCTCGACCTCCTGGTCATCGACGAGGCGCACCACGCGGCCGCCGACAGCTATCGCCGCATCATCGACGCCGCGCTGCAGCGCAATCCCGAGTGCCGGGTCTACGGCGTCACGGCGACGCCCAATCGGGGCGACAAGCGCGGTCTGCGCCCGGTGTTCTCCAACGTCGCCGATCAGATCCGGATCGGGGAGCTGATCGCGTCCGGCCATCTCGTGCCGCCGCGAACCTTCGTGATCGATGTCGGCGTCCAGGACCAGCTCACCAAGGTGCGCCGCACGGCAGACGATTTCGACATGGCCGAGGTCGACGCGATCATGAACCGTTCGCCGGTCACGCACTCCGTCATCCGCCACTGGCGGGAAAAGGCGGGCGAGCGCCAGACGGTGGTGTTCTGCTCGACCGTGGACCACGCGCGCAACGTGACCGCCGCTTTCAACGCGGCCGGTGTCGCCGCTGGGCTGATCCACGGCGACATGGCCGATACCGACCGCAAGACGACCCTCGACGCCTACGCCGCCGGAGAGCTGCGGGTCGTCGTCAATGTCGCGGTACTGACCGAGGGCTGGGATCATCCGCCGACGGGCTGCGTCGTGCTGCTGCGGCCGAGCTCCTACAAGTCGACCATGATTCAGATGGTCGGCCGGGGCCTGCGCACGGTCTCGCCCGAGGAGCATCCCGGCGTCATCAAGACCGACTGCATCGTGCTGGATTTCGGCACCTCGACCCTGCTGCACGGTTCGCTGGAGCAGGACGTCGACCTAAACGGTCGCGAGCCCTCCGGCGAAGCGCCCACTAAGGATTGCCCGGACTGCGGCGCCATCGTGCCGCTCGCCACCATCGAATGCCCGCTGTGCGGTCATGTCTGGGAGCGTCCCGAAGGCGGCGAAGCAGCGCCGCTCGGCGACTTCGTGATGTCCGAGATCGACCTCCTGAAGCGGTCGAGTTTCCGTTGGTGCGATCTCTTCGGCGACGATGCCGCGCTCATCGCCAACGGCTTCAATGCCTGGGGCGGTGTCTTCTTCCTGAACGGCCGGTGGTACGGCATCGGCGGTCTGCAGAAGCAGCGGCCTCATCTGTTGGCCGTGGGCGAACGCACCGTTTGCCTCGCGGCGGCCGACGATTGGCTCAACGAGCATGAGAGCGACGAGAGCGCCCACAAGACGCGCAGCTGGTTGAACCAGCCGCCCACCGACCGGCAGCTTGCCTTCCTGCCGCCGGAGTACCGGCAGGATTTCGGGCTCACCCGCTATCAGGCATCGGCGCTGCTGGCCTTTCGCTTCAACCGCGACGCTATCCGCTCCCTCGTCTTCGGCGCGGCCGATGCCGCGCCCGAAGCAGCCATAGGGAGGGCGGCATGAGCCATGGCATCTGTTTCCCCCACCACGGCCGAGGACCGGCGGCGGCTCTGGCATCCGCGTGGAACGCTCTGTGCTGTCTGCCGGCGACCCACCCGTGGCTTTGGCTGGTTCGACCCGGTGCGCCCGGCGGCTTCGCCGCCAAAATCATCGAACTGGGCGCGTACGCGCCCGGGGCAACCGCGCCCCTCGGTCTGGTTCTGCTCGATGGCCTGCCACGGCTTCTGGACGCGCTTGGCGCGGGAGCGCTGGGCCATGGTTGATCTCACCGAACAGGAGAAGGCGGCGATCCGCGCCGCCATGAAGCCGGTCGCCGAGATCATGGAGGAAATCGGCTGGCAGGCGCGCTTCTCCGACCTCACGGAGGCGCAGGTGCTCACGCTCATCGAGGTCGCCGTCGGCGGCTTCCAGGACGCCATGCACGCCATGGCAGCCGACGCCGACGCGGAGGTGCCGTTCTGATGCTCGACTATAACCACCGCCCCACCTGCGCCGAACGCATCAATGCGGTGATCGACGAGGCGATCGCTGCTGAACGCGCGGCGGTTGCGCCGAGGGCCTATCTCGGCGGCTCCCGCCTTGGACACGGCTGTGAGCGCGCTCTGCAATTCGAGTTCGCGGGTGCGCCGAAGGATGAGGGCCTGGAGTTCTCTGGGCAGACTCTGCGGATCTTCGAGATCGGACACGCGCTCGAAGATCTTGCCATCCGCTGGCTGCGCGGTGCCGGGTTCGATCTCTATACCCGCAAGGGCAACCGTCCGGACGGCGAGCAATTCGGTTTCTCGGTCGCTGGTGGCCGCATCCGCGGTCATGTCGATGGGATCATCGCCGCTGCACCCCAGCTGCTGGGCATCGGCGTTCCCGCGCTCTGGGAATGCAAGACGATGAACGCCAGGAACTGGCGCGAGACCGTGGCCAAGGGCGTGGTTGTCGCGAAGCCTGTCTACGCGTCCCAGATCGCCCTCTACCAGGCCTACATGGAGGCGCAGGTCCCCGGCATCTCCGACAATCCCGCGCTCTTCACCGCCATCAACAAGGACACCGCCGAACTGCACCACGAACTCGTGCCGTTCGACGCAGGGCTCGCACAGCGTATGAGCGACCGCGCCGTGCGGATCCTTCAGGCGACGGATGCAGGGGATCTGCTGCCGCGCATCGCCACGACCCGTGACTTCCACGCGTGCCGGATGTGCCCGTGGGCGGAACGCTGCTGGAGCCTGCCAGCATGAGCGACGACAACATCGTCCACTTCAACCCCTGGCGCGACTTCAACGACGCTACGCCGCAGGCCGATCCGTTCGACATCGAGCCGGATCCCGAGCAGATCGCCATCTTTCTCGACGTCGTCTTCGGTTACTGCGAGGGCTGGGTGCCCCTGCGCGGGTTCGTGGACAAGGGCCAGGGCATAGACGGCCGACCCCACAACGCCTGGATCGAGATCGACGACAGTTTGCTGGAGAAGGCGGTTTCCTTCGCCGGTTGGGCAGCGCGCGAGGGCGCGGCCTTCTATGTGGTGCCGGGAACGGTCGCCGAGACCGGCAAGGCCAAGGCCGCCGATGTCCAGCAGATGCAGACGGTTCTGGTCGACCTCGACGCCGGCGATATTGTGGCCAAGCTCGACCACCTCCTCCGGCATCTCGGCGAGCCGACACTGCTCGTCGAAAGCGGCGGCCGGACGCCGGACGGTCTCGACAAGCTGCATGTCTGGTGGCGCTTGAGCGAACCGGCCGAGGGCGAGGATATCGCGCTTCTCTGTCGGCTGCGCGGCGACATCGCGGTCAAGGTGGGCGGCGACACGCATTTCCGATCGGCTCACCAGCCGATCCGCCTGGCTGGTTCGGTCTATCACAAGGGTGGGTTCAAGCGGCTGGTCAACATCCGCCGCCATAGCCCGCGGGTCGAGGTCCATCTGCGCGACTTCGCGGATGTCGTCGCCGACATGCCGCCGCTTGCCGGGGTCGGATCCGAGCCAGGCCCCTCTACGGACAAGCCGTCGATCACCGATGTCCTGACGACGCCCGTCCGCGAAGGCGGATCAGACGATTGGACCCGCTTCCAGGGGGCGAGCGCCGCCATCGGCCACTACGTCCGCATGGCGCATGAGGGCCGCATGAGCCGCGACGACGCTTGGGAGGCGATCTGCCAGTACAACGCCGCCCAGCTCCGTCCCAGCTGGCCGCTCGAACGTCTCGCCTCGGAAGCACAGCGCCTCTGGCGGCTGCATGAAGAGCGCCACGGACCGGCTCTCGAACGGATCGCCGTGCCGCCGATGTCCGCGCTGCCGGTATTCACGCTCGGCGCGCTGCTCGACGACGTGAGCCCGATGCCCGACGACATCATCGCGCCGCGATTGCTGACGCCCGGCGGGATGCTGGTGCTCGGCGGCGCGCCCAAGGTCGGCAAGAGCGACTTCCTGATCAGTCTGCTTGTCCACATGGCGGCGGGCGTGCCCTTCCTCGGCTTTGCGCCGAGCCGGCCCTTGCGGATCTTCTATCTGCAGGCGGAGATCCAGTACCATTACCTCCGGGAGCGCCTCCAGGCCATCCGGATCGAGCCGGCGCTCCTGGCTGCGGCGCGCGATAATCTCGTCGCTACGCCGAAGGTCCGCATGCTGCTCGACGCCGGCGGCGTGGGCCTGACCATCGCCGCGGTTCGCGCCCACTACGGCCATGGCGCGCCCGATATCCTCTGCATCGACCCGATCCGCAATCTCTTCGATGGGGGTCCGGACGGCGGCGGGGAGAACGACAACACCGCGATGCTCTTCTTCCTGCAGGAGCGGGTCGAGGCCCTACGGGACGCCGTAGCCCCGGATGCCGGCCTGATCCTCTGCCATCACACCCGCAAGACACCCAAGAAGCAGTTGGTCGAGGATCCGTTCATGGCGCTCTCGGGCGCGGGATCGCTCCGCAGCTTCTACACCTCCGGCATCATCATGCACCGGCCCGATGAAGACCGGCCCGAGCGGATGCTGCATTTCGAGCTGCGCAACGGCCCGGGCATCGAGCCGATGGTCATCGACAAGGCCGATGGGCGTTGGGTCGAAATCGATCGTTCCGGCCAGCGGATCGTGCGTCGCGAGTTCGGCGAGAAGCTCGACGCCGAGCGCATCCGCAAGCACGACGTCATCCTGCAGCTTCTGTTCGATCAGGCCAAGGCCGGCCGGCTCTATACCGCGCTGCAATTCGCCGAGAGCTTCGAGAACCAGGCCGGGCTCGGCGGCAAGGACACGATCCGCGAACGGATCAGCGTGCTGGCCACGAAGGGTTTCATCAAGTTCGTTCGCGATGGCGCGCCGTTCGGTCTGCCAACCTCGCGCTCGAAGTTCGGCTATCTCTGCGTCGAGGGCATGACGTTCCCGACCGGAGAAGAGACGGCAGACCCCGACACCGGCGAGGTCGTGCCCGTCCGGATCCCGGTCCTTCCCAGCACCTACAAGTGCCCGCAGAGCGGCGCGGCGCTGCCGGTCGAGAACCCTCTGGTCTGGGTCTATCAGACGGAGGAGACCTCGTGATGCGCCAGCTCATCCCGATTACGCGGGCTTACGCAGGATCAAGTTGTGGCAAGTTGCGGCGAGCTGGGCGGCCAGCTTCCCAACTACTTTCGTTGCTTTTCGCGCCGCCGCGCTTCGCCCAGCCGTCCCGCGCACATTCAAGTTGGGAAAGCTCGTCCCAACTACCTTGGCTCCCGCGCGCTCCGTTGCGCGGCCTTTCGCAGATTCAAGTTGGGAACGCGACCCGCGCCATGGGCTGTCCCAACTTCGATTTCTCCAAACGATTCAAGGTGTTGATGCGCTCTCGAAGTTGTGGGGGTGAAAGCCACCCCCTTCGGGGGTGGGGGAGAACCGCGCCGAGCGGGTTCTCCCACTCCCACCCCCAGGGGCTTCGCGCGCGCGGTCGCCGTGTCGTCCATCCCCTCACCGACATCAGACGAGAAGGACCCACCACCATGAGCCAGTGCCCGTCACCCCTCCCCAAGAGCGCGCCCCATCCGGCCCCGGTCATCTCGACATCCGCGGGCAGCGCCATTCTCGCCCTGGATCTCGGCACCACCACGGGCTGGGCGAGCCTGGCGGGCGGGATCGTGCACAGCGGAACCGCCAGCTTCCGCTCATGCCGCTACGACGGCGGCGGCATGCGCTACCTGCGCTTCCAGCACTGGCTCGAACAACTGGCCGACGACAGCGGTGGGTTGGCCGCGATCTATTTCGAGGAGGTCCGGCGCCATATCGGCACTGACGCCGCCCACCTCTACGGCGGTTTCCTGGCGACGTTGACCGCCTGGTGCGAGCGTGAGGGCGTCGCCTATCAGGGCGTTCCTGTCGGCACCATCAAACGCTTCGCCACGGGCAAGGGCAACGCTGGCAAGGATGCCGTGCTCGCCGCGATGCGCCAGCGCGGGTTCCAACCCGCCGACGACAACGAGGCCGACGCGATCGCGATCCTGCTTTGGGCGATGGAGACCCGGGGAGGTGTGCTGTGAGGTGGACGCCGAGCCTCGTCGAGGAACGTCTCGCGGAAGCGGCCTTCGTGCTCAAGCGCCTGCCCGAACCCCGGCGGCAGGGATATTTCAGCGTCTGGCCGGAGGTCATCCATAGCTTCGCCGACAAGGTCGGACAGGAGCCAAAGCCGATGCGCGTCATCCCGTCACCCGCCGCGATCAGCCGGATGGAGGAGACGCTCAGCTGGACGGTGGGGCTCGATCCGATCGACGGCAAGATCGTCTGGCTGCGCGCCTACGGCGAGCGCTGGAAAACCATCTGCTGGACCGTCGGATTGCAGCGCTCGGCGGCGCACGAGCACTGGCTCTATGCGCTCTGCGTGATCGCATGGCGGCTTAACCAGCGCAAAGTCCCCCGTCTCCGGTCGCGCCGCTACGTGATTGAAATGGTCAAAGGGGCTTGCGAGGACCCGACCAGTCACCCCAATTAACTTCTTGTCCGTACGTTGTCCGTATGATACAGAAATTGGGACAGGAGATCAGCCATGCCCGTAGCCGAAGCCAAGTCCGAACGTATCGAGGTGCGCACCACGCCGACCATGAAGGCGCTGCTGCAACGTGCAGCCACGTTTTCGCACAAGAACGTGACGGAGTTCCTGCTCGAGGCGGGCATTCATGCCGCCGAGGAAGCGCTCGTCGATCGGCGCATGTTCCGGCTGGATGACGCCCAGTGGCAAGCCTTCCAGGATGCTCTCGACCGCCCCGTCCAGAGCAAGCCACGCCTCGCCAGACTGCTCGCCGAGAAGAGCGTGCTTGAGTGACGGCGGAGAACCAATCGTTCTCTGCCGTCCAAAAGCTCGATGCCTCCCACGAGGTCGACGCGTTTGATTGCGGCAAGGAAACTCTGGATCGATTCCTGCAACGCCACGCTCTGGTCAACCAGAAAGCGGGCAGCGCTCAGACCTATGTCGTGTGCCGCAGGGAGCAGCGTGTCGCGGGCTATTACAGCCTTGCGGTCGGCGCCGTTGAACATGCCGACGCTCCCGGTCGTGTCGGCAAAGGGCTTGCCCGTCATCCGATCCCGGTAATGCTCCTCGCGCGGCTTGCCATCGACCGAGCCGAGCAGGGAAAGGGGCTGGGCAAAGCATTGCTCAAGGATGCACTGCTGCGCACGGCTCAAGCTGCCGAAATTGCAGGTATCCGAGCGCTTCTCGTTCATGCCAAGGACGATGAAGCGCGCGCCTGGTACGAGCAGTTCGACTTCGAGCCGAGTCCGACCGACCCCTATCATCTCTTCCTGCTGATGAAAGATCTGCGAGCGCTCCTCGGCGAATGATCGCAAGCTCGCGAAGCGAAGCGGAAAGTGTCCGCCGGACACTTTTCGAAGAGACGAAAACCCCAGTTCTTGGGTAGATTCTGGCTATTCTCGGGAGGGGCGCGCGCGTCGCGATCACGAGCGCACGGATCCTTTCACTGGAACCGATCCAAGTAAAGGATCCGCACTGATCCTTTCGTTACGGATCGATGCCCGTTCACGCCAACATCGCCTGAGCATACGAGTTCACGGGTCCTTCCTGGCGGAAATCGTATGCTGGCGGGCGAAGCGCGGCGCATCGCCAGCGGCAGGGCCGGATTTTTGGGAAGCCACCCGGAAGTCGGAGCCGCCGGAACCCCGCGCAGACCCCAATGAATGCTGGCTTTCGGGCCTGGTGGCCGGACGCCGCTGGATCCCGCGTGGAGTCCAGCGCGGCATCCGGAGTCCGGAAGCCAGCCGGCAATCCACCCGCACGACGGAAACGCCTTGCCCATGACGCTGAGCTTCGCTCCCGAGCGGATCGAGATGTGGCCGCTGGCCAGGCTCCAGCCCTACGCGAAGAACGCGAAGGTGCACGGGGCAGACCAGGTCGCGAAGATCGCCGCCAGCATGGCCGAGTTCGGCTGGACCGTGCCCTGCCTCGTGGCCGAGGACGGGGAGCTGATCGCAGGCCATGGGCGCGTGCTTGCCGCGACGCAGCTGGGGTTGACGGAGGCGCCTGTGATCGTGCTCGGTCATCTGACCGAGGCGCAGCGCCGGGCCTACCGCATCGCGGACAACAAGCTGACGGAACTGGGAAGCTGGGACGAGGCGCTGCTCTCGGCCGAGTTGAACGAGTTGCTGGCCGAGGACTTCGACCTGTCGCTGGTCGGGTTTTCCGACGGCGAGCTCGACAAGCTGCTAGCTTATGTGCAGGAGGGCGATGGCCAGGAAGGCGGCGGTGCCAGCGTGCCCCCGGTGACCATCCCCGAACCGCCGCGCAACCCGGCCTCGCGGACCGGCGATCTGTGGATCCTCGGTGAGCATCGTCTGCTCTGCGGTGACGCGACCTCCCATGCCGATGTCCGCCGCCTGATGAACGGCGAGCGCGCAGTGCTGTTCGCGACCGACCCGCCGTATCTCGTCGATTATGACGGCTCCAACCACCCGACGCGCAACAAGGACTGGAGCCAGTCCTACGGCGTGACCTGGGACGACAGCTCGCAGGGCGCGGACCTCTACGACGGCTTCATCGCCGCTGCCATCGCCGAGGCGATCACCGAGGATGCCGCCTGGTACTGCTGGCACGCCTCGCGTCGCCAGGCGATGCTGGAGGCCTGCTGGGAGAAGGCCGGCGCCTTCGTTCACCAGCAGATCATCTGGGTGAAGGACCGGGGCGTCCTGACCCGCTCGCATTACCTCTGGAAGCACGAGCCGTGCTTCATGGGCTGGCGGCGCCCCAACCGACCGCCGAAGGTGGCGGACGAGACATTGCCCTCGACCTGGGAGATGCCGAGCTTCGCGAGGGACGAGCGGCCCGACCATCCGACGCCGAAGCCGCTCGACGCCTTCGGGATCCCGATGCGCCAGCACGTGGCGCGCGGCGGGCTCTGCTACGAGCCCTTCTCGGGCTCCGGCTCGCAGATCATGGCGGGCGAAGCCAATGGTCGGCGCGTCTTTGCGATGGAGATCAGCCCGGCCTATGTCGATGTGGCCGTGGAGCGCTGGCAGGCCGAAACGGGTCGCGAAGCGATCCTCGACGGCGACGGTCGGACATTCGCGCAGGTGAGGACCGAGCGGCTTGGGGATGCCCCGGCCGCGTCTGAAACCGAACCCGAAATAGCCGCGTGACATGCATGACCTGGCTCTACCTTCCTCCGGATGCACTTCCGGAACCGCAGACGCATGCCTGTTCGGCCTCTCGCTTTGCTCCGGCGCTGGCGGGCTCGATCTCGGGCTCGCCGTCGCCATCCCCGGATATCGTGCTGTGGGCCATGTCGAACGAGAAACCTACGCCGCAGCCGTCCTCGTGGCGCGGATGGAAGACGCGGCCCTGGATCCGGCGCCTGTCGCCACCTCGACTGCGAAAACTGTCGGTCTGCGGCGTCGGCCACATCGCCGCCGTCGTTGCGAGGTTCATCCCGTGCTGACCCGCTTCCTGCGATGGCGTCGGCTTCGTCTGCCGGTTCTCGTTGGCGTTGGCGCGGGGCGTCGGCCAGAGCTGCAGCAATTCGGTCCGGTTGCCGCCACTCGACCGGGTTCCAGAGCAGGCGCGCGGGGTCGGCCAGTTCGTCTCCCTCGCGGATGGCGAGGATGAAGAGCCGCTCACGCTTGTGGGGCGCGCCGACTTCCGACGCCGCAGACCGACAGTTTTCGCAGTCGAGGTGGCGACAGGCGCGACGAGAAGGGTCTGGACCGGATGGCGCGGGATTGGCCGACGCCGATGGCGAGCGACGGCTGCAAGCCGAGCGCTGGCAACCGCAGGAGTGCCGACCTGACCCATGCGGCGGGGATATGGATGACGCCGACGGCGCGCGACCACAAGGATGGGGCGACGACGTTGGCGAACACGCCGGTGAACGGCCTGCTTGGCCGCCAGGTCCTGGTGACACCTATGGCTGGGAGCGATACCTCCGATGCGCGCCGAACCTTGAACCCGCTGTTCGTCGAGGCGCTGATGGGCTGGCCCACCGGGTGGACCGGCTTCGGCTCTGAGGGAACGGAGTGGTCCCGCTGGTTGCGGCGCATGCGCTCAGAACTCTCGCAGCTGAGTTGCTGGCCGATCGATGACGGGATGCCAGCATGAAGCAGTCGCGCATCATGTCGCTGGTCGAAGCCATCGCCAACGTGGCCGTCGGCTATGGCGTCGCGGTTGCGACCCAGCTGGTGATCTTTCCGTGGTTCGGTCTGCCCGCGCGCCTCAACGACGCGCTGGCGATCGGGGCGATCTTCACCGTCGTCTCGATTCTGCGCAGCTTCCTGCTGCGGAGGCTGTTCGAGGCGATCCGGGTCAGCGGTCAGTTCCGGGACTGATCCTCGAAGATGCCGAGCATCTCCTCCACCCAGTCCTCGTCCTCACTCCGCATCAGCACGGCCACGAGAAGCTGGACCAGGTGCGGGACCGGTGCATCCAGCGGATTGTCGGGCAGATAGAAGGACAGCTCGCCCTCGGCGGAGACGACGAGGGCGGAGGAGCCTGATGGCAGGACCGTGCCGTGATCGGTGGAAACATTGGTCATGGCATCACCAGTAGTATTTGTGCGGCTTGTGGTTGCCGAGATCCCAGATCAGCGTATCGGGATCGGCGCCGTGCAGCAGCCGGGTGATCGTCCGGGCGTTGCGGCGGCGGCGCGGACGGCTGTGGAACAGGATGTTCCAGTGCGACGGCGTTCCGTTCGGGAACGCGCCGACGCTCCTGCTTCTGGTTCGGGATTTCTTGCGCTTGTAGTTCATCATTCGTCCTCCGGGATTTGCAGACATGCGAATGCCTGCGGTCCGGAGGGCCGCGAATGAAGAACCAGCGATGAGGGTCGAAGTCGGGATGATTTTCGCGGGAACGCGCATATCACGGCTGTGCCGAAACGTAAACCGCCGCCCCGAAGGGCGGCGCATCCGGTTCGACGCTTCGGCCTTCAGACAGGTGGAAGCCTGTAGACCCGTCCGCGTCCCTCGATCTTCTCCGAAGTCACTTCGAGCCCGAGCTTCTTCTTCAGCGCCCCGGCCATCGCGCCGCGCACCGTGTGCGACTGCCAGCCGGTCGCGGTCATGATCTCCGCGATGGTCGCGCCTTCCGGTGCGCGCAGCATGGCGATCAGGGTAGCCTGCTTGGTGCCCTCGCGCCGCGTGCGCGCCTTGGGCGCGGGATCGCTCTCACGCGGGGTGTTCTCCGGGGCGTCCGCGCTCGGCGTTTCGTTGGCGTCCGTGAGCGCGGTGTCGGGCCCCTCCAGCTCGATGCCGATGGCGGCGAGACCAGCGTCGGTAATGTGCAGGAGGATGGCGCAACCGTTCTCGTCGTTGCGCCAGATGCGGTTGAGCGCGGCGTCGGCCTTCGTCTGGCTGTCGGTCACCGTTTCCGCGACCAGTCCGCGAGAGAGAAGCGCGCCCACCACCTTGACGGCGGCGCCTCCGCGCAGGGAACCGGGCAGCGGCAGGACGTTGCCGTCGTCGCGCTGAGCAGCAGCGCTGAGGATCACGGCTTGAGTGTCGGAAAGCTGGGTCATCGGGGTCGTCTCCATGGTCGGGGCCGCGCCCATCGCGGCCCTTCTACGACCCCAAGCCCGTCTCGCGGCGGGCAGGCTTCGGAGAGGCTGGCGCTACTCGGCGTGTTCGCCTTCGCAGAACGCCATATCGGTGATCTCCCGCAGTCTGGCGCTGTAGTGGTTCAGGGTGCCGACATGGCCCCAGTGGATCTCGTCGGGGTGGACCTCGAAGTGGTCCGCGCTGAGAGCAGCGAGGCGTTCCAGCATCGCGTCGATCTCGAACTTGGCGGCGAGGAAGGCGTCGAGGGCCTTCGTGTTGTCCTGTGTGCAGCGGGTCATCGTGGTGGCTCCGTGGTCGAGTTGCATCGCGTCGTTGGAGTGACGTTCGCTCCGGTCGCGCTGCTTATCAACTCAATAAGCACATGAATCTGAATGATAATCGGAGCGACCGATGCTAGGCATGAGCGAGCGCCAATACGCCGCGCGCGTCGGTCTCTCGCGGGGCGCGATCCAGAAGGCGAAGGCGGCGGGACGGCTGGTCCTCCATGAGGATGGCAGCATCGACGCAGAGGCGAGCGATACACGCCGGGCGGCGATGACGGACCCGTCCAAGACCCGGAAACCGCCCGCGCCGAAGCTGAAACCTGTCCCCGACGCGGCCGTGTCCGCCGTTGGCGACACTCTGCGGGAACAAGGGCTTGCCGCGCCACCCGTCGGCAGCGGCACGACCTTCCTGCAGGCCAAGACCGCGAATGAGGTGCTGAAGGCCCAGGAGCGGCGCATCCGGCTTCAGAAGCTCAAGGGAGAACTCGTCGACCGCGCCCGGGCGGTTGCGGTCGTGTTCCGGCTGGCGCGCGAGGAGCGCGATGCTTGGGTGAACTGGCCGGCGCGCGCGGCGGCGCTGATGGCGGCCGAACTCGGCGTGGAGGCGGCCACCATGCAGAAGGCCTTGGAGAAACATGTACGCGCCCACCTCGACGAACTCGCCGAGGTCCGGCCCGACTTCCGGTGAGAACGGCGATGGCCTGACGGACTTCGACGGCGCGGCGGAGATCCTGCGCGCCTGGGGCAACGGGCTGCGGCCCGACCCGGACCTGACCGTGTCGGAATGGGCGGACCGGCACCGGATGCTCTCGGGCCGCGCTTCGGCCGAACCCGGGCGGTATCGCACTGCGCGCACGCCCTACATGCGCGAGATCATGGACCGGCTGTCGCCCGGCGACGCAGCGCAACGGATCGTGTTCATGAAGGCCGCGCAGGTCGGCGCGACCGAGGCGGGCAACAACTGGATCGGGTTCGCCATCCATCAGGCCCCGGGCCCCATGCTCGCGGTCCAGCCGACCGTGGAACTGGCCAAGCGCAACTCGCGCCAGCGGATCGACCCGCTGATCGACGAAAGCCCTGAGCTGCGCGAGCGGGTGAAGCCCGCGCGGTCGCGCGACGCGGGCAACACGATGCTGTCCAAGGAATTCGCTGGCGGCATCCTGATCATGACGGGCGCGAACTCGGCGGTCGGGCTGCGCTCGGCCCCGGCGCGCTACATCTTCCTCGACGAGGTCGACGCCTATCCGGCCTCGGCCGACGAGGAAGGCGATCCGGTGACCTTGGCCGAGGCACGGTCGCTGACCTTCGCCCACCGGCGCAAGGTGTTCCTGGTCTCGACCCCGACGGTCCGTGGGCTCTCCCGGATCGAGCGGGAATTCGAGGCGTCCGACCAGCGGCGCTACTTCGTCCCGTGCCCGCATTGCGGGGCGATGCAGTGGATGAAGTTCGATCGGCTGCGCTGGCAGAAGGGCAAGCCGGAGACGGCGGAGTATCTCTGCGAGAGCTGCGATCAACCCATCGCGGAGCACCACAAGACGGCGATGCTGGGGCGCGGCGAATGGCGGGCGACCGCTGTCGCCGCTGATCCCACGACGGTCGGCTACCACCTCTCGGCGCTCTATTCGCCTGTCGGCTGGC
The DNA here is from genome assembly GCF_001418005.1 of Chelatococcus sambhunathii. Classification (GTDB taxonomy): domain Bacteria; phylum Pseudomonadota; class Alphaproteobacteria; order Rhizobiales; family Beijerinckiaceae; genus Chelatococcus_A; species Chelatococcus_A sambhunathii. The sequence goes on along the minus strand of NZ_LIOL01000012.1, from coordinate 33,141 downwards.
TCAGCTGGTCACGGATTGTGCGCAGCTGGGAGGCGGCGCAAGGCTCCGACGAGGCGATCAAGGCGTTCCGCAACACCATTCTCGGCGAGACATGGGTCGAAACCGGCGAGGCGCCGGACTGGCAGCGGCTCTACGATCGACGAGAGGCGTGGCGGCCAGGCACGGTGCCAGCGGGCGGGCTGTTCCTGACTGCGGGCGCGGATGTCCAGAAGGACCGGATCGAGGTCGATGTCTGGGCCTGGGGCCGAGGGCTTGAGAGCTGGCTCGTCGATCACGTCGTGCTCGAGGGCGGGCCGGATCGGCATGACGCTTGGGACCAGTTGACGGAACTCCTGGACCGGTCGTGGCCACATGAAAACGGCGCGCACCTTCGGATCGCGCGGCTCGCCATCGACACGGGCTACGAAGCCCCGGCCGTCTACGCCTGGTCGCGCAAAGTCGGCTTCGCGCAGGTCGCGCCGGTCAAGGGTCTCGAAGGCTTCAATCGCTCTAGTCCGGTCTCCGGCCCCACCTTCGTCGATGCGACCGAGGGCGGGAAACGCCTGCGCCGCGGCGCCCGGCTCTGGACGGTGGCGGTCTCGACCTTCAAGGCCGAAACCTACCGCTTCCTGCGGCTGGAGCGCCCGACGGCCGAGGAACGTGACGAGGGCGCGGCGTTCCCGCCCGGCACGATCCACCTGCCGACATGGGTCGAGAGCGAGTGGCTGAAGCAGGTCGTGGCTGAGCAGCTTGTGACGGTGCGCACGAAGCGCGGCTTCGCCCGGCTGGAATGGCAGAAGCTGCGCGAACGCAACGAGGCGCTGGATTGCCGGGTCTACGCCCGCGCCGCCGCCTGGATCGCGGGCGCGGACCGCTGGACCGACGAGAAATGGCGTGACCTCGAGGATCAGCTCCGGGCGGCGCCGACCGACAGCGATCCCGCCGGGCAGATCAATCGACCTGGACACGCCCCGCAGGGAAAGCGCCGCTCCGACTGGCTCGGGCGGCGGGAGGGATGGTTCTGATGACCGATTGGACGGACACCGAACTTTCGGCGCTGCGCCGGGCCTATGCCAGCGGCACGACGCGGGTCAGCTATGACGGCAAGTCGGTGGACTATGGTTCGGCCGAGGATCTGCTCGCCCGCATCCGTACCATCGAGCGCGCCATCGCGGGTGTCGGCCGGCCGCTGCCGGTGGCCGGTCTCGCGGGCTTCTCGCGCGGGGATCGCTGATGGCCGTGAACTGGTTCGACCGCGCCATCGCGTCGGTCGCCCCGCGGGCCGCTGCACGTCGGGTGCTGGCGCGGCAGGCCTTCGAGACTCTCGCGCGGGGCTATGACGGTGCTGCGCGAGGGCGTCGCACCGATGGCTGGCGCACGCCGGGATCCTCGGCCGATACCGAGATCGGCATGGCCGGGGCGCTGCTGCGCGACCGGATGCGTGATCTCGTGCGCAACAACCCGCATGCGGCCAAGGCCGTGGCGGTGCTGGTGAACAACATCATTGGCGCGGGCATCATGCCGCGGGCCGCCAGTGGCGACGAGGCGCTGGACCGCCGCGTCGACGATCTGTTCGAACGATGGGCCGAAGCCTGTGACGCCGACGGCCAGCTCGACTTCTACGGGCTTCAGACGCTGATCTGCCGTGAGATGGTCGAGGCCGGCGAAGTGCTGGTGCGCCGTCGCTTGCGCCGCGCCGCAGACGGCCTTGCTGTCCCGCTGCAATTGCAGGTGCTGGAGGCCGACTTCCTCGACGTCACCAAATCCGGCGCGCTCGGTGCGGGCCGCCTCGTGCAGGGGATCGAGTTCGATCCGCTCGGCAAGCGCAAGGCCTACTGGCTCCACGCCGAGCATCCTGGCGACGCCTATGGCGCCCTGCAAAACGGCCTGCAGAGCCGACCGGTTCCAGCGAGCGAGATCGCGCATGTCTACGAGAAGCAGCGCACGCAGGCGCGCGGCGTCCCTTGGGGCGCGCCGGTCATCCGCGCGCTGCGTGATCTCGATGATTACGAGGTGGCCGAGATCGTCCGCAAGAAGACCGAGGCCTGCGTCACCGCCATCGTCTTCGGCGAAGAGGAGGCGCAACAGGGCATCGCCCCGGCGGTGGTCGACGCCGACGGCAACCGGGTCGAGCAGTTCGAACCAGGACTCATCGCCTATGCCCGCGGCGGCAAGGACATCCGCTTCAACCAGCCGGCCGCAACCGGCGGCTACGGCGAGTACAAGCGCGCAAGCTTGCATACCATCTCGGCTGGGTTCCGGGTGCCCTACGAGCTACTCACCGGCGATCTCAGCCAGGTCAACTACTCCTCCATCCGGGCGGGGCTCGTCGAGTTCCGCCGGATGATTGACGCTGTCCAGTGGCAGCTCTTCATTCCGATGCTCTGCACCCCGGTCTGGCGCTGGTTCACCGAGGCCGCATGGGCGGCGGGGCTGATCCCGGTGCCGGATGTGCCGGTCGAATGGTCGCCGCCGAAATTCGAGGCAGTCGATCCGCAGAAGGATGCGATGGCGAACCTGCTGGCGATCCGCTCGGGCACCATGACTCTGGCCGAGGTGATCGCACAGCAGGGCCGCAATCCCGACGCCGTGCTGGCCGAGATCGCCGCGACCAACGCCAAGCTCGACGCGCTCGGGCTGTTGCTCGATAGCGATCCCCGCCGCGTCACCAAGACCGGCAGCGCGCAGGCGAGCGACCCGGCAACCAATCCGGAACCCGACCCGGGGCAGCCGGACTCCGCCCAACAGGACTGACTTCATGGACACGATGATCGAACTGCCGGCGCTTCGCCGGTCGGCGGAGCTTGCGCCGAACACTGTCGACAACGACGCACGCACGGTCGAGGTGATCTGGTCGGCGGGCGCGCGTGTCCGGCGGGCGAGGTTCTTCTGCGAGCCCTATGACGAGGAGCTGAGCCTCGACCCTGCCCATGTGCGGCTAGAACGGCTGAACGCGGGTGCGCCCTTCCTGAAGGTTCATGAGATCGACACGCTCGACGCCGTCATCGGCTCGGTCGTGCCGGGTTCGGCGCGGATCGAGAACGGGCGCGGCATCGCCCTGGTGCGGATCAGCGAGCGTGCCGATGTCGAGCCGATCTGGCGCGACATCCAGGCCGGGCACATCCGGGCGGTCTCCATCGGTTATCAGGTCCACCGGTTCGACATCTCCAAGCCCGATGGCGGTCGCGAGCTCTGGCGGGCGGTTGACTGGACTCCGTTCGAGATCTCGGCCGTGCCGGTCGGCGCCGATCCTGCCGCGGGCTTCCGCGCCAAGGGCGAACACCACGATTGCGTCCTCCATCGCCGGGACGCGCCCACTGAGCAAGGAGCATCCCCGATGACGGAGAAGACCCAGACTCCGGCCCCGACTGAAGAGGTCGTGGCCGACCCGACAAGCGAAACGGCAGCGACCGAGGAGACCACCATGACCGACGAAAAGACCGGCGCGGCCGAGGCGCAGGCCCATGCCACCGACACGCGCAGCCAGCCCGGGCCCTCGAACCAAAGGTCCGCGCCAGCGAAACCGGAAGCGCCCGACACCGAGGCTGTCGCGACCCACGCCCGCGAGGCGGAGCGCGACCGCGTCTCGACCATCTACGATCTGGCGGGCCGTTTGAACCTCGAGCGCAGCTTCGCCGAGGATCTGGTGAAGCGCGGTGTCGGTGTCGACGAAGCTCGCCGCCTGATCCTCGATCAGGTCGTCGCGAAGTCGGACGAAACCCGGACCTTCGGCCAGGTGTCGGTCCCGCTCGGCGGGCGCGACGAGCGCATCACCCGCCGCGACGCGGTGGCGAACGCGCTGCTGCACCGCTACAGCCCGACGCTCTTCCCACTGGAGGACGCAGCGCGTCAGTATCGCGGCATGACGCTCTTGGAACTCGCCCGCGAAAGCCTCGGCAATGTCGGAGTCAATACCCGCGGCCTGTCGCGCGACGAGGTTGCGACCCGCGCCCTGCATTCGACCTCGGACTTCCCCGAGATCCTCGCCGCCGTCACCAACAAGACCCTGCGGCAGGCCTACGAGGCCTATCCCCGGACCTTCTCGCTCTTCTGCCGCCAGGTGCTGGCGACCGACTTCAAGGCGATGCACCGGGTGCAGCTCGGTGAAGCGCCGCAACTGCTGGAAGTCGGCGAGAGCGGCGAGTTCAAGCGCGGGACGCTGGGCGAGAGCAAAGAGAGCTACAAGGTCAAGACCTATGGCCGGGTGGTCGCGATCACCCGCCAGACGCTGATCAACGACGATCTCGACGCTTTCACGCGCATCCCGGCGATGTACGGCAACTCCATCGCCCAGCTGGAAAGCGATGTCGTCTGGGGGATCATTACCGCGAACCCGGCGATGGCCGATGGCACGGCGCTGTTCCACGCCAACCACAAGAACCTCGCAGGCACCGGTGCGGCGCTGGATGTGAGCAGCGTCGGTGCAGCTCGCGCGGCGATGGCCAAGCAGACTGGCCTCGACAAGAAGACGGTGCTGAACATCCGCCCCGCCTTCCTGATCGTGCCCGCAGCGCTGGAACTGAAGGCCGAGCAACTGGTCGCCCAGAACCTCGTGCCCGCCCAGAGCGGGAACGTCGTGCCGCAGTCGATCCGCACGCTGGCACCGATCAGCGAGCCCCGGCTCGATGCCGCCAGCGAAACCGCCTGGTATCTGGCGGCGAGCCCGAACCAGATCGACACCATCGAATACGCCTATCTCGAGGGTCAGCAGGGCGCCTACATCGAGACGCGCAACGGCTTCGATGTCGACGGTGTCGAGATCAAGTGCCGCCTCGACTTCGGCGCCAAGGCCATCGACTGGCGTGGCCTCTACAAGAACCCGGGCGCGTAACGCGCGCGCCATCCCGAACCCTGACATCCGGGCGGTCCTGACGGGCCGCCCTTCGCATTTCCGAAAGGACCCTCGCGATGAAAAACTACGTCCAGCCCGGCAACACCATCACCCTGACCGCGCCCTATGCCGTCGCCTCTGGCGATGGCCTGCTCGTCGGCTCCATCTTCGGCATCGCCGCGGGAGCGGCCGCCCTCGGCGAGCCCGTCGAGACCGCGCTCGTCGGCATCTTCGACATCACAAAGGTCGGCTCCCAGGCTTGGACCGTCGGCGCCAAGGTCTATTGGGACGACACCAACAAGCGCTGCACCACGGTCGCGACCGACAACACCCTCATCGGCGTGGCTGTCGAGGCGGTGGCGAGCGGCGCCGACGACACCATCGGCCGGGTACGGCTGAACGCGAGCTTCTGATGAGCGCCTTCGCCGCCGCCGTCGGTGCGCTCTTTGCCGATCCGAACATCGGTCGGGATGCTGTCTACATCGTTGACGGCGGCGTGCCCGTTCCGGTGCGCATCGTCGCCCGACGGGCCGATACGATTACCGACTTCGGTGATGCGCGGCTCTGGTCGGAAACGACGCGGGTCGACCTGCGCGTGACGGAAGTAGCCGAGCCCCGGCCTGGCGATCGCATCGAGATTGGTGGCGATACCTTCCTCATTCAGGGTGAACCCGTCCGCGACCGCGAGCGGCTCGTCTGGACAGTGGACCTGAGGCCCGCATGAGGTTCGGCGTCAACATCGTCGGCGATATCGTCCGCCTGATGGAAGCAGAGGTGAAGGCCGGGGAGAAGGCCGTCACCACGGCGATGCGCGACGCCGGGACCGGCCTCAAGACCGCCTGGCGCGCGCAGATCACCGGCGCGGGTCTCGGAGCACGGCTTGCCCGCACCATCCGGTCGGAGCAGTTCCCGAAAGGCAGGACCAGCCTCAATGCGGCGGCACTGGTCTGGTCGAAGGCGCCGGTGATCGTCGGCGCGCACGACACCGGCCCGCTGATCCGCTCGAAGAACGGGTTCTGGCTGGCGATCCCGACGCCTGCGGCGGGCAAGTCCCTGCGCGGCGGGCGGATCACTCCCGATGAATGGGAACGTCGCACCGGCTTGCGCCTGCGCTTCGTCTATCGCCGGATGGGTCCGAGCCTGCTGGTCGCCGAGGGGCGACTGAACAAGAAGGGCCGTGCCGTGGCATCACGGTCGAAGACCGGCCGGGGGCTGACCACCGTTCCGATCTTCCTGCTGGTCCCGCAGGTGAGACTGCCGAAGCGGCTGGACCTCGAGCGGGATGCGGAGCGGGTGCGTGATGCGGTGCCGGGGCTGATCGTGGCAAACTGGGTGGAGCCCGGCTCCTGACAGCAGGAGGTCGACATTCAGGGACTATTGGCATATATTGCCAACATCCTTGATGGAGACCGTGGATGGCCACCCGAAACGTCGTTCTAACCGAAACCCAATCCGCTCTGGTCGACCGCCTGGTCGCCTCCGGGCGCTATCAGAATGCCTCGGAAGCCCTGCGGGCCGGCCTGCGGCTGCTCGAACGCGAGGAAGCCGAGCTTGGCGCGTTGCGCGACCGGCTGACGACCGGGCTGGAACAGGCCCGGCGCGGTGATCTGGCCGAGGGGAGCGGTGAAGATGCGATCCGGCGCGCCTTTGCCTCGGCGCGCCAATCGTCCTGATGCCGAAGCCATGGCGCCTGACGCGGCAGGCTGAAACCTCACTCGTCGACATCGCGAACTGGACCCTCAGGACCTTCGGCCCTCGACAGGCAGCGGCCTATGAGGAGGACCTGATCGCCCGCTGCACGGAGATCGCGGCCGGTACGGCCATGTCGCAGGACTGCCGCCGGATCATCGACCCGGAGCTGCCCGAGGATCTGCGCTTCGCGCGCTGCGGCCAGCATTTCGTCATCTTCGTCGAGGACGCCGAGCAGGTGATCATCGTCGATTTCCTGCATGCTCGCTCGGACCTGCCGCGACGGCTGGCCGCCCTCACGGATCCGAAACCCGACAGGGATCACTGAAGCCGGGCCGGTCCCGGAAACCGGGATCGCCATGCCCACCACCCGCGAAACCGTCCTCGCCGCGCTGCACGCGCGGCTTTCGGCGTTGCCCGCCACCGCCCTCCGCGGCGAGGTGCTGCCCGAACGTGTGCCGGCAGCCGGGCTGCTGATCCTGCGCGACGGCGAACCTGGCGAGCCCGAGGTGACGCTGTCACCCCTGCGCTATCACTACCAGCACCGTGCAGAGATCGAAGCCGTGGTGCAGGGCGCGAGCCGGGACACGGGTTTCGACACGCTCTGCGCCAGCATCGGCGCGGCGCTCGCCGCGGACCGTACGCTCGGCGGTCTCTGCGACTGGGTCGAGGCAGAGGCCCCGCAGCCCGTCGATCTGCCGGTGGACGGCGCGGCCAACCTGAAGGCGGCCGTCATTCCGGTGGTGCTGCATTATTCCACGGCCGACCCGCTCGGCTGAACCCCTTCGACAAGGAGACCGACATGGCACGCGCCCAAGGGGCGCGGGCGCGGATGGCGCTCGCGTTCGAGACGACCTATGGCACGCCGCCCGGCAGCGGCTATACGAGGATGCCCTTTGCCAGCGCCACGCTCGGGGCGGAACAGCCGCTCCTGAACTCGGAGCTTCTGGGCTACGGCCGCGATCCTCTCGCGCCCATCAAGGACGCGGTAACCGCCGATGGCGATGTGGTGGTGCCGATCGACGCCGAGGCGTTCGGCTTCTGGCTGAAGGCGGCCTTCGGCGCGCCGACCACCACCGGAAGCTCGCCCGGTCCATATACCCATACGTTCCAGTCCGGCAGCTGGACGCTGCCCAGCATGGCGATCGAAACCGCCATGCCCGAGGTGCCGCGCTACGCCATGTATTCCGGCGTGGTGCTGGACCAGCTCAGCTGGCAGATGCAGCGTTCGGGCCTGCTCACCGCCACCGCGCGGCTGGTGGCGCAGGGCGAGACGGTGGCCACGACCAGTGGCGCGGGAACACCGACGGAGCTCGACCTGATCCGCTTCGGGCATTTCAACGGCTCGATCAAGCGTAACGGCACGGCGCTCGGCAACGTGATCTCGACCGAGATCACCTATGCCAATAACCTCGACCGGATCGAGACCATCCGCGCCGACGGCATGATCGACGGCGCCGATCCCTCGATCGCCGCGCTCACCGGCCGCACCGAGGTCCGCTTCGCCGACAGTACGCTCGTCAGCCAGGCGATCAGCGGCGCCCCTTGCGAACTGGAATTCGCCTACGGCCTGACCTCAGGCCAGAGCTTCACCTTCACCGTCCACGCCGTCTATCTGCCCCGCCCGCGCATCGAGATTTCCGGACCGCAGGGCGTGCAGGCCAGCTTCGACTGGCAGGCCGCCCGCGACGCCGCGCTGGGACGGATGTGCACCGCCGTTCTCGTCAACGACATCGAAAGCTACTGACCATGATCCGTCTCGACCTTTCCAGCGGGCCGAAATGGCTCGATCTGGGCCCCGGCCTGCGCCTGCACGTCCTGCCCGTCACAACCGCGATCATGGTCGCCGCGCGCAACGACCCAGTTGTCGAGGCGCTGCCCGAAGGGGCGAGCAAAGAGGAGCAGGCGCTGGTCATGGCGAAGGCGGTCGCCCGCCGCGTGGTCACCGGCTGGGAGGGTGTCGGCGATGCCGACGGCAATCCCGTTCCCGTCACCCCGGAAGGGATCGACGCCCTGCTGGACATCTGGCCGGTATTCGAGGCGTTCCAGACCCGCTGCCTCACGCCGCATCTGATGCTGGACGCGGAAAAAAAACGCCTCCGCACCCTCGCCGAATGGCACTTCGGCGGGGGCGACCGCTACTGCGAAGCCTGCCAAGGCCCGTGCCCGGACTGCCCGGGCCGCGCGAACCGGCCGCTGACGCCGGAGGGCTGGCAGGTCTGGGATCTGGCGCAGCGCCTGACCGGGCAGCTTCGCATCGCAACCGGCATGGGCGGCGCCACGGTGCTCGGCTGGGACATGGGGGCGGCACTCACTATCGCGCGGGCGCTCGGGGTCGATCCGCTGATCGCTGCCGAATGCCTGCCCGACATCGAGGCCGTGATGGTCCGCAAGCTCAACGAACAGATGGCGTCCGGTGCCCGGTCGGCGCCGGGGCCGGAGCGATGAGCCCGGCCCACAAGCCTCGTCCCGCGCGTCAGGAACAATGAGCCATGGCCCAGAAACGCGTCTCCGTCCGCCTCGTCGCCGAGGGCGGTCGGCAGGTGAAGGCCGAGTTCCAGGGCGTGGGCGACGCGGGCGAGAGCAACTTCAGGCGGATCGAGCGGCAGGCCGATGTCACCGGCGCGGTGGTGCGCCGGGTCGTGGGCATTCTTGGTGCGGCGATCAGCACCCGCCAGCTCGTCGCCTATGCCGATACCTGGACCGACCTGCGCTCGCGGGTCGATCTGGCCACCGGCTCGCAGGAAGCGGGCGCAGCCGTCATGGACCGGCTCGCTGCCATGGCGCGCCGGACCTATTCGAGCCTCGGGCAGACCACCGAATCCTGGCTCGCCAACGCCACGGCGCTGCGCGAACTGGGGCTGACGACGGCGGAAAGCCTCGATTTCACCGAGGCGCTAAACAACGCCATGGTGGTTTCGGGCGCGCGGGCCGAACGCGCCGCTTCGGTGCAGAACGCACTCTCGAAGGCCATGGCCCTCGGCACCCTGAGCGGCGACAACCTCAATACCGTGATCCAGAGCGGCGGGCGGCTCGCGGAACTGCTGGCGTCCGAGCTTGGCACCACCGTCTCGGGCCTGCGCACCCTCGGTCAGCAGGGGGCGATTACCGGCGATGTCATCCGCACGGCTCTGATCGGCAATCTCGAGCTGCTGCGCGAGGAAGCCGACAGCATGCCGGCCACCATCGGCGATGCCTTCACCCTGATCGGCAACGCCGCCCTGCAACTGGTCGGGACCTGGGATCAGATGGCGGGCGCTACCTCGACGGTGGCCGAAGGGCTGATCCTTCTTGCCGACAACCTCGAGAGGCTCGCGGCCATCGGCATCGCCTTCGCCGGCTTCATGGCCGGACGCTGGGTCGCGGCGTTCGTTGCTGCCCGTGTCGCGACCTTCAGCCTGTCGGGTGCGCTGACGCTGCTGCGCGGCGCGATCATCCGCACCGGGATCGGCGCGCTGATCGTCGGTGCGGGCGAGCTGATCTACTGGTTCGGGCAGCTCGTGAAGGGCGCGGGCGGCTTCGGTTCGGCGCTCGAGTTGATGGGCAATGTTGCGCGCGCCGTCTGGGACGGGATCAAGGCCACGCTCGGCTCTTTCGTGGACGACTTCCGCGCCCTGCGCGCCGATATCGAGGCGATCTGGCTGCGGCTGATGGCCTTCCTGTCGAACAAATGGGCAGATTTCCTTGGCACCATCGGACCGACATTCAATGCGGTCGCCGAGACGATCGGTGCCGACGCGCGGATCGACTGGTTCGGGGCGCAGTCTTATGCCTCGATGCTCGATCACGCCGCCAGCAATGCCGGCGCGATGGCCGACCGCTACCGCCGGCGCGCGGCCGAGACCAGGGCCGGAGCCTTCGATGGTGTGGGCGCGGCTATGCAGGCGCTGCGCGATGCACTGAGCGGCGGGGACGCCGAGAACCCGCTGGACGAGGCCGCCACATCGGCGGACCGGGTGACGGCGGCTCTGAACGATGCCACGACCGCTGCCGGTCGTGCCGGAGCCGCCGGGCGCAGTGCCGGCGAGCAGACGAAGGCTGGGGCCGAGGCTGCCGCGACCGGATGGGCGGCAGTGAGCCAGACCCTGGCCGACTATGCCACGAAGGCGCGCGAGATCGGCGGCGACATCGGCAACGCCCTGGTCGGAGCGTTCCGCAGCGCCGAGAACGCGATCGGCGAGTTCGTGAAGACCGGCAAGCTGAAGTTCGGCGACCTGGTCACCTCGCTGATCGCCGATCTGGCGAAGCTCGCTGCGCGGCGTTTCATCCTCGGCCCGCTGGCAGGCGTGCTTTCCGGTGTTTTGGGCAATCTCGGCGGCGGGATCTTCGCCAACATCCTGCACGCCGGCGGCATGGTCGGTTCTGCGGGACCGGGCCGCATCGTGCCCGCGCACGCCTTCGCCAATGCCCCGCGCATGCATTCCGGGGGCTGGGCGGGGCTCAGGCCCGACGAAGTGCCTGCGATCCTGCAACGTGGCGAGCGGGTGCTCTCGCGGCGAGAGGCAGCAGGTTACGGCCCCACCGCCGCGCAGACCGTCAATGTCACGATCAATGCCCGCGATGCCGAGAGCTTCCGGCAGTCCCGCACGCAGATCGCGGCCGATATCGCCCGCGCGGTCTCGCTCGGCCGAAGGGGCATGTGAGGACTCGTCATGGCTTTCCAAGAGGTCCGGTTCCCGGACGACATCAGCCGTGGTGCGCGCGGCGGACCGGAGCGACGCACCCAGATCGTGGAGCTGGCCTCAGGCGACGAGGAACGCAATGCCAGCTGGGCGAACAGCCGGCGGCGGTATGATGTCGCCTATGGTATCCGCCGAGCCGATGATCTGGCAGCGGTCGTCGCCTTCTTCGAGGCGCGAAACGGCCGCCTTCACGGCTTCCGCTTCAAGGACTGGGCCGACTTCAAGTCCTGCCTGCCATCGCAGGTGCCGGGCGCAACCGATCAGGTGATCGGCACCGGCGACGGCACGACGACGCAGTTCCAGCTGGTGAAGCGCTACTCCTCCGGCGCGCAGTCCTGGACGCGCAGCATTGCCAAGCCGGTCGCGGGCAGCGTGCGCGTTGCACTCGCGGGCGTCGAACAGATGTCGGGCTGGTCGGTCGATACCACGACCGGCCTCATCACCTTCGGCTCCGCACCCGGTGCAGGCGTCGCCGTCACGGCGGGCTTCGCGTTCGACGTGCCCGTCCGCTTCGACACCGATGCGCTCGACGTCACCCTCGATCTCGAACGCCTCGGCTCGATCACTTCCATCCCGCTGCTGGAGATCCGCAGATGAACGACGAGACCGGGTTCCTCGCCGCGGTGCTGAAGGAGCTCGCAACATCGACGGCGGTGATCCTGGCCGCCTGGGGCGCGCTCGGCGGGGCGACCAACGCGCTGACCACGAGGATGCGCCTGCGCGATGCGCTGCGGCACATCCTGCTCGGCGGGTTGATCGCGGCAGGGATGGGCAGCCTTTCCATGGCGCTCGTCACCAGCTGGCTTGGCTTGCCGCCAGAAGCGATCCCAGCCGGGGGCGCAGCAGGTTCGGCGGCCTATCTCGTCGGCGTCTTTGGCCCCGCCTTCATCGAACTCGTCCTCGCCCGGCTACGTGGGGCGAAGAAAGGCGACGGCGATGAATGAGCTTCTCCGCCTCGCGCGCTTCATTCGCTGCGACCCCATCGCCCCGCGTCAGGCTTTCGCCCACCGCCTGCGCATCGGCATCGCCGTTGCAGCTCTCATTCTGACCCTATCGCTTCTGGGGTGATCCCATGCACACGACCGAACGGGGCCTGCTGGCCCTCGTCCGGCACGAAGGCATCGTGCCCGGACCCTATCTCGATGTGAAACAGGTCTGGACTTTCGGTATCGGCCACACCGCCGCAGCCGGGTCTCCCGATCCGGCTCGGATGCCTCGTGGCATGCCCGCCGATCTTGATGCCGGTATCCGGGAAGCGTTCAGGGTATTCCGGACTGATCTGGCGGCCTATGAGGCGGCGGTGCGACGTGCCGTGACCATGCCGCTCGAGCCGCACGAATTCGATGCGCTGGTCAGCTTCCACTACAACACCGGCGGCATCGCGAGAGCCGCGCTGACGCGGCACCTGAACGCGGGCAACCGCGTGGCGGCGGCCGAGGCCTTCACGGGCTGGCTCAAACCCGTCGCGATCCGCCCCCGGCGCGAGGCCGAGCGCGACCTCTTCCGCCATGGCCGTTACCCCACCGGGACCATCCCGGTCTGGGCGGTCGACCGCAATGGCCGGGTCGATTTCTCGCGACCCATCCGACGGCTGACCGAGGACGAGGCACTGGCGCTGCTGCGCCCGGAGGCGGCTCCGAGTCCGACGGCTGTTCCCCTCACGCCGGTCCCGGCCGTGCCAGCGGTGCCCACGCTGCTGTCTCGCCTCACTGCATTCCTCGCCACTCTGATCAGAGGACGTCCATGAACTGGAACCTTGCCCGCGGCCTCGTCTATCTGGCCTGCCTTGCCGCTTCCGGCCTCGCCATGGCCGGGCTGGCGGATTTCGACCTCGCCACCGGCACCCTCGATATCCGGCCCTTCAATCTCTATGCCCTGACCGGTGCGACTGGTGGCGTGGTGTCTTCGCTTCTGGCATCCGTGGCGCTCCTGCGCGGCTGGGGGCGGAAGTGAAGTCTCTCTCGCCCGCGTTTCAGGCCCATCTCGACGAAGGCACGACGACGCTTGCCTGGTGCTGGCGGATCGTGCGCGCGGATGGCGCAACCTTTGGCTTCACCGACCACGACCGGACGCTCAGCTTCGACAACACCGATTTCGAGCCTGAGAGCGGGCTGACGGCATCGGAGGTCCGTTCGGGATCCGATCTCTCCGTCGACGCGCAGGATGCCGAGGGCGTGCTGACCTCCGACCGGATCACCGAGACCGACATTCTCGACGGCCGCTGGGACAATGCCGAAGTCGAGGTGTGGCGGGTGAACTGGAACGATCCGGCGCAGCGCGTGCTGATGCGTCGCGGCGCCATCGGCCAGATCCGGCGCGGACGGCTGGCCTTCGTGGCGGAGGTCCGTTCGCTCGCGCATGTCCTTGGACAGACGGTCGGCCGGACGTTCCAGGCCACTTGCGACGCTGCGCTCGGCGATGCCCGCTGCAGTGTCGATCTGGACGCATCGGCCTTCAGGGGAACGGGCTCCGTCATCGACCTCCTGCGTGACCGGACGTTCACGGCTTCCGGCCTCGGCGGCTTTGCCGCGGGCTGGTTCACCTTCGGCACGGTCGAATGGACCAGCGGCGCCAATGCCGGGCGGCGGGCAGAGATCGTCGCGCATGACCTGACCGACGGCGTCGCCGTGCTGACGCTGCTCGAAGCGCCGGTGCGGTCCATCACCGGGGGTGACGGTTTCGTCGTTCGCGCGGGCTGCGACAAGCGCATTGAGACCTGTGGCACGAAGTTCGCCAATGTCGCCAACTTCCGGGGCTTCCCGCATATCCCCGGCCAGGATGCCGTTCTCCGTTACGCGACGAAGGACGGCGGGCACGACGGGAGCGTGCTGTGAGAGCCGCCGATCCGAACGCAGTGATCGCGGCGGCGCGGTCCTGGCTCGGCACGCCCTATCACGACCAGGCCAGCCTGCGCCGCGTGGGCTGCGACTGCCTCGGGCTCGCCCGTGGCGTCTGGCGCGAGGTGGTCGGCCCCGAGCCGTTCCCGATCCCGCCCTACAGCCGCGACTGGGGCGAAACCGGCCCGCGCGAGGTGCTGGCCGAAGGCGTACGGCGCATGATGATCGAAGTGGACCCTGCGGCGGCCGCAGCCGGCGCGCTGGTCCTCTTCCGCATGAAGCCCCGCGCCATCGCCAAGCATGCCGGGATCATCACCGACCCCGGCAGCTTCATCCACGCCTATGAGCGGCTCGGCGTCATCGAGGAGCCGCTCTCCTCCGTCTGGCGGCGGCGCATCGCCTTCGCTTTCCTGTTTCCCCGTCCGTCCGCCTCCGTACGCAAGCAGGCGCGGCGCAAAAGGAAGTCCTGACAGTGGCCACTCTCGTGCTCGGCGTCGCCGGCGCCGCCATCGGCGGTTCCATCGGCGGTGCGATCCTCGGTGTCAGCGCCGCGACCATCGGCGGCTTCATCGGCTCCAGCATCGGTTCGGTCGTCGACAGCTGGATCATTTCGTCGCTCGCGCCCACCCAGCGTATCGAGGGCGCGCGTCTCGACACGCTGCGCATCACCTCCTCGACGGAGGGCGCCGTCATCCCGCGCCTCTATGGCCGCATGCGCATGGGCGGCAACATCATCTGGGCGACCGATTTCCGCGAGGAGACCAGGACCACCACGCAAGGCGGCGGCAAGGGTGGCGGCGGCGGCAAGGTCAGGACCACGGAATATCTCTACTATGCGAGCTTCGCGGTCGCGCTCTGCGACGGGCCGATCACCGGCATCGGCCGCATCTGGGCCGACGGCAAGCCGATGGACCTCTCCGGGGTCACCTGGCGCTGGTATCCGGGCGACGAGGTGCAGACTGCCGATCCCTTCATCGCGGCGAAGATGGGCGCTTTGAGCACGCCCGCCTATCGCGGCACGGCCTATGTCGTCTTCGAGGAACTGCCGCTCTCCAGCTACGGCAACCGCCTGCCGCAGCTTTCCTTCGAGGTGTTCCGGCCGCTCGCCGATCCCGACACGGCCGAAGGACTGACCCGCGCCGTCACCATAATCCCGGCCTCGGGTGAGTTCACCTATGCCACGCAGGCCATCTGCAAATCCGCAGGCGGTGCGACACAACCCGAAAACCTGAACGCGCTGCCGGATGCCACCGACATCGTGGTGGCGCTCGACCGGCTGCAGGCCATGGTCCCGGCGGTCGAGAGCGTGAGCCTCGTCGTCGCCTGGTTCGGCGACGATCTGCGCGCGGGATCCTGCAAGGTGCGGCCCGGCGTCGAAGTGTCCGCCAAGTCGACCACGCCTCTGTCCTGGTCGGTCAACGGCGTCAGCCGCGCCAATGCCTTCCTCGTCAGCCGCGACGATCAGGATCGCCCGGTCTATGGCGGCACGCCGTCCGACTTCGCCGTCGTGCAGGCCATCCGGGAGATGAAGGCGCGCGGGCTGCGCGTCACCTTCTATCCGTTCATTCTCATGGACGTGCCGCCCGGCAACGCGCTGCCGAACCCGTATTCCGACAATGCTGCGGAGACGGGGCAGCCCACATTCCCCTGGCGGGGGCGAATCACCTGTTCCCCCGCGGCGGGCTTTTCTGGAACCGTGGACAAGACGGCCGCCGCCGCCGCTCAGGTCAACGCCTTCTTCGGCAACGCGCAGCCGTCGCATTTCGTCGTATCGGGCACGAATGTTTCGTGGAACGGTCCGGCCGGCGAGTGGGGCTTCCGCCGCATGATCCTGCATTACGCGCATCTTTGTGCAGCGGCAGGCGGGGTCGATGCCTTCCTGATCGGCTCGGAAATGCCGGGGCTCACCACCATCCGCTCAGGCGTATCCACCTATCCGGCCGTGCAGGCCTATCGGGATCTGGCAGCTGATGTCCGGTCCATTCTGGGCACTGGAACGAAGATCGGCTACGCTGCCGACTGGTCGGAATATTTCGGGCACCAGCCGAGCGATGGCAGCGGCGACGTGTTCTTCCACCTCGATCCGCTCTGGGCCGATCCGGAGATCGATTTTGTCGGGATCGACAACTACATGCCGCTGTCGGACTGGCGGGACGGGTTCGACCATCTCGACGCCGCCGATAGCTGGCCCGCGATCTACGATCGGGCGTATCTGCAGGCGAACATCGCGGGTGGCGAAGGCTTCGACTGGTTCTACGCCAGCGCCGCCGATCGGTCGGCTCAGGTGCGAACGCCGATCACCGATGGTGCAGCGGGAAAGCCGTGGGTCTTCCGCTACAAGGATCTGCGCGCCTGGTGGTCGAACCAGCATTACAACCGCCCGGGCGGGGTGGAGAGCGCGACGCCGACGGCATGGGTCCCGCAGTCGAAGCCGATCCGGTTCACCGAACTCGGCTGCCCCGCCATCGATCGTGGCACCAACCAGCCCAACGTCTTCTTCGATCCGAAGTCCTCCGAGAGCTTCACGCCACATTTCTCGCGGGGCTGGCGCGACGATGCGATCCAGCGCGCCTACCTCGAGGCGAGCTATCTCTGGTGGGGCGAGGCTGCGAACAATCCGGTGTCCCCAGTCTATGGCGGCCGGATGGTTCATATCCCTGAATGCGCTGCCTGGACCTGGGATGCACGGCCCTATCCGTTCTTCCCGGAACTGACCGGCATCTGGACCGACGGTCCGAACTGGCGGCTCGGCCACTGGCTGACCGGACGCCTTGGCGCGGTCTCGCTGGCCGCCCTCGTGCGGCACCTCTGCCTGCGGGCAGGCATGCCCGAGGATCGGATTGATGTCTCCGGGCTCTGGGGCGCGGTCGAGGGATATGTCATCGGCGCACTGGAAAGCCCACGCGCCTCCATCACCACGCTGTCGCGGCATTTTGGTTTCGACGCCGTGGAGACCGAAGGGATCATTCGTTTCGTGATGCGTGGCCGGGCGTCGGTCTTGACCATCGACCCCGATCACCTCGTAGCTACCCGCGAGGGTGACGTGCTGGAACTGACCCGCAGCCAGGAAACCGAGCTACCGCAGGCGCTGAAGTGGCAGGTCGCCCGCGCCGACGAGGACTACGACGCGGCCCTCGTGGAGGCGCGGCGCATCACCGTGGACACGACGCGGATCGCCTCCGAGAGTTTCCCGATGGCGGTTCCGCCGGAAGAGGCGGAACGGCGTTGCCGTCGTGCCCTGCTCGAGGCCTGGACCGGGCGCGAAAGCGCAGCCTTCCGCCTTCCACCCTCGCGGCTGGCTCTCGATCCCGCCGACGTGATCCGGCTCGCCCATGACGGGCGGGAGATCGAGTTCCGTCTCGTCTCCGTCGCAGATGCCGAGGCGCGCAGAGTGGAGGCGATCCGCCAGGACCGCGCGACCTACGATCTGCCGCCGGGCGATCCGCGTGCCGCCTCGCTGACGCGCCCGGTCGTATTCGGCGCGCCCGACGCGATATTGATGGACCTGCCGCAACTGAGTGAGGATCAGCCTGCTCATCGCCCCTTCGTCGCAGCCCATGCCGTTCCATGGCCCGGCGAGATGGCGGTGTTCCGCAGCGGCTCGTCCGATGGCTTCGAGCTGCTGACCACCTTCGGCGGTCGGGCACGGATCGGCGTCCTGGTTTCGGATTTCTGGCCGGGACCGACCTCACGCTTCGATCTCGGCAACGTGCTGGTGGTAGACCTGCTTTCGGGCACGCTGGAGAGCGTCACGGATCTGGCGCTGTTCGGCGGCGCCAATGCTCTCGCCGTCGAGAGCACACCAGGCATCTGGGAAGTCGTGCAGGCGGGGGCGGCCGAACTAATCGCACCGGGGCGCTATCGTCTGACCCGGCTCCTGCGCGGGCAGCGCGGAACGGAAGGCGCCATGGGCAATCCGGCGCCCGGTGGCGCGCGGGTGGTGGTGGTGGACGAGAGCCTCGCATCGCTGCCGATCGCCGAAGCCGATCTCGGGCTTCCCTGGAACTGGCGCATCGGCCCTGCAAGCCGTCCGGTCAGCGACGAAACCTATATTGCCACGAGCTTCACGCCCGAGGGCGTGGGACTCCGGCCGTTCTCGGTCGCCCATGTCGAGCAGCCATGGCGCAGGCCCCGATCGCCGGGCGATCTGACGATCCGCTGGGCACGACGATCCCGCGCGCTCGCGGCCGACAACTGGGGCACCGGCGAGGTGCCAGTCGCCGAGGAGGTCGAAGCCTACGAAGTCGAGATCCTCGACGGCCCGGCGGTCAAGCGGGTGCTGAGTACGGCCACGACCAGCGTGGTCTACACCGCCGCCGATCAGTCCGCCGACTGGGGCGCTCTGCTCGGCCCCGGCAACAGCCTCGATATCCGCATCTTCCAGCTCTCCGCTCTGATCGGGCGGGGCGCGCCCAAGACTGTCACCCTCAGCTTCTGAGAACTCCAATGTCCGATGCCACAACCCATCTGCTGCTGCCCTACATTCTCGCGGCGCAGGCCCAGAAGCATGTCACCCACAACGAGGCGCTGCGGCTGCTCGACGGGCTCGTCCAGCTCTCGGTCCGCGATCGGGATCTGACCGCCCCGCCCGGCAGCCCCGCTGATGGTGACCGCTACATCGTGGCGTCGGGCGCCACGGGGGCGTGGGCGAGCTGGGATCTGAACGTCGCGCTCTGGACCGACGGTGCCTGGCTTCGCCTTCCGCCACGGACCGGCTGGCGGGCATGGGTCGAGGACGAGGGCCTGCTGCTGGTCTATGATGGCTCCGTCTGGATCGGCGCGACACCCGGCGAGTTGCAGAACATGGCGCTGCTCGGCATCGGCACGACCGCCGATGCGGCCAATCCGTTCTCAGCCAAGCTCAATGCCGCGCTCTGGACGGCGAAGACCGCGGCCGAGGGTGGCACCGGCGATCTGTTCTACACCATGAACAAGGAGGCTGCGGGCCGCGATCTCGGGCTTACCCTCCAGACCGCCTATGTCACCAAGGCGTTGATGGGCCTCTTCGGTTCGGACAGGTTCCGGCTCGCAGTCTCGGCCGACGGCAGCACCTTCTTCAATGGGCTGATCGTCGACAACGCCACCGGCATCGTCGACCAGCCTAGGCTGCCGCGCTTCAAGGGCTATACCAACTACGACAACTATGTCGGCATCGACACCTGGACGAAGATCGGAATCAACAATACCGACTACAACGACCAGGGCGCGTTCGATGCCGGCAACAACCGCTTTGTGGCACCCGTGGCCGGCACCTACCTCTTCGGCGCGACACTGCTCTACAAGGTCAATGCCAGCACCACGGCGCGCATGCGCGGGCGGCTGGTGCTGAACGGCTCGACCGAGATCCGAGGATCGTTCGGCGAGATATCCGGCGCGCACGCCTCCGAGGCGACGGCGCTGTGGCTGCAGACCATGGCGCCGCTTGAGCAAGGCGACACCGTCGAGCTACAGGGCGCATTCCGAATGGCGGATGGGTATTTCGCTGCCGATCACACGTCCTTCTGGGGCGTGAAGGTGGGGTGAGCGGCGGTAGGAGATGTCGAAGACGCCCCCCGATCCGACCAGGGGTTCGCCTTAGCCGAGACCCGATCCGTCATCCTGCCGCTCGTACCCTAATCTCGACACCCTGCGCCGGAGGGCATCGCCGTGGCGCTCACGGGCGTTGACGGGATCGCCTCCGCCCCATGGATGCGGGCGGCGCTGCGCTACGGCGCCATCGCACTCGCGGTGTTCCTGTTCCCGCTCTCACTCCGGCGCTCCGGCGAGCGTGCGGGACGGCTGGCGGAACGCCTCGAAACCTCGGAGAAGACCAATGACTCCATCGCCGGATGCTCGATGCGGCGGCTCGCCGCCCTCGCGATCGTGACGATCTCGCTGACCGGCTGCGCGACGGTCGCTTCTGACCCTCGCGTGGCCACCGTCTGCCCACCGGTTGTCGAGTATAGCCGCGAGTTCCAGGCACGCGCAGCCGACGAGCTCGATCTGCTGCCAGAGGGGTCGGCTCTCGCCGAAATGCTCGCCGACTACAGCGTTATGCGGGACCAGGCGCGCATTTGCTGAGTGTGATTCTAGATTTTCCGAATGACCTTCGTCTCGATTAGAGCATGAAGATGGGCACGCAGTCCTGCGGGGACGTGTCCACCGCTGATCACGACGCCGGCCTCCATATTCTTCTCCAGCGCGTGCCCAGTCAGGTTGGCGCTGGTCAAGAAGGCTGAATTGCCGTCGGCAACGGCCACTTTCGCGTGAACCCGTCCTTCGGCGAACGGTGCCGGTCGGTCGGTCCAGACATACAGCGCTGCCGAAGGAACACAGCGCCGCATTGTAGCAATAGGATCGACGGACAAGCTCCCGCCATGGCTCGTGGAGGTCTCCAACAGAATTCGGATGTCGATGCCGCGAGCGCATGCAGCATTCAATGCATCGACCACCGAGGAGACGTCGTATGCAACAAAGCTAACGAGAAAGAAGTCACTTCGCGCGTGACCGATGAGATCCAAGAGCACCTGCTCCGTGCGGCGGGTGGCGACGAATGGTGTCGTCGGGCCCGTCCAAACTAGTTCGACGCTGTTCTCGCGCTGCGCCTGTTGGCGGGCGAAGGCTGCGCCGACCAAGATACCGGCCAGCACATCGCCTGATATTTCCGTCTGTTTCCAGGCGGCGATCAAGCGATCAAGCGCTGCGCGAGCAGCCGGCGTGCTCACGAGCTGATGCAGGCTTCCGTATCGTTCGACCGGCATCGAGCCGCGGACACGAGCGGCGAGCGCTTCGATCCTCGCCGGAGATAACATGGCCACGAGGTCTGTGGCCGCGATCAGTATCGCTTCCATCAGACGGTCTCGAAGAATGCTGCATCGGGATTTTCGAGGGTGGGTACCACGAGGGAACGATCGATATAGCGGTTTCCCCGCTCACAGGATGTTTCCGAGACGAATGAACAGGCGTGACATGCTGCCCCGTGAAGTGACTGGTCCTTGCTCGGATCGTGTTCTGCGCAGAGTGGATCGGAGGCACATATGTGGGCGCGATCCAGCGCTTGGCGCAGAAGTCGCCCAAGATTTTCAGGCTTTCCTAGCTCTACGAGACCTCCCAGAGTGCCATCGGAATCTGCTGCAGCTGTGTAGATGAGAAATCCGGCTTGATCCCTCCCGTCCTCGACGTCTGCATATATACGCTCCCGAATACTCGCGGCGTTGTAGCCGCACTCCAATGCCAGTTCCCGTATCAGCATGTGCGCGAGCGTGTGTAGCATGACATAACGAACGCCCGGGTAACCTTGGTTTGGGTCCAGGTTCCTCTTTTGCCGCCATCCGCGATGGCCCTGCCGTAGCCGAGAGTCGAGAGCCTTCACCGGATCCTTATCCGCCCAAGCCTTCAATGCATCTGCATCGAAGCGAACGAAAATTCCTTCACCGTGAACTTGAGTGGCCGGCACCCAGTTCGGTGCTGCGCGTGCGAGCGGGGCCCGTGGGGCTGCCTCATCTCCCGTGCCTTCGTCAGGAGACTCGACTCGTGTGAATCCAAGGAGGGCGTTCACCTCACGAAGCCGCTCCAGCAGCAGAACGCGTGTGATCGCCGCACCGAAGCCCGAGGGCACGCCCACCTTCTTGCTCATGAAATGCGGATAGTCAGTGGGTGGGTTCTCGGCCGTAAGCACATCCCATTCCGGCCCTTTGAGGTCGCTCTGTTCGACGCCCGGTCCGCCATTGCGATGGGTTTCGATTGCGGACCAAATCTGCTCGTCAGTGAACTGCTCGATGCCAGGCAGCTGCGCCGTCTTCTTCAGGGTCTTGACGACGAACGCCACTTCGGCCGCCGAAGTGACGTCTTCAAAGAACGTCCAGCCATCCGCGACCAGTTGCGCCAGAGGGCTTCCCACCTGTGGGATCGCGAGAACCGAGAGTGTGACCGGGAACCAGCTATTGGTTGCGCCGAGGAGAATTGCGCGAGGTTCCTCGGTGCAATCGTCCTCGAAGCGATCCACGTGTGGATGTCGCCCTCGGCAGGCTGGAAGGTTGTCGCGACCTGCCTGACCAAAAGCCTGCGCCATGTTCTTCGATGCGCCGCAGCCATCGCATTTGACCCACAGGTTCTCGGTTTGAAGTGATGCGCCGCTCTCGAAGAACCTCAGCGTCGCACGACAGGTGCTAGATCCGCCGTGAACGAACCAGTGCCAGGCAAAGTCGTCCAGGTGGCCAGCCCGACACGCCATGAGAAAGCGCGCCGGAACCGCATCGGCATCCCTGGCCCTTTGATCGTTATTCGATCCGCGACAGCCCTCATGGACGAAACGCGTCAGCTCCGGGCGATACCTGTTTTCCTTCAGCTTGAACAAGCCGGCATCATAGGGTGATAGCAGGCCGCATTTCACGCAGCGCAGCCACCGCGGGAAGGGCTTGACGGGCACGCCGATCAGCGCGGCGGCCGAAAATGGGTCTGCGATTTCCCTCTCGCCCACGGGCGGCATACGCAATGATTCGACTTGGGGTCCGAGCACGCCCCGGACGTTGGCGAGCAACCGTGCCTCTTGTATCGGCTGACACCTGTCTTTTTCCCAGCGGTCGATCCCCATCGTGACCACCGACATGTTCGGGAGGTCGATCAAGGCGCCCGGGCCGTAGGTCCAAAGCAACTGGCTCGGTCGAATTTCTCCTACGGGTGTCCTGCTCATTGCTGATCCTCCTGGGGCTGCGTCACCCGCGGTCTCCAAGTCGGATCACTCGTCGAACGGTCGTCCTCCATCACGAGCCTGACACCAGGCTCGACTTCGCGCATGGACATCGGGACCGTCCAGTCGGTCCAAGGCTTGATGCCAGGCGCCGAAAGCAGCGGATAGGCAGTGGGTCCTGCGCCGTGCTTCTGGTAGACGAGCGTGCGGCCCCCTACGCCCGCTTCATTGGCCCAATCGTCAGCGCGGCTCTTCATCTCGGCTCCGGTCAGGGTCTTCTTCCCCGAGTCTTCCGTGACTTCCCAGGTGCGAGCGGCGACGGCGCCTATCGTATCCAACATCTCTTTGCGGCTCGGACTGGTCATGGCACCAGCGCCGTCATTTGCCGCGAAGGGATCGTAGGTGTGACGCATGATGGAGAGCATCGCGCCGGTGAGCCCTCGATCCAACGCCCGTGGCGAGAACGGGGTGACGGATTGAGCCTCGACGTGCTGGTAGAAGGTCGCGTGGTAATGCTCGAAGGTCTCGTAGTGCGACAGGTCGCGAGGCCGCGCCCACGTCAGCACGGTCGCGACGAGTCCCGGCGGCGTGCGGCCCACACGGCTGGTGGCCTGGATGTATTCGGCCGTTCCCTTCGGCTGACCGTTTACGACCATCACCCCGAGACGATTCACGTCGACACCGACCGACAGCATGTTCGTCGCAAGAACGACATCGATCGGGCGGGCCTCCCCGGGCTTCCTGTTGGTCACCCATTTGCCTAATGCCGGGTCGAAGGTGCCATCGAAAGGAACCTCGAGCTGATCGAGGTACCGCGGGATGTCCTGACTCGAGACGCGCGACGTCAGTTCGCTGATTTCCTCGACGCGCCGTTGGGAGAGCCCCGGTCGGTCCACCAGGCTCATCTCGACGCGGAAGGAACGCGTTTGGACGTCGTCTTCCGCCAAACGCTTCATCCCTCCGAGTTCTCGCAGCGAGTTGAAGTAGCCGACGAGGGTCATATAGGGGTCGGCCACCGGGCCGAACCGATCGAACAGCGCCTGCGCGGCGGTGAGGAACGCCGTG
The DNA here is from genome assembly GCF_001418005.1 of Chelatococcus sambhunathii. Taxonomy (GTDB): domain Bacteria; phylum Pseudomonadota; class Alphaproteobacteria; order Rhizobiales; family Beijerinckiaceae; genus Chelatococcus_A; species Chelatococcus_A sambhunathii. The sequence goes on along the minus strand of NZ_LIOL01000012.1, from coordinate 9,390 downwards.
TAGGTCCTGATCAGCACCGCAGGGCGAGAGCTGCCGGGTGCGCAGATACCCATGTACCGTCGGCCGGGTTTCTCGCGGATGGGTCTCTGGACTGAGAAGAAATTGTCTTCGACGTCCAGGCCCGAAGGGGGAAACACGGAAATGCGGCGCATGAACACATTGCGCACCTGGTCATCGGCCCGCCGCACGGTCGCGGTGGAAGCCACGACCTTGGGGCGAACCTTCTTGTCACCCAGAGCCCAGCTGCTCAGCTCGTCGACGGCCGTCTCGTAAAGACCCACCATGGTGCCCAACGGACCGCTGATGAGGTGGAACTCGTCCTGGATGATCAAGTCTGGTGGTCGAATTGCGCGGACCGGCTTCACACTGGCGGCCGGATATGCCCCCCTCGCTCGGTGCCCCGTGCCGCAGTCGTGACTCGGCCAGAGCAAACCATGGCGTCCGCATTCCTGCTCGACGCGGCCGAAAAGGTTCCGAACCTCGGGACGCCACGCCATCATCGCGAACTTGTCCACGGTCGCGATCATCATCGTCGGCGGGCGGTGATAGATTTCCTCGTCGACGACTTTCACGGGAAGCCCCGGGTGAGGCTGTCCAGTGGATTTCGCCTTCGAGAAATCGCAGCCGCCCAGCTTGTCGCCGCAGTGGATCAGCGTTCGGCCGGCGATCCTGTCGACCTCGATGTCGCGACCACCGGAGATCTCCGAACCGCACCAAGGGCAGCTGGTCAGTTGTGCAGGCGAAGCGATGCCCGCCTTGTTGCGATCGTTGTTTCGAATGGCCTCGACAGCCTGGTGAGACGCTTCGGTCGTGCCCGGTGTCACGCGATTGCCGACCCAGAGACCGAGCGTGAAAGGTTCCTTGCCCCAGGTCTTGTCGTCTGCACGACGGATGACCTCCATCGCGCAGAGCAGCGTCGTCGCCCTCTGGAACTGCTGCAGAGTCAGCAGTCGCAGTGTGTAGCGCATGATGACGGCGAGACCGCGTGATGCGTCGAGGCCGCCGAGATCATTCTTCAGTCGGCGCATGGCCATGGCGAAGGCCGCCACACCGAGATAGGCCTCGGTCTTGCCACCACCCGTCGGGAACCAGAGGAGATCGGCGAACGCCTCGACCGGCTTCGTCCGGTCCGGGTGAGTTGGTTCGGCGAGCGACGGGATCGACAGGAGCAGGAACGCCAGCTGGAACGGGCGCCACGATCTGTTCTTCGGCACGTCCAAAGTGGTCACGTCGACGGCTTCGTTCCGTCTGCGCTTCAGAGCGTAGATGCTTCGGACACGCTGCATGGCCATGGACCGGTTGGCGAAGCGGAACGCCTCCAGCGCTTTCGGATCGGCGAAGAGAGTATCCATACCCTCTCGGAGGCGGCGCAGGATCTCCTCGCAGCGCTGAATGACGTCCTTGCCCGGATCATCGAAGCCGGTGATCTCCGACCCCAACCGGGTTTTCTGTTCGCCGATCCAAACGGCGTAATCGTCGACGAGGCACGAAAGAGCGTCGCGCAGCGCGTCCGGCGCCATCTCCGCCAGCCGCGTCATGTCGAGCCAGCCCTCGTCGACCATGCGCCGCATGGCAGGGCGGTCCCTAGGATCGAGGCCCGGCGTTTCGGTGACGGCGACTTCGTAACGCGGGATGATCTCCGTTCTGACGCGATGGGCCTTCGTCGGCTCCTCGGGCGTCGTATCGGCGTGAACGGACACCCCGTGTCCGACCGCGAACTCCAGCCTGTTGCGATAGATGAGCGCGAGACGGTCGCGTTCCGGGTCGTCGACGACCACTTCGTTGGAGGGGCGACGCCGAAAGACCGACTTGTCCCCGTGATCTTCGGGGGCCTCGACGGTGATCTCCGGCTGGAACAGCCAGGCGCGGTCCTTGTTGTCTTCGGGTTCCAACTGCCCGTTGACGAGGAACAAAGTGACCAGGCGCTCCCCCTTGTTGTTCGTCCGAACCGCCCCCTGCAGGCGGACGTCCGGTTGATCGGGATCGGGAGTGGACGGCTTGATCGGCCCGTCGACGAGCGGAACCGTGACAACGCCACCACACGGGATGCGCTGCCAGACCCTGACCTTCACCTCCTCCTGGTGACCGGTCTGGCGATTCTTTCGCGTCTTGACGATCTCGTGCTCATCGTTCGGGACCCGCTCGTACCGTCCCCACCGTGCATCGACGGCCAGCTTCCCGACATCGGGCGCCACGCAGAAGGTGAGGCCCATGCTGGAGGGAACCAGCGACTGGTTGTTCGTCGTGTCGATCTCGTCGAGCGCGTCGTCCTCGGGCTCCACCCGGCCCGATGCACTGGCGAACTCGGCGCCGGGCTCGTGGAGTGGCGCCGTCCGTTCATCCTCGAGGTCGCCAGCCTCCTCGGCTGCCGAGGCCGGTTCAACCCGTGCTGCCTGGTCGTCATCCGGCCGGCGCGGCGCCAGCTTACCCACCAGGTAGCGATCGCGGACGCTCATGTCCTTGATCAGCTCGTGGGGCCCGCCGGCGGGGCCGAGCAGATCGTCGCGCACGGCGAGTTCCAGGAGGTCGCGGGTGTAGACGACATCTTCGATCAGCGGCACTGCGCCGGGGGCAGAAACGCCGAGCAGCGGCAGGATCCGGAGGAATTCGTCCCATGGCAGCCGCGCCGCGGGACCGGTCGGCGCGGTCAAACCTAGATTTGCGAGTGGTACGTATGGATCGGCGGCGTGCCAATGGTCGAAATAAATCGTGGCGTTGTCGAGGTCCGAGCGGATGCGGAGGATCCGCCCTACCTCTGAGACGTTCCCGCTATCGTCCAGAACGACGATCCAGTGGCCTTCCTCGATCGCGCCGTGAGCGGTTGGCCCCAGGTCGATACAGACGGAATAGCGGGGCGCGTTGGATGTCCGCTTAACGATCCAGGCGCTGAAGGATGGTTCGGTAGTCGTGGTCAGATCGGCCATGGTCAATCACTCTCAGCAATTCGGTAACGGGCGCCTCGGCGTTCACCCTGGCGTTCGACGGCGCCACGAGCCAAGAGATCGTTGATCGCGGCATTCCACTGGCCATCGGGGATGTCGACATAGGTGAGGATGTCCGACTTGCTCAGCCAAGTTCGCCGTGTCTCAAGAAATGCCCTAATCGCCTCAGTCGCGCCGTTTGGATTTCCCGCAACCTTTGGCGCAAGTGCGGACGCGCCCTCAAGATTGAAGGATTGCTGAGAAGATTTTTCTCTAGAACGAGCTCGCGCTTTGACGTCCCCTGGTGCTTTTCTGCCATGCAGACCGTGCTCGACTTCTTCTTCAAATCTTTGGTGATTAAGTTCGGAGAGCCGCCTTAGAACTTCCATGCGAGCACCATTGGAAATGGTAAAGCGGACCCGATCGTTCTCGGGTAAATAATCAACCTCTCGAAATGAGTGCCCAAGATCAATATCGTTCCATCCATAGGCATTTAGGACGGCGATATCCATTTCCGTGTGCAACTCCCGAAAACGCTCCATGTCCTCGGATCGATCTTCTTGATTGTGGAATTGGTTGTAAATCTCGGTGAGGCCAGCCGAGCGCTCAAGCATGAGCTGTTGGCGCGTTTGGAAGTACCGCTCCCCTATCAGCTCAAGTTGGTCCGTTGCCTGCTCGCTCGGCATTGGCCAAGTTTCGAGGATAGCTGACGTGGAATAGCGAAGAGTTGAGGCGCCAAGAGTTCCACCCTGCCATCGCGCCCAAGTATCGTGTAGTGTGGATTGGAGAACAGAAAACTCCCGCCAACCTTCGAAGAAGAGAACTTTGACCTGCATATTGTAAACCGCTGATGTTGGTACGCGACTCACGCACAGGTATTTTGTGACTGAGGCGATAGCCAATACGTTAGTTTTTTGGAAAATTCCCGCATTAAGCCGGGTCTTAGATCCCAAAGCTTCCAAAAGCAGTCTTGGTGGATCTGACCAGTTAACGAGTCCCTATAAGGTTTGACTAGCTCTTTAACCCGCTGGAATGCCGGCTCATACTGACGAGCTTTGTCTTCTGGCCAGTCACGGAAGTAGATCACCCACCTATAAGGCATCAACCTCGGCATTGTGTTGAGATCTTGTCCATTAAAAAGTGGAAATATAACTTCTTCGCATTTCGGGTCTTTAGAAATAATCTCGGCGCGCTCTTCGGCTGTGAGCTCGAAGCCTCGACCCATAACGTCTTGTCCCTGCGAGAATAGGCCTTTCAAGGCTTTTAGTTTCACTGGCCGCTTTATCTGGAAGTCCTCTTCCAAGGCGCCGTTGATCGCTTGGACCGCACTGTCATCGAGAACTTTCGAATCCTTCCATTCGTCGCGTGCAATCCACGCAATCGATACGACAACGGCAGCATTGCCGGGCCACGGAAATCTCGAGTTCGCGCGATAGATCACGCCGCCTTTCTCAATAATTTGGTCGAGGCAAACTACTCGGGAGCCTGTTTCTGTGATCGATTTGGTTGCAAGCAAGCCAACGTAGCCCCTTGTTCCAATGAGACTGAACGCACGCAAGAAGAAATAGGCGCAAAGATCGGGGGAGCCGACGACGCCGTTTCGGACGAATTTGAGGTATTCTTGATAGGATAGGCCCAGTCGGCGACCTAATAGTCTGCCTCCCATGAAGGGTGGGTTTCCCACAAAGGCGTCAAAACCCCGGTTCTTTCTCGCAAATACTTCAGGGAACTCTAGAGGCCAATGGAATGGGTTCCGAGTGGTCCCATCAGGAGAGTCTTTGCCCAGGTCGGTTGATGCATCGCGTCGAAGCCGGTCTTTCGTAGTGTCGGCGCCACTCGTGGCCGCGTCGGCCAATGCTGCAAGCGCTTCAACACGTGCAGCCCTATCCCCGGCCCGGTCCTCAGCCAGAATGATGCCGACGAAGCTGTCGGCGATGAGAACCGGCAGTGCCATTTCGCCACGCGACTGCTCGTCGAGCGCTTCCATGGCTTCCACGTCGTGAATGTCGCGAATAGGAATCGCCCGAAGACGCGCACGAAGCTCAATCGCCTTGTCGACCGCTGATCGGATGGTGCGGCCGAACAACCGCATTTGGGCCTTGCCCGTGGGGTTCATGTCGAGCTCGACCAACTGATCAAGGTCGTGGATCCCGAGCAGACTGTCACCGCTGCGCAGATTGTGGTCGAGGAAGCCGAAGGGCCGCCCTTTCGACATGGTGGTCAGCCAGAGCGAGAGCTTGGCCAGCTCCACGGCCAGCGGGTTCTTGTCCACACCGTAGAGGCACCGTTCCGCCACGAGGCGACGGGCGACGATGGCGCGTTCCTCTACGTCCTGTGACAGGGGGTCGAAGCCTCCGGAGGAGGCGTCAACGATCCGCCCTTCGCTGTCGATCTGCTTGCCGCTGGCCTCCGTCACCGACCAAGCCTCGACCAGACGATCCGAGAGCCATCGGCACGCCTGAACCAAGAAGGCTCCGGACCCCATAGCGGGATCGCAGACCTTCAGATCCAGCAGCTCCTCGGCGCTATTCAGCTCCCATTCCTTGGGCACCTTGCCTTCGGCTGGGCCGCGGTAGGCGACCGGCGTCAGCGTTTCTGCTACGATCTTCTCGGTCAGGCTCTTGGGCGTGTAATGCGTGCCGCTCTCACGCCGGTCGGCGCCGAGTACGACGACGAAGGCGCCCTTGTGGTGCACGAGCGGATAGCCCCACGGGTCGGTCCGCAGGAGGGGCGCGCAGGGCAGGATGCGATCTCGCAAACCGACGTCGCCGCGACAGACGGTGAGCAAACGTGCGGCGAGACGATCGTCGGCCGCCCGCTCAAGGGCGTTGCGGATGGCGGACTCCGATCGCTCGCTCCGTTCCTTGAGCAGTTCGGCCACTTTTGCAGGGCCATCCAGCCGTGCCGACTCGATCTCGCCGAGCGTCACGCGCGGGCTCTTGGCCTTCGCGCCGCTATCGAGTTCCAGGGTGACGTCGTCGACGCGCTTCACCGTGCGTTCGAGGAGGCCCTCGTAGACGTGGCCGATCTGCTCCACGTCGAGTGCGCGATAGGACAGCGTGCGACCTTCGAAGGTCTGGATCGCTTCCAACAGAAGAAGAACGGTGCGGTCGTCGATCGGCAGCGGTTCGGCTGGATCGCTCCGCCAGCTCGTGCCCTTCTTTCGCCCTTCGAGGAACGGATATCGATCCGGGTCGAACAGCGAACCACCGAGTGCCGGAAGGCGCAGCGTCGGATGATCGATACCGCCATACACGCCACGAAACAGAGCGAGCAGCCGCGACCAGGCAGAGCGGCGACGCTCGAGGATCTCTTCGGAATCCGCACGCAGCTGCATTCGCAGGCTGGAGATGGCGTAGAAGGAGTCGTAACGGGGATCGCCGAGCAGGAGCAGGGCACGTTCCTCGGCAGACAGCAGGAAGACGAGCCGCATCATGACCGTCAGACCGGCCTCGTAGAGCTCTCGCGGATCGACGTCGCGCAGGAGTTCGCGATTGCGATCCTGATCGGCGCGGTCGAGTGCCTGGACGAGCACTTCGACGGCGCGCCGGACCTGTTCTCCGAGCGCCTCGGTCACGTCGTCCTGGTGCTTCAAAGACCGCTCATAGAGCGCCGGCAGCTTTACTTCTTCGGGTCCGAAGAAGCGGCGGATGCCCAGAAGGCTGACGAAGGCGCGCAGCGTTTCCGGTTCCTGACCCCAAAGGCGCGCATACCAGCTCGCGAAGCCTGCTACGGCGCCGATGGGCGCGTGGACGAGCATCCAGCGCTCACCATTGGTGACGATGCCAGTGGGGCATCCCGTAGCCCGGAGCAGAGCGACCATCCGGTCGGCCGGGGTGATCGCGAGGCCATCGAAACGGCGCGTCGCGTCGAGATCGGTGTCGGGCTCGTAGACGTGGATGAGCAGAAGCGGTTGGTCGGAGTTCGTCGGATTGACGACGGCCAGATCGGGCGCGACCGTGACCCCGTGTTCGGGCATCGAGACAGTCAGCTTCTCAGACAGTGTCGCGCCCCTGCGCAGCACCGTCTCATCCATTTCCAGCGCTGTGACCAGCACGTCGTCGATCCAGGCCGCGTGCAGCGCTGGAAGGTCGAGGTCGTCCATGTCGACTGCATCGCGCCATTCCTCATAGGTCCGCCGAAGCCGCTGAGGCCGCCCGGAAGGCAGAGCTTCGAGGCCTTGCGGGAAGACTTCCCGCAGCACCGGCACCGCCAGAAAGGGCCCAGAGACTTCGATGAGGTTCAGCCACTCGTGATCGTTGCTCATCCGCGCTTCTCCGTCGCGAGGGAGTTCGGAACCAGCAGCACCACGGCCACGGGGAAGGTACGCTCGACGGCATTGGAGTGCCGTTCCTCGATCGCGCGTAGCTCTTGCTCGCGCTCCTTCGGGATCCGGGCCAGGCGTGCTTCGAGGGCCGCTCGGTCACGCTTGAGCTGAGTGCGTTCGTCCTCGGAGAAAAGAGAGAGCTGCACGGGTTGTTGTTCCGCCGCGATCTCGGTCTTCAGCGCTCGTTCGAGATCGTCCAGGACTTGGCGGATGTCCTCGGCCTCCTTGCGCTTCCGGGTCTCGATCGTGTTCGCGAGGAAGCGTAGCCGGTCTTTCGAGCGTGCCTCGACGGCTGCCAGAACGGAATCACGCTGTTTGTCGAAGCGCGTCCTCAAGGCGTCGAACGTCGCATCCGAAAGGTCCGCAGGGTGCGACTCCTCCAGCCATCGTCGGACCTCCGTGACCCGTTCCTCCCGCCGGAAACCGGCATCGCGCAGATAGCCGCCAGCCTCCGTGAGCTCCTCGTGCAGGCGATGATGGTTCCCGCCGGTCACGACGAGCCGCGACATCACCACCACGGCCGGTCCCTCGATCCGCCCATCCGGAAGCGACCGGACGGTCACGCGGTGCAGCTTCTTCACATCGTCGCGCGCCCAGATCTCCGCGCGCAGGAGCCGCAGACTCATCTGGACCAGCCGGTGGTTCAGGTGAACGAGAACGACGTCATCACGGCCCTTGGCGACCTCGTGGTCGAAGGTGATCGGGCGGACCTTCTGCGTGTAGGGGTGCTCTAGACCCTCGAGGCATCGGGACCAGGAACCCGAGAGCGGCGGCATTCGGAAAACCGTGCCGTCTGGTGCACCGGCCAGAGAAACGGGCTCCAAGTCGGGTTTGTCCGCAAGACGCAACGCGGTGCGTACCGCCCGCTCGATGTGGTCGGGCACGAGCCTCTGTTCGTGCCGGGTCTCGTTCAGTCGCGCATGGAGTTTGGCCACACGTTCGCGTAGGTCGCGCTCCGCCTTGACGAAGCGGCGAGATTTCTCCATCCGGGCTTCGGCTTGTCTCGTGTCGAGATCGCGGCGGCGCCCCTCGAGCAGGTCGGGCAGTTGAGGCGCGATGACGGGGTTCACGCTCCCCATGTCGGCGCGCATCGCATCCAATTTACGAAGCGCACGGAGGATATCGTCACCGTGGTCACCCTCGGCATCCACCGGGTGCCAGATGACGACCTCGCTGGCGCGTTGCCCATGGCGGTCTATGCGGCCGTTCCGCTGCTCCATCACATTCGGGTTGTACGGAATTTCGAGGTGGATCATCAGGTGGCAGTGGTTCTGGAGATCGATGCCCTCGGAGGCGGCATCGGTCGCCAGCAGTATCCTCACCGGGGATTCCGAGGGGTTGGCCTGGAACGCGGCTTTCACGCCCTCGCGTTCTTTCGGGTCCATGCCGCCATAGATGAGAGCCAATCGCTCGCCCCCGAAGCCGTGAGATGCGAGGATCTCCTGCATCCATTGCTGTGTGGCGCGATACTCGGTGAACAGGATCACCCGCTCGTTCGTCCACCTGTCACCGTCCTTCAGGTGACTGGCCAGCCAACCCAGCACGGCAGTGGCCTTTGCATCGGCCCGACGAGCCGCCTGTTGGGCCCAGGATCGCAATCGGTCGAGCATCCGGCGTTCTTCGTCGGTCGGTGGCCGGACATGCTTGCCCGCTTCCTCGATCGCTTCAGCCTCGGCGGCATCCCGCTGTGCGTCGTCTGCGTAGTCTTCCTCGGTCTTCGCTATCGCCCGCCGAAGGATGCGGTCATCGAATTTCTTCTGGCTGCGCTCGCCAGCCGCCCGACCTTCGATCGTCGTGACCTGACCCCCTGTTTTTCCTCCACTTGCGAGTAGAGTCCGGCCCAGCAGAGGGACGGATTGGATGAAGCGGAAGCGGTTTTCGGACGAGCAGATCATTGGCATTTTGAAGGAGGCCGATGCGGGGGCGGTGGTGCTGGATCTGTGCCGCAAGCACGGGATGTCGAGCGCGACTTTCTATGCGTGGAAGGCCAAGTATGGCGGGCTGGAGCTGAGCGAGGCGAAACGTCTGCGCGCGCTCGAGGACGAGAATGCCAGGCTGAAGCGGCTGCTGGCGGATGCGATGCTCGACAATGCGGGGTTGAAAGACCTGCTGGGAAAAAAGTGGTGACGCCGGCTGCCAAGC
>NZ_LIOL01000011.1 GCF_001418005.1 Chelatococcus sambhunathii | reverse complement strand
GCGGGCACGAGCCCGTCGATGGTCACGTCGATGACACGGGGCACCGGCGCCACCACCGTGACGACGGCCCCGGCCGGCGCGAGCACGTCGATGTGCTCGGCCACCCGCTGCACGTTCGCGGCATCGGGAATGCCGTCCTCGAAGAGGTCGTGCATCAGCGGGAAAACGCGCACCGTGCCCGGACCTGACCAGCGCCGCTCGACGAAGACGCCCGTGACGCCGGCCACCTCGCCCGCCCACATCACATAATCCGCCGCCGCCCCCCCCTGTGGCGGGTTGCGCTTGCGGAAGAGGATGCGCCCGCGGAAGGTACCGAGGTCAGACGTGAACGGGTCGCCATCCAGCTCCACGTCGGCGCCGCCGACGAGACCGGCGGCGCCCACCGCGATCGTCGCCGTCCCGATGAGGCCGGACACGGCCGAAAGCGTGGTGCCCGGCAGCGTCATCGTCGCCTTGCCTGTGCCTGTCGAGGCGATGTCGAGCGTCAGCGTCCCGGCCGACGGCAGGCTGTCGCCGGCCACGACACGGAACTGCACCCCGTCGCCCCGGCGCAGGATGGCGCCCGGATCGACCGTCAATGCCGCAGGTGCGGTGAACACGGCCTGTCCCTGCGATGGCGTAGCCGGTCGGCGGGCAAGCCCCAGCTCGGCACCATGCATGTCGAGGTTTTCGCCCTCCGCCGTCAGCGCGAATTTCTGTTTCGCGATGTAGTCGGCGAAACCGAACACCTCGTGCGTCAGACCGCCCATGACCTTGGCGGACGGGCCGATGTTGTTGGGCCACAGCCAGGCATCCGAGCCGGGCAGAGCCCCGCGGAAGGCACGGCGCGCCCGCTCGACGAGATCGGGGAGTGAGGGGATGGCGAAGGTCATCTCAGCATCTGGCTCCAGACGATCTCGAAGCGCCGGTCGTATATTTTCTGGCCGTCAGCCCCGTAGAGCCGCACCATCAGGTCGAGCCGGTTGTCCGGCGCCCGGGCGCTCGCCTCCACGTCGATGCGCGAGGCCGCCCCCTGGCGCAGCAACGGCATGAGCGCCTCCTCGGCCATGGCCTTGGCCCAGCGCGGCACATCCTCGGTGAGCGCCGCCCGCTCCAGCAGCCACAGCAGGGAGCCCAGCGGCTCCTCGCCGAGGTCGGCGCGCACGTCGACGCCGTCGCCCCACCAGCCGCGGGGGTCGGCGTCGGCATATTTCCGCAGCGGGTGGTCATCGCGCACCCGCCGGTCGGTGAAGAGCGCCAGCACCACCGCCGTCTCCAGCGCCGAGCGGGCACGAAGGCCGCCGACGTTGAGGGCGTCGCCATCGGCCAAGGCCCAGTCGGCCTGGTGCGTCGCGCCGTCCCAGACGCTGTCCCACAACAGGAAAGGCTGCGCCTCCTGCCCTTCGGCAGTGCGGATAAGGATGTCCATGACCGTTCCTGATCAGGCCGCAGGTTGGCCGGTGTTGCCCAGGCCCGGCTGCACGTTGGTGTGGACGTGCGTCTCGCCGATGTTGCGGCCGTTGTGCCGCAGGGCCGGCGACTGGATGTCCGTGCCGCCGGCGGAAATGGTCATCCGCGAGCCGCCAGCCTCGAGGGTGATCTCGGGCGCGCTCACGACCACCTTCTGCGCGTGCACGACGCGGACCTCTTGCTCGACCAGCGAGACGATGCTGCCGAACTGGTCATAGATGGCCGTCGCACCTCCCGGCAGGCTGCGCGGCCGATAGGCCTCGTGCTCCACGCCGATGACCATCGCGCGGTCGGACCGGCCGCCCAGCGAGAGGAGAACGCCGACGGAATCAGCCGGCGGGTTCGACGTGAAGCCGTAGGGCTGCACCCGCGGCACCTTCCGCGGGCTGTCGCCCTTGAGCCCGGCGAGGCCCATCATCTGCTGTCCGCCGCTGTCGTCGAGCGAGACGAGCTTCGCCCGGCGGATCATGGCGCGCACCGCGTCGTCGAGGTGATAGACGTCACTCATCGGTCGCCTCGTCGTCGCTCTGCTCCCACGCGTCGCCGGACTTGTTGCCCTTGTTCTTCTTCCCTCCGTAGGAGCGCGGGTCGACGAGACCGAGCTTGGCCTCGCTGCCGCCTACGCCGTCCTGCACGAAGTCGACGGTCTCGATGAGCATTTCCTGCCGGATCTGCAGGAACTCGCTTTCGGCCCACACCAGCCAGCCCGGCCGCCAGATGGCGCCTCGCTCATCGCGAAAACCCTGAACGGTGACGGTCGCCGACAGGGCCCTACCCGCCGCCTTGTCGCGCCGGTTCCGCGCCGTCTTGCGGGCCCGGGCCGGCGTGGTGTCGTCCTGCTCCACGATGATGACGGGGCGATAGCGGCCGACGCCGGCATCACGGGCGATGGCCTCCACCTCGAGGCTGTCCGGCCCGCTGCCGACGGCGCGCTGCCCCTTCACCACATACTTGCTGTGGCGGTTGGACCAGTTGTGGTCGGCCTCGCCGCTCTTCAGGTTCTGCCCTTCGACGATGCCGCCCGCGTGCCGCTTGCTGCCGGCCTTCGGCATGCGGATGCTGCCGTCGGCCTCACCCATCAGGGTGTAGCCCTGCTGCCGGGCCATCTTCTCCACGGCCCGGAACACGGATTCGCCCGGCGTGATCTGGTAGTCGATCGGCTCCATCTCGCCGTCGGCGGCGAAGGTGACGCCGAAGGGCGCCCCGAGTTCGTTCGCGATTTCCACCGGCGTCTTCTGCTCGAAGCTGCCCGTGTCGTGCTCCGCTGAGGAATCGATGATGTCGGCCGACTTAGACCGGCCCTCGATCGCGACGCGCGCGTCCTCGGCGTCGATGCGCGGCCGGTAGCGGTCGACATGGCCGACGAGCAGCAGGTCGTCATTGGCATAGATGGATACCTTTGCCCCGGCGCGGAACGTCCAGGCCGTCGCCGTGGCCCCCAGTTCGGCCGCCACCTCGAGGCGAAACGACCGCGCCGCCTCCTTCATGGAGGCGCGCACCTGCATGCGCAAGAAGGCTGTGAAGCGTTGCCCGCCGACGACGACGGTGACGATCTCCTCTCCCATGGTCGGCTGGCCTCAATTCCCGAGCGCCTCGAAACGCTCGGGCATGAAGGATGGATGGACGACGCGGTTGCGCCGCACGAGGTCGTCGGCTCGGTTCGGGTCGCCGTACAGCCGCCAGGCGTGCCACAGCGACGGCAGTGCCCGCGGCACCGTGACGGTGACGATGGGCGCAATGTCCGCGATCTGGCGCGACAGCAGGTCGACGGCGCGCCCGCTCATATCCTCGCTGGCGAGGTAGAGCGCGGCATAGGCCGCGCCCGTCATGCCCGCCTGCTCGCGCGCGATGAGTTCGGCGAGCTCCCCGCGCGCCGTGATCGCATCCCGCCGCCCGTCGAACTGCCGGCGGGTGGTGGCCTCGACCATGGCCGCCAGAGCGGCGAGGCGCAGCACGAGGCCCGTGATACTGCGGTTCTGGGCCGCGGCCCGCTCCCCGTCCGTGCGCGCCGGCTCCACGAAGGGACGAATCGCGACGATCTCGCGAAAGGCGCCGACGGCGGCATCGGCCGGCAGGCCGTCGCCCAGGTTCCGCGCGATGGCGAAGATCCGCTCGGCCACCTCCGGCGCCGCGCCGGCCGCCCGGATGATGAGGGCCGGCGCCTCGTCGTGCAGGGCCGCGATCGCATCGCGCGCCCCGGCGCTCACCTCCGGGTCGACGGGCTGCGACGTGCGCACCACCTCGAGCGTCGCCGCCGCGTCCTGTGCCGCATCGACCGCCGCGGCCACCGCATAGTCGGGCCGCCGGCGCACGTCCGTCAGCTCCGCATAGGCGCCACCGATGATGCCGGCGAGCGCGTCGACCGCGTTGAAGACCTGTTGCGCCAGAAAGGCGACGCTCGCGATGGCAACGGTCGCCCCTTCGCGCACGAAATCGAGTTCGTAGGCGACATAGCCGGCCCGATCCCGCTCGCGCGAGCGGCGAAAGTCGACGCAGCGGGCCGTCAGTGGCCCATGCATGGGCAGGACGAGGACCGCCGGGCCGCGGGCGCGGCTGGCACTTGCGAGCGCCGCTGCCTCCGCATCGGCCGCGTCCGAGGCGAGATAGGCCGTCACCGAGAAAATGGCCGCCTTCTCGCCCAGGTCCTCGTGAAACGGCTCGTCGCGCATGGGAAACTCATGCGTGACGATGCGCCGCCCGCCCCTCTCCTCGTCGACCTCGACCCAGAAGGGCACGCCACGAAACGAGGCGTGGAACAGCGTGCGCGACCAGTCCCTCATCGCTTAGTTGCTCCTCACGACAGAGCGAGCTTCCGAAGGTCTCGCAATAGGCCAGCAGGAAATCGTCGGGGATGCCGTGATCCCCGATCCGGAACGCCAGAACCTCCGCCATTATCGCGTGCTCGGCCGCATTGCGCGGGCGCGACCGCACGATGGTGGCCGCATTTCAAGTCCGCTCCATCGACATGACCGAGGACAGCTTCACGTTCCTTGTCATGGCTTCATCAGATGCGCCCCCTGGGTGGCTTGCCGACCGGCCATCCTCGTCTAATCTCCCCCTTTCCAACCGGGGGATTGACCATGAAGCTCAACTTTCGCGGCACTTTTCCACTTTTCCTACTGATCGTTTTCAACGCGGGAGCGATCTTTTTCCTTACGGGTGAAAGCTTCTCTGTTTGGAGCTACAGAGGTCGCGAGGCCGGCACCTTTTCTATGGCAGAAGCCGCGTATCTCGGCGCTCAATGGTCTAGGATTACCGCAGGCTGGGCGGCAGTCGCCGCGATCAACATCATGATCGGCCTTGGCGTAATTATTCAGCGGCTGCGAGATCTCGGCCATGTACTTGCCGACACTTCGAAACAGCAGATCGATGCCACACGAGCAATCGCAGGAAATGGCGGTTAGCCGCCCGCATCCGGCGACGACAAGCCCGTTGAGCCCGGCCCGACCGGGCTCATCTGCGGCGAAAGGCGGATGTGCCCGACCTCCTCGCGGATGACCTGCCGCACCTGCGCCCGGAAGAGATCGGTGTTGAGCGTAAGCTCGATTTCGTTGACGACGCGCGCATGCCCTTCGAGCTCGGCCTTGATCGGCCCGCCATCGCCGATGAGGGGCACGCCCATCTTCGCGCCGAAGGCGCCGAAGCCCGGTCCCTCCATCGTGCTGGCACCGGAAAGCCCATCCATGCCGGGCCCGGCGCCGATGGCTTTCGCTCCCTTCCAGCCCTTGCCTTGCGCCGAAGCACCGAAGGGCTGCCAGAAGCCGAGGCTCATGCCACGCTGTGCCATCCACACTGCCTGCAAGCGCTCCAGTTCGCGCTGCAGGTCGTAGATGCGGCGGTTCTCCTCCTCCCCCATGGCGGAAGAGAAGGCGGCGAGCCGCTTGTCGCCGAGCGATGAGCGGCCATAGAGCAGCTCATCGAGCATGTCCTCGCGCGCCTTGTCGGACCGCCCCTCCGCACTGCGCCGGCCTTCCCGCAGTGCCGCATCGACGCTGAGCGACTGCTCGTAGGCTTCGACGAGGCCGGCGAGCCCGCGGCTGAAGTCGATGCCCGTCTTGGCGAGGATCCAGGCGTCGAAGGCGGCGCCCTTCTGCGTCTCTTCCTCGATCCACTTCTTCGTGCCGCGTGCGTCTCCCGAAGCGTCGGCATCGGCCGCCGCGATCTGCCGGCGCTTTTCGAGGATGTTCTCGACCTTTTCCAGCCCGCTGCCGAGTTCCTCAATGCTCTCAGCCAGGCCCTGCAGCAGGCTGCCCACACCCATGCTGACGGCCCCGGAACCGACGGCATTGACGAACCGATCCCATGAGTTGGACAGCGTCTGGAGCTTCGCCTGGGTGTCGCCCAGAACCATGTTGAGGTCGCGCTCGACCGTCCCGCTCGCCTGGCCGATGGTGCTGGCGAGCTTCTGCCACTCGCCGCGCATCGACAGGAGCGCTCGCATGCCGCGTGCGAACTCCATGTCGTTGATGACCTTGGGCAACTGCGACAGGTCGCCCTTGATCGCCTTCCACGTCGCTTCCTCGAAGACCTCGATGAGGTTGCGCCCCTCCTTGCGTCCCTTCTTGAGCGCCGCCTCGAGGTTCACGCCCATCTTCGCAAAGCGCTTGCGCGTCTCCTCCGAAGACATCTTCTGGAGGATGTTGTTCATGGAGGTCGCCGCCTCCTCAGCGGAGCCGGCGCCCTTGCGCAGGATCTGCAGCATGGCGACGAGATCGGACAGTCCCTTCGTCCCCTCCATCCCGAGGGCCTTCGCTGCCGGCGCGAGCGACGGCAGGTAGCGGGCCATGTCCTTCAGTTCGAACTGCCCGGCCTTGCCGCCCTCAGCCATGATGTCGAAGGCCTTCTGCATCTCGGTCGCGCCGATCTGCAGGTGGGTGCCGACAGCGTCGGCCGAGCGGGCGATGTCATCCACCTCGGCACCGGCCGCCTGCGCCGTCTTCGCGACGGACGGCAGGATCGCGCGAATCTCCTGCATGGACCGGCCTTGTGCGGCGAGCGCGTCGGCACCGGCCACGATCTGGTCCATGGGCATCGCGAGTTCGCCCGCCATGCGGCGGGCCTCGCCCGTGAACTGCTGCATGTCCTCGCGCGAGGCGTCCGCTGTGATGCCGACGCGGGTCATCCTCCGCTCGAGCTCGGCAAAGCTACGCACGGCACGGGTCGTGCCATAAGCGAGCGCGGCCGGGCCGAGCACGCGACCGGCAGCGATCATCCCTGCGGTCATGGTCCTGGCCGCACGATCGTGCATCGTCATCGAGCGGCTGACGCTCCTCGCCGAGCGGTCGAGGCCGGCGAGCTTGCGCGAGACGGACGCAAAGGCGGCACCGGTGCGGTCCGACGCCGTGATGATGGCGCCGGCCTCGAGCGTGCGGGCCCTCGTCATGGTTCACTTCCCCTTGCGGCGCTTGTGCCAGTCGACGGCCCGGGAGCCCCACGCGCAGATCTCGTCGAGCGTCAGGCGCTGGACGGTCCCGACGTCCCAGCCGAGCCCGAAGACGAGGCTGTCAGCGACGGCGGCGACGCCTCGGGTTCGCGAAAAAAATCGAGGACGGCATCCCTCACCTTGCGCGCATCGGCGAGGCCGAGGAGCCCGAGCGCGTGCACCTTGTCCTGGTCGATCAAGAGGCGCTGCGCATATTCGCGCACGGTCTGGTAGTCGACGTTCCGGAAGTAGATGCCGCTCTTGGCGTAGCCCTCGGCATAGGGCTCGCCGAGGTCCATAAACTCGGCGAAGGTCGGCGCCCGCAGGGCGATCTCGTGCACCTGCTGGTCGTGCCAAAGCACGGGTTCCGCTAGCGCGATGGTGGTCGTCTTGCTCATCGGTCAGGCCCGCGACTTTCGATAGCTGCGGGCGAGGCCCTGGATTCCCGTCACCTCGCCGGTGCCCCGGTCGACGTTCGGGCGGCCGGTGAAGAGCGCGCCGGTCCAGGTGTGCACCGTGCCCGTGTGGTCTTCGATGCACGAGACGTTGAAGGGGCCATTGCGCATGATGGCGTCCCAGTCCACGTCCGCCGCATCCTCGAAGGTCGGCTCGAAGCCGTAGCCGGACGGCTTGTGCGAGGCTGACACGCTGTTGTCCTGGTTGACGATGCCCTCGACTTCGGTGTTCGAGGGCGTCGTCTTGATGGCGGCGCGCAGGATGAGGGGCGCGCCGTTGAAGGTGAAACGCATTTCGCCGCCGAAGCTGGCCATGGCGCCGGTCTCCCGTTGCGGATTGTGGAAGGGTGTGACCGGCCCCGCAGGGCCGGCCCGTCAGCGCCCGGTCAGGTGCGGACGTACTGCTGATAGATCGTCGCGTTGGCCGCGAGGACGTCGAGCGGGTTCACCCGGTCGAGCGGGGCGAACACGTCGATCCGGTTGGGGTTCTGCGCATTCCGCCGCACGTCGAGGCGCTGCACGAACTCCGGCACGTTCTCGAAGACGCCGCGCAGCACCAGCGCCTCGTAGGCGTGGATGAACGAGCCCTTGATGTCCTTCGGCGTCGTGATGGCCGCGAGGTTACCGGGGTTGTCGTCGGCGAGCGCCTTCTGCCCCTGCTCGTCGGCAAGCACGGTGCGGATGTAGGACAGGCCGCCCGACACCTGGAACAGCGCCTGGATGTCGCGGAAGGTCGAATCCGGCTGCCCGCTCGGCCCGAGGCGATACATCGTCACCAGCTTGTCGATCGCAACCTTGCCGTCGGCCGTGACCTTCCAACTGGAAATGCCGGACTTGTTCAGCGTGTTGCGGGCAGAGTAGCCCCACCAGGTGCTGCGGTCGCGCGGCGGGGCAAGGCCTTCGACGACAAGCCCCGTCTGGTTCCGCGAGACATTGCCGGTGACCGTGTCCGACAGCCACGGAATCACGCGGGCGGCAAAGCCGGCCGCCCAGAGCCACGGCGCGTGGGGCGTGCCCGGCAGGCGCGGGATCGTGGTCGCATGTCGATCATTGCGGCCGAGCCCGAGCGTCGTTTGCGCCGCCGTGTTGCCGGTGTTGCAGCAGGTCGCATGACCATAGCTCTGCCGCATCCACGACCACCGGCCCGAAACATCGGACAGCGCAGCCTGGTAGGCATCAAGCGAGGTCGTGTCGGCCCACGGCGAGACGATCATGTCCGCCGGCTCATCGCCGAGGGCGGCGAGAGCGGCGGCGAGAGACGGCGTGCCGGCGCCGGCCGTGCCGGTCGCGACAGTGAGCGCCCCGGACGTGGCGAACCAGTTGCCCGAGATGTTCGTCGGCACGAAGAAGTCTTCCTCGGCCATGATCGCGCCCTTGTGGCGCGAGGTGACGGTGACGACCTCGGCCGCCGCGGCCGCGGTCACCGTCAGCATGGCGCCTGTGAGATCGTCGAAATAGCCGTTGATCGCCGCCGCGAGGGCCGTCGCCACGTCCGCTGCCGCATCCCCCGGCGCGATTGTCACCGACAGGCGCTCGCCGCTGATGTCGATGACGCCGAGGCCGCCCGCCGTCGGCGGCGTGCCCACCGTCAGCGTCCAGGTCGGCGCCGTTCCTGTCTCCGGCACCGGCACCATCCAGATTTCCTGAGCCGGGGCGTTGCGGGCGGAGATGCGATACATCTCGCGTAGCATGGAGCCGGGCCCCGCGAGCGCGTCGGCTTCCGACAGCGACGTGACAACCGACGGCGTATTGTCGGCGAGCGTCCCCGCGCTCGTCTTGTGGCCAACGAGGATGAGACGCGAGACGCTGTCGTGCCAGCCCGCGCTGTTGACCTCGAAGGCGAAGAGCGGCGCGACGAGCCCCGAGCCGGGGATATTGTTGAATCCGATGCTCATGGCAGTTCCTCAGCGCTTGGTCTTTGCAGTGGAGGCGTTGGGGCTGGCGGGCACCTTCTCGGCGCCCTCCTCCGGTGGGCTCACCTCGACCACCGAGCCGTCGGCGAGGCAGGCCATCCAGAAGGGATCGTCGGCATCGACCGTCATTCCCGCCGACGGGAATAGGCGGAAATCGCGGTCGGGCATGGGAAGCTTGCTCGCCGGATCGGCGAGACGCGCGAAGATGCGGCGGGCCATGGTTGTTCCTCAGGTTGCGCCGGTCACGTGGGCGCGGACGTCGTGGTCCTCGGCGGTCGGCATGCGGCCGATGCCGGCGAAGATGTCGATGGCCTCGAGCGGCACGAGGCCGGGCGGAGCCGGCACCAGGCCGGCGACGCGGTCGCAGATGTCGCGACCGTAGCTGCCCACCGGCAGGGCTTCCGCCACCGTGCGCAGCGGCTCGGGCAGCGTCGGCTCTGCGCCGGGCGCCGGCCATTCCGTCGCCCGCACCTGCACGGTGAAGGAGATGGTCCGAAAGGCGAGCCGCGTCGTCTTCTCGGCATCGCGCAGCGGCACCGATTCGATCGCCCGTACTTCCATGGCGATGCGTCGATAGAGCTCCGCCGACGGGGCCATGGAGCGTCGGTCAAGGGCGTAGCGCACCTGCGCCTCGAGCACGTCGAGGAGCGCCTCGTGCTCCGGATCCGTCGGTCCGACGTCGGCGACGCCGACCGTGCCGGTGCCGCCGTCCGGCAGGTCGATGACCACCGTTCCGCGCGCGGCGATGAGGGCCTCGACCACCAGCGTGACGATGGTCTCTTCGGGCCGGTGCCGGCCGGAACCCCACGGCGTGCCCTTGTCCTCCTCCGTGTAGACGAGGAGAATCGGGCGCGGCTTGTCCGGCACGAGCTGGTCGATGGGCACCTGCCGGCTGTCGTAGACGAGCCGGCCCGCCAGCGTCGGATAGGGGCCCGCCTCCTCACTCGCCGCCGGGCAAAGCGCCTCGACGGCGGCAAGCCGCAGGGCAAGACGATGCAGGCTCATGGATCGACCTCACCGGATCAGGCGGTTTTCAGAACCCGGCACTGCAGGCGGCCCATGCCGTCGGGCGGCGCATTGGCGATGCGCCACGTGACGCCGTCGGCGAGCCGCACGAGCAGGTCGCCCTCGCGCACGTCGAGCGGTGGCTCCGCCTGGTTGCGCGGATCGATCTCGACGATCGGGTCGCCCGTGACCACCCCTGGCCGCTTGTCCGTGCGCTGGTCATATGCGTCCGGAGCCGAGACGGTGGTGGGCGCATCCCGATAGATGCCCACCACCTCACGCTCGGCCCTGTCCGGATCGGGCGCCGGCGCGCTGTTGACGCCGGCACGCCGCAGCGGCACGAGCCGCCACCGCTCGCCGTAGACGCCCTGCTGCACCCGCTCGGCGGCGGCATCGAGCCGCGCGAAGAGCGAGCCCATGGCGTCAGACGCCCGCCTGCCGCAACAGCACGTTGCCGGCGGTATCCGCCGAAGCGGCGGCCGCGGCAGCATAGCCGATGAACGTGTTGTCGGTCGCCGTGACCGTCACGTACTTGCTGGTGTCGTTCCAGTAGAGCTTGGCGCCCTCGGTCCAGGCGGAGCCCGTCGCCTTCGGCAGGCGAATGACGCCTTCGGTCTGGCCCTCGAAGGACTTGCCCTCACCCGTCGAAAACAGCGCCACGACGAAGAGCGAGCCGATGAGGTAGCCATTGCCACCGACGACGCCGCCGGCAGGAGCGGTCAGGGGAATGGTATCCCCGTGCTGAACATAGTTCTTCATGATGCCCTCGATTGATCTGCGCAGGTGGGATGGCCGGCCGGCGTCTGCCGGCCGGATGCGCGAGGGGCCGGCTTAGCCGGCCGCACCGGGGTTGCGATAAGCGCCGCGGAAGTCGATGGCGCCACAGCCGAAGTCATGCTCCAGCGAGATGCCGACGCCCGAGACGCCGAACGGGTTCTCGATGCGCATGCGCGGCGCCGTGTAGCCTTCCAGCAGCCCCCATTGGAAGACAGGCAGCGCCGACGGTTCGGCATAGAGCTCCCAGGCGTTGCCGGAGACCTGCGCCGTCGCCACCACCTCGAGGCGACCCGAGAAGGGGTTCACGTTCCCCGCCTGCTGCGGCTGGATCGACGAGGTGACCTGCTCGGCCTCGGTTTCCTTGTCCGGACCGACAAGAAGGATCCGCGGGGCGACGTTGATCGGCGCGCCGCTCATGTTCTTCTGTTTGCGCATCGCCGCCCGGGCCTTTCCGAGATTGGCGACGTCGATGACGGTGCCCGCCCCGGCGAGGTTGCCGTGATCGGCGTGGAAGACCGTCTTGTTGTCCTCCTTCAGCGTCGGGCCGAGGCCGGACGCCACACCCTTCATGGCGTAGAAGGTCTGCTCCTCGAAGAGAGCAACCGTGTCGCCATAAGAGCCGAGCACCTGGTCGATCGCGCCGAGGTGGTCGTTCACCAGCATCTGGCGGGTGAGCGCGAACTGCACCGCATAGGGCGCGACAACCACCGTCTCCTTCGCCTCGCCGAATGTGCCGAACTTGATCTTTCCGCCCTCGCCGACCGGCTGCAGCATCGGGAAGTCACCGACCCGCACCACGTCGTGGGGGCGGAAGTCGACGAAATTGCGCTGCACCGAGATGCGCCGGTAGGTCGGCTGCGCCTGGATATAGCGTGCCTGCAGCACGCGATTGATGGACCCCTCGAAGATGATCGGGAAATCCGTCGTCGTGTGGAAGGCGCGGCGCAGCACCTCCTCGCGTTCGGCGAAGGAGCGCGGCATGGAGCGCTCGCCCAGAACTTCGGCGGCCATCTCCGCAAGGCCATGGCGCGCGAAGGATTGCGCCGGCCCCGAGAGGGCGCGGACGACCTCGAGGCGTCCCTCGTCGTTCCGGCGCACGGCGGCGACACCGCCAATGCGGAACGAGAGCGCCTCGGAGAGGGCGGCACGGCGCGTCTCGGTCTCGTCGCGCTCGACGCGCACCGAGGAGGTCGCGCTCGACGACGCCCGGGCCGCCATATGGTCGAAAGCCCTGCGGCGGAACTCCTCCACCGTCTGCCCGGACCGCACTGCGCCGTCGATATCCTCGCGGGCCATGCCTGCGCGCGTGCCGAGGTCCATGATCTCGGCCGAGCGCGCGCGTTCCGCGGCCAGGTCCGGAGCAGGCGCAGGCGTCGGCGAGCGGGCGGCGTCAGCCCGCTCCATGGTGGCGATCTCGCCATTCACGCGCTCGAGCTCGCGCAGCAGCTCCCCGTGCTCGCCCTCAATGCGCCGGGCGTCGTCCGTCGGCGTGTCGTCCTTCACTTCGGCGATCTTGGCAGCCGCCCGCGCAGTCAGGTCATCGCGCTGCGCGCGAAGGGCAAGAAGCGCCGGATTGGCAAGCGCCATCGCGTCCTGCAGCCAGGACACAGCGGCATGGCCGTCGATGCCGGACTGGACCGGAACAATGGCGGCGAAGGCTTCCGGCGAAAACGCCGAGAGGGCAAGACTGGTGATCACGGCGCATGCGATGAGCACTGCCGCGAGTTTGATGGTCTTCATTGACCGTCTCCTCAGGGTTTGATCATCCGGGGGCAATGCGCCGTAGACCCTGCCGCCCCGGCGGCGGGCAGGTAGCGAACTGGTGGTCTCAGGCGATGCCGAGGCCGGCCGCCCGCATCCGCATGCGGGTGGCAATCGACGCGGTTCCGATGGTCGCGGCACGCGTTTCGAAGGTGCAGTCGAAGGAGCCGCGATCCTCGCTGCGCACCCGCGCATTCGGATCGGCGCCAATGGTCACGCTGGAGATCTCATAAGGCTCCCAGTCGACCGCCCGCCGCACCAGGCGGTTGTCTGCGTCCCGCTCCTGCTCGAAGCGATGCACCCGGTAGCCGACCGAGACATTCTTGCGGATGCCGTCGTCGATCAGCGCGAAGGTCCGGTCCGCATCGGCATCAATGCCCGCCTTCGGGAATCGGATGAGCGCGCGGCCTTGACTGCCGTCGAGCCAGGCCCGCTCGACAACTCCCATGCCGCGCCAGTGCTCGCTGAGGAACGGCGCCGCGCCGCTCGCCAGGCGCTCCATGCGAATGGCATTGGGGCTGACAACCAGTTCCTCGACGAACAGCTCGTCGGTCCAGAAATCCCGACGCAGGACCGGTGCACCGGTGGTCCAGATGACCTCGAAAGTGCGCCGGCCTCCGTCGATGCTTGTGACACCGGCCTCGCGCACAAGAAGGGGGATGGAGCGATTCTCCACCCCTATCGGCTTTTGGTGCTTCATGGTGCTCAGCCTTCGTCCTCGCGCCGCCCCTCGGGCTCGCTCGCCTGCGCTGCGCCGGTTTGCGTGGTGCGGCGCGGATCCGTATCGAGGATCACGCCCATCTCGTCCGCGGACTTCCAGAAGTCGGCAGTCGCCTGCAGGACCTCGTCAGGGTCGTTGCCCCAGGAGGCGATGAACTCCTGCGGCGTCATGCGCCCCGATCGCACGGCCAGGATATCGGCCTGCATGTCCTTGAGCGGATCGACCGGCTCGTTCGCCGGCATGATGTATTCCCGCGTGTAGGGTGCGACCCGCCGGCGCAGCTTGCCGGCCATAATCGCCGTCTCGAGGAAGCGCTCGACCACGGGTTCCATCAGCTTCGGCACGACGCACAGCCACTGCAGCTGTTCGACCAACCGCCGGTGCTCGATCCGGCCGGTCTTCATCGACGAGTAGTTCGCCCGCCGCAAATCCCCCGTCAGCTGGTCGTAAGTGATCATGCCGCCGGCCGCGATCCCCTGCAGGGCCGACAGGGCGATGGGTTCGAACTGGCTTGTGCTGGCCGGTGCGAAGGCCTGAACCGTCTCCCCATCGCGGAACCGCATTGTCATGCCGGGGCGAAGGCGATCAATCGGCTCCGGTGCCTCGCCCTGCGCTACTGTGCCGGGCAATCCGGTGCGCCCATCGGAGCTTGTGATGAGAAGCCCTATGCAGGCTTCCATCCGCGCCTTCACGACAACCGCGTCCATGAGATCCGCGAAGTCGCGCGCCGTCATCATCATGGGCGCCATCAGCGGCACACCGCGGACCTGCCCGGGCCGCAGGGCGCGGAAGAGATGGCAGAACTCCGACCGCGGAATGAAGCGCGACGGCGACAGCCCGCTTGCACCACCCACCGAGACGGCGGCCTCGCCGGGATGGCGGGGAAAAATATAGAACCCCTCCCGCGCGTCCCACTCACCGAGCACGACACCCAGTCTCACTCGCCGCTCGTCAACGAGGCCGTCGCGCGTCTCGTCGATAAAGTCGCCCTCGAGCACCTGCAGGCGGAGTGGCACACCCGGCGTGTCGAGCGGGCGAGGCACGAACCGCACCAGGCTGTCGCCGCCTTCGAGCATGGCCCGAACGGCGGCGAGCTGCTGCCCGGCGAAGTCAATCTCGCCCTCGACGTCCGAACGCTTGATCCACTCGTTCCAGAGCCGTTGCGCCGTCTTGTCCTTGAACTTGACGACGATGCCCGTGCCGACGACATGGGCGCAGAGCACGTCGAGCATGCGCTGCCCGATCCACGTGTTCCGCGACATGTCGCGGGAGCGATCGCGGAGCGGCTTCAGCGCGGTCGACAGAGCCGCATTGGCCGAATCGGCGCCGCGCTTGAAGCTTGCCCCGCGGCGGCCGCGGTTGGCCGCGTCGTAGGATCGCCAGGCGTCGATGGCCGCAAAGGTCCGCAGGCGCGCGGAAGCGGCCCCGGGCGCCACCCAGGCGAGAGCCTTGAGAATGCGGGACACGACGTTCTCCCGGTCAATCGCGCGAGTGTTCGGCGTAGGACACGATGCAGCGGTCTCGGCCTGCGAGCTCATCCTCCACCTTGGCGAGCATGGATTCGATCTCGGCCTGCGAGCGATAGGTGACTTCGCGACCGTCCGCGTAGCGGACCTTATGCGCCCCGGTCGCCAGAGCCCGGCGAAGCGTCACGGCATCTTCCTGTGTGAACATGGTCAGTCCAGCCAGTTGCTCAGATCGCGCCCGATCCAGTCGCCATCCCGAGCGGCGGGTTTCGTCACCTCAGCAGCGGGGCCGGGTGAGGCGTTCGGATTGTCTCGGGCCGGATCGGCCGCAGCCTCCTGCCGCGGCGTGAACAGGTCCGCCCGCGACAGCTCCTCAGGCAACCCTCGCCGCCGCGCGAGCGCCGCCCACTCTTCCGGGGTCGATGACGACAGGCCGAGATATTCGGCGAGCGCCAGGTTGTAGACCCGGCAGTCGAGCAGGTGATTGTTGCCCGTGTCGACCCAGCGTCGGCCGGCGACGCGTCCGCGAACGATCACGTCCTCGAGCCGCTCGTCGGTCAGCTGCTTGAAATAGGCCTCGTCGAGCCACGCGCCGAAGTGACAATAGCCCGGCGGATTGGCCGGCTGGTTGGACATGACGCCGAGCAACTGCAGGTCGGCATAGAACGAGCCCTTGAGGGGCCACGTGCCGACCGGCCAGAGCTTGGCGCCTTGCTTCACCTTCTGCCCGTCGAGGTCGATGTCGACGAGCCGCGGCGTGCCGATGGCCGGGTGCCCCCAGCCGTCCCGGCCATCGACCGCCAGGATGAGGTCGCGGCCCGTGTCCGGGTGCAGACGCTGGTTGTTCCGCACCCAGGAATAGACCACATGCGAGCGATAGCCGGCGTCGACCGCAAGCGCGTCGATGCGGCGAGGCCGGTCCCACGCATCTTGGAAGGTCCGGTCGATCGTCGCCGTCCGGAGCTTCTGGAAGGCCTCGCCCGTCGGCTGCGAGGTGTCGCCGTCGAGAAAGTCGACCTCGACGGTCCACGTCTGTCGGTCGGCGCCGACCGCGATGACCTCCAGCCAGATGCCGCGCATCTGCACGTCGGCGCCCGCGACGAGCAGGAGGCCGCCGGCCGGCACGCGCCCGCGCCGCACCTCCGGGTCGCGGCGGGCCATCAGCTTTTCATGGTCCGGGGCGTCGCCGCGGAACCGGAAAGGCCGGCCCAGCGTGAGGTTCGAGTAGTCCTTGCGGCCCCGCTCGCCACGCTTCTCGGCCTTGATCTTGTCCTCGGCGATCGCCTCGTAGCTCATCATCAGCGAGATGAAGGCGTCGATGTGGAAGCCGGGGTGCCGATCTGGCCCTTCAGCCGTCGGCCGCCAGTGGCAATCGCCCGACTTCAGCGCGGCGACCCGCTCCGTTTCTGTGATCCCGTGACCGCAGTGGTCGCACTGGTAAGCAGAGCGGTGCGGATGCTTCTCGTCGACCTGGAAGCGGTCCGGATTGTGCGTGAAGAACGATCCGCACTCCGGGCACGACAGGAAATAGAACCGCTGGTCCGACCGCTTGAAGGAGCGGTCGATGCGGCAATGACCCATCGCCTCGCCGAGCTCGTCGCCGGTGTCGATCTCCGGCGTCGAGATTTCGAGGATCTTGTAGCTTTTCGTCCGGCGGAACGCCGTGAAGCGCCCTTCGAACAGCGTTTCTGGATCGCCGAAGCCGGGGATGTCCTGCCACTTCGACAGTTCGTCCTTGATGCCCTTCTTCGCGGTCTTGGACGACAGGTCCATGACGGAATTGGCGTTGCCGAGCCACAGACGGCCGCCGGGAAACACCTTCTCGTAAGTCGTCGACCCGGCGCCCGAGCGCGACGTCTGCTCGGCGATGACGGTCCGCTTGATGTGCTTGTGCCAGGCCTTGATGAGGGGCCCGAGCTTCGCCGAGTTGAGGTCCCGCAGCATGTCGATGCCGGGCGCGACATAAAGCGTGTTCGCCGGCTCGCGGTCGGCGATGTAAAGGCACCAGCCGAGCGCCAGGATGGACGCGCCGGTCTGCTGCGACTTGCGCACCGTGACGAGGTTGCACGGGTGGTCGTCGCTGAGGCAGTCGGCGATCTCGCCGAGATAGGGCGCGCCCGCCAGCGTCCACAGCTCGCCGGCATTCGGCCCGTCGACGAGCACGAGGTTCTGGCTCATCCACCGCGACAGCGGCACCGGCTTCTGCGGCCGGATGGCGCGCGAAAACCCGCCGGCGACGAGCACCGCGGCGTCGGGATGTCCTGTCATGGCTCGGCCGGTTCGGGTTCCGTCTCGTCTTCGCTTCGCCTGGTCACGGCGACCTTGTCGAGTGCCTTGGCGATATCCTCGCGCATAGCGTTGGCGAGTTTCTTGAGGGCGACCCGCAGCCCGTGCGAGCCGTCCCGCGCGACCGCCGCGGCAAGATCGTCAGCCGACGACGGCAGGCGGTCGATGACGCTGGCGATAGCCGCCCCGCTCTCCGCGACGATGCTCTCGACGGCGGCGACGGGCACGAGCCTGCCCTTCATCTCCTCGAGCTCGATGCGGCGTCGCTCGGCCTCGTGCCAGGTCTTCTGGCGCAGGGCCTCGTCGTAGCTCTCGCTCGGCGGCGGCTGCGGCAATTCCTGCTGCCGCGGCGCCTGCGCCTTCGACGGATCCCCGTACCGGCCACGCAGGTGGTCGTATTCGGCCACGTTCAACGCGACCACCCGCCCCTGCCCGTCGCGCTCGACGGCAAGGCCGTGCCGCTCGACGAGGTCCTTGACCTTCTTCGAGACGGCCTGTTTCGACACCCCGTCCCGATCGGCGACCTGTTTCACCGTCCACATGACGGCGCGAGGCGCGTCAACCGGAGTTGTCGGCGTCGTCAACATCGTCAACCCTGATTTTTGACCTGACTTACTGGCAAAATCTCGCGGGCCGCGCCCCCGTGGCGCCCTCCCCGGGGGGAAGGACCCGTGAAACATCCGTCGTGAAACTTCGCGTCAGACCCCGTGGCGGGCCTTCACGCGGTCGATCTCGCGGCCGATCTCGTGCAGGGCCAGCGGCAGGATGACCTCGCCGACCTTGTCCGTGATGACCTTGGCCGCGTCCTTGTTGAACCCGACCTTGCGCTCGTCGAGCAGCGGGCGCGGCACGGACGGGCCGTAGAGCTGCTTAATCGCGTCCCGCTTGCCCTTCGGCGGCAGCATCTTTTTGCCATTGCGGGCGAAGACACCGATGTGACCGTTCGGCATCTTGGCGATGAACGCGCCGCGGTGCATGCCCCAGCGCCCTGCCACAACGCCGCTCGGCAACAGGAACGGCTTGCCGCCTGCCGCCAGCGCGTAGCGGAACAGGGTGAGGTAGCGCCCCGACACCGTCAGCGTCGCGGTCGGCCGCGCCGCCGAGGCGTTGAACACCACGGTCGCGCTGCGCACGTAGCCGTAGGGCAGTTGCGTGCTCTTGACGATGAAGCGCACCCACTGGGTGCGGGCCTGCGCCACGGCCTTATTGATGGCCCTGGCATAGGCGGCGTTCCGGCGCTCGACAGGCACGAGATCGCGGAAGGCGCGTTCGAGCTTGTCGAAGGTGTCGGTCACGCGGACGGTGACGCTCATCGCCGCAGCCTCGCTCGTGCCGCCGCCACCCGTTGCGCGAAGGCCGACGATGCGTCCTGCGCGGCGGACCGCACGACGCTGCGCACCTCGTCGAGGGCGCGGGCGCCATCGCCACGCACGAGCGCGGCGGCGGAGCGGCCAAGGGCGGCACGACGTTCGGCACAACCTCCGCACATGCCCGCCTCCAACGCAAAAACCCCGCGCGGGCGACCCGGCGGGGCTTCTTCGATTTCAAACCTTTTCGTGTGTGGTGACCATCGGCGAAATAAAGGTCGCGCGCAAGCCCCTTTTTCCTATCGCCGCGCCCGCCGCGGCCGCACCTCCTTGCCCTGCAACGGTTTCAGCATGCTTTGGAGGATGCGCGGCCCGGCCTCTCCCGCCTCCCACGGGCGCAGCGGGCGCGGCGAAGGCCGCACGTCGACTGATTCGAGCCGGCCCGAAAGCTCCTCGCTCAGCAGGTCGAGCGCCGCCCGCCACACCTCGTATTCCGCCCGCTCGACGAGGCCCGCGACCGGGTCCGGCACGAGGCGCGTCTTCTGATAGGCGCCGGGACGCGGCCGGCGGCGCGTATAGCTGTAGCCGTCCACCTCGACGATGCGCTGCACGCGCTCGCCGCTGACGGTCTCTTCCCAGATCACGTCCCGCATGAACCACGCCGGCTGGCCGGTCTTGCCACGGCGCACCACCTCGACGGCCGGCGCCTCCATCTCCCAGTCCGGGCACCCGCCGAGAATGGCGTGCTTCTCGACGAGGCGGCGCGGCGTGCGGCGCAGGCGGCGGCGGTCCTGGGCGTCGATGACGGTGACGCTGGCAATGGCGCGGGCGACCGCCTCCCGCCCGAGGTCGCCGAGGTCGCCGAGGTCCGCCATCGGGTTCCAGTCCTTGGGCAGGTCGATGACGAGTTCGTCGAGCGCCCGCACCCGCTCGAAGACGATGAGGGCGTCGTCGTGCGGCCCGCCGGTGGAGAGGAGGTCCGGCACGACGCCGAAGCCGTTGTCGTCGATGACCGTCAGCAACTCGACGAAGGTCTCGACGCTGTCCCACCCGGCGCTCATGCCGCGCGAGAGGCCGGCCCGCACCGGCGCCGCCTTCGGCAGCTCATCCCGATAGGTCCACCGCAGCACCGCCTCGATATCCATCACCCGCTTCACCGTCATCGCCGCGTCCCCTTGTCCAACCTGTCCAACCTTCCGAAACTGAAAAACGAAGGTTGGACAGCCGTAAGCCTTTGTTTCCGCTCGTTTTGTCCAACCTGTCCAACCTGTCCAACCTCAAGGGCCGAATTTGCCGGGCGAGAGCGGGACCGTTCGGCGCGAATGAACCCTCGCGCGTGCCCCCGCGCGCGCACACGCGGGAGGCGAAAAGGTTGGACAGGTTGGACAGGTTGGACAGCCCCAGCAAAATCAATCACTTGCGCTGTCCAACCTTCCCCTGCCCTGTCCAACCTAGGCTGGACACCGCCGCCAAAAGGCCTTCCATCCCTTCGAGCCCGGTCTCTCTCACGCTGCGTCATCGGGCCACGCCACGGGCTGCTGCACGGCCTCCTCGAAGGCGGCCCGGCAGTCCTCCAGCGACGGCAGGCGGAAGCACCAGCGTCGGCGCATCACGGCCGGGCTCTCCTCCCACCAGGCGCGCACGGTCGCGAGGCCGGGCACGAGCTTGCTCAGCTTCATGCCCACCTCAGTCTCGGCCGCCTTGCGCCGCACGCCGATGCGCTCCGAGGTCGCGATGTAGTCGTCGACCAGCGTCGATTTCGGGATTTCCGTCACCCACTCGCTGCCGTCGCGCGTGGTGGCGCCGGACATCAGGCGCTCAAACCACCAGCTTTCGACGCTGTCGAGGGAGCGGATCTTCTGTTCCAGCAGCGCCTCGGTGCGGGGAATCTGCCGCAGGTTCACGCTGTCGAGGTCGAATGTGAGCAGGTCGTGCAGCAGGGCCGCCCGGCCGCCGTTGTCGAGTTCCTCGTCCATCTCGCGGAAATAATCGTGGTTCTGCGCGCAGCGCGGGTCCACGTCGAGCACACAAAAGCGCCGCTCGTCCTTGCCGGCCGGCACCACCCAGTCCTCGTTCGAGGTCATGATGAGGCGCACGTAATTCTTGAGCCGGATGGGATCGACGCCCTTCGCCTCGATCTGCTGGATGGGCGACGTGACGAGGCCCTTGAGCCGCCCCTCCGCTGCCTTGTCGCCGGCCCACACGGCTTCGTCCGCCTGCAGCAGCAGACAGGTCGCCATGTGCGCGTTGAACTGGCCGGTCACATAGCGCGGGTCGTCGACAAGGAAGTAATGGCGCGGCAGCAGCGAGCCGATGATCTCGCCGACCTTGGTCTTGCCCGAGCCCATCTTGCCGCGCATCACGACGGCGACGCCGAGGCGCTCCCGCGGGCGTTGGAACATGTGGGCGAAGAAGCCAAAGAACCAGCGATAGTGCGCCTCATTGCCCCGGCACACGTTGTTCAGCATGTGGTCGCGCAGGATGGCATAGCCGTTCTCCTTCGCCCTGGGCGCGACGGAAAAGCCCGACCACAGGTTGAGATAGCCCGCCGTGCCGGGCGCCCCCTGCGGGTCCGGATAGAATTCGATGCCGCGAAAGCTGCGCCGGTCCCGGCTTTGCAGCCAGGCCGTCGCCCAGGTCACCGGCTTGATCTTGCCGTCGGCCCCGCGCACCTCGGTGTGGCGGTTGGCGAACCATGCCCGGAAGGCGTCGAGGGTCAGCACCCGTTGCTGGTCTTCCACCGGCGCATTGGGCTGGTCGAGGAAGACGACGGCCTTTGAGCCCATCAGCACGAGGGCGAATTCCTCGTTCATCCGCTCCACGTCGAAGCCGAGCGCGCGCGGCGTGGCCGGTGGGCCGCCACCGGCAGGGCTTTCCACCCCTTCCTGCCCGGTCTCTCCCTCGCCGTGGGAATCGCCCCCGCCCACCGGCGGCGCATTCTCGACGATCTCGGCAATCGTGCGCAGGGGATCGTCCGTCATGCGAACACTCCCCAATGGCACGCACCATCGACAACGCGAAGAGGCAAATGGGCCGACCGAGCGCAATATCTTGCCGCCCAACCTTCGAGAGCGCCCCCAACCGGACAGCAATGAATGTATCGAAGCAAATGATACCCTAGCAGGGACCCGCGAATCGACCGGAGGTGCGGATGCGAACTCGATCGAGGACTGCCGTGGTTGCCACGCTGGCGGGCCTTTTGGTTATCGGCGTTTATGCGTGCGTGGCAATCTCCGCGGCCATTATCTGCCCGTCTAAGGAGGCGGGCATTTCTTTGGGACTGGGGGTCTGCCGGCTGGAGTTTTGGCTCGACCGATACCAAAGCCTTGTCGCGGGAAGTCTCGCCATTATTGCCGCGGTAATCGCCGCGACCCCCGTAAGAGAACAAGTTCGTATTAGCAGAGAACAATCTGTAGTAAGCGTCTTGCCCCTCCTGCGCGACGAAATCTCCGCCCGCGTTAAAGAAGATGAAATACTTGCGAATATATCTATCATTCTTATGGAAATTGAGCGACACGCTAAGAACATACGAGCGCCAAACAATGCGATGTCCGCAGTTTTCAAACTTGGAATGTCGGAATCGAATATAATAATCAAAAAAACCGAGAACTTGGAAAGAGCTCTGAGAGAACACGTAACGCGATACCCACTTGGCATGCGTATCGATGATATTCGTCGGCAACCCGGCCATTTGATCAAAGCCGCCGGAAGTCTTTTCGATCTCTTCAATCTTCCAAGGGAAACTCTGGCAAGTATCCAGTACGCCAATGCGACGCAGATCGTCGACGAGCGAGTTGAAGAGTTCAACCGCCGCATTCAGGGTCATGTATCTACGGTAAGAGAGGCCCTTCGGCAGGCGGAAGAGGAGTCCTTTACGATCAAGCGCCAGTTGCAGGACGCACTTAGCAGGGCCAGTAGGCGAATTCGAGTGGCGTCGTAGCCGGCTGAGGGGGCCGCGTTGCAACATCACCCCCACCCCCACGCCACGTGCTGCGGCCGGGGGCCGTCCTTCCGCTTTTCCCTCACCGGCGCCGGCGCATAGCTGAGGCGCGTGTGCTCGGCGCAATAGGGCGAGCAGCCGTCGGAAAAGACGCCCGGCCGGCGCAGGCGCGAGGCGCCGCAGAAGCGCAGCCGGCCATCGGGCCCGGTGCCGACCGAATAGCGGCAATGCCGAAGCTCGAGGCCGGCGATGCCGACGCCGCCTTCCGGCGCCGGCTCGTCGGCCGGCACGGGCAAGGGAGGCAGGGCCACCGGCGCGCTGCCGCGCCTGTCCACGATGCGCGCGGCAGCCGCCGGCTCCGACAGGGACCGAGGCTCCGGCCGGGCAGCGGCCGCTCGCGCGGCGCGCGGTGCCCGCCGGGGCTCAGCATGGCTGCGCGGGGCGGTGCCGCGCAGTTCGGCTGGCACATGGCGGTGCCAAAGGCCGATCACGGCATTGCGGCTGAGGCCATAGCGCTCGCCGACCGTGCGGGCCGATTCACGTCCATAGGCGGCGACGATGGCGTCGCGGGTTTCCTTGGCTAGATGCGCCATGGCTCACTCCGCAGCAAAGAGGGAAAGGGTTTCGGCAGGTGCCGGCGCGTCTTCGGGCACGACGACGGCACGCCGCACGATGCCGACGTCGATCCGCTTCCGGGCGATCTCGGCGTATTCGGGATTGAGCTCGATCAGCGTGCAGTCGAGCCCGAGGGCATCAGCGACGAGCCCCGTCGTGCCTGCCCCGCCGAAGGGGTCGAGCACCCTGCCGTCGGCCGGGCACCCGGCACGCAGGCAGCGCTCGACGAGCTCGGGCGGAAAGGTCGCGAAATGCGCATCGCGAAAGGCCGCCGTCGCCACGTCCCACACGGGCAACGGGGCCGGCTCGAAATTCCGCAGCAGCCGTCCATTCCCCCGCTGCTCCTCGCGGGGCATGTCGTCCCAGCGCTCGTTGAAGCCGGCATGAGGGCGGGAGTGGCCGCGTTGCTTGCCCTCGACGTAACCACCCTTCTCACGGCCTTGCCGGTGGCGAGAGCCATGGCCACCGGGGCCGGTGTCCCACCCATCGGGCATCTTGACGCGCCTGTTCCCGCGCGTGGCGCGAGGCCCGGGGACGCCTCCGACATAGGAGCCTCCCCGGACTCCGTTCGCATCCTCGTCGGACGCTCGGGAGACGCGCACCGCCTCGGCATTGTAGAAGTGCCCGAGCCCGATCCACCGCGGCCCCGGCTTGCCGGTCGTCACCATGAGGCACTGCTCGGCGAGGTCCGGCGCGGACGAAATCTCGCCCGTGTCGCGCGCGGTCCAGAAATTCACCTCGTCGGACTTGGTGAGCAGGAACCACTTCTCGTGCGCCGTCGCCGGGCGGAAGCGGCCGGAGGAATCGGGCATCGCATTGGGCTTGCCCCAGATGATCTCGGAACGAACCCACCAGCCGTCCTCCTGCAGCGCGATGGCGAGCCGGTTCGGGACCATGCAAAGGTCCTTCGCCTTCAGCACCCCGCCGACCGTCGAGAAAGGCTTGTCCCGAAACGTCCGGTCGTCGCTGCCGGCCGCTTTCGTGTCGGCCGCGCTGCGGCCGTTCGGCGTCGTGGCGTAGCAGTCGCCGTAGTTGAGCCACAGCGTGCCCGTGGGCTTCATCACCCGCCGGACCTCGCGGAACACGTCGACCATAACGGTCAGGTGCTCGCCGAGCGTCGGCTCGAGGCCGATTTGCCCTGCCACGCCATAGTCGCGCAGCCCCCAATAGGGCGGGCTCGTCACGACGCAGTCGAAGTGGTCGGCCGGCAACTCGCGCAGGCGGGCGAGCACGTCGCCGAGAAGGATCGCCACCGTCATCCCGCCACCCCTTCGAGAAGATCATTGAAATCCGCCCCGGCCGGCGCCCAGGCGTTGCGGATGGTCCGGCCCTCGCGCGCATAGCGGGCGGCTCCGCGCTTGAGGGCGCATTCGGTGAGGAAGCGCTCGGAATCGCCGTCGCCGAGCTGCACCAGGTCCGTCACGCTGTCGTGCACGGGAATGCCCGGCTGGCTCATGTCCGGCATCGGGCCGGGAACGAGAACGGGTCGCGCGCGCCCGGCGCGGTCCACCTGTGTCAGGGTCGGGTGCGGCACCGTCCCGGCATGCAGGCCGCCGAGGTTGCCGAGGTCGACCGAGGACTGGAACACCGTCGCGCCGAGGTCCGCCCCCTGCGCCACGAGCGCCTTGCGCACCGAGAGCACCGTCTCGATGCCCTCCCCGCGGATGATGCGCGTCGGCCGTGCGTCCGGCCCGAACGGCCCAGCGAGATGGATGTGCCCGCCCCGTTTGGAGCCGCGCACCTTCTTGACCTTCAGTACCTCGCCCGTCTCCGGGTCGACGATGAGCGCCTTGCCCTTCGGCCGCGACGGGTCCACCCAGGTGATGTGCAGCCCGGCGAAGCGCCAGTCGGGCCCGATGATGCCGGCGAGCATGGCCGGCCCCGTGTAGATCACGCGCTGGCGCATCTTGCCCGGCCGCCGCGGGTCCGGCTCCTCGCCGTGGAAATAGGGCATCTCGCGCGCGGCGCGCAGGCGCCCCTCCGGCGGGGGCTCCAGCCCGCGCAGGCGCAGGTATTCCTCGGCCGCCGTGCCGCGGATCGGCGTGGCGCCCTGCCACAGGCGGAACAGCCGCTCGCGCTCCTTTTCGCGGAAGATGGCCGCCGCGCGCTCGCGCCGGGCGCGCTTGCGCTCCCGCTCCTCCTGCCGGCGCCGCTCCTCCTCGGGGTCCAGCACCTCGGCCCCGCCCAGCCACGCGACGGCGGCGCGGAAGTCGAGCCCCTGCACCTTCTCCACGAGGCGGATGACGTCGCCGCCGTCGCAGCACACGGCGCACACCCAGCGCTCGCCGTCCACCTCGAAGCGCCCGGCCGTCCGGCTCTGCCGGTCGTCCGAGCAGATCGGGCACGGCCCGATGAGCTTGCCGCCCGAGCGGCGCAGGCTCACCCACCGGCCGGCCACATCGGCCACCGGCCGGCGGGCGCGCAGGTCGTCTAGGGAAGCGTCGGAAAGCCGCGCCATCACGCCGCCCTCCGGAACATGGCGCGCTCTTCCGCGCTCCACAGGCCCGCCCCCGCCAGCACCGCCGCCAGCCGCTCCGCCCGCATGCCGAGCGCACGGCAAATCGCATGCGCCGGCCAGCCGGCAGCCGCCATGCGCCGGGCGATGCGCCCGCGGCGCGGGTGGCGCAGGTGGTGGACGGTGAAGCGCCGGCGCATGTCACTCGCCCTTGCCGGCGAGGCCGGTGAGCTTGCGCTGCACGCTGGTGAGGGCGTCGAGATGCTCGCCGATGGCGGCTTTCACCGCCTTCGCCTCGCGCGGCGTCACCACCCCGTCGGCGAGCGCCGAGCCGAGCTCGCTCGACACCCTGGCCCCGGTGCTCGTCGTCTTCACGAGGTCGCCCACCAGGTCGGTCGCACCGGCGTCGTCCGCCAGCGGCACCAGCCGGTGGCTGGTGAGCGAGGCGAGCGCCCGCGAGACGATGGGCTTTTGGGTGACGAATTCGAGCTGGAAGATCACGTCGAGCGGGGGCAGGTCCTTGTAGGCGTCGCCCTGCCAGCGGCTGATGGTGCCGCGCGAATAGCCGGTGAGCTGCTCGACACGCTCGGGCCCCGTGGTGCCCGGCACCGCGCAGGCTGCAACCTGCGCGCGGATCGCGCTCTTGATGAGGGTGATGAGCCCGTCGGGCAAAAGGATATCGCTCACGAAAAAAGCTCCTCGGCTTTTTCGTTCCGAAAACGGCGCGGTGGTGGGACAGTCAGGCGGTCAGATCACGGGGGACCACGCAGATGCAGCAGCACGAGACCGACAGGCAAAGGCGCATCGAAGCGGCGCGCGAGCGCCTGCGCGGCGCCCTCCGGCGCTACGCCTTGGCCGAGTCCGTGGTCGAGGCGATGAACGGGCATCACACGCCCTCCCCCGAAAGGGCCGGGGCAGAGGCGCGCTCCGCCCCGGCAGGAGTGCCCAGGTCAGGGGCACGGGAGGACCCTGAAGGACGTGGAACGTCCGATGGCCATGGCAAGTCGTCGGGCCACTGATCGGAAAACCAGCGCATGACTTGATCGTACTTCCGCGCCGTGAACGAGCAGCCGGACGCGATGCGATCGAGAAAGCGCCAATCGCCGGCAGCGAGTCGCGCAACCGTCGTCGCCTCGATGCCGCGGTGCGCGGCCAGCGCGGAGGCGCAGGAGATCAGATGATGGCGAAGCTCATGTTCCATGGTGACGCTGAGCATAGTAGGATATTTCCTACTACGTCAATCGGAAACATCCCACTCGCAGTGGAGGACGGAAAGTCGGATAAATCCGACATGGACGACTCCACTTTCCGCAACCGCATCGCCGATCGCCTGGCCGAGATCGGACGCAATCCGTTCGAGGCCGCACGCCGTGGCGGACTGGAGCGCTCTTTCATCGTCGACATCCTGACGGCGAAGAAGAAGTCAGTGCGCGGCCAGAACCTCGCGAAGCTCGCCAAGGCGCTCGACACAACCGTTGAGCACCTCCTCGGCGAGCCTCCCGTGAAGAGCAGTGGAAAGCCGTCGCTGGCGCTGACCAATGCGCCGCTCGTCGAGGTCAAGGTTGCCGGTATCGTCGAGGCCGGCGCCTTTCGTGAAGCCCCTTGGTTCAGCGACGAGGATGAGCCGGCGACGGTTGCAACCACGCGCGACAGAGACTTTCCCGAGGTTCAGCTCGTCGCCTTCGATGTCGGCGGGGACAGCATGAATGCGCTGAAGCCGCGCCCCATCCTGCCGGGCGACCGCGTCATCTGCCTCGACTTCGAGGACCTGCGCGGCCGCCTGCCACTCCGCGACGGCATGGTTGTTGTTGTGGAACAGACACTTGACGGCGGACACCACCGCGAATGGTCAGTCAAGCAGATCGAGCTCTACGAGGACCGCACCGAGTTCCACCCCCGCTCGACCAACAAGGCGCACAAGCCCATTGTCGTGCCGCGCGTCCTTGCCCGGGACCCGAGCGAGGAGGACAACCGCCAGGTTAAGATCCTCGCGATCGTCCGGAGAATCGAGAACGAGGTCCCGCTATTCTGAGGGCTCCAAGACGCCCGCTCGTCGGTCGACCATGAAGCCGACGACCACGGCCGAGCGACCGTCACAGGCGCGACAATGGAAGACGGGCCCGCGCCAGGTCACGTCGCCGACCACCGCCACCGGCACGGCCATGAACTGCTCCGCGAGGCAGCCCCTGCAGCGCAACTGAGCGCGCCACCTGCGGCCATCTCCCGCTGCACTCACCGTCCGCACCGGCGTTATCTGCATGTCACCCTCCCGGCCCATGAACCCCTCAAGACTGACTCCGGAATGAGAACGTAACAAGAACAGATCAGCGCATGTCCACATGCGTGATTCGCAGACCGCCTTGGCGAGCGAGTAGGATATTTCCCACTTTTCCGATTGACGTGCGGATTTTTCCTACTACGATGCGGAGCCATCCCACTGATGGAGGGCATCATGCTCGCACCCACCGCTTCCCTCACGCCGATCCATGATGCGCCGGCGCAGGACCGCGCGCTGCACAAGGCGGCGATGAATGCCCGCGTCGCGGCCATGGCGCGCGTCATGTACGAGACGAGCCTGCAGTCCGGCGGCTGCACGGCGGACGATCTCGCCCGCGCCGGTTTTACCGCCGCCGAGATCCTCGAGCACGCCGACGACGCCCGCGCCCTCGCCGGGCTGATCGATCAGGAAGCCGCGTGATGTGGCCCGCCTGCGCCGTCGCGGCCGGGCACTTCCTCTGCCGCGCCCTCTACGACGCCTTCGAGGTCCTGTGCCTCGCGGCCTTCGTCTCAGCCGTCGGCCTCTGGGCCGGCGCGCTCGGCACGGGAGGCTGAGATGGCGGACGTTCTTTCCAACATCGCCGCCGTCGCCCTCATGGCGCTCGCCCTCTTCCTCGCGGGCATCGCCTGGGTGCGTCTCAACGGCGCTCCCGCGCGCGGCTTCTACGGCGACCAGATCGACGAGGACCGGCCGTGACCTGGCTCCCCACCACCACCGGCAGAGTCGTCGACCTGCTGCGGCCGGACCCGGCGTCGATCGACTTCCGCGGCGACGTGGCGCCCCAGCTCGCCCGCGTGGCGCGCTTCGGCGGCGCGACGGGCGGCGGCATCTTCTCGGTCGCCCAGCACTGCGCCGTCGGCGCCGACGCCCTCTTTCACGAGACGCGCGACCCCGCCCTCGCGGCGGCCTTCCTTTTGCACGACGCCCACGAATACCTCATGGGCGACATCATCACCCCCGTGGTCGAGGCCCTGTGCGTGCACCTCACGCTCGACAGCAACGGCCGTGAGCGCGCGGTGCGCGTGCCGGAGGTCAAGGCGCAGATCACGCGCCTCAAGTCCCGGCTCGACCATGCCATCCACCGCGCCGCCGGCCTGCCCTGGCCGCTGCCGCAGCACGCGGAAAAGGCCGTGAAGGCGATGGACGTGCGCATGCTGCGCACCGAGCGCGACCATCTCACCGTGCCCTGCGGCCGCAAATGGGCGGCCGAGGTGGAGGCGGCCGAGCCGGTCCCCATGCGCGGCCGCCTCACCATCTGGCCGTGGCCGAAGGCCGCCGACGAATGGCTCATGCGCCTCGACCGCTACTGCCCCCAAGCCCTCAACCGCGCGGCGTGATCCGCAACCGAAGGAGGCCCCATGTCCGCCCGCCCGATCCGCCGCATCGAGGAGCTTCTGCCGCTCCTCTCCCGCGGCAACTTCCTCGACAAGTGCAACGAGCACCTTGCCAAGTCCATCGAGACCCTGGAGGCCCTGCCG
Organism: Chelatococcus sambhunathii; assembly: GCF_001418005.1. Taxonomy (GTDB): domain Bacteria; phylum Pseudomonadota; class Alphaproteobacteria; order Rhizobiales; family Beijerinckiaceae; genus Chelatococcus_A; species Chelatococcus_A sambhunathii. Next base: position 92,205 of record NZ_LIOL01000011.1, on the reverse strand, counting down.
CAGGAGAAGGGCACCGCCACCATCACGGTGACGCTCACCTTCACCTACGAATCCGGCCGGCTCGACGTGAAGCCCGCCGTGAAGTCCAAGCTGCCGGAGGAGAAGGCGTTCTCCGGCACCCCCTTCTGGACCTACGAGGGCGCCCTCTCGGTCCAGCATCCCAGCCAGATCGACATGTTCGCCGGCCCGCGCGATGTGGGCATGGGCGCGCGTGCCGAGGGCTGATCCACCCCGCCACCGGAGCCCCGACACATGACGAAACCCGCCCCTCTTTCCAACGACGTACCGGCCGCCGGCGCCGCCGCGCTGATCGCCGATCTCGCCACCCGGGCCTCGGCGCCCGAGGTCGTGAATATCCCGACCGAGGGCCTCGGCCCCGGCCTGCCGCCGACCGTGCCGGTGCTGTTCGACCGCCACAATCAGCGCGCCATCCCGCTCATGACGGAGATCGAGGGCGCCCGCCAGTTGCCGAAGCGGCGCGCCGGCACGGCAACGGTCGACACGCTGTCCTCCTTCATCGACCTGGTGAACCGCCACAAGGATGAGCATTCCGTCATCTTCGCCAAGGCGCAGTGGCCGGACCCGGCGCTCATCGCCGTGCTCGATTATCACGAGATCTCCCACGGCCCGCGCTGGGGCAAGCACCGCGTCGTCTACACCTTCCCGGTGACGGACGAGCTCAAGACGTGGATCGGCTGCAACAAGAAGCCGATGGAGCAGGCCGAGTTCGCCGCCTTCCTCGAGGAGCACGCGGCCGAGCTCGCGGCGCCGAGCGACGGTGAAGTGGCCGAGTTCGAGCGCCTGTTCAAGGAACGCTTCGCCACGCCGGCCGAGCTCATCGACCTGTCGCGCTCCCTCGAAGTGTTCGTCGGCGCCAAGGTCAAGCGCGCGGAGCGGCTGCAGACGGGCGAGCGGACGGTGGAGTTCGTCGAGGAGCACACGAACAGCAAGGGCGACAAGGTCGACATCCCCGGCATCTTCATGGTGTCGGTGCCCGCCTTCCTCGACGGCGAGCCCGTGCGCATCCCCGCCCGCCTGCGCTACCGCATCAGCGGCGGCAGCATCGCCTGGTTCTACCAGCTCTATCGCTGGGAATATTGGCTGCGCACCCGCGTGCAGAACGACCTCGGCCTCGCCGGGGACAAGACCGAGCTGCCCACCTTCGAGGGCGCGCCCGAGATGGGCGCCTGAAGCGCCACGCCTCCCATCCCTCTCCCCGCTGACGGGGAGAGGGATGGGGCGAGGGGCACCCTTGCCCGACGCCGCCAGCCGAGAGCCCGAGCCCATGAAACTCGTCATCGACCGCGCCGATCTCCTGAAGCCGCTCGCGGCCCTCAACCGCATCGTCGAGCGCCGCACCACAATCCCCATCCTCGCCAACGTGCTGTTGCGCGCCGAGGGCGGCCGGCTCAACCTGGCGGCAACGGATCTCGACATCTGGGCCGAGGCCAGCGTGCCGGCGGCCGTCGGCGAGCCCGGCGCCCTCACCGTGCCCGCCGCCACGCTCAACGACATCGCCCGCAAGTTGCCGGACGGCTGCCAGATCGAACTCGCCGCCGAGGCCGGCGGCGCTCGCCTCTCCGTCAAGGCCGGCCGCTCGCGCTTCGTCCTGCAGGCCCTGCCGGTGGACGACTGGCCCGACGTCTCCGCCGACGACCTGCCGCACCAATTCGCGCTGCCGGCCAAGACGCTACAGCGCATCCTGGCGCACACCACCTTCGCCATCTCGACGGAGGAGACGCGCTACTACCTCAACGGCATCCATCTCCACGCCGACGGCGAGGGCCTCCTCAACGCCGTGGCGACCGACGGGCACCGTCTGGCGCACCTCACCGTGCCCCTGCCCGAGGGCGCGGCCGACATGCCGGGCATCATCGTGCCGCGCAAGACGGTGGGCGAGATCGCCCGCCTCGTAGCCGACGCCGAGGGCGACATCGACATCGCCGTCTCCAGGGCCAAGGTGCGCTTCGTCGTCGGCGGCATCACGCTCACGTCGAAGCTCATCGACGGCACCTTCCCCGACTATCAGCGGGTGATTCCGACGAGCAACGACCGCGTCGCGGTGCTCGACACCGCCACCGTGAAGGACGCCGTCGCCCGCGTCGCCACCATCACAGGCGAGAACGGCCGGGCCGTGAAGATGGAATTCGCCCCGGGTGTCCTCACCCTCTCCGTCAGCAACGCCGACACCGGCGAGGCACGCGAGGAGATCGAGGCCGACTTCGAGGGCGAGCCGCTCGCCATCGGCTTCAACGGCCGCTACCTCGCCGAGGTCCTCGGCATCGCCGCCTCCGACACGGTGCGCCTCGCCCTCGCCGATCCCGGCTCCCCCTGCCTGATCAAGAGCCACGAGAGCGCCGATGCGCTCATCGTGCTCATGCCGATGAGGGTGTGACGATGACCATCATCTTGACCGAACGACAGCGCCACCTGGCGCGCCACGCCCTCGGGCTTCCTAACCGCTCGCGCCGCTCCTATCGCAATCACTTCGTCGCCGGCCCCGGCCATGGCGATTATGACGACTGGATGGCGATGGTCTCCGCCGGCGCCGCCCGGCGCCGGGACGGCTCCACGAGCCCGCTAACTGGCGGCGACGATTTGTTCTGGCTGACCGCGGATGGCGCCCGGGCCGGTCTCGCGCGCGGCGAGAAGCTCGACCCCGAAGATTTTCCGGAGGCCTGACCCATGCGCTGCCTCACCATGATCGAGCGCTTCGAGGCCGAGCGCCACCGCTGCCGGCAGGCCTACGAGAAGGCCCGGCGCGGCCACCGCAATGTCGGCCGCGCCGCCGAGGCGCTGCGGACGGCCACGCACGCGGCCCTGAAAGCCGAGGTCGACGAGCTCCGCCGCCTGAAGCGCGCCGTTGAGAAATCCGCCCGCCGCCGCGACGAGCGCATTCCCGACCTGTTCATGGAGGCCGCCCATGGGTGACCGCTCCGCGATCGAATGGACCGAGGCGACGTGGAATCCCATCGTCGGGTGCTCGGTCGTCTCGCCCGGCTGCGCCAACTGCTACGCCATGAAGATGGCCGCCCGCATTGAGCGGATGGCGGCCGGCGCCGGCAAGTGGACGCACTACAACGGCACGACGCAGGCGAGCAAGGCCGGCCCGGTGTGGACCGGCAGGCTCACCCTCGCCCCAGACGAGATCCTGACGGCGCCGCTGCGCTGGAAGCGCCCTCGCCGGATCTTCGTAAACTCCATGTCCGACCTCTTTCACGAGGCGGTGCCCGACGAATGGATCGACCGCATCTTCGCCGTCATGGCGATGTGCCCTCAGCACACGTTCCAGGTGCTCACGAAGAGGTCGGCGAGGATGCGCGAATACATGAACGGCATCCAGTCGAAGATCCCGTTCCTCGGCCGGATGCCGCTTGAGCGCATTCACCTCGAGGCCGCCGCGCATATGGAAGGGGACGGCGGCTTCATGGATGCGTTGAAGGATCGAGGCAACGTCTACAGCCTCTATCTCGACGCGCCCTGGCCCCTCCCAAACGTCTGGCTCGGCGTCAGCACCGAGGACCAACGCCGCGCCGACGAGCGCATGCCGGATCTGCGTGAGACGCCGGCGGCCGTGCGGTTCGTCTCGGCGGAGCCACTGCTCGGCGCGATCGACTTCGAGCCGTGGCTTGACCGGATCGACTGGATCATCGCCGGCGGCGAGAGCGGCCCCGGCGCCCGGCCGATGCATCCCGATTGGGCGCGGTCGATCCGCGACCAGTGCGCGGCGGCGGGCGTGCCGTTCTTCTTCAAGCAATGGGGCGAGTGGCTCGACGAGCAGGTCGCTACCGCAATGCATCTCGCTCCCGACGCGGCGATGTTTGATCGCTTCGGCGCGCCGAAGGGGCCGAAATGGCATCCTTACGAGGCGAGCGATCGCAATGGCGGCGCGCTGATCCGCGTCGGCAAGAAGGCCGCCGGCCGCCTGCTCGACGGCCGCGAGCACAGCGACATGCCGGAGGCGAGGCCGCTATGATCGAGATCCCCCGCCTCGCCCTCTCGGTACGGCAGCCATGGGCCTACTGCCTCGCGGTCGGCTGGAAGCCCGTCGAGAACCGCTCCTGGCACAAGCCGAACCCGGCGCTCAGTTTCCGCGGCCCCTTTGCCATCCACGCCTCGACGGGCATGACACGTGACGAATATGCCGATTGCGCCGATCTGTGCGCGCGGCTCGGCTTCGCGCTGCCCGCGCCGGGCGATCTGTTGCGTGGCGGCATCGTCGGCGTCGCCACGATCGTGGACATCGTGAGGGAGTTCGACAGTCGATGGTTCTTCGGGCCGTGCGGGCTGGTGATCGCCGATGCGCGCCCGGTGGATTTCATCCCGGTCGGTGGCCGCCTCGGCTTCTTCGACTGGCGCGAGCTGCTGCCGTACCGGAAGAGCGACGCTCCGGCGCCGCCCGCAAAATGGATGCTGCCGCGGGCAGGCGCTCCGAATCCACTCCCGGCCGCAGGCATGCAAGGGAGGCTACTTTGACGCTACCCACCCGCATCCAGCTCTCCCGCCGAAAGGGCTGGCGCATGCCGCCCGACACGGTGAAGGTCGACCGCTCCACTCGCTGGGGCAATCCCTTCGTCGTCGGCCGGCACGGCACCCAAGCCGAATGCGTAGCGCTTTACGCCCGGCTCGCCGGCGGCCATGTCCCCATCAGCTTCGGCCGCGAGACGTATGAGGCCGCCCGCGAAAGCCTGCGGCTCATCTGCGAGGACATCGGCGAGCTGCGCGGCAAGAACCTCGCCTGCTGGTGCCGGCTCGGTGAGCCGTGCCATGCCGACGTGCAGCTCGCCCTCGCCAATCCCCCCAAATGTGAGGAAATCGCCTGATGGCCGGATCCGTCAACAAGGTCATGCTCATCGGCCACCTCGGCCGCGATCCCGAGATCAGGCGCAACCAGGCCGGGGAGCCAATCGCCAACCTGCGGCTCGCCACCTCCGAGACGTGGCGCGACAAGGCCACCGGCGAGCGCCGGGAGCGCACGGAGTGGCACACCGTCGTCATCTTCAATCCGCGCCTTGCCGAGGTCGCGGAGAAGTACCTGCGCAAGGGCTCCAAGGTCTACCTCGAGGGCCAGCTCGCCACCCGCAAGTGGCAGGACCGCGACAACAAGGACCGGTACACCACCGAGGTGGTGCTCTCTCAGTATCGCGGCGAGATCGCCCTGCTCGACAGCCAGCGCAACGGCCCGCCGCCGGCGGCCGACCCGGAGGACTACGGCACCACCCGCTCGCGCGATGACGGCGGCTATGCGGCCGCGAGGGGCGGCGACAGCCCCACCCGGTCGGCGCCAGCCGACCTCGACGACGACATCCCGTTCTGAGGCCCGCCATGCTGAAGCGTTCCTCTGGCCATCCGAGGCCCAACCGCAGCCTCCGGCGCTGGCGCCCCTATCCGCCCTTCCTTCGTTGGCAGGTCCATGGAGTTGATCGGTCGGGCTGGTGCATTCGCGGCGGGATATCGCAGTTCCTGGTCGCCTACGGCTCGGGCTGGTCGGCACCCGTCGGCCGGGAGTTGTTCCGCAGCCTGGCCGCGCCGAGGACAATCTACGGCAAGCAACTGCCCCGGAGGCGTCCATGCTGATGCGCACTCCCGGATATCCGAGGCCGCGCAGCGGCCCCGAACGTTTCCGCCGATATGCGGCGATCATTCTCGGCGGAATCATCGCGCTCTACTTCGTCATCTTCGCCGCACTCTCCGCCGGGGCGGCCGGGCCACTCATCGTGGCCGTTGACGGCGACACGATCCACGTCGACGACGAGCGCATCCGCATCGTCGGCCTCGACGCGCCGGAGACCTACCAGGCACGGTGTGACAGCGAGCGCCAGCGCGGCCACGCCGCCACCGCCTATCTGCGGCGGCTGCTCGCCTCGGGCACCGTTACCGTTCGCCGGCAGGGCCGCGACCGCTACGGCCGCACCCTCGCACGGGTCTACATCGACGGCCGCGACGTCGCCGCGATCATGATCCGCGCCGGTCATGCCGTGCCCTATGATTGCCCGCGCGGTCGCTGCCCGCGGCGCATCGACTGGTGCGGAGGCCGGTCATGATAGATGTCCGCCTCATCGCCGCCGTCGGCCGGCGCGGACAGATCGGCCTCGCCGGCCGGCTGCCCTGGCACGAGCCCGAGGACCTCGCCTGGTTCAAGGCGCAGACACTCGGCGGCGCGGTCGTCATGGGCTTCCGCACGGCCCATGCCGTCGGCGCCCTGCCCGGCCGCGTGGTCGTGCCCTGGCTCGGCGACGATCCGCAGGCCATCATCGACAGGATCGCGCGCGAGCATCCCGGCCGCATCGTCTGGATCGCCGGCGGGGCGAAGACCTACGCCCACTTCATGTCCTACGTCCGCCGGGCCGTGATCACCCTCGTCGACTACGACGGCCCGGCCGACGTGTGGATGCCGCCGCTTTGGGAGGGCGCGCAATGCTGGGAGGATGCGCGATGACAGGCGAATTCATCATCCCCGACCGTCTCAGGCAGGCCTTTGACGGGCGCACGTCGCTCAATCTCGCCGAAGCCGCCGCCGCGCTCGAGATGGATCCGCGCCAGTTCCGCGCGGCGGTGAGCGCCGGCAAGGTGCAATTCATCTTGCGCGGTGGCGGCGAGCGGCGCAGGCTGCGGCGCTTCCTCATGTGCGATCTCGTGGAATACCTGAAGTCAGAGCGAAGGCAGGCATGTCCGTCTACCAAAGGAAAGGCTCGCCGTTCTACTGGGCGGAATTCTGGATCGACGGTGTACGATTTCGCCTCTCTACGGGAGAGACTGACCGGCGCCTCGCCATCGCCGCAACGAAGCGGCTGAAGGCTGAGAAAAAGAGCGAGATCGAAGCCGAGGAAGCACGGCGCGCCGCCTTCGGCGGCAAGGAGCCGCCCACGCTGGGTTACTGCATAGCCCGCTATTGGGCGGAGGTCGGCCAGTTCCACGCCGCACCTAAAACCACGTGGAACAGCCTGGAGTGGCTGGCCGAGCACTTCGGCAGCGAGACGCTTCTCCACGACGTCACGGGCGAGAAAATCGCCGCGATGGTAGCCCACCGCCGAACCATCCGCATTCGCCGCGACAAGGAGACAAAGCGCCTGTGCGAAATTCCCTGCGCCACGGTCGAGAACGCCACCGTCAACCGCTACGCCACCGAGCCGCTGCGCAAGCTGTTCCGCCGGGCGCGGGACGTGTGGGGCTACAGCGTGCCCTATCCCCGCTGGGGCGAATATCTGCTGCCGGAGCCGCAGGAGCGCGTCCGCGAAGCACATGAGATCGAAGAAACGGCCATCATCGCAGCTCTCGGCGAGGACTATGGGCGCCTCTTCCGGTTCATGATTGCAACCGGGCTCCGCTCGGCCGGCGCGCTGCTCACCTGGCCGCAGGTGGACCGGGTCAACAGCATCGCCCGCATCCGGGGCAAGCGCAGCAACGGGCAGGAGCGCTGGTATACGATTCCCCTCACCCGGGCGGCCCTCGCCATCCTCGACGAATGCGACGGCCACCATCAGACGCATGTGTTCACCTATGTCACGCGCCGGGCGCAGAAGATCGAAGGAAAAGCGCTGCCGAAAGGCACCCGCATGCCCATCACGGACAGCGGCTTCAAGACCGAGTGGCGCCGCTGCGTGTACGACGAAGGTATCGCACCCGGCTTCCGCCGGCACGACACGCGCCACACGACCGGCACCCGATTCCTGCGCGCGACCGGCAACCTGAAGGCGACACAAAAGCTGCTCGGCCATTCCCGCATCGAGACGACGCTGCGCTATGCCCACGTTCTCATCGACGACGTCCGCGCCGGCCTGGAGCAGATGGAAGCCTCGACCACCGCCGCACGCAACACCCACAAAAACACCCACACTCGCCGGCGCAAGTCGTCGTAAGCCTTGCGCTGCAACGGTTCTGCTCAGTAGGCCAGAATTCTGGGGGACTAGGGGTCGTGGGTTCAAATCCCGCCGCTCCGACCATTCAATGCATTGAGAATAAAGAGAATTTTTGATCGGCGCCATGCGGCGCCGTTCTCGTGTTGGGCGCGAAAAGTAGAGCGCGCAAGGGCGAACGAGAGTGCCCTGCCGGCCCTTGCCGGGGCCTTAACCGCTGTTCGAAGAGTCCGGGGCAAGGCTCCGTTTCTGACCTGCGTAATAGCCTCTTGGTTCATCCGAGCCACCTCCTCGGCTACCAATGCGCACCAGGGGCGTTCTAGCCGCTGACAGTTGTGCAGGCTCTCATCATAGCCGGCTCGGGTAGCCCGACAGGACAACCCTCCCCTTCAACATCAGCAATCAGGGCCCCGCCAAAAGCGACTTCAGCTTCCTATTCTCGCCCTCCAGCGTCTTCAGTTGCTTGGCGTCCGACACCTCATGGCCGCCGTACGTGGCCCTGCACTTGTAGAACGTCGCGCTGATGATCCCGTGCTTGCGGCAGACATAACCCACCTTCGCCCCGGCCTCCTACTCTCGCAGGACCGCATGATCCGCTCTTCCGTGAAAGCCTTGCCTTCATGTCCATCCCCCAAGGGGTGGTGGACTCGGCCCATTCCTGGACGAAATCGCGGGGCTCAGGTCACCCCAACCCTGCGTCATCTTACAGCAATGGCTGGTCACTAGAATCGCTCAGAGAGTTGGCTATGCTTCACGCATTGCTGGAAGCGAATGATTTGCCGAGGAAATCGTGAAAGAGATTGCAAGCGCCAAACTGGGAACGACCAATGGCGATGTGATGCTGCTGACGGAGGACGGGACGGAGTTGCGAATGCCTGTCGGCCTGCTCGTCACGCTCGCGAACCAGGCGCGCCGCCTTGTCGCCAGCGCCGACGCATTCCTGCCGGATGAACCTAGAGGCCCGGCTCCAACCCCGGTTCGCTCCTTCACTCTTGCCAGCCACGAGGCGACGGGCGACGTGGTGCTGCGCCTCGATCCCGGAACTGACTTCGAATTTCCGGTCCTGATGGATCATGGCCTTGCGACGGGTCTCTCCTTCGCCTTGCTAGGGACCTTGCACCGGCTCCCCGCCGATACGGAGACCGGCGCGGGCTGATATGCCGGACGGCAGCGAGAACGCCGCGCCCTGGGCATATCCTTGAGCAATTCCCGTCGGGCCGCGGTGCTTTCGTCTTTTCTCGGCCCGGAACGACCAGGAACAAATCCCCCACGCGCCGACTTTCCTTTCGGATGAGACAACGAGACGGAGAGCGCCATGCTGCGCGGAGCATTGCTTTGGATTATCGGCATTCCGCTGCCGATCATCATCATCCTTTGGCTGCTCGGTTATCTGAGCTGAACGGCGCGGGACTCACGCGTCGCCGTCGGCTCCACGACGCGCGGCATCGAGGAGGCGCCGGCATTCCGCCAGTTCCGCCAGCACGGCCTGCAGCGCGCGCCGTTGCGCCGCCGTGAGGCCGGAGGAGCCTGCCGATGCCAAAGTTGCCGCATCGGCCGCCGGACCGCGTCCCGACGGCGTCGACGCGACGGGCGCAGGGGTCGGCGGTGCCTGCATCAGCGCACCGTCGTCGAACAGGAACGCCCCGTCTTCGGGCGCATCGGCAAAGGCTGGCGTGTGCTTCGCATCGTCCACGTCGGCCCGCGCAACCGGCGCCGGCGCCGTGCCGTCCTGCCGCCAGATGGTCTCCACGTAGCGCACCCCCTCCTCCTTGAGGATGCGCTGGACGCCCTTGATGGTGTAGCCTTCACCGTAGAGGAGGTGGCGGATCCCGCGCAGGAGGTCGACATCGTCCGGCCGGTAATAACGGCGACCGCCGCCGCGCTTCAGCGGCTTGATCTGCGAAAAGCGCGTTTCCCAGAAACGCAGCACGTGCTGTGGCAGATCGAGGTCTTCCGCCACCTCGCTGATCGTCCGGAATGCGTCCGGCCCTTTGTCCACAACAGGCCCCTACTTACTTGCCCCGCCGCCGGCCCGGCCGGCGGCGCCTGCCACATGCTCACAGCCGCATCGCCATCCCGAATGCGACGCGGCGGCCGCTCACGCCTCGTCGTCGCCGCGCTCGCCGTTGATGCGGGCGCGCAGCACGTTCGACGGCTTGAACACCATGACCCGGCGCGGCTCGATCGGCACCTCAACCCCCGTCTTCGGGTTGCGGCCGACGCGCTGGCCCTTGTCGCGCACCACGAAGGAGCCGAACGAGGACAGCTTCACCGTCTCGCCACTCGCCAGGCAGTCGCAGATCTCGGAGAGCACCATTTCGACGAGCGACGCCGATTCCGTGCGGGAAAGACCCACCTTCTGATAGACCGCCTCGCAGAGATCTGCGCGCGTAACCGTGCGACCGGCCATGACCACCTTCCCGCCCCGATTCAGAAAACAGGATTATCTATATGAATTTACAAGGTATTGGCAGCGGCAGGCGCGGTCAATGGTACATTCGCCCATTCGTTTGACGAAGGACGGGCACGAAAACGCCTGTCCCGAAGCGGAGCTGAGGCCCGGCGCTACCAGCGAACCAGCGCGCTGCCCCAGGTGAAGCCGCCGCCCATGGCCTCGAGCATGACGAGGTCGCCCTGCTTGATGCGCCCGTCCGCCCGCGCCTCCGCGAGCGCCAGCGGGATCGACGCGGCCGAGGTGTTGCCGTGCCGGTCCACCGTCACCACGACCTTTTCGGGTGCGATGCCGAGCTTGTGCGCGCTTGCATCAATAATGCGGCGGTTGGCCTGGTGGGGCACGAACCAGTCGAGATCGTCGGCCGTGGTGCCGGTCGCCTGGAAGGCATCCTCGATGACGTCGGTGATCATGCCGACGGCGTGGCGGAAGACTTCGCGTCCCTCCATGCGCAGGTGCCCGACCTGACGGTTGGAGCCCGGCCCGCCGTCGACATAGAGCTTGTCGCGGTGACGGCCGTCGGAGCGCAGATGCGAGGTCAGCACACCGCGATCGGCGTTCGTGCCCGCGCCCTCCCCGGCCTCCAGCACGACAGCGCCAGCACCGTCGCCGAAGAGCACGCAGGTGGTACGATCCTGCCAGTCGATGATGTGGGAGAAGGTCTCGGCGCCGATGACGAGCGCGCGCCGGTGCGAGCCGGACGTCAGGAACTTGTCGGCGGTCGCGACGGCGAAGACGAATCCCGAACAGACCGCCTGCAGGTCGAAGGCCGCGCCGTGTGTCATGCCGAGTGCGGACTGGATCTGGGTGGCGGTTGCCGGGAAGGTGTAGTCCGGCGTCGACGTGGCGCAGATGATGAGGTCGATTTCGGCCGGCGTGAGGCCGGCGTCGTCGAGCGCTGCCTTCGCGGCGGCAAGGCCGAGGGACGACGTCGTCTCGCCGTCGGCGGCGATGCGCCGCTCGCGGATGCCCGTGCGCTGGACGATCCACTCGTCGGAGGTGTCGACCATTCCGGCGAGCTCGGCGTTGGTCACAACGCGTTCGGGAAGATAGGAGCCGCAACCGCGGACGACCGACCGGATTCGGGACACTTTAAGAGAACTCCTCAAGCCTCGGCCACGGCCGAGGGGTGCACCTGCGCAATCGTCTCGCGGATGGTGTCGGCGAGCGAATGGCGCGCCATGTCGTAAGCGAGTTCGACGGCACTTGCAAAGCCAAGGGCGTCGGTGCCCCCGTGGCTCTTGATGACGACGCCGTCGAGGCCAAGGAAGACACCGCCGTTGGAGCGGCGCGGATCCATCTTCTCCCTCAGCGCATCGAAGGCGCCCTTGGCGAAGAGATAGCCGACACGCGCCAGCAGGGTGCGTCCCATGGCGGCGCGCAGGTAATGGGCGATCTGCTTGGCCGTGCCTTCGGCCGTCTTCAAGGCGATGTTGCCGGCGAAGCCCTCCGTCACCACCACATCGACCGTGCCCTTGCCGAGATCATCGCCCTCGACGAATCCGCGGTAGTCGATGAGCGGGATATCCGCCTCGCGCAGGCGCTTGCCGGCTTCCTTGACCGCCTCGTTGCCCTTTACTTCCTCGACGCCGACATTGAGGAGGCCGACGGTGGGCCGCTCGATGTCGAGCACGATGCGCGCAAGCGCGGCGCCCATGACGGCGAGATCGACAAGATGCTGCGCATCGGCGCCGATAGTGGCGCCGACATCAAGCACGACGCTCTCCCCGCGCAGCGTCGGCCACAGGGCGGCGATGGCGGGACGGTCGACATTGGCCATCCGCTTGAGGCAGAAGGTAGCCATCGCCATCAGCGCGCCGGTGTTGCCGGCGGACACCGCGACGGCGGCGCGCTTGTCCTTCACCGCCTCGATGGCGCGCCACATAGACGACTTGTAGCGCCCGGCCCTGAGCGCCTGGCTCGGCTTGTCGTCCATACGCACCGCAACGTCCGTGTGGTGCAGTTCGGAAACGGCCTTGAGCGCGGGCTGGGCATCGAGCAGCGGCTGAACGACCGCCTCGTTGCCGTAGATGACGAAGCGCAGGTCCGGCCGCCGCTCGAGGGCGATGGCCGCTCCCGGAATCACAACAGCGGCACCCTGGTCTCCACCCATGGCGTCGAGTGCGATGGTGACCGGTCGTGACATAGGTTCAGCCCGAACTCCCGAAATGCGTCCCCACGTGCAAGGGACGGCGGACAATAGCGAAGCGCACGTCCCCCGCAACTCGAAAATGCCTTGCGGCGCTCATTGCCCCTCGCGCCGGGGCAGGTTCTTCAGCACGGCAAAGGGCGATGTCTTGCCATCATCGCCACCCTCGTACTGGAATTGCGCCCCCGGCTTGCGCGGATAGGGATCGAGCCCGAGGGCAAAGAACTCCGCGGTGACAGCGCCGAGATCGACAGCGCCGCCGACGATCTCGTCGGGCTCGTCCTCTGCGGGTGTCTCGCCCGCCTCCGGTTCCTCGAAGGCGGCGCGCCAGCGCTCCAGCGCCGGCGTCGACATGAAGGTGACATCGACTTCCTCGCGCATGTTGGTAGCGAACGGCTCCAGTGTGACGACGCAGGTCTGAATCAACCCGGCCTCGACAATCCCGGTCACATGAATGCGCTCGCTCGTGCCCGTCAGGCTGAACGAGCCGACGAGCCTGTCGATGGGGCCCGTACCGAAACGTCTGGCAAGCTCTGCCCGTTCGGCCTCGCTCGCTTCCACCGTCACCTCGAGGCCCGCAGCCGGAACATCGGCAACGGCGATGGGGCGGGACAGAAGCGCATCGGACGCCGCGGTCATGGTCAGGTCCTTTCAACGAATCGTACAGCAGGCGGGAAGGGATCCGGCCGCTGCAACAGGGCATCGAAGTCGAGGCCGTCGAGATCGGCCGCGCTCGCCCGCACGTAGGCGGCCAGCGCGGCATGGCGCTCGGCGGGTTCACCGAGGCGAACGGCAAGAAGGCGCCGCAGTTCCGTCTCGTCTCCGGCATCGACGGCGGCCGCATAGCGCCGCATGCGGTCGTTGAAAATGCCGGCGAGCGCCTTCATGCGCTTGGGCACGGCAAGGTCGCTGGTGCCGAGCTCGCGCAGCGCGCGATCAAGCTCGCGGAACATCACGTCGACCAGATCCTGCCCGGCATCGGGCGCCGGCGCGGACAGCGCGTTGAGCCGCCGCACGATGAGCGCGACATGCAGCACCAGCGCCTCGAAGCGGCCTTCCGCCGTATCGGGAAAGCCGAGCTCAAGGAACAGCGCAGGCTGGCGCGCCGCCCTGGCGACCCGTTGATAGAGGTCCTCGATGACGTCGTTGGGACGCCGGCGACGCAGAAAAGACAAGATCATGCCGACCTTCTTAACCTTCTCACCACGCCTTGCAAAAGGCCCGCGTGCGCGCTACGGCATCGGCGGGTCCCATCGCAAGTCCGGGGCGGAGCCCCCGGTCCCATAACACAGGTGGACGGTATGGCATTGCGAAAGTCTCTATCTTTCCAACGCATCGCGGCGCGTTGTCTCGTCGGCGCGACCTTGGCGATGGGGCTCGCAGCCTGCAGCAGCACCACCGAGACCCTGACCAAGGGCTACGTGATCGACGAGCGCGTCGTGGCCGAGATGAAGCCCGGCACGAGCGTGGAGAAGGTGCTGGAGCGGATGGGCACGCCCTCCACCGTCTCGACGGTCGGCAACAAGACCTTCTATTACATCAGCCAGACCTTCGAGCGGCCGGTGCAGTTCATGAGCCCGCGGCTCGTCGAGCAGCGCGTGCTCGCCATCTATTTCGACAAGAACTTCAAGGTCGAGCGCCTCGCCAACTACGGCCTCAAGGATGGCGTCGTGTTCGACTTCATCACCCGCACGACGCCCACGAGCGGCTCCGAGCTGTCGCTGATCGGCCAGTTGCTGCGCGCAACCGGCGGCGGCGGAGGGGCGACATTCAACCCCTTCGGCGCCTGACCGGCGCCATCCGGAAACAGGAAACCCCGCGGCATCGCTGCCGCGGGGTTTTTCTATGTGCGCGGCGCTTCACTACATGTGGGCGAGGATCGCCAGCAGCAACAGCGCCACGATATTGGTGATCTTGATCATCGGGTTCACAGCCGGGCCGGCAGTGTCCTTGTAGGGGTCGCCAACCGTGTCGCCCGTCACGGCCGCCTTGTGAGCGTCCGAACCCTTGCCTCCATGGTGTCCCTCCTCGATATACTTCTTGGCGTTGTCCCAGGCACCGCCGCCCGACGTCATCGAGATGGCGACGAAGAGGCCGGTGAGGATGACGCCGAGCAGCATGGCGCCGACCGCGGCGAAGGCGTTGTTCTTGCCGGCGATGGCGAGCACGATGACATAGGCGACGATCGGCGAGAGCACCGGCAGGAGCGAGGGAACGATCATCTCCTTGATGGCCGCCTTCGTCAGCATGTCGACGGCACGGCCGTAGTCCGGCCTGTCCTTGCCCGCCATGATGCCCGGCTTCTCGCGGAACTGGCGGCGCACCTCCTCGACTACGGCGCCGCCGGCCCGGCCCACCGCCGTCATGCCCATGCCGCCGAAGAGGAACGGCAGCAGGCCGCCGAACAGGAGCCCGACGACGACGTATGGGTTGGACAGCGAGAAATCGACCGAGACGCCCGCGAAATAGGGAAACCGCTCGGCATTGGCGACGAAGAAGTTGAGGTCCGAGGTGTAGGCAGCGAAGAGCACCAGGGCACCGAGACCAGCCGAGCCGATGGCATAACCCTTGGTGACGGCCTTCGTCGTGTTGCCGACAGCATCGAGTGCATCGGTTGACTTGCGCACGTCCCCCGGCAGGCCGGCCATCTCGGCAATCCCGCCGGCGTTGTCCGTCACCGGCCCAAAGGCGTCGAGCGCGACCACGAAACCGGCCAGGGCCAGCATGGCCGTCACGGCAACGGCAATGCCGAAGAGCCCAGCGAGAGAATAGGTCACGACGATGCCGGCGACGATGACGAGGGCGGGCAGCGCCGTCGACTCGAGCGAGACGGCGAGGCCCTGGATGACATTGGTGCCATGGCCCGTGACGGAGGCCGCGGCGATGGATTTCACGGGCCGGTAGTCGGTGCCGGTGTAGTACTCCGTGATGATGACGATGAGAGCCGTGACGACGAGGCCGATCGCCCCGCACCAGAAGAGATCGCCCGCCGTGAAGCTGGTGCCGCCGCCGGTCGTCAGCACCGTGCCGAAGCCGCCGAAGATGAGCCAGGTGACGATGGCGAGCGCGACGAGCGACAGCACGCCGGTGGCGATGAAGCCTCTGTAGAGCGCGCCCATGATCGACTGGTTGGCGCCGAGCTTGACGAAGAAGGTGCCGATGATGGACGTGACGATGCAGACGCCACCGATGGCAAGCGGATAGAGCAGCACGGCATCGAGCACCGGCTGGCCGACGAAGAAGATCGCGGCGAGTACCATGGTGGCGACGACCGTGACGGCATAGGTCTCGAAGAGGTCGGCCGCCATGCCGGCACAGTCGCCAACGTTGTCGCCGACATTGTCGGCGATGGTGGCCGGGTTGCGCGGATCGTCCTCCGGGATGCCGGCCTCCACCTTGCCGACAAGGTCGCCGCCGACATCAGCGCCCTTGGTGAAGATGCCGCCGCCGAGACGGGCGAAGATCGAGATGAGAGAGGCGCCGAAGCCGAGCGCCACGAGCGCGTCGACCACCGTGCGGTCGGCGACGGTGAGGCCCATCGCCTGCGTCAGCACCGTGTAGTAGCCGGCGACGCCGAGGAGGGCGAGGCCGGCAACGAGCAATCCTGTGACCGCGCCTGACTTGAAAGCGAGGTCGAGGCCCGCCGCAAGGGAACGGGAGGCCGCCTGGGCGGTGCGCACGTTGGCGCGCACCGACACGTTCATGCCGATGAAACCGGCCGCTGCCGAAAGGACCGCACCGATCGCGAAGCCGATGGCCACCGTAAGCCCGAGAAACCACGCGAGCGCGAGGAACAGCACGATGCCGACGATACCGATCGTCGAATATTGCCGCCGCAGATAAGCCTGAGCGCCCTCCCGGATGGCACTCGCAATTTCCTGCATACGCTGGCTGCCGGCATCGGCCGCCATGACGGACTGAATGGTATAGACGCCGTAGACGATAGAAAGCGCGCCCGCGGCTATGATCAAAATCAGTGCGGTCATTTTTCCATCCCTAGTGAGCGGGAGGGATTGCACGCACAGGTTCCGGCCGTACGGCCGGATGGCCGACGTCTCACCCCCCGAGCCTCGTCGTTTTCTGGGGCTCGCGCTGAGGTGAACAAAAAAACCGGGCCAAAGCAAACGACTTTACGTGACGCGGGCCGGCTTTTTTCTGTTTGGAGGCGTTTTGGGTCTGCTTCAGGCCGAGATCTGGCGTGTCCGCAGGCGGGTCATCAGTTCCTGCACGCCGATCATCACGAGGACGAGCGTGACGAGGGGAAAGACGATCCAGTTCACTGTTTCCCAGCCGGCCACGTCGAGCAGCTTGCCCGAGGAGAAGGACGCGACGGCGACCGTACCGAACATCAGGAAGTCGTTCGCCGCCTGCACCTTCGCCCGCTCCTCGGGCCGGTAGCACTCGGTGACCATGGCGGTGGCGCCGATGAAGCCGAGATTCCAGCCGACGCCGAGCAGGACGAGCGACAGCCAGAAATGCGCCACCGCCAGCCCCCACAGGGCGACGCCCGCCGCGGCGGCGATGAGCAGCAGGCCGAGTGCGGTGGTGGCGCTGTGGCCGATGCGGTTGATGAGACGGCCGGTGACGAAGCTTGGCCCGAACATGGCGAGCACGTGCCACTGAATGCCAAGCGTCGCCTCCCCCACCGTATGGCCGCAGCCGACCATGGCGACGGGCGCGGCCGTCATCACGAAGCTCATCAGGGCATAGGTGACGGTGCCGGCGCTGACGGCCACGATGAAGCGCGGCGCCCGCACGATCTGCCACAGGGGCCGGCCGCCGCCATGGGCAGCCGCCGGCATCGGCACCGGCCGCAACATGAAGAGGATGGGCAGGGCGATGAGCGCGAGCGCCCCCTGGCCGAGGAAGCTGCCGACGAACGGCGCCCCGGGGAAGAGGTCGCGCGTGTGGATCGCGACCTGCGGCCCGATGACCGCCGCCAAGAGCCCGCCCACCATGACGAAGGAGATGGCTCGCGGGCGGAAGGCGAAGCTCGCCCCGTCCGTGGCCGCGAAGCGGTAGCTCTGAACGAAGGAGGAGTAGTTGCCGGCGAGGAATGTGCCGAGGCAGAAGATCAGGAAGGCGCCGACATAGATGCCGCCGGCCGCGACGAGCCCCGCGAGCGCGCCGAGGACCGCCCCGACGACATAGCCCGAGCGCCGGCCGAGATGGCGCATCAGCATCGCGGCGGGGATGGTGCCGGCGGCCACGCCGAGATTGAACAGGCTCACCGGCAGGGTCGCCAGCGCCTTGTCCGGCGCCAGCCATACACCGACGATGCCGCCGAGCGACACGACGATGGGCGGGCTGGCGGCACCGAAGGCCTGGGCTCCCGCCAGAATGATCGCGTTGCGCCGGGCCAGCCTGTCGTCGATCTCAACCACCGTCAGCCCTCGCTTCAACCGCCTCAGAAATGCCCGTAGGAGCCCCTGGCGAACTGCCGCTCGCCTGCCCCGTCGCGGATGGTCAGCCCGCCACCGGGGGCGCCCACGGTCCCGATCCGGGTCAGTGGCGTGCCGGCACTGCGGGCAGCCTCCACAAACCCAGCGACTCCGCTCTCGGGGACCGTGCAGAGGATTTCATAATCGTCGCCCCCCGTCGCGATGGCCTCAACGAGGGTCTCATCTGCGTCGAGCGCAGAACGCGCCGCGGTGGACAGGGGCAGAAGCGCGAGGTCGATCTCGCCGCCGAGCCGGGCGGCACGCAGCATCTTGGCGAAATCGCCGACGAGACCGTCGGAAACGTCCATCGCCGCCCGCGCATTCGCCCGGACGGCCGCGGCGAGATTCGTCCGCGGCCGAGGGTGGAGATAGCGATCGACGAGGCATGCCCGCTCCTCCTCCGTCAGGGCCGCCGCCCAGGCGCCAGCCTTGCCCGTGTGGAGCGCGAGGCCGAGCGCGGCATCGCCGATGGTGCCGCTGACGAGCACCGCGTCACCTTCGTGCGCACCCGTGCGCGGCACCATCGTGCCCTGCGGCACGGCACCGAAGGCGGTGATCGACAGCGTCAGAGGCCCGGGCGTCCGCACGGTGTCGCCGCCGAGCAGCGGGCAGCCATAGGCCGCCGCATCCTCGCCGAGCCCGGCGGCGAAATCGGCCATCCACCCCTCCGTCCAGCCGGGCGGCAGGGCAAGGACGAGCAGGAAGCCGCGCGGCGCGGCCCCCTTGGCGGCGAGGTCCGAAAGATTGACCCGCAAGGCCTTGCGGGCGATGGAGCCCGGCGGATCGTCCGGCAGGAAGTGCACCCCGGCGACGACAGCATCAACCGTCAGGACGAGTTCCTCGCCCTCCGGCAGCGACAGGAGCGCCGTGTCGTCCTTGAGGCCGAAGCCGCCCTCGCCGGCGAGCGGCGCGAGGAAGCGCCCGATCAGTTCGTCTTCGCTGAAGGGTGAGCCGCCCGCCATGCCCGCCTCAGGGGCGCGTCGCGAGCTCGGCCGCCCGCACGCTGCGCGCCAGCGCGTCGAGCACGGCATTGACGAGGCCCGGCTCGTCCTCGTCGTAGAAGGCGCGGGCGACGTCGACATATTCCGAGATGGTGACGCGGACCGGGATGTCCTTGCGGAAGAAGAGCTCGTAGGCGCCGGCGCGCAGCACGGCCCGCAGCACCACCTCGACGCGCTTCAGCGGCCATCCCTTGGCGAGCGCCTCGTCGAGGCGGCGGTCCACGAGCTTCTGCTCACGTACCACGCCGGCGATGATGTCGCGGAACAGGTCGACGTCGGGCGCGCGGAAGGTCACGCCCTCGACCTCGCGGCCGATCCAGTGGTTCTCGAACTCGGCGACGGCCTCCATGACGCCCGTGACGGCGATGTCCATCTCGTAGAGCGCCTGCACGGCGGCGAGCCGGGCGGCGCTGCGCATCTCGCTGCGGCTCATCGCAACACCTCCGCCAGCGCCCGCTTGTGGCGCAGCACGGCGAGTGCCGCCTCGGCCGCGCCGCCGCCCTTGTTCATCTCCGCGACACGGGCGCGGGCGAAGGCCTGCGCCTCGTTCTCCACCGTCAGGATGCCGTTGCCGAGCGGGATGCGGCGCGAAACCGACAGGTCCATCAGCGCGCGCGCGCTCTCGCCGGCGACGATGTCGTAATGGCCAGTCTCGCCGCGGATGACGCAGCCGAGCACGACCACCGCATCGAAGGGCCGGCCGGCAGCCTCGGCCGCATCGAGCGCAATAGCGGCCATGGCCGGGGCCTCGAGCGCACCGGGCACGGTGATGAGGTGGCTCTCGGCACCGGCCGCCGCGATGGCGGCCTCGGCGCCGGCCAGCAGTTCGTCGGCGATCTCGTCGTAGAAGCGCGCCTCGACAATGAGGACACGTGCGCCCGGCAGGGGCGCGGCGTCAAGTTGGGCTTGGCGTGGACCGGCCATGATGTTCTTTTCGTTTGCGCGGCGGGACGGGAACCCGCCCGGACAATCGGGACCGCAGCCGTCGCGGCCACGGGTTCGTCGATCAGGAAATCTTGCTCGCGTCAGTACCCCGCCGCTCGCGCCTCCGCAAGGCGGGCGGCGTAGCGCGCCATCAGATCGACCTCGATGTTGAGCGCGTCGCCCACCTTGCGGTCGCGCCACGTGGTGACCGCGATGGTATGCGGGATAAGCAGCACGGAGAAGGTGTCGTCGGCAACGCCGTTGACGGTGAGCGACGTGCCGTCGAGCGTCACCGACCCCTTTTCGGCGATGAAGGGCGCGAGCTCGCGCGGCGCGCGCACCGTCACCCGGGCGCTCGGCCCCCAGGGATCGTCCGCGCCGCCGGTCTCGGTGATGCCGTCCCAGCCGATGATCTCGCCGACACCGTCGACGTGGCCCGTGACGATGTGGCCGCCGAGCTCGTCACCGATTTTCAGCGCCCGCTCGAGATTGACGCGCGTGCCCACGTGCCAGCGCGGCACGGTGGTGCGCGCCAGCGTCTCGGCGGCGCAATCGACCTCGAACCAAGAGCCGCCTTCGCGCGGGCCCACCGCGACGACGGTGAGGCACGGACCGCCGCAGGCGATAGAGGCGCCAAGGGCGATGCCGGCCGGATCGTAGGCAGAATGAATACGCAGGCGCCTCAGCGTGCCCTGGAAGTCCTCGGCGGCGACCACCTCGCCCACATCCGTCACGATGCCGGTGAACATCAACGAGTCCTTTCCCAAAAGGCCAGATGGTCCTCGCCCGCCATGGCCTCGCCGAAGCGCACTAGTGCTCCCTCCCCCGCGAGCGCTTCCGCGAGCGCCGGGCCGAGCGCGGCGATGCCGGCCTCGCGCCCGTCATAGGCAAGGCTGGCCGTGATCAGCGTCACCTCGTCGACGAGATCGGCCCTCGCCAGCGCTTCCGCAAGGGCCGGTCCGCCCTCGCACAGGATGCGCGTCAGGCCGAGGCTGCCGAAGAGTTGCAGCATGGCGGTAAGATCCACCCGCCCGTCCGGTCCGGCGGCGACGCGCATGACCTCGACGCCGGCAGCACGCAGCGCCTGCTCCGCCGCGATGGGCGCGTTGTCCGTAGCAACAATCCAGGTCGGCCACGCGCTCGCGGTCCGGACTATTTCCGCCGTCGCCGGCGTGCGCAAGGCGCTGTCGACGACGATGCGCAGGGGCGACCGCTCGTCCATGCCCGGCAACCGCACGGTCAGTTGCGGATCGTCGGCGAGGACGGTGCCGACGCCGACCATGATGGCATCGGCATGGGCACGCATCAGGTGCACCCGGTCGTTCGCCGCGCGGCCGGTGATCATGAGTCGCGTGCCGGGCCGGGCGGCGATGCCGTCGGCCGTCTGCGCCAGCTTGATGTGCACGGCAGGGCGGCCTTGGGTGACGCGCAGGAAGTGACCGCGATGCTGACGGAAGGCCTCTCCCCCGCCGAGACCGACCTCGACGGCGATGCCGGCGGCGCGCAGCTGGGCATGGCCCTGGCCGCGCACGCGCGGATCGGCATCCTCGATCGCCGAGACGACCCGGGCGATGCCGGCCTCGACGATGGCCTGGGAGCAGGGCGACGTGCGGCCGTGGTGGGAACAAGGCTCCAGCGTGACATACATCGTCGCGCCGCGGGCCGCCTCGCCGGCCCGATCGAGCGCCACGCGCTCGGCATGCGGGCGCCCGCCGGGATGGGTCACGCCGCGCCCGACGACGAGCGAGCCCGCGGCCGTGTGAGCCACGATGACGGCACCGACGGAGGGGTTGGGGGCGGCATGACCGAGGTTGCGCGCGCCGAGGGCGAGCGCCGTCGTCATGAAGCCCGTATCGAGCATCTCTCGGGAACGCGCAGACGGCGCGGCGGAGAAGGCTTCCGGCGCAACCGCTGGTCCGGGCACGGTCAACTTTCCTCGTGCTCCCGCCTGAGGGGAATGATCTCTCCCCCGGCCAGCTCGCCGATGATCTCCTCGAAATCCTTGGCCTCGCGGAAATTGCGATAGACCGAGGCGAAGCGGACATAGGCCACGCTGTCGAGGTTGCGCAGCCCTTCCATGACGAGTTCGCCGATCTTCTCACTCGGGATCTCGGTCTCGCCTGAGCTCTCGAGCTGGCGCACGATGCCGTTGATCATGCGCTCCACCCGTTCCTCGTCCACAGAGCGCTTGCGCAGCGCGATGGAGACGGACTGCATCAGCTTGTCCCGGTCGAAGGGCACGCGCCGGCCGGAGCGCTTCACCACCGTGAGCTCGCGCAACTGGACGCGCTCGAAGGTCGTGAAACGCCCGCCGCAGTCGGGACAGATGCGCCGCCGGCGGATGACCGAATGGTCGTCCGTCGGGCGCGAGTCCTTCACCTGCGTGTCGAGATTACCGCAATAGGGGCAGCGCATGGCGCTTCTCCGGCCGTGGCGGCCTCAGGGATAGATGGGGAACCGCCGCGTCAGCTCGTGCGCCTTCTCGCGCACGGCGTTCTCCACCGCCGCGTTGTTCTCCTCGCCGTTCTTGGCGAGCCCGGCGAGCACCTCGCCGATGAGCTCGCCGACGCGCCTGAACTCGGCGACGCCGAAGCCGCGCGTCGTGCAGGCCGGCGTGCCGAGCCGGATACCGGAGGTGATCGTCGGCTTCTCGGTGTCGAAGGGCACGCCGTTCTTGTTACAGGTGATGTGCGCGCGGCCGAGCGCCGCCTCGGCCGCCTTGCCGGTGAGGCCCTTGGGGCGCATGTCGACGAGCATCAGGTGGTTGTCCGTGCCGCCGGAGACGACGGCGAAACCCGCCTCCACCATCGTGTCGGCGAGGACCTTGGCGTTCTCGACCACCGAACGGGCATAGACCTTGAACTCGGGCCGCAGCGCCTCGCCGAAGGCCACCGCCTTGGCGGCGATGACGTGCATGAGCGGGCCGCCCTGCAGACCGGGGAAGATGGCGGAATTGATCTTCTTGGCGAGGTCCTCGTCATTGGTGAGGATCATGCCGCCGCGCGGCCCGCGCAGGGTCTTGTGGGTGGTCGTCGTCACCACATGGGCGTGCGGGAACGGCGAGGGATGCGCCCCGCCGGCCACGAGCCCCGCGAAATGGGCCATGTCGACCATGAAATAGGCGCCGACAGCGTCCGCGATCTGGCGGAAGCGGGCGAAGTCCCAATGGCGCGAATAGGCCGAGCCGCCGGCAACGATGATCCTGGGCTTGTGCTCGTGGGCGAGGCGCTCGACCTCGTCCATGTCGACGCGCTGGTCGTCCTCGCGCACCGTGTAGTGCACGGGGCGGAACCACTTGCCCGACATGTTGGGCTTGGCGCCATGCGTCAGGTGCCCGCCCGCGGCGAGGTCGAGGCCCATGAACACGTCGCCCGGCTGGGCGAGCGCCATGAACACGGCTTGGTTGGCCTGCGAGCCGGAATTGGGCTGCACATTGGCGAAGCGGCAGTCGAACAGGCGGCAGGCACGCTCGATGGCGAGTTCCTCGGCGATGTCGACGAACTGGCAGCCGCCGTAGTAGCGGCGCTTGGGATAGCCCTCGGCGTACTTGTTGGTCATCACCGACCCCTGCGCCTCGAGCACAGCTCGCGAAACGATGTTCTCGGAGGCAATGAGCTCGATCTCGGTCTGCTGGCGGCCGAGCTCGAGCGCGACGGCACGGGCGATCTCGGGGTCGGCATCCGCCAGCCCGGCCGAGAAGAAGCTGTTGGACAGATGGGACGGAACGGCGTTGCTCGCGCTCATGGCTTCACCTCGACTTCAGGTCACCGGATCCGGGTCACCGACGATCGGGGGCCGCCCGCCTCCCGAGGCGCTGGACGGGACGTCCAGCCGGGGCGCAAGCCTTTCGTGTGATGACCTACGATATGTTGGGGCGGGCCCTCTCGTCCCGCACGAGAGGTGCATAACACTTCGCTCGACGAGCGCCAACAGGCACCGGACGCTCAACGGCGTCGCACCCGCTGCATGGGCAGGCGCCTGCAACAAGAGACAGCGGCCCGCCAAGGGACGGGCCGCTTCTCGATCGGTCGGGATGGCAGGTCAGTTGACCGGCTCGGTCTCTTCCGCCTGGGCCGCCGCCATCACGTTCTGCACGCCGAGGCCGTCGCGGTTGTAGACGTCGTCGCGGAACTGCACGATGCCGTCGGGCGACGCCCAGGCCGTGATGTACGTCCAGTAGACGTTCACCGGCCTTGCGAGGCGGGCGTCGATTCGCTCGCCCGAGGCGATCGCCTGGTCGATCGCCGCGCGATCCCAACCGGACGTCTCCTTGAGCAGCCAGGTGATGTAGTCGCGCACGTTCTGCACGCGCACGCAGCCGGACGAGACGAAGCGGAAGTCGTCGCCGAAGATGCCCTTGGCCGGCGTATCGTGCATGTAGACGCCGTGCGGGTTGGGAATGTTGATGCGCACGAAGCCCATCGAGTTGAGGTCCGCGCCGGGATCCTGCCGGAACATGTAGCGCGTGGCCTCGTCGGAGTTCCAGTTGATGCTCTGCGGCGGGACTTCCTGACCCTGGCTGTTGTAGACGCGGATCTTGTTGTCCGACAGGTAGGTCGGGTCCTGCCGCATCTTCGGGATGAGGTCCTTGCGGATGATGGAGGCAGGCACCGTCCAGAACGGGTTGAAATTGATCTCGGTGATCTTGGCGTTCATGATCGGCGACTGACGGTCGATCTTACCGACGCCGGCGGCATGACGGCTGACGACCTGCCCGCCCTCGACCGTCTCGACGAGGGCGGCCGGGATGTTGACGATCACGTAGCGCTCGCCAAGGTCGCCCGAGAGGGCGCGCAGACGCACCAGATTGATCTCGAGCTGGCGCAGGCGGGTATCGACCGGCACGTTGAGCGCGGAAACGGTCGGCCCGTTGACGACTCCGGTCGCATTGAGGCCATGCCGCGCCTGGAAGCGCTTCACCGCGGCCTCGACGTAGGTGTCGAACACCGGCGAGTTACCGGCGGACGGCTCGAGGTCACCGGACAGGATGAGACGCTCGCGCAGGGCGACGACGCCCGGGCCCTTGGCGCCCATGCGCAGCCGCTGGTTGGATGAGACCTGGCCCCAGCCGCCTCGCGCCGCGATGTCGCGATAGCGCGCGATGGCCTGCTCGGTGCCGACGATCGCCTCCTGCGATACCGTCGGCATGAAGGAGCGCTGCACCCGGATCCGGGGCGCCGCATCGTAGCCCTGGCTCCACTCGGCCTGGGAGGCGATCACCATGGGCTGCTGGGCGCCGGCCGGAGCCGAGAGGGCGGCATATGCAACCGCGATGGCGCCGGCAAAGGCGAAGGCATGGAGTTTGGAAACCGAAATGCGCACTGGCAGGAATCCTGATCGTCGAATTCGCTGTGACTGCCGGCGGCGCACAAGAACGCCGCCACATCGCCGCCCGTAGGGACGACTGACCCTAATTAAACCGTCTACGGTTAATCAAGCGTGAGCTGTCGGCGAGCACTCGGGCCAATTTGTGGCAGGCGGCGCCATGATCCGGCCCCATCGCGCGCAAAAATCCGGGCGCTGCAATTATGCAACATCCGGCGACCGTGCCGGGTCGCCGGACGCCTTGCGATTCATGAAAAGGGACATCAGAGCCGGTAGCGGATCTGATCCGTCCAGTAGCGCTCGAGCCGTACGAGGGCCTGATTGAGGTTGCGGAAATCCTCGGCCGTGACGCCGCCGATGGCCTCGATCGTCCGCGTGTGCTTGTCGTAGAGCGTGGACACGATCTCGTGAACCTCGCGCCCGCGGTCGGTCAGGCTGATCCGCACCGAGCGGCGGTCGACCCGCGAGCGCGCATGGTGCAGGTAGCCCATCTCGACGAGCTTCTTCACATTGTAGGACACGTTGGAGCCGAGATAGTAGCCGCGGGTGCGCAGCTCGCTCGCTGTCAGCTCCTTGTCGCCGATGTTGTAGAGCAGCAGCGCCTGCACGGCATTGACGTCCGTGCGCCCGCGGCGCTCGAACTCGTCCTTGATGACGTCGAGCAGACGGCGATGCAACCGCTCCACCAGCGTCAACGCCTCCAAGTAGAGCGGACCGATTTCAGCGTCTATGGAATGAACCGGCGTCGGCTCTACCGTCTTCATCACAGTCCCCATCATACGCCCCATCGCCTGTTACGCAGGCCGGATTGTGATCTTCCGGCCTTTTATGAGGAGTACGATAGCCTGCGCCGATGAAGACGAATTTAAGCAATAGGATGAATCAAATCTTTGCGAAACGTCGTGAATCAAACCTCAACGATCCCTCGGTCATTACGTCCATTCGGCAGACATGCCTCATCTACTCCTTCCCGCATTCGCTGCAGGCTGTCCCTCATTGCAACCGACGTTGACGCCCGGTGCAAGGGAAAAGATCGCCAGCCGGTGCATTTCCCTTGCAATGAGTCCGCAAAGGAAGGCCGCCGAGCACAAGACATCAGTCTTCCTGGCGCGCCGCTTTCCATGAAATCGCGAGATAGAGCAGGATGAGCGAGACGAATGCGCTCAGCGTCATGGCATTGCTCATGACGATACGCGGAAAGAACAAGGCGAGAATGATGTGGCTCGTGACGGCCAGAAGCCACATCACGCCGCCCCACGTGCTCGTCAGCCACAGGCCGACGGCCGCCACGAGGTCGATGACGGCGAAGTAGATGATGGTGGCCTGGAAGGACAGCGAGCGCGCCTCGAAGGCGACGCCCTCCCCCGGGCCGAAGCCGAGCAGCACGGCCCAGGCGCCGAGACCCTTCACCAGCCAGGCGCAGGCCATCACGCGCATGAACCAGACGAGCATCTGGTCCCAGCGCAGGGCGGCCGCCCGCTCGTGCAGGGCGATGGCATCGAGCAGCCCGCGCGTCGTGCCGGGTGGTTCGCCCGGCTGCCCGCCACGGGCCTCGTCGTCTCCGCCGTGCTGGAACATGCCCATCACCCCTTTCCGCCGGGAAGGGCCGGCCATCTCAATCGATGGCGAGGTCGCCTTCCGGTAAAGGGGCGAAATAAGCCGCGATCGCCTCGCTTGTCACCTCCTCGACGCGCTGCGGGCGCCATTTCGGCGCCTGGTCCTTGTCCACGATCACGGCGCGCACCCCCTCGTAGAAGTCGTGCCCTTCCGCGATGCGCGAGACGATGCGGTACTCCAGCCGCATGGCCTCGGCGAAAGTGAGGCTGGCGCCGCGGCGCATCTGCTCGCGGGCAATCGCCATGCTGGTCGGCGACTTGGTGCGCATGAGCGCCGCCAGCCTGCCTGCATTTTCAGAGCTTTGGCCAGTTTCGCTCAGCAATCGATTCAGGATGTCGGGGATGTCCGCCCCGGCAAAGCAGCGGTCGATCATCGCCCGCTCGCCGGCGAGCGGCGGCGCGCCGGGATCGACGGCATGGGCGGCGAGCACCGCCGCGATGTCGCCGCCCGCGCATAAATCGTCCAGCACCTGCCCCATGGCCGAGGAGGCGACCGCGTGGGTGGCGATGCCGAGGGCGCAGGCATCGGCAAGGCCGATGCGCTCCCCCGTCACGGCGAGATAGGTGCCGGCGGCGCCGGGCAGCCGCGGCAGGGCGTAGGTGGCGCCGACATCCGGGAAGAAGCCGATGCCGACCTCCGGCATGGCGAACATCAGCTTCTCGCTCGCCACCCGGTGGCTGCCGTGCAGGGACAGGCCGACGCCGCCGCCCATGACGATGCCGTCGATAAGCGCGACATAGGGCTTGGTGTAGCTCTTGATGCGGGCGTTGAGCTTGTACTCCTCGCCCCAGAAGGTACGCGCCTCGTCGATGCGCCCTTCCCGCCCGAGATCGTGCAGCCGGCGGATGTCGCCGCCGGCACAGAAGGCCCTGCCGCCGGCCCCGGTGACGACGACGCGGGTGACGGCCGGATCCTTCTCCCAGGCGTCGAGCGCGGCGCGCATGGCGCGCACCATGCCGAGGGTGAGCGCGTTGAGCGCCTTCGGACGGTTGAGTGTGACGACGCCGGCAGCGCCGCGCCGCTCGCACAGGATTTCCGCTTCCGCCGCCTGATCGGACTGCACGTCGTCTCCTCCCTCAAGGTCTTGCATCGAGCACGTCTTCGACGGGCAAGGTGCCGGCGCGCGTGCCAAGCGTCAACGCGCACCGGCGCGGGGCACGGCGGGGAAAAATGCACGGCCCGGTGTCTGGCGAATGGCTGTGCGGCATCGGCACGTCTTCCGGGCCGCCGCGCGATCATGCTAGGGCAAGGGGGCACGATGGACAGCGACGGCGCCAGGCCGGACCTGCATGAAGCGCCCGACCTGCGGCACGAGCGAGACTTCGAGAGCGACACCATGACATCCAAGACCGTCAGCCCCCTCGACGAGCGCAAGCGTGCGGGCGGGGAGATGCTCGCCGCGCCGGCCCTGCCGGTGCCCGTCAAGCGCCCGCGCCGCAACCGCAAAGCGCAGTGGGCCCGTCGGCTGGTGCAGGAGAACGTGCTGACGACGAACGATCTCATCTGGCCGCTCTTCGTCATCGCCGGCGACAAGCTGCGCGTGCCGGTCGCCTCCATGCCGGGCGTCGAGCGGCTGTCGGTCGACATGGCCGTGCGCGACGCCGAGCGGGCGGCCGCGCTCGGCATCCCGGCGATCGCCCTCTTCCCCTATACGGACCCGGCCCTGCGCGACGAGGCCGGCAGCGAGGCCCATAATCCCGACAACCTCGTGTGCCAGGCCGTGCGCGCCATCAAGCACGCCGTGCCGGAGGTCGGCATCGTCACCGACGTTGCGCTCGATCCCTATACCAGCCATGGGCATGACGGCGTGCTCGCGGGCGAGACCATCCTCAACGATGAATCGGTCGCCCTGCTCGTGCGGCAGGCGCTGGTGCAGGCCGAAGCCGGCTGCGACATCATCGCCCCGAGCGACATGATGGACGGGCGCGTCGCTGCGATCCGCGCCGCGCTCGACGGGGCCGGCTTCCAGGACGTGCAGATCATGGCCTATGCCGCCAAATATGCCTCCGCCTTCTACGGGCCGTTCCGCGACGCCATCGGCACCAGCGCGACGCTTGTCGGCGACAAGCGCACCTACCAGATGGACCCGGCCAATTCCGACGAGGCCATGCGCGAGATTGCCATGGATCTCGAGGAAGGCGCCGACATGATCATGGTCAAGCCGGGCCTGCCCTATCTCGACATCGTGCGCCGGGCCAAGGACACCTTCGGCGTGCCGACCTTCGCCTATCAGGTGTCGGGCGAATACGCGATGATCGAGGCGGCGGCCCGCAACGGCTGGTTGGACGGCGAGCGGGCCATGGTCGAGAGCCTCCTCGCCTTCAAGCGTGCCGGTGCCGACGGCATCCTGACCTATTTCGCACCCCGGATTGCGGAGAAGCTCGGCCGCGCGCTCTAAAGGCCCCTTTCGCGGCGCGCGGCGCCCGCTACAGTGCGGCCATGCTGCGCCGCATCCTCCTGCTCCTTGCTGCCTGCCTTGCCCTTGCGGGCTGCGGGCGCGGCGTCGATGCGGAGCAGGCGCGCATCTGCCGGCAGGCGATCCCGGCCCTCAACGCCGATGGCGCGAACTTTCGCCTGTCGGAGCCGCGCCCCGGGCCGGGACGCAACGAGGTGCTGATCCAGTACGAGGTCGGCACCCCGCGTGGCACGCGCCGACGGACAATCACCTGCCGTTTCGCCGGCACCGGCTTTGCCGCGGGCAAGGCACGGCTCGTCGGCATCACGACCGAGCGGGGGGCGCTCAGCGACGCCTCCGTCTATTTCCTGCAGCGCTTCTATCTCGAGACGCCAGAGGCGGCTGCATCCGACCCGGAGCGGAGGGCGGGCGCAGCGCGCGTGCTGCAACTGCCCTCGCCCCTCGCCTACGGCCTCCAGCAGGCCCTTGCCGCTCTGCCGATGGCGGCGATCTACGGCCTCCTTGCGGCCTCCTATGCACTCATCTTCGGTCTCGTGCGGCGCATCATGCTCGGCTTCGGCGAGTTCGCCGTACTCGGCGGCATGGCGGCGACGCTGACCATCGCGCTCTCCGTCGCCGGCGGCGTCGTGACGCCGCTGCCGGGCCTTCTGTCGGGTCTTGTCGTCGCGGTGATGGCGGGCGCCCTGCACGGGCTCGTCGCGGGGCGGCTTGCCGTCGTGCCACTGCTGCGCCTCAAGGGCCAGCAGATCGTCATCGTGACGGTCGGGCTCTCCATCGCGCTCGCCGAATACCTGCGCCTCGCCCAGGGCGAGAGCGGACGCTGGGTGCCGCCGGTGTGGAATGCGACACTCGGCATTGCCGGGACCCGCGATTTCCTCGTCACCGTCACGCCCATGTCGCTCCTCGTCACCGCCACGGGCGCGCTGGCGGCCGGACTCCTCATCATCCTGCTGGCACGCACGCACTTCGGCCGCGCTTGGCGGGCCTATGCCGACGATCCCGTGGCCGCCGCCCTTTTCGGCATCGACGGGCGCGTGCTGTTCTCGCTCACCTTCGCCCTCGCGACCGGCCTTGCCGCGCTCGCGGGCTTCCTGATGGTCGCGCAATATGGCGGCGTCGGCTTTTCCGGCGGGCTGGCACTCGGGCTGAAGGCGCTCGTCGCGGCGGTCGTCGGCGGCATCGGCTCGGTCGCCGGCGCGCTCGCCGGAGGACTCATCATCGCCGCAGTGGAGGCCGCCTGGTCGGCGGCCCTGCCGATCGAGCTGCGCGACATCGCGGTCTACTGCCTGCTCGTGCTATTCCTCGTGCTGCGGCCGGGCGGGTTGTTCGGCGAACGCCACCTTGTGCCGCGCGAGATATGAGCCGCCGCGCAGCATCTGCGATAGGCCGCGCGGTCGGCGTCGATTAAGGGGAGCGGCTGGCAAGCCATGCTGGAGGACGTATCGGGAATGACCGCTGAGCGGCACGCCATCACCCTCGCGGATGTCGAAGCGGCGGCGGCCATCGTCGCCGGAAAGGTGCTGCGCACCCCGATGATGCCCGCTCCGCGCCTGTCGGCGCTCACCGGCGCCGAGGTCTTCGTCAAGCACGAGAACATGCAGGCGACCGGCTCCTTCAAGGAGCGCGGCGCGCTGGTGAAGCTGACGCGCCTCACCGACGACGAGCGCCGGCGCGGCGTCATCGCCATGTCCGCCGGCAATCACGCCCAGGCGGTCGCCTATCACGCGCGGCGGCTCGGCATTCCCGCCACCATCGTGATGCCCGAGGCGACGCCCCTCGTGAAGGTGGAGAACACCCGGGCGCACGGGGCGCGCGTCGTCCTCTTCGGCGAGACGCTGTACGAATCGGCCGAGCGGGCCCGTGCCATCGCCGCCGAGGAAGGGCTCGTCTTCGTCCACCCCTACGACGATCCGGCCGTCATGGCGGGTCAGGGCACCATCGCGCTCGAGATGCTGGCCGACGTGCCGGACCTCGACACGCTCGTCGTGCCCATCGGCGGCGGCGGCCTGTTCTCCGGCATCGCCGTGGCGGCGAAGGCGCTGAAGCCCGGGATCGACGTCGTCGGCGTCGAGGCGCTGCTCTACCCCTCCTTCCACAATGCCATCACCGGCAGCGACCTGCCCATCGGCGGACCGACGCTGGCCGAGGGCATCGCGGTCAAGACGGTGGGCACGATGACCTTGCCGATCGTGCGGGCGCTCGCGAGCGAGATCATCCTCGTCGAGGAAGCGGCGATCGAACGGGCGGTCAACGCCTATGCCACCCAGCAGCGCACCATGGCGGAGGGCGCGGGCGCGGCCGGCCTCGCTGCCATGTTCGCCCGGCCGGAGCGCTTCAGCGGCAGGAAGGTGGGGCTCGTCCTGTGCGGCGGCAACATCGACGCGCGGCTCCTCGCCTCGGTGATGGTGCGCGAGCTGGAGCGGGCGGAACGGATCGTCTCCTTCCGCATTACAACGAGTGACAGGCCGGGACTGCTCGGCCGTGTCGCCAGCCGGCTGGGGGAACTCGGTGCCAATATCCTCGAAGTTTCGCACGGGCGCCTCTATCTCGATGTCCCGGCCAAGGGGGTCACCATCGACCTCACGGTCGAGACCCGCGATGCCGAGCACACCCGCGCCATCCTCGCCGCGCTCGAGGCGGACGGGCTCGCTCCGCGCCGTGTCGATGCCCGCGGCCTGAGCGAGACGCCGTGAGGCACCACGACCAGCCGCCCCCTCGAAACAGGACAGGATCCATGAGTGAGAACATGCCGACGCTGCCGCCCGAGGCCACCGCGGGCGTGCTGACGCCACGCCTCTTCGCCTATCTCGTCGACATCTGCGTCATCGCCGTGCTCATGGTGATGCTGTTCGTCATCGTGGCGGTGCTCGGAGTATTCACCTTCGGGCTCGCCTGGTTTCTGTTCCCGCTCGTCGGGGCAGGCACGGGCGTGCTCTACAGCGCGGTCACGGTGGGCGGCAGCCGGCAGTCGACCATCGGCATGCGCATGTTGGGCCTCAGGGTGATCGGTCCCCGCGGCACGCGGGTCGACTTCATCACCGCAGCCGTCCACGCTCTCTTCTTCTACGTCGCGGCCGGCACCGTGCTGGTGCTGGTGATCGACATCCTCGTCGGCCTCCTGCGCGACGACCGGCGGCTGCTGCACGACGTGCTCACGGGGCTGACGATCGTGAACGCACGGTAACGGCGCTTGAG
Source organism: Chelatococcus sambhunathii (assembly GCF_001418005.1). Taxonomy (GTDB): domain Bacteria; phylum Pseudomonadota; class Alphaproteobacteria; order Rhizobiales; family Beijerinckiaceae; genus Chelatococcus_A; species Chelatococcus_A sambhunathii. The sequence continues at coordinate 59,829 of NZ_LIOL01000011.1, read as the reverse complement.
CGCCGTCAGGGCGGTGGTATCGTCAGTGGATACTCTCGCGGGCGATGGACGGAGGGAGGAACGAGGTGACGACGCAACCGCGCGACGCGCCGCAGTTCTACCTGACGGCGCCCTCGGCCTGCCCCTATCTGCCGGGTCGGGAAGAGCGAAAGGTCTTCACTCATCTCATCGGCCGGCGGGCCGCCGAGATCAACGACATCCTGACGCAAGGCGGCTTCCGCCGCTCGCAGACCATCGCCTACCGCCCGGCCTGCGAGCACTGCAAGGCCTGCGTCTCGGTCCGCATCGTCGTCGATGCCTTCCGGCCGGGGCGTAACCTGAAAAGGGTGCTCCGGGCCAATGCCGACCTCGCCGGCGCCATGGGCGAGCCGATCCCCACCTCCGAGCAATATTCGCTCTTCCGCCACTATCTCGAGGCGCGCCATTCCGACGGCGGTATGGTGGACATGACAATGCTCGACTACGCCATGATGGTGGAGGATAGCCACGTGCCGACGCGCCTCGTCGAATACCGGCGGCGCGGGCCAGATACGGGCATCAACGGCCGCGGCACGGGCGACCTCGTGGGGGTGGCACTCACCGACGTGCTCGGCGACGGCCTGTCGATGGTCTATTCCTTCTACGATCCGGACGACGGCGAGCGCAGCCTCGGCAGCTTCATGATCCTCGACCATATCGCCAAGGCACGGCGCCTCGGGTTGCCTTATGTCTATCTCGGCTACTGGGTCGAGGGCTCGCGCAAGATGGCCTACAAGGCCCGCTTCCTGCCGCAGGAGCGGCTCTATCCGCAGGGTTGGGTGCGCTTCGGCTGAGGGTTCCCGCGACACTCCCGTTTCCCGGACGCATGCAGCGGAGCGGAATGCGACCCGGGGACCAGCGCAATGACTCGCCGGAGGCGCCGAGATGAGTCCCCAGGGCACGACGGCGCACTCCGGTTTCGGCCCCTTGCCCCAGCTTTCCCACATCGACGGGCTTGACGACGGCGCACAGCCAAGGAAGTGTCGCGGCATCGATTGGGAGTCCCCTGATGTCGTACACCACCTCCACCCCTCATGCCGCGCCGCTGGCGCGTCTTGTCGGTTCCTCCGCCCTGCGCCGGGCCACCGTCGTGCTTCTCGGCAGCTGGCTCATCGCGGCCTCGGCTTGGATCGAGGTGCCGATGTATCCGGTGCCCATGACGATGCAGACCTATGCGGTGCTGCTGGTCGGCGCGCTCTGCGGCTGGCGCCTGGCGAGCGAGACGCTGGTGGCCTACCTTGCGCAGGGCCTCGCCGGCCTGCCGCTCTTCGCCGGCGGCAATGCCGGGATCCTCTACGCCATGGGCCCGACGGGCGGCTATCTCGTGGGCTTTCTCCTCGCCGCCGCCTTCGTCGGCTGGCTCGCCGACCAGGGCTGGAACCGCCACTACGGCAAGCTCGCGGTCTCGCTCCTCGTCGGCCACCTCATCGTCTTCGTGCCGGGCGTCGCCTGGCTCGCCCATCTCATCGGCTTCGAGAAGGCGATCGCCGCCGGCTTCGTGCCCTTCATCCTCGGCACGGTGCTGAAGTCGGCCCTCGCCTATGCGAGCGTCGTGGCGCTCGACCGCCGGCGCTGAGCGCGCGACACGATTCGATCCGGAAGGGCGGGCCTCGGGCCCGCCCTTTTCATTTCGGCGCCACCTCGACCGTAAGGCGCATCTCGGGGTGGATGCCGCAGGTGACGAGGAACTGCCCGGGCTCCTCGAAGGATAGGACCACCTTGTCGCCGGGTTCCTGCGCGCCGGAGCTGTAAGCGAGGCGCGGATCGTCGACACGCACGTTGTGGGTGCGGGTGTCGTCGTTGACCACGGTGAGCCCCTCGCCCGCGCGGATGCGCACGTGATCCGGCGCGAAGCGCTTGCCGGCCTGGCCGATGGTGGACACCGACACGGCCCCGACGCTGCCCGGCGCCGCTTCCACATGCGGCGGCAGCGAGGCCGGTCGCGGCGGATCCTCGCTCGACAAGGTACCGAGGAAGGCGATGAGCTGGCCCCTCTCCTCCTCGCTCAGCGACAATCCCTTGGGCAGGTCGGCCGACAGTGTCGGCCGGTCGACGATGCCGCGCTCGTAATGGGCGACGACATCCTCCAGCGTCGCCAGAGCGCCGTCGTGCATGTAGGGCGCCGTCCAGGCGATCTCGCGCAGGCTCGGCGTCTTGAAGGCGTGATCGGCCGCCGCAAGGCCGAGGGCGGCGCCCCGGCCGCGGTCGTCGCCGGGAAGGCCGATGTCGTGGAAGGCCTCGTCGGTGAAGCGCCAGCCGCTGTGGCAGGCGACGCAACCGGCCTTGCCGGTGAAGAGGCGGAAGCCGGCGATCTCGTCCGCCTTCAGGGCGTCGCGCTCGCCCGCCACGAAGCGGTCGAAGCGGGTCTCCGGCGAGACGAGCGTGCGCTCGAACGCGGCGAGCGCCCGTGACAGGTTGAGCCCGTCGACCACCGGGCGCTCGGGAAAGGTCTCGGCGAAGGCCGCGTGCATCGCCGAATCGTCGGAGAGGCGGGCAACCACATCCTCCAGCTTCGCGCCCATCTCGACCGGGCTTTCGATGGGCCCGGTCGACTGGCTCTCCAGGCTCGTGGCCCGCCCGTCCCAGAAGAAGGTGCGGCCCCAGGCGAGGTTCCACAGCGCCGGCGTGTGGCGCGGCAGGCGGCTGCCGGCGATGCCGCGGCCGAGCGGCACGCCGTCGGCGAAGCCAAGCTGCGGATCATGGCAGGAGGCGCAGGCGAGGCTGCCATCCCCCGACAGCCGCGTGTCGAAGAAGAGCGCCTGCCCGAGTGCGACCTGCCGCGCATCGTCGTCCTCGGCCGAGGGGCGCCGCGCAGGACGGGCGAAGGCGGCGAGGACATCGGCCGGCACGGACGGCGGCGGCGCCTCAGCCAACGACAGGCCGGCACAGAGCACGACAGCGCAGGCACCGGCGGCCGCGCGCCACGGCCGCCGCACCGCCCGATCAAAGGCTGCGCCGAATCTGCTGCCTGCGCGCATCAATCGCTCACATCAGCTTGCCGATCTCGATCTCGGCCTTGGCGATGAGCCCGAGCACCTCTGAGACGTCGAGCACCGGCTTGTCCGGCGCGACCGCATGGGGCCAGGCCTTCTTCAACTCGCCCAGCTCGCGCTGCAGGGCGGCATAGGCCCCGGCGTTCTTCTTCTCGAGGTCGGGCGCGACGGCCGCCAGCATCTGCTCGGCCTGAAGGATGAAGCCGCGCGAATCCTGATACTCGACGACGAGCTTGAACTTGCCGTCCTCGATGGCCGCTTCGTATTCCTCGCCGGCGGTGTTGAGCACCTCGAGCACGGCATCGAGCGTCAGGCCCGGCCAGTCGGCGGTCTTCGCCTTCACCGCCGCGTCGGCGGTGGCGAGGCGCTCGCGCACCGTCTTCAGCGCCCCCTCGTAGGCCTCCTGCTTCTGCGCCTTCACCGTCTGGGCGAGCACCTTGAGGGCCGCGGCGAAGGGCGGGATGCCGAAGCTCTTGAGATCGCCGGCGATGCCGCCGTAGAGCTCCTCCGCCGGGTGGAGGAAATGCACCATCGCCTCGCTCCAGCGCCCCGCCTCGACCAACTCGTTGCCCACGGTCAGATGGCCGCTGATGAGGGCGAGATCGCGCGTCAGGCGCAGGTCCGGCGCCAGCTGGGCACCGCCGCCCTCGCCTTCGCCATCCCCAGCCGGGGCATGGCCGGCATGGCTCTCCGTCACGCGCAGGACGAGATGGCGAGCCGCCGACGCCTCGCCGGGCGCCGCCTGCTCGATGCCGCGTGCCAGCGGCTGCGCCTCGGCGGGGGCGCCGACGCCGGTGCCGGCGAGCACGGCCGCACCGAGGCCGACCCAGACTTTCCTCGACTTGATCATGGCTGGTCTCCAGATCCGAGAATGGAATTGTTACAATTAAAATTCCTATTCATTTTCATGACCTTAGCTAGATGCTATGGCTGGTCCGGTCAATGGAGGGATGGAAGATGCTCGTCCTCATCGGCGATGTCCTGACGGCGAAGGACCTCACGGAGATCCGCGCAGCACTGGCCCACCTGCGCTTCGAGGACGGGCGTGCGACGGCGGGCCGCAGCGCCCGGCTCGTCAAGGACAACGAGCAGGCGCGGGAGGGCGCGGCCGTGCGGGGCCTGCGCGAGAGGATCTCGGCGCGCATCCTCGCCAATCCCGTCTTTGCGGCGGCGGTCCGGCCCAAGGCGCTGACGCCGATCCTCTTCAGCCGCTACGGCGCCGGCCGGGCCTATGGCACGCATGTCGACAACCCGATCATGCACGGGCTGCGCACGGACGTGTCCTTCACGCTCTTCCTCGCCGATCCGCAGACCTACGAGGGCGGCGAACTCGTCATCGAGAGCGCGGCGGGCGAGGAGGCGATCAAGCTGCCCGCCGGCCATCTCGTCGCCTATCCCTCGACGACGCTGCACCGGGTCGAGCCGGTGCGAACCGGCGAACGCCTCGCGGCGGTCGGCTGGGCACGCAGCTACGTGCGGGACGGGGCGCAGCGCGAGTTGCTCTTCGACCTCGACACCGCGCGCACGCAGCTGTTCGAACAGCACGGCAAAACGCCGGAATATGACCTGCTTGCGAAATGCGCCGCGAACCTGACACGCATGTGGGCGGAGGATTGAGGAAACCGGCACGGCCGGCGGATGGGGAAGCACCGCCGCATGGCCTTCGAACCGCTTCCCCCGTCTCCGCCATTTCGCCGTTTCCACCGCTTCCGCCGTCATACCCGCGCTTGTCGCGGGCATCCACGCCGTCCACGCTCGTGCAGGGGTGAAAGGCGTGGATGGCCGGGACAAGCCCGGCCAAGACGGGCGGGGAGGTTGTGCCGCGCTCTTCCCGCTTCCTTTGCGCAGCCGTCTCCACTGTCATGCCCGCGCTCGTCGCGGGCATCCACGCCGTGACGCTCGCGCAAGGCTGAAAGGCGTGGATGGGCGGGACGAGCCCGGCCATGACGGGCGGAGAGATTGCGCCACGCTCTTCCCGGTCCATTTGCGTAACCGTCCCCGCCGTCATGCCCGCGCTCGTCGCGGGCATCCACGCCGTCCACGCTCGCGCAAGGCTGAAAGGCGTGGATGGCCGGGACAAGCCCGGCCATGACGAACCGGGGAGGTTGTGCCTCACTCTTCCCGTTCCATTTGCGTAACCGTCTCCGCCGTCATGCCCGCGCTTGTCGCGGGCATCCACGCCGTTCACGCTCGCGCAGGGTTGGAAGGCGTGGATGGCCGGGACGAGCCGGCCATGACGGGCGCAGAGGTTGTGCCACGCTCTTCAGCCCCGCCCCCGCCTTCACTCGTCCAGCATCGAATCGACGAAAAGCTCGGGGTCGAGGAAGAACTCGCGCAGGACCCGGAAATGGTCCGTGTCCTCGATGCGCGTCGGGAACAGGCCGGCGCGGGTGAGCATCCTGAGGTCGGCGCCCGGATAGGCCATGAGGAGCGGCGCGTGGGTGGCGATGACCACCTGGCAGCGGCCGGACCGCTCCATGGCGCGCAGGATCTTCATGAACTCGATCTGCCGCGAAGGCGAGAGGGCCGATTCCGGCTCGTCGAAGAAATAGACGCCCTGCCCCGCGCAGCGCTCGCGGAAGAAGGCGAGGAAGCCCTCGCCGTGCGACATCTCCAGCCAGTCGGGCGGCGGGCCGCTCAGCGGCTCCTTCGCGGCCTCGACCATGTAGCGCACGAGGGAGAAGAAGGTCTCGGCGCGAAAGAAATAGCCGCGCGTGATGCGCGGCAGCCAGGAGAGCGCGAGCGCGTCGGCAAGCGTCGCCTCGTCGTCGTGGCTGCCGAGCCGGTGGCCGGTCGCGCCGCCGAAATGGCCGAAGCCGGCCTTGACGGCGATGCCCTCGAGCAGCGTCGACTTGCCCACCCCGTTCTCGCCCACGATGACGGTGACGGGATGGGTGAAGGCGATCTCGAATTCCCGCTTCCGGAACATCGGCAGGCAGAAGGGATAGGCCGCCCAGTCGCCGACCTTCTCCGGCACCAGCGCGACGCGCTTCAGATAGGGCGCCGGCAGGTTGACGGGGCGCGACCTGCGCATCTTCGCTGCCCGTCAGCCGCCGAACCTGTTGTTGCGCGGAAAACCCTTCGGCGGCAGGCGGCCGGCATCGCCGCGGTTGCCGAGCCAGTCCTTCAGGTCGTCGCCGGCCACCGTCCAGGTGCGGCCGGAGGTGTCCTTCCAGGTCAGACCCTCGGCGAGGGCGAAAACCTTCACGTCCGACAGGCCGCCATCCTTGTATTTCTGCAGGCGCACGCCGCGGCCGCGCGCCATCTCGGCCACCTGCGCGAGAGGGAAGGCCAGGAGCTTGCGATTCTCGCCGACGATGGCGACATGGTCGCCCTCCGCCGGCACGCAGGCGGCGGCCTTGTAGGGTGCGGAGACGTTGAGCACCTGCTTGCCCTTGCGGGTGTTGGCGACGACGGTATCGGCCGCGGCAACGAAGCCGCGCCCCTCGCTCGACACCAGCAGCAGCTTCGTCTCCGGCCGATACGGGAAGGCGCCGACGATATCCGCGCCCTCGTCGAGATCGGCCATCAGGCGCACCGGATCGCCGAAGCCGCGCCCGCCGGGCAGCTTCGACGCCTCGAGCGTGAACACCTTGCCGTTGCTGGCGAGCACCAGGATCTTGGCCGTCGTCTCCGTGTGGAAGGCTACCTTGAGGGCGTCGTCGCCCTTGAACTGCAGGGTCGAGAAATCGGCCACGTGGCCCTTGAGCGCCCGGATCCAGCCCTTCTCGGAGAGGACGACCGTGACGGGCTCGCGCTCGACCATGGCCTCCGTAAGGTCGATGATGGCCGCCTCCGGCGCCTCGGCGAAGGTGGTGCGGCGGCGCCCCAGCGGGGTCTCGGGCCCGAAGGTCTTTTTGACCTCGCGGACCTCCCAGGCCACCGTCTTCCACTGCTTGTCCTCGGAGGCGACGAGTTCCTCGATGCTGCTCTTTTCGGCAGTGAGTTCGTCGAACTCCTTGCGCAGCTCCATCTCCTCGAGCTTGCGCAGGGAGCGCAGCCGGGTATTGAGGATGGCGTCGGCCTGCACCTCGGTGAGGGAGAAGACCTTCATCAGCTCGGCCTTCGGCTCGTCCTCCTCGCGGATGATGCGGATCACCTTGTCGAGGTCGAGATAGACGATGAGCAGGCCGCCGAGGATCTCGAGCCGGCGCTCGATCTCGCCGAGGCGGTGGCGCGAACGGCGCAGCAGCACCTCGCGGCGGTGGTCGAGCCACTCGCGCAGCGCCTCGGCCAAGCCGAGCACGCGCGGCACTTGGCCGGCCGTCAGCACGTTCATGTTGAGCGGCACGCGGCTCTCGAGATCGGTGAGCCGGAAGAGCGATTCCATCAGGAGGACGGGATCGACGGTGCGGGCGCGCGGCTCGAGCACGATGCGCACGTCCTCGGCCGATTCGTCCCGCACGTCGGCGAGGAGCGGCAGCTTCCGCTCCTGCAGCAGCTCCGCGATCTTCTCGATGAGGCGTGCCTTGGCGACGCCGTAGGGAATCTCGGTGACGACGGCGACCCAGCCGCCGCGGCCGGTATCCTCCTTCTCCCAGCGTGCCCGCACGCGGAAGGAGCCGCGGCCGGTGCGGTAGGCGTCGAGGATCGATTCGCGCCCGTCGACGATGATGCCGCCGGTCGGGAGGTCCGGCCCCTGGACGAAGGTGAGGAGCTGCTCCGAAGACGCGCGCGGATGGCCGATAAGGTAGAGCGCGGCATCGCACAGCTCGGCGACATTGTGCGGCGGGATCGATGTCGCCATGCCGACGGCGATGCCCTGGCTGCCGTTGGCGAGGAGGTTCGGGAAGGCTGCCGGCAGGACGATGGGCTCGCGGTTGGCCTCGTCGTAGGTGTCGCGGAAATCGACGGCGTCCTCGTCGATGCCTTGCAGCAGGAGGCGCGCCACCTCCGTCATGCGCGCCTCGGTGTAGCGCATGGCAGCCGCGTTATCGCCGTCGATATTGCCGAAGTTGCCCTGCCCCTCGATCAGCGGGTAGCGCTGGGCGAAATCCTGCGCGAGGCGCACAAGCGCATCGTAGATCGCCTGGTCACCGTGCGGGTGGAACTGACCCATGACGTCGCCGACGACGCGGGCAGACTTCTTGAAGGCGGCGCCGGGATCGAGCCTCAGGAGGCGCATGCCGTAGAGGATGCGCCGGTGGACCGGCTTCAGGCCATCGCGGGCATCGGGCAGCGCCCGGTGCATGATGGTGGACAGCGCATAGGCGAGGTAGCGCTCCTCGAGCGCGTCCTTGAGATTGATGTTCTCGATGCTGCCACCGGACGGCGGATCGACAGGCTTGCCCATTCCCAATTCCTCTCTCGGGGAACGGGTAGCGAACATGGCGCCGCACCGCAAGTGCGACGGGGGTCCAGGTTGCGGCAGCCGTGCTTCGCGGAACGAGGCGACGTCGCTCCGTGTTCCCGCGAGCGGGGAGCGGATTCCGTCAGGTCGCCTCGCCGCGCGCGAGAAACTCGATCAGGCGCCGGCGGGCATCCGGCTCGGCAAGGCCGCGCGGCTCGTAGACGTGGCGGGCGAAGAAGAGCCCCGTCAGCTGGAAGCCGGCGAGCACGTCGCGGACGCCGATCGTGTCGACGAGGCCGCCCTCGCGCAGGAAGGAGGGCAGCGGCAACAGCCGGTCACCGTAGGGCTCGCCGGCGGTGCGCGAGACGGCACGGCCCGATTTCGGCGAGACATAGACGAGTTCCTGCGTGCTGCCGGTGGCGGCGCAACTCGAAAGGTCGAGGCCGAAACCGAGCCCTGCAAGCACCGCCAGTTCGAAACGCACGATGAGCGCCGGGGCGATGGCGGGGTCGTCCATGTGCTCCATGAGCACGGTCAGCGCCTCGTAGAGGCCGGGATGCGGGTCGCGTTCCGGCATCAGGCGCAGCAGGGCCGTCAGGGTGCCGAGGCCGTGAAGCGCGAGCGGGGATGCGATGAAACGGGCGGCGCGGATGGCCGTCGCCTCCACCGCATAGAGGCCGAGGTGTTCCTCGATGCGGGCGCGCCAGACGACGGCGACGCTATTGCCCGGCTGCAGGACGGGCTGCAGGCGGCGCGAGCGCCCGCCGCGCACGAGGCCCATGTGGCGGCCGTGCGCCGCCGTCATCAGCTCGAGGATGACATTGGCCTCGCCGTGGCGCCTGGCGCCGAGCACGATGCCTTCGTCCTGCCATTCCATGGCTCACCCGGATGGCACGCCCGGCGGGGCTCAGCCCTTCGGAAACTCCAGCCCCATCTCGCGGTAGCGGGCGGGATCGTCACTCCAATTCTCGCGCACCTTGACGAAGAGGAACAGGTGCACCTTCGTCTCGGCAACCTCGGCGATCTCCGACCGGGCGAGCGAGCCGATGGTCTTGATGGTCTGGCCACCCCTGCCGAGCACGATCTTGCGCTGGCTTTCGCGCTCCACATAGATGGTCTGCTCGATGCGCACCGAGCCGTCCTTCATCTCTTGCCACTGCTCGGTCTCGACGGTCGAGGAATAGGGCAGTTCGTCGTGCAGCCGCTCGAACAGCTTCTCGCGCGTGATCTCGGCCGCCAGCATGCGCAACGGCGCGTCCGACACCTGGTCTTCCGGGTACAGCCAGGGCCCCGGCGGCATCATGGCGGCGAGCTTGGCGCGCATGCCGGCGACGCCGCTGCCGGACAGCGCCGAGACCATGAAGGTCTCGGCGAAGGGCTGGCGGGCGTTGATGTCAGCGGCGAGATGAAGCAGCTTCTCCTTCTGCACCAGGTCGACCTTGTTGAGAATGAGCACCTTCGGCTGGCGAATGTCCGCGAGCTTGCCCAGGATGGCCTCGCTCTCATCGTCGAGGCCCTTGCGCGCGTCGATGAGGAGGCAGACGACATCCGCATCCCCCGCCCCGCCCCAGGCCGAGGTCACCATGGCGCGGTCGAGCCGGCGCTTGGGCCTGAAAATGCCCGGCGTATCGACGAAGATGACCTGACTCTCGCCTTCGAGCGCGATGCCACGCACGAGGGCGCGCGTCGTCTGCACCTTGCGCGAGACGATAGACACCTTGGTGCCGACGAGGGCGTTGACGAGCGTCGACTTGCCGGCATTTGGTGCGCCGATCAGGGCCACGAAGCCGCAGCGCGTCGCCTCGCCTGCCGGAGAAGCGTTTTCTGCGGCGTTTCCGCCGGCGTTCTCGTCAGACATCCTGGTTCACCGTCCAGATCCTCTCGCGCAGCAGGAAGGCCTCGGCCGCCGCCTGCTCGGCGTTGCGCTTGGCCGTGCCGCGCCCTTGCGCCTGCGCCATGCCCTCGACATTGACACCGACGACGAACTCGGGCGCATGGTCCGGCCCGGAACGCTCGACGAGCTCATAGGTAGGCGCCGGCAGGCCGCGCCCCTGCGCCCACTCCTGCAGCGCCGTCTTGGCGTCGCGCAGGGGGCGGCGCGGGGCGTGGAGGCGCGCCGCGAAGGCCCGCTCGACCAGCGCGCGCGCCGCGGCATAGCCCCCATCGAGGAAGACCGCGCCGACGATGGCCTCGCACACGTCGGCAAGGATAGCACGGTTGCGCCGCGCCCCGGAGGAAACTTCGCCGTCGCCGAGGTGCAGGTGCGGCCCCACGTCCCAGGCGAGGGCGACTTCGGCGCAGCTCTCCTTGCGCACGAGCTCGGCGAGGCGGCGCGACAGCTCGCCCTCCTCCGCCGCCGGGAAGGCGGCGAGCAGCATGTCGGCGACCGACAGGCCGAGCACCCTGTCGCCCAGGAACTCGAGACGCTGGTAGGAGCGCGTCTTGTCGGAGGGCGAGGCGCTGACATGGGTCAGCGCACGCTTCAGGAGATCCTTGTCGGTGAAGGAATAGGCAAGCTGCGCTTCGAGCGCGGCGGTATCGGCGGATTTGCGGCCCAAGTCAGTGCACCGTCTTTCACTTCACCGGGTTGAAGATGCGCTCCCAGCGCACGGTCCACGGCCATTCCCACACCTTCCAGCCGGCGCTTCCCTCCCCGATGGAGAAGAAGATGATTTCGGCGCGGCCGACGAGATTCTCGAAGGGCACCTGGCCGACGGCGTTCTCGTCGCGGCTGTCGGTGGAATTGTCGCGGTTGTCGCCCATCATGAAGTAATGGCCGGGCTGCACCTTGTAGACATAGGTGTTGTCCCAGTAGCCGCGGTCGCCGTCGCGTTCGATGACGACATGGCTCGTGCCGCCGGGCAACGTTTCGCGGTACATCGGCACCTCGATGTCGCGACCCCAGGAATCCTGCGTGACGTAATTGCCGATGCGTTCGCGCTTCACCGCCTCGCCGTTGATGTGCAGCACGCCATCGATCATCTGGATGGTGTCGCCCGGCAGGCCGACGACGCGCTTGATGTAGTCGGTCGAATTGTCCTTCGGCAGCTTGAAGACGGCGATGTCGCCGCGCTTGGGCTCGGAACCGAAGATTCGGCCGGAGAACAGCGGCGGTCCGAAGGGGAAGGAATAGCGCGAATAGCCGTAGGAATATTTGGAGACGAAGAGATAGTCGCCGATCAGCAGGGTCGGGATCAGCGAGCCCGAGGGAATGTTGAAGGGCTGGAACAGGAAGGTGCGCACCACGAGGGCGATCAGCAGCGCCTGGACGATGACCTTGACCGTCTCGAGAATGCCGCCCTGCTCGGCTTTCTTCTTCGTTTCGTCCACGCGCGCCTCGTCCATCGATCGTGCCTTTTCGGGAACCCTCACCGGACCACGTTTCCGACGCCACGTGGAGCGGCTCCAACCATTGCGCGGGACGGCCGGCGGAAAGCCCGCCGCAGGCCGCGCCTGTTCAAAGAATCCGTTGCGGTCTAGCCGATACGCCTCCGCGCCGCAACGCGAACCCGCGCAGGCCATAGCGGATGTGATTGCGGCGCGAGCGTGGCACGATCAACCCGGCCGCGCCAGCGCCTCGATGATGACGAAGGCCTGCGCCAGCGGCGGGTCGTCCGTCAGCGAGACGTGCACCACGGCCTCGTGGCCGGGCGGGGTCATCTCCTCGAGCCGCTTCAGCGCGCCGCCGGTCAGGCGCATGGTGGGGCGCCCGCCGGGCAGGTTGACCACCTCCATGTCGCGCCAGAAGACGCCGAGCCGCATGCCCGTGCCCAGCGCCTTGGCGCAGGCCTCCTTGGCGGCGAAACGCCGCGCATAGGAGGCGGCCCGCGCCGCCCGCCGGTCGCTCTTCGCGCGCTCGCCCTCGGTGTAGACGCGATGGGTGAAGCGCTCGCCGAAGCGCGCGAGCGAGCGCTCGATACGCCGGATGTCGCAGAGGTCGGAGCCGATGCCGATGATCATGGAAGCCCTTATGCGCCGGCCCGCCCGGCCTCGATCGCCGCGCGCATGGCACGCACGGCCCCTTCGAGCCCGATGAAGACGGCCTCGCCGACGATGTAGTGGCCGATGTTGAGCTCGGCCACCTCAGGGATCGCCGCGACCGGTCCGACATTGGCCGTGGTGAGCCCGTGGCCGGCGTGCACCTCGATGCGGTAGTGGGCGGCGCGCGCTGCCGCCCTGCGCAGGCGCTCGAGCTCGTGGGCGATGCGCGCCTCGTCTCCCGCCAGAACCGCCTCGGCATAGGAGCCGGTATGCAGCTCGACCACCGGGGCGAGCAGCGCCGCCGCCGTCTCCATGATCGCCTCGTCAGGCTCGACGAAGAGCGAGACGCGGATGCCGGCGCCGGTCAGTTCGGCGACGATGGGCCGCAGATGCGCATAGCCGGTCACGATGTCGAGACCGCCCTCGGTCGTGCGTTCCTCGCGCTTCTCCGGCACCAGGCAAGCGGCATGCGGCAAGGTGGCGAGGGCGATCGCCACCATCTCCTCCTCCGCCGCCATCTCGAAATTGAGCGGCACCGGCAATTCGGCCTTGAGGCGCGCGATGTCCTCGTCGCGGATGTGGCGCCGGTCCTCGCGCAGATGCGCGGTGATGCCGTCCGCCCCGGCGGCGACGGCGGCATGGGCCGCGCGCACGGGATCGGGATGGTCCCCGCCGCGCGCGTTGCGGATGGTGGCGACGTGATCGATGTTGACGCCCAGTCTCACAGTGGAAGCCATGGTGACGTGCTCTCCAGGCAGGCGTCGGGCGCCGGCCGCTCGCGTGCGGCAAGGGCCCCCGCCCAGTTCTGACGGGTTTAGCCGAAGTCGCGCCGTCCAGCCATCCCGCCGCGCGGGAAGCAGCCTTGCCGCGGAGGGGGCAAGGCGCGATGATCGACGAGGACGTCCTGCGGGCCGGGCGGACCTGCCGCGCCGCTTCGTGCGTTATGCCGGCGGAGCCTGTCGCGAGGCCGCATCCGCAGCCGGCTCCCGCACCTCAGGGAGGCAAGCGATGGCCACGCACGCCGTGTTGAACGCGCAGAGCGTCGAAGAGTGCATCATCGCGCAGGACTGGGAGCGCTACAGCGCCGAGGACCACGCGACCTGGGGCATCCTCTTCGATCGCCAGCGCAAGACGTTGGAAGGCCATATCTGCCAGGAATATCTCGACGGGCTCGCGGCCCTCGGCATCGGCCCCGAGGGCGTGCCGGACTTCCGCGCCATGAACGAGCGCCTGAGGCGCCTCACCGGCTGGGAGGTGGTGGCCGTGCCCGGCCTCATCCCCTCGCGCCCCTTCTTCCAGATGCTGTCCGACCGGCGCTTCCCGGCCGGCACCTTCATCCGCAGCCGGGCGCAGCTCGACTATCTCGAGGAACCCGACATCTTCCACGACGTCTTCGGCCACGTGCCGCTGCTGACGAACCCGGCCTATGCCGACTACATGCGCGAATACGGCCGCACGGGGCTTGTCGCCTGCGACAACAAGGGCGTGAAGTTCCTCGCCCGGCTCAACTGGTACACCATCGAGTTCGGCCTCATCCGCAAGCCCGAGGGCATCAAGGCCTACGGCGCCGGCATCGCCTCCTCCTACGGCGAGGCGAAATACGTGGTCGAGGACCCCTCCGCCAACTTCCTCGCCTTCGACCTCGAACGCGTGCTGCGCACCGGCTATTACATCGACGACTTCCAGGCCACCTACTTCGTCATCGACCGCTTCGAGGACCTGTTCGCCCTGATGCGCGAGACGGACTTTCTGGAGCTGTACGTACGGCTGCGGACGGAGCCGGAGCTGACGCCGTTCGAGATCGGGCCGGAGGATGTGGTGGTGCGCGAGGGGACGGGGGATTACTGGCGCGAGTTTCCGCAGACGAAGTCGCATCTCAAGTGACGCACGCCCGGCCGGTCGGGGCCACCGGCATGGAAGAAGATTTCAGTTTATGTTAAATTTTATCCTTTCCAGCCAAGACGCGGGCAAGCGGAGGGAGAAGAGTCATGTCACGGATTCTTCTTGTGTTTCTGGCCGCCTCGGGCATCGCACAGGCATTGCCGGCACTCGCCGAGGACGCTGAGGTCGCGCGCGGCAAATATCTCGTCACCATCGGCGGCTGCAACGACTGCCACACGCCGGGCTATCTCTTCGGTTCACCCGACATGTCGCGCTTTCTCGGCGGCTCCGACGTCGGCTTCGAGATCCCGGGCGAAGGCGTCTTCGTCGGTCCCAACATCACGCCCGACAACGAGACCGGCATCGGCAGCTGGACCAAGGAGCAGATCGTAACGGCGATCCAGACCGGCGAGCGGCCGGACGGCCGCATCCTCGCGCCGATCATGCCCTGGCACGCCTTCGCCAACCTCACGCCCGACGACGCCGTGGCGATCGCCGCCTATCTGAAAAGCCTGCCGCCCATCAGCAACAAGGTCCCCGGCCCGTTCAAGCCTGGGGAGAAAGTGTCGACGTTCACGTTCCGGATCTTGCCGCCAGGCGAGACGGCGGCGGCTGCGCCAGGGAAGTGAATTGCAGGTCGGCAACGAACGAGGGCAAGTCAGGCACACGGCGCGAGGCCGCAGAGCGCCGAACTTCAACCGCTTCCTGCGCACAGGCTATTACATCGACGACTTCCAGGCCACCTACTTCGTCATCGACCGCTTCGAGGACCTGTTCGCCCTCATGCGCGAGACGGATTTTCTGGAACTGTACACGCGGCTGCGGACGGAACCGGAACTGACGCCGTTCGAGATCGGGCCGGAGGATGTGGTGGTGCGTGAAGGGACGGGGGATTACTGGCGGGGGTTTAGTGAGGAGAAGGGGTTGAAGTGAAACACAGTGCTGTCAACGTGGGAGAGGACTCACGAAGCAGGCGGTGAGTTGTCCCCATTGGAATGCTGAACCTACTTGACGTTTTTCAAGCGCTCTTCTTATCTTGCTTCAGTTGGCTCTAGCGGGTAGCGCGGCCGGCGGGATGACCGTCGAGAGCGAGCGGATCTGCTACGGCGAGGCGATGGCGCAAGTCGTCGCCCCGATTGTGCGGCAAGGGCCGAAAGGTTCCGCTGCGGAGTTCAGCACACCGTCAGGCGGGTGAGGTGAACCAGCAGGACCCCAAAGACGCTTGGCATCTGAACTTATCAAAGCAGTTAGGCGACTAGGAAACCTGGAACGCGCATGGAGCGTGATCCAGAGCAACGGGCGCACATCGAAGTCGAAGAAAGTCCGATCGGAGTTGGCCACTTTTTCAGAAGACGCGCCGAGCAGACTCCGATCGATTAAAGGCAAGCTCAGTCAAAATTCGTTTACGTTTGAGCCGGCTGAAGGGATACCGCTCCCTAAAAAGGATGCCCAAGGGCGCGAGACCGGCGCGTTCAGACCAATCGTTCTTGCCCGCGTCGAAAGTCGAATCGTTCAAAGGGCAATTTTGAACGTTCTTTTGGAAGTCCCTGAATTACAGCCGTACATTAAGACCCCCTACAGTTTTGGCGGAATTCGAGGAGAACGGAGATCGCAAGAGGATCTACAAGAACGCAGCGAATCTCTTTCCGCCGTTCCGGCTGCGATCCGAGCCGTTTTAGATGAGATAAGCAGTGGCGCGCGCTTCGTTGCATGCGCAGACATCCGGAGTTTTTTTACGCGCATCTCAAAAGACGCGGTTACTAATATCATCTCCGTCACGACAAAGGACGAAGAATTTACTCGCCTATTTCGGCGCGCCATCGACGTCGAGCTGTCCAACATGGCGCAACTTAGAGAGCGAGCATCAGCGTTTCCGATAGAGGACATTGGCGTCGCTCAAGGTAACTCTCTCTCACCGCTACTTGGAAATATAATTCTTGCTGAATTCGATAAAAAAATGAACGAAGGCGATTGCCGCTGCATTCGCTATATAGATGATTTTATAATATTGGCTCCTTCCAAGAAAGCCGCTGGAGCGCGCTTGCGCAAGGCAACAGAGCTTCTTGCTGCCTTGGGCATGGAACTATCCCCTGAGAAGAGCTCTAAAGGTGGCATTCCAATTGATGACGGCATAGACTTTCTCGGAATAAATATCTGCCGAGGCGCAATTAGACCGAACATCAAGGCGCAAGGGCGGATTCTACTCTCCGTTCAAACGGTCCTCAATGATAGCCTGAAAGCCATGCGAGGCCTTCAGAATGGTAAGCCATTCGATATGGCATATTCACTATCAAGCACATTGAAGAAAATTGACGACATGATCGATGGCTGGGGTAAACACTATTGGTTTTGCAATGATCGTCAGATTTTTGAAAATCTTGACAATAAAATTAATGAATTTATACGGCGCTACCTTGGAGAATATACAGCCATCCGCAGCGCGTCGCAGAGGAGCAAATTTCAAATATTCTTAGGCATAACGGAACTGCGCAACATTAAACGTGAACCGTTTTCGTATCCCAAGTTGAGCAAGTCTACAAGGATCGCAAGTCCCACTCCCCATACAGACTTGCTGTCAGGGACCTCCCTAACCTCGGATTCGGTCACAGTCCCTTAGTCGCCCCCTTGCCATCCCCCTCAAAATCCCTTAAAGGCCCCGCTTCACGTTCGCTCCGGCCGGGGGCTGAACGGACGGCGGTGCCTTGCCGACGGGATCTGATCCCGAGGTGAGGCCCGTGAGGGGCATCCGCCCCGGCGTCCCGTGTCTCCGCCTTCGAACAGCGCGCTCGGGCCTTGGCGACAGGGCTCGAAGGGCTCAGCGCCGGAGAGAACGTCGGTTGTAAAGGAAAGGCCACTCAATGGCTCTCTACGAGCACGTCTTCCTGGCACGCCAGGATATTTCCGCACAGCAGGTCGAGGCCCTCGTCGAACAGTTCAAGGGCATCGTCGAGACGAACGGCGGCTCCGTCGGCAAGACCGAGTACTGGGGCATCAAGTCGCTCGCCTACCGCATCAAGAAGAACCGCAAGGCGCATTTCACGCTGGTCAACATCGACGCCCCGGCCGCGGCCGTGGCCGAGATGGAGCGCCAGATGCGCATCAACGAGGACATCCTGCGCTTCCTCACCCTGCGGGTCGAGGCGCACGAGGAAGGCCCCTCGGCGATGATGCAGAAGCGCGACCGCGACGAGCGCCGCGACCGCGACGGCGGTTTCGACCGCGGCCCGCGTGGCGATCGTGGTGACCGCGGCCCGCGCCGCGACCGCCGCGAAGACGAAACGGCGTCCGAGGAGAACTGAGCCATGTCGAGCGCACCCCGCCGCCCCTTCTTCCGCCGCCGCAAGACCTGCCCGTTCTCGGGCCCCAACGCGCCGGTGATCGACTACAAGGACACGCGCCTGCTCTCGCGCTACATCTCGGAGCGCGGCAAGATCGTGCCCTCGCGCATCACGGCCGTCTCGGCCAAGAAGCAGCGCGAGCTCGCCCAGGCCATCAAGCGCGCGCGCTTCCTGGGCCTGCTGCCCTACGTCATCAAGTAAGGTGACGTTCGACGCGGCATCCGGCTCGCCGGGTGCCGCGCACAGCCCCGAGCGGACGCCTCGCCCGCCCGGACGCAGCAAGCGAACTGAAAACCCCGTCGCTCTCCCGTCACGGTTTCGTGGAGAGTTTGCTGGGACGGACATCGGATCCGCCCCTAACCCTGCGAAAGGCAGCGGGACAGCAGGACGATGATGAGCACTCTCGTCATAGGCGCAGGCGCCGGCCTCGTATCGGCCCTCCTCTTCACCGTGGTGATCACCGGATCGCCGCTGGCGGTGATGCTGTCCTATGTCGCCCCCCTTCCCGTCATCATTGCAGCCCTTGGCTGGAACCACCGGGCCGGCCTCGTCGCCGCCGCCGTCGGCGCGCTCGCCATCGGCATCGCGCTGCGCTGGGCGGCCGCGCCGGCCTTCGCGCTCGGCGTCGCCCTGCCCGCCTGGTGGCTCGCCTATCTCGGCCTTCTCGGCCGCGCCACGGGCGACGGGCGCACCGAATGGTATCCCATCGGCCGTCTGCTGCTGTGGGTGGCCGCGGTCGCCGGGCTCGTCACCTTCGCCGGCGCCGTCTCGCTCGGCTGGTCCTACGAGGCCTATGTCGAGACCATGCGCCGCGCCATCGAGTCCGTGCTGAGGGCGGAGCTCGGCGCCGGGGCTGAAGGCGCCGCCGGGGGCGCCGGCGAACTGCCCGGCGGCCTTGCGAGCGTCGCGACGGTCGACACCATCGTCGCCGTGTTGCCGCTCGCCGCCGCGGCCTCCTTCGTGCCGATGCTCGTCATCAACCTCTGGGGCGCGGCCAAGGCGGTGAGCCTCTCCGGCCGGCTGCCGCGGCCGTGGCCGCCGCTGCCGCTGATGATGCTGCCGCGCCAGGCGCCTTTCGCGCTGGCCATTGCGCTCGCCGGCGGCGTCATGCTGACGGGCTTTGCCGGCGTGCTCGCCCAGGCGCTCACCGGCGCGCTCGCCGCTGCCTTCGCGCTGCAGGGTCTCGCGGCCATCCACCGCTGGACGATGGGCAAGGCCGGACGGCCGCTGATCCTCGGCCTCGTCTATCTCGTCGTCGTCATCTTCCTCATCTGGGCGCTGCCGGTGCTCGCCGTCGTCGGCGTCATGGCGGCCTTCTTCGGCCCGCCCGAACACCAGATCACGTCGGGCACGCCGCCCGTCGCTCCCGATCGCCAGAACCGAACCTGAAACGTAAGGAGAACCACCATGGAAGTCATCCTGCTCGAACGCGTGCCGAAGCTCGGCCAGATGGGCGAAGTCGTGCGCGTGCGCGACGGTTTCGCCCGCAATTTCCTCCTGCCGCAGGGCAAGGCGCTGCGCGCCACCACCGCCAACAAGGCCCGCTTCGAGCAGCAGCGCGCCCAGCTCGAGGCCCGCAACCTCGAGCTCAAGAGCGAGGCCGAGAAGGTCGCCGAGAAGCTCAACGGCGAGAGCTTCGTCGTCCTGCGCCAGGCCGGCGAGACGGGCGTGCTCTACGGCTCGGTCGCCACGCGCGACATCGCCGAGGTGCTGACGGCCGGCGGCTTCAGCGTCTCGCGCCAGCAGATCGTGCTCAACGCGCCGATCAAGACGCTCGGTCTGCACACCGTGCCCGTGGCGCTGCACCCGGAGGTCGAGGTGTCGATCACCGTCAACGTCGCCCGCAGCGCCGAGGAGGCCGAGCGCCAGCAGCGCGGCGAGGCCGTCTTCACCCGTGAGGAGACGAACCTCGACGACCTCGGCCTCGAGGTGGGTGCGGCACTGGCCGACGCCGCCGGCGAAGAGCAAGTCTGAGGCAAGACAAAGCCCATGAAACAGCGACCGGCGGCGGACGAAGCCGCCGGTTTCAGCCCGTTTCTTCAGCCACCTTCGCAGTTCATGGGCGCCGTGATTGGCGCCCATTGCATTTCTGGGCAACCGTTCCTAACCTTTTTCTGTCGTTCCAGCACAGTGCAACGGCCGCGAGGCCGGGAGGAGGTGCAGGTATGGACAGGTTGCTGCGACCGTTGCTTGGGCGCCTCATCCGGCAAGGCACCCTCGAAGTGCAGGTGGCGGACACGCCACCCTTCGTCGTCGGCGACGGCAGCGGCCCTCCCCTCAGCGTCCGCATCGCGGGCCGGCGGGACGTGGCGGCGCTCATCGCCAATCCGGACCTTGCCCTCGGCGAACTCTACATGAACGGCCGCCTGACGATGCAGAAGGGCGACATCGCCGATCTGATCGCGCTCGGCATGATCAACCTGCGCCTCGCGCGCCCGCCCCTGCCGGTGCGCCTCGTCCGGCGCTGGCGCAAGTGGCTGCGCGGCTTCATGCAGTGGAACCGCATGCCGCGATCGCGGCGCAACGTCGCCCATCACTACGACCTGGACGGGCGCCTCTACAGCCTCTTCCTCGATGCCGACAGACAATATTCCTGCGCCTATTTCGAGACGCCCGACCAGTGCCTCGACGATGCGCAACTCGCCAAGAAGCGGCACATCGCGGCCAAGCTGCTCGTCGAGCCGGGGCACAAGGTGCTCGACATCGGCTGCGGCTGGGGCGGACTGGGTCTCTATCTCGGCGCCTATGCGGAAGCGGACGTCGTCGGCATCACCCTGTCAGAGGAGCAACTCGGCGTCGCCAATGCCCGCGCCAAGGAGCGCAACCTCGCCGACAAGGTGCGTTTCCGGCTGCAAGATTACCGCGCCGTCGCCGAACGCTTCGACCGCATCGTCTCGGTCGGCATGTTCGAGCACGTCGGCGTGCCCTATTACCAGACCTTCTTCGACACGGCGGCGCGTCTGCTCGACGACGACGGCGTCATGCTGCTGCATTCCATCGGCCGCATGGAGGAGCCCGGCGCGACCAATTCCTGGATCGCCAAGTACATCTTCCCCGGCGGCTACATCCCGGCTCTGTCGGAGGTGCTGCCGGCCATCGAGCGCGCCGGCCTCATGGTGACGGACATCGAGATCCTGCGTCTGCACTATGCCGAGACGCTAAAGGCCTGGCGCCAGCGCTTCCATGCCCGCCGGGAGGAGGCGGTCGCGCTCTATGACGAGCGTTTCGCCCGGATGTGGGATTTCTATCTCGCCGGCTCGGAGATGTCCTTCCGCCACGACGGCATGATGGTGTTCCAGATCCAGCTCGCCAAGAAGATCGGCACCGTGCCGCTGACGCGCACCTACATCGCCGAGCGGGAAGCCGCGCTGCGCCGGCGCGAGGGCCAGCGCAGCCCGCTGAGGCTCGCCGGGGAGTAGCGGGACGGGGAAGAGACTGCGGAGCCCCACGGCCACGGTCGCTGAAACCCGGTGCCGTCCCTTCCTGCCGTCATGCCCGCGGTTGTTGCGGGCATCCACGCCTTTGACGATTGCAAGCCCGAAGGCGTGGATGGCCGGGACAAGCCCGGCCATGACGAGGGAGCCCCCGCACCTGCATTGACACGCCGGCGTCATGGGCAATGCCCTGCCTCCGTGCGACAGAGTCACCCGCGCGACACGGTCAACGAAAGGTTAACGACTTCTCAACGTCGTCCCCGCTTTGCTGGACTGTGCACCGCGTTTTCGCCGCCGCCCGCCCGCGCCGCTTCGACGGACGCGGCGACGTGTTAGTCTGATCGTCCAGCGACTCGATGACCGAAGACCGATGGCAACCGTGAATTCACTCGCAGCGCGGCTCGACGGCCCCGATGAGCCCCGCTACCGTCTTGCGCCGCACAATATCGACGCCGAGCAGGCGCTGCTCGGCGCGATTCTCGTGAACAACGAAGCGTTCTTTCGCGTCTCGGACTTTCTCGAGCCCGCCCATTTCCACGAGGAGGTGCACCGGCGCATCTACGAGGTGACATCGAGCCTCATCAAGGCAGGCAAGATCGCGACCCCCATCACGCTGAAGACCTTCCTTGGCGACCACGACCTCGGCGGCCTTACCGTATCGCAATATCTCGCGCGGCTCGCCGCCGAGGCGACAACCATCATCAACGCCGAGGACTACGGCCGCACGATCCACGACCTCGCCATCCGCCGCGAGCTCATCAGCATCGGCGAGGATATGGTCAATGTCGCCTATGATGCGCCGGTCGACGTCTCGCCCCGCGATCAGATAGAGGACGCGGAACGCAAGCTCTACAGCCTTGCCGAAACCGGCCGCTACGACGGTGGCTTCCAGCGCTTCGCCGATGCGCTCACCGCGGCCATCGACGTCGCCGCTGCGGCTTACAAGCGCGAGGGCAAGCTCTCCGGGCTCGCCACCGGCCTGCACGACCTCGATCGCATGATGGGCGGCCTGCAGCCGTCGGACCTTGTCATCCTGGCCGGCCGCCCGGCCATGGGCAAGACGTCGCTCGCCACCAACGTCGCCTTCAACATCGCCAAGGCCTACCGCGGCGAGAAGCAGCCGGACGGCGCGGTGAAGACGGTGGACGGCGGCATCGTCGGCTTCTTCTCGCTCGAAATGTCGGCCGAGCAGCTGGCCAACCGCATCATCGCCGAGCAATCCGGCATTCCCTCGTACAAGATCCGTCGCGGCGACATCCGCGAGGAGGAGTTCTACCGGATCAGCGATGTCGCCCGGGAGATGCAGACCATTCCCTTCTACATCGACCAGACGGGCGGTCTATCCATCGCCCAGCTCGCAGCGCGGGCACGGCGCCTGAAGCGTCAGCGGGGGCTGGACCTCCTCGTGGTGGACTACCTGCAGCTGCTCTCCGGCTCGTCCAAGAAGGGCGACAACCGCGTGCAGGAGCTGACCGAGATCACGACGGGCATGAAGGCGCTCGCCAAGGAGTTGCACGTGCCCATCATCGCCCTGTCGCAGCTGTCGCGTCAGGTCGAGAACCGGGACGACAAGCGGCCGCAGTTGTCGGACCTGCGCGAATCGGGCTCGATCGAGCAGGATGCCGACGTCGTGCTCTTCGTGTATCGCGAGGAATATTACCTCAAGAACAAGGAGCCGAAGCCCGGCACCGAGGAACATTTCAAGTGGCAGGCCGAGATGGACCAGGCCCATGGCAAGGCCGAGGTCATCATCGGCAAGCAGCGCCACGGCCCGACTGGCACCGTGCAGCTGTCCTTCCAGGCGGATGTCACGCGCTTCGGCAATCTCGCGCAGGAAGACCGCCTGCCAGAGCAGTTCTGAACGGCCCTGAGGCCCGATCCACATGAGGCTCCGGACATCGTGACCAGCAAACCGAACGAGCCGCGCCCCGCCATCGGCGAAGACGAGGCGGGCGGGCTCCTCACCATCGACCTCGGCGCCCTCGTCGCCAACTGGCGCATGCTGGCCGCCAAGGCGGGCGGAGCCGAGACGGCGGCAGTCGTCAAGGCCGACGCGTACGGCATCGGCATCGACCAAGCGGTCCCCGCGCTTTACGCTGCCGGTTGCCGCACCTTCTTCGTCGCCCATCTCGTCGAGGCGCGGCGCACGCGCGCGGCGGCGCCGGATGCCGTGATCTATGTGCTCAACGGCCTCCTGCCCGGCACCGCCGCCGCCTACCCGGCGCATGACCTGCGGCCGGTGCTCGGCTCGCAGGAGGAAGTCGAGGAATGGGCAGCCTTCTGCCGGGCGGGTGCGGGCCGGCTGCCGGCGGCCATCCATGTCGACACGGGCATGAACCGTCTCGGCCTCAGGGCCGAGGCCGCGCTGCAGCTCGCCGAAGACGCCGAGCTTCTCGGCGCCTTCACGCCGAGCCTCGTCATGAGCCATCTCGTCTCGGCCGAGGAGCCGGAGCATCCGATCAATGCCCGGCAGGTCGCCGCCTTCACGCATGTGCGCGAGCGCTTTGCCGGCGTGCCAGCCTCGCTGTCCAATTCCTCCGGCATCTTCCTGCCGCAGGCGCCGCATTTCGACCTCGTGCGGCCAGGCTACGCGCTCTACGGCGGCAACCCGACCCCCGAACGCGCCAACCCGATGCGCCCGGTGGTTCAGCTCGAGGCGCGCATCATACAGCTGCGCTGGGCGCCGGATGGCGAAACGGTGGGCTATAATGGCCACTGGACGGCACAGGGCCGGCGGCGCATCGCGACGTTGTCGGTCGGCTATGCCGACGGCTATCTGCGCACGGCGAGCGGCACCAATCTCAAGAGCGGCGGCGAGGCGCTCGTGGCCGGCGTGCGCTGCCCCTTCGCCGGGCGCATCTCGATGGATCTGATCACGCTTGATGTCAGCGCCGTGCCCGAGGGCGCTGTCCGGCGCGGCGACAAGGTCACCCTCATCGGCAACGGCCTCACCGTGGACGAGGCCGGCAAGCGCGCCGGCACCATCGGCTACGAGATGCTGACCGACCTCGGCAAGCGGTATTACCGTCGCTACCTGCCGGCAGCGTCCTAGCGTATGGCCAGACGTGCGCCCTCCTTCATCTGCCAGAGCTGCGGCGCCTCCTATACGCGCTGGCAGGGCAAGTGCGATGCGTGTGGGGCGTGGAACAGCCTCGCCGAGGAGACGGCGAGCGCCCCGTCCATGCCCGTGCCGGGCGCGCGGCTCGGCGGACGGGCAAAGGGACGCGTCTTCCCGCTCGAGGGACTCACCGGCAGCGAAGCACAGGCACCGCGCGCGGCGAGCGGCATCGGCGAACTCGACCGCGTGACGGGCGGCGGCTTCGTCGAGGGCTCGGTCATCCTCATCGGCGGCGACCCCGGCATCGGCAAGTCGACCCTGCTGATCCAGGCCTGCGCCGCGCTGGCACGGGCCGGCCACCGCATCGCCTACATCTCGGGGGAAGAGGCCATCGGCCAGGTGCGCCTCAGGGCTGACCGCCTCGGCCTCACCGACGCACCGGTGGAGCTCGCCTCGCAGACCAATGTCGAGGACATCGTCGCCACTTTGTCGCAGGGGCCGGCGCCGCGGCTCGTGGTCATCGATTCGATCCAGACCATGTGGAGCGGCCTCGTCGATGCGGCGCCCGGCACCGTCACGCAGGTGCGCGGCAGCGCGCAGACCCTCATCCGCTTCGCCAAGACCACCGGCACCTGCGTCATCCTCGTCGGTCACGTCACCAAGGACGGGCAGATCGCCGGCCCGCGCGTGGTCGAGCACATGGTGGATGCGGTGGTCTCCTTCGAGGGCGACAGCGGCCACCATTTCCGCATCCTGCGCGCCGTCAAGAACCGCTTTGGGCCCACTGACGAGATCGGCGTCTTCGAGATGACGGGCAGCGGCCTTGCCGAAGTGCCCAACCCCTCCGCCCTCTTCCTCGCCGGCCGCGACCATGCGGCGCCCGGCGCGGCGGTCTTCGCCGGCATGGAGGGCACGCGCCCCCTCCTCGTCGAGTTCCAGGCGCTCGTCGCCCCGACCTCACTCGGCACGCCGCGACGGGCGGTGGTGGGATGGGAGCAGAACCGTCTCGCCATGGTGCTGGCCGTGCTCGAGGCACACGGCGGCCTCAGGCTCGGTATGCACGACGTCTATCTGAGCGTTGCGGGCGGGCTGAAAATCACGGAGCCGGCGGCCGACCTCGCTGCGGCGGCAGCCCTCGTCTCCTCCCTCGCCGGCCGGCCGCTACCGCCCGAAGTCGTCTTCTTCGGTGAGATCGGTCTTTCCGGCGCGGTCAGACCGGTCGCCCAGGCTGCCCAGCGCCTCAAGGAGGCGGCCAAGCTCGGCTTCCGCCGCGCCGTGACGCCCGCGGCCATCCGCGAGGCGGGCGATGCGTCGCTCGCCCTCACCGGCACGGCCCATATCGCGGATCTCGTCGCCAACGTCGCGGCCGGGCCGCGGCAAAGGGATGCCCG
The DNA here is from genome assembly GCF_001418005.1 of Chelatococcus sambhunathii. GTDB lineage: Bacteria > Pseudomonadota > Alphaproteobacteria > Rhizobiales > Beijerinckiaceae > Chelatococcus_A > Chelatococcus_A sambhunathii. The sequence goes on along the minus strand of NZ_LIOL01000011.1, from coordinate 34,445 downwards.
GCTCGTTCATGACAGGTGACGAAAGCCCATCGGCGGGCTATACAGCGCGCTGAGGCAGCAACGTGGCCAGCGGCACCGGAGCCGAGGGCATAACGAACACAAGGCTCAACGGCGCGCGCTCATGCCAGTTCCGCTTCTCGATCTCATCGTTCTTGGCATCGTCGTCATCTCGGCCCTGCTGGCGACCGTGCGCGGGTTCACGCGCGAGGTCCTCGCCATCGCGTCCTGGGCCGCTGCGGCGATTGCCGCGCTGATGCTGCATCCGGCGCTGCTGCCCTACGTGAAGCAGCACATCTCGAACCCGACCATCGCGCTTGTCGTGGCCATCGCGGCCATTTTCCTCGTCACGCTGATCATCGTGTCCTTCATCACGGTGCAGCTGTCGGACCTGGTGCTCGATTCGCGTATCGGCGCGCTCGACCGTTCGCTAGGTTTCATCTTCGGCGCGGCCCGCGGCTTCCTGATCTGCGCCGTCGCCTTCCTCTTCTTCAACTGGCTGGTCACACCCGAGATGCAGCCGGAATGGGCGCGGGACGCCAAAACGCGCGGCATCCTGCAATCCACCGGCAACAGCCTGATGGCGCTTCTGCCGGATGATCCGGAAACCGCCATCCTGCAACGTCTCAAGCGGCCGAAGCCCGAAGGCGAGACCGGGGAACCGCCGGCCGAAGCGGTACCGGAGCAGCGCACCCAGCAGATGCCCGGCAGCTACGAACAGGGCGACCGGCAGGGCATTCGCGCCCTCGTGGGGGGAAACAACTGAGGCAACCCGCGCTTTTCGCACATGCGGCATGACGCGAGTGCGGATTGCAACGACAATGGTTTGACACGACATGAGGCGTGACCGCCCGTTTCCATGATCCCATGGTCGGCGGGCTACCGTGCATGCGGTGGACGACATGATGGACAGCGACTTCGACGGGGATACCCTGCACGAGGAGTGCGGGGTGTTTGGCATTTTCGGACATCCTGACGCGGCGGCGGTCACTGCGCTCGGCCTGCACGCACTGCAGCACCGCGGGCAGGAGGCGGTCGGCATCGTCTCCTACGACGGCGCCAAGTTCCATGCGGAGAAGGGCCTCGGTCTCGTCGGCGACAACTTCTCCGACGCGGCGGTGATTGCCCGCCTGCCCGGTGCGGCCGCCATCGGCCACGTGCGCTATGCGACGACGGGCGAGACGGCGCTGCGCAACGTGCAGCCCCTCTTTGCCGAGTTGCACGGCGGCGGCTTCGCCGTGGCACATAACGGCAATCTGACCAACGCGCTCACCCTGCGCCGCCAGCTGGTGCAGGAAGGCGCTATCTGCCAGTCGACCAGCGACACCGAAGTTATCCTGCATCTCGTCGCGCGCAGCCGCCGCGGACGCTTCATCGACCGGTTCATCGACGCGCTGCAGCGCCTAGAGGGAGCCTATTCCTTCGTCGGGCTCACCAACAAGAAGCTCATCGGCGCCCGCGACCCGCTCGGCATTCGACCGCTGGTGCTGGGGCAGCTCGACGGGCGCTACATCCTTGCCTCCGAAACCTGCGCGCTCGACATCATCGGCGCGAGATTCGTGCGCGACATCGAAAACGGCGAGGTCGTCGTCATCTCCGAAGAAGGCATCGAATCGATCAAGCCGTTCCCGGACCAGCCGATGCGCCCCTGCATCTTCGAGTACATCTACTTCGCCCGGCCCGATTCCATCGTGCACGGGCGCAATGTCTACGAGGTTCGCAAGCGCATGGGCGAACAGCTGGCGCGCGAGGCGCCGGCCTCGGCCGACGTCGTCGTGCCGGTGCCCGATTCTGGCGTGCCGGCGGCCATCGGTTATGCCCAGGCCTGCAACATTCCCTACGAGCTCGGCATCATCCGCAACCACTACGTCGGGCGCACCTTCATCCAGCCGACCCAGTCGGTGCGGGAGATCGGTGTGCGCATGAAGCACTCGGCTAACCGCGGCGTGGTGGCGGGCCGGCGCATCGTGCTCGTCGATGATTCCATCGTGCGTGGCACCACGTCAGTGAAGATCGTGCAGATGATGCGTGATGCCGGGGCGACCGAGGTGCACTTCCGCATCGCGAGCCCGCCGATCGCCCATCCGGACTACTATGGCATCGACACGCCGGAGCGCGACAAGCTGCTGGCAGCGACCCATTCGCTGGAGGAAATGCGGGCTTATATCGGTGCCGACTCGCTCGCCTTCCTGTCGGTCGACGGCATCTACCGCGCCGTCGGCTACGAAGGCCGCGACACTGCGCGCCCGCAATTCACCGACCATTGCTTCACCGGCGATTATCCGACGCCGCTCACCGACATCTCCGGTGAAGCGCCGCGTCAGCTCTCGATGCTGGCCGAAGCGGGCTGAATCACCGCGTCCTTCCGATGAAAAACCCGCCTTCGTGAGAAGGCGGGTTTTTTCTTGCCAGCCCTGAAACCTTCAGGCCGGCCCTCTCTGCATCATGCCTGCGCTCGTCGCGGGCATCCACGCCCGCCGGCCTGTGCAACGTCGGGGCGTGGATGGCCGGGACAAGCCCGGCCAGGACGCTCCAAGCCGACCGCGTCTCAGGCAACTGACGACCGCACAACTACAGGTCAGATCACGATCACCCGTGTTCCTGTCGGCACGCGCTGGTGGAGGTCGATGATATCGTCGTTCATCAGCCGCACGCAGCCGGAGGAGACCGCCTGGCCCATGGTCCAGGCTTCGGTCGTGCCGTGGATGCGGTAGAGTGTGTCGACTCCATTCTGGTAGAGGTAGAGTGCGCGGGCGCCGAGCGGGTTCTTGATGCCGCCGGCCATCATCACCGGCAGCTCCGGCTGGCGCTTGCGCATCTCGGGCGGCGGATACCAGGCGGGCCAGACGGCCTTGCGCGCCACGGTCGCCTCGCCCGACCAGGAGAAGCCGTCGCGGCCGATGCCGCAGCCGTAGCGCAGCGCCTCACCATTTGACAGCACGAGATAGACGAAGCGCGTCTTGGTGCGCACGACGATCGTGCCTGGGCGGCCGGGACCCTCGTAGGGCACGATCTGGCGCATGTAGATGGGGTCGATGACGAAATCCTGCGGTGGGCCGGCAAGGTTATCAGGCGCCTGCTGGGCGGAGGCCCCGACGCCGGTCATGGCCGCGGCCGGCAAGCCCGCGAGCGAACAGGCGGCGGCGCTGAGACCGATGGAGAGAAAATTGCGACGATTCATGGACATGTCTTCTTCCTCGGGAGGGGCGGACGCCGCCGGCAGCGGCACGGCCCGAGGCTGGCCTCCAGGCACCCGCCGCGACCGCCGGGACATCGCGTGCCCGGCGGATTAATCCTGCCGTGCGGGCGATGCCCTCGGGGCGTCATGAACGAAAACGGAGATGGTTCAGATGACGAGAAGCCGCGGCGGGCCGAGCGGCGGCGGCATCTCGTGCGTCGGCGGCATGCGGCTCTGCTCGCAGGCAGCAAGCCCCGAAAAGCCTCGCAACGGCACCGCAACCGCGGCTGTCGGCAGGATGCCCGGCTGGCAAGGCGTCTTGGTCTCGCCGGCTGGCACGGCCTGACCGTCGATGGCCGATGCCGCATCAAGCGACAGGACGGCAAGCTCGCTGAGGCTCGACGCCGCGAAGGTGACGGCGAGGCGCTCGGCCGCATTGCGTGCATGGGCCATCCGCCCGGCAACCATGGCAACTGCCACGGCAACAACGAGCGCCAGACCGGCGCCGCGCACGAAGCGCCGCCACCCGACACGTCCATCGATGCTCGCTGATATCAGCACGATTGCCCCGCCAAAGCTGCGGTTTCCGCCTGCCGCCATGTACACCGGTCAGATGCTGCCGCATTGCGGCAAAACTGGGCAAATCACAGGCCGGCGAGCTGAGAAGGCAACAGTGTTGCACAAACTCCACAACTGCGTTCCCAGCCTCGCCCAGCGGCGCAAATGGTGCTAGGGACGGGCCAGATCAGACTCGCGCCTCAACTGCAGGATCGTCCATGTCCAGCCCCCTCGCCGACCGCATCGCCCTCGTCACCGGCGCCTCGCGCGGCATCGGCCGTGCCGTCGCGCTCGAACTGGCGCGCGCCGGCGCTCATGTGATCGCCCTTGCCCGTACCAGCGGTGCGCTCGAGGACCTCGACGACGAGATCCGCGCCCTCGGCGGCTCGGCAACTCTGGTGCCGGTCGACCTCAAGGATTACGATGCGCTCGACCGGCTCGGCGCCGCCATCCACGAGCGCTGGGGCAAGCTTGATGTGCTCGTCGCCAATGCCGGGCTGCTCGGCGCGCTCTCGCCACTCGGTCATATCGAGCCGAAGGTGTGGGACGACGTGATGGCTGTGAACGTCACCGCCAACTGGCGCCTCATCCGCTCGCTCGATCCGCTGCTGCGTGCCTCCGATGCCGGCCGGGCGGTGTTCGTCTCCTCCGGCGCGGCGCACAAGGGCACCGCCTATTGGGGCGTCTATGCGGTCTCGAAGGCGGCGCTCGAGATGCTGGCGCGGACCTATGCGGCCGAAACCGCCAGCACGCCGGTGAAGGTAATGCTCGCCAATCCGGGCCCGCTGCGCACGGCCATGCGCCGGGCGGCCATGCCGGGCGAGGACCCGCAGACCCTGCGCACGCCGGAGGATTTCGCGCCGCACCTCGTCAAGCTGGTGCTGCCGGAGTGGCAGGAGAGCGGGCTCATCTACGATTTTCGCGAGGATCGGCTGCTGAAGCCGCAGATGCCTGCCTAAGGCGAGGCATTAGGCAGTCGTTGATCCGACTGCCGATTGCCTATTGCCGACTGCCCTTCTCGTACGGGTTCTTGCCCGTGCGTAGTGAGAGGCGGATCGGCACGCCCGGCAGGTCGAAGGCCTCGCGCAGGCCGTTGACAAGATAGCGCGTGTAGGACCTCGGCAGTTCCTGCAGTTGGTTGCCGAAGATGGCAAAGTGCGGCGGGCGCGCCTTCACCTGGGTCATGTAGCGGATCTTGATGCGCCGGCCGGCCACCGCCGGCGGCGGGTGGCTCGCCAGCATGTCGCCGAGCCAGCGGTTGAGCTGAGCGGTCGATACGCGGCGGTTCCACACGTCGTGCGCCGCGAAGACCGCCTTCATCAGCACATCGATACCCTCGCCAGCGAGGCCGGACAGCGGCACGACCGGCACGCCCTTGACCTGGGCGAGCAGGCGCGAGGCCTCTTCCTTCAATTCCTTCAGCAGGCCCGGCCGGTCGGCGACGAGGTCCCACTTGTTGAGGCCGATGACGAGCGCCCTGCCCTCGCGCTCGACGAGATCGACGATGGTGAGGTCCTGCTTCTCGAAGGGGATGGTCGCATCGAGCAGCACGACGACGACGTCGGCGAAGCGCACGGCGCGCAGGCCGTCGGCCACGGATAGCTTCTCGAGCTTGTCCTCGACGCGGGCGCGCTTGCGCATGCCGGCGGTGTCGAACAGCTTCACCCGCCGGCCGCGCCAGTCCCAGTCGAGCGAGATGGTGTCGCGCGTGATGCCGGCTTCCGGGCCGGTGAGCAGCCGCTCCTCGCCCAGCATGCGGTTGACGAGGGTGGACTTGCCGGCATTGGGGCGGCCGACGATGGCGACGCGGACGGGCCGGTCGGCCTCCTCAACCTCCTCAACCTCGTCCTCATCCTCCTCCGGCTCGCGCGGCAGCAGGGCCTCGAGCGCGTCGTAGAGCTCGCCAAGGCCCTCGCCGTGCTCGGCCGAGATCGGCACGGGATCGCCGAGGCCGAGGCCGAAGGCCTCATAGGCGCCCTCGATTCCCTTGCCACCCTCCGCCTTGTTGGCGAGCAGCACCACGGGCTTGCCGGAGCGGCGCACCACGTCGGCGAAGGCGCGGTCGGTCGGTGTCAAGCCGGCCCGCACGTCAACGACGAAGAGGATGACGTCGGCATCGGCGATCGCCGCTTCGGTCTGCGCACGCATGCGCCCGGCGAGGGAAGCCTCGTCCGCCTCCTCAAGGCCGGCCGTGTCGACGATGTTGAAGGTGAGGTCGCCGAGCCGTGCCTCGCCCTCGCGCCGGTCGCGCGTAACGCCCGGCCGGTCGTCGACCAGCGCGAGCTTCTTGCCGACGAGGCGGTTGAACAACGTCGACTTGCCGACGTTGGGCCGGCCGACGATGGCGACTGTGCCAGCCATGGCTTCGTACCTCGTGAACTCAGCCGGCCTTGCCGACGGGGCCGCTGCGCACGAGTTCGAGATAGATGTTGACGCGCTGGCGCAAGGCCGGCGGCGCCTCGCGGTCGGCGGCAATCTGATCGAACCAGCGGCCCGCCGCCTCGTAGTCGCCGGCCTTGAGCGCCGCGAGGCCGAGGAGTTCGCGCGCGCTGTGGCGCCACACGGCGGCAGGCGTGGCGAGCGGCTCGAGCTTCGCCGTCACGGTCGGGGCGTCCATCTGGTCGAAGCCCGCGACGACGGCGCGCAGGCGCGCGAGATCGCGCAGGCCGGCCGGCACGGTCGCGTCGGCCGCGATCGCCTCGTAGGCCTCGACGCCCCGGGCCGGATCCGAGCGTGCGGTCTCCGCCGCCAGGCGCAGGCGCGCCACGAGGCGGTAGCCGGTCGACCCGTCGTTCTCGATCTCGCGCAGCAGCGCCGCGGCCTCGTCGCCCCGGTTCGCACCGAGAAGCTCGAGCGCCTGCTCGTAGCGGGCGCCGGTCGCCTCCGCCTGGCTGCGCTGCTGGTGCTGGTAGAATCGCCAGCCGCCAATGGCCGCGACGAACACGACCGCCAGGACGATGACCTTGGTGCCGTGCTTCTTCCAGAAGGCGAGCGCCTTGTCGCGCCGCAGTTCCTCTTCGATCTCGTGAAAGATATCAGCCATCGAGCCCGTAGACCGCTGGCCCGCGCGAGGCGCGGGCAAATTTCATCCAGCCGGTCGCCTAGCACAGTCACCGGCCAAAGGCGAGCGCCATGGACGAGCGCGCGCCGGCGAGCCGCCGCGCGTTCAATCGCAGGCTCGCGCCGGCGCGATCCGGCGGAGCGGACGGCCGGGAAGCGACCATCCGAGGTTCATCGCCGCCGCGGCGAAAAGCACGCCGACGGCGCCGGCGATCTGCAGCCCCTGCAGGGGATGGCCGAAGACCAGAAGATCGACCAGCACCGCGGCGATCGGATAGATGAAGGACAGGGCCCCGGCGAGATGAGTCGGCAGCCGCTGAAGAGCGCCGTAGAGCAGGATGTACATGAGCCCAGTATGCACGATGCCGACGGTCGCGAGCAGCGTCCACTGCCTTGCGCCGGACGGCGGATGCGCCAGATCGGCGAAGGGCGCCAGCATCAGGATGCCGACGCAGACCTGCACGAGGGCGATGAGGTGCGGCGGCGTGCCGGCGAGCCTGCGCGCGACGATGGCGGCGAGCGCATAGAAGAAGGCCGCGGCAAGCGCCAGGAGAATGCCGCCGAGATAATCGCCGCTGGCTGTGGCCGCAGCGGGTTTTCCCTCGACGATCAGCAGCATGCCGGCGAAGGCGAGCGCGAGCCAGACGAGCTGCGCGCCGGTCACCCGCTCGCGCAGAAGGAGCGCCCCGAGCCCCACCAGCATGAAGGGCTGCGTGTTGTAGACCACCGTGGCGACACCGATGGACGCCCGCGAATAGGCGGCGAAGAGCAGCAGCCAGTTGAGAACGATCGCGACGCCCCCGAGCGCGGCAAGGCCGAGGATGCGAAGCGGCCATGTTCCCCGCAGGAGGCCCATGGCCGCGCAGACGACGAGGAGCGTCGCCGCGCCGAAGACGCAGCGCCAGAACACCACGTCGAGTACAGGCCGGCCGGACATGACGACGAACCAGCCGATGGTGCCGGAGATGACCATCGCCGCCGTCATCTCCGCCGTGCCCCGCAACCTCTCGCTCATGATCCGTCCTCCGCGGCCGCTGCCGCCGGTACCATTGCCATCGCTGACGATGATGATGCGGCGCCCGGGCGCATTCCATGCGTTCTGGAAGGCAGGTTTTCAAATCTTCCTAATTATGCAAGGCTGAAGGCTCAATCTGCCGATGAGGCCGCCATGCTGGACGATATCGACCGACGTCTCCTCGCCGTCCTCGTGGAGGATGCGCGTCTCTCCCTCAAGGAGCTCGCAGCCCGTGTGGGCCTGTCGTCGCCGAGCGTGTCGGAGCGGTTGCGGCGGCTGGAGGAACGGGGCGTGGTGCGCGCCTATACGGTGGATATCGCCCCCCAGGCGCTCGGCTATCAGTTGCAGGCGATCGTCCGCATCCGCCCGATGCCGGGTAGATTGCATGTCGTGCAGAAGCTCATCGAGGAGACCGAGGCCTTCTGCGAATGCGACAAGGTGACGGGCGACGATTGCTTCATCGCCCGTCTCTTCGTGCGCTCCATCGAGGAACTCGACCGCATCCTCGACCGCATCGCCGACAAGGCCGAGACGAGCACCGCCATCGTCAAGTCGCAGCCGATCCGCCGGCGGCCGCCTCCGCTGGCCTGAGCTTACCCTCCGTCGCCCCTGCCTGGAACATCGCGCCGGAAAGGTTGAAGGCGCACCCCGAAGCATCGCTCACAGTAGCGGCGCGATGAGGGAGGCGACAAGCAGCAGGGCAAGCGTGACATTGGTCAGCCGCGCCCCAAGCGGATCATGGAGGAGGCGGGAGAGACCGGTGCCCGCCAGCAACCAGGCGAGATGGATAATGACGATCATGGCCGCGAGGACGGCCGTCTTGATGGCTGCGTCCTTCCAGTCGGCGCCGCTCACGACGCTCGTGCTGGTGAAAACGGCGGTGATGGCGAGCCAGGCCTTGGGATTGGCGAGCGCCAGCAGGAAGCCGCCGATGAAGGAGGGCGCGGCTGCTTCGCCACGACCGCGGCCGCCGCGGTCGAGCGGCGGCGCTGTCGCGATGTCGAAGGCAAGGTAGAGGATATAGAGGCCGGCCGCCGCCGCGAGAACTGGCACAACGCCGGGCAAGGCGCCCAGCAGCGTGGCCATGCCGAGGGCGATGGCGAAGAGCACCGTCGTCGTGCCCGCCACGAGGCCCGCGGCATAGCCGAGAGACCTCCGGAATCCGAAGGCCGCGCCGACCGCGGCGAGGCTGATCGTCGAGGGGCCGGGACTGCCCATGACGACAACCGCCGCGAGCACGAATGGCACGAGTGCACGCCAGTCCTCCAGCCACGACAAGGCCAGCGCCATCATCGGCTTTCCCCACACTTTCGCCAGTCGGTACGAGGATGACCGTGGGGTACGGGCGTGTCTTGGATGCGCGTGCGGATCGCTATTTCGTTGCAGCGCTCGGCTCGTCGTCCGAAGGAGCGATGTCCGGCGCCTCGAAGCCGGGTTCAGCATAGGTGTTCTCGACGCCGGGGAAGGCCCGGTTGCGGACGTCGCGCGCATAGCGGGCGATGGCGTCGGAAGCGATGGCCCCGACCTCCGCATAGCGCCGGACAAACTTCGGCACGCGCGGCATGAGACCGAGCATGTCCTCGGCAACGAGGATCTGACCATCGCAGACGACAGAGGCGCCGATGCCAATGGTCGGCACGGGCATGGCGCGTGTCAGGGCCGCCGCGACACGCACCGGGACGGCCTCCACCACCAGCGCGAAGGCGCCGGCGGAGACGACCGCTTCGGCATCGGCGGCGATCGCCTCGCTCTCCACGTCGTCGCGCCCGCGCGGGCGGAAGGAGCCGAAGCTGTTGATGGACTGCGGCGTCAGGCCGACATGTCCCATCACGGGAATGCCGCGCTCCACGAGATAGCCGACGGTCGCCGCCATGTGGCAGCCGCCCTCCAGCTTCACCGCACCGCAGCCGGTCTCCTTCATGACACGCGAGGCGGCCCGGAAGGCAGCCTGCGGGCCGTCCTCGTAGGAGCCGAAGGGGAGATCGACGACGACGAGGGCATGGCGGGAAGCCCGCACGACGGCGGCACCGTGCGCGATCATCATGTCGAGCGTCACGGGCACGGTCGTGTCGTAGCCGTAGAGGACCATGCCGAGGGAATCGCCAACCAGGAGGAAGTCGCAATGCTCGTCGGCAAGGCGCGCTCCGGGGGCATGGTAGGCAGTGAGCCCGACGACCGGCGCTCTGCCTTTGCGCGCGCGAATGTCCGGCGCCGTCAGCCGGCGTACGCCACCCACAACCGACATGCTTTATTCCTTTCCCCGTTCAGGCCGGCAATACCGGTACCCCGATCAATAGCGGATGCAGCCAGAACAAAAAAGCAACATAGACGATAGTACCAGCGACGACCGCCACCACGTCGTTGCGGGGAGAGCCGACCGGAACGGCCGCATCGCTGCCGGGACGCCGCTTCACGGCGATGCGGTCCACCACCGCCCAGACGAGGAAAGAGCCGAACAGGAGCAGGGAACCGAGATCGCCGTTGGCGAGAAGGTGCGCGAAGGCCCAGATCTTCACCGCCGCCAGCATGGGATGGCGGACCTTGCGCTTGATCGCACCGGGCGCATAGGCCGCGACGAGCAGAACGAAGACGGGCCACATCAACGCCAGCGCCAGGTGCCGCCCCCACAGTGGCGGGTCCCAAAGGGGAATGTAGCCCTCCGCCCGATAGCGCCCGAAGCCCCAGACGATCAGCACGAGACCGATCAGGGACACCAGCGAATAGAGCGTCTTGTAGCCCCCCTCGCCCAGCCTCGCGACAGCGACAGCGCGGGGACCGCGATACATCGTGAAGACATGGGCAGCGAAAAAGATCGCAAGGCCGATGATCAGCAGAGTCATGCCAGCGTCTCGACAGCAACGAGGGCCGCACAGTGCTTCATGCCGCAGGGTGATGCAAGTGCGCTTATTCCATGCAGAGCCGCCACCGCGCGCGCGGCACCAGCCCCGCGCAAGCAGGGCCGGCGGTCGCTGCGCGGCACCGGCACAATGCCCTCTTGCATGCCGGGACCGTTTCTGGTTCTAATCACCTATGGTTGTATATAGCATTATGCATAACTATTGATTGTGGACTTTCCGGATCTGCCGACGTCCGCAACGAACGGGCTGTTCGTGCGTCAAATGCGTCGTCACGCCGCGCAGGATCGTCTGCAGGCGCCACGGAGGAGGTCGTCATGCACATCGTCGGGCGGCGAACGGAGGCCTTCGAGCGGCCCTGCCGCGAGCACGCCCGCGGCAGGTGGATGCCCATCGGCGGCGGCAGCCTATTCCGCGGCCGTCGCAAGCGAGCCGACGTCGACGCCCATGCGGCGGGCGACGCCGGCGCCATAGGCCGGGTCGGCCCGGTGGAAGTGCACGATCTGCCGGCGCACGATCTCCTCGGGCACGCCGTCCATGGCGGCGGCGATGTTGTCCATCAGCCGCTCCTGCGCGTCGGCGGGCATCAGGCGGAAGAGGTTGCCGGGCTGGGTGTAGTCATCGTTGCCCGCGCGATGGTCGTAGCGCGCCGCATCGCCCGAGATCTTCAGCGGCGGCTCGGCATAGTCCGGGTTCTGGGCCGGGCCGCCGAAGCTGTTCGGCTCGTAATAGGCGTTCGCATTGGCGTGGCCTGCGAGGCGCATGGCGCCATCGGCGTGGTAGGTGTGCACCGGGCAACGCGGCTGGTTCACCGGGATCTGGTGGTGGTTGATGCCGAGCCGGTAGCGATGCGCATCCGCGTAGGAGAAGATGCGCGCCTGCAGCATCTTGTCGGGCGAGAAGCCGACGCCCGGCACCACGTTGGCGGGCGTCAGGCCGGCCTGCTCGACCTCCGCGAAGTAGTTCTGCGGGTTGCGGTTGAGCTCGAGGATGCCGACCTCGATGAGCGGATAGTCGGCGTGCGGCCACACCTTGGTGAGGTCGAAGGGATTGTACGGCGTCTTTTCGGCGTCGAGCTCCGGCATCACCTGGATACAGAAGCGCCAGCGTGGATAGTTGCCCTTCTCGATCGACTCAAAGAGGTCCCGCTGGGCCGATTCACGGTCCTTGCCGATCACCTGCTCGGCCTCGGCATTGGTCCAGGTCGCGATGCCTTGCATCGACTTGAAGTGGAACTTCACCCAGAAGCGCTCGCCCGCGGCATTGACGAAGGAATAGGTGTGCGAGCCGAAGCCGTGCATTTGCCGGTAGTTTTGCGGCAGTCCGCGGTCGGACATCAGGATTGTCACCTGGTGCAGACTCTCCGGCGACAGGGACCAGAAGTCCCACATGGCGGTGTTCGAGCGCAGGTTGGTGACGGGGTGGCGCTTCTGGGTATGGATGAAGTCGGGGAACTTCAGCGGGTCGCGCACGAAGAAGACCGGCGTGTTGTTGCCGACGATGTCCCAGTTGCCCTCTTCCGTGTAGAAGCGCAGGGCAAAGCCGCGCACGTCGCGCTCGGCATCAGCGGCGCCGCGCTCGCCCGCCACGGTCGAGAAGCGGAGGAAGGCTTCGGTCTGCTTGCCGATCTGCGAGAAGATCTTTGCGCGGGAGTAGCGGCTGATGTCGTTGGTAATGGTCAGCGTCCCGTAGGCACCCGAGCCCTTGGCGTGGACCGTGCGCTCGGGAATGCGTTCGCGGTTCTGGTGCGCCAGCTTCTCGAGAAGATGGAAATCCTGCATCAGGAGCGGGCCGCGGGGTCCGGCGCTGAGGCTGTTCTGGTTGTCCGCCACAGGCGCGCCACTGGCCGTCGTCATCGTCGATTTCGACATCGAACCTCTCCTTTCACGTTTCTGAACGCGACATTGAGGATAGTTCCGTATCAGGTCCAATTGTTTTACCTTACTCAGTTGATAAGAAAGACTGATTGCCATGATCACTCTGCGCCATCTCAGATATTTCGAGGCCCTGTCCCGCCATCGTCATTTCCGCCGCGCGGCGGAAGAATGCTCGGTCACCCAGCCGGCGCTATCGATGCAGATGCAGGAATTCGAGGCCTTGCTCGGCACGGTCCTCATCGAGCGGCGTAGGGGCGACGTCCAGCTGACGGAGATGGGCCACGAGGTGGCCCGGCGCGCCCGGGAGATCCTCGTGGCAGCGCGCGATCTCATGGAATATGCGCGCACCCGTCAGGAGGTGCTGTCCGGGCCGCTGCAGCTCGGCATCATTCCCTCGATCGCGCCCTATGTCCTGCCACGCATCCTGCCCGAGATCACCGAGGCCTATCCCGCGCTGTCGCTCAACATCCGCGAGACGCTCACGGCCCAGCTCCTCGACGAGCTGGTGGCCGGGCGGGTGGACGTCGTCCTGATGTCGCTGCCCATCGACCATCCGGATATCGAGGCCGTGCCGCTGTTCGACGACAATTTCCTGCTCGCCATGCCCGCGGCGGAGGACATGCCGGCCCATCAGCGGCCTCAGCCGGAGACGCTCGATCTCAAGCGTCTCCTCCTCCTCGAGGAGGGGCATTGCCTGCGCGAGCAGGCGTTGACCTTCTGCGGCATGCCGGGAGCGACGCAGCGACAGCAGTTCGGGGCTTCCAGCCTGGCGACGATCGTCCAACTCGTCGCCAACGGCTATGGCCTGACCCTCGTGCCGGAGATCGCCGTGCCCGTGGAGGTCGGACAAGATGCCCGCATCCGGCTCGTGCGCTTCGCCGATCCCGAGCCCTATCGCACCATCGGCCTTGCCTGGCGACGTAGTTCCTCCCGCCGCAGGGATTTCGAGGCGCTCGCCGCCATCGTCCGGCAGGTGGCGGGCCAGATCCTCACGGACGTCAAGCAGCGCGAGCGGGAGGCCGCTTGAAGCGACAACGCGCCGGGACGAAGGCCCCGGCGCGTTGCCGAATTCTGCGAAAGCCGGTCAGGCCCGCTCAGGTGAGCGCGGCCACCGCCTTCATCACGCCGCGCAGTTCGGCGAGTCCCCGCAGCCGGCCGACGAGCGGATAGCCCGGATGCGTCTTGCGCGAACCGTCGTCGAGCAGCACCTGCCCATGGTCGGGGCGCATGGGTATCTGCCGATCCGCCCGGCCCTCGCGCGCGCGGCGCTGCTCTTCCGCATGCAGCGCGACGATGACGGCCACCATGTCGACGTCGCCGTCGAGATGCTCGCTCTCCATGAAGCTGCTGTCCGCGTCGCGCTTCACATTGCGCAGATGTGCAAAATGGATGTGGGCTGCGAAGCGGCGCGCGATCGTCGGAAGATCATTATCGGCCCTGGCGCCGAGCGAGCCTGTGCACAGCGTAATGCCATTCGCGGGCGATGGCGCGGCCGCGACGATATAGGCAAGATCCTCTGCATTCGAGACGATGCGCGGCAGGCCGAAGAGCGGTCGCGGCGGATCGTCCGGATGCACACACAGGCGCACGCCCGCCTCCTCCGCCGTCGGCACCACCTCCTCGAGGAAGCGCTTAAGGTTGGCGCGCAGGTCCGCGACGCCGAAGCCGTCGTAGCGCGCGAGCACGGCCTTCAGGCCCGGCACGTCGTAGCGCGTGTAGGCGCCCGGCAGGCCGGCCATGATCGTGTCGAGCAGGCGCTGTCGGTCGGCCTCGGTCGAGGCGTCGAACCACGCCCTCGCGCGGGCCAGCACCTCCGGCGAAAACTCCGCCGCAGCACCCGGCCGCTCCAGCATAAAGCAGTCGAAGGCCGCATGGAGATGGGCGTCGAAACGAAGCGCGAGCGCGCCGCCAGGCTGGGGATAGGCAAGATCCGTCCGCATCCAGTCGAGCAGCGGCATAAAATTGTAGCAGACGGTGGTGACGCCCGCGGCGGCGAGATTGCGCAGCGAGGTGCGGTAGTTGTCGAAGAGGGGACGCAGATCCCCCTCCCCGAGCTTGATGTTCTCGTGCACCGGCAGGCTCTCGACGACGCTCCAGCGCAGGCCGAGGCTCCGATCGGCCTCGATCAGGCGCCTGCGTTCCATGATCGCCTCGAGGGGCCAGACTTCGCCATAGGGGATGTCGTGCAACGCCGTGACGATGCCACGCGCGCCGGTCTGCCGGATTTCGTTCAGCCGCACTGGGTCCGCCGGACCGAACCATCGGAACGTTTCTTCCATGAGAGAGCGCCTCAGCCGACGATATTGGGAAGGAACAGGACGACGCCCGGCAGCAGGGCGAGCGCGAGGATGACGAGGATGATCGCGGCGAGGAACGGCAGCGATTCCCGGAAATACTCCTCGACCGGGCAGCGCAGGATGCCGCAGACCGTGTACATCGCGACGCCTACCGGCGGGGTCATGCCGCCGAGGGTGATGACCGACATCATCAGGATGCCGAAGTGCACGGGATCGACCCCGAGCCGCGTGACGAGCGGCACGAAGATCGGCGTCAGCATGAGGACGAGCACGGTCGATTCGACGAAGAGCCCGGCGATGAACAGGAAGAGGAGGATGAGCAGGATGACGAGCACCGGCTCCTGCGTCAGCCCGAGCATCGCCGCAGCGATCGTCTGCGGCGCCTGTTCGAAGATGATGGCGTAACCGACCATGCCCGACATCAGGATGATGAGCATGATGACGCCGACGTCGAGCACTGCTTCGCCGAGCGCTTCGACGAGGCCGGACCAGGTCAGCTCCCGGTGCAGCAGCACGCCGACGAGCATGGCATAGACAACCGCGAAGGCCCCGACCTCGGAGGCTGTGAAGATACCGCCGCGAATGGCGACGAGCAGGATGACGGGGAAGAGCAGCGCCCATTTGGCATCGCGGATCGCGCGCCACACGTCGCGCGCCGTCGGCAGTTCGGCGCCCTCCGCCTGGTAGCCGCGCTTGCGGGCGACGAGCCAGGCCGTGAACATCATCGCCGCCATCATGACGAGGCCGGGGATGACGCCGGCGAGGAACAGCTTGCCGATGGAGACGTTGCCGACGAAGCCGTAGAGGATGAGGCCGAGGCTCGGCGGGATGGTCGCCGTGATCAGCGAGCCGACGGCGATGACCGCGCCGGTGAAGCCGCGCGAATAGCCGCGCCGGATCATGTCCGGCCCGAGGATGCGCGCCTCCATGGCGGCATCGGCGACGGCCGAGCCGGAGACGCCGCCCATCAGGGTCGACAGCACGATGCAGACCTGGGCGAGGCCGCCGGCCATCCACGAGACGAGCACGTTTGAGCAGGCGATGAGCCGGGTCGTGATGCCCGTGCGGTTCATCATGTGGCCGGCGAGCACGAAGAAGGGCACCGCGAGCAGCGGGAAGCTCTGCGAGGCCGTGGCCACCTGCTGCACGCCGATGGACACCGGGATCGAGCCGGCACCGAGAAAGAAGCTGAAGCCCGCGATGCCGATGGCAAAAGCGATCGGCAGGCCGGCGAACATCAGGACGAAGAAGATCGCACCGAGAAGCAGCATCGCCTGTCACTCCGCGGCGTGGCTGGCGCCGGCCATGTCCTCGTCGGGCCGCGCGAAAACGAGGTTCGGGCCGAGGGAGCCGCCGGTGAAGGCGCCGGCGAGGCTGCGCACGAGGTGGACGGTGAGCGTGAGGGCGAGCAGCAGGCAACCGGCCGGTACCGCGCCCGTCACCCAGCCGTAGGAGATGCCGCTGTCGCCATAGACGCGCTCGAGGTTGAGCATCGTCAGACGCGCGCCCTGCCAGGCCATGGTGAGAAGGAAGGCGAGCGTCATGAGCCCCAAGAGGATCTCGAGGCCGTGGCGCAGCCTGACGGGCAGCTTGCGCACGAAGAAATCGACGCCGACATGCGCCTTGATGCGCAGCGCCTTGTTGGCCCCGAGCATGGCGAGCCAGACGAAGAAGAGCTGGGCGAGGTCCACGGACCAGATCAGCGGATGGCCGAAAGTGCGGGCCATGGCCGCCAGAAAGACGAGGAGGACGATCGCGCCGAGCAGGAGCTTGGCGAGCGCATCCTCCAGCGCGAGCAAGAAGCGCATGGAGCGTCTCCGAATGGAAACGGGCCGCCACCAAAGCAGCGGCCCGGGCGGGGGCCTGGCAAGGCGGCCCGTCGTGATTACTTCAACATCTCGTCGATGGTCTTCTTGAGCTCAGCATAGCCGAGCTTGCCGTAGACGTCCGCCGTCGCCTCGCGGAAGGGGGTAACGTCGATCTCGGTGATCGTCACGCCCTTGGCGGCCATGTCCTTCTCGTAGGTACCGATGGCCTCCTCGGTCGTGCGGGAGGCGAAGTCGCCGGCGGCCAGGGCCTCTTCCTTCAGCGCGGTCTGCATGTCGGCGGGCAGGCCGTCGAACCAGCCGGCGCTGGTGACGAGGCCGGTAATGAGATTGATGTGGCCCGTCTTGGTCATGTGCTTGGTGACCTCGTAGAGACGGGCGCCGTAAGCGGCCGGCGTCTGCGCCTCCACGGCGTCGATGGCCTGCTGCTGCAGTGCCGGATAGACCTCAGCCCAGGCCATGGGCGTCGGCGTCGCGCCCATCGCGCGGATGGTCTCGATCCAGACCGGCGCGCCGGGGGTGCGCATGCGGACGCCGGCGAGGTCCGCCGGCTTCGACACCGGCTTGTTGGTGAGCAGATGCCGCTCACCCTGCCACCAGTTGAAGGACAGCACCTCGTGGCCGGAGGCCTTGCGCAGCTTCTGCGCCCATGCGTCGAAGAGCGGCGACGTCACGACCTTGCGCACGCCGTCGTAGCCGCTGGCGAGAAAGGGGCCGCCAAGGACACCGAATTCAGGCACGAAGACGGCGAGACGGCCGCCGTCGACGACGACCGCGACATTGGCGCCGGCGCGCGCCTGCTCGAGCACGTCCTCGTCCTTGCCGAGCTGCGAGCCGGAGAAGATACGGATCTCGAACTCGCCGTTGCTGCGCTCCTTCATACGGTCGCGCAAGCGCTCGAGCCCCTTGTAGATGGGGTCGTCCGTCGTCAGCGCCGTGTTGATGTTCAATTGATACTTGGCCGCAAGCGCGGCGCTCGACATGGTGGTGGCGGCGGCAAGCGCCGCAAGGCCCGCGCAGGCGGACAGGACGACTCGATGGATGAACATCAGCAATCTCCCAGAGGTTTCCCCGGCGAACGAGCCTTATGCCTATCCCGCTCGCTTAACTGGTATGGTAGTATGGTTATAGCAAAATGCAAGACGCCCGGGAGGAAAGCTGCGTGAGAAACGAAGTCGATCCTGCGGCGGCCATCGCGCCGCAGATCTATCGCCTGCTCAGGCAGGCGATCGTGACGCTGGAATATCTGCCGGGGCAGCGTTTGTCGGAGCAGGAGATCGGCGCCCGCTTCGGGGTCAGCCGCCAGCCGGTACGCGAGGCCTTCATCAAGCTGAGCGAGGCGGGGCTCGTGCGCATCCTGCCGCAGCGCGGCACCTTCGTGGTGAGAATCTCCATGAGGGACGTCGCCAATGCGCGATTCGTGCGCGAGGCGGTCGAGGTGGCTGTGGCGACGACAGCCTGCGCGGTGGCGCCCCCCGAGGCGCTCGACCGGCTCGGCGAACTCATCGCGCTGCAGAAGGAGGCGGCGGCCAGCGACGACCAGCGCCTCTTCCTGCGCTACGACGAGGCCTTCCACCGCACCCTGGCCGAGGCGGTGGAATGCGCGAGCGCCTGGCCGTTCATCGAGGACGTGAAGGCGCAGATGGACCGGGTACGCTACCTCAGCCTGCCGGCAGCCTCGCCCATGTCGCTGCTGATCGACCAGCACGCGGAGATCGTCCGGGCGATCGCCTGTCGCGACGCGCAGCGGGCGGGCGATGCCATGCGCCTGCACCTGCGCGAGATCCTGAACTCCCTGCCCCGCCTCGCCCGGGCGCATCCGGAGCTGTTCGAGGACGACGAGATGCCTGCCCACGCCCGCGAGGCGGCGAGCGCTACCTTCGGCCGCGACGCGGCGCCGGCCTGAGGCCTCAGGCGTTGGCGCCGCCGTCGATGGTGAATTCGGCGCCCGTGACGGAAGCCGCGGTCGGCCCGACGAGCCAAGCCACGAGATCGGCGACGTCCTCCGGTCGGCCATAGCGCGCGATGGCCATAAGGCCGCGCTGCAGATCGGCGCTCTCGCCGTCGGCCGGGTTCATGTCGGTGTCGGTGGAGCCGGGATGGACGATATTGGCCGTGATGCCCCGCGGGCCGAGATCCCGCGCCATGCCTTTCGTCAAGCCGACGAGCGCCGCCTTCGTCATGGCGTAGAGGCTGATGCCGGGCCACGGAACGCGCACGGCGAGCGTGCTGCCGATGGTGACGATGCGCCCGCCCTCTCCCATCGCCCGGGCCGCCCGGCTCGATGCCAGAAAGACGGCACGCAGGTTGACGTCGACCATGCGGTTGAAGTGCTCGGCCGTCAGGTCCACAATCTCGCCCGTCTCGAAGATGCCGGCGTTGTTGACAAGGATATCGATCCTTCCCTTCGGGGCGGCGACGGCGTCGACGGCCGCCGTTACCGCTCCGGGATCGCGGTTGTCGGCCCGGATTGCCCGCGCCTTGCCGCCGGCCGCTTCAATGTCGGCGACGACGCGTGCCGCCTTGTCCTGCGCATGCGCATAGGTGATCGCAACCTCTGCCCCCCGGGCGGCGAGGCGGCGCGCGATCGCCGCACCGATACCGCGGCTGCCACCGGTGACGAGCGCGACTTTGTCCTGAAGAACGGCCATGGCTGGTCCTTTGTGTAACGAACGATACACAAAAGCTACGCGCTTGCCGCCAGCCGTCAAGGGCTTTATTTTATCAATCGATACATAAAATGGTGACGAGCCCGATGGCCCAGCGTGGACGCCCCCGCAGCTTCGACCGCACGGCGGCCCTTCGCCAGGCGATGGAGGTCTTCTGGCAGAAGGGCTACGACAATGCCTCGATGGCGGATCTGACCGCTGCCATGGGGCTGAACCCGCCCAGCCTCTACGCCGCTTTCGGTAGCAAGGAAGGCCTCTTTCGCGAAGCGGTTGCGTTCTATGTCGAGACCGAAGGCAAAGGCATCTGGGAAGAGATCGCCAAGGCGCCGACCGCACGGGAGGCGGTGGCACATCTGCTCGAAGCGACCGCCCTTGCCTATACGAGCGGACCCGAACCGCGCGGCTGCCTGATCGTGCTCGGGGCGCCCCAACCCGAATGCGCCAGCCCCGCCATCCGCGACGACCTAAAGAAGCGTCGGCTGGACGGTGTCCGCATCCTCGAGGAGCGGCTGGAGCGGGCGGTCACCGACGGCGAGATCCCGAACCATGCTGATTGCGCCGCCATCGCGAATTTCTATGCCACCGTGCAGCACGGCCTGTCCATCAGGGCGCGCGACGGGGCATCGCGCGAGACGCTGCTTTCCGTGGCCGGCTGCGCCATGGCGGCATGGGACAAGCTGACCACCTGAAGCCGGCGAACGACCCTCCCCACCGCCGTCTTCCCCCCGCCGTTCGCAGCGCAGCGACGAATATGCTTGCATTTCCGAGAGTGACCACCAACAACTAGCGGCCATGGCACTTCGACGGAGCAAGATTGTCGGCCGCCGGGCATCACGCAGTGTCTATCGCATAGGTTGCCGATGAGCAGCTCCGACGTTACCTCTTTGCCGCTGTCACAAGTGGAACGCGAGCCCACCGACAGTTGGCTGGACATCGAGCGCCTGCTCGACCTCTTCCCGGGCGCATTCTATATCTGCGACCACGAAGGGCGTATCGTCCGCTACAACCAGGGTGCCGCTGATCTGTGGGGTCGCAGGCCGAGACTCAACGACCCGAGCGAGCGGTTCGGCGGTGCTGTTCGTCTTTATCGTCCGGATGGCTCGCTCCTGCCCCACGGGCAGCACCCCATGGCGGAAACCTTGCGGACAGGCGCGCCTGTTCGCAACGCGGAGATCGTGATCGAGCGGCCGGACAGGACGCGCATTCTGGCTCTCGTCAACATCAACCCGCTGTTCAACGCCGCCGGCGCGATCACGGGGGCGATCAACTGCTTCCGCGACATCACGGAACACCGGCAGCAACAGGAGCAGGTCTATAACGAGGCCCTGCGCTCGCACGAGCTGTTGAGCCTCCTGCCGGCCGCGATCTACATGACGGACGCGCAGGGGCGGATCACTTTCTACAACGAGGCGGCGGCAAACCTCTGGGGCTGCCGCCCGGAACTGGGCAAGAGCGAGTTCTGCGGCTCGTGGAAGCTCTTCTGGCCCGACGGAACGCCATTGCCGCACGACGAATGCCCGATGGCCATGGCGCTCAAGGAAAAGCGACCAATCCGCGGCCTCGACGCGGTGGCCGAACGGCCGGACGGCACCAGGGTGCCGTTTCTCCCCTATCCGACACCGCTCTTCGACGCATCGGGCCATCTCGTCGGCGCCGTCAACGTCCTCGTCGACATGACGGAACGGCTGCACGCCGAAGAAGCTGCCCGCCGGCTCGCCCTGATCGTCGAGTCGAGTGACGATGCCATCATCAGCACCGACCTCGACGGCATCGTGACAAGCTGGAACGGAGGCGCCGAGCGCCTCTATGGCTATACGGCGGCCGAAGCCATCGGCCGACCGGTCATGATCCTGATCCCCGACGACCGGCCGGACGAGGAGCCCTCCATTCTCGAACGCATCCGCCGGGGCGAACGCGTTGACCATTACGAGACCGTGCGTCGCTGCAAGGACGGCAGGCTCGTCGATGTCTCGCTCACCGTCTCGCCCATTCATGACGGCGCGGGACGGATCATCGGGGCCTCGAAGATCGCCCGCAATATCACGGACCGGCGGCAGGCCGAGGAGCAGCAGGCATTGTTGCTGCGGGAGATGAACCACCGGATCAAGAATCTCTTCGCCCTCGCGATCGGCATCGTCAGCCTCAGCGGCCGTGCGGCCGGTGCGGAAACTGTGACCGACGCGATCCGCGAGCGACTCGCCGCACTCGCCCGGGCGCACGAACTGACGCTGCATGCTGCAGCCGGCGACGGCATGCGCAGCACGACGCTCAGGGCGCTCATCGAAGCCATCCTCGAACCGTATCGCGAGGCGTCGGCGCCCGGTCGCCTTGCGCTCGACGGCACCGACCTGCCCATCGGCGGCCCGGCACTCACTGGCATCGCGCTTCTGATGCACGAGTTCGCGACCAACGCCGCCAAGTACGGTGCCCTTTCCAGCCCGACAGGACGGATCACGATCCGCTGGGCGCTGGATGGCGACCGGGTGACGATCCTCTGGCGGGAGCACGGCGGACCGCCCATCCAGCATCCGCCGGCGGAGGAAGGCTTCGGCAGCTCGCTCGCGCGCTCGACGGTGCGGCAACTGGGCGGCGCGCTGGCGCGCGAATGGTCGCGCGAGGGCCTCGTCATGCGGCTCAGCATCCCGGCCGAGCGGCTCGGCGCCTGACTTCACACGACGAAGGCCGCCGCCGGGCAGCCGGCGGCGGCCTTCGGGTGCGGCAGGTCCGGGGCGCGTCAGCGCATCGTCGGCATGACGAAGTCGGCCCCGGCGCGGATGCCGGTCGGCCAGCGGCTGGTGATGGTCTTCAGCCGCGTATAGAAGCGTACGCCCTCCGGCCCGTGCATGTGGTGGTCGCCGAAGAGCGACGCCTTCCAGCCGCCGAAGGAGTGGAAGGCCATCGGCACCGGGATCGGGACGTTGATGCCGATCATGCCCACCTGGATCTGGTGCGCGAACTCGCGCGCGGCGTCGCCGTCACGCGTGAAGATGGCGGTGCCGTTGCCGAACTCGTGCTCGTTGATCATGCGGGCGGCCGTCTCGTAGGAATCGGCGCGGGCGACGGCGAGCACGGGGCCGAAGATCTCCTCCTTGTAGATCGTCATGTCGGTCGTAACGTTGTCGAACAGCGTGCCGCCGATGAAATAGCCGTTCTCGTAGCCCTGCATCCGGAAGCCACGGCCGTCGACGACGAGCTTTGCGCCTTCCGCCACGCCGGTATCGACATAGCCGCGCACGCGCTCGAGATGCTGCTTGGTGACGAGCGGGCCCATCTCGGCGTCGGGATCGGTGCCGGGGCCGATCTTGAGGGCGCGCACGCGCGGCTCGAGCTTGGCGATGAGCGCATCCGCCGTCTTCTCGCCGATCGGCACCGCGACCGAGATCGCCATGCAGCGCTCGCCGGCCGAGCCGTAGGCGGCGCCCATGAGCGCGTCGACCGCCTGGTCCATGTCGGCGTCGGGCATGACGATCATGTGGTTTTTGGCGCCGCCCAGCGCCTGGCAGCGCTTGCCGGTGCGCGCCGCCGTCTCGTAGATGTAACGGGCGATCGGGGTGGAGCCGACGAAGCTGACGGCGGAGATGTCGGGGTCGAAGAGGATGGCGTCGACCGCCTCCTTGTCGCCGTGCACGACGTTGAAGACGCCATCCGGCACGCCGGCCTCCTTCAGCCAGGCGGCGAGCAGCAGCGAGGCGGAGGGATCGCGCTCCGACGGCTTCAGAATGAAGCAGTTGCCGCAGGCGAGCGCCACCGGAAACATCCACATCGGCACCATGGCCGGGAAGTTGAAGGGCGTGATGCCGGCGACGATGCCGAGCGGCTGGCGCAGCGAGTGGCTGTCGACGCGCGTGCCGACGTTCTCCGTCACTTCGCCCTTGAGGAGCTGCGGCGCCGCGGTGGCGAATTCCACCACCTCCATGCCGCGCTGGATCTCGCCCCTGGCGTCGGACAGCACCTTGCCGTGCTCGGCGGTGATGACGGCGGCGAGTTCGTCCGTGCGCTCCTCGAGGATGCGCAGGAAGCGGTTGAGGATGCGCGCGCGGCGCAGCGGCGTCGTGCCAGCCCATTCGGGAAGGGCCTTCTTCGCCGCGGCGACGGCCTCGCGCACCTCGTCCGTGCTTGCGAGCGCCACGACGCCCGTCTCTTCGCCCGTGGCCGGATTGAAGACGGCGGCGGTGCGGCCGCTGCGGCCGGCAACGCGGCGACCGCCGATGAAATGGGGAATGTCGGTCGGCATGGCAGATCCTCCCAGAAGACTCGGACCGGAGCGTCGGGCCGATTGAACCGCCCCCCTTATCGTTTCCAGAGATTTGCACATCAATGGCCGATATTGCGGCTCTGATGTGCAAAAACTATAGTCGTCTGATGGACTGGGACCGCATCCGCATCTTTCTCGCCGTGGCCCGTACCGGGCAGATCCTCGGCGCCGCCCGGCGCCTCGGGCTCAACCACGCCACGGTGGGGCGCCAGCTCACGGCCCTCGAGGAGGAACTCGCCACGAAGCTTGTCGAGCGCCAGACCAACGGCTGCGCCCTGACGCCCGCGGGCGAGGCGCTGATGGCCGCGGCAGAGCGGGCCGAATCCGAGTTCCTCAAGGTGGAGGCGCAACTGTCCGGCACCGCCGAGGCGATCGGCGGCACCGTGCGTGTCGGCGCCCCGGACGGGCTCGGCAACTATTTTCTCTCGCGCGCGCTCGGCGCGCTCGCCGCCGAACATCCCGACCTCGTCATCCAGCTCGTGCCTTTGCCGCGCACCTTCTCCCTGTCGCGGCGCGAGGCCGATCTTGTCATCACGCTCGACCGGCCGAAGCAGGGCCGCGTCATCGTGAAGAAGCTCACGGATTATACGCTCAGCGTCTATGCAGCGGAGAGCTACCTCACCCGCAGCGGTGCCATCACGCGCGAGGAGGACCTCGCCGGCCACCTCTTCGTCACCTACGTGGAGGACTTCGTCTACAGCCGCGCGCTCGACTATGCGGCGACCCTCGGCCGGCTGATGCACCGGCGCTTCGAATGCGGCAGCGTCGTCGGCCAGATGGAGGCGGTGCGGGCCGGCCACGGCGTCGGCATCCTGCACGACTATGCCGCCATGCAATATCCCGAGCTCAAGCGGCTCCTGCCTCACATCCGCTTCATGCGGAGCTACTGGCTGATCGCCCATCCCGACACGCACGACACGCGCCGCGTCGCCGCCGTGGCGCGCCGCATCACGGCGAGCGTGCGCGAGGCGCGCGACGCATTCGTCGTCGCAGGTGCGGATGACGCGCTCGGGAATACAGAGCGATAGCGATCCCGGTCCTGCGGACCGGAACCGAAGCGGCGAAGCCTCGTTGGCGGCAGATGATGCCTTCAAGCCCGCGATCAAAGCAAATGAGGAATGGCGCAACCGGCTGTCGGTCGAGCTCGCCGCTCATCTCGGCGCGGAGCTGCCGCTTCTGGTGCGCAGCGCCTGCTGCGATCAGCACTGCTCCGAGAGGCAGCAACCCCGACCGCGACGCGGTCATCGCCGAGCCGGCGCAGCACTGACCTGATCCGCCTGCTACAGGCGGTAGATGGCCGCTCCCCCGGCAAGGCCCGCGCCCGCCGCGGCGAGGAGCAGCAAGTCGCCTTGACCGAGCCTGCGCGCGCCTTTTGCCTGGGACAGGGAAAAGGGAATGGTCGCCGCGGACGTGTTGCCGAATTCGGCGAGGGTGGACAGCGTTCGCTCCGGCCCGATCGCCAGCTTGTCGGCCACCGCCGCGATCATGCGGCCATTGGCCTGATGCGGCGCGAAACAGGCGATTTCGTCCGCCGCGATCGCCGCTTCCGCGAACACCTGCCGGCAGGAAGAGACCATCATCTCCACCGCCGCGGCGAAGACGGCGCGCCCGTCACGCATCACCATGCGGCCGTCGCGTGCGGGCGTGTCCGCCGTCAGCGCACGGCGGCTGCCGCCGGCGGGGATCTGGATGAGGTCGTAGCCGGTGCCATCACTCGCGAGCGCCGAGGCGAGAAGCCCGGCCTCGCGGCGCCCATCAGGCGCGAGGACGAGCGCCCCGGCGGCATCGGCGAAGAGCGCCGCCGTCATGCGATCGTCCGGATCGATGCGCCGGGACAGGATGTTGGCCGCGATCACGAGCACCGCCCGCCCCGTCGCGCGCACGAACCCCTCCGCCAGCACGAAGGCATAGAGGAAGCCGGCGCAGGCGCCCGTGAGGTCCACCGCCCCGCAGGAGAGGCCGAGCCGCTGCGCGACGAGCGGCGCGGTCGGCGGCAACAGGTGGTCGGGTGTGCTGGTGGCGAGGAGGACGAGGCCGAAGGCATCGGGCGCCATGCCTGCTTCGGCGAGCGCCATCGCCGCCGCCGGCACGGCAAGGTCGCTCACCGCCTCGTCCGCAGCCGCCCAGCGCCGCTCGCGGATGCCGGTGCGCCGGGCGATCCAGCCCTCGTCGAGACCGAGCCTTGCCTCGATCTCGGCATTCGCCACGACGCGCGCCGGGGCATGATGGCCGAGGCCGGCGATGCGGGTCCCGCCCATCAAGCCCGCCCGAACCGCTCCGCCGCCGCGGCGACGGCGGCGTAGATGCGGTCGAGGTCCTCGGCGGTCACGCAATAGGGCGGCATGACGTAGACGGTGTTGCCGAGCGGGCGCAGCAGGAGGCCCCTTTCGCGGAAGAAGGCCGCGAGCTGCGGGCCGATGCCGGCGAGATAACCGGGATCGTCGACGGTGAGGTCGAGCGCCGCGACGGTGCCGAGGCGCCGCACCCAGGCGAAGCGCGCATCGTCGCGGAAGCGCGCCAGCCGCTCCTCTTGCAAGGCGCCCAGAGCGGCGATGCGCTCGCCGACCGGCTCCGCGTCCCAGATGTCGAGATTGGCGTTGGCCGCGGCGCAGGCGATGGGATTGGCCGTGAACGAGCTCGAATGGAAGAAGGTGCGTCGGCGGTCCTCGGAATAATGGGCGTCGAAGATCTCGCGGCGGCAGAGCGTGACGGCAAGCGGTAGCGCGCCGCCGGTGAGGCCCTTGGCGCAGCACAGGATATCCGGCGCGATAGCGGCGTGCTCGCAGGCGAAGAGCCGGCCCGTGCGGCCGAAACCGGTCATCACCTCGTCGGCGATGAGGAGCACGCCGTGGCGCTCGCAGATGCGGCGCATCTCGGCGAGCACCCAGGCCGGATAGACCAACATGCCGCCGGCGCCGAGGATGAGCGGCTCGACGAGCAGCGCGGCGCAGGGCGCTTCCCGGCACGTGGCCTCGAGCGCGGTGAGCGTCGCCTCCTCGCGGCCCTCAGCCGGGAACGGCAGGCGGGCGACATCGAAGAGCAGTGGCTCGTAGGCAACGTTGTAGATGCCGCGCGCGCCCGCCGACATCGTGCCGATGGTGTCGCCGTGATAGCCGTGCTCCAGTGCGAGGATGCGGCTGCGCGGCTCGCCGATGTTGCGCCAGTAGCCGACCGCCATCTTGAGCGCGACCTCGACGGCGGTGGAGCCGCTGTCGGAGAAGAAGACATGGGCGAGCCCCTCCGGCGCCCGCGCCACCAGCCGGCGCGCCAGCGCCTCGGCCGCCGGATGCGTATGGCCGGCGAAGATGACCTGGTCGAGGTCCCCGGCCTGTTCGCGGATCGCCGCCACGATGCGCGGATGGCAATGGCCGTGGGTGATGACCCACCAGGAGGAGATGGCGTCGAGAATGCGCTCGCCCGTCGCCGTCGTCAGCCACGCGCCCTCACCGCGCAGGACGAGCGGCGGCTCGGGCGCGAGCGCGTGCTGGGTAAAGGGATGCCAGACCGGAGACGGGCCGGCGAAGGTCGTGCGATAATTCATGGTCATCACCGAAAGTCGGCCGGATCGAAACCGGCGGCGAAGGCCGAAGCGAGCGTTTCCCGCGTCAGCAGCGGCAGAAGCGGCAGGCGACCGAGGCGACGCACGACGCCGAACTCGGCGATGATGGCCTCGCTGTCCTCGTTCGGCTCGCCGATGAAGGCGACGCCGTGGACGGGAATGTGCCGCCGCTTCAGGGCCTCGAGGGCGAGCAGCGCGTGGTTGATGGTGCCGAGGCGCGTCGCGGCGCAGAGGATGACCGGCAGGCCCCAGGCAGCGAAGACATCGATGAACAGCGTGCCCCGCGTCAGCGGAACCATCGGCCCGCCGGCGCCCTCGACGACGAGCGGGCCGGCGACGGTGGGCAGGGTGAGCGCGCCCAGATCGCGCGAAGAGGCCACTGAGCCGGGGGCGCCCGGATCCCCCTCCTCCCGCCTGCGGCGGGGCGAGGGAGCGATGGTGCTCTCGCGCCCTATGGTGTGCGTCGGGGGGCGCGATCCCACATCGATCACAACGCCTTCCGCCTCCGCGGCGCGGTGGGGCGAGGCCGGCAAGGCGAGACGGTACGCCTCGAGCAGGACATGGCTATCCTGCAGGCCGGAGAGGCGGCGCACTGTCTCCGAATCCGTCTCTCCGTCAAGGCCGGCCTGCACTGGCTTCCAGTAGAATCCGCCGAGCGCGCCGACGAGCGCGGCGCAGAAGACGGTCTTGCCGATGCCGGTATCGGTGCCGGTGACGATGAAGCCGCTCAAGACGTCCTCCCCTTCATGAAGCGGCCGAGCGCCGCCATGAGCGCGCCGATCGCCGCCTCGTCCACGTGCAGCGTCAGCGCAATGCGCAGGCGCGCCGTGCCGGGCGGTACCGTCGGCGGGCGGATGGCACGCACGTCGAACCCCTCTTCCTGCAAGGCGGCCGCGACGGCGCTCGCCCGGCGGTCCGCGCCGAGGATGACGGGCTGGATGTGCGTCGCCGTCGCGGGCAGGCCGCAGCGGGTGAGACCTGCTCGCGCGTGAGCGACGAGCGCTGCGAGGCGCTGCCGGCGGTCGTCGGCCGCAGAAGCGAGGCCGAGCGCCGCGCGCACCATGGCGGCGACGAGGGGCGACGGAGCGGTGGCATAGATGAAGCCGCGCGCGCGGTTGATCATGTAGTCGCGCAAAGAGCGCGGCAGGCAGACGAGCGCGCCCATGACGCCGACCGCCTTGCCGCAGGTGTGCAGCGTTACGACATTCGCCTGCCCCTCGAGCGCGGCGGCGAGGCCCCGCCCGCCGGGCCCGCAGATGCCGGTCGCATGGGCCTCGTCGAGGAGCAGCATGGCCTCGTGCCGGTCGGCGATCGCCGCAAGGTCCGCGAGCGGGGCGACGTCGCCGTCCATGCCATAGAGCGTCTCGGCGGCGATCCACACGCGGCCGCGCCCGCCCGCCGCCCTGAAGCGGCGGATCGCATCGGCGACGGCATCGGCATCGTTGTGCGGCACCGCGACGGCCTCGGCCGGCGAGGCAGCGAGCCCCTCGTGCACGCTGGCGTGGATCAGCGCATCGTGGACGACGAGATCGCCGCGGCGCGGCAAGGTGGCGACGAGGGCGGCATTGGCGGCAAAGCCGCCCGCGAAGAAGAGCGTGCTCTCGGCGCCGAAGAAGGCCGCCGCCTCCTCCTCCAGCGCCTCGTGCTCGGCGTGGTTGCCGCGCAGCAGGCGCGAGCCGCCCGCCCCCGCCGGCACGCCGCGGGCGAGCGCGGCGGCCGCAGCCTCGCGCAGCGCCTCGCTCCCGCTGAGGCCGAGATAGTCGTTGGACGTGAAGTCGATGCCGCAGCGCGGCGCCAGCGCGCGCAGCCGCCCGCGTCGGCCGAGCGCCGCAAGGGCCGCCTCATGCGTCGGCATCGACACCCTCGCCGGCCGGCATCGCGGTGAGGCCAAGGCGTGCGAAGAGCGCCGCATCCCGCTCCTCGCTCGCGTTGCGGGTCGTCAGCAGCGTCTCGCCGAGGAAGAGCGAATTGGCCCCTGCGAAGAAGCACAGGGCCTGCGCCTCGTCGCTCATGTACTGCCGGCCGGCCGACAGGCGCAGCACGCTTTGCGGCATCATGATGCGCGCCACCGCGACGAGACGTGCGAAGGCGATGGCGTCCGGCCGCTCCGCCCGCGCGGCGACGGGTACGCCCGCCACCTCGTTCCACAGGTTGAGCGGTACGCTTTCGGGCGCGGGGTCGAGATTGGCGAGCAGGACCAGCATGGCGAGCCGGTCGTCGAGCGTCTCTCCGAGGCCGACAATGCCACCGCAGCACAGCTTGAGGCCCGCCTCGCGCGCGTTGGCCAGTGTCGCGAGCCGGTCTTCCAGGGTGCGCGTCGAAATGATCTCGCCGTAGAAGCCGGGCGAGGTGTCGACATTGTGGTTGTAGTAGTCGAGCCCGGCGGCGCGCAACGCCCCGGCTTCCTCCCCGGTCAGCATGCCGAGCGTGGCGCAGGTTTCGAGTCCGAGGGCCTTCACGGCCTCGACCATGGCGGCGACGCGGGCGAGGTCGCGCGGCTTCGGACTGCGCCAGGCCGCCCCCATGCAGAAGCGCGTCGCGCCCTCCGCCTTCGCGCGGCGGGCGGCGGCGACGACCTCCTCGAGCGCCATCAACCGGGTCGCCTTGACGCCCGTGTCGTAGCGGGCGCTCTGCGAGCAATAGCCGCAATCCTCCGGGCAGCCGCCCGTCTTGATGCTCAGGAGACGGCTGAGCTGGATGGCATTGGGGTCGAAATGGCGCCGGTGCACCGCATGGGCGCCATGGATGAGATCGTTGAACGGCAGCCCGTGGAGCGCCTGCGCCTGCTGCAATGTCCAGAAACCCGCCTGCCCGGTGCCAGCCTGCCCTGTCGCCTCGGCCTCTCCGGTTGGTGTCTCGAGCATCGGCCACTCCATTTTATAGATAAAATAGCGAATCCACTCATCAATGGATTCCACACGATCTATAAAATGGCAATCCGATCTCTAGCCGTCAGCCGAAGAGCGGATATCCGCCCTGCTCAACCCGCGCCCGCCGCGGCAGGGGACCGATGCGCTTGACGTGGCGGGCGAGCGTCGCGCAGGCAGCATCAGCGTCGCCTCTACGCAGGGCGGCAAGAATGGCCCGATGCTCGACATCGACGCGCGGCTCCCACGCCGCCGCCGAGCCTCCGACGAGGAAGCGCGCGCTCGCCGCATGCAGGTCGTCGATCGTCCGCAGCAGCCGCGGCATCCCGCAAGGCGCAAGGAGGAGCCGGTGAAAGCGCCGGTTCGCCGCCTCCCAGGAACGGATATCGCGGCAGCGATCCGCCGCATCAGCCGCCCGCTCCGCCTCGGCGAGCATGGCAGGAGTGAGATGCGGCACGGCATGGCGCAGCGCCAGCGCCTCGAGAGCCGAGCGCATCTCGGCCACCTCACGCATCTCGGCAGGATCGAAGGCAGCGACGCGCACGCCGCGCCGCGGCTCACTGACGGCGAGCCCCTGCGCCTCCAGCCGGCGGAAGGCTTCCCGCACAGGCACGTGGCTCGCGCCGAACTCGGCAGCGATATGGTCCTGCCGCAGCTTCTCCCCGGGCGCCAACGCCCCCGATACGATCCGCTCGGCGAGGATGCGGGTGATCTTGGACGCAACCGTCTCTTCAGGCTCTCGTGTCATGATTTTATAGATAAAACACGCACGCCCGGCTGTCGACAGAGGGCGGACGGCGTTGCCGGTCCAGCCACAGCGGGCAAGCGCCACACGACGGGCGCGCCCACCCTGACCGCCACGGAAATACAGCATTCATTGAGCGCTATACTTGCGTTTTCCGCCGATCTACCGCTACCTCTATAAACAGATTACAATAACGTGACTACACGCCGCCTATAAAGAAAAATTAAAATACAATATCTAAAATATATTCAACAACATCTCAGAAAAAGCTGTCCGAACCCACCTTCGGACCATCAAGCCTGCAACGAGTCGATTGAAAGGAGGCCGATGTGCCATCCCTCTCACAGCTTCTGCCGTTTTCCTCACGCCCGGCCTTCCGCATCGAAAACGCCAGCGACAGGAATGCGTTCAAGGCCCCCTTCGTCGCCGCCTATGAGAACCTGCGATCGGTCGACGGGATCGACGATTTCGCCTCGCTGCTCGGCATGTCCCTGCCGCAGCTGCAGCAGGCCATCGCCACGCTTGCCATCCTTGGCGTCGCGACGCCCTTCGTCGCCGTGGGTGCCAAGGGCACCATCGACGAGTGCCTCGAGCGCTTCAGGCAGGATTTCCCCCTGCTGCTGCAGAAGCTGCACGAGCGCGAGGAGGCGATCATCGACCTGCTGGAGCGATCCGGCACGTCACCGGCCGATGTCGAGCGAATCAAGGGAATGTTCAGGGAGTCACAGGGCCTTGTCTCCGCCTGCACCGGCAGAACCGTGCCACCCCAGGACATTGCGGAAGCGGTGATGGACCTCGCGCGGAAGACCGCGGCAGCGCGACCGGAAGCCGGCGGAAATGGCGAACAGCCGAACGCGACCCTCGCCTATCAGGCCGCCCGCTATGCACGGGACAGATCGACGGCCACCTCCGAGAAGATCGACCGCAACTTCAGCATCCCAACGGCGGCGGCGATGACGGGCATGACGGCCGGCATGGTGCTGTCGATGGCAGATTCGATAGCCGGCATCGTCGAGGGCGCTGCACCGGCCGGCTCGGCGGCAAGCCAAGGAGCCACGACCGCTGCGGCCGTGCTCGGCACGGCCGCGACGGCCGCGTTCCTGCCCTCGCAGCTCGCCATGGCCGCGGTCGGCGCGTCGAAATGCGTGACGGGCGTGATGCGCCACCGGCAGTTGAAGGGAGACAGGCTGGCACTGCGGGGCGTCCGCAACCTCCTCGACCCCGCAGTCTTCCGGGCGGTCGACCAGGGGCTCAAGCGGCTCGGCTATTACAACAGGCACCATTCCATCGTCCATGGCGCGGGCATGGCGGCCGGGCAGAGCCTGATGGCGGCCGGCAGCATCGCCTCGCTCACCGGCGTCGCCGGCCTCGTCGGCGTCCTGCTCGCGGCCGTCGGCGCGCCGCTGACGGTCGGCGCCGCGGTGGAGAAGATCGTCTACGAGAAGAAGGAGGCGCGCTTCCGCGGAGAGGGCGCATCGGAATTGGCGCATGCCGCCGCCGAGGCGTCCGCGCCGGATGAACTGGTGCGGACCGCCGGCTCCGACGGCGCGCTCGCCGTCCTCGCCGGCCATTATGCAGATGCCCAGCGACGCACCGTCGTAGCCAAGCTGCACGGCCTGATCGATCAGGTGCTCGCGGAGGAAGACCCGGCCGCCCCCGCCGACGCGCTGAGCCGACGGGAGAAGGTCGCGAAACGTGTGGCGGACCTCTCGTCGGGCCACCGCACGGGGCTTCTCCCTGCGGATGTGATGCGGCTGACGGAACTCTTCCACAAGGATTATCCCCCGCAGTCGTTTGCGGGCACGGCCGGCGATGTGCGCACTCGCCTGAAGGAGAGGATGGACAACGATCCGCGGACGCGGCTCCTCGCCGCCTCCGGCCCGGTTCAAAAGGCCATCTTCGAGAAAACGATGCACCGCGTCATCAAGGACGGGGCAATTGACATCGCAGGCCATCTCAACCTCGCTGGCCGTGGCCCGCATCTCATGAAGCCGGAACACCTCGCCGCGCTCAGGGCCGCCGATCCACGCGCCGAGGATCATTATCTGCGCAGCAGCCTGAAGGTCCTCAGCAGGCAGGAGAAGAAGGACGGCAAGCTGGCGCGCGACAGGGTTGCCCAAGACATCGTCGCCGTCGCCCGTGGGGCGCAGCTCGCCGCCGCCCTCGTGCCGGAAGCCGCATCCCGAACGCCGGCGCCGGCGCAGCCCGAGCGGTCTTCTTTACCCCCACCGCGCCCCGCAACGCCGGAGGTTGCAGCGGCCGCGCCGGCCGCCTCCGTGGAGGAGGCTGCTTTCCTGGCGCGCGCCCGGGCCGGCATCGCGCTCAACCGCTACGGCGAAGACGCCGCCTACATCGCCCATGCGCAGCGGGGCATCGACCTGAGGCAGGAAGCCCTGCAAAAAGCGCCGGACCGCGAAGGGCCGCGCGAGGGTTTGCTCGCAGGCTGACGCAAGGCAGGAGCGGTCCCGGCCACACGTGGCGGGGACCGACAGGGCGCGCATGTTTCTCCGCGCCGCGGCGGACGGTTCAGTGGCCCGCGCCCCGCGCGATCATCGTTGCGGGCGTTTCGGGCGACGTTTTCTCGACCGGCTCCGATGCACAACCCGCTCCTGCCGTCGCGCGCAGGACGGCCACGCCGTCGGCAATCACACCACGCAGTCTCGACGGTGTTGAGCGGGACCAGCCCGTCGTTTTCCGACCGCCCTGCCGCCAAGCGAACTGTCTTTGATCATGTGGAGCAGTGCTCGGAGAGTTTTGCGTTCAGCGCCACGACAGTTGGCGAATGCCGCTTGTTCCGGTGACAATACGCTGCTCGGCACTCATCGCCGCACGGGCGGGTAAAATCAATCAACCAATCGAGCAGGCTCCAACGAATATCGCCCTGCTGACAGCCGGCCGTGATCTGGTTTTCCGTCAGGTCACCGGCTAGCTGTCTGTCGACGAGATTGGCCATCTTTCGGAGAGGCCCCTCCCCGTCACGCCGGCCTTTCTACCACGTTCGGCCGCCACTTGATCAAGCGCTTCTCGGCCACGTCGAGAACACTGTCGATCAGGAGCACGAAGGTAGACGCCGGATGTTAATCCGTTCTGTTTATATACTATTTAATTATATCATGACGAAATCGCAGGATACTGCAGGATACCTTGGGCGGGCCCTGAATCATTCCCACTCGAATATTTTTTTAGCCCTAAGCATCTGATAAATCTGCGAAAAATAATTTCAACGGCTGAGTATGCCGTGTAAGGTACCGTCAAAACCTAGCCTTTTGATTTTGCTGGGCTTTCGGGAGCGAACCTAGCTAGAAAAATCCTGTGAACTATCGAGATCTATCGGCCATTCTCGTGGTGTCGTAAACGGCGATTGACCTGACCCCCTGTTTTTCCTCCACTTGCGAGTAGAGTCCGGCCCAGCAGAGGGACGGATTGGATGAAGCGGAAGCGGTTTTCGGACGAGCAGATCATTGGCATTTTGAAGGAGGCCGATGCGGGGGCGGTGGTGCTGGATCTGTGCCGCAAGCACGGGATGTCGAGCGCGACTTTCTATGCGTGGAAGGCCAAGTATGGCGGGCTGGAGCTGAGCGAGGCGAAACGTCTGCGCGCGCTCGAGGACGAGAATGCCAGGCTGAAGCGGCTGCTGG
Organism: Chelatococcus sambhunathii; assembly: GCF_001418005.1. Taxonomy (GTDB): domain Bacteria; phylum Pseudomonadota; class Alphaproteobacteria; order Rhizobiales; family Beijerinckiaceae; genus Chelatococcus_A; species Chelatococcus_A sambhunathii. The sequence continues at coordinate 49 of NZ_LIOL01000011.1, read as the reverse complement.
CGGATGCGATGCTCGACAATGCGGGGTTGAAAGACCTGCTGGGAAAAAA
>NZ_LIOL01000010.1 GCF_001418005.1 Chelatococcus sambhunathii | reverse complement strand
GTGACGTTCTCAAGCTCCGTGAGGTCCGCAGCAGCGTTCGTCACGCCACTGATGTCGAAGGTGAAGACCGAAATCTTCGCGCCGGCAGTGCCCGTACGCTGGGTCACGGCAGTGAACGTGTAGGCAGTGCCGGTATCATCCTCAAGCGCCTCGTCGTAGAGGCCGACCTGACCGTTCGCATCGAACAGGTGCATCTTGGAAATGTCGATGTCGATCTTGTCGATCGTCACGGCACCGCCGGCCCGCGAGAACGAGGCGACGACGGCGCGGGTCGCGTTGTAGGCGGTCGCGCTCGAGTCGACGTCGAGCCAGTTCTCGCCGTTGAACACCGCCGACGAGGCCGAGGTCTTGAGCTGGTTCTGCAGGTCGGTGATCTCGGTCTGCACCTTGGCGCGGTCGACGCCGGCGTCACGGGCAGCGACGAGCTTCTTCTTGATCTCGGTGACGATTTCCTTCGTCGTGTCGAGCGCGGTGTACATCGTATCGATGGTCGCGGCGCCGAGACCGATGGCGTCCTTCACGGCCGAGAGGGCGGCGTTGTCGGACTTCATGGTGGTGGCGATCGACCAGTAGGCGGCGTTGTCCGACGCCGTCGACACGCGCATGCCCGTCGAGATGCGAGTCTGCGTCGCGGTCATGTTCTTGTTGGTGGCCGTCAGCGTCTGCAGAGCAGTCATCGCCGAGGCATTGGTCAGCAAGCTGGACATGCTTTCGTCCCTTCACATTGAGATGTGGATTGTTTGAAAGGGACATGCCGGATTTGAACCGGCATAGCGGAGCGGCATCATGCCTTTGAGGCGCAAGCTAGGACCGCCTCAATCCGCTATGTTTTCCACCTTAGCTTACAAATATTACCGGTTTGTTGCCATGCGTGCACGCCAAAAATAGAAGCGCTTCCTCGCCGGCCGGCGAGGAAGCGCCTTCAAGGGGATAAGGGCGTGCGGCAGCTCAGCCGCGGTCGACGAACATGTAGCCCATATAGCGCTTGGCCTCGATCGGGTCGTAGCCGAGCCGCTCGCGCAGCTTCTTGCGCAGCTTGCTGACGTGGCCTTCGACCACGCTCTCTTCCACCGCCTCGTTGTAAAGACCGTAAATGGCGTTGAACAGCTGCATCTTGCTGACGCGCCGGCCGCGTGCGCGCACCAGATATTGCAGGATGTGACGTTCGCGGCGAGGCAACGTCACCGCCTCGCCGTCGATCTCCGGATCGCGGCCGTCGTAAAAGACCTTGAGCCGGCCAATCGTGGTCTTCTCTTCGGCGCTGTTCACGCGCCGCCACACGGCCTCTGCCCTCGCCAGGATTTCCTTTACGTGGACCGGCTTGCGAACCACGTCGTCGATCCCGGCGGTAAAGAGCTCGAGCGTCTGTTCCAGCGAGCGCGTCTCGCTCAACGCGATGATCGGCGCACGGCTGTGGTTGCGGATGAGCTCGGGATAGCTCGAGCGGTCGGCAAAGTCGCCGAGCACGAACCCCTGCACCGCATTGAGATCCACGGTCGATGCCGTCTCCAGCCATTCCCGGAACTCGCCCGAGTAGAAGCCCATGGACGGCACGCCCTCGCGCCCGAAGCTTGCCACATAGCCGGATGTGACAAGTTGCCTTTCGTCAACAACGATATACACAGCCTGACCCCCCAGCCCGTTCGAAAAATCAGTCATCACGCCACACCCGATCAATCAAGATCAGGCACGCAGCACTGATTTACCTTGATAAGGCGACATATATCGTTTGGTCATTACACAATTATAATATCTGCGATTTTATCGTTCTGTAGATATCAGCTCCATATCTCCCCTCTCGTGAGAGAGGAATACGCACTCCACCCCGCACTCGACCGCCGACAGCGACAGGCAATGCCCGGACAAGCCTGAGCACGGAAGATGCCGTCACATGGAGCGACCGATCATCCGTCGACGACACCCAACACGCCGCAGCGATCCTGAAGCCTTGACGACGACACCTGAAACGGCCGCGCCAACAGCGAATCAGCAATTCAAGAATTATTAATCATCCGTTAAGGGTCAATACGTTTTGTATCGATTTGGAATGCATGTGCTGCACTGAGTCATTTTTGCATCGGTCCGCTACAATTATCGCTAAAATTTTAACGGCAGCGCCATGCCACCAGCGCGCGAAAAGCGCTTGAAACGGCCATCTCATCAGCCTTCAGCCGACCCGATGACTTGAGCCCTGGAGTGCGGTGGAGAACGCGCGGGACATCAGCGATGCGGGAACGTCCCGGCAGGGTGTCATGGGCGCGCGGCAGCATCGCGGCCAGCCGTCACCCCCGGCGGGAGCGCACCACCGATGTGACTGCCGCGCTCCAGGCGACGTGGACGGCGCGCGTCACATGCCCGTCGCCGGACTGCAGATCGACGAGGCCCGAGCGCATGACCTTGCGCACGATGCGCAGGTAGCCGCGGCCCTGGCTGGTGATCACGACGGCTTCCCGACCGATGAGGTTACGCGGACTATCCCCCGTTCGGTCACAGACAACGATGTCGCCGGGATCGTAGCGCGGCTGCAGCGCCGTCCCGGCGATCCGGAAGCCTATGGCCTGTGGCGACATGGCGACGGGCGTCTCGACGCTGAAAACCGCACGCGGCGGCCCCGCCCTCAGCCGGGGCCGGACGCTGCCGCCGTCGCCGACCTCCCCGGCGATGTCGAGATGGTGTCGCCGGGGATGTCGGCCCTCCCCGGTCAGGAGCCAGGCGAGACTGACGTTGAGACGCGCCGCATAATGCTCGGCAACGGCAGACCGAATGCCGCGCAAGCCGTTCTCATGGGCGCGGTAGGTCACCTCACTCCAGCCGAAGGCCCGCGCCGCCGCAGCCGCACTGGCAAAGCCCGCGCGGCGCCGGGCCGCCCGGAGGCGCTGAGCGATGCTGTTCTCGGAATTCATTCCGGCCCCCGGCAGGAGGAGGCCCAGCAGGAACGAGACGCCGCAGGACGACGCAACTTCCGCCCCCCAATCGTCGAGGGCATCCGCTCGAAGTCGAGCCGCGCCCATCTACAAGTCTCTGATATTAAAAGTTGCTGCCAGGCAAGACAAGCCGGACCGGCAGCAGCCTGCCAGACCGTCTCGGACCAGCAGAAACCATCGGATTTACACGCTTAAAATACAAAGTGGCACGCCCTGCCCCCGGCAGGGCGTGCGCCACAGGCCCATTCGAACGAATGCGCAGAGGATTACTGCTCAGCGAAGACCGCCTCGATCTTGCCTTTCAGTGTCTGCGCATTGAACGGCTTGATGATGTAGTTGTTGACGCCGGCCTTCTTGGCAGCGACGACGTTCTCGGACTTCGCCTCGGCGGTCACCATGATGAAGGGCGTGTGGGCGAGCTTCTCGTCGGCGCGGACCTGCTTGAGCAGTTCGTAGCCAGTCATCGGCTCCATGTTCCAGTCGCTGATGACGAGACCATAGTCGCGCTCCTTCATCTTGGCGAAGGCCTCGGTGCCGTCGGCCGCCTCGTCGACATCCTGAAAGCCGAGCTGTTTCAACAGGTTGCGGATGATGCGAACCATGGTCTTATAATCGTCGACCACGAGGATCGGCATCGAAAGATCAAGCGCCATAGTTCACTCCACCGCTTTGCACTTTGTTGACAGGGGCGCATTTCGCTGCGCGGAGACTCTTGCAGAAAACTTGCACGAAGCTTGCATGACGGAAGCCGGACCGTTTGCCTTGGTTGAAGCCGAGCACGTATAGTAACGCCCTGAATTGACCAATCCTTAAAAAGGGAGGTGCCGATGACTGCGGGCCATCGGCCGTTTCGCATCGAATCCATGGTCGAGACCGGTTTCGGCGACACACTCATGGGGAGCCCGGCGGTGTCGGCGCAGCTCGAACAGATCACGCAGCAGCTCGCCGAGTTGCGCACTCTGGTCGAAGCCATCAACAGCCGCGACGAGCGAATCGGTCAGATCTCGGAAGGTGGCGCCTTTTGGCAGGATGTCGACGCCATCCAGCGCAGCATCCAGAGGACGAAGCTGGAGCTCGCGACACTTCATGCCAAGGGTCTGCGCGGCGAGCAGAAGAGCCGCGTGACAGACGAGCTCGACGCCGTCGTCTCGGACACCGAGAGCGCCACGGAGACGATCCTCTCCTCGGCGGAGGCCATCAACGACGCCACAGGCGTGCTGATGGAGCAGCTCACGGGCGAGCAGCAGGAACTCGCCAACCACATCTACGAGCAGGTTATCCGCATCTTCGAGGCCTGCAACTTCCAGGATCTCACCGGCCAGCGCATCGGCAAGGTGGTCGGCACGCTCAAGTTCATCGAGGAGCGTGTCGCCAGCATGATGGAAATCTGGGGCGGGCCGGACAGCCTCTCGAGCCTTGCCGAGGCCGAGGTGGAGGAAGAGGAGGAGAAGGGCGACGAGGCCTTGCTCAACGGGCCGCCGCTCGCCGGCGACATGAACGTCGTGTCGCAGGACGACGTCGATTCCCTCTTCCGCTGAAGAGCATCCCCACTCTCATTTCCCTTTCGCCATCGGACATCTGCTGGCGGCGGCATGAACGGCCGCCGCCAGGTACGGCCGCTCATGCCGGCTGTCCACTGACGGCGCTCGCGGGCCCGGCATTGACTCTCGCGTTCTCCTGAGTCGTTATAGAACGAAACAGGAACAAAAATCATGAGCGCGGTGCAGGATACATTGCAGGCGCTGCGGCGGAGCATTGCCGCGATCGAACCGGCGGCTTCCGAAACAGGCCGGCGCTTCACATGCGGGGCGCCGGCCGTGGATGGGCTGCTGGGCGGCGGCTTCCTCCGGGCCGCGGTGCACGAGATCTTCGCGCACGAGGAGGCGGATGCCGGCGCCGCTGCCGGTCTTGCCGCCGCCCTTGCGGCGCGAGCCGCGGCGGATGACCGCCGCGTGGTCTGGGTGCGGCAGGGTTTTTCCGTGGCGGAAACCGGCGCGCTTCACGCGCCGGGCCTTGCCGCCCTCGGGCTCGACCCGGGCCTGCTCGTCGTGGTGACGGGGCCCGATGCCACCTGCGTGCTGCAGGCGGGGGCGGAGGCCTTGCGCTGCCCGGCGCTCGGCGCCGTCGTCATCGAGCCGTGGGGCGACCCGAAATCCCTCGACCTGACGGCGAGCCGCCGCCTCGCGCTCGCGGCCGAGCAATCCGGTGTTCCCGCCCTTCTGCTGCGCATCGCGGCGACGCCCCGGCCGAGCGCGGCGGCGACACGCTGGTCGGCCGCCGCCGCCCCGTCCCGGCCGCTGGCCGCCAACGCCCCCGGCCATCCCGCCTTCGACATCACCTTGCTGCGCCATCGCGCCGGCCTTGAGGGCCGCCGCTGGCGCCTGGAGTGGCACCGTGAGCACCGTCTCTTCCGCGAGCCCGCGCCGCTATCTCGCCCTGTGGTTCCCCTTCCTGCCGGCCGACCGGCAGCGCCGGACCTCGCCCCCCTCGCCCGCACAGGCTGAGGCGCCGCTCGTCCTCGTCGAGAAGGTCTCGAGCGCGCTGCGCCTTGCCGCCGTCGACCGGCAGGGGTTCTTGCTCGGCCTCACCCCCGGCCTCACCCTGGCTGATGCGCGCGCCCGCATTCCCCATCTCGTCGCGGTGGACATGGACCGCGCGGCCGATGCCGCCCTGCTCGCCCGCCTCGCCGACTGGTGCGACCGCTATACGCCGCTCGTCACCGTCGAGGAGCCCGACGGCCTCGTGCTCGACATCACCGGCTGCGTCCATCTCTTCGCCGGCGAGGCCGGCCTGCGCCGGACGGTGATGCAGGGCCTCGCCCGCGGTGGACTGACCGTGCGGGGCAGCGTCGCCGGCACGCCCCAGGCGGCAGCGGCGCTCGCCCGCTTCGGCCGCAAGGCGCTCGGGCGGCACGACATCGTCCCGCCCGGCGAGGAGGAGATGGCGGTGCGGCCGCTGCCGGCGGCCGCGCTCGGCGTCTCGCCGGAAGTACTGCTCGCCCTCACCCGGGCGGGGCTGAAGACCGTGGGCGACCTGGCGGAGCGCCCGCGCGCGCCGCTTGCCACCCGCTTCGGCGCGGACCTGCCGGTCCGTCTCGCGCGCATCCTGGGCCAGGAGGACATCGGCATCTCGCCGCGCCGGCCGCTGCCACCCTGCCTCGTCGAGCGGCGCTTCGCCGAGCCCGTGGCCCGCGAGGAGGACATCGACGCCGCCCTCGCCGGGCTCGCCCACCGCGCCGGCCGCATCCTCGCGGAGCGCGGCGAGGGCGGACGGCGCTTCGAGGCCGCCTTCTTCCGCGCCGACGGGCGGGTCACGCGCCTTGCGGTCGCCACCGGCCGGCCGGCGCGCGACGCGGCCGTCGTCATGCGCCTGTTCCGGGAGCGGCTCGCGGCGCTCGCCGATCCCCTCGACCCCGGCTTCGGCTTCGACCTGCTGCGCCTTGCCGTCACGGCCTGCGAGCCGCTCGGCGAGAGCCAGGTCAGCCTCGACGGGCGAACGGTCGAGGACGAGGAGGTCGCCGCCCTCGTCGATCGGCTCGGTGCCCGCTTCGGCGCCGCGGCCGTCCTCCGCCCGGCCTTCGTCGACACGCATATTCCCGAAAGGGCCGTGCGCATGGTGCCGGCGGCTCTCGACGACGACGGGACGGCGCCACCTTGCGGCTGGCCCGTCGAGCGGCCGGCCGATCCCCCGGCGCGGCCGGTCCATCTCTTCGATCCGCCACAGCCCATCGAGGCGCTCGCCGAGGTGCCGGACGGGCCGCCGCTGCGCTTCCGCTGGCGGCGCGTGCTGCACGAGATCGCCCGCGCCGAGGGACCGGAGCGGATCGCGCCCGAATGGTGGCGCGACGAGGCGGGTGAGGAGCCGACGCGCGACTACTACCGCGTCGAGGATGCGAGGGGACGGCGCTTCTGGGTCTTCCGCCAGGGCCTCTTCGGCGAAGCGCCCGCCCCGCGCTGGTTCCTGCACGGGATCTTCGCATGAGCGCTCATGCCCCAATGCCGGCGGCAGCCTATGCCGAGCTTGCTGTCACCACCAATTTCTCCTTCCTGCGCGGCGGCTCCAAGGCCGGGGACCTCGTCAAGCAGGCGCTCCTCCTCGGCCTTGCCGGCATCGGCATCGCCGACCGTAACACGGTCGCCGGCGTGGTGCGGGCCCATTCGGCGCTCGAGGAGATCAGGACGCTTCTGCAGGAACAGGGCAAGACGCTGCCTCCCTTCAGGGTCGTCGTCGGTGCCCGCCTCGTCTTCGCCGACGACACGCCCGACATCCTCGCCTATCCGGTGAACCGCACCGGCTGGGGGCGCCTGTGCCGCCTCCTCACCATGGGCAAGCTGAAAGCGGACAAGGGCGAGTGCATCCTCACCCGCGCCGATCTCGTGGCCGATGCGCGGAACCTCCTCCTCATCGTCATGCCCGGCCAGCCCGAGGGCATGTCCCTCGACATCCTCCGCGAACTGAAGGAAGCCGCTCCGGGCGCCACCTGGCTCGCTGCCGCCATGGCCCATGGCGGCAGCGACCGGCGCGACCTCGCCGGGCTGAAAGCGATCGCGGCCCGGGCCGATGTGCCGCTCCTCGCCGTCAACGACGTGCTCTATCACGAACCCGCCCAGCGTCCGCTGCAGGACGTGCTGACCTGCATCCGCGAGGGCGTCACCATCCACACGGCCGGGCGCCTCCTGGCCGCCAATGCCGAGCGGCACCTGAAGCCCCCGCAGGAGATGGCGCGGCTCTTCCGCGATGCGCCTGAGGCGATCGGCGAAACGCTGCAGGTCCTCGACCGTATCGACTTTTCGCTCTCCGAACTGAAATACGACTATCCGGAGGAGCCGGTGCCGCCCGGCAGGACCCCACAGGACTGGCTCGAGGAGCTGACCTGGCGCTGCGCCGCCTTGCGTTATCCGCAGGGGATATCGCAGAAGGTGGAGAAGCTCCTGCGGGAGGAACTCGCCCTCATCGCCGAACTCGATTATGCGCGCTACTTCCTCACCATCCGCGACATCGTGCGCTATGCGGAGGATCATGGCATCCTCTGCCAGGGGCGCGGCTCGGCCGCTAATTCCGCCGTTTGCTACGTGCTCGGCATCACCGCCGTCGACCCGGAGGATAACGACCTCCTCTTCGCCCGCTTCATCTCCAGCGAGCGGCGCGAGCCACCGGACATCGACGTCGACTTCGAGCACGAGCGGCGCGAGGAGGTGATCCAGCACATCTACGAGCGCTACGGCCGCGACCACGCCGGCATCGCCGCCACCGTCATCAGCTACCGCCCGCGCAGCGCCATCCGCGAGGTGGGCAAGGCGCTCGGCCTGACGGAGGACGTGACCGCCCGCCTCGCCGGCACGGTCTGGGGGAGCTGGGGCGCGCCCATTGCCGACAAGCACATCCGCGAGGCTGGGCTCGACCCGAAGAACCCGGTGATCCGCCGCGCGGTCGACCTTGCGACGCAACTCCTCGGCTTTCCCCGCCATCTCTCCCAGCATGTCGGCGGCTTCGTGCTGATGCGCTCCCGTCTCGACGAGACGGTGCCTATCGGCAATGCCGCCATGGACGAGCGCACCTTCATTGAGTGGGATAAGGACGACATCGACGCCGTCCGCCTCATGAAGGTCGACGTGCTCGGCCTCGGCATGCTCACCTGCATCCGCAAGGCCTTCGATCTCCTGCGCAGCCACTGCGGCCTCGACCTCGATCTCGCCGCCGTGCCGAGGGAGGATCCCGCCGTCTACGACATGCTCTGCAAGGGCGATTCCATCGGCGTCTTCCAGGTGGAGAGCCGGGCGCAGATCAACATGCTGCCGCGCCTCAAGCCGAGGAAATTCTACGACCTCGTCATCCAGGTCGCCATCGTGCGCCCCGGCCCCATCCAGGGCGACATGGTGCATCCCTACCTGCGCCGGCGGAACGGCGAGGAGGAGGTCACCTATCCCGCTCCCTCGCCAGAACATGGCCCGCCGGACGAACTGAGACAGGTGCTCGGCCGCACCCTCGGCGTGCCCCTCTTTCAGGAGCAGGCCATGAAGATCGCCATGGTGGCGGCCGGCTTCACGCCCGAAGAGGCGAACGGCCTGCGCCGCGCCATGGCCACCTTCCGCCATGTCGGCACCATCCATACCTTCGAGAAGAAGATGGTCGAGGGCATGGTGGCGCGCGGCTACGAGCGCGCCTTCGCCGAGCGCTGCTTCAACCAGATCAAGGGCTTCGGCGAATACGGCTTTCCCGAGAGCCACGCCGCCTCCTTCGCCAAGCTCGTCTACATCTCGGCCTGGATCAAATGCCACCACCCGGCCGTCTTCGCCTGCGCTTTGCTCAATTCCCAGCCCATGGGCTTCTATGCCCCGGCGCAGATCGTACGCGATGCGCGCGAACACGGTGTCGAGGTGCGCAACGTCGACATCAACGCAAGCGTCCACGACAACACGCTCGAGAAACGCCCGGACGGCGCGCTCGCTCTGCGGTTGGGGTTTCGCCAAGTGGACGGTTTCAGCGCGGACTGGTCGAAGGCGCTCCTGGCCGCGCGCGGGGTCGGCTACGACAGCGTCGAAGCTCTGTGGAAGCGCGCCCGCCTGCCGCAGCGAGCCCTGAAGATCCTCGCCGATGCCGATGCCTTCCGCTCCATCGGGCTCGACCGGCGGGAGGCCCTGTGGGCCGTGCGCCGCCTGCCCGACGACGCGCCCCTGCCGCTCTTCGCCGCCGCCGCGGCACGCGAACTGGCGGACGAAACCGATGCCGCCCTGCCGGCCATGCCGCTGTCGGAACATGTGGTGGCCGATTACCAGATGCTGCACCTGTCGCTGAAGGCTCACCCCATGGCCTTCCTGCGCGAGGGCTTCCGGCGCAAGGGCGTCAGGACCACGGCCGAGATCGCGGCCCTGCCGGACGGCGCTTTCGCCAAGGTCGCCGGCGTCGTGCTGGTGCGCCAGCGCCCCGGCAAGGGCAACGCCATCTTCATGACGCTGGAGGACGAGACGGGCATCACCAACGTCGTCCTGTGGACGCGGCGCTTCGAGCGCTTCCGCCGGCAGGTCATGAGCGCGCGGCTCGCCCTTGTTGCCGGGCGGGTGCAGAAGAGCCCGGAGGGCGTCGTCCACCTCATGGCCGAGGCGGTGGACGACCGCTCGCAGGACCTTGCCGCGCTGTCGCAGGCGCACGAGGCGCGCACGACGCTGTCGCGCGCCGACGAATCCGCCCATCCACAACATCCGCGCTCCGCGGGCCATCCGCGCAACGTGCGCATCCTGCCCAAGTCGCGCGATTTTCACTGAGCACCGGAGAAGGATGCGCCACCTCCCCCCGCGCAGGAAAGATGCCCACACCCCGGTTGCTGCAACTGCCGGACGCACGGGCGCGCAGCAAACGGGCATCGCTCTGCCCAAAAAATCATCAGCGCGTTTGTCGATCGGGCCCCGCCTGCAGCCTGCGCGCCGCCGGCGCGGCTGGCACGGGGCTTGCTGCCCTCCCGAGGCAACAATCATCCGGGGGTGGAGCAACGACAATGCGAAATCGTTTCCAGAAGATACTCGCAACGCTCGCGACGGCGGCGACAATCGCGTTGCCGGCCGCAGGCGCCAGCGCTCAGGACGTCATCAAGGTCGGCATCCTGCATTCGCTCTCGGGCACGATGGCCATCAGCGAGACGACATTGAAGGACGTGATGCTGATGCTCATCGAGGAGCAGAACAAGAAAGGCGGCCTCCTCGGCAAGAAACTCGAAGCCGTCGTCGTCGACCCAGCCTCCAACTGGCCGCTGTTCGCCGAGAAGGCGCGCGAACTCCTCACCAAGGACAAGGTGGCCGCCACCTTCGGCTGCTGGACCTCCGTGTCGCGCAAATCCGTCCTGCCCGTCTTCGAGGAGTTGAACGGCATCCTCTTCTACCCCGTCCAGTACGAGGGCGAGGAATCCTCCCGCAACATCTTCTACACGGGCGCCGCGCCCAACCAGCAGGCCATCCCCGCCGTCGACTACCTGATGGAAAACGAGGGCGTCGAGCGCTGGGTGCTGGAGGGCACGGACTACGTCTACCCGCGCACGACCAACAAGATCCTCGAGGCCTATCTCAAGGCCAAGGGTGTCAAGGACGAGGACATCTCCGTCAACTACACGCCCTTCGGCCATTCCGACTGGCAGACCCGCGTCGCCGACATCAAGAAGTTCGGTTCCGCCGGCAAGAAGACGGCGGTCGTCTCCACCATCAACGGCGACGCCAACGTGCCCTTCTACAAGGAACTTGCCAACCAGGGCATCAAGGCCACCGACATCCCGGTCGTCGCCTTCTCGGTTGGCGAGGAGGAGCTTGCCGGCATCGATACCAAACCGCTCGTCGGCCATCTCGCGGCCTGGAACTACTTCCAGTCCGTCGACACGGCCGAGAACAACGATTTCATCGCCAAGTGGAAGGCCTTCACCAGGAATGACAAGCGCGTCACAAACGACCCGATGGAGGCGCATGTCATCGGCTTCAGCATGTGGGTGAAGGCGGTGGAGAAGGCCGGCTCGACCGATCCCGACGCCGTCATCGACGCGCTCATCGGCGTCTCGGTGCCCAATCTCTCGGGCGGCTATTCCACGATGATGCCGAACCACCACATCACCAAGCCGGTGCTCATCGGTGAGATCCAGGAGGACGGCCAATTCTCCGTCGTCTCGCAGACGCCGGGCCTCGTCGTCGGCGACGAGTGGTCGGACTATCTCGACGGGTCGAAGGACCTCATCGCCGATTGGCGCGCCCCGCTCTCCTGCGGCAACTTCAACGTCAAGACCGGCAAGTGCGGCGGCCAGGGCCCAGTCGCCCAGTAGGCGCCCGACGCACCAGGCCGGCGGCATCCAGGCCGCCGGTCATTCTCCCGAAAGACGCGCGATGTCACGCCTCCTCTGCCTCATCCTTGCGCTCGCCTGCGGCCTTTTTGCCGCGCCGGTCTGCGCGGCACCGGCCGATACCGGGGACGCGCTCCTCCTCATCGCCAGCGGCCGCTTCCCCGACATTGAGAAGGGCGTCGCTCTCCTCGCCCGTTCGGGCGATGCCCGCACGCAAGCCATCATTGAGGCACTGCGCGACGGCCGCCTCGCGGTCGCCGCCGACAAGCGCGTGGTCATCGAAGGCGCGAACGGCAGCTGGTCGGAGGCGGCGACGGGGGAAGCCCTTGCCGAAGCGCCTCCCTCGCCCAAGGCCGTGCGCCTCAACAACCGCATCCGCCGCGCCGTCGAGGCCGCGCTCGGCGCCCTGACACTGATGGCGCCCGACGCCGCCGCCCGCCGCCAGGCGGCCGAAGCAGTCTTCCGCTCGCGCGATGCCACTGCCCTCGCAACGCTCGACGAGGCCATCGCCCGCGAGGAGGTCGCCGGCATCCGGCGCCTGATGGGCGAGGCCCGCGCCGCCATCCTGCTCGGCGATGCCGGAGCCTCGGACCTTCAGAAGATCGAGGCCGTCGACATCCTCGCCACACGGGCCGACCAGGATGCGCTCGCGCTCCTGCGCGCTGCCGCCGCGCAGGGATCGCCGACGGTGCGCGAGGCTGCGGAAGGCGCCATCACCGCCGTCGAGCGGCGGCTTGCCGTGCTGTCGATGCTGCAAAATGTCTGGTACGGCCTGTCGCTCGGCTCCGTGCTGCTGCTCGCCGCCATCGGCCTCGCCATCACCTTCGGCGTCATGGGCATCATCAACATGGCCCACGGCGAGATGGTGATGATCGGCGCCTACACCACCTTCGTGATCCAGGAGCTGGCGCGCACCCACGCCCCCGGCCTGTTCGACTGGACGCTGCCGCTCGCCATCCCCATGGCCTTCCTCGTCGCCGCGCTCGTCGGCGTGGCGATCGAGCGCGGCATCATCCGCCATCTCTACGGCCGCCCACTGGAGACGCTGCTCGCCACCTGGGGCGTCAGCCTCATTCTCCAACAGACGGTGCGCTCCCTCTTCGGGCCGACGAACCGCGAGGTGGGCGCCCCCTCCTACATGGCCGGCGCCTTCGACCTCGGCGGCCTCACCATCACCTACGGCCGGCTCTGGATCATCGTCTTCAGCTTCGCCGTCTTCTCGGCCCTCATCGTCGCGCTGAAGGCCACCTCTTTCGGCCTCAAGATCCGCGCCGTGACGCAGAACCGGCGCATGGCCGCCTCGATGGGTATCCGCACATCATGGGTCGACACCATGGCCTTTGCGTTGGGCTCGGGCATCGCCGGGGTAGCCGGGGTGGCCCTGTCGCAGATCGACAACGTCTCGCCCAACCTCGGCCAGAGCTATATCGTTGACAGCTTCATGGTCGTCGTCTTCGGCGGCGTCGGCAACCTGTGGGGCACGCTCGTCTCGGCGCTCACCCTCGGCATCGCCAACAAGTTCCTCGAGCCCTTCGCCGGCGCCGTGCTCGGCAAGATCCTGCTCCTCGTCTTCCTCATCCTCTTCATCCAGAAGCGCCCGCGCGGGCTCTTCGCCCTCAGGGGACGGGCGGTGGAAGCATGACGCGACGCCCCATCCTCCTTGCGATGCTCGACGGCAAGGGCGCCATCTTCCTCGGTGTCCTCGCCGCCCTCGCCGTCCTCGTGCCGCTGTCGAACCTCTTCTTGCCGGAGACATCGCCGCTGCACGTGCCGACCTATGCGGTCTCGCTCCTCGGCAAGTATCTCTCCTACGCGCTGCTCGCCCTGGCGCTCGACCTCGTCTGGGGCTACTGCGGCATCCTCTCGCTCGGCCACGGCGCCTTCTTCGCCCTCGGCGGCTACGCCATGGGCATGTATCTCATGCGCCAGATCGGCCCGCGCGGCGTCTACGGCCACCCCGTGCTGCCGGACTTCATGGTCTTCCTCAACTGGCAGGAACTGCCGTGGTACTGGTCGGGCTTCGACATCTTCCCCTTCGCGGCCCTGATGGTGCTCGCCGTGCCGGGCCTCCTCGCCCTCGTCTTCGGCTGGCTCGCCTTCCGCTCCCGCGTCACGGGCGTCTATCTCTCCATCATCACCCAGGCGATGACTTTCGCCCTGATGCTCGCCTTCTTCCGCAACGACATGGGGCTCGGCGGCAACAACGGCCTCACCGATTTCAAGGATATCCTCGGCTTTTCCGTGCAGGCGCAGGGCACGCGGCTTGCGCTCTTCGTCGCGACGGTCATCGCACTCGCTCTCGGCTATGGCGTGGCGCGCTACATGGTCACCTCCACCTACGGGAAGGTGCTCATCGCCATCCGCGACGCTGAATCCCGCACGCGTTTCCTCGGCTACCGGGTAGAGCACTACAAGCTCGTCGCCTTCACCGTCTCGGCCATGATGGCGGGCGTGGCCGGCGCACTTTATGTGCCGCAGGTCGGCATCATCAACCCGAGCGAGTTCTCGCCCGCCAATTCCATCGAGGCGGTGGTGTGGGTCGCCGTCGGCGGCCGCGGCACGCTCGTCGGCGCGGCCCTCGGCGCCGTCGTCGTCAACATGGCGAAATCCTGGCTGACCGGCGCTCTGCCGGAGCTGTGGCTCTTCGCCCTTGGTGCGCTCTTCATCGTGGTCACGCTCTACCTGCCGAAGGGCATCGTCGGCACGCTCGCCGAGCGGCGGGAGAAGCGCAAGGCGACGGCCACGGCAAAGACCGCCGGGATCGCGGCCGAGGCGGCGGAGTGAAGCGATGACCAGCCCCACCCTCACCAACACCGTGCTCTATCTCGACGGCGTCTCCGTCACCTTCGACGGCTTCCGCGCCATCAACAAGCTCTCGCTCGCCATAGCGCCGGGCGAGATGCGCGCCATCATCGGCCCCAACGGCGCCGGCAAGACGACGATGATGGACATCATCACGGGCAAGACACGACCCGACGAGGGCGAGGTCTTCTTCGGCGGCATGATCGACCTCACCATGCTCGACGAGGCCGAGATCGCGGCGCTCGGCATCGGCCGCAAGTTCCAGAAGCCGACGGTGTTCGAGAGCCACACGGTGGCCGACAACATCCGCTTGGCGCTCGCCGGCGCGCGCTCGCCCTTCTCGGCCCTCTTCGGCGCCCGCAACCGCATCGCCGAGGAGCGCATCGACGCCATTCTGTCGACCGTGCGCCTCACCGAGCATCGCACGCGCCTCGCGGCCGATCTCTCGCACGGCCAGAAGCAGTGGCTCGAGATCGGCATGCTGCTGGCGCAGGACCCGAAGCTCCTGCTCGTCGACGAGCCCGTCGCCGGCATGACCGACGCGGAGACGGCCGAGACGGCGCATCTGCTCAAGGAGATCGCCCACGAGCATTCGGTCGTCGTCGTCGAGCACGACATGGCCTTCGTCCGCGACCTCGGCTGCAAGGTCACCGTCCTGCACGAGGGCTCCGTGCTGGCCGAAGGCTCCATCGACGCGGTCTCGGCCAACGAGCGCGTCATCGAAGTTTATCTCGGACGGTAGAATGCCATGCTGAGCGTCGATTCCATCGATCTGCACTACGGTGCCGCCCAGGCGCTGCGCCGGGTCTCGCTCGATGCAGAGGCGGGCAAGGTCACCTGCGTGCTCGGCCGAAACGGCGTCGGCAAGACCTCTCTGATGCGCGCCATCGTCGGCCGGCAGCCGATCTCGGCCGGCCGCATCAGCCTCGGCGGGGCGGATATCTCGCGGCTCGAGCCCTATGATCGTGCCCGCCGCGGCATCGCCTTCGTGCCGCAGGGCCGCGAGATCTTCCCGCTGCTCAGCGTGCGCGAGAACCTGGAGACCGGCTTTGCGCCCCTGAAGAGCGGCGACCGGCACGTGCCGGACGAGATCTTCACGCTCTTCCCCGTGCTGAAGGACATGCTCGGCCGGCGCGGCGGCGACCTCTCCGGCGGCCAGCAGCAGCAGCTTGCCATCGCGCGCGCGCTCGTCACCCGGCCGAAGGTGCTGGTGCTCGACGAGCCGACGGAGGGCATCCAGCCCTCCATCATCAAGGACATCGGCCGCGCCATCGACTATCTTCGCGGCAAGGGGGACATGGCGATCGTGCTCGTCGAGCAGTTCTTCGAGTTCGCCCGCGACCTGTGCGATACCTTCGCCGTCATGGAGCGCGGCCAGATCGTCCTTTCCGGCACGCGCGACACCATGGTGGAGGACGATGTCCGCCAGCGCCTTGCGGTCTGATATGCGGTCCGACATGGGCCACGCCGGCGCGGCTCCGGCCGCATCTGTCCCCGGCGTGCCCGCTTTCGTGCGCGCGAAAGGCGGCGTGCGCGTCGCATTCGGGACAGCCGGCGAGCGCACACAGGCGCTGACGGTGGCCGAGAGCGGGGGCTACCGCATCCGCTTCCCGCGGAACGCCGACATCTGCGAAGGCACCCTCATCAACACCGGCGGCGGCATGGCGGGCGGCGACCACATGCGCGTCGACATCGCCCTCGCCCCGGGCGCGCAAGCCCTCGTCACGAGCCAGGCAGCGGAGAAACTCTACCGGGCCGAGGATGCTCCCACCCGCATCGACATCGCGCTCAGACTCGGCGCGGGCAGCCATCTTGCCTGGCTGCCACAGGAGATGATCCTCTTCGACCGGGCGCGGCTCGTGCGCCGGCTCGACGTCGAGATGGCGCCGGACGCCTCGCTCACCCTCGCGGAGAGCCTCGTCTTCGGCCGCACCGCCATGGGCGAGGCGGTTACCGAAGGGCGTCTCGACGACCGCTGGTCGATCCGCCGGGACGGCCGGCTCATCTTCGCGGAGGCGGTCAGGCTCGACGGCGGCATCGCGGCCCGGCTCGCACGCCCGGCCATCGGCGGTGAAGCACGCGCGCTCGCCACGATCCTCCACGTCGCCCCCGACGCCGAGGCGCGGCTCGACGCCATGCGCGCGGCCCTCGCCGGCGCGACGAGCGAATGCGGCGCGAGCGCCTGGAACGGCCTGCTCGTCGCCCGGCTGATGGGACCCGACCCGGCGGCCCTGCGCGCCGACAGCGTGCGCACGATCGAAACTTTCCGCGGCCGCAGCGTGCCGCGCTACTGGTAGCTGGAGGAGATGCGATGAACCTCACCCCGCGCGAGAAGGACAAGCTCCTGATCGCCATGGCGGCCATGGTCGCCCGCCGGCGCCTGGAGCGCGGCGTCAAGCTGAACTACCCGGAGGCCATCGCCCTCATCACCGATTTCGTCGTCGAGGGCGCGCGCGACGGCCGCTCGGTCGCCGAGCTGATGGAGGCAGGCGCGCACGTGCTCACCCCGGAACAGGTGATGGACGGCGTCGCCGAGATGATCCCCGACGTGCAGGTGGAGGCGACCTTCCCCGACGGCACCAAGCTCGTCACCGTGCACAACCCCATCCGCGGCGCGACCGGCGCGCTCCAGCCCGGCGAGACGCTGGCCGCGCCGGGCGAACTCGTCCTCAACGAAGGCCGCGAGACGGTGACGCTCACCGTCGCCAATACCGGCGACCGGCCGATCCAGGTCGGTTCGCACTGCCACTTCTACGAGACGAACCCGTCATTGTCCTTCGACCGGGACAAGGCCCGCGGCATGCGCCTCGACATCCCCGCCGGCACCGCCGTGCGCTTCGAGCCCGGACAGACGCGCGAGGTCACGCTCGTCGCGCTGTCCGGCGAGCGCAAGGTCTACGGCTTCCGCCAGCAGGTGATGGGCAGACTGTAAGGCGTACCGTTAAAATGCTATCCTCCTTCAAATTTGTAAGGAGATATCTAATATGACGCACATAGGCGCCTCTACGGTTACCAGCAAGGGGCAGATAACCCTTCCTGCCTCCCTGCGCGACAAGTTCGGCATCAGGTCCGGCGACCTCGTCGAGTTCTTCGAGGGCTACGACGGCACGATCAGGATGCGCATCAGGGCCAAGAGCGCCGCGGCGCTCGCCGGCATGCTGGCCCATCTGAAGCCCGATCCTCGTTTCGGGTCTGACGATGAGGCCATTGCCGCGGAAACGGCTGCGCGTGACGAAAGGTCGAAGCGCTCCGCTTCGGATGAAGCCCCGTGATCGGGCTCGACACGAACGTCCTGCTGCGGGCGTTGACCAACGACGACCCGGCGCAATCGCCGAAAGCGGTGCGGCTGCTCGAGACATTGAGCGCCGAGGCGCCGGGCTTCGTCAACAGTGTCGTCCTTGTCGAGCTCGTCTGGAACCTGCAGCGGCGTTACCGGGCGAGCCGCACCGACGTGATCATGGCCATCGAGGCGCTGCTGGAAAGCCCCGGCTATGTCATCGCGGACCGCGATGCCGTCATCGACGGCCTCGAAATCATGAAAGCGGAGCAACTCGACTTCGCCGACGCCCTGATCGCCGCCCTGAACAAGCGCGCAGGCTGCGACGGCACCCTGACCTTCGACGGAAAGGCGAGCCGAAGCCGGCTCTTCCGTCCCGTCTAGCCAGAAAGGACGCCCATGCCCTTCCCCTTCTCCCGCGCGGCTTACGCGGACATGTTCGGCCCGACCACGGGCGACAAGGTGCGGCTCGCCGATACCGAGCTCT
Organism: Chelatococcus sambhunathii; assembly: GCF_001418005.1. GTDB lineage: Bacteria > Pseudomonadota > Alphaproteobacteria > Rhizobiales > Beijerinckiaceae > Chelatococcus_A > Chelatococcus_A sambhunathii. The sequence continues at coordinate 107,914 of NZ_LIOL01000010.1, read as the reverse complement.
TCATCGAGGTGGAGCGCGACTTCACCACCTATGGCGAGGAGGTGAAGTTCGGCGGCGGAAAGGTGATCCGCGACGGCATGGGCCAGAGCCAGGCGACGCGCGCGCAGGGGGCGGTCGACACCGTCATCACCAATGCGCTCATCGTCGACCACTGGAGCATCGTGAAGGCCGACGTCGGCCTCAAGGGCGGGCGCATCGCGGCGATCGGCAAGGCCGGCAACCCGGACATCCAGCCGAATGTCACCATCGTCATCGGCCCGGGTACCGAGGTCATCGCCGGCGAGGGCAAGATCCTCACGGCCGGCGGCTTCGATGCGCACATCCACTTCATCTGCCCGCAACAGGTGGAGGATGCCCTGATGTCCGGCATCACCACGATGCTCGGCGGCGGCACGGGCCCGGCGACGGGAACCAATGCGACCACCTGCACCCCCGGCCCCTGGCACATCGAGCAGATGATCCGCGCCGCCGACGCGCTGCCGGTGAACCTTGCCTTCGCCGGCAAGGGCAATGCCGCGCTGCCAGGCGCGCTCGTCGAGCAGATCGAGGCCGGCGCCTGCGCCATGAAGCTGCACGAGGACTGGGGCACGACGCCCGCGGCCATCGACTGCTGCCTCTCCGTCGCCGACGACTACGACGTGCAGGTAATGATCCACACCGACACGCTCAACGAGTCAGGCTTCGTCGAGGACACCATCGCCGCCTTCAAGGGCCGCACCATCCATGCCTTCCACACGGAAGGAGCCGGCGGCGGCCATGCGCCGGACATCATCAAGGTGGCGGGCCTGCCGAACGTGCTGCCCTCCTCCACCAATCCGACACGACCGTTCACGGTGAACACACTCGACGAGCATCTCGACATGCTCATGGTATGCCACCACCTCGATCCGTCGATCCCCGAGGACCTCGCCTTCGCCGAGAGCCGCATCCGCAAGGAGACGATCGCGGCCGAGGACATCCTGCACGACATCGGCGCCCTTTCGATGATGTCCTCCGACAGCCAGGCCATGGGCCGCGTCGGCGAGGTCATCACCCGCACCTGGCAGACGGCGCACAAGATGAAGGTGCAGCGCGGCCATCTGCCCGGCGAGAGCGGCAACGACAATCAGCGAGTCAAGCGCTACATCGCCAAATACACCATCAACCCGGCCATCGCCCACGGCGTCTCGGCCCACATCGGCTCGGTCGAGGTCGGCAAGCTCGCCGACCTCGTGCTGTGGTCGCCGGCCTTCTTCGGCGTGAAGCCGGACCTCATCGTCAAGGGCGGCACCATCGCGGCCGCCGCCATGGGCGACCCCAACGCCTCCATCCCGACGCCGCAGCCGGTGCACTACCGACACATGTTCGGCGCCCTCGGCAAGGCCCTGACGGAGACGAGCGTCACCTTCGTCTCCAAGGCCGCCCTCGACCGCGGCATCGATCACAGGTTGGGCGTCGAGAAGAAGCTGCTGCCCGTCGACAACACCCGCTCCGGCATCTCCAAGGCCTCGCTCATCCACAATGGCGCGACGCCGGATATCCATGTCGATCCGGAGACCTATGCCGTGACGGCCGACGGGGAACTGCTTGTCTGCGAGCCGGCCAAGGTGCTGCCCATGGCGCAGCGGTATTTCCTGTTCTGATGCAGATACATCCGACATCGGGCAGGTTAGTAGCACAAACGCCGTTTCCTGCTACTAACGCGGGCACATCGCCCGACTGAACTGGAGAACATCATGCTCCGTGCCGCTTCCGTCGTCCGCCGCCCGGCCGTCAAGGCCGAGCGCGTCGTCGACACCGTCACCCTCGTTCATGACGACCGCCACCGCCGCCGCGTGACCCTGACCGCCGACGGCGGCCTCTCCTTCCTGCTCGACCTCGACAAGGCGACCGTGCTCGACGACGGCGACGCCCTGAAGCTCGAGGACGGGCGGCTCGTCGCCGTGCGCGCCGCGCCGGAAAAGCTCATTGAGATCCGCGCCGAGAGCCCGCTGAGGCTACTCAAGGTCGCCTGGCACATCGGCAACCGCCACACGCCGGCCGAGATCACGGCGGACGCCATCTTTATCTCCGACGACCCTGTACTCGCCGAGATGGTGCGCGGTCTCGGCTGCGCCGTCGCCAGGGTGGAACGCCCCTTCCGCCCCGAGCGCGGCGCCTACGATCACGGCGGGCACGATCACGGGCATGGTCACAGCCACGGGCCTGATCATTCCCATGGGCACGACCACGCGCATCACCATGAGCATGGCGCCTGCGATTGCGGCCACGATCATCACGACCATGACCATCACGAGCATGGCCACCACCATCACGATCACGGGCATGACCACAGGTGAGGCGGCGCCCGCCGGCGCCTCGCCCATGCTGACCCTGATGACGTGGCTGTCCCCGGCCTTCCCGGTCGGCGCCTTCGCCTACAGCCACGGGCTCGAATGGGCGGCCGAGGCCGGCGATATCCGGGATGCGGCGAGCCTTGAGAACTGGCTCGCCGACATCCTCGCCCACGGCGCCGGCCGCAACGACGCCATCCTGCTCGCCGCGTCCCACCGGGCTGTGACGGCCCGCGACCGAGCTGCCCTCGCCGGCGTCGCGGAGCTGGCGCTCGCCCTCGCCACGACCCGCGAGCGGCTGCTGGAGACCGTTACCCAGGGCAATGCCTTCGTGCTTACGGCCCGCAAGACCTGGCCGACGCCCGCCTTCGACCTGCTGAACGGCGCGTGGGAGGGCGACGTCGCCTATCCCGTCGCGCTCGGCGTCGCGGCGGCGGGCCACGGCCTGCCGCTCGCCATGACGCTTGAAGCCTTTCTCGCCGCCTTCACGGCCAATCTCGTCTCGGCCGCCGTGCGCCTCGGGGTCGTCGGCCAGACCGACGGGCAGGCGGTGACGGCCGCGCTCGTGCCCCTCTGCCGGCAGGTGGCGGGCGAGGCCGACGCGGCGGGCCTCGACGATCTCGGCGGCGCCGCCTTCCGCTCCGATCTCGCCTCGCTCAGGCACGAGACGCAATATACCCGCCTGTTCCGCTCGTGAACGGGCCGAGCCTCAAGGAGACGAACCCATGCCCTCCCCCAACGGTCCCCTGCGCGTCGGCATCGGCGGCCCCGTCGGCTCCGGCAAGACGGCGCTGATGGAGGCGCTGTGCAAGCGCCTCGCTGGCACCTACGACCTGTGCGCCATCACCAACGACATCTACACGAAAGAGGACGCCGAGATCCTGACGCGCACCGGCGCCCTGCCGGCCGAGCGCATCATGGGCGTGGAGACCGGCGGCTGCCCGCACACGGCCATCCGCGAGGATGCTTCCATCAATCTCGCCGCCGTAGACGAGATGATGCGCCGCTTCCCCGGGCTCGACCTCGTGCTCATCGAATCCGGCGGCGACAATCTCGCCGCCACCTTCTCGCCCGAGCTCGCCGACATCACCATCTACGTCATCGACGTCTCGGGCGGCGAGAAGATCCCGCGCAAGGGCGGGCCCGGCATCACGCGCTCCGACCTCCTCGTCATCAACAAGATCGACCTTGCGCCTCATGTCGGCGCGAACCTCGCCGTGATGGAGCATGACACCAAGCTCATGCGTCCGTCGCGGCCTTACGTCTTCACCAACATCCGCAGCGGGGAAGGCGTCGAGACGGTGGCGCGCTTCATCGAGGAGGCCGGCGGGCTGAAATCGGCTGCGTGAATGGCCCGACATTTGCGTGATGCGGCAGCAACAGCGCAACCAACGAGGCCAGCATCCATGCCGACCAGAACCGCCCGCCTTGCCGCCCTCGGCGTCCTCACCCTCGCCGCATCCCCGGCACTCGCCCACACCGGAGCGGGCGCTGCCGCGAGCTTCATGGACGGTTTCCTCCATCCGCTCGGTGGCCTCGACCATGTCCTCGCCATGGTCGCCGTCGGCCTGTGGGCCGGCGTCTCGGGCGGCCGCGCGGCCTGGTCCTATCCCCTCGCCTTCCTGTCCTTCATGGTCGTCGGCGGCCTCTTCGGCATCGCCGATGTCGGCCTGCCCGCCGTCGAGATCGGCATCGCCCTGTCCGTCGTGGTGCTCGGGGCGGCGCTCGCTTTCGGCCTGAAGCTGCCGGCGGCCGCGGGCGCCGCACTTGTGGCGGCCTTCGCCGTCTTCCACGGCCATGCGCACGGGGCCGAGATGGCGGCCGGCGCCGATGCGGCCGGCTATGCCGTGGGCTTCGTCGCCGCCACGGCCCTGCTGCACGGCATCGGCATCACGCTCTCCCCCCGCGCCGTGCCGCGCCTGCCGCTCATGGCGACGCGCGCGGCCGGCGGGGCGATGGCACTCGCCGGCATCGGTCTGCTCGTTCTCTAGGCAGAATGCCCGATCGGGCGGCAGTGCGTCACGCGACCGGCCGCCCCTCCACCGGATAGGCCGGGTCGATATATTGCGGAATGGCCGTCGTCCCGGGCCGCACCACGGCATCGACGGCCGCTTCGTCGTCCGCGTCGAGGGAAAGATCGAGCGCGGCGAGATAGGCCTGCCACTGCTCCATGGTGCGCGGCCCGGCGATGACGCCGGTCATCAGCGGATTGGCTAGTACCCACGCGCCGGCGAAGGCGCCCATGTCATGGCCGCGCCGGTCGCAATGGGCCTTGAGCCGCGCGGCGGCTTCGAGATTGGCGGGGTGGAACTCTGTCTCGCCCATGCGCTTGTCGCCGCTCGCGGCCCGGCTGCCCTCGGGGGCGGCGGCACCGGGCGCATACTTGCCCGTCAGCACGCCGCGCGCCAGCGGGCTGTAGGCGACCGTGCCGATGCCGAGCGCCGTGCAGGCCGGCAGCAGCTCGACCTCCGCCGGGCGATAGAGCGCATGATAGTAGAGCTGGCACACCACCGGCCGGTCGATGCCGATCTCGTCGCACAGCGCCGCGATGCGTGCCACGCGCCAAGCCCGGTGGTTGGAAACGCCGAAATAGCGCACCTTGCCGGCCCGGATGAGGTCGGCCATGGCGTGCACGGTCTCCTCGAGCGGCGTCTCGTTGTCTTCCTTGTGCAGGTACTGGATGTCGATGGTCTCGACGCCGAGGCGCCGCAGCGAATCCTCCGTCGCCTGCATGATCCAACGGCGGGAGAGGCCGCGCCGGTTGGGCCCCTCGCCCATCGGATTGGCGAGCTTGGTCGCCAGCACCCAGTCGAAGCGCTGCGCCCGGATGGCGCGGCCGACGATCTCCTCCGAGCGGCCATCGTTGTAGGCGTCCGCCGTGTCGATGAAATTGACGCCCGCCTCGCGCGCATGGGCGATGATGCGTCCGGCCTCGGCCTCGTCCGTGCGCCCGCCGAACATCATGGTGCCGAGGACGAGGCGCGACACCGTCAGGCCCGAGCGGCCGAGCCGCCGCATGGGCATCGTCTGCGTCATGGGATCATCCCGCAAGCTGTGGGGCCTGAGGCCCGGAAAGAGGCGCGATGAGACCATGAAAGCCCAGGCCGGACAACCCGGCCGGGCATTGCTCTATCGCGTTGCTTCGGCCTGGTGCGGATTGAACAGCCGGCCCCGTTCCGCCCACAGCACCACGGCGAGGCAGGCAAGGCCGAGGCCGAGATAGCCGCCGCACAGGGGAATGACCGTGCCGTCGAAGGTGCGGCTGATGAGGGCGCCGGTGATCGCGCTCGCAACGGTGGAATAGAAGCCGATGAAGGACGAGGCGGTGCCGGCGATGTCGCCGAGCTCGTCCATCGCCATGGCGTTGAAATTGGGCATCGTCAGGCTGAAGAGGAAATGGCTGACAGCCAGCAGGCCGACGAAGACGGAGAGCGGCGGCAGCCCGCCCGTGGCAAGGGCGATGACGAGCAGCAGCCCCGTCGTCACGCAGAAGCCGCAGAGCGCGGCATGGGACATGCGGCGCATGCCGAAACGGCCGACGAGCCGCGAATTGAGGTAGGACGCCACGCCCTGCATGATCCCGAGCAGGCCGAAGACGAGCGGGAAGCCGACGGGGCCGAGGCGGTAGCCGTCGGTCTCGAAGACCTGCGCCGCAAGGCCGATGTAGATCATGATGCAGCCCTGCATCAGCATGATCGCGGTCGCGTAGCCGAAGGACAGGCGCGAGGCGAGGATGCGGCGCACGTCGACGAGGATCGGCCTGACGGCCGCGGGCTTGCGATAGGCCGGGTTGAGGCTCTCCGGCATGCGCAGCGCGAACCAGGTGAAGATGAGGACGGCCATGACGAACATGGCGACGACGATCATGTGCCACTCGCTCGCCGCGAGGATGGCGCTGCCGACGGCCGGCGCGATAATCGGCACGGTGATGAACAGCATCATGACGAGCGACATGACGCGCGCCATCTCGCGACCGGAATAGCGGTCGCGCACAAGGGTGACGACGAGCACGCGCGCCGCCGCCGCCCCCGTGCCCTGCACGAAGCGCGCCACGAGCAGCATGTGGAAGCCGTCGGCCATCAAAGCGAGCCCGGTGCCGGCGACATAGATGGCAAGACCCGCCATCAGCGTCGGCCGGCGGCCGACGACGTCGGCCACCGGGCCGAAGAACAGCTGCATGATGCCGAAGCCCGCCATATAGGCATAGACGACGAGTTGCAGGTCGTTGCCGTCGACGACGCCGAACTCCTGCTGGATAGGGCCGAAGGCCGGCAGGATGCTGTCGATCGAAAAGGCGGCAAGACTCATCAGCAGCGCGACGAGCGCCACGAACTCGAAGAACGGCGGGTAGGCCGGCGCGAAACGCTCGCCACCGGTCTGGGGCTGGGTCGACAGGTCGGTTCGCATGACAAATCCGTCGCATCCCTGCCGGCAGGCGGGTGCGGCCATTCTCAGGATGATGACCGTTCTACCCGCGACCGCCCCGCGCCGGCAAGGAAGGACGAGACCTAGCTGCGGGGAAATATATGCATGATATGCATGTCGCCCGTCTTAATGCCGTCAAAGAGGCGCGTATGGCGCATGATGCCAGCGCGGCGCGGCCGTCGGTTCATGCGAAGCGCGCCCATGCCGAAAAACGCTCCGGCTCGCCCTCCCCGTCCCGCCCGCGCTTATCGCGACCTCCACACACGCCGGCACTAAGCTGAAAGGCTTGAATGGCAACAGCAACGCGCCCGTTGCGTCTCTTCGAAGTGACGCAAATCGGGCAGGCCCAACCTACTTTGGGCAAGTCCGGCCAAGACGGGGGCCGTTGCGCTCCGCGGCCCTCCACTTCGCACCACGCAAAGTGATAACCACCAGCCGTGGGCAGCGATCACCCGATCCACGGCGGGCGCGGGATGGCGAGATGCGCCTGGCGCAGGGCTTTCGACCAGCGCTCGCGCAGGTCGCGGAAATAGGGCTCGTCCGGCGCGATGCGATAGGAGATGGCTGCCTTCAGTTCGTCGCGCCGGCACGCCGCCACATCGACCGGCAGGCCGACGCTCAGGTTGGAGCGCAGGGTCGAATCCATCGAGATGAGCGCGAGCTTCAGCGCATCGAGCAGCTCGACGTCATAGGAGATCGAACGGTCGAGGATGGGTTTGCCGTACTTGTGCTCGCCGATCTGGAAATAGGGCGTGTCCTGCGTCGCCTCGATGAAGTTGCCGGCGGCATAGACCTGGAAGAGACGCAGCCGGCGATCCTTGATCTGACCGCCGATCAGGAAGGTCACGTCGAAGGACATGCTCTGCTGCTGCAGGGCCTCGCCGTAGGTGCCGTAGACCCTGCGGATCGCATCGCCGACGAGCGTCGCCGCCTCGAACATGCTCTCGACGTCCATCAGCGTCCTGCGCATGCCCGCTTCCGTCTCGATGCCCTCGGTGAGCAGGGTCATGACCGATTGGGAGATCGACAGGTTGCCGGCGGTGGCGAGCATGATCACGCGCTCGCCCGGCTCCTCCAGCACGGTGAGCTTGCGGAAGGTGGCGATGTTGTCGAGCCCGGCATTGGTGCGGGTGTCGCCCAGCATCACGAGCCCCTCGCGCACCAGGATGCCGACACAATAGGTCATGGCTGCGCCCGCCTTTCCCGCAATATCCCTCGCCGCCGGCTTTCGGGCGGCGACGTTGCGATAGAACGAAGCCGCGCCCCGAGGCAAGCCCGCGTCTACCCTCAGCTCTGGATCTGGCGCCGGGCGTGCTCCACGCGCACGCTGACGTCGAGGCTCTCCTGCCCGCCACCGTAGCGGCTGCCGAGGATCGGCGCGGCCCCGTGGTAGTCGAGCGCGGCGGCGAGCCTTACATAGGCGTCCGTTGGCGAGAGGCCGTGCGCGGGGTCGAAGCCGACCCAACCAAGTCCGCCGACATGGGCCTCGGCCCAGGCGTGCCCCGCCTCCTGCACGACGAGCCCGTCATGACGCAGAAGATAGCCGGACACGTAGCGCGCCGACACGCCGAGAACGCGCGCGGCACTGATGAAGATGTGAGCGAAGTCCTGGCAGACGCCGTGGCCGAGGGCGAGCGCCGCGCCCGCCTTCGTCGCCGTGGTCGTCGCCTCGGTGTCGAAGGCCATGCGGGCGTGGATCATGCCCGACAGGTCGTGTAAACCGACGATGGGATCCCGCCTCATCGCCTCGCGCACCTCGCCCGCAAGCGCGAGGATCGCATCGTCTGGCTCGGTGAGTGTCGTCGTGCGCAGGAAGAGGCCGGGCGGGAAGCGCTCCACCGTGCCGCGCACGACGCCGGCACTGTCCTGCGTCTCCACCTCCCCGTCGACCGTCACCGAGAAGGACTGGATCGGCCCCTCGAGCGTGAAGGCATGGGTGATGTTGCCGAGCGCGTCCTCCCCCGCCTTAAGCCGGCACGGGGCGTCGACATCGATGCGCCAGTGGCGCACGTGCTGGCCTTCGTGGCCGCGCGGCGTCAGGCGCAGAAGCTGGATCGCCGACTTTGCGGGCGGGGAATAATCGTAGCGGGTGGTGTGCGACACACGGATGCGCATGGCCCGGTTCAGCTCAGGTATTGCTCGGCGATGGCTGCACCGAGCTCGTTGTTCTGGGCGAGGAAGCTCTCGACGAATTCATGCAGGCCCGACTGGAAGATGGTCTCGATGGAGGTGTTGCCGAGACGCATGTGAACACTGCGGGCGAGGCGCTGGCTGTTGCCCTGCCAGCCATAGGCCGTGGAGAGCTCGTCGAGATAGCCGTTGATGCTGCGGTAGCAGGCAGCAAGCGAGCGTGGCATGTCTTCCTTGAGGATGAGGAGATCCGCCACGAGCCAAGGTTTGACGCTGTCGCGATAGACCCAGCGATAGCTCGTCAGCGCCGAGACGGAGCGCAGGATGGAGGCCCACTGGTAATAGTCGAGCCCGCCGCCGACTCGTGCATGATCCGGCAGGAGCACATGGTATTTCACGTCCAGGATACGGGCGGTATTGTCGGCGCGCTCGGTGCACAGGCCAAGGCAGGTGAACCAGAAGGCGTCCGTGCGCAGCATGGTCCGATGGGCCGAGCCGTCGAAGCGCAGTGCCGCCTCCTTGGCGAAGGCGAGGAAGCGCGGCAGATCGGCGAGCGACACGCCGCGGTCGACCCAACCCTGCATGGTCAGATAGCTGTCGTTGATCGCCTCCCACATCTCGATGGTCAGCGCCGTGCGCTCGGCGCGGGCATTGGCGCGAGCGATCTCGAGGCAGCGCCGGATGCTGGAGGGATTCTCCGGCGAGACGGCCAGGAAGTGGACCACCGCCTCCGGCGTCACCTTCTCGTGCGCGGCGGCGTAGGCAGCGGTGCAGCCCGCCGTGGCGATGGCCGAATCCCACTCGCTGGTCAGCCCGCCGTAAGCGGTCGGCAGCGAGGAAAGGCGATAGGCGGCATCGAGAATGCGCGCCACGCTGTCGGCCCGCTCCATGTAGCGCGCCATCCAGAACAGATTGTCGGCCGTGCGGGAGAGAAGCGTCATCGGTCGTTCGCCATCATTCGCCCAGGATCCAGGTGTCCTTCGTGCCACCGCCCTGGCTCGAATTGACGACGAGCGAGCCTTCGACGAGCGCCACCCGTGTCAGCCCGCCGGGGACAATGCGCACCTTGTCGGCGCCGGTCAGCACGAAGGGGCGCAGGTCGACGTGACGCGGGGCGATGCCCGAGCCGACGAAGGTCGGGCAGGTGGAGAGCGCCAGCGTCGGCTGGGCGATGAAATTGTCGGGCCGGCGCTTGAGCTTCTCGGCGAAAAGCCGTCGCGTCGCCGCATCCGCCGCCGGGCCGACGAGCATGCCGTAGCCGCCCGAGCCGTTGACCTCCTTGACGACGAGGTCTCCGAGATGGTCGAGGACATAGGCGAGCGCCTCCGGCTCGCGGCAGCGCCAGGTCGGCACGTTCTGCAGGATCGGTTCCTCGCCGAGATAGAAGCGCACGATCTCGGGCATATAGCTGTAGATCGCCTTGTCGTCGGCGACGCCCGTGCCCACCGCATTGGCCAGGCTCACGTTGCCCGCCCGATAGGCGAGCATCAGCCCCGGCACGCCGAGGACTGAATCAGGTCGAAAGGCGAGCGGATCGAGAAAATCGTCGTCAATGCGGCTGTAGATGACGTCGACCCGCTTGGGCCCTTGCGTGGTCCGCATGAAGACCGTCTCGTCGCGCACGAAGAGATCGCGTCCCTCCACCAACTCGACGCCCAGCTTGTCGGCGAGGAAGGAGTGCTCGTAGTAGGCGCTGTTGTAGGGCCCCGGCGTCAGCAGCACCACGCACGACTCCTCGCCGCGTCGCGGCGCGATGGAGTGAAGCGTCGCGAGCAATTCGTCCGGATACCCGTCGACCGGCGCGATGCTCTGGCGGGAGAACAGTTCAGGGAAGAGCCGAATCATCGCCTCCCGATTCTCCAACATGTAGGAAACGCCGGAGGGCGTGCGGGCATTGTCCTCGAGCACATAGAACGTATCGGCATCGACGCGCACTACGTCGATGCCGGCGATCGCAACGTAGATGTCGCCTGCGAGGCGCAATTGCGCCATCTCGGGCCGGAAGTAGGGATTGCAGAGGATGAGCTCTTCGGGGACGACACCCGCGCGCACGATCTCGCGATGGCCGTAGACATCCTTTAGGAGGGCGTTGAGCGCCTTCACCCGCTGCTCGAGCCCGTGGGACAGCTTGCGCCACTCGTTCCCGGCGATGACGCGGGGAATGATGTCGAAGGGGATGAGCCGCTCCTGGGCCGCCTGTTCGCCGTAGACGGCGAAGGTGATGCCGATGCGGCGAAAAAGGAGTTCTGCCTCCTTGCGCCGCTGATCGAGGAGTTCCGCAGGGGCCTCATCGAGCCACCGCTTCAGTGCCGCGTAGCACGGCCTGCAACCCTCTCCGAAGCCGCCCATCTCGTCGAAGGCTCTCGGCGTCATGTGTCCTCCCGCAGCAACGCGCCTTGACGAAGCCTATCAAATTGCGTGCCAAATCGCCCGTGGAAAGCTGAAGCGAGGTGGGAGCCGCCACATAGCCGCCCAAGAGATGGGCAAACTGATCGCGGATTGGCCGGAAGCATGCCCTTTCAGTGGCCAGTCCGCCGGGCCGGCAGGGACCGAGGCAGTCTATTGTCGGCGGGCATCAAGATTCTATGATGGATCGATTCGTTGAATGCACGCGGGTCTTCACATGCTGCCATACCCGATCGCAGGGGATGAGGAGGCCCGTCTACAGTCCCTCGAGATGCTGGGTATCGTCGGCACCCCCACCGGGCCTGACTTCGATGCCGTGGTGCGATTGGCAGCATCCTTCTTCGATTGCCCGATCAGCGTGATCTCCTTCCTCGAGAAGGACAGGCAGTGGTTCAAGGCCCGGCACGGCCTCGACATCGAGGAGACGCCGCGGCGCTACGCCTTCTGCAACTACGCCCTCGTCGAGAATGGCGTCTTCGTGATCAAGGACACGCACGCCGACCCGCGCTTCCACGACAACCCGTTCGTCCAGGGCCCACCCTACGCACGCTTCTATGCCGGCTGCCCACTGCGCAGCGACAGCGGCCACCAGCTGGGCACGCTGTGCCTGCTCGACACGAAGCCGAGGAGCTTCGACGCGGACAAGGCCCGCATACTGACCGAATTCGGCCAGGTGGTGGAGGGGCTGATCCGCGCCCACGCCAACGCGGTCAAGCTTGCCGTCTCGGAGGCCAATGCCCGGTGTCAGAGCGAGGCGCTCGCCCGCCGCAACAGGCTGCTCGCGCAGACGGAGCACCTCGCCTCGATTGGCGGATGGGAATATGACGCCGCGACGGGGGAAATCACCTGGTCGGACGAAGTCTACCGCCTGCACGATCTCGAAATCGGCAGCCGCCTGCACATCGACGATGTGGTCGCCCGCTACACGCCGGAGGCCGGCGCCGCCATGCGACGCCAGCTGGAGCTGACCGCAAGCACCGGCAGTCCTTGTTCCTTCGAGGCTGACCTCGTCACCGCCGCCGGCGAGCGGCGCACCGTGCGCGCGATCGGGGAGCGTGTGGCGGGCGACGACGACGGCCACGTGCGCGTCGTCGGCGTCGTCCAGGATGTAACTCGCGAGATCGAGGCCACCCAGGCCCTGTGGCGGGCGGCCCACCTTGACGGGCTGACCGGTGTCGCCAACCGCGCCGCTTTCAAGACCCATCTCGAGGCGGTGGTGGATAGAGCCGCCGCCGCCGGCAGGCCCGTCTGGCTCCTGCTGCTCGATCTTGACGGCTTCAAGGAGATCAACGACACCTGCGGACACCATGTCGGCGACCGGGTGCTGATCGCGGTCGCCGAACGGCTCGGGCAGATCTGCAGCGGCCGGGATATGTTCCTCGCCCGCCTCGGCGGCGACGAATTTGCCATCGTCTGCGACGAGAGCAGCCAGGTAGACGGCGCCGAGCGGGTGGCTGCTCGTGTCGTCGCCGCCATTCGAAAGCCCATCCGCATCGGCAGCGATCGCCATTACGTGACGACCACGGTCGGCCTTGCCACCTATCCGACCGATGCCACGACAGCCGATGGACTGCTGAAATGCGCGGATGTGGCCCTCTACACTGCCAAGCGGCGCGAGCGCGGCGCGGTCGGGACCTACGCTCCTGAGGTCGCATCGCTGTTCGATGAACGGCGGCTGGCCGTCGAGACCGTGCGCAAGGCCCTTGCGAGCAACCGGCTCGTGCCATTCTACCAGCCCATCGTGAAGCTGCGGAACGGCCAGCTCAGCGGCTATGAAGCGCTCGTGCGGATCCGCGGGCGCGACGGCATGCTTATGTCACCGCAGGCCTTTTCCCACGCTTTCGCCGATCAGGACAGCGCTCGGCGCATCGGCGAGCGCGTCCTCAACCTGGTGACCTCCCATCTCGCCGAACTGCGCGCCGAAGGTTTCGAGGGACCGATCGTCATCGGCGTCAATGCGAGTGCGGCAGAATTCGCCGGCGGCGACTTCGCCGAGCGCTTCCTGCGCCAATTGCGCGCCCGCGATATTCCACCGTCCTGGATCAAGCTGGAGGTGACCGAGACGGTGCTGATGGGCGAGCAGGCACGTAACGTCCGCCTCGCGGTCGAGGAACTGAGCGAGGCCGGCGTGCCGATTGCGCTCGACGATTTCGGCACGGGCTATTCGTCGCTGACGCACCTCCGGGACTTCCCGATCAACTGCATCAAGATCGACCGCTCGTTCGTCGCCGGCATCGGTCGGGAAGCTGAAAGCCCGGCCATCATCCGTGCCCTCATCGAACTCGCGCACAATCTCGGCCTGACGGTCATCGCCGAGGGTGTCGAGACGGACGTGCAGCTCGAGTTCCTGCGCGCCATCGGCTGCGACGCGGCGCAGGGCTTCCGCTTCAGCAAGGCCGGGCCGTTCGACATGTTGCGCTCGCAGCTGCGCAAGCAGGATCGGCCCGCCCTGCACTATCCCGCACGCCTGCGCTGACGAGGGGCCGGCGCGGGCCGGCTACGGTTCGTTCCGTCCCTTGCTCAGACGCAGATAGTGTTCGGCATATTGATAGAAACGTTCGGCCTCGATGCGGTGTCCGATGCGCTCTTCGCCGCGAGCGAGCGCGAGATAACGCTCATAGGTGCGGCGCGCCTCGGCGCCGGCCGGTTGCCGCTCCGCCGAGCGCGGGCGGATAGCCTGGGATTCATCCTGGTTCATGGGTCATGACCGTGAAGCCGGCCTCGCCGGCTCCGCTTGCATTCACGCCCGGCTCAGCCGAGCACGTCGGCGACGATGGCCCGCAGTTCGCCGCGCGACAGGCCGCAAGGTTCGGGATGCCAGATTGGCTCCTGGGCCCGGCGCATCATTGCCACGTCCGACCGACGAGACGTCTCGGGTCGCCGGGCAGGCCCGGTCGCCACCACATGCGGCGCCGGACGCGCCCGGGCAACCACGCTCTTCAACTTCTCCATTTTACTCATGATCTGTCCGCCGCGATCATAGCCGCAGCAATGTCCTTCTTGTTCTGGGTAAACGGGCATCGGGGTGCGGTCGACGCAACCCCAAGATCAGCTGTCCTCCCGGCCCTTCCGCGCATCCTGCGCATCGGAACCTGCCCGAGACGCTGATATGGGAGGGCAATGCGGCGCTTTCAAGTCGCCGCAACCGCCGCGTGTCACTGAACCCGCGCCGCCGCGCTGATACGATTGTAATGACAGAATTACATCTGTATAAAGGAGTCGCATTCGGAACGGGCGACCAACGGGGCGACCATATGGGCAAAGCTCTTTTCCTCCACGGCGCGCACGATGCACGGGTCGCCCCCTTCAACCTGCGCGAGGGGCAGCCCGGCGAGGCGCTGCTCGAGGTGGCGGCCGTCGGCCTGTGCGGCAGCGACCTGCACTATTACAAGGACGGCGGCATCGGCTCGGCCAGGATCCTTGCGCCTTTCGTGCCGGGTCACGAGTTTGCCGGCTATCTTGCCGAGGACCTGCCGGCACGCGGGCTGGCCCGGGGCGACCTCGTCGCGGTCGACCCCAACCATGCCTGCGGCCACTGCGACCATTGCCGCTCGGGCCACCCCAACCTCTGCCCCAACGTCGAGTTCATCGGTGCCCCGCCGTTCGACGGCGCCATGACCGAGCGCATCTGGGTGCCCGAAGACCTGATCGTGCCGCTGGCCCATCGCTTCACGCCCGAAGAGGCGGTGATGCTGGAGCCGCTCGGCGTCGCCATCCATGCAGTCGACCTCGCCAAGCCCCGGCTTCTGGAGCGGGTGGCGCTCGTCGGCTGCGGCCCGATCGGTCTTCTCATCCTGCAGGTACTCAAGGCGGCCGGCGCCGGCGAGATCCTCGCCGTTGACCCGCAGCTGCACCGCCGCGACCTCGCCACGAAGCTCGGCGCGACGCGCGCGGGCGCCTCGGTGGCCGAGATCCGCGATTGGACGAAGGGCGAGGGCTGCCCGCTCGTGGTGGAAGCCACCAATGCGCCCGAAGGCTTCCGCGATGCCGTGCTCGCCGCCCGCATCGGCGGGCGCGTCGTCCTCGTCGGCATCCCGGACGGGGACACCTACACGCTGCCGGCCGCCGAGGCGCGCCGGCGCGGCCTCAAGATCAAGTTCGCCCGGCGGATGGGGGACGTCTATCCGCGGGCCATCGAACTCGTCGCGACCGGCAAGGTCGACGTGAACGTGCTGGTCAGCCACCGCTTCACGCTGGACGAGGCGCCGGAGGCCTTCCGCCTGCACGCCGAAGACGCCCCCGGCATGGTCAAGAGCATCATTTTTCCGAACGACAATAATCAGGGGAGACGCTCATGAGACTGTTCACGCATGCTGCGGTCGGTGCGCTCGCGCTCGCTGCCGCGGCCCTCTGCGCGCCGGCGCAGGCGCAGGACTGGTCGCTCGAGAAGGCGGCCGAGCCGCTGAAGGGGACGCAGATCAACGTCGTCTTTCTCGACCGCCCCGGCTATCGCGCCATCATCCAGCTGCTGCCGGAGTTTGAGAAGAAGACGGGCATCAAGGTCAATTACGAGATCGTGCCCTACGAGAGCTCGCGCGAGAAGCAGGTCCTCAACTTCAGCTCCAACGGCGACCTCACCATCGCGCTCGTCGACCTCGTCTGGATCGGCGAATTCGCCGAGAATGGCTGGATCGTACCGGTGGAGAAATTCACCAGCGACCCCGCGATCACCGATCCGAAGCTCAATCTCGACGGTTTCTTCCCGCTGCTGCTCGACGCCTTCGGCTCCTGGGGCGGCAAGGTCTACGGCCTGCCTTTCGACAACTATTCGGGCCTTCTCTTCTACAATCAGTGCATGCTGCAGGAAGCCGGCTTCGATAAGCCGCCGGAAACCTGGCAGGAGCTCTACGAGACCTACGCGCCGAAGCTCACCGATAAGGCGAAGAACCGCTTCGCCTTCGCGCTGCAGTCGCGTCGCGGCGAGACGCAGTCCGCCGACAGCTTCATGCGCGTGCTCTGGCCCTTCGGTGGCTCGCTGCTCGACAAGGAGTTCAAGTCGAACCTGCTCAGCGAGGAGAGCCAGGCCGGCCTCAAGTTCCGCCAGGACCTGATGCAGTACATGCCGCCAGGCATCGTCTCCTATGATCATGCCGAGGCGGTCAACGCCCTTGCACAGGGCCAGGTCGCGATGATCACCGAATGGTCGGCCTTCTATTCGACGCTCATCGACCCGGCGACGTCGAAGATCGTCGACTGCCTCGCCGTCGCGCCCGAGCCTTCCGGCCCGGCTGGCCGCCTGCCGGCCCTCGGCGGCTTCTCGCTCGCCGTCGCCGCCCAGGCGCCGGAGAAGGAGCAGAAGGCCTCCTGGCTGTTCATCCAGTGGGCGACCTCCGAGGACATCGCCCGCGCCTATGTGGAAGCCGGCGGCGTCTCCGGCCGCAAGAGCATCTACGAGGATGCCGACATCAAGGCCAAGTACAAGTTCGTCGAGCCGATGGTCGCCTCCTGGCAGAAGGGCGTGCCGGAGTTCCGTCCGCGCTTCCCCGCCTGGCCGGCCATCTCCGAGATCATCGCCGAGTGGGGCACCAAGATGATGCTCGGCGAGGTGTCCACCGAGCAGGGCGCCAAGGAGATCGGCACCCGCATGGAAGACATCCTCGCCAAGGAAGGCTACTACGACGGCAAGAAGGCGCTGCTGCAGTAACGAGACGCTCCGCTGGCCCGGGCGAACCCCGGGCCGGCCGGCATCGTCCCAACGTGTGACAGCACAGGCGGAGCCTCTTCCATGCCCTCGCTCTATCAACGCGCGCTCGACGAGCTCGGCGCGGTCTTTGCCCGTATCGACGAACAGGCCGTCGATGCCGCGGTCGAGCGCATCGCCGCGGCGAGGCGCATCGCCCTCTACGGCGTCGGTCGGGAAGGCCTGCAGATCAAGGGCTTCGCCATGCGCCTCTTCCACCTCGGCCGAGACGCCGCGGTGGTGGGCGACATGACGACGCCGCCGCTCGGAAAAGGCGACCTGCTCGTCGTCTCGGCCGGGCCGGGCGCATTCTCGACGGTTCTCGCGCTCATGGGCGAAGCGCGGAAGGCGGGCGCGGCCTGCCTCCTCGTCACCGCGCAGCCCGGCGGCGAGGCGGCGAAACAGGCCGACACGGTCCTGACCATCCCCGCCCAGACCATGGCCGACGACCGGGGACCCGCCTCCTCCGTCCTGCCCATGGGCTCGCTCTACGAGGGCGCGCAGTACATCCTCTTCGAGGTTATGATCCTCAAGCTCAAGGATAAGCTCGGCGTGAGCGCCGAGGCCATGCGCGCCAACCACACCAATCTGGAATAGGGACGTGATGAGCGTCGAGGGACAGGCACTGGCACAGGAAGCGGCCCGGGCGAGGCCCGCCCGCAGGCGCCGGCTCGAGCACGGCCGCTGGACGCCGCTCTTCTTCCTCGCCCCGGCTGTGGTGACGCTGCTCGCGATCGGCCTCTACCCGATGCTGTTCGCGCTCGTCACCTCCTTCCGCCGCTACAATCTCACCCGGGCGCGCGAGGGCTTCCCCTTCGTCGGCTTCGAGAACTACGGGCGCGTGCTGAGCGACCAGACCTTCTGGGACACGCTCCTGCTGACGGGCCGGTTCTTCCTCACCGTCATGCCGATCCAGGTGGCGCTCGGCCTTCTCATCGCGCTCATGCTGCACCGGCCGGGTTGGGGCTTCATGCGCTCGCTTGCGCGCGTCTCGCTCGTCGTGCCGCTCGCTACTACCTATGCCGTCGTCGGCCTCCTCGGCAACCTCATCTTCAACCGCAACTTCGGCGTCGCCAACCAGTTCCTGTCCTGGTTCGGCTTCGCGCCCTTCGACTGGCTCGGCAATCCGAGCGGGGCCTTCGCCGCCATCGTCATCATGGACGTCTGGCAGTGGACGCCATTCTGCGCCCTCATCTTCCTGTCGGGGCTCTCCATGGTGCCCATCGACATCGAGGAGGCGGCGCGGCTGGAGACGAAGAGCCACTGGGCGCTGCTGCGCCACGTGCAGCTGCCCTATCTCCTGCCCGGCCTGACGGCCATGCTCATCCTGCGCTCAGCGGACGTTCTGAAGCTCTTCGACATGATCTTCACCATGACACGCGGCGGGCCGGGCACGGCGACCGAGCTCATCTCCATCTACATTCAGCGCGTCGGCTTCCGCGTGTTCGATCTCGGCGCGGCCTCCGCCCAGGCGATGCTGCTGCTCCTGTTCACGATCCTGCTGAGCCGACTCTACATCCGCATCTTCTACCGGGAGATCGAGTGATGGTGTCCCGCCCCGCGGCACGCTTTGCGCATCTGGCCGGCCTCGTGCTGGTCTTCGCCTTCGCCATGTTCCCGTTCTACTGGATGGTCTCGTCGAGCTTCAAGGACCAGGGGGACCTGCTCGCCTCGCCACCAATGTGGCTCTTCGAGCCGACGATTAAGCACTACGCCGAGATCTGGGCGGATCAGAAGGTGACGGCCGCCATCGTCAATTCGCTCATCGTCGCCGTCTCGACGACCGCGCTCGCCGTCCTCCTCGGCACGCCGGCGGCCTATGCGCTCGCCCGCTTCGAGTTCCGCGGCAAGTCCGACCTGTGGTTCTGGTTCATCTCCAACCGCATGATCAGCCCCATCGTGCTCGCCCTGCCGGTCTATCTCCTTGCCCAGTCCCTCGGTCTGCTCGACACGCACCTCGTCCTCATCCTCATCTACCTCACCTTCAACCTGCCGATCGTGGTGTGGATCTGCACGGACCAGTTCCGCTCGATCCCGCCCGAGCTGGAGCAGGCGGCGCGGCTCGAGGGGGCGAAGCAGTTCGACGTCTTCTGGCGCATCTACCTGCCGCTCGGCCTGCCGGGCGTCGCGGTGTCGGCCATCTTCAGCTTCATCTTCT
This sequence comes from Chelatococcus sambhunathii, assembly GCF_001418005.1. Lineage (GTDB taxonomy): Bacteria > Pseudomonadota > Alphaproteobacteria > Rhizobiales > Beijerinckiaceae > Chelatococcus_A > Chelatococcus_A sambhunathii. The sequence goes on along the minus strand of NZ_LIOL01000010.1, from coordinate 88,803 downwards.
CGTGGAACGAACTGCTCTATGCGCTGGTGCTGACCCGCCGCAATGTGCAGACGGCGCCAGTGGCAGCGACGAGCTTCATGTCCGGCTACGAGCTGCCCTGGGGCAAGATCATGGCAACCGGCACGGTCATCGTCCTGCCGGTCACCATCTTCGCCCTCATCGTCTCGCGCCACATGATCCGCGGCCTCACCATGGGCGCGACCAAATAGGGAGGCGGCGATGGCGCTCGGCATCAATCTCTCCTTCTGCGTCAAGCGCTGGGTGACGCCCGCGCTTTGGGCCCGCCTCGTGCGCGAGGAACTCGGCCTCGACCTCGTGCAGCTATCCTTCGACCTCGTCGATCCGCTGTGGCCGGACGAGGTGTTGGACAAGGCGGCCGCGGACATGCGCAAGGCCTGCGCCGAGCACTGCATCATGGTGCACAGCGGCTTCATCGGCCTTGCCCACTACACCTTCAACCAGTTGCTTCATCCCGAGCCCGGCGTACGCGACGCCGCCGAGCACTGGCTCGCTCGCGCCTATGCCTTCTGCGGCAAGGCCGGCATCCGCGCCGCAGGCGGCCCCCTCGGCGCCATCGGCGCCCGGCTCGACGCCGTAGAGGCAGACGCGATCCCGGCCGCTGACTATGTTGACCTCACCGCCCGCCTGAAACGTCTCGCCGAGAAGGCGCAGAGTCACGGCCTTACCGAGCTCTACATCGAGCCGACGCCGCTCCGGCGCGAGTGGCCGTGGACGCCCGGGCAGGCACGGCGCCTGAGCGACGACCTCGCCGGTGCCGCGGTCCCCTGGCGCTACTGCCTCGACTGGGGCCACGCCATCCTTTCGCCGCCCTATACGGGTGAGGAAGCGCGCGTCGAACCGTGGCTCGAGACGATCGGCCGCGAGATCGGCGCCATCCACATCCAGCAGAGCGACGGCCGCCTCGACCGCCACTGGGACTTCACCGAGCCCGGCATCGTCGATCCGGAGGCCGTCGCGGCGACGCTCGCACGTTTCGGGCTTGCCGACCGGCCCGTCTTCCTCGAAGTCTTCTACCCGTTCGAGGAGACCGATGCCGCGGTGCTCGACCGGGTCCGCCGCTCGGTCGCGGTGCTCGCGCCGGTGCTCGGTGGGGAATGACGCGATGAACGATCCCGTTGCGGGCACCACCATGACCGACCCTCCGCGCGCCGCCCAGCGCAGCTCCGGAGACGAGGTCGCGGCCCGCGTGGTCTGGTACTACTACGTCGGCAACCTGACCCAGCAGGAGATCGGCGACCGGCTCGGCCTCACGCGCCTGCGCGTCAACAAGATCATCGGCCAGGCGCGTGTTGACGGCTCGGTGCGTATCGAGGTGCGCCTGCCGCTCGCCTCGTGCGTGGCGCTGGAGGAGGAACTCGCCGCCCGTTATCGTCTCGCCGAGGTGGCGGTGGTGCCGGCCGTACCCGGCTATGAGGACCAGCAGCGCGTCATTGGCGAGGCCGCCGGCACCATGCTGAGCCGCCTGCTGGGCGACGGCCAGTCCATCGGCATCGGCTGGGGTCGCACGCTGAGCGCCAGCGTCGCGAGCCTCGGGCCACGGCGCCTGCCCGCGAGCCGCGTCGTGTCGCTCATGGGCGGGCTCACGCGCGGCTCGGGCACCAACACCTTCGAAGTCGCGACGCGCCTCGCCGAAGCCATCGGCGGTGAATGCCACTATCTCGCCGCCCCCATCTATTGCCCGAGCGAGCACAGCCGCAACGACCTGCTGACCCACTACGGACTCGCCGACGTCATGCGCCGGGCGCGGGAGGTGGATGTCGCCCTCGTCTCCTGCGGCGACGTCTCCAGCCACTCGCTGCTCGCCACCACCCAGACCGTGCGCCAGCACCAGCAGGCACTCGAGGCTGCCGGCACCATCGGCGACCTCCTTGGCACCTTTCTCGATGCGCACGGGCGGCCCATCGCCCATCATCTCAACCAGTGTGTTATGGCCCTCTCGCCGCAGGAACTGAAGGTCGTCCCGCGCTCCATCCTCGCCTCGGGCGGGCTCAACAAGGCGCCGGTCGTGCACGCCATCCTGTCGGGCGGCTACGTCAACCGCCTCGTCACCGACGAGGACTGCGCCCGCGCGATCCTCGGCATGCCACTGGAGAAGGTGCCATGACGTCCGCCCCGCAACTCCTGCTCGCCGTGGACGTCGGCACCCTTTCGGCTCGCGCCGGGCTGTTCGACCTCGCCGGCTGTCTCCTCGCCACCGCTGCACGGGAGTTCCCCTTGCTGCGGCCGGCGGAGCATCATGCTGTCTATCGCATGGACGACATCTGGACGGCGGTAGAAGAGGCGATCCGGACCTGTCTCGTTGCGGCCGGCACGGAGGCGGCCGGACAGGTCGCCGCCCTCGCCTTCGATGCCACCTCCTCCCTCGCGCTCTCCTACGAAGGACCGCCGCCGCTCGCCGGCGAGGCGGACGTATTCTGCTGGATGGATCACCGTGGCGAGGCAGAAGCCGAGGAGATCGGCGCAAGCGGCGACCGGCTGCTCGCCTATACCGGCAGTTCCATGTCGCCAGAAATGCACACGCCGAAGCTCGCTTGGCTGGCGCGGCGCGACCCGCAAGCCTTCGCTCGCGTCACCGGCGCCCGCGACCTGTGCGACGAACTCGCCCGCCGGGCGACGGGCGAGGACCGTCACTCCCTCTGCGGCCTCGCCTGCAAATGGGCCTACCTGCCGGCCGATGCCGAGCCCTGGCGGCACGACCTCCTCGCGCGCCTCGGCCTCGGCCGGCTGCCTCAGCTCGGCGCACTCGCGGCCCAGCCGCTACCTGTCGGCCACCGGCACGGCCGGGTGACGGAGGCCGTCGCCGCCCGCCTGGGCTTGCCTGCCGGCATTCCCGTCGCTGTCGGCCTCATCGACGCTGAGGCCGGCACGCTCGGCGTCCTGGGTCGCGGTTTTGCCGGCAACATGAACCGCACGGTGGCGCTTATCGGCGGCACGTCCACCTGCTACATGACCTTCGCGCCCGACGAGCGCCGCATCTCCGGCGTGTGGGGTCCGTTCAGGGACGCGGTCTTTCCAGGCTACTGGATGCATGAGGCCGGCCAGTCGCTCGCCGGCGCGGCACTCGACGCTGTGCTCGGCCACCATCCCGGCGGGCCGCGGTGTGCCTCGGCCGATGCGCATGCGGCCGCAGTCCGCGACATCCTCGCCTTCCTCGAAGCAGAGGGGCCGGCTTTCGCCGCGCGCCGGCATCTCGTGCCCGACTTCCTCGGCAACCGCGCGCCGCTCGGCGACGGCAGCGTGCGCGCCATCCTCGTCGGCGTCGGCGAGGATACGAGCCGCCGCGCCTTCCTCGAAACCTACTATGCCACGGCCCGCGCGCTCGCCCTGCAGGCCCGGCACATCATCGAGCACCTCAATGCCCACGGCTATGCGCTCGATCGCGTCGCCCTCTCCGGCGGGCACCTGCGCAACCCGCTCATGGTGAGGCTTTACCGCGACGCGCTCGGCGATGCCGCGCTCGTCCTCAGCAACAGCGCCGAGCCGGTGCTACTCGGCACGGCCATGGTCGCTGCCGTCGGGGCCGGCCTGCAGCAGGATCTCTTCGCCGCGCTCGACGCCATGGCTCCGGCGCAGGAGAGCCTCGCCCCCGACCCGCGCTGGCGCGCCGCGCACGAGGCCGCCTATGGCGTCTATCTGAAGCTGTTCGCCTTCCGCAACGACATCGAGCGGGAGGCGAAGGCTCTTGCCGCCTCCGGCCAAGACAGATGAAAGGAGCCCGCCCGACATGAGCTTTCTCAAGCTCGAGCAGATCGTGAAGCGCTTCGGCGATGCGACGGTCATCGACCATGTCGACATCACCGCCGAGCGCGGCGAGTTCGTCGTCTTCGTCGGCCCCTCCGGCTGCGGCAAGTCCACCCTGCTGCGAATGGTGGCCGGCCTCGAGGAGGTGAGTGAGGGTGCCATCTACCTCGACGGTGCCAACGTGACCGACACGGAGCCGGCGGCGCGGCAGGTCTCCATGGTCTTCCAGTCCTATGCACTCTTCCCGCACATGAGCGTGCACGACAACATCTCTTTCGGCCTCAGGATGGCAAAGACCCCGCGGGAGGAGATCGACCGGCGCGTGGCCGAGGCCGCGCGCATCCTGCAGATCGAGAGCCTCTTGCAGCGCAAGCCGCGCCAGCTCTCTGGCGGCCAGCGCCAGCGCGTCGCCATCGGCCGCGCCATCGTGCGCAACCCGAAGCTTTTCCTCTTCGACGAGCCGCTGTCCAACCTCGATGCCGAGCTGCGCAGCCAGATGCGTGTCGAGATTGCGCGCCTGCACCGCGACCTTGGCGTCACCATGGTCTACGTCACCCACGACCAGGTGGAGGCGATGACGCTCGCCGACCGCATCGTCGTGCTGCGCGCCGGCAGGGTCGAGCAGATCGGCTCGCCGGCCGACCTCTACGAGCGCCCCGACAACATCTTCGTCGCCGGCTTCATCGGCTCGCCGAAGATGAACTTCCTCAAGGTCTCCGTCGCGGCTGTGAACGGCGGCGCCGTCACCGTGCGGCACCCGGCGCTCGCCGCCGACCTCACCTTGCCCACGCGCCATGCGCCGAGGGTCGAGCCGGGTGAGGACGTGGTGCTCGGCCTGCGGCCGGAGCATCTTTCGGTGGGCGACGGCGGGGCCGCATGCCTCGCCCTCCGCGGTGAGTTCGCCGAGAGCCTCGGCGCCACCTCGCAGCTCTATGCGCAGACCGGCAACGGCGAGACGCTGATCCTGCAAGTGCCGGGCCGCCGTTCGCTCGCGCCGGGCGAGGGCATCCGCGCGGGCTTCGATCCTGCCCAGGCCTATCTCTTCGACGGCGCCGGCCGCGCCATCTGATCGGAGATCTCCATGCCGACCTATCTCGGGCTCGATATCGGCACCTCCTCGGTCAAGGCGCTGCTGCTCGACGAGAGCCAGACGACCATCGCCGAGGCCACCGTGCCGGTCGGCATCTCGCGACCGCATCCGCTGTGGTCGGAGCAGGATCCGGAAGAATGGTGGCAGGCGACACTTACCGCCACCGCCAGAGTACGGGACGCCGCGCCCGAGGCATGGCGGGGCCTCGCCGGCATCGGCCTCTCGGGCCAGATGCACGGCGCCGTGCTCGTCGATGGCGAGGGACGTGTGCTGCGCCCGGCCATCATCTGGAACGACGGGCGCTGCGCCGCCGAATGCCGGGAGCTGCAGGAGAGGGTGTCGGACTTCACCCGCCGCGCCGCCAACATCGCCATGCCCGGCTTCACGGCCCCCAAGCTCCTGTGGGTGCGCCGGCACGAGCCGGACGTCTTCGCGGCGACGCGCAAGGTGCTGCTGCCGAAGGACTACATCCGCTTCCGCCTCACCGGCGGCTACGTATCGGAGATGTCGGACGCGGCCGGCACGCTGTGGCTCGACGTCGACGCCCGCCGCTGGGACGACGTGCTCATCGAGGCCTGCGGCCTCACCCGCGCCCATATGCCCGAGCTCGTCGAGGGCTCCGAGCTGTCCGGCCACCTCTCGGCCGACACGGCGGCGCTCCTCGGCCTTGGCGGCCGGCGCGTGCCGGTGGCCGGCGGCGGCGGCGACAATGCCGCCTCGGCCGTCGGCATCGGTGCGACGCGCGCTGGCGAAGGCTTCCTCTCCCTCGGCACCTCCGGCGTGCTCTTCGTCGTCACCGACCGGCTGACCGCCCTGCCCGAGCGCACGCTGCACGCCTTCTGCCACGCCCTGCCCGGCCGCTGGCACGGCATGGCCGTGACCCTCGCCGCGGCCTCGGCGCTCACCTGGGTCGCGACCCTCGTCGGCCGCGCCGGCGACATCGCGGGCCTGCTCGCCGATGTGGAGCGCTTTGCGGAAAGCGAGCGCAACCGCATCCACGCGCCCCTGTTTCTTCCCTACATCACCGGCGAGCGCACGCCGCACAACGACGCCGACGCCACCGGCCTCTTCGCTGGCCTTCGGGCCGAGCACGGGCCGGACGCGCTCACCTATGCCGTGCTCGAAGGCGTCTCCTTCGGCCTCGCCGACGACCTCGACGTGCTCGACGAAGCCGGGGCGCGGCTGGATAGCTGCATGCTCGTCGGCGGCGGCTCGCGCAGCCGCTTCTGGGGGCAGATGCTGGCGGACATCCTCAACCTGCCGCTCGACCTGCCGGCGGGGGCCGAGGCGGGCGCGGCGCTCGGCGCGGCGCGGCTCGGCATGCTCGCAGCGGGGGCCGGCAGCGAGGCGGAGATCTGCCGCAAGCCGCCACTGCGCGAACGCTTTTCACCGCGCGGACAGGATGGCTATGCCGAACGGCTGGCGCGTTTCCGCAAGCTCTATCCGGCGGAAAAGGCGACGCGCGGCATGCCCTCCTGAGCCATAAAGGCGGCATTCGCCATTGTGATCGCGGCCGGCAAGCGTATATCGATGCGCACAGGTTTCTCGCAGGCAGGGCATCTCATGACCACACACCAGCGCACCATCGTCGCATCGATCGACCCCGTGAAGCTCGACCGGCTGGCGGAGGTCGCTGTCAGGGTCGGCCTGCAGCTGCGCGAGGGGCAGGACCTGTTCCTCACCGCGCCGGTCGCCGCCCTGCCGCTGGTGCGGCGCATCGCCGAGCACGCCTACAAGGCCGGTGCCGGCCTCGTTACGCCCATCCTGTCCGACGAGGAATTGACGCTCGCCCGCTACCGCTTCGCCAAGGATGCGAGCTTCGACCGCGCCCCGGTCTGGCTCTACGAGGGCGTCGCCAAGGCCTTCACCGCCGACACGGCTCGCCTCGCCATCGTGGGCGACAACCCCATGCTGCTCGCCGGTCAGGACCCCGCTAAGGTCTCCCGCGCCAACAAGGCCAATTCGCTCGCCTACCAGCCGGCGCTGGAGAAGATCGCCGGCTTCGACATCAACTGGAACATCATCGCCTACCCGACCGCCTCCTGGGCCAAGCAGGTCTTCCCCGGCGACGAGGAGGACGTCGCGGTCGCGCGCCTCGCCGAAGCCATCTTCGCCGCGTCGCGCGTCGACGGCGAAGACCCCGTCGGCGCATGGGAGGCGCACAACGCGGCGCTCAGGCTGCGCACGACCTGGCTCAACGGCGAGCGCTTCGCGGCGCTGCACTTCACCGGGCCGGGCACCGACCTCACCGTCGGCCTCGCCGACGGCCACGAATGGCACGGCGGTGCCTCGACGGCGAAGAACGGCATCACCTGCAACCCGAACATCCCGACCGAGGAGGTGTTCACGACCCCGCACGCCCTGCGCGTCGAGGGTCGCGTCGTCAGCACCAAGCCCCTCTCCTACCAGGGCACGCTCATCGACGAGATCGCCGTGCGCTTCGAGGGCGGGCGCATCATCGAGGCCAAGGCGAGCCGCGGCGAGGAGGTGTTGGGCAAGGTGCTCGACACCGACGAGGGCGCGCGTCGCCTCGGCGAGGTGGCGCTGGTGCCGCATTCCTCGCCCATCTCGAAGAGCGGGCTCCTCTTCTACAACACCCTCTTCGACGAGAACGCCGCCTGCCACATCGCGCTTGGCCAGTGCTATGCCAAGTGCTTCGAGGGCGGCGGCGCGCTGAGCCCGGACGAGATCGCCGCCCGCGGCGGCAACAAGAGCCTCATCCACATCGACTGGATGATCGGCTCGAACGAGATCGATATCGACGGCATCAAGACGGACGGCACCCGCGTCCCCGTTTTCCGCAAGGGAGAGTGGGCGTAAATACGGCGCGCGGCGCCGTCACCGGCGGCGTAGCAGCACCGAGAAGCGCACGCCCCCGCCCAGCGCCGCCGGCTGCCCGAGGCCGATGGTGCCGGCGCCGTGCAGGTCGATGGCGTCGAGGTGCAGCGGCCGCTCCGGCTCGCCGTCGAAAGCGATGAAGCTGCCGTTGGTGCTGTGGTCGGTCAGCATCCACCGGTCGCGCCGCAGCCCGAGCGTGGCATGCCGGCGCGACACCCGGTCATGGGCAACGACGAGGTCGTTGCCCGCGTCCCGCCCGAGGGTCACTTCGCGCTCTCCTTCGAAAATGAGCACTATGCCGGCGCAATCGAGCTGCAGCAGCGGCCGCAGGACGGTGGGGGGCGAGCGGGACAGCACGTCGACGGCCGTCAACCCGCCGCTCTCCTGCCAGACCACTTCGACAATGCGTGTCGCCTCGCTCTTACCCTTGACAGAAAAGCGCGTCAGCTCCCGCGTCGCCGCACGCTGCGCCGGCGGGAGGAGCCCCGCGAGGTCGCCACTGGTGATGATCTGCCCGGCGCGGGCGATCTGCACCATGCGCGCCGCGACATTGACCGTGTTGCCGAAATAATCGGCCCCGGTGCGGATGGCCGGCCCGTAGTGGAAGCCGATGCGCAGCGCGAGCCGCTTCGCACCTTCGGGCCCTGCCTGGGTTTCCATGCAGCGCTGCATGGCGAGCGCCGCATCGAACATCGCTGCAGGATCGGGAAAGGCCGCCATCAACTCGTCGCCGATGGTCTTGACGACGGCGCCGCCGTGCGCCGTGACGACGCCTGTGGCAGCGCGCAGGCATCCCTCGATGGCGGCGAGGGCGGCGCGGTCCCCCAGCACCTCGTAGAGCTGCGTGCTGCCGGAGATGTCGCCGAACAGGATGCCGATCTCGCAGGACTGGCCGGCCATCGTCGCCACCATCCCCTTGTCGCCCGGGTCCATCACCACGCCCATGTCGCCTGCCGGTTGTAGCGGCCTTTGGCGCGCGGCGGAAGCGGGCCGCACGTGCGCGCCGGCACCCGTCGGCGCCCCTCCTGTGCTATGAATAGGAAGAAGAAGCGGGGACACCGCCGCCTTAGAGAGGGGCGGGGACGGCAGACATGGACGACGCCCTGAGGCAGTTCCGGGCAGCGTTCCCGGAAAGCGCCTGTCTCGACACCATCATGGCGCTGCGCTTCGGCGGCACCGCCATCGACTGTCCGGCCTGCGGCAGGAACGGCGGCTTCGTGCGCGACGTGAAGCACCGCGCCTTCGCCTGCCGCGCCTGCGGACACGCCCTCTACCCCTGCGTCGGCACGCCCTTCGAGCCGCTGCGCATTGCACTGTCGGACTGGTTCTTCGCCGTGAAGCTCGGCAGCGGTCGCAACGGCGGCCCCTCGGCACGGGCTCTACAGCGCCGGCTCGGCTGCCCGGCTGGCACCGCACGATACATGCACGACGCCTTGAAGCGCCTCGCGGCCGCGGACGCCGCCGGCCCCCTCGTCGGATGGTACGTTGCCATAGCCAAGCGCGTGGGAGACGGCGGCGCGGCAGCGGCATCACCGACTGCTGATCCCTCCGCTCTGGCAACGCAGGAAGCCGTGGCGCCCGTGCGGGCGCGCCTTCGTGGTCATCATCTCGTTGCCGCGGCGAGCGGCCTCATCGTCGTGGCGGCCATCGGCACCGCCGTGCTTGCGCTGCGGCAGGAAAGCGCCACAGTGCCGTCCGACAGCGCGCCGGCGCTGGTCGCGGCGCCGACCCCGCCCTCGATTCTGCTCTCCGCCGTCGAGGACGATCTCGCCGCCGCCCAGCAGGCGGTCGACTTCATCGAGAAGGAAGAGCCGACCATCGTGCCGCAGGAGCGGGCGGACCCCATCGTCACCTCCCCCGGCAACGCCAACCAGATCCTCACCTTCGGCCCCATCAAGATCCGCCGCCACCTCGTCGAGACGATCGTGCGCGCCGCCCGCGTGGTCGGAGCCGATCCTTCCCTGCTCATGGCCGTCGCAGACAAGGAATCGAGTTTCGCAACCGAGGTGAAGGCCAAGACCTCCTCGGCAACGGGCCTCTACCAGTTCATCGAGAGCACCTGGCTCGGTGTGGTGAAGGACTTCGGCGCCAAGCACGGTCTCGCCGGCGAGGCGGCGCTCATCCAGCGCGTCGACCGGCGCCATGTCGTCGCCGACCCCGGCGAGCGCGCCCGCATCCTCGACCTGCGCCGCGAGCCCTATCTCTCGGCACTGCTGGCCGCCGAGATGCTGAAGCGCGACACGCTGCGCATCGAACGCCGCATCGGCCGGCCGCTAACCGGCGGCGAGGTCTATCTCGTCCATTTCCTCGGCCCGGGCGGTGCCGAGCTGTTCATCGACGCCATGGAAGGCGCGCCCGACCGGGTGGCCGCGGAGCTCCTGCCCAAGCCCGCGGAAGCCAACCGGCCAATCTTCTACGACAAGGCCGGCGGCACCCTCTCCCTCGCCGAAGTGCACAAGAAGTTCGAGGCCATGATCTCGGTGCGCCTCGCCCGCTACCGCGAGGTCAAGCGCATCCAGGCGGCCGTGGAGCCGGCGCCGGGCAAACGCGTCGATTGAGGCCTATTCCTCCAGCCTGAAGTACTTCGCCGCGACGCCCACCTTCTGGCCCGTCCGGTCGATCTCGGCAAAAAGCAGCGGGAAGAGCGTCGCTGCATCCAGGGTCTTGCCGCCCGCAAGCGTGGCGAGCGGCGCCGGGCTCGCGAGTGCGAGCACCACCTGCGGCCGGGCCCCGGTGCCGCTGGTGCGCTCGACGCGCAGGCTGAAGGACAGCGCCTCGGCGTCCTTCTTCAGGAAGCTCGCCAGGTTGTGCACATAGCCGTCGTCGGAGACGAGCAGCACCGTGACCTCGCGCCCGTCCGTACCGGCGACCGTGCCGCTCAGCGTCTCGCCGCTGCGCAGGCTGAAGGCGGCGATGTCGAGCCGCGGCGGCTCCCCACGCAGCGGTCCCATCTGGCGCAGGAAGGCGACGAGCGGGCATTGCGCCCCCGTCACCTGCCGAAGGCTGATCTGCGCCTCGAAGCCGTTGACCTGCCGGAAGGCCTCGTCGAACGCCACGAAGGGCTGCGTCGCGGCGCCGTAGCCCTCCACCTGCGCGGCATTGGCGCTCACCTCCACGGGATTGAGGAAGAAGCAGTCCCCGCCGCTGTATTCGTCGATATAGCGCGTGATCTCGGCGATGCGCGGCACCGGCCCGGCCGGCGCGGGCGCCGTCACGGCAGGCGTCGTGGGAACGAGCTCCGGCTGTGCCGGACGTGCGGCGACCTCTGTCCTGCCCTGAGACGGGCCCGGAAGCAGCGGCGGCGGATCGGCACCGGCTGCTTCCGGCCGCGCATCCGCCGGCCCGGTCAGGGGCGGCGTCCGCGCCGGGGCCGGGGTCGAAGCAGGCGCTTCCTGAGATGTACCGTCCATCTCCGTTGCCGGAGGCCCTGGCGCGGCAGGGGGCGCAGACTGCTCTGCCGCCGAAGCGGGAGGCGTGACTGTCGCGGCCGGCACGGCGGCCTGCGGCACCGGTCCTGTCGCAGTCTCCTGCTGCGTCGGCGTGCCCTTGTCCGGGACAAGGGGGGGCGGTTCGCCCTGTGTCGCGCGTTCCTCCACGGCCGGAGGACGCGATGCCGGCGTCAGCACTGGCGCTTCGACCCTGCGCTCGTCGGGCTGCGGACCAAGCAACGCTTGCAGCAGCGGCATACCCGCGATCCCGGCCGCAACCGCAACAGCCGCGGCGCCGGCGAGCCCGGCAAGAACGAACGGCCGGCGCCCGGCAGGGGCCTTCTCCGCCGGCGGCTGCCAGGCGGCGACCTCGGCCATGGAGGCCGGCCGCTCCTCCGGCCGTGGCTGCAGCATGCGCGTGATGAGCGGCCGCATGCGCGCATCGATGCCGGCAAGATCCGGCACGGCCCGGCGCTTCTCCACGATCGCACTCTGGCTGCCGCCCATGTCGAGCGGCCGGCCGAGGAGCGCCTCCGCCAAGACGAGCCCGAGGCTGTAGATGTCGGACTTCGGCCCGACGTCCCCACCGTGGAGGCCGAGTTGCTCGGGCGAGACATAGTTGTACTTGCCGGCGAAGCCGCTGCCGATCACCGTCGCCTCGCCGAGCCTGGTCGAGCGGGCGATGCCGAAGTCGATGATCTTGGCGCGCCCCACGTTGCCGCCGGGCAGGATGACGTTGTCGGGCGAGAGGTCGCGGTGAATGATGCCGAGTTCGTGCGCGGCGGCGAGGCCGGCGGCGACGCGGCGGCGCAGCAGGTCGACCTCGGCAAAGCTGAGGGGCCCCGCCTTCACGCGCTCCGACAGCGCCTGCCCGTCGACGAATTCCATCGCGAGATAGGTGAGATCGAGCACCGGGTCGCGCGAGAACACGAAATAGCGCACGATGGCCTCGTGATAGAGCTCGTGCAGCGCCGAGGCCTCCTTGCGGAAGAGCGCGATGGCCGCCTCGTTCTCGGCAAGATCCGGCCGGATCGTCTTGATGGCGACCGCATCGCCCGTCTGGATGGCATGGCCCTTGTAGACCTCGCCCATGCCGCCGACCGCGACGAGCCGCTCGATCTCGTAGATGTCGTTGAGGCGCGTGCCCGCGACGATGCGCTGGCGGGCCGGCGCGATGCGCGTCTTCTCGTCCATGGCTAGCCTCCCGCCCGCGGCCCGGGCATGCAGCGCACCGCCACCACGGTGACGTTGTCACTCGCCCCGCGCTCCAGCGTCAGCGCGATGAGGTCATCGCAGGCCACCTGCGGCGGCGCGCCGGCGACATGGGCGAGGATCTCCTCGTCTGCAACATGGGCGGTAAGCCCGTCGCTGCACAGAACGAAGATGTCCCCCGGCGCGACCCGGCCCTGGTGGATCTCGAGCTCCGGCTCATCGCTAACGCCGATGGCCCGCGTGATCACGTTGCGCCGCGGCCAGACGCGCGCCTCGTCCGCGGTCAGGAGCCCCAGGTCCACCATCTCCTGCGCCTCGCTGTGGTCGCGCGTGAGCTGCGCGATGGAGCCGTCGCGCACGCGATAGATGCGGCTGTCGCCCGACCAGACGCAGGCCTGATCGCGGTCGAAGACGAGCAGCGCCGCGAGCGTCGTGCCGAGAACGCCACCACGCGGGCGGCTCATCTCCCGGAGCTGCCGGTTGGCGCGCAGCACCCGATCCTCCAGGCGAGCGAGGAGATCGGGCGCCGATGCCGGCGCGCCGATGGTTTCGAGCACAGTCATGAGAGCGGCGCTGGCGATTTCGCCGCCTTCGTGGCCGCCCATGCCATCGGCCACAGCCCACAAGCCGGCCTGCGGCCGGGCGAGGAAACGGTCCTCGTTGAGGCTCCGCACCTTGCCGGTATGAGTGGCGGCACCGGTTTCGAACGTTGCGGCCATCTGGTGCATCGGTAGCGGCTCCGTCACGCAATGGCTCGGTCGAAGGCGCCTGTCAGCATGCCGGCGAAGAGATGCGGGTCCGGCATGCGCCGGGCCACTAGCAGCAGGGGAGGAAAGCCGGGTCCGCCTGCCGTCCACCACATGCTGGCAGCGGCATAGGCGCGAGCATAATCCTCGACACGGAGGGCAGCCAGCGTCTCGGGCAGGGCGGCAAGCGGCGCCCTGATCGCGACGCTGCCATCGGCGAGGCGCATCATCCCCTCCGGTGGCGGCAGCGCAAGGTGCGCGACCGGCGGGCGCAAGGTGGCGAGCGCGGCAAGCAGGCCTTCGTAGGTGGCGCCCTCGGCGAGCGCCGAGAGCAGGAGTTCCTCGGCCCCAGCGAACCATCCATCCTGCGGGTCGAGCTCGGGCGGGGGAAAGGCCTCGCCCGCCTCCGCCACGGCGAAGACGCTGAGCGGAAAATAGCGGCCGATCCCATCCACGGAGGGCATGAAGACGCCAGCGACGGTCGCGCCGCAGAGGTCGGCGCCGAGCCAGAAGCGCCACAGCGGCGCCTTCAGGAACACCTCCTGCCAGCCCGCGCCGAGCCTGAGGCGGCTGGTCGATAGCCCGCCCTCCATCCACTTCTCCCACAGGCCGATGAGGTCGCGCGGCAGCCCGGTGGCGACGAAGTCCCGCTTGGCCGGCAGCTTGCCGAAGAGGCCGAGGCGCATGTCACAGCCCCGTCGGGCAGCGGAACTCCCGGAGCGCCGGGAGCACGAGCGGGTTGAGCAGCGAGCCGACGTTGAACTGGTAGGACACCTCGCGGCCGCCGACGAGGAAGCTCGCGACGATGCTGTCGCCGCGCCGCAGGACGGAGCCCGCATCAAGCAGCCGGAAGAGGGACCACGTGCCCTGCCGCTCCAGCCGTGCTCCCTCGCTGAAGAAGCCGCCGCCGAGGGTGATCGACGTGCGGCCGATGCCGCCGCCCGGCCAGTTGACGTTGGTCGGCGTGTTGACGCCCTGCTGGCTTGCGACAACCGTGCCGTTGATCTCCAGCTGGGCGCTTTGCGCATCGCCGCTGAGCGTCAGCGGCGTCACCGCCATGGTGAAGGACGGCATATTGCCGCCGGTGGGGAAGAAGGCGTCACGCACTTGCGCCGCACGCTGGAATTCCCGCAATGTCGCCGCCGAGAGCGACTGCGCCACCCGGTTGTCGCCCCGCCACGTCCATTGGGCGGCGGACTGATCGGCATAGGATGCGAGGTTCTGGCTGAAGAAACGGTCCATGATGCCGCCGGGGGCGAAGAGGCGTGCGAAATCGGCAAGCGGCACCTCGCGCCCGCTGCCGCGCACGAAGGGATAGCGGTTGGTGACGATCTGCTGGCACACGCGCGTCACCTGATCGGCGAGCGCCTGCTGCAAATTGACCACCGAAGCGCCGGCCGCATCACCCTCGAAATCGCCCGCCGCCGAGCGGATCATCTGGTCGAACGGCGCGGGAAAGCGCGAGGCCGTGGCCCGCAGCACCGCGATCTGCGGCACGAGCGCGTTGTTGGCCTGCGTCGCTTGGGCCGGGTTGATGGCCGAGACGGCGAGGTTCTGGTTGATCTCGCTGAGGCTCTGCAGCAACTGGTCGACCGGCCGGCGGCCGAGATCGCCATCAACGAGCACGTGGAACTGCTTGAACAGCGCCTCGATATTGGCGCCGGGCGCCTGGCCATCGGAGGAGATGGGGGCCGGGCCGGCCGCCCCGCCAGTCACGCGTTGGCCGACGCCAGCCTGCCCGGCGATGGAACCGACGCGCCCGGCCGCAGAGCCGATGCGCCCGACTGAACCGCCAAGCTGCGAAGCAGCCCGCGCTGCCGCGTCGATGGCCATCGCGGCTGCCTTGCCGTTGCTGGCGCTATCGGCAGGCGCCGCCGGGCGCTCGCGCGTCAGCCTGGTCTCGTCGCGGATCGATTCGAGCAATTGCTTGATAGGCGAGGTCGCAGCCGCAGCCGCGCTCAGTGCGACATATTGCGGCTTGTCCGCCGTCAGCGGACGCAGCTTGAGGCGCAGCAAAGCCTGCTGCCATGCGGCGACGAAATCGCGCGTATAGAGGCGCAGGATATCCTGGAAGAGCGTCTGGTATTGCGTCGCCACCGCCGCTTGCTGGCCGGCGGGGCCGAGCACCCAGCGCTCGCGCTCGACCTGCGCGCCGATGTCCGGCAGGCGGGCGATCAAAGCCTCGTGAAAGCCGTCGTAGGTATAGAAATAGGGCACGCGGATGCTTTCGAGGTCCTCGCCGCCCGTGCCCTCGAAGACGAGGGCGGTGTCCGCCCCGCCGCGGAAGGCGACCACCCAGTCCTTGTGACTCTGGCCGCGCGCCTGCGACTTCAGCAGCTCGTAGGCCCGCTCGGAGAGGCTCATCCGCGCCAGCGTCCGCTGCGCGTCCTCGATGAGCGCGTTATTGAGCGCAATCGTCGCCTCGCCCGTCTCGAGCTCCAGCATGGCGAGGAGGTGCTCCTCCAGCGCCTCGCGGCCGCGTGCGTTGGCGGCGCCAGGAAAGAGATTGTCCGCCCAGTCACGCCGCATCCAGGCGAGCACGAAATCGGCGTCGGTCGGCACCTGGCCGCCGATCATCAGATAGACCTTGAGCGCCTCGTAGAGGAAGCTCGGGTTGTTGCGATTGGCCTCGATCTGCTCTTCGAGACGGAAGATGAGGCGCGAGCGCAGCATGCGCTCGAGCGCGGCGTGATAGGCGGTCTCGGAGGCGGACTGCAGGCGCTCGCGCTGGCTGAGGCCGAAGGTGGCGGCAAGCGGTGTTGCCTCGTCCCGTTGGGCGTAGCCGGCCGGCATGTAACGCAGCTTGTGCAGAAGCGGCAGGATCTTGCCGAAGTCGCGCTCCACCACCGTCGTCTCGCGCAGCACGGGCGCGGCGATCTCGCGATATTCGGCAACGGCATTGCCGGAGAAGGCGATGAGGTCCCGGTTCCTGCTGTAGCTCAGCCACCACAGGGCGCCGGCGGCGACGACGGCGGCGGCGATCACGCCGAAGGCGGCCGCCCGCAGCATCCGCGCGCGCCGCACGGCGGCACGATTCGTCGACACCCAGCCGGCTTCGCCCAGCATGACCTTGCGGAAGAGATCCGTCAGGAAATAGCTCTTGCCAAGACCCGAATAGGCCGCGCCCGCCGCGGCCTCGGCACCAAAGTTTCTCGCGAGCGTGCCGATGAGCTGATCGATCGGCGTGCCCTGTTGCGTACCGGAGGTGAAGTAGAAACCGCGCAGAGTCGCATTGACATGATAGCGTGTCGGCTCGAAGACGCGGTCGAGAAAGTCGACCACCGCCCGCTTCAGCGTCGCCATCTGGCTCGGAAAGCTGAAGAGGGCGACCCGCGCCTGGGGCGTCGGCTCCTCGTGCAGGCGGTCCGGCAGCAGCTCGTTGAGCCGGGCGATCAGCGCGTCATATTCCCCCGGCACGTCGGCGATCATGTTGCGCGTCCTGTCGCCGGTCTGGAACGTATGGCCGAAGACCATGCGGCGCTGGCTTTCCGTGAAACTGCCGAAGAACTCCCGGAAGCCGGCGACGAGATCGGTCTTGGTCAGGAGCGCATAGACGGGAAAATCGACGCCGAGGCGCTGGTTGAGCTCCATCAACCGCTTGCGGATCGCCGCCGCATGGGCGGTGATCTCCTCCGAGCCGGCGGTCAGGAGATCCTCGACGCTGATGGCGACGAGGACGCCGTTGATCGGCTGCTTCGGCCGGTTCTCCTTGAGGAGATCGAGGAAGGCAAGCCAGCTCTCGCGGTCCCCCTTGGCGTCGCTATCCTGCGTCGTGTAGCGGCCAGCGGTGTCGATCAGCACGGCCTCCTCGGTGAACCACCAGTCGCAGTAGCGCGTGCCGCCGACGCCGGCGACCGCCTGCGGCGTGCCCCCGCGCGCGAGGGGGAACTTGAGGCCGGAATTGATCAGCGCCGTCGTCTTGCCGGCCCCGGGCGGGCCGATGATGAGGTACCATGGCAGATCGTAGAGATAGTCGCCGCTGCCGCCCTTCGACTGGCGGAGGGTGGCGAGCGCATCCTTCATCCCCTCCTTGAGGGCCTCGGCGTCGCTCTCCTCCGTCGCCTTGGCGGCAATCCCCTCCTCCAGCTCGCGGCTCGCCTTCCGGCGCCGGTAGAGGCGCCAGGCAAGAAGCCCTGCGACGGTGAGCACGACGATGCCGATGAGCGCGGCACGCGCCCAGGCATCTTCCAGCGGCCGTATCTCGCCCAAGGCGAGGAGCGGCCCCGCCAGCCACACCAGCAGGCCGAAGGCCACGAGCCCGGCGAGCGTCGCGCCGAGCGCCAGCGCACCTGCCAGCGTCAGGCGGCCTCTGCTTGTCCCTCTGGCGTCTGCTGCGGGCATGGCACGTCAATGGCTCCGCTCGATGAGGATCTCGACGCGACGGTTCTTGGCGCGCCCGTCCGCCGTGGCATTGGAGGCGATGGGCTGGTCGGCCCCCTTGCCCTCGGTGGCGACGCGGCCCGGATTGGTGAGCTGCGCCTTGATGATGTCGGCGACCGCCTTCGCCCGTTCCTGCGACAGTACGAAATTGGAGGGGAAGCGCACGGTGCGGATCGGCACATTGTCGGTGTGGCCGACGATCTTGACCGTTCCCGGCTCCTTCTCCACCGCCGCCGCGATGCGCGCCAGAAGCGGCTTGAACTCGTCGCGCACCATCGCCTGCCCCGGCGCGAACAGCGGCAGGTCGGAGATGCGGATGAGCACCTTGTTGCCGCTCTCCTGAACGAGGATCTTCTCGCCTTGGAGGTCCTGCTGCAGTCGGCTCGCCTGGGCGGAGGGCGGCGGAGGCGGCGGCGCCGAGAAGACGCGCCGCTGGATGCCGATCTCGGAGGTCGGGTGGACGGCGATGAGCGATGCCGCGACGGCCTCGGCATCATTGCCGAGTAGGCTGCGCAGAAGGAGGAAGAGACCGAGAAGGACGACCCCGGCAAGCGAGGCGACGGCCCACACCGGCACCCGAAGGCGAGCCGCCTCCGCCGGAACGGCCTGCCCCTGCCAGCGCGGCGACAGTTCCTCATTCGCCCGCTTCACACGGCGCAGCGTCTCGTAGAGACTGCGCTCGATCTGCTGCAGCGCCGCCACTCCGCCGGCCGAGGTGCGGTGCACGCCCTGGAAGCCCAGAGCAAGGCACGCGTGCATGAGCTCGAGAAGGGCGTAGTTGACGCTCGGATCGGCTCTCGCCCGCTCCAATTCGTCGAAGAAGCGCACGCCACCGACGCGTTCGCCGAAGAAGCGGCTCAGCATGCTGTACTGCGTCCACACATGCCGATCCTCGCCGGGAATGTTCTGGACAATGTCGTCGGCGGTGGCCGCAAGCACATATTTGGCGACGCGCGTCTCGTCCGCGGGAAGACCTGCTGCGCGCACGTCGCGCTCGAATTCCGAGATGCTGTCGGCCACCTGTTCCATCAGCTGCGCGTAGGGCGCCCTGAGCGTGCCCACCCGCAATTCGCCGAGAAGGAGAAGAAGCGGCCCGGCGGCCCGCATGAGGGGATTGTCGTTCGGGGTGAGAAGTTGCTCGCGCCGGAGCACGAGCGCAAGGGCCCGCCCCTCCCCGCCAGCGGCCTGCGGCGGCGGGACGGCGGCGACCCATTCATCGTCTGCATTCGACCCGGGAGGCTGGTATGCCGAAGGCGGTGGAGGCTTAGCCGATGGAGGCCCGGCGCTCAGAGGCGGCGGCGTCGGGCCGCGCCCCGCCGGCCGTGGCCGGATGATGGTGCGTTCGCTGCGCCCGAAGGGATCGCGCGGGCTGCCGTCGTCGCCGCTCATCGCCGTCCCTCCAGTACCGCCCAGAGCTCGAGTTCGAGGCCCGGCCAATCACCGGAGAAATGCATGCCTATGGAGGTCGCCGTGCTGAACTCCGGCCACAGCGGCGAGGTTCGGTCGAGGTAGAAATAGACATGATCGGTGATGGCCCGGATCTGCGGCGGCGGCGTCGGCAGGTGGATGAGCGGCACGCCCGGCAGATGGGCATGCACGATCTCATTCATCTTGGTGTTGGGCCCGACCTTGAAGAGATGCGGGAAGTGGTTCTGGATTTCCGTCAGCGGCCGTTGCGCGGCCACTTCCAGCACCAGCGTCGCGTTGCGGAACAGTGCCCGGTCGCGGATGGTCGAGGTGAAGGCGTTGGGCGCCCGCTCAACGATCTCCAGGCGGATGGCGCGGCGACCGATCTGGGCACTGAGGAAGTCCTGGATGTCGCGAATGACCGGCGCGAAGACCGCTTCGAGATCGTCGTGGTCATAGGCCGGGTAGTCGCGCGCTCTCCGCTCGGCTGTGACGAAGGTGGCGAGTTCGCCGGCCATGCGCAGCAATTCCTCATAGAGGCGCTCGGGATGGACATAGCGCGAGCGGCGGAAGTGCTTGAGCACCGGGATGTGCCGGTTGAGCAGTTGCAGGATGAGATAGTCGGCGCTCTGCAGGCCGCCGCCCGCCGTCGGGTCGGCGGCATAGCGGGCGAGTTCCTCGAGCTTGTTGTCCATCCAGCCGATGACGCGGTCGATCCAGCCGTCCACCACCGGATGGGCGCTGCACGTCAGCACCGGCGGCGCAAATTTCTCGTCGAAGATCACCGCTCGGTCGCGCACCTCGACGATACGGGCCACGGCAAGGTTGACAAAGCCTGGCCTCGGCGTCCGCCGCAGCTCATAGGCGAGGCGCGGATAGGCAACATCGATCTGTTCCTCCACCCTGAGCGGCGAGGTGGAATCGATCATTAGCGCACTCGCCAAGACGAAGCGGCTCGCGCTGTCGGCTTCCCCGTCCTCGATCTCGCGCGTGTTGGGCGCGGCGACCGGCAGCGACAGCCACACCACCTGCTTGGTGGCATCCTCCGGCACGTCGAGCGGCGCAGGCAAGGGACTGTTGTCGGGCACGCTGAAGGGCGTGCCATCCGGCATCACGCCGCTCGCCCGGCGCAGGCCGAACTTGCTCTGCTGCGCGAGATCCCGGTCGATTTCGAGCGCGGAAAAGCCCCAGGGATAGGGCGTGATATGGCGGATGCGGCTCTCGACCAGATTTTCGAGGTAACGATCACTCTGCTGCAGGTGATGCGGCCTCAGGAAGAGACCTTCCGACCAAACGACCTTGCTATACCAGGACATTTGCTTTCCCGCCGGTCTCGCCGAAGAAGTATAGACTGCACCCGCCCCGTCGTCACCTGTCGCCTGCAGGTTGTCGCGGGGCCGGCCGAAGTCGTCGCGCAAGCAGTGCGCTTGATCGCACGTTGGCCCGGGCGCAAGATGACTGACGTGCGGGCGCGCACGAGCCCTGAAGCCCATTTGTCGGGGATCGCCGGATGCCGAAAGGTTTCGCCGCGCGGGTCACAGACCCGGTTCTCCATCCTCTGCCGGGCCTGCTGTCGCCTGGGCCGGGCAGCCCCACGGTATTCATCGGCGGCCTGCCGGCCTGGCGCGGCGTCACCGCCGGAGCCGCGGCCGCCATCCAGTCGGCCAAGGCGGCGTCGGAAGCGACCATCCGCGCTGCCGAGGCCGCGACGATCGCCGCCGCCGGCACGCCGGGCGCCCCCGCGGCCAAGGCCGCGGAAGAAGCGGCCAAGGCCGCCGCCGCCACGGCGATGGGATCGACCATCACCGCAGCCGCTGGCGGCGCCGACATTCACTTGTGCGCGACACCGCTCCCGATCCCGCCGCATGGACCGGGAGTCGTCGTTGACGGCTCGATGACGGTGCTCATCAACAATCTCGCAGCCTGCCGCATGGGTGACACCATCGTTGAGGCGGTGGGCCCGCCCAACAAGATCGCCATGGGTCTGCCGACCGTCATCATCGGTCCGTAACGCGTGCCGTGGCGCACGGCGGGGCCGCGCGAACGAAGGTTGATGACTGCGGGGGCCGCGGCAAGGGAGAAGCACGATGGCCATGCGCAGGGTTCCCGATCGTGAGGCTGCCAAGGCGGCGCGGTTCACGCATCAGACCGTCGAGCATTTCGGGAGCGATCCGCGGCTCGCGAAATCCCATGCCGAGACGCGCAACGGCCATGTCGTGAAGGTGCTGTGCTGGCTCGCGCTGCTGCGCGATGCGCAGAACCGCTCGCTGGCATTGTCGCCCCTTCCCCGCGTCACATGCGAAGAGGCGCGGTGGCAGCATTTCCGCGAACGGCGCCCACGCCAGGCGGCGCACGTGCTGCCAGGGCAGGTCATGGTCGACGGCCGCTATCCTTGGCTCTATTTCAAGGACATCACCCGTGCTCGCACCCTGCAGTCGCTCTTCGCCGAGGTGCGCGCCCTGCCCGCCAATTTCAACAAGGCCGACAGCGCCGCCGAGAACAAAGGCCTGACCGAGGCCTTCCGCGCCGCCGCCGAATACGTGCTGCGTGGCCACGCTCCGCTCCGGCAGGACATTGCCGAGGCCTACCGCACGCTGTGGGTTCCTGGCGCCCGCGCCGCCTATGCGGCCGCTGAGGAGCAGAAGCGATCGCGCCCATCGGTGCCCTCACCCGTCTACGACATCGAGCGCAATATCGTGAATCTGGAGGAAATCGCGGAAGCTGGCCAGTCACAATGGGACGTGCACGATCAGATTCGCATCCTCATGCGCTATGAGGCGAGCCTCGACGAGGTGCCACCGGAACTGCAGCCGCACAAGATGGACGAGATCCTCGGCCGGTCCTGACTGCAGGCCCACAAAGGGACGCGCTTCAGCCGCCCCGTCTGCCCTTGTCGTAGCATTCGGCGAAATAAACCATGAAGGCATCGACGAGGCCATGCTCGTGCGGCGCCGTCTTCGCCTGCCAGCGCGCAACATAAGCATCCCACAGCCGCGCCTTGCGCGAGCCGATGAGGCCGCCGATCCCCACATCCCCGGTCGCCTCGTCGATGGCTTCGGGGGCGAGATCTTCCATCAGCAGGCGCAACGCATGCTGCATGGCCGAATAGGTCTTCACCTGGTGGATCTTGAGATCGCGAAAGCTCTGCGCCAGCGTCTGCCGCGCATCGAGATAGCCGCTCTCCGGCGACCCGAACATCCGGCGCAGCGCATCGTCCACCGTTGGCGAGAATTTGAGCGGGTTGTTGTCGACGGCCTGGATCGTCGTCTGGCTGGCGCTGCGGGCAAGGCGCTTGCCCTCGGCGCGGGCGGCGAGCAACTGCTTGAGATCGTCGGCGACGAGGCGCATGAGCACGCCGAGATGCTCCGCGAATTCGCCCACATCACGGCCGGCAAGCGCCTCCTCGGGCAGGCCGGCGCCGCGCGCGAAGCGGGCGAGGAAATCGGCGCCTTGCGCGGCAGGAAACGGCACCGCTGGTGGCGGCCCCTGCTCTGCCGCACGCGCAGGCTCCTGTGCGGGGGGCGGCGCGGACGACGGCTCCGGCGGCTCGCTCCACGGATTGGCAGCTGCAGGCGCCGGCGGCCGGCGCGGCGTCGGGACGGGCGGCACGGGCGCAACGGCCGGTGGCTGCGGCACGGGCGCCGCCGCCCAGGACAGATCCTCGCCGGCAGGGACGCCGCTACGGGCGGGAGCCGGCCCTGCCGCACCAGCGCCACCCCCTGCCGCGGCGACATCGGGCGTTTCGACCGCCCAGTCGAGAAAATCCGGCCGCACGGGACGCAACTCGCGCGCCGGCTGGAAGTCGCGCCGCGGCGCGGGGGGGGCGGCATCGGGCGCGCTGTTCCAGAACCCGGTCGCGCGTGCAGACGGTCCGGGGGCTTCCTCTGCCGGCAGCGACGCCGGCTCGGTCGCATCGAGCGCGACCGCGATGATGTAGTCGCCGATCTCGATGCGGTCGCCATGGCGCAGCCGGTGCGGCGACTGCATGCGCTGCCCCGAGCCATTGAGATAGGTGCCGTTGGTCGACACGTCGGTCAGCCAGTAGGCACCGTCGTGATAGCGCACTTCGCAATGCTTG
Organism: Chelatococcus sambhunathii; assembly: GCF_001418005.1. Lineage (GTDB taxonomy): Bacteria > Pseudomonadota > Alphaproteobacteria > Rhizobiales > Beijerinckiaceae > Chelatococcus_A > Chelatococcus_A sambhunathii. The sequence goes on along the minus strand of NZ_LIOL01000010.1, from coordinate 65,862 downwards.
CCGGAGACGGTGCGGGTCGAATCCGGCAGGGTCCAGTCGAGGTGCTGGTCGCGACCGATATCGAGCCCGCGGGGGCCGGAGACGGAGACGCTGAGCGGGCCGCCGTCGGGCAGGCTGGCCATGTTCTCGATCGTGAGCGTCAGGGCCATCGCCGGGCTCGCCCTCCTCGCATCGGCGCCGCGCACGTCGCATCGCCTGCCGATCCTAGACCAATTTGCGCGCCGGTTGTATCGGCTCAGCGCCTCTCGCCGTCGGGCGTCAGCAGCGACAGCCCGGTTTCGAGACAGGCCGCGATCTGGCCGCCGCGCTCGTGCGCATCCACATGTGCCAGTGCCGTAAGGACGGCAGTCTGCGCCGCCTTGGCGGTGAGGTGGGGCGGGCACGGCACCGTGTGCCCTTCCACCAGGCTGCCGCCGGACCAGGCCGCTGCCAGCGCCGCCCAGGTGGCCGGGCGGCCGTGGTCGCCGGCCGAGCCGAGGGCGAGCGCGGCGCGGCGCCGCCCGTCCTCCGGCTCGCGCACCCAGTCTTCGGCGGCGGCGAGCGCTGCCGCCTCCTCTCCGGCCGACTGCGGCACAAGCGCCCGGACGCACCGGCATGCCCACCAGACCGCCTCGCGCCGCGGCAGGAGATAGGCGCAGAAGGTGATCGCCTCCTCCGGCGTCTCGCCTGCTGCGAGACGGCGGGCGAAGGTGAGCGGCGGCTCTTCCGTAGGCGGGGCGGCGATGTCCTCCCCCGCTTCCGGAAAGGCCTCGAACAAGCTTTTCGCCGTGGGAAAGCGCACCCGCTGCATGGCCGGCCTCAGTTGATCTGGACGATGCCACCCTTGATGACGACGGTCGCGTCACCCTTCACGCTGGTCTTCGTGCTCTTCACCGTCACGGTCGGCGACTTGATGGTCACCCCCGTCGGATCCATCGTGATCGTGCTCATGCCGACTTTGAAGCGGATCTTCAGCTTCGCCGTGACGTAGAGGCACCCCTGGTCGATGTCGAGATGATCGTCGCCCTTCTTCACGGTTGTCCTGCGTGCGAAATCGCCGGTCGGCTTCTTGAGGTCCCAGCCGATCTCCCGCGTCTCCTGGTGCCGGATCACGGAGGCGAGGTCCTTCTGCGCGTGCAGCGTGACGACCTCCTCGCCCTTCTTGTCCTCGAACTTCAGCTCGTTGTAGCCCCCGCCGCCCTTCGTGGAGTTGGACTTGAGGCCCGACACGGTCTTGTTCGCCGGCAGTTCGTAGGGCAGGTCGTGCTCGTCATTGTAGACCGTGCCCACGACGAGCGGCTGGTCCGGGTCGCCCTCGAGGAAGGCGACGACGACCTCCTGGCCGATGCGCGGGATGACCTGACCGCCCCAGCCCTTGCCCGACCACATCTGCGCGACGCGCACGCGGCGCGACGTCGTCCTGTCGTCCCTGTCCCAGTGGAACTGGACATAGATGCAGCCGTACTTGTCGACGTCGATCTCCTCGCCCTCCTCCCGGTTCTCGCCGACGACCCTGGCCGTCTGCAGGCCGGTGATGACCGGCCGCGGCGTCACCAGCGGCGCGCGGAAGCGGCGCTCGGTCGGCAGGAATTCGTAGGAGCCGCTGTAGATCTCGTCCTCGCCCGAGCCCGCCTGCGAGCGGTAGGCCTCGGTCGAGAAGCCGTGCCGGGCGCTGGTCACGAGATAGTCGCCCTTGTAGCTCTCGCCGGGCACCTCGCCGACGCGCACCAGAGCCCCGGGATAGAGGCTCACGGCATCGCCGCTGGCATGGCGCTTGTCGTCCTGCGCCTGCGCCGCCTGCACACGGATCTCGGCGAAGCGTTCGCCGTCCTTGCGATCGGTGTAGCGACCGGGATAGTCGTAAAGCTCGTAGGCCCTGGCCCGGGCGGCTCCCTCCTCCCTGGAACGCTTCAGGTCGGCGCCAGACTTCGTGTAGTCGTAGTCGTTGAGCTCGACGCGCCCGGTTCGCAGACGCCGCTCGCTGAGCCAATGCGTGAGGTGCTCGCACTGACGCTGATCATGCATCCCGCGCGGCAGGAAGGGAAAGGCACCGTCAGCCGGCGCCCCGCCGCGCGCCGCCGAGGGGCGCAGTTCCTCGTGCGCCGATCGGGAATCCGCCAGCACCAGCGTGTGCCCGTCGGCCGTATGCTTGAAGTAATAGTAAATCCCGTGCTCCTCCATGAGGCGTTGCACGAAGTCGAGGTCGCTCTCCCGATACTGGACGCAATAATCCATCAACTGGTAATCGTCCGACAGACGCAACTCGTAGCGGGCGCCCCTTTCCTTGTCGAGAACGTCACAAATGATCTCGGGTGCACGCTTGTTGTGGAAGATCCGGCAAGTCGCCTTCTGAGACAGAAGCCACAACCAGGGCCTGAGCACAAAACGGTAGACCTGTTCGTGCTCGCGCACGTCGAGACGTTGGCATTCGGCTGCAATGCCGTTGAAATGCCGCTCGCTGCCGTCGCGCAACCGGAAGCTGACGGAGCACTTCTCGCCCAGGAATGGCTCGAGATTGGCGCTTCGCTGCTTACTCAGAGCATCTATCCTGTATTCGAATAGTTCACTCAGCCCCTCACGAGCATCGAAGCGAGTTAAGACGAATGCATCGTCGCCTAGTGGTGTCTTGAAGGAAGCAATACGCCGTGCCTGACTGAGATCGGTGCTCATGGATCAGCCTTCGACGCGTGTTGTGGCGCACGTACGGAACTTGACAATATAGGAAAATGGGAGCATCGTCGAGCAGTCAAAGACCGGGTGTGCTCCCATGCGCAGCAAGGTCCCTACAGTATTCGCGCTTGCGTTGCTTGTTCCCCTCTGTCAAACGGCAACGGCGCAGACAGCCTACAATGCCAACGACATCATCCGGCACTTCGCGCCGCAACCGGAGCTCGGCGCGACCCGCGGGCTGTGCATCGGCACCGAGGCCGAGTGCAAGCCCGCCCCGGCCAAGCCGGTGGTAGAGCCCTTCGATCTCGTCGTGACCTTCGACTACAACTCCGACGTGCTGACGCGCGAGGCGCGTCGCAACCTCGACGAGTTCGCCAAGGCGCTCAACGACCAAAGGCTCGCCACCGCCACCTTCCTCGTTGAGGGGCATACGGACGCGACCGGCAGCGAGGCCTACAATCTCGGCCTGTCGGAGCGCCGGGCGAGTTCCGTGGTGCGCTATCTCACCGAGAAGGGCATCGACGTCTCGCGGCTGACGGCGAGAGGCTATGGCAAGACACGGCCGCGCACGGCCAACCCCTATGATGCCGCCAACCGGCGCGTCGAGACGCGCCTGGAGATCCGCTAGAGCATTTGCCGCCGAAATGGACGCCGGCCGGCGAAGAACCGAAGGTCCGTTTCGGCGAAGACGCTCTCCGCTCGGCAAGAGCTGCAGCCGCGATCTCCGGCATTTCGGTGGCCCCTCGCAAGGAACTTCGCCCGCCGATGCCGGAGATCGACTTTTCCACCCTCACCGCCCCCGTCTCGCAGGATGCGCCCTGCGGGCCTGACCTCGAGCTCGCGGGCGATGCCAACTACATGAACTTCGTCGCCCGCCTCGAGGGCCTGCTGCCGGCCTCCTTCCTCAGCCACGACGCCGAGGGCCGGCTCGTACCCTTCGACAGGGGGAGCATCGACATCCCGGCGGAGATTTCGGCTCTCGCCGGCCTGCTCGCCGGCACGCGCGACCTGCGCCTCCTGGTGCTGCTGGCCAAGCTCCTCATCCTCAACCGCGATCTCGACCAGTTTGCTGCCTGCCTCGCCGGAATCGCCTCATTGCTAACGGAGCGCTGGGGCGAGGTGCATCCCGCCGGTGAGGATGGCGACTTCACGCTGCGCTGCGCGGCGCTGCAAACCCTCGACGACATGCCGACGGTGGTCATGCCGCTTCAGCATGTGCCAATCGCCCACAGCCGCCGCTTCGGCGCGATCAGCTATCGCGGCCACCTCGTGGCAAGCGGCGTCGCCGAACCGCGGGACGGCGAGGACGCTCCCGGTGTCGCCGCAATCGAGGCCGCCTTCACCGAGACGCCTCTGACGGACCTCGTCTCGACGCGCGATGCCCTCGCCGTCCTGCGTTCGGCACTCGCGGGCATCCGCCTCGTGACGCTGGAGAATGTCGGCGCCGCGGAGGCGGTGAGCTTCGAGCGGCTGTCACCCCTGGCGGACGCCATGTTCAAGCTTCTCGACGAGGCCGTTGCCCGGCGGGATCCCGGTGCCGGGTCCGCTCCGCCCACCAAGGCGCAGGATAACTCGCCGAGCGAGGCGCCGCGGCCACTCGCCGGCCCCGGTCCGGCAACTGCGGTCATCGCCGCGCCGCACGAAGCCTCCGCCGCGCTCGCCGCAGCAGCAGCCTATTTCCGCCGCGCGGAACCGTCGAACCCGGCCATCCTCCTTGTCGGCCTTGCGCGAGAGCTGATCGGCAAATCCTTCGCCGACGTGGTTCGCATCCTGATGCCGGAGTTCGCCGATCGGGCCGCTTTCCAAATCGGCAGCCGCCAAGTCCTGGAACTGCCGCTGGAGCGCCTGGCCGGCCTCCTGCCGGACGACGGCGGTCCCCTGGAGGACGAGGCCGCTTCTCTGGCGATGGGCGGCGAGGACGGCGACGAAGATCCGGGCAGGGGACAAGCCGCGACTGTTCCGGGAACGGCGCCGTCCGCGAACGACGCCGGCGGGCCGCGGCCGCAGCTGGCGGCGACGAGCCGGCGCGAGGCGCTCACGCTCATCGAAGCGGTCGGCACATATTACCGCGCTGCGGAACCCTCGAGCCCCATTCCGCTCCTGACCGAGCGCGCGTGCGGGCTCGCACAGCGCGATTTCCTCGGTCTGCTAAAAGATGTATTATCGGATCAGCTAAGGTCATCCGATGCCGAAGACTGACGCCGTGCTTGCGAAAACGACGTTGCTCTTCTTGGCTCGTCGAGTTGCCCGTGGGCAATCCGAGTAATTGCGCCCTGACGGACGCGCTGACGCGCAGAAGGGGATATCCGATGGCTGCAGACTCCGGACAGAAGTTCATCCGTCGCAACCGCGCGCCACGCGTGCACATTTCTTACGAGGATCCCTACGACGCCGAGCGGCAGATCGAGCTGCCCTTCGTCATGGGCGTGATGGCAGACCTGTCCGGCAACGACGCCGGCATGGAAAAGCCCGACATCGCGGACCGGAACTTCCTCGACTTCGACATGGACAACTTCGATCAGCGCATGGCGGCCATCGAGCCGGGCGTGTCCTTCAAGGTCGCCAACAGGCTCGGCACTGAAGATGGCGAGGCGCTCTCCGTCACCCTGCGCTTCCGCAAGATGGAGGATTTCGGTCCGGCCGCCATCGCGCGGCAGGTGCCGGCGCTCGCAAGGCTCCTCGCGGCGCGCGAGCAACTCGCCAACCTCCTGCGCTACATGGACGGGAAGGCGGCGGCGAGTGACCAGATCAAGGCCCTTCTGGCCGATCCGCAGCTGATGCTCGCCCTCAAGGAGCGGCTCGCCTCCGCGCCGGGCGGGAGCGAGGCAGCCAAGAGCGAAGCGCAAGAGTAAGGCGAGGGTGCCATGGCCACAGCAGCTGGACCCGAACGGCAGGCGAACGAAGCCGTCGTGACGACGCGCGATGCCGATGAATTCGCTTCAATCCTCAAGCAGAACTTCAAGCCCCGCACCGAGCGGGCGGCGACGGAAGTCGAGAATGCCGTCGCGACGCTGGTGCAGCAGGCTCTCGCCGACACCAGCGTGATCCAGGAGGACGTGCTCGACACCATCGAGAGCATGATCGCGCGCATCGACGAGAAGCTGACGGCGCAGATGAACGAGATCCTGCATGCGCCGGAGTTCCAGCAGATCGAGAGCGCCTGGCGCGGCCTCCATTATCTCGTCTTCAATTCCGAGACGGACGCGACCCTCAAGATCCGGGTGATGAACATCTCGAAAAACGAGATCTACCGCAACCTGCGCCTCTTTCCCGGCGCGCGCTGGGACCAGAGCCCGCTGTTCAAGAAGGTCTATGAGCACGAGTTCGGTCAATTGGGCGGCGAGCCCTACGGCTGCCTGATCGGCGACTATCACTTCAGCCACACGCCGACCGACGTGCAATTGCTGCGCGACCTCAGCAAGATCGCGGGCGCGGCCCATACGCCCTTCTTCGCCGGGGCCGATCCGACGCTGCTCGGTATGGATGCCTGGACGGAACTCGCCAATCCGCGCGACCTCGGCAAGATCTTCGACACGCCGGACTATGCGGCCTGGAAATCGCTGCGCGATTCCCCCGATGCGCGTTATGTCGGGCTCTGCCTGCCGCGCGTTCTGTCGCGCCTGCCCTACGGCGCCAAGTCCGAGCCGGTCGAGGAATTCGCCTTCGAGGAGGAGACGGACGGGCACAAGGGCGAGAAATACGCCTGGATGAACGCCGCCTATGCCATGGCGGTCAACATCAACCGCGCCTACAAGGAATATGGCTGGTGCACGCGCATCCGCGGCGTGCAGTCGGGCGGCGAGGTCGTCAACCTGCCCACCCACACGTTCCCCACGGACGACGGCGGCGTCGACCTCAAATGCCCCACCGAGATCGCCATCAGTGATCGGCGCGAGGCCGAACTCGCCAAGGCCGGGCTCATCCCGCTGGTCCACCGCAAGAATACTGACAAGGCGGCCTTCATCGGCGCCCAGTCGCTCTACAAGCCCAAGACCTATTTCGGGCCCAACGGGGTCGAGGCGACGGCATCCGACAACCTTTCCGCGCGCCTGCCCTACATGTTCGCCGTCTCGCGCTTCGCGCACTATCTGAAGTGCATGGTGCGCGACAAGATCGGATCCACCAAGGAGAAGGAGCAGCTCAAGAAGTGGCTGCAGGACTGGATCTTCGAATATGTGGACGGCGACCCCCTCAATTCGACAGAAGAGACGAAGGCGCGGCGACCGCTCGCGGACGCGCGCATCGACATCTTCGAGAACGAGGAAAACCCGGGCTATTACGCGGCGAAATTCTATCTCAGGCCCCACTACCAGCTCGAAGGCATGGATGTCGGCCTGAGTCTCGTATCCCGCCTTCCGGCACCTGTTAATCAGTGAAAGGTGCCTGACAACGACGGCAGGGCCGGGGCCCTGCCGCACAAGGTCCGCCCGATGCCGCAGTGGCGGCACGCGAGAGCGAGGGCCTTCAGTGTCTAGGGTCGAGCCGGGCTGCAGATAACCGTTGGAGACCTACGATGGCATCAGTCGACTACTTTCTGAAGCTTGACGGCATCAAGGGCGAATCGCACGACGACAAGCATAAGGAGGAAATCGACATTCTGTCGTTTTCCTGGGGCGCCAGCCAGTCGGGCACCGCCCATTACGGTGGCGGCGCCGGCGCCGGCAAGGTGCAGTTGCAGGACATCGTCTTCACCATGAGGATGAACAAGGCGAGCCCAACGCTCTATCTCAAATGCGCCAAGGGCGAGCACATCCCCAAGGGCAAGCTCACCGTGAGGAAGGCGGGTGGCAAGCAGGAGGAGTACCTGGTCTACGAGTTCGAGGACATCATCATTTCCTCCATCAACACGGCCGGGCACGACGGCGCCGAGTCGAGCATCCCCATGGAGCAGCTGGCGCTCAACTTCGCCAAGGTTAAGATGACCTACAAGGAACAGAAGGCCGACGGCTCTCTCGGCGCCCCGGTCGAGTTCAAGTGGGATGCGAAGAAGAACATCTCGGCCTAGAGCGGCGGCTGGCCGGCAGCGCCGCCTTGATGGCGGCGCCCGCGCCTTTCCGACGATACCGGGCAGGATGCGTGAGGTTCCATGGTGAACCCGAAGAGCAAGGACAGGCTGCGCCCGCCGCTCATGTACGCATTCCGGGAGGCGCATGCGGCCCGCGACGCGCGCAAGAAGCTCGACTTGAGAGACGAGGCGGGTGAGCGCATCGTCGCCGGGCGGCGCGGCGCCCCGCGCCTCGCTATCACCGATCCGAAACTCAGGCAGGAAGTGATCCGCGACCTCGAGATTCTTCTCAACACCGTCAATCTCGCGTCCTCGCTGCCGCTCGACGCCGCCGAGCACGTGCGTTGCTCGATCCTCAACTACGGCCGGCCGGATCTCGTGCGCCGCTCGATCGACGAGTTCTCCGTCGGCAGCATCGGCGCCGAGATTGCCGAGACGCTTGCCCGCTTCGAGCCTCGCCTTGCACGCGACTCCCTGACGGTCGTACGCGACGACAGCGTCGATGCCGCGGCGCTGCGCGTGCGCTTCCTCATCGCGGCCGCGCTCGGTTGCGAGCCCCTGGCCGCTTCCGTCGAATTCGTCGCCGACGTCGAGCTCGACACCGGCAAGGTGGTCGTCGCCCGCCGCTGAGGTTGCGACAGGGCGACCGGAAAGGAACGGACTGCCGATGAACAGGGAGTTTCTCGCGCTCTACAATCGCGAGCTTCAGGTGCTCAGCGAGCATGCGCGCGAATTCGCCGAGGAATATCCCGGCATCGCCGAACGCCTCGGCGGGCTCGTCGCCGAGCGCATGGACCCGATGGTCGCGGGGCTCCTCGAAGGCGCCGCCTTCCTTGCTGCCCGCGTGCAGCTGAAACTCAAGCACGAGTTTCCCGAGTTCACCAACAACCTCATCGAGCAGCTCGTACCGAACTATCTTGCCCCGACGCCCTCTGCGATGCTGGCGAAGATCGTGCCGCCCTATTCCGACCCGGGCCTGCGTGACGGCAGCCGCATCCGCCGCGGCGCCTATCTCGATGCAACCTACCGCGAGCGCGACCGGCGCGTGACCTGCCGCTACCGGCTCGCCGCCGACGTAACGCTATGGCCCTTCGACGTGGCGGCGGCCGAATATATCGCCAATCCCGCGAGCCTTCAGGCGCTCGGCGCTGCCGGCGGGGCCGACGTGGCAGCAGGCCTGCGGCTCACCCTCTCCCACCGCCTTGCCGCGCGGCGCGAAGACGAGCCGGCCGACAAGGATGCCAAGGAGCCCACGGGCTGGTTCGCCGGCTGCCGCACGACGGATCTTCCCATCCACATCCTCGGCGCGGAGGCGGACGCGATCGCGCTCTACGAGCAGATCTTCGGCCACTGCACCGGGGTCTATTTCCGCTATCTCGACACCTATGGGGACCCCATCGTCATACCGATGCCGGCCGACATCCTCGAGGCGGTCGGCTTCGGCGAGGACGAGGCGCTCCTGCCTCAGGACAAGCGGATCTTCCGCGGCTTCGAGCTGCTGCGCGAATATTTCCTCTTCCCCCGCAAGTTTCTCGGCTTCCGAGTGAAGCGGCTCACCGAGGTGCTGCCGCAGGTCAAGGCCAGGTCGCTCGACCTCCTCCTGGCCTTCGACGAGGCGCACACGCGCCTTCCGGCGGCGGTGGAGCCGGGCATGTTCGCCCTCTATGCGGTGCCGGCGATCAACCTGTTCGAGAAGACGACGGAGCGCATTCCCGTCCGGCCGAACCAGCATGAATATCACGTCGTGCCGGACCGAAGCCGCAACCTCGACTATGAGCCGCACCGCATCCTGGAGGTGCATGCCCATTACACGGGCGGGCGCGAGAAGGTGCCGGTGCGGCCGCTCTATTCTGCCGCCGCGGCCAGCCATCCCGGCGGCCCCTTCTACACCATCCGCCGGCTGCCACGTCGCCGCTCCGCCGAAGAGCGCCGCTGGGGCGCACCATCCGACTACACGGGCACAGACGTCTTCATCACGCTCGGCGAGCCGGCCGGAACAGGCGACGGGGAGAGCATCGCCGAGCTCAGCGTGCGGGCCCTGTGCTCCAACCGCCACCTGCCGGAGCATTTGCCCATCGGCGAAGGCGGGGCGGACTTCCGGCTCATCGACAACGTGGCACTCGACGTCTTCTGCATCGCCGGACCGACGCCGCCGCGTGAGCCCGTCGTTTCCTACCGGCAGAGCCGCGGCGAGAACGCCTCGACCGGCACGGTCGCCTGGCGGCTTATCGACATGCTCAGCCTCAACCATCTTGGTCTCGTCCGCCACGGCGCAGGCCAGAATGCGGAGGCACTGCGCGAGATCCTGTCGCTCTTCGCGGATCTTTCCGACAGCACCACCGAGCGCAGGCTGCGCGGCATCCGTTCGCTGACCAGCCGGCCGGTTGTGCGACGGCTGCGCGCGCGCGCCGGCACCGGTGCCGCACGCGGGCTCGAAATCACGGTCACGCTCGACGAGAAGGCCTTCGAAGGCAGCGGCGCCTTCCTGCTCGGCACGGTGCTCGACCGTTTCTTTACCGAATATGTCACGCTCAACCATTTCACCGAGACGGTGATCTTCTCGACAGAGCGCGGCGAGATCCTGCGCGGGCCGCCGCGCGCCGGATCGAGGACGCTGATGTGACCGCCGGGGGCCCGCCGTGAACGAGAACCCGCGCACCGCAATGGCCGATGCCGTCGAACTGTCGGCCGCAGAAAACAGCCGCGCGGCTCAGGACCGTTTTCTCGACGCTCTTCGGCGCGAGCCCTGGCGCTTCGACTTCTTTACGGTCCTGCGCCATCTCGAGCGCAACCATCCCGAGTGCCCGCGCATCGGCGACAGCGCCACCCGCCGCGACGACTACGTTGCGCTCGGAGAGGATCCCTACCTCGACTTCCCCGCCTCGACGCTCGCCCGCGCCGACCGCGACAGCCGCGAGCGTGTCCGGCTCTTCGTGAAGTTCCTCGGCCTGCTCGGCCCGCAGGGCGCCCTGCCGCTTGCCACGACCGAGGAGGCGCACGCCTGGCACCTGGCGCATGACGACGCCTTTCCGCGATTCCTCGACATCCTCAACCACCGCTTTCTGCAGCTCTTCTTCCGTGCCTGGGCCGATGCGCGGCCCATCGCCCAGCACGACCGGCCCGACCTCGACCGTTTCGGCGCCTATATCGGCGCGGCCGTCGGCATCGCCTCCCCGCATATGCGCGGGCGCGACACGGTGCCGGATGCCGAGAAGCTCGCCTTCGCCGGGCTCCTTGCGCCCCAGGCGCGCTCGGCTTCGCGGCTGCGCAGCTTCCTCGCCGGCCTCTTCGACATCGATGTGGAGATCGAAGAATTTGTCGGCTCGCGCCTCGTCTTCCAGAAAGATGAGCGCACGCATCTTGGCCGGCAACACTGCGGCCTCGGCATCGATGTACTCGTGGGCGCCAGCGTCTTCAGCGTCGAGGACAAGTTCCGCGTCCACCTTTTCACGGACAGCCTTGCCGACTATCGCCGCTTCCTGCCCGGTGGCGACCGCTCGGCCATGCTGGCGGATGCGGTTTTCCACGTCCTCGGCGACATGCTCGACTGGGACGTGGAACTCGCCCTGCCCGCCGGCCGCGTCGAGCCCGTACGTCTCGGCCGCTCCGGCGAACTCGGCTGGACGAGCTGGATGGCTCCAAATTGGGCGGCGACCGACGAAACGGTGCGGCGGGATGCGCGCTTCCACCCCGCCGAGCGTCTGCGGCGCGCCCGCAACATCAACGCCCGATAGCAAGGGGGCGCCCCATGGCCGACATTTCGCTCGAAGCAGTCACCGGCAAGCTGAACCGCGTTGGATACGAGACCTTCATCCAGGCCCTCCGCCAGGCCAAGGGCGCCGGAAACCGCCATGTCGAACTGGCGCACTGGCTCTTCCACATCCTGCAGCACGACGCGGCCGACATCACCCTGACCATCGACCATTTCGGCCTTGAACGGGGCCGGCTGCTCGCCGACATCGGCCATGTCGTCGAAGGCTTCGCCAAGAACGAAACCGAGATGCCGGGCGTGTCCAACGCCGTCATCGATGCGCTCGACCGCGGCTGGCACTATGCCACCCTCTTCTTCGGCGAGACACAGATCCGCACGGGCCATATCCTCGTCGGCGCGCTGAAGTCGCTCGAACTGCGCCGCGCCCTGACGAGCGCCTCGCGCGAGTTCGGCAAGATCCCGGTCGATCAGCTGGCGAGCGAATATCGGGCCATCTGGGCCAGCTCCGAGGAGGAGAACCTGCGCCCGCTCGACGGCGCGGGCCTCAGGGCCGCCGGTACGCCGGGGGCGGAAGCCGTGGCGGAGCAGGCCGGCACCACGGCGCTCGACCGCTTCTCGCACGACCTCACGGCGAAAGCGCGCGCGGGGGAGATGGACCCGATCGTCGGCCGCGACGAAGAGATCCGCCAGATCGTCGACGTGCTCATGCGCCGGCGCCAGAACAACCCGATCCTCACCGGCGAGGCCGGCGTCGGCAAGACGGCGGTGGTCGAGGGCTTCGCCCAGCGCATCGCCGCCGACGACGTGCCGCCGCCCTTGCGCGGCGTGCGCCTGTGCGCCCTCGACATCGGCCTGATGCAGGCCGGCGCCTCCATGAAGGGGGAATTCGAGCAGCGCCTGCGCTCGGTCATCGACGAGGTGCAGAGTTCACCGCAGCCCATCATCCTCTTCATCGACGAGGCGCACACCCTCATCGGTGCCGGTGGCGCGGCCGGCACGGGCGATGCCGCCAATCTGCTGAAGCCCGCCTTGGCCCGCGGCACGCTGCGCACCATCGCGGCGACGACCTGGGCGGAGTATCGGCAATACTTCGAAAAGGATCCGGCGCTGACCCGCCGTTTCCAGCCGATCCAGATCGACGAGCCCGACGTTCAGCGCTGCTGCGACATGCTGCGCGGCATCCTCGCCCCCATGGAGAAGCATCACGGCGTGCGCATCTCGGACGCGGCCATCGTCGCCGCCGTCGAGCTGTCGCATCGCTACATCCCCGCCCGGCAATTGCCGGACAAGGCCGTGAGCCTGCTCGACACGGCCTCGGCCCGCGTCGCCATCAGCCAGACCACGACACCCGCGACGATCGAGGACACGCGCGTTGCCATCGCTGCGCGCGAGAAGGAGAAGGCCGGGCTCGTCGCTGAGCGCGACCTCGGCAGCGCCGATGAGGACCGCATCGCCGCGATTGACACCGAGATCGGCACGCTCACCGAAAAGCTCGCCCGTCTCGAGGAGGAATGGCAGGCAGAACAGGCGATCATCGCCGAAATCCACGCCCTGCGCGACAAGCTCGCCGCGCCGAAGGGAGAGGGGGAAACGGAGGCCGAGACAGAGCCCGAGGCCGAGGCGACGCGCGCGATGCTCAAGGAGAAATTCGCCGCGCTCGATGCGATGGAAGCCGAGGCGCGCAAGATCTACGCCCATGTCGACGAGGCGGCCGTCGCCTCCGTCGTCTCGGACTGGACGGGCATACCCGTCGGCCGCATGGTGCGCGACGAGATCGAGACCGTGCTGGCGCTGCCGGACATCCTCAACCGGCGCGTCATCGGCCAGTCACACGGGCTCGAGATCATCGCCAAGCGTATCGAGACCAGCCGCGCGCGGCTCGACAACCCGAACAAGCCCATCGGCGTCTTCATGCTCTGCGGCCCCTCGGGCGTCGGCAAGACGGAGACGGCGCTGGCGCTCGCCGAGGCGCTCTACGGCGGCGAGCAGAACGTCATCACCATCAACATGTCGGAGTTCCAGGAAGCGCACACGGTCTCGACGCTGAAGGGCGCGCCGCCCGGCTATGTCGGCTATGGCGAGGGCGGGCGGCTGACGGAGGCCGTGCGGCGCAAGCCCTATAGCGTCATCCTGCTCGACGAGGTCGAAAAGGCCCACCCGGACGTGCACGAAATCTTCTTCCAGGTCTTCGACAAGGGCCAGATGGAGGATGGCACCGGCCGGCGCATCGACTTCCGCAACACCCTCATCCTCCTCACCTCCAACGTCGGCACGGATGTCATCATGGAGCTCGGGCAGGACGCGGCCTATGCGGGCGATCCGGAAACGCTCGCCGCCGCCCTCAGGCCGGAGCTGCTGCGCGTGTTCCCGGCGGCGCTGCTCGGCCGCATCGTTATCATTCCCTACCTGCCGTTGTCGCAGGAGGTGCTCGCCGGCATCGTGCGCCTGCAGCTCGGCCGCATCGCGCGGCGCATCGACGAGGCCCACGGCGCCACCTTCATCTACGACGATGAGGTGGTGGACCATATCGTCGCTTTGTGCCGCGACCCGGAATCCGGCGGGCGCATGATCGACAACGTCATCACCAACACGCTGCTGCCCGCCCTCTCGCGCGAGTTCCTGAAGCGTTCCCTTGGCAAGGGAGCGGTCGCGGAGGCGCGGGTCTTCATCGAAGAAGGCACCTTCGCCTATGCTTGGCGCTGATGAACGAGCAAAAGAAAACCCTCCGCCATGTGCGGCGGAGGGGTGAAAGTCGTGTCTTCTGGTCGAGACAGGCGTAGAATGCCTGACGAAGAGACCGGCAGCGGTGCGCAACAGCACGATGAGGGCTGATGGCACGGGAAGCCGGCGGGAACGGTCGGCGGGCCGGCATGTGCGCCGCCTCACGGCAGCTGGCGAAAGACCCGCCTAACGTCGGACTGCACCGGCAGGCAGGCGCGGCAGCCTGCGCGGCGAAATCGCCCGGAAGAGACGAGGCCGACAGCCTGCCGCCTGTGAAGAGATGCCCGGTGCGCGCGCGAGACGCCGTCTCGCAGGCTGAGGAGGGTATTTCCATGACCAGTCCAGCCGTGGCTCCCCGGCCGATGCGGCCGGGCCATCTCATGAACTGGCTTGCCGCCGCCGTCGTTGCAGTCATCCTCACCCCATGGCCGGCGGAAGCCGCCAAGCGCGTCGCACTCGTCGTCGGCAATGCGTCCTACGAGGCGATCCCCGCGCTGCCGAACCCGATGCGGGACGCGGCGGCGACGCGCGATGCCCTGACGGAGGCGGGCTTCGACGTCGTCCATCTCGCTGACGCCACCCTGCCCGCCTTCCAGGCGACGCTCGATGCCTTCGCCAAGAAGGTCGAGGCGGCGGGCGAGGATGCGGCAGCCGTCGTTTTCTACGCCGGCCATGCCGTCCAGCTTGCCGGAACGAACTACCTCTTGCCAATTGACGTCAAGCCCCGCACCGATGCCGACGTGCCCGGCCAGTCGGTCTCGCTCACCGACATCCTGAAGCGCCTCGACGCCACGAAAGCGCGCACCAAGATCGTCATCCTCGATTCCTGCCGCGACAATCCCTTCGTCAACCCGGCCGGGGCGCGCGGCCTCGCGCTGACGCTCCTCGATGGCGCCGACGCCACCCTGCGGGGCGAGACAGGTCTCGCGCGCATCGAATCGAAGGGTGGCACCCTCGTGGCCTTCTCGACCTCCCCGGGCGCGACGGCGGCCGACGGCAGCGGCGAGCACAGCCCCTTCGCCGCCGCCTTCCTCAAGCTGGTGCGCGAGCCGGGCCTGCCGGTGGAGCAGCTGTTCCGCCAGGTGCGCCTCGCCGTCTACGAGACCACCGGCGGCCAGCAGACGCCCTGGGAAACCTCGTCGCTGACGACGCCATTCAGCTTTTTCGAAGGATCGCTGCAGACGGCGGCGGACACGGTCGAGACCACCGGCTCGACGGGCCCTGCCCACGTCACGACCGCCTCGCTCGGCGGGCACACCGCGGCGGAGGCCTTCCGCACCGCCCTCTACTGGGACACGCCGGACGCCTACCGCCTGTTCCTCGCCGCCCATCCCGACGACGTGCTGGCGCTGCGCGTGCACCGCATCCTGACGCTGCGGCAGGAGGAGATGGCCTGGGCCGAGGCCGTGCGCGACGGCACCAAGGACGCCTTCGCCCTCTATCTGCGCCTCTTCCCCGGCTCCTCGCACGCCGAGGCGGCCACGCGTCTCGCCGCCACCGCGCCGGAACGCGCAAGGCTGCAGCTGGCGGCCGTATGTCCCGCGCCGGCACCCGCGCTCAAGCCCACGAAGACCAAGACGACGCCCGCGCCGGCACCGAAGAAGACGCAGAAGGCCACGACCAAGCCGCGCCGCACGCCGGTCGACGACTACGCCGAGCCCGTATGGGTCGAGCGGCCCGTGCGCAGCTATGACCCCGGCCCGGCCATCGCGGTCGACATCATCGGCGGCGCCATCCTCGGCGGCATGGGCCGTCCGCGTCCCCCGCGCATGCGCGGCGACGACGGCGGCTATCGCCCGATGCCGCGCCAGCCGATGCCGCAGCGCCAGCCCATGCCGACTTCGCCGAGTTACGGGTATCGGTAGGAGCAGGTTACGCCGGGCCCTGCCATGAGGGCCCGGCGTCAGCGGCCGGCAACGGCTTATCAGGCGAGCTGGAGCGCCCGCCTATACCTCAAGGCCGTCATGCCCGCGCTCGTCGCGGGCATCCACGACGTGGAAACAGTACGCAGGCTCCAAGACGTGGATGGCCGGGACAAGCCCGGCCAGGACGCGATACGCGTAACTTTATTGTTCCGCCTGCCAAGATCGTGCTGACGGGACATTAACCCCAGCCACCACCGCCGCCACCACCGCCACCACCATTACCACCGTTGCCGGAATCGGGTGGTGGGAAGTACTGGGGCCTAGGTGCGGCGGCTGGTACGACCCGAGCCCTAGTAGGCGTTCCACGCGGTGCCGCCGTCGTCGTGCGGGAGGTGCGGGGCTCCATCGCCGTGTCATAGGGGCGTGGCTGCGTCATGCACCCCTGAAGGGAGGTTGCGCCGATCAGCAATAACGCCGCCACAGCGACGCTCGTCGGGGCACCGTGGGACATCTGCGTCTTCCTTTCCGTCAGAAGAGATCGACCCGGGGATTGCGTTGCTGCCAGGCGTCGCGGGCGAGCGCGACGAGGGTGTCGTCGAGTGCGCCGCCACCTGCGTCGAAGCTGCGCCCGAGCTGGCGGGCGAATTCGCGGGCGGCGGCCGTCTTGGCCTCGGCGGGAAGCTGCGTGAGGCGCTCCCGCGCCGCCGTATTGCCGTTGGTGCGGTCGAGCGCCACGGCGAGGGCGAAGAACTGCGCGGCGATCTGCCGGTCGCGGGGCGTCGGCTTGGCCAGAACGAGCTCGCCCCGGGCCGATGCGCCCCAGGTGTCGCCCCGCTCGGCGGCCTGCTCGAACCAGCGCGCCGCCGCCGCCGCATCCCGCTTCACGAAGATGCCATCGCGGTACATGCGGCCGATGTTGTAGGGGGCGGCCGGATGCCCGTCCTTGGCGGCGGCCGTGAAGAAATCGTAGGCCCGCTTCGGGTCCTTCGGCACGCCAGTGCCGCCGAGATAGGCAAGGCCGAGATTGTTGAAGGAATAGATGTCCTTGCGCGCCGCCCCGGCACGGTAGAACGCGACGCCCCGGCCCTCGTCCGGCGATATGTTGCGGCCGTAGAGGAAGATGGCGCCGAGCTCGTTCATGGCATAGGTGTGGCCCATCTCGGCTGCCCTGAGCAGCATCGCAAGGCCACCCGGCACATCCTGCGGCAGGCCGCGGCCGTAGAAGAGCGCCCGGCCGTAATTGTAGACGCTGTAGGGGTCTCCCAGGTCGGCGCCGCGCTTGTAGTAGTCGTTCGCCCTGGCCCGATCCATCGGCCGGCCGGCATTGACCGTGTAGAGATAGCCGAGCTGGTAGAGCGCGCGCACATGGCCGCGCGCCGCGCTCTCCTCGAAGCTCGCCCAGGCCGCGTCGCGCTCGCGGCTCGCCAATTGGGCGCGGCCGAGCTGGTAGAGGAAGCGCGTGACCTGCGGATAGTCGCGGCGCGCCTCGTTGCAGGCGGCGAGTGCCTTCGGCCCGTCGATCTCGTTGGGCAGGACGCCGGCCGTAACGCCGGCAAGGTCGAGCGGCTCGCCGGCCAGCACGTCGCAGGCGTGCAGCACGGGCTCGACGGCGACCTTCGCCACCAGGGGCGCGCGTCCCGCCGCCCTCGGCAGGCCGAGCGTCAGCGAAAAGGCCTGGGCCTGCGTGCCGATCTGCGGCTCGTAGGCGAGGCGGGCGAGGCTCGAAGCGCCGATGCGTGCCCCGGCGAGCACCGTCTTACCGTCGAGCCGCAACACACCCTTGGGCGGAATGGCATCGACCGAGACGATGGGCTCGCCCGCACCGGCCGGTGCCTCGAAAGCGGGAAAGCCGAGCGGCACGGGGCCGACGCCGATGGGCACGCGCGCCTTGTGCGCCGCGAGGCGCTTGGCGAAGCGCTCCATCACGGCGCCGTCTTCGGCCTCGGCGGAGCGGGTCGGCCCGGTTTTCGTATCGCGCGCTCCGGCCTGCGCGACGGTCGCGTCCGTCACGGTGAGCGCAACGAGCCCGCGGCTCGACTGCTCGAAGCGGTTGGATACCGTGTAGCCCAGAATGCCGACAAAACCGGGCGCGACCCCCTCGCTGCGGTAGACGATCCGCCCGAGAGCCGAGGCCGGATAGGGCTCAGCAGCGGCGACGGGCACGCCGTCGAGCAGGATCCGGCCCTGCTCCGGCAAAAGGTCGAAGGAAACCTTGAGGTCCGCCTCCTGGTAGGTCTGCGGCTCGGGGATGCCCACGCGGATGGTGCTGCCGGCGGCAACCTGGACGTGCTGCATCGGCGCAACCACCGGTGCCACGTCGCGCGAGATGAAATAGAACGGGTCGGTCAGCGAGGAATTCTCCCAAGGCACCTGCCGGCCGCCGGTCGCCTTGATGACATCGCGGCGCACGTCCGTGAGGAGCGAGCGGATTTCCTGGTTGGGCGTCAGAGCCCGGGAGGTGAAGGCCTGCGTGAAGGGGCTGAGCGGCCCCTCGCCATCATAGGAGACGTTGCCGGGCTCAGTGGAGAACGAGATGAGAGTGCCGATGCCCGGGCGAATGTCCGCAAGGCCCTGGCGCTGTTCCACCGGACGCAGCTTCTCCGCTACCCAGTAGCGCTCGGCCCGGAAGGGATTGTTGCGGCAGGCATCCAGAAAGACGATCTGCGTCTTCGCCGTACGCCGCATCTGGTCGAGGATCGCCTCAAGATCGACGGTCTGGATCTCCACGTCATAGGCCGTCGATAGGGTGGCATCGGTCGGTACCACATAGTTGCGGCCCGACAGCTGCACCGCATGGCCCGAATAGTAGAAGAGCCCGACATCCGCCCCGTTGAGAGAGCGGAAGAAGCGCTTGATGCTCTCCTCCAGCGCCAACCGGTCCTGGTCGATACCGGCGATGACATCGAAGCCTGCGCGCCGCAGCGTCGTCGTCACCTCCTCGACCTCGTTGGCCGGGTTCTTCAGCGCCGGCAGGGTGTCATAGCGTGCATTGCCGATGACGAGCGCGACGCGGCGGGTATCGGCCTGCGCCGGAAGGGCTAGAACGCCAGCGGCAAGGACGAAAAGAAAGGCACCGAGGAAAGTCACGAAACGGACCGGCCCGGAGCGACGAGGGCACCATGACGATCCGGCGAAAGGCAACGAGAGAATGCTTGCGATCACCGCAGCCCCCTTCTCATCGTGTGCCAATTCTACTCGCACGGGGTGAAGGAGGAAAGCGCGTTGCCGCACAGACAGGCGCGCCGGTCAGCTTCCGTCGCGGCGTTCCTGGCTCTGCTGCCACTGACGCCAGGCCGCATAGAGGTCCGGACGCCCGTCGAGGCGGATGGGATCGTGGCTGATGGTCATCGACTGCGCGGCGAAGGGCCCGCAAGATCGGCTTCGATCGCCGCAGTCGACAGACCGTGGAGCGCGGCATCCTCGTTCGTATAGGCATAGACGACCGCACCGACGCCGGATGGGCGCATGGTGGCGAGGCACATCGGGCAGGAATGGCCGCCTTCCCTCACGGCGACGGCACCGAAGGGCCATCCGCCTTTGACGACATTCGCATAGGCGAGATCGACCGCCTCGCAGAGGAGCGCCCGGGCGGCATGTCATGCTCCCCGGCCATGGCCAGCGTTTTCCTCGGTCGGCCCCGCCGGGATTCTGGACACCATCGCCGGTGTGCTGAAACCACTACCCACGTCCCAATGTTGCGCCGCATCCGCAAGGATGAGATCCGCCCCCTTCTCGGCGATCATGAAGACCGCCGCCTGGGTGTTGGCGGAGACGATCGTCGGCATGATGGAGGCGTCGACGACGCGCAGCCCCTGGAGACCGCGCACCCTGAGACGCGGATCGACGACCGCCTGCTCGTCCGTGCCCATCCGGCAGGTGCCGCAGGCGTGATAGATCGTCTGGCCGTTGCTGCGCGCGAAATCGAGCCAGTCGTCATAGTTGCGGCAGTCGGGCCCGGGGCTCATCTCGTGGGCGCGGAAGGCGTCCATGGCCGGCTGCTCGACGATGCGGCGCGCGATGCGCATGCCCTCCACCATGCAGTCGCGGTCGACCTGCGCGGCGAGGAAATTCGGCCGGATCACGGGCGGCGCGAGCGGATCCGGCGAGCGGGCGTGGATGCTGCCGCGCGATTCCGGCCGCAGCTGCGTGACGCCGATGGTCATGCCCGGCTCGCGGTCGAGCCTGCGCTCGGCCGCATTGGCATAGCTCGCGTGCATGAAGAAATACTGGATGTCGGGCCCGGCAAGCTCCGGCCGCGTCCTGACGAAGCCGTGCGCAAGGCCGGTGCCGAGCGTCAGGATGCCCTTTCGCGTCAGGAAATATTGCGCGACGGCGAGCGCGAGGCGGTAGCCGCGTGTCGCCTCGTTGAGTGTCACCTTCTGCTTCACGCGCCAGTTCATGCGCGTGCAGAAGTGGTCCATGTAGTTCGCGCCAACCCCGGCGAGCGCGTGCCGCACCGGCAGGCCGAGCCCGGTGAGCACCGTCGGATCGCCGACGCCCGAGAGCTCGAGCAGCTGCGGCGTCTGCACGGCGCCGGCGGCGAGGATGACCTCGCCGCGCGCCTTGACGCTGACGTCACGGCCACCGCTGCGATAGGTGACGCCGGTGGCGCGGCGGCCGTCGAAATCCACGCTGAGCACGTGCGCATGGGTGCGGACGGCAAGGTTCGGCCGGCCGCGGGCCGGGCGTAAATAGGCATCGGCCGCGCTGACCCGGCGGCCATTCCGCTGGTTCACCTGGTAATAGCCGAAGCCCTCCTGGTCACGGCCGTTATAGTCGCGGTTGCGCGGAAAGCCGGCTTCCCCCGCCGCCGCGATGAAGGCCTCGGCCAGCGCTGGACGCTCGGTCACTGTCGTGACGGCGAGCGGGCCATCCCGGCCGCGAGTCTCGTCCGCTGCACCGTCGAAAGCCTCCAGCTTGCGGAAATAGGGCAGGACATCGTCGAAGGCCCAGCCGGTGCAGCCCATCTGCGCCCAGGTGTCGTAGTCCTGCGGCTGGCCGCGCACGTAGATCATGCCGTTGATGAGCGTGGAGCCGCCGAGCCCCTTGCCGCGCGGGATGGCGATGGAGCGGCCCTTGACGCCGTCCTCCGGCTCGGTGGCGAAGCGCCAGTTGTAGACGTCATTGACGAGAAGCTTGCTGAAGCCGGCGGGGATCGGGATCCAGAAGCCGCTGTCACGCCCGCCCGCCTCGAGGAGCAGTACGCTATGCCGCCCTCCAGCACTCAGCCGCTCGGCGAGGACGCAGCCGGCATTGCCGCCGCCGACGATGACGAAATCGAAGCTCTCCATGCTGTCTGCGGCTGTCCTGCCCGCCATCACACCAGCGCCCCCAGCGCCGCCGCATCGAGCGGCCTTCCCTTCTCGGCCATCGTCAGCGCAAGGCCTGCGGCAATCTCGGCCGGCCCGGCGAAGGCGGCACGCTCCAGCACCCTGGAGATGGTGGGCGAGGCCTCGCGCCCGTGCACCCGCTGCACCGGCTGGTCCAGCCAGTCGAGATAGCGGCGCTGAATCTCGTCAGCGAGCATGCCGCCGTAGGACGTGCCGCGCGCACCCTGCTCGACGATGAGAACGTTGTGCGTGCGGCGGATGCTGTCGCCGATCGTCTCCCAGTCGAGGCTCAAGCGGTCGAGCGTGCGCAGGTCGATGACCTCCGCGTCGACGCCGAGCGCGTCCACCGTCTCCAGCGTGCGGTGCACCATGGCGGAATAGGTGAGCACCGTCATCTCCGCGCCCGGCCGCACGATGCGCGCCCGGCCGAGGGGGACGAGATAGTCGAGATCGTCCGCCGGCACCTCGCCCGTCATCTGGTAGAGATCGACGTGCTCGATGACGAGGACGGGATCGCGGCAGAGAAGCGCCGCGTTCATCAGCCCCACGTAGTCGAAGGGCGTCGACGGCGCCACGATGCGCCAGCCGGGCGCGGTGGCGAAGACGCCGGCGGGATCGAGCGAATGCTGGGAGCCATAGCCGGTGCCCATGGCAATCTTGGTGCGCAGGACGAGCGGCACGTCGGTGTCGTCCCCGAACATGTGGCGCGCCTTGCCGATCTGGTTGAACACCTGGTCGGCCGCGACCCACATGAAGTCGGGATACATGAACTCGACGATCGGCCGGTAGCGCCCGTCGATGGCGAGCCCGCCGGCAAGGCCGGTGAAGGCACCCTCGC
The DNA here is from genome assembly GCF_001418005.1 of Chelatococcus sambhunathii. Taxonomy (GTDB): domain Bacteria; phylum Pseudomonadota; class Alphaproteobacteria; order Rhizobiales; family Beijerinckiaceae; genus Chelatococcus_A; species Chelatococcus_A sambhunathii. The sequence goes on along the minus strand of NZ_LIOL01000010.1, from coordinate 43,742 downwards.
TGATGGGCGTGCCGAGCACGCGGCCGGGATGGGCATCGGCGAGGCCGCGCGTCGCCCCGTTGGTGCCACCCTTGAGGCGATGCACGTCCTCACCCATGAGGACGAGCGAGGGATCGGTGGCGAAACGGCGGTTGAGCAGGTCGGCGATGGCATCGACGAAGCGGCGCTCGGCCATGGCAAGGCCACGCGCCTCCTCCTCGGCGCGGCGCCCGGGCGGGTGGGCCGGCAAGGGCGCACGGATGCCGACGTCGACGAAGGCCTTGTCCGGCCACAGGCCGGGGCGGATGCGCCGGCGATTGCCCTCCGGCTCGACGAGACGCCCGGCGATGTCGCGCATCAGCGCCTCGCAACGGTCCCTGAGATCGGCGACGGCCGCTTCGTCGATGAGCTTGCGGCGGATCATCTCGTCGGCGGTGCGCTTGAGCGGATCGCGCGCGCGCCACGCCGCCTCCTCCTCCTTCGGCCGATAGCCGAAGGCCGAGCCCGGGAAGGGTCCATTCTGGTGGAAATAGCGGTAGACCTCGACCTCGATGAGCGCTGGGCCGCGTCCCGCGCGCAGCAGCGCCGCTGCCTCCTCGGTGGCGAGGTGGACCGCGAGCGGGTCCATGCCGTCGACGCGCCAGGCGGGAATGCCGAAGCCCGGCGCGCGGCCGGAGAGGCGCGCCTCGCGCGTCACCTCGTCGACACGGGTGGCGACGGCATAGAAATTGTTCTCGACGAAGAAGAGGAGCGGCAGCGACCAGGCGGCGGCGAGGTTCATGGTCTCCAGCGTCGCGCCGATGTTCATGGCCCCGTCGCCGAAGCAGGTGACGGCGATGTCGCCGGTCCCGGCGAGCTTGTGGGCCATGGCGGCACCGGCCGCGAGCGGCACCCCGCCGCCGACGATGGCATTGGTGCCAAGGGCCCCGGCCTCGGCCCAGCGCAAGTGCATCGAGCCCCCGCGCCCGTGGCCGAAGCCGGGCTCGAGCCCAAGGATTTCCGCCAGCGTGCGGTAGAGAACCCGGTCGACCGTCTCCGGGAGGGCGCCCGTCGGATCGAGCCCCGGCGCCGCATAAGCGAGCGCCTTGGCGAGGAACTGGTGATGCCCGCGATGCGAGCCATTGATCTGATCGCTCGGCCGCAGGCCGACGATGGAGCCGACTGCCCCGCCCTCTTGGCCGATGGAGGAGTGCGCCGGCCCGTGCACCAGCCCTTCGCCCGCGAGCACCAGCACCTCCTCCTCGAAGGCGCGAATGAGATGCATCTGCGCCAGCATCGTCCCGAGGAGAGCCGGATCGGCCGCATCCCAGTCCTCCGGACCGGTGGCGAGCCTCGTCCAGGGCGCTACTGCGGACAATGTCGTGCGGGTGACCATGGCAGCCCCTAGATGTACCCGTAGGCGGTCCAGCCGCCGTCGGCGCCTGCGACCTGGCCGGTGATGGCGGAGGCTTCGTCCGATGCCAGGAAGGCGGCGAGTTGGGCGATCTCGTCCGGGCGGATGAGGCGGCCGATGGGCGTACGCACCTCCATGGCCGCGGGGTCGAGCCGGCCCCGCGCGATCAGTTCCTCCAGGAAGGGCGTGCGCACGTAGCCCGGGGCGATGGCGTTGACGCGCACGCCGTGGCGCGCCCACTCGATGGCGAGCGCCTTGGCCATCATGGCAACGCCCGCCTTCGACACGCAGTAGCCAAGGCGCTCGGGCGCCGCGACCACGCCATACATCGAGGAGACGAGAAGGATGACGCCGCGCCCGCGCGGCACCATGCGCCGGCCCGCCTCGTGCGCCGTGACGAAGACGCCGTCGAGATTGACGCTCATCACCCGCCGCCAGCCGGCGAGGTCGAGCTCCAGCGTCGGGCCGTTCTGCGACACGCCCGCATTGGCGATGACGATGTCGAGCGGTCCGAACGCCTGCTCGACCGCATCATAGGCCCGCGCCACGGCGTCCGGATCCTCGACGCTGGCCGTGTGGAGCGTGACGCCCGCGGGCAGGGCCCCGGCCACCTCCGCATCGCGGTCGAGCACCGCCACGCGCGCGCCGCGCGCCGCAAGGAGCCGCACCATGGCGAGCCCGATGCCGGAGCCGCCGCCGGTGACGAGCGCGACGCGGCCGGCAAGATCCTGCGAGCGATCCGTGCTCATGCGCGCATCCCCAGGAAATCGGCCATCAGGTCGAGCTGGCATTCGAGCATCGGCTTGCCGGGATGGACGTGGCAGCCGCGCGCCCGGGCCGCGGCCATGAGCGCCGTCTCCGCCGGCTGCATGATGACCTCCGCCACCGTCTGGCCGCTCGTCAGCCCCGCGATATCGACCGGCAGCGGATCCCCCTCGCTGAGCCCCAGCGAGGTCGCGTTCACGACGAGGGCGTAGCCGCCGACGCCGCCCGGCTCCGTCGTGACGGGCAGCGCGGGGAAGGCCTTGCTGAGGCGTGCGGCCAGATCATCGGACTTCGCCTTGGTGCGATTGGCGATGGCGAGGCGCTTCACGCCCGCCTCGGCAAGCGCGAAGGCGATGGCATTCGCCGCGCCGCCGGCGCCGGCGAGGAGGACGCCCATCCCCTCGGGATCAATGCCCTCGCGCTTGAGGCCGGCGACGAAGCCCTTGCCGTCGAGCATGTCGGCGACGAACCGGCCGTCCGCTTCGCGCCGCACGCAATTGGCCGCCCCGACGCGCCGGACGGTCTCGGAGGCTTCGTCGCACAGCGCGGCGATCGCCGTCTTGTGCGGCACGGTCACGACGAAGCCGCCGAAGTTGCGCACGTGCCGCATGGCGCCGACCACTGCGGCGAGCTCGCCGGCGCCGACATGCATCGGCACCATGACGCCGTCGACGCCGCGCGCCACCATCATGAGGTTGAGCGCCTGCGGCGTCTTCACGTGGTGGATCGGGTCGGCAAGGATGCCCCAGACCCGGGTGGTTCCGGTGATGTTCATCTTGAGTTCCCGCGGCTGTCAGATGCCGAGATAGGCGGTCTTGATGTGCGGATCGGCGAGCAACCCGGCGCCCGTGTTCTCGATGGCGATGCGGCCGTTCTCGATGACATAGGCGCGATGGGCGATCTTGAGCGCGTGGAACGCCTTCTGCTCGACGAGGAGCACGGTGGTGCCCATCTCGCAGATGCGATCGACGATGCCGAACATCTGCTGCACGATGATTGGCGCGAGGCCGAGGGACGGCTCGTCCAGCATCAGCAGCTTGGGATTGGCCATCAGCCCGCGGGCGATGGCGACCATCTGCTGCTCCCCGCCCGACAGGGAGCCGGCGAGCTGGTCGAGCCGCTCGCCGATGCGGGGGAAGAGGTCGAGCACCTCGGCGAAGCGCCTGTCCGCTCCGGCCCGCGCGGCGGGATGGTAGGCGCCCATGAGCACGTTGTCGCGCACGCTCATCACCGGGAACAGCTGGCGCGCCTCCGGCACCTGGATGAGACCGCGGCCCACGATGTCGGCCGGCGCCATGCCGGCGATGTCGGTGCCGTCGAACGTGATGCGGCCGGCGCTCGGCTTCACGAGCCCCGAAATGGCGCGCAGCAGCGTCGTCTTGCCCGCGCCGTTGGCGCCGATGATGGTGACCACCTCGCCGCGCCCGACTTCGATGGACACGTCCTGAAGGATGACGGTGCGCCCGTAGCCGGCGGTGACATTAGAGACCTTGAGCATCGACGAAGTCCTCTCCGAGATAGGCCTCGATAACGCGGCGGTTGCGCACCACCTCCCGGGGATCGCCCTGCGCGATGACCTTGCCGGAATCGATGACGACGATGCGGTCCGACAGGCTCATGATGGCTTGCATGTTGTGCTCGATGGCGATGACCGTGACGCCCGTGTCCCGGATGGTGCGGATGAGCTCCACCATCTTCTGGGTGTCGGTCTGGTTCTGGCCCGCCATGACCTCGTCGAGCAGCAGGATCGACGGCTCGGTGGCGAGGGTGCGGGCAACCTCGAGGCGCTTCAGATCACCGATGGGCAGGTTGCGCGCCTCGACGTCCTTCACGTGGAGGAGGCCGACGAGCCGCGCGATGCGCAGGGCCGCGGCGCGTGCGTCGTCCACCGACGTGTGGCGCATGAAGGCGCCGATCATGATGTTCTCGATCACCGTCAGCTTGCCGAAGGGCTGCACGATCTGGAACGTGCGGCCGACGCCGAGGCGGGCATATTCGTCCGCCCGCGCCGGCGTCACCGGCCGGCCTTCGGCATCATAGATGACCACCGTGCCGGACGTCGGCTTCAGGAAGCCGGAGATCTGGTTGAACAAAGTCGTCTTGCCGGCGCCGTTCGGCCCGATGACGCCGAGGATCTCGCCGCGCCTGAGCGTGATCGACACATGGTCGGTCGCCGTGAGGCCGCCGAACTTCATGACGAGGTCGCGCGTCTCCAGCACCGGCTCGCCGGGCGTACCTTCGATGTGGCGCAGGGCCGGCGCCTCCCTGTCGGGCGCCACGCGCCGGCCCGGCAGCCTGTCGATGAGGGCCGTGACACGCGGCCCGAAGGTGCCGGCGAGGCCCCCCGGCAGCGTCAGGGTGATGAGCACGAGCACGACACCGTAGACGAAGCCGTGCAGGCCGTTGGCGGAAGCGCCGAGCCAGCCGCGCGCGAGCTCGGCGATCGGCACGACGAGAACGGTGCCGAGGAGCGGCCCCGCCACCGTGCCGAGCCCGCCGATGAGCGCGAACATGGCGATCGACACGGAGTTCGCCAGCGAGAACATCGTCTCCGGCTCGAGAAAGGTGAGATACATGGCGTGGAAGGAGCCGAAGAGGCTCGTCAGCCCCGCCGAGATCATCACGGCCTTGAGCTTGACGTCCGTATTGGAGATGCCGGCCGCCGAGGCGGCGTCCTCGCGCTCGCGCACGGCGGTGAGACAGTAGCCGAGGCGCGAGGTGCGGATGGCGTAGGAGACGGCGAGCGTTGCCAATAGCAGGCCGAAGGCGATGTAGAGATAGTTGATCTTGTCCTGGAAGATCATCCACGCCCAGCCGAGCTTGAGCGGCACGATGAGCCCGGCCGAGCCGCCGGTGAAGCCGTGGAAATGGATCGCGAGCAGGCGCACCACTTCAAGGAAGGCGATGGTCGCGAGCGCGAAGAACGGGCCGCGCAGGCGAAAGCACGGATAGCCGATGAAAACCGAGACCGCGACGGAGACGGCGGCGCCGACCCACATGCCGAGCCACGGCGTCAGCCCGAAGTGCTGGATGAGCAGCGCCGTCGTATAGGCGCCGATGCCGTAGAACACCATGTGGCCGAGCGACAACTGCCCCGCATACCCGCCGACGATGTTCCAGGCCGTCGACAGGCCGGCGAAGACGCAGATCGTGACGAAGACGTGCACGATGAAGGGCGAATCGACGACGATCGGAATGACGAGGATGAGCGACAGGGCCGCGAGCGACGTGTAGACGCGCGGGTTGCCGAGCCAGGCCATGAGCGCGGCGAGACGGCCGGCAGGGGGAGCTTCGCTCAACGAGACTCTTACGGTCATGGGCTCACTCCGTGCCGCGGCCGAAGCCGAACAGGCCGGTCGGCTTGAAGATGAGGATAAGGATGAAGATCGCGAAATAGACGACCTCCTTGAGGTCGGGCGCGATGTAGTAGCCGGACAGGCTGTCGACGATGCCGATGATCATGGCGCCGAGAAAGGCGCCGTACATGCTGCGCATGCCGCCGAGCACAACGACGACGAAGGCGGTCAGCACGAAATAGGTGCCGATGGTCGGCGTCACCGGGAACAGCGGCGAGATGAGCGCGCTCGCAAGGCCGACGCAGGCGGCCCCGAGGCCGAAGGCGATGACGTAGATGCGGTCGACGCGGACGCCCATGAGCTGGGCCGCGTTGCGGTTCTGAGCCGTGGCGCGGATGGCGCGGCCGAGCGGCGTCCTCTGCATGAAGAGGTGCAGACCGGCGACGAGCACGAGCGCGCTCGCGAGCATCACGACCTGGGCATGGAGCACGGTGTAGCCGCCGATCGACAGCGGCTGGCGCACGCCGGGCGCCTGCACCGAATAGAGATCGGCGCCGAAGACGAGGAGCGCGAGATTGATGAGCGCGGTGGAGAGGCCGACCGTGGCGAAGATCTGGATGTGCTCGTCGGCCCCGAGAAGCGGCTGGATGATGAAGCGCTGCACCAGCGCCCCCACGGCAAACAGCATGAGCACCATCGGCACCGCCGAGACGTAGGGGTGCAGGCCAAGATGCAGCGACAGAAGATAGACCGCATACATCCCGACCATCAGGAATTCGCCATGGGCGAAGTTGACGACCCTGACGATGCCGAAGATCAGCGTCAGCCCGACGCTGATGATGGCGTACATGCTGCCGAGCATGATGCCGTTGAGGATGAGCTGGACAAGCACGTCCATCGCGAGGCCTCCCGACCGCGAAAAATTGTTCTTCGTTGCTGACCGGGGCGCGGCAGGCACGCCCCGGTTCGGGCGGGCACGCTACTCGGCGCCGATGCCGGTCTTTATCTCGGCGACCGCGGCATCGGCCGGGAAGACCGTGACGAGTTCGCCGCCCTGCCACTGCATCAGGAAGGGTGTGGCGCGCTCGTTCTGGCCAGCCTCGTTGAACTTGGCGCCCCAGCCGGTCGCCGTCGTGCCCTCGGTGACATCGACCGCCATCACCGCCTCGCGGATGGCCGGGGCCGTCAGGTCCTTGGCGGCGGCCATGGCGTCGAGCAGCACCTTGGCGCCCATGTAGTTGGCGAGGCTGTGGCCGGAGCGCGGCGCCGTGCCGTATTTTGCCTCGTACTTCTTCACGAATTCCTCGATGCCGGGAGCGGCCTTGGGATTGGTACGATATTGGGTGAAGTCGACATTGAGCGCGCCCTCCATATTCTCGGGGCCCACCGCCTGCATGGTGTCACGGAGGGAATAGCCGCCGCCCGCACCCATCACGGCCTTGGGCTTGAAGCCCTGCTCCTTCATCTGGCGGAAGAAGAGCACCGTGTCGTTCTGGTAGGAGGTCTGCAGCACGACGTCGGCCCCGGCCGACTTGAGGCGCAGGATGACCGGCGTCAGGTCGACCGACTTCGCCGAATAGGGCAGCGTCTCGACGAGGTTGAGCCCCACCTCCTTGGCGCGCGCCTGCTGGTAGCCGGCGACCGTCTGGCCATAGAGCGAATCCTCGTGGATGATCGCCACCTTGAGGCTCTTGGCGTCGGTGCCGAGCGCCGGCGCCACCGCCTCGGCCACCGCATCGACCATGCGGTTGGCGAAGATGCGCGCCGTCGGATTGGTGCGGTAGACGTTCTTGAAGCCGCGCTCGGTGATCGGATCGGAAATGGCGCCGAGCTCGAAGTAAGGCACGCCGGCAAGTTCGGCGACCTGGGTCGCGGCAAGCGACAACGACGAGGAATAGGTGCCGAAGATCACCGACACCTTGTCGACGGAAGTGAGGCGCCGCGCCTCGCCCACCGCCTGGTTGGGATCGACGGCGTCGCCCCGCACCATCTCGATCTTGCGGCCGTTGAGGCCGCCGGCGGCGTTGCGCTCCTCGATGGCGAGCTCCAGGCCGCGGAAGCTCTCGTCGCCGAGCAGGGCAAGGCCGCCGGAGAAAGGATAGAGCGCGCCGATCCTGACGGCATCCTGAGCGAAAGACGGCGCTGCGGACAGCGCCAGGCCGGCGGCCAGCGCCGCCTTGATAAGAACCTTCATCGTTTCCTCCTTCTACCCCGCGGCGGCGCCGCGCGGGCAGCCCCATGGCAGGCGGCCTCTTGGCAGTCCCTGGGCCGGCGGCCGGTCTTATTGTTCCCGGTCCGGCGCGGATAATGGAGATAACCAAGTTGCCTGACAAGTAGCAAATTGCTACGAACGACGACGATGATTAGATGCGACGGTAGCCCGCTCCCGGGCCGGCCAAGTTGCACAGCCGGAGGAAAGTCCATGACCGTTCCCGCTTCCATGCGGCAGGCCCGTTTCGACGGCGCCGGCGGCCCCGAGGTGATCCGCGTCGAAACCGCGCCCGTCCCGACACCCGGCCCCGGACAGGTGCTCATCGAAGTGGCGGCGGCCGGCGTCAACCGGCCGGACTGCCTGCAGCGGGCCGGCAACTATCCCCCGCCCCCCGGCGCGACCGACATCCCGGGGCTCGAGGTCGCCGGCACCGTCGTCGCCGTCGGCGAAGGCGTGACGAGCCCGCGGCCGGGCGAGAAGGTCTGCGCCCTCGTCATCAGCGGCGGCTATGCGGAATATTGCGTGGCCGACGCCCCGCTGTGCCTGCCCGTGCCGGTGCCGCTCTCTCTGACCGAGGCGGCCGGCCTGCCGGAGACCTATTTCACGGTCTACGATAACCTCTTCACCCGCGGGCGGCTCCGGGAGGGCGAGACGCTGCTCGTCCACGGCGGCTCGAGCGGCATCGGCTCCACCGCGATCCAGCTCGCCAAGGCCTTCGGCGCCGCTGTCTACGCCACCGCCGGATCGCAGGAGAAATGCGACTTCTGCCTCGGTCTCGGCGCCGATGCCGCCATCAACTACCGCGAAAAGGATTTCGTCGCCGAGGTCAAGGCGCTCACCGGCGGGCGCGGCGTCGACGTCGTGCTCGACATGGTCGGTGGCCCCTATATCGCGCGCAACCTCAGCGTCCTCGCCGTCGAGGGCCGTCTGGTGCAGATCGCGTTCCTGCAGACGAGCAAGGTCGAGATCGACCTGATGCCGCTGATGCTGAAACGCCAAACCATCACCGGATCGACGCTGCGCGCCCGCTCCGTCGCGCTCAAGAAGGCGATCGCCGACGAATTGCGCGCGAAGGTGTGGCCGCTCCTCGAAGCGGGCAGGGTGCGCCCCATCGTGCACGCCACCTTCCCGCTTGCCGAGACGCGCGCCGCGCACGAGCTGATGGAATCGAGCGCCCATCAGGGCAAGATCATGCTGGAGATGCGCCGTGACTGACGCGGGCTCCCATGCCGGTCGAGTGGCGCTGGTGACGGGCGCCGGGCGGGGCATCGGCCGCGCCATTGCCGATGCCCATGCGGCCGCAGGCGCCGGCGTCATCTATCTCGACCACGACAGGGCGCTCGCAGAAGAAGCGGCCAGGGTCGCGATGGCCCGGGGCTGGCGCGCCGTCGCCGTGGCGGCAGACGTCGCGGACGAGGCGTCGGTCGCGGCGGCCGTCAGGCACGGCACCGAGACGCTCGGTCCCGTCACGCTGCTCGTCAACAACGCCGGCATCTCGCCAAAATCGGGCAGCGCCGGCGGTAAGGCCTTCGTCTGGGAGATGCAGGCGGCGGAGTGGCGCCGCGTGCTCGACGTGAACCTGACGGGCGCCTTCCTGGTGACGCGCGCGGTCGTGCCGCAGATGCGCGAAGCCGGATACGGGCGCATCGTCAGCATCTCCTCCGTCGCCGGCCGCACCTATTGCGACATCGTCGGCGTGCATTATGCGGCGACCAAGGCGGCGCTCATCGGCTTCACCAAGCATCTGGCCGGCGAACTCGGCCCCTCCGGCATCACGGTCAATGCCGTCGCCCCCGGCCGCATCGACACGCCCCTCATGCGCGGCACGGCCGCGGAGGCCAACGAAGCCGTTCGGCTGGCAACGCCGCTGCAAAGGCTCGGCACGCCCGACGAGGTCGCCGGGATGTGCCTCTTCCTGACCTCCGACAAGGCCGCCTTCGTGACCGGCCAGGTCTGCGACGTCGCCGGCGGATGGCTGATGACATGAGCGCGCCGATCATCGACTTCACCGGACGGACCCTGCTGCTGACCGGCGCCAATGGCGCCATCGGCCGCGCCATCGCCCGCCTCTTCCATGCCCTCGGCGCCAGTTGCGGCCTGACCGACCTCGACGTCGAAGGCCTCGCTGCCTTCGCAGGCGAGTTCGACCCCTCTGGTGCCCGCATCCTCGTGCTGCGCCAGGACGCAGCGTCGCAGGCGGATGCCGAGGCGGCGGCGCAGCGCACGGCCGAACGCTTCGGCCGCATCGATCATGTCGTCACTGCCGCCGGCCTCTACCGGGAGCGGCTTGTGAAGGACATGGACGAGGAGCACTGGCGCCGCTCGCTCGCCGTCAATCTCGACGGCGTTTTCTACACCTGCCGGGCCGCCGTGCCGCATCTCGCCGAGGGCGGCGCCGTCGTCAATATCGCCTCCATGGCCGGTCACCGCGGCAGCCTCGCGCATGCAGACTATGCCGCCGCCAAGGGCGGCGTGCTCACCTTCTCCCGCTCGCTCGCGCGGGAGCTTGCGCCGCGCGTCAGGGTCAACGCCGTCTCGCCAGGGCTCATCGAAGGGCCGATGGTGCAGCATCTCATGGAGGTGCGGGGGCCGGCGCTCCTTGCTGAGACGCCCCTCAAGCGCCTCGGCACGCCGGACGAGGTCGCCCGCGTCGTCGCCTTCCTCTCATCCGACTGGGCCTCCTTCGTCACCGGCGAGACTGTGCATGTCAACGGTGGGCTGTACATTGCGAGCTGAAGGCGCCACAGGGGCGGAGAAGGCCAGTCGATGCCTGGAATGATGCGATGACCCAGTCCCACGATTTCCTCGACCGAGCCCCCTCGCTCGCCGACACGCTGGCGCACAGGCTGCGCCAGGAGATCGCCGCCGGGCGCATGCGGCCGGGCGAACGCCTGCCGACCGAGCAGCAGATCTCCGAACGCTACGGCGTCAGCAGGCCGACGGTCCGCGAGGCCATCGGCCGGCTGAAGCACGACGGCCTCGTCGTCACGCGCCAGGGCGCCGGCGCCTTCATCGCCGAGCCGGGCGCACTTGCTGTTTTCCGCCTCGACGTCGAGGATTTCACCAACCGCGACGAGATCCGCAACATCGTCGAATTGCTCATGGCCGTCGAGGCGACCGCGACGGAGCTGGCCGCCCAGCGCCGCGGCGAGGAGGACCTCGCCGCCATCCAGGCGCAGCTCGACGCGATGCAGGCCGCGATCGACCGCGGCGAGCCGGGTGTCGACGAGGACATGGCCTTCCATCGCGCCATCGTCGATGCGACCGGCAATCCCTTCTTCCGCGACCTGTCCGACTTCCTCGACAGGCGCGTGCGCCATTTCATCCGCACCGCCCGCGCCAACACGGCGCGCATGGGCGGCCTGACCCAGGCAGTCCAGGCCGAGCACCAGGCGATCTTCGACATGATCGCCAAGGCCGACCCGGTCGGCGCGCGGCGCGCGGCGGAAACCCACCTGCGCAATGCCGCCGAGCGCCTGTCGCTCTATTTCGCGAAATAGCGGCACGGATCGGCGTCCCGCGCCCGGCGCCACACCCCGGGAACCATTCGGCCTTCGTGACGTTACCCCACGGACGTAACGGAGGCTGCGAGTGTCCAGCGGGCGCGTCCCTGAGCGATACCTCCTGATATCCTCGACTGGCGACGGCAGGTCCGACCCGCCGGAAGTGGCGGTTGCGCGCAGGGCCATCCGCCCTCCGCGCGTCGAGCCGCGGTTCACGCGGGCGCACGCCGCCTCACCACCGGACCCTGCTGTTGGACGCCCGCGCCATGCCTGGCGTCGCGGCTGCCGGCAACCTGTGGAGGAGGGAGATTGCCATGAGAATGATCGGAGCTATCGCCGCAGCATTGGCCTTCACGGCCGGCGGGGCCCTCGCTCAGGAAGCGGCGACCGCGACGGCGAATTTCGTCGATGCCAAGGGCGAGGCGAACGGCAACGCCCGCTTGACCGCCGTTCCCAGCGGCGGCGTCCTGATCGCCATCGAGATCACGGGCCTGCCTGCCGGCCAGCGGGTCGCCTTCCACGTGCACGAGACGGGCAGCTGCGACCACACCACCGGCCATGATTCCGCCGGCGGCCATTTCAACCCGACCTCGAAGGAACACGGCTACAAGGTGGCGGGCGGGCCCCATGCCGGCGACATGCCGAACCAGTACGTCGGCAGCGACGGAACGCTGCGGGCCGATGTCTTCAATCCCGCCGTCACTCTGGACAAGGGCGAGGCCGGCATCGTCGGGCGCGCGCTCATGATCCACGCCGAGCCCGACGACTACGAGAGCCAGCCCTCCGGCAATGCCGGCAACAGGATCGCCTGCGCCGTCATCGAATAGCCGGCCGTGACACGGCCGCTCGAACGCCGAGGCCCATGATGGACGAGATCTACTGCGGTCCCGCGCCGACGCCAGCGACCCTGCCGGCGAGCTGGAATATCGACGCGCCCGCGGCCGTCCTGTGCCTTCTCCTCATCGCGCTCTACGCCGTGCGGGGCGAGCGCGACCGGCGCGCCGCCTTCGCGCTGGCGGTGCTGCTCGTCGCCGCGCTGTTCATGTCGCCGCTCTGCGCCCTGACGGCGGCGCTGTTTTCGGCCCGCGCTGTCCACCACGTGCTGCTCGTGGCCGTGGCGGCGCCCCTGCTCGCCGCGAGCTTCCCCACCCGCCGCAGCGGCGGCCGGCCAAGGGGCCTCGCGCTCCTCGTCGCCCTTCACGGCCTCGTGTTCTGGGCCTGGCACGCGCCGGCACTCTATGACGCCGCCATCCGCTCGCCGGGGCTCTACTGGCTGATGCAGCTGAGCCTGCTCGGCACGGGCGTCCTCCTGTGGCGGGCGGTGCTGCGCGATACCCGCACCGGCGCGGCGCTCCTCGTGCTGCTCGCGACGGTGGTGCAGATGGGCTTCCTCGGCGCGCTGCTCACCTTCGCCCGGGAACCGCTGTACCAGGCTCATTTCCTGACGACGGCGGCCTTCGGCCTCGACCCGCGGCAGGACCAGCAGCTCGCGGGTCTCGTCATGTGGGTGCCGGCGGCGCTGCCCTATCTCGCCGCCGCGCTCTACCTGGCATTCGTGCGGCTCGGTGCCGGCACGGCGGAGCCGCGGGCGGGATGATCTGGCTCAAGCTCGTGCATATCGCCGCCATCGCGCTGTGGAGCGGCGCCCTCATCAGCCTGCCGGCCCTCTACGTCCAGCGCGCGCATGTCGACAGCACGGCTTCCCTCCACCGCCTGCAGGCGCTCGTGCGGTTTCTCTACGTCAACGTGCTGTCGCCCGCCGCCTTCCTCGCCATCGCCTCCGGAACCGCCCTCATCTTCCTGCGCGAGACCTTCGAGCCCTGGTTTTCGCTGAAGCTCGCCCTCGCCGGGGCAATGACCGCCATCCACATCATGACGGGTCAGGTCATCATCCGGCTCTTTGACGCGGATGAGATCTACCCCCTGTGGCGCTTCACGGCCACAACAGTGCTGACACTCGCCGTGGTCACGTCGATCCTGACCGTCGTGCTGGGCAAGCCCGACCTGCCGGCCCTGCTACCCGATGCCTTTGGCGAGCCGGGGGCGCTGCGCCGCCTGATTCTGCGGCCTCAGTCCCTGTCCGAAATCATGAGGCCTATACCGTGATCGAAAACGAGCTTGCCGCCGTGCCAGCCCGCCATCCCTGTCAGGACCATGGCCAGGACCGAAACGAGCAGCCCGTGTGGCAGTACCTCGATGTCGCCGGAAAGGCGCAGGCCCCAGTTCAAGCCCATGACGGCGATGAGGCTCATCGCGGCCACCGCGTGGCTCCAGCTCGCCACGCGCACCCGGATGCCCGGCACGAGCAGCAGCTCGGCGGTGCCGACAAGGCCCGCGCCGATGCCGGCGGCGAAGGCGCCGCCCGAGGACCACAGGCCCGCCCGCACCCAGAACGGATCCCCGCTCCACCAGTAGAAGACGTCACAGCCCAGGGTCACGACGACGAGCGCGATGGGGAAATGCACGGTCATGGCATGGATGGGATGGCCGGCCACCGCGACGGTGGAACTCGTGTCCTTCCCCGCGACCTCCTCCATGACCGGATTGGGCGCCTCGCTCTTGTCGTTCATCGCAGTCCTCGACCGATCTCGAACAACGTCGGCCCACATCCATGGTTCCACCGCGCCGCCGCCGGTGCCGCGGCCCTTCCCGCCGCCGGCTGCAGCGGCGACTACTCGACGCTCGCCCCCGCGGGCCCCGCGGCCGAGGCCATCGCGCTCATCTGGTGGATCATGCTCGCCGGCGCGACCGTCATTTTCCTCGCGACATCGCTGGCGCTCGCGGGCGCCTTCATCCCTTCCATCCGCCCTCTCCTGACGCCGAAGCGGCTCATCCTGTGGGGCGGGCTCGTCGTTCCCTCGCTCGGGCTCACCGCGCTGGTCGCGGGCGCCTTCACGCTCGGCGAGCGCCTGCTGCCGCGCCAGGGCGCCGAGACCCTGCGCATCGAGGTCGTCGCGCGCCAGTTCGCGTGGGAGTTCCGCTATCCCGGCACGCCAGTGGCGACGCGGGACGTGCTGCACATCCCGGTTGGGCGTGACATCGATTTCGCCGTGACCAGCGAGGACGTCATCCATTCCTTCTGGATCCCGCGGCTCGGGGGCAAGATCGACGCCATCCCGGGCCATAAAAACATCGTGCGGCTGAGGGCCGACGCCCCAGGCACCTATGGCGGCATATGCGCCGAATATTGCGGCGAGGGCCACGCGCCGATGCGCTTCATCGTCATCGCCCACGCGCCGGAGGACTACGAGGCGGCGCTGACCTCCGAGGCCGCGCGATGACGACGGCTCCGCACGAACCGCGCGTGGCCCCGCCGGACGCGCCTCCCTCCGCCCTCCGCCTGCACCGGGAACTGTCGGCGATCTGGGACACGCCGCCCGGCTGGGGACGGCTCTCCGCAGTCAACCACACCATACTCGGCAAGCGCTTCATCATCGCCGCTTTCGTTTTCTTCGTGATCGGCGGCCTGCTCGCCATGCTGATCCGCGTGCAGCTCGCCACCTCGGGCAGCGCCTTCGTCGGACCGGAGATCTACGGCCAGATCTTCACCATGCACGGCACGGTCATGATGTTCCTGTTCGCGATCCCGATGTTCGAGGGCTTCGCGATCTACCTGCTGCCCAAGCTGCTCGGCACGCGCGACATGGCCTTCCCGCGCCTCACCGCCTACGGCTTCTGGTGCTACGTGCTCGGCGGCTCGATCCTCGTGGGCGCCATGCTCGCCGGCGTCGCGCCGGCGAGCGGCTGGTTCATGTACACGCCGCTCTCCTCCTCCGCCTATACGCCCGGCATCAGCGCGGACGTCTGGCTGCTGGGCATCACCTTTGTCGAGATTTCGGCGCTCGCCGCGGCGGTCGAGATCATCGTCACGGTGCTGAAGCTGCGCGCGCCCGGCATGTCCCTCGACCGCATGCCGATCATGGCGTGGTACCTGCTGATCGTCGCCTTCATGATGCTCTTCGGCTTCCCGCCGCTGATCCTCGGCTCGATCCTCCTCGAGCTCGAGCGCGCCGCGGACCTGCCCTTCTTCGACCCGACGCGGGGCGGCGATCCCCTGCTCTGGCAGCACCTGTTCTGGCTCTTCGCTCATCCTGAGGTCTACATCATCTTCCTGCCGGCGGCCGGGGCGATATCGACCATCCTCCCGACCTTCGCCCGCCATGAGCTTGTCGGCTACCGTATCATCGTCGTGGCCGTGATCGCGGTGGCCTTCCTCTCCTTCGGGCTGTGGGTGCACCACATGTTCACCGTCGGCATCCCGCATCTGGCGCTCGCCTTCTTCTCGGCCGCCAGCGGGCTGGTGGCGATCCCCACCGCCGTGCAGATCTTCGCCTGGATCGCCACCCTGGCGCAGGGACGCCTGCGCTGGGACGTGCCGATGCTCTATCTCGCCGGCTTCTTCGTCATCTTCGTCATCGGCGGGCTGACCGGCGTCATGGTCGCCATGGTGCCCTTCAATCTCCAGGCCCACGACACGCACTTCATCGTCGCGCACCTGCACTATGTGCTCATCGGCGGCTTCGTCTTCCCGATGATGGCGGCCACCTATTACTGGCTCCCGCACTTCACGGGCCGCCTCGCCGACCACCGCCTGTCCGTCCCGGCTTTCTGGCTGATCTTCGGCGGTTTCAACCTCACCTTCTTCCTGATGCATCTGACGGGCCTCCTCGGCATGCCGCGGCGCGTCGCGACCTATGCCGCCGAGGCCGGCTGGGACTGGCTGAACCTCCTGTCCTCCGTCGGCGGCTTCGTGATGACGGCCGGCTTCGCCCTCTTCGCGGCCGACGTTCTCATGCAGATCCGCTTCGGCAAGGGCTTTCGCCGCAATCCCCACCAGGCCCGCACCCTCGAATGGGCGATGCCCACGCCGCCCACGCCCTACGCCTTCGCCTCCCTGCCGGACATCACCGACCGGGCAGACAGGCTGGAGCCGGGGGGCCTCGGCAACCGGCTGGCGCGGGGCGAGGGCTATCTCGGCTTCGCCCGCAACCGCTGGCTCGAGACGCTTGGCGTCGACATGGTGTCCGGCAGGCCCGAGCAGCTGATCGTACTGCCGGGACCGACACGCCTGCCCCTCTGGAGCGGTCTCGCCACCTGCGCCTTCGTGCTCTGCCTGCTGTTCAAGCTCTACCTCCTGTCGCTCCTGCCACTCATCGCGGTGGTGTGGCTCTTTCTCGGCTGGACGGCGGCCACCGCCGCGAAGGCGGACCTCGGCCTTCTGCCGGTGGGCCGCGGAAGGGAGCTGCCGCCACACTGGGAGGCCGAACGACCGCCGTCATGGTGGGCGATGATCTTCACGCTCGCCGGCGACGGGACGCTCTTCCTCTCCCTCGTCTTCGGCGCGCTCTTCCTCTGGCTCGTGGCGCCGGGCTGGCCGCCGGGGGAGGTCGTCCTGCCCGCACCGGTGCCCGTGGCGGGCTGCGTCGCCGTCTCTGTGCTGGCAGCCATCGCGGGCAGGAAGGCCGTCACCGTCCTGAGAGCGGGTGGTTCGCCCGCCCTCTGGCTCGGGCTCGGCGCATTGATGCATGCGGCCACCGTCGCGCTTCTCGCCGCGCTGGCCGCCGCCGTGCCCGGCCCGACGACGCACAGCCTCCATGCCGTGACCTTCACCCTTCTCTTTTATGCCGGGCTGCATGCCGGCATCGGCCTCGTCTATGCGGGCTATTGCCTCTGGCGCCAGGGCGGCGGCTATCTCTCGCGCCGGCGCAGCCTCGACCTGCGGATCGCGGCGCTGTGGCACGACTACACGGCCGTCTCCACCATCGTCGCGCTGGCCCTTGCCGTCGCGCTGCCGCTTCTGGCCGTCGTCCCGGAGACGCGGCCATGATCGATGCAACGTCCGGCCGCAAGATCCTGCTCCTGTCGCTCGCCGCGGGCTTCGGCCTCTGGGCGGTCGCCTTCGTGGCGCTCTATGCGATGCTCTCCATCGGCTGCGCCTTCGGTTGGGACAGGGGAAGCCTCGTGCTCGGCCTATCGCTGCAGCGCCTGCAGCTCCTTCTGCTGCTCGGGATCTTCCTCGCGCTGCACGTCGCTCTCGTCGTCGGGCTAAGCGCGCGACAGCAGCGCTCTGACACCGCGACGGACCGTTTTCTTCATTCGGCTGCCCGTCTCGCGGCCATCGCCGCCCTGGCCGCAAGTATGTTCACCTATTGCGGCACCGTACTCCTGACCACCTGCAATCCGTGATGGCACGGTCCGTCTCAGTCGTCGGCACTGGCGACCGCCCCACCCGCCGACTTGCGGAACACCCGCCGCACATGACCTTGGACGAGGCGCGGCGGCGAGCCGCACAGCGTGTCAGAGGCGCATGCGCCAGAGATGCAGCCGCTTCGGAACGCCGTCGGAGGCAAGGGCCGCATAGACCGGCGGCACCGACAGGTCGGTGAGCCACCACCCCGGCTGACCGGACGGATCGACGTCAAAGAACGCCCGGAACGGCGCCGCCTCGGGCTCAGTGCCGACGAAGAACGCATGCAGCGGCAAGTGCAGCCCCACACCCATGGCCTTGGTCAGCGCCTCCTTGCGCGTCCAGCAGCGCAGGAAGACGTTTTGCTTCGCGGCAGGGGCACGTTCGCCGGCGATGGCCAGCCATTCATTCACATGGAAATGCTGACGCGCGATCTCGTCGATATCGTCCATGACGCGCGCCACCTCGATGTCGATGCCCACACGCATGCCGGACGCAACGGCGATCAGCGCCATGTCCGCACTGCGCGAGGTATTGAAATCGAGGCCCTGGACACGCGCCCCTTCCCGATCGGCAAGGCACGGCCGCCTGATCCCGGTCTCACCGAAGGCGATGTCGCCGGCCGCACAGCCCAGATAGCGAGCAAGCACGAGGCGGCGCAGGATCCGCGCACGGCTGAAGCGCGCGCCATCGTGCGCGAAGCGGTAACGCGCCGCCTTCGCCACCTCGTCGGAGCCAAGGATTCCCTCCGCCTGCGCCCAGTCGCCCTCGTCGAGAGCTGCACTCCAGACGTGCACTTCGCCGTCCGCGGGCCAGGGCGGCACGCCGGGCCCGATCGGCCAACGGTCAGGTGGTCCCGCATCATGGGTAGCTGGTTGGATCATCGTCACCGCAGGCAACACACCGTTTCGGCACGCCGCCCCGCGAGGAAGAGCTGCACGGGCGAAGTGAGCAGGAACTGCCGATGTTCCTCACCCGTCTCTTCGCAGGGGAGCCTGGAGAAATTCATGATCAGCCGCAGCCCGAGCCTGTTGGCGCAATGGATCACATTTCCTCGGATGCAATCGATAGACCTCCCCGCCATGCCGCCGCTGCCGCCGCTGCCGCCGCTGCCGCCGCCGGTGAGCGGCGCGGGGCTCAGCAGTTCCATCCGGGGAAGCAACGGCAACTCGACGATCTCAGTTGTTATTCTGATAGGTCAGTTTGCATCACTCGTCGACCGACCTCGGGAAATGAGGCGTTAACGATCGTGAACCGCCACCGAATGGTCGCTTGACCTTCCCACCGTGGAAGGGGCGATGCTTTGGCCACAACGCCAAGGCAGAGGACCGGCATGAGACATTCGCACGGTGGTCCTGACGGCCACGCCGACGATCGCGCACCTGGTGCCCACGCGGGGCACCACCATCGTGACGGACCTGCGGGCGAGGCCGGGACGGTGAAGGATCCGGTCTGCGGAATGATGGTGAACCCGCACACCACGCCGCACCGGGCGCAGCATGCCGGCCGCACCTATTATTTCTGCTCATCCGGGTGCCGCTCGAAATTCGAGGCGGAGCCGGCGCGATACGCCGGGCCGGGGGCGGGGCAAAAGGCCCGGGGCGTCCCCGAGGGACAGACGATCTACACCTGCCCGATGCATCCGCAGATCCGCCAGGTGGGGCCGGGATCGTGCCCGATCTGCGGCATGGCCCTGGAGCCGGTCGTGGCCGAAGGGGACGGTGGCCACAGCCACGAACTCGTCGACATGAGCCGCCGGTTCTGGATCGGCCTCGCCCTGTCCCTGCCGATCGTGGCTCTGGAGATGGGCGGCCACCTGACGGGCCTCGGCCACTATCTCGGCCAGCAGCAGTCCAACTGGGTCCAGTTGCTCCTCGCGACGCCGGTCGTGCTGTGGGCGGGCTGGCCGTTTTTCGTGCGCGGCTGGTACTCGCTCGTGAACCGCAGCCTCAACATGTTCACGCTCATTGCCATGGGTACCGGCATCGCCTGGCTCTACAGCCTTATCGCGACGCTCGCCCCCGGCATCTTCCCCACCGCCTTCCGCGGGGGAGACGGGTCGGTCGCCGTCTACTTCGAGGCCGCCGCCGTGATCACCGTCCTCGTCCTCCTCGGACAAGTGCTCGAGCTCAAGGCGCGCGAGAATACCAGCGGGGCGATCCGCGCCCTGCTCGATCTCGCGCCAAGGACGGCCCGCCGGATCGGACCGGACGGAACAGAGGAGGAGGTCCAGCTCGATGCCATCGTGGCGGGCGACCGTCTCCGGGTGCGCCCGGGGGAGAAGGTGCCGGTCGACGGCGAGGTCGTCGAAGGGCGCAGTTCCGTCGACGAGTCCATGGTCACCGGCGAGTCGATGCCCGTGACCAAAGAGGTCGGCACCAAGGTCATCGGCGGCACGATGAACCGGTCCGGCGCGCTCGTGATCGAAGCGCGGAAGGTTGGTCGCGACACCATGTTGTCGCAGATCGTCCAACTCGTGGCCGAGGCGCAGCGCAGCCGCGCGCCCATCCAGCGGCTGGCCGACGAGGTCTCGAGCTATTTCGTGCCGGCGGTGATCGTTGTGGCGCTCCTCGCCTTCGCGGCCTGGGGCGTCTGGGGGCCCGAACCACGCCTCGCCTTCGGCCTCGTCGCCGCCGTTTCGGTGCTCATCATCGCCTGCCCCTGCGCGCTCGGCCTCGCCACCCCCATGTCGATCATGGTCGGCATCGGGCGGGGCGCCCAGGCAGGTGTGTTGATCAAGAACGCCGAAGCCCTGGAGCGCATGGAGAAGGTCGACACGATCGTGGTCGACAAGACGGGCACGCTGACCGAAGGCAAGCCCGCCGTCACGGCGGTCGTGCCGGCACCGAATTTCACCGAGGACGAGGTGCTGCGCCTATCGGCCAGCGTCGAGCGAGCGAGCGAGCATCCGCTCGCCGTGGCCATCGTCGAGGCGGCCGAGCGACGCGGCATCGCGACGGCTCCGGTTGCCGACTTCGACTCGCCGACCGGCAAGGGTGCGCTCGGCACGGCCGACGGCCACCATGTCGTGCTCGGCAACAAGGCCTTCCTCGCCGAGCACGGCATCGATGCCGCGCCGCTCGAGCAGCAGGGGGACGACCTTCGGCAGGACGGCGCCACGGCCATCTTCGTCGGCATCGACGGCCGTATCGCCGGCGCCATCGCCATCGCCGACCCCGTCAAGGCCTCGACGCCGCAGGCGCTCGCCGGCCTCGCCGCCGAGGGCATCCGCGTGGTGATGCTCACGGGCGACAACTGGACGACCGCCCGGGCCGTCGCGCGCCGGCTCGGCATCGAGGAGGTCGAGGCCGAGGTGCTGCCGGACGGGAAGAATGCCGTGGTGGAGCGCTACAAGAGCGCCGGGCGCACCGTCGCCATGGCCGGCGACGGCGTGAACGATGCCCCGGCGCTTGCGACGGCCGACATCGGCATCGCCATGGGAACCGGCACCGACGTGGCCATGGAGAGCGCCGGCGTGACCCTGCTCAAGGGCGACCTGACCGGGATCGTTGAGGCACGGCGCCTGTCGCGCGCCACCATGGGCAACATCCGGCAGAATCTGTTCTTCGCCTTCATCTACAATGCCCTTGGCGTGCCGGTTGCCGCGGGCGTCCTTTATCCCTTCCTCGGCATCCTGCTCTCGCCGGTCATCGCGGCGGCGGCCATGGCGCTTTCGTCCGTGAGCGTCATCGGCAACGCCATCCGCCTGCGGGCGATGAAGCTCTGACGGCCGGGCGGGGCATCGCCGCAGGCCCGGCGAGCCCTTGCCGGTCGAAGCCGTGGCGCCGATGCTGATGATCGCCTCGCGCGTGCCGCCCTCATCGCACCGGTCGTGATCGGCGCGGGGCGCAAGCTCTCCTTCAAGCAGTTCGGCAACGGCACGGTGCTGATCGGCGGCGGCCATCTCGCAACGCCCTGCCCGCGCAACCATCGGCATCGCCGACCTCGGCGCCGGAGCGCTCATCGAGGTGGTTGCCGCCGCCGCGAAAGGCCGAGTGCTCATCCGCCCGGCGAGACGCCGCACTCGCAAGCTGATTGTCGTTACGGCTGCTGCCCTTGCTGATACGCGGCCAGTATTTCGTCCACGGCGCCTTCGCGAGCGACGCACCCTCCTTGGAGAAGGATCGCCCGATTGCAGTATTGCCGTATCATTTGCGCGGAATGCGAGGCGAGAACCATGATGCGCGCGTTGTCGATCATGTGCTCGAGGCGCTCCCGCGCCTTGCGGGCAAATGTCTGATCGCCGACGCTAATGAACTCGTCCATCAGCAGTATGTCCGGTACACGGGCCGTGGAGATGGCGAAGGCGAGGCGCAGGCGCATGCCGCTCGAATAGGTGCGCATCGGCAGATGCATGAAGCCGCCAAGTTCGGAAAACTCTTCGACTTCCGGAATCCGACTGCGCGCCTCGGCGATCGACATGCCCAGGAAGACACCGCGCAGCACCACGTTGTCTGCCCCGGTCAGTTCCATATCCATGCCCATCGTCATGTCGAGCAGGGACGATACGCGGCCCTTGATCTCGGCAGCGCCGGTGGACGGCTCGTAAGCGCCCGAGAAGACGCGCAAGAGTGTCGATTTGCCAGCGCCATTGTGGCCGACGAGAGCAAGCCGGTCACCCGGAGCGAGGTCGAGAGTGATGTTCTGCAGCGCGCGCACGGTGACGGCACCATCGTCGTCCGCCTGGACCGTGCCGCCAACACGGGCGAGAAGACTGCTGCGAAGCGACCTGCTGCGCGAGTTGTAGATAGGGAAGGCGACGGAGGCGTCGCGCAGCTTGATGGAGGGCATTGCCGCCTCCTTCACAACCAGTAGACGATGCGCGCGCGAAAGCGTGCAAAAAGCGGGGCCGCGACCAGCGCCATGATGGCGATAATGACGAAGGCCCGGCCATAGAGATCCCAGCTCGGCCATTTGCCGTGAAGCGGCTCTACGACGAGCATCAGGAAAATGGCAAAGGGGTTGTAGCCGACAATGTAATGGGCCTTGTCGCCAAGCTGCTCGACGCGCCACATGATGGGCGTCAGAAAGAAAGCAACCTGCAGAAGACTCTGGATGATCTGTGGCAGATCGCGAAATCGCGTGCACAGGAGACCGATCGTGATCGCAGCGAGGAAGGCCGCAAGCAGCAGGACAACCAGCGCCGGCAGGACGAAGGCGGCGGTGGCGGGAAGCGCCACCCCAAACGCCAGATAGACCAGCACGATGATAACTACGTTGTGCGCCAGCACGAGAAGCTGGCGCACGAGGACACGCATCACAAAGGCGGTTTTCGGAAGAGCCTGCTGTCCGAGATAGTGTCCGGCTTGCGTGAAGACCGTCGTGCTGTCGGTCAGGATACCTGCAACCAACGTCCAGAAGACAATGTTCACAGACAGATAAGGTATGTATTCGTCGACCGGATGATTGAACAGATACGCGTATACGATGCCGATTCCCGCCACGAAGATGCCGGTGCTTAGTGTAATCCAGAACTGTCCGAAACGGGAGCGCTTGTAACGCTGCCTGATGTCATTGAGGCCGAGCAGCAGCCACATCTGCCAGGCACCGAACCCCGCCAGAAGGTCGTCCACGGCACGCCGCCAGTCCGTTCTACTTGGTGTCAGGGCCATTCTGTCGCACGAGGATGGGAAGGTGGGAGAGCTTGGTTGGTCGGATCAACGTCGAGGCCACGGCAGACGGCTTGGCGCTCTTGCCACGGAGGGCTCAAGCGTCTGGCCTTCGCGGCGCCAAGCATGGGCCGTGACGTACGCCGCGCATGCTGGCGCAGGCCGTGGGCTGCGCGCAGGCATGCACCGCCGACGACAGGCAGCGAGGCGATATTGAGAATGGCCGCGCCGATGCGGCGGCGATTGGGCCGCAGATGGGACAGGAGTTCGCGCAGGCCGGCCCGGGCGAGCGCAGCCGCTTCCCGATTGCCGGCCCGCTCTGCCATTGCCCAGCGGGCCAGCAGGGTCCAGCAGAAGCGCGGGGCGATTAGGTCGCGTGACGGAAACCGTTGCTCCTCCGGTCGGTCCGGGAAGCCGGCAAGGAGCTTGCGCGCGTAGATCATCAGCGACCGTTCCATCCTGACCGCATGCGAGGCCGCCCCTTCGTGCCTGCGTCGCAGCACCGTGGGCGCGTCCACATGGATGTTGTGGAAACCGGCGCACATCAGACGCAGGAAGAGGTCGTCATCCTCATAGCCGCTGAGACGCTCGTCGAAGCCGCCGACCGCCGTGAAGGCGTGACGGGAGACGAGGGCCGCCGACGGAAGCACGAACATATCCTGCGCAAGGCATTCATCGAGGCTTCGTTTGGGATGCCGTCCCGGCCGGCCACGCAGGAGGGACGGCTCGAGCAGGCGCCCGCCCGCATCGACGACGGCAACGTCGCTGTAGGCCCAGCCGGTCCGGTCCGTGCCGCCGTCCACAGCTGCCTTGAGATTGGCAAGATGCTGCGGGCACCACACGTCATCCTGGTCGAGGAAGGCGATCCAGTCGCTGCGAGCTTCGGCAACGCCGATATTGCGGGCCGCGGATTGCCCGCCGTTCGGCCTGCGCAGGAGACGCAGCGGCAGACGGCCGACAAAGCGCAGGACCCGGTCCGGGCCGTCGTCGGTCGAGCCGTCATCGACGACGACGACCTCCTGCGGCGCAGCGCTTTGCGCGCAAACGCCCGCCAGAGCCTCCTCTATATGGGCCGCGCCGTTGAACAGTGGGATGACCACGGTCACGGACTCATGCACAGTGCTTGGCATCGTTTCTGCTGACCCCGACCGCGGGTGCATTCGGAACAGGAATAAACCAATCGCTCCGACTGTCCATCGGCAGCACGAGCGAATGGCTGTCGCGCTGCGGCGTGTCGGCGCGAGCGGCGGAAAAGTGCGAAACCGAAGGCACTAGCGGCCGCACCCGATTCGGTCTGCGGCGTTCCACGGCAGGCTTTGATTCGGGTCGCGCCTTGCCCGCTGCAGCGGCGCAGCGTAATTCGGCCGCAGGTGATGAGGGTACGGATGCGGTGATTCGGCCGAGGGGCCTCCGTCCTCCGGCTCGGCCGGTGACAATCGCGGAGCGGAGCTTGCTGCTATTTCCTCCACCGTCCGGCCGCTGGCGCCTCATCGACCGGCTGCGCCGGGCGGCGAAATCGTTTCCCCTGGCAGTCAAGGCCAAGCGCCGGCTCGATGCCCTGGTCGCGCGGCGGCGGGGACCGGACGCCCGCTATGCCGCCTGGGTGGCGCGCCAGTACCCGGGGCCGCAGGAGCGGGCGCGCATCGCGGCGGACGTCGCCGCCATGACCAACCCGCCGCTCATTTCCGTGCTGATGCCGGTGTACGAGACGGACCCGTGCTGGCTCGGCGCCGCAATCGGGTCGATCCGTGCCCAGCTCTATCCCCATTGGGAGTTGTGCCTGTCCGACGATGCCTCGACGCGCGCTGACGTGCGCGCCATGCTCACGGCGGCGGCCGCGGAGGACGGGCGTATCAAGCTTCATCTGCGCGCCGAACGAGGCCACATCAGCGCCAACACCAACTCGGCTCTTGCCCTGGCGAGCGGCGAGTTCGTCGCGCTCCTCGATGCCGACGACGAACTGCCACCGGACGCACTCTACTGGATCGCGCGCGAAATCGTCGCACATCCGGACGTCGACATGATCTTTTCCGACGAGGACAAGATCAATGCGAAGGGCCGGCGCTTCGATCCCCACTTCAAGGGCGACTGGAACCCGTCCTTGATGCTCGGCCAGAACGCCTTCTCGCATCTCGGCGTCTTCCGCCGCTCGCTTGTCGCCGCGGCGGGCGGGCTGCGTGAGGGCTTCGAAGGCTCCCAGGACCACGACCTCGCGCTGCGCTGCGCCGAGCTGACGGAGCCGGCGCGCATCCGCCACGTGCCGCGCGTGCTCTATCATTGGCGCGCCCTGCCGCAGTCGACCGCGTCGTCGCCCGCGGTCAAGCCCTATGCCTGGCAGGCCGGGCGCCGAGCGATCCTCGAGCACCTCGCTCGGCAGGGCATCGCGGCTGAAGTCGAGCCCGGCGTCGGCGGCTTCTACCGCGTGCGCTATGCCCGGCCCGCGGATTGGCCGCTTGTCTCCATCATCGTGCCGAGCCGCCTCGGCGAGGTCGCCCGCCGCTCGCTCGATGCGCTACTCGCCGGCTCCACCTATCCGCATTTCGAGGTGATCCTTGCCGTGGGAACGGGTGATGCCGCCCGGCCCGAGGCTGCGGCCTACCTCGCCGCCCTGGGCGGGCAAGGGCGGCTGCGCGTGGTCACCTACGAGCGGGCACCCTTCAACTATTCCTGGGTCAACAACCACGCTGCGCGCCAAGCGCGGGGGGATTATCTCTGCTTCCTCAACGACGACGTGACGCCGATCACGCCCGGCTGGCTGGAGGAGATGGTGCTGCGCGCCCGGCTGCCCGGAGTCGGGGCGGTGGGGGCGATGCTCTATTACCCCGACGACACCATCCAGCATGCTGGCGTCATCCTCGGCATCGGTGGCGTGGCGGATCATGCCCACCGGCACGTGCGGC
The DNA here is from genome assembly GCF_001418005.1 of Chelatococcus sambhunathii. GTDB lineage: Bacteria > Pseudomonadota > Alphaproteobacteria > Rhizobiales > Beijerinckiaceae > Chelatococcus_A > Chelatococcus_A sambhunathii. The sequence goes on along the minus strand of NZ_LIOL01000010.1, from coordinate 17,898 downwards.
GCGGCAGCCCGGGCTATTTCGGCCGGGCGGCGCTCGACCAGGACCTATCCTGCGTCACCGCCGCGGCGATGGTGATGCCGCGGCGCCTCTTCGAGGCGCTCGGCGGCTTCGACGAAGCGCTGCCCTGCGCCTTCAACGACGTCGACCTGTGCCTGCGCATCCGCCGGGCGGGCCAGCGCATCCTGTGGACGCCGCAGGCCGAGCTCTATCACCACGAATCGCTGACCTTCGGCCCGCACGATTCGCCCGAGCGCACGGGCCAGTTCCTCAAGGACGTGGCCGAGATGCGCCGCCGCTGGGCGACAGCGCTCGATGCTGATCCGTTCTATAACCCAAACCTGTCGCGTGATATGCGCCGGCACTGGGAAGTGACGGGCTGACCGGCTTTCCACCAAGGGCTTGCCCGCATGCCGGCGAGATGCCAAAAAAGCCGCCCGCATTGCGCAGGAGGAAAGGACTTCCACCGGCTCCATGCGCAATCTGACGCCATTGCTTAAGCCATGCGGAACGCTCGTTTCAACAGCGCACAGGCCGTTCGGGAGGAGCCATGGCACGACGCTTTCTGGTCACCGGCGGCGCAGGGTTCATCGGCTCGGCAGTCGTGCGGCGTCTCATAGCGGAAACCGAGCACGAAGTCCTTGTGCTCGACAAGCTGACGTACGCCGGCAATCCCGATTCGCTCGCGCCCGTGGCGGGCAGCAACCGCTTCCACTTTCTCAAGGCCGACATCTGCGACCGCGCGGCCGTGGGCACGGCGATGGCGGATTTCTCGCCCGATGTGGTCATGCATCTTGCCGCCGAAAGCCATGTCGACCGCTCCATCGACGGGCCGGCTGCATTCGTGACGACCAACGTCGTCGGCACGACCACCTTGCTGGAGGCGGCGCTCGCCCACTGGCGCACCCTGCCGGAGGGGCGTCGCCGGGATTTCCGTTTCCATCACATCTCGACGGACGAGGTCTTCGGCTCGCTGGGACCGGAGGGCTACTTCACCGAGGCGAGCCCCTACGACCCGCGCTCGCCCTATTCTGCCTCGAAGGCGGCGAGCGACCATTTCGTGCGCGCTTTCCACCACACCTACGGCCTGCCCGTCGTGGTGACGAACTGTTCCAACAACTACGGGCCCTACCATTTCCCCGAAAAGCTCATCCCGCTGATGATCCTCAACGGACTCGAAGGGCGGCCGCTGCCGGTCTACGGCACGGGCGACAATGTACGCGACTGGCTCTATGTCGACGACCACGCGCGGGCCTTGCTCATCGCGGTACAAGAGGGAGCTGTCGGCGCCACCTATTGCATCGGCGGCCACAACGAGCGCAGCAACATCGAAGTTGTGCGCGCCATCTGCGCGCTGCTCGACGAGATGGCGCCCGATCCGACCATCGGCCCGCGCGAAACGCTGATCACTTTCGTGGCCGACCGGCCGGGCCACGACCGGCGCTATGCCATCGATGCGGGGCGGATCGCCGCCGAGCTCGGCTGGCGGCCGGCCGAGAGCTTCGAGAGCGGCCTCGCCAAGACGGTGCGCTGGTATCTCGACAACCGCGACTGGTGGCAGCGCGTGCGCGACGGGATCTATCGCGGCGAGCGGCTGGGCACGGGCGCCTGAGAGCAATAACGGATCGAGGAGCCATGCTGACCATCGAGGACACCGCCATCCCGGCGGTGAAGATCATCACCACCCGGCGCTTCGGCGACGAGCGGGGCTTCTTCACGGAGACCTGGAACCGCCGCCGCTTCGCCGAGGCTGGCATCGATCTCGATTTCGTGCAGGACAACCACTCGCTCTCCGGTCCCGCCGGGACCGTGCGCGGGCTGCACTTCCAGAGCCCGCCCTTCGCGCAGGACAAGCTCGTGCGCGTCGTGCGCGGCCGCATCCTCGACGTCGCGGTCGACATCCGCCGGTCTTCGCCCACCTACGGCCGCCACGTGGCGGTGGAGCTGTCGGCCGAAAACGGGCGCCAGCTCCTCGTGCCGGTCGGCTTCGCACACGGTTTCTGCACGCTCGCGCCGGACACGGAGGTGATCTACAAGGTCACCGCCTATTACGCACCAGAGCATGACCACGGCCTCGCCTTCGACGACCCCGATCTCGCGATCGACTGGCCGGTGACACGCGCGGCAGCGATCCTCTCCCCCAAGGACCGCGCCCATCCGCGCCTCACCGAGCTGCCGGAGTATTTTTCGTGAGCGCGCAGCCGCTGCGCATCGCCGTCACGGGCCGCGAGGGCCAGGTGGCGCGGGCGCTCGTGGAGCGCGGCCGCGCCCTCGGCGTCGAAGTTGTTTCGGTTGGGCGGCCGGCGCTCGACCTTGCGAAAGCCCAGACGGTCCTGCCGGCGCTCGCGGCTGCGGAACCGCAGGTCATCGTCAACGCGGCCGCCTACACCACCGTCGACAAGGCCGAGAGCGAGCCGGCGCTCGCCCATGCCGTCAACGAGGCGGGCGCCGGCGCGGTCGCGGCGGCGGCGGCGCGGCTCGGCGTGCCGGTGGTACATCTGTCGACGGACTACGTCTTCGACGGGCATATCGGCCGGCCACACCGGGAGGAGGACGTGCCGGCGCCGGTGAACGTCTACGGCCGCTCGAAACTCGCCGGCGAAGCCGCGGTCGCCGCAGCCGCGCCGGACCATGCGATCCTGCGGGTCGCCTGGGTGTACAGCCCCGTTGGCCGCAATTTCGTCCGCACCATGCTGACGCTCGCGGAAAACCGCGACGTCGTGCGCGTCGTGGCGGATCAACGCGGCACCCCGACCTCCGCCCTTGCCATCGCCGACGGCATCATCGCGGTGGCGCGCAACCTCGTGGCGCGGCCGGGCGAGGTGGCCCTGCGCGGCCTCTTCCACATGAGTGCATCGGGGGAAGCGACCTGGGCCGACCTCGCCGAGGCCGTCTTTGCGGAAAGCGCGATGCGCGGCGGCCCATCCGCCCGAGTCGAGCGCATCGCCACGGTCGATTATCGGACGCCGGCGGCCCGTGCGCCGGACACGCGGCTCGACTGTAGCCGGATCGCGGCGGTGCACGGCGTTGCGCTGCCGCCCTGGCGCGTCTCGCTCGCCGGGGTCGTGGCGCGCTGCCTTGCCGCCGAAGAAGGGAAATGGAGAAGGCCATGAAGGGCATCATCCTTGCTGGCGGCAGCGGCACGCGGTTGCATCCGATGACGCATGTCGTCTCCAAGCAGTTGCTGCCGGTCTACGACAAGCCGATGATCTATTACCCGCTGACGACGCTGATGCTCGCCGGCATCCGCGAGATCATGGTCATCTCGACGCCGGCCGACCTGCCGCGTTTCCGACAGCTGCTCGGCACCGGCGAGCAGTGGGGCCTTGCCCTGACCTATGCCGAGCAGCCACGTCCCGAAGGGCTGGCGCAGGCCTATCACATCGCGGCCGATTTCGTGGCGGGCGGCCCCTCCGCCCTCATCCTCGGCGACAATCTCTACTTCGGCCATGGCCTGACGGATCTTCTGCAGCAGGCACGACGACAGGCCCTGTCCGGGGGCGCAACGGTCTTCGCCTACCACGTCAAGGATCCGCAGCGGTACGGCATCGTGGAGTTCGACGAGGACGGGCAGGCCCGCACCATTGAGGAGAAGCCGGTGACGCCGCGCTCCAGCTGGGCGGTGACCGGCCTTTATTTCTACGACGCCGATGTGGTTGACATTGCCCGCAATCTCAAGCCCTCGACACGGGGCGAACTCGAGATCACCGATGTCAACCGCGCCTATCTGGAGCGCGGCAAGCTGTCTGTCCTGCCCATGGGGCGCGGCTATGCCTGGCTCGACACCGGCACGCCGGATAGCCTCGTCGAAGCGGCCGAATTCGTGCGGACGCTCGAGAAGCGCCAGGGCTTCCGCATCGCCTGTCCGGAGGAAATCGCCTTTGCTATGGGTCATATAGACCGCGCCCAGCTGCGCGCTCTCGGCGAGGCCCTCGGCAAGAGCGACTATGGTCGCTACGTCCTCGCGCTGGCGGACGACAGCGGCAACGTTCGAGGGCGTCGGACGAAGGTTCGTACCGCTGACGCATAACCCGGGTAAGCTGCGCGCAAGAACGCCGGTACAGCGCCGATGAACAGGTCTCGGCCGTGAACATCGGCGCGCGACAGGATAGGGTTGCGATCACGAATCGCGGCCGGCGCTCGCTGCCGGCCCTTATCTGAACCATCTATCAGCGAGGTCATTGATGAGGCCGATCGCGCTTGCCATCCATGGCGGCTGTGGCGTCATGGCGAAGCTCGACCTGAGCGAGGACGAATGGATGGCCGCGCGCGCCGATCTTGCGCGATCTCTGCAGGCGGGCTGGGCGGTCCTGACGGGCGGCGGCAGCGCGCTCGATGCGGTCGAGGCCGCGGTGGTGGTGATGGAAGACTCACCCCACTTCAATGCCGGTCACGGGGCGGCGCTCAACGCGGCGGGCGAGCATGAGCTCGACGCCGCCATCATGGACGGCAGCACGCTCGCCGCCGGGGCGGTGGCCGCCGCCAGGCGCATCCGTAATCCGGTGAAAGCGGCGCGCGCCGTCCTGGAGAGCGGTGAGGCCGTGATGCTAGCCGGCGGAGCCGCCGACGCCTTTGCGCGCGAGTCCGGCCTCGCCGTCGTCGACCCCTCGTATTTCACCACGGAGCGGCGCCTCGAGGCGCTCGCCCGGATGAAGGCCCGCGCCGCGGCCGGTACCACGCGACTGGCGAGCGAGGCGGAGAAGCACGGCACGGTCGGCGCAGTGGCATGCGACGGCGCCGGTCGGCTCGCCGCGGCGACCTCGACCGGCGGCTATACCAACAAGCCCGTCGGGCGCGTCGGCGATTCACCCATCATCGGCGCCGGCACCTATGCGCGCGACGGCATCTGCGCCGTCTCGGGCACGGGCAAGGGGGAGTATTTCATCCGCCACGCGGTCGGCCACGAGGTGGCGAGCCGCATGGCCTATCTCGGCGAAAGCCTCACGGCTGCGGCGGCCAAGGTCATCCACGAGGACCTCGCGCCCTACGGCATCGGCGCCGGCCTCGTCGCGGTCGCGGCCGATGGCTCCGTCACGGCACCCTACAACACGGACGGCATGTTCCGTGGCTGGGTGACGGCGGAGGGACGCTTCCATGTCGCGTCCCATGCAGAGGTGTTCGAGGTGACGGAAGAATTCGCCCGGCCTTGAGACCGGGCGAGAGCGGGGCCGGTCACCGGCCCTCGAGCGCGGCCTCGATGTAGAGCTGGCGCAGCTCGCGGGTGAGCGGCCCCGGGCTGCCGCCGCCGATCGGCCGGCCGTCGATGGACGTGACCGGCATGACGAGGCTGGAAGCGCTGGTGAAGAACGCCTCCTCAGCCGCGAGCGCCTCCTCCACGGTGAAGGGACGTTCGACGAAGGTCAGGCCCTTTTCTGCGACGAGACGCAGCACGGCACGGCGGGTCACGCCCGGTAGCACGGCGTGGGACAGGGGGCGCGAGACGATCTCACCGGCCTTGGTGACGATGAAGGCGGTGGAGGAGGCCCCCTCCGTGACCGTCCCGTCCTCGACCATCCAGGCCTCGTTGACGCCCGCGGCAGCCGCCGCGCGCTTGGCGAGCACCTGGGCAAGGAGAGAGGTCGACTTGATGTCGCGCCGGGCCCAGCGCAGGTCGGGCACGGTGATGACGGCGGCACCCTTCGCCAGCGCTGCACTGGTGCGCACGGACTTTGCCTGGGTGAACATCACCACCGTCGGCGTGAGGCCGGCGGGAGAGAGGAAGTCACGCTCGGCAACGCCGCGCGTGACCTCGAGATAGATGAGGCCCTCCGAGAGATTGTTGCGGGCGACGAGCGCCTGCTGGATCTCCGTCCACGCCTCGCGCGAATGCGGATTGGGAATGTCGATCTCGCCGAGCGAGCGCTCGAGCCGCGCCAGATGCGGCTCGTTGTCGATCAGGTGCCCATCGAGGACCGCCGTCACCTCATAGATGCCGTCGCCGAAAAGGAAGCCGCGGTCCATGACCGGGATGGAAGCGGTCTCGATGGGGAGGAAGGCCCCGTTGACGTAGACAATGCGCGGCGCGGAAGTCTCTGCCATGGCTGGAATGTCCGATCTGTTGGCGGGCGTGGAGCGGCAAGGGAAGATCTGCGTCCTTGCAAGGGGAATGCGGCGCGTCAGCGCAGCATGGTCGACATCGCCGAGAGCGAATTGACGATACGCACCGCTGCCTCGACGGTTGGCGCCTCGAAGCCGATCTCGTCGCCGGACAGGCGGCTCAGCGTCGGCCACTGACAGAAGAGATCGGCAAGCGCGGGCGTCTGCGTGCGGATGTGCGCCGTGATGGGACCGGGCAAACGGAACGGCGGCGCCGGCGGGCAGACGAGCGCCTCCTTCACGCCGGCGCGGATCGCCGCACGCGCCCGCTCCGGCGAGAGGCTGATGCCGCTGTTGCAGCCGGTGGCGCGCTTTGTCTCGACGAAGACGGTGTGCGGGAACAGCTCGCGGTTCTCGTCGATGAAGACGTCATCGCCGCTCGCCATGACGACGGGCGCGCCATATTCGCCGGCAAGCGCGCCGTAGATGCCGGCCTCGCCGAGTTCCAGCCCGTTGAACGCGATGCGGGCGAAGGCGAAGCTGTTGATGGTGTGGGCGAGGATGCCGCGACCATGGGCCCGCGAGTGATAGCCGATGAGGCAGACGGCATTCACCCCCTCCTCGACGCCCGCAACCATGCTGAGGTAGCGCGGCTTGCCCTGCACGACCCGGGCGCGCGCGTCGAGCCGCTCGGCCGGCATGTTGCGAAAACCGCCGTGGGAATCGTTGACGATGACCTCGCGCGCACCGGCCTCGAAGGCCCCGGCCACGGCCGCATTCGCCTCTTCCGCCATCAGCAGGCGGGCCCGCTCGTATTCGCCGTTGCCGGCGCGCGTCTGCTCGGGGTGGTAGACGCCGGCAACGCCCTCGATGTCGACGGAGATGAGAACCTTCATGGGGTGCGCTCCGAAAGGAGGGAGGGAAGATCGGGCATCACCTCGAGCAGCGCCTGCCGCCGGTGGCCGTCACGGCCGGTGACCGTCTCGGCCCGCCAAAGCGCATGGATGATGGCCTGCTCGGTGCTGTCGGCGACAGCCTGGAACAGTGGATCGATGAGCGCATCATTCAGCATGGCGATGGCCGGCATGGGGCGAGCCGCCTCCTGCGGCAGCGTATAGGCGGTGGAAAAGGCGAGCGCGATGTCGCCGCTGCCGTGGCCGAAGACGGAGCCGGTCCGCGCGAGGCCGGCGGCGCTGCGCAGCGAGAGTCGTCGCAGCTGGCGTGTGTCGAGCGGCGCGTCGGTGGCGATGAGGAGGATGATCGAGCCTTTCTCCTGTGCCTCGCCCTCCCCTCCGGCGGCGTCTTCCCTCGTGGCGGCGAGCCGCTCCGCGAGCACGGGTCCGATGGCCCGGCCAGCGAGTATGAGCTGCGCCGCCCGGCCGAAATTCGCCAACACCAGCGCGCCGACGGTGAAAACGCGGCCGTTCGCCACCTCGGCGCGGCGCGAGGCCGTGCCGATGCCGCCCTTGACGCCGAAGCTCGCCATGCCGCGCCCGGCGCCGACCGCCCCTTCCGCGACATCCGGGCCGGCGGCGGCGCAGGCGCCGCGGTAATGCAGATCTCCGACCGCCATGGCCTGAATGTCGTTGAGGTAGCCGTCGTTGCACTCGAAGACGAGCGGATTGACCGTCGGCAGGCGCCGCCCGCATTGCGGATTGGCCGCGATCGTCTGGCGGATCTGCGCCTCGGCCACGGCGGCGACCGAGAAGGTGTTGGTGAGCGCGATCGGCGTCTCGATGACGCCGAGTTCCTCCACCTGCACGAGGCCGATGCTCTTGCCGAAGCCGTTGATCACGCTCGCCGCCGCCGGCACCCGGTCGCGGTAGAGGTCCCCCGCGTGCGGACGCACCACCGTGACGCCGGTCTGCACGGAACCGTCGGCGAGCGTCGCATGGCCGACGCTGACGCCGGCAACGTCGGTGATCGCGTTGCGCGGGCCGGCTGTGAGCGTGCCGACATGCGGCGGGGTGGCATCCCGGACGGACATGATGCTCATTTGCGGTCGATCTTCGGGTCGAGCGCGTCGCGCAGCCCGTCGCCGAGCAGGTTGAAGGCGAGCACCGTGAAGAAGATGGCAAGGCTCGGGAAGAGCGCCACATGCGGCGCGTTGACCATGTCGGCGCGCGCGTCATTGAGCATCGCGCCCCATTCCGGCGTCGGCGGCTGGGCGCCGAGACCGAGGAAGGAGAGGCTCGCGGCCGTGATGATCGAGGTGCCGAGGCGCATCGTGAAATAGACCACGATGGAGGAGACGGTGCCCGGCAGGATGTGGCGCACGAGGATGGTCCAGTCGGAAGCGCCGATGCTGCGAACCGCCTCGACGTAGGTCATGCGCTTCAGGACCAGCGTATTGCCGCGCACGAGGCGGGCAAAGGCCGGCACGGAGAAGACGGAGACGGCGACGACCACGTTGAAAAGCGAACCGCCGAGAATGGCAACGATGCCGAGGGCGAGAAGAATGCCGGGGAAGGCGAAGAGCACGTCGCAGATGCGCATGACGATGCGGTCCCACCAGCCCTCGTAATAGCCGGCGAGGAGGCCGAGCGTCGTGCCGACGAGCCCGCCGAGCGCCACAGAGGCAAGGCCGGTGGCAAGCGAGATGCGGGCCCCCATCACGATGCGGCTGAAGATGTCGCGCCCGAGCGGGTCGACGCCGAGCCAGTGCGACCACGACGGGCCAGCATTGAGCTGGTCGTAATCGAAGTAGTTCTCCGGGTCGAACGGCACGATCCACGGCGCCAGCACGGCCAGTAGCGTGAGCAGCACCACGAAGGTGAGCGCTGCGAGCGCCACCGGCTGGCGGCGGAAACGGCGCCAGAACTCCCTCAGCGGCGTGCGCACGGCCTCGCCCGTTGTGGCGGAAACGGGGGAGACGAGCTCGGTCGCGGTATCGGTCATGGCCGGCTCAACTGTAGCGGATGGTGGGGTTGATGACGCCGTAAAGCAGGTCTACGACGAGATTGATGAGGATGAATTCGAGCGAGAACATCAGCACCAGCGCCTGAATGACCGGATAGTCGCGCTGCGCCACGGCATCGACGAGGAGACGGCCGACGCCCGGCCAGTTGAACACGGCCTCGACGACGATGGAACCGCCCAACAGGAAGCCGAATTGGAGGCCCATCATGGTCACGACCGGAATGAGCGCGTTGCGCAGGCAGTGCTTCAGGATGACGATACGCTCGTTGAGACCCTTGGCCCGCGCGGTGCGGACGAAATCCTCGTGCAGCACGTCGACGAAGGAGGCGCGCGTGAAGCGCGCCATGACGGCCGCGACCGCTGCGCCGAGCGTCAGCGACGGCAGGATGTAGTGCTTCCAGCTGTCGGCGCCGACGGTGGGCAGCCAGCCGAGCCCGACGGAAAAGATTTGCATGAGCAGCATGCCGAGCGCGAAAGCGGGGAAGGAGATGCCGGAGACCGCCAATGTCATGCCGAGCCGGTCTGGCCAGCGGTTGCGAAAGACGGCCGAGGCGATGCCGATCGCCATGCCGAAGACAACGGCCCAGACCATGCTGGTGAGCGTCAGGAGCAGCGTCGGCATGAAGCGCTCGGCGATCTCGGTGGAGACCGGCCGGCGCGTGCGGATGGAGCGCCCGAAGTCGCCCTCGAAGAGGTGGGTGAAATAGCTGACGAACTGCTGCGGCAGCGGCTTGTCGAGGCCGAGTTCGCTGCGCACGAGGGCGAGCGTCTGCTCGTCCGCATCCTGCCCGGCGACGAGCCGCGCCGGGTCGCCCGGCAGCATGTGCACGAAGAAGAACACGAGCACCGAGACGATCAGGAGGGTGGGGATGAGCCCCAGCAGCCGTTTGAGGAAATAGTGCAGCATGGCTCCGGATCGACCTGGCTGGACAAGCTACGGGACGCGTTGCAAGCGGGCGGCGTCCTTCTCCCCCGCATCGGATCTCGGGTTTTCCCGAGATCCGCAATATTCTTGCGCAAGTTGGGCATGCCCGACTTGCGTGCGGGAAAAGGGTTCCCGCTCTTACTCCGAAACGGCGATCTCGCTTGCCTCGATATTGCCGTCAGGCATGACGTAGACGCCGGAGAGACGCTTGGAGGTGGCATAGAGGTTTTTTTCCGTCACCAGCGGCGCCCAGGGCGCGTCCTTGAAGATCTGCTCTTGTGCCTTCCTGTAGAGCTCCGCCTTCTCCTCGTCCTTCACCGAGCGCAGGGCCTTGGCGATATAGGCGTCCACTTCCTCGTTGCTGTAATAGGCGGTGTTGTTGAGCTTCGGCGGCCAGGCCTCGGTGGACAGCAGCGGCCTCAGCGCCCAGTCAGCCTCACCCGTCGAGGACGACCAGCCGGCGTAGTACATGCGCACCTTCGCCGTCTTGGGATCGGGCCATGACTGCACCCACTCGGTGCGCTGGCCGGGCTCGAGCGCCTGGATCTGCACCTTGATGCCGACCTGGGCCAGTTGCTGCTGCAGGAACTGGATGGCCTTCTGCGCCGTCGTGGTGGTGTAGGCGCTCCAGAGGATCGACTCGAAGCCGTTGGGATAGCCCGCCTCCTTCAGAAGCTCGCGGGCCTTGGCCGGGTCATAGGGCCAGGGCTTCATCTTGTGGGCATAGAGCACGCCCTCCGGCACGATGCCCTCGGCCGGCGAGGCGAAGCCGTTGAAGGCAACCTTGGCAAGGGCCTCCTTGTTGATGGCGTAATTGATCGCCTGACGCACGCGGATGTCGTCGAAGGGCTTCTGCAGCGTGTTGAAACTGACGTAGCGCTCGATGATCGACGGGCCGATGATCACGTCCAGTTTGTCGTTCGCCTGCAGGGCGGCTGTCTGCTCATAGGGCAGCGGGAAGGCAAAATCGGCCTCGCCCGTCTGCAGCATGGCGGCACGGGTGTTGTTCTCCAGCACCGGCTTCCAGGTGATGGAATCGACCTTGGGGAAATCCTTCTTCCAGTAGCCGTCGAACTTCTTCACCTTGACGTAATCGGTCTGCTTCCAGTCCTCGAAGACGAAGGGGCCAGTGCCGACCGGGTGGAAGGCGATATCCTTGTTCCCGTATTTCGCGAGGGCCGCCGGCGAGATGATGGCCGCCGAAGCGTGGGCGAGCGAGTTGATGAACGGTCCGAAAGCGTCCTTCAGCGTGATCTTGACGACGTAGGGCGAGACGACCTCGACCTTGTCGATGCGGTTGAACTGGTTGTAGCGGGCGAGCTTGTTCTCGGGATTGAGCACCCGCTCAAGCGAAACCTTGACGGCCTCGGCGTTGAAATCCGTGCCATCGTGGAACTTGACTCCCTCACGCAGCTTGAAGGTGTAGACGAGGCCGTCATCCGAAACTGTATAGCTCTCGGCCAGCACCGGCCGCACCTTGAGGTCCTTATCGAACTCGAACAGGCCTTGGTAGAACGACTTGGTGACGGCGGTCGTCAGAGTCGTGTTGGTGTTGTAGGGGTCGAGCGTCTCCGGCTGGCCACCGATGGCGAGCACGACATCCTTGGCGGCGAGTGCTGGCGCGGTGCCGAGCACGAGGGCCAGAAGGCCGGACGCAATTGTCAAACCTCGTGGAAGTGGACTTTTCATTGGAACGGCTCCCGTTGCAGTGAAGCGATCAAGAGGGGCAGTCATCGGCCGAAGGCGCCGATCGGGTGACGGGCGACGAAATGGCCGGGGCCGACCTCGACAAGGGGCTCGACCGTCGGCTCGTCGCCCAACGCGCGCACCGGGCTCGGCAATTCGTCCGTCACCAGCTCGCGGCGCAGGTGCCGGCGCGCCGGATCGGCGACGGGGACCGCGGCCATCAGCTTGCGCGTATAGGGATGTTGTGGGTTCTCGAAGATGGCGCGGCGCGGGCCGATCTCGACGATCTGGCCGAGATACATCACCGCCACGCGGTGGCTGACGCGCTCGACGACGGCCATGTCGTGCGAGATGAACAGATAGGCCATACCGAGATCGCGCTGCAGTTCGAGCAGGAGATTGACGATCTGCGCCTGGATCGACACGTCGAGGGCCGAGACCGCCTCGTCCGCGATGACCACCTTGGGGTTGAGAGCGAGCGCGCGGGCGATGGCGATGCGCTGGCGCTGGCCGCCGGAGAACTCGTGTGGATAGCGCTGGGCATGGGCCGGCGTGAGGCCGACCCGCTCGAGCAGCCAGTGCACGCGCTGGCGCGCCGCCTCCCCTTTCGCGACCCCGTGCACCAAGAGCGGCTCCATGATGGAATAGCCAACGGTGAGCCGCGGATCGAGCGAGGCGAACGGATCCTGGAAGATGAACTGGATGTTGCGCCGCAAGTCGCGGAAGGCGCTCGGCGGCAATTCACGGATGTTGCGGCCGTCGAACTCGATGGCGCCGCTCTGGCTCTCGACGAGGCGCAGCAGCGAGCGACCGGTGGTGGACTTGCCGCAGCCCGACTCGCCGACGAGCGACAGGGTTTCGCCGGGATAGAGATCGAAGCTCGCCTTCTCGACCGCATGCACACGACGCGTGACGCGGTTGAAGAGGCCGCCGCGGATGTCGAACCGTGTAACGAGATCCCTGACACGCAGGATCGGCGCCGCGTCCGGCTTCACCGTCGCCTGCGGGGCCGCCTCCTTGACGGGCGCCTCGTCGTCCATGCGCAAAAGCGCGAACTCGCGCGGCAGGTCGGTGCCGGCCATGGCGCCAAGCCTCGGCACGGCGGAGAGGAGCGCGCGCGTGTAACGGTGCCGCGGTGCCGCAAACAACCCGGCGGAGGCGCCCTCCTCCACCTTCTCGCCGCGACACATGACGAGCACGCGGTCGGCGATTTCGGCGACCACGCCCATGTCGTGGGTGATGAACACCACGCCCATGTGCATCTCGTCCTGCAGTGCACGGATCAGCTGCAGGATCTGCGCTTGGATGGTGACGTCGAGAGCCGTCGTCGGCTCATCGGCAATGAGGAGGGAAGGCTTGCAGGACAGCGCCATGGCGATCATGACGCGCTGCCGCATGCCGCCCGAGAGCTGGTGCGGGTAGCGGTCGAGCACGCTGCGCGCTTCCGGTATGCGCACGAGATCGAGCATGCGCAGCGCCTCGGCGCGGGCTTCCGCCATGCCCTTGCCCTGATGCACGCGGATCGATTCGGCAATCTGTTCCCCGGCGGTGAAAACCGGGTTGAGCGAGGTCATCGGCTCCTGGAAGATCATGGCGATATCGGCGCCGCGGATGGCGCGCATCGTCCTCGGCCCCGCCGTCGCGAGGTCGAGCACCGCGCCGGAGCGGCGGCGGAAGAGCATGCACCCGGCATCGATGCGCCCGCCGCCATGCTCGACGAGGCGCATCATGGCAAGCGAGGTCACCGACTTGCCCGATCCGGACTCGCCGACGATGGCAAGCGTCTCGCCGCGGTCGACGTGGAAGGAGACATCGCGCACGGCCGAGACCGTCCGCTCGAAGGTCGAGAAGCTCACCGACAGGCCATCGACGGCAAGGACCCGGTTCTCCGAAAGGTGAAGCGTCGGGTCCGGCGCGGGAGCGGTCAGGATCGCGGGGGACGTCATGGCGGGGCGGGTTCGCTCACGAAGTTGATTAGCCGGCAAGGGCCGGAGGAATGGCGAAGGTGGCAAGGGGGCCGCCGCGCACGGTCAGCGGCCCTGGCGTGGTTTCGGGCCCCGCCGGGGCGTAGAGGGCGACGGCGCCTGCCTGTCCCACGCGCTCGATGGCCTCAGCGCCCCCGCATGGTTGCCGTGCAGCCAGGGCAGCACGGCCTCCGCCAGTTCGGCCGCCGCCTCCACGGATCGGCCGGAGGCGTGGGCGACGGCGCTGCTCAGGGCCTCGATCAGAGCCAGCGAACTCGCCTCGCAATTGGCGAAGAACTGGCTCTCGCCGTGGGCGAAAAGCGCGATCGTGGCGAGCGAGGCGAGCGGCGAGCCGGGGCTCTCGGTCAGGGCTAGCACGTCGGCGCCCGCCTCCCGTGCGCGCCGGGTCAGCAGCAAGGTGTCCGACAGATAGCGCGGGAAGGCGATGGCAATGACGAGGTCACCCGGCTTGACCCGGTGCAGGATGCGGGCCGCGTGCGAAGAGCCCTCCATACTGGCGAGCAGTTGTACCTGATCGCAGAAGAGTTCGAGCTTGCGCAGGAGAAGACCGGCGAGCCAGACGCTGCTGCCAAGGCCGAGGATGAAGACGCGCCGGGCGCCAAGAATGGCAGCGACCGCGCGGTTGCAGGCCTCCGTATCCAGGCCCTGCCGCGTCCTGTCGATATTATGGGCCGTCTCCGAGAGCGTTGCCGCCAGGATATCGGCGGCGCTCGCGGGCTTCTCCGGCTTTCCGCGCAGCTTCTCCACAGGCGCCAGCGCCGTCTCGAAGCCGAGCACCAGCGCGGTGCGGAACTGCGCATAGCCGTCGAAGCCGAGAGCGCGGGCGAAGCGGTTGGCGGTGGCCACCGACACGCCAACGATCGACGCCAGTTCATCGATGGGCATGGCCGCGACCCGCAGCGGGTGGTCGAGGACATAGTCGGCGATCCGGCGATGCGACGGCGACAGAACGGCGCGGGCAATGCGCTGCGCGATGGAGGGTTCGTCGAAAGCCGTGGCCATCCGGAATCGTTTCACCTTGCCGGCGCAACCGGCGCGTGATCAGAAATTTTCACGTTCGGATTCGTAGCGATATTTTTTGATCGCGCAAGAGCGTACTGAACGCGACTTGTCAGCGCGTGCGGACGGCGGCGGGTGCGGACCGTTGAAAGCGCCGAGGACCCAGGCGGAGGGTTTCAGCGCCCGCAAGTGCGAATGCTGCGCGGCCATTCGCTACAGCCGCAGCCTATGAAGGCACTGGGCTCGCAAGCTTCGTGGGCTACGGCTTCGGATATTTCATCGACAACCCGTTCGGCACGAGGTTGTCGCCCATGTCTTCGGTATGGTCTGTCTGTTAGCCTGGTGCCCGGGACGGACACCGCAGATGTGGTAGCGGAGGAGCGTTCCATCCGCGAGAGCCACATCGAGGTCATATCGTTCGGCAAGTTTCCGGCCCGGCGCGCGATCGCGGCATAGCGGTCTAACCGCTTGTTCTTCCCTCCTGGTGCGGTTATTTTCACCGCATTCGCTACAGGAGGGCACATCCATGAACCAGCTTCGCGACTACGAGGATGAGACGGCCGCGACCGCGCTCAGCGCCCACGCGCCCTTCGTTGTCGAGTGCCTACGCGACTATGCGCAGCTCTTGCGCGACGGGGCGGTCGATGGCGCCGGACGCTACTTTCCAGCCGAAATCGACGCCACGGCTGATCGGATCGAGGCTGGCGCCCAGCCAGCCGATCCGACAGTTCCGATCACTGCCCGCTATACAAACTGGCGCGGCGAGACGCGCGAGCGCGTCTTCATCCCGCAGCGGGTCTACTTCGGATCGAACGAGTGGCACCCCGAACCGCAGGTCTTGATTGACGCGATCGACTGCGAGACGGGCAACGCTCGCACTTTCGCTGCCGCCGGGTTCGCCGCGCCGGCCGCTGAGCCGGTGGCGGATTGGAGCGACGTAGCCTCGCAAATCATCGGCGAGATCGAACAGCGTTTCCCGAACTGGCGATCTTACCGCGACCTGATCGACTGCATCGATTGCACCTTGCACGACCTCAGATCGCGTGCCGCGGAGGCGGGACGATGACGATCACGATCAATGCAGGCTGGTGGCTGCTGCCGTCCGCTGTGACCATGGCGCTCTTCATTTGGGCCGCGATTGCCGCCCGCGAGGACGGCGGCACATACGGCGCCGGCCATGTCTATAACCTTCTCATCTACCTCGTGGCCGCGTTTGGATCTGTCGTGGCGTGGCTGATTTGGAGCCTGCTACGATGACGAGGCTGACGGCCAAGCTGCAAGGTGCCGCCAATCGTGAGGCCGTGCGCGCCTTTTTCGTGACGCACGTGGGATGCACCGTCACCGAGTGCGCTCAAGCGCTCGGTCTCGGCCGGGCGGCGGTCAGCCGGCACGTCTCCGCGCTACGGGCAGAATGGTCCAGTTGCGCCGCTCTCCGGAAGACGCAGGATGGCTGAGCGCCCGGATCCCGTCCCGCCGCCCGACGTGCAGGAGCGTATGCGCACCGGATGTCTCGTCGTCCTCGCGGCCTGCCTGCTCGGGATCGTGCTGGCGCTGCTCATCGATCGCGCCTGGGGCGCCGAGCCGCCCATCGTGGCCGTCGACGGCGACACGATCTATCTCGGCGAGGAGAAGATCCGCATTGTCGGCCTCGACGCGCCCGAGACCTACCAGGCGCGCTGTGACAGCGAGCGGCAGCGGGGCCACGCCGCCACCGCCTATCTGCGACGCCTGCTCGCCTCCGGCACCATCACCATCCGCCGGCAGGGCCGCGACCGCTATCGCCGCACCCTCGCCCGGGTCTACATCGGCGGCCGCGACGTCGCCGGCCTCATGATCCGCGCCGGCCATGCCGTGCGTTACGATTGCCCTCGCGGCCGATGCCCGCGGCGCATCAACTGGTGCGGCGGCGCGAAGCCAGCGAGCCGCTGACCTCGACGGGCGGCGTCCAACTCGCCAGTGAGATTTCTCAGCTCCCACTGCCGAGCGAACAGTTCCAATGCGCCCCACTCGTCGCATCCGGAGTTTTGACATCCGAGTTGCTCGTTAAAGTAGTCCATGAACGCGAAGCTAATTCGGTCGGCGTCAAATGCATTTAGCTCCCCGATCTCCCCGTCCCCGTTGTTCACACGGTGGTGTCAATATATAGCCGTTCCGGGCATTACCTGGCCCTAGGGCTTGACGGCAAAATCCGAAGAGCACTAGCTTCTTCGCGCGTGGCTATGAAAAGTCAGCGCGAGCATACCCGGACCCGCAAGCAGCATTCCCTGCAAAGCGCGCCGTGGCTCAAAGAACGGGCGGACCAACCGTCCAGCATCAAGGGGCGACAACAGAGCTGCGGGTGAGGGCTGCCATGAGATGGCGACCTCCCAATGGAGGCGTATTGCCCAAGCAGGAGATGGAAATGCTTAACGGGTGCGCGTTCGGGATGACGGAAGAAGAATATTACGCTGAGATCCGCCGGATGGGGCTACTGCCGACATCCATCCCTACAGTCTACATGCGCGGCCAAGAGGTGCGGAATGTTCCGCTTGCGAAGGATCTGTCTCCGCGACTGCGCCTTGAGGTAGTGGAACGGATCCGCAAGAGCTTTGAATTCTAGGGCAGGCAGCTAGGCGGCCTCGACGAGGAAGCTCCCCAAGCGCTCTTCATCTGCGGTGGGGGTTACCTGGCGCACGCGAACCTGGTGACCGAGGACCTCGTAGAGATCGCAAATCGCCGCTTCGACCGCTGGGACCAGTCGTTCGCGATCGCGCTCGGCGACCAACAGCCCGCGCATGTTGGTGCTCGTTGCGAAGTACATGCCTTCGCCAACATCTTCGACGACGACGTCGATCTTCGAGCCGAGAGGAAGGAGATTGGTCATGATCGATTTGTCCCGATTGATCTCGACGGTACCGCTAGCGACATGAAATGTCATCAAGAGAGCGACATGCGAGCGCCGATTGCAAGTCGATGTGGAAATGATGGTCGCGCGAAACATCGCCGTTAAGATGGCAGCGATCTGATTGGAGCCGCCGCCCATGTGCAACCTCTACAACGTCCGGAGCAACCGCGAGGCGATCCTCGACCTTACGCGGGGCATGGTCGATCGCAGCGGCTGGAATGAGCCGTCGCGCGACATTTATCCCGGCACGCTCGCGCCGATTGTCCGCGTCGGCGCGGACGGCGAGCGGGAGATGGTCATGGCTACGTGGGGGATGCCCACGCCGCCGGAGCGCATCCGGGGCAATTATGACCCCGGCGTCACGAACATCCGGAACACGCATTTCAAGCACTGGCGACTGTGGCTCGGGCCGGAAAGTCGATGCGTGGTGCCCTTCAACAGCTTCGCCGAGCCGAACCCGGCTGCCA
>NZ_LIOL01000009.1 GCF_001418005.1 Chelatococcus sambhunathii | reverse complement strand
TGAAGCGTCTCATTCAGGACGTCGAAGCCGGTCTGATCGATGTGATCGTGGTCTACAAGATCGACCGGCTGTCGCGCTCGCTGATGGACTTCGCCAAACTGGTCGAGATCTTCGACCGCAATCAGGTGACCTTCGTGTCGGTCACGCAGTCGTTCAACACCACGACCTCGATGGGCCGCCTGACCCTGAACATCCTTCTCAGCTTCGCACAGTTCGAGCGGGAGGTGATCGGCGAGCGCATCCGCGACAAGGTCGCGGCATCCCGCAGGCGCGGCATGTGGATGGGCGGTCACGTCCCGCTGGGCTACGACGTGCGCGACCGCAAGCTGGTCGTCAACGAAGCGGAAGCCGCGACGGTCCGGATGATCTTCGAGCGCTTCGTCGCCATCGGCTCCGCTACGACGCTGGCGAAAGCGCTCGCGGCCGAGGGTGTTCTGAACAAGCGCGGCAAGCCGATCGACAAGGGCTTCCTCTACAAACTGATCAACAACCGGGTCTATCTCGGGGAAGCCGTGCACAAGGGGACTTCCTATCCCGGCGAGCACGAGGCCATCATTGATCAGGTCCTGTGGGACAAGGTTCACAGCATCCTGCAGGAGAGCCCGCGCCTGCGGGCGAAGAACACCCGCCGCCAGACGCCGGCTCTGCTGAAGGGGATCATCTTCACCGAGACGGGCACGGCGATGACGCCGACGGCGACGAAGAAGGGCACGCGCCTCTACCGCTACTATGCGTCGATGGACCTGATCCGAAACCGCCCGACCGGAGACGCCTCAGGTCCGCTGCGCTTGCCCGCCGGCATGGTCGAGGATGCCGTCGTCGGCGAAATCCGCCGCATGATCCGCGCACCCGAAGTCGCGGCGCGGACCATAAAGGCCCTTCGCGACGAGAACTCGACCGTCGATGAGAAGGTGGTCGTCCAGGCGCTCGGCGAGTTCGACCAGCTCTGGGCGGCGCTCTATCCGGCGGAGCAGACCCGCATCGTCCAGCTTCTGGTCGAGCGGGTGACCGTCGGCGAAGACGGCATTGCCGTCGATCTGCGCCACGACGGGCTGGGCTCGGTCCTGTATGACATGATGGCCCCCCGCCAGACGGAGGCCCGCGCATGACCGACACGACGAAAACCATCCGCGTCGTCATCCCCCTGACGATCCGCAAACGCAATGGGCGGCCGAAGATCCTCCCGCCCGACGAGGTGACAGTCCGGGACGGCCGGTCGCAAGACCCTCATGTGCTGCGCGCCATCGCCCGCGCTTGGAACTGGCGGCGGCAGCTGGAATCCGGTGCCGCTTCCACCATTCAGGATATCGCCGCGGCCGAGAAGGTCTCCGACCGGTTCGTGAGCCGCATGATGCGGCTCGCCTATCTGTCGCCGGAGGTGCTCGAACACCTCGTCATCAGGCGCGTACCACCGGCGCTTTCGCTGAACGACCTCGTCACAGTTGCCGATCGGCCGTGGGCGGAGCAGATGGGGATAGTGTTCGAAGCCCGCTGAATAGGCGCCATCACATCTTGCCAGCTAAGCCTGCTGCTTGACAAAAAGCCACTCATGCAACCAATAATGTTACATGAAGATAAACAGCCAGCTCTCGGACGTCCTGCACGTCCTTCTGCATATGGCGCAATCCGAGCGACCCGCGACCTCGGAAGCGCTTGCCGCTGCCATGCAGACGAACCCCGTCGTGCTGCGCCGCTTGATGGCCGGGCTCAGGGATAAGGGCTTCGTCAGATCATCCAAAGGCCACGGCGGTGGCTGGGTGCTGGCCTGCGCGCTGGACGCGGTCACGCTGCGCAGTGTTTACGAGGCGCTCGGCGAACCCCCTCTCATCTCGCTGGGTTTCCGGGAAGACCAGCCCCGATGTCTCGTCGCACAGGCCGTCAACGACGCATTGGGCGTGGCAATGGGAGACGCCGAGCGTCTGCTGCTGGAGCGACTGGGTGACGTGACGCTGGCCACTCTCGCCAGCGACTTCCGTCGACGCATGAGGGTTCATCGCCATGCCCCGCACCGGCTCGAGGAGCACGTCTATGAAGGTTGATTTCGCGGTCATCGGTGGCAGCTTCGCGGGCCTGTCCGCAGCGCTGCAGCTCGCCAGAGCCCGCCGCGACGTACTGGTGATCGATGCCGGACAGCGTCGCAACCGCTTCGTCGACGAGGCCGGCGGGCATTCGCACGGATTCCTCACGCGTGACGGCCAGTCCCCGGGCGCGATTGCTGACGAAGGCCGGAGCCAGTTGCTGCGTTACCCGAACGTGCAATGGCTGGACGGCCTTGCCGAGGACGCGTGCCGCGGGTCGGATGGTCGTTTCAAGTTCCGTGTCGCAAGCAAGGTGGTCAGTGCCCGTCGATTGATCCTGGCTGTTGGCGTGCGCGACGAGCTGCCGCCAGTGCCGGGTCTGGTCGAGCGCTGGGGCCGCAGCGTATTTCATTGCCCCTACTGCCATGGCTATGAGTTGGACGCTGGGCCCATCGGCATCGTTGCCGCATCACCGATGGCGCAGCACCATGCCCTCATGCTGCCGGACTGGGGCAAGCCAACCCTGTTCCTCAACGGCGCCTATACGCCGACGCAGGAGGATCTGGCCGCACTCGGCAGGAGGGGTACGTGCGTCGAGTCAACGCCCATTGATCGCATCGAGGGTGCGGCCGACGTCGTGCTGGCGGACGGACGCATCCTGTCGATGAAAGGTCTGTTCACTCAGACACGAGCCCACCTCAGCAGCCCTGTGGCGCAACAACTGGGCTGTGAGATTGAGGAAGGTCCGCTTGGCGCGTTCATCAAGGTCAACTCTGCACAGGAGACGAGCGTGCCAGGCGTCTTCGCATGTGGAGATGCCGCGCGAGCGGCGGGAAGCGTGGCGCTGGCTGTCGGCGACGGCGCACTCGCGGGTCTGGCTGCTCATCGCTCGACTTTGTTTTGACTCGCCTGCGGCAGATCTGCAGCTCCCTTGCGCCAAAATCAGAAAGAGCATATATGATTCGCATACGATTCATATAGACGAGGATAGATGGGCATCGTAAATATCGACGACGATCTGCATGACCAACTGCGCAAGGCCAGCGCGGTGTCGTGCCGCTCTATCAATGCGCAGGCGGCCTTCTGGATCAGGATCGGCATGCTGTGCGAAATGAACCCGACACTGAGCTTCAACGACATCGTCACTCGTGAGCTGCGGGCCGCAGGTGTTGTGGCTGAACCTGCCAAGATAGTGTCGGCATGACCAAGCGACCAGAGGAAATCGAGCTGATGGCGGAGTCAGGCCGACTGTTGGCGCAGGTGTTCGGCTATCTTGATCGGTTCAACCTGATTGGCATGTCCACCATGCAGGTCAACGATCTGGTCGATGCATTCATCGTCCATGAGCTCGACGCGCGCCCGGCCAGCAAGGGGCAATATGGGTATGCCTACGCGCTCAACGCCTCCCGCAACCATGTGGTCTGCCATGGCATTCCGTCTGCTGAAGACATCCTGCAGGACGGGGATATCGTCAATTTCGACATCACGCTGGAGAAGAACGGCTACATCGCCGATTCCAGCAAGACCTATCTGGTCGGCGAGGCGTCACTGCCGGCGCGGCGACTCGTTCAAGTGGCTTATGAAGCCATGTGGAAAGGCATTCGTGCCGTTCGGCCCGGCGCCACCCTTGGCGACGTAGGCCACGCCATCGAGCGGCATGCCCGCAGGAATGGCTATTCGATCGTCAGGGAATACTGCGGGCATGGCATTGGACGTGACATGCATGAGCCCCCTCAGGTAGTGCATTGGGGCAAGCCGCGAACGGGCCTGGTCTTGCGTGAAGGCATGGTGTTCACCATCGAGCCGATGGTGAACCAAGGACGGCGTGCCGTTCGGACCGAGGAGGATGGCTGGACGGTGGTCACCTGCGATGGCCGATTGTCGGCTCAGTTCGAGCATACCGTCACCGTCACGGGCAATGGCGCCCAGGTCCTGACCTTGCGCCCCAGCGAAAAATGCCCGGTGTGAATTTCATGAATCGATGCCTCGAACAGAGTAGATATGGCCACAGACACAAAAGCCGAAAAGAACCCGCATCATCAACATGGACTCATCGCGGATCTTGAGCGCACGCAACTGAAGCGCCTTGAGGCATTGTCGATCATCGAAGCCACAACGCTGGTCCTTTTGGTATTCATTGCGGTTCCACTGCGGCATCTTTGGGGCTGGCCGTATGGCTCGAAGCTGTTGGGGCCAATACACGGAATCGCATTTCTGGCATACATCTGGACAGCAATACAAACTGTAGCTGGCGGCGGCTGGCATCAACGTGAAGTGGTTCGATTGTTGTTGGTCGCGTTTGTGCCATTCGGGGGGTACGCCAATATCCGATGGCTGCGCGAACGGGCGAGAACAATCGCCGAGATCAAGCAGGCCTGATGATGGTGGCAGCGATCTACCCCTATTTGGTGGCGGCGCACGTCGCGGCGGTGGTGTTTCTCGTGGGCGGCCTGCTTGCGCAAGAACGAATCGTCAATGCCATCTCGCAGTCGCCACCGGAGGCACAAACAGGGGTGCTGGTGGCGCTGCAGCGTTTTGAACGCACGGTCACCACGCCCGCATTGTTGTTGACCTGGATCCTTGGATTGTCTCTGGCACTCAGTGCAGGCTGGCTGTCATCAGGATGGCTGATAGTCAAGCTGATTTTCGTCGTCGCCCTGTCGGCATTACACGGTTTACGTTCTGGCCGAATACGTCGTTGCCTTCGGACAGGAGCGTCTGTGGAAAAAATTCCTGGCGCTGACCTCGGTATCGTTGTTGCGATGTTGGTCATCGCCGTGTTGGCGCTTGTGAAGCCGGTCTAGCAAGGCAATGGAAACCCGCCTCAGCCGCAATGCTACAGTCGCTTGGGAGGAAAGAACTACGATGGATACATATCGTCTCCACTATTTCCCCGAGTCAGGAAACAGCTACAAGCTGGCACTGATGCTGACGCTCTGCGGCCAAACCTTCGAGTCCATCTGGACGGATTTCGGGGCGCGCGTGACGTGGACGCCGGAGTGGCGGAGCACGATCAATCCGATGGGTGAAATCCCAGTGCTGGAGGTCAATGGCCGCAAATTAACGCAGACTGCACCGATCCTGCTGCAGCTTGCGGCCCAGTACGAGAAATTCGGGGCGACAAACGACGCAGAGACCTACGAGCTTCTTCGCTGGCTCTTCTGGGACAACCAGAAAATGTCCGGTGGAATGGCTACCTATCGCTTCTTGCGCACCTTCACGCCCAAGAGTGATCCGGCCGTGCTGGCTTGGCACTTGGCCCGGGTCAAGGATTATCTGGGCATCCTCGAGCAACATCTTGGCGCGACCACCTTCGTAGCGTGCGAACGCTTGACCATCGCAGACATTTCAATGTGCGCTTACCTGTCTTATCCCATGGACGAGACAGGGATCGATCTGACGGCCTCATACCCCAATATCACTGCCTGGCTGGATCGGCTGATGAAAATGCCAGGCTGGAAGTTGCCGTACGAGCTGTTGCCCGGCAAGCGGCTGCAAAGATGGTCGGCGTAGGCTGGACGGTCTTGAATGTGCGCTATTCACCACTCGACGCATCAAGCAGCAGCGTAGTCAAGGACTAGGCTCGCATCCCATCGATGCAGGTCAACAGTGATGCTGATGCGTCGTACCGCTGCAGCGTGCCTACGCGCTCGGCTGTGCCCTGCGAGAAAACAAGAACTTCAATTACTTGCCTGTGGAAACTCCCATACTTCGTGCTGATCGGCCCAATTCCGTCGCAGAGAATCGGGCCGCCTGCGTGGGGTCTGCAGGTTCAGATGGCGGGGCTGGCGCCAGTCTAGGCTGGCGTCGACGTAGTTATAGGCCAGCAGGGTCAGACGCAGTCCCTCGGCCACCAGCCTGGCTCGAACTTCAGGGTGCGGGCTAGTCTGGTCGTCGTGGGATAGCGCCCCCGCTCGAACTGCTGCTTCCAATAGAAGGTCTTGCCGATCGTCCTGATCATCGGCGCATTTAGTCCTCCCGTGGCCTCAGGTGCGGCCTTGGGCACCGGAGGGATCAGGAGCTTGCCGCTCTGCAAGCGCTTAACCGCCAAGGACGCCAGGGCCACCCGCTGCCGGTCGCTGACGTAGCTGCGCATGTCGTTTCTGATCGCGACGATAATCCCGCCCGTTGCCGTATGGCGGTGACTTTAGGCCGGCAGGCCGATGGCAGAACAGCTCTGACGCCCCGCCAGCTTCATCCCGGCCGCACCCAGCGGGAGCAAACCATCGGCGCCGTCAGCTATGGTGTCCATACGTTCGACAAGTTCGCCGCACATCTGGCAACGCTCCGAGACGCGGGAAACTGAAGGCTGGCGGCACCGCAGTATACCTAAGAACTGCACCTGGTTTCCCCCAAATATGCCTACCGAGCGTTCTCTGGAAGGCGATGCCAACCGGAAGAGCGCCCGCTGAATCCATTGTCGAGCGACCTGCGAAACCCGCTGGAAACGCTGGGCTTCGTGAAGCCGAACCAGGCCTGACGAGGTTCGCTCGGTTAGAGACGGAGGGCCGTTCAGAGACGGAAATTGGACCCGGCGCCAGTCTCCGAGGTTCGGCTGCATCGGCTAAGCGCCTTTGAAACAAAAAGAAAATGGCCCCCAACGGGAGCCTCATCTCGGGTTCGCTACAGGATAATGGCGGAGAGGGAGGGATTCGAACCCCCGATAGACTTGCGCCTATGCCGCATTTCGAGTGCGGTGCATTCAACCACTCTGCCACCTCTCCTTGATGGCGGGCCGTTCATATACGCGCAACCGGGCCAAGATCAAGTCGCCCTGTGAATAAAGATCCCCGCGGCCCGTCTCGCGGGGGACGCCGCAGCGGATGGCAGGCAGCAGCGTGCGGCATGGGAGCGCCCGATCAACGGGATTGTCTTCCCGCGACCGTTTCCATCCGCCTCCGCCCCGTGACGGGCGGACAATTGCGGCCAAAGCCTTCGGCTGCGGGCCGGCTACCACGCCTTCTACAGGCGCTCCGGGCGAAATCGCCCCCTGAGCCGCGTCGTTATCTGCCGGATCAGTCGCGGATGTGCAGCGCGTCTGCCGGCAGCCCCATGGGACGAAAGTGGCCGCTGTGCAGCACCACGACAAGATTGCAGAGCGCACCGGCGGCCGTGGCCGCCCCGGTCCCCCGGCGCCCTCCTTCCGACTCGACGAGCGCCGAAATATGCCGCCGAGCGCCCGTTTTCATTGACAGGCGCGGCCGCGGCATGTATTGAAACGCTCTGGCGCGGCTGGTCCGCGCTTTTTCGAGTCGCGCGCTTCTCTTTCGATACCGCCCTTAGCACGGCGGTGATTTTGAGTGCGTGTCACAAGCCGGAGCAGGCTGACAAGAAGCCGGCCGGGCGGGCAGCCGCCGAGAGCCGGGAGACGAACACGAGGACAAAGATGTTCGCAGTCATCAAGACCGGCGGCAAGCAGTACAAGGTTGCCGCCAACGACGTGATCAGGATCGACAGGCTCGCCGCCGAGGCGGGCGATGTCGTGACCTTCGACAGCGTGCTGATGCTCGTCGACGGTGACAAGGTGGAAGTAGGTGCGCCGTCGATTGCCGGCGCCCTGGTCGCCGGCGAGCTCATCGAGCAGGCGCGCGGCCCCAAGGTCATCGCCTTCAAGAAGCGTCGCCGCCAGAATTCGAAGCGCAAGCGCGGCTACCGGCACGACCTGTCGGTCGTGCGCATCACCGAGATTCTGACCGGCGGCGCCAAGCCGTCGGGCAAGAAGGCCGCTGTCAAGCCGGCGAAGGCCGCCAAGGAAGCCGCTGTCCCGGCCGCCACCGGGGCGCGCGACAGCAGCAACCTGTCGCTCATCGCGGGCGTCGGCCCGACGATCGAGAAGAAGCTGCGCGCCGCCGGCGTCACGTCCTGGGAGCAGATCGCCGCCTGGAGCGAGGCGGACGTCGCGAAGTATGACGAAGAGCTCAACCTGCGCGGCCGCATCGCGCGCGACGAGTGGATCGAGCAGGCGAAGGAGCTCCTCGCCGGCAAGCCCCCGCGCGCCAAGGTCGATCAGGCCGAGCTGAAGTCGGGCGAGGATCTCTGAGGCGCGGCGCGGCTATCGCTGCCCCCCTCTGACAGTATTCGGGAGTAACGGACATGGCACACAAAAAGGCAGGCGGCTCCTCGCGTAACGGCCGCGATTCCGACGGCCGCCGTCTCGGCGTGAAGAAGTTCGGCGGTCAGTCCGTCGTTGCCGGCAACATCATCGTGCGTCAACGCGGCACGCGCGTCCATCCGGGCGTGAACGTCGGCATGGGCAAGGACCATACCCTCTTTGCGCTCACGGACGGTCGCGTGGCTTTCGGCACGAAACTCGGCCGAGCTTACGTGTCGGTTGTACCCGCCATCGAGGCGGCAGAGTAAACGGCGGCAGCTGAGACGAAGGAGCTACCGCCGGCATCCCACGAACCGGCGGATCGAAGCTCCAGACGAATGCTTCCGATCCATGCGACAGGGGAGATGGGATGCCATCTCCCCTTCGTCGTTTCTGGCACCGGCCGCGGGAGGCGGCACGGGCCACAAGGATCGGAGCGAGACTATGTTTACCCGCGAGATCATCGACGACGCCTTCGTGATCGAGACCGCCCGGCTCGAGCTGCGCTGGCCGCGTCTCGCCGACGCCCGAGCTGTCGAGCGCCTCGCAGGTGACAAAGCCGTCGCGGAGATGACGGCGCAAATCCCCCATCCCTATCCGCCAGGCACGGCCGAAGGCTTCATCTACGAGGCCCGTCGCGCCAATGCCGACGGCAAGGCGCTGACGCTCGCCTTCGCGCCGCGCGGCAGGAGATGCGAGCTGATGGGCGCCATCAGCCTGCGCCGGTCGGCTGCCGGCGAGCCGGAAATCGGCTACTGGCTGGGCACACCCTTCTGGGGCTGCGGCTTCGCCACGGAGGCGGTCAGGGCGCTCGTCGACACGGCCTTCACGCACAGCGAGGCACGCGCCATCGTCGCGAGCGTGCGCGTCGTCAACCCGGCCTCGCGGCGGGTCCTCGAGAAGTGCGGCTTCCACGCCGACGGGGCGGGCCTGCTACCGTTCCCCGCGCGCGGCGGCGTCTTCCCGGTCGACCACCTCAGGCTCGAGCGGCGCATCTGGGAGAGCCTCAAGGGGTGGACCAACCCGCTCTTCGTCGGCCTTGCTGTGCGCGAGCGCACAGCTGACGCAGCCTGCCTCGTGTCATCTGCAGAACCTTCCCCCGCCCTGTCCGGAGGAGAGCCATGATGCCGGATACGCTCAGCACCGAACGCCTGTCCCTGCGTGCCCCGCGCCGCGAGGACGTGCCGGCCCTGCACCGGCAGATGACCTGGCCAGTCGTGCGCTGGCTGTCGCAGGTGCCATGGCCGGTGTCTACGGACGACATCGCCGCCCACATCGAGAAGAGTGCCGAGGAGCGGGCCGCCGGCCGCGCGGCGCTCTATACGGTAACGAAGGCAGGCGAACCGATCGGCCTCGTCGGCATCGCCCCGCGCAACGGCGCCATGAACCTCGGCTACTGGCTGGGGGAGGAGCACTGGGGCCAGGGCCTTATGCCGGAGGCAGCAGGCGCCGTGGTGGATGCCTATTTCGCCGACAGCCGGGCGGTTCACATCTCCTCCGGCCTGTTCGCCGGCAACGAGGCCTCGCTCAAGGTGCAGCAGAAGCTCGGCTTCGTCGTCGTCGGTGAAGGGCTGATGCCCGCCAGGGCGCACGGCCGGATGCTGCCGCACTACGACACCATCCTCGGCCGGGCCCGCTGGACCGGTCAGCAGATGGCGGCGTAAGCGCGGAAGCGCCGGCTCCACCCATCGATGCCTGCCCGCGGCGACGCCCATGCGTTGCCGCGGGCGTCCGTCTCCTGTAGGAAAACCGCTCCCCGCCGTGGATGCGGGAGCCGTGTGGTGCCATGAAATTTCTCGACCAGGCCAAGATCTACGTCCGCTCGGGCGACGGGGGCGCGGGGTGCGTCTCCTTCCGCCGCGAGAAATTCATCGAGTTCGGCGGCCCGGACGGGGGTGACGGCGGGCGCGGCGGCGACGTCGTCGTCGAATGCGTCGAAGGGCTCAACACGCTCATCGACTATCGCTACCAGCAGCATTTCAAGGCCCGGCCTGGCATGCACGGAATGGGCAAGAATCGCACCGGCGCCAGGGGCACCGACGTGGTGCTGAAGGTGCCACAGGGCACACAGATCTTTGCTGAGGACAACGAGACGCTGATCGCCGACCTCACCGAGATCGGCCAGCGGGTGGTGCTGGCGCGCGGCGGCAACGGCGGCTTCGGCAACGCCTATTTCAAGACATCCACCAATCAGGCGCCGCGCCGGGCCAATCCGGGCCAGGAAGGCACCGAGATGTGGATCTGGCTGAGGCTGAAGCTCATCGCCGACGCGGGGCTCGTCGGCCTGCCGAATGCCGGCAAGTCGACCTTCCTCGCCGCCGTGAGCGCGGCGAAACCGAAAATCGCCGACTACCCCTTCACGACCCTCCACCCGGGGCTCGGCGTCGTGCGCGTCGACGCGCGCGAATTCGTGCTCGCCGACATTCCCGGCCTCATCGAGGGCGCGCACGAAGGCCACGGCCTCGGTGATCGCTTCCTCGGCCATGTCGAGCGCTGCCGCGTGCTGCTGCACCTCGTCGAGGGCACCAGCGAGCACGCCGGCAAGGCCTACAAGGTCGTGCGCCGGGAGCTCGAGGCCTATGGCCACGGCCTGGCCGAGAAGCCGGAGATCGTGGCGCTGTCGAAGGCGGACGCGCTTGATCCCGAGACGCGCAAGGAGCAGTTCGCTCGCCTCAAGCGCGCGGCGGGTCGCACGCCGCTCGTGCTTTCCGCCGCCTCGGGCGAAGGGGTGGAGACGGCGCTGCGGGCGCTGCTCGCCGAGATCGACGCCGCCCGTGGCGAAGAGAAGGATCACGCGCACAACGCGGTGGCCAACAAGGAAGGGGCCGGCGAGGGAGAGAGCTCGTGGCATCCCTGAGCGCCACTGCCGAGACCTCCGCGACGGCCGGCGTCCCGACGATCGACCGGTTCCGCCGCGTCGTCGTCAAGGTGGGTTCGTCCCTCCTCGTCGACAGGGCGCGCGGGCGGCTGAAGCACGCCTGGCTCGCCGCGCTTGCCGAGGACATCGCCGAACTGCACGGGCGCGGCGCAGACGTTCTCGTCGTCTCCTCGGGCGCCATCGCGCTCGGGCGCACGGTGCTCGGCCTGCCATCGGGCCCGCTGAAGCTCGAGGAAAGCCAGGCGGCGGCCGCCGTGGGCCAGATCGCCCTGTCGCGCACCTGGGCCGAGGTGCTCGCCCATCACGGCATCACCGCCGGGCAGATCCTCGTCACCCTCGCCGACACCGAGGAGCGGCGGCGCTATCTCAACGCCCGCGCCACGACGGCGCGGCTCCTCGAGATGCGGGCGGTGCCCGTCATCAACGAGAACGACACCGTGGCCACGAGCGAGATCCGCTACGGCGACAACGATCGGCTGGCCGCGCGCGTCGCCACCATGGCCGGCGCCGACCTGCTCGTGCTCCTCTCGGACATCGACGGGCTCTATACCGCCCCGCCGGGGAGCGACCCCGACGCGAAGCTCATCCCGGTCGTCGCGCGCATCACGCGCGACATCGAGGCGATGGCCGGTGGCGCCGCCTCGGAACTGTCGCGCGGCGGCATGCGCACCAAGGTCGAGGCGGGCAAGATCGCCACCGCCGGCGGCACGCACATGGTGATCACCGATGGCCGGGTGAAGAACCCGCTGCGCGCCATCGCCGAGGGCGCGCGCTGCACCTGGTTCCTGACGCCGTCGAACCCGGTCACGGCGCGCAAGAAGTGGATCGCCGGCACGCTGGAGGCCAAGGGCGCGCTCGTTGTCGACGAGGGTGCGGCGCGGGCGCTGCGCTCCGGCGCCAGCCTGCTGCCGGCCGGCGTCCGGCGCGTCGAGGGCCATTTCGCGCGCGGCGATGCCGTCATCATCCGCGACGAGGCCGGCGGCGAGATCGGCCGCGGGCTCGTGGCCTATGACGTGGAGGACGCCCAGCGCATCGCCGGGCGCGCCTCGCGCGACATCGAACAGATCCTCGGCCATCCGGGCCGGGCCGAGATGGTGCACCGGGACGACATGACGCTGGCGGGCGGATGAGATGGACGAAAACTGCGCCCAGCCCTCCTCCGCAAGGGGGAGAGAATAAGGGGCACAGGTTTCGGATGTTTGGCCGACGGCCGGCCGCTATGATGGTCGGCGAACGGGAACGGGGACGATGAGCGAGAGCCTCAAGGTGATCAGCGGCAGCGACGATATCGCCGCACTTATGCACGACATCGGACGCCGGGCGCGCGCGGCCGCCCGTGCTCTCGCCATCACCCCGGAAGGGATCAAGACCCAGGCTCTCAACGAGGCTGCGGCAGCCCTTCGCGCCAACAAGGCCGCGATTCTCGCCGCCAATGCGGAGGACGTGGCGGAGGCGCGCCGTAACGGCCAGGCGGCCTCCTATATCGACCGGCTCGCCCTGGACGAGAGCCGTGTCGAGGCCATCGCCGCGTCGGTAGAAGCCGTGGCCGCGCTGCCCGACCCGGTCGGACGTACACTCGCCACCTTCACACGGCCGAACGGCCTCGTCATCGAGCGCGTGGCGACACCGCTCGGCGTCGTCGGCGTTATCTTCGAGAGCCGGCCGAATGTGACTGCCGATGCCGGCGCGCTGTGCCTCAAGGCCGGCAATGCCGCAATCCTGCGCACCGGCTCCGACAGTTTCCGCTCGGCCTCGGCCATCGCCGCCGCCATGGCCTTCGGCATCACGGCGGCCGGCCTGCCGGCGGAGGCCATGCAGCTCGTGCCGACGCGCGAGCGCGAGGCCGTGGGCCTCATGCTCGGCGGCCTCGGCGGCAATCTCGACGTCATCGTGCCGCGCGGCGGCAAGAGTCTCGTCGCCCGCGTGCAGGCCGAGGCGCGGGTGCCGGTCTTCGCCCATCTCGACGGCATCTGCCACGTCTATGTCCATGCCGCGGCCGACCTCGCCATGGCGCAGACCGTCGTGCTCAATGCCAAGATGCGGCGCACCGGCATCTGCGGCGCAGCCGAGACGCTGCTCGTCGACCGCGCCTGCGCGGCGACGCATCTCGCGCCCCTCGTCACCATGCTCCTCGACGCCGGCTGCGCCGTGCGGGGCGACGCGGCGACGCAGGCGGTCGATGCGCGCGTCACGCCCGCGAGCGAGGAGGACTGGCGCACGGAATACCTCGACGCCATCATCGCCGTTCGCGTGGTGGACGGGCTCGACGACGCCATGGCCCATATCGACACCTATGGCTCGCATCACACGGAATCGATCCTCACCGAGGATGCGGCGGCTGCCGCGCGCTTCCTCGCCGAGGTCGACTCAGCCATCGTCGTGCACAATGCCTCGACGCAGTTTGCCGATGGCGGCGAGTTCGGCTTCGGTGCCGAGATCGGCATCGCCACCGGGCGCATGCATGCCCGCGGCCCGGTCGGCGTCGAGCAGCTGACCTCATTCAACTATCGCGTGCACGGCAGCGGACAGACCCGGCCTTGATGCACGACACGCGCTTCGCCGGGCCGCCCCCGCTGCCCCGTCACGGGCGCGGCATGCGCATCGGCCTCTTCGGCGGCACGTTCAACCCGCCGCATGCGGGGCACCGGCTTGCGAGCCTGACGGCTCTCAAGCGGCTGGGCCTCGACCGCATCTGGTGGATCGTCACGCCCGGCAATCCGCTGAAGGACAACGCCGCCCTGCCGCCACTCGCCGCGCGCATCGCGGCAGCGTGCCGTGTCGCCGACCATCCGCGCATCGACGTCACCGGCTTCGAGGCGGGCATCGGCACGCGCTACACCTACGACACCCTCGCCTATCTGGTGCGCCGCTGCCCCGGCACCCGCTTCGTGTGGCTGATGGGGGCGGACAATCTCGCCGGCTTCCATCGCTGGCAGCACTGGCGCGACATCGCCGCGCTCGTTCCCATCGCGGTGGTGGACCGGCCGGGCGCCACACTGAAAGCCTGCCGCGCGCGCGCGGCGGTGGCGCTCGCATCCTTCCGCCTGCCCGAGCACAGGGCGGCCGCGCTCATGCAACGCGAGCCCCCGGCCTGGGTCTTTCTGCACGGGCCGCGTTCGCCGCTGTCCTCGACCTTGTTGCGCGCGCGGAGGAGCCGCACCGGGCCGGCGGCCGAGCAGCGGCGTTGAAGCGCGGAACAATGACGATTATCTTAAGGCTCGTGGCGCCCGGTTTGCGCCATTCATTGAAGAGGATCAGGCACTGAATCTCATGCCCCATGGCGAGGCGGAACATACTTCCCCTCCCCCGGCGGTCGGCTCATCGGCCCCAACTGCCGCGGACAGGCTCGACGGCGACCCTGTGGCGCTCGCCCGTCATTGTCTCGAGGAAATGAAAGCCGAGGAGACGGTCGAAATCGACCTCGCCGGCAAGACCTCGATCGCCGATACGATGATCATCACCTCCGGCCGCTCGCATCGCCATGTCGGCGCCATCGCCGACAGGCTGCAGCAGGTGTTGAAAGCGGCAGGCATCGGCCCCTTGCGGGTCGAGGGCGTGCCGGCTTGCGACTGGGTGCTGATCGATGCCGGCGATCTGATCGTTCACGTGTTCAGGCCCGAGGTGCGCGGCTTCTACAACCTCGAGAAGATGTGGGGCGCCGACCGGCCGCACGAACGTATCGCTGGCTGAGCGCCCCATGCGTCTCGCGATCGCGGCCGTCGGCCGTCTCAAGGCCGGGCCGGAGCGGGCGCTGATCGAGCGTTACCAGGAGCGCATCGCAGCGGGGGCGCGTGCGCTTGGCTTTTCCGCGCTCGAGGTGGCCGAGGTGTCGGAAAGCCGCGCTCGCCGCGAGGAGGACCGACGCCGGGAGGAAGGCGTCGCGCTGCTGCACAGGATCGGTGACAGCATCGCCGTTGCCTTCGATGAACGGGGCAAGATCCTCGACAGCCAAGGTTTCGCGCGGAGGCTCGCGGGCTGGCGCGACGGAGGAGCCAGGGCCCTTACATGCGTGATCGGGGGTGCGGACGGCCTTGCGCCCGAAGTGCGAGAGCGGGCGCGCATGGTCCTGTCCTTCGGTGCCATGACATTGCCGCACCAGCTGGTGCGCGTGCTTGTTGCAGAACAGCTCTATCGCGCTATGACCATCCTTGCCGGTCATCCCTACCACCGCGAATGACCGGTTGCCGGAGGAAGGATGCCGCTGCGCCCGTCGAGACTTCTGAACCGGACAGCATCGGAGGCAACCCGAATCGCCGCTGCGCTGGCCTTGCTGCCGGGCCTCGCCGCGCCGCTCCTCGCGCAGGAAGCGCCGGAAGGCTCGCAGGAGCCGCCTTCCGCACAGGTACCGCAGATCCCGCCGGAAGCACAGCGCGCGCTGGACCGGGCGGCGAAGACCGAGGAGGAGAGAGCGACGCGGGAGCGGGAGCTCGAAAAGCTCCAAGAACAGTTGCGCCTGAGCGAGGAGGCCCGCGACCGGATCCGCGCGGAGGCAGAGAGTCTGCGCGCCGACCGTTCCAAGCTCAATGCGGCGTTGATCGGGACCACGGAACGCACCAAGGCGGCGGAAGCCCGCGCAAGCGCCATCGAACAGCGGCTCGCCACACTCGACGCCAGCGAAACGGCGATCCGCAAGTCGCTGGAGAACCGCCGCGATGTTATCGTCGAAGTGCTGGCCGCCCTGCAGCGCATGGGGCGTCGGCCGCCGCCGGCAGTACTCGCAAGCCCCGACGACATGCTTGAGGCGGTGCGTTCCTCCATCCTCCTCGGCGCCGTGCTGCCCGAATTGCGGGGGGAGACGGAAGCGCTTGCCACCGATCTCGGCGAACTCGTGCGGCTGAAGGACGCGATCGCCAGCGACAGAGAGGCACTGGTGCGCGACCTTGCCACCCTCGCCAGCGAACGGGAGCGCCTCGCCGCGCTCGTCAACGCCCGACAGGAAGAGCTGGCGAAAGCGGAGCGGATCGAGGCCGACGAAAGCCGCAAGGCCAGCGAACTCGCTGCGCGGGCGCAATCCCTGGGCGATCTCATTCAAAAGATGGAGAGCGAGATCGCCGCCGCCCAGCGCGCCGCCGAGGAGGCGCGACAGGCTGCAGAGGCCCAGGCGCGGGAAATGCGCGAACGTCTCGCCGCCGCACCATTCGGCGATCCGGCGCGTCTTGCCCCCAAGATACCCTTTGCGGAAGCCAAAGGACTGCTGCCGATGCCGGTCAACGGCAACACGTTGCGCCGTTTCGGCGCGCCGGACGGCTTCGGCGGCACCACCAAGGGCATGTCGATCGCGACGCGCAACGGCGCGATCGTTTCGGCCCCGTCGGACGGCTGGGTGGCCTTTGCCGGCCCGTTCCGCTCCTTCGGCCAACTCTTGATCATCAACGCCGGCGGCGGATACTATATCTTGCTGGCGGGCATGGAGCGGATCACCGTGGCGCTCGGACAGTTCGTGCTCGCCGGAGAGCCGGTCGCCGCCATGGGCGAGACGGCGACACCCCTCTCGACGGCGTTTGCAGGTACGAGCGGTCCCGTGCTCTACGTGGAGTTCCGGAAGGATGGCGGGTCGATCGACCCAGGTCCCTGGTGGGCGAAATCGCAGGGCGAAAAGGTTCGCGGATGATGCGTAAGATTTCTCTTCTGATGGTGGGCGCCCTCATGGGGGCGGGTGCGGCGGTCGTCGTCACCCAGTCGCCCCTGTTCACGACGACCCGTGCGGTGGCGGCCTCGGCCGAGACCTACCGCCAGCTCAACCTGTTCGGCGACGTGTTCGAGAAGATCCGTGGCGACTATGTCGACGTGCCGGACGAATCGAAGCTCGTCGAGTCGGCCATCAATGGCATGTTGACGTCGCTCGATCCCCATTCGAGCTACATGGATGCCAAGAGTTACCGCGATATGCAGGTGCAGACGCGCGGCGAGTTCGGCGGCCTCGGCATCGAGGTGACGATGGAGGATGGCCTCGTGAAGGTCGTCAGCCCCATCGACGACACGCCAGCCGCCCGAGCGGGTGTCCTCGCCAACGACCTGATCACGCATATCGATGGCGAGCAGGTGCAGGGCCTCACCCTCAATCAGGCCGTCGACAAGATGCGCGGCCCGGTCAACACAACCGTGAAGCTGACAATCCGCCGCAAGGGACAGAGCGACCCGGTGGAGGTCTCGCTGACGCGCGACACCATCCGCATCCGTGCCGTACGCTCGCGCACCGAAGGCGACGTCGGCTACATCCGCGTGACCCAATTCAACGAGCAGACCTTCGAGAATCTCAAGACCGCCGTCGAGAAGATCGCGGCGGAGCTGCCGGGCGACAAGCTGAAGGGCTACGTGCTCGACCTGCGCAACAACCCGGGCGGGCTGCTCGACCAGGCGATCCTCGTCTCCGACGCCTTCCTGGATCGGGGCGAGATCGTCTCCACCCGCGGCCGCAATGCGGATGAGACGCAGCGTTTCAACGCCAAGGCCGGTGACCTGACCAAGGGCAAGCCCGTGGTCGTGCTCATCAACGGCGGCTCTGCCTCGGCTTCCGAAATCGTCGCCGGCGCGCTGCAGGACCACAAGCGGGCGACGGTGCTCGGCACCCGGTCCTTCGGCAAGGGCTCCGTGCAGACCATCATCCCGCTCGGCGGCAACGGTGCCCTGCGCCTGACCACGGCCCGCTACTACACGCCTTCCGGCCGTTCGATCCAGGCCAAGGGCATCGAACCGGACCGCGAGGTGCTGCAGGACGTGCCGGACGAACTCAAGGGCAAGGACGAGACCAAAGGCGAGGCGGGCCTGCGCGGCCACCTGAAGAACGGCGAGGAGGAAGCCTCCGGCTCGTCGGCCTATGTCCCGACCGACCCGGAGAAGGACACCCAGCTCAAGGCGGCGCTCGAGCTGCTGAAGGGCACGCGCAAGGACGCCGCGACCACGGCCGAGAAGTCCGCCGTTCCCAACTGACAGACGCGGCCCTGCCGGGCGCGCCATCTCGACGGCTCACCCGTATTCTTGAAAGAATGCGGCGTGGGCCGTGTGATTCGTGACCCTGACAAGGGTCCAGCGCGGAACCTCTCGGTCGGAGACGCCGATCTTGCCGCAAGCGACGCTGAAGGATCTCGACAAACCGCTCGGACGCGACAACGGCCGCCGTCCCGCAGCGTCCGGCCGGGAGCGCCTGCTGCGTTTCGGCCTCGTCTGGGGTGTCGCGATAGGGGCCGTCCTTCTCTTTGGCGGGCATCTTCTAACCGGGGGGCTGATCTCGCGCTCTGCGTTGCGGCCCGCCGCGACGCCGGTTGCGGCAATCCCCGCGGTACCGGCACAGGCGGACGTACCGGCCGCCACCAAGCCGGCACCTCCGAGCAATGCCGCTCCACCCGCAAGCAATCGCAGGCCCGCATCCGACATCGAGCAGCAGGCCGGCGTCGCCGTGGTCCGGCCGGCCGGCAACGTGCCCGGCGCCATCATCATCTCCGTGCCGGACGGCAGCGAGCCCGGCCTTGCGCCGGCGCCGGATCCGCGCGTCACGGCCGACACGCCGGCCGGTCCCCTGCCGCGCATCGGCGATGACGGCAGCCGGGCGGCCGAGGTCTATGCGCGGCCGACACCTCCGCACGCCGCCATGGCTCCCGCCCGCATCGCGGTGGTGGTCGACGGGCTCGGGCTTTCCGAGGCGGCAACGCGGCAGGCCATCGAGACCTTGCCGGCCGACGTCACGCTGGCGCTCGCCGCGGCCGGTGTCGACCTGCCGCAGGCCGCGGCAGCCGCGCGGCAGAGCGGGCACGAAGTCCTGCTGTCGCTGCCCGCGGAGATTCCGGGCGGCGACCTCATCACTGCGATGGCACGCTTTGCCGGCTACGCCGGCATCCTCACCGCGACGAGCGCGGACCGGCTCGGGCCGCTTGCGCAGCAAGCCGAGCAACGCGGCCTGCTCCTGATGGCCGCCGGGGGATCTGACCTCCTGCTGCCGCAGACGATGCCCGCCGAAGCCGTGGAGCAGGCCTTCGCGCGGGCCGAGCGGCTGGCCCAGCGCAACGGCCGCGCGATCGTCGTCGCCGAAGGATCTCCTTCCCTCCTGCGCCAGCTGGCACGCTGGACCGCGAGCCTCGAGCGCCGTGGCGTGCTGCTCGTGCCGGCGACGTCCCTCATCGCCAATTCCAAAGGCTGAACATGTCGGGTTTCGAACATCTGCCCTATCGGCCCTGTGTCGGCATCGCGCTGTTCAATGCGCAGGGGCTTGTCTTCATCGGCCGGCGACCGGTCAACGGCAATACGGAGAAGGTGAGCCCCGATCACGCCTGGCAGATGCCCCAGGGCGGCATCGATGATGGTGAATCGCCACAGGAAGCGGCCATGCGCGAGCTGTACGAGGAGACTAACATCCGCTCGATCTCGCTCATCGCCGAGGCGCCCGACTGGTTCACCTATGACCTGCCCGGCGCCTTCATGGGCAAGGCCTGGAAGGGCCGCTACCGCGGCCAGAAGCAGCGCTGGTTTGCTTTCCGTTTCGACGGGGACGAAAGCGAGATCGACGTCGCCCACCCTGGCGACGGCCACAAGGCCGAGTTCGACAGCTGGCGCTGGGAGCGCCTGGAGCGGCTGCCTGAACTTGTCATTCCCTTCAAACGGGGCGTCTACGAGCAGGTTGTCTATGCCTTCGGCCCGATAGCCGCCAAGCTGGCAGGCTAGACATTGTCCGGCCTTCCGATGGCGTCCACACACCAATCCGTCGTCCCCTGGCGGGCCGGGTGGCCCTTGATCGGCCTTGCAGCCCTGCCCTTCGTCCTCATGGCCGTCAGCCTCGGCGCCGGGACGATCGGAGCTCTCGACCGCAGCATCCTGCTCGCCCTGCGCGATGGGGAAGGCAATCCCATCGGGCCGTGGTGGCTCATCGTCGCCGCACGCGATGCTACGGCGCTCGGCAGCATCACGGTGCTGGTGTTCATGGCCCTTGCGGCGATCGCCTATTGCATCGCGGACGGCGCACGCCGGGATGCGGGCGTGATCGCCATCGCCTTCATTGGCGGGGTCGTTCTGAACACGGGCCTGAAGCATATCATCGCCCGCGCGAGGCCCGAGCTCGTCAACCACGAGGTCATGGTCTACACGCCGAGCTTCCCCAGCGCCCATGCGATGTTGACGGCGACACTCTTCCTGGTCATCGGAGCACTCGCGGCAGCCGGCCAGTCGAACCCTGCGGCGCGCCACTTCGTCCTTGCCGCGGCTGTCGCCATGATCGTCATCGTCGGGCTCAGCCGTGTCTTTCTCGGCGTGCACTGGCCATCGGACGTGCTGGCGGGCTGGAGCGCCGGCATCGCCTGGGCGCTCGTGTGCCTCCGGTTCCTGGGCCCCCGGCCTGCGACGGCCTGACCGCGTGCCGCCCGTTGTACGGGGCGGCGCCCCGTGCTAGCGGCTCAGCACATGAGCAAGCGCCCGCCCCTCGTCACGAGAGACACCCTGCCGACCCTCATGCGCCTGTGGCGCGAATGGGTACGGCCCCACTGGCGAACGCTGGCGCTCGTGCTCCTGCTCATCGCCGTCGTCTCGGCGGCCACCGGCGCCTATCCGCTGCTCATCAAGGAGGCCTTCAACGCCTTCGAGCAGAAGAACGAGGAGGCACTCCTCCTCGGGCCCGTCCTCGTCATCGTGCTGACAGCGATCCGCGGCGGAGCGCTGTGGGGGCGCGCGGTGCTCACCAACAAGGTGGTGACGCGCGTCGAGGCCGACATGCAGACCGCGCTCTATGCCCACCTCATCGATGCCGACATTGCCCAGCTCGGACGCGAGAGCCCGGCGGCACTGACGCAGCGCTTCACCACGGATTTCGCCTTCATCAAGGAGGCGCTGACGCGCGTCTTCACGGTCTTCCTCAGCGATCTCGGCATGGTGATCGCCCTCGTCATCTCCATGCTGTGGATCGACCCGTGGCTGACGCTCGCCGCAGCTGTCGTCGCGCCCTTCGCCTCGCTGCCCATCTCGCGCATCGGCCGCAAGCTACGCCGCGTCGCCACCTCGACGCAGGAGGAGATCGGCGCCATGGCGAGCCACGTGTCGGAGAGCCTCGCCGGCGTGCGTGTCGCCAAGGTCTTCTCGCTCGAGGACTATCTGAAGCAGCGCGCAGCGGATGCCTTCGAGACCGTTCGCGCGCTCAGGATGAAGGCGGCCAACGCCCGCGCCAAGCTCGACCCTCTGCTCGAGATCGGCGGCGGCGTCGCCGTCGCGGGAGTGCTGGTGCTGATCGGCTGGCGCATCATGCGCGGCGAGAGCACGGTCGGCGACTTCACCGGCTTCGTCGCCGCCTTGCTGATGGCGGCGCAGCCCATCCGCGCCATCGGCAATCTCAACGCCATCGTCCAGGAGGCCATGGCGGCGCTGAAGCGCTATTTCGCGGTGATGGACGAGAAGCCGACCATCCTCGACCGGCCCGGTGCCCGGCCGCTCGTCGTCTCCTCCGGCCTCGTTCGCTTCGAGAACGTGCACTTCCACTACCGCTCCGACGTGCCGGCCCTCGACGGCATCGACCTCATCCTGCCGGCGGGACGCACCACGGCGCTCGTCGGTCGATCCGGCTCGGGCAAGTCCACTCTGATGTCACTGGTGCCGCGCCTTTATGACGTCACGCAGGGGCGCGTCACCATCGACGGCACGGACGTGCGCGCGGCGACGCTCGCCAGCCTGCGCACCAACATCGCCGTCGTCAGCCAGGAGGTGGTGCTGTTCGACGACACCGTGCGCGCCAACATCGCCTTCGGCCGCCCCGGTGCCGATGACGGGGCCATCGAGGCGGCGGCGAAGGCGGCGGCCGCGCACGACTTCATCATGCGCCTGCCGGAGGGCTATGGCACGCGGGTCGGCAGCGCCGGGGCGCGTCTTTCGGGCGGCGAGCGCCAGCGCATCGCGCTGGCCCGCGCCATCCTGAAGGATGCGCCGATCCTTCTCCTCGACGAGGCGACAAGCGCGCTGGACACCGAATCGGAGAAGGCCGTGCAGGAGGCGCTCGCCCGCCTGATGCGCGGGCGCACCACCATCGTCATCGCCCATCGCCTGTCGACGGTGCGCGATGCGGATCTCATCGTCGTCATGGACGGTGGGCGCATTGCGGAGACCGGGCGGCACGACGAACTCGTCGCCCGCGACGGCATCTATGCCAAGCTCTACCGCCTGCAGCTCGCCGACGACGTCACGCCCGTGCAGGCGAAATAACCTGGCAATTTCACTCGCGCCGCATGATGCGGTCGACGATCATGTCGGAGAAGAAGCCGGGCTTGAACTCGCGTTCCAGCCGCTCGGGATCGTAGCTCTCGGCAACCCAGGTCAGGAAATCCTGCCCCCTGGGTTCACCCTCGCGCCGGTAGGTCTCGAAGAAAGCATCGAGAATGCCGGTCTTGGCAAAGCGGAAATGGCCGAAGCGCAGCGAGAGCTGCCGCATCGCCTCGGCCACTGGCCGCTTTTCGTGGATGACGAGGTAGAGCGCCGCCATGAAGCCGGCCCGGTCGGCGCCCGACTTGCAGTGGACCAGGACCGGATATTCCAGCGTCTCGAAAAAATCCTTGGCCGCGAGGATCGTCGCACGGTCGGGCGCTCCGCGCGAGCGCACGACGAAATCGGTCAGCCGGATGCCGAGCTGTTCGCAGGCCTCGCGCTCGAGCGGCCAGGAGCCGTATTCACGGCCACCGCGCAGGTTGACGATGGTCCGAACGCCGGCCCGCGCCGCCGCACGGATCTGGTGCGGCG
Source organism: Chelatococcus sambhunathii (assembly GCF_001418005.1). Classification (GTDB taxonomy): domain Bacteria; phylum Pseudomonadota; class Alphaproteobacteria; order Rhizobiales; family Beijerinckiaceae; genus Chelatococcus_A; species Chelatococcus_A sambhunathii. The sequence goes on along the minus strand of NZ_LIOL01000009.1, from coordinate 134,422 downwards.
CCGGCTGGGCCGCGCGCCAGAAGCGCTCGGTCACGCGGTGACGGTTGAGGTAGGCGAGCCGGAAGATGCCATGATCGACGAAGACCATGTTGACCCAAGCGCGCCAGCGGTCGAGCCCGTCGGCGACGGGTCTGTCCCAGCGGGCGATGCGCGCCATGCGGCGCCGATAGCGCTCCTCCGGCTTTCGGAAACGGTTGATCAAGCGTCCTCTCGACACATGCGGCCATTGGTCCCGCTCATCATCAGAACGGTCCCGGCGCGCAGACGGCTTTCATCCCGCGGGGCATAGCAGCCCCGGTCGAGGCCTGCAATCTCACCGATGTAGATACACAAAGCCTGTTCAACAAGGCGTGTGGGCCTTGTAAGGGGGGGCGAAGCGCGCGTATTTTGGTTGTCATGAGCGAGCTCGTCATCAGCCTGCGACCGGCACGCCCCACCGATGCGGTGGAACTGGCGGCGGTGCATGATGCGGCCTGGAAGGAAGCCTACCGGGGCGTTCTGCCCGGCGTCGTCCTGGAGCAGATGCTCGCCCGGCGCGGCCCGCGCTGGTGGCGCAACGCGGTGACGCGGCCACGCCGCATCAGCGTCGTCGATTTCGGCGGGAAGCTGGCGGGCTATGCTATCTACGGGCCGACGCGCAGCCTCAACCTGCCACAGGGCGGCGAGATCGACGAGCTCTATATCGACCCCGTGATGCAGGGTATCGGCCTTGGCACCCGCCTGTTCGCCGCAGCCCGGCAGGAACTGGCGGCGGAGGGCCGGCGCGGCCTTGTCGTCTGGGCGCTTGCCGACAACGAGCGTGCCTGCCGCTTCTACGAGCGCCTGGGCGGACGCGTCGCGGCCGAAACTAGCGCCCTCTTCGGCGGCCGGTCCTGTGCCAAGGTCGCCTATACCTTCGCCTGACACTGCCTTGTACATGAAGGGCCGGCTTGCGAAGCCGGTCGCACGTGCGTACTAGAGGGGCGGCCGCAAGGGTGCGGCGCACCATCTGCCCTCAGGAGTGACATATCCATGCGTCTCGACGCGATCGCGATCGGCAAGAATCCGCCCCACGACGTCAATGTCGTCATCGAGGTGCCGATCGGCGGCGAGCCGATCAAGTACGAACTCGACAAGGAGGCCGGCACGCTGGTCGTCGACCGCTTCCTCTACACGGCCATGCGCTATCCGGGGAACTACGGGTTCATTCCCCACACGCTCTCCGATGACGGCGACCCCTGTGACGTGCTGATCGCCAACACGCGCGCCATCGTGCCCGGCGCCGTGATGTCGTGCCGCCCGGTCGGCGTCCTCATCATGGAGGATGAGGCGGGTCAGGACGAGAAGATCATCGCCGTGCCGTCGCGCAAGCTCACCAAACGCTACGACCGCTGCGAGAATTACACGGACCTGCCCGAGATCACGCTCAGGCAGATCGAGCACTTCTTCGAGCACTACAAGGACCTCGAGCCCGGCAAGTGGGTGAAGGTGGTGCGCTGGGGCGACGCAGAGGAAGCCCGCCGCCTGGTCCAGGAAGGCATCGACCGCGCCAAGGGCGCCAAGAGCTAAGGCCCGCGTCGGGCACAGGCTGCCCTTGCTGCTGCCCGATCTTGTTTGACCCGCATTCGTCTTTGCTTCTCACCCTCTGCCCGCCTGCGGGGAGAGGGTGAGAGCACCGACCCACCATCTGCCGCTGGCAAATCCCGATTGACAGCTTCGCCCGGCCGCAGGCTTGATGGCGAAAATCCTTCGCGAGGACGTGCGGAATGGACATCGTCATCCCCGGCGCCGCCAATCTCGGCCTGTTCGTCAGCGCCGCCCTTCTTCTGCTTCTGATCCCCGGCCCGGCCGTGCTCTTCATCTTCGCCCGCTCGATCGAGCAGGGGCGACTCGCCGGCTTCGTCTCCATCGCCGGCATCCATGCGGCGACGCTGGTGCATGTCTTCGCCGCGGCCGTCGGCCTGTCCGCGGTGCTCGCTTCCTCGGCGCTCGCCTTCAGCATCGTCAAATATGCGGGCGCGGCCTATCTTATCTGGCTCGGCCTCCGGAAGCTCTTCGGCCCCGCCGAAATCACCTCGGTCGATGTAGCCCTGCCCCGCCACAGCCATGCGCGGCTCTTCCGCGACGGCTTCATCGTCAACCTGCTCAATCCGAAGACGGCGCTGTTCTTCCTCGCCTTCCTGCCGCAGTTCGTGGAGGTGAGCCGCGGCTACGTGGCGATGCAGATCGCCTTGCTGGGCTTCATCTTCACGGCCCTCGGCCTCGTGACCGACGGTCTCTATGCGCTCGCGGCCGGCACGGCGGGCAACTGGCTGAAGCGCAGCCGCGACTTCCTCAGACTTGAGCGCTATGTCAGCGGCGGCCTCTACATCGGCCTCGGCGTGACGGCGGCCTTCGCCGGCAACGGCAAGAAATAGGCGCGGCTTCTTTCAAGTCTTCCGCTGTTGCCACAGGTCCGGGCGGCGCGCGCGCGTCAACCGCTCCGCTTCTTCGCGCCGCCACCGCGCGATGGCGGCGTGATTGCCGGACAGCAGCACGTCGGGAATGGCACGCCCCTCCCATTCGCGCGGGCGCGTGTAATGGGGATATTCGAGCAGGCCGCCCTCGAAGCTCTCCTCCTCGCCCGAGGCCTCCTTGCCCATGACACCGGGCAGGAGGCGCACGCAGGCGTCCATCAGCACCATGGCCGCGATCTCGCCGCCGGAGAGCACGTAATCGCCGATCGACACCTCCTCGAGCCCGCGTCCCTCGATGACGCGCTCGTCGACGCCCTCGAAGCGGCCGCAGACGATGACCGCGCCGGGGCCGGCGGCAAGGGCGCGCACGCGCGGCTGGTCGAGCGGGCGCCCCCGGGGGCTCATGAGGAGGCGCGGCCGCGGGTCGTCCGCGGGCGCGGCGGCATCGATGGCGGCGGCGAGCACGTCGGCGCGCAGCACCATGCCGGCGCCGCCGCCGGCGGGCGTGTCGTCCACCGCCCGGTGGCGGCCGAGGCCGTGGGCGCGGATGTCATGGGTGTCGAGCTGCCACAGGCCGCGCGCCAACCCCTCGCCCGAGAGGCTCTCGCCGAGCGGGCCCGGAAACATCTGCGGATAGAGGGTGAGGACGGTGGCCTGCCACATGGGTCAGCCCTCGCCCTCGTCGTCCTCGTCGCCCGCAGCGAGGCTCTCCGCCGCCACGACCACCCGGCCGCCGACGATGTCCACCTCCGGCACGAACGCCTTGGTGAACGGCCACATCACGGTGGGGCCGCCCTCCGCCGGGGCGACCTCCATGACGTCGCCCGCCCCGAAATCGTGCAGGGCGACGATGCGGCCGAGCACCGTGCCGGCCGGATTGTGAACGGCAAGGCCGATGAGGTCGGCCTGCAGGTATTCGTCCTCGTCGAGTGTCTCGGCATCGAGGCTCTCGCGCGGGACATAGAGGCGCAGGCGCGTCAGCGCCTCGGCCGCCGTGCGGTCGGTGATGCCGGCGACGCGCACGACGAGCATGTCGGCCGTGCCGGCGACGGGTCGCGCCGCCTCGATGCGGAAGCGGCGGCTGCCGTCCTCGCTCTGCAGGGTCGTGAAGCGGGCGATGGCCGCCGGCTCGGCGGTGTAGGACTTGAGCCGCACCTCGCCCCTGAGCCCCTGCGCGCGGCCGAACTCGCCGACGAGCACGAGCCGCCGCGCCGCGCCCGACGAAGCGGGGGCGGCGGACGACGGCCCGGTCGCCCTTGAGGAGCGGCGGCTCACGCCTCGGCGGCGGCTTCAGCCGGCGCGGCAGCGGCCTCGGCCGCGGCGGCACGCTCGGCGGCGCGCTCCTGTGCCTTCTTGCCCGGCTGGGCCTTCTGCGGGTTGTTGCGGGCCGGGCGCTTCAGGACGCCGGCGTTGTCGAGGAAGCGCAGCACGCGGTCGGTCGGCTGGGCGCCCTTGGCGATCCAGGCCTTGGCCTTCTCGATGTCGAGCGCGACGCGGGCCGGATCGTCCTTGGCCTTCATCGGATCGTAGGTGCCGATCTTCTCGATGAAGCGGCCATCACGCGGGGAGCGCGAATCGGCGACGACGATGCGGTAGTAGGGGCGCTTCTTGGCGCCGCCGCGCGTCAGGCGGATCTTGAGAGACATAGGTTCTTCCTTTCCACTTTCAGTTGGTCCAGCCCGGCGGCACCCAGAGGTCCGCCGGAGCCGATATCAGCCGCCGCACGCGCAGCGGGTTGATCTCTTCAAAGGCTCACTTCTTCTTGCCGAAGGGGAAGCCGGGAAGACCGGGCGCTCCCGGCCCTTTGCCGCCGAGCCCCGGCAGGCCGGGCAGCTTCGGCGCCCCGAAACCGCCGGGCGGCAGCGGCGGCAGGCCGCCGGCGCCACCGGGCATGGTCTCGGGCAGGCCGCCGGGCAATTGCCCCTTGAGCTGCTCCAGCATCTCCGGCGTCGGCTGCGGCATGCCGCCCCCGAGGCCGAACATCTTGCCGAGCGCCCCGCCCATGCCGCCGCGTCCCCCCCTGCCCATCATCTTCATGACGTCGGCCATCTGGCGGTGCATCTTCAGCAGCTTGTTGACGTCCTCGACCTTGGTGCCGGAGCCGGCGGCGATGCGCTTCTTGCGGCTGGCCTTGAGAATGTCGGGGTTGCGCCGCTCCTTCGGCGTCATGGAATCGATGATGGCGCGCTGGCGGCGGATGACCTTGTCGTCGAGATTGGCGTTCTCGAGCTGGGCCTTCATCTTGCCGATGCCCGGCAGCATGCCGAGCACGCCCTTCATGCCGCCGATCTTCTCCATCTGGCCGAGCTGCTCGCGCAGGTCGTCGAGGTCGAAGGCGCCCTTGCGCATCTTGTCGGCGATGCGCTTGGCCTTCTCGGCGTCGATGGTCTCGGCCGCCTTCTCGACGAGAGAGACGATGTCGCCCATGCCGAGGATGCGGTTGGCGACGCGCCCGGGGTGGAACTCTTCGAGCGCATCGACCTTCTCGCCTGTGCCGACGAGCTTGATGGGCTTGCCGGTAACGGCGCGCATGGAGAGCGCGGCGCCGCCACGGCCGTCGCCGTCCATCCGGGTCAGCACGATGCCGGTGACGCCGAGGCGCCCGTCGAAGGCCTTAGCGGTATTGACCGCATCCTGGCCGGTGAGGCTGTCGGCGACGAGCAGCACCTCGTGCGGCGCAGTCGCGGCACGCACCTCGGCCGCCTCCGCCATCAGCGCCTCGTCGACCGTAACGCGGCCGGCGGTGTCGAGCATGACGACGTCGTAGCCGCCGAGGCGGGCCGCCTCCATGGCGCGACGGGCGATCTGCACCGCCGACTGGCCGGCGACGATGGGCAGCGTGTCGACGCCCACCTGCTTGCCGAGCACGGCGAGCTGCTCCATGGCCGCCGGGCGGCGCGTGTCGAGCGAGGCCATGAGCACGCGGCGCTTCATCCTGTCGGAGAGGCGCCGGGCGATCTTGGCCGTCGTCGTCGTCTTGCCCGAGCCCTGCAGGCCGACCATGAGAATGCCGACGGGCGCGGGGGCGTTGAGATCGATCCCCTCGGCCTCCTTGCCGAGCATCTCGACGAGGGCGTCGTGGACGATCTTGACGACCATCTGGCCGGGAGAGACCGACTTGATGACCTCGGTGCCGACGGCGCGGCTGCGCACCGTATCGGTGAAGGAGCGCACCACCTCGAGCGCGACATCCGCCTCGAGCAGCGCGCGGCGCACCTCGCGCAGGGCCTCGTTGACGTCGTTCTCGGTCAGCGCGCCGCGACGCGTCAGGGAGCCGAGAATGCCGGACAGCTTGTCGGACAGGCTTTCGAACATCGTCTAGCGGTCCTCCGATGGGGTCCTGCCGGCACGCGGGCAGGACGAGGCACTGCGCCCGACATGGGCCGCCCCGATCCGTTCCGCAATGTCCGCCTCAGCGCGTCGCATCATGTCTTCCCGTGACCCGAGGGCCCAAAGCGAAACGCACCCGAGGGCGCAACGCGCTGTCGGGTGTTGACCTCCAGCCTCACGGGCTGGGCGGCGGCTCGCGAACGGACCGTTCGGGCTTTGACCGCGTCCTTATGCTGCGGCAGGCCTTGCGAGTCAAGGAAAAGGGAATGAGCGCCGCCGTCTCGCCCGCTGCAGAGACGCTGCAGAGATAAAGATCGAGAGGCCACATACGAGCCGCGCTGTTCCCCTCCCCCCACTGCGTGGGGGGAGGGAGGAGCTTCGGCGGCGATGTCTGCATGCGGCGGGCCGGAATGAAGCCTATTCCTGCCGCCCCAGCAAAAATGCCCTTAGCAGCACGGCACTGTTCTGTTCACGGTTGCGAGCGGCCGACAGCAGCGTGATCTTGCCCTTCTTTGCCTCGGCCCGCAGCATCGCAAGACCTGCCTTGGCATCGCTCTGCGCCGCCTCGAGCTCCGCGCGGTAACGGGCCTGGAATTCCCCCCACTTCGCCGGTTCGTGGCCGAACCACTTGCGCAGGTCCGGCGAGGGCGCGACCTCCTTCAGCCACAGATCCCACGGCGCCGTCTCCTTGGCGATGCCGCGCGGCCACAGCCGGTCCACCAGGATGCGCTTGCCGTCCCCCTTCTCCGGCGGATCGTAGACGCGCTTGACCGCGATCTCGCTCATTGCGGGGCTCCCGCTTCTGGTGTCTTCGGGGCGTCTGTACCTGGCTCTGCCGGCGTGGCGGGCGGGGGCGCGGAGGCCGGCGGCGGCGCGCTGCCAGGAGGGGCGGCGGGCGGAGGCGCGCCCGCCTCGACCGGCTGAACGTAGATGTAGACCTCGAGGCCGGCATTGTCGCCGCTCGTCAGGTCCGTCGCATATTCCTCGATGAACATGTCGCGGACCGTGATGGCCTTGGCGTCGAGATAGGCGGTGATCGCCTCGTAGGTGGAATCGATCTCGTCGTAAGGGCCCTTGTGCACGAAGCGCAGGGCCTTGCCCGATGGCGTCGTGCCGAAGCGGATGCCTTGCGGCGGCGGGGCTGCGCCCGCAGCCGGGGCCGTCTCGACCGGCAGCAGCGCGTCGTAGCGGAACCCGGTGTCGTCGGTCTCGAGGAAGAGCACCACGGGGCGGCCCGCGATCTTGACACCGGCACCGTCGAGAAAGTTGCGCAGCTTGCCGAAAGCGTCCTTAAGGGTCCTGACGATATCGTCCCATTGCGCCCGTCCGCCCGCGATGGCGGCCAACTTCTCCGGCAGCACCACCTCGTCGACGTCGCCGGCATTGGCCGGCGGCGGCACGAGCGTCGGCTGCGCGGGTGTCGACAGGCTCGGCGGCGGGGGCGGAGCGTCCGCCGGCGGAACGGCTTCGGCGGGAGCGGCCGAAGCAGCGCCAACAGCCGGGGCATCGGCCGGCGCCGGTGCGGCTGCCGCCGGTCCCGCGAGCACGAAGACGAGAGCGCAAGCGGCAGCGCAGATCCCGCCGCGAGCCGCACCGATCAAGGGCCACGAAGCCGTCGTCATCTGCTGCACCCAACCGTTTCGCGCAAACCCGCGAATCGCCCTGCCCAGTCTCCCCGACCATAGGCGGCTTTGGGCGAGGCCGCGAGACGCGCCGTTGCGGAAGGGACTCGCGCTTTTGCGCGACATGGCCCATATACCGGAGGAATTTCGCGGCCCGGCCGCCGGACAATACGATGAACGCGCTGATCGGACACCCCTTTCTCAAGATGAACGGCCTCGGCAACGAGATCGTCGTGCTCGACCTGCGCGGGCAGCGGCACGTCGTCACGCCCGCCGAGGCGCGCGCCATCGCGGCCGATCCCGCCTCGCATTTCGACCAGCTGATGGTGCTCAACGACCCGCGCACGCCCGGCACCCACGCCTTCATGCTGATCTACAACGTGGATGGCTCGCTCTCCGCCTCCTGCGGCAACGGCACGCGCTGCGTCGCCTGGGCACTGACGCGGGACGGAGCGCGCGACGAACTCCTGCTCGAGACCGAGGCCGGGCTGCTCGCCTGCCGGCGCGAGGGTGAATGGCTCTTCACCATCGACATGGGCGCGCCCCGCCTGCGGTGGGACGAGATCCCGCTCGCGGAGGAGTTCCGCGACACGCGCGCCATCGAACTGCAGATGGGCCCGATCGACGCGCCGGCGCTGCACTCGCCCTCGGTGGTCAGCATGGGCAACCCGCACGCCATCTTCTGGGTGGAGGATGTCGAGGCCCACGACCTCGCCCGCCTCGGGCCGCTCCTCGAGAACCATCCGATCTTCCCCGAGAAGGCGAACATCTCGCTCGCCGCGGTGAAGAGCCGGGAGCACGTGGTCGTCAAGGTGTGGGAGCGCGGCGCCGGCCTGACGCGCGCCTGCGGCTCGGCCGCCTGCGCCGTCGCCGTCGCGGCCGCGCGCAAGGGCCTCGCCGGTCGCAAGGTGCGCATCACCCTGCCGGGCGGTGACCTCTTCATCGATTGGCGCGAGAGCGACGGCCACGTCATGATGACGGGGCCGGTCGAATTGGAGCACGAAGGCCGGTTCGCCGCGGAGCTCTTTGCGGAAACGGCCTGATGGGCGTCGAGGTTGTCACCTTCGGCTGCCGGCTCAACATCGTCGAGTCGCAGGTCATGAAGCGCCACGCCGAGGCGGCGGGGCACGACGAACTCGTCGTCGTCAACACCTGCGCCGTCACCAGCGAGGCGGTGCGCCAGGCGCGCCAGACCATCCGCCGCCTCAAGCGTGAGCGGCCCGACGCCTCGATCGTCGTCACCGGCTGCGCGGCACAGGTCGACCCGGCGAGCTTCACGACGATGCCCGAGGTCGCGAAGGTTCTCGGCAATGCCGAGAAGCTCGAGGCGGCGAGCTGGCGCGGGCTCGCCGCCGGCGAGAAGGCGGCCGTCGGCGACATCATGACGGTGCGCGAGACGGCGACGCATCTCGTCGACGGCTTCGACGGCCATGCACGTGCCTTCCTGCAGGTGCAGAACGGCTGCGACCACCGCTGCACGTTCTGCATCATCCCGTACGGGCGCGGCAACTCCCGCTCGGTGCCGATGGGCGCAGTGGTCGAGGCTGTCAAACGCCTCGTCGACAACGGCTATCGCGAGGTGGTGCTGACCGGCGTCGATCTCACGGCCTATGGTCGCGACCTGCCGGGCGCGCCGCCGCTCGGCCGGCTCGTCGGCCAGATCCTCAGGCACGTGCCGGACCTGCCGCGGCTGCGTCTGTCGTCCATCGATTCCGTCGAGGCGGACGAGGAGCTCCTCGCCGCCATCGCCGGCGAGCGGCGGCTGATGCCGCATCTGCACCTGTCACTGCAGGCCGGCGACGACATCATCCTGAAGCGCATGAAGCGCCGGCACCTGCGCGAGGACGCCATCCGCTTCTGCGAAAGCGTGCGGCGGGCACGGCCCGACATCGTCTTCGGCGCCGACATCATCGCCGGCTTTCCGACCGAGACGGAGGAGATGTTCGCGCGCTCGCTCGCCATCGTCGGCGAATGCGGGCTGACGCACCTCCATGTCTTCCCCTTCTCGCCGCGGCCCGGCACGCCGGCGGCGCGCATGCCGCAATTGCCGCGCGAAGTGGTGAAGGAGCGCGCCGGGCGCCTGCGCGCCGTCGGCGCAGAGGCCCGCCGGCGGTTTCTGGCCACCCAGGTCGGCACCCGCCAGAGTGTCCTCGTCGAGCGGGGCGACGTCGGCCATACGGAGGGCTTCGCGCTGGTGCGCCTGCCGCCCGGCCTCTCCGTCGGCGCTGTCGTCGACGTCGCCATCGCGCGCCACGATGGGGAAGCGCTGATCGCCGCCTGAGGTCTATGGGAGCGTCTCCCTGACGCGTTCCCAGCTGTTTCGCATGTGATTGGCGAGGATTATGGCGAGGCGGTCGGGGTCGCGGGCGGTGAGGGCCGCGATCATCTCCTCATGCTCAGAGACGGCCTCGTCCCACTTAGGCGGCTCCTGGTTGCCGAGGAAGCGGATGCGCTTGAGGCGCGACTGCAGCGTCTCGTGGATATCGGCGAGCACCGCATTGCCCGAAAGGCGCACGATGGCCGTGTGGATGGCTTGGTTGAGCTTGAAGTACTCAAGCCGGTTGCGGCTTTCGTAAAAGGCCATCATGCGCGCATGCAGGCCGGCGACCGCGGCGATGTCGGCGTCGCTGGCGTTGGCGCAGGCGAGGCGCCCGGCCTCGGCCTCCAGCGTCGCCAGTACGCTCAGCATGTCGTAGACGTCCTTCGGCGAGAAGCGGCGCACGATGGCGCCGCGGCTCGGCACCAATTCGATCAGCCCCTCGCGCGCCAGGAACTTCAGCGCCTCGCGCAGGGGCGTGCGCGAAATGCCGAGCGCCGCGCCGAGCTGGCCCTCGTGGACGCGCGTGCCCGGCGCCAGCTGGCCCTCGGTGATCATGTCGCGAATGCGGATGACGACCTCGTCGTGCAGCGTGCGCCGGGCGATGGGGCGAGCCTCATCGGAGGCCGCCTCGGGCCTGTCCGCCGACGGGGCGATGGTCTCGTCTGTCATGCTCACCTGTGACCTGGGCCTCGTGTTCGGCTCGGAATAGGAGCGCCTTGGATCGCCAAGGGATCTTGTCCGGTCTCCCTGGGGCGGAAGGGATCGGCGGGCGAAGGGTCGGGCCTGGTCAGCCGTGACCTCTTCCGCTGTCCCGCCGACGCTCCCTTGGCAAACCCTTCGACTCCCTCGGCGAATCCTTTGCGCATCAAGGGTCATGATGCCTGTGGTCGGGGCGCCGGTCAATTGAACGCTGTAGGATGGCATTCTGTATACAGCATACTTGACGACAGCATTGCACCCCTCTAGCCTCCCCAAGTCATCTCGAGGAGGTCCGCACCGTGGCTCTCAGGCCGCTCAATTCTGCTCCCCAGCCGACCGTCACCCCAACGATCGCACTCGCCATGGGTGATCCCGCCGGCATCAGCCCGGAACTCATGGCCAAGGCCCTCGGCCTCGACGATCTGCGCGCCGCCGCCCGGCTCGTCGTCTTCGGCGACCGGCGCGTCCTTGCCGCCGGCGCCGCCGTCGCGGGCGTTTCTCCCGAGATCGCCGTCGTTGGCGATCCGGCCGAGGCCTCCGCGGACGAGACCCGCCCGATCCTTGTGGACCTTGGCCATCTCGACCCAGCCACCATTCGCCCAGGGGAGGTGAGCCGCGCAGGAGGCGCCTTCGCCGTCGCCAATTTCCGCGCCGCCCTGGACTACGCCATGGCCGGCCATGCCCAGGCAGTCGCCTTCACCCCCTTCAACAAGGCGGCCATGCGCCTCGCCCACCCCACCTACGAGGACGAGATCACGTTCCTCAAGGAGGAGATGGGGGAAGACGGTCCAGCGAGCGAGTTCAACATTCTCGAGGGCCTGTGGAATGCGCGCGTCACCTCGCACGTGCCGCTGAAGGATGTCGCCGGCCTGATCACGCGCGAGGCCGTGCGCGATGGCCTCGCCCTCGCCGACGACGCCATGCGCCAGGCTGGGTTCGTACGCCCGCGCATCGCGGTGGCGGGACTCAACCCGCATGCGGGCGACGGCGGCAACTTCGGCCGCGAGGAGATCGAGGTGATCGCACCGGCGATCACGGAGGCCAAGGCCCGCGGCATCGCCGCCGATGGACCGTTTCCGTCCGATACCGTCTTCCTGCGCGCCAGGGCCGGCGCGTTCGACGCCGTGCTGACCATGTACCACGACCAGGGTCAGATCGCCATGAAGCTCATGGGCTTCGACCGCGGTGTCACCCTGCTCGCCGGCTTCCCTGTCCCCGTGCTCACCCCCGCCCACGGGACGGCATACGACATCGCCGGAAAGGGCATCGCAAACATCGGCGCAACACACGCCGCATTCGCGCTCGCCGCAAAAATGGCCGGCAAGAGGCTTGCGGCGCACGAACCGGAAGCCCGCACGGCCGCCGGCTGAACAATCCGCCCGGTCCGTGGCGGCAGGGAAGAGGAAACTGGAGGAAACGATGATGATGAAGAAAGCACTGATGGCGGCAACCGCGCTCGTCGCGGCACTGGGCATCTCGGCGGCCGAGGCCGCCTGGAAGCCCTCGAAGCCGGTCGAGTTCGTGGTCACGTCGGGCCCCGGTGGCGGCACGGACCAGTTCGCCCGCACCGTGCAGGCCATCATCACCAAGCACAACCTGCTCGACCAGCCGGTCGTCGTCGTCAACAAGGGCGGCGGCAGCGGCGCCGAAGGCTTCGTCTACGGCAAGACGGCGGCAGGAGAGCCGCACAAGGTCATCTTCGCCACCAACAACGAGTGGCTGCTGCCCCTCGTCGCCAAGCTCGCCTTCAAGCCAGACGACCTGACCCCGGTCGCGGCGATGGCGGTCGACGAATTCCTGCTCTGGGTGCCGGGAGATTCCCCTCACCAGGACGCCAAGAGCTTCATCGAGGCGGCCAAGGCCGCGCCGGGCAAGATGAAGATCGGCGGCAGCCAGTCGAAGGACACGGATCACATCCTCGTCAAGCAGATCGAGAAGGCCGCCGGCATCAAGGTGACCTACGTGCCCTTCAAGAGCGGCGGCGAGGCGGCGACCCAGCTGGCCGGCGGCCATGTCGACGCCAATACGAACAACCCCGCGGAGAACCTCGGTCAGTGGAAGGCCGGCGGCGTGCGCCCGCTTTGCGTCTTCGCGCCCGACCGGATGGCCAAGGGCGAGCCGGTGGTGGACGGCAAGGGCTGGGCAGATATCCCGACCTGCAAGGAGGCCGGGGTGCCGCTCGAGCACTACCAGATGCCGCGGACCGTCTTCCTGCCCGGCGACGTGCCGCAGGAGGCCGTCGCCTTCTACGTCGACCTCCTGAAGCAGGTGCGCGAGAAGCCGGAATGGCAGGAGTACATCACGCGCACGTCGCAATCGAACCGTTTCTTCGCCGGCGAAGACTTCCAGACCTTCATCAGGAACAATGAGGATGAAGGCCGCGCCGTCATCGCCGCCGAGGGCTGGCTGGTGAACTGAGGCGTCGACACGCTCTCGTCTGCGACAAGCCGGCCAAGGGCTTGCCGGAGACTGGCGCGGGGGTCGCAGCGTGTCAGGGAGCGTATTGCCATCTGCATGCTGCCCCTTGCCCGTGTCCCTCCCCGCGAGTGGGAGGGACAAATGTTGCCGCCATTCGCCGAATGAACAACGACAAGAGCGGGCGAACCGATCGAGGAGGAGACCCATGTCGACGAACGAAAGAAGCCTCGTTTCCCGCTTCGCCATGGAGGTCGCGACCGGCTGCGCCACGCTCGCCGCCGGCGTCGTCGTCGTCCTCGGCGCGCTGGAGTACGAGATCGGGTGGGACGAGGGCGGGCCGCAGCCGGGCTATTTCCCCTTCTATGTCGGCCTCATCATCATCGCCGCGAGCCTCGGCGTGCTGGGGCAGGCCTTCCTCAACCACAGGCGCTCACGCGAGGCCTTCATCACGCGCGAGGGCTTTGCGCGGGTGATGGCGTTCTTCCTGCCGCTCGCGGCCTTCACGGTTGGCTCCTATGTGCTCGGCCTCTACGTCGGCACCTTCGTCTATCTCGCCGGCGTCATGATATTCCAGGGCGGCTATCGCTGGCCCTTCGCGCTCGCCGTCGCCGGCGGCATCACGGGCTTCTTCTTCGTGCTGTTCGAGCGCTGGTTCCAGGTGCCGCTGCTCAAGGGGCCGCTCGAAACCCTCTTCGGCATCTACTGACGCACCACCGCACCAAGAAGCCGCGCATAGCGGCCAGCAGGGAGAAAACGGGTGGAAAACATCGCTTCCCTCATGCATGGCTTCGGCGTCGCGCTGACCATGCATCACGTGCTCCTGATGATGCTCGGCGTACTGCTCGGCATCCTCGTCGGCGTGCTGCCGGGCCTCGGCGCACCCAACGGCGTCACGCTCCTGATGCCGCTGACCTTCTCGATGGATCCGATCTCGGCCATCATCCTCTTGACGAGCATGTACTGGGGTGCGCTGTTCGGCGGCTCCACGACGTCGATCCTCTTCAACATACCGGGCGAACCCTCCTCGGTGGCGACCACCTTCGACGGCCATCCCATGGCGAAGCAAGGGCGCGCTACGGAAGCGCTGACCTATGCCTTCCTCTCCGCCGGCTTCGGCGCGCTCGTCGGCGTGGTGCTCATCACCGTATTGTCGAGCTGGGTGGCGAAGTTCGCCCTGCGCTTCTCCTCGCCCGAGTTCTTCGCCGTCTATTTCCTCGCCTTCGCCTCCTTCATCGGCCTCGGCGGGTCCTCGCCCTTCAAGACCGTCATCTCGATCATGCTGGGCTTCGCCTTCACGGCGGTGGGCATGGACACGGTGTCGGGCAGCCTGCGCCTCACCTATGGCATCGACGAGCTCATCCGCGGCATCAGCTTCCTCGTCGCGGTCATCGGCCTGTTCGGCATCGGCGAGTTGCTGCTGACCATGGAGGAGGGACTGCGCTTCGATGGGGTCAAGGCGCGCGTGTCACCGCGCAAGGTCTTCGCGACGCTGCTGACCCTGCCGCGCTACTGGTTGACGCTGCTGCGCTCGGCGGCCATCGGCTGTTGGATGGGCATCACCCCCGGCGGGCCGACGGCCGCCTCCTTCATGAGCTACGGCCTCGCCAAGCGCTTCGCCCGGCGGCGCGACGGCTTCGGCAAGGGCCGCGAGGAAGGGGTCATCGCGCCCGAGACCGCGGACCATGCTGCCGGCTCCAGCGCCATCCTGCCCATGCTTGCCCTCGGCATCCCCGGCTCGGCCACCGCTGCCGTGATGATGGGCGGCCTGATGATCTGGGGGCTTACGCCGGGGCCGATGCTGTTCATCGAGCAGAAGGACTTCGTTTGGGGCCTGATTGCCTCAATGTATCTCGGCAATGTCGTCGCCGTGGTCCTCGTGCTCGCCACCGTGCCGCTCTTCGCCGCCATCCTGCGGGTGCCCTTCGCCATCATCGGGCCGGTCATCCTCGTCATCTGCGTCAGCGGCGCCTATACGGTGGCCGGCGCCTCTTTCGACCTCTGGCTGGTACTGATCTTCGGCGTCGTCGGCTATGTCTTCAAGAAGCTCGACTATCCGATCGCGCCGATGGTGCTCGCCATGGTGCTGGGCGACAAGGCAGAGGACGCCTTCCGCCAGTCGGCGATCATGTCGGGTGGCGACCTGTCCATCTTCTGGTCGAACGGGCTCGTCGCCACCATCATGGCCCTCGGCGTGCTGCTGCTGGTGTGGCCGCTCCTGTCGCTTATCGTCCAGCGCCTGCGGCCGTCACGCGATGTCGGGGCGACGACCGCCTGAACGCCCTTCCTCCCCTGGCGGTAGCGTTCAGGCGCTGCCGCGCCTTCTCCACCCCGGGGCCATCGGCCCCGGGGCTTTTCCTGTCTCGCCTCAGGCCGCGGCCGAAGGGCCGAAGAAGGCGGCGTCCTGCGCCTGACGCAGGGCCAGGAGAACGGAGCCCGAGGCGACCTCGATGTCGGCCATGGTGACGAGCGCCCCCTGCCGGACGGCACGTATCAGGCGCTGGTTGGCGGCGAGGTAGAACGGCGCCGGTGCCGCTGCCGACAGCGGCGCGGCGGGCTGCAACTCGGCACCGAGACCATCGATCGTATGATGATGCCCGCCCATGGCGAGTACCGTCCCGGCCGGCAGGTCGCGCTCGGCCCGCGCGACGAGATCGTAGCGGGGCTTCGGCGCCGCGGCCCCGGTCGAGGCGCCGTGAATGGCCGCCTCGAGCACGCTCGTCGCCGCCTCGAGACCGAGCAGGTGGCGCGGCAGGAGGATCGTGGCGTGATTGCCGGTGCGGCTGACGAGATGGCCCTTCTCGGCGAGGATGCGCCACGTATCCTTGTCGGTGCAGCGCACGACGACGAAGACGCCGCCGGCCGCGCTGACCTCGTGCGCGCCACGCAGGCAATGGAATACGTCGAGCCTCCCGGTGCCCGCGAGGAGCCCGCCGTCCTCCGCCGGACACAGGAGGGAGGCCACCTCGTCGATGCGGGCGATGGGCGCGTGCAGGTCCGGCCGGTCGAAGGACAACCCGGTCGCATTGGCGACGAGGAGCAGTTCGCACAGGTCCGGCACGGCCCGCTGAGGCAGCGCCGCCGCGGCGCGGGAGCGTGCAGCGACCCGCTCCCGCGCCGCGGAATCGCCCAGCCGGCCGAGACAGGCGAAGCCGGACGCAGGAACGGTGCGACCGTTGCTGGTGATCGCCTCTTCCGCCGCGTCGAGCACGAAGTCGTATTCGCTCGACTTGCCGGCGGCGACGATCTCGAAGCCGAGCACCTCGGCCCAGGAGATGAGGCCGATCAGCAGGCTCGGCTGATCGCCGTCGACGGGCGTCACGACGACGCCCTTCTCCCGCGCGCGGCGGGCGAGTTCGGGCCCGACGACGCTGTCCACCTCCTTCGAGACGAGCACGAGATGCCGGCCGGCCGCGATGGCGAGTTCGCCGTGACGAGCGCCGGCTTCCGGGTGGCCCGTCGCCTCGATGACGACGTCGATCGGAAGGTCGACCACCCAGGCAAGATCGCCGGCGGCGAGAAAATGGCCGGCGGCCCAGGCCGCGGCCGCCTGTTCGGCCGTCTCGCAACGGCGGATCCGCTCCGCCGGGATTCCCACCGCGCGCAAGGCCGCGGCAGCAGCGACGGAATCGACGTCGACCGCGATGCGCGCATTGACCGCCTTCATGTGCTGCGCCTGCAGGAGAAAGCTGCGACCGAAGCTGCCGGTGCCGACGATGGCGGTCTCCACCGGCGGACGCCCGGTGGCGAAATAACGATGGTAGTTCATGGGGATCCCGTGGCGCTCCTGTCGTTGCTGCCTCTGTCGACTGGCGGGTCGGCAAGGCCGCCCATCGTGGACATGATGACAAATTGCATGCAATATAGCTATCATGATTCACAGATTCCGCTTCATTCAACCAATATGATGCATATTTGCATTCAATAAGAAGATCGATGGAGAACTTGCAGATGTCCCGCGGCCGGCTGACGTCGGTCGTCGCCGAGAGGATCCGCGACATGATCGTCGGCGGCGATCTGCCGGCGGGCGAGCGGATCGGCGAGCGCGCCCTAATGGAACGGCTCGGCATCACGCGCACGCCGCTGCGCGAGGCTTTCAAGGTTCTGGCGGCAGAAGGCCTCGTCGAGATCGTGCCAAACCGCGGCGCGCTGGTGACGCAGCTATCGCTCGCGGATGTCGATGCGGCGATAGAGGTGCTCGTAGGGCTCGAGACCATAGCGGCTCCGCTCGCCTGCGAGCGGGCGCTGGAGGATGAGATCACGGCCATCGCCGATCTGCACCGGCGCATGGTGGAGGCGCACGGCACCGGCGACCTGATGGGTTATTTCCACCTCAACCAAGCGATCCACCAAGGCATCGTCGACGCGGCCCACAATGCCGCGCTCTCGCGGGTCTATCGCAGCGAGAGTGCCCGCATCCGCCGTTATCGCTACACGGGGAACCTCGACGGGGTACGCTGGGCGCGCGCGCTTCACGAGCACGCACAGATTCTCGATGCCTTTCAACAGCGCGCGGGGGCGCTGCTGCGCGAGATTCTGCGCGCCCACCACCTCGCCGGCTGGCGCGTCACCCGGGCCATGCTCGCCGATGCGGCGCCCCATGAAGGCAGGCGGCCGGCGCGCCGTCGCTCCCGGACAAAAGAAAACCCCGCTCAAGGCGGGGCTCCATCAGTTCCCTCCAACCGTCAGTAATATGGCGAGATGCATTGCTGACGCGGCCCGTTATAGGGCTGGAAGGTGTTGTCCGAGGCGCGGTACGACCGGTAGCGGTCATAGCACCAGCGCACGTGCGCATCGCTAACGCTGCCACGCCGATAGGCGGGCGGCGCCGCCTGCACGGCCTGACCTGCGATGATGCCGCCGACGATGGCGCCTGTCGCAAAGGCCGCCGGCGGGAACCACCAGCCGTTATAGCGGCGCCAGCCCGGCCGTGCGTAGCGATAGCCGCGATGTCCGTTGTAATAGTAATAATCGCCGCGACGATAGAAACCGCGGTCGACATGACGCGGCGGGCGGTAGCGATACTGTACGGTCTCGATCATCTCACCGGCCGGCAGGGCGCGCTCCACCCGCAGCGGCATGGCCTGCGCCGTGGCGCCGCTCGCGCCGACGGCAGCCAGGGCCAAGGCCGCCGCACCCGTCATGGAAAGCAATAGTTTCATCGTTCCCGTCCTCCATTTTTTCAATCTTGGTCCAGATTGCCGCCGGCCCGCTGAACCAATTCTGAATGTGAAATTAAATAATGGTAATGTTCCTCATGGAGAGATGCTCAAACCGATCCCTCAACAGAACGCTTGGCTCGGGCACAGGTTCCCTTTCCGGCAGATCGAGCCTTTCACATTTCATGAGATCAT
Source organism: Chelatococcus sambhunathii (assembly GCF_001418005.1). Taxonomy (GTDB): domain Bacteria; phylum Pseudomonadota; class Alphaproteobacteria; order Rhizobiales; family Beijerinckiaceae; genus Chelatococcus_A; species Chelatococcus_A sambhunathii. The sequence goes on along the minus strand of NZ_LIOL01000009.1, from coordinate 116,247 downwards.
TCACGTTCGGGAACATGGCTGTTGGGCCGCAACTCTCCCGTTGACTTCCTCGATAGCCGGTACAATCTGCGATCCCTACAACCGGCGGGAGCCGCCCATGTCCGAAGAGGTCACCTTCTATTACAACCCGCGCTCGCGGGCGGTCATCGTGCACTGGATGCTGGAGGAGGTCGGCGCGCCCTACCGCGTCGTCACGCTCGACATGGAAAAGCGTGAGCACAAGGCTCCCGCTTTCCTCGCCATCAATCCGATGGGCAAGCTGCCGACCATCGTCCACCGCGGTGTCGTGGTGACGGAAACGCCGGCCATCATCGCCTATCTGGCCGACGCCTTTCCCGCCGCCGGGCTCAGCCCGGCAACGAACGATCCGGCCCGCGGCGCCTATTATCGCTGGCTCTTCTTCGGCTCCGGCTGCTACGAGCCGGCGACGCTCGACGTCATGCTGAAGCGCGCGCCTCTCGAGGGACCGCAGAAAGGCATGGCCGGTTGGGGCGGCCATGAGGACGTGCTGGCGACGCTGAAAACGGCGCTCACCCCGGGTCCCCATCTTCTCGGCGACCGTTTCACGGCGGCGGATCTCTATATCAGCGCGGAACTGGCTTGGGGCATGATGATGGGCGTCCCCGGCCTCAAGGGCGACCCGGTGTTCGACAGCTATGTGGCCCGTCTGCGCGAGCGCCCGGCCTTCCAGCGCAGCATCGGCGCCAGCTGACCACCTGGGGCGGCGGCTCCAGGGCCGCCGCCGCTCCTTCACGTCGCGTCGTGGAAGATGAGGCCGAGCGTGTGCCGGCGCCCCGCGCGCACGCGGCTGACGCCATGGCGCAGGTTGACGCGATAGGCGCCCTTCGCGCCATCGACGGGACGGTTGTATACGGCAAAGACGACCGCACCACCCCGGCGCAGTGGTACCACCTCGGCCCGGCTCTGCATGCGTGGGCGCTGATCCGTCATACGAACTCGCCGCCGGAGAAATCCGCGCCCGGCTGCGACAGCAGCACGGCGACCTGCAGAGGAAAGGCGAGCTCACCATAAAGATCCTGGTGCAGGCAGTTGTCGTCGCCCGGCCTGTAGCGCAGCAGGAGCGACGTCGGCCGCGCCTGCCCGGCTGCGTGGCATTGCGCGAGGAAATCGGCGCGCCTGCAGGAGTAGACGACATCCACCGCGAGCCGCGCATTCCCGCGATTGGCGATCTCCGCGAGCGGCGGATAGAGCGCCGTGCGCAGCGCGGCCAGCCGGTCCGGCAGCGGGTAGCGGAAATACTTGTACTCACCGCACCCAAACCCCTGCCGCGCCATGTGCATATGGCTGCGGAACCGCGCTTCGTCATCGTAGAGCGCGGCGATGCCGGTGCATTCATCCGCGCTCAGAAGGCCGGGCAGCACGGCACAGCCGAAGCCGTCGAGCTCCCGCGCCAGCTCGGGCCAGCCGTAGCGCGCAACACGGTCGGCGGCGATGTCCGGCGTCATTTGCGCAAGGGCCGTCATGCCTTCGCCTCCCGGGCGAGAAGCGCGCGCTTGCGCTCGACGCCCCAGCGATAGCCGGAGAGATCGCCGTCGCGGCGCACCACCCGGTGGCAGGGCACGGCGATGGCGAGGCCGTTGGCGGCGCAGGCATTGGCGACGGCCCGCACCGCCTCCGGCCGGCCGATGCGCCGGGCAAGATCGGCATAGCTCACAGTGCTGCCGGGCGGGACCTCGCGCAGCGCCTGCCACACCCGCTGCTGGAAGGCCGTGCCCCTGAGATCGAGCGGCAGGTCGAGCCCGAGCGAGGGCGCGTCGACGAGCCCGACGACCCGGGCGACGAGAGCGGCGAAAGCCGGGTCGTCACCGACGAGGCTGGCACGCGGGAAACGGTCCTGCAGATCGCGGGCAAGCACCTCCGGATCGTCTGCGAGGGCGATGGCGCACACGCCCTTGTCGCTCGTGGCGACGAGCACGGCCCCGAGCGAGGACTGGCCGATGGCGAAACGGATCTCGGCATCCTCGCCGCCGCGCCGATAGGCCGTTGGCGTCATGCCGAGCATGGCGTTCGACGCCGCATAGAAGCGGCTGCTGGAATTGAATCCGGCACCGTAGATGGCCTCGGTGACGCTGACATCTGCTTGAGCCAGTTCCTCGCGCAGGCGCCGCGCGCGCCGGGCCGCGCCATAGGCCCGCGGGGTGATGCCCGTCACGGCCTTGAAGACGCGGTGGAAGTGGAAGGGGCTGAGGCCAGCCGCCGCGGCAAGTGCCGCGAGGTCCGGCATCTCCTCGGCCTCGTCCATCATGCGGCAAGCGCGCGCCACGGCTGCGACATGGCGGCTCGCCACGGTCGCCGCCGCTTCGTTCGGCCGGCAGCGACGGCACGGACGGTAGCCAGCAGCTTCCGCTGCCGCGGATGTATCGTAGAAGGCGACGTTCTCGCGTCGGCCGCGGCGTGAAGGGCAGGTCGGTCGGCAATAGACGCCGGTCGTCCGCACCGCGTAGACGAACCGTCCGTCGCTCGCCACGTCCCGGCTGAGCACGGCTTGCCAGCGTGCATCCTCCACCGGCTCTGTCCGCGTGATGACGTTCATGGCTGGCTCCTGAACTTCCCCTGAAACGTCATCCCGTTTATGACGCGCCCCGCCGCGAGGCACTCCGCTCCTTGCTGCCGAATTCGAAACGGCAGGCCCGACCGACGATAGTACCAGGGTGGTCGATGGTCACGCCCGCCCCACACGCGGGCCAGCAACGGTGCCGACAATCCGCCGAGTCCCGTGCGAAATTCATGGCCATTGCCGCAGCGACACGGTATCGGCAATGCTCCACCCATCAGCGTGCCCGAGGCATGGACGTGCTCGATCTCGTGACCGCCCTCGTCCTATGGTCGTCGGCCACCGCGACGGTCGCCATCGTGCTTCTGGTCGTCTGGTGGCGGAACCGGGCGTTCATGGCAAGCCTCTGGTGGTCGGGGGCCTTCGCCCTCATGTCGGTCGGCCGGCTGCTGCTGGCTCTGCGCGGCCATGTCGCCGACATGTGGGCCATGGAGGTCGCGGTCGCACTGTCGCTCGCCGGCTTTGCCTTGTCGCTGACCGGCTTCTCCGTTCTCGACAAGCTGAAGCCGCGCCCGTGGTTCCTGCTGCCGCTCGCGCTCTGGGCGCTTGGCTGCCTTACCCCGTTCTTCGCCGCCAGCGGCAGCTTCCGCATCATGCTGGCGAACGGCACGGCGGGGCTTGCCTATGTGCTGCACGTCGCCGTGCTGCGGCGAGCCGGACGGCGCTCGCCGGCGCGGCGCTGGCTCTCCCAGATCTTCTGGTTCGCCGTCGGCCTGAACGTCGCGTCGCTCATCCTCGCCGCGCTGTTCCCACCTGCCGATTTCTTCTCCTACCGGTTCGCTGCCGCGGCCCTCGTCGCCGGGCTCGCCGCGCTGGTGGCCACCGCCATCGCCGGCGCCCGCCTCCTCGTCGAGGAGACCGAGCAGGGGCTGCGCCAGCTCATCGAGACCGATCCCCTGACCGGTGCGCTGAACCGGCGCGGCCTCGCGCAGCGTTTCGACGGCATGGCCGCGAACGGCCGACGTGATCCGCCGCTCATCGCGATGCTCGTCTTCGACCTCGACCACTTCAAGCGCGTCAATGACCGGCATGGCCACCAGGCCGGCGACCTGGCGCTTGCCCATTTCGCCCGCATCGCAGCCGCCAGCCTCAGGGAGGGAGATGCATTCGCGCGCCTCGGCGGCGAAGAATTCGCAGCCTGCCTGCCAGTTTCAGGCCTGGCCGAGGCCGTCGCCGTCGCCGAGCGCATCCAGGGCGCCCTGCGGTCCACGCCGCTGAATGTCGCAGGCCGTCCCATCAAGATCACGGCCAGCGTCGGAGTGAGCACACGGCCGCGGCTCGTTGCGACGCTCGACGAACTCATTGCCGCAAGCGACCGTGCACTCTATGCCGCCAAGGCCGGAGGCCGTGACTGCATCATGACCGACGACGACGCCCCCGGCGCCGGCGAAAGACGCCTGCGGCCACGCACGTACAGTGCCCCGCAGGGGTGATCGCCTGTCGATGATGAGGAGAGGTCGTGACACAAAATGGTACAGCTGCCCCGGCTTGAACGGGGGACCTCCTGATCCACAATCAGGCGCTCTAACCAACTGAGCTACAGCTGCACAGCCCGGGGAGCCGAGGGCTCCGCAGTCAGGCGGAAACTAGGCGCATCGCTTTGCGATTTCAAGCCCCTTCGCCGCGTCGCGAAGGGGCTGTTGACAGCGCGCCGCGCAGGGGCCGCAAGGCGTTCCGTCGCCCGGGATTGGGGGCTTTCAGCCGCCCCGCTTCAGCCGGGTTTCCTTGCTCCAGGTATCGACGATGCGGCGTACGGGGCTGATCGAGGTCTCGGCGATGCGCCCCGTCGTCTCGGCGATGTCCTTGAGACGCGACGACGTCATCTCATAGCCCTGCCGCCAGCCCTTGGTCTGCAGTTGCACGGCTTCAGAGAACGAGCCCGCACCGAGCATTTGCCGCCACAGTCCGAAGGCGGCATCCGCCTGAGCCCGCATGAGATCGAGCACCTTGCCGTTGATCTCCACCGCGCCCTTGGACGCAATGCCGGCACTCTCGGCGAGCCCACCCTGCAGCTGTTCGAGCGACTGCCGGACCACTGCATAGCCGTCACGCACTTGCGTGAGGCCGACCCGGGTCAGCGCCTCGACACCCGACGCAGCCTGCCGCTCGCCGACGGCGGCCTCAACCCGTCGGGCCGCCTCTGCGCCGCGATCCAGTGCTTCGGCCACCGTGTGGGCCACCGCCCGCGCGGTCCGCACCACCGACGACGAAGCCACCGGAGCCGCCTTCGCGGCCGGCCGAGACGTGGCGGATGGTGTCTTGCCGACGGGTTTCACCGGCACGGCGGCGACCTTTCCGGCGCCAGAGGCCGTCTTGGCCGGCGTCGTCCGGGCTGCCGAGACTGCCGGCTTGGAAACGCTTGCAGGCTTGGAAACGCTTGCAGGCTTGGCGGGCTTCGTCACCTTAGCGGATGTCGCGGCCTTGGCCCGTTCGGACGCAGGAGCGGATTTCGGTGCCGGTGCATCCCCGGCCGACGCCGACTTCGGTAGCGGCGCCCCGGCTGCGGACGCCCGGGCTGTGGCCTCCGCGGCCGATTCCTTTGCCGCTGCCTCCCCGGCGGGACTTGCGGAAGGCTCCGGTCGCTTCGGGGCAGGCGCGGACGAGGCCTGCCCAGTCGGCGTGGCGGATATAGCGGACTTGGCCGACGGTGCCGCCGGTACCGACGAGGCAGGCATCGCAGCAGACGTACCGGCAGGCGCCCCGGCAATTGCGGGCTTCGCCGCCGGAGCGTCCTCGACCTGCGGACCCTGACCTTGCGGCTGCGACGCCCCGTTCGACTTCGCATTGGCCATGGTCGATCTCCTTCACATGTTACGGAACGCCAAGCCTCAGGCCTTGCGCTTGGTGGCTTCGCCCACGGCCTTCTCGGCAGCGAAGCCGAATTCCTTCATCTGCGCCTGCAGGGAGGCGAGTTGCTTCTGCAGATAGTCGGCCTGCAACTGCATGGCCTCCTGCATGTCCTTGGCGCGCACAAGTTTCTGCGCCAAGTCGAAGGCAGCGGCGATGTTCTGCTCCGCGAACGACAAGGTGCGGTGCGTCAGGTCCTGCGTGCTGGACTGAACCGTCGTGGCCGAGCCCTCGAAGGCAGTGACCGCCCTCTGCGCGGCAGCGATGAAGCCATCGAATGCCTTGCGCGCCTGCTCGACGCTACGCTCGGCGAAATCGCGCATCTCGGCGGGAATCTCGTAGTTGGGCATATCCTTGGCGTCCATGGAAACCTCCTCGGGTTATGCCGGCCTCGGGCCGCGGCAGGATTGTTGCGTTGCAATATATCATTGTGCGGCGCAAACTCAACCCGTGGCACCGCCGCCCCGTGCCGTTAACGCTAGCGCGAGGTCGCAGGGAAAGACGGCAAGGCCTTTCGTGACCTCGGGCACCGATGCCTATATTAAGTCTTCATTAGGCATTGGCCATATCAACCTGATGACGCGAGCAGGAGCGAACCGACAGGCATGACGCGGACCGCACCGGAAGCTGGAGCGACGCTGGATGCGCTGCGGCACGACGCGATCTTCGGACCGCTCGTTGCCGGCAACGGCGCGGTCGCGCTCGTCGACGGCCAGGGCGACATTCTCGCGGCTTCTCCCGCCGGCGGGCGTCTCGTCGCGGCGTTGCTCGCTGCCGGCGGCGGTGGCCAGATCGGCCGGCTTGCCGGCGGACTCGCGCCGTGCGAGGGCATGCGTCTCGAGCGGGTGCGGCTCTCCTGGGGCGCACGCATTCTTGCCACGACGATCGCCTGCCGTCGCATCGGCGACACCGGGACGCTCGTCATCGCCGCAACCCAGCCGCTGCCGGCCTCCCTCGCCGGCAGCGCCGCGGTCGCCGCGCCCGTGCAGCCAACGCCTGAGCCCACCCCCTGCGCCGCGGACGAAGCCGATGCCGCGACGCGCCTGCGCGCCCTCGCCGGACGCCGTGCGACCGTCCGCTTCCTCTTCGAGACCGATGCCGAGGGGCGTTTCATCAAGCTCTCGAAGGAACTGGCTGAGGTGGTTGGCGCCGGGAGCGCCAACATCGTCGGGCGCAGTTGGGCGGACATCGCCTCCGAGATCGTCAGCGATCGCGCCGGCCGTGTCGCTGACGCTCTCAGGCGACGAGAGACCTGGAGTGGCGTGACCGTGCTATGGCGCGTCGCCGGCAGTCCGCTGCGTGTCGAGGTGGAACTCGCCGGCCTGCCCGTGCAGGGACCGGACAAGGATTTCGCCGGTTTCCGCGGCTTCGGCCTGTGTCGCCTCAACGAGATCCACGAGGACGTGGCCATCGCGCCGCCCATCGGCGCCGGGACGCCCGACACGGCGGCGGCCGAGCCGGCGCCGCCGATCGCCGAATCCAGGGCAGCGCCCGAGGATGAAGCGCCGCCGGCCACTGCTGTCCCCTCGCCTTCGCAACCCACGGCATCCGAAAGCGGGGCCGTCGTTCCTTTCCCCGCCGTGCGCACCAGTGTCGGCGCGACGCTCGGCACGCCGAAAGTCGTGCCGCTGAGGATTGCCGAGACCCCGCCCGACAAGAGCGCGCAAGAACCTCTGGAGCAGCGGGCGCCCGATGCTCCGCGCCCCGGCCTGTCGCCGAGCGAGCGCAATGCGCTGCGCGAGATCGCGCGCGCCCTGGGCGCACGGTTCGAGGGCTGGGGCGACACGCCTGCTGCACCGGTGCAAAGCCCCGAAACGCCCAGCCTCCCCCCGTTGGCAGAGGCGACCTCCGTACCCGGGGCACCGGCGGCCGACGCGCCGCTGCCTGCGTCCATCCCTGCGGAGCAGGTTCTTGCGACGCCTCCTGCCACGGAAGCGGCGGCGGAGCCGTCGCAGAACCCGCAGACGATCGAGGAGCGGGCACACCAGGAACCGGCCGGCGAGGAGGCAGCGGCCGCGCACCCCCGGGACGTGGCCACTCCAGCCCCCTCGCCCTTCGCCCAGCTCGTCGACAAGCTGCCGGTCGGCGTGCTGGTGAGCCAGGGCGAGGAGCCGCTCTACGCCAACCGCACGCTGCTCGATCTCCTCGACTATCCGGATGTGGACGCCCTCGCTGCAGCCGGCATGTCGAAGGTCTTCGCGCGCCAGCCGGACCGGCCGGGCGAGGAGGAGCGCATCGCCCTGCGCAGCATCACCGGCGAGGCCATCCCGGTCGATGCACGCCTTGCGACGATCGACTGGCAGGGCGCCGCCGCCTCGCTCATGACCTTCCGCCGCGCCATGGAGCCGGAGCTGCAGCGCCACCTCGACGGGCTCGAGGAGGACCTGCGCAACTACGAGGAGCGGACGAACGAGCTCACCTCGATCCTCGACACGGCGACGGACGGCGTCATCGTGCTCGACGGGCACGGGCGCATCCTGTCCGTCAACCGGTCGGCCGAAGCGCTCTTCGGCTATGACCAGAACGAGATCGCGGGCGAGCCCTTCACCATCCTCCTCGCCCCCGAGAGCCATGCGGTCGCGCTCGACTATATCGAGGGCCTGAAGGCCGGCGGCGTCGCCAGTATCCTCAACGACGGGCGCGAGGTGACGGGGCGTGTGCGCCAGGGCGGCAAGTGCCCGCTGACCATGACCATCGGCCGCGTCAGCGAGCGCCCGCACCGCAAGTTCTGCGTCGTCCTGCGCGACATGACGGCCTCGAAGAAGGCGGAGGCGGAGCTGATGGCGGCCAAGCGCGCCGCCGAGGAGGCCAATGCCCAGAAGTCCGACTTCCTCGCCAAGATCAGCCACGAGATCCGCACGCCGCTCAACGCCATCATCGGTTTCGCCGAGGTGATGCTGGAAGAGCGTTTCGGACCCGTCGGCAACGAACGCTACAAGGAATACCTGAAGGACATCCACGTCTCCGGCGGGCATGTCATCAGCCTCGTCAACGACCTGCTCGATCTCGCCAAGATCGAGGCCGGGCGGCTCGACCTCTCCTTCACCAGCGTCAAGCTCAACGATGTCGTGGCGAGCTGCGTCGCGCTGATGCAGCCGCAGGCGAACCGCGAGCGCATCGTGCTGCGCACGAGCCTCGCCCCGCACCTTCCCGCGGTCGTCGCCGACGAGCGCTCCATGCGCCAGATCATCCTCAACGTGCTGTCGAATGCCGTGAAGTTCACCGATGCGGGCGGTCAGGTCATCGTCTCGACGGCGCTGACCGATCGCGGCGAGGTCGTCGTGCGTGTGCGGGACACCGGCATCGGCATGAACGACAAGGAAATCGCGGCCGCACTCGAGCCTTTCCGCCAGCTCGCCACCGCCCGCCGTGCCGGCGGCACCGGGCTCGGCCTGCCGCTGACCAAGGCCCTCATCGAAGCCAACCGCGGCTCGCTCGCCATCAAGAGCGCCAAGAACGAGGGTACCCTCGTCGAAATCACCCTGCCGCGCACGCGCGTGCTGGCGGAATAGGACCCGCATTCCCGCACAGCCGCCTGCCCGGCGCCGCGCGTTGCCCCTGCGGCGAGGGCGCCGTACCCTTCCGCTCAAGACGAACGGGGAGGTGCGCCATGCTTTTCGCCCTGAGCGACGAAGAGGAGATGATCCGCGAGACGGCGCGGCGCCTCGCGGCGGACCGGCTGGCCCCGCTCGCGGAAGCCCTCGATCGGGGCGAGGGCCGCGAAGGGCTTCTCGCGAACCTCCGACTGCTCGCCGAGAACGGCTTCATGGCCCTCAACGTGAAGAGCGCCTACGGCGGCACGGAGGCTGGCTCGGTCGCCTTCGCCCTCGCCGTCGAGGAGCTGGGCTACGCCTGTGCCGCGACGGCGGTCACCGTCTCCGTGACCAACATGGTCGGCGAGGTCATCCAGGCCGTCGGGAGCGAGGAGCAGAAGAGAGCCTATCTGCCGCGCCTCGCCGACGGCACCTCTCCGGCCGGGGCCTTCTGCCTCACGGAGGCGGAGGCGGGCTCCGACCCCTCCGCCATGCGCACGCGGGCGCGGCGCGACGGCGACGGCTATGTCATCGACGGCGCCAAGATCTACATCACCTCGGCCGAATATGCCGGGCTCTTCGTCGTCTGGGCGGTGACGGACCCTGACGCGCCGAAGGGGCGTGGCATTTCCCTTTTCCTCGTCGAGGCGGGCACGCCCGGGCTCGTGATCGGCAAGGCGGAGAAGAAGATGGGGCAGACCGGCTCGGCAACGAACATCGTCACCTTCGACAATTGCCGCGTGCCGGCATCGGCTCTCATGGGGCGAGAGAACGACGGCTTCCGTGTCGCGGTGGGTGAACTCGCCGGCGGGCGCATCGGCGTCGCGGCCCTGTCGCTCGGCATCGCCCGCGCGGCCATGGACGCAGCCAAGGCCTATGCGCGCGAGCGGCGCCAGTTCGGCACGCGCATCTGCGACTTCCAGGGCATCCAGTGGATGCTGGCCGACCGGGAGGTGGACCTCGAGGCCGCCCGCCTGCTCATCCTCAACGCTGCCGCTGCCAAGGACGCCGGCCGCCCCTTCGCCAAGGAAGCCTCCATGGCCAAGCTCTTCGCCTCCGAAGCGGCGCACCGCGCCACGGACACGGCTATCCAGATCCACGGCGGGGCGGGATATGTGAAGGACTATCCGGTCGAGCGCTATGCGCGCGATGCGCGCATCACGCGCATCTACGAGGGTACCTCCGAAATCCAGCGCCTCGTCATCGCGCGGGAGATCCTGCGCCAGAACGGGTGAAGGAGCGGTCGGCCGTCGGTTACTCGCACCCCGCCGGATCCAGGGGCAATCTCGTTTCACGGGCGCGTGCGGCGAAGCGGACTGCGACCCGGGAACCAGCGCAAGGGCTCGCCGAAGGCACCGTGTGAAGGAACCCCGGCCCGGCACCGCGTCATTTCATGCGGCGGCATCGGGGGTACGAGCGCGTGTTTGCAATTGCCGACCTTCGGCAACCAATGGCCTGCGAGGAACGATCGCCCCTTTACCGCGCATGGCCGGGCCGTGTTTGATGGGCGTCAATGTCGGTTCACCCCTCGTCCACCAAGGCTAGGCCCCATGTCGACCTATCGCCTCGACCGGCTGTTTTCGCCCCGCTCCATCGCTCTTATCGGCGCAAGCCCGCGCGAGGGTTCACTCGGCCGCAAGGTGCTGGCCAATCTCAAGGCCGGCGGCTTTGCCGGCCCGCTCGCGGTGATCAATCCAAAATATCCGATCATTGAGGGCATCGCTACGCTTGCATCCATTGAGGCCGTCCCGGAAACGCCCGACCTTGTCGTGCTGACCACCCCGCCCGAGACGATTCCCGGCCTCGTCGATGCCGCAGGTGCAAGAGGCGTCGCCGCGGCCGTCATCGTCACCGCCGGCCTCGGCCATGGGCCCGGGTCCCTGGCGGAGAAGGCCGAGCAGATGGCGCGGCGGCACGGCATCCGCCTCGTCGGGCCGAACTGCCTCGGCGTCATGGCGCCTGCGGCGAAGCTCAATGCCAGCTTCGCGGCACGCATGCCGCTCGGGGGCGATCTCGCGCTCCTTTCCCAGTCCGGCGCCATCGCCGCGGGCCTCGTCGAATGGGCGGCGGAGCGGGCCGTGGGCTTCTCGGCCGTCGTCTCGCTCGGCGACAAGGTGGATGTCGATTTCGGCGACCTGCTCGACTATTTCGCCCTCGACCGCGGCACGCGCGCCATCCTGCTCTATGTCGAATCCATCAACGACGCCCGCAAGTTCATGTCGGCGGCGCGCGCCGCTGCGCGCGCCAAGCCGGTCGTCGTCATCAAGTCGGGTCGGCACGCGCAGGCGGCGAAGGCGGCGGCCACGCACACGGGGGCCCTCGCCGGCTCCGACGCGGTCTATGACGCCGCCTTCCGCCGGGCCGGCCTGCTGCGCGTCTTCGACCTCGACGAGCTCTTCTCGGCGGCCGAGACGCTCGGGCGGCTGAAGCCGTTCTCGGGACGGCGCCTCGGCATCCTCACCAACGGCGGCGGTATCGGCGTCCTTGCCGTCGACCGGCTCGCCGACCTCGGCGGGGCGCTTGCCGAGCTCTCGCCGGAAACGCTGGCGGCGCTCGATGCCGCGCTGCCGTCGACCTGGTCGCGGGCCAATCCGGTCGACATCGTCGGCGATGCCGATGCCGAGCGCTACGGCGCCGCGCTCGAGGTACTGCTGGCCGACCGTGACAGCGATGCCGTCCTTGTCATGAACGTACCGACGGCGCTCGCCTCGCCTCAGGAGGCGGCACGGCGCGTGGTGGACACCGTCGAGCGCCATCGCCGGCGAGCGATGCGGCCCAAGCCCGTCTTCGCCGTCTGGCTCGGCTCCTCCGGCACGACCGACGACCTGTTCGAAGAGGCCGCCATCCCTCATTTCGCGACGGAAGCGGATGCGGTGCAGGGCTTCATGCATATCGTGCGCTACCGCGAGGCGCAGGCCCTGCTCATGGAGACACCGCCGAGCCTGCCGGAGGATTTCGCGCCCGAGACGGGCAAGGCACGGGACGTCGTTGCCAGGGCGCTCGCCGCGGGGCGCAGCTGGCTCGACCCGCTGGAGGTCACGGCCCTGTTCGAGGCCTATGGCCTGCCCATCACGCCGGCCGTCCTGGCGGTTAGCGCGGACGAGGCCGGCGAGGCGGCGCGGCCGTTCCTCGAAGCGGGCGATCCCGTCGCCGTCAAGATCCTGTCGCCGGACATCATCCACAAGTCCGACGTCGGCGGCGTCCGGCTCAACCTCACCAACGAAGCTGCAGTGCGCGAGGCGGCGCGGGACATCCTCGAGCGGGCCCGAGCGCTCCGGCCGGAGGCGCGCATCACCGGCCTCACGATCCACCCCATGATCCTGAGACCCAAGGCGCGCGAACTCATCGCCGGCCTCGCCGACGACGAGACCTTCGGGCCGGTGGTCGTCTTCGGCCGCGGCGGCACTGCCGTCGAGGTCATCAACGACAAGGCGCTGGCGCTGCCGCCGCTCGACCTCACGCTCGCCCATACGCTCATCGGCCGCACGCGCGTCTCGCGGCGGCTCAAGGCCTATCGCGACGTGCCGGCGGCGGATGAGGGCGCGATCGCACTCGTGCTCGTGAAGCTCGCGCAGCTCGCTGCCGACCTGCCGGAGGTACGCGAGCTCGACATCAATCCGCTGCTTGCCGATCAGAACGGCGTCATCGCCGTCGATGCGCGGATCGCCGTCGCGCCGAGCATCCAGCCGGTCCGCGGGCCTGCCGGCCATCCGCGCTTCGCCATCCGGCCTTATCCGAAGGAATGGGAGCGGCGGACCGCCCTGCCGGACGGCACCGGCGTCTTCATCCGGCCCGTGCGGCCGGAGGACGAGGAGCTGTTCCGCAGCTTCTTCGAGAAGGTGACGCCGGAGGACCTGCGCCTGCGCTTCTTCGCGCCCATCCGCGATTTCAGCCACACCTTCATCGCCCGGCTGACGCAGCTCGACTATGCGCGTGCCATGGCGCTCGTCGCCATTGAGGAGGAGACCGGCGCCATGCTCGGCGCCGTGCGTCTGCACGCTGACGCCAATTACGACAAGGGCGAATATGGCATCCTGGTGCGCTCGGACCTCAAGGGCCGCGGACTGGGTTGGCTGCTGATGGAGATGATCATCGCCTATGCCCGCGCCGAGGGCCTCAACGCCATCGAGGGCCAGGTGCTGCGCGAGAACACGATGATGCTCGCCATGTGCGAGAAGCTGGGCTTCGCCATCGGACCCGACCCGCACGATCCCGACATCCGGCTCGTACGGCTCGCGGTCTCCGCAGGGCCGGCCATGGCCATGCGGCCAGCTTTCTGAACGGCAAGGCCGCCGGCGAGAACCGGCGGCCTGCAGGATTTCACCGGAGATCGAAGGTCAGTCGTCCAGCTTGCCGATGTGATGCTGACTGTAGAGCTGCTCTCCGAGCTTGCCGATAAGCTCGAGCTGAGTCTCGAGGAAGTCGATGTGGCCCTCCTCATCCGCCATCAGTTCCTCGAACAGGTCCTTCGAAGGATAGTCCTTGACCGAATGACAATAGGTGGCGGCCTCCTGATAGAGGGCGCGCGCCTCGACCTCGGCTGCGAGATCGCATTCGATCACCTCCTTCACCGACTGGCCGATACGCAGCGGATCGAGGACCTGGAGATTCGGATGGCCTTCAAGGAACAGGATGCGGTCGATGAACTTGTCTGCGTGGTGCATTTCCTCGATCGATTCCTCCCGCCACTTCTTGGCGAGATCCTTCAATCCCCAGTTATCCAGCATGCGGTAATGGAGCCAGTACTGGCTCACCGCCGTCAGCTCGCTGCGCAGACCGCGGTTGAGATATTCGATGACCTTGGCGTCACCCTTCATCGCTCCACTCCACGTCCTTGGGAAATCCTATTTAGAATCATTATAAACTAATGCCCGACCACATCAAGGGTCCGGCTTGTCTCCAACGACATACACCATTGCGAAAGAAGCCGCTATTCGGCGGCGATGAGCGGGACAGCGGGCGCCTCGGCGGGTTCCTCATCGCCCGGGGCGACACGCGGACGGCCGTCGAACGGCAGCACGTTGGCGGCGGCAGGCGCGTGCGCCGCGTGCTCGACGGCGCCGGGACAGCCGGGGCAGCCGATATCGCAGGCGTCCAAGCGCGCAGCTTGCAGGAGGCGCCGCACGGTGACGAGGCAGCGCCCGCACTCGGGGCTGCAGCCGAGGCAGCGGTAGGCCTGCGCAGGCGAACGCGGAGCCCCCGGGGCCTCGCTCTGCAGCGTTTCGAGGATCTGCTTGTCAGTGAGGACGTTACAGGAGCAGACGATCATTGAGGCAGTTTGGAACGATTCAAAATTACATTGTCTTTCAATAACTTAATGCTCATCCACGCCCTTCGCAATGACAGAAATGCCGCAGGGTTCGCCCGTTGCCCGGGCGCGACGAACCATTGCACCGGAACCACGGCATCCCCATTTCGTTGACATGATCAGGCCGCTTCTGCGGAGATACGGCTGGTCGACCTTTTTGACTGAAATGCAGGAGCAACCCTCAACCGACAGGAGGACAGCGATGCAAGCGAACATGCAGGACACGGCGCGTCTTCACTACCGCTCGAGCCCGCATCTGACGGATCCCGATCACGTCATCGACTTTCCCTCGCTGGAGGATGCGGTTGCCTTCGCCATGACGCAGAACCCGGGCAATCGCGAACTCGCCTGGGCTGACACGGCGAGCGGCCGCAAGCTGCGGCCGAGCGAGATCGCAGCCCTGTGGGAACTGCGGCGCGAGTGACGCACCTATCCTGCCTCGCCCGGACTGTATGCGGCGTTGAAAAACCCGGGTTCCTCGAATGCCGGGTTTCGTGCGTCTTAGCCATCCGTGCAAAAAACAACGCCCGGCCAGGAGCCGGGCGCTGCAGGTCCGTTCGACGGTCCGTTCGGGGAAAACCTCAGAACGTGTCGAACTTGTAGTTGAGACCGACACGCACGATGCTGCCGCGATTCTTGGCCTTGAGCACGGCGACATCCGTCGGAACGGCGAAACTCGGCGCAATCGCCGTCGTGTCACCGAGGTCATAATAGAGGTACTCGGCCTTGGCCGTCAGGTTGTTGGTGAAGGCATATTCGAGACCGCCGCCGACGGTCCAGCCTGCCTGCGTGTCGGACTTGCTGCCGACGGCGAGCAGGGCGCCCGTGTTATCGAAGATGCTGTGCGTCAGCTTGGTATCGCCGTAGATCAGACCGCCCGTGGCGAAGATGAGCAGACGATCCATCGCGGCGAAGCCGAGCCGGGCACGCAACGTCCCGAACCACTCCAGCTCCTTCTTACCCTCGGCAAAGCCCGCCGCGGCGAAGGAGGTGCCCGTATCGCTCAGATCGGCATACTGTATATCGGCCTCAAGACCGACGACCACCGACCCGAATTGATAATTGTAGCCAACCTGGGCACCGCCGAGGAAACCTTCAGACTTCAGGGACAGGCTGCCCGGAAGATCGCCGGCGGCGACATCACTGAGATAAAGAGCGTCGCCCACATAGCGGGCATTACCGGAATCGGAGAAGCCGTAGCCGGCATTCACACCGACATAGAAACCCGTCCAGGTGAAAACCGGCGGCAGCGGCTCGGCCGGCGGCGTATAGGTACGGGACGGAAGATCGGCCGCAAAGGCCACAGCGCCGGAAAGCGCCAGGGCCGTCGCCGCCGCCGATAGTCGCAGGATATTCTTCATCTGAGGCACCTCTTTGAACGAAACCTGTTCCTGTCGCGCAGGCCCGAGCGGACCATCATCTCACGCCGCAGCTAGACTCGTGAAGCTTCCAAAAAGAGTCAAGCATGACATGAACGTAGCATCACACGCGCAATTTCATGCGACATTGATGCAACACAAAGAATGGATACCTATCGCGTCTATTGCTCGCCATAAGAACAACCAGGGGACCACTCACAACTGCCGACACAACCGTTATGAAGGCATGCGAAACCCGCCCCAAAAGGAAAAACGGTCGGAGAGCCCATCAGGTTCCATGGCGCATCATCTTTTTCCGAAGGAAAAGGCGCCGCCGCGGCTCAATCCCCCTGCGAGTCAGGTTTTTTTGACTGGCGTCTGATCCGCGGCAAGCGACGGAATGGCACCACCTTATCGTCGCTCGTCAGGCTGACGCGCTCGCGCAAGAGGTCGAGGAAGGCATCCCGTGCCGCGAGCCGCTGATGCGGCCGCCAGGCCACGCCGACGAGAGCCCCGTCCGGCGGCGGATCGAGCAGCAGTCCCTTGAGGCGGCGCGTCGTCACACCCGGCCAATTCATCGCCGCCGTCCAATCCGGGGCAAGCGCAAGGCCGATGCCGGCGGCCACCGCCGCGAACATCGCCGGCTTCTCGGTCACCTCCTGCACGACGTTGGGCACCGTGCCGACGCTGTCGAAATAGCTCATGACGAGATCGTAGGCGTAGGGACGCATGCGGCGCGAAGGCACGATGAAAGGCTCGCCGACGAGATCGCCCATCATGACGGCGTCACTGTCCGCGAGCGGGTGCGCTGCCGGCATGACGACGAGCGGCATCTCGACGCGCAGGATCTCGAAGGCACAGTCCACCTGGCGCCGGGGCGGACGCACGAGACAAAGGTCGAGCTTGCCGGCGTCGAGCATCTGCAGCTGGGGCGCCGTCATCGCCTCGGTGAACTGGATGTGGGCGCGGGGATGGCGCTGGCGGAACTCCGTCATGATGCGCGGCAGGAAGCTCGCCGACGCGCCATCTATGGCGCCGATGCGCAGGACTTTGCTGGTCGAGCTCGCTGCTTCGCGCACATGGCGGGCCGCATGCTCGGCCCGGGCGAGGAGTGCTTTGGCCTCGTCGAGCAGCAGCAGCCCGGCCCGCGTCAGGTTGACGCTTCGCGTCGTGCGCGTGAGAAGGTCCGCGCCAAGCTCCTCCTCCAGCGCCCGCACCTGGCGCGACAGGGCCGGCGGCGCCAGCCCCATGCGCTCTGCCGCCTTGCCGAAATGCAGCTCCTCCGCGACAGCGACGAAGCATTTGAGCTGGCGCAGATCCATCGGTTCCTACCGCCCCTCCGCGCGCCACGAGCGGCGCGACCGCACCCGGCGATGCTTGTCCGCTGTCGAATCGCCGCCTGCAGCACCGTCGGCACCGGACAGCACCGCATTATAGGATTATGTCGCCGGATTATGAAATAAGTTGACGACGATCACGCACGACACGCGCGCTAAGAGAGGCCCGACAGTGTGCCGGCGCAGTTGCGCGGTGGCTGTGCCCTCCTCCGGAGCGCCCGGTGCTCGTCCCGACCCAAGAGCTGTGAGCGTTATGGCCCTAGATGCACAGACATTGATCGCGATCGTCCAGATCATCTGGATCGATATTCTCCTGTCCGGTGACAATGCGGTGGTGATCGCGCTCGCCTGCCGCTCGCTGCCCGACAACCAGCGACGTCTCGGCGTCGTCCTCGGCGCCGGCACGGCGATCGCGCTGCGCATTCTCTTCGCCCTCATCATTTCCCAGTTGCTCGCGCTGCCCTTCCTCAAGATCGTCGGCGGCGCGCTGCTGTTCTGGATCGCGGTCAAGCTCATCCAGGGCGACGACGACAATCACGAAGTGAAAGAGAGCGGCAGCCTGTGGGAGGCCGTGCGCACGATCGCCATCGCCGATGCGGTGATGAGCCTCGACAACGTGCTCGCCATCTCGGCCGCCTCGCACGGCAACGTCTGGCTCTTCACCTTTGGCCTGCTGTTCTCCATCCCGCTCATCGTCATCGGCTCTACACTGATCATGGCGCTGATCGAGCGTTTCCCGATCTTCGTGTGGGCGGGTGCGGCGCTGCTGGGCTGGATCGCGGGCGAGATGCTTGTCGCCGACCCTTGGGTGATCGAGCAGATCGGCGGCGTCACAAGGACCCTGCATTACCTGGCGGCCGTCGTCGGCGCGGCCGTCGTCGTGGCCATCGGTCTCGTGGTGACGCGCTTCAACCGCAGCCCGGCGACGCACTGACCCCGAACGGTACGTGCCCCGGCAAAGGCCGGCGACGGCGCCGGCCTTTGCCGCCGGCGCGTTCAACGGCGCGCGAAACGCTGCCTGATGCGCTCGACGAGACCGTCGCGAACGCTGCGGTAGGCCTCGAGACGCTGCTCACGAGCGCCGTGCACGACAGTCGCGTCGAGCGTCGGCCAGTATTCCACATCGACAGCGAGGGTCCGCGTCAGTTCCAGGGCGCGATGGTGCGCCTCCGGCGACAGGGTGACGATGAGGTCGAAGCCGGCATCCTCGAGATCTTCCAGGGTCTGTGGCCGGTGGCGCGCGACGTCGATGCCGATCTCCTCCATCACCGCCACGGCGAAGGGGTCGAGTTCGTCGGGGCGTACACCGGCCGAGGCGACATAGATCGAGGCGCCGAAATAATGCCGTGCGATACCCTCCGCCATCGGCGAGCGCACCGCATTATGGGCGCACATGAAGAGGACGGATTGCACGCTGCGTCCGCCAGCGGCCCCGGGCGCCATGCGCCTAACCCTTCCAGTGCAGCGCGAAGATGAGGGTGAAGAGCCGGCGAGCGGTGTCGAAGTCCACCTCGATCTTGCCCGCGAGGCGCTCGCGCAGGAGTTCCGCAGCCTCGTCGTGCAGGCCGCGGCGACCCATGTCGATGGCCTCGATCTGTGCCGGCGAAGCGGTGCGGATGGCAGCGTAATAGCTCTCGCAGACGAGTTCGTAGTCCTTGATGACGCGGCGGAACGGTGTCAGCGAGAGGAAATGGGTCACGACCGGCTCGGCGCCGCTGTTGCGGACGTCGAGTGTCAGCTTCTTCTCGACCAGCGCCACATGCAGCGCATAAGGCCCGCCGTCATGCCCCGGCACCGCGAAATAATTGCGCTCCAGGATGTCCCAGATGGCGATGGCACGTTCGTGCTCCTGATCCGGATTGCCGCGGCCGAGCGAGCCCTCGTCGAGCGTGACGGCAGTCAGCGTGCAACGCTTCGTCGGCTCGGCTGCCTTCAAGGGCTCCTCCACTCCTTACCGGTTGAGCCTGACCGCGACCGAGCGGGCATGCGCGTCGAGCCCCTCGGCCTCGCCGAGCACGATCGCCGCCGGCGCGAGCGCCCTGAGGCCCTCCGGGCCGCAGCGCAGGATCGAGGTGCGCTTCATGAAGTCGAGCACGCCGAGTCCGGACGAGAAGCGGGCCGAGCGAGCCGTGGGCAGGACGTGGTTGGAGCCGCCGACATAATCGCCGATGGCCTCCGGCGTGTGGCCGCCGAGAAAGATGGCGCCGGCATTGCGCACCCCGGCCGCCAGGCGATCGGCATCCTCGGCCATGATCTCGAGATGCTCCGGGGCGAAGCGGTCGACGATGGGGAGCGCCTCGGCGAGGCGCTCGACGACGATCACGGCGCCGAAGTCGCGCCAGCTCGCCCCGGCGATATCGGCCCGCGGCAAGGTCTTTAGCTGATCTTCCACCGCCCGCTCGACCGCATCGGCGAGGGCGGCATCGTCGGTGATCAGCACCGACTGGGCGGCGGTGTCGTGCTCCGCCTGCGCGAGCAGATCGGCCGCGATCCAGGCCGGATTGGCGGAACCGTCTGCCAGCACCAG
Organism: Chelatococcus sambhunathii; assembly: GCF_001418005.1. GTDB lineage: Bacteria > Pseudomonadota > Alphaproteobacteria > Rhizobiales > Beijerinckiaceae > Chelatococcus_A > Chelatococcus_A sambhunathii. The sequence continues at coordinate 96,762 of NZ_LIOL01000009.1, read as the reverse complement.
CACCTCGGAGGGCCCCGCGATCATGTCGATGCCGACCGTGCCGAAGACGCGGCGCTTGGCGGCCGCCACATAGGCATTGCCCGGCCCGACGATCTTGGCGACGGGCGCGATGGTCGCCGTGCCGAGGGCGAGCGCCGCCACGGCCTGCGCGCCGCCAATGCGGTAGACCTCGTCGACGCCGGCAAGATGCGCGGCCGCGAGCACGAGCGGATTGAGCTCGCCGCGCGGTGCCGGCACCGCCATGACGATGCGCGGCACACCGGCGACCTTGGCCGGCACCGCGTTCATCAACACGGAGGAGGGATAGCTCGCCGTGCCGCCGGGCACGTAGAGCCCGACCGCCTCGACGGCCGTCCAGCGCCAGCCGAGGGTGACGCCGAGATCATCCGTGAAGGTGAGGTCCTCCGGGCGCTGGCGCCGATGGAATGCCTCGATGCGGGCCTTGGCCGTCTCGAGCGCCGCGAGGGTCCTGGCATCACACCGGGCAAGCGCCTCCTCGATCTGCGACGACGCGACGCGCAACATCCCGGGCGTCAGCGCAAGCCCGTCGAAGCGGCGCGTATAGTCGATGACAGCGGCATCGCCCCGGGCGGCCACATCGGCGATGATGGCGCGCACGGCCTCGTCGACATCATGCGACACCTCCCGCTTCATCGCGAGCAGGCGCGCAAGGGCCTCCTCGAAATCGGGCGCGCGACTGTCGATCCTCAGCGCCATCGTCAGGCCTGCCTTTCATCGTTCTCGTCAAGGGGATGGTGGGGGCGGCCGATCGCCTCCCAGGCCGGACCGAGGTCCATCAGTTGCGCCTCGATGCACTCGACATCAAGCGCGATGGCCCCACCCCCGGAGAAATGCAGCGTCACGGTGCCGCCCGGTGCGTCACGCTCATCGAAGGTGACGGCCAGAAGGCTGAGCACGGCATCCGGGTCCCGCGGCGCGACGGCCCGGGTGCGGGCGGCCATCACCCGCTCGAAATGCAATGCCGACAGGCGCCGACGCGGAGGCTCACCCGGCATCGTCTGCCAGTCGTAGCGCCGCAACTCCAGGGCAAAGCGCCGCTCGCGCGGCAGATAGACGAGATCGCGTGCGCGCACGACAGCATCCTGCACATGGGCTGAGAGGACCGCGAGGTCCTGCCCATCGAGCGCAACGAGCTTCAACGGCTCCATCTCCAACGGCTCCACGACCCACCGCTTGCCTCGGCTGCATCCGGTCCCCTGTTGTTATCGGTGCCGCATGCCGCTGACAACCGATCTGCCGGCGAAGCCCGAAAGACAGGCAACCGGGGAAACCATTCGCCTTCATGAAGCGTTCAGCTTCCATCGTGCTATCTGATGATCACGCGCCGAGGCACAGGCGGCCGAAGGCCGCGGGCGGCGCCTGGATGAGACGATGATGACGAGGATCGTTCTGATTGCACTCGCTGCCGTCGCGGCGCTGATGCTGATCACCCCTCCGCCGGCCTCGGCCCAGCCCTATGGCTGGGGCCCGCCGCGCTACGAGGATGACTATGACGACTGGCGCCCGCGCCGCCCGCCGCCGCGCCGCTGGCGCGACGACGACGACTGGGACCGAGGCGGCTGGGGGCGCCCCCGCCCGCGCGGCGAGCGCTACGGCAGCGTTTGCGTCACATCGCGCGGAAACTGCAACGCCGGCTTCCGCGCGCCGCGCAATACGCCCTGCCGCTGCTTCATCCCCGGTTTCGGCGAAAAGCGTGGCGCCATCGGCTATTGAGGGCGCCATGCCTGACGGTACCCGAGGAGACCCGGCCCCGTGCCGGGTCTTCGCCTTTCAACCCGAGAGGCGCTCGATCTCAGCCCCGCACCGGCCGAGCTTTTTCTCCAGCGCCTCGAAGCCGCGATCCAGGTGATAGACGCGGTTCACCATCGTCTCGCCTTCCGCAGCGAGCGCCGCGATGACGAGCGAAACCGAGGCGCGCAGGTCCGTCGCCATCACAGGGGCACCCTTCAGTCGCGCGACGCCGTCAACATAAGCAGTGTCGCCGTCGAGGCGAATTCGGGCGCCGAGGCGGGCCAGTTCCTGCACGTGCATGAAGCGATTCTCGAAGATCGTCTCGCGGATGCGGCTCGTGCCCTTGCCGCGCGTCATCAGCGCCATGAGCTGGGCCTGCAGGTCCGTCGGAAAGCCAGGGAACGGCTCCGTCGTGACATTCACCGCCTCGATGCCGACCCCGTTGCGACGCACGCGCACACCCGCGTTGGTGGACGAGATGTCGATCCCAGCGCCTGACAGCACGTCGAGGGCCGCCTGCAGCAGCTCCGGCCGCGCACCCTCAAGCAGCACGTCGCCACCCGTTATGGCGACGGCCATGGCATAGGTGCCGGTCTCGATTCGGTCCGGCAGGACGTTGTGCTCGGCGCCGCCGAGGCGCGCCACCCCCTCGACGATGATGCGCGAGGTGCCGGCGCCGCTGATACGCGCGCCCATCTTGACGAGGCAATCGGCAAGGTCGACCACCTCCGGCTCGCGCGCGGCATTGTCGATGACGCTGGTGCCGCGGGCGAGGCTGGCGGCCATGAGGGCGACATGGGTGCCGCCGACCGTCACCTTCGGAAAGGCGAACTCGGCCCCCCGGAGTCCCTTCGGCGCCCGCGTGACCGCATAGCCGCCGTCGATCTCGACCTCGGCGCCCAGCTTCTCCAGCGCCATGAGCAGGAGATCGACCGGCCTGGTGCCGATGGCGCAGCCGCCGGGCAGGGACACGCGGGCCTCGCCCATGCGGGCCAGAAGCGGCGCGATGACCCAGAAGCTCGCTCTCATCTTCGAGACGAGTTCGTAGGGTGCGCAGGTGTCGATGATATCGCGGGCACGCAAGCGTATGGACTGGCCGGTCTCGCTCGTCTGGCCCGGGCGCTTGCCGGCAATGCCGTGATCAACGCCATGGTTGGACAGGATGCGCAACAGCAGCGACACGTCCGCAAGGCGCGGCACGTTGTGCAGCTCGAGCGTCTCGTCGGTCAGGAGACTTGCGATCATCAGCGGCAGGGCCGCGTTCTTGGCGCCGGAAATGGGAATGACGCCATCGAGCTTGTGGCCGCCAACGATGCGAATGCGATCCATGTGTCGTTCCTTGATTGACCGGAGCCAGTAGCGGAGACGCCGGCGATCAGTCCTTCGGGTCGGGGCCGGCGCCCGGCGCGGCTTCCCTGGTGCCGTGCGCCGCCTCGCCGCGCGGTTCCGCCGCGCGCTCGCGCATCTGCCGCTTGCGCCGCTTCAGATTCTCCCGCAGCGCTGCGGCCAGGCGCTCCTTCCTGTCGGGAGGCGGTGCGTGCGACATGTTCGTCGAAGACCCGGGTTCCTCGAAGCTGATCGATAGCGGGCATCGGCCTCGAGGACAAGCGCCGGCTTCCCCTCCTGCCTGCAGGCGACGTTGCAGGGACCGTCCCAAACCTGCGGTGCGCCGCCGCACTGCGGCGATGCGGCCCATTGTGCAGCCGGACGCACTATGGAACGAGAGCAATATAAACGAACATGCGACGAGAACCGCTTGCCCCGGCGCGGTTCCGGTTGTTCACTGGACCAGTTCCAAACTTGGTCTGCCGCCACGGCGGCAGACGGATGCGATCATGGATTACGACAGCTATTTCGACGAAGCGCTCGGCCTTCTGCACAAGGAGCGCCGCTATCGCGTCTTCATCACCATCGAGCGCGACGCGGAGCGGTTTCCGCGGGCCGTCTGGCACAGCGACGAGGGGCCGCGGGACGTCGTGGTGTGGTGCACCAACGACTATCTCGGCATGGGTCGCCATCCGCAGGTGATCGACGCCATGGTCACGACGGCGCAGCGCATGGGCGCCGGCGCCGGCGGCACGCGCAACATCGCCGGCAACAGCGCCCCGATCGTCGGCCTCGAGCGCGCCCTCGCCGAACTGCACCGCAAGGATGCGGCGCTCGTCTTCACCTCGGGCTATGTCTCCAACGAGACCGGCATCGCCACCATCGCCAAGCTGCTGCCGGACTGTCTCATCCTCTCGGATGCGCAGAACCACAATTCCATGATCGAGGGCGTGCGTCGCTCCGGCGCCGAGAAGGTCATCTTCCGCCACAACGACCTCGAGCATCTCGAGGACCTGCTGCGCCAGGCGGGCAAGACCCGGCCCAAGCTCATCGTCTTCGAGAGCGTCTATTCGATGGACGGGGACGTCTCCCCGATCCACGCCATCTGCGATCTCGCCGAGCGCTACGGCGCCATGACCTATATCGACGAGGTACATGCGGCAGGCCTCTACGGCGCGCGCGGCGCGGGCTATGCCGAGGAGGTGGACGCCCTCCACCGCCTCGACGTGATCGAGGCCACGCTCGCCAAGGGCTTCGGCTGCGTCGGCGGCTATATCGCGGCGCGGCGCAACATCATCGACGCGGTGCGCTCGCACGCCCACGGCTTCATCTTCACGACGGCCCTGCCGCCGGCCGTGGCCGCGGCAGCGACCGCCTCGGTGCGGCACCTGATGGAGAGCGGCGAGGAGCGCCAGCGCCACCGCCGGCAGGTCGCCCTGACCAAGGGCGCGCTCGTGGCTGCCGGCCTCCCGGTCAAGCCCGGCCCGACGCATATCGTGCCGGTGATGGTTGGCGACCCTGAGCGCGCCAAGCAGGCGAGCGACATGCTGCTCGCCGAGCACAGCATCTATGTGCAGCCCATCAACTATCCGACCGTGGCCCGCGGCACCGAGCGCCTGCGCATCACGCCCACGCCCTTCCACGACGCGGCCATGATCGAGCATCTCACCGATTCGCTCGTCGCCGTGTGGAAGGCGCTGAAGCTGCCCTTCGTCGACCGCGCAGCGGCCGCCTGAGACCGGCCGCGAGCGACCATCCACAGGCTGTCGGCCCGGACGAAAATGCCGCGCCGACGGCGCTTGCGCCGACGCCCCCCTTGTGGCAGTGTCCGCGCGCTTTGGCCCCCTCGGGGCCCTGCTGCCGTAGCTCAGTGGTAGAGCACTCCCTTGGTAAGGGAGAGGTCGCGAGTTCAATCCTCGCCGGCAGCACCAGCTAGCATGATGCCGCCCCTTCGCTTCGGAAACGTCCTTCGGGCCAGACTTCAGGCGTTGCCGATCAGGACGCCAGCGGCGAAGACGAGGCTGCCGCCGAGCACGACCTGGAAGGCCGCGCGCAGGAATGGGGTCTCCATGTAGCGGTTCTGAATGAAGGCGATGGCCCACAGCTCGACGAAGACCACGGCCACGGCGATCATCGTCGCCGTCCAGAACGATGGAATGAGATAGGGCAAGGCATGGCCGAGCCCGCCGATGGCGGTCATGATGCCTGACGCGAGCCCGCGCTTGACGGGTGAGCCGCGACCCGAGAGCTTGCCGTCGTCGTGAGCCGCCTCGGTGAAGCCCATGGAGATGCCGGCGCCGACAGAGGCCGACAGGCCGACGAGGAAGGTCTGCCAGGTGTCCTGAGTGGCGAAGGCGGCGGCGAAGATCGGCGCCAGCGTCGAGACGGAGCCATCCATCAGCCCGGCAAGGCCCGGCTGGACAAAGGTCAGGATGAACTGGCGGCGCTCGCTCTGCCGCTCCTCCTCCTGCACGCTTTCGGGCGCGTGGGTGAGGCCGAGCCGCCTGGCGAGGCTTTCGTGAACCTGCTCCGCCGCCGCCAGATCACCCAGCAGCTTGCGGGTCGAGGCGTCTCCGGCGCGCTTGGCCGCCTCCACATAGAAGCGATGGGCCTGCGCCTCCATCTCCTCCGCCTGCTGGCGCACCTTGTCGATGCCGAGGGGGCGCACCAGCCAGTCCGGCTTGCGCTCGTAATAGCCCCTCACATGCTCGCGGCGCAGCAGCGGGATGTGATCGCCGAACCGGGCCCGGTAGAGATCGATGAGCGCCTGCCGGTGCCGGTCCTCTTCCCGCGCCATCTCCTCGAAAACCCTGGCCGACTGGGGAAAGGCCTCACGCAGACCGTCCGCATAGGCAAGATAGATGCGCCCGTCGTCCTCCTCCGAGGAGATGGCGAGCGCCAGGATTTCCTGTTCGGAAAGCGAATCGAAGGAGCGGCGCCCGAAGCCGAAAACCCTGGAAAGCATCGATGACCGCCCCTAAGATTGGAATATTTCCAATCTATGGCCGGCTGCGACGCAAGGCAACGGACCAAGTCATGTCGGCAGGGCAACGGACGTCGCGAGAGGGTCGCTGTCACGGGCGCTGGACATGGAAAGGCTGCAGGCGTGGACGTTGGCTTGCGTCATTTCCAGCCCTCGCCCCCGGACGCCTCGGCGGGGGCGGCCCCTCGCGATCTCCCTATTGGCCATGGCCAGTTCGAAGGCTCATCGTATTCGATCTATATTTTCTGATTCAATCCCCACTACGTACTCGCAACGGATAATGATAATATTAATATAATTTAACAAATATAAGAAATTGGCACGATATGCATGCAAGACGCGCGCGCGTCCGATTCCCTTGTCAATCCCCGCCGCATAAATTCAGAACCAGCGATCCGGGCTACCACGACAACGGACAGCCCGCAGCCATCGCAGGCTAACGGGGCCGATCATCAAGCAATCCTATTCGTCTTACGGTCGATCTATTTCAAACTTTACGGGAGAACTGACATGGCCATGGATGGGGATGATTTCCTCGAGGGCGCCGTAGAACAGGCCGAGCAACAGCACGATCCAGGAGGTGGCGGTGTTCCAGCGGGGTCCGGCAACGCAGATGCCGTCTCGCAGCCCGACGATCTCTTCCTTTTGCAGGCCTTGGTCCCTGGTATCGAACTCGATGGTGACGAGGATGGCAATCTCCTCGTCGGCACCGGAGGCGACGACACTCTGCGCGGCCACGGCGGCAACGACACGCTCAATGGTGGAGACGGCAATGATCTGCTGCTCGGCGGAGAGGGTGACGACACGCTCGATGGCGGCAGCGGCGACGATACGCTCGACGGCGGCGAAGGATTCAACCAGCTGACCGGCGGCGCCGGGAACGATACCTTTGTCTTCAATCCGCTCGCCGGGTCGATGGATATCCGGGATATTTCCTATGAAGAAGGGAATTATGACCGGGTTGATATTCATGCCCCCGTTCTGAGCTATAATCATCTCAAGGCGCTTTCGGTTAACTATTGGGACCCAACAGGATGGACATCGACCAGCGTATATATCGGCGGTGGATTTAGCTTCTATCATAAATACTTCGAACATATTGCTCCCGAAGTTTTCGGGTTCTCATCGGAAGGGCGTCCCGACGCAACTTTCCTGCAAGGCACGGCTGGCGACGAGACACTGAACGGCGGCAGCGGCGATGACGTGCTCGTAGGCCATCACGGCACCGACACGCTCGTGGGGGGCGCCGGGCGGGATGTGTTCCTCAACCGCGGCGGCCACGTCGTCGTCGAGGATTTCACGGCCGAGGATTATCTCGACCTGCGTTACTGGGGATACTCCACCTTCGATGCGTTGATGGCGATCGCCACCGAGCAGAACGGCGACGTACTCTTCACCATCAATGCGAATACGTCGGTGCTCGTGAAGAACTTCACGAAAGCCCAGTTCACGCCAGAGATGCTGCTCGTCAATGTCGCCGGCCCGGGTACGGGAAGCGCCGGAGACGACTCCATGACCGGCGGCACTGGCGATGACACCATCGACGGCGGCGACGGCAATGACAGCATCGACGGTGGCGGTGGTCACGATACGCTCTGGGGCGGGGCCGGCAACGACACGCTCAACGGCGGCGACTTCAACGACAGCCTCGACGGCGGCGATGGCGACGACAGCCTTTCCGGCGACCAGGGCAACGACACGCTCTCCGGAGGCCAGGGCAACGACACCCTCACCGGCGGGACGGGCAACGACCGTTTCGTCTATCTCGACGGCGCCGACACCATCACCGATTTCTCGCGCGTGGCCGGCAACCGCGACGTCATCGATCTCTCGGCAACCGGCCTCACCACCTTCGCCGACATCATGGCCACGGCCCAGCAGGTGGGCAACGACGTCGTCTTCACCTTCGGTGCGGGGCAGAGCCTGACAGTCAGGAACACCACCCTCGACGCCTTCGGATCGGGGGACTTCGGCCTTGCCAATCCCGTCATCGGCACCCCCGACGACGACATCCTCGTCGGCACGCCCGATGAGGACTACATGAGCGGTGGGGCCGGCAACGACACCATCCTCGGCCACGACAGCAACGACACCATCTTCGGCAGCATCGGTAATGAGATCATCTATGGCGGCGGGGGCAACGACGTCATCTCCTCCGAGGAGGACGACGATGCGGTCTACGGCGAAGCCGGCAACGACACCATCCATGGCGGCGCCGGCAACGACACGCTCGACGGCGGCATCGGCGACGACTGGCTCGACGGCGGAGATGGCGACGACAGCCTCATCGGCGGAGCCGGCAGGGATTCCCTCCTCGGCGGCGACGGCAACGACTACATCGCAGCCGGCGATGGCGATGACCTTGTCTTCGGCCAGGCGGGCAACGACACCCTGCTAGGCGAGGCCGGCAACGACGTGATGGACGGCCATGAAGGCGATGACGTCCTCGCCGGCGGGGGCGGCAACGACGAGCTCTACGGAGGTGCTGGCAACGACACGCTCGAGGGCGGCGAAGGCGATGACACACTGATCGGTGGCACGGGAGACGACATGCTCGCCGGCGGAGCGGGCGACGATTGGCTGTTCGGCCAAGCCGGGCACGATACCTTCGTCTTTCGGCCGGACGAGGGTCTCAGCCGGATCATGGACTTCAACGTGGGCGGCGAGATCGACTATGTGAGCCTGCAAGGATTCGGCTTCACGAGTGTGGCCGAAGCTGCCTCCTTCTTCGCCGACACGGACGGCGGGGTCTATTTCGATCACAACGGCACGCAGATCGCCATCTTCGGCATCGATAAGGCAACGCTCGAGAGCAGCCTCCTCGTCGCCTGATCTGCGAGACAGGACGACAGCGATGCGGCCGGCGGCAATGCCGCCGGCCGCATCGCGCCGTCTGCAGCATCGGCTTCGCGCTTCGTGCCCGACGAAGCAGGCGGACGGCCGACGCCTTCAGGCAAGGTTCACCTGCTAGGCGTGATGATCAACCGCCACTTCCCAAGCGGAATGCTGGGGCGGTGAGACGACCGCGATCAGGGGGGATCGCACCATGAGACGAGAAGCGCACATCGATCAATCACCTCCTGTCGCCAGACGGCGACGAGGGACACGTGCCGGCGCGCGCGGACAAGAGCGACCGCTCAAGGCCCGGGCGAGCGCCTGCCGGTCATGAACAGGACGGAATGGTCGGCACGGCCCCGGCCTGACGCTCGACCGTCGGCCCCTAGGATTTTCGGCGGTCACACCACCTTTCGTACGGCTCGCCTCCGCGCAGCGGCAAACGGGCGCCGGAATCCTCCAGTCGCGACGGATGACCCGGCTCCGGGCGAACAGCGCCGGCGTTCGACGTAGGAAGGAGTGCAGCTCTTGCGCGAACCACCCATCCCGCCAGCCGTCATGGCCGAGGGCTTCGTCACCGCAGCCCTGCTGGAGACGGTCGAGGCCCTCGCCCATGCCCTGAGAGCCCAGGGCGGCGACCCTTCGCGGCTGCTCGACCTGATCGAGGCGCGCTTCGACGAGGCCCATTACCGGGCCGGGCAGCAGGCCCGCAGCTACCAACTTGACCGGGCAGCGGAAGCCTCGACCATCACCCGGCGGCGCATCCGCGAGATCTTCAGCGATCTGCGCGAGAAGCTGGGCGCCCTGCCCGTCAACTGAGCAGCCGCAGCGGCATATGGTGCCATGGCGGCGATTGGCCCAGAGTGTCGCGAGCGAAGACGGCCGGAGCGCCCGCAATGCCTTTCACCGACGTGATCTATCGGTTCTCCAACAACATCCTCGTCGTTATTTTCGTCAGCGCGGCCGTCACCGCATCGGTTCTGCTGCCGCTGATCGGCACGCGCCTCCTGAGGCAGGAGCAAGCGACGGCCAGGGCGGGTTTCGCGCTCGACGCCTTCAAGCTCATCGGGCCGGTCATCGCCATCTTCACAGCCTTCACGCTGCTGCAAGCGATCAACCGCTACCGCGAGGCCGAGACACTCGTATTGCGGGAAGCCACCGAGATCACGCAACTCGACCGTGCGCTGCGCCGGCTCGGCCCGGACGCGGCGCCGCTTCGCGATGCGCTTGCTGCCTATGGCCAGTCCGTCGTCGCGCAGGAATGGCCGGCGCTCAAGAAAGGACAGGAAAGCGCGGCGACGCAGACACTCTTCAACACTCTCATCGAGAGCATTCATGCCGTGCACCAGCGGATGGACATCGAGGCCACCACACGCGAGGCGGTCGATGACGCGGCGGACGAACTCGTGGACATCCGGGCCCTGCGCCTCAATGCCGCCACGACAGGGTTGCCGGCCATCTTCTGGCATGTCCTCGGCAGCCTCATCGTGCTGCTGGCCGCCGAAGCGCTCCTTTTCCGCTTCGACTGGAACCTCGTGGTGCCCAAGGCCGGCTATGCGGCGGCGATCGCCCTGCTCATCGCCCTACTCGTCATACTCGACTACCCCTTCCGGGGCGAGCAAAGTGTGGGGGCCGAGCCAATCACGCGGGCCCTGACGCATATCGCGCGGTACTGACGCCTTCAGGCCGCGCGGGGCAAGCCGGCGATCCGGCTGAGATCGGCGACGGCACCGGGCGCGGCCGCCATCACGGGCGCACCGCGCGTCAGCCCCTCGCCGACCGCCGGGAACGGCAGCAGCGCCCCGCCCGCCTCGGCGACGAGGCAATAGCCGGCAAGGCAATCCCAGGCGTGCATGTAGGGCTCGTAATAGCCGACGAGACGTCCCGCCGCGACATAAGCCAGCATGAGCGCGCCCGAGCCGTTGCGGATGAAGTTGCCGCCCATGCCGAGCAGGCGCTCCACGATGCCGGCGAATTCGGCCGGCGCGACGTGGTGGTTGGCGCCGAGGCCCACGACGCCATCACGCAGGGAACGCCCGGACGACACGTGCATGGGCGCCTCGTTGAGCGTCGCGCCCTGCCCCTTGCCGGCCGCGTAAAGCTCGTCCACGCAGGGTGCGTAGATGACGCCGACCACCGGTTCTTCGCCGGCGAGCACGGCGATCGACACGCACCAGCTGGGCATGCCGTTGACGAAGGGGCTGGTGCCGTCGATGGGGTCGAGCACCCAGGTGAAGCCGGACGTGCCCTCGGTGAGGCCGTATTCCTCCCCGAGCACGCCGTCACCGGGATGAGCCTCGGCGATGCGAGCGCGCAGCATCTCCTCGACCCGCCGGTCAGCGATGGAAACGACATCCTGCGGGTTGGCCTTGGCCTCGACGACCAGGGTCTCGCGCGCATTGAAATAGGCTAGTGCCACGGCCCCCGCATCGCGGGCGAGCGTGCGGGCGAGCGCCAGGCGCGCCTCGACGTCTGCGGCATCGACTGTCATGCATGTCCTCGTTGTCTCGTGAAGGGCGCGTAGCACCTTCACGCGGTGATGATGGCGACCCCACGGTTGTGAAGCCCGATCGCGACCGGCGTCGTCGCGGCAAGGCTCCGCTCCACGTCAGGATCGACGACATAGAGCGTTCCGACTTCCGTCTCCACCTCATATTCGACGTGGTCGCCGAGATAGGCCGCATGGCGCACGAGGCCCTTGAGCCCGCCGTCATCTGCCGGGGCGAGCCGGATGGCATTGGGCCGGATGGCGAGCTTGGCCGGTCCCGGCTGGGCCGCGCGGCCTGGCACGCGATGCTCGAGGGAGCCGAGCCGCACCACCGCCTCGGCTCCCTGAACGCCGACGACCTCGCAAGGCACGACGTTCGCCTCGCCCATGAAGTCGGCGATGAAGGAGGAGGCGGGCGATTCGTAGAGCGCCCGCGGCGGCCCCTCCTGCGCGATGCGGCCCTCGACCATGACGACGATGCGGTCGGAGACGGCGAGCGCCTCCTCCTGGTCGTGCGTCACATAGACTGCCGTGAAGCCGAGGCGCTGCTGCAACTCGCGGATCTCGGTGCGCACGCGCCGGCGCAGGCGCGCATCGAGGTTCGACAAGGGCTCGTCGAGCAGCAGCACCTGCGGCTCCAGCACGAGAGCGCGTGCCACCGCGACGCGCTGCTGCTGCCCGCCGGAGAGCTCGGCCGGCAGACGAGCACCGAAGCCGGCGAGGCCGACGAGGGCGAGCCCTGCCTCGGCCTTTTCGCGCGCCTCCGCCTTCCGAAGACCCGAGGATTCGAGTCCGTAGGCGACGTTCTCGAGGACCGTCATATGCGGGAAGAGCGCATAGGACTGGAAGACCATGGACACGTCGCGTTCATTCGCCGGCAGCATGGTCACGTCCTTGCCGCCGATAAGGATGCGTCCGTCGGTCGGGTGCTCGAGCCCGGCGAGCATGCGCAATGTCGTCGTCTTGCCGCAGCCCGAGGGGCCGAGCAGCGTGACGAGCGTACCCGGCTCGATCGTCAGCGACAGGTCGTGGATCGCGGTGAAGGAGCCGAAGGTCTTGCGAACGTGCTCGAAGACGACCGAGCCGGTCTTCAACCCGTTCATGCGATTTTCTCCTTGATTGTCTCGGCGGACATCGGCCGGGCCACAGCCGGGGCGGCGATGCGCGTCTCGCGTCGCAGGCGCCGCTCGCCGACGGCGAGCTGGAAGCCGGCGATGACGACGAGCATGACCACGATCAGCATGGAGGAATAGGCGATGGCGACGCCGTATTCCCCATTCTCGACGAGGCCTACGATATAGGCGGTGGCCATATTGTATTTGGCGCTGACGAGGAAGACGACGGCGCTGATGGAGGTGATCGCCCGTACGAAGGAATAGACGAGCGCCGCGACGATCGCCGGCCGCAACAGCGGCAACACCACGTGGCGGATGGTGCGCCAGCTCGAGGCGCGCAGCGTGAGCGAGGCCTCGTCGAGGCTTGCGTCGATCTGCGTCATGGCCGCGACGCCGCCGCGCACGCCCACCGGCATGTTACGGAAGACGAAGCAGGCGATGAGGATGAGCGCCGTGCCCGTCATCTCCAGCGGCGGCAGGTTGAAGGCCATGATGTAGCTGATGCCGATGACCGTGCCGGGGATGGCGAAGCTCATCATGAGCGCGAATTCGAAGACGTTGCGGCCGACGAAGCGCTGGCGGACGATGAGATAGGCCGTCATGAGGCCGACCGCGGCCGTCAGGGGCGCCGCAACGAGCGCGATCATCATCGTCGTCCAGAACGAATCCCAGGCGACGCCCGTCCATGCGATGGAGCCGTCGCGGAAGGCGAAGGAGAAGGCGCGCTCGAAATGGGCGAAGGTCAGCGAATTGTCGAGGCCCCAGGTGTTCACGAAGCCGCCGACGAGAATCATGCCGTAGACGACGAGGGTGAATGCCGTCCAGGGAATGACGAGCGCGTTGACGCCGATGGCGAGCGGCCGCGGCAGCGCCGGATGCACGCCGCCGTCGCCCTTGCCCGTGACGGTCGCGAAGTTCCTGCCCGTGAGCCACAGCCGCTGTGCGAGAAAGGCCGACAGCGTGAAGCAGAGCAGGATGATGGCGAGCACGGCCGCCCGGGATGGATCGGTCTGCGCGCCGACGACAGCGAAGAAGATCTCGGTGGACAGCACGCCGTGGCTGCCGCCGAGCACCAGCGGATTGCCGAAATCGGCCATGCTCTCGATGAAGCCGATGAGGAAGGCATTGGCGAGGCCCGGCTTCATGAGCGGCAGCGAAACGCGCCAGAAGGTGCGCCAGCGGTCGGCGCGCAGGGTCTGCGACGCCTCCTCCATGGAGGGGCTGACGCCTTCGACGACGCCGATGAGAACAAGGAACGAGATCGGCGTGAAGGAGAGCATCTGGGCGATCCAGATGCCGGTGAGCCCGTAGAGCCAGCGCCCCGGCTCGACGCCGAAAAGGTCGGAGAGGAAGGTCGTCACCACGCCGGCGCGGCCGAAGAGCAGGATGAGCGCGAGGCCGATGACGAAGGGCGGCGTGATGATCGGCAACACCGTCAGCAGTCGCAGGCCCTTCTTGAAGGGAAAGCGCGTGCGTGTGGCGACGAGTGCGAAGGCGAGGCCGAGAACGGTCGAGCCGGTGGCCGTCATCAGCGCCAGCCACAGCGTGCGCCAGGCGACACCGCAACGCCCTCCCCCAATGACACAATCGAGACTCCAGATCGCCGGGTCCTGCATGTTGCGCACGAAGCCCGAGGGCTCGAAGGAACCGTCGAAGTCCTGCACCGAGCCGACGAACATGCTCAGCACCGGATAGAATACGAAAACGGCGACAAGGGCGACGAGAAGAGCGATGGCGGCGATGACGAAGAAATCGCCCTTCATCACGCCCTGCTCGGCGAGCCCCGCCGAGAACAGGAACAGGAAGGCGAGCCCCGCGAGGACCGCACCGGCGCCCATGGCCGGTTGGCCGATGGCGAGCGGCCCGAACAGCGCCTCGCCGATGTTCCAGCTCCAGCCGCCGAAGGTGATTGCGAAGCCCTGCAGGACGAGGAAGCCCATGCCGGCCGCGCCGAGAGCGACGAGCAGGCGTCCGCGCGACACGGCCGGAGCGGCGAAGCGGACCGCGGCCGCGGCAAGGAGCAGCGCGGCGACGACGGCGAGCCACCAGCGGCCCTGCGCCGCCATCTGCACCAGGGCCGGCGCCTCCTCAGCGCCGAAGGGGAACTGCGCCGGCCAGCGAAAGGCGTAGAACCCCTCGTCGATCCTGTACCAGGGCAAGAGCACGAACCCGGCAAGGCCGAGGCCGAGCGCCATGTCCAGTCTGCGGTTGCGATGCTCCATGAGAGGTTCCGTACTGGAGAGGTTCCGTCGGGGCATGCACCGGCCATCGCAGGCAGGAGCAAGGCCTCCCCTCTCCCCGCCTGCGGGGAAAGGGTGAGGGTAAGGGGAACTGTTTCCGCAGATACGAGGGTTCAGGCTTGGGTCAACCCCGGCCCCTCATCCCCGGCCCTCTCCCCGTCAACGGGGAGAGGGAGTCTTCCCTTTCCTCCGCAACTGGCACGGCAGGCGTGCCTCGCCTTCAGTTGGCCAGCGTGCCAATCTCGCGGTCCCAGCGCTGCAGCAGGGCCTTGCGCTTCTCCGGATCGCCGTAGGTCTTGAAGTCGTAGTCGATCAGCCGGACATCCTCGAACTTCGGCGCTTCGGGCGGCACCTCGGCCTTCTTGTTGGACGGCAGTTGGAAGGACTTGGCCTCCTTCATCTGCGACTGCACCTCCGGCGACAGCACCCAGTCGTACCACTTCTTGGCATTGTCGAGGTTGCGCGCGCCCTTGACGATCGACATGGAGCCGATCTCGTAACCCGTGCCCTCGCAGGGGGCGACCACCTTCACGGGGAAGCCCTCGACCGCCTGCGCCACGGCATCATGCATGAAGACGATGCCGACCGTCGTCTCGCCGCGCGCCGCGGCCTTCACCGGCGCCGAGCCGGACTTGGTGTATTGCGAGACGTTGGCGTTGAGCTTCTTGAGGTAATCGAAGGCCTTGTCCTCGCCCATGATCTGCACGAGCGTGGCGAGCGCCGTGTAGGCCGTGCCGGAGGAGTTGGGATTGGCCACCTGGATCTCGCCCTTGAAGCCGGGATCGAGGAGGTCGGCCCAGCACTGGGGCTCCTTCAGGCCCTTCTTCGCCAGAATGTCGGCGTTGTAGCCCCAGCCCAGCGCACCGGCATAGACGCCGACAGTACGGTAGTCGGCGCTCTCGGCCTGCCTGACGGCCCAGGTCTGCAGTTCGGCAAGGCGCGGCGACTTGTATTCGAGCGTCAACCCCTCGGACGCGGCCTGAAGGTGCGGGTCGCCCGTACCGGCCCACCAGACGTCCGTCTTCGGGTTGCGTGCCTCGGCGCGGACCTTGGCATAGGCCTCGCCGGAGGACATGCGCACCATGTTGACGTCGATGCCCGTCTCCTTCTCGAAGCGGTTCTCGAGCAGCTCGCAGATGACGACGTCGGCCGAGCAGATGAGATTGAGCGAGCCTTGGGCGAGCGCCGCTGCAGGCGTGAACTGGACGGCAGCGGCCACAGCCGCGACGGCGACGAAACCGGAACGCATGTCTTCCTCCCCCTTGCGCGCCGCTGTTATCGCGGCATCTCTATTTGCAACCGTGTGCAAGGGTTCCATGCAGCCATGCCCGCTGTCAAGAAACAAGGCTGCAAACCCGCCGACAAATTTCCCTGCGACATGGTTGCACGCTGTTGCACGGCGGTGCATACGAAAGGCGTTCCCTGACGACGGCCGCAGGACTGCCATGCCATCGCCCCGAAAGTTCGTCAGTGCCCGTGAGGTGGCCGAACGTGCCGGCGTGTCGCGCTCCGCCGTGTCGCGCGCTTTCACACCCGGGGCGAGCGTCTCCGAGGATACGCGCCGCCGCGTCCTGGACGCGGCCAATGAGCTCGGTTACCACGTCAACCATCTCGCCCGAGGGCTATCGCTCAAGGAGAGCGGCATCGTCTGCCTTGTCGGCTCGGAACTGGGCACGCCCTACCGGGCAAGCCTTGTGAAGGCCATGACCCAGGCGGCGCAGGATGCCGGCAAGGTGGCCATGGTCATCAACACCGACCGCTCGGATGCGAGCGTCGGCGCCGCCCTGAGGCAGGCCCTGCACTATCGCGCCGATGCCTCGATCATCTTGTCGGGCCTGCCCGACAAGTCGATCACGCGCCTGTGCCTCGAGAACGGCCAGCGCATCGTGCTGATCAACCGCGATGACGATCAGGAAGGGCCACTGCGCATCAACCTCCAGGATGACGAGGCGGCGCGGCGCGCGCTCATCGCCTTCCTGCGCGCCGGCTGCCGGCGCCTCGCCTTCGCCAATTCCGAGGCGGGCACCCCGAGCCTGATGGCGCGCGAGCGCGGCTTCCTCGCGGCGGCCGGCACCATCGGCCTGACGGTCACCGTGGAGCGTTTCGGCCCGAGCATCTACGATAGCGGACGCGAACTGGCGCGACGCCTCCTCACTGCTCCTGAAAGGCCCGACGCCGTTTTCTGCGCGACAGACCTCATCGCCTGCGGTTTCCTCGACACGGCGCGGCACGAATTCGGACTCGCCGTGCCGGAGGACCTGTGCGTCACCGGCTTCGACGACATCGAGCAGGCGGGCTGGTCCTCCTACAGCCTGACGACCTTCGCCCAGCCGGTGTCCGACATCGCTCGCGAAGCCTTCGCATGGCTAAGGCTGACGCCGGAGGAGGCAACACGGCGACCCGCAGCCGTGGCGCTCGAGGCCCGCATGGTCTGGCGCCGGACAGTAAGGGGCAGTGCACCGGCGCCGTCACCTGCTGCGCGCTCCGCTGCGGAAAGCTGAAGGCGCTTTGAGCGCCCGGCCAGCGGATCCGTCCGCGCCGCAGCTGCATGAATGGCTCAATGCGCCTTCCCAGCGGCGGATGGAAGCCTCTCCCAGCGGCCGGAGCGCTGGTGCGGCTGCCAGGACGAAACCCGCCCCGGCGATGACCAGCGAGCGCGCTCGGGGCCAGGCGCGTGCGGACTCTCCCGGCGATCCGGCATCGGCTGCGGCGCCACCCCTTCGTCAGCATCCACCGCGGCTGCCCGATTGTAGGCATGGCCGAAGAGCTGGACAGGCATCAGGTTCCCATTGCCGTCGCGGGATAGGGGCGGGCTGGAGGGACGATCGTTCAGATAACGCACGAGATGCTCGACCCGGTCTGCATAATTCGCCGCCCGCGTTGCCTGCAGTTCGGCGGGCCCGTTCAAATAGGCCTTCAGATCCTGCGAGCGATTGTAGCCGAACTGTGCAATGCGCCCGAAACCCGTGCCGCCGCTGCGGTAGGCGACATCCTGGGCGGACATCGGCGCAATCACGTCTGCGACGAGAGGCGGCAGATGCTCCTTCGCCCCTCTTGCAAGGGTGCGCGCCACATCGTCCAGCTTCCAGCCACGCTTCAGGAGGGAGGCGAGTTGCCGCCCTCCGGGCGTCGCCATCATGGCGAGGTCGATGCCCAGCTCGGTGGCGAAGCCCTTGAGGTCGCCCTCCGTGAGCGCTTCCACCGCGCCGATGAAGGGAGCGAGATTGTTGACCATACCGCCGAGAACGCCAACGATGATCTCCGCCGGGCTCGCCTCGCGAAGCGGCTCGCGGAACGTCTCCACATAAGCATTCAGAATATTCGCCAGCGCCGAATCGATGTCTTTCAGTTCGAAGACCTTTTCCGGGATCTTCCCGGGCTGGGCAAGGTCACCGCTGATCGACAGGAATTTCAGGCTTTCCCGAGCCGGATGGCCGACCATGATGCTGTCCGCGGCATCCGGGCCGTTCATGCCGTCCCGGCTCAACCGGCGCAGCGCCCCGGTCGAGAAGCTGAACGTATATCGCTTGTAGGCATGCTGTCGCTCCGCCTCTTCGATCGCATCGATCTCGCCGCCGACCTTCAGCCCGGGGGCCGGATTGTGTCTGGGCTTTACATAGAACTCGAGCCCCGAAACCTGCCCGTCCCAGGGCCCGCCAACCACCTTGCGGTAGGTGGCCGCGAGTTGAAGACGCCTCTCTCCGATATCCGCCTTTCCGGCGAAGGCGTTCTTGACGGGATCGCCATCCGGCAGCTGCTGCAGCGAATCCCGGTACAGCGTCATCACGGCCTCGACCGTCCGACGCTTCACATCATCGAAATCCCTGTCGAAAAGCTGGTTCACCTTCCCGATCTTGCTGCGAGGATCAAGCAGCCCCTTGCCCTCGAGAATATTCAGGAACATCATGACGGGACTGTATTTCCACACCTTGGCGAAGTAATCCTCGATAAGCTCACCAGCCCCCCAGGTTTTCGGATGTTCGTAGCCGTTCTCCACCGAGACCTGCGATCTCGGCTTGAGCCTTGCATCGGAACTGCCAAGGGTGCGCGCAGCATCCCGCGCGGCGGAAGCCGAAGGCGGCGCATTGCGATCGAACAGAATACTCGCCGGATTCTTCGGAAGCGGCTGAACGTATCTCTCTAGATGCCCATTCCGATAACTGACCGGGAGCGACATATCCCACCTCTTACTGCAATAAATATAGAAACAATCGAATTTTCAAAAGAAACCGCCATTATACATTGCCGCAAAACCAAATCCAAATATATTACAAGAATTACTGCAATATACTGGCGCCCGCGTGGATCGCGAGCGGGCGCCCCGTTTTCGCGTTTCCAAACACAAGCGCCCGGCGTGGATGGGGAACTGATGGCGCCGTCGTTTCCTAACGCCTCTCCCGCAGCGGCATCGCGGCGACGAGCCGGCCGGCGAGCTCGCCGTCGATGATGAGGCGGTTGACGACGCCCGTCTTCAGCACGGCCTGCAACGCATCGGCCTTGGAGCGTCCAGCCGCGAGCATCACGACCTCGGTACGCCGCAGATCCTCCAGCGCGATGCCGATGGTGCGGGCGTTCACGCCGCACTCCACCAGCCGGCCCTCGCGGTCGAAGAACTTGCCGGCGAGCTCGCAGACGGCCCCGGCGGCGCGCAGTTCGGCGAGGTCGCCCGGCGAGAGCAGCCCGTGGCGGAAAAGGAAGGCCTCGGGCGAGCAGTCGCCGAAGCTCATCAGGTGAAAATCGGCCTCGCGTGCCAAAGCGAGCGACGCCTGCACCGGGCGCTGGCGCAGCACGGCATCAACATCGCCCGCCTCGTCGACGACGAGGGGTGCGGGCAGGAAAAAGCCCTCGCCGCTGCAGGCCTCGGCGAGGCGCACGACCTCGAAATTGTTGAGCGACACGTCGCGTGTCAGCGAGCCGATGACGGAGACGAAGCGCACGTTCTGCTTGGGGAAGGCGGTGAACGCATCGACCACGGCCGTCATGGTACGGCCGCAGCCGACGCCGATGGTGAGCCGCGGCGTGCCGAGGAGCCGCCGCGTCAGGTAGTTGGCGCCGGCCAGGCCGACGCCGCGCCGCGCCAGCCGGTCCGCCGTCTCGTCGTCGAGGCTTCCCGTCTGCTCGTCGAAGGGCGGCGTCAGGATGCATTCGGCAAGGCCGTAGCGGGCGGCGAGCCAGTCGGCCAGGGCGAGCGTCTCGCTCGTCTCGTGCTGGATCGAGATCTTGACGATGCCGGCCTCGCGCGCCTGGGCGAGCATGCGCGTGACCTTGAAGCGCGAGATCTTGAGGTCGCGCGCCACCTCCTCCTGGCCCTTGCCGTGGACGTAGTAAAGCCACGCCGCACGCACCATGAGGTCCTGATCGCCCCGCCCCGCCTCGCTCATCGCTCCTCCCTTTTCTGCACGATCGTGCACAGATCGCACGAATTGACGATAGGCAAAAAGACTGACATCATGAACTTGTGTGCATTCTGCGCACGATTGTTCAGCTCTTCGCCGACAGCTCAATATCACCGGAGGCCGCCGAAGCGCTGCAGGGAAGCCGGCTCCGGATACACGAGAGGGGCTGTCGAGGCCTCCGCCCGCTGCCGGATGGGACCAAGGACGCGGGCCGCCCCAGGCGCCCGCGCGAGGACAACGCCATAACAACGGCGCCCGCCGCGACGGCGGAACGACGGCGCCGCCGGAGGAAAGGTCATGGATGGGCTGCTGAGCGGTCTCAAGACCGTCGTCGATTCCCTGGGAGCGACCGTTCTGCTCCCCATCGTCATCTTCATCATCGCCGTCGTGCTGGGCGCGAAGCCCGGCCGCGCCTTCCGCGCGGGCGTGACCATCGGCGTCGCCTTCATCGGCATCAACCTCGTCATCGGCCTGATGTTCACGAGCCTCAGCGACGTGGCGCAGGCGATCGTGAAGAACACCGGGATCACGCGCGACGTGGTGGACGTCGGCTGGCCGTCCGCGGCGGCGATTGCCTTCGGCTCCTCGGTCGGGCTGTGGGTGATCCCCATCGGCATCGCCGTCAACGTGCTGCTGCTGATGACGCGGATGACGCGCACGCTCAATGTTGACGTGTGGAACTTCTGGCACTTCGCCTTCATCGGCTCGCTCGTCGTCGCGGCCACCGGCAGCCTCTTCTACGGCCTCGTCGCGGCGGCGCTGATGGCGGCGCTTGCCCTCCTCTTCGCCGACTGGACGGCCAAGGCCGTGCAGCGCTTCTACGGCATCCCCGGCGTATCGGTGCCGCATCTCGCCTCGGCGCAGATCCTGCCCATCGCCATCGCCGTCAACTGGGTGATCGACCGCATCCCCGGCCTCAACGCGATCAACCTCGACACCGACGTCATCCAGAAGAAGCTCGGCGTCTTCGGCGAGCCCGTCATCCTCGGCCTCGCCATCGGCCTCGTGCTCGGCGCCATCGGCTATTACGACGCCGGCGACGCCTCGACGGTGGTCAGCAAGGTGCTCCAGACCGGCATGAACCTCGCCGCGGTCATGTTCCTGCTGCCGCGCATGGTGAAGATCCTGATGGAGGGGCTCATCCCCGTCTCCGAGGCGGCGCGGACTTTCGTCCAGAAGCGCGCCGGCGACCGGGAGATCCTCGTCGGGCTCGATTCGGCCATCCTCATCGGCCACCCGGCAGCCATCTCGAGCGCTCTCATCCTGGTGCCGATCGCCATCGTCCTGTCGATCATCCTGCCCGGCAACCGCGTCATCCTCTTCGCCGATCTCGCGGTCATTCCCTTCCTCGTCGCCATGGCCGCGCCGGTCGTCGGCGGCAACGTGCTGCGCATGGTGATCATCGGCACCATCACGCTCGCGGTCGGCTTCTACGTGGCGACGGGGCTCGCGCCGCTCTTCACCAGTGCCGCGGTCGCCGCCGGTTTCGCGCTGCCGGAGGGCACGACGCAGATCACCAGCATCGTCGACGGCTTCCTGTGGGTGTCCTATGTGGTGGTCGAAGCAGTGGCGGGGCTGGGCATCGTCGGCCTCCTCGCCCTCCTTGCGGTGATCGCCCTTTGCTTCATCGCCTTCCACCGCCGGCCGGCCGCCTGGGAGCGGCTCGCTGGCAGCGACGACCCCGCGCCGGCACCAGCGAAAGCCCCCGCCGCCACGCCCGCGGAGTGACGAGGCCCCATGCACGACAGCATTTCCCGGTATCTCGACCCCGAGGCAATCTGCCTCGGGGTCGAGGCTACATCGAACCGTGACGTCATCGACCTGCTCGCCGGGCGCCTTGCCGCCCTCGGCCGCGTGCGGCCGAGCTTCGTCGGCGCCGTCCTCGCACGCGAGGCAAGCATGCCAACCGGCCTGCCGCTCGGCGGCGCCCTCAACGTCGCCGTGCCACATACGGACCCGGAGCACGTGGTGAAGCCGTCGCTTGCGCTTGCAACCCTCGCGCGGCCCGTTGGCTTCGGCAGCATGGACGATCCGGACGAGGAGATCCCCGTCGGCGTCGTGATGATGCTGGCGCTCGACAACAAGGACGCGCAGATCGACATGCTGCGCGAGGTCGCGGAGCTCATCCAGCGGCCAGGAGCGCTCGCGGCGCTCGCCGCCGCGACGTCACCGGACGAAATCTATGCAGTGCTGGGAGCCTGACGCGGGGGCGCGGAAAGGTCCGCCTTGCCTTTGCCGCCCCCGGCGACGAGCATCGCCTTACAGGAACGGGAGGAAGAAGAATGCCAAGGACCAAAGTCGTCCTCGTCGCCTGCGGCACGGCCGTCGCGACGTCGACCGTCGTTGCCAATGCCATCGAGGAGGAGATGCGCGAGCGCGGCATCGCGGTCGACATCCGCCAGTGCAAGGCAACCGAGGTGCCGGGCCTGATCGACGACGTCGATCTCGTCGTCTCGACGACACCGGTGCCGCCAGACCTCGACAAGCCGGTCATCACCACGCTCGCCTTCCTCACCGGCATCGGCAAGGCCGAGGTGCTCGACAAGATCGAGGCGGCGCTGCGGGGGTGAAGGGAAAGGGGTCGCGATCAAAGCATGATGGCTTTGAGCTGGTGTGCGCGTTGATCCTCCCCCGCGGGGGAGGTGGCGCCACGCAGTGGCGACGGAGGGGGCCACGCGGCGAACATGACCAGCGCCGTTCCTGGCCTTGACCCCGCCCGTCTCGCGCCTTCTGCGCGATCCACCCTCCCCTCAAGGGGAAGGATCAAGCCGAGCCAACTGCACCGGCTCGAATACACACTGCTCGTACACACTGCTCGAACGCGCACGACTTGTTCCCCCCGCCCCTCCCGGCAAGGGGGAGGGGAACGACAAAAAAGAACCCGCCGGAAGCTTTCCGGCGGGCATTCCAGTCAGGGGAAGAGCCCTTTGAAGCCGGGCGCCTCAGCGCCCGATCCGATCACGTTTCGCTGACGATCTTCTTGGCGCGCGGGATGAGCGAGGGGCTCATGGAGAGCTCGCTCACGCCCCAGCCGAGGAGCCGCGGGATCATGTCCGGCTCGCCGGCGGCCTCGCCGCAGACGCCGACCTTGATGCCGGCCTCGCGCGCGGCCCGGCAGGTCATCTCGATCATGGCGAGCACGGCGGGATGGTCGGCCCGGTTGAGATGGGCGAGTCGGGCGTTGGTGCGGTCCGCCGCCATCGTATATTGCGTGAGGTCATTGGTGCCGATCGAGAAGAAGTCGACCTCGCGGGCGAGCGTCGCGGCGCAGAGGGCGGCGGCCGGCGTCTCGACCATGATGCCGACTTCGAGCGGGCCGGCCTCGCGGCCTTCGTCCATGAGCTCCTGCCGGCAGGCATCGATGAGCGCCCGCGCCGCCGTCACCTCGGCGATATCCGTCACCATCGGGAACATCACGCGCGCCGTACCCACGGCCGCGGCGCGCAGGATGGCACGCAGTTGCGGCTTCAGCAGATGCGGCCGGTCTAGGCACATGCGGATGCCGCGCCAGCCGAGGAAGGGGTTTTCCTCCCGCTCGGGCGCGATGCCGGGCAGAGCCTTGTCGCCGCCGATGTCAAGCGTGCGGAAGATGACCGCATGCGGGTGGAAGGCCTTCACGACGCGCGCATAGATGCGGAACTGCTCGTCCTCGCTCGGCAGGGTCTTGCCGTGCATGAACAGGAACTCGGTGCGGAAGAGGCCGACGCCCATGGCGCCGAAGCCGAGGGCGCCGTCGATCTCCGCCTCCGAGCCGAGATTGGCCGCCACCTCGATGGCGCGCCCGTCGCGCGTCTTCGGCGCGACATGGGTGAAGGCGGCGAGCGCACGCCGCTCGGCTTCCGCCTTTTCGAGCCGCGCAGCATAGGCGGCCGCGACGGCCGTATCCGGATTGACGACGGCAACGCCCCGGCCGCCATCGATGGCGACCGTCTTCGCCGAGCGCAGCGCCGCCTCCTCGGCCTTGACGCCGACCACGGCAGGAAAGCCGAAGGAGCGGGCGAGAATGGCGATGTGCGAAGTCGGCCCACCCTCCGTCGTGACCAGCCCCCGGAGGAGACGCAGCGGCAGGCGCGCGAGATCGAACGCGCTCAGGTGCCCCGCGACGAGGATCGCCGGCTCGGCGAGCGCCGCAAGGTCGATCTCGTCGCGGCCGAGCAGCACGTTCGCGACCTGACGGGCGACGCCGCGAACGTCCTCGGCGCGGGCGCGGAAATAGGCGTCGTCGATGTGGGTGAAGCGCTCGGCAAGGTCCGCGCCGACGGCGAGCACCGCCGCGACCGGATCCTCCTGCGCGCCGATGCGCACCTCGACGGCCGTGAGGAACTCGGGATCCTGCGCGACATCCTTGAGCGCCGCCATGATGTCGGCAGCGGTCGCGGCGGCGGCATCGCCGTTGCCGGCCTTGCACTCGAGCATGGCGCAGACGGCCTCCACCGCGCGGCGGAAGCGCAGCGTCTCGGCCTCCACCTCCTGCGCCGCGATGCGGCCGCGCTCCGGCTGCGGCTCGCGCGGCAGATAGACGAAGGCCCGGCCGATGGCCACGCCCTCGCTCGCGGCGACACCAACGAGTTCTCCCGGCGCCGCAGCTTCACGGGGCGCGGCAGGCACCTGTTCTTGTGGGGTCGCCTGCGCGGCCGCTCGTGTCAGCGCGTCCGCCTCGCCGGCGACGATGGCGGCGAGGCCTTCGACGGCGGCCTCGGCATCGTCGCCGCGGGCGCGAATGACGATCTCGTCGCCCTCCTTGACGGCGAGCAGCATGAGCTTGACCGTGCTCTTGGCATTGGCCGAGCGCTCCCCCTTGACGATCTCGATGTCGGACGAGAAGCCCTTGGCGAACTGCACCACGCGCGCGGCGGGCCGCGCGTGCAGTCCTTCCTCCAGCCGCACGACCGCCGTCCGTTCGACGTCCATCACCTGCTCCACGGTTGCCTGCCCCGCCATCGTTCACGTCCTCGCCAGGATTTCGATGGCAGCCCCGGGAACGAGCAGCGGCAGCACGGCCGCCCCTTTCGTCTCCTCGAGACAGATCTCGCCCGGACGGTCGGGGCTCGCGACGCCCGAAAAGTTGAAGACGACATGGCCCATGTCGGCCACCTTCCTCCACGCCGTCTCGCCGATGGCGGTGATGGCAAAGTCCCGCCCGCCGATGCGCAGCACGTCGCCCGGAGCGGGGGCGGCGCCGGCCTCCCCCTCAGCCCGGTGCAGCACGGCGACTTCCGCGAGCTCCGGCGGCGCCCCCTCGGCGAAGAGGATGACGACGCCCCCTTCGGCGAGATCCGCCACATCGGGCCCGATCGTCGTGATCACCGTGCGATAGAGCTGCGTCATGGCGGATCTCCTTTTTCTTCAGAGCGCGAAGCTGGCGAGCCAGGCGATGACCACGGAAACGGGCCCCATGATCTGGCGGCTCAGGAGAACCGCCGGCACGCCGATCTTGATGGTTTCGGGTTTTGCCTCGCCGAGCGCGAGGCCCACGGGCACGAAGTCGCAGCCGACCTGGGTGTTGTAGGCAAACAGCGCCGGCAGGGCCATGGCGGGCGGAATGGTGCCGTTGCCGATGGCCGGGCCGATGATGGCCGCGCCGATGACCTGGGCGATGACCGCGCCCGGCCCGAGCACCGGCGACAGGAACGGCAGGCCGCAGATGGCCGAGAGCACCAGGAGGCCGAAGATGTTGCCCGCCAGCGGCTCGAGCAGGTGCGCCAGCCAGTTGCCGATGCCCGTGGCGTTGATGACGCCGATGAGCATCGTCACGAAGGCCATGAACGGCAGGACGTTGCGGATGACCTGGTCGATCGAGCGCCGGCCGCTGTTGAACAGGACGCCGACGACATGGCCCATCGAGCGGCCGATGCCGGTGATGAAGCCGACGAGGCCGCCCGATTCCGCCGCCGGCATGGCCGCCCCGGCCGGCGCGGCGAAGGGGTTGGCGCCCGCCGGCGGCGCCCCTGCGGCGGCCGGCGCGGCCGCCTCGCTGCCGTCGGCGAGGCGGATCGAATCCACCGTCACGCCGGAGACATAGATGTCCTCGGTGATGAACTGGGCGAGCGGCCCCGACTGGCCGACGGGCGTGAGGTTCACCGTCGGGATGCGCTTGCGCGGATAGACGCCGCAGCGGGCGGTGCCGCCGCAATCGACCACGACGACGGCGATCTCGCTTTCGAGGGGCGGCGCGGTGAAACCGTCGATCGCCGTCGCGCCGGTCAATTCGGCGATGCGCCGGGCGACCTCCGGGATGCCGCCGCCGGTGACGGCGACGACCTTGTCACGCTCCGCCGTGGGCTGAATGACGAGGGGCCCGCCCCATCCGCGCGCGCCGCGCTCGATCCTGACGGCCTTGAACTGCCTGTCCGACATGTCCGTGCTCCTTCTTTCGCGTCACGAGCACAGCGGCTCAGAGCGTCACGCCTTCGCGGCGCGCGATGATCTTCGTGATCCACTCGGTGACGATGCCCTTGAGCAGGATCACCACGAGGCCGACGACGAAGTAGAAGAGCGCGAGCTTGGCGAGCGAGAAGGGCGCGGTGCCGTTCTCCACGAGCTTGGTGATACCGGCCGCAACCCCGAGCCAGACGAAGAGCTCGCCCGGATTGGCATGGGGGAAGAGGCCGGTGATCGGGTGCACGAAGGACACGGCCGAATCGTAGAAGGCCGGCTTGTGCTTCTCCTCCAGGAAAACGCCGAAGGTGTAGGCCATCGGGTTGGTGAGGAAGAAGACCGCCAGCAGCGGCAGGATGGTGTATCGCGTGAAGACATTGCCCGCCGCATAGCGCGCCACCTTGTGCACGCGCTGCTCGCCGACGAGCTCGATGATGGCGTAGACCGCCGTCAGGAGCACGATCAGCGTCGGCAGGATACCCGTGACGAAGGCGATGAAGACCTTTCCGCCCTCGTTGAACACGCCGATGAAGGCCTCGGCGCCTCCGGCCAGCCATTCCAACATGGTTCACCCTCCCCAGACATTTTGCCTTGCTTGATCGATCCCTCGCGGCGACCGCCGCCGAGGGCTTCCCGGCGCCCCGCGTCAGGCGATGACGGGCGTCGGCACGGCCACGCAGCCCGGTTCAGGCGCCTCGGCGCGTCCCGTGCGCAGGCGATCGACCTGCTCCAGTGCCTGACGGAAGGCGGCGGCGCGGTTGGCGGCCCCGGCAAAGGGCGTGCCCACACGCAGCTCGGCGGCCGGCATGCCGGTCAGATCCGGCAGGGGCGCGAATTTGGCGAAGACGCTGCGCCCTTCCATGACGAGGGCCTCGCGCACCAGATCGTCTGCCCCGACGACCAGCATGGCGATGACGCCGCGGCCGAAGCTCGCCTTGGCGACGCCGACGCCGACATAGCCGTCGGCCCAGCGCGTGGTGATGTCGCCGAGCATGCGGCGGTAGTGGCGCATCTGCAGGTAGGTGCCGAGGCTCTGCAGCGCCCACAGGACGCCGAGAACGAGAAGCGCGCTTTGCCAGAAATTCATGCGTTCCTCCCCTATGCCGCACGTTTGTTCGTGTCTTGCACAAATGAGTGTACATTTGTTTATACGGTCGTCAATGTGTTTGATGTGGCAGTCGGCAGTCGGGCGGACCTCACGCCGCGGCAACCGAAAGCAACCGCGTTTCCCGGGCGCATGCCACGAAGCGGAATGCGACCCGGAAACCAGCACATGAATGTGCCGAAGGCCCGCATGAATAGGCCCCGGCTCTGCGCCGCATCATTTCATGCTGCGGCGCGTCCGGGGCACGAGGGTGCGCCAGGTGTGAAGGGCGGACTGACGTGTCGCGACTGTCCGGAATAAGGAGGCCCGGAATTGATGGCGTTATCCGCCTTCAGCCCTCGAGCAGCCCCAGCGCTGCCGGCTCGTCGGTGACGAGGACGCTCGCCGAGGTCGCCTTCAGCGCGGCGCGGATGGCGCGCACCTTGCTGTAGCCGCCGGCGGCGACGACGACCTTGGGGATGCGGCGGATGTCGTCGAGGTCGATCGCCATGATGCGGCGGTTGAAGGGATGGTCGACCACATTGCCCTCGGCATCGAGGAAATGGCACAGCACGTCGCCGACGGCGCCGGCCTTGCGCAGGCTCTCGAGCTGCGAACGCGGCAGCAGGCCCTGGCGGAAGAGCGTCGCCTCCTCGCTGACGTTGCCGACGCTGACGAGCGCGATGTCGACGCGGCGCGCCCTGTCGAGCAGCTCCTTCAGGCCCGGCTCCTCCCAGAGGAGCGCCCGCACCGCCTCATTGGCGACGAAGATCGGCGCCGTCAGCTGGTAGCATTCGGCGCCGAAGGCATCGGCCACGCGCCGGGCCACCGCGGACGGGTTGATGGTGCGCGAATGGGTGAGCCCGCCCATGAGCGAGATGACGGAGAGATTGTCGTAGCGGCCGTTGCCGAGGGCCTTGAGGCTCATGTGCAGGGTGGCGCCCCAGCCGATGCCGATGGACATGCCGTCGCGCACCTGGTCGTTGAGATAGCTGCCGGCCGCGTGGCCGACGAGCGTCGCGGTGTCGGCCTCGTCGGCGGCCGCCGGCACCACGATCGCTTCCCCGAGGCCGAGCTCACGTACGAGGCGGCGCTCCAGCGCTATCTGCTCGGCGCCCTTGGCCTCGATGCGGATGCGAACCAGCCCCTCCTCGCGCGCCGCTGCCAGCAGGCGCACGACCTTGATGCGGCCGATGTTCATAGTCTGCGCGATCTGTTCCTGCGTGAGGCCCTCGACATAATAGAGCCAAGCCGCCCGCACCTTCATGTCGGACGAAGGCTGAACCTCCTGGCGGGCAAGCTTCTCGGCACGCATCGGCAACAATTTTCCCATTCATCCAATCGGTCGCGACAGTGACTGCAAGTGCGGCGGGAGGCAAGCGCGCGGCGTACATTGCATCCCGCTTGACGCGCAATCGTTCATGAATTTATGTTCGTTGCAATGTACAAATGTGCCGGTCGCGGCACGTCACGGAAGCGCCGTTGAGAGGGGAACAGCTCATGGACACCAGAACGCCTGCGGGGCGTGCCAGCGACGATTCCCTCGTCGATGCCCTCCTGCGCCGCGAGCGCGAGGGACGGCCGGTCCGTGTGGGCCTCATCGGTGTCGGCCAGATGGGCACCGACATCGTGGTGCAGACGACGCAGATGCCCGGCATCGAGATCGTCGCTGCGGCCGATGCCATCGCCGAGCGGGTCAGCGAGGCCTGCGCCATCGCCGGCGGCAGCGCCCGGCAGCCGACGACCGCGGTGAACCCGGCCGAGGTGGCGACAGCGATCCGCGAAGGCCGCCTCGCCGTCGCCCCGTCCTATGAAGCGGTGTGCGCCGCCGAGGGCGTCGACGTCGTCATCGACGCGACGGGCAATCCCAATGTCGGGGCCATGGTCGCGCTCGCCACCATCGCCGCCGGCAAGCACATCGTGATGATGAACGTCGAGGCGGACATCACCATCGGCAGCTATCTGGCGGCCAAGGCCGACGAGAAGGGCGTCGTCTACACGCTCGCCGCCGGCGACGAACCCTGCTGCACGATGGAGCTGATCAATTTCGTGCGCAGCCTCGGCTATCCCGTCGTCGCCGCCGGCAAGGGCAAGAACAACCCGCTGAAGTTCGACGCCACGCCCGACGCCTACGAGGAGGAGGCGCACCGGCGCAATATGAACCCGCGCATGCTGGTGGAGTTCGTCGATGGCTCGAAGACCATGGTCGAGATGGTCGCCGTCGCCAATGCCGCTGGCCTGGTACCGGACCTGCCGGGCATGCACGGCCCCGCCGCGCCGCGCGAGGAGCTTCACAAGGTGCTGTGCCCGCGGGAGGACGGGGGCCTCCTGTCGCGCCGCGGCGTCGTCGATTTCTCCGTGGCGCGCGGCGTCGCGCCGGGGGTCTTCGTCATCGCCGAGATGCGCCATCCGCGCATCCGCGAGCGGATGGAGGACCTGCACCTCGGCGAAGGGCCCTACTACACCTTCTACCGGCCCTATCATCTCACCAGCATCGAGGTGCCGCTGTCGGCGGCGAACGCGGTCATCTACGGCCGCAGCCTCATGCGGCCGCTGCCGGTGCCAAGCGCGGAAGTCGGCGCCGTCGCCAAGCGCGACCTCGCCGCGGGTGAGACGCTCGATGCCATCGGCGAGTATTGCTACCGCGGCATCGCTCTCTCCCGAGCGGATGCGCTCTCGCTGAAGGCGCTCCCCATCGGCCTCGCGCAAGGGGCGAAGGTCACCCGGCCGGTGCGCAGGGGCGAGTATCTCACCTACGAGAACTGCGCTCCCGACGAGAGCCTTATGATCGCAAAGGTGCGCAAGGAGCAGGACGCCTTCGTCGCCGGGCTCGAGGGGCGGTGAGACTGACGACGCCGACGGATAGCACCTCTCCCGGCAGGCGGGGAGAGGGAGCATCGGCGCATAGGGGCCGAAACGAGCTGCGAGTTGGAAACGCGATGAAAGCAGACACCGACACCTCCGCCAGGCGGCCCAACCAGCGGCCGGAGCTGGCGGCCATCGACGACGAGACGATGCGGGGCGTGCTGCGCAAGATGCACCTCATCCGCAAGTTCGAGGAGGCGGCCGAGGCAAGCTACATGCGCGGCCTCATCCACGGCACCATGCACCTGTCGATCGGGCAGGAGGCGAGCGCTGTCGGGGCGACGCTGGCGCTGATGGACGAGGACTATATCCTCTCCACCCACCGCGGCCATGGCCATTGCATCGCCAAGGGGGCGGAACCGGCGCGCATGTTCGCCGAGTTCTTCGGCAAGGAGAACGGCTATTGCCGCGGGCGCGGCGGCTCCATGCACATTGCGGATGTCGACGGCGGCAATCTCGGCGCCAACGGCATCGTCGGCGGCGGCCTGCCCATCGCTGTCGGCGTCGGCATGAGCATCAAGGCGCAGAAGCTCGACCGGGTCGCGGTCGTCTTCTTCGGAGACGGTGCCTCCAACGAGGGCGCCTTCCACGAAGCGCTCAACATGGCCTCGATCTGGAAGCTGCCGATCCTCTTCGTCTGCGAGAACAACAAGTACGGCATGTCGATGGACATCGGCCGCGCCATGGCGGTGCCCAACGTCGCCGACCGCGCCGTGGCCTATGCCATGCCGGGCGTCGTCGTCGACGGCAACGACCTGCCCGCCGTCGCGGCGGTGGCGCGCGAGGCGGCCGAGCGGGCGCGGGCCGGCGGCGGGCCGACGCTCATCGAATGCAAGACCTATCGCCTGCGCGGCCATTCCAAGAGCGACCGCAATCTCTACCGCACCAAGGAAGAGATCGAGGAATGGCGCAGCCGCTGCCCCATCCGCCGCCTCGAAGCCGAGCTTACGGCGCACGAGCGCTTCACGCCCGAGGCGCTGATGACCATCGAGGAGGCGGCGCAGGCGGAGATCGACGCTGCGCTCGACTTTGCCAAGGCGAGCCCCGACCCGGATCCGAAGGACCTGACCCGCGATGTCTACGCTGACTGAGGCCGCCGTGGAGAGCGCGGTGCGCGAACTCACCTATGCCGAAGCCATTCGCGAGGCGCTGGCCATCGCCATGGAGGCTGACGAGCGCGTCTTCCTCTTCGGCGAGGATGTCGGCGTCTACGGCGGCGCCTTCGGCGTCTCGGGCGATCTCGTGCATCGTTTCGGCACCGAGCGGGTCATCGACACGCCGATCAGCGAGCTCGGCATCGCAGGCGCGGCGGTCGGCGCGGCGATCACCGGCATGAAGCCGGTGCTCGAGATCCAGTTCTCGGATTTCGTGACGCTCGCCATGGAGCAGATCGTCAACCAGGCGGCCAAGATCCGCTTCATGTTCGGCGGCAAGGCCAAGGTGCCGATGGTGGTGCGCCTGCCTGGCGGCTCGGGCACCGGCGCGGCGGCGCAGCACAGCCAGAGCCTCGAGGCGTGGTTCGCCCACGTGCCGGGCCTCAAGGTCATCCAACCGTCGAGCCCACACGACGCCAAGGGCATGCTGCTGTCCGCCATCGACGATCCCAATCCCGTCCTCATCTTCGAGCACAAGCTGCTCTACAAGACGAAGGGCCATGTGCCGGAGGGCGACTATCGCGTGCCGATCGGCAAGGCGGCGGTCCGGCGCGAGGGCCGCGACCTCACCATCGTCGGCTCGTCGATCATGGCCGTGCGCACCGCGGCTGCCGCGCAGAAGCTGGCGGAGGAAGGCATCGACGCCGAGGTCATCGACCTGCGCAGCCTGCGCCCCATCGATTTCGACACCATCGCCGCGAGCGTGCGCAAGACGCACCGGCTGATGGTGGTCTACGAGGGCGTTAAGACCATGGGCATCGGCGCCGAAATATCGGCCATGATCGCCGAGAGCGACGCCTTCGACTTCCTCGACGCGCCGATCGTCCGCCTCGGCGGGGCGGAGGTGCCCCTGCCCTACAACCCGGTGCTGGAGAAGGCAGCCGTGCCGCAGGAAGAGGATATCCTCGCCGCCGCGCGTCGCCTTGCCAGGGGAGATGCCTGATGCCCGTCGAGGTCATCCTCCCCAAGGTCGACATGGACATGGAGACCGGCTCCATCGAGGCCTGGAAGGTCGCCGAGGGTGATGCCGTCAAGCAGGGCGACATCCTCTTCGAGATCGGCACCAACAAGGCCGTGATGGAGGTGGAGGCCCCGGCGAGCGGCATCATCCGCAACCTCGTGCCCGCGTCCGGCGAGCCGATCGCAGTGGGCACGCCCGTGGCGTGGATCTTTCAGGAGGGTGAGGAGGCGGGCGCAGCTGCCGCGCCGTCGGCGCGAGCACCGAGCAGGTCCCTCACCCCGGGCGAAGTGGCGCAGCCCGGCGGGCCGCCATCATCGTCCGTCACGCCCCCCGCCCCCACCCCCTCTCCACAAGGGGGAGGGGAGACCGTTGCGCGGACGGCGAACGGCCAGCCTGCGTCCGCCAAGAGCGACGGCATCCGCGCGACGCCGCTCGCCCGCCGGACGGCGCGCCTCAACGGCATCGCCATCGACGAGGTGTCGGGCTCGGGACCGCGCGGGCGCATCACGGAGAAGGACGTCCTCGCCCATCTCGCGAAGGCGCACCCCCCCGCGCCTGCGCCGGTCGCGGCACGGGCGCCGGCCGAAGCGCCGACGGAAGGCGAACTCGTCCCCTTCGGCCCGGTGCGCCGCATTATCGCGAGCCGCCTTTCCGAGAGCATGCGGGTCGCGCCGCATTTCTACATGACGGCGCAGATGGACATGAGCGCCCTGCAGGCTTTGCTGAAACGCGTCGGCCCGCGCATCGAGAAGATGACAGGCGTCAAGCCGAGCCTCACGGTGCTCCTCGCGCGCGTCGTCGCCGGCATCCTGCCGCGCCACCCCATGCTCAACGCGAGCGTCGAGGGCGATGCGGCCCGCCTTCACGCCGCCGTCAACATCGGTATCGCCATGGAGCGCGACGGCGATCTCGTGGTGCCGGTGCTGCGCGGCGCGGAAGGCAAGACCCTTGCGGAGCTGACGCGCGACTTCCGACGCCTGCGCGAGGCGGTGGTGAGCCGCAGCATCCAGCCGGCGGACATGCGCGGCGGCACCTTTACCCTCTCGAATCTCGGCATGTTCGGCGTGGACAGCTTCACGGCCATCATCAACCAGCCCGAGAGCGCGATCCTCGCCGTCGGCCGCACGGTGGACACGCCGGTTGGCCGCCACGGCGAGATCGTGCTTCGACCGATGGCGACCTTCTCGCTGTCGTCGGACCATCGAATCGTCGACGGTGTCACGGCCGCACGCTTCATGGCGGACCTTCGCGAGGCCATCGAATACCCGGAGGTGCTTCTGTGAGATAACCGTCAGAAATATAAGAGAATCCATCGTCACAAAAACAATATGCCGGGACGATAGGAATGCCGGCTTCGCGCATCCTGCGCAGCCCGGCCCACAATGGGAGGAGAATTCATGAACACGCTGACCCGCCACACCCTCGCAGTCGCCGGTGTGCTCGCCGCCGCCCTCGCCCCCGCCCTCGCGCAGGCGCCGTCCGGCAAGCTCGTCCTCTACACTTCGCAGCCCGAGAAGGATGCGAGCCTGACGACCGAGGCCTTCAAGAAGGCCTATCCTGGCGTCGAGGTCGAGATCTTCCGGTCGGGCACCACCGAAGTGATGGGCAAGCTCGCGGCCGAGTTCACCGCTGGCGACCCGCGCCCCGACGTCCTGCTCATCGCCGATGCCGCCAGCATGCAGACGCTGAAGAAGGACGGCCGTCTTCTGCCTTACGCCGAGGCGAAGGTCGAAGGCTTCGACAAGGAGACCTACGACGCCGACAAGACCTACTTCGGCTCCAAGCTCATCACCACTGGCATCGCCTACAATACGGGCGCGGCCGAGAAGCCCACGTCGTGGAAGGACCTGACCAAGGCCTCCTACAAGGGCCAGATCTCCATGCCGAGCCCGCTCTATTCGGGCGCGGCCGCCATCATGCTCGGCACGATCGTGGACAATCCCGATCTCGGCTGGTCGTTCTACGAGGGGCTGAAGGCCAATGACGCAGTGGCCGTGCGCGGCAACGGCGCGGTGTTGAAGTCGGTCGCGAGCGGCGAGAAGGCCTATGGCGTTCTCGTCGACTTCATGGCGCTTAATGCCAAGGCCAAGGGCTCGCCGGTCGATTTCGTCTTCCCGGCCGAGGGCGTGCCGGCGGTGACCGAGCCGGTCGCCATCCTCAAGACCACGAAGAACGAGGCCGCCGCCAAGGCCTTCGTCGACTTCATCCTCTCCGACGAGGGCCAGAAGCTCGCCGCTTCCATGGGCTACGTGCCCGCCAAGGCCGGCATCGCCAATCCCGAATGGCTGCCGGAAGGCACGAAGATCCAGCTGATGGCGACGAATATCGCCAAGGTCGTCGAGACGACCGAGGCGGACAAGAAGCGCTTCGCCGACATGTTCGGCAACTGAGCCGGATGGGTCGCGGACACCATGAGCGGCAGTGCTGCCAAGGCCATGCGCGGCGGGGATCTCACACTCCTGTGGGGGCTCGTCGTCCTCGTCGCCATCCTCTCCATCCTGCCGCTCGCACGCCTCGTCATCGAGGGTATCGCGCCGGGCGGCGCCCTCTCGTCGGGCGTCGTCGGCTCGGTCCTCTCCGATCCGACCACCTGGGCGGCTGTTCGCAACAGTCTGGTGACGACGCTCGGCGGCACCTTGCTCGCCGTCGTCATCGGAAGCATCGTCGCCTGTTTCGTCGCCCTCACGGACATGCGGGCGCGCAATGCGTTCGTCTTCTGCTTCGTGCTGCCGCTGATGATCGCACCGCAGGTCACGGCGCTCGCCTGGCTACAGGTGACGGGGCCGTCGAGCGCCCTCCTCAACATGCTGGGGCTTGCCCCGCCGCTCGGCACGCGCAACCCGCTCTATTCGGCCGAGGGCATCATCCTGCTGCTCGGCATCCAGTATGCCCCCCTCGTCTTCCTGACGCTGCGCGCAGGCCTGCGTGCCCTGCCGAAGGAACTGATCGAGGCGGGCCTTGCCGCCGGGGCCGGCAAGCTGACGGTGCTGCGCACCATCATCCTGCCCTTGATGACGCCGCCGCTCGTCGCGGGCATCGCGCTGTGCTTCGTCTCGAGCCTCGGCAATTTCGGCATTCCGGCCTTTCTCGGCATTCCCGCCAACTACCTCGTGCTGCCGACGCTGATCTACCAGCGCCTCGCCGGGCTCGGCCCGGGCATCCTCTCCGAAGTGGCCGTCCTTTCAACCCTCATCGGCGCCATCGCCATGGCCGGCATCATCCTGCAGGACGTGATGTTGCGCCGGCGCGACTTCCGCATCACCACGACCTCGACGGCGGCGCGCCCCTTCGAGCTGCGAGGCTGGCGGCTGCCGAGCGAGATCCTGCTATGGGGGCTCGTCCTGCTCATCCTCGTGGTGCCACTCGCCGGGCTTCTCGCCACCTCTCTCGTGCCGGGCTACGGCGTGCCGCTCAATGCCGCGACGGCCACCTTCGAGAACTACGAATACGTGATGTTCGACCATGCCGGCTCTAAGCGCGCCTTCGCCAACAGCTTCGGGCTGTCGGCTGCCGCCGCGCTCGTCATCGTCGTCGTCTCGGTGCCGCTCGCCTATTTCCTCGTCTGGCGGCGCTCGCGCATGCTGCGCCTGCTGAACCTCGCGGCGGAGCTGCCCTATGCCCTGCCGGGCGTGGTGCTCGCCATTGCGGCCATCCTCATCTTCCTGAAGCCGCTGCCGGTTTTCGGCATCTCGCTCTACAATACCATCTGGATCATCTTCTTCTGCTATGTGGCGCGCTTCCTCGTGCTCGGGCTTCGCCCGGTCGCCAGCGGCTATCACCAGCTTGACCGCACGTTGGAAGAGGCGGCGCAGGTCGCGGGCGCCGGGCTCATCCGTCGGCTCGTCACCATCATCCTGCCGCTCGTCGCCCCGGCAGCAACGGCAGGTGCCCTCCTCGTCTTTCTCACCGCCTTCAACGAGCTCACGGTCTCGGCCCTCCTGTGGTCGTCCGGCAACGAGACGCTTGGTGTCGTCGTCTTCTCCTTCGAGCAGGGCGGGGATTCGACCTATGCGGCCGCCCTCGCGGTACTGACGGTCATCGTCACGCTGGCGCTGATGCTCTCCACCCTTCTCTTCGCTCGCAAGCTGCCCCAGGGAGTACTGCCGTGGCGCGACTGACCATCGACCGGGTCTCCAAGAACTTCGGCAACTACCGCGCCCTCGACGCCGTCTCGCTGGAAGTCCGTGACGGGGAATTCCTCGCCGTGCTCGGCCCCTCCGGCTGCGGCAAGACCACGCTGCTCAGGCAGGTCGCCGGCTTCGACCAGATCGACGACGGCGAGATTCGCATCGGCGACACGGTCGTGTCCGGCACCCGCCAGCATGTGCCGCCGGAGCATCGGCGCGTTGGCATCGTCTTCCAGTCCTACGCCTTGTGGCCGCACATGAGCGTGTTCGACAATGTCGCCTACGGCCTCAAGGTGGCGGGGGTGAAGGACCCCGAGCGCACGCGCCGCGTCAGGGAGGCACTCGCGCTCGTCGGGCTCGAGACCTTCGCCGAGCGCCGCCCGGGCCTCCTCTCCGGAGGGCAGCGCCAGCGCGTCGCGCTCGCGCGCTGCCTCGTTACCGAACCCTCACTCGTGCTGCTCGATGAGCCGCTCGCCAATCTCGACGTGCATCTGCGCGCAGCGATGGAGGACGAGTTCGCCCGCTTCCACGAGCGCACGGCGACAACAATGATCTACATCACCCACGATCAGGCCGAAGCGATGGCGCTCGCCGACCGCATCGCGGTGATGGACCGGGGCCGGCTGCTGCAGCTCGCGACGCCGTCCGACCTGTTCCGCCAGCCGGCCAACGAGACTGTCGCCCGCTTCATTGGCGAGGGCATGGTGCTGCCCGCCGAGGTCGCTGCCGCCGACAGCGAAGGCCGCTGCCGGGGCCGCATCCACGGCCTGGAGCTCTCGCTGCGCGCTTCGCCCCTGCAGAAGGCTGGCCATGCGAAGGTATGCCTCAGGGCGCGCGATCTCGCGATCGCCGGGCCGGGTGAACCCGGCCTTGCGGCGCATATCGTGCGGACCGTCTACCAGGGCGGCTTCTTCCGGCTCGAGGCAAGCCTCGTGCGGGCGCCCGACATCACCGTGCATCTCGAGGTACCGGAGCCCTTCCACCACGGCCCGGGCGACGTCGTCGACATCGCCGTGCACGACGGCTGGGTGCTGCCGGCGGAGACCGAAAGCTCAAGCCAATGAGGATCCACCTTCTCGGCGGCTTCGGGGAAAAAGGCCGCACGAGCCTCGCCATCGAGAGCAAGGGCTATCGCCTGATGCTCGACGCGGGCATCAACACGAGCGTGCGTATGGACGACGCGGACTATTACCCGCGCGTCTCCCCCGCCGCTCTTGCGGCCACCGATGCGCTCATCATCACCCATGCCCATGAAGATCATGTGACGGCGCTCGGCTGGGCCATCGCGCAGGGCTTTGCCGGCCGGATCCTGATGGGCGCCGAGACAGTGCGCGACGCGGACCTGGCATGGGCTGGCTATGCGGCGCCGGCGGACCGCGAGCGGGCGCGCGCGGCCGCGGTCGAGACCCTGCCGGCGCGCGGCACCGTCGCGCTCGGCCCCTTCACCGTGACCACCGGCCGCTCGGGCCACATCGTCGGCGGATCCTGGTGCGTCATCGACGACGGCGCGCGGCGCTTCGCCTATTGCGGCGATGTGGTGCCCGAAAGCCCCGTCTTCATGATGGATCCGCTGCCGCCCTGCGACGCCATCGCCATCGACGCCTCCTATGGCGACGACGACGTGCCGGCGCGCGAGCGGGCGCGGCAGGTCGCCGCCTTCGTGGCGCGGCATCCGCAGGGCTGCGTGCTGCCGACGCCGCTGGCCGGCCGCTCGCTGGAGCTGCTCGCCATCCTGCCCGAACCGATCGCGCTCGCCCCCGACATGCGCGAATCCCTTGCCGCACAGCTTGCCGCGCAGGAATGGCTGCACCCCGGCATCCGGGACCGCCTCGCCGAACGCCTCGCGGCTGCCGCCGACTGGCGGGAGGGCGAGCCGCTGCCGAAGGCCGCACTCCTCTGCCATGACGGCATGGGCATGTCCGGCCCCTCCGCCACGATCCTGCCCCTCGCCGAACGGCAGGACCATCCTGTGCTGTTCACCGGCCACCTGCCGAAGGGTAGCCCCGGCGACAGGATGGTGCAGGCCGGGCGCGCCGCCTGGAACCGCCTGCCGACCCACCCGACGCTCGGGGAGAACCGCGCCATCGTCGCCGCCAGCGGCGCGCGCATCGTCCTTGGCCATTCCTGCGACCCGGCGATGCTCCGCGCCCTGGCCGCGCACATTCCCCTCCTCCGTGCCGATCTTGCGACCGGCGCGAGCCTCGACATCTGAAGGTCTCCATGCGTGTGCTCATCGCCAACGACGACGGCATCGCCTCTCCCGGCCTCGCGCTTCTCGCCGAGGCCACACGGGCGCGCGGCGACGAGGTGTGGATCGTCGCGCCGGAGCGGAAATGGACGGCGGCGAGCCACCAGCTCTCCTTTGACACAGACATCGTGCTGACGCGCCGGGAGATCCGTACCTATGCCTGCTCGGGCGCGCCGGCGGACTGCGTCGTCGCCGCCCTGTCGGTGCTGATGGCGGAGACACCGCCTGATCTCGTCCTCTCCGGCATCAATGACGGGCGCAACGTGGGGGAGGACATGGCCTATTCCGGCACCATGGCCATCGCCCGCGAAGCGGCCATGTGGGGCCTGCCCGCCCTTGCCTTCTCGCGCACGAAGGGCGGCGAAATGGGCCTGCGCGAGCAGGACGCGGTGCGGGCGCTCATCGACCTCCTGTGGGCGGCGCGCGACGACTGGCACCACGAGGGCACCTGGCTCTCGGTCAACCTGCCGAAGGACCTGCCGGCCCCGCTCGCCGGCGCGTGCATCGGCCGCGACAAGATCGCCGCGGCCATGGACGTGACCGCACAGGACGGCGAGCGAATCACCTGCCGCATCCGCCGCGGACGGCCGCACACGTTGTCGCCCGGCGACGAGAACACCGCCATCGACAGCGGCCACGTCACCATCGTCCGGCATTGCTGGTTCGCGCACGCGCCGCTCGAGGATGCAACCGTGGCGCGCTGGCAAAGCATGGTCAAATAGCCGGCTTACAGTAAGATGCCGGCACCGGCAGAAGGAACGGACACCGGTCGAAGCAACTGGACAGGGCCGGCTTGGCGACAAGGGAGCGTTGAATGTCGGCAAATCTGGTGCTGATCGACCTTCTCGGCGCGGGGGCTTTGCTGCTCTGGGGCCTGCGCATGGTCAAGACCGGCGTCACCCGCGCCTTCGGCTCGAGCCTCCGGCACTGGATCGCGCTCGGCACCACCAATCGTTTCAAGGCCTTCTTCGCCGGCCTCGCCGCAACAATCGCCGTGCAGAGCAGCACGGCCACCGCCCTCATCACCGCCTCCTTCGCCAGCCGGGAGCTGATGACAACGGCGATGGCGCAGGCGATCATGCTCGGCGCCAATGTCGGCACGGCGCTGGTGACGCGGCTTCTCGCGCTCGATCTGCACTGGCTCTCGCCAGTGCTGATCCTGTGCGGCGTCGCCACCTTCATGGCGAGCGACAGTTCGCGCCCCAAGGCCATCGGCCGCGCCATCATAGGCCTCGGGCTCATGCTCCTGTCGCTGCAGCTCATCGGCGCGGCGACGGAGCCGATGCGCGCCTCGTCCGCACTGCAGAGCCTGCTCGCCGCTCTTGGCGCCGCGCCCGTCATCGGCCTTCTCGTGGCGGCGGTGCTCGCCTTCGTCGCCTCGTCGAGCCTCGCCATCGTGCTGCTCGTCGCCTCGCTGGCCGCCTCGAGCAACATGGATGCGGGGCTCGTCGTCGCGCTCGTCCTCGGCGCCAATCTCGGCGGGGCGGTGCCGCCGGCGCTGGCCACGGCGGGCTATGGCCCGCTCGCGCGGCGCGTCACCCTCGGCAATCTCGCGGTGCGCGGCGCCGGCTGCCTGCTCGCCCTGCCGCTCATCGGCCCCATCGACGGCTATCTCGCCCGGGCCGCGGCGCTGACCGGCAATTTCTCCGTCGACGTGCATCTTGCCTTCAACATTCTGCTCGCTCTCCTCTTCCTGCCGCTCGTCGGTCTCATCGCGCGCCTCGCAGAGCGGCTGATGCCACCCCAGCCGATCGACCGGCTGGGGCCGCGCTATCTCGACGATTCCTCCCTCGATACGCCGGTCGTGGCGCTGAGCTGCGCTGCCCGCGAGACGCTGCGCATCGGCGACGTGGTGGAGGTGATGCTGGTCAAGAGTCTTGAGGCGCTGCGCAACAACGATGCCAAGCTCAAGAACGAAATCGCCAAGATGGACGACGAGGTCGATGCGCTGCAGCAGGCCGTCAAGCTCTATCTCTCGCGCCTCGGGCACGAGGGCCTCGACGACGAGGATGCACGCAAGGCGACCGAGATCATCTCCTACGCCATCAACCTCGAGCACATCGGCGACATCATCGACAAGAGCCTGCTCGACATGATCGCCAAGAAGATCAAGTACGGCCTGCGCTTCTCGCGCGAGGGCATGGGAGAGATCGAGGAACTGCACGCGCGCACGCTGGAGAACCTGCGCATCGCGCAGAGCATCTTCATCAGCCGCGACATCGACCTCGCCCGCAAGCTGGTGGAGGTGAAGGTGGACGTGCGCCACATGGAACGCCTGTCGGCCGAGCGGCACCTGGAGCGCCTGCGCGAAGGACGCATCGAGAGCATCCAGTCGAGCACCCTGCACCTCGACGTCCTGCGCGACCTCAAGCAGATCAACGCCCATATCACGTCGGTCGCCTACCCCATCCTCGACGAGGCCGGTGCGCTGCGTGAAAGCCGCCTGCGCGGCGACGGCAAGGCGGTTGTCGCGTGAGCTTTTGAGCGACCGTCCCCTGCCCGAAGAAAAGCGGCCCGATCCTGCAGGATCGGACCGCTTCGTGGCTACCTTATGCTCGCCGGGAAAGCCTGCCCTGTTCCCCTGGCACATCAGGGCATCAGCTGGCCGCCGTTGACCTCGATGACCTGGCCGGTGATGTAGCCGCTCATGGCGGGCGAGGCGAGGAAGACATAGGCGCCGACGCAGTCCTGCGGCTCGCCGATACGCCCCATGACGATGGTCTTGCGCATGGCCTCAAGCATCTCGGCCGTCGAGAAGCGCTGGTGGAACGGGGTCATGATGACGCCTGGGGCGACCGCGTTCACGCGGATGTTGTCGCTGGCATATTCCTTGGCCATGTTGCGCGTCAGGTTCGACACGAAGGCCTTGGAACTTGCGTAGAGTGCCGCGCCCGGCCCGCCGCCGTTGCGCGCGGCGATGGAGCTGGTGTTGATGACGGTGCCGCCACCCGCCTTCTTGAGGTGCGGCACGGCCGCCTTCGAGGCCATCACCACCGAGCGCACGTTGAGGTCGAGCACCCGGTCGTAGAAATCGTCCGTGATCTCGGTCAGGGACATGCGCTGCACGAGGGCCCCGGCATTGTTGATGAGCACGTCGAGCCCGCCGAGGACACCGGCCGCCTCGTCGACGACGCGGATCGCCTCAGCCGAGGTGCTCACGTCGCCCTTGAGCATATCGGCCTTGCCGCCCGCCTTGCGGATGGCCTCGACGACGGCCTTGGCGTCGTCCTCGCTCGAATTGTAGTGAACGACGACATGGCTGCCGAGCCGGCCGAACGCCACGGCCGTCGCCGCGCCGATGCCGGTGCTCGCGCCCGTGATGAGGACGCGCTTGCCCTTGAGATCATTCAACATATCGGTCTCATCTCCCTAGCCTGGACCGCCGGCGCGGCTCACCCACAGCTCTCCGGCGATCGTTTTCCATCGGTTCGGCGCGAACCGCCACGCAGGCGGCGCGCCTCCGGCCCCGCACCTCAGGCAGCCTGCGAACCGAAGCCCGCGTAGCGCCCGGGGAAATCATGTCCCGCGTCGGCCAGCCCCGGCGCGCCTCCAAACGCAGCGGCCGTTTGCCACGGCCGGGCGGAATCGTCTGTTAATCGATTTATATCTTTCATATAGCCGATGCCGTCCGACGCCAACTCTCGTTCCATTGCCTGAAGGTCGGGGTAATGGCGGAAGGCCGGCCACCAGATAGCGCGGCCGGCAAGATAGCCATTGGCGCCGGCCCGGTAGGCATAGCTGAGGACGCGGCGGAACTCCTCCATCCCGGCGCCGGCGCTCAGCATCACCCACGGCTTGTCGATGAGCCCGGCCATGCGCGCAAAGAGCTGCTCCGTCTCAGCCACCGCGGCATCGCTGCCTGCGGGATCCGGCAGAGCGCCGGCCGGCACCGGGCTTTCGAGCTTGTAGATGTCGACGCCATAGGCCGGGTCCGCAAAGTCCGTGAGGCTCTGCAGCACGAGATCGGGGCGCTTCTCACGATCCTCGATGTAATCCGTCGTGTGATTGCTGGCGCCCTTAAAGGGATAGACGAGGAGCTCCAGCAGGAAGGCGATGTCGTAGCGCGCACAGGCCTCGCCCACCTGCCGCACCAGCGCCTGCTGGTGGGCGACGACCTCGCGCGCCGCGTCGGGGCGATACCAGAGCAGCAGCTTGACGCCGTCTGCACCCATGCGCTTGATCTTGCCGACGTCCCAGCCGGGATAGAGCCGCGTTCGGCGGCCGCGCTCGTCTTCCTCGAAGCGGAAATCCTCGAGCGTGATCAGCAGGCCGCGCCGGGCAGGGATGTGGTCGACGGCGCGGCTGTAGCCGTAGTCGGGATCGATCAGCACGGCCGAGCCCAGCGGCGTCAGCACGCGGGCGAGCAGCGCCTTGACGGCGCTGACCTCGTCGTAGCCCGGCTGGCGCGGCGCCAGCTTCTCACCGAGCACCTTCAGGATGGGCGGGCGCTGGTCGACGGCGACCATCTTGAAGCGCCCGCTGTCGTCGGCGAGCCTCTTCAACCCGCGCAACTTGCCTGCGGAAACAGTCATCATACCTCCTCGGACAAAGACATGAGGGCCTCAACTTCGGCCCGATCCGGAATGCCGGCACGGCCACCACGCCGGGTGCATTTGAGAGCGGAGGCGGCATTGGCGAAGCGCGCCGCGGCGCGCATGTCGCGCCCCTCCGCGATGGCGAGGGCGAAGGCGCCGTGGAAGACGTCGCCCGCGCCGAGGGTGTCGACCGTCTCGACGGTGAAGCCCGGCTCGCGGGCCAGGCTCTCCCCCTCCAGCCAGGCGAAGCCCTCGCCGCCAAGAGTGACGCCGACACGGCCGGGGCAGACCTGCGCCGCCGCCCGGAGCCCCTCGGCGATATCGTCCGTCCCGGCAAAGCGCGTGAGCGCCGGGCGCGAGAAGACGGCATAGTCCGAGCGCGCGACGAGCCGGTGGGCGACGTCGTCCGACGCAAGATCCGCGTCGAGCACCGCCGGCACGCCGGCCGCCCGGGCCGCATCGAGCACGATCTCGCTCGCGCGCGGCCAGCGCATGTCGGCGAGGACGGCATTCGCCGCCGCGACCTCGGCAAGGGGCAGCCACGCGGGATCAGTGTCGAGCCCGGGATCGGCGAAGGCGATGATCAGGCGCTCGCCC
This sequence comes from Chelatococcus sambhunathii, assembly GCF_001418005.1. Classification (GTDB taxonomy): domain Bacteria; phylum Pseudomonadota; class Alphaproteobacteria; order Rhizobiales; family Beijerinckiaceae; genus Chelatococcus_A; species Chelatococcus_A sambhunathii. The sequence continues at coordinate 52,678 of NZ_LIOL01000009.1, read as the reverse complement.
TCCTTGTCGACGAGCACGCCCGAGACGCCGGAGCGGGCGCCGGGGAGGAGGCGGATTGCGGGCCTGACGCCCCATTCGCCCAGTTCCTCGATGATGCGCCGGCCCACGGGATCATCGCCGACGCGCGCCCACAGCACGGCCTCGCCGCCGAGGCGCGCCACCGTCACCGCGCCGGTGGCGGCCGGTCCGCCGCCGATCTCGCTGTAGCCGGTGGCGAAGACCTTGATGGGCTCGTCCGGAATGGCGGACACGGAGAAGATCTTGTCCATCACCGCGATGCCCACCGCGATCACGCGTTTCGTCATGAGTTGTTCTCCGCGGGCTTTGCGGCGCGCGTGCCGCCGCGCAGGAGGCGCAGGCCGGCGAGGCCGAGCGGCACCGCCCAGATGAGGATGGCGGCCACGCCGAGCGCGGCGGCGACCGGGCGCTCGAAGAAGCCGGTGATGTCGCCGCCCGCAATCACCATCGAGGTCAGGAAGTTCTGCTCGAGCAGCGGCCCGAGCACGATGCCGAGGATGATGGGCGCCACGGGGAAGCCGGCGAGGTTGAGCAGGAAGGCGAGGATGCCGAAGCCGAGCATCAGGCCGATGTCGAAGACGGTGTTGTTGATGGCGAAGGAGCCGACGACGCAGAAGAGCAGGATGATCGCCATCAGCTGCGGGCGCGGCACGGTCAGGATGCGGCTCGCGAGCCGGATCGCCGCCCAGCCGAAGGGCAGGAGCAACAGGTTGGCGATGAGGAAGATGATGAAGACGGCATAGAGCATCTCCGCCTGCGCCTCGAACAGCCGCGGACCGGGGTTGAGCCCCTTCATGAAGAGCACGCCGACGGCGATCGCCGTCACAGCATCGCCCGGGATGCCGAAGACGAGCGCCGGCACCCACGCGCCTGAGAGACCGCCGTTGTTGGCCGCACCTGCCTCGATGACGCCTTCGGGATGGCCGGTGCCGAACTTCTCGGGCGTCTTCGAAAAGCGCTTGGCGGTGGCGTAGGAGATCCAGGCGGCAATGTCGCCGCCGGCGCCCGGCAGGACCCCGATCAGCGTGCCCGTGACCGAGCCGCGCGCCACGTTGCGCCAGTAGTGACGGATGAGGCCGAGGATGCCGCGGAAGATGCCGGTAACCTTCTGCGTCGCGGCAAAGCGCTCACGCGCCGTGCCGCGGACGAGGCTGTTCAGGATCTCGGAGACGGCGAACATGCCGATCATGGCGGGAATGAAGCTGATGCCGCCCAGGAGCTCCGTGACGCCGAGCGTGAAGCGCGGCGTGCCGCTGACGCCGTCCATGCCGACGCTGGCGATGAAGAGGCCGATGAGCAGGGAGACGAAGCCGCGCAAGGCGTCGTCCGAGCTCACGAAGGCGGCGCAGGACAGGCCGATGAGCGCGAGCCAGAAATATTCGAAGCTCGAGAACTGCAGGGCGATGCGCGCCAGCGCCGGCGCGGCGAGGATGAGGACGACGGTGCCGACGATGCCACCGATGACCGAGGAAACGAGGCTCGCGCCGAGCGCCTGCGCGCCGAGGCCGCGTTTCGTCATGGCAAAAGTCTCGTCCGTGTAGGCGGCCGAGGCTGGCGTGCCGGGAATGCGCAGCAGACAGCCCGGAATGTCACCGGCGGTGATAGCCATCGCCGTGCAGGCCACAATGGCGGCAACGGCCGACAGGGGATCCATGAAGAACGTGATCGGCACGAGCAGCGCCGTCGCCATGGTCGCCGTCAGGCCGGGGACGGCGCCGACGAACAGGCCGAACAGCGAGGCGAGCACCACCGTGAGAAGCACCTGCGGATCGAGCACCAGCCCAAGCGCCTGAATGACCGAATGCATGAGCGCTTACCCGAGAAGGGGTTGCAGCAGCCCGGCCGGCAGCGGCACCAGCAGCAGGCGGACGAACAGGAAATAGACGCCGAGGGTCAGGAGAAACCCGAGAACGACCGCCTGCACTGGCCGCACACCGAGCAGCAGCATGAAGCCGGCGAGATAGATGCCAAGGAGCGGCACGAAGCCGATGGCTTCGAAAGCCCGGATGATGACGACAAGCCCAGCGACCAGCCAGGCGAGCGCTCCCCAGTAGGGCCGCGTCGCAGTCGGTGCGGGCCGCCCCGCCCCCTCCACCACCGCTTCCGGCGCGGTGAAGAGGCCGCGCAGGGCGATGATGAGCCCGGCGACGACGAGCCCGCCGCCGACGAGCGAGGGGAAGAAGCCAGGCCCGTAGGCCTGCCCGATCATCGGAGGAATGGACGCCGCCTCAACGACGACGCCCGCTCCGAAGGCCGCGAAGAGCAAGCCCGCGGCGACATCCACCTTGCGCATGGAAGGAGTCCCGGCCCTATTGCTTGGCGAGGCCGGCGGCCTTCATGGCCTCGCCGAAGCGTTCATCCATCCGCTTGAGGTAATTCGCGAAATCCGGTCCGCCAGCATATTCGATGCCGAACTTGCGGGCATCCATGAACTTAACGAACTCTGGGTCCTTCACGACCTTGGCCATGGCCTTCGAGAGCGTCTCGACGACCTCCTCCGGCATGCCCTTGGGGCCGGCGACGCCGCGCCAGGCGCCGAGGCTCCAGTCGACGCCGAGCGTTTCCTTGACGGTCGGCACGTCGGGGAAGGCGGGATCGCGCTCGGGACGCATCAGGGCGAGCGTCTTCACCTCGCCGGCATCGACCATGGTCTGCGCCTCGGGCATCGTCGTCGTGACGATATCGATGGCTTTCGAGGTGAGGAGTTGCAGCGAAGGCGCCGAACCGTCCGTCGGCACCCACGGCGCGTCCTGGGCCTTGAGGCCGATGGCGTTGAGCAGGCCAACGAAGGACAGATGCGCCGCGCCGCCCTGGTTGGCGCCAGAGGCCTTGTGCTTGCCGGGGGCCGCCTTGATCGCCTCGACGAGGTCCTTGATCGTGGCCGGCCCGTCCTTGCGCACGTGCACGCCCTGCGGATCGGTGTTGTAGAGGGCGATGAGGCTGTAGCTGTCGTAGTTCAGCGCCGAGGTGCCGAGCCAGTGATACATCGACAGCTCGGTCGTCACGACGCCGATGGTGTAGCCGTCCGCCTTGGCATTGGCGATCTCGGTGTGGCCGACGATGCCGCCGCCGCCGGTGCGGTTGACGACCGACACGGGCTTGCCGAGTTCCTTCTCGAGCAGGCTCGCGACGATGCGCGCCGTCGCGTCGGTGCCGCCGCCGGCGCTCCACGGCACGATCATGGTGACGGGCCGCTCCGGCCAGGCGGCGAGCGCCGGCCCGGCGACGGCGAGCGAGACCGCCGCGGCCATGGCGACCCGGCGCGTCAGGGATATGCGCGAGAACGATTTGCGCGAGAACATGGACGTTTCCTCCAACCCGATATGCTTTTGCTTTTTTGAACAGGAGACGGCCTTCAGGCCGCCTTTGCCTTGACGGCAACGCCGAGGCCCGCCAGCGCCGCGCGGATCGCCTCGCGCTGGGCGGGCGAGGCCGGCGGCATCGGCGCGCGCGGTTCCATCGCGTTCACGCCCTGCAGGCTCTGGGCATATTTCGTGCAGGCCGGCAGGTTGTCCGAGACCATGGCGTTCCACAGCGCCAGCAGCTTGACGTGGAGATCGAGCGCGCGCGGGTGATCGCCGGCCTTCACCGCGTCCCACAGATCGACCGACGCCTTGGGCGCCGCGGCGAGGATCGCGGCGATCGAGCCGTGGGCGCCGAGCGTGTAGGAGGGATACATCAGCGCATCGACGGCGCTGAAGATCAGCTTGTCGGCAAGGTTCTCGGCCATCAGGTCGGCGAAGAGCTTGAGATCGCCGGCGCTCTGCTTGACGCCGACCACCATCGGCACCTCGCGCATGATGCGGGCGAGCAACTTCGGCGACAGATAGGTCCAGGGCACCACGTTGTAGATGATGATCGGCAGGCCGGTCTCGTCGGCGAGCGCCCGGAAGTGGCGCACCATCGCCTCGTCGTCCGGCTTGAAGAGATAGTGCACCGGCGTGACCTGCAGGGCGGCGACGCCCATGTCGCGCACCAGCTTGCCGCGGCGGATCGCGTCGCGCGTGCTGTCGACGATGATGCCGGCGATCACCGGCACCCGCCCGGCGGTGGCGGCGACCGCCGCGCTGATGAGATCGCGGAACTCCTCCGGGTCGAGCGTATGGCCCTCGCCGGTCGAGCCGCCGGCTGCCAGGCCGTGCGCTCCGGCCGCGACAAGAAAGTCCACCTGCCCGGCAACGGCCTCCAGCGCCATCGTCCCATCGGTCCGAAACGGCGTCGTCATTGGCGGAATGACACCTGCGAGTTTCCTGTGCATTTCAGCTCCCTGGTCCGAATATCGGATTTTTATTCCGTATATCAGACTTTATCGAGCCTCCAAGTCGATCGTCAACACGGAATCGGACTCCGCGCTCGCCCATCTGGACGCACGGCTCAAAAGCGCTTGACGCTCGAAGAACTTCCTCGATATGTTCCGCATGACGGAATGAACGAGGCAAAGCGTGACGCGGACCCAGCGCAAGGATCTGGTCAACTCGCTTGGCAAGATGGCGAGCATCCTGCAGTGCTTCACCAAGCACGACCGGACATTGACGCTCGGCATGATCCAGGCGCGGACGGGCTATCCCAAGGCCACCGCCCACCGGCTGCTCGCGACGATGAAGGAGATCGGCTTCATCGAGCAGGACCGAGACCGGGAGCGCTACCGCCTCGGGCTCAAGCTGTTCGAACTCGGCAGCCTCTATCTCGCCAACCTCGACCTGCACCGCGAGGCGCAGCCGCATGTCGACCGCCTCGCCAAGCTGAGCGGCGAGGTGGTCCACCTCTGCATCTTCGACGGCCTGCACGCCGTCTTCGTCGACCGCAAGGAGATGGACAGCGGCCCAAGCTCGCTCGTCATGACCATCGAGGGCGCACCGGTCTATTGTACGGGTGTCGGCAAGGCCATCCTCGCCTTCCAGGACGAGGCGACGCTGGAGCGCGTCATCGCCGCCGGGCTCAAGGCCTTTACGGAAAACACCATCGTCGACCCGCAGCGGCTGCGCGAGGAGATGGCGGCGACGCGCAAGCGCGGCCACTCCATCGACTGGTCCGAGCACCAGCGCAACCTCAACTGCGTCGCCGCCCCGATCCGTAACGCCTCGGGCAGCGTCTTCGCCTCGATCAGCGTCTCCGGCCCGGCCGAGCGCATCTCGCCGGCGCGTATCCCCGTGCTCGGCGAACTCGTCATCGAGACGGCCGACACGATCTCGCGGGCACTCGGCTGGACAGCGCCCGCGAAGCAGGCGGAAAGCCGGCCCCCCCCACGCGCCGCCGCGTCCTGAGGCCATCGCCACCTCGATCATTGCGGCCGCCCTGGCGGGCGCCGTCTTGTCAGGTTAAGCCGTTTGAATTATCAATATCAATATCGATAATAAGAAAGCGGGGAGGATTCGGACGTGCGCCCGCGCGAGGCAGCCTATTCGGCGGTCAAACGCCGCATCATCCTCAACGACCTGCAGCCTGGCATCGCCCTGACGGAACTCGGCCTCGCGCGCGAGCTTGGCTGCAGCCAGGGCACGGTGCGGGAGGCGCTGCTACGCCTGCAGGAGGACGGGCTCGTCATCCGCAGCGGCCATCGCGGCACCACCGTCACGCCTCTCGACCCGGAAGAGGCCGACGAGATCATCGCGCTCCGGCGCCGCATCGAGATGCGTGGAGCCGTGCGGGCTGCGGCGGCGGTAACGGATGGCGCGCTGCATGATTTGCAGGCCCTCCAGGACGAGATGGAGCGAGTGGCGAGCGCGGGCAACCAGTACCGGCTCATCGAGCTCGACACCGATTTCCACCTCGCCATCTTCCGCCTCGCGGGCCTGCAGGCGCTGGAGCAGATCCTCGTGCGCTGCATCCTGCATTCGCACCGGCAGAAGTTGTGGGAGCCGCGCCATCGCCGGCCGCTGCTCGAGACGGCGCGCCGGCACCAACCCATCTACGAGCGCCTCGCCGCGCGCGACGGCGCCGGCCTTGCCGAGGCGCTCGGCCACCACATCGACACCATCGTCGACGTTTCCTCGGAGCGTCAGTCAGCATGACCCTGCCCCTCGACCCAGATTTCCGGCCCATCTACGAGCGCATGCGCGCTGCGCCCGCCGTCGACTACCGCACCATGGCGATGGGTGAGGCCCGACAGACCTTCGAAGAGCTGGCGAAGCCCTGGAACGCCGGCGCGCCGGAGCTGGCGGCGGTGCGTGAGCTCACCGTCCCCACGGCTGCCGGCGGCATGCGGGCCCGTCTCTACGAACCGCAGGCGGACGCGCTGACGAACGGCCTCGTCGTCTTCGTGCACGGCGGAGGCTGGACCTTCGGCTCCATCGACACGCACGACGGCACCGTGCGCAACCTGGCCAAGGCCTCGGGCTGCGCCGTCCTCAGCATGGATTATCGCCTCGCTCCGGAACATCCCTTCCCGGCACCGCTCAACGATGTCCTCGCCACCCTCGCCTTCGCGGCCGATGGCGGCCTCGGCCAGCCCGTCGACATGGCGCGCATCGCGCTCGCCGGCGATTCGGCCGGGGCGAACCTCGCGCTCGCCGCGCTTCTCGCCCGGCGCGACAAGGGACAGGCGCTGCCCGCAACGGCCGCCCTGTTCTACGGCTGCTACGCGCCGATCTTCGACACGGCAAGCCACGAGCGCCTTGGCGACGGCAGCCTCTTTCTCGGAACCGCGATCATGCAGTGGTACTGGGGCAACTTCCTCGGCACCCTGCCGGCGGACACCACCGAGCTCGCCGTCCCGCTGCGCGCCGAACTCGACGGCCTGCCGCCGCTCTATCTCAATGCCGCGGGGCTCGATCCGTTGCTCGACGACACGCTGCTGCTGGCCGACAAACTCGCCCACACCGGCATTGCCTTCCGCCTCGACGTGACGCCCGGCGTCGTCCACGGCTTTCTGCGCATGACGCGCGAGCTGCCGGCGGCAAGGGCGGCCATCGCGGCCGGCGCGGCGCATATCAGGGAGGTTCTCGGCCGATAGGAGACGGCAATTTCCCCCTTGCAGCGAAAGGGGACCAGGGCGGTACCCCAGAAACAACACGCAAAGAACCGGAGGAGAGGACATGACCAAGGACAACATGACCCGCAAAAAGGGCATCGGGAGGCGCAGATTCCTGCAACTCGCCGGCGCGGGCGCGCTTGCCGCGCCCTTCGCGGGCAGCTTTCCCGCCCCGGCCGTCGCGCAGGGCGTGACGGTGCGCTGGTGGTACCATTTCGACAATCCGCAGCACTCGCCAGCCGAGCTCGTCGCGAAGTTCGAGAAGGAAAATCCCGGCATCAAGGTCGTCGCCGAAAGCATTCCGTGGGGCGGCGGCAACGACTACTACACGCGCCTTTTCGCCGCGCTCGTCGCGGGCAATGCGCCCGACTGCGCCATGGTGAAGCTCAACAACCAGGCCCGCCTCGTGGAGATGGGAGCGCTCGAGCCGCTCGACGACATGCTCAAGGGCTGGAACGCGCGTACCGACATCACCGAGGACATCTGGCAGCTCAACAGGGCCAGCGATGGCAAGCAATATTACCTGCCGCTACAATACGTAGTGCTCTATCTCTACTACCGACCGGATCTGTTCGAAAAGGCCGGCGTCGCAGCCCCGCACACCTTCGACGACTTCCTCAAGGCGGCGAAGGCACTGACCAGGGATGGCGTCTTCGGGTTCGGCATGCGCGGCGGAGCGGGTGGCCACGACCATTGGGGGCCATTCGTCCTCGGCGGCGGCGCCAATTTCCGCAAGGGCGGCATGGTCAGCGACAAGGCGCTCGCCGCCAACCGCTGGTTCGTCGATCTCGGTACCAAGGAGAAGGTCTTCCCGCCGTCAGCACCGACCGACGGCTTCCGCCAGATCATCGACGGCTTCAAGGCGGGCCGCACGGCCATGACCATCCACCACGTCGGCTCGTCCAACGAGATGGTTGAGGCGCTCGGCGACAAGGTCTCCGCTGTGCCGGTGCCGCGCGCGCCCGACGGCAACGGCTGGACCTCCTTTGGCGACGAATCGAACGCGGTCTTCGCGGCAAGCGCCAACAAGGAGGCCGCCTTCAAGTGGATCACCTTCCTGTCCACCGCCGAGAACAACGTCACCTTCAACGGCTTCACCGGCCAGCTCACCGTGACCACCTCGGGCATGGCGAACTGGAAGCTGCATCCCAAGCGCTTCGTCGAGGCCAGCGAGCAGTCGCTCGCCATGGCCGGTGTGCTGCCAGATAGCCCCAAGACAGCGGATTTCGTGCGCACCGTTTGGCCGACCAACATGCAGCGCGCGCTGCTCGGACAGATCAGCCCCGACGACATGATGCAGGCCATCGAGAAGCACTTCCACGGTTGATGGGTGGCGGGGGTCCCCCCTGGCCCCTGCCGACCCGGGTGGAGCGCGGCGCAATACCGCCTCCACCCACCTTTTCCGGAGTTTCGGCCCGTGACGAGCCTCGTGACGGCGGGAGCGCGCTCGCGCGCGCTTATGACGCCTTATGCCTTTCTGCTGCCCGCCCTCGTGGTCACGGCGGCGGTCATCCTCGTTCCCGTCCTGCAGACGGCGTGGATGAGCCTGCACGATTTCGTGCTCTTCCGCCCCAAGGACGTGCCCTTCATCGGCTTCGGCAATTTCCAACGCATGTGGAACGACGAGGTCTTCTGGATCTCGCTCGGCCACTCCTTCCTATGGATCGCGCTCGTCGTCGGCTTCCAGTTCCTGCTGGGGCTCGGCGCCGCGCTCCTCCTCAACGAGAGCTTCTGGTGGCGGGGCATCGCCCGCTCGCTGATCATCGTGCCCTGGGCCCTGCCGAGCGTCATCATCGGCCTGATGTGGACCTGGATGTACGACTTCAATGTCGGCGTCATCAACGACGGGCTCCTGCGGCTCGGCCTCATCTCCGAACCGGTCGCCTGGCTCGCCCATCCCGATACGGCCTTCTACGCCGTCATCCTCGCCCTCATCTGGCAGGGCTTTCCTTTCTTCGCCGTCGTCGTGCTCGCCGGCCTGCAGACGATCCCCGCCGAGCTCTACGAGGCGGCCGAGATCGACGGGGCGAGCCGCTTCCAGAAGCTCGTCTACGTCACGCTGCCGTCGATCTCCGAGGTGATCGCGACCGCGCTCCTGCTGCGCACCATCTGGGTGGCGAACTCGCTCGACGTGATCCTCGTCATGACCGGCGGCGGGCCGGGCTACGCCACCCACACCTTGCCGCTCTACGCCTTCCTCAAAGCCTACAGCGGCATGGAATTCGGCTATGGCGCGGCGCTCGCGCTGGTGCTCACAGCGCTTCTGCTCGTCGTCGTCTTCATCTATGTGCGCCGCGTGGCGCGGGAGCTCAGCCGATGATCGAACGCCGCTCCCGTCTCGCCCGCGTCGTCCAGGTGGAGATCCCGGTCCTCGCCATCGTGCTCTTCGCGCTCGCGCCCTATGCCTGGATGGTGATCACCTCCTTCAAGCCCAACGAGGAGATCGCCCAATGGCCGGTTGCGTACTGGCCGAGCGAGGGCACGCTGCAGCATTATCGGGACCTCCTCGCCCGCACGACCTTCGCCGGCAACCTCCTCAACAGCTTCATCGTCGCCGTCGGCGCGGTCACGGTCGGGCTCCTCGTCAGCGTGCCGGCGGCCTATGCCTTCTCGCGCTTCCGCTTCCGCGGGCGGCGCTTCCTGATGGTGCAGTTCCTCGTCGTGAACATGTTCCCGATCGTGCTCATCATCATCCCGCTCTTCGTGCTGATGCGCGCCCTCGGGCTGCTCGACACCTTCCTCGGCGTCATCGCCGGGCATTCCACCTTCGCGATCCCATTCTCGATCTGGATGATGACGAGCTACATGAATGCGATCCCGCCCGAACTCGACGAGGCAGCGATCATGGACGGGGCCAGCCGTCTGCAAACCATCCGCCTCGTCATCCTGCCGATCGTCATGCCCGGCATCGTGACGACGGGCATCTACATCTTCGTCACTTCCTGGAACGAATACCTCTTCGCCATGATGCTGTCGGGCCAGAACGTGCGCACCGTCACGGTTGCCCTGCAGCTCTTCATCGGCGAGTTCACGGTGCAATGGGGCCTGCTCACGGCGGGCGGAACGCTCGTCGCCATCCCCGTCACCATCCTCTTCCTCCTCGTGCAACGGCGGCTCGTGGGCGGTCTCACGGCCGGTGCGGTGAAGTCATGACCAAGCAAATGAACCCGATCGGCGTCATCTCGATGTTCTATGCCCGGCCGTTCGGCCGCGAACATTTCGCAACCTTCACCCGAGCGAAGAAGGCCGGCTGCGACTTCGTCGAACTGCTGGTGCCCGAGCCCGGCGAGCTCAATCTCGCCGAGACCAGGACCGCGCTCGCCGACAGCGGCCTCGGCGTGGTGCTGGCCGCCCGCGTCAGCCTTGCCCGCGACATTTCGAGTGCTGACGAGGGCGCCCGACAGGCGGGCATCCGTTATCTCGGCACCTGCGTCGAGACCGCGACGGCGCTCGGCGCAACCATCGTCGGCGGGCCGCTTTACGGGGCGCCGATGGTCTTCGCCGGGCGCCCGCCGGCACCGGTCGCTGAGGAGGAGCGCAAGCGGCGCATCGATCGCGTCGTCAGCGGCCTGAGGGAGGCGAGCCTGCGCGCCGAGAATGCCGGCGTGACCTTCGGGCTCGAGCCGCTCAACCGCTTCGAGACCGACATCGCCAACACCACGCGCCACGGCCTCGCCATCGCGGAGGCGGTCTCCTCGCCGGCGCTCGGCGTGATGCTCGACACCTTCCACATGAACATGGAGGATCCCTCCATCCCCGACGCCATCCGACTGGCGGGCAAGCGGCTCGTACATTTCCAGGCCAACGAGAACAACCGCGGCTTCGTCGGTTCCGGCCATATCGACTGGCCGGCGGTGGCGCGTGCCCTCGTCGACGTCGGCTACGCTGGGCCGATCACCCTCGAGCCCTTCCGCCGCGACGACGAGCGGCCGGGGGTGCCGCTCGCCCAATGGCGTGCACCGCAGCGCAACGAAGACGGAGAACTCGCCCACAGTGTGGCCTATCTCAAGGCCGCGCTCGCCTTCGCCGGGAGGGCATGAGCCATGACCATTCGCATCGGCTGGATCGGCTGCGGCACGCATGCCAACGAGATGCTGCTGCCGCAGCTCATCCGCCACGATGTCACCATCGCCGCGCTCTGCGACACCGACGAAGCGCGGCTCGCCCAGACCGCGAGACGCTACGGCATCCCGGTGCAGAACACGATGCGCGATTGGCAGGCGCTGCTGGCGCGCCAGGACATCGATGCCATCGGCATTGCTGCAGGCCCTGCCGTACATTTCGCTGTCGGCATGGCGGCGATGGCACGCAAGCTGCCCGTCTTCGTCGAGAAGCCGCCGGCAGCGACGGCGCGCGAGGCCGAGGAACTTGCCAAGGCTTCGCAGGCCGCGGGCGTACCCGTCGTGCTCGGGTTCATGAAACGCTATTCAACGGCAAACCGGATCGCCGCCAATGTCGTCGCCAAGCCGGAATTCGGCACGCCGGCAAGTTTCCTCGGCGAGTACATGACGGCGCCGACATACTTCGAAAAGGACCCGGACTACACCGGCTTCTACCTGCATCATTGCGTGCACTATCTCGACCTCGTTCCGTGGCTGATGGGCGAGGTCGCCCAAGTCGGCGCGCGCCGGCACGAACTCGCCCCCGGAAAGCTGCTGCTGCACGTCGATTTCCGCTTCGCGAGCGGCGGCCTCGGCACGCTCGTCATGGGCACGCACCAGTCGCGCGGCACGCCGATGGAATGGTGGCAGGTAATGGCCGACCACCAGCGCGTGGAGGTGCGCAACGTGCACGAGGTCCGCTACTACCGCGCGCCGCCCTTCAAGGTGAGCCGCACGGACGCGAGCCTCGTCGACGGCGAGGATACGCTCGTCTGGGAGCCGAACCTGACGGTCGCCGCCAACGAGGACCACAAGGGCTACTACGCCCTGATCGGTGACTTCCTCGCGGTGGTACGAGGTGAGCAGCGCGACGTGCCCGACGCCGCCGCCGGGGCGCGGGCGATGCGGCTTCTGGAGGCCATCGTCACGCAGGCGTAGCGACACAACAGCCCGAGCGCCCGGCGCTGGCGATGCCATGGCGGGCGGCGTCTTGACGCCCCCTCCCTCATGTAATGGGGAGGGGGCAGCGGCGCTCCAGCCCTGCGACCCGCCGAAACGTTTTCAGCGCTTGAGGCCGCTCACGTCGCGCACGGCGCCGCGGGCGGCGCTGGTCGTCAGGGCCGCGTAGGCCTTCAGGGCGGCCGAGACGGCGCGCTTGCGCGGGGCGGCCGGCTGCCAAGCGGCGTCGCCCTTCGCCTCCATGGCGGCGCGGCGGCGGGCGATCTCCTCCTCCCCCACGGCGAGATGGATGCGCCGGTTCGGGATGTCGATCTCGATGATGTCCCCCTCCTCGACGAGGCCGATGGTGCCGCCCTCGGCCGCTTCCGGCGAGACGTGGCCGATGGACAGGCCCGAGGAGCCGCCGGAGAAGCGCCCGTCGGTGACGAGAGCGCAGAGCTTGCCGAGCCCTTTCGACTTCAGGTAGCTCGTCGGATAGAGCATTTCCTGCATACCCGGGCCGCCGCGCGGCCCCTCGTAACGGATGAGGACGATCTCGCCGGCCTTGACCTTGTTGCCGAGGATGCCCTCGACCGCCGCATCCTGGCTCTCGAAGATGCGGGCGGGGCCGGAGAATTTCAGGATCGATTCATCGACGCCGGCCGTCTTCACGATGCAGCCGTCCTCGGCGAGGTTGCCGTAGAGCACGGCGAGGCCGCCGTCCTTCGAATAGGCATGCTTCGCGGCGCGGATGACACCCTTTTCACGGTCGAGGTCGAGGTCGTCCCAGCGCCGGTCCTGGCTGAAAGCGACCTGCGTCGGCACGCCGCCGGGCGCGGCCCTGTAGAACGTGCGCACGCTCTCGCTGTCGGTGCGTACGATGTCCCAGCGCTCCAGCGCCTCAGCCATCGTCGTGCTGTGCACGGTCGGCAAGCTGGTGTCGATGAGGCCGACGCGATCGAGCTCGCCCAGGATCGCCATGATGCCACCGGCGCGGTGCACATCCTCCATGTGCACGTGGCCGACCGCTGGCGCCACCTTGCACAGGACGGGCACGCGGCGCGACAGGCGGTCGATGTCGCTCATCGTGAACGGCACCTCGCCCTCATTCGCCGCGGCGAGGAGATGGAGAACCGTGTTTGTTGAGCCGCCCATGGCGATGTCGAGCGTCATCGCATTCTCGAAGGCCTTGAAGCTCGCGATGGCACGCGGCAGCACCGAGGCGTCGTCCTGCTCGTAATAACGGCGGGCGAGATCGACGATGAGGTGGCCGGCCTCGACGAAGAGGCGCTTGCGGTCGGCGTGGGTGGCGAGAGTGGAGCCATTGCCGGGCAAAGCGAGGCCCAACGCTTCGGTGAGGCAGTTCATCGAATTGGCCGTGAACATGCCCGAGCACGAGCCGCAGGTCGGGCAGGCGGAACGCTCGATGACCTTCACATCTTCGTCCGAGACGGTGTCGTCGGCGGCCGCGACCATGGCGTCGACGAGATCGAGCGCCTTTTCCTTGCCGTTGAGGACGACCTTGCCAGCCTCCATCGGTCCGCCGGAGACAAAGACGGCCGGGATGTTGAGGCGCATGGCCGCCATCAGCATACCGGGCGTGATCTTGTCGCAGTTGGAGATGCAGACCATGGCGTCGGCGCAATGCGCATTGACCATGTATTCGACGCTGTCGGCGATGATCTCGCGCGAGGGCAGGCTGTAGAGCATGCCGTCGTGGCCCATGGCGATGCCGTCGTCGACCGCGATGGTGTTGAATTCCTTGGCGACGCCGCCCGCCGCCTCGATCTCGCGCGCCACGAGCTGGCCGAGGTCCTTCAGGTGCACATGGCCAGGCACGAACTGGGTGAAGGAATTGACGACGGCGATGATCGGCTTGCCGAAGTCGCCATCCTTCATGCCGGTGGCGCGCCAGAGGCCGCGGGCACCGGCCATGTTGCGGCCGTGGGTGGAGGTTCGCGAGCGATAGCTGGGCATAGGGTCTTCCATATCCTGGCGCCCTGCGGCGCCGTCCTTGAGCGTGAGCGAGCTTTTTCTTATGGCTGTTCCAATGAGGCAAGGGACAATGCCAGCGAACGACAGGAAAAGCCATGCGTGCGAGCGCATGGCTGGCGACTGCGGCGCACAAGGCCGTGCGGGAGCCGCCCTTGGCTGAAATCATCGACATCGATGATCCGGGTGACGCCCGCATCGCCGCCTATCGCGACGTGCGCGAGCGCGATCTCGTCGGCCGGCAGGGCCACTTCGTCGCCGAGGGCGAGGTGGTGCTGCGCGTGCTCTTGACGCGCGCCGTCCACCGGACGTGCTCGTTGCTGGTGACAGCCAAGCGCTTCGACAATCTCGGCCACCTGTTGGCGCTGGTGCCGGCGGCGGTGCCCGTCTACCGCGCCTCATCGGCGGTGATGGATGCCATCGTCGGCTTCCACATTCATCGCGGCATCCTGGCGCTCGGCGAGCGGGCGCCGATGCCGGGAGCGGCCGAGCTCCTCGACCAACTGCCTGAGGAGGCGCTCGTCGTCGTCGGGCTTGGCATCGCCAACCATGACAATGTCGGCGGCATCTTCCGCAATGCAGCCGCCTTCGGCGCTGCGGGCGTGCTGCTCGACGGGGCGAGCTGCGATCCGCTCTACCGCAAGGCGATCCGCGTCTCCGTCGGCGCGAGCCTTATCGTGCCCTCGGCTCGCATCGGCGCGAGCGAGGACGTCGTGGCCCTCTTGGAGCGGCACGGCTTCGTTCCCTTCGCGCTGAGCCCGTCGGGCGCAACGCCACTTGCGCAGCTCGCGCGTCCGGCCCGGGCCGCCATCCTGCTCGGCACGGAAGGTCCGGGCCTGCCGGCCGGCGTCATGGCGCGCGCCCGCACGGTGACCATCCCCATGGCACAGGGCTTCGATTCTCTCAACGTGGCGACGACGAGCGGAATCGCGCTTTACCATCTCTCACAGGCGGCAACACGCATTCGCCGCGCGGGCGATTGACCCCCTGCCCTCGGCAGTGCCGTAAAAATCGATCGGGAGCGGGCTCGTTCAGCTTGCCCCTTCGAGAGCGCAGATCGTCACGAAGACGATCATGGAACCGAGCACACCAAGAAGCTGGATCGTCAACTCCATGTTCTCTCTCCCTGTGACCCTGAATGTCACGCCGCCGCCGGCGCGGAGAACGTGCGCCGGCGGCCGACCCGAAAACGCCTGATCCTGTCGGGCGCTACAAGCGCCCCATCAGTGCGAGAATGAGGATGACGATGAGGATGAGGCCCAGGAGGCCGCTCGGGTAATAGCCCCAGCCTGCACTGTAGGGCCAGCTCGGCAGAGCGCCGATGAGCAACAATATCAGTATGACGATGAGTATCGTGGACATGGCGTTCCACCCCTTGACTTAAGCGAGTGCCATGGAAACGCGCGAAGGGGCCATTCTGTTTCAGGCGAGCTATAATTTGTTGTTCGTCCGGCGCCCGGCGCCCATGTGGAGGCGAGACGATGAAAGCCAGCACCCTCACCCTTGCTCTGTTGATGGCCGCGTCCGTCGCTGCTCCGGCCACCCAGGCCTTCGCACAGTCGCGCCCCTATGCGCCCGCGCTCACGTGCCGCGCCCTTGCCGGCATCGTCGCCTCGCGCGGCGCCGTCGTCGTCTCGACCAGCCGGACGACCTACGACCGCTATGTCGCCAACGGCAGCTTCTGCTTCCCGACACAGGTCACCCGCCCCGCCTGGGTGCGCGCCGCGGACACGCCAAGCTGCTTCATTGGCTATACCTGCAAGGAATTCGAGATCGACGACTGGTGGTGAGATGCCCGCCTTGGGGGCGGTCGCCGCCGACGGGCGGCCGTGCGCGTGCCGAAGCGCCGCGGCCCGGCCAGGCAGGCGAGCGCGAGGATCAGCCCTGCGACAGTCGCGATCATCCCTGCGGCACTGACACTGTAGGCGGCACCCAGCCAGAGCGGGCCGTAGCCGGCCAGAACATAGCCGGCGATGGCCGAGACCACGGCGAATACGACGCTCCAGGCCAGCTGCGGCACGAGCCGGTCGGTCATTAGCCGCGCGCTGGCCGGCGGGCAGATGAACATGGCGATGACGATGATCGAGCCTACGGCATCGAAGGCCGCCACCGCCGCCACAGCCACCATGACGATGAGGGCGAAGCTCACGGGCCCGGGCCGTGCGCCGACGCTTTCCGCGAATGTCGCATCGAAGGTGCCGATGACGAGTTCTTTCCAGAAAACGAGCAGGAACAAGACGACGGCGAACGTGACGAGTGCCAGGCGCGGCAGTTGCGGCGGCAGGGCCGCGAGCGCGGCAGGATCGAGGAGCGCCGCCCAGCCTGCGCTGCCCGCGAGCCAGATGAGGCTCTCGAGATTACCGTAGAGCGCGTGCTCCACGTCGAGATGCACGGAGCTCGTGTCCGATTGCTCGAGCAGCAGCACGCCCGCGGCGAAGAACGTGGTGAAGACGACGCCCATGGCCGCGCCGGGCTCGACACGACCGACCCGGCGCACGATCTCGATGAGGAGGACCGCGAGGACGGCGGCGATGCCGGCGCCCAGCAGCATGGCGCCGGCCGCGACGGTGCCGGTGACGATGAAGGCGCCGACGATCCCCGGCAGCACTACGTGGCTCACCGCATCGCCGATGAGGCTCTGGCGACGCAACACGAGGAAATTGCCGAGCAGCGCACAGGAAACGCAGACGAGGATGCCGATTGCGAGCGGCACCAGGCTGAGGACAACGAAATCGGTACCCATCAGCGTACTCCGGTATCGGCCGGCTCGAGGCGCGCGGCAAGATCGGCCACAACGTCCGGCGGCAAGGCCGTCGCGATGGGCGCAAGCCCCTGGTGATCAAGGGCCCCCGCCTCATCGGGATGAAGCCGGCGGTAGAGACCCCACAAGGCCTCCTCGCGCACGGCGGCCGCAGCGGCGGCGCGGCCTTCGAGCGTCGCGACGCCATCGGCGCGGATATGTCCGGCCCGGCGCAGAACCTTGATGGTCAGGGGATCGTAGATGGCCTCGCCACGGGCGAGCGCGAGCAGGCCCTGACGCTCGTGCACGCGCCGCTGGAAACGCAGGCGCGTGGCAAGGCCGGACATCAGCCCGCGGACGGGCGACAGGACGAGCGAGACGGCGAAGAAAGCGGCGGCGGTGAGCACGATGACCGCCCCGGTCGGCAGGCCCCGGTCCGAGGCGGAGATGGCGGCGCCGACATAGCCTGCGGCGGCGCCGAAGGCGGCGGCGATGAGCACCATGCGTTCCGGCCGGTCGGTCCAGAACCGCGCCGTCACCGGCGGGATGATGGTGAGCGCGACGATGAGCACGAGGCCGGCCACCTTGAGGCCGATGACCGTGACGGCGAGCAGCACGCCCATCATGGCAAGGTCGGTGAGGCGCACGTCGATGCCGCGCGTCGCGGCATAGCCCTCGTCGAAGCACACCAGCGTGAAGGGCCGACGCAGGACGAAGATGGCAGCCCCCGTGGCAAGCGCGGCGACGGCGATGGTCTCCGCCTCCGAGCGCAGCATGCCGGCGGTCGAGCCCAAGAGATAGCCGGCGATGCCGGCCTGCCCGCCGGTCTGCAGCGACTGGATGACGGTGAGCAGCACGATGCCGAAGCCGAAGAAGACGGACAGGACCGCACCGATGGCCGCATCCTCGGTGAGACGCGTGCGGCGGGTGATCCACTCGACGCAGAAGAGGCCGAGGGCGGCGCTGAACGCTGCGCCCACCATGAGCGCGACGATGTTGCGTCCGTCGCCGGTCAGGAGCGCCATCAGGATGAAGGCGAGCGCGAGGCCCGGCAGCGTGCCGTGGCTGACGGCATCGCTGACGAGCGAGCGCTTGCGCAGGAGCACGAAGGTGCCGATGGCCCCGGCGCTGCCGCCGAGGATGGCAGCACCGATGGTGACGAGGGCGGTGTTGTAGCCCGCGCCGAGGGCGAGCGCCGTGAGGAAGGCCATCATCGCCCCTCCCCCGCCGCTTCCCGCCCGACCGCGACCTCCTCCACATGGGCGGCCGCGAGACGACCGCCGTAGGTCGCCTGCAGGTTGTGCGAGGTGAAGGTGGTGGCGACCGGCCCATCAGCAATCTTACGCACATTGACGAGCAGGACATGGTCGAAATAGTCGGGCACGGTAGCGAGGTCGTGGTGCACACAGACGATGGTCTTGCCGGCGCCGTTGAGCTCCTTGAGCACGGCGATGATGGCGCGCTCGGTGGCCGCATCGACGCCGGCAAAGGGCTCGTCCATCACATAGAGGTCCGCCTCCTGGGCGAGCGCGCGGGCGAGGAAGACGCGCTGCTGCTGGCCGCCGGAGAGCTGTCCGATCTGCCGGTCGGCGAAGGCCGCCATGCCGACGCGCTCGAGGCAGGCGAGGGCCCTTTCGCGATGGCGGCGGCCGGCGAAGCGCAGGAAACCGATCTCGCGGTAGAGCCCCATCAGCACGACGTCGCGCACGGTCGCCGGGAAGTCCCAGTCGACGCTGGCACGCTGCGGCACGTAGGCGATGCGGTGGCGCGCCTTTTCATAAGGAGCGCCGAAAACCGTGACCTCGCCGGCGATGCGCGGCACGATGCCGAGCGCCGCCTTGATGAGCGTCGACTTGCCGGCGCCGTTGGGGCCGACGATGGCAACCATCGCCCCCTTCGGTACGACGAAGTCAATCGAGAACAGCACGGGCTTCTCGCCGTAGCTGACCGTCAGCCCGTTGACGGCGAGCGGACTGTCGGGATGGCTCTCGCCGAGCGTGCGGCCGTTGTCGGCGATCAGGGTCGGGGTACTCATGGCGTCATGCCTCTTCAATCGACCGGGTCGAGCTTGCCCTGAAAGCCCCTGGCCGGCGCGTCGCCGCCGAGCGCCCGGGCGATCGTCGTGAGATTGTGGTCGATCATACCGACGTAGGTGCCTTCGTAGGTGCCCGGCCGACCCATGGCATCGGAATAGAGCTCGCCGCCGATGACCACCTTGTGGCCGCGCGCCGCCGCCCCTTCGATGAGGGCCCTGACGTTGCGGTCCGGCACCGAGGTCTCGACGAAGATGGCGCCGATCCTGCGCTCGACCAACGTGCCGACAAGATCCTCGATGTGCTTGAGCCCCGCCTCGCTCTCGGTCGAGATGCCCTGGATGCCGAGCACCTCAAAGCCATAGGCGCGGCCGAAGTAGCGGAAGGCATCGTGCGCGGTCACGAGGACGCGAGCCTCCGCCGGTACGCTGGCCATGGCCTTCTCGCCATAGGCGGCGAGCGCATCGATCTCGCCTAGATGTACATCGGCATTGCGGCGAAAGGTCGCCTCGCCGGCCGGGTCGAGCGCAATCAGCGCATCGCGCGCGGCAAGAACGACCCCCTTCCAGATGCGCGGCGCCATCCAGACGTGCGGATCGTAGCGGCCCTCGTAGTCCTCGTGCGCCAGCAATTCAGCCTTCGGCAGAGTTTCGCCAAGAGCGAAAACCCTTTTGTGCTTCGCAAGGTCGACGAAAAAGGCCTCGAGCTGGGCCTCGAGGTAGAGCCCGTGCCACATCACGGCGTCAGCCTGCGTCATGGCGACAATATCGGAACGGGTCTGGCGATAGGTGTGCGGATCGACACCCGGACCCATCAGGGCCTTTATCTCGGCCCGGTCCCCTGCCACCTGGCGCACGGCGTCGGCGATCATGCCGGTCGTGGCAACGATGACGAGCTTGCGAGCCGGCGGCGTTTGCGCCGCGGCCGGGCCGGCTGCGACCATGAAACCAAGCAGGGCAGCAGCCACCATAGCCATGAGGCCGCGTCGCGTCGCATCGGGCATGAAACGCCTCTCCTTATTGCGAATGAATTGCAATTGCAGATATAGGCGACGCGCAGCCGCGGCGCAAGTGCAAACGAGTTGCATTACGAATCGGTGCCCCGCCCCGCGACCATGTATCTAGCGGCGTTGCGGGCCGGGCCTCTGGCCGCGTGGGGGAACCGGGCCAAGACAGGCGCCCGGCACAGCCGAATCCGGCGTTCTTTGATCCGCATCAAACAATCGGCCGCCGGCTCGTCCTATGGCCTGTGAGACGGGCGGATTTCCGCACCCGTCGCAGGGACCAGGAGCGGAGCGGGAGCAACGCCACCATGATATCGGAACTGACGAGGGGCGAGAGGCGGCTGGCTCTTGCCGTGCTGACGGCCGTGGCGACATTCGGCCTTGCCCTGGCCATCGCCGGCCGGGGGGACATTCTTGCCGTGCACGGCGGGCTCATCATGGCCTCGGCCGTCATCCTGATGTTCTTCGTCATCGCCGGCTTCTATGCGCCAGAGCCGGGCGAGGAGCGCCTCGCCCAGTATTACGACACGCCGACGAAGGCCGGCGTCGTGCTCGCCATGATCTGGGGCGTCATCGGCATGGGCGTGGGCGACTGGGTCGCCTGGCTGCTCGTCTATCCAGACATGACCTTCGACGCCGCCTGGGCGAGCTTCGGCCGCCTCAGGCCGGTGCACACCTCCGGCGTCATCTTCGGCTTCGGCGGCAACGCGCTCATCGCCACCTCCTTCCACGTCCTGCAGCGCACGTCCCGCGCCCGCCTGCCCGACCAGTTCAGCCCGTGGTTCGTGCTCGTCGGCTACAACCTCTTCTGCCTCATCGCGGCGAGCGGCTATCTCCTCGGCATCACCCAGTCGAAGGAATATGCCGAGCCCGAGTGGTACGCCGACCTGTGGCTCGTCGTCGTGTGGGTCGTCTATTTCTCGATCTACCTGCGCACGCTGATGCGCCGGCAGGAACCGCATATCTACGTGGCCAACTGGTACTACATGGCCTTCATCCTGGTCGTGGCCATCCTGCACATCGTCAACAACCTCGCCGTGCCGATCTCCTTCGGCAGCGCCAAGAGCTACTCGGCCTTCTCGGGCGTGCAGGATGCGATGACGCAGTGGTGGTACGGCCACAACGCGGTCGCCTTCTTCCTCACCGCCGGCTTCCTCGGGATGATGTACTACTACCTGCCCAAGCGCGCGGGCCGGCCGGTGTTCTCCTACCGCATGTCGATCCTCGGCTTCTGGGGCATCACCTTCATGTACATGTGGGCGGGCTCGCACCACCTGCACTACACGGCCCTGCCGCAATGGGTGCAGACGCTCGGCATGACCTTCTCGATCATGCTGATCGTGCCCTCGTGGATGGCGGCGGCGAACGCTCTGCTCACCCTCAACGGCGCCTGGCACAAGGTGCGTGATGACGCCACGCTGCGCTTCATGATGCTGGCGGCAGTGTTCTACGGCCTCTCGACCTTCGAGGGCTCGTTCATGTCGATCCGCGCCGTCAACTCGCTCTCGCACTACACGGACTGGACGGTCGGCCACGTGCATGCCGGCGCGCTCGGCTGGGTAGCGCTCATCACCTTCGGCTCGATCTATGCCGTCGTGCCGTGGGTCTGGAAGCGGCCGGCCATGTATTCCAACAAGCTCGTCGAGGTGCACTTCTGGCTCTCGCTGGCCGGCACGCTCGTCTACGTCTTCGCAATGTGGAACTCGGGCATCATCCAGGGCCTGATGTGGCGTACCTACAACGAAGGCGGCACGCTCGCCTATTCCTTCATCGACTCGCTCGTGGCGATGCGGCCCTACTACATCGCCCGTGCCATCGGCGGCCTCCTCTTCGTCATCGGCGCAGTCGTCGGCCTCTACAACGTGTGGATGACCATCCGCGAGGCGTCGGCCGAACGGGCCGACGCGCCCGACGCGCCCGTCGTTCCCGCCCTCGCCCGGTCGCTCCAAGCGGGAGAATGATTGAGATGTTCGGCATCCATCAAAAGCTCGAACGCAACGCCATCGGCTTCGTCGTCGCCATCATCGTGGTGTCGAGCATCGGCGGCTTCATGGAGATCGCCCCGCTCTTCACCATCGACGAGACGGTCGAGGAGGCGCCCGATATGCGCGTCTACACGCCGCTCGAACTCGCGGGGCGCAACATCTACATCCGTGAGGGCTGCTATGCCTGCCACTCGCAGATGATCCGCACCCTGCGCGACGAGGTGGAGCGCTACGGACCCTATTCGCTGGCGGTCGAGTCGAAATACGACCACCCGATGCTCTGGGGCTCCAAGCGCACGGGGCCGGACCTCGCCCGCATCGGCGGCAAGTATTCCGATGCCTGGCACGTTGCGCATCTCATCAACCCGCGCGACGTGGTGCCGGAATCGATCATGCCGGCCTACCGCTGGCTCGCCGAGACGCCGCTCAAGGTGAACGACCTCTCCGACCATCTCGCCGCCCAGCGCGTGGTCGGCGTGCCCTATACGGACGAGATGATCGCCAACGCCACCGCCGACGCCTATGGCCAGGCGATGCCGGACGGCCCCTTCGCGGCCGGCGTCACCGCCCGCTACGGCGAGGCTACCAACGTGCGCGCCTTCGATGGCAAGCCCGAGCGGGTGAGCGAGATGGATGCGCTCGTCGCCTACCTGCAGGTGCTCGGCCGCCTCACGGACGCCGCCCACCAGCAGACCGCATCGACCGAAGGGGCGAAGCCATGATCGACCACGACACGCTCGTCGCGTTCTCCAAATCCTACGGCCTCTTCTACCTCATGGCGATGGCCATCACCGTCGTCGCCTACACCTTCTGGCCCTCCAACAAGGAGCGGTTCGAGGAAGCTGCCAAGAGCATCATCGACGACGAGGACACGCCATGTCGGTAGGCGAGCACGATCCCTACACCGGTCAGCGAATGACCGGGCACGAGTGGAACGGCATCAAGGAACTGAACACCCCAGTGCCGAAGGCGGTGTGGTTCTTCCTCTCCGTCACAGCCCTCTTCGCCTTCGTTTACTGGGTGCTGATGCCGGCCTGGCCGCTCGGCGTGACCTATACGAAGGGCCTGCTCGGTATCGACCAGCGCGAGATCGTGCGCGAGAGCGTCGCCGAGGCCGCGCGCCAGCGCAGCTGGGCGCAGCGCATCGCGCAGGACGATTATGCCACCATCCAGGCGGATGCAGGCCTGATGCAGAAGGTGCGCGAGAGCGGCCGCGCCCTCTTCGGCGACAATTGCGCGGTCTGCCACGGCACCGCCGGCAAGGGCGGGCCCGGCTATCCTAACCTCACGGCCGGTGCATGGCTGTGGGGCGGCACGCCCGAGGCGATCGCCGAGACGATCCGTGTCGGCATCAACAGCGGCCATCCCGAGGGCCGCATCGCACAGATGCTCGCCTTCGGCCGCGACCAGATGCTCGACAGGGCGGCCGTACTCAACGTCGTCACCTATGTGCAGTCGCTGAGCGATCCGACCCTCGCGAGCGGGCCGGAAAAAGAAGCGATTGTCGCGGGCAAGGAGGTCTATGACGCCAACTGCGCCTCGTGCCACGGGCCGGAGGGCAAGGGCAGCACCGACGTGGGGGCTCCTGACCTGACGGACGGCTTCTGGATCTACGGCGGGGACCGCCAGTCGATCTTCAATACCGTCTACGGTGGTCGCCAGGGCCACATGCCGGCGTGGGAGACGCGGCTCTCGGAGCTCGACCGCAAGATCCTCACGCTCTACGTGCTCGACCTCGGCGGAGGCAAGTGACCCATGACGGCGAGGACACGACATCGGGATCCGGCCCGCAAGCCTTTGTCGCGGGGGCGCCTCACGGCCTTCCTCATCGTCGCGGTGGCGGCCGCGGTGATCATCGGAGCGAACGCGCATCTCGTCGCGGTGGCGCTGTCCTCGCAGCCGGACTGCGTCGCCCATCTGAAGGCGCCGGGCGGGGGCGAAGGCGCCTTCCGCGCGGCCAAGTCATCGTGCTGAGCGGACGGAGCGAGGAAAAAGGACATGAGCACAGTCGCGCACGAAGCGCCGGTCAAGCCCGCCCGCGTCGATCTCGATCGCGGACTGCCTGCGTCGGAGGCCCTCACTTGGCTCCGGAAGGGCTGGCGGGACTTCACGGTGCAGCCAGGGGCGAGCCTCGCCTACGGCGTTCTCGTCTTCGCCGTCTCAGTCATCACGATCTGGGGGTTGTTCGCCTTCGGATTCGACTACATCCTCTTCCCAGCCTTGGCTGGGTTCATGGTGGTCGGACCGGTGCTCGCCATCGGCCTCTACGAAAAGAGCCGGCGCCTTGCCGAGGGGCGAAGGGCGAGCCTTGCCGGCATGATCTTCGTGAAGGCGGCCTCGACGGGGCAGATCCTCTTCACCGGCGCGCTCCTGATGATGCTGATGCTGGTATGGATGCGTGCAGCCGTCATCATCTACGCGCTGTTTTTCGGCTGGCAGCCCTTCGTACCCGGCCTCGGGCCGATCACGGCGATGCTGTTCGGCACACCGCTCGGCCTTGCCATGCTCGTCGTCGGCAGCCTCGTCGGGGCACTGTTCGCTGCCTTCTCCTTTGCCATCAGCGCCTTCTCAATCCCGATGCTGCTCGACCGGCGCGTGGATGCCTTCACGGCCATGGGCAAGAGCATGGCGCTGGTGTGGAACAATCTGCCCGTGATGCTCGCCTGGGGCGCCATCGTGCTCGCGCTCTTCCTAGCGAGCCTCGTCACGGGCCTCCTCGGGCTCATCATCACCTTCCCGGTGCTCGGCCACGGCACCTGGCACGCCTACAAGGCCATCGCGCAGGAGGAATGACCCCATGAGCTGCTGCGGGCCGGCCACGCTCGCCCTCGCCGCCGCGCCCGCGGCCGCTGAAGGAGGGCCCTCGCGGGAGGAGATCGTCCTCGCCAGCCATCGCATCGGCGAGGGCCTGTGGCAGACGGACCTGTCCGTTCCGGCCGTGCATTGCGGTGCCTGCATGCGCACGGTCGAGAACGCGCTCGGGCGCATCGACGGCGTCGAGGGCGCGCGCGTCAACCTCTCCACGCGCCGCGTCTCGGTGCGCTGGCGCGAGGCGGCGGACCCGAGCGCCTTCGTCCCGACGCTTGCGGCCATCGGCTATCCCGCCCATCTCGACGACCCGGCAGCCGACGAGCGCGACGAGACGCTCTCCAGCCTCGTGCGTGCGCTCGCGGTGGCGGGCTTCGGCGCGATGAACATCATGCTGATGTCAGTAGCGGTGTGGTCCGGCGCCGAGGCCGGCGCACGCGACCTCTTCCACCTCATCTCCGCCGCCATCGCCCTGCCGACCATCGCCTATTCCGGCCGCGTCTTCTTCAGCTCCGCCTGGAACGCACTCAGCCACGGGCGCACCAACATGGACGTGCCGATTTCCATCGGCATCCTCATCGCCTTCGGCATGAGCCTTTACGACACGGTGAACAGCGGTGCTCATGCCTATTTCGACGCAGCCGTATCGCTCATCTTCTTCCTGCTCATCGGCCGCACGCTCGATCATGTCATGCGCGAGCGGGCACGCACCGCCGTCAAGGGCCTCGCGCGTTTCGCCGCGCGCGGCGCCCATGTGGTCCGTGGCGACGGACGGCAGGAATACCTGCCGCTCTCCGAAATCGCTCCCGGCATGACGCTGATGGTGGCCGCGGGCGAACGCATCCCGGTTGACGGCGAGATCATCGCCGGGCAATCGGACATCGACTGCTCGCTCGTCAACGGCGAGAGCCTGCCGCGCGAGGCCGGCCCCGGCACCGCCGTGGAGGCCGGCACGCTCAACCTCACCGGGCCGGTGACGATGCGGGCACGGGCGGCGGCAAAGGATTCCTTCCTCGCCGAGATGTTGCGCCTCATGGAGGCGGCGGAAGGTGGACGCTCGCGCTACCGGCGGCTCGCCGACCGCGCGGCCTCTCTCTATGCGCCTTTCGTCCATGCGGCTGCGCTCGTCACCTTCCTCGGCTGGATGCTTGTCGGCGGCGGCTGGCACCAGTCGCTCACCGTCGCTGTCGCCGTGCTCATTATCACCTGCCCCTGCGCGCTGGCGCTCGCCGTGCCGATGGTGCAGGTGGTCGCCGCCCGCCGCCTTTTCGAGGCCGGCATTATGGTCAAGGACGGAGGCGCGCTGGAGCGCATCACCGAGATCGACACCGTCGTCTTCGACAAGACGGGGACGCTGACGCAGGGCATCCTCGCGCTTACGAATGCCGGCGACATTGCACCGGCCGAACTTGCGGTCGCCGCGGCCATCGCCGCCCATTCGCGCCACCCCCACGCGCGCGCCATCGCCGCCGCCGCGCAGGACCGGGTGCGGCTGGCGCCCGTCTTCGACAGCGTCGGCGAACATCCCGGCCTCGGGCTCGAGGCGACCGCGGGCGGCCATGTCTACCGCCTCGGCCGCGCGGCCTGGGCGCTCCGCGACGCCAGCGGCATCACCGGCACCGTCCTCTCGCGTAACGGCCGCCTCGTCGCCGGCTTTTCATTCGCCGACCGACTGCGGCCGGGCGCGCAGCAGGCGGTGCGGGCGCTCAAGGCCGAGGGGCTCAGGATCGTCCTCCTCTCCGGCGACCGCAGCGATGAGGTCCTGCGCCTTGCCGCCGAGCTCGGCATTACCGAATGCGCCGGTGACCTCGTGCCGGGCGACAAGGTGGCGATCCTCGCCGCGCTCGCCGCCGACGGCCGCAAGGTGCTGATGGTCGGCGACGGGCTCAACGACGCGCCGGCGCTCGCCGCCGCGCATGCGTCGATGGCACCGGCCACGGCCGCCGACATCGGCCGCAACGCAGCCGACTTCGTCTTCCTGCGCGACGGGCTCGAGGCCGTGCCGGCGGCCCTCGGCCTCTCCCGCGCGGCGCAAGCGCTGACCCGCCAGAACTTGGCCCTCGCGCTGATCTACAACGCCATCGCCCTGCCCTTCGCGGTGTTCGGCTTCGTGACACCGCTCTTCGCCGCCGTGGCCATGTCATCCTCTTCGGTGATCGTGGTTGCGAATGCGCTGCGCCTCGGCCGTGCCGACGGCGGCGCCCGAGAGGCGGGCCGGCGCGTCGGCCGGATGTCGGAGGCACGTGCATGAGCGACTTTTTCTACCTCATCCCGCTGTCGCTGGGCCTCGGTTTCGTCGGGCTCGCCGTCTTCCTCTGGTCGCTGCGCGGCGGCCAGTACGAGGATCTCGACGGCGCGGCCGAACGTGTACTCGATGACGAGGACGCGCCCATCCTGCCGCATGGAAAGTCCGCCTCCAGCCAATGCTGAACCATGCCATCGCGGGGACGCCGAGCCAGTGGAGGCATGCTCCAACCGCTTCAATAGCGCTGTTTGCAGATCGTTTTCGCCCTATCTGCGAATGCTCGGCGGCTATTCGGCTGCGACCGTAGGGCTCCTGATGGCGCCGCGCGGGGTCGGCACCATGATCGCCATGCTCGTCGCCGGCCGGCTGTCTTCGCCCGACCCGCGTCTCATTGATGCTCACGGGTATCATGATGCTCGCCTATTCGCTCTGGAACGAGAGCTACTGGACACAGGAGCTTCGGTCGCGACGCTGACCATGACGACCGTGCTGCTCCTGTCCGTGCTACAGCTCCTGATAATGCGCCGGCCGGACCTGCCGACCGCAAGGGCGAACCGGGCCATGCCGTGATGGACTGATCCCCATAACCCTTGAAAAGTAAGGCTTTCCCGGCTAAATGAAGAGCAAGCGGTCACCGTGACACGGGCCGCAGCCGGACCGGGGTCCGGAGATGTCGCCCATGCACGGTCCTCCACCGGAGGATGTGGCCATGAGGACGACGCAGTACGTGTCCCTCTCCTTCACCTTGCATGTTCGCTGGCCGCGCCGGCGGCGCGGCTTTGCGGCCCTGCCACGGCGAAGGCCGGCTGCGCGCGTCACGGACGACCGGTGTGTCAAGGAAGGAGCAGTGTCATGCCAGCGAGAATGATGAGGAAGACGGAGCATACGGCGCTCGACGTCGGCAATGCCCTCGTCGGCGTCTGCCTCGCACTCAGCCCGTGGGTGCTGGGCTTCACCATGGAGGCAGCGGCCTCCTGGAACGCTTGGCTCGTTGGGGCGGCGATCGCGCTCATCGCCATCGGCGCGCTCGTCTCCTTCGCGGAATGGGAGGAATGGGCGAACCTGGCGCTCGGCATCTGGGCGCTGATCTCGCCGTGGGTGCTCGGCTTCACCGGGATCGCTGCGGCGTTCTATCCGCACGTGATCGCGGGCGTGATCGTCGCCGTCCTCGCCGCGATCGAGCTGTGGTTCATCCACCGTCAGCCGGTAGGCGCCGCCTGACGGCAAGCTCATCCGGGCGGGCCCAGCCGTCCGTGGCAGGGCTCGCCCCTCATCATTGTCCCATGCTCCGGTCGCCGCGCCGGCCGCTGCTGCGTCAGCCCCTGTCCGGCAAACCAACGTGCAGCTTTTCGCGCAACGCCGCCAGCGCTCGACGACTCTCAGCGACTTCGCCCGGCGACATGCCGGTCATCTCCAAGATCCTCGCCGGCACGCAGGCCGCCTCGTGGGCGAGGTTGCAGCCCGCCGACGTCAGGCTGACTTCCGCGATGCGTATCGTTTTTTGCGGCCATGCAAGGCGTCCTCAGTCCTCCCGCTCGATATAATCGCGCGATTTGATCGCAATGCCCGCTTACCCCTGCCTGCCATTCGGGATGCCCCCGATACGGGTGCCTGAAACCCAATCGCTTGCAATCGGCCTGAGGCGCCCCCGTTCGGTCGCTCAATCGCCCGGGCGGCCGACATGCCTCAGCGCCACGGCGGCAAGCACCGCGAGAATGGCGACTGATACGGCGCTGACGACAGCAGCAGCGGTGAAGCCCGCCATGAAGGCGGCCCGCGCCTGGTCGATCAGCCCCGCCGGCAGCCTGCCGGCGATGGCGGAGGCCGCCCAGAGGCTGTCCGCAACCGCTTCGCGCGCATCGCCGGCGAGCGTCTCCATCCCCCGCCCCGCCATTGCGCCGCGATAGACAGCGGTGGCGAGGCTGCCGAGCGCGGCGACGCCGAGGGAGGCGCCGAGGTCCTGCACTGTCTCCGACAATGCAGACGCCGACCCCGCCTTCTCGGGGGGCGCCGAACCGACGACGAGATCCGTACCGAGCGCCGCGATCGCCCCGAGCCCGAGATAGGCCAACGAGAAGCCGGCGCCCAGCAGCCCCAGGTCCGAACCGCCGCCGTCGAGCTGCGTCAGCATGAGATAGCCGGCAACAGACAGGGCAAGCGCGCCGGAGACCACATATCCCGGCCTGACGCGCCGCGCGACAAGCGGCGCGCCGATGCCGGCAACGACCATGGCCACGGCCGGCGGTCCCATCCAGAGACCGGCGACGAGCGGCGAAAGGCCGGCCACCAGCTGCAGGTACTGCGTGACGAGCAGCATGGTGCCCCCGACGGCGACGAGGCCGAAGAGCAGCACCACCAGCGCAATGCCGAACGCCTTTTCGGCGAACAGGCTCATGTCGACGAGCGGGTCCGCGAGACGCCGCTGCCGCCGCACGAAGATGAGCGCGACGAGTACCCCGAGCCCCACGGCGACGGCTGCCTCGGGCGTGGGCCCGTCCTTCGCGAACCGCTTGACGCCGTAAATGACCGGCAGCATGGCGGCGAGTGACAGGACGACGCTCGGAAGGTCGAGGCGGCCAGCGCGCGGGGCGCGGTATTCCGGCAACAGGACCGGGGCGAGGACGAGCAGCAGCGCAACGACGGGGACGGCCAAGAGAAATGCGGCGCCCCACCAGAAATGCGCCAACAGGGCGCCGCCCACGATCGGTCCCAGAGCCATGCCGGCCGCGAACATGGTGGCCCAGACACCGATCGCCAACGCCCGCTCGCGGGGGGCGACGAACATGTTGCTGATGAGCGCCAGGGTGGACGGCATCAGCGTCGCGCCGGCGATCCCGAGCGCCGCACGCGCCGCGATCAGCATCGGTGCGGAGGGCGAGAAGGCCGCGGCGATCGAGGCGGCGGCGAAGGCGGCAGCGCCGATCATCAGGAGTCGGCGACGCCCAATGCGGTCACCCAGGGTGCCCATGGTGACGAGAAAGCCCGCGATCAGGAAACCGTAGGCATCCATGACCCAGAGCGCCTGCGTGCTCGTTGCCTGCAGGTCGGCGGCGAGCGCTGGCAGCGCCAGATGCAGCAGCGTCAGATCAAGCCCGAGTAAGATCGTCGGCAGGGAAAGAAGGGCAAGGCCCAGCCATTCCCGCAGCCGCGCCGAGGACGGGACCGTCGCGGCGTCGCCCAGGACCGCGTCTGGAAGAGAAATGTCGATGTCGCAGCGAGATGTCATGTTGCCTCCTTGTCGGAGGACTGTCGGCACGACATCATCCTGTTACAATATTGGAAGTTATCCTGTTACTTGGAGCAATCCCCTGACGAACCGAACCCTCGCCCGCACACGAAGCGACCTGTCGGACTTCCTGATACGCCACCGCCGCAGGCTGACGCCTGCCGACGTCGGCCTCGCCTCGACGGGTCGGCGCCGCACGCCGGGTCTCCGGCGCGAGGAGGTTGCTGCCCTCGCTGGCGTCGGACTGACCTGGTACACGTGGTTCGAGCAGGGGCGCGACATTCAGGTCTCCGAGGATTTCCTTCTTAAGGTGTCGAAGGCCCTCAGGCTGGACGACGCGGAATGCTGCCACCTCTTTCTGCTGGCGCATCGGCGCCCACCGCCGCTCGAAGACTATCAGTGGCTCTCGGTCAGCCCGCTCATCCAGCAGATGCTGGACGATCTCGCCGCGCGGCCGGCCTGTGTCGTCAACCTGCGCTGGGACGTGATCGCCTGGAATGCGGCCATCGACCGGCTGCTCGGCCTCTCCGGCCGCGAGCAGGCGGACCGCAACATCATGCGCATGCTCTTCGCCGACCCCGACCTGCGCCGGCGGCTGCCGGCATGGCATCGGGATGCGCCAAGGTTGCTCGCCCAGTTCCGTTACGATGTCGCCGCCGCGCCGGAGAGCCCGGTGCTCGCATCGCTGATCGGCGAGCTCAAGAGCCTGTCGGCGGATTTCCGGCGCTGGTTCGAGCAGCCGACCATGGACAGCTACAGCCGCGGCATCAGCGCCGTCATCGATCCGCACGGCAGGCATCGCACTTTTCGTCACGAGGTGCTGACGGTCGATGAACATCGCCATCTCAGGATGGTAGTCTATTTCGAGGATCCGTCGCCGGCTGAAAAACGGGACCCGTAGCTCCTGCCCACGCCGAGGGCGCAGGTCCCGATTGTCTTCATGGCCCTTGTCAGCGCCACATTGCCCTTCGAGGATGTGGGGAAGCGCATTCGCCCTCGCCTCCCCTCGCCAGTGCCGTTGAGATGCGCGCGCCAGCGAGAGAGCTCAGCTGGAGAGAACGACCATGCAGACAGAGCCCCGACTGAAGCGCCCAGAGCTGCTCCGTTCCGCCAACCTCATCGGCGGCGAATGGGTCAAGGACAGCTCGGCCGGCGAGCCCATCGCCGTCTCCGATCCGGCGACCGGCCGGCTCGTCGGCACCGTGCCCAATGCGGGCAAGGCCGAAACCGCCCGGGCCATCGAGGCCGCCGATGCCGCCTTTCCGGCCTGGCGGGCAAAGACCGCGGCCGAGCGGGCCGACCACCTGCGCCGCCTCGCCGAGCTCATCACCGACAACAAGGAGGACCTTGCCCGCATCCTCACCGCCGAGCAGGGCAAGCCGCTCGCCGAGGCACGCGGCGAGGTCGGCATGTCGGCGGCCTATGTGCTGTGGTTCGCCGAGGAGGGCCGGCGCATCTACGGCGACGTCATCCCCTCGCCGTGGCAGAACCGGCGCATCCTCGTCACGAAGGACCCGGTGGGCGTCGTCGGCGCCATCACGCCGTGGAATTTCCCCTCCTCCATGATCGCGCGCAAGCTCGGCGCCGCGCTCGCCGCCGGCTGCACCATCGTGGTCAAGCCGGCCTCGCAGACGCCCTATTCGGCGCTCGCCTGGGGCGTGCTCAGCGAGGAGGCCGGCATTCCCGCCGGCGTCGTCAACATTCTCACCGGGGCGGCGCGGCAGATCGGCGGAGAGCTGACGTCGAACCCCCTCGTTAAGAAGATCACCTTCACCGGCTCGACGGAGGTCGGCAAGCAGCTCGCCGAACAGGCGGCGCGCACCATGAAGAAGGTGTCGATGGAGCTCGGCGGCAACGCGCCCTTCATCGTCTTCGACGACGCCGACCTCGACCGCGCCGTCGAGGGCGCCATGATTGCCAAGTACCGCAACGCCGGCCAGACCTGCGTCTGTACCAATCGTTTCCTCGTCCAGGACGGCATCTACGACGCTTTCGCCGAACGTCTCGCCAAGGCCTCGGCCGCCATGAAGATCGGCAACGGCTTCGAGGACGGCGTCGTGCAGGGCCCGCTCATCGACGAGAAGGCGGTCGCCAAGGTGGAGGAGCATATCGCTGACGCCCTCGCCAAGGGCGGGCGCATGCTCACGGGCGGCCGGCGCCACCAAGGCCTCGGCGGCAATTTCTTCGAGCCGACGGTGATCGCGGACGCGACGCCGGCCATGGCCGTCGCCCGCGAGGAGACTTTCGGGCCGCTGGCCCCTCTCTTCCGCTTCAAGGATGAGGCACAGGCCGTGCAGCTTGCCAACGACACGCAATACGGCCTCGCCTGCTACTTTTACACGCGCGACCTCGGCCGTGCCTTCCGCGTTTCGGAAGCGCTCGAATACGGCCTCGTCGGCATCAACGAGGGGCTGATCACCACCGAGGTCGCGCCTTTCGGCGGGGTCAAGGAATCCGGCGTCGGGCGCGAGGGCTCCAAATATGGGATCGACGATTACCTGAACATCAAATACGTCTGCGTCGGCGGCCTGTGAGGCAAGCGCAGCCCTCCCCAGCGGGTTTCCGCAACACCCCCGCGCCGGCTCCGGCGACCGGCTCGGGCATCGAGCAGCGGCTCCGTTCCCAACCTTGTCATCGCATGGACGATAGGGGGCTCGGCCTCGCCACCTTTTTCCTATCGCCGGCGCCGCTGGCGCCTCCCTCGCGGCGATCAGCCGTTCGGCGGCGCGTTTCCCGTTTCCGGATCATAGCCCAATGCCCTCGATAGCGGGCCAACCATGTCAGCCTTGTTCTGATTGGTATAGTTCGTGTTCTGATGCTTCCGGACGAAGGGATACATGACCCCATCGTCATCGTCGTGCATCAGTTCATACTTATGGCCGAACTCATGCTTGAGGACACCATCATCGAGATGATTGAAGGCGATCATCATGTACGCCCTGCCAGGAGCGGCCTGACCGATGACGCCATGAGGGACATCAGAAACAAGTATGTACGTCGTTGCGGAGTCGATAACCATGGGGCGATTGTGGGGATTACGATTGTTCTCATAGATGTAGAGAGCCAGGTCATCCCGGAAGCGGCGCCCATCCCGGCGCGCCAGATCCTGCGCACCCGTCGGCGCGTGGCCGTTGAAGTCGAACCTGAAATCCCAACTCAGCGGAACGTTGGGCGCAAAGGTCTCAAAGTCGGTGGCAACCGGCTCGATCCCCTTCTTCTGAATGGCATCTATGATTCTGCTCTGGATCGAGGGATCGCCGATCTCGCCGCCGAGGGCTTTGGCAACATTCGGGTGGACGAGGAAGATGCTATCCTTTGAACCGACGGACTGCCTTGGCGGCGGATGGTCCAGTTCCCACTTGATCGTCTCGTAGAGCCTCCCGCCGCCCCGGCGAGGCTGACCGATCTGGTTGCCGGCACCTTTCGGCTCGCCCGTCTCGAGACCCAGCTTCTTCAAAGTGCCGTCGGCGGTGCGCCAGCCGACCTGACGTGGTTGTCCATCCGCACCGATGCGAAAGACGGGATCGCCGTGCGTCGTGTCCCACGACGGCAGCTTGTCGGGAGTGTCGTCATTCTTGCGCGACACCTGATAGATCTTGCGATGGCGCGGGCGATGCTTGCGCGCCCCATCCACGGCCCTCTCCCGGCGCAGCTCCGCATCGCCAGCGACATCCGAACAGGCGCGGGTCTCAGGAAACATCTGATTGATGAAGGTTGCGGCCTCTCGAATTTGTTCCTCGAGCCTGGCCCCCACCTCCGGAGCCGGAGGATGGAAGGCCGGCGAACCTACGTTGCCCGGCCCCACACCCGGCCTCTGCGGCAAGAACGGCGCCCGATGATCGGCTGTCATGGAAATACCGAGGGACAGGTTGTTGAAAACGGATGCTGGAATCATTCTTTCACTCGCAATTCGACATGCCGCTACAGACCAGGCGACAAACAGCGATGGGGGAATGTTGCGTCCCATCCGGAACGCCGCTCCCGGACCGACCCGCCCGGACGTTCACAACCAAACGCAGAGAACTCAAGTTCGAAATATATAAAACTGTCGTGTCATCTCACGCGTGAAGAATAATGTATTCATGGCGCCCGTCAGCATATCAGAACCCCGAACGACTTTTATGACAAGTGATATACGTTCGAAAGACAACGCGGCACAACAACACAACTTACAGGCAGCCGCCATGCTTGCTGCTGCCGCCGGCCTTCGTGTCGACCCAAGTCGGAGCGCGATCGTCGTCAGGCGGTAAGCCGCAGGATCGGCCCGCGGCAATGCCGATCGCCGGGCATGGGTGTGGGCGTCGTGAAGGGAAACCTTGAAACGTTCATCTGCAGCCGTGTCGGGAAGCCTGCGCCTGGCAATCCGCCGCTCCGGCGCAGCCACCGGGACTGGTCTGCCCTGGTCTTGCTGCCGACCGCCCGATCAACGGGCTTGCAATGACACGCCGCCCTGTCTATGCACGCACCATCGATGCTGCGCTGCAGCAGCCTTTGTTCCCAGAGACGAACGAGCCGATGTAAGCTACGCGCTCTCCTGCCTGTATCTGCGTTCCCCGCTCGGCCGCGCCGTGTCGGCGATCGCGTGCTCTCAGGCGGCCGCTGCGACATCCCGTTCTCTCCTGTTCCTTCACGACAAACTGACCTCTCTTGCCGCGCCGGACCAACGGCGCGCCTGCACGGAGCCCTGTTTCTATGTCCTCCTCCCTTTCGCGGCTCAGAACCGAATGGTTCGGCAACATCCGCGCCGACATTCTCGCCGGCCTCGTGGTCGCCCTGGCTCTCATCCCGGAGGCCATCGCGTTCTCCATCATCGCCGGCGTCGACCCCAAGGTCGGGCTCTATGCCTCCTTCTCGATTGCCGTCATCATCGCCTTCACGGGCGGGCGCCCCGGCATGATCTCGGCGGCAACGGCGGCAACGGCCGTACTGATGATCACGCTCGTCAAGGAACACGGGCTGCAATACCTGCTCGCCGCGACGGTGCTCGCCGGCGTCTTGCAGGTCGGCGCTGGCCTGCTGCGGCTCGGTTACGTCATGCGCTTCGTCTCGAAATCGGTCATGACCGGCTTCGTCAACGCCCTCGCGATTCTCATCTTCATGGCGCAGCTGCCGGAGCTCACCAATGTGCCGTGGCTCACCTATGTGATGGTGGCGGCGGGGCTTGCCATCATCTACCTACTGCCCCTCATCACGAAGACGATCCCCTCGCCGCTCGTCTGCGTCGTCGTGCTCACCGCCGTCTCGATCGGCCTCGGACTCGATCTGAGAACCGTCGGCGACATGGGCGAACTGCCGTCCACGCTGCCCGTCTTCCTCCTGCCGGACGTGCCGCTGAATCTCGACACGCTTCTTGTCATCCTGCCCTATTCGGCAGCGGTGGCCGCCGTCGGCCTGCTCGAATCCCTGATGACGGCCACCATCGTCGACGAACTGACCGACACGAGGAGCGACAAGAACCGCGAATGCATCGGCCAGGGCATCGCCAATTTCGCCACCGGATTCATCGGCGGCATGGCGGGCTGTGCCATGATCGGCCAGTCCGTCATCAACGTGAAGTCGGGCGGCCGCGGGCGGCTGTCCACCTTCTGTGCCGGCGTCTTCCTGCTCGTCCTGTGCGTGGGCCTCGGCGACTGGGTGAAGCAGATTCCCATGGCCGCCCTCGTCGCCGTGATGATCATGGTCTCGATCGGCACTTTCAGTTGGGTGTCGCTGAAGAACCTCGCCACCCATCCGCGCTCGTCCTCCATCGTCATGGTGGCGACCGTCCTCGGCGTCATCGCCACGCACAACCTCGCCATCGGCGTTCTCATCGGCGTGCTGCTGTCCGGCATCTTCTTCGCCTGGAAGATCGCCCAGATCTTCCGCGTCACATCATATCTGTCGCCCGACGGAACCCACCGTACCTATGTCGTCGAGGGCCAGGTCTTCTTCGCCTCTGCGGATGCCTTCACCGATGCCTTCGATTTCAAGGAGGCGCTGGAGAAGGTCACAATCGATGTCTCGCGCGCCCACATCTGGGACATTTCCAGCGTTGCAGCGCTCGACATGGTAGTGCTCAAATTCCGGCGGGAGGGTGCCGAGGTCGAGATCCTCGGGCTCAACGAAGCGAGCGAGACCATCGTCGACCGGCTCGCCATCCATGACAAGCCCGGCGCCCTTGAGCGCCTGATGGGCCATTGAGGGGAAACGCCATGACGAAGCTTCTCGCCCTGATCGATGCCTCCGTCTATGCGCAAAGCGTCTGCGACCATGCCGCTTGGGCGGCCGCCCGCCTGGACGCCTCGGTCGAGGTGCTGCATGTCCTGGGCCGACGCGACACCTCCAGCATTCCCGCGGACTATACCGGCAGCCTCTCGGCGGATGCCCGCGACACCCTGCTCGCCGAACTCGCCGCGCTGGACGAGGAGAAGGCACGCCTTGCCCAGAAGCGCGGTCGTCTCGTCCTCGACGAAGCGAAGGCGCGCCTTGCCGCTGCCGGCATCGATGCCGTGACCAGCCTGCGCCTTGGCGATCTCACTGAAACGGTCGCCGAGCGCGAGATGGACGCCGAACTCGTGGTCATCGGCAAGCGCGGCGAGGCAGCGGATTTCGCCAAGCTGCACCTCGGCTCCAACCTGGAACGTGTGGTGCGCGCCAGCCGCCGCCCGGTACTTGTCGCGGCGCGCGCCTTCAGGCCAATCGAACGCGTCCTCGTCGCCTTCGACGGCGGCGCCAGTGCTCTGAAGGCGGTGGACCACATTGCGCGCAGCCCGATGTTCGCCGGGCTTTCCTGCCGGCTGCTCATGGTGGGCGCTGAGACGTCCGACGCGCGGAAGAAGCTCGACGGCGCCGTGGCCCAGCTCGCCGCCGCGGGCTACGTGCCGAAAGCCGACCTCGTGCCCGGCCAGCCGGAACAGGTGATTGCCCAGAGCGTCGAACGCGAGGGCATCGACCTCCTTGTCATGGGCGCCTACGGCCACTCCCGCATCCGCAACCTCATTGTCGGTTCGACCACCGTCGAGATGGTCCGTTCCTGCAAGATCCCGATCATGATGTTCCGGTAGGGCATCAGGGAAGCGGAGGATGCGCTCCGGGTTGCAAGGGAGGCAGGGCAGACGTGCCTTGCCCGTACTGTCCTACCGGCGCGCCCCTGTCTAGGCTCACGGCCATGCCACCATTCGACAACGGCTGCCCAACTTGCAGCGTGCGCGCGGCACCGCTTCCTGTCCGGTGCGCTCCTGCGGGAGCCGGCGCCGGTCGTCATTGCGTCCCTTCCGGCACCGTGGCCCGTCAGGCGGTGGGCCTCGACCATGGCTGATGTACCAGGCATCGCCGGGCCGCAGACGGGCGCGGCCCGTCCCGCACCGGGTCTTCGGTCGGCTGGTCTTCAGCGCGCTCCGGCGCCGACCGAATTCGTCGTCGCCGCCATCGTGATGACCATGTCATCCGCCTTCGGGCAGACCTATTTCATCGCGGTCTTCGCGCCGTGGCTGAAAGCCGACCTCGCTCTCTCCGACGGCGGCTTCGGCACCCTGTACAGCCTGGGCACGATCGCCAGCGCCTGCGTTCTGATGTGGGGCGGGAAGATCGCCGACCGCTTCAGGATCCGCGGACTGGCGGTGCTCGCGCTTCTTGCCCTGGCCGCGATGTGCATGGGAATGTCACAAGTCCGTTCGCCATGGCTGCTGCTTCCGATCCTGTTCGGGCTGCGCCTGTTCGGCCAGGGCGCAATGGGACATCTGGCGCTCACCGGCGTCGGCCGGTGGTATATCAAGCGGCGCGGCCGCATGATGTCGCTCGCGGTGCTGGGATTTCCGGTGAGCGAAGCGTTCATGCCGGCGACCGCCGTCGCCCTCATGGCGGCGATAGGCTGGCGCCAGACGTGGCTCGTCGGCGCCTTCGTCCTCTGTGCCGTGTCCGTTCCGCTCACGCTCGCCCTGCTGCGTCGGGAGCCGCGGCACGATCACACCGAGACCGGCGGCGAGGCGGAAGGCACCGGCCAGAAACAGTGGACCCGCGGGGAGGTCCTGCGCCGTCCCGAATTCTTTGCCGCCCTGGTCGCGGTCGTGGCGCCCTCCTTCGTCATGACGGGGATATTCTTTCATCAGGCCTATCTCGTTGACGACAAGGGCTGGACGCTTTCCTGGTTCGCCGGCTGGTTCCCGGTCTATGCGAGCGTGAGCGTGGTCACGGCACTGTCCACCGGCTGGCTCATCGATCGTTTCGGCTCGATCCGGCTGTTGCCGTTCTTCCTTTTGCCGATGGCGGGCGCCGTCACCGTCCTCGCCCTGTCGGCTTCGCCATGGAGTGTGCCGGTCTTCATGGCCCTCGGTGCACTCACCAACGGGGGCGCCTCGACGCTGCTCGGCGCGCTATGGGCGGAGCTGTTCGGCACGCGCCATCTCGGCGCGATCCGATCCGTCGCCTTTGCGGCCCAGGTCATTGCCTCGGCACTCGCGCCGGGGCTCATGGGCGTTCTACTCGATCTGGGCGCGCCGCTTGCTCTGCAATATCTCGCCATGGTGGCCTATGCTCTTGCCGCCGCGGCATGCCTGGGAGTGCTCATGCCGCGACTGCGTCGGCTGGCGCGATTCTAGGACACAGCGAGAAGGGCCGACCGCTACGCGATGGGAGGCTTCACCAATGTCGCCCACATGTTGTCCGAGGTCGGCACAAGCGTCAGCAGATCGAACCGCACGTTGAAGCCGGCCGCACCGGCCATACGCCTGAGCGTTCCCGGCGTGAAGTAATTGACATGATCCGGAAGACGGATGCCACACCAGCGCTGCCCCATGATCAATCGGTTGATGCTCGCGAAATTGGGCACCTTGACCAGCGCGACACCGCCCGGCACGAGCACGCGGTTGAGCTCCTCCAGAATTGGCAACGGTCGGATGTCGTGCTCGAGGAACGAACGCAACAGAGCTCCCGAGAAGAAGCCATCATCGAACTCCCGCAATCCGTCGAGTGCCGAGGCCTGCACCGTGCGGCCACCGCGCGCGCGAAAGAGCCGGTCCGATATCTCCGCGAGCTCGCGCGAGATCTCCACGCCATAGGGTGTGTAGCCCTCCGGCAGGTCTTCCAGATGGCGTCCCGTGCCGCAGCCCAGATCGAGCACGGCGCCGCGCGCGGCGGAGCGCGCGATCCTTCCAGCAGGCGACGCTGCCCGGCCGAGTCTCAGCCTCCATCGTGTCGCATGATCCAGCGCCTGCCACAGCGGATTGCGCTTCCTGCGCCTGTCGCGCTCAACATGAAAGCTCTTCTCCCAGGCAAGCTCGCTTTCCAGTGCCTTGAGCGGCGGCGCGTGCGACAGATGCACGAAGTCGCAGATCGGGCACGCGACGACCGACCATCGCTCATCCGAATAGCGCTGCAGCTTCTTTCGTTTCCTCTCGTTTCCGCACAAAGGGCAGGCGCGTGCAATGCGTGCCGTTTGCGGCTGCGGGGCCGCATTCATCATCGTGATCTCCGGGCATAGGTGAGGACGCAGGCGGCGTTCAGCGCGCTACGGCGGAGTACTTGCCGGATTGGACGACGGTCGCATCTGGCAGGGGACGTCGGCCATGCGGACGAGATGCGAAACGAGCCGAAACAGCAGGCGCCACTGAGGCCCAACCGCAATCGAGGCATCGAACATGGCAACGCACGGATACAACAACAAGCAATCCATCCCAGTCCATCACGCGTCGAGCCGCATGAGGCTCACCGGTGAACACGCCCTTTCACACCCGGTCACTGTGTTATTCTGAACCACAAACCAATTTCTTGCTCAAACTTAGGCTAAAACAAACCGGACGACATGCCCTGCAGAATGCACAATTATGAGCAATAATCGATCTATTTTGGAAAGCGCGAGAAGTTCGGCATTACCCGCAGACGCGGACGGGACGGATGGCAAGGCAAGGGAGGATCCATTGAGAGAGGAATACGACAGGACAATGCGCGCACTGTTCGGTCCCCGGCTCGAACGGGCGCTGGAGGAAACGAATGCGGAGATCGAGGCCCAGGCCGCCAATGTGGCACCTGTCGAGCTCGACCAGCAGAGTGTCGGGCGGCTCAGCCGCATGGACGCCATGCAGGCGCAGGCCATGGCCCAGGCCTACGAGCGCCGGTTGAAGGCCCAGAAGGTCCGCATCGAGCACGCGCTGACGCGCCTCGCAGCCGGGGAATACGGCTATTGCACCGAATGCGGCGAGGAAATCGGCATGCGGCGGCTGGACATCGACCCCGCCGCGCATCGGTGTGTCAGATGCGCCTGATCGGCCGCTGAGATGCCGGAGCCAGCGTCGCCCCGACGCGGCGCCAGCCGAGCCGATCCGCCAGGGCAAGGCAGCTTTGCCAGTCCTCAACGCTGTCGGTCGTGCCGAGACTCCGCAACGAGGCTGCGGACCACTTTGCATGACCTCGCCCGAGCAACTGGACGCGCTCGCCAGTCAGTCCCCGACGGCGGCCTCGAACCTGCGACGCAAGTGTTCTCGGTCGCGCACTGTCCGGGGTTCCCGTCTGGGATGGTCGGGGCTATCATTTTGTACAATTAACAAAGAACGAGGGGAGGCGACATGCGCGCGGAAGGTTCGGCCCCGCCGGATCGTCGCCGGGTTATTGCCGTTCTGGCCGCTGCCCTCGTGGCTTGCCGGGCCGGCGCGAGCGAGGCCGCGCCCATCGGGGAGATCCGCTTCGGCCTGACGCCGGTCTTCCTCAACAACGATCTCGAGCTGCTCGCCCGGCTTCAGAGCTATCTCGAACGTGCCACCGGCCATCCGGTCAGGCTCATCACGCGGCGGACTTATCAGGAAATCACGGCGCTCCTGACCACGCGCCAGATCGACGCGGCGTGGATCTGCGGCTACCCGTTCGTCACGCACCGCAGCGAACTGCAGCTGGTCGCCGTGCCGCTGTGGCGCTCGCGCCCTTTGTATCAATCCTATGTCATCGTCGGCAATGACAGCGAGGCACGTAGCGTCGCCGATCTCGCCGGCGGCATCCACGCCTTCTCCGATCCCGATTCCAATTCCGGCTTCCTGGTCACGCGCGCCCTGCTGGCGGAGATGGGCGTGCGGCCCGAAGGCTTCTTCGCCCGAGCATTCTTCACCTACGGCCATCGCAACGTCATCCGCGCTGTGGCGAGCGGCCTCGCGGGATCGGGCTCGGTCGACGGCTATGTCTATGAGGTCATGGTCCAGATCGAGCCCGAGCTGACGGGGCGCACGCGCGTTCTGCGGCGATCGGAATGGCTTGCCTTTCCGCCCGTTGCGGCGCCGCGCACACCACTCGACGAGACCCGGCTCGCGAAGCTCGCCGGGGCGCTCCTTGCGATGCCGGCGGATCCGGACGGCCACGCGGTCCTCGCCATGCTGCGTCTTGACGGCTTCGCCCGCGAACCAGCGAGCCTGTTCGATGCGATTGCCGCCAAGGTCGACCTTCTGGCGCGGGCGGGCTGAACGATGCTCGGCCGCCTCGATCCGCGCTCCTGGCCCATTACAGCGAAGGTGCCGCTGGCCGTCGCCGGCCTGATGGTGCTCGTCGGCCTCATCCTCTCCGAACGCGTCCTCGCCCGGCTTGCCGACACGCAGGAGCGGCACCTGCGCGATCTCGCCCAGAGCTATCTCGACGGCCTGTCTTCGGCTGTCGCGCCCTCCATGCTGCGCGACGATACCTGGGAGGTGTTCGATGCGATCGAACGCGCACGGGACCTGCACAGGAGCCTGCGCCCGCTCGAGACGGTCGTCAGCCATGCCGACGGCCGGGTGATCGCCGCCTCCGATCCGCGTCGGTATCCTGTGGGATCATTGAACGAGGAGCGCCAGCGCGTGCAGGTGGCCGGTGCCGACAGCTTCAGCTTCGAAGCAGGGGCTGACACGGCGACGGCCGTGCGCAAGCTGTCCTATCCGGGGCAGACGGTCGGCTTCATCGAGGCGGTCTTCGACACGCGGCATCTCGCCGCCGAGCGGCGCAGCGTCATGTTCGCACTTGTTGCGACAAACGGGCTGCTCACGCTCGTCCTGGCAACCGCTGGTTGGTTCCTCATGGCGCGCATGATGCGGCCGGTCACCATCCTCACCAACCATCTGGGGCTTGCTCGCAGCGTTTCCGCAGTGCCCATCGCCGAGGATGTCGTCATGCGCCAGCGTGGCGAATTCGGCCGTCTCTTCCGCGCCTACAACGCTTTGGCGGCATCCATGGATGAGCGCGAGACGCTCGTGAAGAAGCTCGCCGAAGAGGAGCGCCTTGGCAGCCTCGGGCGCCTCGCCTCGGCCCTTGCGCACGAGATCAACAACCCGCTCGGCGGTCTTTTCAACGCCCTTGCGACGCTCAGAACCCACGGCCATCTCGCACATGTCCGCGCCAATGCCATCGGCTTGCTCGACCGTGGTCTTCTCGGCATCCGAGACGTGGTGCGCACCACGCTGGCCGCCTACCGCGAGGAGAAGCGTGCGCGCGACCTCGCCGCGTCGGATCTCGCCGATCTTCAACTTCTGATTGCACCGGAGGCGCGGCGCAAGGCTGTCGGCGTGTTGCTTGACAACGGCCTCGACGGCACGGTGCCGCTGCCGAGTACGCCCGTGCGGCAAGCCATCCTCAACCTATTGCTGAACGCCGTGGCGGCCTCACCTGAAGGGGCAAGCGTCTTCCTGTCAGCGGAGGTGAGCGGCCACCTTTTCGTTGCCTCGGTGCGTGATCGAGGTCCCGGCCTGCCGGAGGCGGCCGCGCAGGTTCTTACGGGGCCGGCAGCAGCGACGCCGCTGCGCGACGGCGGGCTCGGGCTCGGCCTCTGGACGACCCGGCGCCTCGTGAGCGAGCTTGGCGGCCGTATCGAGGTCGACCGCCCCGGGGAAGGCGGCACGGTGCTGCGGCTCATTATCCCGCTGCGATCCGGCGAGGAACTGTCCGATGTCGCTTGAGCCCGTCACCATCGCGCTCGTCGAGGACGACCCCATCATGGGCGAGAGCCTCGTGCAGCGCCTCTCGCTCGAAGGTCTCACCGTCCGCTGGTGGCAGCGCGGGCGCGAGGCCGTCTCGGCCCTGAGGGAAGCCCGTGTTCGGGCTGTCGTCTGCGACATA
Organism: Chelatococcus sambhunathii; assembly: GCF_001418005.1. GTDB lineage: Bacteria > Pseudomonadota > Alphaproteobacteria > Rhizobiales > Beijerinckiaceae > Chelatococcus_A > Chelatococcus_A sambhunathii. The sequence continues at coordinate 9,578 of NZ_LIOL01000009.1, read as the reverse complement.
CGGCTGCCGGATATCGACGGCGAGACCCTCTTTCGCGAGATCGCCCGACGGCCGGATGCTCCGCCGTTCCTGTTTATCACCGGTTTCGGCGATATCGACCAGGCCGTGCGGCTGATGCGTGCCGGTGCCGCCAACTACGTGACGAAACCCTTCGACCTCGAGGATTTCCTCGTGCGGCTGGCGGAACTCGTCCGCCCCACCCCAGGCGACGATACGCCTGTCCTCGGCGTATCGCAGGCCATGGGCGAGGTCGAGCGGCTGCTGTCCCGCCTCGCCCGCGTGGCGGCGCCCGTCCTCATCTGCGGCGAAACCGGAACGGGCAAGGATGTCGCCGCCCGCTTCCTGCATGCCCGCTCGGAGGCTGCCGCGAAGCCCTTCGTCGCCGTCAACTGCGCCGCCATCCCGGCCGACCTGATGGAGAGCGAGCTCTTCGGCCATGAGAAGGGCGCCTTCACGGGCGCCATTCAGCGCCACGTCGGCTATGCGGAGCGAACAGCCGGCGGTGTCCTCTTCCTCGACGAGATCGGCGAATTACGTCCGGAGCTGCAGGCCAAGCTGCTGCGTCTCATCGAGGAGCGCAGCTTCCACCGGGTGGGCGGCGAGCGGCCGGTCGCCTTCGACGGCCGTATCCTCGCGGCGACCAATGCGGACCTGCCGGCTCTCGTCGAAGCCGGGCGCTTCCGGCAGGATCTCTACTATCGCATCAATGTGGTCACCGTCCGCATGCCCGCGCTCCGGGACCGGCCCGACGACATTCCGTGGCTGATGAACCGCTTCTTCACGGAATTCGCCGAACGTCACGAGACATCGGTGAAGGGGATCAGCGCCCTGACGGAGGAAGCGGCACGGGCCCATGCCTGGCCCGGCAACATCCGCGAGCTGCGCAACCGGATGGAGCGGGCGATGGCCCTGGCGCTCGGTGCCTGGCTCATGCCGGGCGATCTCTTTCCCGACCTGGCGGAATACGGCGGGCCGGGGCTGTCCGGCTTCGGCTCCCTCGAGGATGCGAGGCTCGAGGCGGAACGTCGCCATATCGTGCGGGCCCTTGCCGCGACCGGGGGCGAGATCGCTGCGGCTGCCCGGCTCCTCGGCATCGGCCGCACGACGCTGTGGGAAAAGATGCGCCGCCTCAGCATCGCGGTGCAGTAGCAGGCAGCATGTTCGGCATCCCGAACCTTCGGCACCGCACCATGTTCGGAAACCCGGACACAAGACCGGGCGCCACCTGCGCCCTCGCCGCCCATCCGACTGATACGTAAATCGTTTTCGCGCTGGCCCACATCCTGCAGAAGCCTCCCCGACCATGATCGTCCATGCCGAAGGGGACAGCGATGAAACGATGCGACAGGTTGATCGACGTGGGCCGGCGGCGCTTCCTCACCGGGGCGGGCGCCATGACGGCCGGCGCCGCGGCAGCGTCGGTGCTGGCGCCGGAGGCAAAGGCAACACCCGGCGCCGCCCTCGTCAGCTATCCACCGAACCGGCTCGCCAATGTGAGCGATCTCAAGGTGAACGAACCCCTCGACGTCGCCTATCCGGATGACGAAGCGCCGGGCGTGCTGATCAAGCTCGGCACGCGTGTGCCGACGGGCGTCGGTCCCGACGGCGACATTGTCGGCTTTACCATCCTGTGCCCGCACAAAGGATTCCCCATGGCCTACGACGCCGCGGACAAGACGCTCAACTGCCCCGGCCATTATTCGCGCTTCGACTGCGAGCGCGGCGGGCAGCAGATCTGGGGTCACGCGACCCAGAACCTGCCGCAATACGCGCTGCGCGTCGACGAGAAGGGCGACATCTACGCCGAGGGAGTCGACGAGCTCATCTACGGCCGCCTGTCGAACGTGCTGTGAGGGAGGGGAGAATGGCCTACAAGCGTCAGATCGGCCGGCTGCCCATCGTCCCGGCCGACGCCAAGGAACACAACGTCGTCTGCCACTATTGCATCGTCGGCTGCGGCTACAAGGCCTACACCTGGGATGCGCGCTACGAAGGCGGCACGGCTCCATCCGAGAACAAGTTCGGCACCGACCTCACCGCGCAGCAGGAGGCGGAGACCGCCGCCTGGTACGCGCCGTCGATGTACAACATCGTCCGGCAGGACGGGCGGGACGTCCATCTCGTCATCAAGCCGGACAAGGAGTGCGTCGTCAATTCCGGCCTCGGCTCCGTGCGCGGGGCGCGCATGGCGGAGATGAGCTATTCGCGCCAGCGCAACACGCAGTTGCACCGGCTCACCGATCCGCTCGTCTGGCGCTACGGGCAACTGCAGCCGACAAGTTGGGACGATGCGCTCGACCTCGTGGCGCGCGTAACCGCCGCGGTCATCGACGAGCAGGGCGAGGACGGGCTCTTCGTCTCGGCCTTCGACCACGGCGGCGCGGGGGGCGGTTACGAGAACACCTGGGGCACCGGCAAGCTCTATTTCGGCGCTATGAAGGTGAAGAACATCCGCATTCACAACCGGCCGGCCTACAATTCGGAGGTCCACGCCAGCCGCGACATGGGCGTCGGCGAACTCAACAACTGTTACGAGGATGCCGAACTCGCCGACACGATCGTCGCCGTCGGCACCAATGCGCTCGAGACGCAGACCAACTATTTCCTCAACCACTGGGTGCCGAACCTGCGCGGCACGTCGCTCGCCAAAAAGCAGGCCGAGTTCGGCAGCGAGCCGGTGGACCGCGCCCGGATCATCATCGTCGATCCCCGCCGCACGGTCACGGTCAATGCCTGCGAGGTGGAGGCGGGCAAGGACAACGTCCTGCACCTTGCCATCAATTCAGGCACCGACCTCGCGCTGTTCAACGCGCTGCTCACCCACATCGCTGACAAGGGATGGACGGACAAGGCTTTCATCGACGCCTCGACGAGTGGCTTCGAAAAGGCACTGACGGCGAACAGGATGACCGTCGAGGAGGCGGCGCGGATCACGGGCCTCGCCGCAGGGGACATCGTCAAGGCCGCCGAATGGATCGCCCGGCCCAAAGCGGGTGGCGTCCGCCGGCGCACGATGTTCGCCTATGAGAAGGGGCTGATCTGGGGCAACGACAACTACCGCACCAATGGCGCACTGGTGAACCTTGCCCTCGCCACCGGCAACATCGGGCGGCCGGGCGGCGGCTGCGTGCGCATGGGCGGCCACCAGGAGGGCTATTCACGCCCGTCGGATGCCCATGTCGGCCGGCCGGCGGCCTATGTCGACAAGCTCCTCATCGAAGGCAAGGGCGGCGTCCATCACGTCTGGGCCTGCGACCACTACAAGACGACGCTCAACGCCATGGAGTTCAAGCGCGTCTACAAGAAGCGCACCGACCTCGTGAAAGACGCTATCAATTCCGTCCCTTATGGTGATCGAGAGGCGATGGTCGCCGCGATCATGGGCGCCATCCGGCAGGGTGGACTGTTCAGCGTCGACGTCGACATCGTGCCGACGAAAATCGGCGAGGCGGCCCACGTCATCCTGCCGGCGGCCACCTCCGGCGAGATGAACCTCACCTCCATGAACGGCGAGCGGCGCATGCGGCTCACCGAGCGCTACATGGATCCGCCGGGCCAGGCGTTGCCCGACTGCCTGATCGCAGCGCGGCTCGCCAACCATCTCGAACGCGTCTTCCGCGCTGCGGGCAAGACGGACACCGCCGACAAGTTCAAGGGCTTCGACTGGAAGAGCGAGGAAGACGCCTTCATGGACGGCTACCACGCCCATGAGAAAGGCGGCGCGTTCGTCACCTACGAGCGGCTGCGGGCGATGGGCACCAACGGCTTCCAGGAGCCGGCGGTGGCCGTCGAGAATGGCCGGATCGTCGGCACCAAGCGGCTCTATGCCGACGGCAAGTTCAACCGGCCCGACGGCAGGGCGCAGTTCATGGAGACCGCATGGCGCGGCCTCCAGGCGGCCGGAAAGGAGGCCGAGAAGGAGAAGTTCGCCTTTCTCATCAACAACGGCCGCACCAACGACGTGTGGCAGAGCGCCTATCTCGACGTCGAGAACGAGTTCGTCATGGACCGCTGGCCCTACCCCTTCATCGAGATGAACCCGCAGGACATGGCGGAGCTAACGTTGAAGGAAGGCGACCTCGTCGAGGTCTACAATGACAACGGCTCGACCCAGGCGATGGTCTATCCGACCCCCACGGCACGGCGCAAACAGGTGTTCATGCTCTTTGCCTATCCCGCCGGCGTGCAGGGCAATGTCGTCTCGGCCGGCGTGAACGAGTTCATCATCCCCAACTACAAGCAGACCTGGGGCAATATCCGCAAGATCGCGGATGCACCGGACGGTGTTCGGCATCTGTCGTTCAAGTCGCCGGAATATCCGGCGAGCCCAGCTTGATCCTCCCGCAACTTCGCGGCCCACGGGCGCTTCGGCACCCGTGGGCTTCGTGCCCGTCGCTCAGGCGGGCATATCGCGCCTTCCGGTCCCTTGAAGCACAGGCTCCCGATGACAAGACTGCTCACGCTCGCGTTCGCCGCCATGTTTCTCCTGGACCCCCGCCTCGCCGTCGCGCAGGATGCGCAGGCGGGAAAACGCGTCTTCAACAAATGCAGCGCATGCCACGCGGTCGGGCCGAACGCGCCCAACAAGATAGGCCCGCAGCTCAACGGGCTTTTCGGCCGCACCGCAGGCTCCGTCGAAGGCTACACATACTCGCCGGCCAACAAGCAATCCGGGATCACGTGGACCGAAGAGACGTTCGCGAACTACATCAAGGACCCGCGCGGCGCGATCAAGGGAACGAAGATGGTCTTCGCCGGCATCAGGAACGAGCAGGAGGTCAGGGATCTTACGGCCTATCTGCGGTCCTTCGCAGCGGACGGCGAACCCCAGTAGCCATTGCAGCGGATAAGGGCTCGAGGCGCCTGGCGGGGCGCGCGGCGACTGCATAAAAATTCGACTTATATCGAAATAACTATTGACGCGGCTCAGCCGGAAGCATAGCTTATTTCCATGAAGATCGAAGAAGCAGCCCAGCAACTCGAAGCGCTGGGCAATCCGACCAGGCTCGAGGTTTATCGAACGCTTGTGCGCGCGGGCGGCGTGGGATTACCGGTCGGCCGCCTGCAGGAGAGGCTCGGGATTGCAGCCTCCACGCTGTCGCACCACCTGCACCGGCTCATTGCAACGGGGCTCATGACGCAGGAGCGCCAGGGAACGACGCTCATCTGCCGGGCGCATTATCCGGCCATGGATAGCCTCATCAGCTTCCTTACGGAGGAATGCTGCATCGAGTCGGCCTGCACCAGGGAAGAGGGAAAGGCGGCCTGAGGCTGTCTTTTCACATCCGCTAATTCGATATTTTTGGGAGGATCGAATATGTCCATCGAGACCCTGCCCGTTGCCATCATCGGCGGTGGTCCGGTCGGCCTTGCCGCGGCGGCCCATCTCATCGCCCGCGCCGTGCCGGTGAAACTCTATGAGGCCGGGCCCACCGTTGGCGCCAGCATGCGCGAGTGGGGTCATGTGCGGGTTTTCACACCCTGGCGGTACTGCGTCGACGAGACGGCAGCCGCTCTCCTCGCCAGGCATGGCTGGCACCGGCCGCCGGCAGAGGCTTTCCCGACCGGCGGCGAGATCGTTGCCCACTATCTCGAGCCGCTGGCCGCGGTGCCGGCGCTTGCACGCGTCATCGAGACCGATGCCCGCGTCACGGCTGTGTCGCGGCAAGGTCTCGACAAGGTCGTCAGCCGCGGCCGGGCGGAGCGTCCGTTCGTCGTGACGGTCGAAACACCCGGCGGCCGCCGACAGGACCTTGCCCGGGCGATCATCGACGCCTCCGGCACCTGGAGAACGCCGAATCCGCTCGGAGCCAGCGGCATCGCCGTGGAGGGCGAGGCGGCCTTCGCCGGGCGCATCGCCTACGGCATCCCGGATGTGGCCGGACGGAAGCGTGACCTCTTTGCCGGAGCGACCACACTGGTGGTCGGCGCCGGCCATTCCGCGGCCAATGTGCTGCTCGATCTTGCCCGTCTCGCCGAGGCCGAGCCGTCGACATCGATCCTGTGGGCGACGCGCGGCCGCGATCTCTCGCGCGTCTACGGCGGCGGCAGCGCCGACCGGCTGCCGGCGCGTGGCGAACTCGGCGCCGAGATGCGCCGGCTCGTCGCAAGCGGCCGTGTTGCCCTCGCCACCGGCTTTGCCATCACCGGGCTGCACGAGGAGGCCGGCCGCCTCGTCGTGACCGGCGAGACAGCCGACGGTCAGCGCCGCCTCGGGCCTATCGACCGCATCGTCGTCGCCACGGGCCAGCGGCCGGACCTGTCGCTGACGCGCGAACTGCGCCTCGATCTCGATCCGTGGCTGGAAAGCGCCCGGGCGCTCGGTCCGCTCATCGATCCGAACGTGCATTCCTGCGGATCCGTACCGCCGCACGGCCACCGCGAGCTCTCCCACCCCGAGCCAGGCTTCTACACGGTGGGCATCAAGAGCTACGGCCGTGCGCCCACCTTCCTGCTGCTGACCGGCTATGAGCAGGTCCGTTCCGTGGCCGCCGCGCTTGCCGGCGACATGGCCGCGGCGGATGACGTGCATCTCGTGCTGCCGGAGACGGGCGTATGCACGACGCAGGTCGCCGGGACCACGCAAACGGCTGCCGGCTGCTGCGGCGGTCCGGCGCCGGAGGACGTCGAGGTCTGCTGCGTTGCCGATGCCGAGGCCAGACAGTCGGGGCGTGCGGGTTGCGGCTGCGGGGCGCAGGGTTCAGCGGCCCGATCGGCGGTGCTCGATGCGTGATCGCGCATTTCCCGTCTGGGCTATCTGGGCTCTGGGCCTGACCCAGATCATCGGCTACGGCACGCTCTACTACAGCTTTCCCGTCCTGGCGCCGGCGATCGCGCGGGAGTTCACTCTTTCGGAACAATGGATCTTCGCGGCGCTGTCGGCGTCCCTCCTTGCCGGCAGCCTGCTTGCCCCGACGGCAGGGCGCTGGATGGACCGCGTCGGCGCTGCATGGCTCATGACCATCGGTTCGGCTGCCGCGGCGCTGGCGTTTGTCCTATGTGCCCTGGCGCCCGGGCGCGTGACCTTCGTGACCGCTCTTCTCGCCATGGAGCTCACCTCCTGCTTCGTGCTCTATGGCGCGGCCTTCGCTGCCATCGTGCAGGCGGGCTCGCCACAGGCTCAGCGCAGCATCACGCATTTGACGCTGATCGCCGGCTTTGCCTCGACATTGTTCTGGCCCCTGACATCGGCCCTTCACGCTCACTTGAGCTGGCGGGAGGTTTATGGCGTGTTCGCCGCCCTCAATCTTGGCCTGTGCATGCCGATCCACTGGGCTCTCCTGCGCATCGCGCGCCGTGGGTCCCGACTGGCGCCCTCTCCTCCCGAGGTGGCCCCCGTTGCGGGACCGGCGGCAAATGAAGGCAGCACGCTCGACGCGCGCTCGCGGCGGACGGCTTTCCTTCTCATGCTTGCCGGTTTCGCCATCGAAGGCTTCGTCCTCTCGGCGCTCCTGATGCACATGGTGCCCCTCATGGCGACGCTCGGACTTGGCGCTGCAGGGCTCTTCATCGCGACGCTGTTCGGACCGGCGCAGGTCGCCAGCCGTCTCGTCAACATGCTGTTCGGCGGCCGGCTGGCTCAGACGCATCTCGCCACCATCGCCGCCGTGCTTCTTGCGCTCGGCGTCGCCATTCTCGCCGCGACGGCCCCATGGCTGGCCGGTGCCGTCCTCTTCGCGGTCCTCTTCGGGCTCGGCTCGGGTCTCATCAGCATCGTGAGCGGCACGCTGCCGCTGGAGCTGTTCGGCCGCGACAGCTATGGCGCCAGGCTCGGATGGGTTTCCGCCGCGCGCCAGTTCACCTCGGCTCTGGGCCCGTTTGCCTTTGCCCTCCTGATGTCGCGAACGGCCGTCGAAACCTCGTTGTGGAGCGTGGCCGTGGCGGGCCTCCTCGGCCTTTCCGCCTTCGTGCTCATCGACATGGTCAAGCAGCGTGGCCGGCGGGGACGTCATCCGGTTCTGGGCAACATCATTGGCACGATCCGGAGCGATCAAGGGCCGCGAAGGCACCAGGCGCCTTCGAGTGGCCCCCACGACATGGAAAAGATATGAGAACGCGCACGCTTCCCGATCCTGACACGCTTCCCGCCTTGGACCGGCGTTACGCTCCGGGTCATCCGGCGCTCGACCTGCCGAACGGCGGGCTGGGCCATCCGCCGCGCATCCTGCTGCTGTACGGTTCGCTCCGCGAACGCTCCTATTCACGTCTTGTGGTCGAAGAGGCAGCGAGACTGCTACGGCATTTCGGCGCCGAGCCGCGCATCTTCGATCCGTCTGACCTGCCGCTGCCGGATCAGGTCAAAGGCGATGATCATCCCGCCGTGCGCGAACTGCGCGAACTCGCCATGTGGTCGGAGGGACAGGTGTGGTGTAGCCCCGAGCGGCACGGGCAGATTACGGGCGTGATGAAGACGCAGATCGACCACCTGCCGCTCAGCATCGGCGGCCTGCGCCCGACTCAGGGACGAACCCTGGCCGTCATGCAGGTCTCGGGCGGCTCGCAATCCTTCAACGCAGTCAACACGCTGCGCCTTCTCGGCCGCTGGATGCGGATGTTCACCATCCCGAACCAGTCGAGCATCGCCAAGGCGTTCCAGGAATTCGACGAGAACGGACGCATGCGGCCATCGAGCTACTACGAGCGGATCGTCGACGTCGTCGAGGAACTCGTGCGCTTCACGGTGCTCCTGCGCCCCCACGTCCGGACGCTGACCGACCGCTACTCCGAGCGCAAGGCCGCGGGCGCGCCGATCGACATGGCAAAGGATCTCTCTGCCATCGCCATCGCACGGCAGACGAAAGGCGCTGGAAGGTGACGAAGCTGTTCTGGCTCACCGATCTTCGGCGGTTTTCCTTCGGCACGCACGACGGCCGGCGATTGAATGTCGAAACCCTCGCGTTGCACAAGCCCGATCCGGAACATTCCGCCTTGGCGTCGGGCGGCAGTCGTCCCGTGCCCGTCGCCATCGGCGGGTCCGGAAAGAAGAAGCGAAGTGCAAGAAGCGCCCTGCGAAACTACGGCTACAAGACGGCCGACGCATTCCGAAACCATTGTCGCCTGCAAGGCCTGCCGGACGATTTCGATCTGCCGCCGTTCACCGTCGCGGCCAAGGTCAAAGCGGTGGGGAACCGCGTTCCGCTAGCGATGGGCCGCGCTGTCGCTCAAGCGGTGGCTCGCGCGATCGCCGCATGAGGTTTCCGATGACCTGCCCCCTTCCTGATCCCTCGGTTTGAGTGAGAGTCCGTCACCTAGAGGAGACGGACGTGAAGAAGAGCAGGTTCAACGAGGCGCAGATCATCGGCGTGCTGCGGGAGCAGGAGGCCGGAAGCCCGACGGCGGAGGTGTGTCGGCGGCACGGGATCAGCGAGCAGACCTTCTATCGCTGGACGGCCAAGTACAGCGGCATGAGCGTGTCGGACGCGCAGAAGCTGAAGACGCTTGAGGACGAGAACCGGCGGCTGAAGAAGCTGCTGGCGGAGTCGATGCTGGACGTCTCGGCCCTGAAGGACCTTCTGGGAAAAAACTGATCGGGCCTGCAGCGCGCCGGGAGGCTGTGCTTCGCCTGATGGCGGAGCGCG
>NZ_LIOL01000008.1 GCF_001418005.1 Chelatococcus sambhunathii | reverse complement strand
AAGGCGGTGCTCGAGGAGCGCCTCGACGTAGCCATGCGAGAGCTGACGATTGTCGAGCTCCACCCCGAGGCCGTCGAGGCCTACCGGAAGGCCGTCCAGTCGCTGTCGACTGTCCTTCGCGACGCCATCGAAGACGAGGATCAGGACGTCATCGCGGCGTTCCGCGCGCTCGTCGACAGCGTCGTCGTCACACCTGGCGCTCGCTACGAGGCGCCCATCGTCGAAATCAAGGGAAGGCTTGCGGCTTTGACCGGAGCCCCGATCGCGCCATCCGGACGATATCGCCGCGCCGGTGTGGCTCTTGAGGTGGTAGCGGAGGAGGGACTCGAACCCCCGACACGCGGATTATGATTCCGCTGCTCTAACCAGCTGAGCTACTCCGCCCCGTTCGGGCACGGCGCCTGACACCGTGCGGCGGGATATAAGGAGGTGGCGCGGCGGCTGTCAAGGAAGCTCGCGCGCTTTCCACGCATTGTGCAGCAGGCGGTGCGCCCTTGGATTGCCCGCCGGGAGAGACCCGCGGTGTCTCGCCTTCCCCGATGGTCAGGCAAACTTGCGCAGTTGCATGACCTTGAAGAAGCCGCCGGGGAAGACCGACTCGAGCGAGACGACTTCGGCCACCCCGCGCGAGCGCGCCCAGCGGGCGATGCGCTCCGCCTTGAAGGCCGAGCTCCAGCCCACCTTGCTGGCGAGCGGCGCCACCGCCTCCTCGAGGCTGGCGAGCGCGCCGCCGGCAGCACCGAAATGATTGGCGAGGACGATTTCGCCGCCCGGCCGCAGCACCCGCGCGAATTCGTCGAGCGCGGCCTCGGGATCGGGCACGAGGGTGATGACGAACTGCGAGACCACGGCATCGAAGGTCCCGTCCGGGAAGCCGAGGCGGCAGGCGTCCATCACCGCGAGCGCCTCGACCTGGCGAAGGCCGAGCCGGTCGACCTTCTGCTGCGCCCGCCGCAGCATGTGTTCGGACAGGTCGACGCCGGTCACCCGCGCGCTCGTCGGATAAGCCTCGAGCGACAGGCCGGTGCCCACGCCCACCTCGAGGATGTGCGTGCCGCAGGCGAGCGCAGCCGCAACCGCCCGCTCGCGCGCCGGCGCCGTCAGCTTGTCGTAGACCACATCGTAGACCGGCGCCCATCGCGCGTAGGCCTTGCGCATCGAGGCCGTATCAGGCCCCCGGATGTCGGCCGCTGCCATCGTCCCCCTCGTCGAACCGTCCGCGTCAGGCCGCCGCTCCCTCCCCGAGCGCTTCACGCATCGGCATCGGGCGCGTGGCGCGGATGGTGCCGCCGCCCAGCACCTGCGCCCGCCCATCTACACCATCGTAGATGACACAGGCTTGACCGGGTGCAACACCCTCCTCGGCGCTGGCCAGCACGATCTCCACACCTTCCGCATCGCGTCGCAGGAAGGCCGGGCAGGGCTGGCGCGTGGAGCGCACCCGCACGGCCACCTCCAGGCCCTCGGGCGGCAGCGCGTCGAGCGCCACCGGGCCAAGCCAGTTGACGTCGCGCAGCCTGATGCTCTCGGTGCCGAGCATCTCGCGCGGACCGACGATGACCCGGCCCTTCTCCGCATCGAGCTTGAGGACGAATAGCGGCTCGCCGACCGACAGGCCGAGGCCGCGCCGCTGGCCGACGGTGTAGTGGATGATGCCCTCGTGCCGGCCGAGCACCCGGCCGTCCACGTGCACGATGTCGCCGGGCGCCACGGCGCCGGGCTTCAGCCGCTCGATGATGTCGGTATAGCGCCCGTTGGGCACGAAGCAGATGTCTTGGCTGTCGGCCTTGTCGGCCACCGTGAGGCCGAATTCGTGGGCGAGCGCCCGCGTTTCGGTCTTTGCCATGTCCCCGAGCGGAAACCGCAGGAAATCGAGCTGCGCGGCTGTCGTCGCATAGAGGAAGTAGCTCTGGTCACGGTCCGGGTCAGCGGCGCGGAAGAGGCCGCGGCGGCCGTTCGCCAGAAGGCGGCTGGCCACGTAATGGCCGGTCGCCAGCACGTCGGCGCCGAGGTCGCGCGCCGTCTCCAGAAGATCGGCGAATTTCACCGACCGGTTGCACTCAACGCAGGGGATCGGTGTCTCGCCGGCGAGATAGCTCTCGGCGAAACGCTCGATCACGGCGTCACGGAAGCGCGATTCGTAATCGAGCACGTAATGGGCGATGCCGAGCCGCTCGGCCACCCGGCGCGCATCGTGGATGTCCTGGCCGGCGCAGCAGGCCCCCCGGCGGTGGACTGCGGCGCCGTGGTCGTAAAGCTGCAAGGTGATGCCGATGACATCGTAGCCGTCGCGCTTCATCATCGCGGCGACGACGGAGGAATCGACCCCGCCCGACATGGCGACGACCACGCGCGTCTCGGCGGGTGGCTTGGCGAGATCAAGGCTGTTGAGCATGGCTCATCCTCTCCTCCCCGCCCGGCAATGCGGGGGTGCAGCTGGCTTGGGCATACATATAATGCCCGACAAGCGCAGTAAAACCCGGTGTTCCCCTTAGGCGCGCCGTGTGTCGGCTTTGCGGCGGCGGACGTCTCGCTCTGCCAGGACCGGGCAATTCCTGCCGCCTTCGCAGCGTCGTGACGGCTTCATCGGCCAGGAAGCGTTGCAGCCTTTGCTTTAGGCAAATCTTAAATCACGCAGGTCTAAGCTCCCTCTCGACGTTGGTCAGTCGAGTTAGTGTGAGCGTATCATGACCGAACCCCAACGCCCGAGGGTGAAATACGTCATCGGGCCCGACGGCAGTCCATTGACGATTGCCGACCTGCCGCCGTCGTCCACCAAGCGCTGGGTCATCCGGCGCAAGGCGGAGGTCGTCGCCGCCGTACGCGGTGGCCTGCTGAGCCTCGACGAGGCTTGCCAGCGCTACACGCTGACGGTGGAGGAGTTCCTGAGCTGGCAGCAATCCATCGACCAGCACGGCCTCGCCGGCCTGCGGACGACGCGCATCCAGCACTACAGACAGTGAACCGTCTCCGCCGGGTGGTGCGGTCCCGGACGCAACCTCGGAAAGACAAGGAAACGCCGGCCCAGGGGTCGGCGTTTCCGCTTCCGAAGCAACGGCAGGCGCCCTCGGTGACCGTTTGCCATCCGGACACGACAATTGTCGCGAGCCGTTTAACCGCTCCCTAACCATAAGCGCGAAAACATCCGCACGCACAGCGGCGGGGGCTTGCGGCTCGCGCCATCACGCACGGAGACGGTGGTATGGGAATGAAGCCCTCACGGCACGCAGGGTCGCTTCGGCAGGGATGGGCATATCGGCAGGCATGGGCCTATCGGGCACATGGCCGGTTCGTTGTCGGACCTTCGCTGATGACGGCATGCGATGCCGGTGCGGCCCGATGAGCGATGCGACCCCACGGGAGTTCCCGCCCACCCTCCCCGCCGCGCTTGCGCTCGTCGGCCAGCCCATGGCCGTCGTCGAGCGGGAACTGATCCTCGCGACGCTCGTCCACTGCGGCGGCAACCGAACCCATGCCGCGCGCATGCTGGGCATCTCTATCCGCACCCTGCGCAACAAGCTCGCCGATTACACGGCCGCCGGCTTTGCCGTGCCGGAGGCCGGCAGCGGCATCGCGCGCAACGCTCCCGCCTGAACCAGCGGATTCCTCAGCGCTTGCGCAGCCACAGGCTCGTCTCGAAGGCACCGTCCACCAGCGGCAGCATGCCTGCGGCGCTCGCCGCAACCGCCCCTTCGAGGCGGGTTGCGGCGTAGTGGCTCGTGAAGACGATGTCATAGCCGCCGCCCTGTAACAGGGCTGCGACGAGCATCTGCTCGTTGTAGCCGCGCCAGCCCCACGCCTGCGGATAGGCGTCGGGCAGGAAGATGTCGTGCACATGCACGAGGACGCCGGCCGGCAGCCCCGGCAGGATGTCGAGGAACAGCCGGTCGACGTCGTTGCCCGGCATGGCGATGTGGCTCGAATCGATGAACAGGACGTCGCCCGCCGCCAATGGCGGAAAATCGTCGCTCTCCACATCCTCGACCACGACCGGCCGGTGCGTCACGGTAAGGGCTGTGATGTCGGCGCGCGGCGCCGGATCGATGCAGGTGATCGCGGTCGCGAGGCCGCCGTCCGCGACGGCACGGGCCATGAAGCGGGTGGAATGGCCGGAGCCGATCTCGACGATGCGCGTCGGCTTCTCGCGGCGCACGATGGCATAGGCCGCCGCCGCGTCGAGCCGGGGAAACCACATCTGCCGCCACCGCAGCCCCGCTCCCTCGGCCGGAATGGCGGAAAGCTCCGCCGCCACCACGTCGATCGCCGCGAGCGTCGCCTCCATCGCCGGCTCGGCGGCCGCGAACAAAGGTTCGAGCGCGGCATAGGGTGCGGAGCGTGCCTCGCGGGCGTGCCGGTAGGGGATGAAATAGCCGCGGCGCGCAAGACCGGTGACGGTACCGAGACCGAAGGCGAGCCGGCGCAGGCGCGTGCGCAGCGCCGGCATCAGGACGCGCCGTCTCCCGAACGCGACGCGCCGGCCTTGCCGGTGCCGACCTTCGCCGTGACCCGCTCCTTGAGCGTGCGGGCGATGCGCGAGCGCTCGAACAGCACCACGACGACGATCGAGAAGGCGAGCGGGATCAGCAGGTAGAACAGCCGGAAGACGAGCAGCGCCGCGAGCACGTCCGCCGGATCCATGTCCGGCATCGCCTTGAGGAAGACGAATTCGAGCACCCCGAGGCCGCCGGGTGCGTGCGAGATGAGCGCCGCCGAAAAGGAGGCGAGGAAGACGCCGAGGACGACGAAATAGCCCGGGTTGCCGGCTTCCGGCAGCGCAAAATAGATGATGCCGGCGGCGCCGAGCAGCTCGAGCGGAGCCGCGAACAGCTGGCGCAGCGTGATGTTGAGCCGCGGATAGTAGATGGCGAAATTGCCGATCTTCAGCGGCTTGAACTCACGCCACGACCCGAGCACGTAGAGCGCAACGAAGGCGAGCATGGCTATGCCAGCGAGCCGCGACAACCATATGGGCGCGTCCTCGACGAGCCGGTTGACGATCTCCGGCTCACCGACGAGCACGAGCCCGCCGAGCAGGACACTGCCGAGACCGAAGGTGAAGGAGCACAGAGCGACGAGTACACCGACCTCGGCGAGGCTGAGCCCCATGGTGCCATAGGCCCTGAGGCGCACCATGGCGCCTGACAGCACCGAGGCGCCGATGTTGTGCGACAGCGCGTAAGTCGTGAAGGAGACGAGCGAGATGACAGCCCAGGATAGCTTCTTGCCAAGATGCAGGAGCGCTATGCGGTCGTACCAGGCCAGCGCACCATAGGCGATGATAGTGGACAGGCCGGCGAGCAGCCACTGCTTCGGCTGGATGGCGGCGATGCTGTCGAGCACCTCGCTGGCAGAAATGTCCTTCAGCTCCCGGTAAAGGAGCCAGACGGAAAAGACGACCGCAGCAAGGCCGATGACCGGCCAGACATACTCGAGCTTCTTCTTCATCGATCCTTGAGCTTCGCCCCTGCTGCCAAATGCTTCCGCAGTGCAGTCCCGGATGCACCGCGGGGTGCACTCTTCGCCAATCCCTGCCGGCATCTGTGCCCGACCGGGGGCGCGCCCGCAAGGCTTTCTTGACGCCAGGGCACCTTGTCGTGCAAGGGCTGGGGCAGGCTCCCGCCACCGACTCCAGGGGCTGCGGCAAAAGGGCCCGATCAAGATCAGGAGAAGCGCCGGCCATGCTTTGCGACGGCTATACCGACATTCCCGCCGGCAAGCTCGCCACGGTCGTCACCTACCTCGAGATGACCGCGCCGCCGGCGGTCGGCAGGATGGGCAGCGTCGATTTGTCCCTGCTGAGGCTCGATGCACCGGATGTCGAGCATTATCTTGGGCTGTTCAGGACCGTCGGCGGACCGTGGCTGTGGGTCAGCCGCCTAGCAATGCCGATCCCGGAGGTGGCCCGGATCCTCGCCGATCCGGACGTCGAGGCCTATGCCGTCGTGCTCGCCGGCGAGGACGCCGGCCTGCTGGAGCTCGACTTCCGTGGCGGCGACGAGGCCGAGATCGTCTATTTCGGGCTCGTGGAAGCAGCCGTGGGCCGCGGCGCCGGGCGAGCGCTGATGCAGCTTGCCCTCGCCCGGGCGTGGTCTCGGCCGATCCGACGGCTGATGGTGCACACCTGCCATCTCGACCACCCCGGCGCCCTGCCCTTTTATGTCCGGATGGGGTTTCGTCCCTACAAGCGGGCCGTCGAGGTCATGGAAGACCCGCGTCTCGCCGGCCTGCTGCCGCCAGAGGCTGCGCCACACGTTCCGCTGATCGCGCCGCCGCGCTGAACCGCCGGCGCGTTCAGGCGTGGGCGACGATCTCGCGGTTGGAATCGCGAACCGCCTCGCGATCGTCGAGCAGTTCGACCTTGCGCAGTTCCTCCAGAGCCTCGTCGAGTTCGGCCCGGGCGTCGTCGAGCTGACCACGCAGTTCCTCGGCCGAGCGCACCAGGTTGTCGCGCCGCTGCGCCGCCGCCTTCGCATAGGTCGGATAGGCGAAATGAGCCGGATCGGTGATGCCGGCCCGCGCTTCCTCGGCTGCAATCTCGCGTGCCAGTTCGTCGGCCATGCGCGTGAACTCGGCCGACATGGTCTCGATCTGGTGGACCCTGCGGCGCTTCTCCTCCACATGGAAGCGCTTCAGGCGAATAAGCGTGTTCCGCGACTTCATCGCTTGTACTACTCCTCGACAAGCCGCCAAAGACGGGGGCACAGCCGCCGCAAAAAGGCCGCTGACCTGTCGAACCATCGCCGACGGAGGTTAGTTCTTCCTTACTCTCCGGCATTCGCCGCCGTGGCGACGGCGATGACATCGCCGTTGCGACATTCCTGCAACAGCGCAACCCGGAGAACCCCTGCGGGAGCGTCCGCAAGTGCGCGAGTTATCCAACGGGGGGCGAGGATGGACCCCCTCCTGTGGCGAGGATGGACCCGTCAACCTTTCATTTACCGAGGTCGTTAAGACTGCGGCTACGTCGGCTCTGCCGGCAGCGCGGCCTGCCGTGTCGGAGCAAGCGAGTCACATGAATCACTTGCGCCGATTTCCTCATGCGTTGCGTTAACTGCGTAGAGACTGGAAACCGACTGCGATTCAATCTTTTACGTCGACTTTCACATGTTTCGACGAGAGGTTCTTGCAAGAGGGAATCAGTTTTTGTTAACCATTTGGGCGTAGCGTCGCGAGTCGGAACGAGTGGGAAGATCGGACGCCAGCACCGCGGCGTAACGCGGGCAGCGTCGGAAAGCCGGGACACCGCCAGCGCGGGCCTCGGGGCGAGGTTGGGGACCTGACATGCGCGTATTGCTCATCGAAGACGACAGCGCCACCGCGCAAAGCATCGAGCTCATGCTCAAGTCCGAGAATTTCAACGTCTACACGACCGATCTCGGCGAGGAGGGCGTGGATCTCGGCAAGCTCTACGACTACGACATCATTCTCCTCGACCTCAACCTGCCGGACATGTCCGGCTACGAAGTGCTGCGGAGCCTGCGTGTCGCCAAGGTCAAGACGCCGATCCTGATCCTGTCCGGCCTTGCGGGTATCGAGGACAAGGTCAAGGGTCTCGGCTTCGGCGCCGACGACTACCTGACCAAGCCCTTCCACAAGGATGAACTCGTCGCGCGCATCCACGCCATCGTGCGCCGCTCCAAGGGCCACGCCCAGTCGGTCATCACGACCGGCGACCTCGTGGTGAACCTGGACACCAAGACGGTGGAGGTGGCAGGCAACCGCGTGCATCTCACCGGCAAGGAGTACCAGATGCTGGAGCTCCTCTCCCTGCGCAAGGGCACCACGCTGACCAAGGAGATGTTCCTCAACCATCTCTACGGCGGCATGGACGAGCCGGAGCTCAAGATCATCGACGTCTTCATCTGCAAGCTGCGCAAGAAGCTCGCCAATGCCTCGAGCGGCAAGAACTACATCGAGACCGTCTGGGGCCGCGGCTATGTGCTGCGCGAGCCCGGCGAGATCGAGGAGCGCATCTCCGCCTGAGGCCGCCTCCCAACCGGCAAGAGGCGCCACGACAGAAAGCCCCGCATCGCGGGGCTTTTTTCTTGTCCACCTCTCACCATGGAGGCCGGCAGCGACGATGGCCCCTGCCGGCTGCCCCGTTCACGCGGCCCGTGTCGCGCCGCGCCGCCGCGGCACGTAGACGCCGCGCAGGGTGGGATGCATCTCCACCTCCTCGCCGAGGCCGATCACCGTCTCGGCCGCGCCGAGGAACAGGCAGCCGTCCGGCGCAATCTGCCGCCCGATCCGCGCCAGGATGTCCGCCTTCATCGCCATGTCGAAATACAGCAAGACGTTGCGGCAGAACACGACGTCGAACGTGCCCAGTGGCGCGAAGTCACGCATCAGGTTGAACGGCCGGAAGGTGATGCGCCCACGCAACTCTGGCGCGATCTGCCATTGATCGCCCGCTTGCGTGAAATAGCGCAGCAGGAGCTGGACGGGCAGGCCGCGCTGCACCTCGAACTGGCTGTAGAGCCCGGCGCGGGCTCGCTCAAGCGCCTGGGTGGAAAGGTCCGTCGCCAGGATCTCGATGCGCCAGCCGGCGAGCCGTTCGCCCATCTGATCGAGCATCATGGCGAGCGAATAGGGCTCCTGTCCGGTGGAGGCCGCGGCGCACCAGATGCGCAGCATCCGTGTGCTGGCCCGCGCCTCCAGAAGCCGGGGCAGGACGTCGTTGCGCAACGTGTCGAAGGGCGTCTTGTCGCGGAAGAAGAAGGTCTCGTTGGTCGTCATCGCCTCGACGACGGCCCGCTCGAGGTCCGCATCGCCGCCGGCCCGCAGCGCCCTCACCAGCGCCTCCAGCGTCTCGAAGCCCCGCGTGCGACCGAGCGGCTGCAGGCGGCTTTCGAGGAGATAGCGTTTTTCGGGCGTCAGCGCGAGGCCCGAGCGGGCGCGGATGAATGTGCACAGGTAATCGAAATCGGCGTCAGTCATCGGCGCCCCCCTCCATGAAAACGCAAATCGCCGGCGCGATGCGGTCGAGCGGCAGAATGGCGTGCGCCAGCCCTTCGCGCGCGATCGCACCCGGCATACCCCAGACAATGCTGGTAACCTCGTCCTGCACCACGATGGGCGCGCCGGCGGCCGCGAGGCTGCGCGCCCCGACAAGCCCGTCCCGGCCCATGCCCGTGAGCACGATGGCGAGCGCCGCGCCACCGTAGACGGCGGCCGCCGCCTCGAACAGGACATTGACGGACGGCCGGCAGACGTTGGTCGGCGGGCCATCATGGACGTGCAGAAGAACGTCGGCTCCCCGCCGGACGAGCCCCGTGTGCAGCCCGCCGGGCGCGACATGGATCACGCCTGGCCGCACAGCCTCGCCGTCGCGCGCTTCGCGCACCTCGCAGCCTGCGATGGCGGCGAGGTGCTCTGCAAAAACAGCCGTGAAAATCGGCGGCATGTGCTGCACCACGACAACCGGCAGGCGCGCGAGGACAGATGCCGGCAACTGGCCGATCAGGCGCATCATCGCCCGCGGGCCGCCGGTCGAGGCGCCCACAACAAGACAAGCCGGCCTCGTGGCAACGGAACGGGACGCGGCAAGGCGCGGAGGCCCGGCAGCGGCATCCGGATTCGCCCCACGCCCTGCGATCGCCCGGATCTTCTCGACGAGTTCGTTGCGAAAGGCAACAAGCGCCTCCGCATCCCCACGCGAAGAGGGCTTCGGCACGTAATCCGCCGCGCCGCGCGCCAAGCAGTGCAGCGAGATCTCCGCATTGCGTCGCGTAAGCGTCGAGACAACGAGAACGGCGACGCCGGGCCTCGCCGCGAGCAGCTCAGGCAGGGCGGTCAAACCGTCCATGTCCGGCATGTCGAGGTCGAGCACGATGACGTCAGGGTCGGCGCGCGCGACAAGGGCCAGCGCGACGCGGCCGGTCTCGGCCTCGGCCACCACGTCGATGCCAGGCTCCTCGCTCAGCCAGCGCAGCGCAAGGGCGCGCGCAACGGCCGAATCGTCGACGACCATGACCCGTATCACGATACCGCCCCCGCCGATGCCTCTGGCGCGGATCGGCCACAGCCGGCCCTGCCGCCCTTGCGCAGCGCCTTAGACCAGCCCGACTTCCTGAAACTTCGCTTCCACGATGTCCTTGTCGAAGGGCTTCATGATGTATTCGTCGGCACCGGCTTGCAGGGCCTTGGCGATATGGGCGACGTCGTTCTCTGTAGTGCAAAAGATGACCTTCGGACGATCACCACCGGGCAACTGGCGCAACGCCTTGAGGAACTCGTAGCCGTCCATCACGGGCATGTTCCAGTCGAGCAGCACGGCCTCGGGCATGGCCTGCTGGCATCGGGCGAGGGCCTGGGCCCCATCTTCGGCCTCACTCACCTCGAAGGCGAGCGCCTCGAGGATGCGGCGCGCCACCTTGCGAATGACCGCCGAGTCGTCGACGACAAGACAATGCTTCATGCTGCGAGACTCCCAGTCAACGCTCGATCATATCCGGCCAGGGCGGCATAGGGGACAAAGATCAACTGGCCCCTCCCTCCCCATCGAAGGCAAGCACCGCATCCACATCGAGCACGACGAGTAGGCGGTCGTCCAGCCTGTGGATGTGCGACGCCAGGGATGCCCAGCGGCCGCCGAGATGGGGCGGTCTGGGCTCGCGCGTCTCGGCCGGCACGCGCAACACCTCACCCACCCCGTCGACGATCAGGCCAAAGCTCTCATCGCCCTGTTCCAGGCCGACGGCCATCACGGTCCCCCCCGCCCCCTCCTCACGTGCCGGCAGACCCAAGCGGCGGCGCATGCACACGGCTGTGACGACGCGGCCCCTGAGGTTCACGAGCCCCCGGATCTCGGGCGGCGCGAGCGGGACGGGCGTCAGCCCACCGACGACGAACACATCGCGCACCCGGTCGATCGGAATGCCGAATAGCTGCTCGCCAACCGTCACCGTGACATACTGGATGCCATCGTCGACGGCGCTGGCGCTGATGGCGGGATCGATCGCGCTCATGCCGCCGCTCCATAACCATCGACGGTCGCCGCCAGCGCCGCAAGCAGGCCGCCGCGGTCGAACTTCGCCACGAATTCCACCCCGCTGTAGCGCCTCGCCCGCTCGACGATGGCCGGGCTGATATAGGACGACAGAGCGATCACCGGCAGATGCCGCGTGCGCTGGTCGATCCGCATGCTCTCGATGAGATCGAAGCCCGTTTTTCCGGGCATTTCTATGTCGCTCACCACCACATCGATGACACGTTGCGAGGCAAGCACCTCGAGCGCCTCGTCGACGCTGCTGGCAAGCACCAGGCGATAGCCGGCCGCCTTGAGAACCGGGGCCAGCATGCCGCGGAAGAAGTCGGAATCGTCGACGAGCAGAACGGTGCGCACCGGGGCATTGGGCAGCGCCGCCCGGCGCAGCCAGTCCTCGTGCGCGAGCGGCAGGAAATGCGCGATATTGAGGAGTTCCGTCGCCTGCCCACGCACCACGGCCGAACCGACGAGGTCCGGACGCTGCGGTACCGGATCGATGGCAAGTCGCTCGTCCACGATGTCGACGATCTCGTCGACGATCAGCCCCATGGCCCGCTCGGCATCGGAGAAGACGAGGATCGGCTGCATCCCCTCCTTGCGGATCACCAGCCGCTCGCTGGCTGTAACGAGTGGCATTAGGCGGCCACGGTACTGAACGAAGGGGCGGTCGCCGATCCACTCGATCCTCGTCGCATCGATCTCTTCGAGCCGCGTGACGAGGGAGAGTTGCACCGCTTTCTGCCCGGGCCCGCCGGCGCGGAAGACGAGCAGCGCCGTGGCCTCGACCTCCTCCTCCCGCGTCTCCTCCATGTCCGCCAGGGCATCGGCAAAGGCCGCCGCATCGACCCCCTGCGCGCCGAGCATGCGCGACACGCCGTTGGGATCGATGATGAGGACCACGGCCCCGTCACCCAGGATGGTGTTGCCGGAGAACACCTGCAGATGCCGTAGCTTGCGCGACATCGGCTTGACCACGATCTCCTCGGTATGGAAGACGCCTTCGACGAGCAGCCCGAAGCGCTGCCGCCCGACCTGGATGACGACGATGAAGCCGTCGTCATCCTCTTTCGTACCGGCGCGGCCGAGGAGGCGCGCAAGGGACATCACCGGCAATAGCCGCTCGCGCAACCTGAGCACGGGCGCGCCGTTGACCGTCTCGACTCGTTGCTCGGCACCGGGCCGCACGCGCACCAGCTCGAGCACAGCCATCTGGGGAATGGCAAAGCGCTGGTCGCCGACGCTGACGATGAGCGCCGCGATGATGGCCAGTGTGAGCGGGATCTTCACAGTGAAGATCGTGCCGCGTCCGGGCTCGGAATGAATGTCGATGACGCCGCCGATGAGTTCGATGTTGGTCTTGACGACATCCATGCCGACGCCACGCCCCGACACCGCAGTCACCGCTTCGGCCGTCGAGAAGCCGGGATGGAAGATGAACTTGGCGGCCTGCGCCTCGCTCATGCGCTCCACCTCGGCAGCCGGCGCGAGCCCACGGGCGATCGCCTTGGCCTTGATGGCTGGAAGGTCGAGGCCGCGTCCGTCGTCGGCGATCTCGATCGTGATGGTTCCGCCTTCGTGATAGGCGTCGAGGCGAATGGTGCCGCGCTCCGGCTTGCCCAGCGCCCGCCGCTCGGCAGGACTCTCGAGCCCGTGGTCCGCAGCGTTGCGCACCATGTGCGTCAGCGGATCCTTGATGATGTCGAGCACCTGACGGTCGAGCTCGGTGTCGGCGCCGCGCATGACGAGATCGATCGGCTTGCCGAGCTCGGCCGAGAGGTCGCGCACGAGCCGCGGCATCTTCTGCCAGGCCGTACCGATGGGCTGCATGCGGGTCTTCATGACGCTTTCCTGCAGCTCCGCCGTTACGTGCGACAGGCGCTGCAGCGGCACATTGAAGGTGTTGTCCTCATGCCGGCGGGCGATATCGAGCAGTTGATTGCGCGTCAGGACGAGTTCCGAGACCATGGTCATCAAATGCTCGAGCGTGTTCACCGCCACGCGGATGGTCTGCTGCCGGCCGCCCGCGGCATCCGCGCTTTCGGCGGCGACCGCGCCCTGCTGCGACGGCGCGGAGCTCCCCTCACCGGGGGGCTGCACATCCGGCTCGTCGAAGGCGACGAGGATGGCAGGATCGATGCCGCGCCGCCCGGGACCGCCGCTGGAGCGCTCGAGGGGAAGGATGAGGTCGTCGTCGCGACCCGGCGGCTCGACCGAGGTGCGCTCGAGCTCAGTGATGATGTGCTTGATCCGGTCGATCGTCGCCAGGATCAGCGTGACATCGCGGCTCGTGACCGCCTGCTCGCCGTCGCGGAAGCGCCCCATCAGCGTTTCTGCGGCGTGGGCGAGCGCCTCGAGCCGCGGCAGGCCCAGGAAGCCGCAGGTGCCCTTGATGGTGTGAACGAGGCGGAAGATGTTGCGGAGGATGGCGCTGTCGTTTGGGTTGCGCTCGAAGCGCACGAGTTCCATGTCGACGGTGTCGAGATACTCGCTCGTCTCCGTCAGGAACTCGCGCAGCAGTTCATCCATGACGCACACCCGAAAAGCGCGCGCGCGGCCAATGGCGGCCGCCCACGCCTCTGCGATCCGAGGGGCAGTGTCAGGGCTAAGAGTTTAAGTTAGGTTGAAATCCCGCGCCATCCTGCACGGATGACGCGCAGGTGCTCAGTCATCAGCCGGGCCGGCCTTGATCAGCACGGTGTCGTCCACAAGCGAGAAGCGCGCGTCCATGCCCGCCGCCCGCGCCACGAGCCCGGTGTAGAACGGCTGGATCGCATGCGCATCGACGCTGCCGCCTTCCGCCTTGCCCGCGAGCAACTGCTCCGCATGGGTCGGAATGCGCGCACTCACGCCCTTGGCGGCGATGGTGAAGCGCGCATCGTCGCCGTCCACCTCGGCGTCGACCGTGATGGAGCCGCCGCGCGGGATCGCGTTGGTGGCGAGGAGAATGAGGTTGAGCAGCAGCTTGACC
The DNA here is from genome assembly GCF_001418005.1 of Chelatococcus sambhunathii. Taxonomy (GTDB): domain Bacteria; phylum Pseudomonadota; class Alphaproteobacteria; order Rhizobiales; family Beijerinckiaceae; genus Chelatococcus_A; species Chelatococcus_A sambhunathii. Next base: position 173,372 of record NZ_LIOL01000008.1, on the reverse strand, counting down.
TTGTTCTTCGGCAGGAGCAGGCGCGGCACGTTCCAGATGAGCGCGACCTTGTCGTCCTGGATGAAGCCCTTGGCGACGTTCTCCGCGTCGCCGAGATCGATCGAGGCTCCGGCGGAGCCGGCCGCGCCGAAGGCAAGGCGCGCGAACTGCAACCGGGCCGAGGCTTGCCGGGCGCTCTTCTTGATGAGGTCGAGCGCGAATTCCTGCATCGCCGCATCGTTCTCGTCCTCGAGCACTTCAAGCCCGTTGACGATGGCGCCCACCGGGCTGATGACGTCGTGGCACACGCGGCTGCACAGGAGAGCGGCGAGATCGAGCGCATCGAGCGTAACGGCGGCGGTCATGGCGGCTCCGCGAAAGGGGCTAACGCGAGGTGGATGCACCCCGGAACGGGGCGCGAACGATTTTCGGTGATACACTGCTTCGCGCGGGGCCGGAAGCCCCGACAAGACCTAGAAGAGCGCCCCGTGCGCAGCTTGCAATTCGTTGCCATTTTGCGCACAACCGCCCCTGTTCGCCATGACCCAGCGCCTCTGATGCCGTCCTTCCCTGCCGACGCCGACGCCCTCGCCTTGACCCTCGCCGCCATTGCCCACGGTGCCGGCGCGCGGATCCTCGAAAGCCGTGCCCAGGGTTTCGCCACCCGCACCAAGGACGACGGCAGCCCCTGCTCGGACGCCGACATCGCGGCGGAGACCTTCATCTCGGGCGCGCTTGCCCGCGCCTTCCCGCACGTGAGCGTGATCTCGGAGGAGAGCGCCGATGCTGCGGCGCCTCTGGGCGAGGGGCAGGCCTTCTTCCTCGTCGATCCGCTCGACGGCACGCGCGATTTCGTGGCCGGCGGATCGGAATTCACGGTTAACATCGCTGCCGTCGTCGCGGGCCGCCCGATCGCCGGCGTCATCCATACGCCCGCGGACGGCCGTTTCTGGATTGGCGGCGCAGCAGCCTACGCGACAACCGCGCCTGCCGGCGGCCCACCGCCAGCGCGACATAATCTGCGCCCTATCCGCACCCGGCCAGCCTCGCGCGAGGGGTTGACGGCGCTGGCCAGCGCCCGCCACGGCGATCCGGAAACGGACCGTTTCCTCGCCGCCCTTGCCCCGCGCGAGCGGCGCAGCGCTTCCTCGGCCCTCAAGTTCTGTCTCATCGCCGCGGGCGAGGCGGACGTCTACCCCCGCTTCGGACGTACCATGCAGTGGGACGTCGCCGCGGGCGATGCGCTCGTCAGCGCGGCAGGTGGCCTCGTGACGACGCCGGACGGCGTGCGCCTTACCTACGGCGACACGACGGGCGGCTTCGCCAACGGCCCTTTCATCGCCTGGGGCGACCCGGCACTTGCCCGCGACGCCGCACCGATCGCCGCAGCAGGCCGCAGGCCCTGAGCGCGCTGCCTTCGCACCGACATTTTTGGCGCAGAGCGTATCGTTCGCGATTCGCTGCCACAATACCTCGCAGAAGGGCTGCCGGAGCGATCCTTGCGGGAAACGAACGGCCTTTCGCCTCCGTTTAGCAATCTCGTTAACGATTTGTGCGCCATGATGGGAAGCGGGCGGGCTTAAGTGAATGGAGTATTGCTGATGCGAGCCAGCTGGAAAGCGGCCTGGCGTGCCGCCATGACGATCGTCGCGGCACTCCTTCTCGTGGCGCCCGGTGTCGCACTCGCCCAGGGCGCGCCGGCACGGCAGGACACGTTCTCGCCCCAGGAACTCGTCCAATCGGGCCACAAGGCCTTCGGCAACGTCTCGCGCGGGCTCGCGCTGACGATCGAGGAAGCCGTACGCCGCTGGGGCGAGCCCAATGGCTACATCGTCGGCCAGGAGGCGTCGGGCGCCTTCGTCGGCGGCCTGCGCTACGGCGAGGGCGTGCTCTACACCCGCAATGCCGGCGATCAGCGCGTGTTCTGGCAGGGCCCCTCGGTGGGCTTCGACTTCGGCGGAGACGGCGCGCGCACCATGATGCTCGTCTACAATCTGCCGACGGTGAACGCGCTGTTCCAGCGCTTTGCCGGCGTCAACGGCTCGGCCTATCTGGTCGCCGGCTTCGGCATGACGGCATTGAATGCCAACGGCATCACCATTGTCCCGATCCGCACCGGCGTCGGCGCCCGCCTCGGCCTCAACCTCGGCTACCTGAAGTTCACGCCCGAAGCGACGTGGAATCCCTTCTGAGCGTCCAGCCGCAGCGGTTCGCTCGACGGAGGCCTGACTGGAAAGAGCGGCAGAGGCGTGCCATTTTCAGGAAAAGCCGGCCTCGGGGCGGGCCGGTCGCAACGGGCGTGAAGGGGAAGCGGGGCCGTGATCGAAGCGCTGATGATCTTCGCGCTCGGGTTCCTCGCGGCCACGCTCCTGGCGGTCGTCGTGCTTCCCGCCGTAAACCGCCGGGCCGAGCGCCTGATCCGCCGGCGACTCGAAGCACAGTTTCCCCTGTCGATCGCGGAGCTGACGGCCGAGAAGGACCACCTGCGGGCCGAGTTCGCCGTGGCGCTGCGCCGTCTCGAGCAACAGCTCGAACGGGCGCGGAACCGGCATGCGTCGGCGCTCGCGGACATCGGCCGGCGAACGGCGGAACTGAAGCAGCTCGAGGATGAAGGCGCGACCCTCGCCGCCACCATCGCCGATCTCGAAAGCCGCCTCGCGGAAACCCTCGCCACGCTGGAGGCGACGCGCGAGGAAGCGGCGCGGCTCGAGGCGGCTCTCAAGGAGACGACCGACAGGCTCGGCGCCCGCGACGAGGCCTACCGCGCGCTCGATGCGGCCCACAAGGATGCGCTGATCGACATCGATACGAAACGCATCGCCGTGGCGGGCCTCGAAACACAGCTCGCCAACCATAGCGATCGTATCGCCGATCTCGAGCAAACACTCGCCGCCACGCGGGCCGATCTCGCCGCCGCGCAGGCCGGCCTTGCCGAGCGCGACCAACTGCTCGAGAGCGCACGCACGCATGAGGAGGTGCTGTCGGCCCGCATCCGCTCGCTCGACGAGATGCGCCGCGAGCAGGCGACACGCATCGAGGTGCTGGAGGCGAGCGAGGTCGATTATGCCGCGCGCCTGACCGAGGCATCGGCCGCCGCCTCGCGGCGCGAGAACGTCGTCGCCGAGCGCGATGCGGATCTGGCCCATGCGCACGATCTCATCGCTAAGCTCCGGGCCGAGGCGGCAGCGGCTGACGAGAGGGGGCGGTCGACTGTCCGCGCCTTGGAAGAGGAGGTCGAACTGATGCGCGCCGAGAAACTGTCGCTCGAAGGGGCGTTGCAGCAGGCCCGCGCCGACCGGGCCCGCCTGCAGCGGGAACTCAACCGCCTGCAACGCGACATTCGCAAGCTGCCGGCTGAAGTGGACGATGATGCCTCGCTGCTGCAGCGCATCGACCAGCTGGCCGACGCGATCATGGCAGCTCCGCAGCCCGAGCCCGACCGGCCGGATGAGGAGAAGAAGCCGGTCGCGCGCCAGACGGCGTGAGGCCGTTTCCGCGGGCCGGCGACGCTCACAGCGCCGCCGAATCCTCCGCCGTCAGGCTCGCGCCCGAGATACGCGGCTCGATGAAGGCGACGACCCGCTCGGCGAGTGCCTCGGCATCGGCCGCGGCCGCGTCGAGCACGAGGTCCGGCGATAGCGGTGGCTCGTAGCCCTGGCCGACGCCAGTGAAGGTCGCGATCTTTCCGTCCTGCGCCTTCGCATACAGCCCCTTGGGATCGCGCGCGGCGCAGACCTCCGCCGGCGTGTCGACGAAGACCTCGACGAACTCGCCCGGTGCGAAGCGCTCGCGCAGCCGCTCCCGATCCGCCCGCACGGGCGAGACGAAGGCGCAGAGAACGACGAGGCCCGCATCCAGCATCAGCCGCGCCACCTCGCCGGCCCGTCGCACGTTCTCGGCGCGGCTCGCAAGGTCGAAACCAAGATCGGCGTTGAGCCCCTGGCGCAGGTCGTCACCGTCGAGCACCGTCGTATGGCGACCGAGGGCGTGCAGCTTGCGCTCCACCAGATTGGCGATGGTCGACTTGCCGGAGCCCGGCAGGCCGGTGAACCAGACGGCGAGCGAGCGCTGGTGCTTGAGCCCCGCGCGCGCCGCCCGATCCACATCGAAGCCATGGCGGTGCACGTTCGTCGCCCCGAGGGCCTCGACCGCCATGCCCGCCGCGACCGTCGCATTGGTGAAGCGGTCGATGAGGATGAAGGCGCCCGTGGCGCGGTTCTCGTCATAGGGGTCGAAAACCACCGGAGCCACGGTGTCGATCTCGACGACACCGATGCCGTTGAGGGCGAGACTGCCCGCCTCGCGCGCGTCGAAGGTCTCGACATCGATGGCGCTGCGGATCGTCCGGACGGTGGCCGGCACGGTGCGCGTCCCGAGCCTCATCAGATAGGACCGGCCCGGCGCGAGCGTGTCCTCGCTCATCCACACGAGCCGGGCGGCGAGGCGGGAGGCGACCGCCGGCCGCGCCTTCGGGTCGGCCAGCACCTCGCCGCGCGGGGCGTCGATCTCATCGGCGAGCACCAGCGTCACGGCATCGCCGGCACGGGCCGTCTCCCGGTCGCCGTCGAACGTGACAATGCGCGTCACGCGGCTCGTTTTGCCGGAGGAGGAGGCCACCACCTCGTCGCCGACGCGCACGACGCCGCCGGCGAGCGTGCCCGAGAAGCCGCGGAAGTCGAGATTGGGTCGGTTGACCCACTGCACGGGAAAGCGCAGCGGCCCGTCCGTGCGCGCCGCCTCGACCTCCACCTCCTCGAGGTGGCCGACAAGCGTCGGCCCGTTGTACCAGGAGGTGTTGGCGCTCGGCGCGGCGATATTGTCGCCGAAGCGCGCCGAGACCGGGATCGGCACGATGGACGCAAAGCCGAGCTTGCCGGCGAAGGCCGCGTAGTCGGCGACGATGGCGTCGAAGCGCTTCTCGTCGAAACCGACAAGGTCGATCTTGTTGACGGCGAGGATGACGTGCCGGATGCCGGTGAGCGCCGCGATGACGCTGTGGCGCTTCGTCTGCGTCAGGACGCCCTTGCGCGCATCGATGAGGATGATGGCAAGCTCGGCGTTCGAGGCGCCGGTTGCCATGTTGCGGGTGTACTGTTCGTGGCCGGGCGTATCGGCGACAATGAAGGAGCGGCGCGGCGTCGAGAAATAACGATAGGCGACATCGATGGTGATGCCCTGCTCGCGCTCGGCCTCGAGTCCATCGACGAGCAGGGCGAAGTCGATGTCGCCGCCCGTCGTGCCGTGGCGGCGCGAGTCCTTCTCGAGCGCCGCGAACTGGTCCTCGAAGATGGCGCCCGTTTCGTGGAGCAGACGGCCGATCAGCGTCGACTTGCCGTCGTCCACCGAACCGCAGGTAAGGAAACGCAGGAGGCCGCGCGCGGGCGCAGCCGGCAAGGGGGCGGGGCGGGCGAGCGTTGCGACGGCGTTCATCAGAAATACCCCTCGCGCTTCTTGCGCTCCATGGAGGCCTTGTCGTCCCGGTCGATGACCCGGCCCTGCCGTTCCGAGGCGCGCGACGCCATCAGCTCGTCGACGATGGCCTCCAGCGTCTCGGCATCGGATTCGACGGCACCGGTGAGCGGATAGCAGCCGAGCGTGCGGAACCGGACCTTCCGCATTTGGGGCTTTTCGCCAGGGTTGAGCGGCATGCGCTCGTCGTCGACCATGATGAGTGCGCCGTCGCGCTCGACCACCGGCCGCTCCTTGGCGAAATAGAGCGGCACGACGGGGATTTTCTCGGCGAGGATGTAGTGCCACACGTCCCGCTCGGTCCAGTTGGACAGGGGAAAGACGCGCATCGACTCGCCCGGGTTGATGCGGGTGTTGAAGAGGTTCCACAGCTCCGGCCGCTGGCTGCGCGGCTCCCAGCCGTGCTGCGCGTTGCGGTGGGAGAAGATGCGCTCCTTGGCGCGGCTCTTCTCCTCGTCGCGGCGCGCCCCGCCGAAGGCGGCGTCGAAGCCATACTTATCGAGCGCCTGCTTCAGGCTTTCCGTCTTCATGACCTGGGTGTGCAGGGACGAGCCGGAGCGGAACGGGTCGATACCACGCGCCTTGCCCTCCGGATTGATGTGGACGATGAGCTCCCAGCCGAGCTCACGCGCCGTCTGGTCGCGGAAGGCGATCATCTCGCGGAACTTCCACGTCGTGTCCACATGCAGGAGCGGAAATGGCGGCTTGCCCGGGAAGAAGGCTTTGCGGGCGATGTGCAGCATCACCGACGAGTCCTTGCCGATGGAATAGAGCATCACCGGATTGCGGAACTCGGCCGCCACCTCCCGCATGATATGGATCGCCTCCGCCTCGAGGCGGGCAAGATGCGGCGTGAGGCCGGCGTGGGCCGCCTCGGCCCGGGCCGGTTCGAGGATGGAGAGAGCGGCGGCGTCGGAGCGATACATGGTCGTTGGCGTCCTTCGCGAAATCAGAGACGGCCGGCGGAGCTGCGGCGCCAGGGATGCCCGCCGGCAGTGGGCGGGGCAGCCTCGTCGCGGCTCGCGGGCTGATAGTGCAGGGAGACGAGGTTGATGCGGCCGTCGCGAAGCGCCGCAATCGTGCCCTCGTGCGTGATCTCGAGCGCATCGAAGCCACAGCGCAGCATGAAGCGTAGCTGGTCGCGCAGCACGTTGCCGATGGCCCGCAATTCGCCGCGATAGCCGAAGCGCTCACGCAGGATGCGCGCCGTCGAATAGTTGCGCCCGTCGGTGTACTTCGGGAAGGTCAGGACGACGAGCGACAGGCGGTTGATGTCGTCCTCCAGCCCGTCGAGCCCCTCCCCCGCCTCGATGACGACGCCGAGCGGCGCATTGCGCCCGGCGAGCCCGTCACGCTCGGCGATGAAGCGCGCCTTGGGCAGCGCCACCGGCCCCTCGGCCGGCAAGGCCTCGTCCGCGCCGAGGATGCGCCAGGGATCGTCCGCGACGAAGGAACCGTTCCTGTAGAGAGCCATCAGGCGCTCCTCCTCTCGACACCCGCCCTGGAGACGTGGATGCCGCATTCGATCTTGGCCGAACCGCGCCAGCGCCCGGCGCGCGGGTCCTCGCCAGCCACAACCGGCGTGGTGCAGGGCGCGCAGCCGATCGAAGGATAGCCGCGGCTGACGAGCGGATGGACCGGCAGGTCATGCGCGCGGAGATAGGCGCGCACCTCCTCCATGCCCCACGCGGCGAGTGGCGTGACCTTGATATGCGTCGCATCGGCCTCGAAGACCGGCATCGCCGTTCGCGTCGCGGCCTGGTAGCGCTTACGGCCCGTGATCCAGGCCTCGAACGGCGCGATCGCGCGCGCCAGAGGCTCGACCTTGCGCAGCCGGCAGCACTCATCGGCGTCGATGGCGAACATGGCGCCATAGGGGTCGAGCCGCTCCGTCGCCGCAGCATCGGGCCCGACGGTGCGCACATCGGTGAGGCCGAGCAGATCGACGAGTTCGTCGCGATAGGCGAGCGTCTCCGGGAACAGTCGGCCGGTATCGACGAAGGTCACTGGCAGGTCGCGGTCGATGGTCGCGGCCATGTGCAGCAGTACCGCCGATTCGGCGCCGAAACTCGACACGAGCGTGATGCTCCCGGGAAAGAGCTTGCGGATGGCGAGGCGCATGATGGCGAGCGCGCCGAGGTCGCCATGAGCGGCCTCGAGTTCGCTCGCCCGTGCAGCGAGCGCAGGCGCGGCGCTGCCGGGCGTCAACTCCTCAAGCGTCGGCATAGAGCGCCTCCCGGAACGGCGCTTCGCCGAGCCTGCGGAAGGCGGAGAGGAAGGTCTCCTGCGGCCCTTCGCGCAGCCTGAGATAGGTCTCGACGATGGTTTCCACCGCGCCGACGACCTCGTCCGACGAGAACCCCTTGCCGACGATCTCGCCGATCGAGCAGGTCTCGTCGCCCGAGCCGCCGAGCGTGATCTGGTAGAACTCCTCGCCCTTGCGGTCGACGCCGAGGATGCCGATGTGGCCGACGTGGTGATGGCCGCAGGCGTTGATGCAGCCGGAGATTTTGATCTTGAGCTCGCCAATCTCCTTCTGCCGCTCGATGTCGGCGAAGCGCTCCGCGATGCGCTGCGCGACGGGAATGGAGCGGGCGTTCGCCAGCGAGCAGTAGTCGAGCCCGGGGCAGGCGATGATGTCGGTGACGAGCCCGGCGTTCGGCGTCGCAAGGTCGGCCTCGGCGAGCGCCGCGTGGACGGCCGGGATGTCGTCGAGCCTGACGTGCGGCAGCACGAGGTTCTGCTCGTGGCTGACGCGCACCTCGTCGAAGCTGTAGCGCTCCGCGAGGTCGGCGATCAGTTCCATCTGCTCCGCCGTCGCATCCCCGGGCGGGGCACCGATGGCCTTCAGCGAAATGGTGACGATGCCGTAGCCCGGCACCCTGTGCGGAGCCACGTTGCGCTCGACGAAACGGGCGAAGCTGCGGCTGTCGGCTTTGGCCGCCTCGAAGGCGGAGGAGCGTGCGGGCAGCTCCGCGAAGGCCGGCGGCGCGAAATAGGCGCGGATGCGCGCGATCTCCTCCTGCGGCATCGTCAGGGCGCCGCGGGCGCGGATGTCCTCGTATTCGGCCTCGATATCGCGCGCGATCTCGTCGACGCCCGTCTCGTGCACGAGGATCTTGAGACGCGCCTTGTACTTGTTGTCGCGCCGGCCGTGCATGTTGTAGACGCGCAGGATCGCCTCGCAATAGCTGAGCAGTTCCGCCTCGGGCAGGAAGTCGCGCACCTTGCGGCCGATCATCGGCGTGCGACCGAGGCCACCGCCGACCCAGACGGCAAAGCCGGTCTCGCCGGCCTCGTTCCGCTTCACCTGCAGGCCGATGTCGTGCACCTGGATGGCAGCGCGGTCCGCCTCCGCCGCCACGACGGCGATCTTGAACTTGCGCGGCAGGAAGGTGAACTCCGGGTGCAGCGACGACCACTGCCGGAGGATCTCGGCATAGACGCGCGGATCGGCGATCTCGTCCGCGGCCGCGCCGGCGAAATGGTCCGCCGAGACGTTGCGAATGCAATTGCCCGAGGTCTGGATGGCGTGCATCTCGACCTCCGCGAGCTCCTTGAGGATCTCCGGCACCTCTTCGAGCTTGATCCAGTTGAACTGCAGGTTCTGACGCGTCGTGAAATGGCCGAAGCCGCGGTCGTAGCGCCGCGCGATATGGGCGAGCCGCCGGAGCTTGCGGGAATTCAGCGTGCCGTAGGGAATGGCGATGCGCAGCATGTAGGCGTGCAACTGCAGATAGACGCCGTTCATCAGCCGGAGCGGCTTGAACTCGTCTTCCGTCAGCTCGCCCGAGAGGCGGCGCGCCACCTGATCACGGAATTCCTCCACGCGCTCGGCCACGAACTGCCGGTCGAATTCGTCGTAGCGGTACATGGGACTGTCGTCTCCGGATGCGCAGGTTCAGGCGGCGATGACGGACGGATCTTCGCCCGGCATGACGATGGTGGGGCGCCGCGCGGCGCGGATGGCCTCGCGCAGCAGCACCGGCACGAGCCGACCGTCGTCGCTCTCGGTCATGGCAACGAGATAGACGTCGACCACGAGATTGCGGGCGCTGTCCGCCTCGCCTTGGGCGAGCAGGGCCTCGGCTGCCTCCTTCGTCTCGGCCACCTCGGCTTCGGCGATGTCGGTGGACCAGCGCCCGTCCACCGTGCGGAAGACCACGAGGCCGCTGTCGAGGGCATTGGCGGTCACGACCTTGGGACCGGCGCCCTTCGCATCCTTCTTCATCAGGCGCTCCTTCAGGCGGCGCCGGCGAGCGCCGGCTGCCTGCGGGGGATCGGTTCGGCGATGGGTTCGGCCCCCTTGAGTTCGCCATGGGCGAGCGTGGGGCCGACGAGAATGAGAACGGGACCGTCGACATCGGCCCGCGCAGAGAGCGCCGGCAGGTCGGCGAGCGTGCCGGCGAACAGCCGGCGCGTCATCCGCCCGGCGTTTTCCACGGCGACCACCGGCGTATCCGGCGCGACGCCGGCGGCGATGAAGCGCGCCTGCGTCTCCTCAGCCACCGTGCGTCCCATGTAGACGGCGACGGTGCCGCCGGCAGCGGCGATGGCCGGCCAGCCGGCCGGCTCGCCGCCCTCGGCGCCGTGGCCGGTGGCGAAGGTGAGCGAGGAGGCGACGCCGCGCAGCGTCAGCGAGACCTGCGCATCGGCGGCGGCCGCGAGCGCGGCGGTGACGCCGGGCACCACCTCGGCGCGGATGCCGGCGGCTCTGAGCGCGGCGAGCTCCTCGCCGGCCCGGCCGAAGACGAGCGGATCGCCCGCCTTGAGGCGCGCCACGCGCTTGCCCTGTCGGGCGAGGCGCACCATGAGAGCATCAATGTCCGACTGAGAAACGGAATGTCGCCCCTTGGCCTTTCCGACAGCGATGCGTTCGGCATCGCGCCGCCCCATGTCGACCACCTCCTGCGGCACGAGCCCGTCATGGACGATGACGTCGGCCTCGAGCAGCAAGCGCTGCGCCCGGAGGGTCAGCAGATCGGACGAACCGGGGCCGGCGCCGATGAGCCAGACGACGCCGTCTTCTGCAGCGCCGGCGGACAGGGCGCTGAGCGCGGCCCGGCGCGCCGCACCGAGATCGCCGGCGAGCGCGAGGCGCCCCGCCGGGCCGTCGAACAGGCGATTCCAGAACCTGAGGCGCGCGCTGTTGGTGGGAATGGCCGCCGTCACGGCCGCGCGCAACGCGCGGGCAAGCTCGCCCAGCCGGCCGAATTCCGGCGCCAGCATCGATTCGACGGCGGCGCGGATCCGCTGGGCGAGAACCGGCGCGAGCCCGTCCGTTGAGATGGCGACGGCCACGGGAGCGCGGTCGACGATGGCCGGCACGGCGAAATCCGACAGGTGCGGCCGGTCGACCACATTGACGGGCACGCCGGCGGCGCGGGCACGCGCGGCGAGGCGCGCATCCTCGCCCTCGTCTCCCGTGCCGATGAAGACGAGCGCCGCCTCAGCGAGATCGTCGGCAGCGAGAGTGCGGGCGCGGTGATCGATGCCATTCGTTTCGACGAACGCCGCAAGGGCCTGTTCCAGTGCCGGCGCGACGAGTCGCAGCCGCGCCTGCGACCGTCCGAGCAGCCGCAGCTTGGCAAAAGCCTCGTCTCCACCGCCGACAATCACGACCAGCCGGTCGCCGACATCGTAGGAGATCGGGAAGTAGCGCAGGCCGCCCACGAATTCACCGTTCTTTTGCGTGAATTTGATCTTTAAACACAATACCACGCGAAAATTGGATTAAAAATACAAATCTAACTTGTTATTTATCCCACTGCGAGGTCGTCGGAGCCGCGCCCGCCGCGCCGAGGCGCATGGCGGCAGGACCATCGCTGCCCGGCCGCGGCGCCCCATAGGCGAGCAGCAGGAAGACGAGCCAGGCACCGAGGATGATGACCGCATGGCGGAGCAACGAGAGCTGTTCGGGCGTGAGCACGATATTCCACATCCCAGTCTGATATTTGCCCGATCGTACAATTCTTTGCACTGTATGTGAATAGGACAATTTTACGTCAGAGATGAGTAGTATGTTTCTTAGAAAGGCACAAATCGTCCGGTTTAGCGGAATTTTTCGATTGACAGGCCGGTTGGCCGGATCGATAGTGCGCCCCGTGTCGGCTGCCCGTGCGGCCGCACCGCGGTGATTTGACCCATGCAGCTTGCGCCGCGTCACCAAACGCTAAAGCGCCACGAACGGTCTTCGTGGCTCGAGGATCGGAGATGACGATGACGCCTCTGGCGAAGTTCCATGACGAAGCGACACCCCGGCCCCGCCGGCGAATGTGTTGTCGCGCCATGATGGGCTGACGGACCCTTCCGCAGCCGGCCCGGTGCGGCCGTTTTCTGAAGCTACCTTTCTTTCATCAGCCGGAATCGCGCCTTCTCAGCCGATCCGCTCATCCGTGACCTTCCGGGTGCCTCGCCGGCTTGGCGGGACCGGCACGGACAACGCACGAGGACATCATGATCCGTTTCGCTCTCGACCGCCGCGCCTTCGGGGCGCTCGTCGCAGCCGGCCTCCTCCTTGGCTCCACGGCCCTCGCCGCCGCCGAGACCATCAAGCTCGGCGTCATCGGCGGCGACGAGGAGGAGATCGCGGAGGTCGCCAGGAAGGTCGCGGCCAAGGACGGCCTGACCATCGAGATCATCGCCTTCTCGGACTACACGCTGCCCAACGAGGCGCTCGACCGCGGCGACATCGACGCCAACGCCTTCCAGCACAAGCCCTATCTAGATGCACAGATCGCCGCCCGCGGCTACAAGATCGTGCCGGTCGGCTACACTATCGTCGAGCCGATCGGCTTCTATTCCGCAAAGCACAAGGACTTCGCCGCCCTGCCCGAGGGCGCCAAGATCGGCATCCCCAACGATCCGAGCAACGGCGGCCGTGCGCTGCACCTCCTCGCCGGCAACGGCCTCATCAAGCTCAAGGACGGCACGGGCCTGACGGCGACGCCGCTCGACATCGCCGAGAACCCGAAGAAGGTGAGCTTCGTCGAGACCGACGCCGCCCTCCTGCCGAAGCAGCTGCCGGATCTCGACGGCGCGGTCATCAACACCAACTACGCGCTCGGCGCCGGCTTGAACCCCACCGACGACGCGCTGGTGCAGGAGAGCCGGACCGACAATCCTTACGGCAATTTCGTCGCCGTGCGCGCCGCCGACAAGGACAAGCCCTTCGTCGCCAAGCTGGTCGCCGCCTACCAGTCCAAGGAGGTGGCCGACTTCCTCGCCGAGCGCTTCAAGGGCGCGGTGCTGCCGGCCTGGTGAGGCCGGGCGATCCTCGCCGAGCCGGACCGTCCCTCTCCGCGCAACGTTGGGAGAGGGGCTGCGGTCCCGCCGCTCGCATGCACCACGCCCCGGGAGAACGCCATGTTCCACGCCTACATCATCGAGGTGGGCGGCGAGGCGGCCGGCATCCTGGCGCGCGAGGGGGAGCGGTTCCGCTTTCACGCCACGGCGCGCGCCTACGCGCCGCTCAACGGCCGCATCTTCGCCGACCCGTGGACGGCCCAGCGCGCCGCCCGCCTCGCGCTGAAGGATGATCAACGGGGGGCTCGCGCCCGCGGCCGAATGACGGCATAAGGCGGCAAGGCTACCGCACGCCCCCGGAAAAGAGAATGACCGTGAACGCCCATGCCCCCATCACCGCCGACGCAGCGATCCCCCCGAGCGACGAGACGGAAGATGCCATCATCCGCTTCGAGGGGGTCGCCAAGTCCTTCCCGGCGCGCAAGAGTTCGGCCGCCGTACATGCGCTCGCCGGCATCGACCTTGCCGTGCCGCGCAGCTCCGTCGTCGGCGTCATCGGCCGCTCCGGCGCCGGCAAGTCGACGCTGATCCGCCTCGTCAACGGGCTCGAGAAGCCCACCGCCGGGCGCGTCATCGTCGACGGCACGGACGTTGCCGGGCTCGGCGAGGGCGCGCTGCGCTCCGTGCGCCGCTCGATCGGGATGGTGTTCCAGCACTTCAACCTCCTGTCGTCGCGCACGGTCTTCGACAACGTCGCCCTGCCGCTCGAGATCGCGGGCACCGACGCCGCGACGATCAAGGCGCGGGTCACGCCGCTGCTCGATCTCGTCGGCCTCGCCGACAAGCGCGGGCGCTATCCGGCCGAGCTCTCCGGCGGGCAGAAACAGCGCGTCGGCATCGCCCGCGCGCTCGCCACGCAGCCCAAGGTGCTCCTGTCCGACGAGGCGACCTCCGCGCTCGACCCCGAGACGACGCGCTCGATCCTCGACCTCCTCGGCACCATCAACCGCGAGCTCGGCCTCACCATCCTGCTCATCACCCACGAGATGGCGGTGATCCGCGCGATCGCGCAGCGCGTCGCGGTGCTCGACGCCGGCCGCATCGTCGAACAGGGCGACGTCTTCGACCTGTTCACCCGGCCGCAGCACGAGACGACGCGGAGCTTCCTCGCCGCCGAATCCGGCCGCGAGCTGCCGGCCTTCGTCGCCGACCAGATCCGGGACGAGCCGATCCCCGGCGGACAGGTGGTCGTGCGCATCGTCTTCCGCGGCCCCTTCGCCACCCATCCCGTGCTGTCGCAGGTGACGCGCGAGCTCGGCATCGACGTCAACATCCTCGGCGGCGCGGTCGATTCCATTGCCGGCCGTCCGTTCGGCACGCTCATCGTCGGGCTGCCGAACGACGGCACGTCGCTCGACAAGGCGCTCGCCTTCCTCAAGGAGCGCGATCTCGATACGGAGGTGCTCGGCCATGTCGCCTGAAATCGCCCGCCTCATCCTGCAGGCGACCGCCGATACGCTCTACATGGTGCTCGTCGCGACGGCGCTCGGCACGCTCTTCGGCCTGCCGCTCGGCGTCTTTCTCGCCACGAGCCGCCGCGGCGAGCTCCTGTCGGCGCCGTGGCTCAACGGGGCGCTCGGCTTCATCGTCAACGCCACGCGCTCGACGCCCTTCATCATCCTCGTCGTCGCCATCATTCCCTTCACGCGCCTCGTCGCCGGCACCTCAATCGGCACCACGGCGGCCATCGTGCCGCTGACGGTGGCGGCGACGCCCTTCATCGCCCGCCTGATCGAGGCGGCGGTGCGCGAGGTCGACCAAGGGCTTATCGAGGCGGCCCGCGCCATGGGTGCCTCGCCCCTGCAGATCGTCGCCAAGGTGCTCGTGCCCGAGGCACTGCCCGGCATCGTGCTGGGCCTCACCCTCGCCATCGTCAGCCTCATCGGCTACTCGGCCATCGTCGGCGTCGTCGGCGGCGGCGGGCTGGGCGACCTTGGCATCCGCTACGGCTACCAGCGCTTCATGCCCGAGGTGATGGCCTCCGTCGTCATCGTGCTCATCGTCCTCGTGCAGGGCGTGCAGAGCCTCGGTGATCGCCTGGCGCTCAGGCTCAACAAGCGCCTGCGCCACGCCTGATCTCGTTTCCGCAGTTCCACACCACTGGGGGTTATTCCTTATGTCCATCCGCATTCTCACCGCCGCCCTTGCCGCCGCCATCGGCCTCGGCGCGGCCTCCGCCCAGGCGGAGACGATCAAGATCGGCGTGACGCCCGGCCCGCACGCCCAGATCCTCGAGGCGGTGAAGCCCGTCGCCGCCAAGAAGGGCCTCGACATCGAGATCATCGAGTTCTCGGACTATGTCGTGCCTAACACCGCGCTCGACGCCGGCGAGCTGCAGGCCAACTCGTTCCAGAACCAGCCCTATCTCGACAACCAGGTGGCCGACCGCGGCTTCAAGATCGAGAGCGTCGGCCTCACGGTGAACTTCCCGCTCGGCATCTACTCGAAGAGGCACAAGTCGTGGGACGAGGTGCCGGACGGCGCCACCATCGCCATCCAGAACGACCCGACGAACGGCGGGCGCTCGCTCCTCCTCCTGCAGGACAAGGGCGTCATCAAGCTGAAGGACGGCGTCGGCTTCAAGCCCACCGTCGCCGACATCGTCGAGAATCCGAAGAAGCTGAAGTTCCTCGAGGTCGACGCCGCCCAGACGCCGCGCTCGCTCGACGACGTCGCCGCCGCGGCGGTCAACACGAACTATGCCGTCTCGGCGGGCCTCAAGCCGCAGGATGCCATCCTGCGCGAGGACGCCAAGGGTCCCTATGTCAACCTGATCGCCGTGCGCAGTGCCGACAAGGACAAGCCCTGGGTGAAGACGCTGCTCGAATCGTACCACTCACCGGAGGTGAAGGCCTTCGTCGAGGAGACCTTCAAGGGCGCCGTCCTGCCGAGCTGGTAAGCGCTGTCTTTTCCTCCCGAGCCTTGCCCCGGCCCCTGGCCGGGGCTTTTTTGTCCGGCGCCCTCGAAGGCGCAGGCGTTGCACCGTGCGCCGGGGGCTCTATCCTGCCGCGGGAAGGCAATGGGGAGGCAACACTTGTCGATCGCGCGGGTCCTGGCCTGGTCGCTCGCCTATTTCGTGCTGGCGTACTACGCGCAGATGTTCGCCGGCGGCGCCGACGGCATCGTGCCGGTCTGGCCGGCCATCGGCATCGCACTGTTCCTCGTCCTCCGGCACGGGCCGGCCGGCCTCCTGCCGGTGGCCATCGGCGGCGCGGCAACGGTCGCCAACGCCTATGCGGAGCCGCTGCGCCTCGCCGCCGAGCTCCTCCTTGTCGGGGCGACGATCGTCGGCGCCCTCGCCGCCCGCCATGCCTGCCGCCTGGCCGGCGGTGCCGACGACATGTTCGGCCGCACGCGGGACATGGTCGTCTTCCTCATTGCCGGCTGCCTCGTCATCTCCGCCGTCGCGGCCCTGATCGGCGTTCTCGTCCTCTACCTGACCGGCGCCTTCCCGGGCACAGAGCGCCTCGTCGACCTGCCGCCGCGCTTCATGACCTGGTTCATCTCGGACCTTGCCGGGACCGTGCTCGTCACGCCGCTGCTGATGGCCTGGAACGGCCGCGAGGAGTTCGGCCGGCCGTCACTCGTCAGCCTCGCCTGCTGGCTGGCGCTGATCGTCGCTGCCGTCGCCGCCTGGCTTGTCGACTTCACGCCCGATGTCGAGAATGCGGCCATGCTGCTCCTGTTCGGGCCGACGCTCGCCGCAGCGGCACTGACCACAAAGCCGCGCGCCTTCACGGCCATCGTCCTGTCCGGCGCGTTCATCGCCGTGACCGTGGTGGCGGACAATATCTACGCCGCGCAGCAGGGCCTGCGCCGGGAGACCGTGGCGCTGCTTCTCGTGCAGCTCTACCTCGTCTCCATCGTGGAGACGCATCTCGTGCTCTATGCCGCGATCACGGAGAGCCGCCGCTCCATTGCCGAGCGGGTCAACCTTTCCAAGCACTTCTCGCCCAACATGGTCGATCTCATCGCCCGACTCGGCCGCCCCTTCGAGAAGCCACACCGCCAGCCGGCAACCGTCCTGTTCTGTGACCTGCGCAAATTCACCCTCCTGTCGGAGGCGGAGGGCCCCGAGGCGACCATCGCCCTCCTCAGGGATTTCCACGCCACCATGACGGATATCGTCTTCCGCCACGAGGGGACGCTTGACCGCTATCTCGGCGACGGCCTCATGGCAGTGTTCGGCATGCCCGAGCCATCGCCCGACGATGCGCTGCGCGCGATCGCCTGCGCGCGCGAGATGCAGGACGGGCTCGCCGGCATCAACGAGCGGCGGCGCGCGCGCGGCGAGGCGCCGCTCGACATGGGCATCGGCCTGCATACGGGCGAGGTGATGCTCGGCGACATCGGCTCGGAGACGACACGGTCGGTGACCGTCATCGGCGACACGGTGAACGTGGCGAGCCGGCTGCAGAGCCTGAGCAAGGAAATCGATGCCGCCATCGTGCTGAGCACGGAGACGCGGGCGGCGGCGCTGAAGGCCTGCGATGGCGATGCGGACCCGCTGTCCGGCCTCGTCCATGTGGGCATCATGACGCTGCGCGGGCACAGCCGGCCCACCGATACCTGGTCGCTGCCGCGCTTGCGCCCGGCGGTGCCCGCCGCCTGAGGCGGCAGGCCCAATTGCCGGATCTCGCGCCCGTCAGTCCTTGGCGCGTTCCACGTAGGAGCCGTCCGCCGTCATGATGACGATGCGGGTGCCGGTGCCGATGTGCGGGGGCACCATGGTGCGCACGCCGTTCGACAGGATGGCCGGCTTGTAGGACGACGAGGCGGTCTGGCCCTTCACCGTCGGCTCCGTCTCGACGACCTCGAGTATCACGCGCTGCGGCAGGTCGATGGCAACGGCATTGCCTTCGTAGATGGAGATCATGCAGGCCATGCCCTCCTGCAGGTAGACGGCCTGATCGCCAACGACGTCCGCCGGCACGGGCAGCTGGTCGTACGTCTCGGGGTTCATGAAGATGTAGTTGTCGCCATCCTGATAGAGATAGGTGTGCTCGCGATCCTCGACATAAGCGCGCTCGACCTGCTCGGTCGTCTTGTAGCGCTGGCTCGTCTTGGTGCCGTCGGACAGGCGGCGCATGTCGATCTGCGTGGTCGGCGTGCCCTTGCCGGGAAAGAAGCTCTCGGCCGAAAGGACGACGTAGAGCTGACCGTCCACCTCAAGAATGTTGCCCTTGCGCACGGAACTGGCGATGACCTTCACTGAAGTAACCTCTGTTGTCGCTTGTCCTTGGGCAGCCCCGGTTCGAATATCCGACCAGCCCGCGAAACGTCGGCGCGCACCATAGAGCATCGGAGCGGAAAGTGGGAACCGCTTTTCGCTTCCCCCACGTCGCGCGGCTTCTCACGCTCGCCCGACCGCGCTAGAAGTCCCGCCATGCTCGACACGACCGCCTGGTGGCGCCCCCATTTCCATGCCGATCGCCGGCCGCTGCTGCTCACGCGCGGCCGCGTGAAAGAGGCCCTGCGCCGCCTGTTCGCCGACGAGGGCTTCACCGAGGTCGAAAGCGGCATCCTGCAGGTCTCACCGGGCAACGAGACGCACCTGCACGCCTTCGCCAGCGCCCTTCTCGGCGCCGATGGCGCGCCGCGCCCGCTCTACCTGCACACCTCGCCGGAATTCGGCTGCAAGAAGCTGCTGGCGGCGGGGGAGACGCGGATCTTCGATTTCGCCCGCGTCTTCCGCAACCGCGAGCGCAGCGACCTGCACCATCCCGAGTTCACCATGCTCGAATGGTACAGGGCCGAAACCGACTATCGCGCCATGATGGCGGACTGCGCCCGCCTCCTGCCGCGCGCCGCCGAGGCGGCGGGCGCCACGCGCCTCGCCTTCCGCGGCCGCGAGGCGGACCCCTTCGCCGAGCCGGAGGAACTCACCGTCGTCGAGGCCTTCGCGCGCCATGCCGACATCGATCTTGCCCCGACCCTCGGGCCGGACGGGGCGGACAACGACCGCGACCGGCTCGCCACGCTCGCCGGCGAGCGTGGCATCCGCGCCGCCGCCGACGACACCTGGTCGGACATCTTCAGCCGCATCCTGTCCGAGCGCATCGAGCCCGGGCTCGGCTGCGGCCGGCCGACCCTCCTCACCGACTATCCGGCAAGCGAGGCGGCCCTTGCCCGCCGCAAGCCGGATGACCCGCGCCTCGCCGAGCGCTTCGAGCTCTATGCCTGCGGCGTCGAGCTCGCCAATGCCTTCAGCGAGCTGACGGACCCACACGAGCAGCGCCGGCGCTTCGAGGCCGACATGGCCGAGAAGGAGCGCATCTACGGCGAGCGCTACCCCATCGACGAGGAGTTCCTTGCCGCGCTTGCCCTGATGCCGGCAGCGAGCGGCTGCGCGCTCGGCTTCGACCGGCTGGTGATGCTGCTCGCCGGCGCCCGGCGCATCGAGGACGTCATCTGGACACCGATGCCGCGCGAAGAGGAGAGCCGGCCATGACCGCTCCGTTCAGGCGCCCGCTCACGCGGGCCCGGCAACTCGTCGACGCCGGTCTTGCGCCCCCGGAGAAGCTCGAAGCGCTCGAGGCCGTCGCCGCGCGCTATGCCGTCTCCATCACACCGACCATGGCGGAACTGATCGACGCGGACGACCCCGACGATCCCATCGCGCGCCAATTCTTGCCCGATGCGGCCGAACTCGTCACAAGCCCCGAGGAGAGGGCCGATCCCATCGGTGACGAAGCCCACAGCCCCGTCGAGGGCATCGTCCACCGCTATCCCGACCGGGTGCTCCTGAAGCTCGTGCACGTCTGCCCGGTCTATTGCCGCTTCTGCTTCCGCCGCGAGATGGTGGGCCCCTCCGGCCACGGCACGCTCTCGGGCGACGCGCTCGCCGCGGCCCTCGCCTATATCCGCGACACCGAGGCGATCTGGGAGGTCATCCTGACCGGCGGCGACCCGCTCGTCGCCTCACCCCGCCGCCTGGGCGAGGTGATGCAGGCGCTGGCGGGCATCGATCATGTCAAGGTGGTGCGCTTCCACAGCCGGGTGCCCGTGGTGGAGCCCGGCCGCATCGACGATGCGCTGGTTGAAGCCCTCAAGGCGTCGGGCAAGGCGACCTATGTCGTCGTCCACGCCAACCACCCGCGCGAACTGGGTGATGAGGCATGCCGGGCCCTCGCCCGGCTGGTGGATGCCGGCATCGTGCTGCTCAGCCAGACGGTGCTGCTCGCGGGCGTCAACGACAATCCCGCCGTGCTCGGGGCCCTGATGCGCCGTTTGGTCGAGAACCGCATCAAGCCCTACTACCTGCACCACGGCGATCTCGCCCCGGGCACCAGCCATTTCCGGACGGGCATTGGCGAGGGGCAGGCCCTGATGCGGACCCTGCGCGGACGCTGGTCGGGCCTGTGCCAGCCCACCTATGTGCTCGACATTCCCGGCGGCCATGGCAAGGTGCCGATTGGCCCGTCCTATATCGAGACATCCCCTGACACAGAACGGCTCACCATCCGCGACACCGATGGTGGCAGGCACAGCTACCCGCCCGGAACGGATCAGGACGGGTAGAGCGGCAGGCCGGAAATCGCTGCGCCGTCTTCGCTCAGAACCACGTAGCGGAAGCCGGCCTGCCGTGCATGAGCAAGCACGAGCGCGAGGTCCGGAGCCGCTGCACACAGGTCGGCATCCTCGAGCGCTGTCACGGGAAGGGCATGCCCGTCCTTGACCGAAATGACGGACCACAGGCGCGGATCATAGTCGGCGATGCGCCGTCTCGTCTCGCCGCACAGGTGCAGGATGGAACAGACCAGCGTGCCCTTGCGGACCCGCTTGCGCCGGCCGGCCGGCCGGCTGCGTTCGTAGGCCGAAGTTGACGCAGAACCCATCATCGGCACCTCCCCTCATGAAACATCGAGAGGAAGCTCAGCACGCGCCGTGCCAGGCCGCCTGTGCGAGACCGCACCGGCATCCGGGTGGACGACGATGAAGGGGCCCGCCGTGTGCGGGCGATCACGCGCGCCGGCGGCGACCCATCCAGCCGACGATCATCGGCAGCGCGATGCCGATACCGAGGAAGCGGGCGAGGTGGTGCGACCCGACGAAGATCGGATCAAGCCCCATGATGAGCGCGAGCACCGTCATCGCCTCGAGCCCGCCGGGCGCGAAGGCGACCAGTGCCGTGCCGAAGGGCACATGGGCAAGGCCCGCCGCCGCGAAGGCGAAGACCGAGGCGACGATGATGGACAGGACGAAGGAGGCGAAGGCGGCCGGCATGCTGGCGACGAGCGCGTGCCGGTCGACCGAGCGGAAGCGCGCACCGATGAAACAGCCGAGCAGCACGAGGCCGAAGGTGGTGATGCTGGGCGGCATCAGCCCATCGACGATGGAGAGCGCATGCGCCGTGCCGCTGACCAGCGTGGCGCCGAGCAGCAGCGGCGCGGCCATGCGCAGCCGGCGCAGGACCTCGCCGACGCCCCAGCCGAGGAGGAGCACCGCGCCGAGCGACAGGGCGCTCATCGCCACGCCGCCGAAGACGATGCCGCCCTGCCCGCCCTCGAGCGCGAAGAGCACGCTCGGCAGGACGACGACGAGGACGGCGAGGCGGAAGGACTGGACGACCGCGATGGGGCCGACGCTGGCGTTCCTGTCGGCCGCGACGGCCATGACGGTGGACAATGCACCCGGCATGGAGGCGAGCAGCGCATCGAGCCGGTTCCACCGCGACAGCCGCACCAGCCACAGGCCGGATGTGATGACGACGGCCGCGACGCTCAGCGCCAGCAGCATGAGGCTCGCCGGATAGCGGGCGAAGGCGGCCATCGCTTCCGGCGTCGCGGCTGCCCCCATGGAGGTGCCCGCGAGCAGCATGGCCGCATCGGCGAGGCCGGGCGCCATCGGCACCGCGCGGCGGGCGGCGCACAGCAGTCCGACCGCGACGACGGAGCCGGACAGCCAGGCGGCCGGAACGTCGAGGAGATGGAAAACGAAGCCGCCGGCCGCCGCAACGAGGATCTGGCCAACCTGCCGAAGGCCGTTTCGCACCGTCTCGCGATCGCGCAGCATTCGCCCGTCCGTCTCCCTGTCTTCGGCGATGTCCCTTCAATGCACCGCCCGAACGGCTTCGCCAAGGGCGCCCGGCGCAGGGCGGCCCTGCCGGGGGCGAAGGACGCTCAGGTCAACGCGCGGGCGAGGCGGGCGACAGCCTCCTCGAGATCCTCCGCCTTGCGGGCGAAGCACAGGCGCAGGAAGCGCTCGCCGCCGGCGCCGAAGGCCGTGCCGGGCGCAAGGCCGACATTCGCCTCGTCGACGAGGCGGATGGCGAGGCGGCGCGTATCGTCCTCGCCGTCGACGCTGAAGAAGAGATAGAAGGCCCCGGTCGGCTCCGCGAAGCGCACGCGGCCCGTCGCGGAAAGGCCCCGGCAGACGATGTCGCGCCCGGCCCTCGCCCGCGCGATCTGGTGGGCGATGAAGCCCTCGCCCTGGTCGAGCGCGGCGATGCAGGCGCGCTGGATGAAAACGGCAACGCCGGAGGTCGCATATTGAATGAGATTCTCGATCACGTCGCCGAGGGCGGGCGGGGCCTCGAGCCAGCCGACGCGCCAGCCGGTCATCGCCCAGTTCTTCGAGAAGGTCTGCACGAAGACGATGCGGTCTTCCGCATCCATCACGTCACGGAAGGACGGCGCGCGCTCCGAGCCGTCATAGACGAAGCGGCCGTAGATCTCGTCGGCGATGATCCACAAGCCGTGCCGGCGTGCGAGCGCCAGGATGGCGGCGAGTTCCTCGCGGCTCGCGGTCCAGCCGGTCGGGTTGGCGGGGGAATTGACGCAGATGACCCGCGTCGCCGGTGTGATTGCGCCCGCCAGCCGGTCGAGATCCAGCGTCCAGCCGGCATTGCTGAGCTGCATCGGCACGGGGACAGGCGTCGCGCCGGCGATGCCGATGGCTGCCCCGAAATTCGGCCAGGCCGGCGTCGGCACGACAACCTCGTCGCCGCTGCCGACCAGCATGCGCACGGCGATCTGCAGCGCCTGCATGCCGGAGCCGGTGACATAGAAGCGCTCAGCCTCATAGGTCTTGCCGTAGAGGCGCGAGATGTAGCGTGCGAGAGCCTCGCGCAGCTCCGGAATGCCGCGCTGCCAGGTGTAGAAGGTCTCGCCCGCCACGAGCGAGCGTGTCGCCGCCTCGGCTATGAAGGCCGGCGTCGACATGTCGCCCTCGCCGACCCACAGGGGGATGAGGCCGGGGCGCGTGCGGCCGTGGTTGACGACGTCGACGATGCCGCTGGCGGGGGCCTCGCGGGCTTCGCGACGCAGGCTGGACAACAGGGAAAGATCAGTCACGAGGGTATGCTCGCCGGCAGTTTGGACTGCCGCGCTCCTACACCATCGCAGAGCCACGAGCCATGACTTGTGGCGATGAACCGATCAAACTTCATGAAGGATGCGCGGGCGACGGCCGCCGCACGCGCTCTCAGACACTCCGGCTCCTGAGAAGGTCGCGGATCTCGGTGAGCAGCTTGACGTCCGCCGGCGGCTCGGGGGCCGTCTCCGGCGCCTTCTCCTGCTGGCGCTTCAGCCGATTCATCGCCTTGACGACCATGAAGAGCACCCAGGCAATGATGACGAACTTGAGCGCGATGGTGAGAAAATTGCCCCAGGCGAGCACTGCTCCCTGCCTCCGCGCCTCCTCCAGCGAATTGGCCGTCACCTCGGATGCAAGCGGCAGGAAGTAGTTGGAGAAATCGAGCCCGCCGGTGATGGCGCCGACGATCGGCATGATGATATCGTCGACCATCGACGATACGATCGCGCCGAAGGCCGCGCCGATGATGACGCCTATGGCAAGGTCGACGACATTGCCCTTGAGCGCGAATTCCCTGAATTCCTTCAGCATCCTGCCCCTCCCTGCCGAAAGCGACGTGGTGTCGTGACGCGCCGCAGGTTACTCCAAGCACGGAGGCGATACACGGGCAAATTGCACATGCCGCCTCGTCGTCGACCCTGGCGGCTGCGCTTTAGTTCAATGGCCATCGCCGCGCGGCGGCGGTAGGCTTCCTGAAGGTCGCGCGGCGCGACCGGGTGTCGTTGGAGGCGTTGTCGGACATGCTCGCCGGCTGGGTGGTCGTTCTCGCAGCCCTCGTCTATCTGTGCGGTCTCTTCGCCGTCGCCCATGCGGGCGACACCTTCGCCCGAGGCGTGATGGACGGGCGTATGCGCGCCACCATCTACGCGCTCGCCCTCGCCGTCTATTGCACGAGCTGGACCTTCTTCGGTTCGGTCGGCCTCGCCGAGCGCTCGGGGCTCGATTTTCTCACCATCTATGTCGGGCCGATCCTCGTCATAGGGCTCGGCCATCGCCTTGTCGGACGCATCGTGCAACTCGCCAAGGCGCAGAACATCACCTCGATCGCCGACTTCGTGGCCGCGCGTTACGGCAAGAGCGACCGCGTTGCCGCGCTTGTCGCCGTCATCGCGGTGGTCGGGGCCGTGCCCTACATCGCCCTGCAGCTCAAGGCGGTGTCGTCCTCGCTCGAGGTCTTCCTCGCGGCGACGGAGGATCATGGGCTCGGCCGCTCGATCTTCGGCGACCTCGCCCTCCTCGTCGCCGGCGTGCTCGCCGCCTTTGCCGTCGCCTTCGGCACGCGCCAGATCGATGCGACGGAGCATCACGACGGCCTCGTCCTCGCCATCTCGCTCGAGAGTGTCGTCAAGCTATTCGCCTTCCTCGCCGTCGGTTTCTTCGTCACCTTCTGGATGTTCGACGGCCTCGGCGACCTGTGGCGGCGGGCGGGCGAGGCTGCCGACCCCGGCATTGTCGCGCGCACGTCCGAGCCGGTGAGCTTCCTCACGCTCACGCTGCTCGCCGCCGGCGCCGCCATCCTGCTGCCGCGCCAGTTCCACATGATGATCGTCGAGAACCGACATCCGGCCGACATCCGGCGTGCAGCCTGGATGTTCCCGCTCTATCTCGTGCTCATCAACCTCTTCGTCATTCCCATCGCGCTCGCCGGCGAGGTGATCTTCCCGCGCGGTTCCATCGACTACGACATGACGGTTCTGGCCCTGCCGCTGCACGACGGCGCGGTGCTGATGGCGCTCGTCGCCTTCATCGGCGGCCTCTCGGCCGCCACCGCCATGGTCATCGTCGATTCGGTAGCGCTCGCCATCATGATCTCGAACGATCTCGTCATGCCCCTCGTGCTGCGCCGGCGGGGCCGCCGCGGCGAGGACGAACGGACGGATGCCGGCGACCTCGGCCGCTTCGTCGTCATGGTCCGGCGCATCGCCATCGTCGCCGTCATCCTCTTCGCCTATGTCTATTATCGCGCCTCCGGCGAGGCGGCGCTTGCCGCCATCGGCCTCCTGTCCTTCGCCGCGGTGGCCCAGATCGGCCCGGCCTTCTTCGGTGGCCTCGTCTGGCGGCGCGGCACAGCGCTCGGCGCGAGCGCCGGCCTCGCCGCCGGCTTTGCCATCTGGGCCTATACGCTGCTGCTGCCGAGCCTCTCCGGCAGCGAGGGTTTCTGGCACGACGTCGTCCGCAACGGGCCCTTCGGGCTCGCCGCCCTGAAGCCCACGGCCCTTCTCGGCACCGACCTGCCGCAGCTGACACACGGCGTCGTCTGGAGCCTCGCCGTGAACCTCGCCGCCTATGTCGGCTTCTCGCTCATGCGCCCGGCCAATCCCATGGAGCGGCTGCAGGCCAACGTCTTCATCGCCCGCGACAGCGCCCCCATGGCCCAGGCCTTCCGCCTGCGCCGCTCGGCCGTTACCGTCGACGACCTGCGCTCCACCGTCGGACGCTATCTCGGCACGGAACGGACGGACGCTGCTTTCATGAGTTTCGCCGCCAGCCGTGGCGTCACTCCAAACGGCAACGCCGAGGCGGACATCCACCTCCTGCGCTTTGCCGAGCATTTGCTCGCCTCGGCCATCGGCGCGGCCTCCTCGCGCCTTGTGCTGTCGCTGCTGCTGCGCCGGCGCAACGTCTCCACCAAGGCGGCTCTCAAGCTGCTCGACGACGCCTCGGCGGCCATCCAGTACAATCGCGACCTGCTGCAGCATGCCCTCGACCACGCGCGCCAGGGCATCACGGTGCTCGACAAGGACCTGCGCCTGATGTGCTGGAACCGGGCCTTCCGCGAGCTCTACGACCTTCCGGAGGAACTCGTGCATGTGGGCGTCGGTCTCGAGGAGATCGTGCGCTTCAATGCCGAGCGCGGCTCCTACGGCAAGGGCAACCCCGATGACCTCATCGCCGCGCGCCTCGAGAGCTTCGTCAACGACACCGAGCCGGTCCGGCTGAGGCTCTATCCCTCCGGCAAGGTCATCGAGATCCGCTCCAACCACCTGCCCGACGGCGGCCTCGTCACTACCTACGCCGACATTACCGAAACCGTCGGCGCCGAGGAGGCGCTCGAGCGCGCCAACGAGACGCTGGAGCGGCGCGTGCGCGAGCGGACGGAAGAGCTCATGCGCCTCAATGAGGAGTTGCGCGGCGCCAAGGCCGCTGCCGACGAGGCCAATGCCTCCAAGACCCGCTTCCTCGCCGCCGCCAGCCACGATATCCTGCAGCCGCTCAACGCGGCGCGCCTCTATGCCACCTCGCTGGTCGAGCGCGACCGCAAGTCCGGAGACGCGGCGCTCGCCGAGAACATCGACGGCGCCCTCGACGCGGTGGAGGAGATCCTCACCGCCCTTCTCGACATCTCGCGCCTCGACACTGGCGCGCTCAAGGCCGAGCCGTCGCTCTTCCGCCTGGACGACATGTTCCGCGCCCTCCGGCGCGAGTTCGGCCCGATGGCGCGCGAGAAGGGCCTTGAACTTGCCTTCGTCGATACCTCGGGCACGGTCAGGACCGATCGGCGGCTTCTGCGCCGCCTCCTGCAGAACCTGATCTCCAACGCCATCAAATATACGCCGACCGGCAAGGTACTTGTCGGCTGCCGCCGGCGCGGCAACAGGCTGCGTATCGAGGTGTGGGATACGGGTCTTGGTATACCGGCCTCGAAACAGAAGGTCGTCTTTCGTGAGTTCCTGCGGCTCGAACAGGGCGCGCGCGAGGCGCGCGGCCTCGGTCTCGGCCTCTCCATCGTCGAGCGCATCGCCCGCGTGCTTGACCATCCGCTGTCGCTGCGCTCGATCCCTGGCCGCGGCTCCGTCTTCGCTGTCGAGGTCCCTCTCGTCACGGCCCTGCCGGCGGGTCAGGTCGCCACCGAGGTGGAGCCCGCGCCGGCCGCCCCGCTCGATGGCCTCGTCGTCCTTACCATCGACAACGAAAAGCAGATCACGCAGGGTATGCAGGTGCTGCTCGGCGGCTGGGGTTGCACCGTCCTGGCCGCGTCCGGCCTGAAGCAGGCCCAGGACGTGCTGCGTCGCAAGGGAGCCCGGCCGGACGTCATCATCGCCGACTACCACCTCGATGAGGGCGACGGCATCGAGGCGATCGTCGCCCTGCGCTGGAAGCTTGCGCGCGAGCTGCCGGCGGTACTGCTCACCGCCGACCGCTCGCCCTCCGTGCGCGCCGAGGCCGCCGCCAAGGACATCCACGTGCTGCACAAGCCGCTGAAGCCGGCGGCCCTGCGCGCACTGCTAACGCGCTGGAAGGCGCTCAGGATCGCCGCGGAATAGGGCTCAGACGTCGCTCGAGTAGGCCGGCCGCCCGCTCGCCAGCATGTCGGCGAGAAGGTCGAGCCGGTCTTGACCCCAGAACACCTCGCCGTCGATGACGTAGGACGGAGAACCGAAGACCTCCGCTGCGATGGCGTCCGCAATGTTGCCGGCATAGGTGGCCTTGGCCGACTCACCGTGGGCGCCCGCGAGCATCATCCCGGCATCGACGCCGACCTCCGTCGCGATCGCCGCCAGCACCGCCTCGTCGGCAAGATTCTCGTCTCGCGCCCACACACCGGCGAAGGCGCGCGCGGTGAAGGCGGCCGGATCGATGCCCGCCGCCTGCAGGGCGATGACGCAGCGGTCGGCGAGCGACACCTCGAAGGGCCAGAATGCCGGCTGGAGATTGAGCGGCACGCCCCGCTTCTCGCGCCAGCGCTGCAGCTCGACGAGCCGGTACCGCTGGCGCACGGGATGGCGCCTGGCGAGCGGCAGCCCGCCCGTCTCGGAAAAGACCTCGCCGAGGAAGACAGGCTTGTAGGTGACGGTGCATCCGTGCCGTTGAGCGGTGGCGAGAAAGGGCGCGTGGCCGAAATAGGCCCAGGGGCTGACGAGCGAGAAATAATAATCGATCTGGCGCATGCGGCGGGGCCTCCCGATTCCATTAGGGGACAGGTTAGCCGCCCGGCGCCTCGGTGCCAGCCCGCTTCGGCGCATCCCTGGCTGTGTGTTTCATCGCCGCCTCCGCAGCGAGGAAGGCCCGGACCTCCTCCGGCGGTTCGGGTGAGGCGGCATTGACGCCCACCGTTGCAAGCAACTGCGCCACGGGCACGAAGGCCTTGGCGCGGCGATCGTAGAGCCCGCCGCGCAGCAGCGCGACGGCCGCCACCATCTCCTCGCCGCGGCGGTTGCGCGCGATGAAGCGCTGCTCCATCACGAACCAGCTGTCGCCCCACGCAACGATGCGGCTGTCGAGCCGGAAGCGGCGGAACAGCCGCAGCTCGCGCCGGTAGCGGATGCTCGCCGCCGACAATACGGGCGTCCATTTGTTGGCGAGCACCGCCCGCCACAGCCCGCTGCGCAGGATGAGGTCCATGCGCCCGAGATCCATGAGCGTGAGATAGCGGCCGTTGTTCATGTGGCCGTTGGTGTCGAGATCAAGGAGCCCGACGTGAAACCACAGACGCGAGACGCCGTCGGGCACGGCGAGCCGGTCGCGGAACGGCGTCGCGAGGAGGAGCCAGAGAAGGCGCAACCAGAGGTTCATGGAAAATAGCCGCCGGGCTATGACACCTGCATCGCGGCGTCATGCCCGCGCTTGTCGCGGGCATCCACGCCTTTGCGGGTTGAGCAACGACGAGGCGTGGATGGCCGGAACACGCCCGGCATGACACGCCTACGACGCCTTCTCTTACGCTGCCTTCTTCCGGTCTGGCTTCTCGGCGGGTGCCGCATAGAAGCTCGTGCGCTCGCGGGCCATACGCATCAGGAGGCGGCAGGGTTTGAAGCGCTCACCGTGCTTCTTCGCCAGTGACTTGGCGAGATCGACGAAGGCCGCGACGCCCATGCCGTCGATGTAGGACAGCGTGCCGCCGGTGAACGGCGCGAAGCCGAAGCCGAGGATGGAGCCGACGTCCGCCTCGCGCGGATCGGTGATGACCTTCTCCTCGACCGCCCGCGCCGCCTCCAGCGCCTGCGCCACGAGGAAGCGCTGCTTCAGCTCCTCGATGTCGATGGCGTCGGGGTCGAGCTTCGTCTCCTGCAACTCGGCAAGGCCGGGCCACAGCCGCTTTTTGCCGCCTTCGGGATAGTCGTAGAAGCCCTTGCCGTTCTTGCGGCCGAGGCGGCCGCGCTTCTCTACCATCTCGACGAGAAGCTGCTCCTGCGCCGGGTCGATAGCCTCGGGCCCCACCTGCGCCTTCGTCGCCTTGAGGATCTTGAGCGCAAGATCGAGCGCCACCTCGTCGTTGAGCGACAGCGGGCCGACGGGCATGCCTGCCATGCGCGCCACGTTTTCGATCATGGCCGGCGGCACGCCCTCGACGAGCATCTGGTGTCCCTCGCGCACATAGGCCATGACGCAGCGGTTGGCGTAAAAGCCGCGCGCATCGTTGACGACGATGGGCGTCTTCCTGATGGCGCGCACGTAGTCGAGCGCCACGGCGAGCGCCCGGTCGCCCGTCTTCTTGCCGAGGATGACCTCCACCAGCATCATCTTCTCGACCGGCGAGAAGAAGTGGATGCCGACGAACTGCTTCGGCCGCTCCGAATTGGCGGCAAGCCCAGTAATGGGCAAGGTCGAGGTGTTGGAGGCGAAGATGGCGCGCGGGCGCATCGCCGCCTCCGCCTTGGCGATGACCTCGGCCTTGACCTTCGGGTCCTCGAATACCGCCTCGATGACGAGGTCGCAGTCCTTCAGGAGCCCGTAGTCGTCGCTCGCCGTGATGCGGGCGAGCAATGCCTCGCGGTCGGCCGTCTTGGCACGCCCCTTCATGATCTGGTCGGTCATCAGCTTGTGCGAATGGGCCTTGCCCCTCTCGGCGGCCTCCACGCTCTGGTCGATGAGCACGACCTCCATGCCGGCGAGCGCGGTGACATAGGCGATGCTTGCGCCCATGAAGCCGGCTCCTATGACGCCGACGCGGCGCAGCTTCGCCTGAGGCACGTCCGCCGGCCGACGCGCACCCTTGTTGAGCTCCTGCATGGAGACGAAGAGCGTGCGGATCATCGCCGCCGCCTCCTTCGAGCGCAGGATCTTAGCGAAATAGCGGCTCTCCACCTCGAGCGCGAGGTCCATCGGCAGTTGCAGGCCCTCGTAGACCGCCTGCAGGATCGCCTTCGCCGCCGGATAATTGTCGTGCGTCTCGCGCCGGTAGATGGCGTTGGCCGCCGGCCACACCTGCATGCCGGCGGGCGAATAGACGCGGCCGGAGGGGTTCTTGAAGCCCTTCTCGTCCCACGGCGCAACGGCGCTGCCGCCGGCACGCAGCCATTCCTTGGCTGTCTCGACGATCTTGTCGCGCGGCGCCACGGCGTGGACGAGGCCCATGTTGCGCGCCATCAGCGGGCGGATCTGCTCGCCCTTGAAGAGCATCTGCAGGGCATCGCCCGTCTGCATCAGCCGCGCCACGCGCTGCGTGCCGCCGGCACCGGGGAAGAGGCCGACCTTGACCTCCGGCAGGCCGACCCGCGTCGCGTCGACATCCGAGACCACGCGGAAGTGGCAGGCGAGCGCGAGCTCAAAGGCGCCGCCCAGGCACACGCCGTGGATCGCGGCCGCGAACGGCTTGCCGCAAGTCTCCAGCCGCCGATAGAGCTGCGAGAGCTTGCGCGATTCCGCAAAGAAATGGGCGATCGCCGCCTCTTCGCCTTTCGTCCTCGCGAGCTTCGCATATTCGGCGCCGAGACCTTGCAGCATGGTCAGGTCCGCGCCGCCGGAGAACGCTTCCTTGCCGGAGGTGATGATGCAGCCCTTGATGGCGGCATCGGCCGCCACCGTGTCGATGATGGCGGCGAGTTCCTCCATCACCTGAGGCGTGATGACGTTCATCGAGCGGCCGGGCATGTCCCAGGTCGCGACCGCGATGCCCTCGGCGTCGGTCTCGAAGCGGAAGTTCTCGAACTTCATCTTGTCCTCACACCCGTTCGATGATGGTGGCGGTGCCCATGCCGGCGCCGATGCACAGCGTCACCAGGGCAGTCTCCTTGCCGGTGCGCTCCAGTTCGTCGAGCACCGTGCCGAGGATCATGGCACCCGTGGCGCCGAGCGGGTGGCCCATGGCGATGGCGCCGCCGTTGACATTGACCTTGGCCGGATCGAGCGCAAAGGCCTGCATGTAGCGCAACACGACGGAGGCGAAGGCCTCGTTGATCTCGAAGAGGTCGATGTCGGCAATGGTCATGCCGGCACGCTTCAACACCTTCTTCGTCACATCCACCGGCCCGGTGAGCATCAACGCCGGCTCCGAGCCGATGTTGGCGAAGGCGCGGATACGCGCCCGCGGCTTCAGGCCGGCCGAGCGGCCCGCCTTGCGCGAACCGACGAGCACGGCCGCTGCCCCATCGACGATGCCGGACGAATTGCCGGCGTGGTGCACATGGTCGAGCGCCTCGACCTCGGGATGGGCATCGATGGCGACGGCTGAAAAGCCGCCCATGTCGGCCATCTGGACGAAGGAGGGCTTGAGCTGGCCGAGCGTCTGCATGTCCGTGCCCGGCCGCATGTGCTCGTCCTTGTCGAGGAGGACGATGCCGTTGACGTCGGTGACCGGCGCGACGGACTTCTTGAAATAACCCCTCTCCCAGGCCTTGGCAGCGCGCTTCTGGCTTTCCACCGCATAGGCGTCGCAATCGTCGCGGGTGAAGCCGTATTTGGTGGCGATGAGATCGGCCGAAACGCCCTGCGGCATGAAATAGGACTTCACGGCGATCTCCGGCTCGACCGGCCAGGCCCCGCCCGAGGCGCCGATACCGACGCGGCTCATGGATTCGACGCCGCCGCCCACCACAAGGTCGTGCTGGCCGGACATGACCTGCGCCGCGGCGAAGTTCACCGCATCAAGGCCGGAGGCGCAGAAGCGGTTGATCTGCACGCCCGGCACGTGGTGGCCGTAATCGGCATTGAGCGCCGCCGCGCGGGCGACGTCGCCGCCCGCCTCGCCGACGGGATCGACGCAGCCGAGCACCACGTCGTCGACGAGGCGCGTGTCGAGGTCGTTGCGCTCGCGCAGCGCCCTGAGCGCCGTCGTCGCGAGCTGCAGCGTCGTCACCTGGTGCAGCGCGCCGTCCGCCTTGCCGCGGCCGCGCGGCGTACGCAAATGGTCATAGATGTAAGCGTCAGGCATGAAGGCCTCCCGGCATTGGGCTCCCCTCCCCTTGGGGAGGAGCAGGGCTTGGGGTGGGACCGGCAGAGCCCGGCCTTCCCACCCCGCTCGCTTGGCTCACTGCGCCTCTCCGCGATGGGAGAGGCCGAACTCAGAACATCTCCGCCGGCATCGCCATCATCGTGTCGGCGCCGGAGGAGATCCGGGCAAGATGCACGGCGCTCTCCGGCATCGTCCGCTCCATGAAGAAGCGGCCGGCGAGCAGCTTCGCCTCCATGTCCGCCGCATCGCCGCCGTTCGCCTTCTTCGCGAGCGCAGTCCTGGCGATCTGCGCCCACATGTAGCCGAGGGCCACGAGCCCGAAGAGATGCATGTAGTCGTAGGACCCGGCGCCCGCATTGTCCGGCTTGGCCATGGCGTTGTTCATGAACCACATGGTCGCCTGCTGCAGGTGGCCGAGCGCGGCCTCGAGCGGCTTCACGTAGGGCGCCATGGCCTCGTCGCCGGCGTGCTGCTTCACGAAGCCGCCAACCTCATTGAAGAAGGCCATGACGGCCCGCCCGCCGTCGCGCGGCAGCTTGCGGCCGACGAGGTCGAGCGCCTGGATGCCGTTGGCACCCTCGTAGATCATGGCGATACGGGCATCGCGCACGAACTGCTCCATGCCCCATTCGGCGATGTAGCCGTGGCCGCCGAACATCTGCTGCGCCTTCACCGCATTGTCGAAACCGACATCGGTGAGGACGCCCTTGAGGACCGGCGTGAGCAGGCCGAGCTGGTCGTCCGCCGCCTGCTTCTCCGCCGCATCGCCAGAGCGATGCGCGACGTCGCTCTTAAGGGCCGTCCATAGCACGAGCGCCCGCGCCGCCTCGTTGAAGGCACGGATGGAGAGAAGGTTCCGCCGCACGTCCGGGTGGACGAGGATGGGGTCGGCCGGCTTGTCCGGATCCTTGGCGCCGGTGAGCGAGCGGCCCTGCAGGCGCTCGCGCGCATAGGCGACGGCGTTCTGGTAGGCGACCTCCGACTGGGCGAGGCCCTGGATGGCGACGCCGAGCCGCGCCTCGTTCATCATCACGAACATGGCGTTGAGGCCCTTGTTCTCGGTCCCGACGAGCCAGCCCCTGGCCCCATCGTAGTTCATGACGCAGGTGGCATTGCCGTGAATGCCCATCTTGTGCTCGATGGAGCCGCAGGACACGCCATTCGCCGCGCCGAGCGAGCCGTCACCTTTGACGAGCCGCTTCGGCACCACGAAGAGCGAGATGCCCTTGGTGCCCTCCGGCGCCCCCTCGATGCGGGCGAGCACCAGGTGGACGATATTTTCGGTGAGATCATGCTCGCCGGCCGAGATGAAGATCTTGGTGCCGGTGATGGCATAGGAGCCGTCGCCGTTCGGCACGGCCTTTGTCTTGATGAGCCCTAGGTCGGTGCCGCAATGCGGCTCGGTGAGGTTCATGGTGCCGGACCAGGCGCCGGCGATCATCTTGGGCAGATAGGTCTTCTTCTGTTCCTCTGTGCCGTGGGTCATCAGCGCCGCGATGGCGCCCATGGTCAGGCCCGGATACATGGCGAGCGCCATGTTGGCCGAGGAGGCGAATTCGTTCATCACCGCCGCGAGCGTATAGGGCAGGCCCTGGCCGCCGTAGTCCGGATCGGCCGCGAGCCCGATCCAGCCGCCCTCGGCGAAGGCGTCATAGGCCGCCTTGAAGCCCTTCGGCGTCGTCACGCGCCCGTCGTCGTGGCGGGTGCAGCCTTCGAGATCCCCGGTACGGTTGAGCGGCTGTAGCACCTCCTCGCAGAGCTTCGCGCCTTCCTGGAGAATGGCCGCGATCAGGTCCGGGCTCGCCTCGGCGAAACCCGGCAGATTGTTGTAGCGCTCGATCCCGAAGACGTCCTCGAGCAGGAAACGGACATTCTCGACTGGTGCCTTGTAGCTCGGCATTCCGTGGCTCCTCCCGCATTGCGCCCGCCCAGCATCCGCCAGCAGAGCGGGGGGCGGGGCACATCATGGTTCATATATAAACCATATCGGCGCCTGTCGAAAGGGCGTGCGTCGGGCCGCCTTCATTGCGCTGCCGTCCCGGCGCCCCACGCGCCCCGCGGACAGGCCGTACGCGCAATCCTGTCTGTTATGGTTAACGGCTTCTTTACCATAATCAGGAGAACTTGACCCACCGGCAGCATCGCGCAGGACGTGCCTGCGGCAGCGCAGTGGGATCACGATGGCACAGACCGCCCCCTGGAGTGTGAAGGGCATCGACCCGCAGGCGCGGGATGCGGCCAAGGAGGCGGCGCGCAAGGCGGGAATGACGCTCGGCGCATGGCTCAGCACCGTCATCGCCGACCAGGCGGCCGACGGCGACACCCGCGTGGCCGCATCGGGACACGATTCGCTCGCCGAGGTCAGCGAGCGGCTTGCCCGGTTTGCCCGCGAACGCATGCAAACCGCCGCCGCCCCGCGTCGTCCCGAGGCTGGCGCCGGCCTCGACATGCCGAGCCTCGACGAGATCGTGGCGCGCGTCAGTGAGCGCACCCTCGCCGAGACGCGGGGCGCCGCAGCCCGCACGGCCAGCGCACTCGACTCGATTGCCCGCTGGATGGAGCGCACTGAATCGCATGTCGCGCAAAGCACCCGCTCGATGGCCGAGCGGCAGGACGAGACGACCGGCGCCATTGGTAAGGCCCTTCTGGCCATCGGCCGGCGGCTCGACGACATCGAGCGGCATCTCACTGCCGACAGGACACCTGCTGCCGTCTCGCGCTGGTACGAAGACGCCGCCGCGCTCCGCGACGCGCTCGACGACGTCGGGGACCGGCTTGAGGCCGTCGCCGCCGGGGCGGGAAACGACGCTGGCGAAGAAGAGACCGTCGGCCCGCTGATAACCGAGGAGCAAACGGCCCGTCGGCGGCTCGAGGCGGCCGTCGCCGAGATCCGTCGTCGGCAGCGCGAACTCGACGACAGCCCAACCCTTGGCGAGCGCTTTGCCGCCATGAACCGGCGGCTCGACGAGCGGCCGCGCCGCAACCAGACGCCGATTGCACGGGAGGTCGGAACGCCTGGCCACGCCGCCCCCCGCCTCGAACAGGAGGCCGTTGTCGCCCGCCTGGAGGCGCTGTCGCGCAAGATCGACGAGGCCCTGCGACCAGTGGCGGCGATGCCGATCGGCGACGTCCTCGCCCGGCTCGACCGTCTGAACGAGCACCTGGAGCGCCCGAGCCCGGCTCCCGATCTCGCGCGCATCGAGGGCATGATCCACGCCTTGACGGCACGCATCGAGGAGGTGCGCGCAACCGAGACCGATAGCGCTGGCCTCGACGCACTCGAACGGCAGATCGGTCAGCTGGCCGAGCGGATCGATGCGGTGGGCGCGGCCCCGGCACTCGCCGAGCGGGAGCGCATCGCGCACGGCATGTCCTCGCTCGAAAGGACGATGGCCGACCTCCTCGCCGACCTGCGCCATCAGCTGCGTGAGGAGATGCGCGAGTTGCAGGACGGCACGGCCGAAGCCATCGAGCAGGTAGCTCGCCGCGCCGCCGAAGCGGCCCGCAGCGCCCTTCCCGATGCCTACGAGACCATGCCCGCCGAGATCGGCCAGCTCAAACGCGACTTGGCCGCACTGAGGACGACCCAGGCGAGCACCGACCTGAGGACACAAGATACGCTGGAAGCCGTGCACCAGACGCTGGAGCGGATCGTCGACCGCCTCGCCCTGCTGGAGGAAGACATGGCCGAGGGGCGGCCGGCGCCGGGCACCCTGCCGCGCCTGCCCGACGACGATCCGGCCGATTCGGCCGAGTTCGAAGACCTGCGCACCAGCCTCGACGCTTTGCTGAGGGCAAACCAGCCTTCCCACGGCCGGGAAGACGAGACCGATCGGCCGGCACCGCCGCCTACTCTCGATGCCGCCACGCCATCGGCCGCGTTTCTCGCGGCGCAGCCGACCCTGACGGCCGTGCCTTCGGAGAAGGAGACAGCGGCTGCCGCTCCGGCTTTCGACGAGGCGCCCACCGCGGCGGTCAAAGCAAGCTTCATCGCGGCCGCCCGGCGGGCCGCGCAGGCTGCGGCGGCGGAGACCGCCGCCGCGCTGCCCGATCCGGCCTTGCACGCCAACAAGGTCGAGGTCCTGTCCCGGTCCGAGGACGACCCCGCGCCCGCGCTCAGGGCCGAGCCGCGGCCGACGGCGGCTACGCGCCGTCAGACCGTCGCCTCCCCGGTCGCGCGGCTCAGGAACGGCGTCGCCGCCCGGCGCAAGCCCCTGCTGATCGGTCTCGCCGCCATCGTCATCGCCGTCGGCGCGGCGCAGGTGCTGGGTGGCCTCGCCGGCAAGCCCCACCCCGCTGGCGATGCGGAACCCGCCGCGGCCCGTGACGCCACGGCGCCCGCTGCCCGCGAGGAGGCCGAGGCGCGATCATCACCACCGGCACAGGCGGATGCTCCCTCCCCCGACGTCTTGAACCCCTTCGCCGCGAACCCGTTCGTCACCGACAGCGGCCCCGCGACGACGGGTTCCCTACCGGTAATTCCGGCCGTCCCTGACAGCGCCTCGCCGGCCCCCGCCCCGGACCGGAATTCGCGCCTCGAGGAGAGCCCACGGGCCCCCCTTTCCATCCCGCCGAGCAAGGTCGCCGACCTGCCGGCGGAGGGCCTGCCCGCCCCGTTGCGCAAGGCGGCGGCCGCGGGCGACGCCGCCGCCGTCTACGAGGTCGCCAGCCGCCTCGCGGAGGGTCGCGGAGTGCCGCGCGACATGGCCCAAGCCGCCCGGCTGTTCGAGGCGACGGCGACTGCCGGTCTCGTGCCGGCGCAATATCGTATCGCCAGCCACTACGAAAAGGGTATCGGCGTCCCGCGCGACGTCGGCACGGCGCGCATGTGGTACGAGAAGGCGGCTGCGGCCGGCAATGCACGGGCGATGCACAATCTCGGCGTGCTCTATGCCGAGGGCATCACCGGCAAACCGGATTACGAGACGGCCGTGCAATGGTTCCGCAAGGCAGCGGAGTTCGGCGTGCGCGACAGCCAGTTCAATCTCGCCGTTCTCCTGGCGCGCGGTCTCGGCACCGAGCGCGACCTCGTCGCCTCCTATACGTGGCTGTCGGTCCTCGCCCGCGACGGCGACAAGGATGCGGCCGCCAAGCGGGACGAACTCGCCCGCAGCTTGACGGCGAGCGAACTGGCCATCGGCAAGGAGGCTTTCGCGCGCTGGCAGGTCAAGGTGCCCGACCGCATCGCCAATGAAGTGCCCGCGGGCGGCTGGGAGCTGAGCACCGCTGCCCCCTCGCCGGGGGCGCCGAAACCGCCCGGGACGGTGTCACAACTCTGACGGCCCGTACGCGCTCACGGCAGCCTCCGGGCTGTGGCGACGGGACGGCACACGGGCTTGTGCATAACCGTGGCTGTCATGCCTTGGTTTTGACCCCACGTTAAGGGACGCTCCCTAGACTGACGAAGCAGCCGCGTGCCGACGGCCCGCGGCCGCTGTCGCATTCGACCGAGCGTCCGAGTACCGTGCCGTGCACATCTACCTGCCCATCGCCGAAATGTCCGTCAACATGTTCACCCTCCTCGCCATGGGCGCGGCGGTGGGCTTCATCTCGGGCATGTTCGGCGTCGGCGGCGGTTTCCTGATGACGCCGCTTCTGATCTTCCTCGGCATCCCGCCGGCGATCGCGGTCGCCACCCAGGCCTCGCAGATCACGGCTTCCTCGGTCACCGGTGCGCTCGGCTACTGGCGGCGCAAGGCGCTCGACTTCAAGCTCGGCGGCGTGCTGGTCGCGGGTGGCTTCGTCGGCACGCTGCTCGGGGTGTGGTTCTTCAACGTGATGAGCCGCCTCGGCCAGCTCGAATTCGTCATTGTCGTCAGCTACGTGACGCTCTTCGGCATCATCGGCTCGCTGATGCTGGCCGAAAGCCTCAAGACCATGTGGGCGACGCGCCGCGGCGTCGTCCCCCTCTCGCGTCGCTCGGGCGAGCATCCGTGGTATCTCGGCCTACCGTGGAAGATGCGTTTCCACCGCTCCAAGCTTTATGGCAGCGTCATCCCCATCGTCACGCTCGCCATACTCATCGGCTTCGCCGGAGCGGTGCTCGGCATTGGCGGCGGCTTCATTCTCGT
This sequence comes from Chelatococcus sambhunathii, assembly GCF_001418005.1. Classification (GTDB taxonomy): domain Bacteria; phylum Pseudomonadota; class Alphaproteobacteria; order Rhizobiales; family Beijerinckiaceae; genus Chelatococcus_A; species Chelatococcus_A sambhunathii. The sequence goes on along the minus strand of NZ_LIOL01000008.1, from coordinate 135,119 downwards.
TCCTGCGCTCATCTATCTCTTCCGCATCCCCGCCGCCGTGGTGGTCGGCACATCCCTCTTCCAGATCCTCTTCACGATGATGGCGGCGACGCTGCTGCACGCCTTCACCAACCAGTCGGTGGACGTGGTGCTGGCGATGCTGCTCATCATCGGCGGTGTCATGGGAGCGCAATTCGGCGCCCGCGCCGGCCAGAATCTCAAGGGCGAGTCCTTCCGCCTGCTCCTTGCCATTCTCGTCCTCGGGGTCGGTATCCGCTTTGCCATCGATCTCGTGGTGAGACCGCAGGAGCCCTTCTCGCTCGTCACCGTGGGGGCACGGCCATGACGGCGACGAGGTGGGCAAGAACGGCGATGCCCCGGCTGCTGTTCGCCGCGGCCGCTCTCGCAGCGGTCTGCGCATCGCTCGCGCCGGCGGCTGCCGAGACACTGATCCTGTCCCTGTCGACACACAGGGTCGCGATCACGTCCACCTACACGGGTTCGTCCATCGTTGTCTTCGGCGCCATCGAACGTGATGAGCGCACGGTGGCACGGGCCGCACCTTATGACGTCGTCATCACCGTGCGCGGCCCCCGGCGCACGACCATCGTGCGCGAGAAGGAGCGGGTCGGGCCGCTCTGGCTCAACACATCGCAGCGCCGCTTCGTCGACCTTCCGACTTATCTCGCCGTTCTCTCGTCGCGGCCGATCGACGAGATCGCGGGCGGGGCTTTTCTCACGCGCTACCGGCTCGGCCTCGATATGCAGATCGCGACGCCAGGCATGGAACATCTGGCGAGCGAGGAGCCGTTCCGGGAGGCCCTGCTGCGGCTCAAGAACGACCAGGGGCTGTTCACCGAGGAGCCGCGCGGCGTCACCTTCCTGACGCCGTCAATCTTCCGCGCGCCCATCACCCTGCCCGCTGTCGCCCCCACCGGCAATTACGACGTCGAGGTGGCTCTCTTCGTCGACGGGGCGCAACTCGCCCGGCAGACCACCAATTTCGAGGTGGTGAAAACCGGCTTCGAACAGGCGACGGTCACCCTCGCCCACGATCACGCCATATTCTACGGCCTCGGCGTCGTCGCCATGGCGGTGCTCTTCGGCTGGCTCGCGACGATCATCTTCCGGCGGGACTGACGAAGCTCAATCCGGCAGCAGCAGCGGCCAGCCGATGGCGTAGAGCCGTTGGCCGAGCACGTGGGCCGTGACGCCTTGGGGAAAGAGCGGCCGGAAGGCGGCATCGCGCAGGTTGAGCCCGCCCGTCAGAGCACCGAAAGCCGGCATGACGATGCGCCGCGCCCCCACAGCGAAGCAGCGGCGACGCAGGGAGCGGCCGGTGAGCCGCACCTTGGCCGCCGGATGCATGTGCCCGACGATCTCCGCCGTGCCGTCTTCGGCAGGCTCGTGCCGCAGCACCACGTCGGCGAGGCGCAGCTCCGCAGCGCTCTCGCCGCCAGCCGTGCGCGGCATCCGCGGATCGTGATTGCCTGTCACCCACAGCCAGTCGCGGCCGCGCTGCAGGGCGGCGAGCGCTTTGCGGTCGCGTGGATCGAGACGCGCGTGCGCATCCGCATCGTGGAAGCTGTCGCCGAGCGCGACGACGGCCCGAGGCGCATAGCGGGCGACGAGGCGCGCCACCGCGGCGAGCGTGGCGCGCGTGTCGTACGGCGGCAGGAAGATGCCATGGCTGGCGAAGGATGACGCCTTCTCGAGATGGAGGTCGGCGACGACGAGCAGCCCCTGGTCCGCGACGAAGAGCGCACCGGCGGGATCGGCGACAAGATCGAGCCGCCCGAGGCGCAGAACCTGCGCCGCGCCCGCTGTGCCGGTCTCGCCATCCATCGCGTTCACTGCATCGCCTCGTCCATCATCGCCGCCTCGGCCTCCGCCAGCATGTGCTCGGCGGCCTCGCCATAGACCATCTCGCGGCCGATCTCGAGCATCACCGCCACCGATAGCGGCGAGAGATGATCGAGCGGCGCATGCACGATTCGCCCCGCGACGCGCACCAGCATATCGCCGAGCCGGCGCACGTCGAGCAGCCCCGTTGCGGCATCGGCGCGCGCCGCGCGCAGGAGGACGTGGTCCGGCTCGTGCCGGCGCAGCACGTCATAGACGAGGTCGGTCGACATGGTGACTTGGCGGCCGGTCTTCTCCTGCCCAGGAAAGCGCCGTTCGATCATGCCGGCGATGATCGCGCAATGGCGGAAGGTGCGCTTCATCAGCGCCGATTCCGCCAGCCAGTCCTCGAGGTCGTCGCCCAGCATGTCCGGCGCGAAGAGATCGGCCAGCGACAGGCGCTGCTGTGTGACCGCGAGGCCGATGTCGGCAATGCCCCAGGTAGCGAGGCCGTAGTCGTTGGCGACGAAGCCGAGCGGCTTGAGGCGCGCCCGCTCCAGGCGCCGCGTCAGCAACATGCCGAGCGTCTGATGCGCGAGCCGCCCCTCGAAGGGATAGGCGACGAGATAGTGGCGCCCGGCGCGCGGGAAGGTCTCGACGAGCAGTTGCCCCGGCCGCGGCAGACGCGACTTCATCTTCTGTGCCCTCAGCCAGTTTGCCACTGGCCTCGGCAGGCGGTGCCAGTTGTCCGGGCTTGCGATCATCGTGCGCACGCGGCTCGCCAGGAAGCTCGACAGCGGGAACTTGCCGCCGGCATAGGACGGCACCTTCGGGTCCGTGCCCGCCGCCGTGCGCGAGGCGGTGACCTCGTTTTCATAGATGCCCTCGAAGCGCAGCACCTCGCCGGCGAAGACGAAGGTGTCGCCCGGCGTCAGCCCCTCCGCGAAATATTCCTCCACCTCGCCGAGCACCCGCCCGCCGCGCACGACGGTCATGCCGCCCGCCCGGCGCGGGCGGGCGAGGCGCACGCGCAGCATCGGCTCTTCGACGATGGTCCCGACGTTGAGCCGATACTGCTGGGCAACGCGCGGGGTGGTGACGCGCCACAGCCCGTCCTTACCCTTGACGATCCGCGCGAAGCGCTCGTAGCTCCTCAGCGCATAGCCGCCGGTGGCGACGAAGGCGAGGACATCGTCGAAATCCCGGCGCGGCAGGTCGGCATAGGGCGCAGCGCCGCGCACCTCCTCGTATAACGCATCGGCATCGAAGGGCCCGGCGCAGGCCCGGCCCAGCACGTGCTGGGCGAGTACGTCGAGGGCGCCGGTGCGCGCGTCCGGCGTATCCTGCGCCGCCTCCGCAACGGCGTCGAGCGCGGCCCGGCATTCCAGCACCTCAAAGCGATTGGCTGGCACCAGGAACGCCTTCGACGGCTCGTCGAGGCGATGGTTGGCGCGGCCGATCCGCTGCATCAGCCGGCTCGCGCCCTTCGGCGCGCCGACATTAATGACGAGATCGACGTCGCCCCAGTCGATGCCGAGGTCGAGCGTCGAGGTGCAGACCACTGCCTTGAGCCGCCCTTCGGCCATCGCCGCTTCGACGCGCCGGCGCTGGCCGGCGTCGAGCGAGCCGTGATGCAGCGCGATGGCGAGGCCATCGTCGTTCATCCGCCACAGCTCCTGGAAGACGAACTCGGCCTGCATGCGCGTGTTGACGAAGACGAGCGACAGGCGATGCTCCCGGATCGCCCGGTAGATCTCCTCCATGGCATGCAGCGCCGTGTGGCCCGCAAGCGGCGGCGCGAGCCGGCTCTCGAGGATGCCGATATGCGGCCGCGCGCCCTCCTTCACCGTGATGATGTCGGGTGAAGCCACCCCCTCGCGCTGCGGCACGAGATAGCGGGCGAGCACTTCCGGCTCGCGCACCGTCGCCGAGAGGCCGACCGTCGTCACCTGCGGCGCGAGCGCGAGCAGCCGCACGAGGCCAAGCGACAGGAGGTCGCCCCGCTTCGACGTCACGAGCGCGTGCAGTTCGTCGAGCACGATGCGCCGCAGGCCCGCGAAGAACGCCTCGGCCTCGCGATGCGCGATGAGCAGCGCGAGTTGCTCGGGCGTGGTGAGGAGGATATGCGCCGGGCGCTCGATCTGCCGCGCGCGCTTGTGGGCCGGCGTATCGCCGGTGCGCGTCTCGACCTTGACCGGCAGCCCCATCTCCGTGACCGGCGCCTCGAGGTTGCGCGCGATGTCGACGGCGAGCGCCTTGAGCGGCGAGATGTAGAGCGTGTGGAGGCCGGCCCGGTCCGGCGCCTCCGCGAGCTCGACCAGACTCGGCAGGAAGCCGGCGAGCGTCTTGCCGGCCCCCGTCGGGGCAACGAGCAGGGCCGAGCGCCCGGCCCGCGCGCTCGCGAGGAGATCGAGCTGGTGCGCACGCACGTGCCATCCGCGCCTGGCGAACCAGGCGGAGAAGGCAGGCGGCAGAGCAGCCGCGGCGGGCGACGGAAGATGCGGCGTCACCCCCAAGAGGTAGCGCCTCGTGCGCGATCCGTCATCCCGCGCCCACTGTCAAAGGGGCCGGACCGGCTTCTGCGCCGCGACGACGAAACCAGGCACCGGCCGGCCGCCGTCATGGCGCAGGACAGCGGGATCGCACGCCACGCCATCGAGTCCGACCGCGGCGAGCAGCGTCTCGACATGGCCGGTGCTGTGGGCGAAGCGCATGTCCTCGCCGAGCACGAAGCCAAGCGGCGCGTCACCGACGTCCTGCACGGTGAACAGGAAGAGACCGCCGTCGGCGAGCGCCCGGGCAGTCGCTTCGAAAACGGGTGCGAGGTCGCCGACATAGATGAACACGTCGGCCGCGAGCACGAGGTCGGCGCTGCCCGGTGCCTCGCCGTCGAGGAACGCGGTCAGTTCGGCGACCGCGAGCCGGTCGTAGCAGCCGCGCCGGCGCGCCCGCTCCACCATGCGCGGGGCGATATCGCAGCCGGCAAGCGTGACGGCATAAGGACGCACGGCCTCGCCCATAAGCCCCGTGCCGCAGCCGAGGTCGAGCGCCAGGCGGAAATGAGGCGGCCGGCCGGTCGCTCCGCAGATGCCACACAGCGTCTCGAGGATGAGATCGGGGCCGCGATAGGCCAGCTTCTCGACGAGATGACGGTCGAAATGCCCCGCATACTCGTCAAAGAGCGCCCGCACATAGCCGGCCGACATGGCGCCGGTCGGGGGCAGCGCACCGAGGCGGGCGAGGCGCAGCCCAGCACCGAGCTCGTCTTCAGGCGACAACCTGAGCGCCGTCGTGAAGGCATCGCGCGCCTCGTCCTTCCGGCCGAGCGCCGCCAGCGTTTCGCCGAGGCTGATCCAGGCCGGCGCCCAGTGCGGCGCAAGGCGCACAATCTCGCCGATGAGTTCGGCGGCCGCCTCCCAGTCCTTTTCCCGCATCAGGCTCTCGGCAAAGGTGTAGCGTCGATCGACGAGAAGGTCGCCGGAGGTCATCAGCTTCGTGGGCCGCATGGGGGTGGGGGTCATGAGGTTGGAGGCGGCGGAAAGAACGTCAGGCGGTCGTCTTCGTCAAGCCGAAAGTGACGGCACCCGGGACTCGCGGGCTTAACCGGTCCGGAGGAAGCACCTATCTTGCGTCCATGCAGGCGCGCGACATTCTTTCGCTCACTCCGGCCGGGCTCTATTGCCCCCTTGCGGACGTCCATATCGACCCGCTGCGGCCGGTGCCGCGCGCGCTGATCACCCACGGTCATTCCGACCACGCCCGCGCCGGCCACGGCGCCGTGCTCGCGACGGCGCAGACGCTCGCCATCATGGCGGCGCGCTATGGCGAGGGCTTCTGCGGCACCGCCCAGGCGGTGCGCTACGGCGAGGCGGTGACGCTCGGGCCCGTGCGCGTCACCTTCCTGCCGGCGGGTCACGTGCTCGGCTCGGCGCAGATCCTCATCGAGGCGAACGGCCTGCGCATTGTCATCTCCGGCGACTACAAGCGCGTGGGCGACCCCACCTGCGCACCCTTCGAGCCCGTGCGCTGCGACGTCTTCATCACGGAGGCGACCTTCGGCCTGCCGGTCTTCCGTCATCCCGATGTCGTCGGCGAGATCGACAAGCTGCTGCACTCCCTGACGCTCTTTCCCGAGCGGGCGCACCTCCTCGGCGCCTATCCTCTCGGCAAGGCGCAGCGGCTCATCGCCCTCCTGCGCCAGCGCGGCTACGACCGGCCCGTCTACCTGCACGGCGCCATGGAGCGGCTGATGCAGCTCTACGGCGAGCTCGGCATCGCCCTCGGCGACCTGCGCAAGGTCGAGCCCGGCAGTCGCGAGAGCCTCGGCGGCGCGGTCGTGCTGTGCCCGCCGGGCGCCCTACAGGACCTGTGGGCGCGGCGCTTCCCCGATCCGGTCGCCGCCTTCGCCTCGGGCTGGATGCGGGTGCGCGCTCGCGCCCGCCAGCGCGGCGTCGAGCTGCCGCTCGTCGTCTCCGACCATGCCGGCTGGGACGAATTGTGCGCCACGATCCGCGAGACCGGCGCCGGCGAGGTCTGGGTGACGCACGGCGAGGAGGAGGCGCTGGTGCACTGGTGCACGCGCGAGGGGCTCGCGGCACGTCCCCTCAACATGCTTGGCTACGGCGACGACGAGGCGGAGGCGGAAGCCGTCGCGGAGCCTTCGGCATGAACGACTTCGCAGAGTTGCTCGACCGCCTCGCCTTCGAGCCGCGCCGCAACGCCAAGCTGCGGCTGATGGAGGACTTCTTCCGCACGACGCCGGATCCCGAGCGCGGCTATGCCCTCGCCGCCCTCACGGGCGGGCTCTCCTTCCGCAACGCCAAGCCCGGTCTCGTGCGCGCGCTCATTGCCGAGCGCACCGATCCGGTGCTCTTCGCCCTCTCCTACGACTATGTCGGCGACCTGTCCGAAACCGTCGCTCTCATGTGGCCGCCGCCATCGCAGGCGGGCACTGGCCACAACGCCCCGCCGCCGCGCCTCGCCGACGTGGTCGAGGGCCTCTCGATGGCGGCGAAGACCGAACTGCCCGGCCTTCTCGCGCGCTGGCTCGATGCGCTCGACGAGACCGGGCGCTGGGCGCTGCTCAAGCTCATCACCGGGGCGCTGCGCATCGGCGTCTCCGCCCGCCTCGCCAAGACGGCCGTCGCCGGGCTCGGCAGGGTCGATCCCAATGCGGTCGAGGAATTGTGGCACGGCCTGACGCCGCCCTACGAGCCGCTCTTCGCCTGGCTCGAAGGTCGTGCGGATCGGCCGGAGGGGCTTGTGGTCGCCCCCTTCCGCCCGCCGATGCTGTCGCACCCGCTCGACGAGGAGGAGCTTTCGCGCCTCGACCCGGCCGAATTCTGCGCCGAATGGAAATGGGACGGCATCCGCATCGAGGCCGTGCGCGAGCTGACGCCGGAGGGCCGGCGCATCGTCCGGCTTTATTCCCGCACCGGCGAGGATATCACCGGCTCTTTTCCCGACCTGTGCGAGGCCCTCATCGCGGAGAACGCCTTCGTCGGAGCGCTCGACGGTGAGCTTCTCGTCCTGCGCGGGGGGCGCGTCGAGAGCTTCAATGTCCTGCAGCAGCGCCTCAACCGCAAGGCGATCACACCGCGCCTGATGCAGGAATTCCCCGCCCATATCCGCGCCTATGACCTGCTCGGCGAGGGCGAGGAGGATCTGCGCCCCCTGCCCTTCGCGGAGCGGCGCCGGCGGCTCGAGGCGCTCGTCGCGCGGCTCGCGGGCGGGCGCGTCGACCTCTCCCCCCTAGTACCCTTCGTTAGCTGGGAGGAACTGGTCGCGGCGCGTGCCCGGCCAGGCGAAGCCGGCGCCGGCATCGACGCCGAGGCCGTCGAGGGCGTCATGCTCAAACGCCGTGACAGCCCCTATGTCCCCGGCCGGCCCAAGGGCCTGTGGTACAAGTGGAAGCACGACCCGCACCTCGTCGACGCGGTGCTGATGTATGCCCAGCGCGGCCACGGCAAGCGCTCCTCCTACTATTCCGACTACACTTTCGGCCTCTGGCGCAGCGGGCCCGAGGGCGAGGAGCTCGTGCCCGTCGGCAAGGCCTATTTCGGCTTCACCGACGAGGAGCTGAAGGAACTCGACCGCTTCGTGCGGCGGGAGACGGTCAACCGCTTCGGCCCGGTGCGCGAGGTCGTCCACACGGGCGAGCGCGGCCTCGTGCTCGAGGTCGCCTTCGAGGGCGTCCAGCAGTCGACGCGCCACAAGTCCGGCGTCGCCATGCGCTTTCCGCGCATCAGCCGCATCCGCTGGGACAAGCCGCCGCGCGAGGCCGACCGGCTCGACTATCTCGCCGGTCTCCTGCCGCGCGGGGAAACGATGAAGACGAGGGCGGGGAAGACATGACGCAACGCGACGCCATCGAGACGACGCCCCTCGGCGCCGGGCCCGTGACGCGCCAGGCGAGCGCGCGCCTCGTGGTGCGCACGCGCGGGCCCGGCTTCACCGATATCACCCATGCCATCCGGCGGTGGCTCGCGACGAGCGGCATCGCCGACGGGCTCCTCACGGTCTTCTGCCGGCACACCTCCGCCTCGCTGACCATCCAGGAGAATGCCGACCCGGACGTGCGCACGGATCTCGCGACGGCCCTCGACCATCTCGCCCCGCGCGACCGGGCCTATGTGCACGCCATCGAGGGGCCGGACGACATGCCGGCCCATATCCGCACCATGCTGACCGACGCCTCGCTCGCCGTGCCCGTCGTCGCCGGGCGGCTGGCGCTCGGCACCTGGCAGGGCATCTATCTCATCGAGCACCGCGACCGTCCGCACGCGCGGGAGGTGCTCGTCACGGCGATCGGTGCCGCTCAGGACGATGCGAGCGCCTGACCGGCGGTGCCGCCCCGCCAGCGCGACAGCGCGAGGCCGAGCATCAGTAGGAGGACGGCCCAGGCCGCCGCCCACAGGGGCGCCGCTTCCCCGAGCCGCGCGGCGGGCCAGGCGAGTGCCGGCGTGCCGGCGATGAGGGCCGGCGCCAGCGCGGGCAGCTCGGCCGAGGCGACGATCGCCGCACCGCCGAGGATGGCGAGCGCGGCCGCCCAGCCCCGCCCGCCGGGCAGCAGCGCGAAGAGGAGCGCCGGCAGGAGAGCGCCGGCCGAGACACCGAGGACGAGGTTCACCGCCACCGCCGGCGCGACGTTGCCCGCGAGCGGAACGGCTGCCGCGGCGCCCCCCAACGCCGCGAGCACGGCGAGCCGCGCGATCACGGTCTTGCGGGCGGTGGAGGCCCGCGGCGCGCTGACCCGATAGACGTCGCGCGACAGGATGAGGCCGAGAAGGAAACCGAGGGCGGCGACGCCCGCCAGCATCGTCGACAGATGCGCGACGGCCGACATCTGCCTGAGCAGCCAGGAGCCTTCGAGCAGCGCCCCCGGAAGATAGACCGCGGCGGCGTCGGCGACGAGGACGACCGCCGCAAGCACCACCGCCGCCCGCAGCGAGACGCGGCCGGCAAGGCCCCTGCCCGGCAGGGCCCCGGAAAGGCAGGTCACGATGGGCAAAGCCGCGACGCCCAGCATCGCGACGAGGAAGGGCGCCAGCACGATCTCCTCCCCCGGCCCGGCCGCGAGCCAGGTCAGAAGCGGCGCGCCCGCCCGGGTAAAGGGCATCACGGTGTCCATCCCCGAGCGCAGGCTTGCGACGAAGGTGTGCCACCACGCCGCGGCAAGGGCCGCGGCCAGCAGTCCGGCAAAGCCCGCCACCAGCCCACCCTGGACGGCCAGCGTCGCGGCGACGGCCCTCAGCCCGCCCACCATGGCGACCACCGCGGCGAGGACGAAGAGAAGGCGCAAGGCGGCGGGATAGCCGACGGCGAGCGATTGCGCGAGGACGACGGCCGCATCCTGCAGCATCAGGGTGAGCGCGATGAAGGTGACGGGCACGAGGACGACGACAACGGCGAAGCGCGCCGGCGCGCCGAAGCGCCCGGCGAGGGTGCCGGCGGGCGTCGGGGCGGCGACATCGTGGAGGAAGGGAGCGAGGACCGCATGCAGCACGAGCCCGGCGACGGCGCCCCAGCGCAGGGCGGGTGCGTTGCCGGCGAGCACGAGGAGTGCCAGCACGACGACCGGCAGGGCGAGGGTCGCCACCGCCGCCGGCAGGCTGCGGTCGGCGGCATCGAAGGTGGCGAGGCTCATCGTCCGCGCCCCCAGACCGACGAGGAGGAACAGCATCAGCGGCAGGCTGAGCAGCACGGGGGTCAGGAGCGATTCGGGCACGCCGACCCGCTCGAGCAGCCACATCAGCCCGATCACGGACGCCATCGCCGCCGCGAGCAGAAGGCGCTGCGCCTGACCCACCGGCCTGCCGCCAGCCATCATGCCCCGAGCCTCCCGCTCCCGCTATTGTCCGCAGTATCTTGGTGTGACATGACGCACCGCTCATGGCAAACTCGTGCTCGGCTCAGTCCCGCAAGGTTCGGCGATTGTGCGGATTTTGCCTGACGGGTGCGGGACCGACGAACGCGGGGCTTGCCGTCTCGTCGCCCCGGGGCGAAAAATAGCACGGCAGAGCATGGGGTGGGCCGTGAGCGATTCCGCAGCACGCATCATCATAGCGGACGACCATCCGCTGTTCCGCGGCGCCTTGCGCCAGGCGCTGGCGGGGGTGGTCGCCGACGCGAGCATCGTCGAGGCCGGCTCCTTCGCCGACATGTGCGCCGCGCTCAATGCGGACGCCTCCGCCGATCTCGTGCTGCTCGACCTCGCCATGCCCGGCGTGCAGGGGTTCTCCGGGCTGATGTACCTGCGCGCCCAGCATCCGGACATCCCGGTCGTCATCGTCTCGGCCAACGACGAACCCTCGGTCATCCGCCGCTGCATCGATTTCGGCGCCGCCGGCTTCATCCCCAAGGCGCTCGACGCCGAGGACATGCGCACGGCCATCCGCACCGTGCTCGCCGGCGGCAACTGGACGCCAGCCGACATCGACCTCGCCGCCCCCGTCGACCGCGAGACGGGCGAGCTCGTCAAGCGCCTCGCCAGCCTCACGCCGCAGCAGGTGCGCGTGCTGATGATGCTGTCGGAGGGCCTGCTCAACAAGCAGATCGCCTATGAGCTCTCCGTGTCCGAGGCGACCGTCAAGGCCCATGTCTCGGCCATCCTGCAGAAGCTCGGCGTCGAGAGCCGCACGCAGGCGGTGATCGCCGCGGCCAAGATCGCCGCCGCCGGGCAGGTGCCCGCGCCGAGCGCGGCCTGATCTAGAGCGACGCCACAAAACCTTCCATCCGCGCCAGCGCCTCGCGCGTCAGGCCGATGTCGAAGCGCGTGAAGACATGGCAGCCGCCCGGCCAGACGGCGAGTTCGCTGCGGTTGCCGGCCGCCGCCCAGCGCCCTGCCATGAAGAGCGAATCGTCGATGAGCGGATCGCGCGTGCCGATGGTGAAGAGCGCCGGCGGCAGGCCGGAAAGATCGGCATGGATCGGCGAGACGTCGGGAGCGCGCACGTCCCCCTCCCGGCGCAGGAAGCTTTGCACGAAGAGGAAGATGTCGCGCGTGTTGAGGATGAGCTTCTCCTCCCCCCAGCGCCGGACGCTCGGCGTCAGCGCGAGGTCGTAGACGCCCGCGATGAGATTGGCGCCGGCAAAGGGCGTGAGGCCGTGCCGCTCCCTCAGGCGCAGCATCGTCACCACCGACAGGTGCGCCCCGGCGGAATCGCCGCCGATGATGAAGCGCTCGGTGCCGAAGCGCTCGCGCCCCTCGCGCACCAGCCACAGCGCCGCCGCCTCGCAATCGTCCGGCCCGGCCGGGTAGGGATGCTCGGGCGCGAGGCGATAGTCGACAGATACGGCGGCGAAGCCGAGCCGCTCGGCGAAAAATTCGAGGAAGGGGTCCTGCTCGTCGGCCGCGCCCAGCATCCACCCGCCGCCGTGGATGTGGAGGAAGACGCCCCGCGGCGTCTCGGGCGCGATGACGCGCAGGTGAAGCGGCCCGCTTGGCCCGTCGATGGTGACGACCTTCGCCCGCGGGCTCTTCGGCAGCGGCGGAAAGGGCCCGAGCCCCTTGGCGCGGTTCTCGCGCACCACGGCCGCGGGTGCGCTCCACTGGTCGGGCGCGCCGGTGAGTCGGGCGAGGATGTCCGCGTTGAGGGCGGCGGTTTCGGCATCGACGGCATCGGGATGGAAGAGGCGGGGATCGAGCATCGGGACCTTGCGCGCGAGGAAGGGATCGTCCATGTCACGTTGCATGCGACATGCGCGGCGGCCGGCAGGCGCCGATGCGAGGAAACCATGCGAGGCCAGCCCGGTCCAGAGCGAAGGGCCGGCCGCAGCACACAGGGGATTGGACGATGGCGAACGGCTCGCTTCAGCGTTTTCTCGGCGGCTCGCCCCTGTCGGTCCTGATCAAGCTCATTTTCCTGTCGGTTCTCGTCGGCGCCATCATGGCCTTCCTCGGCATCACGCCGCTCGGCCTCATCGACGGCATCGTCGACTTCATCCGCCGCGTCGTCGGCCGCGGCTTCGCCGCTCTCCATGAGGTTGGCCAATGGCTGCTGTACGGCGCCATCATCGTCGTGCCGGTCTGGCTGATCGTGCGACTGTTCGGCCGCCGCTAGGGGTGCGCCGGCCGTGAGCGGAGTCCGCGCCGTTCCCGCCATCGCCGCGCGCCGGTTCGAGGCCACCCATCGACACTTGGTGTTGCTGGCGCCGCCAACACGCAGGCACATGTGACGACGCAACCGCTCGGTCTCGCAACGGCGCTCGTCGGCGCCAGCAGCGTCGTGGCCGCAGCATCGGCCAGGGGCTCCCTCCCCTCACCTTGCCCGCGCGGCCCTCTCCTCCGGTGGCTGGCTGAACCGCTCAGGCCTTCAGGGCGAGGTCGGCCGCGTTTCGGCCGACAACAGCCGACAGGCTGTCTAGTTTCTCGCGCGCCAGCCGCGCGCGCAGCCCTGCCTTGATGTCGCGCACGAGGCCGGGCCCCTTGTAGACGAGGGCCGTGTAGAGTTGCAGCAGCGTGGCACCGGCAGTGATCTTCGTCCAGGCCGTCTCCGCCGAATCGATGCCCCCGACGCCAATGAGCGGGAAAGCTCCTTCAACGCGCTGGTAGGTGGCCGCGAGCATCGCCGTGGCGAGCGGAAAGAGCGGCTTGCCGGACAGGCCCCCAGCCTCCTGGCCGACCATCGTCTCCACGAGGCCGGGCGGGCGCGTCACCGTGGTGTTGGATACGATCAACCCGTCGATGCTGCGGCGGCGCGCCACCGAGACGACGGCATCGAGCTCCGGCAGCGTCAGGTCCGGCGCAATCTTGATGAGGACGGGCCGTCGCCCCTGCTCGCCGGCCACGGCATCCCGCATGTCGAGCACACGGGCGATGAGGTCATCGAGAGCTGCGGCATGTTGCAGGTCGCGCAGGCCGGGCGTGTTCGGCGAGGAGATGTTGACGGTGAAATAGGCGGCATGCGGCGCGAAGGCACGGATGCCGGCAACATAGTCGCTGATCCGGTCCTCGGTATCCTTGTTCGCCCCGATGTTGACGCCGACGACGCCGGGCCGTCCGCCACGGCGGCGAAGCCGCGCAACCCCGGCCGCGTGGCCCTCGTTGTTGAAACCGAGCCGGTTGATGACCGCCTCGTCCCGCACCAGGCGGAACAACCGCGGCCGACTGTTGCCCGGCTGCGGACGCGGCGTCATCGTGCCCACCTCGACGAAGCCGAAGCCGAGGCCGAGCGCCCCCTCGATCGCCTCGGCGTTCTTGTCGAAGCCCGCCGCCAGGCCAACGGGATTGGGAAATTCGAGCCCAAAGGCCCTCACGCTCAGCGCCGGCGCGTCGGGCTCGGGCGTCGCGGCCGAAGCCATCGAGAGCGCCCGGATCGCCAGGCGATGGCCGAGTTCCGGATCGAGGGCGAGCAGCGCCGGCCGCGCCAAGGATGCGAGGAGCGAGAACATTTACGGGTCGTCCGGAAACTGATGGAGCCCATCCGCGCCGAGCGGCAGCGGCCTGACCGAGCGGACCGCCGAAAGGGCAAGCGGCCCGTAGAGATGCGGAAAGAGGTCCCCGCCGCGCGATGGCTCCCAGCGCAGCGCCTCACCAAGGGCCGCTGCCTCGATGGCTACCAGCACGAGGTCATTCTGGCCGGCGAAGTGCTTCGCCGCCGTCTCGCGCATCTGCGCGGCCGTCGAGAAGTGAATGAAGCCGTCCGCGACATCGACGGGAGCGCCGGAAAACACACCGGCAGCCTCCGCTTCGGCCCACATCTGCCGCGGACAGATCTTGTATACCAACGCCACCGCCATGCTCCCGCGAGTGCCCACCCGCTGTAGGGGCTCGCGCTGCGAAGATCAATGCGCAGGCCCCTCCATTCAGGGGCTCTTGCGTCAAGAATTCGCACGAGACAAACGGGGCAATAAGTCCTATAGTTAGATTGTCATCCTAACGTGGCGGTGCCCCCGCTGCGCGATGCGCCATTCCCAAGGAGCGGGAGGTGGGCATGCTGTCGCACGAAGCGATCTGGAACGCGATCGACGCCCTGGCGTCCCGGCACGGCCTCAGCGCCTCGGGCCTTGCGCGCAAGGCCGGACTCGACCCGACGGCCTTCAACCGCTCCAAGCGTACCGGAGCGGACGGACGGCCGCGCTGGCCCTCGACGGAATCGATCGCCAAGGTGTTGGATGCGACTGGCGCGACGATCGACGACTTCCTGTCGGTCGTCCGCCATCAGGAACAGGTGCCTCACCGTACAATTCCGCTCATCGGCTTCGCCCAGGCCGGACGCGGCGGCTTCTTCGACGACGGTGGCTTCCCCGTCGGCTCCGGCTGGGACGAGGTGTCCTTTCCCGACGGCATCGACGAGAAGGTCTATGCGCTGGAAATCTCCGGCGATTCGATGCTGCCGCTCTACCGTGACGGTGACGTCATCATCGTATCGCCGACATCGAGCGTCCGACGCGGTGACCGGGTCGTCGTCAAGACGACCGATGGCGAGTTCATGGCCAAGGAGCTGAAGCGCCGCACCGCCCGCACGGTGGAGCTGCGCTCGCTCAACCCCGAGCACGAGGACCGCGCTCTTCCCCTTGGTGACATCGCCTGGATGGCTCGCATCATCTGGTCGAGCCAGTAGCCGGGGTCGGAAGCTTGCCGCAAAGGAGAAAGCCGCCGGATCACTCCGGCGGCTTTCTGTCAGCCGCGTCGTCTCCGCCATCATGCCCGCGCTGGCTGCAGGCATCGACGCCCTGCAGCCTGGAGCGACAGGCACAGTCGCCGCGGCCGCGACGAGCATCGGTGAGGCCGATAGAAGCGCTTCCCGCAGGGCCGGACAGCACAGGTCTGTCCGGACCCTGGCCGATCGTTACTCAGCCGCCGTCTCGGCGTCGGACTTACCCTTGGCCTCGAGGTCCTCGCCCGTCTCCTGGTCGACGACCTTCATCGACAGGCGCACCTTGCCGCGCTCGTCGAAGCCGAGCAGCTTGACCTTGACCTTCTGGCCTTCCTTGACGACGTCCGTCACCTTCTGCACGCGCTGCGGCGCGAGCTGCGAGATGTGGACGAGGCCGTCGCGCGAGCCGAAGAAGTTGACGAAGGCGCCGAAGTCCGTGGTCTTTACCACCGTACCCTCGTAGATGACGCCGACTTCCGGCTCGGCCGCGATGCCCTTGATCCAGTTGATCGCCGCGGTGATCGACTTGAGGTCGGACGAGGCGACCTTGACGGTGCCGTCGTCGGAGATGTCGACCTTGGCGCCGGTCTTCTCCACGATCTCGCGGATGACCTTGCCGCCCGAGCCGATGACCTCGCGGATCTTGTCCTGCGGGATCTTGATGGTCTCGATGCGCGGAGCGTACTGGCCGAGCTCGGCGCGGGCGCCCGAGAGCGCCTTGCCCATCTCGCCGAGGATGTGCATGCGCCCGGCCTTCGCCTGGTCGAGGGCGACGCGCATGATCTCCTCGGTGATGCCGGCGATCTTGATGTCCATCTGCAGCGCGGTCACGCCCTGGTCGGTGCCGGCCACCTTGAAGTCCATGTCGCCGAGGTGGTCCTCGTCGCCGAGGATGTCCGACAGCACCGCATAGCGCTCGCCCTCCAGGATCAGACCCATGGCGATGCCGGCCACCGGACGGCGCAGCGGAACGCCCGCGTCCATCAGCGACAGCGAGGCGCCGCACACCGTCGCCATCGACGAGGAGCCGTTCGACTCGGTGATCTCGGAGACCACGCGGATGGTGTAGGGGAACTCGTGATGCGGCGGCAGCATCGGGTGGATGGCGCGCCAAGCGAGCTTGCCGTGGCCGATCTCGCGACGCCCGGGCGAACCGATGCGGCCCGTTTCGCCCACGGAATAGGGCGGGAAGTTGTAGTGCAGCAGGAAGGTTTCCTTATAGGTGCCTTCCAGCGAGTCGATGAACTGCTCGTCATCGCCCGTGCCGAGCGTCGCGACCACCAGGGCCTGCGTCTCCCCGCGAGTGAACAGCGCCGAGCCGTGCGCGCGCGGCAGGAAGCCGGCCTGGGCAACGATCTGGCGCACGGTCGTGACGTCGCGGCCGTCGATGCGCGTGCCGGTATCGAGAATGTTCCAGCGCACGATCTTGGCCTGAACCTCCTTGAAGACGGCCTTGACCTTTTCGGCCTCGAAACGGGCCTCGCCCTCTTCGGGGCAAAGCGCGGCCATGACCTTGGCCTTGGCGGCGTCCACCGCGGCGTAGCGGTCCTGCTTTTCGACGATCTGGTAGGCAGCGCGCAGGTCCGCCTCGGCGATCTCGAGCACGGCCTTTTCCACATCCGAGACGTCCGCCGCCTCGAGGTTGCGCGGCTCCTTCGCGGCCTTCTCCGCAAGGCGGATGATGGCGTCGATCACCGGCTGGAAATGGGCGTGGCCGTGCATGACGGCACCCAGCATCACGTCTTCCGGCAGTTCCTTGGCTTCCGACTCCACCATCAGCACCGCATCGGCCGTGCCAGCAACGACGAGGTCGAGGTCGGAACCTTCCATCTCGGCGGAGGTCGGGTTGACCTTGTACTCGCCCCCGATATAGGCGACACGCGCCGCGCCCACGGGGCCCATGAAGGGCACGCCCGAAAGGGTCAGCGCCGCCGAGGCTGCCACCATCGAGACGATGTCGGGATCGTTCTCGAGGTCATGGCTCAGCACCGTGATGATGACCTGGGTGTCGCAGCGCCAGCCGTCGACGAAGAGCGGGCGGATCGGCCGGTCGATGAGGCGCGAGATCAGCGTCTCGCGCTCGCTCGGCCGGCCCTCGCGCTTGAAGTAGCCGCCCGGGATGCGGCCCGCTGCATAGGCCTTTTCCTGGTAGTTGACGGTGAGCGGCATGAAGTCGACGCCGGGCTTGGGCTCCTTCGCCGCCACCACGGTGGCGAGCACGGTGGTCTCGCCATAGGTCGCGAGCACGGCGCCGTCGGCCTGGCGGGCGACGCGGCCGGTCTCGAGGGTCAGCTTCTTGCCGGCCCAGTCCAGTTCCACGCGTTGGATATCGAACATGTCTTTTCTCTCATGGTCGGGCCATGTGGTCGACGCCATGAGCAAGACGGCGAGAGGCTGCCCGCCCCGCCGGCCCTGAAGGGCGCGAACGGCGGGAAGCGTCTGGCGATCCTGCCATGGTCGTCAGCCTGGCCGGTTCGCGGCCCCTCCCCATGGAAGGACCTGACGCAGAGCCGAAGGGTTGCATCGACATGCAACGGCCCTTCCAGCTCGAGGTGCTGCGCCCCGGGAGCGCCACACCAGTCTTCGGCCGCATCGCATGATGCGGCACCTGGCAAAATGCCCGGAGCGCGGACGCTCCGGGCAGAAGTCTCAGCGACGAAGGCCGAGACGCTCGATAAGGGTGCGGTAGCGGCCCTCATCCTTCTTCTTCAGGTAGTCGAGCAGCGAACGACGCTGCGACACGAGCTTGAGAAGGCCACGCCGGGAATGATTGTCCTTGGCGTGGACCTTGAAATGCTCCGTCAGGTTGACGATGCGCTCCGTGAGGATCGCAACCTGCACTTCCGGGGAGCCCGTATCGTTCGCCTCGCGGGCATATTCCTTGAGAAGCGCCTGCTTGCGCTCGGCCGTGATCGACATCGGTTCATCCTTTCGCTTGATGTCATCCATGCCGCCGCCGCTCTCGCGGGAGGCGGTTTGCCGCCGGCCGGGCCGGGATGTCGTCCAGCGCGGTCGGCATGCTGCGCGCGAAGACATGCCCCACGCGAAGCGGTCTCTATATACCCATTGGCGCGCCAAGGCCAGAGCGGCCGTCAGCGCGCCTGCGGCAGGTTGAAGATGCGCCGCGGATGCAGCTCCCCGTGCTCCAGATCCCCCAGCGCGATCAGCGCTCCGTGGGCGAAGACGGCGACACAGCCCTCGTCGAGCGGCGCATCGCGCCCGCGCAAGAGCACGGACTGGCCGCGCATCAGCCGGCCGGCGTCCGAGCGTGTGACCGTGACCTGCGGCAGGCCCCCAAGTCCGACAGCCACGGGCCTCAGACCCTTCTCGGCCCGGGCCGCATCGTCGAGCCCCTCGAGCTCGCGCAGGGCGTCGATGGAGATGCCGTCGGCCTCCTCGAAAGGGCCGACGCGCGTGCGCCGGAGCGTCGCGACATGGCCGAGGCAGCCGAGCGCCCGGCCGAGATCGCGGGCGATGGCCCTGACATATGTGCCCTTGCCGCATTCGGCGGCGAAGACGCTCGACTGCCCGTCATGCGCAACGAGGCTCAGGCGGTCGATCTGCACCGGGCGGGCCTGCAGTTCCACCACCTCGCCGTCGCGGGCAAGGTCGTAGGCCCGCTCGCCGTCGATCTTGATGGCGGAGAAACGCGGCGGCACCTGCATGACGGTGCCCGTGAAACGCGGCAGCAGCGCCTCGATGGCGGCGCGGTCGGGCCGCGCCTCGCTCGTCGCCACCACCGTGCCCTCGGCGTCGTCGGTGTCCGTCTCCGCGCCCCAGCTGACGGTAAAGGCATAGGCCTTGCGCCCGTCCATGACGAAAGGCACGGTCTTCGTCGCCTCGCCCAGTGCCACGGGCAGGAGCCCGGAGGCGAGCGGATCGAGCGTGCCGGCATGGCCGGCCTTCTTGGCGTTGAAGATGCGCTTGATGATGGCAACCGCGTGGGTCGAGGTCATGCCGACCGGCTTGTCGAGCACCACCCATCCGTGCACGTCGCGCTTCTTTGGCCGCGGTGGCCGCGGTCCACGCTGGCCCTCGCGCGGCTGAGGGCCGCCTTCCCCGGTGCCCGGCGCGACGCCGCCGCCCGGCCGTTCCTTGTCCTGGCTCATCGAGAGGTGATCCATGCCCGTCAGGCTTCGTCGTCGTCATTGTCGTCCGCCCCTTGGGGGCGGGCGATGTCGCGTCGGACCTTGTCGCTCTGCAGGAGCGTGTCGATCCGCCGCGCCTCGTCGAAGCTCTCGTCGAGACGAAAGCGCACGTCGGGCGCGAACTTGAGGTTGATGCGGCGTGCCAATTCACCGCGCAGGAAGCGGCGGTTGCGCTCGAGCGCAGCGAGCACCGGCTCCGCGTCCTGCCCGCCGAGTGGCATGACGAAAACCGTCGCCAGCTTGAGGTCCGGATTCATCCGCACCTCGGGCACGGTGATGACGTGCGAGGCGATCACCTCGTCCATTACCTCGCCGCGCGCGAGGATCTCGGCGATCGCGTGGCGCACCGCCTCGCCGACCCGCAGTTGCCGCTGGGACGGGCCGGCGCCCGTGTCGAAACGTGATTTGGCCATGTCTTCTCCCCGGGATCGGACCGGGTCCTGCAGCCTCGCGGCCGGTTGCAACAACACGCCCGCACCGCGGCCGAAGAAGGGGCCGCAGGTCGCGCGCCAATATCCGCCGGGAAGAGCCTCTGCCCTGCCCGGCGGACCTGCCTTCTATGCAGCCCTCACAGCGTGCGCTTGATTTCCTCGACGCGATAGCACTCGATGACGTCGCCCGCGCGCATGTCCTGGTAGTTCTCGAAGGCCATGCCGCATTCCTGGCCGGCAAGGACTTCTTTGGCGTCGTCCTTGAAGCGCTTGAGCTGGCTGAGCTTGCCCTCGTGGATGACGACATTGTCGCGGATGAGGCGCACGTTGGCCCCGCGCTGCACGACGCCGTCGGTGACGCGGCAGCCCGCGATCTTGCCGACCTTCGTGATGTTGAAGATCTCGAGGATCTGCGCATTGCCCAGCATGTGCTCGCGCAGCGTCGGCGCCAGCATGCCCGACATCGCCTGCTTCACGTCATCCACGAGGTCGTAGATGATGTTGTAGTAGCGAATCTCGATGCCGAGGCGGTCGGAAGCCTCGCGTGCTTCCTTGTGTGCACGCACGTTGAAGCCGATGACGGCTGCGCCCGAGGCCTCCGCCAGCGTCACGTCGCTCTCGGTGATGCCGCCGACGCCCGCATGAATGACGCGTGCCTGCACCTCCTCGTTGCCGATCTTCTCGAGGGCGCCGACGATGGCCTCAATCGATCCCTGCACGTCGCCCTTGACGACGAGCGGGAACTCCTTGCGGCCGGCGCCTTCCTTGAGGTCGCGCATCATGTCGGCGAGCGAGCGGGCCTGGCTGGCGCCGCGCGCCGCAAGGCGATCGCGCTTCAGGCGCTCGCGGTAGCCGGTGATCTCGCGGGCACGGGCCTCGGATTCGACCACCGCCACGCGATCGCCGGCCTCGGGCGTGCCATTGAAGCCGAGCACCTCGGCCGGCATGGACGGACCGGCCTCCTTGAGCTGCTCGCCATTGTCGGCGACAAGCGCGCGCACTTTGCCCCACTCGGCGCCGGCGACGACGATATCGCCGACCTTGAGCGTGCCGCGCTGCACGAGCACGGTGGCGACGGGGCCGCGGCCGCGATCGAGCTTCGCCTCGATGACGGTGCCTTCGGCCGCGCGTTCCGGATTGGCCTTGAGGTCGAGGATCTCGGCCTGCAACTGCAGTCCCTCGAGCAGCTTGTCGAGATTGGTGCCGGCCTTGGCCGACACCTCGAACTCGAGCGTCTCGCCGCCCATCGATTCCACCACCACCTCGTGCTGCAGCAGCTCCGTGCGCACGCGCTGGGGATTGGCGTCGGGCTTGTCGATCTTGTTGATCGCCACGATCAGCGGCACGCCGGCCGCCTTGGCATGGTTGATGGCCTCGACCGTCTGCGGCATGACACCATCATCGGCAGCGACCACGAGCACCACGATGTCCGTCACCTTGGCGCCGCGGGCGCGCATGGCGGTGAAGGCCGCGTGGCCGGGCGTGTCGATAAAGGTGATCTTGCCGCCCAGCGGCGAGGTCACCTGATAGGCGCCGATGTGCTGGGTGATGCCGCCGGCCTCGCCCGCCACCACATTGGCGTGGCGAATTGCGTCGAGCAGCGACGTCTTGCCGTGATCGACGTGGCCCATGATGGTGACGACCGGGGGGCGCGGCAGGAGCGTGCCCTCCGCGTCCGGCTCGTCGAAGAGACCCTCCTCGACATCCGCTTCGGAGACGCGCTTGACCGTGTGACCCATCTCTTCGGCGATGAGCTGCGCGGTGTCGGCATCGATCACGTCCGTGATCTTCATCATCTGCCCCTGCTTCATCAGCAGGCGGATGACGTCCACGCCCCGCTCCGACATGCGATTGGCGAGTTCCTGGATGGTGATCGTCTCTGGAAGGACGACCTCGCGGCTGATCTTCTCCTTCGGCTCGTTGTGGCCGTGACCCTTCATGCGCTGCAGGCGGCGGCGGAAGGCGGCGGCCGAGTGGGTGCGCTCCTCGTCGCCACCCGTCAACGCGGCGGTCACCGTCAGGCGGCCGCGGCGCCGCTCCTCGCCTCCGGCACGGCTCGGCTTGGGAGCGGGCGCCGGGGTCGGACGCGGCGCGGCACCGGGTGCCCGGCGCGGGGCGCGGCTCTCGCCATCGTCCTCGGCGCCGGCCCGACCGGCAGACGTCCCGGCGGGACGGCGCGGCGCCTCGGCCTGGGTCGCCAGACGCATCTCGCCGCGCGGGACGGCGGCGCGCGGCGCCTCAGCGGCAGCCGGGCGCTCGTCCGTCCCGAGCCGGCGGCGTGCCTCGTCCTCAGCCTTGCGCTTGCGCTCCTCGTCGAGACGGCGCCGCTCGTCTTCCTCACGCTTGCGCGCCTCGGCGGCCTCGCGCTCGCGACGCTCCTGCTCCTCACGCTCGGCGCGGCGGCGCGCCTCTTCCTCGGCGCGCTGGCGATCCTCGATCTCGCGACGCTTGGCGTCCTGCAGGGCCTGCAGGCGCGCATCGCGCTCGTCGTCGGTGAGGGAACGCAGCACGACGCCGGACGGACGCTGCCCCCCCGGACCACGCCCCTGCGCCGGCCGGCCGCCCTGCGGCTGAGCCGGGCGTGGGGCCGGCGCGGCGGGCGCCGCCTGCGGTTGAGCCGGCGCCGGCTGGTCGCCACCCGGCCCGATGACGCGACGCTTCACCTTCTCGACCACGACCGCCTTCGAGCGGCCGTGGGAAAAGCTCTGGCGCACCACGCCCTGTTCGACGGGGCGCTTCAGCGTGAGCGTCTTGGACGGCGTCACGCTCAGCGTCTTGTCGGTCGGGTTTTTCGTGTCACTCATTCGGCTCGAATCCTGCGCCTTCGTGTTTGTCCAAATCTCGTTCGCGCGGCGCGCCCGGGGCTTCCTCCCCGGGCGGCGTGCCGCCTTCTCCATTGCGGTAGCGCGCCAGCCGGCGCCACCGCGCAAGAAATCCCTCGCTGCCCGGCCCGGCAATCAGGGCAGCATGTATCACATGAGAGCGCCCCAATGCCAAATCCAAATCGTGGCCAGCAAAAACTTCGACCACGTCGACCTCTGCGGCGCGCTCGCCGAGCCCCCGGAAAAGCGCCTGCGCGATCTTGCGCCGCCCATCGGCCGCCGCCTCCGCGGCATGGATGATGGCCTTGACGCGTCCGGCCGCCGCCGCCTCCTCCACCTTGCCGAAGCCGGCGACCACGAGACCCGCCTTGTTGGCCAGGGCGAGCGCCTGCACGCTGTCACGCTGCAGGAGCCCCTCCACGTCGCCCGCCAGCGTCTGGGGCACCGTCACCTGAGCCTTGAGCCCCCTGGCGAAGGCCTTGCGGCGAACAGCTTCCTCGACCAGCGCACGACTGGCACCGACCCATACGCCCCGCCCAGGCAATTTGCGGCGCAAATCGGGCACGATCATGCCGTCCGGCGCCGCGACGAAGCGGATCATCTCGTCCGGATCGCGCTCGGCCCGCGTCACAATGCAGCGCCGGTGCGGCCCTTCGTCCCTGCTGCGCGGCACGTCCAACTCCTCAAGCGGCCGGCGGGAATCCCCGCCGGCACCCGCAGGATACCTCGCGTCAGCCTTCCTGTTCCTGCACCGGCGAGCCGCTGCCGTCGGCCTCACCTTCTGCCTCATCCTCGGCCGGGGGCTCGATCCAGCCCGCCTTGACACGCGCGGCCATGATCATGTCCTCGGCCTGCTGGCGCGAGACCTCGAAGTCATCGAGGATGCCCTTGTGGCGAGTCGTCTCGGAGCCGTTGCGCTCGGTCCAGCCGGCGAGTTCATCCGTGGCGCAGCCGGCCAGATCCTCGATCGACTTGATGCCGTTCTCGCCGAAGGCGACCAGCATCGCCGTCGTCACGCCGTCGATCTCGCGCAACTCGTCAGCGACGCCGAGCTCCCGGCGCCGGGCGTCGAGCTCGGCCTCGAGCCTGGCGAGATATTCCTCGGCACGGGTCTGGATCTCCTGCGCGGTCTCCTCGTCGAAGCCCTCGATGGTCGAAAGCTCAGGCAGCTCGACATAAGCGATCTCCTCGACCGAGCTGAAACCTTCCGAAGCGAGCAGTTGGCCAACGACCTCGTCGACGTCGAGCGCTTCCATGAACAGCTTGGTGCGCTCGACGAATTCTTTCTGACGGCGCTCCGATTCCTCGGCCTCGGTGAGGATGTCGATGTCCCAGCCGGTGAGTTGGGAGGCGAGGCGCACGTTCTGGCCGCGCCGGCCGATGGCGAGCGACAGTTGCTCGTCCGGCACCACGACCTCGATACGCTCGGAATCCTCGTCGAGCACCACCTTCACCACCTCGGCTGGCTGCAGCGCGTTGACGATGAAGGTCGCCGCGTCCTGCGACCAGGGGATGATGTCGATCTTCTCGCCCTGCAGCTCCTGCACCACGGCCTGCACGCGCGAGCCGCGCATGCCGACGCAGGCGCCGACGGGGTCAATGGAGCTGTCGCGCGAGATGACCGCGATCTTGGCGCGCGAGCCCGGATCGCGCGCCACGGCCCTCACCTCGACGATGCCGTCGTAGATCTCCGGCACCTCCTGGGCGAAGAGCTTCGCCATGAACTGCGGATGCGTGCGCGAGAGGAAGATCTGCGGCCCGCGCGTCTCGCGGCGCACATCGTAGAGATAGGCGCGGATGCGGTCGCCGGGGCGGAAGGTCTCGCGCGGGATCAGCTCATCGCGGCGCACGATGGCCTCGCCCCGGCCGAGGTCGACGATGACGTTGCCGTATTCGGCGCGCTTGACGGTGCCGTTGACGATCTCGCCGATGCGGTCCTTGTACTCCTCGTACTGCCGGTCGCGCTCCGCCTCGCGCACCTTCTGCACGATGACCTGCTTGGCCGACTGGGCGGCGATGCGGCCGAAGTCGAAGGGCGGCAGCGTGTCGGCGATCACGTCGCCGACCTGGGCGGCCGGATTGTGGCGACGGGCATCGTCGAGGCTGATCTGCGTCGCCATGTCCTCCACATCCTCGACCACCTGGAGGTGGCGCGCCAGCCTGAGCTCTCCCGTGCGCGGGTTGATCTCGGCGTGGATGTCCGTCTCGGCCCCGTAACGCGAGCGCGCCGCCTTGGCGATCGCATCCTCCATCGCCGCGAGCACGATGGTGCGATCGATCACCTTTTCCCGGGCAACCGCGTCCGCGATCTGCAAAAGCTCGAGCCTGTTGGCGCTGACGGCCATGTCCGTCACTCCTCCTCCTGATGCCCCGCCGCCCGGCATACCGCCCGGCCGGCAGGATGAAATGCGCTGCCGCAGCCCCGCTGCGGCTAGTGGGTTGCGTCCCCTGTGCCGTCGCCCGCATCCTCGCCGGCATCGTCGCCCGTCTGGGCAGCCTTGCCGCGACGCAGCGCCTCGGTGATCAGGGCGTCTGTGAGGACGAGCCGCGCCTCCGCGATATCGGCGAGGGCGAGCGTCACCTCGGGCTCCTCATCCGGCCTTGCGTCGCTGCGCCGCAGCCTGACGCCGCCGTCGGCCAACCCAAGAAGAATACCACGAAAACGCTTGCGGCCCGAAACCGGCAGGCTGGTTTCCACCTTGGCCTCGTGGCCGCTCCAGCGCTCGAAATCGGAGGCGCGCACCAGCGGCCGGTCAATGCCGGGCGAGGAGATCTCGAGGTGATAGGCGCGCTCGATCGGATCCTCGAGGTCGAGCACCGGCGAGACCCCGCGGCTCACCGCCTCGCAGTCATCCACCGTCATCGTGCCATCCGGCCGCTCGGCCATGATCTGCACGGTGCAGCCGTTCTGGCCCGTCACCTTGACGCGCACGAGTCTATAGCCGAGATCCCCGAGCACGGGCGCGACGATCGCGGCGACGCGCGCGGCAACGCCCGTCTCCTCGATGATGCGGGCCTCGTCGAGCTCCATGATACGGCGTCCTCCAGCCGGTGGCGCGGCCCCGGAAGAGGCGCGCAGCAAAAGATGCCGACGTCCAGAACGAAAAAGAGCGGACCCGCCGGGGCCCACTCCGTCACGGTTCCATCCGAACCATTCTGGATGTCAGGATGGCCGCAACATAATCGCGCCGCCGCGCCGACGCAACCCCCGCAGCCGGCAAAGCGGCGTCGCCGCGCCCTAGAGAAGCCCCATGGGGCGCTCACCCGCCGCCCAGGCAAGCGCCCTTTCCAGCCGGTCGTTGCCCCAGAACATCTCGCCGTCGGCGGTGAGGAAGGTCGGCGCACCGAAGATGCCGCGCGTGCGCGCCTCCTCCGTCTCGGCCCTGAGCCGTGCCTTCACCGCATCGCCCTGCGCAGACGAAACGGTAGACGCGACATCGACGTCGAGGTCGCGCAGGATATCGCTGATGACGGCCATTTCCGAGATCGAGCGCCCCTCGCCGAACTGGGCGGCGAAGACGGCGCGCGTGAAGGCCGGCGCCAGCCCCTTCTCGCGCAGCGCGATGGCGAGCCGCGCCACTATCAGGCTGTTCTGCGGGAAGGGGTCGGGTCGCGTCAGCGACAGGCCGAGCTGAGCGGCCTCTCGCGCCACGTCCCGCCACATGTAGCGCCCCTTGCTCGGATAGAGGTTGAAGGGCGAGGATGTCCAGCCGTGGCTGGCGAAGATCGGCCCGAGCAGGAAGGGCCGCCACCTTAGCTCGACGCCCGCCGCCTCGGCGAGTGGCTCGATGCGCATGGCGGCGAGATAGGAATAGGTCGAGGCGAAGTCATACCAGAAGTCGAGGACGGGACGTTGCGGCACTGAGAACTCGAAACGCTGGAGGAGGCGGGGCGGGGAAGCGACGTTCCCTCACCCATAATCGCGGCTTTCGCGTGGCATGCACGCGCCACCGCTCTCCGTCCCCGCTATCCACGGCTTGCACCCGGCCGCAGCCTCACTATAGTCCGCCCGCTTTCACTGCTTCATGGCGGCAGCGGCCGCTCACACGAGCCTCACGAGTTCCCGATCATGTCCGACAAGCGCGTGAAGAAGGTCGTCCTCGCCTATTCCGGCGGCCTCGACACCTCCATCATCCTCAAGTGGCTGCAGACGACCTACGGCTGCGAGGTCGTCACCTTCACCGCCGACCTCGGCCAGGGTGAGGAACTGGAGCCCGCGCGCCAGAAGGCCTTGCTCCTCGGCATCAAGCCGGAGAACATCTTCATCGAGGACCTGCGCGAGGAATTCGTGCGCGACTACGTCTTCCCGATGTTCCGCGCCAATGCCCAGTACGAGGGCCTCTATCTCCTCGGCACCTCGATCGCCCGTCCGCTCATCGCCAAGAAACAGATCGAGATCGCCGAGAAGGTCGGCGCCGATGCGGTCGCCCACGGCGCCACCGGCAAGGGCAACGACCAGGTGCGCTTCGAACTCGGTTACTACGCCCTCAAGCCCGACGTCACCGTCATCGCCCCCTGGCGCGAGTGGGACCTGACCTCGCGCACCAAGCTCCTCGAATTCGCCGAGCAGAACCAGATTCCGATCGCCAAGGACAAGCGCGGCGAAGCGCCCTTCTCGGTCGACGCCAACCTCCTGCACGCCTCCTCCGAGGGCAAGGTACTGGAGGACCCGGCGCAGGAGGTGCCGGACTATGTCTACTCGCGCACCATCGACCCCGAGGCCGCGCCCGACACGCCGACTTACATCACCATCGATTTCGAAAAGGGCGACCCCGTCGCCGTCGACGGCGTGAAGATGTCGCCGGCGACCCTGCTCGCGAAGCTCAATGAGCTCGGTCGCGCCAACGGCATCGGCCGCCTCGACCTCGTAGAGAACCGCTTCGTCGGCATGAAGAGCCGCGGCATGTACGAGACGCCCGGCGGCACGATCCTTTACGTCGCACACCGCGGCATCGAGTCGATCACGCTCGACCGCGGCGCCGCACACCTCAAGGATGAGCTGATGCCGAAATATGCCGAGCTCGTCTATAACGGCTTCTGGTTCTCGCCCGAGCGCGAGATGCTGCAGGCCCTCGTCGACAAGAGCCAGGAATTCGTGACGGGTCAGGTGCGCCTCAAGCTCTACAAGGGCGGCGTCCACCTCGTCGGCCGCGACAGCCCCTATTCGCTCTACGACCAGGAGCTCGTGACCTTCGAGGAAGGCGCCGTCGCCTACGACCACCGCGACGCCGCCGGCTTCATCAAGCTCAACGCCCTGCGCCTGAGGACGCTCGCACAGCGCAAGAAGAAGCTCGGGCTCTGAGCGGGCGGAATCGATTCCCCCCAAAAAGGCCGGGCTGGCCCCGGCCTTTTGCAATCAATCTCATGGCACACTATATTGACCGTAGGTCGTGGACAGAAAGCTGCAGAATGAAGTAGCCGGACGATCTGCTATAGTAGCTTTCGGTGTTTTCGCTTTCAACAAAGCTTTCACACCCGCTTCAAGAGGTTGATATGACAGTGCCTGTCCTCTCAGCCGCAAAGCGGCTAGCACAACAGTCCAGCTGGACGTTATCAAACTTAGAGCTACAAAAAATCCTGTATCTCGCCCACATGTTTTACCTTGGGCGAACGGGCGGAGAGCCTCTGGTCCCAGGGCACTTCGAGGCCTGGGATTATGGTCCTGTTCATCCAGATCTTTACCACAAGGCGAAGATATTTGGCGCTGACCCGGTGGAGAATATCTTCCACGGCGTTGCTGACCTAGGCGCGGGACCGGAAAGAGAAATACTTGATGAAGCTTATGAAAAGCTCGGAAAAGCAGGCCCAGGAAGGTTAGTGAGTGCCACACATCGCCCTGGAGGCGCGTGGGATACTAATTATGTGCCCGGCGTACGACATATAATTATCTCAAATGACGACATTCTGAACGAATATCGGAAGCTGAATAATGGCAGCCGATGAGGGAACCCCAAGGCAAAAGAGCTTCGACGTTCTCGCTTCGACGGAACCCACAAAACAAGATCAGCAAATTGAAGAACTTCAGAAACAGCTAGCATATGAACGCGACGCCCGTCGCGAGGATCGGTTTGTTGGAATTGTCTGCCTTGCACTCCTGCTAAATGTGGTATTTTTCTCCGTCATGCCGAACTTTGGCGGGCCTATAGCATTACTTGTACTTGAGCTTTTGATTCTTATCCCCCTAGCTCAGCGCATGGGAATGCAGGAAATCGCTCAGATTCTCAATCGCGTTTTACATCGTATGGCAAGTCGAACCACCGACGAGGAGTAGCCGTTGTTTCCCTCAGATGCCTCGTTGACAAAGAGCGCCAAAAGCCCAAGACTCTCGCCCCATGTTCCGAGGGGGGCCCCGCTAGGGGGCTGAGATACCGCCGGCGACGGGCGCGAAACGTCCAGACAACGCGGTGACCCTTAGGACCTGATCCGGGTCATGCCGGCGAAGGGACGGAAACGCGCGATCGACGCCAATCCCAAACAAATCGCTGATGCCCGGGTCTCCTTGTCGAGCGAGGAGGAGATCCACATGACAGTGCATACCAAGCCCGCGACCGCCAAGACGGCAGCTGCAACTCCGGACGCCGTCACCACCGGCCCCATCGCCGGCTCGCGGAAGATCTACACCAGTCCCGAAGGCCGCCCCGACATCCGCGTGCCCTTCCGCGAGATCGCGCTTGCGCCGACCTCCGGCGAGGAACCGTTCCGCACCTACGACACCTCCGGCCCCTACACCGATCCCGAGGCGGTGATTGATCTTGCCGCTGGTCTCGCCCCGGTGCGCGGCGACTGGATTGCGAAGCGCGGCTTCGCCAGGGTCGAGGCCCGTGCCGTCAAGCCGGAGGACAACGGCAACGTCTCGGCCGACAAGCTTGTGCCGCACTGCCCCGCCCGCCGCGAGGTGCTCGCGGGCAAGCCGGGCGAGCCGGTGACACAGCTCGAATTCGCGCGCGCCGGCATCATCACCGAGGAGATGGTCTACGTCGCCCACCGCGAGAACCTCGGCCGCGCCGCCATGCTCGCCGGCGCCGAGGAGCGGTGCGCCGACGGCGAGGCTTTCGGCGCCGCGATTCCGCCCTTTATCACGCCCGAATTCGTGCGCCAGGAGATCGCGCGCGGGCGCGCCATCATCCCCGCCAACATCAACCACCCGGAACTCGAACCGACCATCATCGGCCGCAACTTCCTGGTGAAGATCAACGCCAACATCGGCAATTCGGCCGTCACCTCCTCGGCGGCGGAAGAGGTGGAGAAACTCGTCTGGGCCATCCGCTGGGGCGCCGACACGGTGATGGATCTTTCCACCGGCCGCAACATCCACAACATCCGCTCCTGGATCATGCGCAATGCGCCGGTGCCGATCGGCACCGTGCCGATCTACCAGGCGCTGGAGAAGGTGAATGGCGAGCCCGAGAAGCTCGACTGGGAGGTCTTCAAGGACACGCTCATCGAGCAGGCGGAGCAGGGCGTCGACTATTTCACCATTCACGCCGGCGTGCGCCTCGCCTACGTGCCGCTGACGGCCAGGCGCGTCACCGGCATCGTCTCGCGCGGCGGCTCGATCATGGCGCGCTGGTGCCTCGCGCACCACAAGGAGAGCTTCCTCTACGAGCGCTTCGACGAGATCTGCGACATCATGCGCAAGTATGACGTCTCCTTCTCGCTCGGCGACGGCCTGCGCCCCGGCTCCATCGCCGACGCCAACGACGCGGCCCAGTTCGCGGAGCTGGAGACGCTCGGCGAACTCACCAAGATCGCCTGGGACAAGGGTTGCCAGGTGATGATCGAGGGCCCCGGCCACGTGCCGATGCACAAGATCAAAGTGAACATGGACAAGCAGCTCGCCCATTGCGGCGAGGCGCCGTTCTACACCCTCGGCCCGCTGACGACGGACATTGCCCCCGGCTACGACCACATCACCTCGGCCATCGGCGCGGCGATGATCGGCTGGTTCGGCACAGCGATGCTCTGCTACGTCACGCCCAAGGAGCATCTTGGCCTGCCCAACCGCGACGACGTGAAGACCGGCGTCATCACCTACCGCATCGCGGCGCATGCGGCCGACCTCGCCAAGGGCCATCCCTCGGCCAAGCTGCGCGACGACGCCTTGTCGCGAGCGCGCTTCGAGTTCCGCTGGGAGGACCAGTTCAACCTCTCGCTCGACCCGGACACGGCGCGCGCCTTTCACGACGAGACCCTGCCCAAGGACGCGCACAAGGTGGCGCATTTCTGCTCCATGTGCGGCCCGAAATTCTGCTCTATGAAGATCACGCAGGACCTGAGGGCCGAAGCCGAACGCATGGTCGGCCTCGAGCAGAAGGCGCAGGAGTTCAAGGACAAGGGCGCCGAGATCTACGTGCCTGCCGAATAGGCGGGGGAGGATCGACCTGCCACGTCGCGGGGCGGCCCTCCCCCGCGACTTGACACCGGCAGCACCGCTGCCACAAAGCCTCGACGAATGCCGCTGAGGAAGAGCCAAGGAACAGCCATGACGCACGCCGATCTCGCCACCACCATCGACACCGCCTGGGAAGAGCGGGCCGGCATCTCGCCCGCGACGCGCGGCCCCGTGCGCGAGGCGGTGGAGACGGCGCTCGCGCTGCTCGATTCCGGCAAGGCGCGCGTCGCCGAGAAGGTGGACGGCGCCTGGCAGGTCAACCAGTGGCTCAAGAAGGCTGTGCTGCTCTCCTTCCGCCTCAACGACATGACGGTCATCCCTGGCGGGCCGGGCAAGGCCACCTGGTGGGACAAGGTGCCCTCGAAGTTCGACGGCTGGGATGACACCGCGTTCAAGGCCGCCGGCTTCCGCGCCGTGCCCGGTTGCGTGGTGCGCCGCGGCGCCCATGTCGCGCCGGGCGTCGTACTGATGCCCTCCTTCGTCAATCTCGGCGCCTATGTCGACGAGGGCACCATGGTCGACACCTGGGTCACGGTCGGCTCCTGTGCGCAGATCGGCAAGAACGTGCACCTGTCCGGCGGCGTCGGCATCGGCGGCGTCCTGGAGCCCCTGCAGGCGAATCCGGTCATCATCGAGGATGACTGCTTCATCGGCGCCCGCTCGGAGGTCGTCGAGGGCGTCATCGTGGGCGAGGGTTCGGTGCTGTCCATGGGCGTCTTCATCAGCGCCTCGACCAAGATCATCGATCGCGCCACGGGCGAGGTCTTCGTCGGCCGCGTGCCGCCCTATTCCGTCGTCGTGCCCGGCAACCTGCCCGGCAAGCCGCTGCCCGACGGCACGCCCGGCCCCTCGCTCTACTGCGCCGTCATCGTCAAGCGCGTCGACGCCCAGACACGGGCCAAGACCAGCATCAACGAGCTTCTCCGGGACTGAGGCTCGTCGATCGTCATTTGGACGTCGTGGCCGGGACAAGCCCGGCCATGACGCCGTAAAGCCGCCTATCCGAGGCTCCCCATGACCTCAGCCGACCCCGTCGCCCTCGCCGAGGCGCTGATCCGCTGCCCCTCCGTCACGCCTGACGAGGCCGGGGCGCTCGCCTTCTGCGAGAAGGTGCTCGCCGAGGCGGGCTTTGCGACCGAGCGCGTCACCTTCTCGACGCCCGGCACGCCGGATGTCGAGAACCTCTATGCGCGCTGCGGCACGGGTGCGCCCTATCTCCTCTTCGCCGGCCACACCGACGTGGTGCCGCCCGGCGACGCCGGACGCTGGCGCCACGATCCCTTCTCCGGCACCATCGAGGACGGTGTCCTCTACGGCCGCGGCGCCTGCGACATGAAGGGCGGCGTCGCCGCCATGCTCGCGGCCGCCATCCGTTTCGTGATGGCCAATCCCGGCTTCGGCGGCTCGATCGGCTTCCTGCTGACGGGCGACGAGGAAGGCCCGGCCGTCAACGGCACCGTCAAGCTGCTCGAATGGGCCAAGGCGAGGGGCGAGCGCTTCGACCACTGCATCCTCGGCGAACCGACGAACCCGAAGCATCTCGGCGATATGATCAAGATCGGCCGGCGCGGCTCGCTGACCGGCCACCTGACGGTGCACGGCCGGCAGGGCCATGTCGCCTATCCGCACCTCGCCGACAACCCTGTCCACGGCATGGTGCGCCTCATCTCGGCGCTACTCGCCGAGCCGCTCGATGCCGGCACCGCGCATTTCGCGCCGTCGAACCTCGAGATGACGACCTTCGACGTGGGCAATCCCGCCTCCAACGTCATCCCGGCCGAGGCGCGGGCGACCTTCAACATCCGCTTCAACGACACGTGGCTGCCCGCAACGCTCGCCGCCGAGATCGAGCGCCGCCTCGCCGCGGCGGCCGGCAATGCCGTGCGCTACGAGGTCGCCTTCGCGCCCACCAACGCCACTGCCTTCGTGACCGAGCCCGGCGATTTCGTCACCCTCGTGCAGGATGCGGTCGAAGCCCATACCGGCCGGCGGCCGGCGCTGTCGACCACGGGCGGCACGTCCGACGCGCGCTTCATCAAGGACCATTGCCCGGTGATCGAATACGGCCTCGTGGGCGAAACCATGCACCAGGTCGACGAATGCGCCCGCGTCAGCGACATCGAGGCGCTCACCGCCATCTACGAGACGGTGCTCGGCCGGTATTTCATGCCGTCCTGACGTGATCCACCGGCATGGACAAGCCGGCGCGGCGCGGGCACCCTGCGGCGGCACGATTCAGGCGCCGGCACGGCGCATTCCCGACGAGGCGCGCATGGGCTTTCTGCCGCAGGAAATCATCCGCAAGAAGCGCGACGGAGCGGCGCTCACCGAGGAGGAGATCTTCTTCCTCATCGAGGGTCTGACCCGTGGGCGGGTCACCGAGGGCCAGGCGGCGGCCTTCGCCATGGCCGTCTTCTTCCGCGGCATGGGCCTCGACGAGCGGGTGGCGCTGACCGAGGCCATGATGCGCTCGGGCGAGGTGCTGCAGTGGGACCTGCCCGGCCCGGTGCTCGACAAGCATTCGACCGGCGGCGTCGGCGACACGGTGAGCCTCGCCCTCGCGCCCGCCGTCGCCGCTTGCGGCGGCTACGTGCCGATGATCTCCGGCCGCGGCCTCGGCCATACCGGCGGCACGCTCGACAAGCTCGATGCCATCCCCGGCTATGTCTCGCAGCCGGATGCCGACACCTTCCGCGCCGTCACGCGCAACGTCGGCTGCGCCATCATCGGCCAGACGGGCGATCTCGCCCCCGCCGACAAGCGGCTCTACGCCATCCGCGACGTCACGGCGACGGTCGAGTCGATCCCGCTCATCACCGCCTCGATCCTGTCGAAGAAGCTCGCCGCCGGGCTCGAAGGCCTCGTCATGGACGTCAAGGTGGGCTCCGGCGCCTTCATGGCGAGCCTCGAGGAGGCGCAGTCGCTGGCGAAAAGCCTCGTGACCGTGGCGAACCGCGCCGGCCTGCCGACGAGCGCGCTTCTCACAGACATGGACGCGCCGCTCGCGAGCGCGGCGGGCAATGCGGTCGAGGTCGCCTATGCGGTCGACTATCTCACCGGCCGCCGGCGCGAGCCGCGCTTTCACGAGGTGACCATGCGGCTCGGTGCCGAGATGCTCTTCCTCGGTCGCATCGTGGCGAGCATTGGCGACGGCCGTGTGCGCATGGAAGAGGCCATCGCCAGCGGCCGGGCGGCCGAACGGTTCGGCATGATGGTCGCGGCGCTCGGCGGGCCGACGGATTTCGCCGAGGCGAGCGAGCGCCACCTCGCCCGCGCGCCGGTGGTGCGCGCCGTCCATGCGCATCGCACCGGCTTCGTCACGTCGGTCGACACGCGCGCCGTCGGCATCGCGGTCATCGCGCTCGGCGGCGGCCGCACCCGCGCCGAGGATGCGATCGACCATGCCGTTGGCCTCACCGACCTTGCCGGCCCCGGCGACGAGGTGGGTCCCGGCCGGCCGCTCGCCATCGTGCACGCCCGCGGCGAAGGCGCGGCCGATGCGGCCGAGGCCACGCTGCGCCGGGCCTACGTGATCGGGCAGGACAAGCCGGCCGGGCGCGGCATCATCCTCGAGCGCATGGCGGAGCGTGTGGCATGACCATTCTCGTCGCCCTCACGGGCTGGCACGTCGATTCCTGGGTCGAGCGGCTGGAGCGGCTGCTGCCGGGCCGGCGCGTCGTGCGCCTCGGCGATGCCTACGACCCCGCGGCGGTTACCTATGCCGTGGCCTGGAAGCACCCGCCCGGCGCCTTTCGCGGCCTGCCGAACCTGGAGGCGATATTCTCCCTCGGCGCCGGCGTCGACCACCTGATGGGCGATCCCGACCTGCCGGACGTGCCGATCACGCGTGTCGTCGACGACGACCTCACCAACCGCATGAGCGAATATGTCGTCCTGCACTGCCTGATGCACCTGCGCCAGCAGCGCCGCTACGACGCGCAGCAGCGCGCGCATATGTGGGAGGACGACCGCCACCAGCCGGCCGCGCGCGACGTCAGGGTCGGTGTCATGGGGCTCGGCGTCCTCGGGCAGGATGCCGCCCGCAAGCTCGCCTTCATGGGCTTCGACGTCGCGGGCTGGAGCCGCACGCCCAAGGACTGTCCGGGGCTCCAGGTCTTCACCGGCGAGGCGGAGCGCGCCGCCTTCCTCGCCCGCACCGACATCCTCGTCCTTCTCCTGCCGCTCACGCCGGAGACGCACGGCATCGCCAACTACGCCCTGTTCAAGGGCCTCGCCCGCGGCGGGCGCCTCGGTGGCCCGGTCTTCGTCAATGCCGGTCGCGGCGGGCTGCAGGTCGAGGAGGACATCCTCCGGGCGCTCGACGACGGCACGCTCATGGCGGCCTCGCTCGACGTGTTCGAGACCGAGCCGCTACCCGACAGCTCCCGCTTCTGGGACCACCCGAGCGTGATCGTGACGCCGCACAACGCCGCCATGAGCGATCCGGACAGCATCATCCGCCTCGTCGCCCGCCAGATCGCTTGCTTCGAGGCCGGCGAGCCGCTCGAGCACCTCGTCGACCGGCAGCGGGGATATTGAGGCTCAGAGCCGCTTGATGCTGGTGACCGGCCCGGCGCCGGCAGCTTCGATCCGCGCCGCCGCGACGGCAAGCGGCTCGATCACCGTCGCCATGTGGTGGCCGTTGGCGTGCAGCAGGTTGGCACTGTCGACCATGATGCCGACGTGCCCCTTCCAGAACACGAGGTCGCCGCGCCTGAGCCCCGTGAACTCCTCGGTGATAGGCAGTGGCGAGCCGAGCGTCCGCTCCTGCAGGTCGCTGTCGCGCGGCGCCTCGACGGCGGCAGCCGAGAGCGCGAGCTGCACGAGGCCCGAACAGTCGATGCCCAGGCTGGTCTTGCCGCCCCACAGATAGGGCACGCCGACGAAGCGCTCGGCGATGGTGACGAAATCATCGGCAAGCGGCGGGCCGACGAAGGCGAGGTGCCGCGCGAAGATGGCGCTGCCATCGGCAAGGTGCGCGAAATCGCCCTCGAAACCGCTCACCGTCACGCCCGCCATGAGCGATAGCGCCCCAACCGGCGGCAGCTTGATGGACGGGCCGGGGTAGACGAAGGTACGCAGCACGGCCACCCGATGCGTCGGCGCGGGCTCGAAGGCGCCGAGGGCCGACACCGGCAGGTAGCCGACATAGCCGTCGCCGGCGAGTTGCGCCCAGGCCCAGCCCTCCTCCTCCTCGAAGACGCGCACGGCCTCGCCGGCGAGCGCCTCGGTGTCGAGCAGCGCATCGGGCCGCGGCTCCCGCCGGAGCGGCGCGCTCGCCGCGACGATGCGCTGCTCCCGCGCCCTGACGTAGCGCGTGGCCACCACCGTGCCCGCGAGGAAATCGGCCGCGAGGTCGGGTCGGGCGGGGGTTGTGCGCGGATCGGTCAGCATCATTTCCGTGTATCCCTCTATCGCGGCAGCACCCTGCCATGCGCGACGATGAGGTCGCCCAGCCGCTCCACGGCGAGCGCGCCCTTCACCGTCCGCTGTATCACGACATTGCGGCGGTCCGCATCATCCCTGCGGCGGGCGACGAGATCCAGCCGGCCCATTGTGTCGAGCGCGCGTGTGATGACCGGCTTCGTCACGCCGAGCTTGCCGGCGAGCCCGCGCACCGTGTGCGGCGGCGGCTCCAGATAGATCGTGAGCAAAATGGCAAGCTGCCGCGCGGAGAGGTCATGCGACAGATCCTGCCCGTCCTCGCGCACGAGATCGAGTGTGACGCGATGCCAGAGGGTGAGAGCTTCGAGGGGCCGCAGTTCGACGGGCATGGAACGCAAGGGGGCCGGATCGTTTCGGTTCCGTATTATTTCGGCCGGGCGATCGGCGGGCAAGCACGACCCGTGCGCGCGGTTAAGAAAGGCCTCATGCAGCCTTCGCGAGCAACATTCGGGCACCTGTCGCTTGGCTCTTGCCCCGGCTCGCCACCAGACGTGAAGCGGCAAAGCGCGACGCTTCCCTGTTGTCATGGCCGCGCCTGTCGCGGGCATGACGGCTGAGCGGGACGCGCCACCTCTAGACAAAAGGCCTACGACTTTCGTATTATATGCAACGCAACATCCGAGGCTGACATGCTCATCACGGCCGACGAGGTAGCCCGCTCGCTACGCGGCTGCTGGCAGGTCCTGAACCGCAGCAAGGGCGCGCTCGAAACCTTCGACGTCAGCTTCACCGGCTTCTGGCATTCGTTCCTCGCCATGGCGCTCGCCGCGCCAGCCTTCGTCGTCGGCGTCGCCGCCGCCCGCTTCACCCGCTCCGGCCCGGACTGGATGCACGACGGCGGGCTCTTCGACATGCCCGACATCCTGTTCGCCCAGGCGCTCGTCATCGCCTCGGCCTGGCTGCTCTTTCCGCTGCTGATGCTCGGCTTCGTGCGGCTCATGGGGCTCGAGCGGCGCTATGTCGGCTATATCGTCGCCTACAACTGGTCGAACGTGGCGGCCCTTCTCCTGCTCGCCCTACCGCCGGCGCTGCATGTGCTGGGCCTCGCCACGGCGGGCCTGGCCGTGTTCTACGCCCTCGCCTTCGGCTTCATCGTCTTCTATTTCCGCTGGGTCCTCGCCCGGATCGCGCTCGGCATCTCCGCGGGCCTTGCCGGCTTCATCGTCGCCATGGACATCGCCACCTTCGTGCTGGTGCGCACTTTCGTCGGCTGACGATCAGTAATCGACGCCGACGAGATACAGCCCGCACGCCGGCGCCATCGGCCCGCACGCCTTGCGGTTGCGCGCCTGAAGGGCGCGGCGCACGTCCTCCGGCCGCCACTTGCCAGCACCCACGCGCTCCAGCGTGCCGACCATCGAGCGCACCTGGTGGTGCAGAAAGGAGCGCGCCGAGGCCTCGATGCGGATCTCGTCGCCGAGGCGGCTGACATCGAGCCGGTCAAGCGTGCGCACGGGACCGGATGCCTGACATTCCGCGGCACGAAAGGTCGTGAAATCGTGTCGGCCGACGAGGTGCTGCGCCGCCTCGTGCATCGCCGCAGCGTCGAGCGGCCCGGGCACATGCCAGACGAGGCGCGCATCGAGCACCGGCTGCGGCCGTCGGTTGAGGATGCGGTAGAGATAGTGCCGCTTCACGGCGGAGCGGCGGGCATCGAAATCCGCCGGCACCTCGGCGGCAAGGAGCACCGCCGCCGCATCGCCCATGAGCTTCAGATGCGCATTCGTCGCATCGCGCAGCGTATCCGTGCGCCACGGCCGGGAGAGGTCGAAATGCACCACCTGGCCGATGGCATGCACGCCGGCATCGGTGCGCCCGGCGCATTGCACACGCGGGCTTTCGCCGCAGAAGCGGGCGAGCGCCTCTTCCAGCGCCTGCTGCACGGAGCGCCCCGTCTCCTGCCACTGCCAGCCGACATAGGGACTGCCGTCATATTCGACGATGAGCCTGTAGCGCGGCATGATCACGCCAGTACGGTGCCTGGCGCGAGACGGGCGCCACGCAGAAACTCCTCGCCGCTCGTCACGTCGCGCCCGGCGCGCTGCACCTGCAGAAGCTCGACGGCGCCCTCGCCGCAGGCGACGACAAGCCCGCCCGCAAGCAATGTGCCCGGCGGCCCGGCGCCGTCAGCGCGGCGCGTGCGCAGCACCTTCACGCGCTCGGCCCCCTTGCCGAGGTCGACCATGAGAAAGGCGCCGGGAAAGGGCGACAGGCCGCGCACCAGGTTGTGCACCTCGCCGGCCGGACGCGACCAGTCGATGCGCGCCTCCTCGTTGGTGATCTTGGCGGCATAGGCGACACCCTCAGCGGCCTGCGGCACGAAGGAGAGCGCATCGCGTGAAAGCGCCGCGAGCGCGCGCACCATCAGGTCGGCGCCGAGCACGGCAAGTCGGTCGTGCAGCTCACCGGCCGTCATGTCCGGAGCGATGGCGATCCGCTCCACCATCGCGACAGGCCCGGTATCGAGCCCCTCCTCCATCTTCATGACGGCAACACCAGTCTCGGCATCGCCTGCCATCACGGCGCGCTGGATGGGAGCGGCGCCACGCCAGCGCGGTAGCAGCGAGGCATGCAGGTTGAGGCAGCCGAGCCTCGGCGCCTCCAGCATCGGCACGGGCAGGATGAGGCCATAGGCGACGACCACCGCGACATCGGCCGCCAGCGAACGCAAGGTCTCCTGTTCCTCCGGGCCGCGCAGACTCCTGGGCGTATAGACGGGGATGGCGAAACGCTCGGCCATCTCGTGCACCGGCGAGCGCTTCTCGCCCATGCCGCGCCCGGCCCTGGCCGGCGCGCGGGTGTAGACGGCGACGACTTCGTGGCCCTGGCCGACGATTTCGGCGAGCGTCGGCACGGCGAAATCGGGCGTGCCCATGAAAACGATGCGCAGCGACATGGCACCTGCCGGATGTGGGGCGGCGAGCGGCGCCGCAAGCGCCCTTCCCTAAACGCCTGCGGCAGGCAAGG
This sequence comes from Chelatococcus sambhunathii, assembly GCF_001418005.1. Taxonomy (GTDB): domain Bacteria; phylum Pseudomonadota; class Alphaproteobacteria; order Rhizobiales; family Beijerinckiaceae; genus Chelatococcus_A; species Chelatococcus_A sambhunathii. The sequence goes on along the minus strand of NZ_LIOL01000008.1, from coordinate 95,993 downwards.
GCAAGCCCCATGCTCCGCGGCCGCCGCACTCTGCTGCCGCTCACAGCCGAAAGCCGCCGTTGCCGACAGAAACAGGATCTACGCGATGGCCCGCCTTCCACCCGTCATGGCCGGTGGCGTCTCGGCCATCCACGCCCTCAACGTTGCGCAATGAGGCGTCGATGCCCGCGGCTGGGGCGGGCATGACGGGCAATGGTGCTGATTACCCTGCCGCCTCGCGCCGGGCCACCTTGGAGAACTTCTTCATCACGCGGTCGCGCTTGAGCTTCGACAGGTGATCGAGGAAGAGGATCCCGTCGAGATGGTCGATCTCGTGCTGCAGGCAGGTGGCGAGCAGCCCGTCCGCCTCGATCTCCTGCGCCTTGCCGTCCAGGTCGACATAGCGAACCCGCACGCGCGCCGGCCGCTCCACCTCCTCATAATATTCGGGGATGGAAAGGCAGCCTTCCTCGTAGGTGCTCGTCTCTTCCGAGGACCACACGATCTGCGGGTTGATGAACACCATCGGGCGCTTGTCCTCGCCCTCGCGCGAGACGTCGAGCACGAGGATGCGCTTCATGACGCCGATCTGCACGGCCGCGAGGCCGATACCCGGCGCGTCATACATCGTCTCCAGCATGTCGTCGGCCAACTGGCGGATCTCGTCCGTGACCGCCTCGACGGGTGCGGACGGCTGCTTCAGGCGGGGATCGGGAATGACGATGATGCGACGGATGGTCATGGCACACGCTGGGTTGGAACACAGGCGACATAATCATTCCCGTCGCGCCGGTCAACGTGTTCCGCTTTCGTTCGCATCGGGCGCACGAATCGGCTAGCGTTGGGTGCATGAACGACATCGCCCTCACCATCGGCGCTCACGCCTTCACCTATGCCCAGGTGGCGCTCGGCTTCGCGCTCGCCGTCATCCTGCTGCTCGCGCTGCTCGCCCGCAGCACCGCCCGAGCGGGGCGCGAGCGCTCGCTGGAGGCGGCCGCCGCGGCGGAACGTGCGCGCGAGTTCGACGACAAGGTGGCGGAGATGACGCGCCTGCAGGCGGAGATGCAGGGTCGCATGCAGACGATGGCCGAGATCTTCGGCACCCGCCAGGCGGATCTCGCGCGCCTCTTGAGCGAGCGGCTCGACGGCCTGCAGCACCGGGTCGGCCAGGGGCTGGAGACGACGGCCCGCCAGACGAGCGAGAACATCGCCCGCCTCAACGAGCGCCTCGCCGTCATCGACGCCGCGCAGAAGAACCTCACCGATCTCACCGGCGAGGTGGTCGGCCTCAAGGACATCCTGGCCAACAAGCAGGCGCGCGGCGCCTACGGCCAGGGACGGATGGAGGCGATCATCCGCGACGGCCTGCCGGCGGGTGCCTATACCTTCCAGGCGACGCTGTCGAACCGTACGCGGCCGGACTGCCTCGTGCACCTGCCGGGCGACCATCCGCTCGTCATCGACGCCAAGTTCCCGCTCGAGGGCTTTTCGGCCTTTCGCGAAGCCAAAAGCGAGGAGGCGCGTCGGCAGGCCGGCCAGCGCGTGAAGGCGGATGTCGCGACCCACGTGCGCGACATCGCCGAGAAATACCTCATCCCCGGCGAGACGCAGGACATGGCGCTGCTCTTCGTGCCGTCCGAGGCCATCTATGCCGACCTGCACGAATATTTCGACGACGTGGTGCAGCGCGCACACCGTGCGCGCGTCGTGGTCGTCTCTCCCTCGCTCCTGGCGCTCGCCATCCAAGTGATGCAGACGTTGGTGCGCGACGCACGCATGCGCGAGGAGGCGCAGAAGATCCAGGTGGAGGTGCGGCGTCTGCTCGACGACGTGAAGCGCCTGAGCGACCGAGTGGAAAGGCTCGATACCCACTTCCGCCAGGCCCAGGAGGATGTGGGCCAGATCCGCATCTCGACCGACAAGATCGTCAAGCGCGGCGAGCGCATCGACGCCCTCGAGTTCGACGATGCCGAGCAGCCGCGCCCGGCCATTGCCAGCCCCGTCAGGGCGGCGGAATAGGGCACCGTTCGATAAGCGGTGCACCGGCCCATCGGGGGTCTCTTTGCGTTTCCGCCGCTCCGTCATGGCCGGCGCGTCCCGGCCATCCACGCCCTTGCGTTGCGCGATGTTCGGCGCGGCGCGGATGCCCGCGACAAGCGGGGGCATGACAGCCCATGGAAGCCGCCGGCCTCACATCCTCAAACGAACTGCCCCGCCACCAGCGCCTCGATCGCCGCCTTGTCCGGAATGCTCGGCTGCGCGCCGGCCTTCGTGCAGGCGAGGCTGCCGGCGGCAACGCCACGTTGCAAGGCTCCGGTGAAGCCGTAGCCACCGGCGAGCGCTGCGGCGAAAGCGCCGCAGAACGTATCGCCCGCCGCCGTCGTGTCGACCACCGCGACGGGCGGCGCCGGCACGGCCCGGCGCACCCCGCCCGTCCAGGCGACGAGCCCTTCGGCTCCGAGCGTCACGATGGCCGCGATGCCGTGGCGGGCGTCGATCACGCGGGCGATGGCATCCGGGTTGCCTTCCGCGATGCCAAGGGCGTCGGCCATGACCCGCGCCTCGTGCTCGTTCATGACAAGGATGTCGAGGAGGGCCACGAGTTCCGGGTCCGGCCGTCCTGCCGGGGCGAGGTTGAGCATGACGCGCGCGCCATGAGCCTTGGCGATGCGCGCGGCGGCGATGCACTCGGCTTCCGGCACCTCGCGTTGCAGGAGCAGGATCGCTCCGTCCTCCCAGGCAATCCCGGCGAGCGTCTCGGCGCGTGCATGGCCATTGGCGCCGGCCGCGACGACGATGGCGTTCTCGCCCGCCGCATCCACCGTGATGAAGGCAGCGCCCGTCGGCTCATCGAGACGCGCGACAAGGGAGAGATCGACACCCTCGGCGGAGAGGAGGCCGAGCGCCGCCTTGGCGAGCCCGTCATGCCCGACCGCCCCGGCCATGATCACCCGCGCGCCCGCCCGGGCGGCGGCGAGCGCCTGGTTGGCACCCTTTCCCCCGGGGTGCACGGCATAACCGGGACCGATCACGGTCTCGCCCGGCGCCGGAATGTGCCCTACGCGCGTGACGAGATCGGCGTTGAGCGAACCGAAGACGACGATCATGGCTGCAGTCACTTGGTGCCGTACATGCGGTCACCGGCGTCGCCGAGGCCCGGCATGATGTAGCCGTGGTCGTTCAGATGCTCGTCGATGGCCGCGGTCCAGATCGGCACGTCGGGATGCTCGCCGCGCAGCTTCTCGATACCCTCCGGAGCGGCCAGCAGACAGACGAAACGCATCTCCTTGGCACCGCGCTCCTTCAACCGGTCGATGGCGGCCACGGCGGAATTGGCCGTCGCCAGCATCGGGTCCATGACGATGACGAGACGCTCGGCGAGATTGGCCGGGGCCTTGAAGTAATATTCGACGGCCGTCAGCGTCTCGGGATCGCGGTAGAGACCAATGTGAGCGACACGCGCGGAGGGCACGAGATCGAGCATGCCGTCGAGGAATCCGACGCCGGCGCGCAGGATGGGCGCGAAGACGAGTTTCTTGCCCGCCAGCATCGGCGCGCGCATCGGCATCAGTGGCGTTTCGATGTCGACGTCCTCGAGCGGCAGATCGCGCGTTACCTCGTAGCACAGCAGCATGCCGATCTCGTTCAGCAGCTGGCGAAAGCCCTTGGTGGAGCGCGACTTGTCGCGCATCAGCGTCAGCTTGTGCTGCACCAGCGGATGGTCGACGACGGTAACGCCTTCCATGGATCGGCTCCGGCCTCTGGATGGTTGACACGTGCGGTTCTGCGCCGCTTGCCCGACAATAAGCACCGGCGCGCCACCGCGGGAAGGCGGAATCAGAACACCGTGCCGTCGCTGGCGATGGAAAGCGGTGGAGAACCGTCGCCGCGAGTCTCGCGCGCGATGCGGCGGCCGGCCGCCCAGGTGCCGCCCTCGAGCACGCGGGCAAGCGGCATCGCCCGCTCGTCGCAGCCGAGCCGTTCGCGCACGAGGCGAGCCACCGCGTCGAGCAGGGCCACCGTCAGCGCCCGCCACTCGACGACCAGCGGCGAGGACACCTCGTGGGTGCGCGCCAGATCCTCCGGATCCTTCAGGCGAATCGCGCCGAGGTCGATGAGGAGGCCGCCGTTGCGATATTCCGGCAGGCCCGTGAGCCCATCGATGCCGGTGACGACAAGCCCCGCCTCCTCCAGCGGCTCGATGAGCGAATAGGCCAGCCATTGCGACAGCTTGTGGAAGGGTACGAGGCCGGCCGTGCCCCCCTCGCCCGGCATCAGCGGGTGCATCCACGTGTCGCCGAGCTCGATGCCGGCGATGGTGAGCCGCGCCGGCCAGACCGCGGACAGATGGGCGAGCAGCATGTGCAGGATCAGCTCCGCCGGCACCTCGCCGCCAGCGCCCTCGGCCACGAGGGCATCGAACAGCCCGCCGGGGCGCGGCCCGTCGGCGCGGGCGAAGACCTCGGGCTTGGCCGCAGCCACCGTGCCGAGGCCGTAGAGCAGCGCGGCCCGGCCCTCGAGCCCGACGAGCGCGTTCTGCTCGCTCGCCTTGAAGCCGGTGGCGAGGTCGCGCGCGGTCACCTCGCGCAGCCGCTTGGCGTCGGCACGCAGCGGATCTTCGGCGCAGAAGGAGAAGAGCCCCGCCTCGAACATGCGCAGCGAGGCGACCGCGAGGCCCTCGGAGCGGGCATAGGCCTCCCCCGTCTCGTCCTCCCGGTAGCGCCAGACGGGACCCGCGCCGGCGTCGAGGAGCACGCTGAGGATGGCGAGGTCGAAGGCGGCCCGGGCCTTGCCGGCGGTATCCGGCCAGCGCGTTCGCGCCGCGAGCGCCCCCCAGCGGTCATGGCCGCCCGCCGCGAAATGCCGCCAGCGGGCGTGGAAGGGGATGGCGAGCGTCGGGTAATTGGCCCGGATCGTGTCGACGACATAATCCGCCACGAGGGGCAGCCGGTCCATATCGACGGCGCAGTGGAGGAGGCGTCCGTCCTCAGCGAGGCCGAGCATGGTGCGAGCCCGCTCGCGCACCGCCCGCGCCGACAGCAGCGCCCTGACCGCATCGGGCGAAACGCCCCCGGCCTCGCTCGTACGCACCGACAATTCCGTCATCACCCGCCAGTCCCTCAATAGCGATCGAGGTCGCGGCCGACCGTCGCCTTGAGCGCGGCCTCGTCCGGCGGCGTCTCCGGCGTATAGTAGCCGGCCGCCTTCTTGGCCGCGAGTTCCACCTGCGCATCGGGCGGCACGAGTTCGTCCGGGATCGGCACCCGCTCTCCGATCTCGATGCCCGAGCCGGTGATGGCGTCGTACTTCATGTTGGACATGGAGACGAACCGGTCGATGCGGCGGATGCCGAGCCAGTGCAGCACATCCGGCATCAGCTGCTGGAAGCGTGCGTCCTGCACGCCGGCAACGCATTCCGTGCGCTCGAAATAGGTGGCCGCCTGGTCGCCGCCCTCCTGGCGCTTGCGGGCGTTGTAGACGAGGAACTTCGTGACCTCGCCGAGCGCCCGCCCCTCCTTGCGGTTGTAGACGATGACGCCGGCGCCGCCCTTCTGCGCTTCGCGCACGCATTCCTCGATGCCGTGCACCAGATAGGGGCGGCAGGTGCAGATGTCGGAGCCGAAGACGTCGGAGCCGTTGCACTCGTCGTGCACCCGGCAAGCGATGGTGCGCTTCTCGTCGGTCAGCGCCGCGACCTCCCCGACGATATAGACCGTGGTACCCCCGATGGGCGGCAGGAAGACGTGCAGGTCCGGCCGCGTCACGAGCTCCGGGAACATGCCACCCGTCTGCTCGAACAGCGTGCGCCGCAGCTTCTGTTCGCTCGTGCCGAAGCGCTCGGCGACCCCCGGCAGGTGCCAAACCGGATCGATGGCAATCTTGGTGACGGCGATGTCGCCGGAGGCGTGCAGGATGGTGCCGTCGGCCGCGAGGCGGTGGCCGGCGATGGCGGCGAGGATCTCGGGCAGGTTGAGCCGCGCCCGGGTGACGGCGATGGAGGGCCGGATGTCAGCCCCCTCCGCCACATCGCGAGCAAAGGCGCTCGCCACCATGTGGCCGAAGGGATCGAGCGAGACGATGCGGCCGGGCTCGCTCCATTGCGGATGCGGCCCGATGGCGACAACGGGATCGGTGTTGGTGAGGTCGGGCCGCACCAGCGGGTTGAGCGCGCCGGACGAGACAGCGAGCGCGCGGTAGAGCGCATAGGCACCACCATGCGCGCCGATGACATTGCGCAGGCCCGGATTGGTGACGGTGCCGATCACCGGCCCCCGCTCCGCGGGCGTGTCCGCGCCCCAGCGGATGGGAAAGCGCGCAGGCGTCTCGGGCTCGGGATGGGAGGTGAGACGGATATGGCTCGACCGATTCGGCGTCGTCATGGCCTGTGCCCCGAAGAGAACGAGCCCTCGCCGAAAAGGCTGGAGGGCTCGAAGGGTCTCGACCGGAGGGAGCTTGCTGCACCGCGGCGATGGCGTCAACTCGCAGCGCAAATGGTGCGCGTGTGACCTGCATCAAACCAAACGGCGTCGCCTGCGCCGAACATAGCGACTGTTCTCGATGGGATGAGTGCATGCGTAAGATCACCATTCTCCAGGGCCACCCCGACAATGATCCCGCCCGCCTGTGCCGCGCCCTGGCGGCCGCCTATGCGGAAGGCGCCCGCGCCGGCGGCCATAGCGTGAAGGAGGTCGATATCGCCCGGCTCGACGTGCCGTTCCTGCGCACGCAGAACGATTTCGAGCTCGGGCTGATGCCGGAAGGCCTTGCCGAGGCGGGCGAGGCACTCGCCTGGGCGGACCACGTCGTCCTCGTCTTCCCCCTCTGGCTCGGGACATTGCCGGCCCTTGCCAAGGCCTTCCTCGAGCAGGTGCTGCGCCCCGGCACCGCCTTTCGCTACAACGACGGCGGGGTGCCCGAGAAGCTGCTCACCGGCCGTTCCGTCCGCATCGTCGTGACCATGGGCATGCCGGCCTTCATCTACCGCTGGTGGTACGGTGCCCACGGCCTGCGCGGCCTTGAGCGCAACATCCTTTCCTTCGTCGGCCTGGGGCCGATCCGCCGCAGCCTGTTCGGCGGCGTCGGCACGGCCAACGAGGAGAAGCGCCGGCTCTGGCTTGCGCGCATGGCGAGCCTCGGGCGCGAGGGCCGCTAGCGGCAGATATCAGATGAAGGACCACGGCCTGCCAGGCCCCGAACCTGGCAAGCCGAGATGGGCGGCGAGCGTTTCGCCGATATCGGCGAAGGTTGTCCTGAGGCCGATCGACCCCGGCGCGACGGCCGGACCGAAGGCAAGCACCGGCACCTGCTCGCGGGTATGATCGGTGCCGCGCCAGGTCGGGTCGTTGCCGTGATCGGCGGTGACGACGGCAACATCCGCGGGTCCGAGCAGGGCCTCGATCTCCGGCACGCGCCGGTCGAAGGCCTCGATGGCGGCAGCATAGCCGGCCACATCCCGGCGGTGGCCGTACTCGGTGTCGAAATCGACGAGATTGGAGAATACGAGGCCACCGTCCGGCAGCGTGCGGAAGGCTTCGAGGGTCGCCGTCAGCACGGCGTCGTTGCCGTGCGGCTTGATCTCCCGCCCCGTGTGCCGATGGGCGAAGATGTCGCCGATCTTGCCCACCGTGACGACGGCGCGGCCGGCATCGTCGAGCCGGTCGAGAATTGTTCCTTCCGGCGGGGGGATGGCAAAATCCTTGCGGTTGCCAGTGCGGGTGAAGCCACCGTCCGGCGTGCCGACGAACGGCCGAGCGATGACGCGGCCGATCCTGAGCGGGTCGACCAAGGGGCGGACGATGCGGCACAGCTCGTAGAGCCGCTCGAGGCCGAAGGTCTCCTCATGCGCGGCGATCTGCAGCACGGAATCGACGGAGGTGTAGAGGATCGGCTTGCCGCTCGCTACGTGCTCGGCGCCGAGCTCCTCGATGATGGCGGTGCCGGAAGCATGCCTGTCGCCGAGGATACCGGGCAGCTTCGCCGCCGCGACGATCTTCGCCACGAGCTCCGGCGGGAAGGCGGGGCGCGTGTTCGGGAAGTAGCCCCAGGCGAAGGGTACCGGCCGCCCCGCGATCTCCCAGTGGCCGGAGGGAGTGTCCTTGCCGATGGAGGTCTCGCGCGCGACGCCCCACTGCCCCGCCGGCTCGTCCGGCCGCGCCACGCCGGCGAGCGGGCGCCCGGTCGACAATTCGCAGGCCTGCGAGAGCCCGAGGCGGGCGAGGTTGGGGATCGCGAGCGGCCCCCGGCGCAGGCCCTGCCTGTCCGCCTCGCCCGAGGCACAGGCCGCGGCGATATGGCCGAGCGTGTTGGCCCCCTCGTCGCCGAAGGCCGCGGCATCGGGGGCGCCGCCGGCGCCGACCGAATCGAGCACGATAAGCAGGGCGCGTGGCATGGCGTCGGGTCTCAGAGGAATGTGTGGGAGGCCGGTTGTAAGGTGCGCCCGGCAGCCTGCGAAGTCATTTAACTTTGCAGATTGTTTCAGGTCGCCTCTGCGGCTCGCGCGAAGGCCGCGGCGAAGAGCCTGCGCGTGTATTCGTGCTTCGGAGCCGCGAAGATCGTCTCCGCCGGCCCCTCTTCCACGACGACACCGTCCTTCATCACGATGAGCGCATTGGCGAGCGCCCGCACCACCTTGAGGTCGTGCGAGATGAACATGTAGGCGAGGTCCCGCTCGGCCTGCAGCTTGCGCAGCAGATCGACGATCTGCGCCTGCACCGACATGTCGAGCGCCGAGGTCGGCTCGTCGAGCACGACGAACTTCGGGTCGAGCGCCATGGTGCGCGCGATGGCGATGCGCTGGCGCTGGCCGCCGGAGAACTCGTGCGGGTAGCGGTCCATCGCCACCGGGTCGAGCCCGACATCGGCGAGCGCACGGGCAACGATCTCGCGCCGCTCATCGTAGGACAGGCCCGGCTTCTGCACGTCGAGCCCCTCACCCACGATCTCGGCGACGGACAGACGCGGGCTCAGCGACCCGTAGGGATCCTGGAAGACCACCTGCAGGTCCTTGCGCAGCGGTCGAATCTCCTTCTGCCTGAGGCCGTCGATGTTCCGGCCGAGGAAGACCACGGGCCCCTGGCTGGCGATGAGCCTGAGGAGCGCAAGCCCGAGCGTCGTCTTGCCGGAGCCCGATTCGCCGACGACGCCGAGCGTCTCGCCGGCGCGGATGGACAGCGAGATGCCGTCGACCGCCTTGACGTGGCCGACCGTTCGCCTGAGCAGCCCTTTCTTGATGGGAAACCACACCCTGAGCGGCCCGGCCTCGACGACCACGGGCGCCGTCTTGGCCACCGGCCGCGGCTCGCCCTTCGGCTCGGCCGCGAGCAACTTGCGCGTATAAGCGTGCTGCGGCCGCGTGAAGACCGCTTCCACCGGGCCGGTCTCGACGATACGCCCCTCCGTCATCACGCAGACCCGGTCGGCGATACGGCGCACGATGCCGAGATCATGGGTGATGAAGAGCAGCGCCATGCCGAGCCGTGCCTTGAGTTCGGCGAGCAGGGCGAGGATCTGCGCCTGCACCGTGACATCGAGCGCCGTCGTCGGCTCGTCGGCGATGAGCAGGTCCGGCTCGTTGGCGAGCGCCATGGCGATCATGACGCGCTGGCGCTGGCCGCCCGAGAGCTGGTGCGGATAGGCTTCGAGCCGCTCGCCGGCCGACGCGATGCCGACGAGCTCGAGCAGCTCGAGCGTGCGGGCGCGGGCGGCTTGCCCGCTCATGCCGCGGTGCAGCCTGAGGATCTCGCCGATCTGCCGCTCGATGGTGTGGAGCGGATTGAGCGAGGTCATCGGCTCCTGGAAGACCATGGTGATGTCATTGCCGCGCACGGCCCGCATCTCCGCCTCGCTCGCCGCGATGAGGTCCCGCCCCTTGAACAGCACCTGCCCGGACGGATGACGCGCGGCCGGATAGGGCAGCAGCTTCAGCACCGACAGGGCCGTCACGGTCTTGCCCGAGCCGGATTCCCCGACGATGGCCACCGTCTCGCCCGGCGCGACGTCGAAGGACACGCGGTCGACGGCAAGCGTCTCCTGCTCCGCCTGGCGGAAGGCGACGGACAGGTCCTGGACGGAAAGGAGGGGGGCAGTCATGGCTCAACCGAAGGTCTTTCGCGGGTCGAAGGCATCGCGCACCGCTTCGCCGACGAAGATCAGCAGCGACAGCATGATGGCGATGACGAAGAAGCCGGTGAGGCCGAGCCACGGCGCCTCGAGGTGGTTCTTGCCCTGCGCCAGCAGTTCCCCGAGTGACGGCGAGCCCGGCGGCAGGCCGAAGCCGAGGAAGTCGAGCGACGTCAGTGTCGTGATCGAGCCGTTGAGGATGAAGGGCAGGAAGGTCAGCGTCGCCACCATGGCATTCGGCAGGAGGTGGCGGAGCATGATGGTCCCGTTCGGCAGGCCGAGTGCCCGGGCGGCGCGCACATATTCGAAATTGCGCGCACGCAAGAATTCGGCCCGCACCACGCCGACGAGCGCCACCCACGAGAACAGCAGCAGGATGCCGAGCAGCACGAAGAAGCCCGGCGTGATGACGGCCGAGATGATGATGAGGAGATAGAGCGCCGGGATCGCCGTCCAGATTTCGATCAGCCGCTGGAAGAGGAGGTCGATCCAGCCGCCGAAATAACCCTGCACCGCGCCCGCCGCGACGCCGATCAGCGAGGAGACGACAGTCAGGGTCAGGCCGAAGAGGACGGAGATGCGGAAGCCGTAGATGAGCCGCGCCACGACGTCGCGGCCCTGGTCGTCGGTGCCGAGCCAATTCCATTCGATGTCGGCGCAGGTGCTGCCGCCGACGCGCTCGGCGGAGGGGCGGCACTCGGCGTCGCTGAGCAGCCACGTCGGCGGCGAGGGCGCCGGCACCGGCAGGTTGCGGTTGTGCGTGTTGTAGGAGAAGCGGATCGGCGGCCACAGGGACCAGCCGTTCTCGGCAATCTCTGAGGCGATGGCGGGGTCGCGGTAGTCGGTGACGGCGAGGAAGCCGCCGAACTTCTCCTCCGGATAGTCGATGAGCACCGGCATCAGGAACTCGCCCTTGTAGGAGACGAGAATCGGCCGGTCATTGGCGATGAACTCGGCGAAAAGGCTGAGAACGAAGAGCGCCAGAAAGATCCAGAACGACCAGTGGCCGCGCCGGTTCGCCCGGAAATTGGCGAGACGACGGGCGTTGATCGGCGACAGGCGCAAAACCCCTCGGCGCGGCAGCGGCGGGGCGAGCTTGGCCGTCTTCTCGGGCTTCGTGAGGGTCGAGGTCTCGGCCACGTCACACCTCGCGCGTCTCGAAATCGATGCGCGGATCGATCCACATGTAGGTGAGGTCGGAGAGGAGATTCACGAGAAGGCCGATGAGGGCAAAGATGTAAAGATTGGCGAAGACGACGGGATAGTCGCGGTTGACGATGGCCTCGAAGGACAGGAGCCCCAGTCCGTCGAGCGAGAAGATGGTCTCGATCAGCAGCGAGCCGGTGAAGAAGGCACCGATGAAAGCGCCCGGAAAGCCCGAGACCACGATCAGCATGGCGTTGCGGAAGACGTGCCCGTAGAGCACTTGCCGCTCCGACAGGCCCTTCATCCGCGCCGTCAGCACGTAGTGCTTGCGGATCTCCTCGAGAAAGGAGTTCTTGGTCAGCAGCGTCGTCGTCGCGAAGGCGCCGAGCGTGAGCGCCAGCACTGGCAGCGCGATGTGCCACAGATAGTCGCCGACCTTGGCCATGAGCGACAAGTCGCGCCAGTTGTCCGAGGTCAGCCCCCTGAGCGGGAAGAGCTGCCAGAAGGAGCCACCGGCAAAGAGCACGATGAGCAGGATGGCGAAGAGAAAGCTCGGGATGGCATAGCCGACGACGACGACGGCCGAGGTCCAGGTGTCGAAGCGCTCGCCGTCGCGCACCGCCTTGGCGATGCCGAGCGGAATCGAAATGGCATAGGAGATCAGCATCATCCACAGCCCGAGCGAGATCGACACGGGCAGCTTTTCGGCGATAAGGTCGACGACGGCGATGTCGCGGAAGTAGCTGCGGCCGAAGTCGAAGGTGGCGTAGTCCACCATCATCTTGGCGAAGCGCTCGGGCGCCGGCTTGTCGAAGCCGAACTGCCGCTCGAGCTCCTTGATGAAGGCCGGGTCGAGCCCCTGCGCGCCGCGATAGCGCGACTGGCCGGCATCCCCCGCGCCGCCGCCTGCGAAGCGGGCCGTGGCGCCGGCGTCGGTGCCCTGGATCTGTGCGAGCACCCGCTCCACCGGGCCGCCCGGTGCGAACTGCACGATGACGAAGGAGACGAGCATGATGCCGAACAGCGTCGGCACCATGAGGAGAATGCGTCGCAGCGCGTAGGCCAGCATTTACGACGCCACCGCCTTTCTGCCGACCGGGCCGAGATGTGTATCGCAAAAGCCGCTTGCGTATTTCAGCCCGTAGCCGAGCGTCCTGTCGAAACCGATGTGGGCGACCCAGATCGCAGCCACCGCAAGCACCTCCTGTGCCCCCAGCGCAAACCCGACCGCGGCGAGCAGAACGGGCGCGATATGCGAGTGAAGAGCATTGTAGGCGATTGCCCCGATCCGCGCACCGGCCAGATAGCCAAGGAAACTGACGTCCGGCACGAAGAAGAGCGCCGCATAGAGCCACCAGGGAGCCCCGGTGAGGGAGAACGCGAATGTCGCAGCCCCCCAGGTCAGCAGCGCTTCGATCTTCAGGATCGTTCGCGGCAAGCCGGCAACGCCTCTAAATTCGTCCGACATATTCATCGCTCGACGCCGATCCGCTTTGCCTTCGCAGTGTCGTACCACCACGTGCCCGGCGCGCCCGAGCCGTATTTCGGCGTCTTGTCCGGCCGCGAGAAGACATCCCAGTAGGCGACGAGTGTCTGGTCCTTGTACCACATCGGCACCCAGTAGCGGCCGGCCCTGAGGACACGGTCCAGCGCCCGGCAGGCGATGGTGAGCTCCGCGCGCGTCTTGGCCCGGCCGATGCGCTCGATGAGCGCGTCGATGGCAGGGTTCGCGATGCCGGCGACGTTCCGCGAACCTGGCGTCTTCGCCGCCTCCGAGCCGTAGACGACGCGCATGCTGTCGCCGGGCGTCAGGCTACCGGTCAGTGCCATGCTCGCCATGTCGAAGTCGAATTCGTCCATGCGTCGCCGGTACTGGGCCGCATCGACGATGCGCGAGCGCGCCTCGATGCCGAGCCGCTGCAGGTTCTCCTGGAAGGGCTGGGTGTGCGGCTGCAGCGTCGGCTGGAAGTCGAGGAATTCGATGGTGAAGGGCTGCCCATCCGGCAAGAGAAGCCGCCGCCCCTCGCGCTTGCAGCCCGCATCGCGCAGGAGCTCATCCGCCCGCCGCAGCAGGGCGCGGTCGCTGCCGGAGCCGTCGGACACCGGCGGCACGTAGGGCTCGCCGAAGACCTCCTCCGGTAGATCGGTCCGGAACGGCTCGAGGAGCGCCAGTTCCTCCGGCGATGGCATGCCCGTCGCCTTCATCTCCGAGGCCTCGAAGAAGGAGGTCAGCCGCTTGTAGGCCGAATACATGATGTTCTTGTTCGTCCATTCGAAATCGAAGGCGAGGCCGATCGCCTCGCGCACGCGCGGGTCGCGGAACTGGGCGCGGCGCGTGTTGAAGTACCAGCCCTGCGTCGGCACGGCCGAGCGCGTCGGGATCTCCTCGCGCTTGACACGGCCTTCACGCACGGCGGGGAAGTCGTATCCCGTCGCCCAGATGCGGGCCGTATATTCCTCATGGTAATTGAAGGCGCCGGACTTGAAGGCCTCGAAGGCCACCTGCCGGTCGCGGAAATACTCGTAGCGGATGCGGCCGAAATTGTTGCCGCCGACATTCACCGGCAGATCGCGCGCCCAATAGTCCTCCACCCGCTCGAACTCTATGAAGCGGCCAACCTCGAAGCGCCCGACCCGGTAGGGACCGGAGCCGAGCGGCGCCTCGAGCGTCGTCGCCTCGAAGTCGCGCCCGTTCCAGTAGGCCCTGGAAAAGACGGGCAGGCTCGCCACGACGAGGTGCAGGTCGCGGCTGCGCTGCGGCGACAGGCGGATGGCAACGACATCCTCGCGCTCCACCTCCGCGCCGACGACTTCCGTGAGAATGGCGCGGTAGTTCGGATGCCCCTTGGTCTTGAGGGTATCGAGCGAGAAGGCGACGTCCTCGGCCGTGATACGCGAGCCGTCGTGAAAGCGCGCTTCAGGCCGCAGCACGAAGCGGTAGGTCAGTTCATCCGGCGAGATGCGCACGGCACGCGCCACGAGGCCGTAGAGTGCATCGGGCTCGTCACCCGAGCCGGCCATCAGCGTGTCGTAGGTCAGGTCCATCCCCGCCGCGCCGTCGCCGCGCAGCACGAAGATGTTGAGGGTGTTGAAGGTGTCGAAATTCTGGTTGCCGCCCGCCTGCTTGATCTGCAGCGAGAGCGTGCCACCCTTCGGCGCGTTTGGGTTAACGTAGCTGAAGTGCTTGAAGTCCGGCGGATAGGCGAGGTCGCCGAAGGCGGACAGGCCGTGCACCTCGGCCTCGTCGGCCAGCCCCATGCGCGGCATGAACAGTCCGGCGGCCGTCGCGCCGCCCGCCGCGAGCAGGGCGCGCCGGGTGAAAGAAAAGCGCGTCGGGTCGAACAGCGGTCCGTTCACGTGTCTCGTCTCCTACGTCACGAAGCCGGGTGCGCCGATCAACGGACCAGGCGGCCAGCCTCCTGCGCGCCCCTGCTTTTGACGGGCGCGATGATCGGCACACTAAGACGGCCGGCAGGGTCAGCGGAACCCCGGTTGTCGAAATTGTGTGGCGGGAGAAGCGCCGGCGCGGCGTCCAGAAACGATTCGGCCGGGCTAATGGCCCGGCCGTTTCAACTGTCCCGGATATCCCTCTCACTCTGCCGGCAGGGGCGCCGGATTGTCGGAGAGGGTGCGCAGGTAGGCGAGGATATCCGCCCGCTCTTCCGGCTTGGCAACGCCGGCGAAGGCCATGATCGTGCCCTTCATATAGCCGCGCGGGTTGGCGATGAACTCGTTGAGGTGCTCAAAGGTCCACTTCTCGCCGTTGGCGCCGTGTTCCTTGAGTGTGGCAGAGTAGCTGAAGTCCGACACTTCCGCGATCTGCCGGTCAACGACGTCCCACAGGTGCGGGCCGACCTTGTTGGGGCCACCCTTCTCGAAGGTGTGGCAGGCCTTGCACTTGGCAACCGCCTTCTCACCGCGGGCCGGGTCGGCCTTCGCCAGGAGTTCGGGCAGCGGCACCGTCGGCGTCTGGGGTGTGGCCTCGCCGCCACCCGCGGTCGCTTCCTCGGCCGAAGGCAGGTCGTAGCCGGGCACTGCGGGCCGGTGCGGGGCAAAGACGATACCCGCCACGATATTGAGGCCCATGACAAACAGAAGGGTGCCCAGCACGGCGCCCGCGATCTTGTTGAGCTCGAAGGAATCCATCGGTCGGCAGCTCCGGTCCGTCGCTACGGACGAGGTGTCGGCAAAGGCAAGGCGCCGCACGGGGCGAGCCCCCTGCGGCGGCGGATGATTACCCGCTTTGGCGGGCGCTTGGCAATAAGGCGCGTGCGGTTATGTCGTCGCACCGCCCTCGCGCGCGCAATTGTCCACCGCGCGTCGGGGAGGACGGACGGCGCAGCGCCTGCTATAAGCGCCCGGCGCACCGGCCGCTCCCCGCGGATATCCGGCGGCCGCAACGAGAACGACCAGCGAAACGCCGACATGCCCGATCCCATCGTCCTCATCCCCGCCCGCCTCGCCGCGACACGCCTGCCGGATAAGCCCCTCGCGGACATCCACGGGGAGCCGATGATCGTGCACGTCTTGCGGCGGGCCGAGGAAGCGGGCATCGGCCCGGTCGCCGTGGCAACCGACACGCCCGCGATCGCCGAGGCCGTCACGAAAGCCGGCGGACGCGCGGTGATGACGCGCTCGGACCACCAGTCGGGCTCGGACCGGATTTACGAGGCTCTCGAGCGCCTCGACCCCGATGGCCGGCACGACATCGTTGTCAACGTGCAGGGTGACCTGCCAACCATCGATCCGCGCGTCATCGTGGCCTCGGCGCGCCCCCTCGCCGACCCCGCCGTCGACATCGCGACGCTTGCCGCGGTCATCACCCGCGAGGAGGAGCGGACGGAACCGAGTGTGGTCAAGGCCATCGGCAGCGAGATCGCGCCAAGGCACCTGCGCGCGCTCTACTTCACCCGCGCCACCGCACCCTACGGCGAAGGGCCGCTGCTGCATCACATCGGCCTCTATACCTATCGCCGTGCCGCGCTCGCGCGCTTTGTCGCCCTGCCACCCTCGCCGCTGGAGCGCCGCGAGCGGCTCGAGCAGCTGCGGGCGATCGAAGCCGGAATGCGCATCGACATCGTCGTCGTGGACGACGTGCCACTCGGCGTCGACACGCCGCACGATCTCGAACGCGCCCGCGCCATGCTCGCGCCGCGCCGCTGACCTTTTATCCGCGAGGACTTCCCCAATGGCCAAGAAGATCATCGCCTATCAGGGCGAGCCCGGCGCCAATTCGCACATTGCCTGCAAGGACGTCTATCCCGACTGGGAACCCCTGCCCTGCGCGACCTTCGAGGACGCCTTTGCCGCGGTGCAGGAGGGGCGAGCGGAGCTCGGCATGATCCCGATCGACAACTCGATTGCCGGGCGCGTCGCCGACATCCACCACCTCCTGCCGACCTCCGGCCTTCACATCGTCGGCGAATATTTCTTGCCCATCCACTTCCAGTTGCTCGCGCCGAAGGGAGCAACGCTCGCCACGATCAAGACGGTCTACAGCCACGTGCACGGGCTCGGCCAGTGCCGCAAGATCATCCGCAAGCTCGGTCTGAAGGCCGTGGTCGCGGCTGATACGGCAGGATCGGCCCGCATGGTCGCGGAATGGAACGATCCCGCCTCGGCCTCGCTCGCCACGCGGCTCGCCGGCGAGATCTACGGCCTCGACACGCTCATGGAGGACGTCGAGGACGAGGCCCACAACACCACCCGTTTCGTCATCCTGTCGCGCACGGCGCAGTGGACGGAAGCCGGCAACGGAAAGGCTGTCACCAGCTTCGTCTTCCGCGTGCGCAACGTGCCGGCGGCGCTTTACAAGGCGCTCGGCGGCTTCGCCACCAACGGCATCAACATGACGAAGCTCGAGAGCTACATGATCGAGGGACATTTCTTCGCCACCCAGTTCTATGCGGAGGTCGAAGGCCACCCGGATGACAGGTCGCTCAAGCTGGCACTGGAGGAACTCGGCTTCTTCTCGCGCGAGCTCAACATTCTCGGTGTCTTCCCCGCCCATCCCTATCGCGAGAATATTCGCGAGGCGGCCGAGTAGAAGCCGCGGGCCGCGGTGCTGCGCGGCCTGCCGCAACGTGATATGGTACCGCAACAAGATGAAGCTGGCCCCGTCAGCCGGCTCAGCGAAAGTCGTGTTGTCGTACCAGTGTCGCCCTTTTGTGGCCGTTCTCCTGGTCGAGGCTGCACGCCAATCGCTAGATCAGGGAGCCGCGCCATGTCGATCATCATCAGACGTGCCACACCGGCCGACATCGAGGCCATCGGTCGTCTCGTCATCGACGTTTGGCGGGAGACCTACCGCGGCATCCTGTCCGACTATGTGCTCGCGACCCAGACCGTGCCGGTCGGCGAGCGCAGCATCCGCTTCGTCGGGCTCGACAGCGACGGCAGCGGCCGCGCCGCGCTCGTCGCCGAGCGGGCCGGCGCAATTGTAGGCTTCGCCGCCGCGGGTCCCGCGACTGACGGCAGCCTCGGCACCGCAGCCGAGATCGCGCCCCCCTATGTCGCCCGACGGCTCCAGTTCCGCGGCATCGGCGGACGCCTGATGGGCGGCCTCGCCCATGCGCTCATGGCCTCTGGTCATGCCAGCGCCGGCCTTTGGATTCCGCGCGACAACGTGGCGGCGGTGGCCTTCGCCCGCGCGCTGGGCGGCACCGTCGCCGGCACGCGCAGCACCTGCGCCGGCGAGACGATGCTCGAGGAAATAGCGGTCATCTGGCCCGATCTCAACGATCTCGCCGTCTGGCACGAGGAGCCGGTCGCACTCTCCCGCGCCGGCCGGGCGGCACCGGGCCTTGCGGCATCCGACATCGTCGCCGCCGATGCGCTCGCCCGACTGCGGCCAGGCGGCTGATCGGCGGCTCAGAAGCTCTCGCCCTCCTCGACGAAGGCCTTGAGGATGTGGTGCGCGATGGCGAAGGGCAGCGGGGCGGTGAACCCGTCCGGGTGCTCGCCGCGCAGCATGGCACCGACCTCCGCCCGCGTGAACCAGCGCGCGTGCTCCAGTTCGATCGCATCCACCACGAGATCCTCGTCGAGGGCCTCGGCGAGGCAGCCGACCATCAACGACGACGGAAACGGCCAGGGTTGCGAGGCGAGGTAGCGCACCCTCCCGGTGCGGATGCCTGCCTCCTCCATGGTCTCGCGGCGCACGGCGTCCTCCACCGTCTCGCCCGGCTCCACGAAGCCGGCGAGGCAGGAATACATGCCGGGCGCGAAGCGCGCCTGCCGGCCGAGCAGACAACGGTCTCCACGAACCGCCAGCATGATGACGACCGGGTCGGTGCGCGGAAAGTGCTGGGCCCCGCAGGCGGCGCAATCCCGCCGCCAGCCGCCGCTGGCGCTCGCCGTCCGCGCTCCGCAATTGGCGCAGAAGCCGTGCCGGCGGTGCCAATCCATCAGGGCCTTGCCTTCGCCGAGCGGGCCGAGTTCGTCCTGCGGCAACAGACCCTGCACGGCGATGGAGCGCAGGTCGATGGCGAACAGGCCGGTCTCCTTGAGCCGCTCCACCTCGCCGGTTGCGATCAGCGTCGCGAACAACGGCGTACCGTCGAGCGTGCCGAGCAGGGCCGTCTCGGCGACCGGGGCGAGCGCCCCGGCCTCGGCCATGGTGAAGCGGGGCGTGAAGGCCTCGCCATCGCGCCTGAGGATCGGGACGTCTCCGGCGATGACGAAGGAGCGCGCCTCGGGCAGCGCCATCATCGCTGCAATGTCGCTCGCCTTCTCGCGCCGCTCGGAGTGGCGGACGAGACGGTTGCGGGAGAAGCCGATCCGCGCCGACCGTTCAGGAAAGATCTCGCCGGCCGGTAAGGCCGTGTTGTCGGACATGTTGCGGGCCATACATTCCATTCCTGTCATAGGCCAAGCCGGGCGCGCAGTCCCGCCATGAGGCGCTCGGCCGCGGCGACATCATAAGGCTCGGCACGGCCGGCGCCCCAGACCGGGCCCGGCCAGGCGGCATCGCCCCTCGTACGCGCGATCACGTGGACATGCAGCTGCGGCACCATGTTGCCCAGCGCCGCCACGTTGAGCTTGTCCGTCGGCACGAGATCGCGCAGCGCCTGCGACACCTGCCTAATCTCGGCGCTCAGCGTCGCGTGGTCCGCTTCCGACAGATCGACGAGTTCGCGCGCCTGCGCCCGGCGCGGCACGAGGATGAGCCAAGGAAAGCGGCTGTCGTTCATCAGGAGGAGTCGCGACAGCCCAAGCTCGCCAATGGCGCGCGTGTCCGCCTCAAGGCGTGCGTCGAGCTGGAAGGCATCGGTGGCGCTGTCTGGCATGTCGGGGAGGTCCGCATCCGGTCGGTCCGGCAATTGCCCAATCTATAGGCCTGCCGCGGCGATCGGCCAACGACGAAAGTGGGCGGGGCGCGCATTCGCGCGCCCCGCGCTGTGGAGCGGCTCCCGCTTGAAGCTTGCACAAGCGGCCACGATCCCCGATATAGGGGGCGGGAGGTTGGCGTTGGACGTTCCACTCGCCAACCGGGTCAGGTCCGGAAGGAAGCAGCCCTAACGAGCACGGGCGGGTCTTCGTTCAGCCTCCCACCTATCAGACCGGGATCTGGCCTCGCTCTCGGAACGTCGCCCACGGCGTCGGACACGTGGTTGCGGCCACGCTCCCCGTGAGCCGCAGCGTGAAGGGGCCGATGACGGATTTCGACACCGTGACGGACGAAAGCGGCGCACCGGACGATGCGCCTGCCCTGCCGGGCCTGCCGCAGCCGACCCCCGCGCCACAATCCGGCGCCTACCGCGTCCTCGCCCGCAAGTACCGCCCCCGCGCCTTCCCCGATCTCATCGGGCAGGAGGCGATGGTGCGCACGCTCTCCAACGCCTTCGAGACCGGCCGCATCCCGCAGGCCTGGATGCTGACCGGCGTGCGCGGCGTCGGCAAGACGACGACCGCGCGCATCCTCGCCCGCGCCCTCAACTACGAGCGCCCCGGCGTCACCGGCCCCACCGTCCACATGCCCGAGCTCGGCGTGCACTGCGAAGCCATCATGGAATCGCGCCATGTCGACGTGATGGAGATGGACGCCGCCTCGCACACCGGTATCGACGATGTGCGTCAGATCATCGACGGCATCCGCTACGCCCCCGTCTCGGCCCGCTACAAGGTCTACATCATCGACGAGGTTCACATGCTCTCGGAGAAGGCATTCAACGCCTTCCTGAAGACGCTGGAGGAGCCGCCGCCGCACGCCAAGTTCGTCTTCGCGACGACGGAGATCCGCAAGGTCCCCGTCACCATCCTCTCGCGCTGCCAGCGCTTCGACCTGCGCCGCGTCGAGGCGGGCACGCTCGTCGCGCATCTGACGCGGATCTGCGCTGCCGAGGCGGTGGAGGCCGAGCCGGAAGCCCTCGCCATGGTGGCCCGTGCCGCCGAGGGCTCGGTGCGCGATTCGCTTTCGTTGCTCGACCAGGCCATCGCCCACGGGGCGGGCCGCGTCGGCGTCGAGGAGGTCCGCGCCATGCTGGGCCTCGCCGACCGCGGCCGCATCATCGACCTGTTCGAGCATGTGATGCGCGGCGACCTGCCGGCCGCGCTCGGCGAGTTGAAGAGCCAGTATGACGCCGGTGCCGATCCCGCCGTCATTCTCACCGACCTGGCCGGCTTCACCCATTTCGTCACCCGCCTCAAGCTCGTGCCGGCCGCGGGTGAGGATGCCGCCATAACGGACGTCGAGCGCACGCGCGGCACCGACTTTGCGGCGCGGCTCTCGGTGCGCATCCTCTCGCGCACCTGGCAGATGCTGGTAAAGGGCATCGCGGAGGTGCAGGCGGCGCCCCGACCCATCGCGGCCGCCGAGATGGTGCTGGTGCGCCTCGCCTATGCCGCCGACCTGCCGACGCCGGACGAGGCGCTGCGCCTCCTGCGCGAGGGCAATGCCTCCGCCCCCCCGGGCAGCGGCGGTGCCGGGCCCGCCGGTGGCGGCGCGACGATGAGCGGCACCGAAAGCCCGCGCCCGATGCTGGCCGCGAGCGGCCCTACCCTCGCCCGGGCGCCCGCCGCGGCCCCGGCCATGGAGCCCGCCGTGCCGCAGATGCGGCTCGCCCGCTTCGAGGACCTCGTGGCGCTCGCCGGCGAAAGGCGTGACATCGGGCTGAAGCGCGCGCTGGAGCGCGACGTGCGCCTCGCCCATTTCGAGGACGGGCACGTGGAATTTGCGCTCGTCGACGGGGCGAGCAAGACGCTCGCCGGCGACCTCTCGCGCCGCCTGCAGGAGTGGACGGGTCGGCGCTGGGTCGTCTCCATCGCCCGCGAATCCGACACCCCGACCCTGCACGAGAAGGCGGAAGCGGAAGCTGCCGAGCGCCTCAGCGGCGTCGCCGGCCACCCGCTCGTCCAGGCGGTGATGCAGCGCTTTCCCGGCGCCGCGATCGTCGACGTGCGCAACATCACGGCCGAGGAAGCTCCGGCGCAGCCGGTGGGGGAAGGGCTCGCCCCGGCGGACGAAGAGCTCTATATCGACGATGACTTCTGATCGGACCGGCGTCCGGTCGCCCGATGTTCTGATCGCTTGAGCGGGAGCCACGACCATGAAGGACCTGATGGGCCTGATGAAGCAGGCGCAGGCCATGCAGCAGAAGATGGCCGACATGCAGGCCGAGCTCGGCAACCTCGAGGTCGAGGGCACGGCTGGCGGCGGCGTGGTCTCCATCCGTATGACCGCCAAGGGCGAAGTCCGCGCCGTCAGCATCGACCCGAGCCTGATGAACGCCGACGAGAAGGAGATCCTCGAAGACCTCCTCGTCGCCGCCAGCAACGACGCGCGCCAGAAGGGCGAACGCCTCGCCCAGGAGCGCATGGCCGAACTGACCAAGGGCCTGCCGCTGCCGCCCGGGATGAAGCTGCCGTTCTGAGGGGTATTTCGTGTTCCTAGAACAGAGCCTTGCTGCAATTCTCGGAGGTATCGTGGCGGGCGTATTTACGCTTGCGGGTGCCTATTGGTCTTTGCGTTGGCAGTTCACCAGACAGCAACGTGAGCGTGACCTAAGCGTGAGAACGCTTTGTAAATATACAATATCATATGTCCATGACATGGCTATTGAGCTTGACAATATTTATAAGATCAATGGATTTATATCGTACAAGATTATCGACATAATAGAAACAACTATACAGATTTTTAATAGAAATATGGAGCATATGATTTTTGTAACGGACGAAAAATTACGGGAAGAAGTTCGATATTTTTTGTACGAGATGTTTTACAGGATTCAGACGGCAAAGAATATACAGATTTCCCTTGACCAGGTACTGCGACAGGCAGGACTGGATGCTACAAGCGGAAAGATGGAAGAAGCAGCCGCCGCCGAAAAGGTGAACGAGCTTAAAGGCGCCGCGCAAGAAGCTATACTTCAGATTGTCCGCCATTCACTCGCAGGGGCGGAACTGAAAACAAAATTGCAGTAAGAATAATGCCCTCACCCGTCGGACCCGAGATCGAGCGTCTCATCCAACTTCTCGCCCGCCTGCCCGGGCTCGGCCCCCGCTCGGCCCGGCGGGCGGCGCTGCATCTCATCAAGAAGCGCGAGCAATTGCTCGCGCCGCTCGCCGAGGCTGTGCGCATCGCCGCCGAGCGCGTCGTCGTCTGCTCCAGCTGCGGCAATGTCGACACCAGCGACCCCTGCGCCATCTGCGCCGATGCGCGGCGCGACCCCTCCGTCCTCATCGTGGTCGAGGACGTGTCCGACCTGTGGGCGCTGGAGCGCGCGGCCGTCATGAACGCGCGCTACCATGTTCTCGGCGGCGTGCTCTCGGCGCTCGACGGCGTGCGGCCGGAGGATCTGAACCTCGAGGGGCTCGTTGCGCGCGCCGCTGCGCCGGAGGTCAAGGAAGTCATCCTCGCCCTCAACGCCACCGTCGACGGCCAGACGACAGCCCATTACATCACCGACCTCCTCTCGCAGCTGCCGGTGAAGATCACGCGCCTCGCCCATGGCGTGCCTGTCGGCGGCGAGCTCGACTATCTCGACGAGGGCACGCTCTCGGCCGCCATCCGCCAGCGCACGTCGTTCTGATGTCCACGCCGGCAGTTCACGCGCCGTTCATGCTTGCCCCGCATGATGGCGCCGGACGTCGCCGCGCGCGAGGAAGGGCTGCATGACGGGGTTCATCGTGAAAACCACGGCGGCGGCGCTCGTCGTGGTCGCGCTCGCCCTGTTCGTCACGGCCGATCTTGCCGGACGCCTCTCGGGGCCGGGCGGACCCGCCGACACGGAGGCGGCCGCCTCAGCCGTCGACATCCCTGCCCCATCGCCGGCGAGCGGCACGAGCGAACACCTGACCAAGGACCGCAACGGCCATTTCGTGGCCGCGGCGCACATCAACGGCGTCGCTGTGCGCATGCTGGTCGACACAGGCGCGAGCCTTGTCGTCCTCAACGAGGACGATGCGGCGCGCGTCGGCATGCGCCCCTTCCCGAGCGACTACAGGCACCGGCTGAACACCGCCAACGGTGTGACGCTGGGCGCTCGCAGCATCTTGCGCGAGGTGCGGCTCGGAAGCATCGTCGTGCGCGACGTGGATGCCGTCATCCTCAAGCGCGAGGCGCTCGCCACCGGCGGGCTCCTCGGCATGTCGTTCCTCTCCCGCCTCGGCGGCTTCGAGACCACTGCCGACACGATGGTGTTGAAACCTTGAGGCAAAAGCGACGTTGATCCCCTCGGTCCAGCTTCCGCCGCCATTGGCGGCGAGGCTTGGAGCCGAGCCACAGCCCGTTATCCCGAGTGCCCATCAGAAGGACGAAGCCAACTCCATGTTTCCGAAGCCTCTGCCGGCCCTGACGCCGAACACCTACGACTACGAATCGCTGCCGATGGTGAAGCCGACCGGCTTTCGCGAATACGACGCCCGCTGGCTGTTCCAGAAGGAAATCAACCTCATGGGCGTGCAGGCGCTGGGCATGGGCCTCGGCACGCTCATCAAGGAGATGGGGGTCAAGCCCGAGATCGTGACCGGGTACGACTTCCGCGGCTATTCCTCGGCCATCAAATATGCCCTCGTCTCCGGCCTCATGGCCGCCGGCGTCCGGGTGAAGGACATCGGCCTCGCTCTGTCGCCGATGGCCTATTTCGCACAGTTCGACCTCGACGTGCCGGCGGTCGCCATGGTCACCGCCTCGCACAACGACAACGGCTGGACGGGCGTGAAGATGGGCGCGCGCCGCCCCGTCACTTTCGGCCCCGAGGAGATGGGCCGGCTCAAGGACATCGTGCTGTCGGCAAGCTTCGACCTCACCGGCGGCGGCGCCTATGAATTCGTCGAGAACTTCCCCGCCCGCTACATCGCCGACCTCACCGACCGGCCGAAGCTGACGCGCAAGATCAAGGTCGTCGCCGCGTGCGGCAATGGCACGGCCGGCGCCTTCGCGCCGAAGGTGCTGGAGGCGATCGGCTGCGAGGTGATCCCGCTCGATGCCGAGCTCGACCACACCTTCCCGCGCTACAACCCCAACCCCGAGGACATGAAGATGCTTCATGCCATGGCGGAGAAGGTGCGCGCGACGGGCGCCGACGTCGGCCTCGGCTTCGACGGCGACGGCGACCGCTGCGGCGTCGTCGACAACGAGGGCAACGAGATCTTCGCCGACAAGATCGGCGTCATGCTCGCGCGCGACCTGTCGAACCTCCACCCCGGTGCCACCTTCGTGGTGGACGTGAAGTCGACCGGCCTCTTCAACACCGATCCCGCCCTGCAGAAGAATGGCGTGAAGGTGGATTACTGGAAGACCGGCCACAGCTACATCAAGCGCCGCGTCAGCGAGCTTTCGGCGCTCGCTGGCTTCGAGAAGTCGGGCCACTTCTTCTTCAACAAGCCGGTCGGCCGCGGCTATGACGACGGCATCCTGACGGCCCTCGCCGTCTGCGACATGCTGGACCGCAACCCGACGAAGTCGATGGCCGATCTCTACCGCGACCTGCCGAAGACCTGGGGCTCGCCAACCATGGCGCCCCACTGCGCCGACGAGGTGAAGTACGAGGTCGTCGAGCGCGTGGTGAAGCGCTTTGTCGCAATGAAGGACGCGGGCGAGGCCGTCGCCGGACAGAAGATCGCGGACCTCGTCACGGTGAACGGCGTGCGCGTCGTCGCCGAGGACGGCACCTGGGGTCTCGTGCGCGCCTCCTCCAACAAGCCGGAACTCGTCGTCGTCGTCGAGAGCCCGGTGTCGGAAGCGCGCATGCGCGAGATGTTCAAGGCCGTCGACACGGTGCTGCGCGAGAACCCGGAAGTCGGCACGTACAACCAGACGATCTGACCGTCTGTATCACACGGGCAGGCCCTCGGCCCTGAGGGCCTGCGCCAGGCGGACAGGATCGGTGAAATGGTGCGCGGCCATGCCGACGGCACGGGCCGCCGCCACATTGGCCGGGCTGTCGTCGATGAAGAGGCACTCCGCGGCAGTGAGGCCGTAACGCTCGACGAACAGGCGGTAGATCGCCTCGTCCGGCTTAACCAGCTTCTCCTGCGCCGAGACGACGGTGCCGAGGAAGCCCTCGAGGAAGGGAAAGCGCGCACGCGCGAGGGCGAACTTCTCGGCCGAGAAATTGGTGATGGCATAGGTCGGCACACCGGCGGCGCGCAACGCCTCCAGGATGCGCACCGTGCCCTCGATGGCACCCGGCACCATCTCGTCCCAGCGCCGGTCATAGGCCTCGATCTCCGCCCGCCACTGCGGGAACGCCGCCACGCGTTCCGCAATTGCCTCGGCGAAGGAACGGCCGCGATCCTGCTCCAGGTTCCATTCCGGCGTGCAGACCTCCGCCAGGAAGCGCTCGACCCGCTCCTCGTCACCGTCGAAAATGCGGCGGTAGAGGTGGCGCGGATCCCAGGAAATCAGAACGTTGCCGACGTCGAAGACGACGGTGGTGATGCGCGTCCTGGTCGCGACCTCACGGTCGATCATGGTGCGGCTGGCTCCCTGAGGCTGAATCGCGGGCTGCAATCTGCGCCACGGCGGCGGCGCGCACAAGTCGCCGGCGCGGGTCCGCGTTCAGCTCACCTTGCAGGTCGACTGGCCGTCGCGCGCGACCTGCGCCACCGAGCGTGGGCGCATGTAGGTCGTCTCCGTCATGCGCAGGACGCCGTTGTCGAAGACATTGCCGAACAGGCCCAGCATCTCGAAGACGCCGGCAAGACCGGTGGAATAGGGGTAGGTCACCTGGCCGACGATGACGGAAGAACTGACGTTGCTGGCAAGATCCGCCGCCGACGCGGGGAAGGTGTATGCCGACCCCGCCGCCGGCGCGATGCCGGCCTTGTTGGCATCGGACCAGCACACGCGCGCCGCCCCCTTGCTGTCGATGTAGACGCTGAAGAGGGCAAGCTCCGCCGCGGCCGGAGAATAGGGCGCCATCACCGCCGCCGCGGCCGCGAAAATGTTGTCCTTCTCGCTGTCGCTGATGCGGCTGCGCTGGGCGGTGAGATCGGCCAGCGCCCGCGAGGCGATGGTCAGCTTACGATCGATGCTGATGCCGATAGTCGTCACGGCCATGCCGAGATACATGATGAGCATGAGCGGCAGCACGAGCGCGAACTCGACCGCGGCAACGCCACGCCGATCGCACCTGAAGGCACGGAACCGCGCTGTCAAACGGGTCGGGGCTGCGGAGATTTTGCCGGCAACGCTCATGCACTCATGCCCCCGAGGCCTGCGGCTGCGGAAATGGCTCGTTGCGGAAGGCCGCCGAGGACATGATCAGCCGGTTGCCGTTGGCGAGATTGCCGAGGCCGGGATTGAGCAGCGGCACAAAGATCCGCACCTCGAGCGCGACGCGCACCACGACGATGTCGCCCGCCTGGCCCGGCGAGAAGGTGAAGTCGCGCGTGTCGACCTCGCCCCGGTCGTTGATGGGTAGCGACGTGTCCGCCCCGGCAAAACCGGCGACGGTGCGCACGTCGATGGCGGCGCGCGCGCGGCACTCCTCCGCGCTGACCAGCACGAAGGGGCCCTGCGCGCACACGTCCTCCTTGAATCTCTTCAGCTTTTCATCCATCGAGCCGCCGTAGGCGCCGGCCTGCACCTGGCCGGTAAGGATGAGCCGCGCCGAATTCTGCACCGCCGTCTCGAGCGACTGTTCCGTAAAGAAGACGAGCGCTGTCTCGATCAGCGTGAACATCAGGGCTATAAAGGGGATGACGACGATGGCGAATTCGACCGCCGTCGCGCCCTCGTCATTGCGGCCGAACAGCCGCAACAGGGATATGAAACGGCGGGAACGTTGCTTGGTCGAGCCCATTTGGCTTTCCCCCTGCCCATCGTCATCGCCGCCGCCCGCACCGGCCGACAGTGCCTTCCTTCAACGGGATGCAAGATATGGCCATGCAATCCGCAGCGCCAGCAAAAGCCGGAACGATGGTTACGGCAACTATTCGCCGGTGGCGAGCTTGTTGCGCTGCTTGGCCTGTTCTGTCCGCTCGGAGAAGTAGCTCATGTCGTCGCCGAGCGTCAGCATGGGCTGGCAATTCGGCGTGCACGACAGCGACTCCCGCCCGGTGCCGCGCATGACGGTGACGACCGTCGCCGCCGGCGCCTCCACCTGGATCAGGGATTCGGCAACGACATTGCCGCCCGCGTCGATCGCGATGAGATTGGTGGTGCCGTAGCTCTTGCCGGTGACGACGAGGACGCCGTTGCGCTGCAGGTTCACGTCCGCGATGGCCGGATTCCCGACGACGACCGTCTGCGCGCCGGCCGGCAGGCGCACGAGCCGCGCCTGGTCGGCCGTGACCGTGACCGTCTCGCCCGCCGTCAGCGCTTGCGCCGGCGAGGAGGCCGCAAGACAGGCAAGCGCTACGGCAACCGCGGCAAGTCCGGCCCGGCCATAGGCCAAGCTCATGTTCCAGCGCCCCATCATGCCGCCAATCCC
Source organism: Chelatococcus sambhunathii (assembly GCF_001418005.1). Lineage (GTDB taxonomy): Bacteria > Pseudomonadota > Alphaproteobacteria > Rhizobiales > Beijerinckiaceae > Chelatococcus_A > Chelatococcus_A sambhunathii. The sequence continues at coordinate 67,869 of NZ_LIOL01000008.1, read as the reverse complement.
TCACCTTCCCACGAATATTGCCGACAACTTGCCGGAGAATGGTGAAACTTTGCCTAACGCACCTCGCCCCCATGTCCATTGATGCAAACAGTGCAACAGCACGGCGCTGGAGTGCGCGACCGCCTCCAGCCGTCATGCCCGGGCTTGTCGCGGGCATCCACCTCCCGGAAGTCGCGCAACATCAAGGCGTGGATGGCCGGGACGAGCCCGGCCATGACGGGAGCGGTGCGCCCAGCGCCGCCGAAACGCTCACATGCGGAACAGCTTCGACAAACCCGGCGCAGGACCAGATTGGGCATCCCCGCCGCCCCTCCTCCGGACGGGACAGTTACTATTTGTCGACAATTGTAATAACCTACGTTTAACTATGTTGCGCAAGTCGTCAGCATGTGCCACTTTCTCTGATCACTTTAACTTTGCCGAAAGAAGCAGGCGATAACGTCGACGCCAGTTCCGAGCGGTGCAGCGAAAACAACCGGCGGACAGTGCAGCAGTGATAGCAGGAGTTCATCCATGAAGATGCTGTTTTCCCGTTTTGTCAGCGACGAGTCCGGCGCCACCGCCATCGAATACGGTCTGATTGCCGCTTTAGTAGCCGTTGCCATCATTACCGCGCTTACTACGCTCGGAACGGATCTCGGCAGCATCTTCGGCAAGGTCAGCGGAGAATTGCAGAAGGCGGCAAATTAAAATTTGCGCTTTGTAGGATAACGGCCCTATGCGGGGCCGTTATCCCTATTTGAAGCTCCGGATGTCTGGATACAGATCAAACATCCCTTGGAGTCGCAGCCATGATCGACATCGCCATCCTTACGCTCTTTCCTGCGCTCATGGCCTTCGCGGCCGCGAGCGACATTGCGACGATGACGATCTCGAACAAGGTCAGCCTCGCGCTTGTCGCCGGTTTCTTCCTCGTCGCCTTCGCCGCCAGCCTGCCGCTGCCGGTGATCGGCTGGCATCTGGTGGCGGGCGGTCTCGTTCTGGGGATCACCTTCGCCCTCTTCGCTGCAGGTTGGATCGGCGGGGGCGATGCCAAGCTCGCGGCGGCGACCGCGCTCTGGTTTGGCTTCGGCCACCTGGTGCCTTATCTCATCGTCACCTCAGTCCTCGGCGGCCTTCTCACCCTCGTGTTCCTGAAGCTGCGCAGAACGCCGCTGCCGGCCTTCGCCCTCGGCTGGGGCTGGGCGCAGCGCCTGCATGCCGCCAACCGCGGCATTCCCTATGGCGTCGCCCTCGCCGGCGCCGCGCTTTTCGTCTATCCGCACACGGACATCTGGCAGGCAGCGCTCATAGCCCGTTGAGGGATCCACCCACGCGCACCATTCGAGCGGTCGGACATACGTTCTGTTAACCATAATTTGACGATTGGCTGATCAGATTCGCGACAATGGGGGAGTGACCCTCGTCCGGGTCTCTGATCGACATGAAACCAGCCCGTCTCGTCATCCTCGGCGTCGCGCTCGTCGCGGGCGTGGCCGCAGCCTATCTCGCTGCAGGCCGCAAGCCGCCGCCCGCGCCGGCTCCCGTCGCGACCGCCCCGGCGCAGAAGATTGAAGAAGTGCTCGTCGCCGCCGTCGACGTACCCATGGGCAACGGCCTCAAGGCGGCGGACCTGCGCTGGCAGGCCTGGCCGGAGGATGGCGTACCAAAGGGCGCCATCACCCGCGCGGCAAGCCCCGGCGCCATGGAGGACATCTCCGGCGCGATCGCACGCACCGCCATCCTGGCGGGCGAGCCCGTCCGACACGAGCGACTGATCAAGGCCGACGGCTCGGGCTTCATGTCAGCCATCCTGCCCACCGGCAAGCGCGCCATCGCCATCAGCATCGACAACCGCGGCGCCTCCTCCGCCGGTGGCTTCATCCTGCCCAACGACCATGTCGACGTCATCCGCACCTGGCGCGACGAGGAGGCCTCGAAGCAACAGGGCGTCGACGTGACGGTGGCCGAGACCGTCCTCACCAACATCCGCGTGCTCGCCATCGGCCAGACCGTGCAGGAGAAGGACGGGGAAAAGGTCGTCACCGGCGAGACGGCGACGCTTGAGGTCGATCCCGCCCAGGCGGAAGTCCTGACGCTCGCCCAGAAGGTGGGGCAGATCTCGCTCGCCCTGCGCTCCCTCGCCGATGCCAACGATACCGGCGCGATCACCCGCGGCGACGATGGCCCGCTCACCATCGTGCGCTTCGGCGTGCCGGTGCAGACCCCGAGACGCTGAGCCATGGCAGCCCCGATGCACAAGACAGCACAGCCGGCGGCGCCCGGGCCGCAAGCCACCGGAACCGCCGAGCGGAGGAGCCTGCGGCTTCTCCTGCTCGCCGGCCTCGCCGCCGCGGCACTCGCCCTGCCGGCGGCGGCTTCCCCGCAGGGAACGATGGCCGCCCCCACGCTCGCTGTTGGCGGCGACGAGCATGCCATCGCCCGCCGCATCGACCTCTCCATCGGCCGTTCGATCGTGGTCGATCTGCCGCGCGACGCCAAGGAGGTCTTTGTCGCCGACCCCAAGATCGCCAATGCCGTGGTGCGCTCGACACGCAAGGTCTTCCTCATCGGCGTCGCCGACGGCGCCACCTCCATCTTTGTCATGGACGCCGCCGGCCGGCAGATCGCGGCCTTCGAGATCACAGTGGGCCGGGACCTCAACATCCTGCGTCAGACCTTGCGCACGGCCATGCCGCATGCCCAGATCGAGGTGAAGCCGGCGGGCGAATCCGTGCTCCTCGTCGGCTCCGTCGCCAATGCGGGCGAGGCCCAGCAAGCGAGCGATATCGCCGGTGCCTTCCTCGGCGACACCGGCGGCGCCAATGGAAGTGGCGGCCAAGGAGCGGGCGGCTCCCCGAGCCGAGTCATCAACGCGCTCACGATCCGGGGCAAGGATCAGGTCATGCTCCGCGTCACCGTGGCGGAGATCAAGCGCAACGTCGTCAAGCAGCTCGGCATCGACACGACCGGTGAATGGCGGCTCGGCGACATGACATTGACCGGGGCCGTCACCAACGCCTTCGGTCTCGGCAATGAATCGCCGGCGAGCAGTATCGGCGTCAGCGGCGGCGGCAATTCCGCGACCTTGCGCGCCCTCGAGCAGGCCGGCGTCGCCCGCACCCTCGCCGAGCCGACGCTCACCGCCGTTTCGGGCGAAACGGCGACCTTTCTCGTCGGCGGCGAGGTGCCGATCCCGACCGGCTACGACTGCCAGGGTCCGAACGGCAGCAACTGCACGACGACGGTGACCTTCAAGAAGTTCGGCGTCGCCCTCACCTTCACGCCGGTCGTGCAGTCGGAAGCACGCATGAGCCTGCGCGTCGCGACCGAGGTGTCGGAGATCGACAACCAGAACACTTACCGCAGCAACACCCTCATCATCCCCGGCTTCACCGTGCGCCGGTCGGAGACCACGGTCGAACTGCCTTCCGGCGGCACGCTCGTCACGGCCGGCCTCATCCAGCAGAAGTCGCGCCAGGCCATCAACGGCTTCCCGGGCCTGCTCAACATCCCGATCCTCGGCACGCTCTTCCGCTCGCGCGACTACCAGCGCGACGAGAGCGAGCTGATGATTGCCGTCACGCCCTATATCGCCAAGCCCATGAGCGCCAATGCCGTTACCCGGCCTGACGCCGGCTTTGCCGACGCCATGGATCCGCAGACGGTCTTCCTCGGACGCCTCAACCGCGTTTACGGCAAGGGCAGCAACGCTCCGCAGCCCGCCGTGGCGCGCGGTATCTTCGGTTTCATCAATGACTGACGGGACCAGCCACTCGCGCGGAGACGCCGCCATGCCCCGCACCCGCTCCACAGCCCTCCCTCGTCTTGCCGCGGCGCTCCTCGCCCTGCCCTTCGCCGCCTGCGGAGCCGACCGCTACGTGACCAACGCGACCTATCCGGCCGACTTCCGCGAGCGTCACCCGATCACCCTTGTCGACGCGCCGGAGACACTGGACGTCTTCGTGACATCGGCCCGCGGCATCGATGCCCGCCAGCGCGCCGATATCCTCGCCTACGCGGCCGAATACCGCCGCCACGGCAAGAGCCTCGTCACCGCCTACATGCCGGCCGGCACCGGACAGGAACGCGCCCTCCACGGGGCGCTGCAGGCGGTTCGGCAGGTCTTTTCCGAGGCTGGCGTACCGGCCTCCGCCCTGACCGTGGCGCGCTACAATCCGACCGAGCCGATGCTCGCGGCGCCCATCCGTCTGAGCTATGCCAAGCTGGGCGCCCGCGTCGACAGCAAGTGCGGCGAGTGGCCTGAGGACCTCGCCAGCGGCAGCAGCGTCGACGGCTGGAAGAATCGGCCCTACTGGAATCTCGGCTGCGCCTACCAGGCCAATTTCGCGGCGCAGGTCGCCGATCCGCTCGACCTTGCCCGGTCGCGGCCCGAGGGGCGTGTCGACACTGTCAAGCGGCTCAACGCCAACGAGAAGCTGCGCCAGGGGCAGGATCCCTCGACGAAATACACCATCGACGCCACCCAGATCAGCGACGCGGCCGGAGGCAACTGATGGCGAGCGCCCATGACCCTGCGCGCAACGAGACCGGAGAGCGCCTGATCGCGCCGGTGCCGCGCGTCACCATCGAGGCCTTCTGCGAGACGCCGGCCGTCGCCGCGGTAATGGAGATCGTCGCTGCCGACCGGCGCCTCGCCCGCGCCCAAACCAAGCTCGCCATGGGCGGCGCCTCGGCGGCGGTCGAGGCCTTCCGCCACGCCCCTACGCCCAACGTCATCATCCTCGAGACGAACAGCGACCGCGAGGCGATCCTCACCCATCTCGACAGTCTGTCGGAGGTCTGTGACGTCGGCACCCGGGTGCTCGTCGTCGGCCATGTCAACGACGTTCAGCTCTATCGCGAGCTCGTGCGCCGCGGCGTCAGCGACTATCTCATCGCCCCGCTCTCCGTCGTCGACACAATCGCCGCCATTTCGGATCTGTTCGCGACGCCCGGGGCCGAGCCGCTGGGACGCACCATCGCGGTCATCGGCGCCAAAGGCGGCGTCGGCGCCTCCACCGTGGCGCACAACCTCGGCTGGTCCATCGCCCGGTCGGCGCATCTGGCCACCGTCATCGCCGATCTCGACATCGCCTTCGGCACCGCCGGCCTCGACTTCAACCAGGACCCGCCGCAGGGCATCGCCGAGGCCGTGTTCTCGCCGGACCGGGTCGACGCCAATCTCGTCGACCGCCTGCTGTCGCGCTGCAGCGACAATCTCAGCCTGCTGGCCGCCCCGGCCGTGCTCGACCGCACCTGTGACCTCAACGAAAGCGCCTTCGACCAGCTTCTCGACGTGTTGCGCGCCTCGATCCCGGCCATCGTCCTCGACATGCCGCACGTCTGGACGGCCTGGCTGCGCCGGGTGCTGATCGCCGCCGACGAGATCGTCATCGTCGTCGAACCGGACCTCGCCAACCTGCGCAACGCCAAGAATCTCGCCGACCTCCTGCGTCAGACGCGCCCGAACGACCGCAAGCCGCGCCTCGTGCTCAACCGTGTCGGCGTGCCCAAGCGGCCGGAGATCACGGCTGCCGACTTCCTGAAGGCGTTCGACGCCGAGCTCGCCGCCACCATTCCCTTCGATGCGCAGCTTTTCGGAACGGCGGCAAACGGCGGGCAGATGCTGTCGGAGGTGCAGCCCTCCGGCAAGGTGCCCGCCGTCTTCGACGAGCTCGCCGCAGCCATCACCGGGCGGGCCGAGCAGCGGCGGGGGCGGGCTAGTGCCTTCCTGACGCCTATCATCGCCCGGCTCGCCCGGCGCAAATCATAGCGGCGGCACAGAAACGGGACGCGACATGTTCGGCAAGCGGACGAGCCAGAACGGCCCCCTCGGCGGGGCGGCACCGGCCTTCCAGCCGGCGCGGCCCACTCCGGCCGCCGCGCCGGCACGGGTCGATCCGCCGCCACGCGCCGCGCCGGCGCCATCGACCCCGCAGCCCGAGCCGCCGCGGCCGGAAAAGCGCCACTCGGAGGAATATTACCAGACGAAGAGCATGATCTTCGGCGCCCTCATCGAAGCGATCGATCTGTCGCAGCTCGTCAAGCTCGACACAGAGACGGCGCACGACGAGATTCGCGACATCGTCACCGAAATCATCGCCCTCAAGAACGTCGTCATGTCGATCGCCGAGCAGGAGGAACTGCTCGACGACATCTGCAACGACGTGCTCGGTTACGGCCCGCTCGAGCCGCTGCTCGCCCGTGACGACATTGCCGACATTATGGTCAATGGCGCGGGCCACACCTACATCGAGGTCGCCGGCAAGATCCAGCGCTCCAACGTGCGCTTCCGTGACAACCAGCAACTGATGAACATCTGCCAGCGCATCGTCAGTCAGGTCGGCCGGCGCGTGGACGAGGCGTCCCCCATCTGCGACGCGCGCCTGCCGGATGGCTCGCGCGTCAACGTCATCGTGCCGCCGCTCGCCATCGACGGGCCAGCGCTCACCATCCGCAAGTTCAAGAAGGACAAGCTGACGCTCGACCAGTTGGTGACCTACGGCTCCGTCTCGCAGGAGGGCGCCGAGGTGCTGCGCATAATCGGCCGCGTCCGCTGCAACACCATCATCTCGGGCGGCACGGGTTCGGGCAAGACGACCCTGCTCAACTGCCTCACCCGCTACATCGACCACGACGAGCGCATCATAACCTGCGAGGATGCGGCCGAGCTGCAACTGCAGCAGCCGCATGTGGTGCGCCTGGAGACGCGCCCTCCCAACCTCGAGGGCCAGGGCCAGGTGACGATGCGTGACCTCGTGCGCAACTGCCTGCGCATGCGCCCCGAGCGCATCATCGTCGGCGAGGTGCGCGGCGCGGAAGCCTTCGACCTACTGCAGGCCATGAACACTGGCCACGACGGCTCCATGGGCACGCTCCATGCCAATTCGCCACGCGAGGCGCTGTCGCGCCTCGAATCCATGATCACCATGGGCGGCTTCGCGCTGCCCTCGCGCACCATCCGCGAGATGATCTGCGCCTCGGTCGACGTCATCATTCAGGCCGCGCGCCTGCGCGACGGCTCGCGCCGCATCACCCACATCACCGAGATCATGGGTATGGAGGGTGATGTGATCATCACACAGGACATCATGACTTACGACATCACCGGCGAGGACGCGAACGGGCGCCTCCTCGGCCAGCACCGGTCGACGGGCATCGGACGGCCGCGCTTCTGGGAGCGGGCGCGCTATTTCGGCGAGGACCACCGCCTTGCCGCCGCGCTCGATGCCATGGAGCGCACGGGCGGCGAAGCCATCGCGTGAAGGCCGCACCATGGACGAGATGCTGCTGACCCTCTTCGGTTCCTTCGCCCCCGCGAACCTCGCCGTCGCGGCGCTGGTGACGGTGGCGGTCGGCGGTGTCGCCTACGTCCTCGTCTATCCCTGGCTGTCGGGCGAGAAGCGGGCCGAGGCACGGCAGAAGGCGCTCGTCGGCACCTCCGCCCAGCGCGCCGCCGAGCGGCTCAACGCGGCCACCGCCAGCAAGCGCGAACAGGTGGCGCAGAGCCTCAAGGAGATCGAGGCCCGCGAGAAGCGGCGCAACAGGCTCTCCCTCGAGACGCGCATCACCCAGGCCGGCCTTGCCTGGACGAAGCCGCGCTTCTTTCTCGTCAGCGCCGGGCTCGGCCTTGCCACGGCGCTCCTCCTCTTCCTCATGACGCATCGGCCCGCCATGGCACTCGCCGGCCTCTTCGTCGGCGCCCTCGGCCTGCCGCGCTGGCTGCTCGCCCACCTGCGCGGCAAGCGGATGAAACGCTTCGTCGAGGAACTGCCGAACGCCCTCGACGTCGTGGTGCGCGGCGTGCGCGCCGGCCTGCCACTCGGCGACTGCCTGAAGATCATCGCCTCGGAGGCGGCCGAGCCGGTGCGCTCCGAGTTCCGCGCCATCGTCGAGGCGCAGGCGCTCGGCCTCTCCGTGACGGACGCCTGCGCGCGACTGCCCGAGCGCATGCCCATTCCCGAAGCGAATTTCTTCGCCATCGTCATCGCCATCCAGCAGAAAGCGGGCGGGAACCTGTCGGAGGCGCTCGGCAACCTCTCGCGCGTTCTGCGCGAGCGCAAGAAGATGAAGGGCAAGATCCAGGCGATGAGCATGGAAGCCAAGGCCTCCGCCGGCATCATCGCCTCGCTGCCCTTCGTCGTCGCCATCCTCGTCTACATCACGAGCCCCAGCTACATCGAACTTCTGTGGCTCAAGGACACGGGCAAGATCGCCCTCGCCGTCTCGGGCGGCTGGATGCTGGTCGGGATCATCGTGATGCGCAACATGATCGACTTCGACTTCTGAGGAGGCACGGGTGGCGATCGTCGAGGCCCTCACCGACCGGCTGCTCGACAGTCAGTTCATGCTGGCGCTCCTTGCGGCCATCGCCGCCGCCGGTACGGTGCTGACGCTCGCCCTGCCGCTTGTCGAGCGCAACGCGCTCGACAAGCGCATGAAGGCGGTGGCACTGGAACGGGACAAGATCCGCGCCCGCGAGCGCGAGCGCATGATGGGCCAGCAGCGCGCTTCCCTGCGCCAGCAGCCCAAGGCCTACATGAAGCAGGTGGTCGACCGGTTCAACCTCGGCCACTGGCTCGGCACCGACACGGCCCGGGCACGCCTGACAATGGCCGGCTACCGCGGCCAGCAGGCGGAAATTGCCTTCCTGTTCTTCCGCATGGTGCTGCCCATCGGCCTGTGCCTCGTCACGGCCTTCTACGTCTTCGTGCTCCTCAAGCTGCATCAGCCGCTCGCCATCCGGCTCGGCATCGTCATCTTCGCCGCCTATGCCGGCATCAAGCTGCCGGAGCTCTTCGTCTCCAACGCCATCCAGAAGCGGCAGACTTCGATCCGCCGGGCTTGGCCGGACGCACTCGACCTGCTGCTGATCTGCGTCGAATCCGGCATGTCGATCGAGCAGGCCTTCCGCAAGGTGGCCCAGGAGATCGGTCCCCAGTCCGTGCCGCTCGCCGAGGAGCTGACGCTTGCCACGGCGGAACTCTCCTACCTGCCGGACCGGCGCGCCGCCTTCGAGAATCTCGGCACCCGCACGGGCCTCGACATCGTCAAGAACGTCGCGACCGCGCTCATCCAGGCCGAGCGCTACGGCACCTCGCTCGGCCAAGCCCTGCGCGTACTCGCGCAGGAGAGCCGCGACCAGCGCATGAACGAGGCCGAGAAGAAGGCGGCGGCCTTGCCGCCCAAGCTCACCGTGCCGATGATCCTCTTCTTCCTGCCGGTGCTCTTCGTCGTCATCATCACCCCGGCCCTCATCCAGGTCTTCGGCTGGAAGTGACGGATCGGCCCGCCGGAGGAAGGCAGCCATCACTCCGTGCCTGGTCGCCTGCTCGAAGGATCGCGCGCAGCTGCGCCGGCACAAAGCCGGCCTGCCACCTGCGAGCCTTACAGCACGGCATGCATGGCGCGAAAGAGTCGCGGCGCGACACCGAAACGGCGCTCGAAGGCTTCCGTGAGCCGCGCGGGCGGAAAGAGGCCGACCTGCGCCGCGACCGCTTTCAGCGAGAGCCCCCGCGACAACAGCATGCGCGCCGCATCGAGCCGCGCGGTCTCCACGAAACGGGCGGGCGTCTCGCCCGTCGCGGCCACGAACCGGCGGTGGAAGGTGCGCTCGGTCATGCCAGCGCGGGCGGCGAGCGATGGCACATCGAGCGGAGCATCGAGGTTGGCCTGAATCCATCCGATGAGGTCCGCGAACGGGCTGTCGCCCTTGACCTGCGCCTTGAGGACGGGGCTGAACTGGGACTGGTAGCCGGGGCGGCGGGCATAGAGGATGAGCCGCTTCGCGACCTCGCCGGCGATCGTTGCGTCGAGGTCGTGCGCGATCATCGCCAGCGCCATGTCGATGCCGGTCGTCACCCCGGCCGAGGTCCAGAGCCGCCCGTCGACGACATAGAGCGCGTCCGAATCCACCGCGACCTTCGAAAAGGCGTCGGCAAACCGTCGGCATGCATCCCAGTGGGTCGCGACGCGATGGCCGTCGAAGAGGCCGAGCGCCGCCAGCACGAAGCCGCCGGTGCAGACGGAGCCGAAGCGCTCGGCCTGCCGGACGAGTGGCGGCAGAGCGGCCCGCAACACCGGGTCCGCCACCGCCGGCAGGAGGTGCTCCCGTTCCGCGCCGACGACCAGCACGGTCTGGAGGTCCCCAGGGCGCACATCGGTAATGGACCGCGTCTCGACCGCGACCCCGCTGCTGCTCTCCACGGCCCCGCCTGCGGCCGACAGCAGCGTGACTCGGTAGAACGCGGACCTCCCGTTCTGACCGAGAGCACGATTGGCGCCGGTGAACACGGATGCCGGCCCCGAGGGATCGAGCAGTTCGAAACCGGGATAGACCACGAAGGCCACGTGATGCATTGGCAGAAATTAGCGGTTATTTGTCATTCTTGCCAGAACCGACGACATCTAGTGTTGCTCGGGAAGCGCTGGGAGGCGCTCGATGCCGGAGCAGCTGCGCATGTCGAAGGTCCACCTCTTGTCAGGCGTTATGGTGGTCCTCATCCTCTGCCTCGCAGGTTTCGGAGGCTGGATCCTCAGCCTGCCGGCAGCACCGGCAGCTGTCGCGGCGCCGCCGGTCCCACGGGAGGAGGCGGAAGCCATGCTCGCTGCACTGAAACCCGTGAAACGCGCGCGTCCGCTCATCGCCGTCATCGCCCTCAACAACGCCACGGAGACGACCGACTATCTGGTGCCCTCGGGAATCCTGCGGCGCGCCGGTGTCGCCGATGTGATGATGCTCGCAACCGGCCCGGGGCCGGTGACGCTCTATCCGGCCCTCCGGGTCGTCCCCGATGCGACGCTCGCGCAATTCGACGCCGCGCATCCCGAAGGGGCGGACTATGTCATCGTGCCCGCCATGAGCCGCGACGACGACCCGGCCGTGCTCGCCTGGCTTACGTCCCAAGCGGCCAAGAAGGCGCGGATCATCGGCATCTGCGCCGGTGCCAAGGTCGTCGCTGCTGCCGGCCTGCTCGATGGCAGGCGCGCGACGACCCACTGGTATTATCTGCGCGAAATGCTGCGATGGAGCCCGACGACCACCCATGTCGCCGACCGGCGCATGGTGAGCGATGAGGCCGTCACGACCACCACGGGCATCAGCGCCTCCATGCCGATGATGCTGACGCTGATCGAGGCGATCGCTGGCCGGACCAAGGCAGAGGCAGTGGCCCGCGACCTCGGCATCGGGGCTTGGGATGCCCGGCACGCGAGCGGCGCGTTCAGGCTCACGCGCCCCTTCGCGGTGACCGTGCTCGCGAACAGGATCGCCTTCTGGAACCGGGACGAGTTCGGCCTCCGCCTCGAGGCGGGCGTGGACGAGGTGTCGCTGGCGCTGATGGCCGATGCCTGGTCGCGCACCTACCGGTCGCACGTCACGAGCTTCGCCGCTTCGGCGGATGCGATCGAGACCCGCAGCGGCCTTCGGCTCATCCCGGAAAGCCTTGCCGATGACTGGCCGGAAACCCGGCGCATCCTGCCCCTGCCGGCCGAGCGGCCGGCCCATGCGCTCGACCGGACGCTCGACGCGATCGCCGCGCGCTACGGAGGCGCCACCGCCGACGTGGTCGCCATGCAGCTCGAATACCCCCGCATGACGGCAGGCCGTTAGGCCGAACATGCGGCTCCCCCACGGCCTCCGCCTCGCGGGTCCGGCAGTGAACACCAGCAGGAGCAACCGACATGAGAAGGATCATCGCAACCGCCTATGTGTCACTCGACGGCGTCATGCAGGCTCCGGGGGGCCCGGAAGAGGATACCACGGGCGGCTTCGCTCTTGGCGGATGGCTCGTGCCCTATTGGGACGACATGATGAACAAGCGCATCATCGACAGCATGGCCGAGCCCTTCGACCTTCTTCTGGGGCGCCGGACCTACGAGATCTTCGCCGCCTACTGGCCGCACGCCGGTGACAACCCGATCGCCAACCGTTTCAACGCGGCGACCAAATACGTCGCCACGCGCAGCCTCGACCATCTCGACTGGGCCGGTTCCATCCGCATCGGCGGCGACGTGGCAGCCGAGATCACGCGGCTGAAATCGGGCGACGGCCCGGACGTCCAGACCTGGGGCAGCAGCGATCTGTTGCAGACGCTGACGACCGCCGGGCTGATCGACGAATACCGCGTCTGGATCTTTCCGCTTATCCTGGGGCGCGGAAAGCGCCTGTTCGAGGACGGCCTCCCGGCACGGGCGCTCGCGCTCGCCGACACGACGACCTCATCGACCGGCGTGGTGATCAACACCTACCGGCCGGCGGGGGAGGTGAAACCGGGATCGTTCGTCGCCGACGCGCCATCCGACGCGGAACTGGCGCGGCGCAGGAAGCTGGCGGACGAAGCCCGCGCATCGTGAGCCCGGGCGGTGGCGGCGAAACGGCCTCGCCGAGGCGCCGGGTACCCGATGAAGAGGAGCACCAGCCATGTCGCTCGCCCGCGTTCAGAACTTCTCCGTCTCGCTCGATGGTTTCGGCGCCGGCGAAGGCCTGAGCCGTGACAAGCCGTTCGGCCACGCCGGCGAGCGGCTGCACGAATGGATGTTCGCCACCCGGTGGGGCCGCGAGATGTTCGGCTTGCCGCCCGGCGGCACCGGCGGCGTCGACGACGCCTTCGCGCGGCAGTTCTATGCCGGCATCGGCGCCGAGATCATGGGTGCCGGGAAGTTCGGTCCTCCCGGCTGGCAAGGGAACCCGGAGTGGACGGGCTGGTGGGGGTCGAACCCGCCGTTTCACACGCCGGTCTTCGTCCTCACCCATCACCCGCGCCCGTCGATCGCGATGGGAGGCGGCACGACCTTCCATTTCATCGATGCCCCGCCGGCCGAAGCGCTGAAGCTCGCCCGCGAGGCGGCCAGCGGCAGGGACGTGCGTATCGGCGGCGGATCGATCGTCGTTCGAGACTTCCTGGCCGCGCGGCTCGTCGACCATGCGCATATCGCGGTGGTCCCGATCCTGCTCGGCCGGGGCGTACGTCTCTGGGACGGACTGGAGGGCCTCGAGAGCGATTACCAGATCGAAGCCACTTCCTCGCCCAGCGGCGTGACGCACATGACCTTCACGCGGAAAGATACGTGAAGCGCACCGTGAACCCAATCTCGCCAACGGATTAGCCTTGCGAGCATCGCGGTCCCGTGCCGCAGCGTCGCACTTCAACGGCATTTGCCACATGGTGGCCGCCGGCGAGGGCGTCGGTGTCGCACCCGAGGTCGCGGTACGCCGCTGCGGACGGTTCATGAGGCTCCAGTGGCTTCGGCGCACCGATGCCTGGGCCACGCACCGGCTGGCGAACTACGCCCGCCACAGGGCGGACCCGCGTCGCCGGTGCGGGCTGTGTGCGTCCCCCGCATGCGGCGGTTGCGCTCTGACGTCTCCGGGCAACTGAATGCGGCGGTTTCGGAACCCGATGGCGGAGCAGCGGTTTCAGGGACGCATTCACTCCACTTTTCGCCCGTAGGGATCTTCCACCACGACCAGACCGAGGAGGCCGGCCGATGCTCGTGCAGATCGGAACGCTCATTGCTGCGACGAGCCTTGTTCAGCTGGCCAACGGCTTCTTCAATACCTTCCTCTCGCTGCGCCTGACCATGGAGGATTTCGGCCCGACAAACACCGGCGTCGTCCTCAGCGCCTATTTCATCGGCTTCACCGCCGGCGCCGTCTGGTCGGGACGGCTGATCCGGCGCATCGGCCACATCCGCGCCTATGCGGCCTTCGCCGGCATGGTCGTGGCCGCGACGGCCGCCATGCCACTCGCCGTCTCGCCCACCGTCTGGATCGCCTGCCGGGCCGCCATCGGCCTCGGCTGCGTCGGCCTCTTCATCACCACCGAGAGCTGGCTCAACGCCAAGGCGGAGGCGAGCCAGCGCGGCCGCGTCTTCTCGGTCTACATGGTCGGCACCTTCACGGCCCTCGCCATCGGGCAGCTGCTGATCGGGCAATTGACGATCCAGTCCGCCGCCCCGTTCTACGTCATCATCGTGCTCTTCGCCCTCGCGCTCGTCATGGTCACGCTGACGCGGGCGGAAGCGCCCGGGATCATGCCGGAGGCGACGCTGCCCTACGGCGATCTCACCCGCCAGGCGCCGGTTGCCGTAACGGGCTGCGTCATCGGCGGCATGATCACCAGCGCCTTCTATGCCCTGGTGCCGGCCTGGATGCTGCGCGACGGCATCACGCAGGACACCATCGCCGTCTTCATGCTGGTGGCCGTGCTCGGCGGGCTTGCGCTGCAGGTGCCCGTGGGACGCCTGTCCGACCGCAATGACCGCCGCCTGGTCCTCGCCGGCCTTGCGGTGGGCTTTGCGGTTTCGGCCCTGCTGCTCGCGGTGCTACCGCCCAACCCGGCCGCGGTCCTGCCGGTCGCGGCGCTGCTTGGCGGCTTCATGTCGACCCTCTATCCGGTCAGCGTCGCCCACGCGCTCGACCGCATGCCCGCCGACCGCGTGGTGGCGGTCAGCGGCCGGCTGGTGCTCGTCAGCGGCTTCGGCTCGGCCCTCGGCCCGATGATCGGCTCGGGCGTGATGGCGCGGCTCGATATCGACGGCCTCCTGTATTTCATGGCATCGGTCGCTCTCCTGCTCGCTGCCGTGGCCCGGATACGCATCGCCTCGCGACCGCCCCCGGCCGTGCGCGCCGAGCGGCCTTTCGACATCCTCGACCCGACGACTGCCCCAATCTCGCAGGAGCCCGAGGCCACCGATCCCGACGGCGGCCCACGCGCCGTACCTAACTGAGCGCCTGCTCCGGCCGCTATTTCGGTACCGCCCCATGCACTTCGCGTCCGCGAGTGTGATTGACGGCGTGAAAGGCGAGTGCTTTCCTTCGCCCGGCAAAGTCGACGCGCCGGAAAGACTTGGACTCGCTCAACTTTAATTCAAATGCCGGCGCAATCCAGAAGCGGGAGGCAGTTGTGAGCCGTATTCGACCGTTCCTCTGCGCCGTCGCTGCGCTGTTCGCGCTCACGACCCTGGCGCAGGCCGAGACCGTCTATCACCGCGGCAATGCCGGCGACCCGAAGACGCTCGACGCGCACCAGACCTCGATCGACGTCGAGGCCAATATCCTGTGGGATCTGCTTGAGGGTCTTGTCGCCTATGACGCGGCCGGCAAGGTAGTCCCCGGCGCGGCCGAGAGCTGGACCATGTCGCAGGATGGGACGGTCTACACCTTCAAGCTGCGCGCCGACGGCAAGTGGTCGAACGGCGATCCCGTCAAGGCCTCCGACTTCGTCTTCTCCTTCCGCCGCATCATGGATCCGCAGACGGCGGCGAAATACGCTTCGCTGCACTACCCCATCAGGAACGCCGAGAAGATCAACAAGTACGAGATGAAGCCCGAGGAACTCGGCGTGAAGGCCGTCGACGACCTGACGCTCGAGATCGCGCTCGAGCGGCCGACGCCCTATTTCCTCGAATTGCTCACGCACCAGACGGCGCTGCCGATGCATCAGGCGAGCGTCGAGAAATTCGGCAAGGACTTCGTGCGGCCGGGCAACTTCGTCTCCAACGGCGCCTACAGCCTCGCCGAGAACGTGCCGGGCGACCACATCAAGGTGGTCAAGAACCCGCACTACTGGGATGCGGCCAATGTCAAGGTCGACGTGGTCATGTTCTACCCGACCGAGGACAACGCCGCCGCGGTGCGCCGCTTCATGGCCCGCGAGCTCGACACCAACTACCAGTTCCCCATCGACCAGTTGCCCTTCCTCAAGGAGAAGCTGGGCGGCCAGGTGAAGACCTCGCCCTATCTCGCCATCGAATATTACGCCATCAACAACAAGAAGGAGCCGTTCAGCGACCCGCGCGTGCGCCGCGCCCTCGCCATGGCCATCGACCGCGACTTCCTCGCCGACAAGATCTGGAGCGGGGCCGCCGTGCCCGCCTACAGCCTCGTGCCGCCGGGCATCAACGGCTACACGCCGGCCGAGGCCGAATTCGCCGCGCTGTCGCAGCTCGACCGCGAGGACGAGGCCAAGAAGCTGATCGAGGAGGCCGGCTACGGCCCGGGCGGCAAGCCGCTCAAGATCGAGATCCGCTACAACACCAACGACGCACACAAGAAGGTGGCGACCGCCATCGCCGACATGTGGAAGCAGGTGTTCGGCGCCGAGGTCACGCTGCTCAACACCGACATCAAGACGCATTACGCCCATCTGCAGAACAGGGGCGACTTCGATGTCGCGCGCGCCGGCTGGGTCGGCGACTATGCCGATGCGCAGAACTTCCTCTATCTCGGCGTCACCGGCAATGCCGTCGGCAACTATTCGCAGTTCAGCAACGCGAAGTTCGACGAGCTCGTGAAGACCTCCGACGCGACGCTCGATCCCGCGGAGCGGGCGAAGATCATGGCCGAGGCCGAGGCCATCCTGCTCGCCGAGATGGGTCTCATCCCCATCCTCAACCGCACGTCGCTCCACCTCGTCTCCGACAAGGTGAAGGGCTGGGCCGATAATGTGCGCAACGTGCATCGCAGCCGCTACATCAGCATCGAGCGTTGATGAATCCCGGGCGGCCCCGCCGGGGCCGCCGTTCGCTGCGGAGACTTCATGCTCACCTACACCCTGCGCCGCCTCCTCAGTGCCGCCCCCACGCTTTTCGTCATCGTCACCGTCGCGTTCTTCCTGGTGCGCTTCGCCCCAGGCGGCCCCTTCGACCTCGAGCAGCCGCTCGCCCCGCAGGTGCTCGACAACCTGCGGCGCGCCTACAGCCTCGACCAGCCGCTCCACGTCCAGTACCTCGACTATCTCGGCAAGCTGGTGCGCGGCGACTTCGGCCCGAGCTATGTCGCGATCGACTTCACGGTCGGCGAGATGCTGCGCCGCGCCCTGCCCTATTCCGTCACGCTCGGCCTCAGCGCCCTCGCCCTGGCGATCTTCGGCGGCGTCGCGGCCGGCGTCTTCGCCGCCCTGCGTCAGAACAGCGCCGCGGACTATTCCGTCATGACCGTGGCGACGGTCGGCGTCACGGTGCCCAATTTCGTCGTCGCCCCCGTCCTGCAGCTCGTCTTCGGCCTCATGCTCGGGCTGCTGCCCATCGGCGGCTGGGGCGACGGCGGCCTCGCCCACCGGCTGATGCCGACGGTGGCGCTCGCCCTGCCGCAGATGGCGGTGATCGCACGGCTCACTCGCTCATCCATGATCGAGGCCTTGCGCGCCGACCACATCCGTACGCTCAGGGCGAGCGGCCTGCCCGGCCATGTCATCATCCGCCACGCCCTCAAGGGGGCGCTCTTGCCGGTGATCTCCTATCTCGGGCCGGCGGCCGCCGCCCTCGTCACCGGCTCGGTGGTCATCGAGAAGATCTTCGCCATTCCCGGCATCGGCGCCTATTTCGTCGAGGGCGCGCTCAACCGGGACTACACCCTCGTCATGGGCACGGTCGTGACGCTGGCCGGCTTCGTCGTCGTCTTCAACCTCCTCGTCGACCTCGCCTATGCGGCGCTCGACCCGCGGGTGCGCTATGACTGACGGTACGCTCGCCACCGATGCCGCCGCGGCGAAACCCGCCCCCGCCGGCCACAGCCTCTTGGCGCTCGCCATGCGGCGCCTCCTGCGCAACCGCGCGGCCGTCGCGGGCAGCATCGTCCTTGCCCTCATCACCCTCTTCTGCGTCGCGGGCCCCTGGCTGTCGCCGCATCCCTACGACCGCGTCTACCGTTCCTATGTCGCGATGCCGCCGAGCCTCGAGCTTTATCCGAAGGAATCGGCGCTCGCCGGCGCCATGGGCGAGGCGCTGGAGCGGGCCCGCCTCGCCATGGCCGACTTCTCTGTCGACGGCGACAGCTTCCGCGTCACGCTGCGCTCTGACCGGCCGATCGACCCGCGCAACACGCGCTACATCGAACGGCTCGACGAATTTGCCGATCCGCGCGTGGTCGAGACGCTGGACGAGGGGCGCACGCTCGTCGTCGCGGGCCGCGTCAACCGCCAGCTCTTCCTGATGGGGACCGACCGCAGCGGCCGGGACCTGATGACGCGCATCATGGTCGGTGGCCGCATCTCCCTGCTCGTCGGCCTGCTCGCCACCTTCGTCAGCCTCGTCATCGGCGTCGCCTACGGCGCCATCGCGGGCTTTGCCGGCGGGCGCGTCGACAATCTCATGATGCGCTTCGTCGATGTGCTCTATTCCCTGCCCTTCGTCTTCTTCGTCATCCTGCTCGTCGTCTATTTCGGCCGTGACTTCGTGCTCATCTTCGTCGCCATCGGCGCCGTCGAATGGCTCGACATGGCGCGCATCGTGCGTGGCCAGACGCTGGCGCTGAAGCGCCGCGAGTTCGTGCAGGCAGCGGAGGCCCTCGGCGTCGGCACGGGCGGCATCCTGAGGCGCCACATCGTGCCGAACCTCCTCGGCCCCGTCGTCGTCTTCGTGACGCTGATGGTGCCCAAGATCATCCTGCTCGAGAGCTTCCTCTCCTTCCTCGGCCTCGGCGTGCAGGCGCCGCTGACGAGCTGGGGCGTGCTCATCTCGGAAGGCGCGGCCAACATCCAGAGCGCGCCTTATCTCATCATCTTCCCGTCCATCTTCTTCGTCGCCACGCTCTTCGCCCTCAACTTCATCGGCGATGGCCTGCGCGACGCGCTCGACCCGAGGGACCGCTGATGGCCGATACCGTGCTCAGCATCCGCGGGCTCAGCGTCCGCTTCGAGACCGAGAGTGGTGCGGTCGAGGCCGTGAAGGGCATCGACCTCGACGTCGACGCCGGCGAGACGGTGGCCATTGTCGGCGAATCCGGCTCCGGCAAGAGCCAGACCATGATGGCGGTCATGGGCCTTCTTGCCCGCAACGGCCGCGCCGACGGCTCCGTCCGCTACCGCGGCGAGGAGATCCTCGGCCTGCCGGCGCGCGCGCTCAACCGCTACCGCGGGCGCAAGATCACCATGATCTTCCAGGAGCCGATGACCTCGCTCGACCCGCTCTACCGCATCGGCGAGCAGATCGCGGAGCCGCTGATGCGCCACGCCGGGCTCTCCCGCACGGCGGCCCGTCGGCGCGCCGTCGAGCTGCTCGACCTCGTGCACATCCCTGATCCGGAGCGGCGCCTTGCCGCCTATCCGCACGAACTGTCCGGTGGCCAGCGCCAGCGCGTGATGATCGCCATGGCGCTTGCCAACGATCCCGACATCCTCATCGCCGACGAGCCGACGACGGCGCTCGACGTCACCGTGCAGGCGCGCATCCTCGAGCTCCTGTCCGAGCTCAAGACGCGGCTCGGCATGGCCATCGTCTTCATCACCCATGACCTCGGCATCGTCCGGCGCTTCGCCGACCGCACCTACGTCATGAAGAGCGGCGAGGTGGTGGAGAGCGGCGCGACCGGCACGCTCTTCGAGCGGCCGCGGCACGACTATACGCGCATGCTGATCGAGGCGGAGCCGAGCGGCCGCAAGTCCCCGCCGCCGCCCGACAGCCCGACCGTGCTTACGGCCGAGGACGTGCGCGTCGTCTTCACCAGGCACGAGGGCCTGTTCGGCCGCAGGCGGCACGACCTGCGCGCGGTCGACGGCGTCGATCTCACCGTGCGCCGCGGCGAGACCGTCGGCGTCGTGGGTGAATCGGGCTCCGGCAAGTCGACGCTCGGCCGCGCCCTGCTGCGCCTGATGCCGGCGGCAGGCCTCGTGCGCTACGAGGACCGCGCGCTGATGCCGCTCGACCGGGCCGCCATGCGGCCGCTGCGCCGGCACATGCAGCTCGTCTTCCAGGACCCCTTCGGCTCCCTGTCCCCGCGGCTGACCGCGGGCGAGATCGTCACCGAGGGCCTCCTCGTGCACGAGCCGGGCCTGACCCGCGCCGAGCGTGACCGCCGCGCCGCATCCGCCTTCGAGGAGGTGTGGCTCGACCCGGCGACCCGCCACCGCTTCCCGCACGAATTCTCGGGCGGTCAGCGCCAGCGCATCGCCATCGCGCGCGCCATGATCCTCAAGCCGGCGCTCGTCGTGCTCGACGAGCCCACATCAGCCTTGGACCGTTCGGTGCAGAAGAGCATCGTGGAGTTGCTTCGCCACCTGCAGGAGAAGCACGGCCTCGCCTATATCTTCATCAGCCACGACCTCGCCGTGGTGCGGGCGCTCTCCGACGAGATCATGGTGATGAAATCGGGCAAAGTGGTCGAACGCGGCCCGATCGAGGCAATCTTCGATAATCCGCGCGAAGCCTATACGCGCGAATTGATCGCCGCCGCGTTCCTCGATGGGCGCGGCGTGCACATGGAGGCCGCCGCCGGACCAGGGCTCTGAGGCCAGCGGAGGAAGTCTTCCCCCTCCGTCCGAAGGCGGCGCCGCGCCTCAGACCCTGCGGCCGTCCTCGCCGAAGACATGCGCCCGCTCCACGTCGAAGCCGAGCGGCAGCCTCTCGCCGGCGCGGATGTGGCGCTGGCCGTCGAGCAACAGCGTCGCGCTCTGGCCGTCGGCGGTGCTGGTGTAGACCACCGTCGAGCCGCCGAGATGCTCGACGAGCTGCACCGAGGCTTCACCGAGGCTCGCGCCGTTGTCGCGCGCTTCCACGTGCTCGGGCCTGAGGCCGAAGACGAGCGGCTCGCCCGTCCGCGCCGCGAGCGGCCGCTCCAGGGTGAGCGCGCGCCCGGCCACCTCGATGGTGCGGCGCGAAGGGTCGCTGTCGGCGAGACGGGCCTTCAGGAAGTTCATCTTGGGCGAGCCGATGAATCCGGCGACGAACTGGTTGGCCGGGTTGTTGTAGAGGTCGAGCGGCCGGCCCACCTGCATGATGCGTCCGTCGCGCAGCACCACGATCTTGTCGGCCATGGTCATGGCCTCCACCTGGTCGTGCGTCACGTAGATCATGGTGCTGCCGAGCGTCTGGTGCAGCTTGGCGATCTCGACACGCATCTGCACCCTGAGTTCGGCGTCGAGGTTGGACAGCGGCTCGTCGAAGAGGAAGATCTTCGGTTCGCGCACGATGGCGCGGCCGATGGCGACGCGCTGGCGCTGGCCGCCGGAGAGCGCCTTGGGCCGGCGCTGCAGGAGATGGCCGATCTGCAGGATGTCGGCCGCCTTCTTCACCCGCGCCTCGATCTCCGCCTTCGGATAGCCCGCCGTCTGCAGGCCGAAGGCGAGGTTCTTGTAGACGTTCATGTGCGGGTAGAGCGCGTAGGACTGGAACACCATGGCGATGCCGCGCTTGGAGGCCGGCACTTCGTTGACGCGCTCCCCGTCGATGCTCAACTCGCCCGCCGAGATGTCCTCGAGCCCGGCGATCATGCGCAGAAGCGTGGACTTGCCGCAGCCGGACGGGCCGACGAAGACCGTGAACTCGCCCGGCTCGATGGCAAGGTCGATGCCGTGGATGACCTCGACGGAACCGAACCTCTTCTCGATCTTCGCGAGATTGATGCTGCTCGCCATGGTTCTCGTCCTCCCGTTCAGGCGGCGGGCCGCCAGCTCAGGTATTTGGGATGCGCCGCATCGAGCGGCAGGGCAACGTCCTCGCCCGTCGCGGCGGAATGGTAGAAGGCCGTCACCAGTTCGAGCGCCCGGCGCGCGTCGAGGCTCGTCACCGGCGGCGGATCGCCGGCGAGAAGCGCCCGGTAGAAGGCCTCCATCTGGCCGTTGAATCGCCGGCCAACAGGCGGGAAGCCGGCCAAGAGCTCCTCGATCTGCCGGCCGACCGCCTCGTTCGCCGGGATGACGCGCCAGGGGCCGTCGCCGGGCGAATAGGGCGCGTGCGTGCTCTCGAAGGTAACGTTCTCGAAGGATAGCCGCAGCCGGCTGATCTCCTCGTGCGAACCGAGGGTAGCGGTCGCGGAGACGAGGGCGCCCGAGGCCATCAGCCAACTCGAGGAGACGCAGTCCTCCACCTCGATGGTGTTGACCCGCGTCGCCGTGCGGGCGAACAGCCGCTCCACCGGCCCCATGAGGAAGGTCATGAGGTCGTGGATGTGGATGGCGTGAGTCATCAGGACCCCGCCGAGCTCGGTCGCCCAGCGGCCCCGCCAGGGATTGTCGTAATAGTCGGGCCCCCGCTTCCACAGGGTCTCGCAGGTGCCGACATAGGGCTTGCCGGCAAGGCCGCTGTCGATGATGCGGCGGGCCTGCATGGCGCCGTCGCCGTAGCGGTACTGGAAGATCGGCATCAGCCGGCCTTTGGCCTTCGCCTCCGCCGCGACGATCTCGTCGACCTCGGCAAGCGAGCCGACAAGCGGCTTCTCGCAGACGACATGCTTGCCTGCGGCGAGTGCCTTCAGAACCATCGGCCGGTGCGTCGCCGGCGGCGTCGAGATGTCGATGATGTCGACGTCGTCCATGGCGAGGAGCTCATCGAAGTCGCGGCAGCGCCGCGGCACCTCGAATTCCTCGGCGACGGACGAAAGGCGCGTTTCGTCGAGGTCGCAGACGGCGAGAACGCGGTATTTGTCGCCATGCGGCTGATAGCCCTCGACGATGTGTGAGCGGCCGATGTTGCAGCCGACGACAGCGACATTGAAACGCCTGGTCATGATTGCGCCTCCGCGAGGGCCTGGGCCTTGAGGGCGATCTCCATCGCGGCGAAACAGCGTGCCTGCGGCATCGCCGTCTCGGTGCGGTAGCGGATGTCGGACACGAGTTGATCCCCGTAGGGCAGGGCTGTCTGCGAGCAATCGATGTAGGTCACGCCCTTGCGGTCGGTGAGGAAGAGGTGATCGGTGCCCGGCCGCCCGGCGATGTCGATATACTTGCGCAGCTCGATCGTGCCGTCCGTTCCGGTGAGGAAGAGACGCCCGTCACCCCAGGTGGGCAGGCCATCGGGCGTGAACCAGTCGACGCGAATGAAGCCGGTGGCGTCCGTCGTGGCGAGATGGATGTCGCCATGGTCCTGCAGGCCCGGCCGGTCGGGATGGGCGCGGTTGGCGACGCTCGCCGACAGCACCTCCGCCGTCTTGGCTCCGGTAAAGAACAGGAATTGCTCGCACTGGTGCGAGGCGATGTCGACGAGGATGCCGCCGTAGCGTCGTCGCTCGAAGAACCAGGCTGGGCGCGTCGCCTCGCGCAGCCGGTGCGGGCCGAAGCCGGTGACGGAGACGACCTTGCCGATGGCCCCGGCGGCGACGAGCTCGCCCGCCTTCACCGTGGCGCGGTTTTCGAAATGCTCGGAATAGAGGATGGAGAGGATGCGCCCGGTCTCGGCCTGCACCGCCTTGACCTCGGCGAGTTCCTTCAGCGTCACCATGCCCGGCTTGTCGAGCATCACGTCCTTGCCGGCGCGCATGGCGGCGATGGCGAGCCCCGCCCGCTCATCGGGGATGGCCGCGGAGACGATGAGGTCGATCGACGGGTCCTCCAGCGCCCGGCGCCGGTCGTCGAGCTGCGGCGCGCCGGGATAGCGCGCGCCGAAGGCCGCCGCAAGGTCGTCTTCCTCGGCGAAGTAGCCGGCAAGCTCGGCCCCGGCTCTCAGAAGGCAGTTCACCTGCCCGTAGATGTGATCGTGGTTGAGGCCGACGGCCGCGAAGCGAACGGGTTTCATGGGACGCGGGGCCTCAGCGTTTCATGCCGGTGGTGGCGATGCCCTCGATGAGCAGTCGCTGGAAGAAGAGGAAGAAGAGGAACACCGGCACGAGCGACAGGTTCGACATCGCGAACAGGGCCGACCAGTCAGACGTGCCGGTCGAGTCGACGAAGGAGCGCAGGCCCAACTGCACCGTGTAGGTGTTGATGTCGTTGAGATAGATGAGCGGACCGAAGAAGTCGTCCCACGTCCAGATGAAGGAGAATATCGCTGCTGTCGCCAGCACGGGCAACGAGAGTGGCAGCATGATGCGGAAATAGATGCGGAAGGGACCGCAGCCGTCCATTACCGCCGCCTCGTCCAATTCACGCGGGATGCCACGGAAGAACTGCACCATCAGGAAGATGAAGAAGGCGTCCGTGGCGAGATATTTCGGCACGATGAGCGGCAGCGGCGTGTTCACCCAGCCGAGCTCGAGGAACAGGATGTACTGCGGGATGAGCACCACGTGATAGGGCAGCATCAGGGTGCCCAGCATCAGCGCGAACCAGAAGTTGCGCCCGCCGAAGCGCAGCCGCGCAAAGGCGAAGGCGGCGAGCGAGCAGCCGAGCACATTGCCGATGGTCGCCAGCACCGAGATGACGAGCGAGTTCCAGAAGAACTGGCCGAAGCTCACCTGCAGCCCCATCCAGCCGCGCAGGTAGCTGCCGAAATCGACGCTCGAGGGAATGAGCGAGGTCGTGCCGAAGAGCTCGTCCTGCGGCCTGACCGAGCCCGAGACCATCCACAGGATGGGATAGAGCATGGCGATGGACGCGGCGATGAGCGCCCCGTGGATCAGCAGGGAGCGTGTGCGGGAGCGCCGGCCGCGTGACGGCGGGGCGGCCGTGACGGTGGCGTCAGTCATCGTAGTGCACCCAGTAGCGCGCGCTGAGGAACGAAAAGGCCGTGAACAGCGCGATGATGACGAGCAGGATCCAGGCGAGCGCCGCGGCATAGCCCATGCGGAAGAAACCGAAAGCCTCCTGGTAGAGGTAGAGCGTGTAGAACAGCGTCGAATTGATCGGCCCGCCGGTGCCCTCGCTGATGATGAAGGCCGGGGTGAAGGCCTTGAACGCCTCGATGGTCTGGATCACCGCGTTGAAGAAGACGACCGGCGTCAGGAGCGGCAGCGTGATCTTGAAGAACTGGCGCACCTTACCCGCGCCGTCGATCTCCGCCGCCTCGTACATGTCGGTCGGGATTTGCCGGAGGCCGGCGAGGAAGATGATCATCGGCGAGCCGAATTGCCAGATGGAGAGGACGACGAGCGTGTAAAGCGAATAGTCCGGGTTGGAGACCCAGCTCGGCCCCTCGATGCCGAAGGCCTTCCACAGCAGCATGTTGACGAGGCCGTCGGAGGCGAAGAGCTGGCGCCACAGCACCGCGATGGCGACCGAGCCGCCGAGCAGCGACGGCAGGTAGAAGATGGCGCGGTAGACGGTGAGCCCGCGGATGCCGCGGTTGAAGGCCATGGCCACGGCGAGCGCGAAGACGAGCTTCAGCGGCACCGACAGGACGACATAGATGAAGGTGACGCGCATCGCGGCGGCGAATTTCGGATCGTCCGTCGCGATGCGCACGTAATTGGCGGCTCCCACCCAGTCCGGCGCCCGCAGGAGGTCGTAGTTGGTGAAGGACAGGTAGAGTGAGACGAGCGCCGGTCCCAGCGTCAGGCCGAAGAAGCCGATGAGCCAGGGCGCGAGGAAGAGATAGCCCGGCGCGTTGCGGGCCAGCATCCGCCTCAGGGTGCCCCGTCGCGGTGCGGCGGCGGGGCGGACCTCGTCCACCCAGACGGTGGGATGAACCGTCATCACCGGCGCCTCAGCCGCGCTTCAGGATGGTCTGGGCTTCACGCACCAGCTTCTCGCCGCCGGCCTCCGGCGTGGCCCGACCGAAGCCGACCTCCTCGGCGACGCGCTTCAGCGCGAAGGCGAGCTCACCCGCGCCGGGAGGCGGCGGCGGCGGCAGTGCGCCGACACCGGGCGTGATGTCGGCGATGTATTTCACCATCACCGAGTCGAGGTCGTTCAGCTTCGGTGCCAGCCCGTTTCGCATGGATTCGGAGGCCGGCACGCCGCGCTCGACGCCGAGGATCTCGACGCCTGTCGAATTTGCGACAAGGAAATTGGCGAAGGCCACCGCAGCATCCGGGTGGGCCGAACCGCTCGCGACGCTGATGAGCATGGATGGCTTCAGATAATGGCCCGATGGCGAATCTGCGCTCACTTTCGGGTAGGAGCTAACGCCGAGGCGAGACTTGTTGAGCTTCTGATAGCCGATGTACTGGTTGGAATGGGCAAAGGCGGTGGCCGCCTTGCCGGTGGTCAGCGGATTGGTCTCGATGTTGAGTTGGTCCAGCGCCTGCACGTCGGCGGGCACGCAGGCTCCGCTCTTGCGCATATCGGCCCACATCGCGAACCACTTCGCCGCGTCCTCCGGCCCGAACCCGAGCGCTCCGTCCGCGGTGAACAGGGCCTTGCCCTGCTGCCTCAGCCAGTTCTCGAGCGCCGGCTCGACGCCACTCGCATCGGCCGAGGCATAGAAGCCCGGCTTCGTCTTTTTGGCGCTCAGCGCCGCACCCTTCTCCGCGAAGGCCTCCCAGGTCATCCCGGGCTGGGGCGGCTCGATGCCGGCCTTCTCCCACGCCGCCTCGTCGTAGAGGACGATGCTCGAGTTGACCCCGAGATTGACGCCATAAAGTTTGCCGTCGACCCGCCCGGAATCAATATTCATCTGCCCGAAGTCGGCGATGTTCAGGGATTTGTCGAGATAATCGTCGAGCGGCTTCAGCGCCCCGCGCCGCGCGTATTCGAAGATGTAGCGGTAGTCCATCTGGATGAGGTCCGGCGCGTTGCGCCCGGCGACCTGGGTGGCAAGACGCGGCCAGTAGTCGCTCCAGCCGGCGAACTCGCCGGTGATCGACACGTCGGAGGCGACGCCCTTGTAAGCCTCGATCGCCTTAAAGGTGCGGTCCGCCCGCTCCTGCGAGCCCCACCACAGGAAGCGCAGGCGCGCCGCCTGGGCCCATACCGGACCGCTACCGAACGCCGCGAGCGACAGGGCCGCCGCGCCACCGGAAAGTACACTTCGCCTGCTGAGCGTGATCGACATTCGCGTGTCCTCCCTCAGGACATCCCCGCCGGAAGCGGGACGGGTTACCGGCTTTCTCGCCGATTTATAACCGTTCAGTTACTAACGTGACGGTGGCCGGACGCTTTGTCAAGCGCTGATCGCACCCGGCGCAGAATGCCCGCTTCGGCCATTGGAGCATCTTGCGCACGACCACGTCCATCACCGCCGGGCACTTGCCATTTCTGCCGCTGCCAAGCGTCCGCGCTGGCCAGTGCATGGCCATGCCCAGCGCTTGCCCGCTTTTCGAGTGGCCCTGGCGCCCCTGCACCCGCGAGAAATCGCTCGTCTCGGCGCCGCGCCCGATGTCGCGTCGTGGCAGGAGCGCCCAGTCGCCCCTTGACAGGGAGCGCTTTCGGCTTCCACAAATCACCAACCAGTTACAAAATACCGCTGCGAACCGCTCCCCGGGGAACGCGGCGGATGCAGCCCCGGATGGCGTCTAGCGCCTCCGGCGGAGGAGGAAGCGGCCATGGCTGAGGGTTCCAATCGCACCCGTTACGCACTCGTCGGCGTCGGCAATCGCGGCACCACCATGTGGGGCCGCGAACTGCTCGCCGGTTGGGGCGACTATGTCGAACTCGTCGGCATCTGCGACCTCAATCCAATGCGAGCGGAGCGAGCCCGGGCCATGATCGGCACGGCCGCGCCGCTCTATGCGGATTTCCCGCAGATGATGGCCGAGCTGAAGCCGCAGCTCGTCGTCGTCTGCACGCCGGACGACACCCACGACGACATCATCGTCGAGGCGCTCGAGGCGGGTGCCGACGTCATCAGCGAGAAGCCGCTGACGACGACGGCCGAGAAGATCGAGCGCATCCGCGCGGCGGAGCAGCGCACCGGCCGGCGGGTTGACGTGTCCTTCAACTACCGCTTTGCGCCCACCGCCGCCCGTATCAAGGAGCTGATCGATGCCGGCGCCATCGGTGAGGTCGTCTCGGTCGACTTCCACTGGTATCTCGACAATCAGCACGGAGCCGACTACTTCCGCCGCTGGCACGCTTTCCGTGCCCGCTCGGGCAGCCTCTTCGTGCACAAGGCGACGCACCATTTCGATCTGCTGAACTGGTACCTCGATTCCGATCCCGTCGAGGTGAAGGCCTTCGGCGAGTTGCTGCACTACGGTCGCAAGGGGCCTTTCCGCGGCGAACGCTGCCGGACCTGTCCGCACAAGGCAAGGTGCGACTACTACCTCGACCTCTCGGCCGATCCCTTCCTCGACGCGCTCTACGAGGAACCGTCCGCGGTCGACGGCTATTTCCGGGACGCCTGCGTCTATCGCGAGGAGATCGATATCCCCGACACGATGACGGCGACGATCCGCTACGCCAGCGGCGTGCAGGTGTCATATTCGCTCAACACCTACATGCCGGTGGAAGGCCACCACATCGCCTTCAACGGCCACCGTGGCCGCATCGAGCTGCGGCAATACGAGAAGCAGCCGTGGGAAGCGCCGGCGGTCGACGAGATCCTGCTGATCCGCAGCTTCGGCGGTGGCGTCGAGCGCATCCGCGTGCCGCACGAGCCGGGCGGCCACTACGGCGGCGACAATCGCATGCGCGACATGATCTTCAGGCCCGGCGCGCAGGACAGGCTGCGCCAGCGCGCCGGATCCCGGGCTGGCGCGATGTCGGTGCTGTGCGGCATCGCCGCGCTCGAGAGCGCGACGAAGGGCGGCGCCTGCGCCGTGCCGGCCCTGCCCGCCTGAGGTCAACTGCGACGGCCGGCCGCCTGGCGCAGAAAGGCCATGTTGGCCGCGACCTCGGCCGGCGGTAGGCTCTGGGCCAACACCTGCTCGGCCTCGCCCATCTTGCCTTGCAACGCCAGCACCAGCGCCAGGTTCTGCTTCACGCGCCCATCCGCCTGCGGATGTGCGGCCGCCTGCCGCAGCACGCGCTCGGCCTCGGCGGGCTGCTTCGCGAGGGCATAGGATAGGCCAAGGTTTGACAAGACGCTTGGCTCACCCGGCACGATCTTGAGAGCTGTGAGATAGTAGCGCTGGGCCGCCACATGGTCGCCGAGCTGGTCCGCCACCGTGCCCTGCGCCGACAGAACGCGCCAGTCGGGCTTGTCGGGCGTATGGGCGCGAGCGAGCACGCCCTCCGCCTCCTTGAAACGCCCGACGTCGATGAGCGCCTTGCCGTAGGCGGCCAGCACGTCGTGGTCCGTGGGACTGTGCAGCGCCGCCTGCTGCAGCACCGCAACGGCCTGCGAACGCTGGTCGAGCGCGCGCAGCGCCTGCGCATAATTGAGCGCAGCCTGCCTGTCCGTCGGTCGCGCCTCGTAGCGCTTGCCCCACTCCTGCGCGGCGGCACGCCACTCGGCCTCGCCGCGCGCCGTCGGCGCTTGCGGCTCGGCCGCACGCGAGCCGATGAGACCGATCGAGCCGGTGACGTCGTCGCGCGACAGGCAGCCGGCAAGCGACAGGGCGAGAGTCGCCACCGCCCCAGCACGCCAGACGCCCATGAACATCCGGCGCAGCGCAGCCGGCCTGCACGATTGAGCCGCCATGATCGCCCCATACTGACATCGCATCAATGCGCCCGATGCAATTGATAGATCGTTAACCCTAACGAGGCGTTAACCGGAGCGGCGGAGCGATGAACCGCGCCTCGCGTCGTCGCTCCGCTGCCCAGCGGCCCAAGAGACCGGCAGTGTCAATGCCTATTATGCAGGCATCCCTGCCCATTCTTCGGGCTTCCAGATTCCAATATACGAGAAGATCATTCTCATATGATGGAAAAGCAGCTGACCGACGACGATATCGCCAGGGCGCTCGGCCGCAGGCTGAAGGGGCTGCGCCGCAAGGCGGGGCTGACGCTCGAAGCGCTCGCGGAGCAGGCAGGCATCAGCCGTGCCATGATCTCCCGCATCGAGCGCGGGGAATCGAGCCCCACCGCCGTGCTGCTGGGCCGGCTGTGCGCCGGGCTCGGCGTGAGCCTCGCTTCACTCTTCGCCCGCGAGACGCCGGTGGCGAGTCCTTTGCAGCGCGCCGGGGATCAGCCCGTCTGGCAGGATCCTGAAACCGGCTACGTGCGGCGCGCCGTCTCGCCATCCGGCACCGGCTCGCCGGTCGAGATCGTCGACGTGACCCTGCCGCCTGGCGCGCGGGTCGCCTTCGACCACCCCTGGCTGTCGCGTGGCATCGACCAGCATGTCTGGGTGCTCGACGGCACGCTGGAGAAGACGATCGGTGACGAGGTCTTCCTGCTCCACGCGGGCGACTGCCTGCACATGCGGCTCGACCGCCCCAACGTCTACCACAACCCGGGCACGCGGCCGGTACGCTACGCCGTCGTGCTCGCCCCGATCGATGAGCGCAAGGGCTGAGACGCCATGAACGAAGTCGCCACCGTCACTGACGGGTCGCCCACGGGACCCGTCGCCATCCGCCCGCTGACGGCCGGCGAGGCGACTGCCCGGCTCGGCGAGCTCGCCGCCGTGCTCGTCGATGCCGTGGTGCACGGCGCCTCGGTCAACTTCCTCGCCGGCCTGACGGCGCAGGAGGCTGCCGCCTTCTGGCGCAGCCAGTTGCCGGGCATCAGTGACGGCAGCCGCGTGCTCTTCGTCGCGGAGGAGGGTGGCCGCATCGTCGGCACCGTCATCCTCACCTATGCCCATCAGCCCAATGCGCCGCACCGAGCGGAGATCGGCAAGATGCTGGTGCTCGCGCGCCACCGCCGCCGCGGCATCGGCAGGAGCCTGCTGAGCGCGGCTGCAGAGGCGGCCCGCACCGCCAGGCGCACGCTCCTCCTCCTCGACACGCAGACGGGCAGTGCCGGCGAAGCCCTCTACCGCGCCTGCGGCTGGCAGGCGTTCGGGGTGGTGCCGGACCATGCGCTGGCGACCGACGGCGTGCCCGCAGCCACCACTTTCTTCTACAAGAAGCTCTGACGCATGCCGACCATCCGTCACGCACGCGAGGCGGACGTTCCCGCCATCCTCGCCCTGCACAACCACCACATCCTCAACAGCCTCGCCATCTGGCGCCACGAGCCGGCCGATCTCGACGAACGGCTCGGCTGGTTCCGGGAGCGCACGCACAAGGGCTTTCCTGTCCTTGTCGCGGAGCTGCCTCCGGCCAGCGACGCGGCGCAGGTCGCCGGCTTCGCCACCTACGGCCCGTTCCGCAGCGGGGCAGGCTATGATCTTACGGTCGAGAGCTCCATCTACGTGGGCGAGGCCTTCCAGCGCCGCGGCGTGGCAACCGCGCTGATGGAGGCACTCATTGCGGAAGCGAGGCGCGACGGACGCGCGGTGATGGTGGCCGCCATCGGCCTGCCGAACGATCCCTCGCGAGCCCTCCACACCCGCTTCGGCTTCCGCGAGGTCGGCCGCCTCGAAGGCATTGGCCGCAAGTTCGGCCGCGCGCTCGACCTGCTCATGATGCAGAAGGATCTGTGATCCGGTGCCCTGCGGCGGCGCAGATGGAATGCCGCCCGGATGACTCTCCCTCCCTTGCCGGGGTGCGTCGGCCTGCCCTTTGGCCCCACCGCCCTCGCGGCGGCGCTACGCCCGTGCTATCGACGACGGGTTCATAGAGGAGGACCCGTGACCGTGCACGCGCTCGTCGCCGCCATCGACACCCCTTCCATCGCCGTTCACCTCGTGCAGCCGGAGAGCTGGCCGGGCGTGCGCGACAGCCTGCCGGCGAGTGCCCGCGCCTTCGCCGAGGCGCACGGTTTCGCGCCGAAGCCGGGACGCTATCTCGCGCTGCCCGATGCCGAGGGCGCCATCGCCGCCGTGCTGTTCGGTATTGATCCCGCGGACAGCCGCCGGGCGGATCCCTTCCTGGCCGGCAAGCTGCCCGGCCTCTTGCCCGAGGGCACCTATCACTTTGCCACGCTGCCGCCCGGCACGGCCGAGACGGCCACCCTCGCCTTTCTCCTCGGCGCCTATCGCTTCGACCGCTATCGGGACAAGAAGGACGGCGGCTGCCGTATCGTCCTGCCCGAAGGTGTCGACGGCGACGAACTGGCGCGGATCGCCGAGGCGGTGATGCTCGGGCGCGACCTCGTCAACACGCCGACCAACGACCTTGGCCCGGACGGCATCGAGGAGGCGATCCGGGCGCTCGGCACGCGCTTCGGCGCCGAGGTGCGAACGATCGTCGGCGACGAACTCCTGAAGCAGAACCTGCCGATGATCCATGCGGTCGGCCGCGCCTCGGCGGTGCCGCCGCGTCTCGTCGACCTCACCTGGGGCGCCGCCGATGCGCCCAAGATCACCCTCGTCGGCAAGGGGGTCGCCTTCGACACGGGCGGGCTCGACATCAAGCCCTCCAGCGCCATGCTGCTGATGAAGAAGGACATGGGCGGCGCCGCAGCCGCCATCGCGCTCGCTCAGATGATCATGGACGCACGCCTGCCCGTGCGTCTGCGCCTCATCGTCCCGGCGGTCGAGAACGCCATTTCCGGCGCCGCCTTCCGGCCCGGCGACATCCTTCAGAGCCGCAAGGGCATCACGGTCGAGATCGGCAATACCGACGCCGAGGGCCGGCTCATCCTCGCCGATGCGCTCGCCCTCGCCGACGAGGAGGCGCCTGAGCTCATCGTCGATTTCGCCACGCTGACCGGCGCCGCGCGCGTCGCCCTCGGCCCGGACCTGCCGCCGCTCTTCACCCGCGACGAGGGCCTCGCCGGCGACCTGCAGCGCCTCGGCCTCGCCGTCAACGACCCGCTGTGGCGCCTGCCGCTGTGGGGCGCCTACGATTCCATGCTGGAATCGAAGGTCGCGCAGGTGAACAACGTCTCGAGCGGTGGATTCGCAGGCGCCATCACCGCCGCCCTCTTCCTCCAGCGCTTCGTCGAGAAGGCGACGGCCTACGCCCATCTCGACATCTATGCCTGGAACCCCTCGACGAAGCCCGGGCGGCCGGAGGGCGGCGAGGTCCAGGGCGCGCGGGCGCTCTACGCCTATCTCCGGGAGCGCTACGGCTCGCTCGGCTGACCTTCGCCGGCCTGCGCATGGCGCCGCAGGCCCTCGACGACACGCTCGGCCGCGCGTGACAGGGGACGGTCGATCAGCGTGATGATGCCGACCGCCCCAAGATCGAGCGACAGCTCCACCGGCAGAACAGCGAGAAAGCCACGCTCGATCCAGGGCGCCACCGTGTTGCGCGGCAGCACGGCAAGGAAGTCGCCCGCCAGCAGCAGGTTGATGGTGATGTCGACAGAATCGGTCTCGATCGCCTTCGCCGGCGAGGGTAGGCCCGCGCGCCGCAACATGTCCTCGAAACGTGCGTGCAGCACACTGCCGGGCGGGTGCACCACCCAGGGCGCGCCCATCAGATAGCGCAGGTCAAGGTCGCGCAACGCAAGGTCCGCCGCCCGCATGGCGATGGGGTGATCGGCCCGGCAGACCACCACCTGCCGCTCGTCGACGAGGAATTCGAACGACAGGTCGTGCCGCTCGCTCGTCACGGGGATGCGCCCGACGACGAGGTCGAGCCGCCGCTCGCGCAGCGCCGCGAGCAATGTGCCGCTCGTGCCGAGAACGAGCGACAGGGCGATCGGGTCGCTCGCGCGGTGCAGCGACACGGCCGTGGCGCTGATGAGGCCCGGCACCGCACCGACGATGGAGCCGAGGCGCACGCGCCCGCCGCGACCGCTGGCGATGGCCGCCAGTTCCTCGCCCGCTGCCGACAATTCGGCGACGATGTTGCCCGCCCGGCGCAGCAGCGCGTCGCCAGCCGCGGTCGGCCTGAGGCCACGCGGCAGGCGCTCGAAGAGGCTGCTGCCTAACGCCTCTTCCACTTGGGCGAGCAACTTGGACGCCGCAGGCTGGCTGATGTGCACCGCCTCCGCCGCGCGGTGCAGGTTGCCGTACTCGCCGATCGCGACGAGCAGTTGCAACTGGCGCAGCTTGAGCCGCCGCACGGCCGCCTCCAGCGCTGGTAACGCAGCAACCGTCACCCGCTCCCCTGTCGTCATATCGATATCCATTTTTATATCGATTGATCGAAGAAAGCGATTAGGCGGTTATCGATCTTTCGTCTAGAGCCATTCTCAAGAGCTGCGCCGCCAACTGGCAGAGCCGGCCGGATGTATCGGAGGAATGTGCGAGGATGGATCGATGACCGACACCAAGCCGACCGTCGCCTTTCTCGGCCTCGGCCTTATGGGCGCGCGCCAAGCGCGCCGCCTGATCGAGGCCGGCTGGCCGCTGGTCCTGTGGAACCGCTCACGCGAGAAGGCCGAGGCGCTCGCCCCGCTCGGCGCGCGTGTCGCCGGCAGTGCCGCCGCGGCGGCGGCGGAGGCCGAGATCGTCATCACCATGCTGGAGAACGGCCCCATCGTCGAGGACGTCGTCTTCGCCCAGGGCGTCGCCGGCGCCATGCGGCCCGGTGCCGTCCTCATCGACATGAGCTCGATCAAGCCGGCCGAAGCACAGGACCATGCAGCGCGTCTCGCCGAAAAGGGCATCGCCTATCTCGATGCGCCTGTGTCCGGCGGCACGGTGGGCGCCGAAGAGGGCACGCTCGCCATCATGGTGGGCGGCGACGAAACGGTCTTCGACCGCATCGCGCGCGTCTTCGCACCCATGGGCCGGGCGACGCGCGTTGGCCCCCATGGTGCCGGCCAGCTCGCCAAGCTCGCCAACCAGATCATCGTCGGCGTCACCATCGGCGCCGTGGCCGAGGCGCTGATGCTCGCCGCGCGCGGCGGCGCCGATCCGGCCAAGGTGCGCGAGGCCCTGCGCGGCGGCTTCGCGGAGAGCCGCGTGCTCGACCTGCATGGGGCCCGCATGGTGGAGCGCGACTTCACCACCAAGGGCCGCTCCGTCACGCATCTCAAGGACCTCGACAACGCCCTCGATGCCGCCGAGCGCCTCGGCTTGGCGGCAACGCCCTTCACGGCCGCGACAGCCGACCTCTTCCGCGGCCTCCTCGCCAATGCCGGCGACCTCGACCACTCGGGGCTCCTCGTCGAGCTCGAGCGCCGCAACCCCGCCAACTGATCGACGCCGGGAAAAGGACCCTTACCCCATGAGCAACGGCACAAAGAAGAAGCTCCGCAGCCAGGAGTGGTTCGGCAAGCAGGACAAGCACGGCTTCCTCTACCGCTCGTGGATGAAGAACCGCGGCTTCCCGCAGGACCAGTTCGACGGTCGCCCGGTCATCGGCATCTGCAACACCTGGTCCGAGCTCACCCCCTGCAACTCGCACTTCAAGACCATCGCCGAGCACGTGCGCTGGGGCATTCTGGAGGCCGGCGGCTTCCCGCTCGAATTCCCGGTGATGTCGCTGGGCGAGACGCTGCTACGCCCCACCGCCATGCTCTACCGCAACCTCGCCTCGATGGACGTGGAGGAATCGATCCGCGCCAACCCGCTCGACGGCGTCGTGCTGCTCATGGGCTGCGACAAGACCACGCCCGCGCTCCTCATGGGCGCGGCGAGCGTCGACCTGCCCACCATCGGCATCTCCGGCGGCCCCATGCTGCGTGGCATCTACCGCGGCAAGCACATCGGCTCGGGCACCAACACCTGGTCGATGAGCGAGGACGTGCGCGCCGGCAAGATGACGCTCGAGGAGTTCCACGAGGCCGAGGCCTGCATGCACCGCTCGCACGGTCACTGCATGACCATGGGCACGGCCTCGACCATGGCCTGCATGGTGGAGGCGCTCGGCGTCGGCATGCCGGGCAACGCCGCCATCCCCGCCGTCGACGCGCGCCGCAATCACCTCGCGCGCGAGGCCGGCCGGCGCATCGTCGAGATGGTCAACCAGGATGTGGTCCTGTCGAAGATCCTGACGCGCGAAGCGTTCGAGAATGCCATCCGCGCCAATGCCGGCATCGGCGGCTCGACCAATGCCGTCATCCATCTCATCGCCATGGCGCGCCGCATCGGCGTCGAGCTCGACCTCGACGACTGGGATGAGCTCGGCCGCGACGTGCACTGCCTTGTCGACCTGATGCCGTCGGGCCGCTTCCTGATGGAGGACTTCTACGAGGCCGGCGGCCTGCCGGCGGTGCTGCGCGAGCTCGGCGAGCGCGGCCTCCTCAACAAGGATGCGCTCACCGTCAACGGCCGCACCATCTGGGAGAACAACGAGAACGCGCCGTGCTGGAACCGCGAGGTGATCCACAGCTTCGATGCGCCGTTCAAGCCGGACGCGGGCATCGCCGTGCTGCGCGGCAACCTCGCCCCCGATGGCGCCATCATCAAGCCTTCGGCGGCCTCGCCGCATCTCATGAAGCACACCGGCCGGGCCGTCGTCTTCGAAGACATCGAGGACTTCCACGCCCGCATCGACGACGAGAACCTCGACATCGACGAGACCTGTGTCATGGTGCTCAAGAATTGCGGGCCCAAGGGCTATCCCGGCATGGCCGAGGTCGGCAACATGCCGCTGCCGCCCAAAATCCTCAAGAAGGGCATCACCGACATGATCCGCATCTCCGACGCGCGCATGTCGGGCACGGCCTATGGCACGGTGGTGCTGCACACGGCGCCCGAGGCCGCCGCCGGCGGGCCCCTCGCCCTTGTTCGCAGCGGCGACATGATCACGCTCGACGTCGCCGCGCGCAGCCTCACCCTGCACGTCTCCGACGAGGAGCTCGCCAGCCGCCGCGCCGCCTGGCAGCCGCCGGCGCCGCACACCGACCGCGGCTACGTCAAGCTCTATGTCGACCACGTGCTGCAGGCCAACGACGGTGCCGACCTCGACTTCCTCGTCGGCAAGAGCGGCTCGGCCGTGCCGCGCGACAACCACTGATGACGGGAGGAATGCCGATGTCCCTTCGCCTCGTTCAGTTCTTCGATGAAGCCGGCATGCGGCGCGTCGGCGTGCCGTCCGACGACGGCCGCCGCCTTGCCGTGCTCAACGATACGCAGAGCATCTATGCGCTGGCGCTCGACGCGGTGGCGGCGAACACGCCACTCGTCGACCTCGTGCGCAGACGGCTCGGCGACAAGAGCGTCGACTACGACGCCGTCATCGCCGACCGCCGCCTGCTGCCGCCCATCGACCATCCGGACGAGACCCGCTGTCATGTCACCGGCACGGGCCTCACCCATCTCGGCAGCGCCGACACGCGCGACAAGATGCACAAGGCGACGGTCGAGGCCGACGAGGCGGCACTGACGGATTCCATGAAGATGTTCCGTTGGGGGATGGAGGGCGGGCGCCCGGCCGCGGGCAGCGTCGGTGTACAGCCCGAATGGTTCTATAAGGGCAACGGCCGCTTCATCGTACCCCCGGGTGCCCCGCTCGTCTCTCCGGCTTTCGCCGAGGACGCAGGCGAGGAGCCGGAGCTCGCCGGCCTCTACGTCATCGCCCCGGACGGCACGCCCGTGCGCGTTGGCTTCGCGCTCGGCAACGAGTTCTCCGACCACGTCACGGAGCGCAAGAACTACCTCTTCCTCGCCCATTCCAAGCTGCGCCAGAGCAGCTTCGGCCCCGAGGTGCTCATCGGCCCGCCGCCCGTCGACATCCGCGGCACGAGCCGCATCCGCCGCGACGGCGCGGTGCTGTGGGAGAAGCCCTTCGTCACGGGCGAGGCCAACATGTCGCACAGCTTCGCCAACCTCGAGCATCACCACTTCAAGTATGCCGAGCACCGTGTCCCCGGCGACGTGCACGTTCACTACTTCGGTACGGCGACCCTGAGCTTCGCCGACGGCGTGCGCACGCAGGAGGGCGACATCTTCGAGATCGAGGCTGAAGGCTTCGGCCGCCCGCTGCGCAACCCGCTCGTGGTCGCCCGTGAGCCGAAGGGCCTCGTTGCCGTCCGCGAGGCCTGAGAGCGCGTTTGCCGATCGGACCCCGTCCGCACCACGTGCACAGGCTGCCTTCAAGTCGACTGCTCCGCCCGCGCCTGCCGGCGGGGCAGTCCGCTAGCAATCGACACGACGTCTGATGTGCGGCGCTGCCACGCGCCGCCTGTGTCGATTGTGGGAGGGGCTGCATGGTTCACGGGCCTGGATCACCGGCGACGGCCGCATTCCTCGCGATCTGGCTTGGCGGCTGCATGACGGCCGGCCCCGGCACGCAGGCGGCCGCGACCATCGCGGCTGAGACATCGCAGGCCGGACGCCTCATCTTCCTCGCCGAGGATATCGCCCGACGTGGCGAGACGCAGACCGCGCTCGCGCTCTACGATCGCGCAGGCGAGATCGCCGGCGACGATGCCGCGCTCCACACCCGCCTCGGCGACGCCTATTTGGGGCTTGGCGAGAACGAACGTGCCGAGCGCGCCTATTCCACCGCCCTCAGGCTGAAGCCGGCGGATGCCGCGGTCCTGCTCGGCCTCGGCTCGGCCAAGTTGCGCAAGGGTGAGACGGCGCAGGCCCTGGCGCTCATCGCCAAGGCGGCGCCCCAGGTCGGCAGCGCCGCCGCCTACAACCGCCTCGGCGTCGCCCACACGCTCGCCGGCGGTTTCGCCGAGGCCGAGGCGGCCTATCGCAAGGCCCTCGCGCTCGATGGCCAGGACCTCGATATCAAGACCAATCTCGCCCTCGTCGCCGCCCTCGCCCGCCGGGACGTCGAAGCACAGGCGCTCATCGCCGAGGTCGTCGCCCAGCCGACGGCGGAGGAGCGGCACATCCGCGCCCGGGTGCTCGTGCTCGGCCTGACCGGCAAGGCCGCCGAGGCCCGGAAGACGGCCCATGGCGACCTCGGCCAGGGCGACGTCGACAAGCTGCTGTCCCAGGCGAGGACAATCGCGACCTCGGGCGATGCCAGGGCCAAGGGCGCGGCCCTCGGCACCGTGATGATCTGAGACGTGAGGGACGGTCCGTCACTTGTCGGCCGACACGCTCTTGCCGGGGTCGCGCTCACCGCCCGTCAAGTATTGCTGTGCTGCGCGGAAGGTCGGCAGGCCGGGCGCGCGGCCCATGCGGCGGCCGTAGACGAGATCGCGCTGGCGTTCCGACATGCGCATCAGGTTGTAGGCATTGGCGCAGCCCGGCGGCAGGAAGGGCCCTAGGTCGCTTGTCGCCGTCGGGTCCGGAATCATGCACGCCTCCGGGACGAGGCCGCTGACCGGCACGGTCACTGCGGAGCGCCCGGCGCGTCCGACCGCATTGCCGTAATGCGGCGAATAGTCGGGCGGCGTCCGCGCGCAGCCGGAAACCGCCAGGATTGCGGCAAGGCCGCCTGCCAACGCGGCGGCAGCGCGGTGTCGCGCAATCATCGTCATGGTCCCTTCTCCGCGTTACTTGAAGATGAGGCCGGAGGATGGCCCCTTGACCACCCGCGCAGCGGCCTGCTGGCCAAGCGCCCGTCGTGGCCTGTCGAGTGGCGTCGCCAGGCGCTTGTCGCCCACCGGGGACACGATGTAGGGCGTGATGAGGATGACGAGTTCGCTCTCGTCCCGGCGAAAGCTTTGCGAGCGGAAGAGCGCCCCTAGCACCGGCAGATCGCCGATCATCGGGATCTTCTCCAGCGACTGGGCGAGGTTGCGCTGGAAGAGGCCGGCGATGGCGAAGGTCTGGCCGCTCGCCACCTCCACCGTCGTTTCCGCCCGGCGCACGGAAAGGGCGGGAATCTCGAGCCCGCGCAACTGGACGGCACCGGCCGCGGACAGCGTGCTGACCTCCGGCCGCACGCGCAGCGCGATGCGGTCCTCCTGCAGAAGGATCGGCGTGAAGGCCAGGGAAACGCCGAACGGCTTGTAGCTGATGGAGAGCG
The DNA here is from genome assembly GCF_001418005.1 of Chelatococcus sambhunathii. Classification (GTDB taxonomy): domain Bacteria; phylum Pseudomonadota; class Alphaproteobacteria; order Rhizobiales; family Beijerinckiaceae; genus Chelatococcus_A; species Chelatococcus_A sambhunathii. The sequence goes on along the minus strand of NZ_LIOL01000008.1, from coordinate 28,649 downwards.
CCTGGTTCTGGCCCGGCACCGGGATGGGAATCTCCCCGCCTGCGAGGAAGGTCGCCTCCTGCCCCGTCACGGCCGTCAGGTTGGGCTCGGCCAGCACGGTCATGATGCCGTTGCGCTGCAGGGCCTGCACCAGCACGTCGACATTGACGGAACCGAAGCCGCCGCTCCCCTTGTTGACCGTGCCGAGCGAGAAGAAGCCGGCGCGGAAGGCGAGGTTCCAGTCGATGCCGAGCACCGTGAGATCGCTGCGCGAGATCTCGGCGAAGCGGACGCGGATGTTGACCTGCTGGGATCCGGCGACGGTCGTCCTGTTGTATGGCGTCTGCCCGTCCGGTGAATAGGCGTTGGCCACCTCGCCGACATCGATCGCCTCGGCCACGGAGGCCGTGTCGCCGCGCGCTACGAGGCGCTTGCCGAACAGCGAGACGTCGACATTCGACTGCGGCTGAAGCCCGCCGACGGCTTCGTTCGGCGGGGTGCTGTCGACAACGACGCGCAGCCTCACCTCGGCCTGCAGCTCGTTGTTGGCCGACAGGGCGATGAGATTGGTGACACCCGGTTTCTTGCCGAAGACGTAGACCGCATTGGGCGTGACGACCTTGAGGTCGGCGATGTCCGGATCGGCCACGAAGACCGAAGCGGCCGGCCTGTCAAGTTGCAGCATCCGTCCCTGGCTGACGGAGAGGTCGAGAGTTCGCGACGGGGCGGCCTGCAGCCCCCGTGCACCGATCGCGATCGCGAGAAAGACGCCGGAAACGATGACGAGGCGCAGCACCACGTATGTCATCGTCTGCCGGTCTATGCGCGCCGGGCCGACGCAAAGCCGGTCCTTGCGCTGCCACCTTCTGTTCAGAAACATGGCGATCCCCTGCTGAAGTCGCAGCCGAAGGGCTGCTGCCAGCCCGATTGTGCCAGCCGGGCATGCATCACCGATCGGCGGCGGACCCGCTCGGCGTTCGCCCCGGTGTGCCTGTTACCTGCTGACAGGAAGCGGGAGCATCGGACCCGGCCGGCATGCGCCGGTCGGCGGCTGAGCCCTCGCGCCGGGACTGGCCCGACAACCGTGCGCAATTGGCATACAGATGCGGGCGCGGGTCATGGCGGCACCCGGCGGGCAGCTTGCAGATGCTGTCACCGCGCCGGTCGTCCACAATAAACCCAGTCATCCACAGGCGGGGCCGCGGAATCGCCGGTCATAGCGCGCCGGCGCGGACGAGCATCATGGCGACGGGGCGGAAGAGGTTTTCCCGCAGCGGCTCGCCGAGGCCATGGGTGGCGAGGCCCGCGACGACATCGGCTTCGGCATCGGCCTCGATGCGCAGGCCGCGCTGCTGCGCCTCCTCGAGGGCCTGGGCGACCCGCGCGCCCTGGGCCTTGAAGACGACGGACGGGATCCCCTCCTCCGGCGTGTATCTGAGGCCGATGAGATGCTTGCCGTCGGTGACCACCAGCGACGTGGCGGCGAGGCCGAGCCGCACCGGCATGCGCGCCTGCTCCTGCCGCAGACGCCGCCGCTCGGCCTGCATGTGCGGATCGCCCTCCTGGTTCTTGCGCTCCTGCTTCATCTCCGTCTTGGTCATCCGCATCTCGTGCAGGAAAAGGCGGCGCTGCAGGAGGATGTCGGCGATGCCGACGGCGGCGAACACACCCACCGCGACATAGGCCGTCGCCTTCAGCATCGCGACGAGCATCGGGCCGAAACAGGCAAGGCCGCAGGCCGGTATCTCCATCAGCGGCGAGAGCCACAGCCGGACGACGGAGACGAAGGCGGCCGCAAGCACAATCACCTTGACGAGGCTCTTGCCGATCTCGATCCATGCCCGCATTCCGAAGATGCGCTTCAGCGCACTGGCGGGACTGAAGGTCTCGGGCTTCGGCTTGATCGCTTCCATGGCAAAGAGCGGCCCGCCCGTCGCGGCCATGCCCGCCGCCAGGGCCAGAATGAGGGAGACTGCCAGCACCGGCAGCACCAGCGCGATCCAGGCGGCTCCTGCCTCGATAAGCGCCGGCAAGAGGTCGGTCGGCGCGGTCGTGGCCCGTACCATGGCATCCGTCAGCGCCAGCAGCCGCTCGCCCCAGCCGTGCCAGAGCCAACCCACGAGCAGCACGATTCCCGCCACGATGGCAGCCGATACGATATCGCCGGCCTTTGCCACCTGGCCCTTCTTGCGTGCATCCTGAAGCTTCTTGTCGGAGGCGGGGAGTTCCTTTTCTTCGGAAGAATCGGCCATTGCGTGGCACCCTTGTTTCACAAGCCGTCGCTTGACGGCAAAGCCCGGCGATGCGCGACGTGGCACCGCAGGGGCGAGCCCGCCGGCCGCGCCGATCGATCAATACACCGTTCCGAATTCATTATTCACGAATACAGTCAATGTATTTATTGATATGAACACATCCGATGTTATGCTATACACGCTCGGCTGAGCGCATTGAATGATATATAGCTCTCACTCAACGCCGAGACGTAATCTGTTCACGACGATATATATTACAATTGAAAGGATTTACTGATGACCATAAGCGCCCCTCCTATGACAACCCAGAGCGCGTCGTCGAGTGCTTCGGAACTGGAGCAGTTCAGCACGCAGATGCGGCAGCTCCAGAAGGACCAGATGGCCTTCCAGCTCAAGGAAGCGCAGCGCACGATGATCGACAAGCAGATCCAGACAGTGATCGATAACAACAAGGACCGCGCGAACGCCGCCATCCAGGGCGCCCGCGTTCAGTAAGACCGGACGGCCTGCCTGTCTGCAGCACTTATACGGTGTCGACTTCATGCCGGCACCGCGCCATTGCGACACGCCCTTTTCATTCACGTCGACGGTCTCTCGAGAACGGCCATGCAGCTTCGAACCGCCACATCCAGCGGCCGGGCGAATGTCATCGGCGCCGGGCGGGCCGTCGCCACCCGCCTCGCGGCGGACGCCGGCAACCCGCAGGAGATGGCCGACCAGCCTCCGGCCGGCCCCGCCGTGGCCGTCGTGAACGGCTGCCATGCCGGCGCCTCGTTCCAGCTTCTGGACAAGGTCTACCGCATCGGCTCCACGGCGGAGGCGGACATCGTCCTTGCCGACCCGGGCATTGTGCCGGACCATGCCACCATCCGCATCGGCCGCGGCTCGATGAAGGTCGAGGCCCGCGGCGGCGACATCGATATCGCCGGCCATGGCCTCCTGCCCGGCGGCTACGGTCGCGTCGTCCGCCTGCCCGCCGAGATCAGTCTCGGCGGCGCGACGCTGCGCATCACCGACAGCCGCATGCCACCTCTTTCGCATGCCGTGCAGTTCGCCCGCCGCGCCGCCAGCAACCCGCTCCATCTGGCGGGCATGGTCCTCGCCCTGGTCCTCGCAGCCGCCCTGCCGCCCGTTTTGATGGACAGGGGCCGCAGCCCCGGCGGCGAGCCCGCGGGACGGACTGACGGCGTCGCGCCGCCGATGCGCTCGACGCCGGCGGAGGCCGCGGAGCAGCTGAGGTCCCGCCTCGCCGCCGCCGATCTCGCCGGTCTGCAGGTCGCGGTCGACGGTAACCGCGTCGTCGTCGCCGGCATGGTGCCGGAGAAGAAGATGCCGGCCTGGACCGAGACGCGGAGCTGGTTCGACGCCACCTATGCTCCGAATCCGCTCCTGGTGTCCCAGGTGACGACGTCGGATTCCTTCCCCATTCAGGGCCTGCGCCTGCGTGCGGTCTGGTTCGGCGACACGCCCTATGTTGTGACGGGCGACGGGCGCAAGCACCACGAGGGCGCTGTCGTCGAAGGCGGCTGGCGCATCGAGCGCATCGATCGCGAGGCGATCACCTTCGCTCGGGAGGGCAATGTCGTGAGGCTCACCTACTGAAGCGTCGTGCCCGTCGGAGCGGAGGAAGGAACGACGATGACCACGAGCAACATCGACCAGGTGCGGCACACCGTCCAGCCCGTTGCGAGGCCGGCGCCCGCGCCGCCGGCGAACCGCGACGTTGCATCCTCCCCTGGCCGCGACGCACGGTCCCAGGTGAAGGGCGAGGTCCGATCACATCCCCTCGCCCCGGTCAGCCGTCGCCAATCCTCGACGCGAAGCAGGGCTGGCGTCAGCACGCCGCTGCCGAACACCGCCGAGGGGCTGGTCGAAAGCTATGTGCGCCCGCCGCCGGAGGACATGTCCCTGGTCGCCGGGCCGGCCTGCCTCGGGCTGCTCGATGCCATCGTGGCGGAGATCGTGCCCGTCCTCGAGGACATCCCCGGCGACGCCGCCGCCATCCTCGCGGCCGAGCGCGACCAGCGGCGCGATCTTCTCACCCGTCTCTACGCCATAGGGGGCGCCGTCTGAACGAGAAGCGGCATGAAGCGGCGCGCCTCCTGCGCGCCCTCGGACATTTCTACAGCCGCTACGGCCAGCATGACCGAGCGCTAGAGCTGCTAAGGCTCGCCGAGCATCTCCTGCCCGACAACGTGGGCGTGCAGCGCAGCCTCGCACAGGCACTGCTCCTCGCCGGCCGGCCCGAAGGCGCGCTAGCGGCAATCGAGCGTCTCAAGCATCTGGAGCCGGCCGTGCCGCCGGCCCTCAGGCTCCTCGAAAGCCGGGCGCTCTGGATGCTCGGGCAAGCGGGCCGAGCGCGCCGCGCCTTCATGGATTACGTCGAGCAACGCGGACCGCCCTGATGCCGGCAAGCTTCCTCAAGAAGATCCTCCTGGCCGCTTCCCAGCGGGGCGACATCGCCTTCGCGTTGCTCGTGGTGGTCGCGGTGATGATGATGATCATCCCGCTACCCACGGCGCTCGTCGATGTGCTCATCGCCTGCAACATCGCCGCGAGCACGCTCATCCTGCTCGTCGCCTTCTACATCAAACGGGCGACCGACCTGTCCTCGCTGCCGACCATCGTGCTGATGGCGGTGCTGTTCCGCATCGCGCTCGCCATCACGACCACCCGGCTCATCCTGCTGCAGGGCGACGCCGGCGAGACGGTGGAGGCCTTCGGCACCTTCGTCATCGGCGGCAATGTGGCTGTCGGCCTCATCGTCTTCCTCATCATCACCGTGGCCCAGTTCGTCGTCATCACTAAGGGCGCCGAGCGTGTCGCCGAGGTCGGCGCGCGCTTCACCCTCGACGCCATGCCCGGCAAGCAGATGAACATCGACAACGACCTGCGCAGCGGCGCCATCGACCAGCCGGAGGCACAGCGGCGGCGCAGCCTGCTGGAGCGCGAGAGCCAGTTCTACGGCGCCATGGACGGATCGATGAAATTCGTCAAGGGCGATGCCATCGCCGGCCTCGTGGTCATCATCATCAACCTGCTCGGCGGCCTGACCATCGGCGTCCTCCAGCGCGGCATGAGCCTCGGCGAGGCGGCGCTGCGGTACTCGCTGCTGACTGTCGGCGACGGCCTCATCGCGCAGATCCCCGCCCTTCTCGTGTCGATGGCCGCCGGCACGGTGGTTACGCGCGTCAGCGGCGACGGGGATCAGGATGTCGGCTCGGCCATCTTCGGCCAGCTCTCGCGCGACCCGCGCGCCTTCGGGCTCGTTGCCGCGGTGCTCGCCGCCCTTGCCCTTCTCCCCGGATTCCCGACTCTTGTCTTCCTCGTGTTGGCCGCCGCTTTCGCCGGGGGCACATGGCTCATGCTGCGTGGCACCGCGCACACGGCCGCGGCCGCCGATGGCCTCAAGGCGACCACCAGAGCGCTCGAGCCGCGCCTCGTCCTGCGGCTCGGGCCGGATCTTGCCGCCGCGATCCCGCCGGCTCCCCTTACGATCGAGATCGACCGCATCCGCGCGACGCTCTTGACACGGATCGGGCTGCGCGTGCCGAACCTCGTCGTGCGCTTCGACGCCGCCCTGCCGGTCGATGCCTTCAGTCTCGACCTCGACGGCACGCCGGAGGAAAGAGGGACCCTGCCGGCGGGGCACCTCGCCGTCACGGCCGGCGCGATGGACCTCGACCTCGCCGGCCTGCCCTTCGAGGAGGAGGGCGCGACGCAGCATCATGCCGAGACCCTTTGGGTGCCCGAGGCGCATCGGGCGGCCCTGGAGGCCGCCGGCTTCACGGCCCGCGAGCGCGGAGAGGTTCTCCTGCACCGGGTGGAGGAGACGCTCCGAAACACCGCCATGCACTTCCTCGGGCTGCAGGAGACGCGCAACCTCCTGGCGCAGATCGAGGGCGAGTACGGCGAGCTCGTTGGCGAGGTGCAGAAGCTCATTCCACTACAAACGCTGGCCGAGCTGCTGCGCGGCCTCGTCGCCGAGCAGGTGCCGATCCGCAACCTACGCCTCATCCTCGAGGCCATCGTGGAATGGGCGCAGTATCACCGCGAGATCATCACGCTCGAGGGCTTCGTGCGCAGCACGCTGCGGCGTCAGATCTGCTTCCGCTGGGCGGACGAGAACCGCGTCATCGCCGCCTATGTGCTGGAGCGCGAGATCGAGGAGCTCGTGCGAGTGGTGCTGCAGCAGAGCTTCGGCAGCACCGGCGCGCGCGATTCGCTTGCGCTCCTCGCCGCGCGGATCCGCGAACACCTGCACAATCCCGTGCCCGCCCCCACGCCGGTCGTCCTCGCCCAGCGCGACATTCGCCTCGGTTTGCGCCAGATACTGTTGCAGGAAGGCTTGCGGCTGCCGGTGCTCGCCTATGACGAGATCGCGCCCGATTATTTCGTCCAGACGGTCGCCACCGTCACCGTCACGCCCGACGGTCTCCTCGTCCTGCAGGCCGCCGCGCAGGAAGCGGCACGGGAGTCACCACAGGAGGCCGGGATCGAGGCCGCCGGTGCCTGAGGAACCGGATCGGCCAGACCATCACCGCCGTGGCGCCAGTTCGCCGAGCATCTGGGCGCTGTTGAGACCATAGGCGAGGCCGTCGCGCATGTAGGTGACGAGGAAGGCACAGTACATCGCCATCAGCAGCATGAAGACGAGGTTCTTCAGCGCCAGCGAGAGGCTGAAGGCATTGAGCTGCGGCGCGGCCCGGGCCACGAAGGCCAGCACCACGTCGGCAAGCAGCATCGCGGCGATGATCGGCGCCGCCATCAGCATGCCGAGGAAGGTGACGTCGTTGAGCAGCCGCAGCACGACGTCGGCGTGAGAGAGCTCGAACTGCGGCCAGAGCCGGTCCAGCGGCCACAGCAAATAGCTGTGGTACACGGCGGCGACCATCGCGTCCACGCCGTTGGCACTGAAGAACATCGCGAGCATCGCAAGCGTCAGGAATGTGCCCGTGACGCCCGCATCCGTTCCAGAACTCGGATCGACGAGCGTGGCCGATGTCGCGCCGCGCTGCAGGTCCATGATGTCGCCGGCGGCCTGGGCGGCCCAGAACGGAATGCCGAAGATGAAGCCGATGAGGAAGCCGACCATCGCCTCCTTCAGGGCGAGCCCCACGCCGACGAACAACGTCGGAAGGCCGGTTTCGAACATCGACGACGGCGCCAGCGTGACCATGGGCGCGGCGAAGGCGATGGCGGCGGCGCCACGCATCGTGTTGGTCAGGCCGAGCCGTTCGAACGCCGGCGCGATCGCCATGGCGCCCAAAAGACGCGCCGAGACGAGGGCGAGCGTCAGAACTTGGGCGTGGATGGCGTGGATCGCCTGTGACAGGAGTTCGAGGGTCAAGGCATCCCCCTGCGGCTCGACCCAGGCGAAACGGACAGGGCGCTTGCCTCTTGGGAATCGGGCACTGTCTTCGCCGAACCGGCATCCGCTTCGACGGACGATGCTCTGAAGCCGGATCCGATCAGGTTGCTCCGACCTGATCGGATCCCGTTCCAAACTTCAGGACAGAAATCGTTCTGCAGACCGGATCGCGATGCAATCCGGTCCGAACCGGCTCTAAGGTACCACGAAGGGAAACTCGTCGAGGATCCTGTTCGTCTGCGCGAGCAGCACAGCCGAGAGCGCCGGCCCGAGGATGATGACGAGCACCACGACGACCACCAGCTTCACGGCCTGCGGCAGCGTCTGATCCTGGATCTGCGTGACGGCTTGCAGAAAGCCGACGACGACGCCGAGGACGACGGCCGCCGCCAGCGGTGGCCCTGAGAGGATCAGCATGGTCACGAGCGTATCGACCATCTTGGTGGCGAGATAGTCTTGGCCCACGGGCACCTCCGGGCAAGGCGGCACGCAGCGACATGGCGGCAGCGGCCTCCTTCTTTCAGGCGTAGCTCAGGATGAGGCCGTGCATCAGCCGCGACCATCCGTCGACCGCAACGAACAGGAAGAGTTTCAGCGGCACCGAGATCAGCATGGGCGAGACCATCATCATCCCCATCGCCATCAGGATGTTCGAGACCACGAGATCGATGACGAGAAAGGGCAGGTAGAGCAGGAAGCCGATCTGAAAGGCACGCGTCAGCTCCGAGCTGATGTAGGCCGGGAGCAGGATGACGAAATCGTTCTCACTGAGGCCCGCCTGGGCCTGCTGCGGCCAGATGCGCTGCGTCGCCGACAGGAAGAACTGCCGCTCGCGCGGCGTCGCAAAACGCGCAAGGTGGTCCCGGAGAGGGCCGGCGACCTCCTGGCCGACGGTCATGAGCCCCTGGACGGAGCGGACATCGATATCCTGCTCGCTCAGCTTCTGGTGGATCGCGGCAAGGAGCGGCGCCGACACGTAGACCGTGAGGACAATCGCAACTGCATAGAGCACCACGTTGGGCGGCGTCTGCTGCACGCCCAGCGCGTTGCGCACGATCATCAGCACGATCGCTATCTTCAGGAAGCCTGTGGTCAGCACGGCGAAGAAGGGCAGTAGGCCGAGGGCGACCGAGACGACGGCAATACCGAGGAGGTTGACCTCGCCGCTACCCATGGCCGGCCAGCCTGACGATCCGAACGCCGATGCTTTCGCCGATCCGCACCATCACGCCGCGCCCGATACGCCGGCCGTTGCCGAGAATGTCGACCTCGCCGGCCACCGGCACAGCGAGTGGCAGAGTGACGCCGGGCGCCAGCCGCTGCACCTCGGCGAGCGGCAGATCGATCCGCCCGAGCTCGAAGACGAGGTGGACCGGGACCATGGCAAGCGCCGTATCCTCGGCATCGGCTCCGTGTCCCTCATTCTGCGCCGCTGTCGTCATGCACCACTCCAGCATCGATCCGGCCGCCGGCCGCGGGAAGTCCTCGAGACGGATGCCAGCCTCCCCCACCACGGCCGGCGCCGCGAGACAATCCGCGACCACCGCCACGGCCGCGTCGGCCCCGGCCACGCAATCGACAAGTACCGCATCGCCGACCCGCAGCGAGGCGACATCCGCCACCGGAAGCGTCGTGGCGCCGATGCGGACCGCGACGGAACACGGCAGTTCGTCGTGCCCGCCCGGCGGGGGCCCGTCGCCGAGCGCGGCGATGATCTCCTCGCCCGTCTCCGGCGGCAGCAGCAGCCGGGCGGGAACCTCCTCCCGTCCGTTCCGGATGATCCTGACATCGACCCAGGGACCCCGCGTCTCATCGGGGGCTTGCGATTGCAGCGAAACCAGCACGATCGCGGCCCCGAGCCGGTCCTCCAATGCGCGAAGCCCCGGCAGCGTGGCGAATTCGGCAAGCATGGCGAGGTGTTGCGGCGACAGGCGCGCCGGGTCGAACTGCTGTGGCAGCGCCGCCAGAACCTCCTCGGCGAAGGCTGCCGGTACCCAGGCCGCCGCCGGCCGGCCGGCGATCGTCAGATCAACGGTGACACCCGACACGACCGGCACCGGGCGGGGAGCGAACACGACGTGCGCCGGCACGCCGGCGAGGCTCACCTGCCAGGGCCTGCGCAGGCGATAGGCCACGTTCCACAGGTGCATGGCCTCGACGTCGAGCGCCGCCGGCACGAAAGGCAGGGGCGACGGCAGCGACGCCGCCTCCGCCGCAGCGGCGACCGGCCGCTTGCGCGGGGCGGCCCTCTTGCGCGGCGCCGGCGCTTCAGCTGCGGGGGAACGGCGTGCCATGGCTGCTCCCGGCCAGTGCGACCGCGCGATCCTCGGCCTCCGCCTCCACGAGCGCCTCGTCCCGCCGCAGCTGTTGCATCTTCCGCTCGTCGAGCAGCAGGTCGAGCTTGGCGAGCTTGCGCCGGCGCCGCTGCAGCTCCTGCCGCGCTGCGGCAAGCGTCGCCGCCTGCGCCTCCCGTTCCTCGCCCGCCGCGGCAGCGCCGGCCCGGCGACGCCGGGCCTCGGCGGCGACCCCATCGAGCACCGCCTGCTGGCGCGCAATGTCGGAAGCACCGGCGAGGCGCACGGCCATGCGGCCGAGCAACGTCTTCTCCTCCTGCCGGGCCGTCGCCGCGTGTTGTTCAACCGCCGCCTGCGCTGCGCGCACAGCGGCCTCGGCCTCCCGCAGCCCGCGTTCGGCGCGCATGATGCCTTCCTCCGCGCGCGTGAGGCCGCGCTGCCGCAGGCGTCGCAGCAGCATGAGCGTCCGCTCCTGCGTCATGGCACGAGCGTCCGCATGCGCTGCTGGACCTCGGCGAGGGTCGACCGCTCGGCCTGCCCCTGGCGCAGGAGGGCATTGATGGCATCGATGCGGTCGATGGCCTCGTCGGCCCGTGGATCGCTGCCGCGCTGGTATTCGCCCACCCGCACCAGCAGCTCGACCTCGGCGTAGCGCGCCATCAGGTCGCGCACGCGGCCGGCGAGGCGGGAATGCTCCGGCGTGACCACCGCATCCATCAGGCGGCTGCGGCTCTTCAGGACGTCGATGGCCGGGAAATGGTTGCGATGGGCGAGTTGCGCCGACAGAACGACGTGGCCGTCGAGGATGGAGCGCACCTCTTCCGCGATGGGGTCCTGTGTGCCGTCGCCTTCCATGAGAACCGTATAGAGGCCGGTGATGGCACCGCCCTGCCCCGGGCCGCTGCGCTCGAGCAGTTGCGGCAGCACCGCAAAGAGCGACGAGGGAAAGCCGCGGCGCGTCGGTGGCTCGCCCGCAGCGAGGCTGATCTCGCGCTGGGCTCGGGCGAAGCGCGTGACGCTGTCCATGAGCAGCAGCACGCTGCGACCCTGATCGCGGAAGTATTCGGCGATGGCCGTCGCCACATAGGCCGCCTTGACACGCTCGATGGCCGGTCGGTCCGAGGTGGCGACCACCGTCACCGACCGGCGCCGGCCCTCCTCGCCGAGCTCGCGCTCCAGGAATTCGCGCACCTCGCGGCCGCGCTCGCCGATGAGGCCGATGACGACCACGTCGGCTTCGGTGCCCTTGACGATCTGGGCGAGCAGCGTCGACTTGCCGACGCCCGGTTCGCCGAAGATGCCGATGCGCTGGCCCCGCGCGCAGGTCGCGAGCCCGTCGAGCGAGCGGATGCCGAGCTGCAGCGGTTCCTTGATGATGTCACGCGCCATCGGCGGCGGCGGCGGCGCCTGCAGGGGATAGGTGCCAACCATGCCGGGCGGCGGCCAGGCACCGCCGTCGAGCGGCTCGCCGAGCGCGCTGAGCACGCGGCCGAGCAGCCCCGGCCCCACGGGCACACGCAGTTCACTGCCAGTGGGGATGACCTCGGTCGCGCTGGAGAGGCCGGAAAGGTCGCCGAGCGGCGTCAGCACCGCCGCATCTTCCAGCAGGCCGACGACCTCGGCGAGAACCGCGACGCCGGAAACGGGGTCGCAAAGCCGGCAAACCTCCCCCAGCCGCACCTGTGCGACGCTGGCGTGGATGGTAACGCCGACGGCACGCAGGATGCGCCCCTTGACGACGCGCGGGCTGACGGTCTCCGCCTGCCGTCGCAGCTTCGGGAGAATGCCCGCGATACGCGCATCGATGTCGAGGGCGTCGCCGCTCATCACCCCCGCGCCTCCCGTCGCGGCAGGGCACGGGCCAGGGCCGAGAGCTGCGTCTGGAGATCCGCGTCAACGATGGCGAACTCGCTCGCGAGCCGGCAATCCGTGGGGCCCATCGTCGGATCGCCCGCAACCGCGATGGTGACCGCGAGGCCTTCCCGCTCCACGCGTGCGTTGACCTCGTCGCGCACCTTGGCGCAAGCGTCGGGATGCACCGTGATCTTGAGGTGTTTTGCCCGGCGGAAATTGGCCAGGGCCTCGCCGGCGAGCCGCGCCACGAGATCGGCGTTCTCGAAGGTGCCCAGCACCTGGCGCACGATACCCATGGCAAGATCGGCCACCTCGCTCTCGAGCGAGCCGAGATAGCGATCAACGGCCGTGACCGTCTGCGCCAGCTGCTCGGCCGCCGCGGCGTTCTTTTCCTTCACGCTGGCGAGGCCGTCCCGGACGCCCTTCTCGTGACCTTCGGTGTATCCCCGGCTCATTTCCGACGACGCGAGATCCTCCGCCTTGCGGAGGGTCATCGCCGCCTTCTGCCAGATGTCCACCTCCGGGCCACGCACGATCCGGCCGCCGCCACCCAGGGTCGATAAGCGATCCATGCTGCTCATGTTCATCCTGCTGCCTGACGATAGAGCCCTGGCCCGATTTCCCCGAAGGGATCGGGAACCGGCCCGGGCGTGATCGCCCCATCCTCGAATTTGAGCATCAGCCGCCCCGCCACCGCTGCCGGGAGCTGCGCGACCCATGCCAGAAAGCTGTACCAGCCGTCGCGCGCCACAACCTCCGCCGCACCGGTGAGGTCGTCGAAGCGCAGGCCCTGCGCCCCGGCGGCCCGGTTGGCGAGGCCGAAGGCGATGAGATCGCCGTCAAGCGACCGGCGCAGCGCTTCCACGTCCGGGGCGAGAACCACGTTGGCGATGGCGTCCGCCCAATAGAGCGCACCGGCGCGAAGAGCGGCAGCCGTGAGCTCGTGCGGCCCGCGCACGGCGATCGACCGATCGACGTCCGCGCAGTCGAGCGCGGCGCCGGCCGGCGGCACGAGACCGGCGGTGTCGAGCAATGCCGTCAGCCGCGCAGCAAAGCGCGGTTCCGCTTGAAGCGCGGCGCAGAGGTCCGGCGTCATGGCCCCGCCGAGCGTCTCGGCCAAACGCCGCGGATGGGCATAACCGCCGGGCAGGCGCAGAAAGGCGCACCACCGGCTCTCATCCTCGCTGACGGGGGCGGGCATCGTCATCACGCCGCCTCCCGCGGCAAGACGGCCCCCTGCCCGGCCTCAGGGGGCCTCTCGGCCTCCCGCCGCGTCGTCCCCAACGCGTAGACGCTGGACCGGCTCCGCCAGACCGCATAGCCGAGCCCGGCAGCAAGGACCGCGATGGTGAGCGCGGCGAGGCTCATCAGCAAGCGGGCCCAGCCGAGGCTGTCGGGACGCAGCCACATGCCGAGGAAGGAGACCGGTGCTGCCTCCGCTAGCGTATCCGGCCGCTCCGGCGCGGGGACGAGCACGACGGATACCCCGTCATAGGTGAGCCCGGCAATACCGTTGGCCACCAGCGTCTTGATCTGCGGCACATATTCGCCCATCGGCACGCCCGCCCTGTGCCGGATGAGAACAGAGGCGGAGGCCGGCGTGGACGCGTGCTGCAGCGGGGCATATTCGGGCAGGACGATATGCACCCGCGCCGACAGGACGCCGTCGATCTCGCCCACCGACCGCGACAGTTCCTCGCTCAGGGCATAAGTCATGCGCGCCCGCTCCTGCAGCGGCGAGGCCACCAGCCCTTCCGGCTTGAAGACCTCGCCCAGCGTGGCATGCGCGCGACGGGGCAGGCCATTGTTCCTCAGGATATCGAACGCGCGTGCGAAATCGCGGCCGCCGACGGAGACGGTGATGCGACCCTCCTTGTCGGCGCCCCGGCTGGCGGCGATGCCATGGTGCTGCAGGGCCGCGACGATCTCGTTGGCCTGCCGCTCGTCGAGATTGCCGTAGAGCTCGGCCTTGCAGGCCGCGACGGCGAGCGCGAGCGCAATGGCGGCTGCGATGCGGAGCCGGCACGGGCGGGACGACGAAGCGGGCACGACCGGCATGGCTCAGCCCCTCAGCAGCATCTTCAGCGTGCTGATCAGACCCGTGAATGCTGCAATGATGAGCTGCATCGAGAGGTGATGCTGCCGCTCCTCGCCAGCCTGTTCCTTGATCTTCTCGAAGAAGGCGTTCGCGTCCCCCTCAGCCCGGCCGGTATTCACCTCGCCGGACAGATCCGCATCGTTGCGCCGCCGCTCGAAGAAGGGCAGAATGCCGTCACGCACCGCCCCAACCACAGCCGGCAGACCGTCGCCCGCGTCGGAGGATGCCTGTTTGGCTGCCCAAAGCGTCTTCACCTCGTTCAGCGACCACTGAAATGCCTGCACCGGCTGCGTCGGCTCGGCTGGATCGAGCGGCTTCACGGCGTCGCCCAGAAAGCCGCTGATGGCTGAAGTAGCGTTCATGACCAGTTCCATGGCGAAAGCGGATGCGCCGTCGGCTGCCGGATGGCGCGCAGAAGAAGTCGGATCGACGTCGGCTCACTCTCTTCCGTCGCCGGGCACGGCGGGTGCCTCGGCCGAACGAAGCATGGCGAGCGGAGCGGCATTCGCGGTGTCGCCCGCCCTGGGACGCTCATTCTTTGCCTGCTCGATGAAGATCTGCATCTTTTCAATAAGTTCCTGATCGAGCCCGCCGGACTGTCGCCGCTCCAGTTTGTCGATCCCGCGCATCTCGTTCATGCTGCCTCGCTTCCCCGCAATTTAAGATAATGAATACAATCGATTACAAGGATCATACCGGCGACACCCCGCCGGGCGACAGTCGCTACGGGCATAACTCTGTCTACACGCGCCACGAACAATCGAAAGATCACGACGAACTCTCAGCACCGGCGCGAAAGACCCGAACACGTGCCTCCGGCGTGCCCCCCTTCATCAGCGACGCCAGCGTCTGGCGCACCAGGGCTCGGTAGACCGGCGGTCCGGAAATCGAAAGGACGCTCCGCCCCTGCGCGAGGCGGACGGGATAGCGCGCGTCGGCCACCCCGAGTTCGCGCAGCGCTTTCAGCAGCTCCTCCGGGGAAGCCGAGCCATATTCGACAATCTCCGTCCGCTGTTCGTCGCTCGACGAGATGTGCAGCGTCGTGCCGTCGTAGTACCAGGAGAGCCCGAAACGGCCGCACAGGTCGTCGAGATATGTCCGCGGCGCCGCGGGCATGATGCCGCCGCGCACGCGGCCCCGCACGCGGTCGCTGAGCTTCACCGGAATGCGCATGTGGTTGCCGAACTCCGTCAACACGTCCCGGACATCCTCGTCGAGCGCGATGTAGTCATAGGACAGGGTGGGCCACGCAGGCTCGGTGGCCCACGCTCCCGGTGCAGCAAGCCCCGCAATCACGGCGGCCAAGGCTGCCCGCCGGTAGCGCCGCGCGCGCAACATGCGAACGCCTGCGCTCCATCCGTGCACGATCATGGTCGTTCCTTCCCGATCGCGGCAAAGCGATCGATGTTCGCGGCGCGCCACGCTCGCGCCGGATGGTCCGGGCCCGCGGCCGCGAGCCGCACTGCATTCAGCTCATATAATTGGATGGCGGATATCTACGATCGCCGGATGGATATGAGAATAGAGACGCCGGTGAATTGATTATTCAGGGCATCGTGCAAAGTAGATGCGAGGATGGACTTGCAGAGAGTGCCTGTTGAAGGGCATCAAGCGCCAGCCGCCACCTCTCACCGCTCGTCACGCGTCGCGAGGAAGGCCCGCAGCAGCCGCCGCAGCGTCACGGCGGCGAGGGTTGCGACGTCCTTCGTCTCGCCGTGGCTCGGGGTCGCTCCCTCGAGGCCGGCGGCCAGGTTTGTCACCACCGACAAGGCCGCGACGCGCAGGCCGAAGCGGCGGGCGAGGATGACCTCGGGCACAGTCGACATGCCGACGAGATCGGCGCCGACCATACGGGCCATACGAATCTCCGCCGGCGTCTCGAAGCTGGGCCCCGAGAACCACATGTAGACGCCGGAATTGAGGGTGATGCCGGCCGTCTTCGCCGCCAGCATCATCCGCTTGCGCAGCATCTCGTCATAGGCGTGCGTCATGGGCACGAAGCGCCCATCGCCGGTGTCGCCAATGAGCGGGTTGAGACCGGAATAGTTGATGTGGTCCGTGATCAGGGCGAGGCTGCCGGGGCGGATATCCGCCCGGAGCGAGCCGGCGGCATTGGTGAGCACGAGCGGCGGGCTGCCGAGCCCGGTCAGGAGATTGATCGGCGCGCGCATGACGGCCGCATTGCCGGTCTCGTAGTAATGCGCCCGCCCCCCGTAGATGAGGACCCGCCGCCCCTCGACGCGGCCGGCGATGAGCCGCCCCGCATGGCCCGAGACGCCGCTGACCGGAAAGCCGGGAATGTCGGCATAGGGCACCTCGCGCGCCTCCTCGACATCCTCGACGATGTTGCCGAGGCCGGTGCCAAGCACCAGCGCGGCGTCGAAGGGCCCCGCGATGCCGCGCTCCGCAAGCAGGCCGAGGGCCTCGTCCCGCAGCTTCACGTCGCTCTCGGCCGTTCCGGTCATGGCCTCACCCGTCGTTCGTCAAATTGTCCGGCCCGAAGGACAAGGGCAGCAGTTCCCCGAGCGTGAAGCTGCGCCGCAACCCTTCCGGCCCGCAGACATGCACGGGCGTATCCTCGCGCGCGAATTCGCGCAAGCGCTGCCGGCAGGCGCCGCAGGGCGTGACGAGCGCCGTGCCCTCGCCCACCACGAGGGCCGCTGCAATGCGCCGCCCGCCTGCCGCGATCATGGCGGCGATGGCGCCGGCTTCGGCGCAGGAACCGACCGGGTAGGACGCGTTCTCCACGTTGCAGCCGGCGAAGATCTCGCCGCCCGGCGTCGCCACGGCGGCCCCGACGGCGAAGCGCGAATAGGGCGCATAGGCCTTCTCGCGCGCCGCGCTCGCCGCGCGGAAGAGGTCGTCGAGGAGGCTCATCTCACCGCTCCTTGACATAGGGGATGCCGGAAGCCCGCGGCGGCACCGCCCGGCCGATGAAGCCCGCGAGCAGGACGACCGTCATGAGATAGGGCAGCGCCTGGATGGCCTGCACCGGCACTCGGCCGATGACAGGCAGCGGCACGCCCTCGATGCGGATGGCCACCGCGTCGAGCAGACCGAAGAGCAGGCAGGCGCCGAGCGCCGGCCAGGCTCGCCACTTGGCGAAGATGAGAGCGGCGAGCGCAATGAAGCCCTTGCCCGCCGTCATGTGCGGCAGGAAGCCGGCGGCCTGCGCCAGCGCGAGATAGGTGCCGCCGAGCCCGCACAGGAGGCCGGCAAGGACCACCGCGGCATAGCGCAGCCCGGCGACGGAAATGCCAGCCGTGTCAACCGCGGCCGGGTTCTCGCCGACCGCTCTGAGGCGCAGGCCGAAACGCGTGCGCGCCAGCGTCCACCATGTGGCGATAACAGCAAGAATCGCGAGATAGACAAGCAGCGAATGGCCGGACACGACCTCGCGGTAAAGCGGCCCGAGCAAAGGAATGCCCGACAGCGCCTCAGCGCCCGGCAGCGTGATCTCGCCGAAGCGCGCCGCCCCGTCCACCGGCGGGGTGCGCCCGCCCTGGTGATACCAGGCATTGCCGACGATTGCCGTCAGGCCTGCCGCCAGCATGTTGATGGCGACGCCCGAGACGATCTGGTTGCCGCGCTGGCTGATGGCCGAGAAGCCGTGCACCAGTGCGAACGCGACGGACGCCGCAAGGCCGGCGAAAAGCCCCGCGATGGCCGATCCGCTCGCATGGGCGGCGGCGCCCGCCGCGAAGGCGGCGACCAGCATCTTGCCCTCGAGCCCGATGTCGACAACGCCCGAGCGCTCGGACCAAAGCCCTGCGAGGCAGGCGCACAGGAGCGGTATGGACAGCCGCACGGCCGAATCGAGCACGGCGAGGAGCGAGACGAGGTCCATGGCTCACCCCTCCTCGGCCGTGCGCACGCGCCGCGCCGCCACAAACCCCGTGCCGAGTGCGACAAGCCGCGCCGCAAGGCGCCTGAACAGCCCCTCGAGCGCGCCGGCGAACAGAACGATCACGCCGCCGATGACGACAACCATGTCACGGGTGATGGCCGGCATGTCGAAGGCGAGTTCCGCCCCGCCCTGGTAGAGCACGCCGAAGAGAAGCGCCGCGAAGATGACGCCCGCCGGATGCGCACGGCCCATTAGCGCCACGGCGATGCCGACGAAGCCGTAGCCGGAGGTGAACTCGAGCAGCAGCCGGTGCTGCACACCCATGAGCTCGTTGACCGCGAGCCCGCCGGCGAGCGCGCCCGACAGGGTCATGGCCACCATGATCATGCGCGCCGGCGAGATGCCGGCATAGACGGCGGCGGAGGGATTGGCGCCGACGGTGCGGATGGCGTAGCCGAGGCGTGAGCGGTAGACGAGCGCCCACACGCCTGCCGCCGCGGCGAGGGCGAGGAGAAAGGTGAAGTTGAGCGGCGAGGTTGGCGCCGCGATGCCGAGCGCCCGCAGCGCCTCGTGCACATAGGGGATGACGGCGTGGCGCGCGAAGGCGCGCGTCTCCGTGACACCCCGCTCGCCAATGACATTGACGACGAGATAGACGATGAGCGTCGCGGCGAGGAAGTTGAACATGATCGTCGTGATGACGATGTGGCTGCCCCGTCGCGCCTGCAGGTAGCCGGGCACGAAGCCCCACAGCGCGCCGAAGGCCGCCGCGCCGAGGATGCCGGCAGGGATGAGGAGGACACCGGGCAGGAAATCGGCGTAGAGGCAGACGAGGGCCGCGCCGATGCCGGCGACCGTCGCCTGCCCCTCGCCGCCGATGTTGAAGAGGCCGGCGTGATAGGCGAGCGCCACGGCAAGGCCGGTGAAGATGAAGTTCGTCGTGTAGTAGAGCGTGAAGCCGACGCCTTCGACCGAGCCGAGGCTGCCGGCGATCAGGAGGCGCGTCGCCGTGAACGGGTCTTCCCCGATGCCCGCGACGACGAGACCGGCGACCGCGAAGGCCGCCGCGACGCTGAGCGCCGGCACGAGGATGACGTCCGCCCAGCGCGGCAGGTCGATCGGCGTGCTCATGCCCGCCCCTCCACGCCCGCCATCAGGAGGCCGAGGTCGCGCTCGTCCGTCGCCTCCGGCCGCCGCTCGCCGGTGATGCGCCCGCCGCACATGACGAGGATCCGGTCGGCGAGGCTCATGATCTCTTCGAGCTCCACGGAAACGAGAAGAACGGCAACCCCGGCGTCGCGCAGCGCGATCAGCCGGCGGTGGATGAACTCGATGGCGCCGATATCGACCCCGCGCGTCGGCTGGCCGACGATCAGCACCTTCGGCGCCCGCTCGATCTCTCGCGCCAGCACGATTTTCTGCTGGTTGCCGCCGGAGAATTTCGAGGTCTTCAGCAGCGGGTCGGGCGGACGCACGTCATACGCCGCCATCCTGTCGGCCAGGTGGGCGATCATGCGGCCGCGTTCCAGCAACAGGCCGCGCCCGTAGGCCGGATCGTCGGTGAAGCCGAGCGCGGCGCTCTCATAGGCGGGAAAGGCCGGCACGAGCCCGGTGCGCAGCCGGTCCTCCGGCACGTGCAGAAGGCCCAACCGGCGCAGGTTATGCGGCGTATGCGCCTCGCGCGTCAGCACCGTGCCGTCGAGCGCGATGGTGCCGAGCGTCGGCCGTCGCATGCCGGCGATCGCCTCCATGAGCTCGCTCTGACCGTTGCCGGCAACCCCGGCGATGCCGACGATTTCGCCGGCCCGGACGGTGAAGGACACCTCCGCTACGCGCAGGCAGTCTCGCTCGTCGACGACGGAGAGGTTCTCCACCGCGAGCCGCGGCTCACCGGCGGCAAGCGGGCGCTTATCCACCCGCAGCAGCACCTTGCGGCCCACCATGAGTTCGGCGAGTTCGGGCGGGGATGTCGCGGCGGTGTCGAGCGTGGCGACCATCTGCCCGCGGCGCATCACCGAGACCCGGTCGGTCACCGCCATGATCTCCTCGAGCTTGTGCGTGATGAGGAGCACGGTCTTGCCTGCCTCGCGCAGCGTGCGCAAGAGGCCGAAGAGCGCCTTCGCCTCCGGCGGCGTCAGCACCGCTGTCGGTTCGTCGAGGATGAGCACATCGGCGCCGCGATAGAGCGCCTTCAGGATTTCGACGCGCTGCTGCAGGCCGACCGGCAGGTCGCCGACGCGCGCATCGACGTCGACGGCAAGGCCGTGGTCGGCGGCGAGGCGGTCAAGCTCCGCCCGCGCCCGGGCGAGGCCCCGGTCGAGAAGCGCCCCGCCCTCGGCGCCGAGCATGACGTTCTCGACAACGGAAAGGCTGTCCACCAGCATGAAGTGCTGGTGGACCATGCCGATGCCGAGGCGGATCGCATCAGCCGGGCTGCGGATGCGGGCCGGCGTGCCGTCGACACGGATCTCGCCGCCATCGGCCTCGTAGAAGCCGTAGAGGATCGACATCAGCGTCGACTTGCCGGCGCCGTTCTCGCCGACGATGCCGTGCACCGTGCCCCGCGCCACCGAGAGGTTGACACGGTCGTTCGCCCGCACGGGCCCGAAGCGCTTGTCGATGTCGACGAGTTCGATCGCCGGAGGCTCGACCGCTGCGCTCATCACGCGTGACGACCCTGGCCGCTCAGACGGGGCATTTGTTGTCGGAGCGATAGTCGTGCACCTTGATGGTACCGGCCTTGATCTCCTCGGCAGCCTTGTCGACCGCCTCCTTCATCTCCGGGGTAATGAGCGAGCGGTTGTTATCGTCGAGCGCCCAGGCCACGCCCTCCTCAGCGAGCCCCAGGTTCACGACGCCAGACTGCCATTTTCCGTCCTTGGCATCCATGAAGGTCTTGTAAGTCGCCGTGTCGACGCGCTTCAGCATCGAGGTCAGCACCTTGCCCGGGTGCAGGCCGTTCTGGTTGGAATCGACGCCGATGCCGAGCTTGCCGGCATCGGCCGCCGCGCGCAGCACGCCGATGCCGGTGCCGCCGGCGGCGTGGTAGACGACATCGGCGCCACGGTCGATCTGGCTCTTGGCAAGTTCGCCGCCCTTCACCGGGTCGTTCCAGGCCGCACCCGTCGTACCGGTCATGTTCTGGAAGATCTCGGCCTGCGGGTTGGCGTGCTTGACACCCTGCACGTAACCACAGGCGAAGGCGCGAATGAGCGGCACGTCCATGCCGCCGACGAAGCCGACCTTACCGGTCTTCGAGGCCATCGCCGCCAGCATGCCGACCAGAAAGGAGCCTTCCTGCTCCTTGAAAAGGATCGACTGCACGTTCGGCCGCTCGACCACCATGTCGATGATGGCGAACTTCAGGTCGGGAAATTCGCCGGCCACCTTCTCTACCGCGCTTGCCTGGCTGAAGCCGACGGCGACGATGGGGGAATAGCCGTCGCGCGCGAAGCGGCGCAGTGCCTGCTCGCGCTGGGCGTCGTTTTGCGGCTCGAAATCGCGATAGGCGACACCGGTCTCGGCCTTGAACTTCTCGGCGCCGTCATAGACGCCTTCGTTGAAGGATTTGTCGAACTTGCCGCCGAGGTCATAGACGATGGCGGGCTTGAAATCCTGCGCGAGCGCGGCTGCGGCGCTGGCGGCGAGACCGGCGAGCGCGAGGCCGAGGGTCCTGAAACGCATGGAAGCTTCCCCTTCGTGGCATGCGGGCGTCGGCTTCCTGGCCGCGCCCGCTTGGCATCTACGATGGCACGGCTCGGCAGCGGATTCCAAGAGCCGCCCGACCCGCCCGGCAGGCACCATGCACAGCCATCACCGCGCCGCCTTCCGGCCCGCCGCGCCCGGGGCTATTGTCGCGCCATGACGAATGCTGCCAGCCTGTCCCCCGAAGAGATCGAGCGCTATGCCCGCCACATCGTGCTGCGCGATGTCGGCGGCCCCGGGCAACTGAAACTGAAGAAGGCGCGCGTTCTCGCCATCGGCGCCGGCGGGCTCGGCGCGCCGCTGTTGCAATATCTCGCCGCGGCCGGCGTCGGCACGCTCGGCATTGTCGATGACGACGTCGTCTCCCTGTCCAACCTCCAGCGCCAGATCATCCACGGCACGGCGGACGTCGGTACGCCGAAGGTCGACAGCGCCGCCGCGGCCATCGCCCGGCTCAATCCTCATGTCACCGTCGCGCGCCACCCGCTGCGCTTGAATGCCGAGAATGTGCGCGCCCTCGTCGCGGCCTATGACGTCGTTGCCGACGGCTCCGACAATTTCGCCACGCGCTATGCCGTGGCGGATGCCTGCTATTACGAGAAAAAGCCGCTCGTCACGGCGGCGCTCGGCACCTTCGACGCGTCGCTGACGACGCTGCGCCCCTTCGAGCGCGGCCCGGACGGCACGCCCAACCCCACCTACCGCTGTCTCTTTCCGAGCCCGCCGCCCCCCGGCACGGTGCCCACCTGCGAGGAGGCCGGCATCCTCGGCGCGCTCGCCGGCGTCATGGGCTCGCTGATGGCTCTCGAGGTCATCCGCGCCATCGTCGGCTTCGGCGAGCCGCTCGTCGGCCGCCTGCTGATGGTCGATGCGCGCTCCATGCGCTTCGAGACCCTGACGTACGGATGGGACCCGGAGAACCCGCTGAGCGGCACGGCGGCCGTCGCCGCCGACGGCTGAACTTCAGCGCTTGCCGGGCGTCACGTCGAAGATGACGAAGGCCTTGCCGTCCTTGCGGCGGCCGGAGGAAACGGCGCCCTTCATGCCGCGCGCCGGCGCTGCCCGCTGCGCACTTTCCGCCGCGGCTTCTCCTGCCGGCACGAAATTGCGCTGCCCCTGCCTGGGGCCGAAGGAGGCTAGACAGGCGTTGTAGGCGAGCGGCTCGTCGATCCGCTCGCAGTCCGCGATCGTGCGCGGCTTGCCCTGGGCCAGCGCGGCGCAGGCAAGGCAGACGAGGGCGAGGACGGCGAGAAGGCGCACGACGTTCGGCTCCGGAGACGGCCCCTTATACAGGGCGCAACAGCCGGAGCGCCACACCTCGCTCCCCCCGCTTGCGGCGAGGAGGGAGACAGGTCGCTCGGCTCCGAAGACTCGATCGCGCCTATCCGGCACAACGAGAGACGCGGGCCAATGATGCCGCCCTATCCCCTGAGCGTCGCCCCGGTCTTCTTCGCCACCTGCTCGACGATCTTCGCCGAGACGGCCTCGATCTCAGCATCGGTGAGCGTCTTGTCGGTCGGCTGCAGCGTCACGGCGATGGCGACGGACTTCTTGCCCTCGCCGACGTGCGGCCCCTCGTAGACGTCGAAGACCGTGACGTCGGTGACGAGGTTGCGGTCGGCCGCACCGGCCGACTTGACGATCTCCGCCGCCGCGACCTCGCGGTCGACAACGAAGGCGAAGTCGCGCGTCAGCGGCTGGAAGTCGGACAGGGCCAGCTTCGGCTTCATCTTGGTCGGCTTCGCCTTGGGCGCCGGCAGCGCATCGAGCGTCAGTTCGAAGGCGACGAGCGGACCCTTGATGTCAAGCGCCTTCAAGATACGCGGGTGAAGCTCGCCGAAGGCGCCGATGACGGCCTTCGGGCCGAACTGCAGTGTCGCCGAGCGGCCCGGGTGGTACCAGTCCGGACCGCCGGGCACGATCTGCAGCCCGCCCGTCGGGATGCCGAGCGCGGCGAGCAGCGCCATGGCATCGGCCTTGGCGTCGAAGACATCGACGGGCTTCGCTTCGCCGTCCCAGCGGCGGCCGACGCCCTCCGCCCGTGCCGTGCCGCGGCGCAGGGCGCAGGCGACGATCGTCTGCCCTTCCGGCTCGTCGGAGGCGAAGACCTGGCCGACCTCGAACAGCGCGACGTCCGGATGGCCGCGGTCGGCGTTCTTCTGCGCCGCCCTGGCGAGGCCCGGCACGAGGCTCGGCCGCATGTCAGACAGCTCGGGTGCGATCGGGTTGGCGAGCGCGAGGCGCGGATCGCCGCCGCCGAACAGCCCCGCCTCGGCCTTGCCGATGAAGGACCAGGTGACGGCCTCCACGAGCCCGCGCGCGGCGAGCGTGCGCTTGGCGAGGCGTGTGCGCTTCTGCAACAACGTCAGCACGGGCTTGGCGACCGCCGCCTCGAGTCGGGGGAAGGGCACGGCCGGCACGTTGTCGAGCCCGGTGATGCGCATCACCTCCTCGACGAGGTCGGCCTTGCCCTCGATATCCGCCCGCCACGACGGCGGCATCACCTCGACGACGTCGCCCGTGCCGGCGACGAGGAAGCCGAGCGCTTCGAGCGTACCGCGCATAGTCTCGGCCGGCAGGTCGAGGCCGGTGAGGCGCTTGACCTCCGCATAGGGGAAGGCGAGCGCCCGCCGGGTATCGGGAATGGTGCCGGCGAGCGTCGCCTCGCTCGCCTCGCCGCCGCACAGGTCGAGCACCATCTGCGTCGCGAGCGCGAGGCCCGGCTCGCAGAAGGCAGGATCGACCCCGCGCTCGAAGCGGTAGCGCGCGTCGGAGACGATGCCGAGCTTGCGCCCCGTCTGGGCGATGTTGAGCGGGTCCCAGAGCGCCGACTCGATCAGTACGTCGGTGGTCGTCTCGTCGCAGCCGGAATGCTCGCCGCCCATGATGCCGCCGATCGATTCAACGCCGTTGTCGTCGGCGATGACGACCATGGACGGGTCGAGTGCGTAGCTACGCCCGTCGAGCGCCAGCACCTCCTCGCCGTCGCGCGCATGACGCACGACGAGGTTGCCCGTGACCTTCTTCGCGTCGAAGACGTGCAGCGGCCGCCCGCGGTCGAAGGTGATGTAGTTGGTGATGTCGACGAGGGCGTTGATGGGCCTGAGGCCGATGGCCTTCAGGCGCCGCTGCAGCCACGCGGGCGACGGGCCGTTCTTCACGCCGCGCACGAGGCGCAGCGCGAAGGCCGGGCACAGGTGCGCGTCTTCGCCCGTGAAGGCGAGCGAGACGGAGACCGGGCACGGGCCTTTGCCGGGAACGGCCGCGACCGCCGGCGTCTTCAAACGGCCGAGGCCCGCGGCGGCGAGGTCGCGTGCGATGCCGGCGATGCCGAGCGCGTCGGCCCGGTTCGGCGTCACGGCGATCTCGATCACGGGATCGTCGATGCCCGCATAGGCCGCGAAGGGCTGGCCGACCGGCGCATCCTCGGGCAGGTCGATGATGCCCTCGTGGTCGTCCGACAATTCGAGCTCGAAGGCCGAGCACAGCATGCCGCGGCTCTCGACGCCGCGGATGGTGCCGACCGTCAGCGTGATGCCCTTGCCGGGAATGTAGGTGCCGGCCGGGGCGAAGACGCTCTTCATGCCAGTGCGCGCGTTGGGCGCGCCGCAGACGACCTGCACCGGCGGCTCGCCGCGGCCGGTGTCGACCATGCAGACGCGGAGCCGGTCGGCATTGGGATGCTGCTCGGCCGAGACGACATGCGCGATGACATAGGGCGCGAAGAGCGCCGCCTTGTCCTCCACTGCCTCGACCTCGAGGCCGATGCGGTTGAGCGTGTCGGCGACGTCCTGGACCGTCGCGTCGGTATCGAGGTGGTCCTTGAGCCAGGAGAGGGTGAACTTCATGAGACAGCTCCACCAGAACCGCCCTCGGTGAGGCGGGACACGGAGGAAGGATGGCGGTGAGCGACGGCAGCCAGGATGGTATCGAGGACGCTGTCGAATTCGTTCAGCACCTGCCCATTCCAGAAACGCAGGACGCGGTAGCCCTGCTGTTCGAGCCAGGTGTCACGGGCGGCATCCGCCGCGCTGCGGACCTCGAAACCGTGCTGTGCACCGTCCACTTCGATGACGAGACGGGCCTCATGGCAAACGAAGTCCACGATGTAGCGGCCGACGGGCGCCTGCCGGCGCACGTGCAGGCCGTGGAAGCGGTGGACCGTCAACGCATGCCAGAGCTTGCGTTCAGCCGGTGTGAGGTCCCGGCGCAGGCGCCTTGCCCGGTCGCGTTGCCCGTTGCGCACGCCGATGTCCTCCCGCGGATCCCCTCCCCCCTCGTGGGGGAGGGTTAGGGAGGGAGGGAAGCCGCGCGCCATCCAGATCGAAGCCTTCGAGCGGCGGTACCGCCCCCCCTCTCCAGCTCTCCCCCACGAGGGGGGAGAGGGCAGCACCATCCCGGCCTCGGCCATCACGACGACAGCCCTCCGGCCAGCGTCGGCAGGTCGAGCGGGCGGAAGCCGTAGTGCGACAGCCAGCGCACGTCCGCCTCGAAGAAGGGACGCAGGTCCGGCATGCCATATTTCAGCATCGCGATGCGGTCGATGCCCATGCCCCAGGCGAAGCCCTGGTACTCGTCCGGGTCGAGCCCGCAGTTGCGGAGCACGTTGGGGTGCACCATGCCGCATCCCAGGATCTCCAGCCAGTCGTCGCCCTCGCCGAAGCGGATCTCGCCGCCCTTGCGCGAGCACTGGATGTCCACCTCCGCCGACGGCTCGGTGAAGGGGAAGAAGGAGGGGCGGAAGCGCATCTTCACCTGGTCGACCTCGAAGAAGGCCTTGCAGAACTCCTCGAGGATCCACTTCAGGTGGCCGATGTGGGAGGACTTGTCGATGACGAGCCCCTCCACCTGGTGGAACATCGGCGTGTGCGTCTGGTCCGAGTCGCAGCGGTAGGTCCGGCCCGGGATGATGACGCGGATCGGCGGCTTCTGGCCGAGCATGGTGCGGATCTGCACCGGGCTCGTGTGCGTGCGCAGCACCTTGCGCTCGCCGTTGTCGTCAGGCGGCAGGAAGAAGGTGTCGTGCATGTCCCGGGCCGGATGGCCGGCGGGGAAGTTGAGCGCCGTGAAGTTGTAGAAGTCGGTCTCGATGTCCGGCCCCTCGGCGATGGAGAAGCCCATGTCGGCGAAGATCGCCGTCAGTTCGTCGATGACCTGCGAGATGGGGTGGATGCGCCCGCGCGTCTGCGGCCCTTCCTGGAGCGGCAGCGTGACGTCGACGCGCTCGGCCGCGAGGCGCGCGGCGAGTGCCTTCTCCTCGAGCTTGGCCTTGCGCTCGGCGATGGCGGCATTGACACGGTCGCGCAGGCCGTTGATGAGCGGGCCCTTTTCGCGCCGCTCTTCTGGCGTCATGGCGCCGAGCGTCTTCAGGAGCTCGGAAACGCTGCCTTTCTTGCCCAGCGCGGAGACGCGCACGGCTTCGAGCGCGGCCTCGTCCGCCGCGGCGGCGACGGCGCCGATGAGCGTGCGTTCGAGAGTAGGAATATCGGTCATCGGTCCCTCGGGGTGGTTACCGCTTGTCGGCAACGGCCGAAGGACCGTCAAGCCCTCGGGCCGCGATGAGGCGAGCGGCGCAGGGCGCCGCTCATCGCTTCCAGGGCCTCGGTAGGGCGGATGCGCTGCTGCGGCACGGCCGCGGGGCGGGATCGGATGATCCTGCCCCGGCAGGCGCCACAGGCATCAGGCTGCGGGCAGCGCAGCCTTGGCTTTCTCGACGATCGACTTGAAGCTCTCCGGCTCGCGGATGGCGATGTCCGACAGAACCTTGCGGTCGATCTCGATCCCGGCCTTGCCGAGGCCGTCGATAAATCGGCTGTAGGTCAGGCCGTGCTCGCGCACCGCAGCGTTGAGGCGCTGGATCCACAGGGCGCGGAACGTGCGCTTCTTGTTCTTGCGGTCGCGATAGGCGTACTGCATCGCGCGATCGACAGCCGCCTTGGCGGTGCGGATCGTGTTCTTGCGGCGGCCGTAGAAACCCTTGGCGGCCTTGAGGACCTTCTTGTGTTTGGCGTGAGCGGTCACGCCACGCTTGACGCGGGCCATGAGCTAATCTCCTGGAACTGGGGGCGTTTGGCTTCAGCCGTTGGGCAGGAAGAACTTCTTGACGTTCTTCGCGTCGCCCTCGAAGAGCACGGTGGTGCCCCGCTGGTTGCGGATGAACTTGTTGGTCCGCTTGATCATGCCGTGGCGCTTGCCGGCCTGCGCGGCGATGACCTTGCCGGTCCCGGAGATCTTGAAGCGCTTCTTGGCGCTCGACTTCGTCTTAAGCTTGGGCATTTTGCTTCCCTTGTCCGCCGCTGCCGGTGCCTTCACGAAGCCTTTGCCTCTCGCGGACAATCCCGCGAGCCCGCTCCCCGAACGGCGCCGATCACCGGCCCATGTGCTCGAAAGCGCTGCAGACCGCCACGGCAGCCCGTAACGAGCCGGGCGATCTGAACGAGGCCGGGCTTATGCCAGAGATGGACGAGAAAGGCAATGGGTGCCGTTCACGCGGCGGAAAAGATCGCCATCGTGCGATCGGATGTTTCATTCAACCCCGCTACGGAAGGTAGGGTCTCGCTCTATTCCCAGCGAATGCCCGATTTTGTCATGAACGATTATTTGTTAAGCCTTTCTACAAATGCGTGGAGACACCCCCATGGACAGAGCCCGCACCACGTTGGTCGACGGAGCACTGGCAGCAAGCCCCGTAGCTGTAATATACTTCAGCGGATGGGCATATATTACATCATATATCGGCCAGTTTGGCATAGACGCCACTCAAATCGATATCACACTTCCCGTTGTTTTGGTTTATTCATTCATACCTCTGAAATCAATCTGCACAATAACTATAGTAGCAATCATGCTACTTCTTATGTCGATGCCATATATATTAGAGAATAATAAAATTGTCAGGGACGTAAATTTTAGGCCGTAGACTCATAACCGCGTAGCCAGATGCGGATGGACGCGAGCTTCACGGCGGCGAGGAAGTTTTCCGCCGTCTTGTCGAAGCGGGTGGCGATATGGCGGAAGTGTTTGATCTTGTTGAAGAAGCGCTCGACGAGGTTGCGCGCCTTGTAGAGGTGCCTGGAGAAGCAGATCGGGTCCTTGCGGTTGCGCTTGGGCGGGATGTTCGCCCATGCGTTCCGCTCGGCGACGGCAGCGCGCAGGTCGTTGGCGTCGTATCCCTTGTCGGCCAGCAGCATTGAGCCCGGCGCGAGATGCCCGATCAGGTCTTTGGCACTCGCGAGGTCGCTGGCTT
>NZ_LIOL01000007.1:157734-202812 GCF_001418005.1 Chelatococcus sambhunathii | reverse complement strand
TCCGCCATCGGTTGAAGCGGTTGTAGATCGTGGTCGGCGGCCCGTAGCGCGCCGGCATGTCCGCCCACGGCGCGCCCGAGCGCAGGCACCAGAAGATGCCATTGAGAACCCGCCGGTCATCCACGCGAGGCACGCCCCGCGACTTGTTGGGAAGGTGAGGCCGGATCGCCTCCCATTCGAAATCCGTCAGATCGTAGCGGCCCATCGCAAAGCTCCCGAAAAGGAGCTTGAATCACAATCGCCACCGTCAGGGAACCCAGAGCCGTTTATGGGTTTACGGCCTAGGCCGTAGACTCATAACCGCGTAGCCAGATGCGGATGGACACGATCTCGCAAAGCTCCCGAAAAGGAGCTTGAATCACAATTGCCACCGTCAGGGAACCCAGAGCCGTTTATGGGTTTACGGTCTAGAGGGAAATGGAGCATATGGTGCTTCATTCGCTGGCAGCCATCACACCTCACACCCCACCATAGTCTCGCACCAGCCGCTCCATCCGGGCAGCCTGCGGGTCGGTCTCGGCGGCGAGGCCTTCGGCGACGCCGATGCGGTCGGGGGCGGGGCGGTTCTGGCTCACCTTCCACTTGCCCTCGATGCTCTCGATCGTCATCTCGATGCCGACGATGCCCTTGAGCTGCGCCGCCACGAAATCCTCCGGCGCGTCCGTCACGGCCCAGGGTTGCGTGCGGCCCTCCTCGTGCTGCGCGGTCAGCGCCGTGATCTGGCGCCGCAGCCATTCCCGGTCTTCGATGACGCGCACCGGGCCGCGCACCTGCACGATCGCATAGTTCCACGTCGGCACGACCTTGCCTGTCTCCTTTTTCGTCTCGTACCAGGAGGGCGTCACATAGGTATCGACGCCCTGGAAGACGGCGAGGGCGGGCTCACCGGCCGCGAGCGCCTGCCATTGCCGGTTGGCGCGGGCCAGATGCGCCCTGACCACGCCCTTCGGGGCCGCTGCCGCATCGAGCAGGAACGGCACCGGATTGGCGAGGGGGCCATCCTCGCCCGAGGAGATCAGCAGGCCGAGGGGATGGGCGCGGATCAGCGCGTGCTGGACCTCGAGCCTCTCCTCGCGGAAATGGGGCGGCTGGTACATCGACGTTCTCCCGGCATGCCGCGATCGCTCGCGTGCCTCGAGCGTATTCTTAAGCGCCTTCGCGCTGCACCGCCACGGCCGTTTTCGGGGGCGCCGAACGGCTACGCGAGTGGCAGCCCGTGCCCGATCTTTTTGCAGCATGCCGCGTTGCACAAAACGGCGGCATGAGCATGATGCGGGCATGCCCCGTGCGTCGCTCGCCATTCTCGTGATCGATGAAAACCGCATTCGCGCCTCCATCATCGAGGCGGGGCTGCGCGAGGCCGGCCATGACAACGTCACCCTGGTGCACGACGTGACCGGCATTGCCCGCCGCATCGCCGAGATCAACCCCGACGTCATCGTCATCGACCTCGAGAACCCCAACCGCGACATGCTGGAGAACATGTTCCAGCTCTCGCGGGCCGTGAAGCGCCCCATCGCCATGTTCGTCGACCGCTCCGACCAGGCCTCCATCGAGGCGGCGGTCGAGGCCGGCGTATCGGCCTATGTCGTCGACGGGCTGAAGCAGGAGCGGGTCAAGCCCATCCTCGACATGGCCATCAGCCGCTTCAACGCCTTTGCCCGCCTGTCGCGGGAGCTGGAGGAAGCGCGCAGCGAACTCGCCGACCGAAAGCTGGTCGAGCGCGCCAAGGGCATCCTCATGAAGTCGCGCGGCATGACGGAGGAGGCGGCCTATGCGCTCCTGCGCAAGACGGCGATGAACCAGAACCGCAAGATCGCCGAGATCGCCCAGAGCCTCGTCACCGCCGCGGGGCTGCTCGAACCGGGAGACGAGGGATGAGCGAGGCGCCGCACGAGATCGCCGCCGGTTTCATGCCGCTGCTCGACAGTGCGCTCGTCGTGGCGGCGCACGAGAAGGGCTTCGCCGAGGCCGAGGGCGTCGCGCTCAAGCTGGTGCGCGAGACCTCCTGGGCCAATATCCGCGACAGGCTCGCGGTCGGCCATTTCCAGGTCGCGCATGTGCTCGCGCCGATGCCGATCGCCTGCAACCTCGGCCTGACGCCGCTCGCGGCGCGCTCCGTGGTGCCGATGGCGCTCGGCCTCGGCGGCAATGCCGTCACCGTCTCCAATGCCCTGTGGCAGGCGATGGCCGGGCACGGCGCCGTGCTGGACCTCAGCCCGCGCGCGGCGGGGAAGGCGCTGCGCGCCGTGGTCGTGGCGCGGGGCCGGCAAGGCCTGCCGCCGCTGCGCTTCGCCGTCGTCCACCCGCACTCCGGCCACAACTACGACCTGCGTTACTGGCTCGCCGCCTGCGGCATCGATCCCGACCGGTCGGTGGAGATCGTCATCCTGCCGCCGCCCTTGATGGCGGATGCGCTCGGCTCTGGCGTCGTCGACGGCTATTGCGTCGGCGAGCCGTGGAACACGGCGGCCGTGATGCTGGGCACGGGTCGTATCGCGACCGTGAAGGCGAAGATCTGGCGCTCCAGCCCCGAAAAGGTGCTCGCCGCCGACGCGCGCTGGGCCGAGGCCGCGCCCGAGGCGCTGGCGGCGCTGCTGCGCGCGCTCTATCGCGCGGCCGAGTGGTGCGCCGATCCGGCCAACGGGCAGGAACTCGCCGCCATTCTGTCCGCACCCGCCTATGTCGGCCGGCCGGCCGAATGGCTGATGCCGGCGCTCACGGGGCACCTCGCCATCGGACCCGATGCGGCAATGGAGGTCGAGGACTTCTTCGTGCCGCAGGCGCGGGGTGCCACCTTCCCGTGGAAGAGCCACGCGCTGTGGTTCTACAGCCAGATGGCGCGCTGGGGGCAGGTGCTTCACACGCCGGCGAATGCCGCCCTTGCGCGCGAGACCTACCGGCCCGATCTCTACCGCGCCGCGCTGAAGCCGCTCGGCGTCGCGCTGCCCGGCGCCAACGCCAAGGTGGAGGGCGCGCTGACGCGGCCAACCGCCGTCGGCTCGGCCGGCGCCAGCCTGATCCTCGGCCCCGACGGTTTTTTCGACGGCAGCCTGTTCGATCCTGACGATCTCGATGCCTATATCGCAGCGCAGGGGGCGGCCGAGGCGGTGTGAGGGGCGGCTATGATACCAGTTGCCCTGATCGCGACCGTCATGCCCGCGCTTGTCTCGGGCATCCACGCCTTGCACGGTGAGCAAGATCAAAGGCGTGGATGGCCGGGACGAGCCCGGCCATGACGGATTGCATGCGTCGGAAGGCAAGCTGACTGCATTTTCAGCATCCTTGTGCGCTGCACAATAAAGGTGCGGTATGCTGCCGCGATCTGATCAAGCCTTGGTCGCTTGTCCACAGGTCTCTGTTCGCGCTTCCGAGACATAATCTATTGTGAAACAACGTAATTCTGGCGCATTGGGAACTTGGCACGCTTCCTGCGTTGCCTTTCCGTGAGGCCATAGGGCCCACATAGGGCGTCCAGCGTCGGGCGCTGCTGGCAAGGCTGCCGATCAGGGAAAGCGCGCGTCCGGGAGGAGGGCGCCTGTTCCTGGCCGGCGGCTTTTTTGTTGCACAGCACACCGATCGCGGATGCCGCCTGCTCCAGAGGGGGACGACATGAAACGGACGCAGACGACCACCCTTTCCATGGCTCCCGGGCGCCGCGCCTTCCTGAAGGGGGCTGGCGCCACCGCGACCTTCCTCGCCGCCAAGGCGCTGCTGCCGGCCGGCGCCCATGCCGCCGGCTCGGGTCCCGAGGTCACCGGCGCGCGCCTCGGCTACATTGCGCTCACCGATTCCGCCCCGCTCATCATCGCCAAGGAGAAGGGCCTCTTCGCCAAATACGAGGTGCCGGACGTCGCCATCGAGAAACAGGCCTCCTGGGGCGCGACGCGCGACAACATGGCGCTCGGCGGCGGCGCAGGCGGCATCGACGGCGGCCACATCCTGAGGCCGAAGGTCCACCTCTATTCCTCCGGCGCCGTGATGCAGAACGGCCAGAAGCTGCCGATGTACACGCTCCTCAACCTCAACGAGGACTGTCAGGGCATCTCCGTCGCGCAGGAATATGCCGAGACGGGCGTGAAGCTCGATTCCGGCGCCTTGAAGGAGGCTTTCGCCAGGAAGAAGGCGTCCGGCAAGGACGTGACGGCCGCCATGACCTTCCCCGGCGGCACGCACGACCTGTGGATCCGCTACTGGCTCGCCGCCGGCGGCATCGACCCGGACAAGGACCTCAACCTCATCGTCGTGCCGCCGCCGCAGATGGTGGCCAACATGAAGGTGGGCAACATGGACTGTTTCTGCGTCGGCGAGCCGTGGAACGAGCAGCTCGTCAACCAGAAGATCGGCTTCACCGCGGCGACCACGGGCGAGATCTGGTTCCGGCACCCCGAAAAGGTGCTCGGCATGCGCGCCGACTGGGTGGACAAGCATCCCAAGGCGACCCTTGCCATCCTGATGGCGGTGATGGAAGCCCAGCAGTGGTGCGAGAAACAGGAGAACAAGCAGGAGATGGCCGAGATCATCGGCCGTCGGCAATGGTACAACGTGCCCGTCAAGGACATCGTTGGCCGCATCAGGGGGGACATCAACTACGGCAACGGCCGCACCGTCGCCGGGTCCGACCTGCGCATGAAGTTCTGGGGCGAGAAGGGCGAGACGTCCTATCCCTGGAAGAGCCTCGACACCTGGTTCATGATCGAGAACATCCGCTGGGGCAAGTTCCCCGCGTCGGTCGACGTCAAGGCCATGGTCGACGCCACCAATCGCTCGGACCTGTGGCTCGCGGCCGCCAAGGGCCTCGGCCTCGCCGACCTGCCGGCCGGCGACAGTCGCGGCGTGGAAAAGTTCTTCGACGGCAAGACCTTCGATCCCGAGAACCCCTCCGCCTATCTCGACAGCCTCGCCATCAAGGCCGTCTCGTGAAAGCCGGCCGGCGGCCCGCGCCGGCCCCTTCCGCCAAAACGAGGGCAAGCCCCATGACATTGCCGTCCATCAAGGGCGATGCGATCGCCGCATTTCCCGCCGAGCGCCAGAAGGCGACGGTGGTGACGCTTCCGCCCGCCGTGCCCCGCAGGTTCGATATCATCGCTCTTGCCACGCGGCTCGCACAATCCATCGTACCGCCCCTCGTCGTCCTCCTCGTTCTCCTTGCCGTGTGGCAGGTGGCCTTCTCGGGCCCCGGGTCGTCGCTGCCGCCGCCGAGCGAGATCTGGAACGAGAGCAGCGACCTGATCCTGGACCCGTTCTTCGTCAACGGCACGCAGGACATCGGCCTCGGCTGGCGCGTCATCGTCTCGCTGGAGCGGGTCGCCATCGGCTTCGGCCTCGCCGCGGTGGCGGGCGTGCTGCTCGGCGCGCTCGTCGGACAGTCGGTGTGGATGATGCGCGGGCTCGATCCGATCTTCCAGGTACTGCGCACGGTGCCGCCGCTTGCTTGGCTGCCGATCTCGCTCGCCGCTTTCATGGATTCGCGGCCATCGGCGATCTTCGTCATCTTCATCACGGCCATCTGGCCGGTGATCATCAACACCGCCGCCGGCGTGCGCAACATCCCCGAGGACTATCGCAACGTCGCTCGCGTGCTGCGCCTCAACCAGGTGGAGTTCTTCTTCAAGATCATGGTGCCGGCGGCCGCGCCCTACATCTTCTCGGGGCTCCGGATCGGCGTCGGCCTCTCTTGGCTCGCCATCGTCGCGGCCGAGATGCTGACCGGCGGCGTCGGCATCGGCTTCTTCATCTGGGATGCATGGAATTCCTCGCGCCTCACCGACATCATCGTGGCGCTCGTCTACATCGGCCTCGTCGGCTTCCTGCTCGACCGGCTGGTCGGTTTCGTCGGCGTCATCGTCACCCGCGGCCCCGCGGCCAGCTGAGGGAGAAGACCCATGAGCGGCTATCTCAAGCTCGACTACATCGGCAAGAGCTTCTCGCGCGGCGGCAAGGTGAGCGAGGTCCTGCGCGACATCCGCCTCACCATCGACGAAGGCGAGTTCGTCTCCATCATCGGCCATTCCGGCTGCGGCAAGTCGACCCTGCTCAACCTCGTCGCCGGCCTGACGCCGGTCTCCTCCGGCGCCGTGCTTCTGGAGAACAGGGAGGTCAACGCGCCGGGGCCGGACCGCGCCGTCGTCTTCCAGAACCACTCGCTGCTGCCGTGGCTCAGCGTCTACGACAACGTGGCGCTCGCCGTCACGAAGGTCTTCCGCGGCCGGAAGAGCAAGGCCGAGCGGCACGCGTGGATCATGGAGAACCTCGACCTCGTGCAGATGGCCCATGCGGCCGACAAGCGGCCGGGCGAGATCTCCGGCGGCATGAAGCAGCGCGTGGGCATCGCCCGGGCGCTCGCCATGGAGCCGAAGATCCTGCTGCTCGACGAGCCCTTCGGCGCGCTCGACGCGCTGACCCGCGCCCATCTGCAGGACCAGATGATGGAGATCCACGCCCGGCTCGGCAACACGATGATCATGATCACGCACGATGTTGACGAGGCCGTGCTGCTCTCCGATCGCATCGTGATGATGACCAACGGGCCGGCCGCCACCATCGGCGAGGTGCTCACCGTGCCGCTGCCGCGCCCGCGCGAGCGGCTGGCGCTCGCCTCCGACCGCACCTACCTGCGCTGCCGCGAAGCGGTGCTGAAGTTCCTCTACGAGCGCCATCGCTTCGTGGAGGCGGCGGCGTAGGAGCAGCGGGACGTCTCCAATCTCCGCCTTCTGCAAGGGAGGGTAGGGGTTTGGGTGGTCAGCATGCAGGAGGCCGTGTCCTTGCGTCCTGCCCCCCACCCCCAACCCCTCCCCGCGAGGGGGAGGGAAGTAATCGCGCTCCTTGTAGCAAGGCACGCGCCGGGCCGGACGCGTTGTGCGCTGCACAAGAAATGGGCGGATTGCTGCGCCGCTCAGCAATTCGGCAGGGCAGGGCAGAGGCTGCCAAAGCGCCGGCAAGGCGCTCCAACGCATTGTAACAACTAAAAATTCGCCTCCTTCCGTTGAGTTGGCACGCCTCGTGCAAGAAAGAGGGCGAAGGCCGTAACGGCCGACATAGGGCGTCCAAGGGCGGGCGCCGCAGGCAAAGCTGCCGATCGGGTGAACCCGCGCTTCCGCCGGAGGAGGTGCGTGCGGCCCCGGCCGGCGGCTTTTTTGTTTTGCTTTTCCCATCGCGGCCGCGAGCCGCCAACGGAGCCGATGATGACCGCACCCCACCAAGCTGCGCCCGGCAAGGACGAAGCGACGCGGGCTCTCGCCATGTCCACCATCGCCTTCACCATCTGCTTTGCGGTGTGGACGATCTTTTCCATCATCGCCGTGCGCATCAAGGACGAGCTCGGCCTCTCCGAAACCCAGTTCGGGCTGCTCGTGGGCACGCCCATCCTCACCGGCTCGCTTGTGCGCGTGGCGCTCGGCGTATGGACGGACCGCTACGGCGGCCGCCTCGTCTACACCGCCACCATGCTGGCGGCGGCCATCGCCACCGTCCTCCTTGCCTTCGCCCAGACCTATCCGCAGATGCTGGCCGCGGCACTGGGCGTCGGCCTCGCGAGTGGAGCTTTCGCAGTCGGTGTCGCCTATGTGGCGCGTTTCTACCCGGCGGAGCGGCAGGGCACGGCGCTCGGCATCTTCGGCGTCGGCAATGTCGGCGCCGCGGTCACCAAGTTCGTCGCGCCCCTCATCCTCATCGCCTGGGGCTGGCAGGCGGTGGCGCTCATCTGGGCGGCGGTGCTCGTCGTCATGGCACTCGTCTTCTGGTTCACCACCGAGGACGATCCCGTCATCAAGGCGCGCCGCGCCGGCCTCGCCCCTGCCCCGAAGAGCTTCTGGTCGGAGTTCGCGCCGCTGAAGAACGTGCAGGTGTGGCGCTTCGCCCTCTACTACTTCTTCGTCTTCGGCGCCTTCGTCGCGCTCGCCCTGTGGCTGCCGCGCTACCTCATCGGCGTCTACGGCTTCGACATCAAGACGGCCGGCATCGTCGGCGCCGCTTATTCGATCCCAGCCAGCATCTTCCGCGCCTATGGCGGCGCCCTGTCCGACCGCATCGGCGCCCGCGCCGTCATGTACCGCACCTTCGCCGTCTCGGCGCTCGCCACGCTCGTCCTGTCGCTGCCGACGGGCGACTACGTGCTGCGCGGCATCAACGGGCCGGTCGCGCTCCATGTCGAGGTCGGGCCCGTGCTCTTCATCGCCGTCGCCTTCGTCCTCGGCTTCGTCATGAGCCTCGGCAAGGCGGCGGTCTACAAGCACATCCCGGTCTACTACCCGCAGAACGTCGGCGCGGTCGGCGGTCTCGTCGGCATGATCGGCGGGCTCGGCGGCTTCGTCCTGCCGATCGCCTTCGGCGCGCTCAATGATCTCACCGGCCTGTGGTCGAGCTGCTTCATGCTGCTCTTCGCCATCGTCGCCGTCTCCTTCGTGTGGATGCACGTTGCCATCCGCCGCATGGAACGCCGCGCCGCCGGCGGCCTCGGCTACGCCGCCCAATGAACAACGGATTGACGGACATGACCCAGAAACTCGTCGTCGTCGGCGCCGGCATGGCCTCGGGCCGTGCGCTGGAACATCTCTTCGAAGCAGCTCCCGAAGCCTTCGACGTCACGCTGTTCGGCGCCGAGCCGCGCGGCAACTACAACCGCATCATGCTCTCGCCCGTTCTGGCGGGAGAGAAGACCTACGGCGACATCGTCACTCACGACGCCGCCTGGTATGCCGCGAACGGCGTCACCTGCCGCTTCGGCGAGACGGTCACGAAGATCGACCGCAAGCGCAAGGTCGTCGTCTCCAAGGGCGGCGAGACGCCTTACGACAAGCTGCTCATCGCCACCGGCTCGGCGCCCTTCATCATTCCCGTGGCCGGCAAGGATCTGCCCGGCGTCATGGCCTTCCGCGACCTCGACGACGTCAACGCCATGGTGGAGGCCGCGCGCAAGCCCGGCGCCAGGGCGGTCGTCATCGGCGGCGGCCTGCTCGGCCTTGAGGCTGCAGCGGCGCTCAGGCTGCGCGGCATGGAGGTCACGGTGCTGCACCTCATGGGCCATCTCATGGAGCGGCAGCTCGACCCCGCCGCCGGCTATCTCCTGAAGAAGGAACTGGAGGGTCGCGGCATCAAGGTCCACGTCAAGGCGCAGACCAAGGCGATCCTTGGTGAGGAGAAAGTGGAGGCCGTGCTTCTGGAGGACGGAACCGTCTACCCCGCCGACATTGTGGTCATGGCCGTCGGCATACGTCCCGAGACGCGCATCGCCGTCGATGCCGGCCTCCATGTGGAGCGGGGCATCGTTGTCAGCGACCAGATGGTCACCTCGGACCCGGACATCCTCGCTGTCGGCGAATGTGTCGAGCATGAGGGCGTCTGCTACGGCCTCGTCGCACCGCTGTATGACATGGCCCGCGTCGTCGCCAAGACGCTGGTCAAGGAGGATGCCGCGTTCCGCCCCGTCGAGACGGCGACACAGCTCAAGGTCACCGGCATCAACCTCTATTCGGCCGGCGACTTCGCGGACGGCGACGACCGCGAGGAGATCGTGCTGCGCGACGCCTCGGCCGGCGTCTACAAGCGCCTCGTCCTGAAGCAGAACCGCATCATCGGCGCAGTGATGTATGGTGAAACGTCCGACGGGGCGTGGTTCTTCGACATGCTGCGCAAGGGGACGGACATCGCCGAGATGCGCGAGACGCTCATCTTCGGCCAGGCCTACCAGGGAGGGTCTCCGCTGGACCCTACGGCGGCCGTTGCAGCCTTGCCGGATGATGCGGAGATCTGCGGCTGCAACGGCGTGTGCAAGGGCAAGATCGTCTCGGCGATCACCAGCAAGGGCCTGACGTCGCTCGACGACGTCCGCGCCCACACCAAGGCCTCCGCCTCCTGCGGCTCCTGCACCGGCCTCGTCGAGCAGGTGATGAAGCTGACGCTCGGCGACAGCTACAATCCGGCCGCCGTGCAGCCCATGTGCACCTGCACCGATCTCGGTCATGACGACGTGCGCCGCCTCATCAAGGCGAAAGCGCTCAAGACCATCCCCGCCGTGATGCAGGAGCTCGAATGGAAGACCTCCTGCGGCTGCGCCAAGTGCCGGCCGGCGCTCAACTACTATCTCGTCTGCGACTGGCCGGATGAATATGCCGACGACTATCAGTCGCGCTTCATCAACGAGCGCGTCCACGCCAACATCCAGAAGGACGGCACCTATTCGGTCGTGCCGCGCATGTGGGGCGGCGTGACCAATGCCGCGGAGCTCAGGGC
This sequence comes from Chelatococcus sambhunathii, assembly GCF_001418005.1. GTDB lineage: Bacteria > Pseudomonadota > Alphaproteobacteria > Rhizobiales > Beijerinckiaceae > Chelatococcus_A > Chelatococcus_A sambhunathii. The sequence goes on along the minus strand of NZ_LIOL01000007.1, from coordinate 192,582 downwards.
CATCGCCGATGTGGTGGAAAAGTTCAACATCCCGGCGGTGAAGGTCACCGGCGGCCAGCGCATCGACATGCTGGGAGTGCGGAAGGAAGACCTGCCGGCGGTCTGGGCCGAGCTCGGCAAGGCCGGCTTCGTCTCCGGCCACGCCTATGCCAAGGGCCTGAGGACGGTGAAGACCTGCGTCGGCTCCGACTGGTGCCGCTTCGGCACGCAGGATTCGACCGGTCTCGGCATCCGCATCGAGAAGTTCATGTGGGGCTCGTGGACGCCGGCCAAGGTCAAGATGGCCGTCTCCGGCTGCCCGAGGAATTGCGCCGAGGCAACCTGCAAGGACGTCGGCGTCATCTGCGTCGACTCAGGCTTCGAGATCCACTTCGCCGGCGCCGCAGGGCTCGACATCAAGGGCACCGAGAAGCTCGGCCTCGTCGCCACCGAGGACGAGGCGCTCGAGGTCATCGTGGCCCTCACCCAGATGTACCGCGAGCAGGCGCGCTATCTCGAGCGTATCTACAAGTGGGCCAAGCGCGTCGGCTACGACGAGGTCCGACGCCAGATCCTCGACGACAAGGACAGGCGCAAGGCCTATTTCGACCGTTTCGTCTTCTCCCAGAAGTTCGCCCAGGTCGACCCGTGGTCGGAGCGCGTCTCCGGCAAGGACAAGCACGAGTTCAAGCCGATGGCGAGCGTCGGCTTTGCAGAAGCCGCGGAGTGAAAGGCGATGAGCGACTGGGTTGAAATCGGCCGGCTGTCCGACATTCCGCGGCGCGGCGCGCGCTGCGTCGATACGCCGATCGGCCGCATCGCGGTCTTCCGCACGGCGGCGGACGAGGTCTATGCCATCGAGGATCGGTGTCCGCACAAGGGCGGCCCCCTGAGCCAGGGCATCGTCCACGGGGCGCAGGTCACCTGCCCGCTGCACAACTGGGTATTTTCGCTCGAGACCGGCCTCGCTCAGGGCGCCGACGAGGGCGCCGTGCGGACCTTCCCGCTGAAGCGCGACGGCGAGCGCATCCTGATGGACGCTTCGGCCATCCTGGCGGCGGCCTCCGCCCGCATCGCGGCCGAATAGGGCAGGCGGCGATGGAGGAAACCGTCCCGACCATCACGAAGACGACCTGCCCCTATTGCGGGGTGGGCTGCGGCATCCTCGCCACGGTCGGTGCGGACGGTACCCTTGCCGTCCGCGGCGATCCCGACCACCCCGCCAATTTCGGCCGGCTGTGCTCCAAGGGTTCGGCGCTTGCCGAGACCGTCGACCTCGAAGGCCGCCTGCTCTTTCCCGAAATCGACGGCCGCAGGGCCGGGTGGGACGAGGCGCTCGACCGGGTGGCCGAGACCTTCTCGCGCACCATCGCCGAGCACGGACCGGATTCCGTCGCCTTCTACGTCTCGGGCCAGCTCCTGAACGAGGATTACTACGTCGTCAACAAGCTGATGAAGGGCTTCATCGGCACGGCCAACATCGACACCAACTCGCGCCTGTGCATGGCCTCCTCGGTCGCGGGCCACCGCCGCGCCTTCGGCGCCGACACGGTGCCGGGCAGCTACCGGGACCTCGAGCTTGCCGACCTCGTCGTCCTCGTCGGCTCCAACCTCGCCTGGTGCCACCCGGTGCTGTACCAGCGCCTCGCCGCCGCCAAGGCCGAGCGGCCTGAGATGAAGGTCATTGTCGTCGATCCGCGCCGCACCATGACGGCCGATATCGCCGACCAGCACCTCGCCATTGCGCCCGACGGCGATGTCGCGCTCTTCAACGGTCTTCTCGCCCATCTCGCCGAGGCGGGTGCGCTCGACGAGAACTACATCGCCGAACACACGACCGGCTTCGCCGAAGCGCTGGCCGCCGCCTGGCGCCTCGACATGGACGGCATCGCCGCCGAGACGGGCCTCGACCGGGCGAGCATCGCGGAATTCTACCGGCTCTTCGCGGCGACGGAGAAGGTCGTCACCGTCTACAGCCAGGGCGTCAACCAGTCGTCGGTTGGCACCGACAAGGTGAGCGCCATCATCAACTGCCACCTCGCCACCGGCCGCATCGGCCGGCCCGGCATGGGGCCCTTCTCCGTGACCGGCCAGCCCAACGCCATGGGCGGGCGTGAGGTCGGCGGGCTCGCCAACATGCTGGCGGCCCATATGGACATCGACAATGCGGCCGATCGCGAGCGTGTGCAGCGCTTCTGGAGGGCGCCGGTCATCACCTCTGCGCCGGGCCTCAAGGCCGTCGACATGTTCCGCGCCGTCGCTGACGGGCGCATCAAGGCGCTGTGGATCATGGCCACCAACCCGGTCGATTCCATGCCGGACGGTGACATGGTCGAAACCGCGATCCGGGCCTGCCCCTTTGTCGTCGTTTCCGACGTGGTCGGCGAAACCGACACGTTGCGCCACGCCCATGTGAAGCTGCCGGCCGCCGCCTGGGGCGAGAAGGACGGCACGGTGACCAATTCCGAGCGCCGCATGTCGCGCCAGCGCCCGTTCCTGCCGCTGCCGGGGGAGGCGAAGCCCGACTGGTGGATCGTCACGGAAGTGGCACGCCGCATGGGTTTTGCCGAGGCCTTTCCCTATGCCTCGCCGGCCGAGATCTTCGCCGAGCACGCGGCGCTCTCCGCCTTCGAGAACCATGGCGCGCGCGACTTCGACATCGGCGCCCATGCCGGCATCGATGCCGCCGGGTTCGATGCGCTCGCGCCGTTCCAGTGGCCGGCGCGGGCCGGCGAGACGCCGGCCGATGACATCCGTTTCTTCGCCGAGGGCGGCTTCTTCACGCCGGATCGCAAGGCCCGGCTCGTGCCCGTCACCACGATGGCGCCCGCGCGGACGAGCGAAGGCTTCCCCCTCGTGCTCAACACCGGCCGCGTGCGCGACCAGTGGCACACGATGACGCGAACCGGCAAGAGCCAGCGCCTCTCGCAGCATCTCGCCGAGCCCTTCGTCGAGATCCACCCTACCGATGCGGCGACATACGGCATTGCCGATGCCGATCTCGTGCGCGTCACCTCTGCCCGCGGCGCCATCGTCGTCAGGGCGCTGCTGACGAGCCGCCAGCGCGAGGGCTCGATCTTCGTGCCCATGCACTGGACCGACCAGTTCGCCGCCGACGGCCGTGTTGATCGCCTCGTGCCGCCCATAATCGATTCGACCTCCGGCCAGCCGGCGCTGAAGCACGTCGCCGTCCGCATCGCACGCTTCACCGCCGCGGCCTACGGCTTCGCCGTGCTCACCGGGAAGCCCAAGCGCATTGCCGCCGATTACTGGGCCATCGCCCGCTGCGAAGGGGGCTGGCGCGTTGAACTCGCCTTCGCCAACGCTGTGGCGGACTGGCCGGCGGTGGCGGACGCCATCCTGCCCGGGGTACCTGATGCCGACACCCTGTCCTTCCAGGATGCGGTCGCCGCCCGCCGACGTTTTGCGCGCTTCGTCGGCGAGCGCCTCATCGGCGCGCTTTATCTCGCAGCCGAGCCGGTCGCCGTGCCGCGCGACTGGGTCGTCGAGCAGCTGTCGCAGGCCCATGCCGACCAGCGGGCGCGCCTCGCCGTTCTCGCCGGCCGGCCGGGCAAGGGCGGTGAGGACAAGGGGGCCATCGTCTGCTCGTGCTTCGGCGTCGGCGTGAGGCAGATCGCGGGCGCCGTCGTCGCCGGCTGCCACACGGTGGAGGCCGTGGGCGATGCCCTGCTAGCGGGCACCAATTGCGGCTCTTGCCGCGCGGAGATCAGGAGCATCATCCATGCGCATCGTCTCCAGGCAGCCGAGTGAGCGGGCACCGGGCGAGCGCGCTCCCGCGCGGATCGCACCGCTCAGCGTCCTGCCGGTCTTCCTCGACCTCGCCGGCAAGCGCGCGATCGTCGCTGGCGGCGGCGACGCTGCGGCCTGGAAGACGGAGCTGCTGGTCGCCGCCGGCGCCGAGGTGCATGTCTATGCTCCGCGCGAAGAGCTGAGCGGGGAGTTCTCTCGCCTTCTCGCCACGGCGGACCTGCCTGGACGGCTTGTCCACCACGACGCCCGTTGGGAGGCGGCGGCCTTCTCCGGCGCCGCGGTCGCCGTCGCCGACGCGGAGGGGGACGCGGAGGCGGCCGCCTTCCGGGCTGCCTCGCTCGGGGCCGGCGTGCCGTGCAACGTCATCGACAAGCCGGCCTTCTGCACCTTCCAGTTCGGCACCATCGTCAACCGCTCCCCGCTTGTCGTCGGTATCTCGACAAGCGGCGCCGCACCCGTGCTGGGGCAGGCCGTGCGCCGGCGCATCGAGGCGCTGCTGCCCGCCTGGCTCGCCGACTGGGCGCGCCTTGCCGCGGACATGCGCGAGCGCGTGATGGCGCGCCTCGGCCCCGGCGCCCGGCGCCGCGCCTTCTGGGAGGCCTTCGTCGACCGTGCCTTCCGCGCGGCACCCGGAGGCGACGACGCCGGCGCGCTGGAGGCCGAGGCGGGCCGCATCGCGCGGGGCGAACGCCATGGCTGCGGTCACGTCACCTTCGTCGGTGCGGGCCCCGGCGATGCCGAGCTTCTGACCATCAAGGCCGTGCGCGCCCTGCAGGCGGCCGACGTCATCCTCTTCGACGATCTCGTCTCCGAGGACGTGCTGGAACTCGCCCGCCGCGAGGCCAAGCGCATCCTCGTCGGCAAGCGCGGCGGCCGGCCGAGCTGCAGGCAGGACGAGATCAACGCCATGATGCTGACGCTTGCCCGCGCCGGAAAGCACGTGGTGCGCCTCAAGTCCGGCGACCCGATGATCTTCGGCCGGGCGGGGGAGGAGATCGACAGTTTGCGCCGGGAAGGCATCGCCTTCGACGTCGTGCCCGGCATCACCGCCGGCATCGCCATGGCCGCCGCGCTCGGCGTGTCGCTGACGCACCGCGATCACGCCAAGTCCGTCCGCTTCGTCACCGGCCATTCGCGCCACGGCGGCCTGCCGGAGGACGTCGACTGGCACGCCATCGCCGATCCTTCCGCCACCACCGTCTTCTACATGGGCGGCCGCACGGCCGCGCAGATTGCGGCCCGGCTCATGGATCATCGCATGGCGGCGGATACGCCCGTGGCGATTGCCGAGGCGCTCGGCCGCCCGGAGGAGGTGCTCAGCCGCTGCCGCCTCGCCGACCTGCCGGCGCGCATGGCCGAGCGGGATGAAAGGCAGCCGCTCGTCATCGGGATTGGCGCGGTCTTCGCCGAGGCGAGGACGGCCGCCTTGGGCGAGGACCGGCCGGCGGTGGCTTCAGCCGGTTGAGAACACGCGAACGCATGAGAGCGTGGTGGAGCGCCATTCCCCTTTCCCCGCTTGCGGTGGGAGGGGTTTAGGGTGGGGGGCGATGCCGCTGGCCCGATGCGTCCAGTCGCAGTCGCCAAACACGATCGAACCGCCGGCCGGCGGCACTGCCCCCCATTCCAGCCTTGCCCACCAGGTCGTGGAGGGAGAGGACGGCACGCACGGGTCCTTGCAGCAAGATCAAAGCCATCCCCCATTTTCGCTGCCTACTTTTGCGGCAACAGCATGGGCGAACGGGCATTTTACCTATAGATTGCCCGCCATGACGCAGAACGACACCGCGGAGAACGCCGCGCCGAGCGCGTGGGCGAAGGAGTGGCGCGCCACCTTGGCGCTGGCTTGGCCGCTCGTGCTCACCAATCTCGCCCAGACCGCGATGGGCACGACGGACGTGATCATGCTCGGCTGGCTGGGGGCCGAGTCGCTCGCAGCCGGGGCGCTCGGCTTCAACCTCTATTTCGCCATGCTCATCTTCGCCATCGGCATCGTCACGGCGACCGCGCCGATGATCGCGCGCGAGATCGGCCGGCGATCCTACGAGGTGCGGCAGGTGCGCCGCACCGTGCGGCAGGGGCTGTGGGTGTCGGCCGCCATCGCTCTGCCGATCTGGCTTCTGCTCTGGCAGGGGGAGGCCATCCTTCTCGCCATGGGGCAGAAGCCGGACCTTGCGGCGGCCGCCGGCACCTATCTGCACGCCCTGCAATGGGCAGTGCTGCCGTTCTGCGGCTATGTCGTGCTGCGCTCGTTCCTGTCGGCGCTGCAGCGGCCCATGTGGGCGCTCGCGGTCAGCATCGCGGCCAATCTCTTCAACATCCTCGCCAACTGGTGCCTCATCTTCGGCAATCTCGGCTTCCCCGCTCTGGGGCTGACGGGCGCCGGCGTGGCCACGACGGCGTCGAGCCTCTTCCTCTTTGCCGGGCTCGTCATCGCCATCGCGCTCGACCGCCGGCTGAGGCGCTATGCCCTCTTCGGCCGCTTCTGGCGGCCGGACTGGTCGCGCTTCACGGAGATATGGCGCATCGGCCTGCCCATCGGCGCCACCTTCGCCTTCGAGGTCACCATCTTCAACGCCGCCGTGTTCCTCATGGGGCTCATCGGCACGGCCTCGCTCGCCGCCCATTCCATCGCCATCCAGATTGCCTCGCTCACCTTCATGGTGCCGCTCGGCATCGGGCAGGCGGTGACGGTCAGGGTCGGCCGCGCCTTCGGCGCCGAGGACAGGCAGGGCGTGCGGGTCGCCGGCTGGACGGGCTTCGTCATGGCCATCGCCTTCATGGCGACGATGGCCTTCTTCATGCTGGTGACGCCGCAGCTGCTCGTCAGCGCCTTCCTCGATGTCCGGGCGCCGGAGAATACAGAGGTGGTCGCGCTGGCCGTCTCGTTCCTGGCCTTGGCCGGTCTCTTCCAGATCTTCGACGGGGCACAGGCCGTGGGCGCGGGCATGCTGCGCGGCCTGCAGGACACCCGCGTGCCCATGGTCTATGCGGCGCTCGGCTATTGGGGCATAGGCCTGCCGCTCGGCGCCGCGCTCGCCTTCCGCGGCGGCCTCGACGGTGTCGGCATCTGGATCGGCCTTGCCGCCGGCCTCGCCGTCGTGGCCGCTCTCATGCTGGTCCGCTGGCTGCGGCGCGAAAGACTCGGGCTCCTCGCCTTCGATGCTGGTCGGCCAGCGGCCGCGCCGGCCGATTGCGTGCCCGGCAGCGCATGAAGAAAGCGGCTGGGCGGCCGGCCGCTTCCTCATTCATGATCCGCAGGCGCGATGGCGGAAGATCGGTGTCCTTCCCTTAATCCGCCAGTTCCCAGGTAAGCCGCACCTGGGCGCGCAGCGTCTGCTCGCCTGCTTCCACGGGCACGGCCTTGGCTTCGGCAAAATCCATCGATCTTGCCATCATCATCGGCCGGGGCGGCATCTGCATGCTGGTTTCGTCAATCTCGATGAGGCGGCCAAGCTTGGCGCCAGCGGCCTGCACGTACAGCGCGGCCTTGCGCTTGGCGTCCTCCACGGCGGCGGCACGCGCCTTGTCGATAAGGACCGCCGGCTCGGCGACGTCGAAGGAGAGCCCGCCCATCTGGTTGGCGCCGGTGGTGACGGCGGCGTCGAGCACCGTGCCGAGCTTGGCGAGCTCGCGCACACGCACGATCACCTGGTTGCGCACCTCGTAGCCATCGATGCGCGGCGGCTGGGTCGAACCGTCCTTCGGCTCGGGATAGACGTAGCGCGGCTGCACCGAGAAGCCGTCGGTCATGATGTCCTTGGCGGCGATGCCGGCCTTCTTGAAGGCCTCGATGACGCCCGCCATCGCCTCGGTATTGGCGTCGAGCGCTTCACGAGCGGTCGACGCCGAAGTGACGACGCCGGATGTGAGCGTCGCCATGTTGGGGACCGCATTGACGGTTCCTTCGCCGACGATGGTGATGCGTCCTGGCGCGCGCTCGGCAGCCGTCTCAGCCGCGGGGGCCGAGGTGGCGGCGGTCGCGACAAGGGCGGCGACGAGGACGGTACGACGAAGATCGATCATTTTCCGTTGGTTCCTGCAATCAATCGGCGCAGTTGCTTCACCATGCAACTGTGACCGAGATGAGACCGCGGCCGGCTGGCTGGCACGGGCAGCCTTTTCTCCCCTCGCCCGACTGCCTAGATTGTCGGGGCGGGCGGCACAATAGAATGGTGCCGTGGAGTATGCCAATGCAACCGGCCATCGGCGTCGTCGTCTATCAATCGCAGCACCTCGTCGACGGCCTGCTCGTCGCGCTGAGCCGGCGCCTCCGGCAACGCGACCTGCGCCTCGCCGGTCTCGTGCAGCACAACGAGGACGATGCCTGCACCGCTTGCGGACACATGGCGCTCGAGGACCTCGCCACCGGCCGCCTCGTCCCCATCAGCGAGCAGCGCGGACGGGGCGCACGCGGCTGCCGGCTCGACGCGCAGGGTCTTGCGACCTCGGCCGGCCTTGCCGCGGCGGCCATCGGGTCGGACCGCGTCGACCTCGTCATCCTCAACAAGTTCGGCAAGGCGGAAGCCGAGGGCAGGGGTCTGCGCGACGAATTCGGACTCGCCGTCGGTCGCGGCCTGCCGACGCTCACGGCGGTCGGCGAGGCGCTGCTGCCGGCCTGGCGATCTTTCGCCGGCGAGGACTGGCAGGTTCTCGAGCCGTCGCTCGAGGCGCTCGAAGCGTGGTGCCTCGCGCAGGTCGCGGACGAGGCTCGCGCCGCCGAGAGGATCACCGGGGGGATCACATGGTAAACGGTCATCCGGGCAGCCTGGCGTCGCCGTCACGCGCTGACGAGAGCGAGGACCTCGCCTTCCTTGCTGATTACCTCGTGCGGCCCGATCCGCTCGACCCGCGTCTCGGCATCATCGTGGCCGGCATCGACCAGGGTGGCGTCCCGGTCGAGACCCGCGTCGTCACCGAGCGGGCCCTGACGCTCTATCTCAACGCGCAGGAGATCGTCACCATGATGACGATCGGCGACCATCCGCAGCATCTCGCCGTCGGCTACCTGCTCAACCAGAACATGCTGAAGCCGGACGACGTCGTCACCGATGTCGACTACGACGCCGAACTTGACGTCGTCGTGGTGCGCACCGAGCGCAAGACCAACTACGAGGACAAGCTGCGCAAGCGCACCCTGACGTCCGGCTGCGCCCAGGGCACCGCCTTCGGCGACCTGATGGACGTGATCGACGAGGCCCGCCTGCCGCATGCGGAGTTGCGCACGTCCTGGCTCTACGCGCTCACCCACAAGATCAACCGGACACCCTCGCTCTATCTTGCGGCGGGCGCCATACACGGCTGCGTTCTGTGCGAGCGCGACCGGCCGCTCGTCTATATGGAAGACGTCGGCCGCCACAATGCGGTGGACAAGGTTGCCGGCTACATGCACCGGCACGGCATCGATCCGGCGGACAAGATCTTCTACACAACGGGGCGCCTCACCTCCGAGATGGTCATCAAGACGGTGCGCATGGGCATTCCCGTCCTCGTCTCGCGCTCCGGCTTCACCGCCTGGGGCGTCGAACTCGCCCGCAAGGCGGGGCTGACGCTCGTTGGCCGCGCGCGGGGCAAGCGTTTCATCGTCCTCTCGGGTGCCGAGCGTATCGTCTTCGATCAGGATCTTGCCTATGTGGCGGAGGAATCGGCGAAGCATCGGCGCAAGGGAGCAAGCGACAAGGAAGGCGCAGATGATTGAAACCTGCCCGCCAACCATCGGCGCGCTGCTCGCCGGCGGGCTCGCCCGGCGCATGGGCGGGGGCGACAAGCCGCTGCGCCATGTCGGCGGCCGTCCGATCCTCGACCATGTCGTCGAGCGCATGGCGCCGCAATGCGCCGGGCTGGTCATCAACGCCAATGGCGATCCGGCGCGCTTTGCGCCCTATGGCCTGCCGGTCGTTCCCGACGACGTGCCCGGCTTCGCCGGCCCGCTCGCCGGTATTCTCGCCGTGCTCGACCACGTGGCGGTGCGCCGGCGCGACGTGGAATGGATCGTCAGCGTCGCCGCGGACACGCCGTTCCTGCCGCCGGATCTCGTCGCGCGCCTCCATGCCGCGCGCCAGGAAGAGGGGGCGATGCTCGCCTGCGCCGCCTCCGGCGGGCGCACCCATCCGGTCGTCGGGCTTTGGCCGGTCGGCATCCGCGAGGATCTGCGCCGGGCGCTCGTTGGCGAGGGCGAGCGCAAGATCGACCGCTTCACGGCCCGCTTCCCGCTCGCCGTCGCCGAATGGCCGACGGAGCCCTTCGACGTTTTCTTCAACGCCAACGCGCCGGCAGATCTAGAAGCCGCCGAGGCGATCCTCGTTCACGCACGCCTGAGTTGACGGGGCGCGCTTTCGCACGCACCCTCCTCAGGCGATGCAGGGAACAGGAAGATTGGGTGGAGACATTGGGGGAGGGAGCAATGCGCGCATTCATCGTTGCCGTGGTCGTCGCCATCGTCGTCGCGGTGGGTGCCGATTTCGTCCTGTCCGATCTGCAGAAGCCCGTGGACGTGGCCTTCACGACGAGCGGCGTGCGCCTCGGTGACATTCACTGAGCGGGACGCGCTTCTTAGGCCTTGCGGATGGAGAAGAGGAGGTTGTCGCCGCGCCTTTCCTGCGCCTCGAGCATGTCTCCCGTCTCGCGCACCAGGTTCGGGATGTCGATGGCGGCCATCGGATCCGTGCATTCGACGATGAGGAGCATGCCCGCCTTGAGGCTGCGCAGGGCCTTGCGGGTGTGAAGGGCGGGCAGGGGGCATTTGAGGCCGCGCAGGTCGAGCGTTTGTCCGGCGGTTGCATCATGGCTGGTCTCGTCGCTCATGGGGAGGCGTCCCTTCGATGATTCGCCCGGATCATGCACCGCGCCGCTTCGCCCGGGCAATGCGGGGCCTCGCCGCGCTGTTCCTCACGCTCTCCCTGACCGGTGCCCCCGAGGCGCAGGAACTGCGCGGCCACGGCGGCCCGGTGCGGGCGATCGCTGTCGATCCCGCAGGAGAGGTGGCGCTGACCGGGAGCTTCGATACCTCGGCCATCCGCTGGCGGCTGGCCTCCGGCGTGGCGGAAGCGGTGCTGCGCGCCCACGACGGCTCGGTCAACGCAGCCGTGGCGCTTGGAGAGGGACGCTTCGCCACGGGCGGCGAGGACGGGCGCATCGCGATCTGGCCGGCTGCAGGCCGCACGCCCGAGCGCGTGATCGTGGCACACGAGGCGCCGATCGTCGCGCTCACGGCCGGCCCGGACGGCACCTTCGCGTCGGCGGCCTGGGACGGCACGGCGGCGCTGTGGTCGCCGCAGGGCGAGGAGCGGCGGCGCCTCCGGGGCCATCAGGGCAACGTCAACGGCGTCGCCTTCGTGCCCGCGGGCGGGCTCGTCACCTCCGGCTATGACGCGACGCTGCGCCTGTGGCCGCAGGATCCCGCGCGGCCGCCCGTCGTCGTGACCTTGCCGACGCCGCTCAACGGCGTCGTCGTCGCCCCCGATGGCGAGATCGTCGTCGCGGGGGCCGACGGCAAGCTGCATTTCGTCTCGGCGACGGGGGAGGTGCTCGGCGAGCGCGAGGTGGGCCCGACGCCCCTCATCGCCCTCGCCTTGTCGCCGGACGGTAAGCGCGTCGCCGCCGGTGGCATCCGCGGTGACGTCGCCATCATCGAGCGCAGCACCCGGGCGGTGGTCGCGACGCTCGTCGGGCCGGGGCTGCCGGTGTGGTCGCTCGCCTTCTCGCCCGACGGCGGCGAGATCTTTTCGGGCGGCGGCGACCGGATGGTCCGCCGCTGGGACGCGCGCACGGGCGAGCATATCGGTGCCGTCATTCCGCAGGCGGGAGAGGATCCGCTCGCGGCTTTCTCCGGCGAGCGCGGGGCCGAGGTCTTCCGCGCCTGCGCCGCCTGCCACACGCTGACCCCGGACGGCGGCAACCGGGCCGGCCCGACGCTCTACGGCATCTTCGGCCGGCGCATCGCCTCCGCGCCCGGCTACGACTATTCGCCGGCACTCAGGGCCCTGAGCATCGTCTGGTCGGGCCAGACCATCGCCCGCCTCTTCGAGATCGGCCCCAATGCCTATCTGCCCGGCACCAAGATGCCGGAGCAGCGGGTGACGAGCGAGGCAGACCGACAGGCGCTGGTGGACTTCCTGAGGAAGGCCACTGCGCCGCGCTGAACGCCCGTTGCATCGCTGCAACCTGCCGCCGCTATTCTTCCGAAAGGTGCGCCGGGCGCATGGCTCGGCGCCGGGGCCGGGCGCGTCTGGCGGTTCCGCCTCGTCCGCGGGCTCCCCATCTGGCCCGCACAACGGCTCGACGGGGATGACGACATGGTTGCACTTTCGATTCTCGATCTCGTCCGCATCACGGAGGAGACGGATGCGCGCGGCGCGCTCGACAACGCCCGCGACCTTGCGCGCCACGCGGAGGGCTTCGGCTACCGCCGCATCTGGGTGGCGGAGCACCACAACATGCCGGGCATCGCGAGCGCGGCGACCTCCGTCGTCATCGCCCATATCGCCGCCGGCACCAGCACCATCCGCGTCGGTGCAGGCGGCATCATGCTGCCCAACCATTCGCCGCTCGTCATCGCCGAGCAGTTCGGCACGCTCGAGGCCCTGTTCCCCGGCCGCATCGACCTCGGCGTCGGCCGGGCGCCGGGCACTGACCAGCGCACCCTGCGCGCCTTGCGCCGTTCCCCGGCCAGCGCCGATACCTTCCCGCAGGATGTCGTGGAACTGCAGGCGCTTCTCGGTCCGCCCGCGCCGGACCAGATGATCCGCGCCGTGCCGGGGGCGGGATCGAACGTGCCGATCTGGATCCTCGGCTCCAGCATGTTCGGCGCGATGCTCGCTGCCGAACTCGGCCTGCCCTATGCCTTCGCCTCGCATTTCGCGCCCGAGATGCTGCTGCCGGCGCTCGAGGCCTATCGCTCCCGCTTCAAGCCCTCCGCCCAGCTCGCGCGGCCCCATGCCATGGTGGGCGTCAACATCATCGCCGCGCCGAGCGATGTGGAGGCCCGCCGCCTCGCCACCACCCAGCAGATGTCCTTCGCCAACATCTTCCGCGGCGCGCGCGGGCTGAGTCGCCCGCCGATCGACGACATCGAGACCTACTGGACGCCCATGGAGAAGGCGCAGGCCATGCGCATGCTGGCCCGCTCGATCGTCGGCTCGCCGCAGACCGTCCGCGAGGGCATTGCGGCGCTCGTCGCCGAGACCGCCGCCGACGAACTGATCGTCGTCTCCGACGTCTACGACCATGCGGCGCGGCTCAGGTCCTTCGAGCTCATCGCCGCCGCGGCGCAGGACCCGCGCTGACGCCGGTCAGTGGTGCTTCTTCTCCCGCGCGCGCAGGTAGTCCTCGCTCGTGCGCGGCGCCGGCCGGGCGGGAGCATCGTGCGGGTCGAAGCTCTCGTTGACCACGGCCTCGACGCGGCAGTCCTCGCACATCTTGATGACGGCGATGCGCCGGGCGTGCTCGCCCGAGAACATCCAGTGCCGGCCCTCGAGCCGCGAGACGATCCGCTCGATGGTGGAGCGGGTGCCGAAGGGCTTGCCGCAGGCGACGCAGTGGAAGGGCTCCTCCTCCTTCTTCGTCACCGGCGGGGCGGCCCAGGCGGCGAAGTCGATGCGCGGCTCGAGCGTGATGACCTTCTCCGGGCAGGTGGCGGCGCATAGCCCGCACTGCACGCAGCGGTCCTCGGCGAAGGTCAGCATCGGCTTGTCGGGATTGTCGCCGAGCGCCCCCGTCGGACAGGCGGCGACACAGGCATGACACAGCGTGCAGCCCTCCGTCTCGACATGCACGGTACCGAAGGGCGCGCGCTCGGGCAGGGGCAGGACGTCGACGGCAAGCGGCGCGACATTGCGCAGTTCCTTGAGCGCCATCACGGTGAGCTCGCGCCCCTGGCCGAGCGGCAGGAACTTCGCCGCCCGCCGCTCCGGCACGCCCGCCACCGGCACACCGGCGAGTGCCGCCGCGAGCTGGTCGGGGTCGTCCGTCTCGATCGTCGCCACGCAGCCTTCGCCGAAGCCAAGCGGCGCCGCGATGGCGTCCATATAGGCAAGGTTGCGCACGAGGCCGCCCGTGTCGTGCTTGGGCTTGGCGCGCGTCAGCACGCGGATCGCCGTCGCGCCATAGGCGAGGGCCGCAGCGAAGGCATCGAGCCCGAGTTGCGTCGCCTCGTTTACGGCAACCGGCAGGACATGGGCTGGCAGGCCCTCGCCGTAACGGGCAAGCGCATCGATCAGCTCCGCTCCATGGGTCTCGTCGTGGAAGAGCACCACCGCCCGCTCGCCGCCGGCCTCGGCATAGGTGTGGAGCAGGGCGCGCAGCCGTGCCATCAAGGTGTCGCTCGCCGGCAGGGCATAGGTCGCCGCGCCGGTCGGGCAGACGGCGGCGCAGGCGCCGCAACCGGCGCAGATCTCGGCCGAGATGGCGACATGGTCGCCGTCCGGCGTGATGGCGCCGGTGGGGCACAGGTCGAGGCAGCGCGTGCAGCCGGTCTTCTTCGAGCGCGAGTGGGCGCACAGCGCCGCATCGAAGGTGACGTAGCGCGGCTTGTCGAACTCGCCGACGAGCTGCGACGCCTCGAAGGCAAGGCGCGCCACGGCCGCCGGGTCGCCGGGGTCGGCGCGCAGGTAGCCGGCGCGCAGTTCCCCCGCCGGGAAGAGCGGCACGCCACCGCTGACATCGAGGACGATGTCGCAGCGCGACAGGGCGCCGTCGCGTGGCGCGCCGAAGGCGAGCCTGGCGCGCGAGGACGGGGCCGGATGCGCGAAGTCGTTGACCGTCAGCTCGAAGGCGCCGAGCCAGCCGGTCGCCTGGGCGATAGTGCCCTTGAGCACGGGAAAGTCGCTCCGGCGCGGCGCCGGCACATCACCGGGGCGCGTCAGCAGCACGGTGACGTCCAGCACGTCCTTGAGCCGCTCGGCGAGGGCGATCGCCGTCTCGTCGCGGCCATAGACGAGGGCGACGCCCTCGCTCTTCAGGGGCACCAGCGGCGCCTGCGACGGCGCGATCCGCGCCGCGGCGATCAGCGCCGCCATCTTGGGGCCTGCCGCATCCGCCTCGGCCGACCAGCCGGCGTTCTCGCGCAGATTGACGAAGGTGAGATTAGCTTCCGGGGCGTTCTCGCCCGCTACCTCCTCGAAAAGCGGCGCCTCCTGGGTGCAGCCGACGAGGATGTCCGCCTCCGGGCCGAGCGCGGCCTTGAGCCGCTCCAGCTCGCGCCGGCACAGCTGGTCGGCGAAGCGCATGTCATGGCCCGGGCAGGCCCGCGTCAGCAGCTTTTCGTCCAGCGGCATCGTGCCCTCGCAGGAGCAGACGAAGGCGACGGGCCTTGCCTCGACCACCGGGCCGTTGGCGATGGGGCGCTTGCCGCGACCGGGGCCTTCAGCCATTGCGTTCACCTCCGCGATACCGATACCGACAGCGCTTGCATTCGCACCATTTCGCGTCAGCTTATATCGAATTGGATGAATTCCAATCGAATGGCGAAGGGGAGGAAGCCATTCCGGTCAAGATCACGTCAATCGGCCGCCGCGAGCTCGTGCTGCCGCCCCCGTTCACGCTCATCACCCTGCGCGAGGCAAGGGATGCATTCGCCCACGCCCGGGCGATCGCGAGCGAGGCAGGGGCGGGCACACTCGTGTGGGCGCGCCGCTTCGATCTCGTCGACTGCGCCGTGGTGCTGGAGCCGGCCGAGCCGCTCGCTCTCGCACGCCTCGCCTTCTACCCGGCGATAAATGCGCTCGCCGATGCCGTCGCGGCCCATTGCGCGCCGGAGCATCCGCTGACCTTCGACTGGCCGGGCGGCATCCGCCTCGACGGCGTGCTCGTCGGCGACGGGCAACTTGCCTGGCCGGCGGGCGCGCGCGATGCGGCGGTGCCGGACTGGCTCGTCTTCGGCGCGCGACTGCGTATCGCGACGCTCGACGGTCCGGAAGCGACCAGCGGGAGCCTCGGCATCGATATGGTCGGCGGGCTCGAGGGGGATGCCGAAAGCCTCGTCGAGAGCTTCGCGCGCCACTTGATGGCGAATCTGCATGGCTTCTCGGACGACCACGGCGCTTCTCAGATTTTACATTATGTTGAACGTCTGGCGCCAAGCGATTCCGGCGATTCGTCTTTTGCCATCGACGTGAACGGCGATCTGCTCGTCACGACGGGCCGCGGCCGCCGCCGGCGTCTCTTCGTCGAAGCGCTCGCGCGTCTTGGCGAGCGCGATGCCGAGGGGAGGCGTCCGTCATGAAGCTGCCGCGTACCATCCGGCTCGACGCCTCCGACACCTTCGTCTTCGCCCGTGCCGCTGCACCGGGCGAATGGGCGGTGACCGGCACCTTTCTCTTCACCGATAGCGATGTCGCCTCGCTGCCGACGAAGGAGCGTGTCGCCTTCCGCTCCGGCTTTCTCGGCATCGACAGCTTCGGCTTTTCCACCCTCACGGTGGTGAGCGAGGCGAGCGAAGACGAGATCGAGGCGGCCACGGCACTTCTGGCACAACGCTTCGTCGAGCGGCTCGGCGCCCCCGACGTCGCCACCGCCCTGCCGGCAGCGCGGGAGGAGATCGCCTTCGCCGCCTCGCTCTGCGACCATGCCGTCGGCACGCTCCTTGCCCTGCAGCGCGTGATGGAGAACGGCGAGATCCGCGAGCGCTACCGCACGCTCACCCCGCGTGGCGACCGGCCGCGCGCGGGCTTCCGCGCCTTCGACTTCTTCGAGACCGACGACGAGCCGACAGAGGAGGTCGACCTCCTCGCCCTGATGAAGGACAAGCCATGACCGACGCCGCCACCCGCGACTTCTGGCTGTCGAGCGGCCACGTGCTGCTCGACCGGCGCGAGGACGGCGGCCTCGTGGTGACGGATGCCTTCCTGAAGGCCTATCTCGCCCGGCCGGAGCTCATGCCGCCGGAGGAGGCCTGCCCCGCCGAGCGGGCGCTTCATGCCCTGCTGATGGACGATCCCTTCGCCGCCATCTCGCCCGTGACGCTGGCGCAGCTTGCCGATGCCGATGCGCGCGACAACTGGCGGGCGTTTCTCTCCTTCCGCGACCGGCTTCTGGCCGCGCCGACGCTGCAGGCGGCCTATGTGCGCATGATCGGGGAGGGCGTCGCCGGCATTCCGCCGCTCTTCCTCAACCAGCTCGTCCACGTGCTGATGCGTGCCGCGCTCGACGGCTGCGAGGATGCCGAGGTGCTGCGCGCGGGCGAGATCTTCTTCCGCCCGCAGAAGGTGACCGTGCACGAGGGCCACCTCCTCCTCGCCGATGCCGAGACCATCGCGATGCATGAGGAGAACCGCCAGGCCTCGCCGCTGCTCGCCATGCTCGGCGGGCCGGCGGTGACCGAGCTTGACGTGCTGCAGCCGGGCGAGACGGGCTACCAGGAGCGTAGCGATGCCTTCGACATGGTGCTCGACCTTGGCGGCGAAGCCGGGGGCCGCGCGGCCATCGCCCGCTGCATCGAAGCCTTCCTGCGCGAGACGCTGGGGCACGCGGTAGCGGTCGAGCCTGTGCAGCGCATCGAGGACAGAGACTGGCGCTGGTTCATCGGGCTCGATGCCGAGGCCACCGCCATCGGCAACGCCCTGTGGCGGGGAGAGGCGGTGGAGGGGGAGGCTTCGTCGCGCGTTCTCGCCCTCTTCCGCCTGACGGTCGACCCGTCCGTGCCGGTGCGGCCGGAAGTGCGCGGCCATCCCGTCTATCTCATCATGGCGATGGACCGGAGCAATCTGCTACGCTTCAAGCCGCAGAACCTCATTGCCGGCCTGCCGCTCGTGGCGGACCAGCCGGTGCATTGAGGAGGCCGGATCATGGCGCATGAGAGATTCAGCGTCGGCGTCGTCGTCGAACGCCGCCCGTTGAAGAGCCGCTGGGTGGATCATGCCTGGCTGCCGGTCGCCGTCATCGCCGGCGTGCCGGAGGCGGCCCCGTGGACCTTGCTCGGCGAGGAAGCCGGCGTGCAGCGCTTCTACGCCGGCGCCTTCGACGTCGATCTCTATCGTGCGGAGACGGCCGGGTACCGCGACAATCTCGAAAGCGGGGCGCCGAAGCTGTGGATCGCCGCCCATGCCACAGGCGTCACGCCGCCGCTCGACATCCTCGTCGTTACGGCCGACCCCAACGAGGGGGCCGCCTATACGGAGGCGGGCGACAACATTGTCGAAGTGGTGCCGATGCCGGACGAGGTTGCCGGCGTCGTCGCCCGCTTCGTCGCCGACCACCATGTGGAGCGCGCCTTCATCAAGCGCCGCCGCGATCGGGCCGATCCCGACGCCTTGGCCCTGCGGCCGGGCCGCGACAAGGAGGGAGGCGAGCCGTGAGCAGCGACGAAGGCTTCCTCACCCGCTGGTCGCGCCGCAAGGAGGCCGCGCGGCGGAGCGAAGACGCAACGGTGCCCGTGAATGTGCCCGCCGAGGCGCCGGACGAGATTGCCGCACCGACGGCCGAGGCAGGGGCGCAGGTCAGCGCTTCCCCGGTAGACGATGCGCCTGTCCCGCTCGAGGAACTGCCGCCGATCGAGAGCATCGGCCCGGAGACGGATCTGACGCCATGGCTGAAGCGCAACGTGCCGCCGGCTTGGCGCCAGGCGGCGCTGCGCCGCCTGTGGGTGAGCGACCCCGGCATCCGCGATTTCGTCGGTCTCGCGGACTACGACTGGGACTGGAACACTCCCGACGGCATGCCGGGCTACGGGCCGCTCGAGATTGGCGAGGCCGTGCGCAAGCGCCTCCTCGCCGCCGTCGAGGGGGCCCCGCCGCCCGCCGATGAGAGGGTGCAGCAGAACGGCGCCTCAATCGAACCTCCGGCCGACGAGCGGGCGCCCGGCCCGGCGCCGGAACCGGATGAGGCGCCGGCTGCCGTCCGGTTGCCCCCCGGACCTTCGCCAGCACCGTCCACCATCGCGCCGACGGGCAAAGATCACACAGATTTGAATAGAGATTTAGGGAAACCGTCACCCTCTGCCCGCCGCCGTTCGGGTTCGGCGACGCCGGTCTGAGCGAGGCGTCACAAGGGTTTCGCGGACTCGGCGGCGGGGGACGGCACGCGCCGCCGTACGCCTGCCGTTACAGCCATAGCGGGTGCACTGCAGCATTTCATTGGAATGGTTGCAATGTGGAAACGGGGTGATAGGCTCGCCCTATTGCCGTTTCAGACACGGAGGCAACGGGTCGGGAATGCGCGAGGCGGGGCTCAGTCAGGCCATCGAAGCAGCGGGGGGTGTGCGTGCGCTCGCCCGTCAGCTCGGGGTGTCCCAGCCGACAATTTCAGGCTGGCGCCGCGTGCCCGCCGACCGGGTCCTTGCCGTCGAAGCGCTGACCGGCGTTGACCGTGCCGTGCTCCGCCCGGACATGTATCCGCCGCGGGATGCTGCCGCCGCAGCCGACGTCGATCCCATCGATCTGGCCCGTGCCGAGGAATATGCGCTGCTCGCGGCGCTGCTCTGGCGCGCGCCGGGGCAGGACCTCATCGACCGGCTGGCGCAACTGCGCGGCGACGCGAGCGAGATCGGCATGGCGCATCTGGCGCTCGCCGATGCCGCCGCCGGCATGGACGCCGAAGCCGTGAGCCGCGAGTTCTTCGACCTTTTCATCGGTCTCGGCCGCGGCGAGATCCTGCCCTACGCCTCCTATTACCTCACCGGCTTCCTGCACGAGCGTCCGCTCGCCGTGCTACGCGGCGACCTCGCGCGGCTTGGCATCGAGCGTGCCGAGCGGGTGGCCGAGCCGGAGGACCACATCGCCATCCTCTGCGAGACGATGGCCGGGCTCATCCGCTGCGATTTCGGTATCGCCGGCCTCGGCGAACGGGAGTTCTTCGCCCGCCACGTGGAACCGTGGGCCGGGCGCTTCTTCGCGGATCTCGAGACCTCGCGCGCCGGCCGGTTCTACCGGGCTGTGGGCACGCTCGGGCGCGTCATGATGGAGATCGAGGCGGAAGCCTTCGCGCTGCCCGCCTGACATGAAGGAACGAGGGGAGGAAGCCATGCAGGACGACAAGAAGAAAAAGGTCCTCGATCGACGCAGCTTCCTCGGCGCTGCCGGTGCGGGCGCCGCCATGACAGCGCTCGCACCGGTCGTCGCCGACAAGGCCGAAGCCATGGCCGAGCCTCCCGGCAACGACCAGACGCGCTATCGCGAAACCGAACACGTCCAGGACTTCTACCGGGTCAACCGGTACTGAGGGGGAGGCCGACATGCTCATCAAGCGCAAGTTCGCTGCGGCCGCGCAGGGACGGCTGCAGGCCGTCGCCGCCGGCTTCGGGGGCGCATCCCTTGTCGACCGGCGCGCCTTCCTGAAGCGGGCCGGCTTCGCGGCCGGTGCCCTCGCCGCGGTCGGCACGATCGAGGTGGGCGCCGTGCGCCGCGCGCAAGCCGGCCCCACCGATTTCCAGCAGCCCGTCGAGCGCAAGAAGAACATCTGCACCCACTGCTCCGTCGGCTGCACGGTGACCGCCGAGGTGCAGAACGGCGTGTGGGTGGGCCAGGAACCGTCATGGGACAGCCCGATCAACCGGGGCTCCCATTGCGCCAAGGGCGCGGCCATCCGCGAGCTGGTGCATGGCGACCGGCGCCTGAAATATCCGATGAAGCTGGTGAACGGCGCCTGGCAGCGCATCTCCTGGGACGACGCCATCAACGAGATCGGCGACAAGCTCATGGAGATCCGCAACACGTCGGGCCCGGAGTCCGTCTACTGGCTTGGTTCGGCCAAATATTCCAACGAAGGCGCCTATCTCCTGCGCAAGTTCGCCGCCTTCTGGGGCACCAACTCGGTCGACCACCAGGCACGCATTTGCCATTCCACCACGGTCGCGGGCGTCGCGAACACGTGGGGCTATGGCGCCATGACGAATAGCTACAACGACATCCGCAACTCGAAGACGATTGTCTTCATGGGTTCCAATGCGGCCGAGGCCCACCCGGTGTCGCTGCAGCACATCCTGACAGGCAAGGAGATCAACCGCGCCAACGTCTTCGTCATCGATCCGCGCTTCACCCGCACGGCGGCGCATTCGACGGAATATGTGCGCATCCGTTCCGGCACCGACATTGCCGTGATCTGGGGCATGCTCTGGCACATCTTCGAGAACGGCTGGGAGGACAAGCAGTTCATCGCCCAGCGCGTCTACGGCATGGATCAGGTGCGCGCCGAGGTGAAGAAGTGGGATCCCGCCACCGTCGAAGACGTGACGGGCGTGCCCGGAGAGCAGTTGAAGCGCGTCGCCGAAACCTTCGCCAAGGAGCGGCCGTCCACCTTTATCTGGTGCATGGGCGGTACGCAGCACTCGGTCGGCACGGCCAACGTGCGCGCCTATTGCAACCTGCTGCTCGCCACCGGCAACGTCGGCGGCTTCGGCAACGGCGCCAACATCTTCCGCGGCCATTGCAACGTGCAGGGAGCGACCGACCTCGGCCTCGATATCACGTCGCTGCCGCTCTACTACGGCCTCACCGAAGGCGCGTGGAAGCACTGGTGCCGGGTGTGGGAGGTCGATTACGACTGGATGCTCTCGCGCTTCGTCGACAAGAAGATGATGGAGGCGCCCGGCATCCCCTCGACGCGGTGGTTTGATGCCGTGCTCCTGCCCAAGGACCAAGTGGATCAACCGGACAATGTCCGCGCCATGATGGTCTTCGGCCACGGCGGCAACACCATTCCCCGCATGCCGGAAATGGTGAAGGGCCTCGAGAAGCTCGACCTCCTCGTCGTCGGCGATCCGCATCCGACGACCTACGCCGCAATCTCGCAGCGCAAGGACGGCACCTATCTCCTGCCCATCTGTACACAGCTCGAGACGTCGGGCTCGCGCACGGCCTCCAACCGCTCGCTCCAGTGGGGCGAGCAGATCGTCAAGCCGATCTTCGAATCGAAAGACGATTACGAGGTCATGTATCGCTTGGCGACGAAGCTCGGCTTCGCCGACGAGATGTTCAAGAACATCAAGGTCGAGAACGGCAGGCCCGAGCCTGAGGACATCCTGCGCGAGATCAACCGCGGCGGCTGGTCCACCGGCTATTGCGGCCAGTCGCCCGAGCGCCTCAAGGCGCATATGGCGAACCAGGACAAGTTCGACATCGTCACGTTGCGCGCGGCGAAGGACGTGCCGGAGGTCGGCGGCGACTACTACGGCCTGCCCTGGCCGTGCTGGGGCACGCCCGAATACCGGCATCCGGGCACGCATACGCTCTACAACACCAACATCCACGTGAAGGACGGCGGCGGCACCTTCCGCGCCCGTTTCGGCGTGGAGCGCGAGGGCGTGACGCTTCTGTCGGAGGGCTCCTACTCGCAGGGTTCCGAGATCACGGACGGCTATCCCGAATTCACTTATGGCGTCCTCAAGAAGCTCGGCTGGGATGCCGACCTCACGGAGGCGGAGCGCGCCACCATCGAGGGCATCGGCGGCAACAATCCCGACGCCGTCTCCTGGTCGACAGACCTGTCCGGCGGCATCCAGCGCGTGGCGCTGGAGCACGGCTGCATCCCCTACGGCAACGGCAAGGCCCGCGCGGTGGCGTGGAACCTGCCCGATCCGGTGCCGGTGCACCGCGAGCCGATCTATTCGCCGCGCGCCGACCTTGTGGCGAAATATCCGACGCGGGAGGATTTCAAGAGCTTCCGCGTGCCCAACATCGGCTTCACCGTCCAGAAGGCGGCGGTGGACAAGGGCATCGCGAAGGACTTCCCCATCATCCTGACCTCCGGACGCCTCGTCGAATACGAGGGCGGCGGCGAGGAGACGCGCTCCAACAAGTGGCTCGCCGAGCTGCAGCAGGACATGTTCGTCGAGATCAATCCGGCGGACGCGGCCGAGCGCGGCATCAGCGACGGCGGCTGGGTGTGGGTGACGGGGCCGGAGAACCAGTCCAAGGCCCGTGTCAAGGCGCTCGTCACGGAGCGTGTCGGCAAGGGCGTCGCCTTCATGCCCTTCCACTTCTCCGGCTGGTTCATGGGCGAGGACCAGCGCAAGAACTACCCGCCGGGCGCGGATCCCATCGTCCTCGGCGAAAGCGCCAATACCATCACCACCTATGGCTATGACCCGGTGACGGGCATGCACGAGGGCAAGGTGACGCTGTGCCAGATCAGGGCGGCCTGAGGGAGGATGAAATGGCCCGTTTGAAATTCCTCTGCGACGCCGACCGTTGCATCGAGTGCAACGCCTGCGTGACCGCCTGCAAGAACGAGAACGAGGTGCCCTGGGGCATCAACCGCCGGCGCGTCGTCACCATCAACGATGGCAAGCCGGGCGAGAGGTCGATCTCCATGGCCTGCATGCATTGCACGGACGCGCCCTGCAAGGCCGTCTGTCCGGTCGACTGCTTCTACAACACGGCCGACGGCATCGTGCTGCATTCGAAGGATCTGTGCATCGGCTGCGGTTATTGCTTCTACGCCTGCCCGTTCGGCGCGCCGCAATATCCGCGCGTCGGCAATTTCGGCTCGCGCGGCAAGATGGACAAGTGCACCTACTGCGCCGGCGGGCCCGAGCCGGACCTGACCGCCGCCGAGTACCAGAAATATGGCGCGAACCGCATCGCCGAAGGCAAGCTGCCGCTCTGCGCCGAGATGTGCTCGACGAAGTCGCTGCTCGCCGGCGACGGCGAGATCATCGCCGCCATCTACAAGGAACGCGTGCTCAAGCGCGGCTACGGCTCCGGTGCGTGGGGCTGGAAGACGGCCTATCGCGAGACGATCGACGTTTGATCGGGCCGAGCGGCCGACGGGAGGGGAGGAACGAGCCATGACCCGCACAGGACACGATCGGCGCTGGTCGGCCCGCGGCATCGCCGCCGCACTGACGATGCTGCTGGCGCTGCTCCTCGCGCTGCCCGCGGCGACGGGCTCCGCTTTCGCCCAGGTCAATCCGACGACCGAGGCGGTGAGGGAAGAGCAGCTCATGCAGGCACTCGACCGGGTCACCGGCCGCGTGTCGATCCCCGACCGGAAGGCGGCGACGCTGATCCAGGTCGAGGGGCAGGAATGGCGGGCCTATCACGAGCGCACGCTGGCCTGGATCGGCGGCATCGCCATCCTCGGCATGCTCGCGGTGCTCGCGGTCTTCTTTCTGGTGCGCGGGCGCATCCGCACGGAGGCCGGGCCGTCAGGCCGCACCATCGTGCGCTTCAGGTGGTTCGAGCGCTTCGTGCACTGGCTGACGGCGAGCTGCTTCGTCATCCTCGCGCTGTCCGGCCTCAACGTCGCCTTCGGCAAGTCGCTGCTGCTGCCGCTCATCGGGCCGGAGGCCTTCTCCACCTTCTCGATGGCCGCGAAATACGCCCACAACTATCTCAGCTTCCCCTTCACGCTGGGGCTGGTGCTGATGTTCTTCATCTGGGCGCTGCGCAATATCCCGAGCCGCGTCGACGTGACGTGGTTCGCGCAGGGCGGCGGCATCGTCGGCAAGGCGCATCCGCCGGCCGGCAAGTTCAACGCCGGCCAGAAGATGCTGTTCTGGCTCGTCATCCTCGTCGGCGCCGCCATCGCGGTCAGCGGCTATATCCTGCTGTTCCCGTTCTACGGCACGACGATCGCCGGCATGCAGACGGCGCAGGTGGTGCACGGCCTCCTTGGCGTGCTCCTTACGGCCGTAATTCTTGGCCACATCTATATCGGCACGCTCGGCATGGAGGGCGCCTTTGACGCCATGGGCAACGGCGAGGTCGACCTCAACTGGGCGCGTCAGCATCACAGCCTCTGGGTCGCCGAGGAGGAGCGCAAGGCCACGGCCGACGGCAAGCACGGCGTGCCGCCGACGGCCGTGCCGGCGGAATAGGGCTAACGACCGAGGCCTCTCTCCCTCCCCCACGGGGTGGCGGGGAGGGGGAAGAAGGGCTCGACGCACCCCGTCGCCTTGTGCACAGTCGGGCCGGATGCTTCGCAAGGGGCATCCGGCTTTCTCGTGTCCGGATCGATTTCTCAATGCGTGTCATTGGCCTCGCCGGCTGGAGCGGCTCCGGCAAGACGACCCTTCTCACCCGCCTCATCCCGGTTCTCGTCGCCCGCGGGCTCAGCGTCTCGACCATCAAACATGCGCATCACGCCTTCGATGTCGACAGGCCGGGCAAGGATTCCTTCCTGCACCGGCAGGCCGGCGCGCGCGAGGTGCTGGTGGCCTCGCGCCGGCGCTGGGCACTGATGCGCGAATTGAGGGACGAGCGCGAGCCGCGGCTCGCCGAGCTCGTGGCGCTGATCGACGATTGCGATATCCTCCTCGTCGAGGGCTTCAAGCGCGAGGAGCACGTCAAGGTGGAGGTCTACCGCAAGGCCAACGGCAAGCCGCCGCTCCATCCCGACGACGGCCGCATCGTCGCCGTGGCGAGCGACGTTGCCCTGCCCGATGCAGGGCGCCCGGTCATCGACATCGACGACATCGAAACGATCGCCGATGTCGTCTTGGCCCATGCCGAGCCCGTGGAGCGGCTGATGGAGAGGCTTTCCGCGCATGGCCCAGCTGAGTGACGACTGCTTCGCCTTCGGCGGGCCGCTGATGTCCGTCGAGGAGGCGCTGGCGCTGATCGGCGAGCGCATCGCGCCCGTCGACGGCATCGAGGATGTGCTGGTGCGCAGCGCCGAGGGCCGCGTGCTGGCGCGCGATGTGCCGGCGCTCGTCGATCTACCACCTTTCGACAATTCCGCCGTCGACGGCTGGGCCGTGCGCTATGACGACCTTGCGCGCGAGGGCGAGACGCGCCTGCCGGCCGCCGGGCGGGTGATCGCCGGCAGTGCCGCGGCCGCCATACCCCCCGGCCATGCCGTGCGCATCTTCACGGGCGCGCCGATGCCCGCCGGGGCAGACACCGTCTTCATGCAGGAGGACGTGACGCTCGATGGCGGGACGGTCGTCCTGCCGTCGGGGCTGAAGCGCGGCGCCAATTGCCGGAAGGCGGGCGAGGACATTGCGCGCGGCGCGGTGGCGCTGGCGGCGGGCCGGCTCCTCAGGCCGCAGGACCTCGCGCTCGCGGCGGCCGTCGGCCATGCGAGCCTGCCGGTACGTCGGCCGCTGCGGGTTGCCGTCTTCTCCACGGGCAACGAGTTGGTGGAACCGGGCGAGCCGCTGCCCACGGCCGGCATCTACGATTCGAACCGCTTCGCCCTCATCGCCTTGCTCGGCCGGCTGGGCGTCGCGGTGTCGGACCTCGGCGTGCTGCGCGACGAGCCGGAGCGCCTGCGCGAGGCGCTCGCGGCTGCGAGCGGGGAGCATGACCTGATCCTCACCTCGGGCGGTGTCTCGACGGGGGAGGAGGACCATGTCCGGGCGGCGGTGGAGGCGGCGGGCCGGCTCGTCTTCTGGCGCCTCGCCATCAAGCCGGGCCGGCCGGTCGCCATGGGCGTCATCGCCGGCACGCCCTTCGTCGGCCTGCCGGGCAATCCCGTTGCCGTCTATGTCACCTTCACCTTCGTGGTGTGCCCGCTTCTCGCCCGGCTGATGGGCGCGGAGCTACCGCGCCCGCTCGCCATCCCGGCACGGGCCGCCTTCGCCTATCGCAAGAAGGCCGGGCGGCGCGAGTTCGTGCGCGTCAGCCTGCGGCGGGGAGGAGACGGCACATACGAGGCGGTGAAATACCCGCGCGACGGTGCCGGCGTCCTGACCTCGCTCACCAAGACGGACGGCCTCGCGGCACTGCCCGAGGACATGACAGACCTTGCCGAAGGCGACAGGGTCGACGTCTATCCCTACGCGCTCCTCGGCTGACGCGCCCGCCGCTCGAGGAAGCCGAGGCCGAGGTCGACGAGGATGGCGAGCATGGCGACGAGCACGCCGCCCTGCAGCACATAGGCGAGGTTGTCCGCCTGCAGCCCGGCGATGATGATCTCGCCGAGGCCCCGTGCGCCGACCGTGGAGCCGATCGTCGCCGTGCCGATGCTGACGATGATCGAGACGCGGAAGCCCGCGATGATCACCGGCAGCGCCAGCGGCAGCTCGATCTCCCTGAGGATGCGCCGGCCCGTCATGCCCATGCCGCGCGCCGCCTCGACCACCTGCGGCGAGACGCCCTTCAGCCCGGCGATGGTATTCTCGAAGATCGGCAGGAGCCCGTAGGCGAAGAGCGCGACGAGCGTCGGCCGCGCGCCGAAGCCGGTAAGCGGCACGGCGACCGCGAGCATGGCGATGGGCGGAAAGGTCTGCCCGAGATTGGCGACGGCGCGGGCGAGCGGCAGATATTGCGCGCCGGCCGGGCGGGTCACGAAGATGCCGATGGCGAGCGCGATGACGAGCGCCGCAAGGCTCGCCGCGATGACGAGGCCGATATGCGAGAGGGTCAGCGCCAGGATGCTGTCGCGGTCGTAGATCGCCGGCTGGCCGAATTTCGCCAGCGCCGCGAGCGGCCGCTCGAAGGCCCGCGGGACGAGTACCATGATGGAAAAGAGCGCGACGGCGATCCCGGCCGCCACGATCCGCAGGAGGCCCCGCCGCTGCGCCATCACCGGCTGCCTCCGCCGAAGGCGATGATCCGCTCCATGTCGATCACGCCGACGATCGCTCCGCCCTCGTCGATGACGGGCAACTCGTCGACGCCGGCGAAGACGAGGCGCGACGCCGCCTCGCGCAGGCTCGCCGAGGCGGAGAGGGGGGCGAGGGATACGTTTGCGCCCGCCTTGCGGAAGGTGCCGTCGCCTATCGGCATCCAGTCCATCGCAGGCCCCATCAAAGCGGTGACGCCGGCGAGGGAGAGCAGCTTCAGCCCACGATCCTCGCTACCGATCAGCGACTCGACGAAGGCGCTCGCCGGCCGGCGCAGAAGGCTCTCCGGCGCGTCGAGCTGCACGATGCGCCCCCTCTCCATCACCGCCAGCCGGTCGGCGAGTTTGAAGGCCTCATCCATGTCGTGTGTGACGAGCAGCACGGTCGTGCCCATGCGCCGGCGGATGGCGAGGAACTCGTCCTGCAGGCGCGTGCGGGTGATGGGATCGAGCGCGCCGAAGGGCTCATCCATCAGCAGCACGGCGGGCTTGCCCGCCATGGCCCGTGCCACGCCGACGCGCTGCTGCTGGCCGCCCGACAGTTCGTGCGGATATTTGCGTGCGAAGATGGCAGGCGGTAGGCCGAAGAGCTCGAGCAGTTCCGCGACGCGGGCCGCGATGCGTGGGCGCGGCCAGCCGAGCAGACGCGGCACGGTGGCAATGTTCTGGGCGACGGTACGGTGGGGGAAGAGGCCGATGCCCTGGATGGCGTAGCCCATGCGCAGCCTGAGCGTCGCCGGTGGAATGCCCGTCGTGTCGACGCCATCGATCAGGACACGCCCGGCGCTCGGCTCGATGAGGCGATTGATCATGCGCAGCGTCGTCGACTTGCCGCAGCCGGACGGGCCGATGAGCGCCAGCGCCTCGCCCTCGGCGAGCTCGAAGGAGATGCCGTCAACCGCTCGGACCGGCCCGAAGCTCTTCGTCAGTCCCTCGACCGTGATCATGCCGCCCTCCCTCGCGCACGGCCCGCGACCGCATCGAGCACGACGGCGGCAAGGAAGGCGAGAATGACGATGGGCACAGCGCCGAGCAGCACGAGGTCCATGGCGGTCTGCCCCATGCCGCGGAAGACGAAGGTGCCGAAGCCGCCGGCGCCGATCAGCGCCGCGACCGCCGCAAGGCCGATGTTCTGCACCAGCACGATGCGCACGCCCGTGACGATGACGGGGAAGGCGAGCGGCCATTCGACGCCGGCGAGGCGCCGCAAGGGCCCCATGCCCATGCCGCGCGCCGCTTCCACCACCGCCGGCGGAACGGCCGCGAAGCCCGCCACCGTATTGGCGACGACAGGCAGCAGCGAATAGAGGAACAGCGCAAGGAGGGCGGGCGTCAGGCCGATGCCGCGGATGCCGGCAGCGCCGAGCGCGGGATAGGCGGCGGCGAGCGCGGCGAGCGGGGCCATCATCAGGCCGAACATGGCGATGCTCGGCACGGTCTGGATGACCGACAGCACCGCGAGCACGGCTCCCCGCGCCGCGGCAAGGCGATGGCATAGATAGCCGAGCGGGATGCCGAGCAGCAGCGCCGGCGCGAGGCTGCCGCCAACGAGCACGAGATGGCGCGCCCCTTGCTGCCAGAAGCTGTCGCGGTTGGCCGCGTATTCGCGCATGATCGACAGGTCGTTCCACAGCCCCGCCGCCAGCACGGCGAGCACCGCCCCGACGGCGGCGAAGGCGAGCGTGATGCGCGCCAGCGGCCCGCCGCGCAGCTTGACGAGCGCATCGGCGAGGATCAGTCCGAAGGCGCCGGTGGTGAGCCAGAAGCCGGAGCCGAGGGAGACGCGCGCCAGCGTCGCGCCCGCCGGCAGCAGGGCCGTCGCCGCAAGGCCGGCGCCGAGGAGGGCGGCGAGCGCGCCGGCCGCTCCGGCCAAGGCCTGCACGGCGGCATGATGCGCGAGCGCCGCGACGAGGGCGCAGGCCGTGAGGACGGCGGCAAGCGGCAGTCCGAGCCATGCGGCTGGCAGTGCGGGCAGGGAGAAGCCCTCGCCCGAGACGATCCGGTTGGGCTGCAGCGCGAGGAAGGGCGCAAACGCGACGGCGAGGAGCGCCGCGACGGCGCACAGCCGCGCAAGGCCGCGTCCCTCCGCGGCGGCTCCCGTCGGCACCGGGCGCGCTGTCGGCTCTTCCGTCACGCGAGGGCGGCCCGCTACTTCAGGAGGCCCTTGCTCGTCAGGTAGTCCTTCGCCACAGCACCGGCGTTCTCGCCGCCGACGGCGATGCGCCCGTTGAGCTTCTGCAGCGTCTCGAGGTCGAGCGAGGCGAACACCGGTTCAAGCAACTCCTCGATCTGCGGATATTGCTTCAGCACCGCCTCGCGGATGATCGGCGCCGGTTGATAGACCGGCTGCACGCCCTTGTCGTCCGTCATGACGACGAGGCCGACCTCGGCGATGGCGCCGTCCGTGCCATAGACCATGGCGGCATTGGTGCCGTCCGTCCCCTCGGCCGCCGCCTTGATCGTGGCGGCCGTGTCGCCGCCGGCGAGCGTCAGCAACTGGTCGGATTTCAGGGTAAAGCCATAGGCCTTCTGGAAGGCGGGCAGGGCCGCGGCCGAGTTGACGAACTCGGCCGAGGCGGCGAGCTTCACCGTGCCGCCCTTCGCCACATAGGCACCGAAGTCCGACATCGTCGCGAGCTTCTCTGCCGCCGCGAGGTCGCCACGCACGGCGATCGCCCAGGTGTTGTTGGCCGGGGCCGGCGTCAGCCAGACGATCTTTTCGGCGTCATAGTCGCGCTTCTTCGCCTCGGCATAGCCCTTGGCTGCGTCCTTCCAGACGTCGCTGTCGGCCATGTTGTAGAAGAAGCCGGCATTACCGGTGTACTCCGGGTAGATGTCGATCTCGCCTGCCCTGATCGCGGCGCGCACCACGGGCGTCGCCCCGAGCGAGACCCGGTCGACGACAGGGATGCCGTTCTCCTGCAGCACGAGGCGGATCATCGCGCCGAGCAAGCTGCCCTCCGTGTCGATCTTCGATGCGACGACGACGTCGGCGCGCGCTGTGCCCGTTGCCATGGCAATGACCGCGACGGCGGCCAGGACCGTCTTCTTCATGGAAGCGTCCCCCTTCCGAATGCGCGAGCCGTGACGCGCCTCATGGTCGACAGCATAGGGCGAGCCGTGCCGATGCATCAATGTCCCGGCGCGTGCATGGCGCAGCGCGCAGCCGCAGGCCGCACGATACGCACGCTGTCATGATTCGTCCTTGATGTTCGTCCAGATGTGGCGTGCCGTTGTCGTTGACGACGTGGACCCCATCTGTCCTTCGTAGCGCCCGCATGCCGGGCCTCGTTGCCGGAATTCGCATGCTGGACGATACGAATCGTATGCCGGTCGTGTTTGGGGTGGCGCGCCCGCGCCGCCGTTTCTCGGAGGTGCTGCGGGATCTCGCGGCCTTCCCATCCGAGCGGGTCCGCGTCGCCGACATTCTCGATGCCTTCGGCGACCGGGCCTTTGGCGCATTGATGCTCATCTTCGCGGTGCCGAATGTGCTGCCGCTGCCGCCCGGCACCTCGTCCGTGCTCGGCGCTCCGCTTCTGTTCATCGCGGCGCAGCTCATGCTCGGCCGGCCGGTGCTGTGGCTGCCGCAGTTCATCACGGAGCGCTCGCTGGCGCGCAACGATTTCGCCGCCATGGCCGACAAGCTGCTGCCGCATCTGACGCGGTTCGAGCGCATGCTGCAGCCGCGCCTGACCGGCCTCTTCAACCCGATGCACGACCGCATCATCGGCGGCGCCTGCCTCATCCTCGCGATCATCCTCTTCCTGCCGATCCCCTTCGGCAACATGCTGCCGGCCTTCGCCATCTCGGCCTTCGCTATCGGGCTCATGGAGCGCGACGGCATCGCGGTCGCCGTCGGCTGGCTGGGCAAGCTCGCGAGCCTTGCCGTGCTGGCCGCCATCTCGACGGCGCTCGTTGCTGCCGCCGTCGCCTTCTTCACGCATCTCTGGCCGTTCTGATCCACCCCTTGCACGCAAAGCGGCTTGACCCACCGTCCTTTCGTCGTGATGCTCTTGCCGCCGCCGGCTCGGCCCGCGGCTGCGCAACCTGGCAAAGGGGGGAATGCCATGGGTTTTGCGATCGAGCGTCGGGCGTATCTGTCAACGGCTTTCTGGATTACCGGCGCGGCGCTGCTTGCCGGCTGCGCGGGCGATGACGTCGTCTCGCCCGCCGTGACCACGCCGGCCCTGCCACCGGTGACGGCGGAGCAATTGGTGGGCCGCTGGGGCCTCGGTTCCTATCACCGCGACACCGACCGCGACCGCACGGTCAAGGAAGCGCGCGCCCAGTGCCGCAATCCCTATGTCATCAAGGCGGGGGCCGACGGCGGCGTGATCATGAACCTCGCCGACGAGAAGGAGCCGCGCGAACTCCTCGTCAAGACGACGCGCGAGGGCCGCACCTTCATCGGCCCGGGCGAGCGGCCGGCCGGTGACCTGACGGACATGGAGCTCATCGCCGTCGACGATACGAGCTTCACCGTGCAGTGGGTCGATCCGGACGTCTCGTCCCGCTACGGCACGATGGTCTATGTCAATTGCGCGCCGCGGAGCGCAAGAACGACGGCGGGGTGAGAGCAACAGCGGCGCGGCTGCGCGCGCCACGAACAAGCGAGGTGATGGCGATGCCGGAAACGGACGTTCTCCTCCAGCGGCTGTTTGGGGTGCTCGCGGGACTTGTCCTGGCGGTGATGGTCGCGATGCCGGCGGTGGCGCAGGTGCAACGGGGCGTCATGGAGATTGAGGATCAACCGGGCTTCGTGCCCGACGAGGCCGACGAGATCCTCTCCGGGCCCTTCGAGCGCCAGCTCGTCTTCTTCCGCACGACGGAGGCGCCCGGCACCATCATCATCCACACGTCGGAACGCTTCCTCTATCTCGTAGAGGGTAACAACCGCGCCATGCGTTACGGCATTGGGGTCGGCCGCGAGGGCTTCCAGTGGTCGGGCCTGCTGCAGATCTCGCGCAAGCAGGAATGGCCGGACTGGCGCCCGCCGCCGGAGATGATCCAGCGCCAGCCCTATCTGCCGCGCTTCATGGCCGGCGGCCCCGGCAATCCCATGGGTGCCCGGGCACTCTATCTCGGCGCCACCGTCTATCGCATCCACGGCACCAACCAGCCGCAGACGATCGGCCATGCCGTGTCATCCGGCTGCTTCCGTCTCGTCAACAACGACATCGTCGATCTTTATGAACGGGTGCCGGTGGGCACCAAGGTCATCGTCCGCCACGCCGCGAAGCTGTGACGGGGCAGGGCAGGGGGAAGGGAATGCGCGTCATCGCAAATGCGGCCGCGGCCGCCGGTTTTGTGGCGGCAGCAGCGCTCGCGGCACCGGCGGCAGCCGGTACGCTCGACACGGTCAAGCAGCGCGGCAAGCTTGTCTGCGGCGTCAGCCAGGGCCTCATGGGTTTCTCCGCCCGGGACGGCAAGGAGCAATGGAGCGGCTTCGACGTCGACTTCTGCCGCGCCATCGCGGCGGCGATCTTCGACGACCCTGCCAAGGTGGAGTTCGTCCCCCTCTCGGCGGCGGAGCGCTTCGAGGCGCTGAAGAGCGGCAAGGTGGACGTTCTCTCGCGCAATTCCACCTGGACGCTGGGACGCGAGGTGGACCACGGCATCGTCTTCACCGCCGTGAATTATTACGACGGCCAGGGTTTCCTCGTGCCCAAGGCGCGCGCCATCGGCTCGGCGCTGGAAATGAACGGGATGAAGGTCTGCGTGCAGGCGGGCACGACGAGCGAGGTCAACCTGCGCGACTTTTCCGATGCCAACGGCATGACGCTCGAGACCGTGGTCGTCTCCTCGCCCGAGGAGGCCGTGAGGACCTACAGCGAGGGGGGCTGCACGGCCATCTCGAGCGATGTGTCGCAGCTGCACGCCGAGCGACTGGCGCTCGAGAACCCGTCCGACCACTCCGTCCTGCCGGACATCATCTCGAAGGAGCCGCTCGCGCCCGCCGTCCGCAGTGACGACATGGTCTGGTTCACCATTGTGAAATGGGTGAGCTTCGCCATGCTCAACGCCGAGGAGCTTGGCGTGTCGTCGACGCGCATCGACGAAGCGCTCCGTTCGAGCAAACCCGACGTGCGGCGTCTCGTCGGCACGGAAGGCGGCTTCGGTGAGAAGCTCGGCCTCACCAACGACTGGGTGGTCCGCATCGTCCGCGCTGTGGGCAACTACGGTGAGGTCTACGAGCGCAACGTCGGCGTCGGCTCGAAGCTCGGCATCCCGCGCGGCATCAACCAGCTCTGGAGCCTGGGGGGAATCCAGTACGCGCCACCGCTCAGGTAAACGAGGAGGCATGTTCACCCGGACCATCCCCGTTGGGGGACGGATTTTGAGATCAATCGTTTCTAATTGCTCATTGCCTTGCCAGGATAGCCGATGTTCATTCTTCTTGCCGCACTGGCCGCTTGTGGCGGCTTCTTGACCGGTATCTTCACCTGTGCTCCCGCCTGGATCGTCACGAGCGGCCTCGCCGGCCTTGCGGCCTGCGCGGCATGGCTCACCTCGACTGTCTCGGGCGCCGAAGCCGTGGCCATGTACCTCGCCTTCTGCGGTGGCCTGACAAGCGCTCTTGGCCTTGCTCTCGTGAGGCATGCGAGGGCGAGGCGGGGGGCGCGGCCGGAAACGCGGGCGGGTTCGGACCCGGCGCAGGAACACCAGATCGCAGCCCTGCCCCACCTGTTTGACGGTGGCGGCACGCGGCGATAGCCCGCAGCGCGATCGGACGGATAGAACCCACGGCGCGAATGGCGGCCGCCCGATCTCAACCCCGGCCGGCGGCTTGCGCGATCATAACATGGCGTGCGTCTGCGTCGGGTGCAGGCGGGGGCAGGGCCGATGACCGGCCGACAGTGCCGCGTTGGCCCGGCCGAGACGCCACCCGCAACCGCAGCACGACCAACTGCGCGTCGGAAGCGCGAACCCCAAGCATGCCGAAAAAACCGGCCCTGTTCGCGCACTCCCTGGCTCCTTGACATCGTTGAAACATCATCGTCACGCAGAAAACGCTTCGCTCTCCTGGGCAGCGGCACGACGCGGTTCGCGCTTCCGGCTCTATTTTGCTTGTTCCTGCAATCGGCTAAGAAGAGGCGGTCGCTCCCCGTGCGGGGGCGCGGATTGAAACATCGGCAAGGACGGTGAGTGGATCTGGCGGACCGGTCGCTCCCCGTGCGGGGGCGCGGATTGAAACGAGAAGCTTGGCGAACCGAACGGGCTTTCGATGCATGTCGCTCCCCGTGCGGGGGCGCGGATTGAAACTGAGGGTGTCATGAAAACCGACATCGCCATCTGGAGTCGCTCCCCGTGCGGGGGCGCGGATTGAAACCTGCTCTGCTCCGGCATCAGGCTTTGGCGCCGCCTGTCGCTCCCCGTGCGGGGGCGCGGATTGAAACACGCGCAACATCAACAACGTACTGCCGGGCGCAAAGTCGCTCCCCGTGCGGGGGCGCGGATTGAAACTCGACGAAGGTCACCAGCTCTGCCTTCATCGCGGTCGCTCCCCGTGCGGGGGCGCGGATTGAAACATGCTCCGGGAGGCTGGCAAGCGCGTCGCGCAGGGTCGCTCCCCGTGCGGGGGCGCGGATTGAAACCATGATCGAGGCTATCCGTCAGGCGGGCCTCTATCGTCGCTCCCCGTGCGGGGGCGCGGATTGAAAC
>NZ_LIOL01000007.1:0-157349 GCF_001418005.1 Chelatococcus sambhunathii | reverse complement strand
GCGCGCGTCCGAAGGCCGTCTCCTTCCATGGCGTCGCTCCCCGTGCGGGGGCGCGGACGGAAACTCGCGGCGGTGCCGGCACTCGCGCCGGTGCTTATTGCCTTGCTATCGCCGCGACCCCGCGCGAGCCTTCACGGGCGGTGGGCTGGCCTTCAATACGTTGATTTTCCTTGATTTCCGCGGAGACGAGGGGATTCGAACCCCTGATACGTGTTACCACGTATAACGGTTTAGCAAACCGCCGCCTTCAGCCACTCGGCCACGTCTCCTGCGGCGGCCAAGCCCTAACCTTTTCGCGGATTCCGGTCAACATGCCAGTTGGGTCATGCACCGCCACTTTGGGCCGCGGCCAGCCTGCTTTCTCGGTGAGGGGCGGGGAGTGCGCGTGGCCGAAGGGATGCTGCAGCGCAGCGGCATGCGTGGGCGCGGAGCCAAATGACATGATGATTCCGTTGTTTGCGCCCTGCTGCATTGCGTGTATGGCAAAAGAGCTTTGCGCTGTTTGAGGGGGCCTGCATGAAGATCAAGCGCCTGGTGGTTGCCAACCGCTCCGAGATCGCCATTCGCGTGTTTCGAGCGGCGACGGAACTCGGCATCCAGACGGTGGCGATCTATGCGGAGGAGGACAAGCTCTCGCTGCACCGCTTCAAGGCGGATGAGGCCTATCAGGTCGGCAGGGGCAAGGGGCCGCTCGAGGCGTATCTTTCGATCGACGAGGTGATCCGTGTCGCGAAAGAAGCGCGGGTCGACGCCATCCACCCCGGCTATGGCTTCCTGTCCGAAAGCCCGGAATTCGCCGAGGCCTGTGCCGCTGCCGGTATCGTCTTCATCGGGCCGAAGCCCGAAACGATGCGCACGCTCGGCAACAAGGTGGCGGCGCGCAACCTCGCCATTTCGGTCGGCGTGCCGGTGATGCCCGCGACCGACCCGCTGCCGGAGGATCCTGCCGAGATCAGGCGCCTTGCCGCCGAGATCGGCTATCCCGTGATGCTCAAGGCCTCCTGGGGCGGCGGCGGACGCGGCATGCGCCCCATCGAGAGCGAGGACAAGCTCATCGACGCCGTCATGAGCGCGAGGCGCGAGGCGAAGGCCGCCTTCGGCAAGGACGAGGTCTATCTCGAGAAGCTCGTGCGCCGCGCCCGCCATGTCGAGGTGCAACTCCTCGGCGACAGGCACGGCAACCTCGTCCACCTCTTCGAGCGCGACTGCTCCATCCAGCGCCGCAATCAGAAGGTGATCGAGCGCGCGCCGGCGCCCTATCTCGACGCGGCGACCCGCGCCGCCCTGTGCGAGGCGGGACTCAAGATCGGCCGGGCGACGGATTATGTCGGCGCCGGCACGGTCGAGTTCCTCATGGATGCCGACACGGGCGCCTTCTACTTCATCGAAGTCAACCCGCGCATCCAGGTGGAGCATACGGTAACCGAGGTCGTCACCGGGCTCGACATCGTCAAGGCGCAGATCCGGATTGCCGAGGGCGGGCGGCTGGGCGTCGCCGCAGAGACCGGCATTCCGCCGCAGTCCGAGATCGTGCTCGACGGCCACGCCCTGCAATGCCGCATCACCACGGAGAACCCGGAGAACAACTTCATCCCGGACTACGGCCGCATCACCGCCTACCGTGGCGCCTTCGGCTTCGGCATCCGCGTCGACGGCGGCACGGCCTATTCCGGAGCCGTCGTCACCCGTTTCTACGACCCGATGCTGGAGAAGGTGACGGCTTGGGCGCCGACGCCGGGCGAGGCCATCGCCCGCATGGACCGGGCGCTGCGCGAATACCGCATCCGCGGCGTCGCCACCAACCTCTTCTTCCTCGAGGCGGTGCTGTCGCATCCGAAGTTCCGCGGCAACGACTACACCACCCGCTTCATCGACGAGACGCCGGAGCTCTTTAGCGCGCCGCGGCGGCGCGACCGAGCGACCAAGCTGCTCACCTATATCGCCGACGTGACCGTGAACGGCCATCCGGAGGTGAAGGGCCGCGCCCGCCCGCCGGCCGAGGCCCGTCCGCCGCAGGCGCCCGTCTTTCCGGCGCCGTCCGGCGTGGAAGGCACGCGCCGGGTGCTCGACCGCCTGGGACCGAAAGGCTTTGCCGAGTGGATGCGCGCCGAGCGCCGGGCGCTCGTCACGGATACCACGATGCGCGACGCGCACCAGTCGCTCCTTGCCACGCGCATGCGCACCTTCGACATCGCCGGCGCGGCGGAGGCCTATGCCAATGGCCTGCCGCAGCTCTTCTCGCTCGAATGCTGGGGCGGCGCCACCTTCGACGTCGCCATGCGCTTCCTCACCGAGGACCCGTGGGAGCGTCTCGCACTGCTGCGCGAGAAGGTGCCGAACGTGCTCCTGCAGATGCTGCTGCGCGGGGCGAACGGCGTCGGCTACACCAATTATCCCGACAATGTCGTGCGCCATTTCGTCCGCCAGGCGGCGGAGGCGGGCATGGACCTCTTCCGCGTGTTCGACTGTCTCAACTGGGTCGAGAACATGCGGGTCGCCATCGACGCCGTCGGCGAGGCGGGCAAGCTGGCGGAAGGGGCCATCTGCTACACCGGCGACATCCTAGACCCTACCCGCGCCAAATACTCCCTCAGCTATTACGTTGGCCTCGCGAAGGATCTTGAGAAGGCCGGCTGCCATATCCTCGGCATCAAGGACATGGCGGGGCTGCTGAAGCCGGCGGCGGCCAGGGTGCTGGTCAAGGCGCTGCGCGAGGAGGTGGGCCTGCCAATCCATCTTCACACGCACGATACCTCTGGCATAGCGGCAGCGAGCGTGCTGGCGGCGGTCGCCGCCGGGGTCGACGCCTTCGATGCGGCGATGGACGCCATGTCCGGTGCGACGTCCCAGCCCTGCCTCGGCTCGCTCGTCGAGGCCCTGCGCCACACGGACGAGGACACCGGGCTCGACCCGGAGGCCATCCGCCAGCTCAGCTTCTACTGGGAGGCTGTGCGCACCCAATACGCGGCTTTCGAGAGCGACCTGAAGTCCGGCGCCTCCGAGGTCTATCTCCACGAGATGCCGGGCGGCCAGTTCACCAATCTCAAGGAGCAGGCGCGCTCGCTTGGCCTGGAGACGCGCTGGCACGAGGTGGCCAAGGCCTACCGGGCGGCCAACGACCTCTTCGGCGATATCGTGAAGGTCACGCCTTCGTCCAAGGTTGTCGGCGACATGGCGCTGATGATGGTGGCGCAGGGGCTCACGCCGGCGGACGTGCTCGACGAGAAGCGCGACATCGCCTTTCCGGCTTCGGTCGTCGAGATGCTGCGCGGCGACCTCGGCCAGCCGCCCGGCGGCTGGCCCGAGGCCTTGCAGCGCAAGGTGTTGAAGGGCGAGACACCGACCACGGCCCGGCCGGGATCCTTGCTGCCGCCGGCCGATCTTTCTGCCGCGCGCGCGGAAGCCGAGAAGCGCTGCGGCCGCGCCGTCAGCGAGCGGGAACTGGCCTCCTTCCTGATGTATCCGAAGGTCTTCGCCGAGTTCTGCGGAGCGAGCCGCAAGTATGGACCCGTATCGTCCCTGCCGACGCCGGTCTTCTTCTATGGCATGCAGGTGGGCGACGACATCGCCGTCACCATCGAGAAGGGCAAGACCCTCGTCATCCGCCTGCAGGCCGTGGGCGATACGGACGAGGAGGGGCAGGTACGGGTTTTCTTCGAGCTCAACGGCCAGCCACGCATGATCAAAGTCCCGAACCGCGCCGCCGCGGCGAGCCGGCCGGTGCGCCGCAAGGCCGACGAGGCGAACGAGAAGCATGTCGCCGCTCCCATGCCCGGCGCCGTCGCCACGGTGGCCGTCAAGGCGGGGCAGGAGGTCCGGGCCGGCGACATCCTTCTCACCATCGAGGCCATGAAGATGGAGACCGCTATCCACGCCGGCCGCGACGGGCGCGTCGCCGAGGTCGTGGTGGCGCCCGCCACACCTGTCGAAGCCAAGGATCTGCTCGTCGTTTTCGAATAGAGGCGGTCCCCGCGAAAAGGCAGTCGCGCAAAGCCGGAATCGAGGCTATGATTAGACTGTCGCCGCAAGCACGCTTACGGACGAGACCGCTCGGCCTGCCGCATGGCGTGGCCATGTGTTTTCGGGTATGATGAAAACTCTCCCAGTTGGATATCCTGTATGAACCGATACGATGATAACCGTGACGCCCGCCGCAGGGGTGGTGGCCGTCGCGACAGCTTTGACTCCCGTGACGGCGGTTTCGGGGGGCGCGACGGTGGCTTCGGCGGTCGCGACGGAGGCTTCGGCGGCCGTGATGGCGGCTTCGGAGGTCGTGACGGCGGTTTCGGGGGCCGCGAAGGTGGCTTCGGCGGTCGTCCGTCGCGCGATGCTTTTGCGGCGCCGGCCGGCCCGCCGACGGACGCGACGGTGAAGTGGTTCAATCCCGAGAAGGGCTTCGGCTTCGTCGCCTGCGAGGACGGGTCGGGCGATGCCTTCCTCTCCATGCGCTCGCTCGAAGCTGCCGGCTTCAGCGGGGCCGAGCCGGGAGCACGCATCGTCGTGCGCCTGCGCGAGGGGCCGAAGGGCAACCAGGTCGCCGAGGTGCTCGAGCTTGAGGACCTGCCGCCGCAGCCGCGCGCCCCGCGTGGCCCGCGTGCCGGTGGTGGTGGCTTCGCCCCACGGATTCCGGAAGGGCCGGCCGAGGAGATGGCGGGCACGGTCAAGTGGTACAACCGTGACAAGGGCTTCGGCTTCGTTCAGCCCGACGACGGTGGCCGTGACGTGTTCGTCCACGCTTCGACACTGCAGCGCGGCGGCATCGCCGATCTCGCCGAGGGCCAGCGGGTCAACATGAGCGTTGTCGCCGGCGCCAAGGGCCGCGAAGCCTCGATGATTTCCTACGCCGACTGACCGGCGGCGCAAGCCTCGGCGATCTTCGGGCGTCCATGATGAAAAAGCCGCGGGCGGCTGCGCCCGCGGCTTTTTGCTGCGTTGCGGCAAAGTTTTGCCGTCAGTGAAAGGTCGTTGCAAGATCTCGCCCGGCAAGATCTGCCCCGACAAGATCCGCGTGTGCGTGGCGACCGGAACGATAGGCTACAAGCATCGCAGCGCCGGTCTCGATGCCGTGCGGGCCGCGCTGATGCAGCCGAACTTCCCGCTCAAGATCATCCCGCATGTCGATGGCACGCCGCGCATCTGCGAACTCGTCGTATATTTCCTCGAGGACGTCGTCGTCGAAGGGCCGTGGACGGGGCTCGCGGCCCTGTCGCTCAACCCGCATGCGCTGGCGCCGGTGGCGGAACTGCCGGTGCTCGAAGTCGTGTCCGCCCTGCATCTCGTCGCCGATCTGACGCTCGGGCGAGGGCGCGTCGCCCACGTCTATCTGGCGCGAGGCTCAGGTCGTTTCCACACGCACGCGCACGGTGCCGCCGCGCAGCACCGTGTTGCCGAACAGGACCGGGCGGCCTTCCCCGTCCGTGTCCACATAGCTCAGGACGATCACCGGCTCGTCGAGATCGATGCCGAGCGCCGCCGCCTCGACCTTGCGGGGCATGCGCGTGTCGATCCAGGTGGCGCGGCGCAGGAGTCTGCGGCAGTCGAACTCCGCAAGGGTGGCCGACAGGCTGCGCAGTCGGGCGAAGGCGGTGTCGATGCCGGCAAAACGGGCGGCGTCGAAATAGTGATAGCCGTAGGACAACAGGCGCGAGCCGGCCTGGCGCAGCGTCTCCAGCACCAGCAACTCGCCGCCCCTGTCGATCTGCAGCAGGCCGGCGAGATAGTGCGACGTGGGGCGGCGGTAGGAGGCGATGAGTTCGCCGGTGGCCGCATCATTCATGGCCTGCTCGAGTTCGCTCGTGCTGGGTTGGCGGGCGATGCGGTATTCCGGCTGCTCGTCCGTGACGAAGACGCCGGCCCCCTGCCGCGAGACGACGAGGCCCTTGTCCGCCAGCTTGAGTAGCGCCATGCGGACCGTGTGGCGATTGACCCCGTAGCGCCGCGACAGTTCCAGCTCGGATGGAAGCTTCTGACCCGACGCCACGAGTCCGCCGCGAATCTCGAACTCGATGTCGCTCAGGATCTGTCGCCAGACGGGTACGGAAGCTGTTCGATCAAGAGGCAAGCCATCGGAAAAGGAAGGGCAATCGTTCATAGCGAGCCTGTTCGCTTCTTCATATGCCGAAAAATAAAATAAAATTCTACTTATCCAAATTAATGCATCCCGTTGATGTAAAAAACCACCCATATATCCGAGGGGCTAGAATGGCGCGCGATCCGCGCAAGGCATCTTGACGTGCGTCCGTCATGCTGGCATCGCCGCTTGTCAAGACTCGCACGCGTGCGGCCGCATATCGAGCCCTGAATGCAAACAGTCCTGTGTATCGGCATCGCCACCCTCGATTATGTCTACAAACTCGACGCGCTGCCGACACGGGCAGAGAAATATCGCGCCCGGGATGTTGCCGTGACGACGGGCGGCTGCGCCGGCAATGCGGCCGTAGCCATCGCGCGCCTCGGCGGCCGGGCCAGACTCATCGCGCGCCTTGGGGACGATCGCGTCGGTGACGACATCATGGGCTCGCTCACGGACGAGGGCGTCGACTGCAGCGGTGTCGTGCGCCTCGGCGGGCTGCGTTCGCCAGTGTCGGCGATCCTCGTCGATGCGGCCGGCGAGCGCACCGTGATCAGCTATTCCGATCCGCGCTACCCCGCCGCCGTGGAGAGCCTTCCCGCGGCGCTGCCGCAGGGAACCGGCGCTGTGCTCGGCGACACGCGCTGGCAGGAGGGGGCGGCGCGGATCTTCATGCTAGCCCGCGCGGCCGGCGTGCCAGCGGTATTCGACGTCGACCGGGCCCCGGATCACCCGGGAGTCCTCGATGCCGCGAGTCACATCGCCTTCAGCGCACAGGCGTTGCGGGAACGGACGGGGCTGGAGGATCCGCGGGAAGGGCTCCGCAGCCTCGCCTCGCGCCTCCGTGACAGCTGGCTTGCCGTGACGACGGGAGAAGGCGGCGTCTTCTTCATCGAGGACGGCAAGGTCGCGCACGAACCGGCTTTTGCGGTGGATGTGATTGATACCCTGGGGGCCGGCGATGTCTGGCATGGCGCGCTCGCCCTTGCCCTGGCGGAGGGCATGGCGCCCCGCCCCGCCGTACGCTTTGCAAATGCGACCGCTGCCATCAAGTGCACGCGCTTCGGCGGTGGCCGCGGCGCCCCCCGCCGGGCGGAGGTGGAGCATCTGCTCCGAGGCTAGGCTGGCCGGGCGTTTTCTGTCTTGCCGGGGGTGATCTTGCGTTGCGCACCTCAGAAAATGAGGGCAACATGCCTCTATCATGAGCATGATCGCCGAACGGATAACGCTGGAGGATGTCGCGCGGGAGGCGGGCGTGTCGCTCGCGACGGTGGACCGCGTGCTCAACCGGCGCCCCGGCGTGCGCGAGAAGACCGCCGCCAAGGTGCAGGCGGCCATCGCCAAGCTCGGCTACCGGCCCGATCCCGTCGCTGCGCGTCTGGCGCGCAAGGAGACCTTCCGTTTCTGTTTCATCCTGCCGACGGGCACCAACACCTTCATGAGCAATCTCGAGGAACAGGTGGGAGTGGCCGCCGAGTGGCTCGTCACCCAGCGGGCCTTTGTCGACATGCTGCATGTCGATGTCTTCGATCCCGATGTTCTTGCCACCGCGCTCGAGCGCCTGGAGGGGCGCTATCACGGCGTTGCGGTCATCGCGCTCGATCATCCGCGCGTCCGGGCCGCGATCGACGATCTCGTCGCCCGCGGCTCGGCGGTGGTGACGTTGGTGTCAGACGCGCCGACTTCGCGCAGGCTGCGCTATGTCGGTATCGACAACACGGCCGCCGGTCGCACGGCCGGCACGTTAATGGGGCGCTTCTCAGGGGGGCGCGAGGGATCTGTCGCGCTCATCGCCGGGTCGCTCGCCCTGCGCGACCACGCCGAGCGGCAGTTCGGCTTCATGCAGGTGGTGAACGGAGAGTTCCCCAACCTGAGGACCCTGCCGCTGCGCGAGGGGCGCGACGATTCCGAACTGACGCGCAAGGTGACCGAGGACATCCTCGCCGCCCATCCTGATCTCGTCGGCATCTATAATGTCGGCGCCGGCAACCGCGGCATCGCTGCCGCCCTCGAGGCAGCCGGCCGGGAGCGGGATATCGTCTTCATCGGCCACGACCTGACCGCCTACACCAAGCGCTTTCTCGTGCGCGGCATCATGGACGCGGTCATCAACCAGGATGCGGGCCACGAGGCGCGCTCGGCCGCGCGCTTGCTCCTCGCCCACTGTACAGGCGAGCCCATCCTGCCCGAGCAGGAGCGCATCCGTATCGACATCTTCCTGCGGGACAACATACCCTGATCAGGGCGATTGGCGGCGTTGGCGTCCCCTCATGCCGCAGTCACCACCAGGGCCCTGCAGACGGCACGGCCCCGCCGGCAGTAGCTGTGCGGCGCGCTCGAGTCGAAGTAGACGGCATCGCCCGCCGAAAGAGGCATCGTTTCGCCGGCCACGGAGAGTTCGAGTTCGCCTTCGAGGATATAGACGAATTCAGCTGAGCCGTGCTGGTGCGGCGCCGATGGCTGCGCGTCGAGCGGGAATTCCGCGTAGAACGATTCCATCCTGCGGTCGGTTGCCGGATAGTCGAGGCTTTCGAACAAGTAGGCCGGAGGCTCGTCACCCGGTGGTGACGGCAGGCGCAGGCGTTCGCTTGCGCGCACCACAGCCACCAGCGGCCGGGGCGTTTCGCGGCTGAAGAAGTGGTCGAGGCCGACGCCGAATACCATTGCGATGCGCAGCAGGGTTGGCAGGGTGGGGAAGAGCTGGCCGCGCTCGATCTTCGAAAGCATCGCGGTGGAGAGCCCGGTATGGGACCCGAGCTGGGCAAGGCCCAGTTTCTTCTTCAGGCGCAAGGTGCGGATGCGCGGGCCGATCTGATAGCGCTGAAGCTCGACCGTCAACGTTTCGGACAGCATGTCCACCTCGATGTTTCTTCTCAATCCGCAGCACGCGATGATATTATCT
Organism: Chelatococcus sambhunathii; assembly: GCF_001418005.1. Classification (GTDB taxonomy): domain Bacteria; phylum Pseudomonadota; class Alphaproteobacteria; order Rhizobiales; family Beijerinckiaceae; genus Chelatococcus_A; species Chelatococcus_A sambhunathii. The sequence goes on along the minus strand of NZ_LIOL01000007.1, from coordinate 148,377 downwards.
CTGTATGAAAAATCAATTTCATATCACGATAAATTTACAATGACGAAAATCAGTTTTCCCATAAAGTGAATTTGGTCGCGGATAGCGTCGGACAATTCAAGAAAAGGGAGTAGCAGTGATGACCTTCAAGCTCGCCTGCAAGACGGCGGTCGCAGCTGTGACCATCGGCATGGTGCTCGCCGGCTCTCCGGCTCGGGCAGCAGGAGACAAGGACATCGTCGAAACGGCGATGGCGTCCGGTCAGTTCAGCACGCTGGCAACGGCGATCAAGGCGGCCGGGCTGGTCGAGACGCTCAAGGGAGCGGGGCCGTTCACGGTCTTCGCTCCCACCGATGATGCCTTCGGACAGCTGCCGCCGGGAACGGTCGAAAGTCTCCTGAAGCCCGAGAACAAGGAGAAGCTGATCGCGGTGCTGACCTATCACGTCGTGCCAGGCAATGTCGCCTCTGCCGACGTCGTGAAACTCGACAAGGCCACAACCGTGAATGGCAAGATGATCAGCATCACTCAGAAATCCGGAAAGGTCATGATCAACGATGCTGCGGTCACGGCAACAGACATCGCCGCCTCGAATGGCACGATCCACGTCATCGACAAGGTTATCCTCCCGCCGGAATCATGAACTTCGAGAGAATCGTTGCGCCCGCGCTGACGTGGAGTGCCTTGGGCCGGGCGGGCGAGCATCGATGGAGGAGGCAATGAAGATCATCAATTTGACGACGCTCGCCCTCATCATCGTCGGCGGGCTGAACTGGGGCCTCATCGGGCTTTTCGGGCTGGATATGGTGGCAGCCCTGTTCGGCGAGGCATCCGTTCTGTCACGGATTGTCTACACCGTCGTAGGCATTTCTGCCGCCTGGCAGGTCATGCCTCTGTTCTCGGCGATCTCGGCGGGCGAGGTCGTGGCCGAGCGGGGATAGACAGACGATGAAGCCCGGCCGCAGGGCCGGGCCTCTCGCCCTTTATACGGTAGTCAGGCGACATCAAGCAGCCTGCCGAAGAGCCTCGTCAGCGGTCAGCGCGGTGTCGGGTGTGCCCGAGACGATGAGTTCCAGCACCTCCTTCTCGCTCGTGTGGGCGATGTAGCGATCGCCGACGTTCTCGCCGCGCTTCAGCACCATGATGCGATCACCGACCTCGAAGATGTCGGTGAGCCGGTGCGAGATGATGACCTGCGCCACGCCCTGGCGCTTCAGTTCCGCCATCGTTTCCAGCAGCCGCTCCGTCGCCATCACGGAGAGGTTGGCCGTGGGCTCGTCGAAGATGATGACTTTGGGCTCGAAGGAGATGGCACGGGCAATGGCGACGGACTGCTGGCGCCCGCCCGACAGGCTCTCGACCTTCTGGAACACCGAATTGACGTCCACCTTGAGGCGGCCCAGCACCTGTCGTGCCTCCTCATACATCTTCGGTCGGTCAACGAAGAGACCGAAGCGCTTCGGCCAGCGGCCAAGGAAGATGTTCTGTCCGACGTCCATGTTCCCGCACAGGGCGAAGTCCTGGTAGATCATCTCGATGCCACGGTCGCGGCTCTCGTGCGGACTCCGGAAGTGGGTTTCCTCGCCATTGACGAGCACTTCACCCGCATCGCGCTGGTAGGCTCCGGTCATCACCTTCATCAGCGTCGACTTGCCGGCTGAATTGTCGCCGACGAGGCCCAGAATCTCGCCAGGCATGAGGCGGAAGTTGACGTTGTTGAGCGCCTGCACCGCGCCGAAGCGCTTCATGATGCCGCGCATCTCGATGATCGGCGTCGTCATGCGCCTTTGCTCCCTTGATGCAGTCTCAGCTTCTCGGCGGCCGCGAGCTGCCGGCGACGGCGCCACTCGCCGAAGACGTTGTTCTGGCGGAACCAGATGTCCCCGATCACGGCAATCAGCAGGATGAGACCGATGAACACGTTCATCCAGTGCTGCGGCAGCACGAATGAGGCGCCATTGGCGAGGATCACCTGCAGCGACAGCAGCGAGCGGATGAGCGTGATGACGGCAGCCCCCGCGAGCGAGCCGATGATAGTGCCGTAGCCGCCGAAGATGGAGCCACCGCCGATGATCACCGAGGCGATGGCGTCGAGCTCGCGCAGCTGGCCGGCGGACGGGTTGAAGCTGCGGTAGAAGGCGACGTAGATGACGCCGGCCGCCGCGGCGCACAGCCCCGAGAAGACGAGCGACAGGAAGCGCACGCGCTTCGTGTCGATGCCCGCATAGCTCGCCGCTCGCTCGTTGCCGCCTGTCGCATACACCTTCTGGCCGAAGGGCGTCGCCCCGAGGACGATGCCGGCGACAATCGCGACGAGGAGGAGGAACAGCGTCTGCACGCTCACGGCGCGCGTCACCTCCAGCCACAGCCCCGTCTGCGGCGGCATGCCGAAATAGGACAGCACCTCGTAGAGATTGCGGCCGATGAGGTTGAAGCGCTCCGGGAAGCCCGAGAGCTGGCGGCCGGAGACGATCCAGGCTGCAAGTCCGCGGGCGATGTAGAACATGCCGAGCGTGGCGACGAAGGAGGGCAGATTGAAGCGCGTCGTCAGCCAGCCGTTGACGGCGCCGCACAGGGCCCCGGCGGCGAGCGCCAGCGAGATGGCGAGCAGCGGATCGCCCCCCATTTCCTTCATCACATAGGCCGCGACGGCCCCCGACAGGGCCAGCACCGAGCCGACCGACAGGTCGATGTCGCCGTTGGCGATGACATAGGTGAGGCCGAGCGACAGGAGCGCCACCTCGGAGAAGGCGAGCAGCAGGTTGAAGGAATTGTTGAGCGAGCCCCAGAAGTCCGGCCGCAGCCACATGCCGACGAGCCACAGCGCGATGACGAGGACGATGGCCGCCGCATCGCGCCGGTGCAGGAAGGCCCTGAGCCCGCGGGCACCGACGCTGCGCGCGTCGCTCGCCGTGCCAAAGGTCTTGACGCCGACGATGGCCGCGCCGCCGGGATCGAGGCTTGGCGGCGGCTCGGAGCCCGTGAGCCACGCCTTTAGGCGGCCGAAGACATTGCCGCGTACCACCCAGGGCTCGATCAGCACGGCCGCGAGCAGGATAAGGCCAAGGAACGCCGGCACGGCGCCGGGCGGCAGCTGGGCCAGCGCCTGCACCTCCATCTCGACACCGCCCACCGTGATGGTGCGCGTGACGGGAATGCCCTCGCGCAACACCTTGTCGATGAGCACGACGAGGGCCGCGCCGAGGCATGCGCCGATGACACGTCCGCGCCCGCCGGCGATCGCGGCCCCGCCGACGATGACGGCGGCGATGACGATGAGCTCCGCCCCCTGGCCGTATTGCGAGGTGACGCCCTTGTCCTGCGTGACGTTCATCAGCCCGGCGACCGCGGCGCAGAAGGACGAGATCATGAAGCCGCGGATGCGCACGGCCTTGGTCGCGATGCCGGCATATTGCGCCGCCTGTTCGTTGCCGCCCACCGCATAGGTCTCATAGCCGACGCGCGTCTTGGCGAGGACCAAGGCGCCAACGACGGCGAAAACGAGAAAGATGAGGATCTGGTTGTTGAAGCCGAGCGCATTGGTCTCGCCCATGGCGAAAAGCCAGTAGCCCTGCGCCTTGAGGTCGAAGCCGATGGTCTTGCCGCCGGTGAGGCCGAGCACGAGGCCGCGGCCGATGAAGAGCATCGTCAGCGTGGCGATGAACGGCGGCACGCGCAGGATGGCGACGAGCACGCCGTTGACGAGGCCGATGGCAAGGCCGAGCCCGAGGCAGAGGAGGGCGGCGGGCACCGCGTCCAGGCCGTAATGCGTCGGCGAGAAGAAGATCGAGAAGGCGACGGCGGTGAGCCCGAGCGTCGAGCCCACGGACAGGTCGAGGTCGCGGTTGACGATGACGAAGGTCATGCCGACGGCCATCACGCCGTAGCGGGCCGTATCCCGCAGGACCGCCGAGATCGCGTCCGTCGAGCCGAAGAAGGTCGGGTTGAGAAGGACCCCGACGAGATAGAGCAGGGCCATGAAGGCAAGGAGGCCCGCTTCCCAGCCGCCGACGAGCTGCATCGGAAGGTGCTGGGGCGAACGAGGTGTTTCCGGCCGGCCGGCTGTCGCCGCAATTGCCATCCCGATGTTCCTTGTGTCGTCCGTTGCGCGGCTTCGCGCCGCGTCGCCTTGGCCGGCCCGCCGGTGCCGCAGGGGCGCCGGCGGGCAGACGGTTCAGTTCTCGAAACGCTTGCCGACCGTGTCGACGGTCTCCTTGGTCACGAGCTGGGCGCGCGTGTCGAGGTTGGCCGCCGCGATCCCGCGGTCGATCTGCAGGTACAGCTGCGCGACGGGCCAGAAGCCCTGCAGGAACGGCTGCTGGCCCAGCGAGCCGGTGAGCGCGCCGGTGCGGATCTGTTCCTGCTGCTTGGGGCCGAGATCGAAACCGAAGGCGCAGACCTTGTCGTTGAGCTTCAGCTGGCTGATGGCATCGCCCAGGGCCGGCGTCACGAAACCGTTGGCGGCGAAGGCGCCCACCACGTCCTTGCGGCTCTCGATGAGCGTCACCACCGAGCCGACGATATTGTTGGCGTCCACGTCGATGCCGATGTTCTCGGGACCGGCGTCGACCTTGAAGTCCTTCAGCTTGCCGGCGGCGTTGAGGGCTTTGACCGTGGCCTCGAAGGCCGACTTGATGCGGTTGTTCACCTCGACGTTGCCGAGCGTCGTGGTGGAGGGAAAGATGATCGAGCCGCCCTTCACCCCCTTGTCGACGAGGCACTTGACGAGGGCCTCGCCGCCGATGGCGGCCGCCGAGGCGTCCTGCCCCGTGTGCGAAATCTGCGAGCGGTTGAGGAGGTTGGGGTCGTGCGAATTGGTCGTGGCGACGGGGATGCCGCGCTCCATGAGCTTCTTGACGATGTCGTCGTAGGCGCCCGACTGCGGCGTCGTCATGATGACGCCGTCGATGGTCGGATCGTTGATGATCTGGTTGAGGATCTGGATCTCGCGCGGGATGTCGTCGACCGGCGCTTCCGAGCCGAGCATCAGCAGGTTGATGCCGAAGGCGTTGGCCGCCACCTTGGCGCCGACATAGGTCGGGTCGAAGAAGCCGTTGCCAGCCGTGTGGGTGACGATGGCAAAGGTGAGCTTGCCGTCCTTGGAGTTGAAGTCCTTCGTCCCCGGCGCCTCCTTGGCCGCGTCGTCGAAGGAATAGCCGCCCACCGCCCGTTCGAGCGCGCCCGACTGGGCATGCGCTGCAACCGACAGCAGCGATACGCCCGCGGCCAGTGCGGCAGTGGCGAAGCAGCGCGTCATGGTAGCGCGCGTCATCGAAAAGCGCTTCATGGTTTGAACCTCCCCGGTTCGTTCGTTGTCTTCCTGCGCGTCTCCGGCGCGGCGAGCGCCGGAGACGTTGCGGGGCCGGCCGCTGGTTACTTCAGCATCTCCCCGACATTGGCCGGCGTCACGCGGTCGAGGCCCGTAAAGATGAGCTCCTCGACTTTCTCACCCTTCTTGAGTGCCAGCAGCGCATCCATGGATTTCTCGCCCATCTCGAAGGGGCGCTGGCCGACGAGGCCGTTGGCAAAGCCGTCCTTGAGCAGCTCGAGCTGCACCTTCAGCGTGTCGGCGACCACCAGCGTGAACTTGCCGCTCTCCAGGTCCTTCTTGTACTTCGAGGCGAAGCTCCTGAAGCCCTCGGGCGCGAACATTGGCCAGCCACCAACCGGCACGATGGCCGCAAGATCGGGGTTCGCCGTCTTGAGGTCCTGCATCTGCTGCACGGCGAGCGCGATGTCGTCGTTGCAGAACAGGGGCGAACCCGAGATCTCCTCCCACTTCGAGCCCTTCAGCACCTCGCGCACGCCCTCGACGCGCTCGGCGAGGTTCTTGGCCGCCGGACCGCCGGAAATCATGGCGAACTTGCCGCCCTCGGGGCGCATCTGCAGCAGCATCTCGCCGAGCGCGCGGCCGAAGTCCTTGTTGTTGGTGCCGATATAGGCGGTGCGCGCCGAGCCCGGCGCATCGGCATCGAAGGTGATGACGGGAATGCCCGCATCGACCGCCGCCTTGATCGAGCGTGTGGCGGCGGCCACGTCCGAAACCGAGATCGCGAGACCGTCGACCTTCTGGGCGATGAGATCCTGGATGATCTGCGCCTGGCTCGCCGGCTCGTGTTCAACCGGGCCCTTATAGATGCACTCGACGTTGCCGAGCTCCTTGGCGCGTTTGACGCAGCCGTCGCGGGCAAGGTCGAAGAACGGGTTGTTCATCGCCTTGGGAACGACGGCGAAGCGGTAGGTTTGCGCCGTGGCAGGCAGGGTGAGAGCGGCGAGTGCCACCGCCGCCAGAAGCATCTTTCGCATGGGTTTCCTCCTCCTCGGTGATGGGCGCCCCTCGTTGGCGAAGGGTCATGGCCTGTCGTGTCTGTCGCGCTTCAGCTTGTGCTTCTTGGCCCGGCAATCGGGCAGTATCGGGAGCGGGGCAAGGCCCCGCGCCGGATGACGGGTGTTCGCCCCGGCTCGCCGGGGCGCATCCTCAGGCCGCGCGGCCGCTGCGCAGGCGGTCCACGAGCACGGCGAGAATGATGATCATGCCGACGAGCACGATCTGCCAGTAGGCATTGATGCCCGCGAGCACCAGGCCGTTGCGGATGACCTCGATGAGCAGCGCGCCGATGACGGCACCCGCCGGCCCGCCCATGCCGCCGGCGAGGTTCGCCCCGCCGATGACAGCCGCCGCAATGATGGTGAGCTCGTAACCCGTTGCGAGATTGGCCGGTGCAGAGCCGAGCCAGCCCGTCATCAGGATGCCGGCGAAGCCGGCCGAGAGCGAGCACAGCACATAGACCGAGACCTTGACCCGCTCGACCGAGATGCCGGTGAGCGCCGCTGCCTTCTCGTTGCCGCCGAGCGCGAAGACGTGCCGGCCGAAGGCCGTGTGGTGCAGCACGACGCCGAGCATCGCAGCGAGGCCGAGCAGATAGACGACCGCCATCGGCACGCCGAGGATCGTCCCGTCGGTAAAGGCGTAGAAGGCATCGATGTCCGGCCCCGCCGGCGTCTGGCCTCGCCCCTCCGTCACCGCATAGGCGAGGCCGCGCGCGATCGACAGCATGCCGAGCGTGGTCACGAAGGGCGACAGCCCGACGCGCGCCACGAGGAGCCCGTTGGTGAGCCCGACGAGGACGGCGACGCCGAGCCCCGCCGCGATCGCGAGCGTCATGGTGGCGAACGGCACGCTGGCGAGGCCGGTGCCCGCGAGGGCCTGCATCGCCATGGCGCAGGCGATGGCCGACAGCGCCATGACCGAGCCGACCGACAGGTCGATGCCACCGGTGACGATGACGAGCGTCATGCCGAGCGTCACGATGCCGATGAAGGAGAAGTTCTTGGCGACATTGGCAACGTTGCCAGCCGAGAGAAAAGCCGGGCTCATCAGGGCCATGACGATGACGATGGCCAAGAGCGCCGCCGCCACATAGGCGGTCTGGCTGGCGAAGAAACCGCGCTGCCACCAGGCCGCGCGTCCGACATTGGCAAAGTCGCCCGTCTTGATGGCGCCCGCGGACGCAGATGAGGTCTCGCTCGCCATCATGCGGCCTCCTTGGCGCCGGTGATGAGGGCCGTAACTTCCTCGGGGCTGGACTGGGCGATGGCCTTGTCGGCCACCTTGCGGCCGCGCCGTAGCACGACCACCCGGTCGCAGACGCTGAAGACGTCCGGCATGCGGTGGGAGATGAGGATGACGGCGACGCCATGGTCCTTGAGGCGGCGGATGAGGTCCAGCACCTCCGCCACCTGGCGCACGGAGATGGCGGCTGTCGGCTCGTCCATGAGCACGAGCTTGGCGTCCGACAGGCGCGTGCGGGCGATGGCCACCGCCTGGCGCTGGCCGCCCGACATGGCACGCACCACGTCGTTGGCGCGCGTCTCGGACTTCAGCTCCGCAAAGAGCTCGCCCGCCCGCCGGTTCATCGCCCCGTGATCGAGGAAGCTGAAGGGGCCCACGCGGCGCCGGAGCTCGCGGCCCAGGAATACGTTGGCGGCGGCGGTCAGGTTGTCGGCGAGCGCGAGGTCCTGGTAGACGACCTCGATGCCGACGTCGCGCGCATCCACCGGCCGCGTGAAATGAACCGGCTGCCCGTCGAAGGCGATGCTGCCGCTGGTCGGCGCGAAATTGCCGGCGATGATCTTGACGAGCGTGGACTTGCCCGCGCCGTTGTCCCCCATCAGGCCGACGGCTTCGCCCGGCTCGATGGCAAGATCGACGTCGCCCAGCGCCCGGATGGCGCCAAACTCCTTGCCCACTCCCCTCAGTTCGAGAAGCGCCAAATGTCATTCCTCCCCTGGTCTTGGCCGGTCCACGGATGATCCGGCAGGCCGCTCTTCATGGCGGCTCCCTGGGGCTGACGATGCCCAATCGGATGACGGTGCGCAACTCATTTTTGCGGTGCACCTCAAAAATTCTGAGGTGCGCATGTCATTATCGTTGAACATTCGTCGCATGGCGCTAGTGTGCGGGCATCGAAAGGTGGCGGCCGCGGCTCGCGTGGGGCGCGCAGCCGCTTCCAGGCGCTCGGCTCAGGGAGACATGGTCATGGGGGCGATCTATCCGGATCTTGCCGGCAAGGTGGTGCTGGTCACCGGCGGCGGCTCAGGCATCGGCGAGGCGATCGTGCGCCGTTTCGCGCAGCAGAAGGCGAAGGTCGGCTTCATCGACATCAAGGGCGACGAATCGCGCGCCCTTGTCGCCGAACTCGCGCGCTCGGGCGCGCAGGTGCATTTCGAGGAGGCGGACCTGACCGACATCGCCGCCCTGCGCGCGGCCGTCGCGCGCATCCGTGCCGCGCTCGGTCCCGTGGCCGTGCTCGTCAACAACGCGGCGCACGATGAGCGCCATCCGACGGAGGAGGTCACGCCGGAATACTGGGACGATCGTATCGCCGTGAATCTCAAGCATCAGTTCTTCGCCGCCCAGGCTGTGCTGCCGGACATGAAGGCAGCCGGCGGCGGCGTCATCATCAACTTCGGCTCGGTGTCCTGGATGGTCGGGCAGGGCGGCATGGCGGCCTATACCGCGGCCAAGTCCGCCGTGCTCGGCCTCACGCGCTCCCTCGCGCGCGACTACGGGCCGGACAACATCCGCGTGAACGCGATCGCGCCGGGCTGGATCATGACGCAGCGGCAGATCGAGAAGTGGCTGACCCCTGCGGGGGAGGCCGAGCTCATGCAGCGCCAGTGCCTGAAGCGCAAGCTGGTGCCCGACGACGTTGCCCGCGTCGCCGTCTTCTTCGCCTCCGAGGAGGCCTCCGCCTGCACCAACCAGCATTACGTGGTCGACGGCGGCTGGGTGTGAGGGTGGCGGGCAGTCGGCAATAGGCGGTGGGGCAATAGGCAATAGGCAATAGGCGGTAGGGCGGCAAGGCGCCAGCCACGGGCCGTCGAACCGGGAGCCCGCATGCGGTCCGCCTCAACCTCGTTTCCCGGGCGCATGCAGCGAAGCGGAATGCGACCCGGGAACCAGCACAAGAACTTGCCGAAGGCACCGTATCAAGGTGCTCGCGCGGTGCCCCTGGCGGTCCTGTTCCATCGCGTTTTCGGGCTTAACGCCGGTTGGCGCGCTTGCATCCACCCCTCCGGCCCGCTCGGGAGATTCGCCCGAAGGCGTGATTCCCCGGCCCGGGTCTCTTCCTCGCCAAAGCGCGCTGAGCGCAGGTTGCCGGGCATTGCGGGCAGGCCCTGGCTCGTTCCGCCGGCTCACGAGCGCCCCCAAAGGGGCGCCGCCCCCGCGCTCCTCAAGTCGTTAAAATTGTGTAAACAGAACGACTTGCAGGGCGGAGTCAAAGAAAGTGGCGTTTCTGCAACAGCGCCTCGAAAACGCCACAACCGGGCTTGGTTTAGGTTGATCCAAAAGAGGCTGTCGGACATGTTGGCTCTGCGTTCGGGGGCGACCCGGCCGCAGATTCGAGCCTGGCGCTATGCTCAGCCGCAATGCCGAGGATGACGGCAGGCTCGACAGGTTGGGGGACAAGGGGACTTTCCAAGGAGCGGCGTTGCCGGCTGAGGAAAAAGAACCGCTCCCGAAGGGTCTCGAAACTTTGGAGGTCACTATGAAGCTCGCCAAGAGCCTTCTCCTCGGATCGGTTGCCGGCCTCGCCGCTGCCGCCGGGGCTCAGGCTGCCGATCTTCCCATGAAGAAGGCTGCGCCTGTCGAGTACGTTCGTGTTTGCTCGGTGCACGGCGCCGGCTTCTTCTATATCCCGGGCTCGGACACCTGCATCAAGATCGGTGGTCGTGTCCGCGCTGAGTATCGCTACCTCGAGCCGCTTTGGTCGCTGCCGGGCAACGGCCGTAACTCGGATGCCACCGGCACGCGCGCTCTTGGCCGCATCAATGTCGATGCCCGTACGGCGACGGAGTGGGGCACGCTGCGTGCGTTCATCCAGGTCGACGTGAACGCCTTTACCGGCAACTACAACTCGACTGGTCGTAACGGTGCTGGCCCGGCCGCTGAGGTGACCTCGGTCACGCTCGACAAGGCCTACATCCAGTGGGCTGGCATCACCGCTGGTCGCATCAGCTCGTTCTTCGACTTCTATGCCTCGGCCGTCAACTTCGGCTCGGGCTATATGGGCTCGCTCGGCTCGGACGACGGCTCGGTCAACACCCTCGCCTACACGGCGACCTTCGGCAACGGCTTCTCGGCGACCCTCGCCCTTGAGGATCGTAGCTCGCTTGTGCAGCCGCTCTTCGGCGGCGCGCTCGCCGGTCAGCGTACTCCGAGTGTCGTCGCCAACCTGCGCGTCGATCAGGGGTGGGGTTCTGCCCAGCTGTCCGGTGCCGTTCAGCAGCTGAACACGACGGCGCTTGACGCTCTCGGTACCCGCATCGACTCCGAGTATGGCTACGCCATTCAGGCTGGTCTGAAGTTCAACCTGCCGATGCTCGCCGCCGGTGATGCCCTGTGGCTGCAGGCGGCTTATGCTGACGGCGCGCTTGGGCGCCTTGGTCTGACGGGTTCGCCCTCGTTCGCCGCTGTCACGGGCTTCGCGCCGGTTGTCGATGGTGCCGTTATCAACGGCGGCATCAAGCGGACCAAGGGCTGGGGCGTCACCGGTGCGTTCCTGCACTACTGGACGCCGTCGATCCGCCAGGCCGTGTTCGGCAACTTCACGTCGGTTGACTATTCCGGTCAGGCGTTCACCACCTACGGCCTCAACGATTTCAAGATCTGGACCGTCGGCACGAACCTGATCTGGTCGCCGGTCAAGGCCTTCGATATTGGCGTCGAGGTTCTCTACCAGAAGGTTGACCCGCGCGGCACCGTGATCCTCACGAATGGCGCTGGCGACATCGTCGCTACGGCGGGCTCCGAGGACGTCTGGGAAGCTCGTATCCGCTTCCAGCGCGACTTCTGATCTCATCCCGCAAGGGTGATATCGAGACCCCGGCGCGTCAGCGCCGGGGTTTTTCTTTTGGGATCACGCCGGCTGGGAATCGGCCTGTCGGGCGGCAGCGTCAGCTCCGGATGGAGCGCATGATGCAAGTGGCGCGTGCGCCCGGGCTGCACAGGATGCGCGCAGGTCTTATCCCATTCCTTATGCAGTCTGCCCGCTTAGTGTTCATTTTCTTTATTCCGCATTTATTTGATGTTGTTGTCATGCAACAACGTCCCTGAATCCTTGTCTTTGGTCGCCGATCTCTGCGTTTTAACTTGAGCTTCCCGCTGCCGTCGTCAGACTGTCATCCATGGGCGCCGGTTATCGGTCAGGCGGCTCGGATCATGGAGAGGACGAATGCGTGTCGTATCGCAGCTGTTGTTGGGCGGCGTCGCGGGCCTTGCTCTTGCGGGCGGCGCCAAGGCCGCCGACCTGCCGATGACCAAAGCGGCGCCCGTCGAATACGTGCGCGTCTGCTCGCTGCACGGGGCCGGCTTCTTCTACATCCCGGGGTCCGACACCTGCATCAAGATCGGCGGCCGCGTTCGCGCCGAATACCGCTACCTCGAGCCGCTGTGGAACACGCCGGGTGATGGCCGCGAGAATGACGCCACCGGCTTCCGCGCCGTTGGCCGCCTCAATGTCGATGCGCGCACGGCGACCGATTGGGGGACGCTCCGGGCCTTCGTCCAGGTCGACGTCTTCGCCGACACGGGCGTCTACAATGCACAGCCCGGTCCCGCCGGCGACAGCACGGATGTCGTTCTCGACAAGGCCTACATCCAGTGGGCCGGCATCACGGCTGGTCGTGCCACCTCGTTCTTCGACTTCTACGCCAACGATCTCAACTTCGGCGCCGGCGCCCTCGGCAGCCTTGGCTCCGACCTGACGGTCAACCTCCTCGCCTATACCGCCACCTTCGGCAATGGTTTCTCGGCCACCATCGCGCTGGAGGACCGCAGCGCCCATACGCTCAACGGCGTGACCTATGCCCAGGCCGGCCAGCGCATGCCCGACGTTGTCGCCAACCTGCGCCTCGATCAGGACTGGGGCTCGGCTCAGCTCGCGGGTGCGCTGCACCAGCTCAACTCGGTCGATATCGGCGCCGGCCTCGGTGGCGTCGGCTTCGGCTCGGGACCCCTCGGCAGCCGTGTCGGTACCGAATACGGCTACGCCATCCAGGCCGGCGTGCAGGTCAACCTGCCGATGCTCGCGCCCGGCGACACGCTGTGGCTGCAGGCGGCCTATGCCGACGGCGCCATCTCCTATCTCGGCGTCTATGACGACTTCAACATCGGCCCGGTCTCCGGCCTCGTCAGCGAGGGCGTCATCGTCAACGGCGATATCAAGAAGACCAGGGGCTGGGGCGCCACGGCCGCCTTCTTGCACTACTGGACGCCGTCCATCCGCCAGGCGTTGTTCGGCAACTACACGTCGCTCGACTATTCGGCGGCGACCCTGCAGCAGGATTTCAAGGTCTGGACTGTCGGCAGCAACGTGATCTGGTCACCCGTCTCGGCCTTCGACATCGGCCTCGAGGTCATCTACCAGAAGCTCGACGTCGACCGCGACCTTGCCGCGCCGGTCATCGTCAAGCGCTCCGAAGACATCTGGGAGGCACGCCTGCGGCTGCAGCGCGAGTTCTGATCGTCCATCGACAGGCTGATCCGAAGCCCTCGCAGGCCGCTGCGAGGGCTTCTGTTTTCCGATACCGGTCCGCAGTCTCAGCCCAGATGGCGTATGAAGGAGAGGATGGGCCGCCTGACGTCCTTGTGGCTCGTCAGCGGTGCATGGCCCTGGGCCGGGATCTCGACCGCCTCCAGACGCTCGTGCGCGGCGCGCATGCGTGCCAGCGTGTCGGGGGACAGGATGTCCGAATTGGCGCCGCGCAAGGCCAACACCGGCACCCCGGCGAGGCCGCCGAACAGGGGCCACAGCTCGGGCAGCTTCGATTCGAGGTCGAGCGCCTCCAGCGTCTTGAGGAGCGCCGGGTCGTAATCGGGCAGGAGGCGTCCGTCGGCGTCCTGCCGCCAGGTCGCCGCCGCCATCTCGTGCCATTCCGCATAGGTCAGCTCCGGGAACTGCGCATCCTGCAGGCGCCGCAGGATGTCGACGGCCTCCTCGATGGTGCGCGGGCTCGGTAGCTTGCCGATATAGCCGCGGATGCGCATGAGCCCGCGCGCCTCGATGACCGGGCCGATGTCGTTGAGCACGGCGGCGGCGATGGCGGCGGGGCGGGCGGCGGCCATGGCCATGGTGATGAGGCCGCCGCGCGAGGTACCGATGAAGATCGCGCGCTCCACGCCGAGGGCGGCGAGCGCCTGCATGAGATCGTCGAGCTCCACGCGCACGTCGTAGTTGCGCCAGTTGCGGTCGCGCTCGGAGGCGCCGCGCCCGCGATAGTCCACCGCGAGCACCCGGCGCGGGCGCTTTTCGTCGGCGACCAGGTCGAGCGCAAGCGCATGGAAATCCGCCGCCGTCCGGGCGAGCCCCGGCAGGCAGACCACGGGCAGGGCCCGGGCGGGGGCAGTCGGTATATAGTCGCGCACGTGCAGGCGCAGGCCGTCGCGCGCGGTCACGAAACGGCTCTCGTAGGGGTCGGTTCCGGCGTGCAAGGCGGCAGTCCGTGAAGATCGGCGGGGATCGGGCCGGCGCTTGGTCGGCTACCCGCAAGCTGGTCTAGTTGGCGCCGCGGCGCAAGTCCTCGTCGATCAGGAGGGCCGTGCGGCCGTCCACGCGCTCGCGGTAGACCTGCAGGTTTTCCATCACCCGCTGCACGTAGTTGCGCGTCTCGTTAAAGGGGATGCGCTCCACCCAGTCCACCGGGTCGACGCCCGGGCTGCGCGGGTCGCCATAGGCCGCGATCCAGCGGCGCACGTTGCCGGGCCCGGCGTTGTAGGCGGCGAAGGTCAGGATGTACGAGCCGCGCCAGTAGCCGACGAGCTCGCCGAGATGGGCGGTGCCGAGCGTGGCGTTGTAGGCAGGGTCCGCCGTCAGCCGGTTGAGGTCGAAGGCGAGGCCGGCGCGCTTCGCCGTCTCGCGCGCCGTCGCCGGCATGAGCTGCATCAGGCCGCGCGCGCCGGCGGGCGAGATGGCGCCTGGCTCGAATGCGCTCTCCTGCCGGGCGATGGCGAGCACCATGGCGCGCTCGACGGCGCCGGCGTCGTCCACCGGCGGCACCCCGTCGGTCGGGAAGGCCTCGGCGTGGAGGAGGTGCCCCGCATGGAGCGCCCGCTTGCCGACGAGGAGGCGTCCGCGCGTGTCGTTTGCCTCGGCGGCGAGCTCCGCAAGAAGGGCGAAGGCCTCCGCATCGCGCGCCGTGCGCGCGGCCTGGGCCAGCAGCGGCACGCTGAGGCTCGCGTCGCCGAGGCGATAGGCGAGGCGCAGGGCGCCAACGAGCGGCTCGGCCTCCGCGCGGGCCCGGGCGGCGGGGTCGGGCAGGGCCTCCGCCCGTGCCGGCACTTCGGCCGCACCGAGCCTGTGTCGCGCCAGCTGGCCGTAATAGGCGGTGCCGTGCCGCGCCGCCTCCTGGTAGAAGCGCCGCGCCTCCTCGCCTCGCCCGGCCGCCTCGGCGGCGCGGGCGCGCCAGTAGGCGACGCGGGAGACGGAGATGGGCAGGGTGGCGGCGGGCGCCGCCTCGGCGAAATGCGCCGCCGCGCGCTCCGGCTCGTTGAGGAAGCGCAGGGCGATGAAGCCGGCGAAGAAGGCATTCTCGATCTTTGCCGTCTCGCTCTCGGCCTCGTTGATGCGCGCTACCGCATAGGCAGTGTGCGCATCCCCGGCATCGAGCAGGCCACGGGCGAGAATGCGCCGCTCCAGCGCCCAGCTGTCGCCGTCGGCGAGCGCGGCGACGACGCGCGGGGCATCCTCAAGCGCCTTGGCCGCCTCGTGAAGCTTGTCCTGCCGGCGCAGCATGCGAGCCCGCGCGAAGACATAGGCCGGCGTGCTGCGCAGGGCGGCGGGCACGGCGTCGAGCAGCTTGCCGGCGCTCGCCGGGTTCTTCATGGCGGCGCCGAAAGCCTTGAGCAGTGCCTCGTGACCGGGGCCCAGCGCCTTGGCCTCGGGCAGGGCCTCGACGAGTCGTTCGGCGAACAAGAGGCGCTCGAGCCGTCGCTCGTGGTCCGAGCGCAGCAATTCGGAGCCGAAGCGGGCATTGATCCGCTTCTCCAGGGCGTCGCTCATCGTCTCACGGCGCCAGACGCGCCGGGCGATCTCGGCGGCTTCGCTCTGATGGCCCTCGGCAGCGAGAACCTCGGCAAGGGCGATCTGCCCTTCGGGGCTGACGGGCTCGCGCGTCGCGAAGAAGCCGCGCACAATGCGGGCGGGCTTCGCCTCTTCGAGCAGGGCCTGTTCCGCCCTCTTCTGCAGACCCTCCTCGCCCGGCCAGCCGGGATGCCGGTTGAGGAAGGTGTTGATCCGCTCGAAGGGCACCGCGCCGGCATTGTGGCGCAGTGCCACCCATTCGGCGAGCGAGCGCGCGGCTGGCGTCTCGAGGGAGCGGGCCAGCGCATCGCCGTCGCTGATGCGGCCGGCGCGATAGAGCTTGATGGTCTCGTCGAGTGTCAGCAGCGGCGAAGGGGCGGGGCTTTGCGCCGCCTCGTTCTCGGGTCGGGCAGGGGGAGCAGGCAGGGAGACGGAGGTGGCCGTGCTTTCCGGGCGCGGCGGCGGCAGCACGGCCGCACCGCTCGGCCGCTGCATGGCTGCAGTGAGGACGACGGCGCCGACGAGCCCGAGCGCCGTGCTCGCGGCGACAAAACGTGTGAACGGCTTCATCGCGCCCTCGTCGCGAAGATGACGGCCTCGATCACGCAGGTATGGATTTTCCCAGCCCTCCGTTGAGGAAATGCTAACGTTGTTCGGACGCTGAAACGGAATGGCGCCCCTTTGCCTCCATCTCAATGAGCGGTATGACTGCGGCAGACGTATGGCCGTCCGACCATGCGCCATTCCCGCAAGGACAACGAACGCAGCTGCGTTTTGGAGCGACAGTATGACGACGCATCGCCTCTTCACCGGTTCACTGACCGCGCTCGTGACGCCGTTCAGGGACGGGAAACTGGATGAGGCGGCCTTCCGCGGGCATGTCGCGTGGCAGATCGAGAACGGTACGCACGGCCTCGTGCCTGTAGGCACGACGGGCGAGAGCCCGACGCTGACGCACGACGAGCACAAGCAGGTGGTGGCGTGGTGCATCGCGGAGGCGGGGGGCAGGGTGCCCGTCGTCGCCGGGGCGGGCTCTAACAACACGGCCGAGGCCATCGACCTCGCGCGTCACGCGGAGGACGCCGGCGCCGACGGACTGCTCGTCGTCACGCCCTACTACAACAAGCCAACCCAGGAAGGGCTCTATCAGCACTTCAAGGCGATCAACGATGCCGTCGGCATCCCGATCCTCATCTACAACATTCCCGGCCGCTCGGTGATCGACATGAGTGTCGACACCATGAAGCGCCTCTCGGAGCTGAGGAACATCACCGGCGTCAAGGACGCGACGGCCAATGTGGCGCGCGTCAGCCTGCAGCGCGAAGCGATGGGGCCGGAGTTCAACCAGCTCTCGGGAGAGGATGCGACGGCGCTCGGCTTCATGGCGCACGGTGGCCACGGCTGCATCTCGGTGACGGCGAATGTCGCACCGAAGCTGTGCTCGGAATTCCAGGAGGCGTGCCTCAGAGGCGACTACAAGGCGGCCCTCGCCATCCAGGACCGGCTGATGCCGTTGCACACGGCGCTCTTCGTCGAGACCAATCCGTCGCCGGCGAAATATGGCCTGTCCATCCTCGGCCGCATGAGCGAGGAGACACGACTGCCGCTCGTGCCGGTGACGGAAGCCACGAGGCGCCAGATGCGTGCCGCCATGGTGCACGCCGGCTTGATCAACGCTTGAGAAATGACCATGTCCGCCGCGGCGGCGAGAGCCGCTGCGGCGAACGGGGATGGGTGACGTGTCAGCGAAGAACAGCAAGACGCCCGGGCCGCGCGTGGTGGCGGACAACCGCAAGGCGCGGTTCAACTACGAGATCCTCGAGAACATCGAGGCCGGCATCGCGCTGACGGGCACGGAGGTGAAGTCGCTGCGCGAGGGCAAGGCTACGATCGGCGAGGCCTATGCCGGGCCATCGGGCAACGAGTTCTTCCTGTTCAACGCCTACATCCCGGAATATCTGCAGGCCAACCGTTTCAATCACGAGACGCGGCGCCCGCGCCGGCTGCTGCTGCACCGACGCCAGATCAACAAGCTGCTCGGCGCCACCCAACGCGAGGGCTTCACGGTCATTCCGCTGCGCGTCTATTTCAACGAGCGTGGCCGCGCCAAGGTGGAGCTCGGCCTCGCCCGCGGCAAGAAGCTGCACGACAAGCGCGAGACCGAGAAGCAGCGCACCTGGGAGCGCGAGAAGGCGCGCGTGCTGCGCGAGCGCGGCTGAGGTCCGGTCAGCGGCGGGGGAGGAGCCTTTGACGAAGCATATCTCGTTCGACCATTGCGTGATCCACGTGTCCGACTGGTCGGCGTCGCGCAAGTTCTATTGCGACGTGCTCGGCGCCGAGGCGGTGCCGGTGCGCAACGGCTTCGCCTTTCGTTTCGGCGCCATGCAGCTCAATTGCCACGGCCCCGGCCAGCTCGGCGAGCCGCGGGCGCGCCTGCCGGTGATGCCGGGCAACAGCGACCTGTGCTTCGAATGGCACGGCACGATCGAGGAGGCGCTTGCCCATCTCGCCGCCCATCACGTCCCTGTCGAACTCGGCCCGGTGGAGCGCTTCGGCGCGCGCGGCCACGGCACCAGCGTTTATTTCCGCGACCCCGACGGCTCGCTGCTCGAGTTCATCGCCTACGGCTGAGGCGCGCCGTCAGGCCTGTGCCGGCAGCGGCTCCTCCGCATCCATCTCCTTGAGCCGCCGGTCGGCGTAATGCCGCGCGAGCACCGCGCAGGCCATCAGCTGGATCTGGTGGAAGAGCATCAGCGGCAGCAGGATGGTTCCCGTGTCCTGCCCGGCGAAGATGACCTTCGCCATCGGCACGCCGCTGGCGAGGCTCTTCTTGGAGCCGCAGAAGACGATGGTGATCTCGTCCTCGCGGCTGAAGCCGAGGAGCCGCGCGGACGCGGTCGTGACGGCGAGCACGAGGGCGAGGAGCACCACGTCGACCCCCACCATGACCGCGAGGTCGAGCGCCGAGAGCTTGTGCCACAGCCCATCCACCACCGCGTGGCTGAAGGCAATGTAGACGACGAGCAGAATGGAGCCGCGGTCGACGAGGCCGAGGATGCGGCCGTTCTCGATCACCCACTTGCCGATCCTGGGCTGCAGGACCTGCCCGACGACGAAGGGCAGGAGCAGCTGGACGAGGATGCTGCCGACGGCCTCCAGCGACGGCCCGCTGCCGCGCGCGCTGAACAGCAGCCCGACGAGCAGCGGCGTCAGGAACATGCCGAGGATGTTGGAGGCGGAGGCCGAGCAGACGGCCGCCGAGACGTTGCCGTGCGCGATCGAGGTGAAGGCGATCGACGACTGGATCGTCGACGGCAGGACGCACAGGAAAAGGATGCCCGCATAGAGCGCCGGGCTGAGCAGCGTCGGCACGAGGAGGCCGGCTGCCAGGCCGAGAAGCGGGAAGAGCACGAAGGTGGCCGCGAATACCATGAGATGGAGCCGCCAGTGCGTGAACCCAGCGACAACGGTCGCCCGCGACAGGCGGGCGCCCTGCAGGAAGAAGACGAGCGCGATGGCAATGTCGGTGGCGATGCTAAACGGCTCCACCAGCGCCCCGCGCACCGGCAGGACGCTCGACAGCGCGACGATGCCAAGGAGCGCGAGAAGAAACCTGTCCGCCAGGAGCCGCAACATGATGCCACCTCGGTTGAGAGCCTCGGGGCACATCTAGCCTCCGGCTGGATTATTTGGAATTGAGTTGATGTGGATATCAGTCATCGCGAAACGAGATAGCCATGTACGATCCCGTGCTCCTGCGCACCTTCGCGGCCGTCGCCGAGGCGCGCAGCTTCACCGGCGCCGGGCGTCTTCTCGCCATCGGCCAGTCCACGGTGAGCCAGCACGTGCGCAGGCTCGAGGAGGCAGTCGGCCGGCGCCTCGTCGCGCGCGATACCCATTCCGTGACGCTGACGCCGGATGGTGAGGCGATGCTGAGCTTCGCGCGCAACATCCTGGAGATGAACCGCCGTGTCGAGCGCTATTTCGAGGGGGCGGAACTGCGCGGCAAGCTGCGCTTCGGCGCCTCGGAGGATTTCGTCCTGTCGCGCCTCGCCGAGGTGCTCGGCGATTTTGCCCGGCGCAATCCTTCCGTCGATCTCGAAATCACGGTGGCGCTCAGCGGCATTCTCAACGAGATGCTGCAGGCGGGCGATCTCGATCTCGTGCTCGCCAAGCGGCGCATCGGCCAGGAGCAGGGCACGCTCGTGCGCCGCGAGGCGCTGGTCTGGGCCGCGGCCAATCCGGCCCTGGTGGTGCCGGAGCGGCCGGTGCCGCTCATCGCCTTCCCGCCGCCCAGCATCACGCGCGCGGTGGCCATCGAGGCCCTGGAACGGGCCAATGTGCCGTGGCGGATCGTCTGCACCTCCGGTAGTCTGAGCGGCCTGCGCGCGGCGGCCGTGGCCGGTCTCGGCGTCCTGGTGCAGCCGCGCAGCATGCTGCCCGCCGGGCTCGTGGAGCTGCGCGCCGGGCGTCATCTGCCGGGGCTGGAGGAAGTGGAGTTCGTCCTTGCCGCTGCCGGCCGGGAGTTCACGGGGCCGGCACGGGAACTCGCGGCGGACATCCTCGCCGGCAACGCCCGCCTGTCCATGTGAGGCGCCTCACCGGGCGTCGAGATAGGCCTTCATGTCGGTGAAGACGGCACGGAACATGTCGCGCGTGAGGCGGCCGGTGTTCGTGTTGTAGCGCGAGCAGTGATAGCTGTCGAAGAGGCGGACGCGGCCGATGTCGTGGGCCGCCTGATGCGCGAAGGGCACCTTGCCGGGCGAAGCGCCGAGCGCGCGCACCGTGCTCTCGTGGGCGATGCGGCCGAGCGCCAAGATCGCCCTGAGTTCCGGCAACGAGGCGATGGTGGCCGCCAGATAGCTGCGGCAGGTCTTGATCTCGGGGGCGGTCGGCTTGTTCTCCGGCGGCACGCAGCGCACGGCGTTCGTCAACAGCGCTCCCTTGAGCTGCAGGCCGTCGTCCGGCCGCGCAGCGAAGACGCCGGACGAGAAGCCGAAGTCCGACAGCGTCTCGTAGAGGAGATCGCCCGCATAATCGCCGGTGAACGGTCGGCCGGTGCGGTTGGCCCCCCGCAGGCCGGGTGCAAGGCCCACGACGAGGAGGCGCGCACCCATGTCGCCGAACGAGGGAACGGGGGCATTGTGCCAGAGCGGCTCACGCGCGCGCCATTCGTCGCGGAAGGCGACGAGCCGGGGGCATTGCGGGCAGTCGGACGAAGGCTCGATCATGCCGGGAGAGGTATCAGCCCTCGCTGCTGCCGTCATCCCTCTCCGGCGGCGGCGTCTGGCGGATGCCATAGCGCCGCTCGAGGCCGCGACCGCGCGGGCTGTCCTCGAAGCCGCCGTGCTGCATGCGCTGCATACGCTCGGCCGGGTCGCGGCCGATGCGCGGCTCGAGCTGCATGATCTCGATGAACTCGTCGGCCTGGCGGCGCAGCTCATCCGCGATCATCGGCGGCTGGGTCGAGATGGTGGAAACCACCGACACGCGCACGCCGCGCCGCTGCATGGCCTCGACGAGCGAGCGGAAGTCGCCATCACCGGAGAACAGCACCATCTCGTCGATAAAGGGCGCAAGCTCGAGCGCATCGATGGCGAGCTCGATGTCCATGTTGCCCTTGACCTTGCGGCGACCGGAGGAATCCACGAACTCCTTCGTCGGTTTTGTCACCACACGGTAGCCGTTGTAATCCAGCCAGTCGATCAGCGGCCGAATCGAGGAATACTCCTGGTCCTCGATCATTGCTGTATAATAGAAAGCTCTAACCAAACGCCCCCGGTCCTGAAATTCCTTCAAGAGCCGTTTGTAGTCTATGTCAAATCCAAGTGTCTTTGTTGTTGCGTAAAGATTGGCGCCGTCGATAAATAGTGCGATACGCTGCTTGCTGCTCATGGATTGTACTCGGGGGTCTTTTGGTTTCTGATGGGGCGCTGGCGTTTCTGTTCTACGTCTCGATTCGTGCGTCCGCGGCGCGTGATGGAAGGATCGACGCCTTTGGAGTTTCTGCGACCCCATTCGGCTTATCCAGCATTTCTGGGCAAGGTAGAGTGATTAAACGTAAGGGCATCGTAAATATTATTCTGTTATTTCTACCATTCCGCGCTTGTTGGTCAACAAAGGGCGGCTCTTTCCGGCGCCGCACCGTAACAATGCCCTGCCTTGTCGCGTCCGGCTCGCCGGCGCGGGCAGGCTTTATGGAGATCCTCGTTCACTCCTGCCGAGCGCCGCTACTGCGATTTCCGGTGACTTCGGGCACACTCCCCTGAGGAACCGGCCAGCCGTCAGCCGCAGATTTGAACTTGTCTATCTGTACTAGACGAGTTGCGGGGGCTTGTCATGCGCTGCGTGCCACACCGCATGCAGAATTTTCAGCCCGTGACGCGAGTTACCTTGCTCACCACCCGCTTTGCGCGAAGTTCGCTGATGATGGCGTTGAGGTGTTTCAGGTCCCAGACGGACACGTCGATTGTCAGATCGGTGAAATCCGGTGTCCTGCGGCGCATGATGACATTGTCGATATTGCCGTCGTGCTCGGCGATCACCTGTGCCACGGTGGCGAGCGTGCCCGGTTCGTTGATGGAGTTGAGCGCGATCCGGGCCGGAAAGCGCTGCCGGTTGCCGTCTTCCACCGCCCAGCGCACGTCGAGCCAGCGGTCGGGCGCATCCTCGAAGGCGGCGAGGGAGGGCGACTGGATGGGATAGATCGTGATGCCCTCGCCCGGCGTCAGGATGCCGACGATGCGGTCGCCCGGCACGGCACCGCCCTCCGGCGCAAAGCGCACCGGCAGGTCGCCGTTGAGGCCGCGGATGGGGATGGCGCAACTCGGGCCTTCCTCCCCGCCGGTGCCGGGAACCTTGAAGCGCAGGTTGTCGCCGCCCTTGATGTCGAACCAGCCGACGCCGTTGGTGCTATCGCTGCTGGGCCTCCTGTCCTCGCGGTATTCCGGGTAGATGGCCTGCACCACATCGCCCGAGAACATCTCGCCGCGTCCGACCGCCGCGAGCACGTCGTCGATCGATTGCCGCGCGAGCCGTGGCAGCGCCGCCTTCAGCTTGTCGTCGGAGAAGGCCTTGCCGGCGCGCTCGAAGGCTCGCTCCAGGATCTGGCGGCCGAGGCCCGCATATTGCCGCCGCACGGCGCTGCGTGTGGCGCGGCGGATGGCGGCGCGTGCCTTGCCGGTGACGACGAGCGATTCCCAGGCGGCCGGCGGCACCTGTCCCTCCGCGCGGACGATCTCGACCTCGTCGCCGTTCTGCAATTCCGACAGGAGCGGCGCGATTCGGCCGTTGATCTTCGCGCCGACCGCCGTATTGCCGACGTCCGTATGCACGGCATAGGCGAAGTCGATGGGCGTTGCGCCGCGAGGCAGGGCGATGAGCCGCCCCTTGGGCGTGAAGCAGAAGACCTGATCGTGGAAGAGTTCGAGCTTGGTATGTTCGAGGAATTCCTCAGGGCTGTCGCCTTCGGCCAGGAGATCGACGGTGCGCCGCAGCCACTGATAGGCTCGGCTTTCGTTCATCAGCGTGCCGCCGGCGCCGGTACGCCCGTCCTTGTAGAGCGCGTGGGCCGCGATGCCGTATTCGGCGATCTCGTGCATCTCTGCGGTGCGGATCTGCAGTTCGACGCGCTGGTGCCCCGGCCCGATCACCGTCGTGTGGATGGAGCGGTAGTCGTTCTGCTTCGGCGTCGAGATGTAGTCCTTGTAGCGTCCGGGTACCATCGGCCAGGTGGTGTGCACCACGCCGAGCGCCCTGTAGCAGTCATCGATGCTGTCGACGAGGACGCGGAAGCCGAAGATGTCCGAGAGTTGCTCGAAGGCAACGGACTTGCGCTCCATCTTGCGCCAGATGGAATAGGGCCGCTTGCGCCGGCCCGTGACTTTCGCCGCGATGCCCCGCTCGGCGAGCCGGGTTGCCAGATCCCTCTCGATGGTATCGATCAGCGGCCCGTTGCGCTGGGCCACTTCCTCGAGCCGGCGCGTGATCGTCTCGTAGGCTTCCGGCTTCAGATAGCGGAAGGAGAGATCCTCCAGTTCGTCGCGCATCTCCTGGATGCCCATGCGCCCGGCGAGCGGCGCATAGATCTCCAGCGTCTCCTCGGCGACGCGCAGACGCTTCTCGGGGGCGACGTAATGCAGGGTACGCATGTTGTGCAGTCGGTCAGCCAGCTTGACGAGCAGCACGCGCACGTCTGCGGCGATAGCCAGCAGGAGCTTGCGGAAGTTCTCGCCCTGCTTGGCCTTCTTCGACACGAAGTCGAGCTTCTTGATCTTGGTGAGCCCCTCCACCAGCGCGCCGATCTCCTGACCGAACATATGGTCGATCTCTTCGCGCGTGGCGTCTGTATCCTCGATCGTGTCGTGCAGCACGGCGGCGACGATGGTTGAATCGTCGAGCCTCAGGTCCGTCAGGATGGCCGCAACCTCGAGGGGATGGGAGAAGAACAGATCGCCCGAAGCGCGCTTCTGCTGGCCGTGCGCCCGCATGGCATAGACATAGGCCCGGTCGAGCAGGGCCTCGTCCGCATCCGGATGATAACGCTTCACACGCTCGACGAGCTCGTACTGCCGCATCATGGGCCGGTGACCGGGATAAGTTCTCGATTTTTCAAAAAATATCATGAAGATAGGCCGGCCGCGCAAGGGCTGGCGCCGCGCCTCCGGCGCCGCAGCATGCGTCCGCCAACGAAAAAAGCCCGGCTGGATGCCGGGCTTTCCAGCCAGCCGCTGTTGTCACAGCGTGCCGGTCAGTCGTCGTCGTTGCTGTCGGCTGGCGGCACGAGGCCCTCGAGACCGCGCAGCAGGTCTTCCTCGCTCATGCGATCGAACTGCACGTCGCTGTCGTCGCCACTCGACGACGGCGTGCCGATCAGCGGCACGGCATCCGCCTCCGGCTCGTCGACCTCGACATAGCGCTGCATCGAATGGATGAGGTCTTCCTTCAGATCTTCCGGCGAGACGGTCTCGTCCGCGATCTCGCGCAGGGCCACCACCGGGTTCTTGTCACGGTCGCGGTCGACTGTCAGCGGAGCGCCGGCGGAGATCATGCGGGCACGATGGCCAGCGAGGAGCACGAGGTCGAAGCGGTTGTCGACCTTGTCGATGCAATCCTCGACGGTAACGCGAGCCATGCTGGGCTCCCTCTCAAGCGACAAAATGTTACGGATCGAACGCGCTACCTACACCCGCGGGCCCGCGAGCGCAAGGGGCGGCAAGACGCGGCGGGCGGCGGAAGGGCCTGGGCACACGCTCGTGCCCCGGACGCACCGCAGCATGAAATGATGCGGTGCTGAGCCGGGGCCTATCAAGCAGCGCCTGCGGCGGATTCTCGCGCTGGTTCCCGGGTCGCATTCCGCTTCGCTGCATGCGTCCGGGAAACGAGGTTGCTTCCGGCTGCCGCGGTCTGCCATCCCCTTCGACTGCCGACTGCCGCTTGATCCCTCACACTCCCGCCGCGAGCCGTTTCGGCGCCGTCATGCGGTAGCTGCGGCGCACGATGGCCTCGACCTCCGCCCAGTCGGTTCCGTCGTCGAGTCGCACCCCGATCCAGCCCTTGTGGCCGACGTAGGGCGGCACGAAGAAGCGCGCCGGGTCGGCGCCGACGAGCACCATCTGGCTGCCGGGCGGCGCCTTGCACCACAGCGAGGGGCGGCCGTCGCCGCTCCTCGGCATGGCGAAGATCTTGTCGCGGATGCGGAACGTGGGGCCGCCCCAGGTTTCCTTCTCCTCGGCCTCGGGCAGGGCGAGGCAGATGCGGCGCAACAGATCGACCGGCTCCACCGTCACGGGGCCACCCTCACAGCTCCTCGCGGACGAAGCGTCCACGGCGTTCGTAATAGAACGGCACGGGCAGCTCCGGCGCGAAGCCGCCGGCGATGCGTGCCTCCAGTTCCTCGATGATCACGTGCGTGATCGTGGGCAGGTCGAGACGCTTGGCATCGCGTAGCGACACCCAGGCGAGTTCCGTCAGTTCCGACTGCGGCCCGACCATGTCGGGAACGGTGGCGGCGATGGCGGTCGCGTCCACGGCGAAGAAGCGTGTGTCGAAGCGCTTCGGCCTGTGCGGCGGCGTGATGGCGCGGGCGACGAACTGCAGCGCCTCCAGATCGGGAAAGATTCCGTGTTCCAGGAAGGCGCGCCACGGCCCTTCCGGCGCGCTCTCCGGCGGCCCGTACTCGCGTGAGCCGATGATGAGCCCGGTCTCCTCGAAGGTCTCGCGCACCGCGGCGAGTGCAAGCGCCCGGGCGCGCACGAGGCTGGGGCGCGTGACGCGGGAGACGAGGCGCATCTCGGACGCCGGGTTGAGCATGCCGGCCACCGGCATCGTCCGGTCACCGGCCTCGATGCGCCCGCCCGGGAAGACGAACTTGCCGGGCATGAACTTGTGGCCCTGGTGTCGCCGACCCATCAGCACCTTCGGTGTGCGGCTGCGCCGGTCGATGATGATGAGCGTCGCCGCATCCCGCGGCCTCTGGTTGTCCCAGCGCCGCTCCCGCGGCGCGTTCGTCAGGAGTTCGGTCGTCGTCAGGTGCCGGGCGTGGTCACTCACGGCGTTATCCTTCATGGCCGCTCATGCGCAGCGGCGCTTCCTCATCGGCATTGTCGCCGAAGCCGTGCATGCGCAGCGCCCACTGGTAGCCGACGACCCCGCCCTTCACCGGCTGCAGCAGCGCAAGGCACAGGCCGAGAGCGAGCAGGGGCCACAGCACCATGTGCGTCCACAGCGGCCACTCGGCCGCGCTCTCGATGGTGAGGTTGGCGCCCACGACGACGTGGCCGACGATGGTGATGACGATATAGGGCGGCAGGTCGTCGGACCGGTGGTGCGACAGGTCCTCGCCGCAGGCCTCGCACTGCGGCCTGACCTTGAGGAAGCCCGAGAACAGGCGGCCGCGGCCGCAGGCCGGGCAGCGGCAGGCAAGGCCGCGCTTGATCGCGCCCTGCCAGTCGCGCCGCTCCTCGAAGGCATTCATCAATCGTCCCGTCGGGGCCATGTCGTATCCTGTTCCGCCCGCTTGTTGCGCGCGCCTTTCTGCCGGGCCGCCTTGCGAGCGGCTGTCCGCTCGGCCGCCTTGGCGCTCTTGCCGGGCCGGAAGGATTTGGCATTGCGGCTGCGCGCGCGCAACTGGGCGCTCTGTCGCGCGCCGGCCTTGCCGTCGCTGAGCATCTCGAAGCGCAGGGCGCCGGCCACGGGCGCGGCTTCGACGAGGCGCACCGTCACCCGGTCGCCGAGGCGGAAGACCTCGCCCGAGCGCGAGCCGACGAGAGCGTGCTGCCGCTCGTCGAAGCGGAAATAGTCGGCACCCAGCGTCGCTGCCGGGATGAATCCGTCGGCGCCGGTGTGGTCGAGCTTCACGAAGAGCCCGGCGCCGGTCACGCCCGCAATCTGCCCCTCGAAGGTCGCGCCGACGTGGTCGGCCATGTAGTGGGCGATGAGCCGGTCGATGGTCTCGCGCTCGGCCGCCATGGCGCGCCGCTCCGCCGCCGAGATGCGCGCCGCGACCTCCGCCATCTCCTCCCGCGTCGTCGAGGCGGGCAGGCCGCCATCGCCGAGCTTCAGGTGGCGGATGAGGGAGCGGTGCACGATGAGATCGGCATAGCGGCGGATGGGCGAGGTGAAGTGGGCGTAGCGGCGCAGCGCCAGGCCGAAGTGGCCGTAATTGTCCGTCGAATATTCGGCCTGCGCCTGCGAGCGCAGCACGATCTCGTTGATGAAGGCCCGGTGCGGCGTCTTGTCCACCGAGGCGAGGATGCGGTTGAAGAGGGAGGGGTGCAGCGCGCCACCCTTCGGCAGCTTGAGGCCGATGGAGGCAAGCACCTCGCCGAGGACGCGCATTTTCTCGAGCGAGGGCTCGTCGTGAACGCGGTAGGTGAAGGGGAGGTCGCTCTTCTCAAGGGTCTCGGCGGCGCAGACATTGGCGAGGATCATGAATTCCTCGATCAGCCGGTGCGCGTCGAGCCGCTCGGGAATGAGCACGTGGTCGACCGTGCCATCCTCCTTGAGGAGGAGCTTGCGCTCCGGCAGGTCGAGCGCCAGCGGCTCGCGTGCGTCGCGGGCGCGGGCGAGCGCGTGATAGGCGGCCCACAGCGGTCTCAGAACGGGCTCGACGAGTGTGTCGGTCACCTCGTCCGGCCTGCCGTCGATGGCCTTCTGCGCCTGCGGATAGGCGAGCTTGGCGGCCGAGCGCATGAGCACGCGGTGGAAGCTGTGGCGCTTCTTGCGGCCGCTCGCGTCGATGACGATGCGCACGGCGAGCGCCGGCCGATCCTCGCCCGGGCGCAGCGAGCACAGGTCGTTCGAGATGCGCTCGGGCAGCATGGGCACGACCCGGTCGGGGAAATAGACCGAGTTGCCGCGCTCCAGCGCCTCCCGGTCGAGCGCCGAGCCCGGCGTCACATAGGCGGCGACATCGGCGATGGCGACGCGGAGGACATGGCCGCCCGGATTGTCCGGGTCCTCGTCCGGCTCGGCATGGACGGCGTCGTCGTGGTCCTTGGCGTCGGCGGGATCGATGGTGACGAGCGGCAGCGCGCGCCAGTCCTCGCGTCCCGCAAGCGTCGCGGGCTTCGCCGCCTCCGCCTCGCGCAGCACCGCCGGTGGGAACACGTGCGGGATGCCATGGGCGTGGATGGCGACGAGGCTGATGGCGCGCTCGGACTTGAGGGAGCCGAGACGCTCGCGCACCTTGGCCTGTGGCGGGCCGAGGCGCGTGCCGCGCGCCACGGAGACGCTGACGAGATCGCCGTCCTCCGCCTCGCCCTCGGCGCCGGCTGGGATGATGATCTCCCGCCCGAGCGACTTCTTGTCGACGGGCACGAGATAGCCGCCACCACGCTCGCGGTTGGCCCGATAGACGCCGAGCACCTGGGCCTTGATCCTGGCGATGAGCTTGATGATGCGCCCGGTATAGACCTGCGGGCCTTCTTCCCCGGCCGGCTCGACGCGGATGAGCGCGCGGTCGCCGACGCCCGGCGCCGGCTCCCCGGCGCGCTGCCGACGGGACGGAGCAATGATGATGCGCGGCGCCTTGCCGTCTTCCTCCGTGCTCCACTCCGCCGGCTCGGCAACGAGCTCGCCGTCGGTGTCGCGGCCGGTGATGTCGGCGAGCACGACGGGCGGCAGGCGCCCGGCCTTGTGCAGCACCTTGCGCCGCCGGTCGATGACGCCCTCGTCCTCCAGTTCGCGCAGCATGCGCTTCAGCCAGATGCGCTCGCCGCCGCCGATGCCGAAGGCGCGCGCGATCTCGCGCTTGCCGACCTTGCCGGGCGATTCGGCGATGAAGGCGGCGATGGCCTCCTTCGTCGGCATGTGCGCATCGCCGCGGACGGGGCTGTGGTGGTGGGCGGCTTTCGGGGGCTTCAGGCGTCGGGCCAAGGTTCTTGTCCAATCGGTCGTCGGGTCTGTTCTCGCATGAGCCGTGACGGAAGGCCACCCGGCCTCACAGCAGCGGCAGCGCCCGGCCGAGCAGTAGGCCGCCCGAGTCGGCGAGGTCGTTGGCGCCGAAGCCGCGTCGCGGCGTGGCGAGGCGTGTGCGGGCGAAGGCCTCGGCAATCGGCGACGGCGCGGAACACGCAAGCGCCCCCGCAGCGGCCACGAGCGCCAGCGTCTCGGCGATGCGGCGCGCGTTCGGCTCCCGCTCGCTGCCGGCGAGCATCGCCTCGACATCTGCCAGTGCGTGCCGGGCGCCCGGCAGGTCAGCGACATCCTCGCCAAGGGTGACGAGCACGGAGGCCATCGCCTCGGCGTCGCGCTCGGCGGCACGCAGCACGTCGAGCGCCATGACGTTGCCGGAACCCTCCCAGATGGCGTTGACCGGCGCCTCGCGGTAGAGGCGGGGCATCGGGCTTTCCTCGACATAGCCATTGCCGCCGAGGCATTCCATCGTCTCGTAGAGGAAGGCCGGCGCCGCCTTGCACACGAGGAATTTCGCCGCCGGCGTCAGGATGCGCGCCCGGGCCGCCTCGCGCGGGTTCTCGGCGGCATGCTCGAAGCTCGCGGCGAGGCGCAGGGCGAGCGCCGTCGCCGCCTCGCTTTCGAGGGCAAGGTCGGAGAGGACGGCCGCCATCACCGGCTGGTCGACGAGCTTGCGCTGCATGACCGAGCGGTGGCGGGCGTGGTGCATGGCGAGCGCGAGGCCCATGCGCATCAGGCCGGCCGAGGCGACGACGCAGTCGAGCCGGGTCAGTTGCACCATCTCGATGATGGTGCGCACACCCTTGCCCTCCTCGCCGATGCGCCAGGCGAAGGCCTTGTGGAACTCCGCCTCCGAGGAGGCGTTGGAGCGATTGCCGAGCTTGTCCTTGAGCCGCTGCAGGTGGAGCGCATTGACATTGCCATCCGGCCGGAAGCGCGGCAGAAGAAAGCAGGTGAGGCCGCCCGGCGCCTGTGCCAGCACCAGGAAGGCGTCGCACATCGGCGCCGACATGAACCACTTGTGCCCGGTGATCTCGTACTCGTCGCCGCTTGCAGGCACCGCGCGAGTGGTGTTGGCCCTGACGTCCGTGCCGCCCTGCTTCTCCGTCATGCCCATGCCGACGGTGACGCCGCGCTTCTCCCAGAAGGGGACGAAGCGCGGGTCGTAGTGGCGCGAGCGGACCATGGGCAGCCAGTCGCGCAGCCGCTCCGGCGAGGCCCCGATCGCGGCGAGCGACGCGTGCGTCATGGTGAGGGGGCAGACGTGGCCGCTCTCCACCTGCGCCGTGATGAAGAGCCGCGCGGCGCGGGCGACATGGGAGCCGGCAGCAGAGCCGATGTGCGAGGAGCCGTTCATCGACGGATGGGCACGGCCGTTGCTGCCCGCGTCCCAGGTCGAGGCGTGCAGGCCTGCCTCGACACCGGCCTCCATCAGCGCGTGATAGGCCGGGTGGAACTCGATGGTGTCGATGCGCCGGCCTTGGGCGTCGTGGGTGCGCAGGCGCGGCGGGTTCTCGTTGGCGAGGCGGCCGAGGTTCAGCCGCTCGGCTGTGCCGCAGCTTTCGCCGAAGGACAGGAGCCCATTGCCGATGGCGTCGACGCCGGCGCTCTTCAGCGCGTCGAGAAGCGCCTGGTCGAGCGCGGCCAGGTTGACGTCGGTGAAGGGGGGCGTCTGGTTGAAGACATCATGCGTGGAGGCCGTATCGGTCACGTTCTTCCTCGAGATCGGGCGGCAAGATCGCGCCACAAGATCGCGCCATGCGCAAGCGAATCGGACCACTTGCAACTCTCACCATCGAGGCATGGCATCATTGGCAAACAATGCAAGCCCGACGTGCGCTTGCCACCGTGCGGCTCTCTACGGAGCGAGTATTTGCAAAATTAATGATCGACTTTCCGACATTTTTAAGAGCCGTGCGTGAAATCTCGTCAAAAGCCGGACATGGCCGACCATGCGAAGGTGAGGGAGCTCATGTGGCGACGATCAGGCGTATCGCTGCGCCTGCGGCTCATGCTGCTGGCGGGGGTGCCTTTTCTGGGCATGCTCGGCGTCACCGCCATCTCGCTCTTCGGCCTTGCCGCCATAGAGAGCGCCCAGGAGGGCGCCGCGCGCGCCTCGCAGCTCGAGCAGACGGCACTCGTCATGCAGTCCGAGCTGCGCGAGATCGATCTGTCGGTCGAGCAACTCCTGCTCGGCCAGGGCGAGGTGAGCCTCGCTCATGTGGAGAGCCATATCGGGCAGGCGGAGAGCCTTCTCGCGCGCCTGACGGCTCTCGACGCGGGGGCTGTGCTGCGCGGCGAGGTCGGCGCCATCCAGGGAGCGCTCGCCCGCATGCGCGAGCGGTTCGCCGACCTCGTTGCGGCGCAGGACCGCATCGGCTTCACGCTCGACGAGGGGTTGCGCGGCACTTTCCGCGAGGCGGCGGGCGAGGCGGAGCGGCGGCTCGTCCCGCGTGCGCCGCAGGAGGCTACCGTGTGGCGCCTGCGAGCCATGAACGCCCTGCTGATGGTACGGCGCTACGAGAAGGACTACATGATCGCCGGCACCCAGCAGGCGCTGGGGCAGCACCGGCAGGCCCTGCAGGCGCTCGAGCAGGAGCTGGCGGCCGTACCGGCGGATCAGCGCTGGCTGGCCGAGCAGGTGACGCCGTATGTCGGCGTCTATCGCGCGGCCTTCGACCGCCACATCGCTGACACGGCGGCGCGGCGCTCCGCGGAGGCCGCCTTCACGGAGCATCTGCGCGACGGCATCGCGGTGGCCCGGCGCATGGTCGGCCTTGCCGCCCAGCACGAAGCGGCGACTCTCGAGGCTATGGGCGCGACGAGTTCGGTGCTGCGGCACGTGCAGGTCCTCGCCCTCGTCATCACCGTCGTCCTGTCCGGCGCCGCCGCCTATCTCATGGCGCGCGGCTTGTCGCGGCCTCTGCAGAGCATGATCGTCGCCATGCGGCGGCTGCGCGCCGGTGAGCGGGACGTGGCCGTGATGGGCGAAGGCCGGCACGACGAGATCGGCGAGATGGCGCAGGCCGTCGCCATGTTCCGCGACCACGCCCGCCAGCGCGACGCGCTCATCGCCGATGCGAACAGGAATGCCATGGTCACGCAGCGGCGTGCGGAGCGGCTGGAGGCCCTCGTCACCCGTTTCGAGGCGGACATCTCCCGCACGCTGGCCAGCGTGCGCGATGGCGTGCGCCTGCTCGACGGCATGGCTGCGGACCTCATGAACATGTCGGCCGGCGTGTCGCACAAGGCTAGAGAGGCCGAGGTTGCCGTCACGGGCGTGTCGGACAACGTGGCTTCGGTCGCGGCCGGCGTGGATCATCTCACGTCATCGACGGAAGGCATCGCCAACCGCGCGGCCCAATCCGATGCCGTCGCCGAACAGGCGGTCGTCGCCATTGGCCACACCGTGGAGACGATCCGCAGCCTGGCAGAGCGCGCGGCCCGCATCGAGGAGGTGACGGACATCATCCACGCCATCGCCGACCAGGTGAACCTCCTTTCGCTCAATGCCGCCATCGAGGCGGCCCGGGCCGGGGATGCCGGCCGCGGCTTTGCGGTCGTGGCGCAGGAGGTGAAGGGGCTCGCCGGCCAGACGGCCGCGTTCGCCAGCGAGATCGCGGCCAAGATCAAGGAGATCCAGGAGGCGTCTGCAGCGGCGGAGCACTCCGTCGGCGCCATGGACGGCCTGGTGGCGGAAGTGTCGGGCGTGGCGACCGGCGTTGCGGAAGCGGCGCGCGAGCAGCACGGCATCGTCGCCCGCATGGCGGCCAAGACCCAGGCCGTCGCGGCCGAGGCGCGCGCTGGCGCCCTGTCCATGCGCAGCGTCGAGCACGAGGTGGTCCGCGCCAGCGCCGCTGCCGCCGCCGTCAACGAATGGTCCTCGCGGCTGTCGCAGCAGGCCGATGCGCTGGAGGCGAGCGTGCGCGCCTTCCTCGACGGTGTCGAGGCGGTGGAAGGGGAGGACGAGGAGCCCTCCGGTCCACAAGGTGAAACCGGCGCGGCTTGACAGCGCGGCAGAACCAATGGCACTGCCCGCCGACGTTTTCTTGGAGTGCCGCATGCCAGTCGCTTTCACCTTTCCGGGCCAGGGCAGCCAGGCCGTCGGGATGGGCAAGGCCCTCGCCGAGGCCTTTCCGGTGGCCCGAGCCGTCTTCGACGAGGTCGACGAGGCCCTCGGCCAGAAGCTTTCGCAGGTGATGTGGGAGGGGCCGCAGGACACGCTGACGCTGACGGCGAACGCCCAGCCGGCCCTCATGGCCGTAAGCCTCGCCGTGGTGCGCGTGCTGGAGAGCGAGGCCGGCCTCGACCTTGCGCGCGACGTCGCCTTCGTCGCCGGCCACTCGCTCGGCGAATATTCGGCCCTCGCCGCGGCGGGCAGCCTCTCCGTGGCGGATACGGCGCGACTGCTGCGCATCCGTGGCGACGCCATGCAGAAGGTTGTACCGGCTGGCGAGGGCGCCATGGCCGCCATCCTCGGCATGGATTTCGAGGACGCAGCCAGGGTCGCGGCCGAGGCGGCCGAGGGAGAGGTCTGCGAGGCCGCCAACGACAACGGCGGCGGGCAGGTGGTCGTGTCCGGCCACAGGGCGGCGGTCGAGCGGGCGGTCGCGCTCGCCCCGCAGCGCGGTGCCAAGCGCGCCATGCTGCTCCCGGTGTCCGCCCCGTTCCATTGTTCGTTGATGCAGCCAGCGGCCGACGTGATGGCGGAGGCGCTGTCGACGGTCGCGATCGCGGCGCCAAAGGCGCCGCTCGTCGCCAACGTCCATGCGCGCGCCGTGACCGATCCGCAGGCGATCCGCGAAGGGCTCGTGCGGCAGGTCACCGGCACCGTGCGCTGGCGCGAGTGCGTCGCCTTCATGGCGGGCGAGGGCGTTGATTCATTCTATGAGCTCGGCTCCGGCAAGGTGCTGACGGGCCTTGCCAAACGCATCGTCGCCGGGGCCTCGGCCCAGGCCGTGGGCGCGCCCGAAGACGTCGCCGCCTACAAGGCGTCGCGCGGGCTCTGACAGCGGAGGGTCGCATGTTCGAACTCAAGGGTCGCAAGGCGCTCGTCACGGGCGCGACAGGCGGCATCGGTGGCGCCATCGCGCGGGCGCTGCACGCGCGCGGTGCCGAGGTGGCGCTCTCCGGCACGCGCCGCGAGGCTTTGGAAAAGCTCGCCGGCGAGCTCGGCGAGCGGGTGCACGTGGTGCCCGCCAACCTCGCCGACACGGCCGAAGTGGAGGCGCTGGTGCCGGCGGCCGAGCAGGCCCTCGGCGGGCTCGACGTCCTCGTCAACAACGCCGGCATCACGCGCGACAACCTCTTCATGCGCATGAAGGACGAGGAGTGGGACGCGGTCATCGCCGTCAACCTGACCTCCGCCTTCCGCCTGTCACGCGCGGCGGTGAAGGGCATGATGCGCCGTCGCTTCGGCCGCATCGTCGGCATCGGCTCCATCGTCGGCGCCACGGGCAATCCGGGCCAGGGCAACTACGCCGCCGCCAAGGCCGGCCTCGTCGGCATGACCAAGGCCCTCGCGGCCGAGGTCGCGAGCCGCGGCATCACCGTCAATTGCGTCGCCCCCGGCTTCATCGAGACGCCGATGACCGATGCGCTCAACGACAAGCAGCGGGAATCGATCCTCGGCAACGTGCCGGCCGGCCGGCTCGGAACGGGTGAGGAAGTGGCCGCGGCGGTCGTCTATCTCGCCTCCGACGAAGCCGCTTACGTCACCGGACAGACCTTGCATGTGAACGGCGGAATGGCAATGTTCTGAATGAGTTATAGCGGAATCCGGAATCGTTTCACCGGGCCGGCAAGGCCTCTCGCCTTCACGATCCGAGTGTGTTAACAAGCCGTTCTAACCCTGTCCGTGCCCGCCGATACCCATGGGTTTCGTGCTGGCTGGCCGGGTGCGGGAGGGGGCAGGAGAGCCCGCTCCGCCTTGGCCTCAAGCTGGAAGTTGTGTTTTCCCGGGTCCGCGAGTGAGAGTGATGCTCCCGGGCCTTCGACAAGTGGAACTGAGGACAAACCGATGAGTGATATCGCCGAGCGCGTGAAGAAGATCGTCGTCGAGCACCTTGGCGTCGACGCCGAGAAGGTGACGGACAGCGCCAATTTCATTGACGATCTCGGTGCCGACAGCCTCGACACGGTCGAGCTCGTCATGGCGTTCGAGGAAGAGTTCAGCGTCGAGATCCCGGACGATGCCGCCGAGACGATCGTCACCGTCGGCGACGCCATCAAGTTCCTCGAGAAGAACGTCGCGGCCTGAACAGGCCTTGTCGACCGGCGTGCGGCGCCTCTGCGCCGCGCCGGCCTTGTGGCTTGCTGACAGAGTGATTGCATGAGACGTGTCGTCGTCACCGGCCTCGGGATGGTTACGCCGCTCGGCAGCGGCGTGGACGTGACCTGGCGTCGGCTGCTGGCCGGCGAGAGCGGTGCGTCGCGCGTCGAGGCATTCGAGGTGTCGGACCTGCCCTGCCAGATCGCCTGCTCCATTCCGCGTGGCACCGGCGAGGGCGAGTTTGACGCCGACGCCTGGATGGAGCCGAAGGAGCAGCGCAAGGTCGACCCGTTCATCGTCTATGCGATGGCGGCGGCCAAGCAGGCGCTCGATGACGCCGACTGGCATCCCTCGTCCTACGAGGATCAGATCGTCAGCGGCGTGCTCATCGGCTCCGGCATTGGCGGCATTGGTGGCATCCATGACGCCTCCCTGCTGCTGGACGAGCGCGGGCCCCGTCGCATCTCTCCCTTCTTCATTCCCGGGCGGCTGATCAATCTCGCCTCGGGCTATGTGTCGATCGAGCATGGGCTCAAGGGCCCGAACCATTCCGTCGTCACCGCCTGCTCGACAGGGGCGCACGCCATCGGCGATGCGGCCCGCATCATTGCGCTCGGCGATGCCGACGTCATGGTTGCCGGGGGTACCGAATCGCCCATCAACCGCCTGTCGCTGGCCGGATTTGCGGCCTGCCGGGCGCTGTGTACCGCCTTCAACGAGGATCCGACCCGGGGCTCGCGGCCCTATGACCGCGACCGTGACGGCTTCGTCATGGGCGAGGGAGCGGGCATCGTCGTATTGGAGGAATACGAGCACGCCAGGGCCCGTGGCGCGCGCATCTATGCCGAGGTTGTCGGCTATGGCATGTCGGGCGATGCCTATCACATCACCGCTCCGTCAGAGGATGGCGACGGAGCGTTCCGCTGCATGCAGGCCGCCCTCAAGCGGGCGGGGATCACTGCTGCGGATCTCGACTACGTCAACGCCCATGGTACTTCGACCATGGCCGACGAGATCGAGTTGCGCGCCGTCGAGCGGCTCGTCGGCAACGCCGCGGCCAACATCAGCATGTCATCGACGAAGTCGGCCATAGGGCATCTGCTCGGCGCGGCCGGCGCGGTTGAGGCGATCTTCTCCATCCTCGCGATCCGCGACCAGGTGGCACCGCCGACGCTGAACCTCGACAACCCGTCGGTGGACACGCCGATCGACCTCGTGCCGCACAAGGCGCGGCAGCGCGAGATCGACGTGGTGCTGTCGAATTCCTTCGGCTTCGGAGGGACGAACGCATCACTTGCCTTTCGCAGGGTGGACGCCTGAGTTGTGTCGGGCGGCGTGCTTTCGCCATAATCGATCCTAGTGTTGGAGGCGAAGGCAAGTTCTTCGCGGGGAGGGCCAGCCTGATTCCGATGGGCGACAACGAGCACGCATCGTCGGCGCAGGATCCGGCGCGCAATGTGGACGCGGCGCCGCGCGTCGCCCCACGCAGTCCGAGCGAGGCGATCAAGCCAATGGTAGCACCACCCCCACCGCCGCGTGAGTCCCGCCGCCGCCGTCGTGGCGGTCTGCTGTCCGCGCTCAGCGCCTTCTTCACCTTCATCATGATCGCGGTCTTGGCCTTCGGCGCGGCCGTCTATCTGGGCCAGCGGCAGTTCGATGCGCCCGGGCCGCTCACGGAGGATAAGGCGGTGGTCGTGCGCGGCGGCGGGCAGACGGTTGCCGAGACGCTGCGCCGCGAAGGCGTCATCGATTATCCGCTGCTCTTCGTGCTCGGCCTCTATGTCACGGGCAAGAACGATGAGCTCAAGGCAGGCGAGTATCTCTTCAAGCGCGAGGCCAGCCTGCGCGAGGTCATGGACCTCATCGCCTCGGGCCGGACGCTCCTGCACCCCATCACCCTGCCGGAGGGCCTGACGAGCGAGCAGATCGTCGCGCGGTTGATGGAGAATGACCTGCTCACCGGACAGATCGCCGAGGTGCCGGCCGAAGGCACGCTGCTGCCCGAGACCTACAAGGTCGCGCGCGGCACGCCGCGCCAGGTCCTGATCGACCGCATGAAGGCGGACCACAAGCGCATGGTGCAGGAGATCTGGGCCAACCGCGATCCGGACTTGCCGCTGAAGAGCCCTGAGGAACTCATCGTGCTCGCCTCCATCGTCGAGAAGGAGACGGGGGTGGCGGAGGAGCGGCCGCGGGTCGCGGCCGTGTTCGTCAATCGCTTGCGCAAGGGCATGAAGCTGCAGTCCGACCCGACGATCGTCTACGGCCTCGTCGGCGGCAAGGGCACGCTCGGCCGCGGCATCCGGCGTAGCGAGATCAACCAGGCGACGCCGTACAACACCTATGTCATCCCCGGCCTCCCGCCGGGGCCGATCGCTAACCCCGGCCGGGATGCGCTGCAGGCAGCGGCGCGGCCGAGCAATACGAACGATCTCTATTTCGTCGCTGACGGCAGCGGTGGCCACGCCTTTTCGGAAACCCTCGACCAGCACAACCGCAATGTGCGGCAGTGGCGCCGGATCGAGGCTGAGCGCGCGCCGGCCGGTGCCGCCCCCGAGGTGGATCGGGTCGATCCCGAGGACGATGGAGCCGACGGCGCAAAACCTGTCGACGAGCCGCAGCGGCAGGGCGCGGCAGGCTCCCGCGGGCCCAAGATCTACGACGCCTCGGAAGGGACGCCGAAAGATCCGCTGCGAAACAAGACCTTCGATCTTACCTCGCCCAAGGTGGTGCCGGACGTCAGTACACTGACGGAATAGGTGCCGTCGGCCCGCGTCTTTGCCGTCACGGCCGAAGGGAGGGCGCCGGCGTTCACGGGCCGTGGGGGCGGCCCGCTTTCTCAATGCACGAGGCAACATGACCCTTCGCAGCATGACCGGCTTCGCCCGCGAGGCGGGCGACACGGGCCCCTATCGCTGGGCCTGGGAGATCAAGACCGTCAACGGCCGTGGGCTCGACCTGCGCCTGCGCCTGCCGCCCGGCCACGAAGGGATGGGTGAGACGGCCCGGCAATTGATCGGCAAGATGTTGGGCCGCGGCACGTGTCACGCCAATCTCACGCTCGCCCGCGCCGAGCAGACGCCGGTCGCCCGCATCAACACGGCGATGCTGAACGGGCTCATTGACACCGTCAAAGGCCTCGCCCTGCCGCCAGGTATCGCGCCGGCGACGCTCGACGGGCTCCTCTCGGTGCGTGGCGTCGTCGAGATCATCGACGAGGCCGACGACGAGGCGCTCTTGGCGCGCCTTGCGGCCGATGTCGAGGCCGGCCTGACCCGGGCGCTCGCAGCGCTCGTCGGCACGCGGACCGAGGAAGGCGAGGCGCTCGCCGCCATCCTGTCGGCCCAGATCGACCGCATCGCGGAACTCGCCGCCGCCGCCGAGACGTGCCCGGCGCGCCAGCCGGAGGCGATCAAGGCCCGCCTTGCCGCGCAGGTGGCGGCCCTCATCGACAGTGACCGGCGCCTCGACGAGACGCGGCTGCATCAGGAGGCGGTGCTCATCGCGGCCAAGGCCGATATCCGGGAGGAGATCGACCGCCTGAAGAGTCACGTGGAGAGCGTGCGCGCGCTGCTCGCCGAGGGCGGCGTCATCGGCCGGCGGCTCGACTTCCTTGCCCAGGAGCTGTCGCGCGAGGCGAACACGCTGTGCGCCAAGGCCGGCGATGCCTCCTTGACGGCCATCGGTCTTGACCTCAAGACGGTGGTGGAGCAGTTCCGCGAGCAGGTCCAGAACGTCGAATGAGCAAGCCTTCTTCCGGCCCGGCGATTGAGCGTCGCGGGCTCGTCCTCATCCTGTCCTCTCCCTCCGGAGCAGGCAAGACGACGCTCACGCGCAACATGATCGAGAAGGCGGAGCTCGGGCTGCGCCTCTCCATCTCTGTCACTACGCGCCAGCGCCGCCCGTCCGAGATCGACGGCGTGCACTACCATTTCATCGAGAAGGATCAATTCCTTTTCATGCGCGACCGGGGCGACCTGATCGAATGGGCGGAGGTGCACGGGAATTTCTATGGTACGCCGCGTCGACCGGTGGAGGAGGCGCTGGCCGCCGGCCAGGACATGGTCTTCGACATCGACTGGCAGGGCACGCAGCAGATCGTCGACAGGATGCGCGCGGACGTGGTCACCTGCTTCATCCTGCCGCCGTCGATGGCAGAGCTGAAGGCGCGGCTGGATCGCCGCGCCGAGGATGCCGAGGACGTCATCGCCAAGCGATTGCAGAACGCCCGCGACGAGATCGCCCGCTGGCCGCTCTACGATTATGTCCTCATCAATGATGACCTCGGCCGGGCCTTCAACGAGCTCGTCGCGATCCTCACGGCCGAGCGGCTGAAGCGCGAGCGCCGCATCGGGCTTCAGGCCTTCGTCGACAAGCTGCTCAGCGAGGAGAAGGGCCGGTCGCCCCGCTGATCGTTGCCGGAGCGGCGCGCACGGCCCATCGGCGCAGCCGGCGCATCATCGGCCGCTCGAATCGGCGATGGACGAGGAGCGCGGCGAGCACGGACGCGACGAGGACCAGCGCCACGTAGCCCCAGGCTGCGCCGATGCCCGCAAAGCCGGCCGCGATGACGGCAAGGCGTAGGGGGCGGATGATGAAAGGGTGCACCAGATAGAGCGCGTACGAGGCGTCGCCCAGCGCTGCCATCAGGCGCTCGAGGCGCTGTCCGGCCGTTGCGCCGTGTCCAAGGGCGGCTGCCGCGACAAGGAGTGCCGCCGGTCCGCCGTAGGCCACGAGCGGCGGCAGGACGACGACCCTATCCGGCTGTGCGAGGTCGAGGTGCAGCAGCAGCACGCCCGCGGCGGCGAGGCTGGTGCGCGCCAGCAAGGTCAGCCGAATGCCTTCGGCCCGTAACAGGGCAAGGCCCATGCCCAAGGCGAATTCGAGCACGATGGGATCGCTCCAGAACGCGAGGACGGCCGGTGCCGCAATGCCGGTCCTGTGCACGGCTTCGCCCATGATGACGAGAAGGACGAGGGTCGCCGTGACCGTCGCTACCGCCGCGGCACGCCGCAGCACGAGCGCCGTGGCGAACAGCGCGTAGAAGAACATCTCGTAGTTCAGCGTCCAGCCGAGCGAGAAGACCGGGCGAATGAGCCCATCGCTGCGTTCGACCGGAACGAAGAGGAAGGATGCCACGATCTGCCAGAGATTCGGCGCTGCCTTGTTGAGCGCGTTCGGCAGGAGCACGAGACTGGCGAGGAACAGGAGGGTGGCTGCCCAGTACAGCGGCACGATGCGGATCAGGCGCCGGGTCAGGAAGAGCCCTGCCGCACCGGACATGCCGAAGAGCTCTTCGCTCGCATGCACCATGATGAAGCCGGAGATGACGAAGAAGACATCGACCCCGGCCATCCACGGCAGCAGTTCGCTGTGCTCGAACGTCAGCCCCGCCCGTGCCGCGACGGCTTCCGCATCATACTCGGCGTGGTAGATCACGACGGCCAAGGCCGCAAAGGCGCGCAGCACCTGAACGGCGAGGAGGTGCGCGCCGCTTCGTTGGCCTGTGGCGGCCGCACGCTTGCTCCACCCCTCCTTGGAGGGAGGCGCCGCGGCCGTCATCGCTGATCGCTGGATGGTAGGCGCTGCCGGTGCGAACCGTGAAGGACCCGCACGCCGCAACGCAGAATGGCCTCGGCAGCTTCCCTCATGTCAGCTTCCGCTGATGCGAACAATTTTATGGATTTTTACCACGCCGCCAGAGAGGGGACCAATGGCTCAAAGGTGTAGTTGCCGATCGAGCGCCCGTGCCAGCGCGAGGTAGCCCGCCACGGGAATCTCCTCCGCGCGCGCGGTGGGGGCAAGGCCGGCAGCCTCGATGAGGCGCGTGGCATCGCCGCCGGCGATTCCCTTCAGGCTCTGCCGCAGCATCTTGCGCCTCTGTCCGAAGGCGGCCTGGCTGACAGCCTCGAGGGCGCCGAGTCGGCACGGATCGGGCACCGCCCGTGGCAGGATGCGCACCACCGAAGAGACGACCTTCGGCGGCGGCACGAAGGCGGAGGGGGAGACGTCGAAGGCGATGGAGGCCTGTGCGCGCCAGCCCGTCAGTACGCCGAGGCGGCCGTAGTCCTTTGGGTGCCGTTCGTCGGCGACGATGCGTTCGGCGACCTCGCGCTGGAACATCAGCGTGAGCGATTCCCACCACGGCGGCCACGGCTCGGCCGTGAGCCAGCCGATGAGCAGTGCGGTACCGACATTGTAGGGCAGGTTGGCGACGATGCGCGCCGGCCCGGGCGGCAAATGGGCC
Source organism: Chelatococcus sambhunathii (assembly GCF_001418005.1). Lineage (GTDB taxonomy): Bacteria > Pseudomonadota > Alphaproteobacteria > Rhizobiales > Beijerinckiaceae > Chelatococcus_A > Chelatococcus_A sambhunathii. The sequence continues at coordinate 106,880 of NZ_LIOL01000007.1, read as the reverse complement.
GTGGGGTCGAGCTCAAGCGCATCCGCATTGATCACCGTGAGGCGGCCGGGATAGCGCTCGGCGATCTCGGCAAGCGCCGGCAGGCAGCGCTCGTCGCGCTCGATGGCGAGTACGTGCCGGGCGCCGCCGGCAAGAAGGGCGCGCGTCAGCCCTCCCGGTCCCGGTCCGACCTCGACCACGTTGACGCCGTCGAGCGGGCCGGAAGCGCGCGCGATGCGCATGGTCAGGTTGAGATCGAACAGGAAGTTCTGGCCGAGTGACTTCTTCGGCATCAGCCCATGCCGCTGTACCACCTCGCGCAGCGGCGGAAGGTCGTCGATGGCGCTCATGCCTCGGCCGCCGCGAGCCGGCCTGCGAGCCTGATCGCCGCGCACAGGCTGTCCGCCCGCGCCACGCCCTTGCCGGCAATGTCGAAGGCGGTGCCGTGGTCCGGCGACGTGCGGATGAAGGGCAGGCCGAGCGTTACGTTGACCGCCTCGTCGAAGGCGAGTGCCTTGATCGGAATGAGCGCCTGGTCGTGATACATGCACAGCGCCGCATCATAGCTGCGCCGCGCCCGGGCATGGAACATGGTGTCGGCAGGGTAGGGGCCGCCGGCCTCGACGCCCTCCGCGCGCAGGGCCGCGACCGCTGGGGCGATGACGGCCTCGTCCTCCGATCCGAGCGCCCCCTTCTCGCCGGCATGCGGATTGAGGCCGGCGACCGCGAGCCGCGGCCGGGCAATGCCGAAGCGCTCCTTGAGGTCGCGCGCCACGATGCGCCCGGTCTCCACGATCAGCTCGCGCTTCAGCGCCGCCGGAACGGCGGCGAGGGGGATGTGGACGGTGACCGGCACGACCGCGAGCTCCTCGCTCCACAGCATCATGACCGGATGTGGCGCGGGCTCGCCGGGGCCGGCGGCGAGCACGGCGAGATATTCCGTGTGGCCCGGATGGGCAAAGCCCGCCTCGTAGAGGACGTGCTTGGCGATCGGATTGGTGACGACGGCCGTGCAGCGGCCCTCCTGGATCAGGCGCACGGCAAGGTCGATGGCGGCGATGGTGCCGGCCGCCCAGCGCGACGAGGGGACGCCCGGAACGGCATCGACGGCGTGCCCGATGTCGATGACGGGCAGGGCCGTATCGAACAGCGCGGCGGCGGTGTCCGGCGTCGTCTTCGCTATCGCGACGTCGAGAGACAGGCGTTCAGCCAGGCCGGTCATGAACGAGGCGGAGCCGATGAGCGCGAAGGGCGGCAGGGCCTCCTCGCGGCGCCGCAGCCAAGCCCTGAGTGCGATCTCGGGGCCGATGCCTGCGGGATCGCCCTGTGTCAGCGCAAGGACCTTGCCGCGAGCCATGTCAGTTGCTGCTCACCCCGTCCGTGACCGAGGAACCGCTGTCGATTTGGTACTGGTAGCTGACCTCGCCGATCGTCCTGAGCTCGAGCCGGAACATGACCGTCTGGTCGCGGTCTTTCGTGCCTGTCGCCGCGTCCTTGTAGCTCGACGAATAGGTGATGCCGAACAGCGTGCATTCGTCCTGATAGACGGCGCCGAGCGAGACGCCCGCCACGGTCCAGGGATTGGACTTGTTGTAGGGCAGGCTCGGGTTCTCGATGTAGCGCTGGCGATCCTGCAGATAGCGGTCGAGGTCGAGCAGGATCGAGCCGTTCAGTGACCAGTTCTCGGACAGCTTGAGGTTGGCGCTCGTCAGCAGGCCCTCGCGCCGCGTGGGATAGCCGAGCTCGGGCTGGGCGGCGTAGCGCGCATACATCACGCTGGTCGTGACCGGGCCGAGGACCGCATTGGCCTGCAGCTCGAGGCGGCGCAGCCCGAAATCCTCCTCGTCGAAGCGCCCGCGGCCGGTGAAGGAGAGCTTCGAGCTCGGCGCGAGATGGACGCGGCCGACATAGTCCGAGCGCTTCGTCTCGAGGCCTGAATTGAGGCCTACGTGGGCGATGTCGCCCGCAGCATAGGAGTTCGTGCCGGCGAGCTGGTAGGACTGGCCGAAGAGTACGTCGGCATAGCCGCCATTGTCCATGGCCAGCGCGTATTTCAGGCCGACATTGGCCCTGACGCCGCCCTCGACCCGGTCGTAGCCCGAGAATTTGTTCCACTCGAAGAGGTTGGTGTCGTCGAAGACGAGGCTTTGTGCATCCTCGTTCGGCAATTGCCCGATCCTCGTTTCCCGCGGCCGGACCACGATCTGGCCGATCGGCTCGATGGTGTGCGTACCGAGGCCATTGGTGGCGGCGATGAGCGGGTAGCGGTATTCGAGGCCGACGGTAGGCATGGCCCGCGCAAGGAAGTTCTCGCTCGGGTCGAGGAAGTTCGAGATCTCGCTATTCTGGTAGCGTGTCGTATTGATATCGAGCGCATAGGCGTCGACGCGGACGCCGGCAAACGGCGTCCACACCTGGCCGAGCGGGTCGATGAAGCTGCGCCGCCAGGACAGGCCGACGGAGGCGCGCGTCGTCGTGCCGCCGACGCCGCGCACCAGGCAGTCTGCCGAGGTGAAGGTGGAGCAGGTGTAGTAGATCGATCCGTTCGAGAAGCTGAACAGCGGCGTCGACAGCGCGTTGGGCACGCCCGCGTACTGGGCCGCGTCGCGCGTCAGGCTGGTGACGTTGGCGTCGATCGTGACCTCGCCGCCGAGGAAGCCCGGGCCCGGCAGGCGCTTGTTGTAGTCGAGCACCGGATGCACGACCGGCTGCTGCTTCTGCCAGTCCTCGTAGGTCAGCGTGCGGAAGTAGTAGCCGCGCAGGTCGAAGAAGCCGGTGTCGCTGCGGCCCGTCAGGTAGACCGTCGATGTCGATTCCCTGAAGTAGGTTGAGGTGACGCTCTCGCTCTTGATCTTGTAGTTCTGCAGGAACCACTTGTCCGAGAGGACAGCGACATCCCAGCCCCACTTCCATTGCTGGTTGATGTCGAAGCGGCCGGTCGATTCGACCGAGCCGCGGAACGTCTTGTCACCCGCTCCGAACGGTGGCTGAAGAAAGGCGTCCTGATCCTGCTGGAAGATGCCGGCCGCACGAATGTTGTAAGAGCCGTTCATCAGCCGGTGCCGCCATTCCACCTGGCCGAGGAGGCCCTGGCGGCTGAGAATGGTCGGCGTGATGGTGAGGTCGTAGTTGGGCGCCAGATTCCAGAAGAACGGCAGCGAAGCGCCGTAGCCGAGGGACGTGGAGTTCACGAAACGCGGGGCGAGGAAGCCTGTCTTGCGCTTCACCGTCGGGTCGGGCGTCGAAAAATACGGCACATAGAGGAGAGGCACGCCCCAGAACTCGATGGTGGCGTCCTCGTAATAGATCATCTGCTCGCTGTTGTTGTGGATGATCTTGGCGGCCTTGACCTGCCACAGCGGCGGGCGCGTAGGATCCTTCTTGCAGGCCTCGCAGGCAGTGTAGGTGCCCTTCTCGAAGACGGTGGATTCGCCGCTGGTACGCTCGGCGCGCGGCGCGGAGAAGCGGGTCTTGTCGGTTGTCTCGACGCGCAGCGAATCGATGAAGCCGTCGCGGAAGTCGTCCGTGAGTTCGAAGCGCTCGCCGGTGGCGACGGTTCCATCGGTCTCGGTCAGCCGGGCATTGCCCTCGGCATGCACGCGGCGGGTATTGCGGTCATAGGTGACTCTGTCGGCCTCGAGCACGCGCCCCTGGTAGTAGAGGTGCACGTCGCCGACGGCCGAAACCGTGTTCTTGTCGTTGTTGTAGACGATCTCGCGCGCCTCGACGACAAGCCGCTGGTCCTGGTTGCCACTCTGCTGCGCGGTCGCGGCAAGGCGGTCGTTGAGCGTGCCCTGCGCGCTCGCCGGCTCCGACGCGCCGACGCATAGCGCCGCCGCGATCGCCAGCCCTGCGACCGTGCCGTAACTCGAGCGCATACCCACACCCTGCCGGTTCCTGCCTGGCCAAAGACGCATCAGCCATCCTCCTGATAGAGGAGGGCGAGCACCCCGAGCAAGCTGCCAACAACTGCCGGAAACCACGCCGCGACCGGCGGACTGACGAGGCCCGACGCGCCGAGGTCCTTCATGACTTCGGTCGCAACATAAAGCACGAAGCCTGCGACGACGCCACCAAGAACCATCCGCGCTACACCACCAAATCGGAAAAACCTTAAGGAAAAAGATGCGGCCACGAGCACCATGGCGATGAACAGCAAGGGCCGCGCCAGCAGCATGTCGCGCTGCAGGCGATAGCGGGTGGCGTCGAGCCCCGCCCGCTCCGTACGCTCGATGACGCCGGACAGGCTCCAGAACGGCACGGCGTCGGGCGAGGTGAAGCTCTGCCTGACCTGGGCGGGATCCAGCGTCGTGGCCAGGTGATAGCTGTCGTGGCTGCGCGGCTCCGCATCGACGGAGAGGATGCGGACATCCTTCAGGTCCCAGTAGCCTTCTTTCAGCTCGGCCTGACTCGCCTCGATGCGTTCGCGGAAGGAGCCGTCAGGCGCGAACAGGAAGACGGTGACGCGGGCGAGCGTGGTCGAGTTCTCCACCGCGACATCGGCGCGGATGATGGCCTGACCGTCGACGCTGCTCTGACGCAGCCACAGTTCCTGCCCGGCGGAGGAACGGGTGGCGCTCGCGAAAATACGCCCCTCGATCGCACTCGCCTGCTGTTTCATCAGGGCCGACAGCGGGTTATAGAGCATGACAGAGGCAAGGCCGATGCCGAGCGCCACGAGCAGCCCGGGTTGCAGGAACTGCCAGACCGAGATGCCGGCGGCACGCGCCACCACGAGTTCAAGCCGCCGGCTGAGGTTGAGCAGGGCAGCCATGGCTCCGAAAAGCATGGCGAAGGGCAGCACCTGCTCCGCCACCGCCGGCGTGCGCAGCAGCGACAGCGTCGCCATCAGGCCGCTCGAGGCGCCCTGGGCATCGCCGGCGCGGCGCATCAGCTCGACGAAATCGAGCGTGTAGATGAGGGCGAAGACCGTGCCGAAGACACCCGCGATCATGACGAGGAAGCGGGCGGAGAAATAGCGCGTCAGCGTCGGGCCGATGAGCTGCATGTCAAGCCCTCCGCACCCGCGGCAGGAAGGCAGCAAGTTGCGCGGCTGCGGCATCGGCGAGGCGCGATATGCGGCGCTTGACGCCGTGCCCGCCGAAGATGAGGAAGAGCGCACTGAGACTGCCCAGGATCGGCGCCCCATAGACGCCGACGACTGCGGCCGGGGTCCGCACCAGTGCGCTCGAGGCCGCGAAGCCGGCGATGCGCACCAACACGACGGCGATGAGCGCCGCCGCCATGGCCGAGCCGCGGCCCTGGCGTGTGGTGCGCGGCTCGCCGAGCGCGGCAAAGGCGATCAGCGTAAAGGCGATGGCATAGAGCGGGGCCGCGAAGCGCTCGTGCAGTTCGGCACGGAAGCGCCCCTCCTGCATCTTGTAGTAGTTCTCCTCCTTGTCGGGGAAGAGTAGCTCCATCGTGGAACGCTCGCGCGGTTTGTAGACGATCTCGCCGCCATCCTGGCCGAAGCTCGACAGGTCGATGGCGTAGCGCTCGAAGGTGACGATGGCGGAATCGCGGCTGTTCGGCTCCTGCCGCTGCACCGAGCCCTTCTCGAGGATGAGATAGCTCTGGCCGTCGACGTCGACCGTCTGGCCGCGCTCGGCGAGGTAGATCGTCGTCCTTTCCGGATCGCGGCGATCCTGCATGAAGATGCCTAGCAGCGCGTCGCCGGAGCGCTGGCGGAAATGGAAGGTCAGGCCGGATTCGAGCGTGGTGAACTGGCCTTCCTTGACGATCGTTGCGACGAAATCCGCGCGGATCTGGGTGATGAGATCGCGCAGGGCGGCAAAGCTCGCCGGCATGAGATGGATCGTCATGGCAGCGACGACGATGCTCACCACGAGCATGATGGCTGCGAATGGCCGAAGCAGCCGCGCCGGCGCCATGCCGGCCGCGCTCATGACGATGAGCTCCGAATCGCCGTTGAGCTTGTTGAGCGCATAGAGCGTGGCAATGAACAGGGCGACCGGCGCGATGATGGTGATGAGCGCCGGCAGCGAAAGCATCGTCACCGTGAGGAAGATGGCGAAGGTCTGTCCCTTGCCGGTGACGAGGTCGAGCTCCCGGAGGATCTGCGTGACCCAGATGACGAGCGTGAGCGCCACGAGGCAGGCCACGAAGGCGACGGCCGCATTGCGCATGATGTATCGCTCGATCTGGCCCATCTATCTCGCCTGGTGGCGCCCCGTCCCGTCGCTCGTGCGTTTGGAGCTAATCCCCCTCAGCGGCTTCGGCAAGAGGCAAGACGTGCCGCCTCGCTGTCTTGTCATTGCCGGGCCGGCCTGCCCAAGGCAACCGTGCATGTTATATGTGCCACGGACGACGGGCCGGATTCGCGGCAGCAACGGCCGGGCCGCGCGCCGAACGGCAACGGGGACGACGACATGGCGCAGAACGTGAAGCTCGAGTTCAAGCCTTACGACAAGCTGACGGACGGGGGCGACGTCGTCGTCTTCGTAGGCGCTGATCGCAAGAGCGCGCGCGCCGCTGCCGGCCTCGTCGGGGCGGGGCTCGATGAGACGATCGCGCGCGCCGCCGATCTCGAGCGTTTCAAGGGCAAGGCCAAGAGCCTGCTCGTTCTGACGGCGCCGAATGGCCTTGCCGCCGACCGGCTGATCGTCGCCGGGCTCGGCGAGGGCGAGGAGCGGGCCAAGTTCGACTGGGCTGCCCTGGGTGGGGCCGTCTGCGCGAAGCTCTCGGCCGGTGGCCATGCGCGCGTCCTCTTCGAGGCGCCGGGCGAAGCGCCCGTTTCGGCCGAGGCCGCGGCCGATTTCGCACTCGGCCTCCTCCTGCGTTCCTACCGCTTCGACCGCTACAAGACGAAGAAGAAGGACGACGACAACGGCGGCGCGCCGGCGCGGGTCACCTTGCATGTCGCCGATCCGGCGGCCGCCAAGCGCGCCTGGAAGCCTCGCGCGGCGGTTGCCGATGGCGTCTTCCTCGCCCGCGATCTCGTCAACGAGCCGCCGAATGTGCTTTTCCCGGCCGCCTTTGCCGACCGCGCGGCGGAACTCGCCAAGCTCGGGGTCGACATCGAGGTGCTCGACGAGAAGGCCCTGAAGAAGCTCGGCATGCGGGCCCTGCTCGGCGTTGGCCAAGGTTCGCACAACGAGAGCCGCGTCGTCCTCATGCGCTGGAACGGCGCCCGGGATGACGTGAAGCCGGTCGCCTTCGTCGGCAAGGGCGTCACCTTCGACACGGGCGGCATTTCCATCAAGCCCTCGCAGAACATGGAGGACATGAAGGGCGACATGGCGGGCGCCGCCTGCGTCGTCGGCCTCATGCACGTGCTCGCCGCCCGCAAGGCGAAGGTCAATGCCATCGGCGCCATCGGCCTTGTCGAGAACATGCCGGACGGCAAGGCCCAGCGTCCGGGCGACATCGTCACGTCCATGTCCGGCCAGACGATCGAGATTATCAACACTGACGCCGAGGGGCGCCTCGTGCTCGCCGACGTGCTCTGGCACGTGCAGGACAAGTATGGTCCTGCCTTCATGGTCGATCTCGCCACGCTGACCGGTGCCATCCTCGTGGCGCTCGGCACCGAGCACGCCGGCCTCTTCTCCAACGACGACGAACTCGCCGAGCGGATCGCCGCTGCCGGCAGCGCCACGGGCGAGAAGGTTTGGCGCCTGCCGCTCGCACCCGAATACGACAAGCTCATCGATTCCAAGTTCGCCGACATGAAGAACACCGGCGGGCGCAACGGCGGCTCGATCACGGCCGCGCAGTTCCTGCAGCGCTTCGTCAACAACACGCCATGGGCGCATCTCGACATCGCCGGCACCGGCATGTCCTCGCCGGCAAGCGACATCAACCAGAGCTGGGGCTCGGGCTGGGGCGTGCGGCTGCTCGACCGGCTGGTCAGGGACCACTACGAGAGCTGACCGGAACGCCATGGCCGAAGTGCTGTTCTACCATCTGCAGCGCCAGCCGCTCGAGGCGGTGCTGCCGGTGCTCGTCACGAGGAGCCTCGAGCGCGGCTGGCGCGTCGTCATAGAGGTGCCGGACGAGGAGCGTCTCGGCGCGCTCGACGATCACCTCTGGACATTCTCGGAGGAGAGCTTCCTGCCTCATGGCACCGAGAAGGAGGCGGATGCGGCGAGCCAGCCCGTTCTCCTCACCACCGGGGCGCACAACCCCAATGGCGCGCAGGTGCGCTTCCTCGCCGCCGCCGCGCGGCTGCCGGAGGCCGTCGACGGCTACGAGCGCATCGTGCTGATGTTCGATGGCAACGACGAGGACGCGCTCGCCGCCGCGCGTGAAGAGTGGAAGCGGGCGCGCCAACTGGGCCTTGCCGCCACCTACTGGCAGCAGGACGAGGCGGGCCGCTGGATCAAGAAGGCTTGAACAGCCTTTTTCCTGCCACGGGTCCGACGCACCACTGCCGCTCGGCCGTTTCCGGCCTCTTGTCGGTACAACCCCATCGCACGCGGAACATGCCTTCCCAATGCGCCAGCCGGACGGACCCATGCTGAAACGCGCCTCTCTCCTGCTTCTGCTTGCGCTGCTTCTTCCGCTCGGCCTCGCCGCTCCACTCGTCGCGCAGGAGGAAGGCGAGGGCGCCCCCGCCGCCGCGGCGCAGGCGGATGACCACGGCGGCGAGCCGCGGAGCGACGCCCGCCGCGAGCGCCCCGAATCCCGGCGCCTGCCGCCGGCCGTCGCCACCGAGCACCAGATCGCGATCGGCGGCGAGACGATCGAGTACCAGGCCATCGCCGGCAGCATCGTGCTCGAGGGCGCGAACGGCCGCGAGGAAGCCGACATCGCTTTCGTCGCCTATTTCAGGAAGGGCGCCGATCCGCAGCGGCGGCCGATCACTTTCGCGTTCAACGGCGGGCCGGGCGCGGCCTCCGCCTATCTGCACATTGGTGCGCTCGGTCCGCGGCGCCTGTCCTTCGGCAACGAGGGCGAGGTGCCGTCGAGCCCGCCCGTGCTGAGCGACAATGCGGAGAGCTGGCTGCCCTTCACCGATCTCGTCTTCGTCGATCCGGTCGGCACCGGCTTCAGCCGCTTCCTGACGAGCGACGGCGAGGTGCGCCGCCGCTACTGGTCCGTGGATGGCGACATCTCGGCGCTCGGCAGCTTCGTATGGCAGTTCCTCAACCGCTACGATCGCCTCGCGTCGCCCAAGGGGCTCGTCGGCGAGAGCTACGGCGGCTTCCGCGTGCCGAAGCTCGCCCGCGCGCTGCAGACACGCTTCGGCATCGGTGTCGGCACGCTCGTCATGATCTCGCCGGTCCTCGATTTCAGCCTTATCGAGGACGGGGCAGTATCGCCGCTCGCCAAGGCGGCGCGGCTGCCGTCCTTTGCGGCGACGGCGCTGGAGAGGGGAGGCCGGACCATCACCAGCCGCGACGAGCTCGCCGAGGCCGAGCGCTATGCCGGAGGCCCATTCCTCGCCGATTTCCTGCGCGGCCCGCGCGATCGGGAGGCGACGGAGCGTTTCGTCGCCGAAGTAACCCGCTTCACCGGCCTCGACGAGGCCTTCGTGCGCCGGCTCGCCGGCCGGGTCGACATGCGCAGCTTCGTGCGCGAACTGCACAGGGATCGCGAGCGGGTCGGCAGCTATTACGACGGCGCCGTCACGGGGCTCGACCCGGACCCCTTCGCCGCCCGGTCGGATTTCGACGATCCCGTGCTCGACGGCTCCGTCGCGCCCCTCACCAGTGCGAGCGTCGACTATCTGGCGCGAGAACTGGGTTACCGGGTCGACGGCCGCTATCACCTGCTCAATCGGCAGGTGAGCAGCCGCTGGAACTGGGGCTCCGGCCGCCGCCAGCCGCAGGCGCTCGGCGACCTCGCCGACGCGCTGGCGCTCGACGGGCGGGCCAGGGCGCTCGTCGTGCACGGCTTCACCGATCTGGTGACGCCCTATTTTGCCTCAAAGCTCGCGCTCGACCAGTTGCCGGCGCTCGGCAGCGACGGCGGGCGGGTCGAGCTCGCGGTGCTGCCGGGCGGCCATATGTTCTATACGCGCGACGTCTCGCGCCGCGCCCTGACGAACGCCGTGCGTCCACTCTACGAAGAGATCAAGTGAAAGATGGGATGACAGCACGATGATGGTGAAGAACGCGCTCGCCTGCGCCACGGCCCTTCTGCTCGGCGCCTGCAGCGCCGACGTGGGCGGCACGGCATTCGTCAACGACCGGTCCGTGACCGTGCATGCCGGCACCAGCGAGCCGGTGCTCGGCCCCGACGGACGCTGCACGGCGGACGCGAGCCTCAATCCGGCGACGGGCGGGCCGGCTGGCATCGCGCTCGGCATGACCGAATGCGCGCTCGTCGGCCTCAAGGGCCAGCCCACCGACGTGCTCATCGGCGAGAGCGGCAAGGGCCAGCGTGAGGTGCAGGTGCTCTATCAGGAGCCGTCGGGCAAGAAGCTCTACCTCTTCACCGACAACCGCCTGACCCGGGTCGTCGAATAGGCCCGGATCGTGGAAAGTTAGGCCGGCAAACGTCCTCGCCGTCATGCCCGCGCTCGTCGCGGGCATGAAGGCGGGAAACGTCGTGCAGCCGTCATGGCCGGGCTTGTCCCGGCCATCCACGCCTTTCAACCCTGCGCGCTTGTCCGGGGCGTGGATGCCCGCGACGAGCGCGGGCATGACGGCTGAGAAATGTCCTGCAGCCGTCATGGCCGGGCTTGTTGTTCAGCCCGGCCATGACGGCGCATGGCGGGCTCGGTGCTGGCGGGCAGCGTCCCGTCGTTGGCGGGGTAACCGGCAGCGTGGCGGAGGCATAGGGAAGCCCTCCGCCAGCGCACCCCTGTGCACGGCTGGCCGCCCTGTGGAAAACTCTTTGAATCCAGCTCACATGGCGTTAACCTAGCTATGTGGACGCCCGTTGAGGGCGGTCCACTTCAGACCCTTCCCACCCTCGGGAAGGGCCTCCGGTGCTATAAGACCGGAATGGGTGGGGCAGAAAATCCCTTTTCAGGGACCCCACCCCCATCCTCCCGCGACGGGTGCCTCTGAACAGATCACGCCGCCGTCGCTGCCTCGATCTCGGCGGAGGCCGCGAGCCATTCCTCCTCTGCCTTCGCCAGGGCATCGGCCGCCTCGGCGCGCATGCGCGACAGCTCGGCCGCCTTCTCCGGGTTCTTCTTGAACGTATCCGGTTCCGAGAGCGCCGCATCGACCTTGGCGATGGCGGTCGAGAGCTTTTCCATCCGCATCTCCAGCGCCTCTACGCGCTTCTTGAGCGGCCCGAGCGCGATGCGCTTCTGCGCCGCCTCGCGCCGCCGCTCCGCCTTCTCGCCGCCAGTGCCTTCGCCGCGTCCGCCGTTGTCGGGGCCGGAAAGCACCATGCGGCGGTAGTCGTCGAGATCGCCGTCGTAGGGCTTTACCGTACCGTTCGCGACGAGCCATAGCCGGTCGGCACAGGCCTCGACCAGGAAGCGGTCGTGGCTGATGAGCAGCACCGCCCCGTCGTAGTCGTTGATGGCCTCCATCAGCATCTGGCGGCTGTCGATGTCGAGGTGGTTGGTTGGCTCGTCGAGGATGAGCAGATGCGGCCCCGCGAAGGCGGCAAGGCCCATCAGCAGCCGCGCCTTCTCGCCGCCCGAGAGATTGGCGACGGGCGTATCCGCCTTGGCGCCGGGAAAGCCCATGCGTGCGGCGCGCGAGCGCTGGCGCGCCTCGGGCGCGTCCGGCATCAGCCTGGCCACGTGGTCGACGGGCGTTTCCTGCGGCACGAGTTCGTCGAGCTGGTGCTGCGCGAAATACGCCGTCGTGAGCTTCGGCGAATGGCGCACTTCACCCTTCACAGGCTTCAGGCGGCCGGACAGCAGCTTGGCGAAGGTCGACTTGCCATTGCCGTTGGGGCCGAGCAACGCGATGCGATCATCTGGCAGGATGGTGAGGTTGAGCCGGTCAAGCACGAGGCGCCCGTCATAGCCGACACCGACCCCTTCCATGGCGACGAGGGGTGGGGACAGCGGCCGCGCGGGGCCGGGCAGGTCGAAGGGCAGGGCCTCTTCCTCGGCGACGGGGGCGATCGGCTCCATCTTCTCCAGCCGTTTGAGGCGCGATTGCGCCTGCCGCGCCTTCGACGCCTTGGCGCGGAAGCGGTCGACGAAAGCCATCAGGTGCTTGCGCTCGGCCTCCTGCTTCACGCGCGCCTTCGCCTGCAGGGCCATCTTCTCGCGCCGCTGCCGGTCGAAGGAGGTGTAGCCGCCGCGGTAGAGCGTCAGCCTGCCCTGGTCGAGGTGCAGGATGTGGTCGACGGCCGTGTCGAGCAACTCGCGGTCGTGGCTGATGACGAGCACCGTGTGCGGATAGCGCCCGAGATAGTCGTAGAGCCAGAGCGTGCCCTCGATGTCGAGATAGTTGGTCGGCTCGTCGAGCAGGAGCAGGTCCGGTTCCGAGAAGAGGATGGCCGCGAGCGCGACGCGCATGCGCCAGCCGCCGGAGAAGTCCGAGCAGGGCCGCTGCTGCGCGTCGGCATCGAAGCCGAGGCCGTGCAGGATGGCGGCCGCGCGGGCAGGGGCGGAATGAGCGTCGATGTCGACGAGCCGGGTCTCGATCTCGGCGCGCCGCATGGGATCGCTCGTCGTCTCGGCCTCGGCGAGGAGGGCCGTGCGCTCCTTGTCCCCGGCGAGCACGATGTCGATGAGCCGCTCCGGCCCCCCCGGCGCCTCCTGCGCGACCGCGCCGATGCGCAGGTTGCGCGGAATCGAGATGGAGCCGCTCTCCGGTGCGATCTCGCCGAGCAGGATGCGGAACAGCGTGGTCTTGCCGGCGCCGTTGCGGCCGACGAGGCCGATGCGGGCGTCCGGCGGCAAGGCCGCGGTGGCGCCGTCGAGGATGACGCGGGCGCCGAGCCGGTAGGTGAGATCATTGACGTGCAGCATGGCGTCTTGTCGCGCGCCGCGTCCCGGGGGGCAAGCCCCGGCTCGAGCCCCGCGGACTTCGTGCCGCGCCGTCATGCTGATGCCACAATGCCGCCGCGAAGCCGCCCTGTGGATAAGTCACCCAGAGCCTGTTGATGACCTGTGAACAGCTTGTGATTCGCGCCATGTTGCGTCGCCGTTCCGATACCCAGCATTCTTTCGGCGCTCTCGTGCTTGCTGTCCTCGCGCTGGCCGTCGGCATCGTCTTGGTGCTCGAGAGCGCCTGGGACCGGCGCCTGCCGCCCGCGCCCGCCGCCGCTCCAGTGCGGCAGAACCCGCATGCGCCGATGGGCGAGGACCCCGGCCGTCACGTGGCGCAGGGGCAGGCGCTGGTGCGCCTGTCCTGACCACGACGCGGAGGCGCGAGACGGCAGATTTCCGGTTTGAGGTGACGGCGCGCGCTTCGCCCGTTGCAATCGCCGATTGGAAGATCTGCAATGCCACTGCCTAATCTTCCGACCGGCGGTCCCTGCAATTGTTCTTAATCCAAATCTATTTGCAGATATTGTGATTTATGCGATCGGCGATTGATGGTCCACTTTGGTCTGTTCGCCGGCCTGATTCCTGATGGCCGGCTGTCCGAAGAGCGAACAGGCTCAGGGGGCAGACATGAAGAAATATCTGGCTGAATTGCTTGGCACCGCTTGTCTCGTGCTGTTTGGTTGCGGGTCTGTCGTTCTCGGCGGCTATGGGGCTACGTTTCCGCTCGGCATGCTGCCCGTCGCGTTTGCCTTCGGCCTTGCCGTCACGGCCATGGCCTATGGCATCGGCCCGGTGTCGGGCTGTCACATCAATCCGGCCGTGACGATCGCCGTCTGGTCGGCCGGGCGCATGCCGACTTCCGACGTTCCCGGCTACATCATCGCCCAGTGTCTCGGCGGCATCGTCGGGGCGGCGGTCCTCCTGTTCATCGCCAGCGGCCGGGCCGGTGGCTATGACGTCGCGACCGGCGGCCTCGGGCAGAACGGCTGGGGGGAGGGCTATCTCGGCGCCTATGGCACCGTATCCGCCGCCGTGGCGGAGTTTGTCGCCACCTTCCTCTTCACGACGGTCATCCTCGGCGCAACGTCCAGGGCCGGAGCGACACCGGCGGCCGGCCTTGCCATCGGCCTGACACTGGTCGTCATCCACATCGTCTTCATCAACGTCACCGGCGTGTCGGTCAATCCGGCCCGTTCGCTCGGCCCGGCCGTCTTCGTCGGCGGGCAGGCGCTGGCGCAGCTGTGGCTGTTCATCGTCACGCCCATCCTCGGCGGGCTGTGCGCCGGGCTCGCCTTCCGCTCGCGGGCGCTTGATGCCTGAGGACGACGCTGCCCCCGCCGCGGTCTTGACCTTGCGGCCCGGGGAAAGAACGATGCGCAGCGCTGGCACGCCGCCAGGGAGCGGTGTGCCGGCCGGTTCGGGCTGACGCGCGGCGCCGTCGCGGCGTGTCCGTTTCGTGCTTCGGCCGCAGGGGGGAGGAACCATGGCATCGCTTGCGCGGGTCGCCTTTTTCAGGGACATCGATATCGATCTCGGCCCCTTTGAAACACGCTGCAACTGGCGCCGTTTCGACGAGGATGAGGTGCTCGTCGACTTCGAGGACGCCTCGACGGATGTCTATTTCCTCGTCGCGGGTGACGTGCGCATCCTGGTGCGCACGCAGTCGGGCAAGGAGGTCATCCTCGGCGAGATGCGCGGTGGCCAGTATTTCGGCGAGCTTGCCGCCATCGACGGGGTCAAGCGCTCGGCCAATGTGACGGCGCTGACGCGCGGTGAGGTGTGCATCATGCCGGCCGCGGTGTTCCGCGAGATTGTCTTCGCCTCCAAGGTCGTCTGCGACAAGGTTCTGCGCCTGCTCGCCGGCCGCGTGCGCGAGCTCAACGCCCGTCTCATGGAACATTCGGTCCTCGACCTGCGGCACCGGCTCTATTCGGAGCTGCTGCGCCTGTCCCAGCCGCGCGCCGGCCATCCCGGCGAGCGCGTGGTCACACCGCCGCCCTATCACCATGTGCTTGCGGCCCGCATCGGCTGCCGGCGCGAACAGGTCACGCGCGAGTTCACCGCTTTGTCGAGCGAGGACCTCGTGGAGCGCACGCGCGGCGCCCTCGTGCTCAAGAAACCGGAGGTGCTGGAGGCCCGTGTCGCCGAGGCGCTGCGCGAGGATCTTTAGGCGCGACAAGGGCCGAGCGGCTACCCTCCGGTGGGAAGAGGAGAGGGGCAGGCCCGCGCGCTACCCTTACAATCTGTCGAGCAGGCCGAAACCGAGCATCGCTGCAATCAGCAGCGGCCGGCGCAGCAGGCGCCCGCCGGGCAGTTTCGGCACGGGAAGATCCGTCATCACCGACAGGCGGCGGTCGTCGCCGAGGATGGCTTCGGCGATGGCCCGTCCGGTGAAGGGGGCGAGCATGACGCCCTGGCCGCTGTAGCCGGAAGCGACGTGGAGGCCGGGCTCGATCTGGCGCACGAAGGGCAGGCGCGGCGCGGTGATGCCGAGCGCGCCGCCCCAGCCATGGGTGATGCGGGCGTCGGCCAGCATGGGGAAGATGGGCAGCATGCGCCGGCGCACACGCTCGGCGAAGTTCGGTGGCAGCGTGGCGCCATAGCTTTCGCCCCCACCGAAGACGAGCCGCCCGTCCGCCGTGCGGCGGAAGTAATTGACCACGAAGCGCGTGTCCGCGCCCGCATAGGGCCCGGTGAAGACCGCATCCGCCAATGGCCCGAGCGGCTCGGTGGCGATCATGAAATTGACGAGCGGCATGACGTGGTCGGCCACCGTCGGCACGAGCCGGCCGTTGTTGCCGTCGCCGGTGACGATGACCGAAGCCGCGTCGATGTCGCCCCGCGGCGTCGCGAGGCGCCATCCCGCCCCCGTCCTCGCAAGGGCCGTCGCCGGCGTGTCCTCGGCGATGCGGGCTCCAGCCGCAAGGGCGGCCGCGGCGAGCCCGCGCGTCAGCGCCAGCGGGTCGAGATGGCCGCCCTCGGCATCGAAGACGGCGCCGTGATAGCCCTCGGCGCCCGTGTAGCGCGGCAGGTCCGCCTGTTCGACCACCGTGAGATGGCTCGCGCCGTAATGCCGCGCGAGATGCTCGGCGTCGGCGGCGAGATCGCGGAAGAGGGCGGGGCGGTGCGCCAGCGTGATGAGGCCGCGCTGCAGCGCGCAGGCGATCTCCTCCTGCTCAATGACTTCAAACAGCCAGCGGTGCGCCTCGGCGGCATAGTCCCACAGGGCGCGGGCGCGCATCTTGCCGACTTTCTCCTCCAGCCAGCGCTGGTCGCGCCTTTGGCCGGGATGGATCTGTCCGCCGTTGATGCCGGAGGCGCCGGCGCCGACGCGGCCCCTCTCCACGACGATGACGTCATGGCCGGCCCGTGCCAGCGTCAGCGCCGCGCCGACACCGGTCAGCCCGGCGCCGACGATGGCGACGTCTGCCCGCGCGGGCCCGTCGAGCGCCGGCTGCGGCGCGAGCGGCGGCGCGGTCGTTTCGTAGAGATTGCCGCCGGCGGAGGGTTTCTGCACGGGCTCGTCCTTCGGCGGGCTCGCCGGTCACACGTTCAGCAGCAGGAACTCGCGCTCCCACGGGCTGATCACCTCCATGAAGGTCTCGAACTCGGCCCGCTTCACGGCCGTATAGGTGCGCACGAAGCTGTCGCCGAAGAGGCCGGTGAGCGCCTCGCTCTCCTCGAGCGCGGCCGCCGCCTCGAGGATGCCGCGCGGCAGGTCGTAGTCGAGCGAATAGGCGGAGCCGACGACCGGATCGCTCGGCTTGAGCCCGGCCTCTAGACCCAGCAGCCCGCAGGCGAGAGAGGCGGCGATGGCGAGATAGGGATTGGCGTCGGAGGAGGGCACCCGGTTCTCGACGCGCCGCCCGGAGGGGTCCGACGGCGGGATGCGCAGGCCCGTGGTGCGGTTGTCGTAGCCCCAGGCGACATTGATCGGCGCCACCGAATAGCGTGTCAGCCTGCGGTAGGAATTGACATAGGGCGCGAGCATCGACATGGCCGCCGGCAGGTGCGTCTGCAGCCCGGCGAGGAAGGAGAAGAACTCGTCCGTCGGCTTGCCGTCCTTGTCTGAGAAGATGTTGTGGCCGCTCTCGATGTCGGTCACGGACATGTGGATGTGCATGGCCGAGCCCGGCTGATGCGCGATCGGCTTGGCCATGAACGTTGCATACATGTCGTGCTTCAGAGCTGCCTCGCGGATGGTGCGCTTGAAGAGGAAGACTTGATCGGCGAGGTCGAGCGGGTCGCCGTGGCGCAGGTTGATCTCCATCTGGCCGGCGCCTTCCTCGTGGATCAGGGTGTCGATCTCCAGCCCCTGCGCCTCCGAGTAGTCGTAGATGAGCTCGAACAGGTCGTCGAACTCGTTGACGGCGGCGATGGAATAGGCCTGTCGGCCGATCTCCGCCCGGCCCGAGCGGCCGATCGGAGGCTCCAGCGGATAGTCGGGATCAAGGTTCTTCTTAACGAGGTAGAATTCGATCTCGGGTGCCACGATGGGCTGCCAGCCACGACGGCGATAGAGCTCGATCACCCGCTTCAGCACCTGGCGCGGAGCGTGCTCAACGGGGCGGCCGTCGCGATAGAAGGCCTCGTGGATGATCTGCGCCGTAGGGTCATTCGCCCATGGCACGAGAGCGATGGTCGAAAAGTCGGGCTCCAGCACGAGATCGCCATCCGCCGGGGCGTCCTTGTCGAGCACCTCGTGCGGATAGTCGCCGGCGATCGTCTGGTAGAAGATCGCGCCGGGCAGGCTCATGGTCGGCCCGCCGAAGAACTTTTCCGCCGGCATCACCTTGCCGCGCGCGACCCCGGCCTGATTCGGCACCACGCACTCGATCTCCTCGATGTTGCGCTTGGAGACGAAGGCGCGGGCCTCCTCGATGGAAGCGGCGCCGCGGGTGTGGGATACCTTGTTCTGGTGCGCTCTTTTCTTCGCCATGTCATCCGCCTGATATGCCGGGAGAGGTAACGGTGCGGCCCCCCGGCCTGTCAACTGCCCACCCGCGCCGAGAGCATCGCTCTCGCTGTTGTCGCCGGGCCCGGCTGCGACTAACGTGCGCGCCCGCAACGGTCCGGTTTGGGAGGTAGTGCCGGAATGTCCATGGCTGTCGACGGGCGCAGGCGCGGGTCGCTGGCAATCGGCGCCGTGCGCCGCGATTTCGCCCCCTGGGCCGACCCTGCGGCGACGCCCTTCATCCGCTTCGAACGGGTCACCAAGCGCTATGGCGACGTCGCAGCGGTGGCCGACCTGTCGCTCGACATCTTCGAGCGCGAGTTCTTCTGCCTGCTGGGGCCCTCGGGCTGCGGCAAGACCACGCTGATGCGCATGCTGGCGGGCTTCGAGGCGGCGAGCGAGGGGCGCATCGTGCTCGCCGGCCAGGACCTCTCCGGCGTGCCGCCCTACCGGCGCCCGGTCAACATGATGTTCCAGTCCTACGCGCTCTTCCCGCACATGAGCGTGGAGCGCAACATCGCCTTCGGCCTCGAGCAGGACAGGCTGCCGAAGGCCGAGATCACGGAGCGGGTCGTCGAGATGCTGCGCCTCGTGCAGCTTGAGCCCTTTGCCCGCCGCCGCCCGGCCCAGCTCTCGGGCGGTCAGCGCCAGCGCGTGGCGCTCGCCCGTGCCCTCGCCAAGCGCCCCAAGGTGCTGCTGCTCGACGAGCCGCTCGGCGCGCTCGACAAGAAACTGCGCGAGGAAACCCAGTTCGAGCTGATGGACCTGCAGGTGAAGCTCGGCATGACCTTCCTCGTTGTCACGCACGACCAGGAGGAGGCGATGACCATGGCTGACCGCATCGCGGTCATGGATCACGGCCGCATCGTCCAGGTCGCGACCCCGGGCGAGATCTATGAGCAGCCGGCGAGCCGCTATGTGGCGGAGTTCATCGGCGACGTGAACATCCTCGAAGGCAAGGTGAGCGAAGCCGGGGAGGGGCGCTGCACGCTCGCAGTCGCCGACGCGCCGGCCTCGGTTTCGGTCGCGGGCGTCGCCGAGCCGCTAAAGCCCGGCCAGGAGGTGGCGCTCGCCCTGCGTCCCGAGAAACTCGTGCTGACCCACGAGGCACCGCCTGCGGGGACGCCGAACGTCTTTGCCGGCACGGTCTGGGACATCGGCTATCTCGGTGACTGGACGATCTACCTGGTGCGCCTGGCGAGTGGCAGGACGTTGCGGGTGTCGCGCGCCAATGCCACCCGCTTCGTCGAGCGGCCGCTGAGCTGGGACGATGAGGTCTTCGTTCACTTCGCGCCCGAGGCGGGCGTCGTCCTGACGCGGTGAAGACGATGAGCGATCAAGAAAGAATGGATGTGGCCCCGCGTCCGCCCGACCGGGGCGCTTTCGGCCGGGCGCTTGGCGCGCTCATCCCGGCCGTGCCCTTCCTCTGGCTGACCTTCTTCTTCCTCATTCCCTTCGTTATCGTCTTCAAGATCGCGCTGTCGGAGCCCGCGACCGCGCAGCCGCCCTACCGGCCGGTCTTCGACCTCTCCTTCGGTCTCGAGGGCCTC
This sequence comes from Chelatococcus sambhunathii, assembly GCF_001418005.1. Taxonomy (GTDB): domain Bacteria; phylum Pseudomonadota; class Alphaproteobacteria; order Rhizobiales; family Beijerinckiaceae; genus Chelatococcus_A; species Chelatococcus_A sambhunathii. Next base: position 87,520 of record NZ_LIOL01000007.1, on the reverse strand, counting down.
AGCGAAGCCCTCTCGCAGCTCAGCTTCTACAATTTCTCGCTGCTCTTCGAAGACAGCCTCTATTTCTCGTCCTTCATCTCCTCGCTGCGTATTGCGGCGGTTTCGACTGTCCTGCTGCTCGCCATCGGCTTCCCCATCGCCTATGCCATGGCAAAGGCGCCGGAGCGCTGGCGGCCGACGCTGCTCATGCTCGTCATCCTGCCGTTCTGGACGAGCTTCCTCATCCGTGTCTATGCCTGGATCGGCATCCTGAAGCCCGAAGGGCTGCTCAGCGCGCTTCTCATCAATCTGGGGCTCATCGGCGAGCCGCTGCAGATCATGAACACCGACACGGCGGTCTTCATCGGCATCGTCTATTCCTACCTGCCCTTCATGGTCTTGCCGCTCTACGCGACGCTGGAGAAGTTCGACTACAACCTGCTGGAGGCGGCCGAGGATCTCGGCTGCCCGCCGCTGCGCGCCTTCTGGCGCATCACCGTGCCGCTCGCCATGCCGGGCATTCTCGCCGGCTGCCTCCTGTGCTTCATCCCCGTCGTCGGCGAGTTCGTCATCCCGGACCTCCTCGGGGGCTCCGAGACACTGATGATCGGGCGCACGTTGTGGAGCGAGTTCTTCTCCAACCGCGACTGGCCGCTCGCCTCGGCGGTCGCCGTCGTGCTGCTCGTGCTCCTCGTCGGCCCCATCGTCGCCTATCGCGACATCGAGGCGCGGCGCTGGGAGAAGGCGAAATGAACCGGCGTTTCGGCTTTTTCGACGCGACGGCGCTGACGCTGGGCTTCGCCTTCCTCTACCTGCCCATCCTCATCCTCGTCGTCTATTCGTTCAACGCCTCGCGGCTGGTCACGGTCTGGGGCGGGTTCTCCACGCAGTGGTACATCTCGCTGCTGCAGAACGAGCAACTGCTGCAGGCGGCCTGGATCTCGCTGCGCGTCGCCTTCCTCTCGGCGGCGGCGGCGACGGTGCTCGGCACGCTCGCGGCGCTCGCGCTCGTGCGCTACGGGCGCTATCCGGGCCGCACGCTGTTCACGGGCATGGTCTATGCTCCGCTCGTGATGCCGGAGGTGATCACCGGCCTGTCGCTGCTGCTGCTCTTCGTCGCCGTGGACTTCGACCGTGGCTTCTGGACGGTGGTCCTCGCCCACACGACCTTCACCATGTGCTTCGTCACGGTCGTGGTGCAGGCGCGCCTCGTCGATTTCGATCGCAGCCTCGAGGAGGCGGCGATGGATCTCGGCTGCCCGCCGCTGAAGACCTTCTTCACCATCACGCTGCCGCTCATCGCGCCGTCGGTGCTCGCTGGGTTCCTGCTCGCCTTCACGCTGTCGCTCGACGACCTCGTGATCGCAAGCTTCACGTCGGGGCCGGGCGCCACAACCCTGCCCATGCGCATCTACAGCCAGGTGCGCCTCGGCGTGACGCCCGAGATCAACGCGGTCTGCACCATTCTCGTGGCGCTCGTCACCATCGGCGTGATCATCGCCTCGCTCGCGACGAAGCGCTCGGCCGTCGCGCGCCAGTAGTGCCTACTGCAGCGTGCCGCCTGCCGACGAAAGATCTGCCGGCGGCACCTGCGGTGGCGGAGTGACGAAGAAGGGAGCCGCCGCGCTCGAGCGCTGGATAAGCGCATCGACATCGGGCAGGACGGCAGGGTCGTCCCAGCTGCCGCGGATCTTGAGCGGAAAGCCAGATGGCACGGCCGATGCCGCGGCCTTTGGCGGCGTGACGGTCGCGTCGAGCAGCAGCCGCCGATCGCCGACAAGGACGTGCCCGGTCATGAGGCCCCGCACACCTGGCGTCGTCATCTCCATCGTGCCGACGTCGGCGATGCCGCCGCTGATCGTTACCTGGCCCGTGATGCTCTCGAAGGGCGTGCGCCCGCCGCGCCATTCGAGCGCAGCGGCGAGCGGGCGCACTTCCGCGCGCCGGGCGAGCTCAGGCAGGTTAACGCCAGCGATGGATCCCGCCGAAATGTCGAACTGGCCTTGGCCGCGAAGGCCATGCGCGAGTTCGGCAAAGGAGGCGCCGGAGGCTTCCATCTGGAACTGGGCGGTGCCGCTTCCAGAGAGACGGGTGATGTTGCCGGCGTCGTTGAGGAGGCCGAGCAGGTCCACCTTGTCCGCCTGGCCGGAGAGCCGCACATCGTAGCCGGCGGGCGAGGGCGAGGCCGTGAGGCGCCCCTTGAGGGTGCCGCCGTAAAGGCCGGCCCGTCCCAGCGCGATTTCAAGCCGCCCGTTCCTGATCTGCATGGAGCCTGCGAGACTGTCGATCGGCATGCGCCCGAAATAGGCCTTGTTGATCGACAGCCGCAGGTCGAGGTCCGCCTGATCGAGGCCACGCGTGCCCAGTTGATCGCGGCTCCAGCCGCCGTCGGCGCCGCGCCTCGGCAGGAGGGGGCGCAGGAAACGCTCGAGCTGCAGCTCTTCGGCTGCCAGAGTGCCCGAGACGGCGAGCCGCGCCTGCTCGAAGCGCGCCGTGAGCGCACCGTCGATGCGGCGCCGGTCGATCTCGATGCTCGCCTGCGGCAGTGACAGTCCGCGCGACGACATGGACACCGAGCCGGCGAGCGAGAAGGTCTCGACGAGATGACCGAGCGGCACGATGCCGCCGAACTGGCTGTCGGCCCAGCGCAGGGACCGCGTCGCGACGCGCAGGTCGCCGTTGAGCTGGGGATCTTCGGCCCCGCGCACATCGCCCTTGAAGGCGAGGTCGCCGAACGGGCTCTGCAGCTGGATGGCGAGGGGAGAGGCGCGCCCGTCGACGATCGCGGCCGGTGAGAGGGAATCGAGGCGGATGTCTACCGGTTCGCCATGCCACTGCGTGGTGCCCGCTACGGCGAGCGGTCCGGTGAGCGAGGGCCAGTAGACGACGAGGTTGACCTGGTTGGCGAGCGCGGGGGCCTCGTCCTTTGCGCGCGTCAGCACGAGCCCGTCGATGATGATGAGCCGCCCGACATGCCGGCCGCGGGCCGTGCCGTTCCGCCGGCTCTCGATCTCGCGTCCGGTATGCGCGTTGAGCATGGCCCACAATTCGCGCAGCGTCCCGACACGGCTGAGGTCAAGCCGCGGCTGCACGAGCGTGACCTCGACGAGTTCCATGCGGCCGAGCAGAAGGGGCAGCAGCCGCAGTTCGCCGCGCAGCTGGCGGGCGCGCGCCACTTCCTCGCCTTGCGGCGTCTGCAGGCTGACGTTCTCCAGCTTGACGCGCGGCACGGGCAGGAGCGCGAAGGTGGCCCGCCCTTCGGTGGCGAGCCCGAGACCGGTCGTGCGCCGCATCTCCTCGCCGATGGATTCGGCGAGCGGCTTCGTGGCCAGCGTCCACGGCATCACGGCCATGACGCAGGCCGCAAGGACGGCGGCCGTCACGAGAAAGAGCTTGGACCTTGTCATCGCCACTCGCGTCCGGCATTGGCCCTGGCTCCGGGCCAATGGCGCAACTCAACCATCAGGCAGTCTGATCCGTTTACGCCGATTCAGACGTCTCGCATAGGATTCTCGTCCAGTAGCCCTCCTTTGCTCCCTGATATTGGCGCTTTATGGACATTGCGAGCCGCGCTATCACCGCGGGCGATGATCGAGGGAGGATAGTGACGATGACCCCTGCCGCACCTTTGTGGACCCCTTCGCCCGAGCGCGTGGCGGGAACGACCCTGCGGCGGTTCATGGACTTTCTCGGCGAGCGTGCCGGACGGCGCTTTGCCGATTACGCCGACATCCACGCCTTCTCCATCGCCGAGCGGGAGGCGTTCTGGTCGGCCCTGTGGGACTTCTGCGGCGTGATCGGCGAGAAGGGCGAGCGCATCCTCGTCGACGACCGCATGCCGGGGGCGAAGTTCTTCCCCGATGCGCGCCTCAACTTCGCCGAGAATCTCCTGCGCCGTAACGACGGCAGCGAGGCCATGGTCTTTGCCGGTGAGGACGGCTCTTCCCTGCGCCTCACCTGGGCTGAGCTCAATGCCCTCGTCTCGCGTCTGCAGCAATGGCTTGCCGCCCAGGGCGTCGGCGTCGGCGACCGCGTCGCGGCCATGATGCCGAACCGGCCCGAGACCATCGCCGCCATGCTGGCGACCGCCTCCCTCGGAGCCACCTGGTCCTCCTGCTCGCCGGACTTCGGCGTGCAGGGCGTCATCGACCGCTTCGGGCAGATCGAGCCGAAGGTCTTCATCGCCATCGACGGCTATTTCTACGCCGGCAAGCGCCTCGACCTGACCGACAAGGTGCGCGATGTGGTCGCGCGCCTGCCGAGCCTCGCGGCCGTGCTCGTCGTGCCCTATGTCGGCATCGCCGACGAGGTGGCGGCGAGCGTCGGCGACAAGGCGACGGCGCTGCCGGCGCTCACGGCCGAGTATGCAGCCAAGCCGGTGACCTACGAGCGGCTGCCGTTCAACCACCCGTTGTGCATCCTCTTCTCCTCCGGCACGACGGGCGTGCCCAAGTGCATCGTCCATGGCGCCGGCGGCACCCTGCTGCAGCACCTCAAGGAGCACCGCCTGCAGTGCGACGTCAGGGCCGGCGACCGCTTCTTCTACTTCACCACCTGCGGCTGGATGATGTGGAACTGGCTGGCTTCGGGCCTTGCCAGCGACGCGACGCTCATCCTCTTCGACGGCTCGCCCTTCCATCCCGAACCATCGGTGCTTTTCGACCTCGCCGAAAGGGAACGCATCACGCTTTTCGGGACCTCGGCGAAATATATCGACGCCTGCAAGAAGGCCGGACTCGCGCCCGCCCGCACGCACGATCTTTCCAGTGTCCGGCTCATCACGTCGACTGGCTCGCCGCTCGCGCCCGAGAGCTTCGATTATGTCTACGAGGCCATCAAGCAGGATGTGCATCTGGCCTCGATCTCCGGCGGCACCGACATCGTCTCCTGCTTCGTCGGCGGCAGCCCGATCTCGCCCGTCTACAAGGGCGAGATCCAGGCCGCCGGCCTCGGCATGGCGGTCGAGGTGTGGGACGAGGCGGGCAGGCCGATAAGCTCCGGCAAGGGGGAACTCGTCTGCACCCGCGCCTTTCCCTGCATGCCGGTGATGTTCTGGAACGATCCGGGCGGCAAGAAGTACCACGCCGCCTATTTCGAACGTTTCGACGGCATCTGGTGCCACGGCGACTTCGCCGAATGGACCGAGCACGGCGGCATCATCATCCACGGCCGCTCGGACGCCACGCTCAACCCGGGCGGGGTGCGCATCGGCACGGCCGAGATCTACGCCCAGGTCGAGCGCATTCCCGAAGTCGTGGAGGCGCTCGCCATCGGCCAGGAATGGGACAACGACGTGCGCGTCATCCTCTTCGTCCGGCTGCGGGAGGGCGCGGTGCTCGACGAGGCCCTGCAGGACCGCATCCGCCGCGAGGTGCGCTCGGGTGCGAGCCCGCGCCACGTGCCGGCCCGCATCGTGCAGGTGGCGGACATTCCGCGCACCAAATCCGGCAAGATCACGGAGCTCGCCGTGCGCGACGTGGTGCACGGCCGCGAGGTCAAGAACAAGGAGGCGCTGGCCAATCCCGAGGCCCTCGATCTCTACAGGGATCTGCCCGAGCTCAAGAAGTGATTGCGCCTGTCCGGCTTGCACTGTGCGCGCCGGCGCCGGGGCCTTGGGACGCAACCTTTCCGTCCCGCGCTCATCGCAGGCAACCATGCCTTGGCGTTGCGAAAGGCATGACGGCGTGGATGGCCGGCACAAGCCCGGCCATGACGAAAAGGGACCGTGTCGCCTCCGTGCCGCTCACGGCCGGAACGAGGCCGGCCGGTCGACCTCGGAACTCGAGGCGCGCAGCGAGACGGCGTAGCGCCCACGGCTCATGCGGGCGAGCAGGATCACGGGCACGAGGCCGAAGACGACGATGAGCAGGGCGGCCACCGCGCCGTCCTCGTAGGTGCCGCGCGAGGCCTCGGCATAGAGGTGGGTCGCCAGCGTCTCGAAGTTGAGCGGCCGCAGCAGCAGCGTCGCCGGCAGCTCCTTCATGCAATCGACGAAGACGAGCAGGGCCGCGCCGAGAAGGGCGGGGCGCACCAGCGGCAGGTGCACGCCGAACATGGTGCCGAGCCGGCCCTGTCCCAGCGCCCGCGCCGCATGGTCGAGCGAGTGCGGGACCTTGGAGAGCCCGGCCTCGATGCCGCCATTGGCGATGGCGAGGAAGCGCACGACATAGGCATAGACGAGCGCCACGCCCGAGCCCGAGAGGATGAGGCCCGTCGAAATGCCGAAAAGGCTGCGCATCGCCCCGTCGACCGCATTGTCGAAGGCGGCGAGGGGCGTCAGCAGGCCGATGGCGAGCACCGTGCCGGGAATGGCATAGCCGACGCTGGCGAGCCGTGCCAGGACATTGGCCTCCCGCCGCTGCACGATGCGCGCCGTATAGGCGACGACGAGACCGAGCGCGATGGTGACGGCTGTGGCGACGGCCGCCATCGTCACCGTGTTGATCGTCTCCTCGAGAATGCCGGGGGAGATGCCGGCGAAGGACACGCGCTTGTAGGCCTCGTGGGCGAGGTGCAGCGCCGGCACGCAGAAGCCGAACAGGACGGGCAGGAAGCCGACGGCCAGCGCGCCAAGCCCGCGCGCGCCCGCGAGCCGCTGCGGCACGAGCCGCCGCGCCTGCTGCGCGGCCGCCGCGTAGCGCTGGCGGCGCCGCGCCCAGCGCTCGATGAGGATGAGGGAGATGACGAGCGCCAGCATGACGAGGGCGATCTGCGCCGCGCCCGGCAGGCTGGAGCGGTTGATCCACGTGGCGTAGATCGACACCGTGAGCGTGCGCACGCCGAGGAATTCGGAGGCGCCGATGTCGTTGAGCGCTTCCATCAGCGCAAGGCTGGTGCCGACCACGATGGCGGGACGGGCGAGCGGCAGTGCCACGTGGAAGAAGACGCGCCGGCGCCCGTGGCCGAGTGTGCGCGCCACCTCGACGAGGCTCGCCGCCTGCATCAGGAACATCGCCCGCGTCGACAGGTAGACGTAAGGGTAGAGCACGAGGCTGAGCAGGAGAATGCAGCCCCACATCGACCTGACGTCGGGAAACGGCAGGTCGCGCGGGTTGCCGATCGCGAACAGCGCCCGGATGGCCGTCTGCACCGGGCCGATCGGGTGCAGCACGTCGAGATACGTATAGGCGACGATGTAGGTCGGGATGGCGAGGGGCAGCAGCAGCGCCCAGTCGAGCACCGATCGTCCCGGGAAGTCGTAGGCCGTCACCAGCCAGGCCGTTCCCGTGCCGAGGACGATGACGAGCGCGCCGACACCGAAGAGAAGGATCGCCGTGTCGCGGATCGCCTGCGGCAGCACCGTGTCGACGAGATGCGGCCAGAGATCCCCGGAGCCCTGCGCCGCGAACCAGGCGAGCGCCGCGATGGGCGCGACAACGCCGAGCGCGATCACGCCCGCAGCGGCGAGCCAGCCGGAGAGCGGAGGCAGGGTGAGGCGCCGTGGTGCTCCGGCGCGTCCCTCGCCGGCGGCGGCAATGGTCATCGGCCGGCTGTCCCGTTGCGCCGTTCCGACGGGAGACCGGCCTCCGCCGGCATGGAACGGAAACGAACAATCCCGGAGCGCTCAAGGAGCGCACCGGGACGGGGAAGCGTCCGCTTGGGGCTGGTCATCGAAACCTCGTGCGGAAGGCAGGCGAAGGAGCTTCGCCTGCCTCGCTGCCGCTCAGTTGTCGAAGCCGACCTTGTCGGCGAGCTCGCTCGCCGCCTTGCGGTGCTCGGCGATGTCGGTCAGCAGGGCCGGATCGACCTTCAGCTCGCCGAAGCTCGCGATGATCGGGTCGGCCTTCACGCCGGCCTTCACCGGATATTCGAAGTTCGCCTTCGCGTAGAGCTCCTGCCCCTCGTCCGACACGAGGAACTCGAGCAGCTTGACGGCCTCGTCCTTATTCGGCGCGTTCTTGGCGATGGCCGCGCCGGAGACGTTCACATGCGTGCCGCCATTGGCGAAGGTCGGCAGCACGACCTTGATGGCCTCGCCCCACTTCTCCTGGTCGGGACCGCCCTTGCCGGAGCGCATCAGACCGACATAGTAGGAATTGCCGATGCCGATGTCGCAGATGCCGCCGAGGATGTCGCGCGCCACCTCACGGTCACCGCCGCCGGCCTTGCGGGCGAGATTGGCCTTGACGCCCTTCAGCCACGCTTCAGCCTTCTCGGCGCCGTCCTTGGCGATGACGGTGGCAAAGAGGGCGGTGTTGTAGGGATGCTGGCCCGAGCGGATGCAGACCTTGCCCTTCCACTTGGGATCGGCCAGTTCTTCATAAGTGAAGGCATCGATGTTGGTGCGCTCCTTCGAGGCGTAGAGCACGCGGGCCCGCAGCGTCAGGGCGAACCAGTTGCCGTCCTTGTCGCGCAGGTTGGCGGGAATCGCCTCCTCAAGCACCTTCGACTGGACCGGCTGGGTGACGTTGCGGTCGACGAGATCGATGAGGTTGCCGAAATCGACGACCATCAACACGTCGGCTGGCGAGTTCTGGCCCTCGGCGGCTACACGCTCGCCGAGCCCGTCCTTGACGAAGACGGTGTTGACCTTGACGCCAGTCTTCTCGGTGAAGGCATCGAGCAGCGGCTTGATGAGGCCGGGCTCGCGCGTCGTGTAGAGGTTGACTTCCTGGGCGAGCACCGCGCCAGCGCCCATCCCAGCAGCAAGGAAAGAAGCGGCGCCGATGAGCGTGCGAGCATAGCGTTGCATGATTGTAGCCTCCCTCGGTCCGGGACGGGGCCCCAGCCTCGATCGCAACTTGCGTATGAGCAGAGGCGTATGCCGCCACGGGCACGGCGCGTCAACAAAATAACCAATCAAATCAATAATTTATAATCTCTCTAAAGAGCGACCGGTCAGAAATCGACTCCCGCCGGCCGCTCCTCGATGCCCTGCGGCATCGGTTGCGCTTGCGTTCCTCGCGGCGCCGGCGCGATCATGCTTACCGGCCGGCGTGGCCGTGCAATGGCATGCCGCGGTGGCGTCGCAAGGCTGGGGGAGACGATCATGGCAATGCCCGATGGCTTCAAGCGCATCACGCTGCACCTGGCGCGCTCGCGGGAGTTCCCACAGGGGTCGGCCCGACATGGCTATGAGATCGTTGCCCCGCTCGATGCGGAGAACCATCTCGATGTGGATGTATGGCGCAAGCACAGGGAGGCCTGTCGGGTGCGCCGCTTCTGGGCCGGCGAGCGGACGGAGCTCGGTCATCTCGTTCATCGCGCCGGCGGCATGGGCGGCTCGACCTGGGTGTTCGATTATGACGCCGCTGCGGGCGACGATGACGAGGCCGGTTTCCGTCTCGGCGACCATGTCTGGGTGCCGGGCGAATATGTCTCGATCCGTGATGATGAAGGCGAGATGCACACGTTCCGCGTCGTGACCGTCGAGGATGTCGGTTGAGGGCCGGAACGGGCGCGCCCTTCAGCCGTGGCCCGCAGTATTCGGCTTGCCGCCCGCAGGTACGGCTTCATGGGCGCCGTGGTACGGGCCCGGCGCAACTATCCACCGTAACGTCCCCTCTTCCACTGCATCTCGGCCATGAGGGTGGTTGACCGTGGCCAAAACGCACTCTATATGCAGCCCACCTACGGCGGTGACCGCAATCGACCGGCACGGTTCTGTCGTGATCGGAATGGTTTAGGCAAATCAACGCCCTGTTGGGGGATAGTTTAACGGTAGAACAGCGGACTCTGACTCCGTTAGTCGTGGTTCGAATCCACGTCCCCCAGCCATCTGAAATTCAAGAACAATTCGTCCTGATGAGGAACGGCCGGCAGGGCCGTCCCGACGTTTTTGCAGGCGTCGTCGTCTGGCACGCCACGGGGACGCCTTGTGACCAACGAGGTCACGCTGCGCGGGCCGCGTGCTTCAGAGCAGGCCGCCGCGCAGCCAGTTGATGACCAGCGCAAGCAAGACGGCGAGCAGCATCACGGCAAGGATGATGAGGCAGCCGCTCGGTCGCATCTCGCGAACGTCGTCCGGCGGCTCCTGTTCCGGCCCGTTGGCCATGGCCATCTCCCAACTGCGAGAATGCGCGTCACACGTCCGCAGGTGCGCCGCGGTTGCGGATTATGCACGGTACGGGCCGAATGCCGACGGCAAAGCCGCCATCGCGCACGTCATCAACGGTCCGCTGACGAGGCCGATTTGTGTTCGAGTGACCCGACATGTGATAACTCCCCGTCAGTTGTGTGCGTCGGAGCGGGCATGGTCGGAACGTCAACCGAGGAAGTCGAGCGACTTGCGCAGCGGCTCATGCAGGAAAGCGCCTCGGCCACGCGCCTGTCGTCACGCGAACGCATGGTGACCGCCGCCAAGATGCTCCGGGCGCTCGCCCGGGAACGGGACCAACTCGTGCAGGCGAGTGCCGCGCCAAGGCCCGTCCGGCGCATGCGGATGCTTCTCGAAGGGTTGCTGCGCGGTCGTTGAGGCCGCAAAGGGCGCCAGCGAGTGTCCGACGCCAGGCACGTGTCTCGAAGCCGACGGCAGCGAAGCGGCGTCGTTTTTGGCGCGCCCGGGCCGTCATCGCGGCCGGCGTTGCTGCCGCCAGCCTCGCCGCAAAAAAGTCCGAATTGCGGCAAGACTGCCCACAAATTGGCGATATTCCAAAGTTGTCATGGCCAAGAGACGCTGCCCGATTCGAGGGAGGGGCTGATGGCATGCGTATTCACCGGGGGCTGACGGTCGTCATTACACTGCTTGCGGCGATCGCTGTCGCGATGCAGGTTGATCTGTCGGGCCTGCTGGCTGCGATGGAGCGCGGCTTCGGACGCGAGACGATCTTCGCTTTCTTCTGTATATTATTGAATTTCTACCTGTCCTTCGTGCGCTTTCGCTATTCCTTCAGGGCGCTCGGCATCGGGGTGCCGGGAGGCCAGGCAGCGCGTGCCTTCGTGCTCGGCCATCTCGGCAACCAACTCATCTTCAGCGTCGTTGGCCAGGCGGTCGGACGCTCTGCGGTTCTCGCCGGGGCCGGCGTCTCTCCTTCGGCGATCACCTTCCTCAGCTTTCTCGAGCGCATGATCGCGCTCGGCTCTCTCCTCCTCTTCGCGCTGGCCGGGGGCGCCTATACCCTCGGCCGCATCGTGTTCGACGTTGAAGGGGGCGGGGGGTACCTTGCCTATTTCGTTCTTTCGCTGATCGCCGTCGTGCTGTTGTACGGCCTCGCCAACCGGCGCCAGCTCAGGCGGCTCCTCGCCCAGCTGTCGGGGCAATTGGCTTGGCCAGTGCTCGCAGGCTGCTTCCTTCTCTCCGTGGTTGCCCATTGCGCCATGCTGGGTGCCTTCTATGCGCAGTTCTCGGCCTATGGCGAGCCCGTGCCGACTGTTGCGGCGCTTGCCGCCCTGTCGGTGGTCATGTTCCTTGCCGCATTGCCCATCAGCTTTGCGGGCTGGGGCATCCGTGAACTGAGCGCGGCGCATGTGCTCGGCGTGCTTGGCGTGCCTGCGGCGGTTGGCGCCGCGGTCGGGGTCGCCATCGGGCTCCTTTCGCTCGTTCTCGTCATCGGCTGCCTGATCGCCGTGCCGTTCATGACGATCCGGCCGAAACCGGTGACGGCCAGCGCGCCGGCGCCACAGATCGTGGCCAGCCGCAACGACATCGATCGGCTCTTCGCTGCGCTTGCCGCTTTCCTGCTGCCCGTGGCCGTGGTGTTCCAGCTCAGGGTGCCGATGCCGAGCCACTGGCTGAACGTGAACCTCGCCGATCTCCTTGCCGTGTCGGCCTCTGCGGTGCTGGCGCTGACCTGGGGCTGGACGCGCCCGCTCATAAGCCCGGCCCGCTGGGTCGTGCCACCGCTCGCGCTTCTCTCCGCCGCCATCGGCCTGTCGCTCACGATCGGCTATGTCAACCACGGCTTCCTGTCGTGGGCCTTCGTCAATCGCACCATGGGCTGGTTCGTCATCCTGTCCTATTTCGGCGTCGGCTTCCTGCTGTGGGCGCACAGCGGCCGGGCGCGTCTCTTGCGCGCCGTCCATCTGGCCGTGAGCGCGGTCAGCATCGTCGCCGCACTTCAGATCGTGCTCTATCTCGCCGGCAGCTATACGGCACTCGTGCCGGCCGGCATCAATCTGGTGCGGCTCGAAGGCTATCTGGCGGACAGCAATGCCTTCGCCTTCCAGTGCGTCATCGCCTTCATCGCCTTCTTCTGTCTCAGGGCCATGGCCGCCGTCAGCGGGCACAGGATGGGCATTCACCTCGCACCCGCCGTTCTCGTTGCGGCCGTCGTGCTTGCCCAGTCGCGCACCGGCTGGGTCCTGATGGGCACCGCGGTCGTTCTCACCGCCTTCTGGATGCCGGCGGTGCGCCGGGAACTGGCCCTGTCGATCGTGACAGGGCTCGCTTTCATCGCGGCCATCCCTCTCGTCGAGATGATCGTCACGGCGGCCATGTCGCTGCTTGCGTCGACGGGCGGCGTAAGCGGTGCGGGCGGCGGGGGCGGCGACGCGGGAGGCGCGCTCGTGCAGACCTTCGCACAGGGCATGCAGCGCGGCTACGCCGACAGCGAGCGCTGGGAGACCGTCTGGCGCGGGCTCGAGCTGTGGCGGGAGGCGCCGGTCTTCGGCCATGGGCTCGGCGGCTTCATCCACGACCGTCTCGTGCAGGGCAAGTCGAGCCAGGTCATCCACAACGTTCCCGTCTGGGTGCTGGCGGAGATGGGGCTCGTCGGCTTCGTGATGTTCGCCGCGGCCCTGCTGCTCTTCGTCCGCGGCCTCGTCCTCCAGCGCACGGCGCCCGGCGCGGCGCTGCCCGTCAATGCGGCGCTCATCTGCCTCGCCGCCTTCTGCCTCGGCGGCCTGACGCAGGATTTTTTCTACCAGCGCCTGTTCTGGTTCGTGCTCGGGCTGATGGTGCCGCTGGCCTGCAGCGCTCCCCGCCAGCCGGCGGTCGGCGTTCCTGCTCCGAGGCCGACCTGACCGACCCTTTGCGGGATCAGGCCGGCCTGCGCGCTTGGCACAGGCTGCCCCTCTATGTAGTCTGATTGCGAATGGATCGCGCAGGCGGCCGCATGGCATGCAGCGCTTGACCGGGAAATTCCGACCGTGACGGTCATCGACGACCTCGGCGCCTTTGAAGGCGCATCGCCGGTTCCGCCCTTCGAGACGCGCCAGACGCGAGGGGCGGAGGCGCTGCGCGAAGGCACCGACTCGCATGGGCGGCCGCATCGGCGCGGGCCGCGCCGCCGTTTGCGCAACCGGGACGGCCGCGGGCCGGCCTATGCGGCGCTCGATCTCGGCACCAACAACTGCCGCCTCCTCGTGGCGGAACCGACGCGCGGCGGCTTTCGCGTGATCGATGCCTTCTCGCGCATCGTGCGCCTGGGGGAGGGGCTCGGCACGGCCAATGTCCTCGGCGAGCCGGCCATCGGCCGCGCCATCGAGGCGCTGAAGATCTGCCGGGCCAAGATGGAGGCGCGTGGCGTCACCCGCGCACGTCTCATCGCGACGGAAGCCTGCCGCTCAGCCAGCAACGGGCCTGCCTTCGTCACCCGTGTCGCCCGCGAAACAGGGCTGACCCTCGAGGTCGTCGACCGGCGGACCGAGGCCTTCCTCGCCGTGCGCGGCTGCGCCAGCCTGCTCGATCCGCAGGCGGACGGTGCCATCGTCTTCGACATTGGCGGCGGCTCGACTGAGATTGTCTGGGTATCGGGCTTTGCCGGCGGCCTCGACGAGGATCCCGGCAGCCACGTGCAAGCGTGGGAATCATTGCCGACCGGCGTCGTCACCCTGGCGGAGCGGCACGGCGGCATCGACGTGACGCGCGACATCTTCGAGGCCATGGTGGACGAGGTCTCCGGGTTGCTCGCCGGTTTCGCGGAGCGGGCGCACGGGGCGAGCCGCGGGCGCCACTTCCATCTGCTCGGCACCTCCGGCACGGTCACAACGATCGCCGGCGTCCACCTCGACCTGCCGCGTTACGACCGGCGCCGCGTCGACGGCCTGTGGATGGCCAATGTCGATGCTACCCGTGTCATCGAGCGGCTCATCGCCGCCGAATACGGCGAGCGCGCCGCCAATCCCTGCATCGGCCGCGAACGGGCCGACCTCGTGCTCGCCGGCTGCGCCATTCTCGAGGCCATCCGCCGCGCCTTCCCTTGCGAGCGGCTGCGAATCGCCGACAGAGGTTTGCGGGAAGGCATCCTCATGGGCCTGATGGGCGAGGATGGCGTCTGGCAGAAGGGTGCGGCACGGTGAGTGATGCGGGTTCCGGCGGCAAGTCCGGGCGCAAGGCAGGGGGCGCAAAGGCGGGCGGCGCGAAGGCCGGCGGCGGGCGCGAGGGCCCGCATGGCCTGAAGGTGCGCGTCAAGACGGCCGGCAAGCGCTCCGTCGCCTCCACACGCTGGCTGGAGCGCCAGCTCAACGACCCTTACGTCGCCCGCGCCAAGCGCGAGGGCTACCGCTCGCGCGCCGCCTACAAGCTCATCGAGATCGACGACAAGTACAAGCTCTTCAAGCCCGGCCAGCGCGTGGTCGACCTCGGGGCGGCTCCCGGCGGCTGGTCGCAGGTTGCGGCGCGCAAGGTGGGCGTCGAGGCCGGGCGCGGGCGCGTCGTCGGCATCGACCTGCTCGACATCGAGCCCATCCCGGGCGTCGTCTTCGAGCAGCTTGACTTCCTGAGTCCTGAAGCGCCGGAGCGGCTCGTCGCCATGCTCGGCGGGCCGGCCGACGTCGTCATGTCCGACATGGCTGCCAACGCCACCGGCCACAAGAAGACCGACCACCTCAAGATCATGGGCCTCGCCGAGACGGCGATCGACTTCGCCCGCCAGGTGCTGGCGCCGGGCGGGATCTTCCTCGCCAAGGTGCTGCAGGGCGGCACGGAGAGTTCCCTCCTTGCGGACCTGAAGCGCGACTTCGCCACCGTCCGCCATGTGAAGCCCGCTGCGAGCCGCGCCGATTCTGCCGAGCTCTACGTGCTCGCGACCGGCTTCAGGCGACGCGCGAAGGATGAACCGCAAGATTCTGAAGAGACTCGCTGATCGGCGCTGGTTGAATCAGTTTCTGAACAGCCTGAATCGATCGCTCAGGAAGTTGAATCGGTTTTTGAGGTGCGGCCCGATCTGCAATCGCGCGCGCGGCAAGCCGGCGCGAAGGGCCACATGGCCGGATCCTTTGTCGCGGGCGATAATCCGCGCTCCTCGACCGCTACGCCATCCTGGAACGTGACCGGCCTTGATGACCGTGACGTTCCGGCCGAGCTTATCGGGCGAATGGCGTTGCGGACGGCTGCACCCGCGGTTGCCGGTCGCGCGGTGATCGCGAGAACTTGTGCGCTGCCGTGGCCATCACAGACCCGTCGACGATTGCGTCCGGCACCGCATTGGTGTCTGACGGAGACGGCACGCAGGGGAGTGATGAATTGTGACAGGCGAAGTCGCGATCAGGCTCGGCGCCTTTGTCGCCGTCTTTGCGGCCATGGCGCTGTGGGAGGTGCTGGCGCCGCGCCGGCACGATCTCGCCGACCGGCCGGTGCGCTGGACGAACAACCTCGGCATCCTGCTCGTTGACGCGCTCGTCGTGCGCCTCGTCGCGCCAGCCTCAGCGGTCGGCATCGCGCTCGCCGTGGAGGCGAAGGGCTGGGGGCTGCTGCCGCTTCTCGGCGCGCCCTATTGGCTCGCCGTCCTCCTGAGCGTCGTGATTCTCGATCTCGTCATCTACGCGCAACATGTTGTCTTTCATCATGTTCCGCTGCTCTGGCGCCTGCACCGCATGCACCATGCCGATACGGTGATCGACGTGTCGTCGGGCGGGCGCTTCCATCCCGGCGAGATCCTCCTGTCGCTCGCCATCAAGGGTGTGGCCATCCTCGTCCTCGGCGCGCCGGCGGCGGCCGTGCTCGCCTTCGAGGTGCTGCTCAATGCCACCTCCATGTTCAACCACGCCAACATCCGCATCCCGCCGAGGCTCGAGCCGATGCTGCGCTGGCTCGTGGTGACGCCGGACATGCACCGGGTGCACCATTCCATCCTGCGCCGCGAGACGGATAGCAACTTCGGCTTCAACCTGCCGTGGTGGGATAGGCTGTTCGGCACCTATCGCGCCGAGCCGGAAAAGGGGCACGAGGCCATGACGCTCGGGCTCGATGAGTTCCGCGACCCGCGCGAGCGCTGGCTCGATCGCCTCGTCACCCAGCCCCTGCGCAACGGGGACCAGGGTTGAGCGCAGCGTCCTTGCTCCTGCCGGTTCCAGCCCTTATCCGGGCTGCAGCTTCGACGGGAGGGCGCTCATGAACCTGCTTTTCGACCTCGACGGCACCATCACCGACCCCAAGCCCGGTATCACAGGTGCCGTACGCTATGCGCTCGCGGCGCTCGGCAAGCCCGCGCCGGCCGAGGACGATCTCGCCTGGGTCATCGGCCCGCCGCTGCGCGACACGTTCCGGACCTTGCTCGGCGAGGCGCTGGTCGAGCCGGCGATCGGCCTTTACCGCGAGCAATACGGCGCGACCGGCTACAAGGACGCACTCGTCATCCCCGGCATGCCGGAGACGCTCGACAGGCTCGCCACGGACGGCTACCGCCTCTTCGTCGCCACCTCCAAACCGCACTTCTACGCGCGGCGCGTGCTCGCCCACTTCGGCCTCGACAGCCGCTTCATCACCATCCACGGCGCGGAGCTCGACGGTACGCACGATAACAAGGGCGAACTCATCAGCTACATTCTCGCGACCGAAGGGCTCACCGCGGCCGAGACGCTGATGATCGGCGACCGCGAGCACGACGTGCTCGGCGCCGCCCGCAATGGCGTGCCCTGCATCGGTGTCGCCTGGGGCTACGGCAGCCATGCCGAGCTGACCGAGGCGGGCGCGCGCCACATCTGCGCGGCGCCCGGCGAGCTGCCGGACGCCATCGCCGGTCTCTTCGCGCCGGCCTGAGGCCTCAGCGGCCCGGCATGTTGTCCTGCACCGCCTCGGCCGTGATCTGCCGCGAGGTGCGCGCGTGCCCGGAAACCTCGGCCCCCGCATCGGGCGCGAGGCGCAGCCAGTAGGCGAGCGAGGTGAGGGAGACGAGCGTGACAATGAGGAAGGCCGGCGCGAAATCGCCGGCCGTCAGGCCGTCGGTGCCGCGCACGTAGCCGGTCGCCTCCAGCGCCAGCGCCCCGATGGCGACGCCCATGGAGAGCGAGATCTGCTGCGACACGCTGGCGAAGCTCGTGGCGAGGCTCATGTCGCGGCTCGTCACGTCCGCATAGCCGACGGCATTGATGCTGGTGAACTGCAGCGAGCGGAAGAACCCGCCGATGAGCAGCACCGTGATGATGACGACGTGCGGCGTCTCGGGCGTGAAGAGGCCCGTTGCCGCGAGGAAGGCGCAGGCGATCACGCAATTGACGACGAGCGTGCGGCGGAAGCCGAACATGCGCAGGATGCGGGCGGCGAGCGTCTTCATGAACATGGCGCCGGCCGCCGCGGCGAAGGTCAGGAGGCCCGACTGCAAGGCGTTGAGCCCGAACCCGAGCTGCAGCATCAGCGGCAGCAGAAAGGGCACGGCGCCAACGCCGATGCGGAACAGCGACCCGCCGACGACACCGGCCCGGAAGGTCGGAATGCGCAGGAGCGCGAGATCGAGCACCGGATGCGCCGCGCGCCTGGCGTGACGCCAGTAGAAGAAGAGCATGACCGCGCCGGCGATGACGAGCAGCACCGACACCTCCTCCGAGACGAGATGCCGCCCGCCGGTGGCGAAGCCCATCATGAGCGCCGAGAGCCCGATGGCGGTCATGGCGAAGCCGGCGAGATCGAGCGGCGGCACGTCCTCCTCGCGCACGTTCTCGATGAAGACGCTGGCGAGGACGATGCCGACGAGGCCGATGGGGATGTTGATGAAGAAGATCCAGCGCCAGTCGAAGAAGGTGGAGATGAAGCCGCCGAGCGGCGGGCCGACGACCGGGCCGATCATCGCCGGAATGGTGAGATAGGCGAGGGCCTGCACCATCTCGGCCTTCGGCACCGTACGCAGGATGACGAGGCGGCCGACCGGCACCATCATCGCCCCGCCCATGCCCTGGACGAAGCGGGCGAAGACGAACCATGCGAGCGAATTGGCGAGCGCGCAGAGCAGCGAGCCAGCCATGAAGATGAGGATGGCGGCGCGGAAGATGGTGCGCGCGCCGAAGCGGTCGGCCATCCAGCCGCTGACGGGAATGAAGACGGCGAGGCTGACGAGATAGGAGGTGAGGGCCAGCTTGAGCGCGATGGGATCGACGGCGAGGTCGCGGGCGATCACGGGCAGGCTCGTCGCCAGCACCGTCGAGTCCATGTTCTCCATGAACAGGGCGCAGGCGACGATCAGCGGGACGAGGACGTTGCGTGACACGGCAGGACCCATCGGGCGGGAGCAGCAGACCAACGGCCCGTTGCGGTGGGTGGTTCCTCTTAGCACAGCCCCCCAGCGCCGGTACCGCGACCACCGGGCAGGTCGCCGGCGACCTATGCAACCGCTGCAGGCAAGCGATCGCTCGCCGCGGTGCGGGCAAGCGGTAGAGCAGACGGCACACTTTTCACGCGGCACCGCAACATGCCACTCGACGCGCCGGCCACAGGCGTGTTACAGGCCGCTGCCAACTCAACGACGCAGCCCGAGCCCGATGAGTCCCGCAGCGGGCTGCCGAAACGGCCATGAAAGGGTTGGCGATGCCGGTCATCCGCGACGGTTCCTTCCGCGAAGCGCTCACCTTCGACGACGTCCTGCTGCAGCCGGGTCATTCGGATGTCCTGCCCAGCCAGGTCGCTGTCGGCACGCGGCTGACGCGCTCCATTTCCCTCAACCTGCCGATCCTCGCCTCGGCGATGGACACGGTGACCGAGGCGCGCATGGCTATCGCCATGGCGCAGAACGGCGGCATGGGCGTCATCCACCGCAACCTCACGCCCGAGCAGCAGGCGGACGAGGTGCGCCTCGTCAAGAAGTTCGAATCCGGCATGGTGGTGAACCCGGTCACCATCCACCCCGAGGCGACGCTCGCCGAGGCGCTGGCGCTGATGAAGAACCACGGCATCTCCGGCATTCCGGTGGTCGAGCGCGGGCCGGGCGGCCACAACGGCAAGCTCGTCGGCATCCTCACCAACCGCGACGTGCGCTTTGCCGACAATCCGAACCAGAAGGTCTCGGAGCTGATGACCAAGGACCGTCTCATCACGGTCCGCGAGGGCGTGAGCCAGGACGAGGCGCGGCGCCTGCTGCACCAGTTCCGCATCGAGAAGCTGCTCGTCGTCGACGATCACTACCGCTGCATCGGCCTCATCACCGTCAAGGATATGGAGAAGCAGGTCACCTATCCGAATGCCGCCAAGGACGACCAGGGCCGCCTGCGTGTCGCCGCCGCCACGACGACCGGCGAGGAAGGCTTCCTGCGCGCCGAGATGCTCATCGACGCCGG
Organism: Chelatococcus sambhunathii; assembly: GCF_001418005.1. Taxonomy (GTDB): domain Bacteria; phylum Pseudomonadota; class Alphaproteobacteria; order Rhizobiales; family Beijerinckiaceae; genus Chelatococcus_A; species Chelatococcus_A sambhunathii. The sequence continues at coordinate 68,179 of NZ_LIOL01000007.1, read as the reverse complement.
CGTCGATGTCGTCGTCGTCGACACCGCGCACGGCCATTCGCAGAAGGTGCTGGACGCCGTCACCCGCGTGAAGAAGCTCTCCAACGCCGTGCAGGTGGTAGCCGGCAATGTCGCGACCGCGGACGGCACCCGGGCGCTGATCGACGCCGGCGCCGACGCCATCAAGGTCGGCATCGGCCCGGGGTCCATCTGCACCACGCGCATCGTGGCCGGCGTCGGCGTGCCCCAGCTCACCGCCATCATGGACGCGGCGAGCGTCGCCGCGGCGCAGAACGTTCCGATCATCGCCGACGGCGGCATCAAGGCCTCGGGCGACCTCGCCAAGGCGCTCGCCGCCGGGGCCGAATGCGTCATGGTGGGCTCGCTCCTCGCCGGCACGGACGAGACGCCGGGCGAGGTCTTCCTCTGGCAGGGCCGCTCCTACAAGGCCTACCGCGGCATGGGCTCGGTCGGCGCCATGGCGCGCGGCTCGGCCGACCGCTACTTCCAGCAGGACATCAAGGACACGCTGAAGCTGGTGCCCGAGGGCGTCGAGGGGCAGGTGGCCTACAAGGGCCCGGTCTCAAGCGTGCTGCACCAGCTCTCCGGCGGCCTTCGGGCGGCAATGGGCTATGTCGGCGCGAAGGACCTTGCCGAGTTCCGCGAGAAGGCGACCTTCGTGCGCATCACCGGCGCGGGCCTGCGCGAGAGCCACGTGCACGACGTCACCATCACGCGCGAGAGCCCCAACTACTCGACGCGCGGCTGAGCGGCGGGGGGCAGGGCCGTGCAGGACGATCCGCGTCGCCATATCGCCGCCGTCGGCGGGCTCGAGGTGCTCTTCGTCATGGCGACGGAGCAGGAATATGGCGTGCACCTCAGGGAGAAGATCGACCCGCTCGTCACCGGCGTCGGCCCGGTCGAGGCCGGCGTCGCCGTGGCGGCGGCGCTCGCCTCGCTCGCGCACCACGGGCTGCTGCCCGACCTCGTCTTCACTCTCGGCTCGGCCGGTTCGCGCACGCTCGACCATGCCGGCGTCTACCAGGTGGCGAGCGTCTCCTATCGCGACATGGACGTGTCCCCCCTCGGCTTCGAGAAGGGGCGCACGCCCTTCGTGGACGAGCCGGCGGTCATCCCCATCCCCCACCGCATCCCCGGCATTCCCGCGGCCAGCGTTTCCACCGGCGGCAACATCGTCTCGGGCGCCGGCTATGACGCCATCGCGGCCGATATGGTCGAGATGGAGACCTTCGCCGTACTGCGCGCCGCGCGGCGCTTCGGCCTGCCCATCGTTGGCCTGCGCGGCATCAGCGATGGCCGCTCCGAACTGACGAAATTCGAGGACTGGACGGAGTACCTCCATATCATCGACGAGCGCCTCGCCGCCGCGCTCGACATTTTCGCCGAGGCCGTGCGGGCCGGCACCTTCACGCTCGACAAGAAAGCGTCATGACGCCTGCCGCCCGTATCGCCGCCGCCATCGAGGTGCTCGCCGACATCGAGGCGCGCCGCCGCCCGGCCCCCGACGCGCTGAAGGACTGGGGCCTCGCCCGCCGCTTCGCCGGCTCGAAGGACAGGGCGGCCGTGGCGAGTCTCGTCTACGATGCCCTGCGCTGCCGCGCCTCCGCCGCCTTCCTCATGGGCGCCGACACGCCCCGTGCTGTCGTCATCGGCATGCTTGCCCGCCTGCGCAATCTCGATGCCGCGGCCATCGCCGGCCTGTTCTCCGGCGAGCGTCACGCGCCCGCGCCGCTGACGCAGGGGGAGGCGGCACGCCTTGTGGCCCCGCCCTCGCTCGCCGATGCGCCGGCGCATGTCGCCGGCGATTTCCCCGAATGGCTCGCGCCCTCTTTCGCCGCTGCCTTCGGCGAGGTCGCCGTCGATGAGATGCAGGCCATGGTGGCGCGTGCGCCGCTCGACATCCGCGTCAACACGCTCAAGGTGACGCGAGAAGCCCTCGCCGGCGAACTCGAACACTTCAGTCCGCTGCGAACGCCCCATTCCATCGACGGCCTGCGCTTCACAGTGGGCGAGGACGGCCGTGGTCCTTCGCTGCAGAGCGAGCCGAGCTTTCTCGACGGCCAGTTCGAGATCCAGGACGAGGGCTCGCAGCTCGCCGCGCGCCTCACCCTGGCGCAGCCCGGCGAGCGCGTCGTCGACCTCTGCGCCGGTGCCGGCGGCAAGACGCTGGCCCTTGCGGCCCTGATGCGGAACGGCGGCGCGCTGTTCGCGACCGATGTCGACACCCGCCGCCTCGTGCCGCTGCACGGGCGCGTCGCCCGCAGCGGCGCGAGCCATGTGGAGGTGCGCTCGCCCAAGGGACGTTACGACCCGGCGCGGCCCGACCCGCTTGCCGACCTTGCCGGCAGCATCGACTGCGTCGTCGTCGACGCTCCCTGCACCGGCACGGGCACATGGCGGCGCAACCCGGACGCCAAGTGGCGCCTCAGGCCCGGCGCGCTCGCCGAGCGCGTGAAGGACCAGGCTGTCGTCCTCGATCGCGCGGCCCGGCTCGTCCGCCCGGGCGGGCGCATTGCCTACATCACCTGTTCGCTGCTGCCGGAGGAGAACGACGGCGCCGTCACCGCCTTCATGGGCCGGCACGATGGCTTCGCCGTCGCCCCGGTTGCCGACGTTCTCGCCGCCGCCGGCCTGCCGTCGCTGCCGCATCGCGAAACGCCTGCCGGCGGCATCCTGCTGACGCCGCGCGTGACCGGGACGGACGGCTTCTTCGTTACCGTGCTGCGGCGGTCGTGACCCTCCTGCGGGACTGCCCCGCCGCACGCGCATGTGTTATTCCCGGCCGCGCCCGTTGCGCCCGGCCCCCTGATCCATTAACGCCATGTCCATGACGGCTCCTCACGACACCTCCTCCGCCCCGACCGCCGATCACGACAAGATCCTGATCATCGATTTCGGCAGTCAGGTCACGCAGCTCATCGCGCGCCGCGTGCGCGAAATCGGCGTCTACTGCGAGATCGCGCCTTTCCAGTCCGCAGCGGAGGCCTTCGCTCGCATGCGGCCGAAGGGCGTCATCTTCTCCGGCGGGCCGGCTTCCGTGCCGGACGAAGGCTCGCCCCGGGCGCCTCAGGAGGTTTTCTCGGCGGGCATTCCGCTCCTCGGCATCTGCTACGGCCAGCAGACGATGGCGCACCAGCTCGGCGGGCGCGTCGAGGGCGGCCATGCCGCCGAGTTCGGCCGCGCCGACGTCGAGATCGTCGCTCCCTCGGCGCTGTTCGAGGGCATCTGGGACAAGGGCGGCCGCTATCCTGTGTGGATGAGCCACGGCGACCGGGTCACCGAGCTGCCGGCCGGCTTCTCCGTCAAGGCGACGTCCGAGAACGCGCCCTTCGCGGTCGCGTCGGACGAGGCGCGGCGTTTCTATTCGACGATGTTCCACCCCGAGGTGGTGCATACGCCCGACGGCGGCAGGCTGCTGCGCAACTTCGTCGTCGACATCTGCGGCTGCACGCCCGACTGGACGATGGCCGCCTATCGGGCCGAGGCGATCGCGAAGATCCGCGCCCAGGTGGGCTCCGGCCGGGTCATCTGCGGCCTCTCCGGCGGTGTCGATTCCGCCGTCGCGGCGGTGCTGATCCACGAGGCGATCGGCGACCAGCTGACCTGCGTCTTCGTCGACCACGGCCTCCTGCGCCTCGGCGAGGCCGAGCGGGTGGTGACCCTCTTCCGCGACAGCTACAACATCCCGCTCGTGCATGTGGAGGCCGAGGAGCTCTTCCTGAAGGAGCTCGAGGGCGTCACCGACCCGGAGGTCAAGCGCAAGACCATCGGCCGCCTGTTCATCGATGTCTTCGAGGCCGAGGCCAAGAAGATCGGCGGGGCCGACTTCCTCGCCCAGGGCACGCTCTATCCCGACGTCATCGAGAGCGTTTCCTTCACCGGCGGCCCGTCGGTGACCATCAAGAGCCACCACAACGTCGGCGGCCTGCCCGAGCGCATGAACATGAAGCTCGTGGAGCCGCTGCGCGAATTGTTCAAGGACGAGGTGAGGGCGCTCGGCCGCGAGCTCGGCCTGCCCGAAGGCTTCGTCGGCCGCCACCCCTTCCCGGGGCCGGGCCTCGCCATCCGCTGCCCCGGCGAGATCACGCGTGAGAAGCTCGAGATCCTGCGCCAGGCCGACGCCGTCTACCTCGAGGAGATCCGCCGTGCCGGCCTCTACGACGCCATCTGGCAGGCCTTCGCCGTGCTCCTGCCGGTGCGCACCGTGGGCGTGATGGGCGACTACCGCACCTACGACTATGTCTGCGCCCTGCGCGCCGTCACCTCCGTCGACGGCATGACGGCCGACTTCTACCCCTTCGACATGGCCTTCCTCGGCCGCGTCGCCACCCGCATCATCAACGAGGTCCGCGGCATCAACCGCGTCACCTACGACGTGACCTCGAAGCCGCCGGGAACGATCGAGTGGGAATGATTCAGGCCCATCCGAACGCCGCCGATTTTACGCCAGAATTCGACATAAGCCACTGATTCAAAATAATTTTTACGATGGTGCCTATCGATGCCTATCGGTGGGCATAGATCGCATGTACCGTCACGGCTGACGGCCCTTGCCCATATTGATCCCTGCTGATTTTGAAAGTACCGTCACGGGAAATGAGGCTCGTGACGGTACTTTTTTTGGCTTAAGCCATTGTAATAGCGTACTTTATCTCGCCGGGGCCTCGCAAAAACCGCGTGACGGTACTTTTTCGAGGGTGGCACGAGAATGCTGACGGACGCTGCGCTTAAGGCCTTGAGGCCAAAAGAGAAAATATACAAGGTCGCGGATCGCGACGGCATGTATGTCCGCGTCATGCCGTCAGGACAGATATCTTTCCGGCTGGACTACCGGCTGAATGGCCGACGCGAGACGGTCTATCTCGGCAAGTATGGACGTGATGGCATCTCTCTCGCGCGGGCACGGGAGCTTTGCCTGGATGCACGGCGGGCGATCAGAGAGGGACGTTCACCGGCAATCGAGAAGCAGCGCGAGAAGCGCCGCCTGAAAGAGGCCAAGAGCTTCGGCGAGTTCGGCGAGAAATGGCTGGTGAATGCTCCGATGGCGGATAGCACCAGAGCCATGCGCCGCGCCATCTTCGAGCGTGAGCTGCTCCCGGTCTGGCGCAATCGCCTGCTTACGGAAATCACGCCGGACGATCTGCGAGCGCATTGCGCCAAGATCGTCGAGCGCGGTGCCCCGGCCACAGCGATCCATGTGCGGGACATCTTGAAGCAGATTTACGGCTTTGCGATCCTGCATGGAGAGAAGGTGCCCAACCCGGCGGATGAGGTTGGACCCGCCGCGATCGCGACGTTCGCGCCAAGAGACCGGGCGCTGTCGCCAGCCGAAATTCGCATCATGCTCAAGCAACTCGAGCACGTTCCTACGCTGCCGACCATCCGGTTAGGTATGAAGCTCTATCTGCTGACGATGGTGCGGAAGAGCGAGCTTCAGGATGCTGTCTGGGACGAGGTGGATCTCGAGAATGCTGTCTGGACCATCCCGAAGGAGAGAATGAAGCGCTCGAAGCCTCACAACGTCTATCTCTCGCGGCAGGCCTTGGACATCATGATCGCCCTCAAGACCTGTTCGGGCAATTCGCGGTATCTCTTGCCGTCGCGCTACGACGCTGACGCGCCGATGTCGCGAGCGACCTTTAACCGAGTAACCTATTCGGTGGTCGAGCAGGCGAAGAAGGAGGGGCTTCCTCTTGAGCCGTTTACGGTTCACGACCTGAGGCGCACCGGATCGACCCTCTTGAATGAGCTCGGCTTCAACAGCGACTGGATCGAGAAGTGCCTCGCGCACGAGGATGGCCGGTCATCTCGCGGAGTTTACAACAAGGCAGAATATGAGGTTCAACGCCGTCATATGCTGCAGGAATGGGCGGACATCGTCGATGCCTGGGTCGAGGGGAAAAAGCGCGTGCCGGTTCTCGTGCCACCCGCTATGACGCTGCTCGAGCTTGATCCGGCGCTTTCACAGGCCGGGTTTTCCGCTGTCGCACGTCCGGGTGCTTCGCTCGGATGACCGGTGATGCGCGGCGGCTCTCCAGCCAAGCCTGGACCTCCGCGAGATCCCAGACAATGCAGCGGGGCGACAGGGCAAAGCGCCTCGGGAACTCGCCCCGCTGCTCCATCTCGTAAATGGTACTATCGGCCAAGGGTACCATGCCGCGCAACTCGTGACGTCGGATCGTTCGGCGCAATGTTAGGTTCGTTGATGCTGGTTTCATTTCACGTCTCCCATCGAGTTCTTTTGCTCAATAGAAGGCGATAGTTGGCACGATGGAAGCCTCCCGCATGAGGAATGCGAAAATATCGTACTGTAGCGCGCAAATCGGACGAGCCAGCACGGCGCCCGTGCCGGCGGATTTGGACCTGGGAGATGCACAGGCTCGAATAGAAGCTGATCATCGTCACGACGCTCTCGCGAGCAGAAAGGCCGAAATATCGATCGCTTCCCAATGAGATGGACGGCAATGTCCCGAACAGCCTACGTGAGCACATGCGGATTGGGGGCATAGTACAGGGCGTTTACGTCACTGGTGGGTAGGCCTAGGCCCAGAGGCGGCGATGGGCAGTCTCCCCGACCAGTCGGACGTGCCGCGCCTGTGCTGCCCGGCAAGCATATGGGCGACGGAAAGGAAACGCCGCAAAGCCGGATTGTCATTCCGCGCTGACCATACGGCCCGGACAGGCAGGGCCTCCGTGCTGTCCGCCAGAGGCCGGCAGAGGATCCCGGCCGTTTGCACGTCCGTCCAGGATGCCGGCACGAGCGTGATCCCCTGTCCGAGGCTGACGAGATGGAGCAGCGTTCCTGGCGAAACGGAGCAGAGCGCGACGTCCGGCACGCTCGCCGTTCCATGCGTTCGCGTGACGATGTGATTCCGGATCGCCGGGCCTGGGTCTCTCTTCGTGACGAGGAAGGCTTCTTGCCGCAGGGCCTTCCAGTCGATCAGGTCACGAGCGGCAAGGACGTGCTCGGGCGGCAGGGCCACGAACAACGGCTCGCGCCACAGTTCCACGACCTCACATCCCGGGACTGGAGTTGGGCTGGCCATGAAGCCGATGTCGAGCCGACGCCGCTGAAGGCGCCCGAGATCGCCGTCGCATTGCTCGTCCTCGATGGTGATGAGCACATCCGGATATTGAGCCGCGAAGCTGCGCATGATCTGCCCGAAAAGACCGCCGAACGCGCCCGGAAAGGTGCCAATGCGCAGGGAGCCGACCGCCGCTCGCCCGGCGGCCGCGGCAGAAACCGCAGCCAGCGCAAGCTGCTCGATCGCCGGCAGGACCTCGTCGAGGAAGCGCCTGCCGGCATTGGTAAGGCGGATGCCCGCGGTCCCGCGGTGGAAGAGGGACACGCCCAGCCGGTCTTCCATAGCCCGCACGGATCGGCTGATGGTCGACTGGCGAATGCCAAGTGCCTCCGCTGCGCGCCGGAAGCTGCCGTTCTGGGCGGCTGCCGTAAGATACCTGTATGCGGTCATGCGGCCGAGATCGCCGTCGAACTGCGATGGGAAGCGGTGTTCGGGTGGCATGGCAGGCCGCATCTCAGCAAGCGCCACGCTCCAGGCGGGCCGCAGGACAGGCCGGTGCTTTCGTCGCCAGCACGGGGCGAGTGATGCCGTAGAACGCCCGTGTGCGCATCAGCGCGTCCTCGGTCATGTCCAGGATCAGACCCATGATCTCCTCGCCCTTGTGCCAGATCGCCGGACCGAGGCGTTGCGGCCGCCAGCCGAGATTGGCGAGGCGAGGGAGCCAGTAGGTCTCGCAGACGACGCTCAGCCGCCGGATCCCGCGCGACAGGCAGAATTCCAGAATGCCGCAATAGACGATGCCGGCGGCCCGGCACGGCCGGCCGGGCTCGCGTAGCGCCGGAACGACGAAGATGCGCGTCCACTCGAAGGTGTCCTCGGCGCGGGGAACGCCGTCCGGGGCAAGTTGCGGAAAAACGTCGCTCAGAAGGTGCGGGGAGAGCGTCGGGACGAGCCGCGATCCGGCGACCAGCCCGAGAGATGGGTGCGTGACGAGGAGATGAACGGCGCTGTCCGTGTCGAACTGGTCGATCTCCCGTCCGTCGGGGCGGGCGACATCCGACCAGCCGCGCTCGCCGACGTAGATCTCATGGCGGATCCGGAAATACTGTTCCAGCTGATCGGCGAAGCAGGCCTGATTATCGCCCGACACGGCATGAATGCGGAACATGGAGGTCAGTTCCCTCGACCTCCGATTCTATGAGGCGGGGCGAAGCAGGGCTCCATCCCCAGATCTGAGGAGTTGCGATCGGAGTGCCGGCCTACAGCTGTATACGGTTGAGGCGTAACGCTTCGGCCACGGCGTGGACCACGTTTGCCGCGCCGAGCTTTCTTCGGGCGTTGCGCAGGTGGGAGATGGCCGTCGTCTCGGCGATGCCGAGGATCTGGCCGACCTCCCAGGCGGTCTTGCCGGCCGCGGTCCACCGCAACACCTCGCATTCACGGCCTGTCAGGTCAGAGCGTTCAAAACGGCCAGGTCTCACGACTGGCTTGCGGATGCCCGTGAGCGACCAGAACGCGCTCAAGGCGGCAAGATGCAGGACGCGATCCGCGCCCGGTGCGTCGTCCACGGCTTCTCCCGCCATCGTCACGACCGCTGAGGGGCCGCCGGGGATGTGCAGCGGCACGCAGATGCCCTGCTTGAGCCCGAATTCTCGGGCTTCTGCCATGACCCGGAGGCCGGCGGTGTCTTGCGCCATCTCTCTTTCGAGCTCACGCCACGCGAAGGGCCGCGGGCTCCTCAGGCTGCGCGCGACACAGGGATCGCGGCGATAGTGCCCGGCGGCGATATAGCGGCGGTACCAAGCGTCCGGCCATGCGTTCATCAGGGTGCCGTCTTGCCAGCCGGCCACCGTCTGGGGCTGCAGACCTGTGACGAGCCAGCACTCGACGCCGTAGCGTCCCAACAAAGTGTGGAGGCGCCTCTTGAGAGGCGCCGGACTGCCACTCTCGCCGATAGCGAGGAGCTCTTCGAGGACATTGCTCTTGACCGCGCCCGTTGGCGTCATGGCAGCCGGCTCAGTAATTGAAGCCTGCGATCAAATAATCCCCACGATTGGCGTGTGCAATGGCTAGCGAATTTATGTACACGACAGTGTAATTTGACGGTTTTTGTGCTGTTGCCTATCGGTTGTGCATCGTGGTCCGGCGGTGGCGAGAACGCCCCGCTGGAGCGGCGGATGCCGGCTATCGGTTCGCGAGCATCTGGATCGCTTACGGCGGGGATTCACGGTCGCCCGATGAGCCGGCGATGCGCCGCGCTCGTTCAGCCGCGACCTGGGGGCGGCGTACCAGATCCTCCACGGTGACACCGAGCGACGCCGCCAGCCGATCGAGGGACAGGAGCCTCGGGTTGCGCTTGCCGGCCTCGAGGCCGCTCAGATAGGCGCGCGTGAAGCCTGACTGCAGCGACAGTTCAAGCTGTGTCAGGCCCCGATCGCGCCGGAGCCGCAGCACGTTAATTCCGACGAGCGCGCGAACGTCCATGCCGAACGGTCGCCACGGCGCGCACTATGTGACGACACACTATAGTGAACATTTTGCATTGACACGCACGACCAAGTCGGATTGCATCTCGTCATTGAACGAAACATCGTTCCGATAAAAGGAACATCTATGACGGGCAGCCAATCGCTCGAACGCGGCCTCAACATATTGAAGATCCTGTCGGATGATGCCGATCCGCTGGGCGTGCGGGAGATCGCGCGGCGCTGCAGCCTGAGCGCTGCGGTCATCCAGCGCCTGATGAACACGCTTGGGGAGTGGGGCTACGTCGAGCAGGATCCCGCGACGAAACGTTACAGGCTCGGCCATGCGGCCCTCGCGCTGGCGCACCACGTCATCCGGCAAGGACCGATGCTCGAAGCGGCCCTCGAGGAGCTGCGCCAGCTCGCACGCGACCATCACCTCAACGGCTTCCTCGGCGTGCGGCGCGGCGATCGCGGCATCTATCTCGTCGCGGTGCAGAGCGACGGCCCTCTCGTCGTCAAGGCGACGCCCGGCGACCCGCTCGCCCTGCACAGCACCGCGCTCGGCAAGGCCCTGCTCGCCGCCCTCGACGATGCGCAGGTGCGCCAGATTCTCGGGTCTGGGCCGCTGGAGGCGAAGACCGCGCGCACCGTGACCGACCCGGAACGGCTCCTCGCCCAGTTGCGCAAGGCGCGCATGGCGGGTCACGCCACCTCCGTCGAGGAGAACCTGCCGGGCATCGTCTCGGTGGGGGCGGGGATCTGCGATGCCGCCGGCACCGTCGTGGCGGCGATCAGCGTCGCCTATCCACGTGCGCTCGAGCCGTCGCTGACCACGACAATCGTCGCACCGCTCGTCATGGCCGCAGCCGCGCGGATTTCCTTCCGCCTCGGCTTTCGCGGCCCTTCAACCCCACACGCATAGGGACCCGTTCCATGTTGCTCAACGAGGCGCGCCTCGCGGCGTGCATGAAGCGAGACGATCTCGCCGCCGTTGTCGCGACGGCGCCGGAGAATGTTACCTACACAAGCGGCTTCTGGGCCATGACGCAGTGGATCCGCCGGGGACCCCAGGCCTATGCCCTGTGGCCGGTCGCAGGGCACGGCGAGCCGGTCATCGTCACGAGCACGGCGACCCTCGATCTGGTGGCTGATCAGGACGCTTGGGTGGAGCGCGTACGGCGCTTCGGCGACTTCAGCGTGGTCTCGGACGAGGGCGAACTTGATCCAACAAGCGCGCGGCAGCGCGCGTTGCATGAGTTGCCGGATGACGGCGATGCCCTGTCAGCCCTCGTCGCCGCGATCACGGACGCCGGACTGGCACGCGCGCGTATCGGCGTCGACGAACTCGGCCTTCTGCCGGGGTACTGGGATCGGCTGCAGAAGCGTCTGCCGGCAGCGACGCTCGTTCCCGCCGCGTCGCTGCTGCGCAAGGTGCGGGCCGTGAAGACGGAGGAGGAGGTGGCGCGCCTGCGGCGGGCCGCGGAGATCGCCGAACGCTCCATAGCCGCAGCCCTGGCGATTGCTCGTGAGGGTGTGACGGAGCTCGAGCTCGCGCGCGCCTTTCACACGCGTACCGTCGAGGACGATGCCCTGCCGGTGCTCGGCTGCATCGGCTTCGGTCCACGCAGCGCACTGATGAATGTCCAGCCCTCCGACCGTCGCCTCGCGCATGGTGACGTCATTCGCTTCGACGTCGGGGGCCGCTACCGTCACTACCGGGCCGATATCGCACGCATCGCCACGCTGGGTGAGCCCGGTGCCGAGATCCTCCGTTGCCACAGGGCGCTGCTCGCCGGAGTGGAGCGTGCCTGTGAGATCATCAGGCCCGGCGTGCGAGCTGCCACGGTGTTCGAGGCGGCGGTCGAGACCGTGCGGCGGTCCGGCATCCCGGACTATGCCCGTAATCATGTCGGCCACGGTATCGGCCTCGATGGCTACGATGCGCCCGACCTGTCGCCCGGCAGTCCCGACGTCATCGAGGAGGGCATGGTGCTGTGCGTGGAGACGCCCTACTACGTGCTCGGCCGCTGGGGCCTGCAGGTCGAGGACATGGTCGTGGTCCGCGCCGACGGCGTCGAAAGCCTCATGACCACCGCCGGTGACATCAGGGTGGTCGGCTGATGCTGCGCTTCGACGGATTTGTCTGTCCGCGCTGCGCTGCGCGCTTTCGCCCGGACCTTGCAATTGACTCGCGCGGCTGCCCGCTCTGCGCGGCGACCGCGCCGGCCAACCTGCAAGTGGTCTATCCGGCCCCTGTGGAAGGTCAGGAGACCGCGCCCCAGTCCCCCGGCCGCCTGCCGTCGCTGTGGCGCTACGCCGCCATGTTGCCGGTCGATGAAGCCGATGCCGTCTCACTCGGCGAAGGACTGACGCCACTGGTGCCGGTGCCCGGGATCGGCGCCCGGCTTGGCCTCACCTACCTCTACATCAAGGACGAGACGCGCAATCCTACGTGGTCGCACAAGGACCGCTTCTCCACCGTGGCGGTCTCGGCCGCGCGCAGCCTGGGGGCGCGCGTCGTCGCCACCAGTTCCTCCGGCAATGCCGGGGCGTCGCTTGGGGCCTATGCCGCCCGCGCGGGCCTCACTGCTGTCGTCGTCACATTCGCCGAGACAGCCGGGACCATGATCGACCAGGCGCGCAAGTACGGCGCCATCATCGTGCCCATGCGCCGCAAGGCCGACCGCTGGCAGGTCCTTGCCGAGGGCATGGAGCGACATGGCTGGTTCGTCACCTCGCCCTTCCGGACGCCGGTGGTCGGCAGCCATCCGATCGGCATCGAAGGCTACAAGACGCTCGCCTACGAACTCGCCGAACAGCTCGACGGCCGTGTGCCGGACTGGTGTGTGGTTCCCGTCTGCTACGGGGATGCGCTGGCCGGCCTGTGGCGGGGGTTCAAGGAACTGCGCGATCACGGGCGGATCGATCGGCTGCCACGGCTCGTGGCGGCCGAGGTGCATGGCTCGCTCGCTGCCGCCCTCGCACGGCAGGAGGACAGCGTGCCGGACCTCGGCGCGCGCTTTGCCACGCTCGCCGTGTCGCTCGGCGCCTCCCGCAGCGCCTATCAGGCACTCGCGGCGCTGCGGGAATCCGATGGCTTCGCCATCCCGGTCGGCAACGAAGGACTTCTGGCGCTCCAGGAGGATCTCGCCTCACTCGATGGGATGTTCGCCGAACTGTCCTCTGTCACGCCGCTCGCCGCCATCAGCCTCCTGCGCCGCAACGGCACGATCGGGGCTGGCGATACGGTCGTGGCCGTCGCCACGGCGAGTGGGCTCAAGGACATCGATCTGTCGCGGCCGCGCAAGGGGTTCGGCACGGGCTTCAACGATGCCGCCGACGCCCTCCGGCATGTCGCCCAGGCCGCCGATAACGGCTGACCGCGCCGAGGCCGACATCAGCGTTGCGACCATGAACAAGAATGAGGGGACCCATGAACCGACGCGACCTTCTGATCATCGCCGCACTGTCAGCCGGCGGTTTGAGCCTCTCCCGGTTGGCGGCAGCCGAAGCCTATCCATCGGGCGGGATCAGCATCACGGTCGGCTTTGCCGCCGGTGGGGCAGGGGATCTCGCCGCGCGTGTTGCCGCCGATCATGCCCGCGCCAGTCATAAGGTGGCCGTGGGTCTCGACTTCCGGCCCGGCGCCGGCGGAACGCTCGCGGCCGATCAGCTCGCCCGCGCCAGAGCGGATGGCGCGACGTTGTCCCTCTATTCGGCAAGCCCGATCCTTGTCGCTCCGCATCTGCAGAAGGTGCCCTACGATCCCTTGAAGGACTTCACCTACATCGCAAGCTACGTCGCCATCGCCATTCCGTTCTTCGTCCGCAGCGACAGCCCGTTCGGCAACTGGGACGACGTGCTCGCCTATGGCCGCGCCAATCCCGGCCGGCTGCGGTGGGCGACGGCCGCGCCAAGAGGGGTGGCCCATATCGCGACGGAAGCTGCCTTCCTGCGGGAAGGGGTGAGCGCGACCTTCGTCCCCTTCTCCGGCGGCGCCGAAGCCATCACGGCGCTCCTCGGCGGACATATCGACGCCGTCGTCTCCTCGGATTACGGACCGCACCTCGACGCCGGCAGCGTGCGCCTGCTGATCGAGACGGGGCCCGAGCCGATCCCGGGTGCGCCCGGCATCCCGACCTTCAGGAGCCGTGGCTATCCCGTTTCGATCCCCGCCTCCTACGGCCTCTTTGGTCCAGCGGGCTTGCCGCCAGCCGCCATCGAATGGTGGCAGCAGGTCCTGCGCAACATGCTGGAGACGGAGCTCTATCGCACGTTTTTGCGCACCATGCGCGGCACCGCCGTCTTCCAGGACCATGCGGCCTTCACCCGGACCGTGCACGAGGGCTACGAGGCGCTCGGAAAGCAGATCGCCGATATGGGGCTCAAGCCGTGATCCCGGCGCGTCTTGCATCGGCACTCCTTGGCCTCACTGCGGCTGCGGCAGCGGCGATGGCCGTCGACTACGGTCTCTGGCGGCATGGCGGGCCCTCGGCCGGGCTCTTTCCCTTTGCCGCTGCCGTTCTCCTTCTTGGCGCCGGCGTCGGGTCCATGATCGCCGCGCCGGATGACGCCGGGGGCGAGCCGATCGCTGCAGGACGATTTCTGCGCTACGGCACGGTGATCGCCCTCTATCCGTTGCTGATCGCGATCCTCGGCACGCTGGCGGCAACGACTCTGGTCTTCCTCGTCATTCTTCGCGCGATCGAACGCCAATCCTGGGCGAGCGCCGTCACATGCTCCCTCCTGGCGGCTGCCGGCAGCTGGGCGCTGTTCGGTTACCTCCTCGACGTGCCGCTGCCGCGCGGCCTTCTGGACTGAACCCATGGACGTATTCTCCGGTCTCATCGGCGGCATGGGCATCGCCCTGTCGCCTCTCAACCTTCTCGTCGCTCTCGTCGGAGCCGTGGTCGGCACCGCCGTCGGTGTTCTGCCGGGCCTCGGGCCAACCGCTACCGTCAGCCTCCTGCTGCCGATCTCCGCCATGCTTGACCAGACGAGCGCCATCATCCTGCTTGCCGGCATCTACTACGGCGCCATGTACGGTGGCTCGCTCACCTCGATCCTCATGCGGGTCCCGGGGGAGGCGGCGAGCGTCATCACCTGTCTCGACGGCTATGCGATGGCCCGTCAGGGCCGCGCCGGCGTGGCGCTCGGCATGAGCGCTTTCGGCAGCTTCTTCGCCGGCATCGTCGCCACCTTCGGCATCGCCTTGCTCGGTCCGGCCTTCGCCGAGACCGCGCTCGCCTTCGGGCCGGTCGAGAAGGCGGCCCTTGTCCTGTTCGGCCTGACCCTCGTTGCGGGCATCGGCGAGGGGCCGACGGTGCGGGCCTGGGCGATGGTCGGTCTCGGCCTGCTCCTGGCCACGGTCGGTGTCGATCTCGTCTCCGGCGAAGAGCGCTATACCTTCGACACGCCGCAGCTGCGCGACGGCTTCAACATCGCGATCCTCGCCATGGGCGTGTTCGGGATGAGCGAAGTTCTTGTCGCCGCCGAGAAGATCAGTCCCCCCGAACCGATCGCAGCCGTCGGGCGGCGGTTGCGCGACCTGCTGCCGAACCGTGACGACTGGAAGGCCTCGGCAGGCCCGATCGCCCGCGGCAGCGGTCTCGGCTTCCTCCTGGGGCTATTGCCCGGCGGTGGTGCCCTCATCGCGAGCTTCGCCAGCTATCTCATGGAAAAGCGCCTGTCGCGCCACCCGGAGCGTTTCGGCAAGGGGGCGATCGAGGGCGTCGCCGGTCCCGAGAGCGCCAACAATGCCGCTGCGCAGGCGAGCTTCATCCCGCTCCTGTGCCTCGGTATCCCGTCGAACGCCGTCATCGGTGTCATCATGGGTGCGCTGCTCATGCAGGGCGTTACGCCGGGGCCGCGGCTCGTCGCCGAGCATCCCGACCTGTTCTGGGGTGTCGTCGCCAGCATGTTCATCGGCAATGTCATGCTCGTCATCCTCAACGTGCCGCTCGTGCGCGTCTTCGTCATGCTGCTGCGCGTCCCGCAGGCCTTCATGACGCCCTTCATCCTGCTCTTCTGCGTCGTCGGCGCCTTCAGCATCAACAACAGCCTGTTCGACGTGTCCGTCATGATCGTCTTCGGCTTTCTCGGCTACGGCCTGCGGCGGGCGGGGTTCGATCTCGCGCCGCTGGTGCTCGCCTTTCTCCTCGGCACATTGCTCGAGCAGAACGCGCGGCAGGCGCTCATCCTCGGCTTCGGCAGCCCGAGCGTGTTCCTGCACAGCCCGATCAGCGTCGCGTTTCTCGCGGCCGCCGTGCTCATGTTGTCCGTTCCTGTCATGCGACGCCTCGTGCCCGTCGTCAGGTGAGCGCGTCAGGTGCCAGGCCGTCACCGAAGTCGCGGCGGGCCGCATCGAGGGACCGGCGCTGCCAGGCGATGCAGGTCCAGGTGGCCTCGCCAAGGGGTGCGAGGTGCTGGAGTTCCAGCGGGCCCGCTGCTTCGACCGCGGGCCAGCCCGGCAATGCCAACAGCCAGTCGTCGTTGTGCACGGTGTCCTGATAGCGGTGCCCTTCGTCGGGCAGAATGACGACCGTCAGCTGGTCGGGATGCTGGCGGGCGTGCCAGCTCGCGACGAGAACGGCCGCCCCGCTCGTCGGTCCGGCAAAGATGCCATGCTCACGATGGAGCCGGCGGGTTGCTGCAAAGGCCTGCAGTCCGCCGACCCAATGGACTTCGTCGAACGCGCTATGGTCGACGTTCTGAGGCACCAGGCTGTTGCCGAGGCCGCGCAGGAGCCGCGATCCGGCCGCATGCCCGAACAGGACACTGCGGTGCGTGTCGGCGGCGACGGTGCGCATCGCCGGAAAGACCTCACGCAGGAAGGCGCTCGTGCCGCACATCGATCCACCCGAGCCGACCGGGCCGACCAGGCAGTCGACGGCGCCGAGGGTGCGCACCAGGAGCTCGGCGAGGCGCGCATAGGCGCGGGGATTGTCCGGATTGTCGTACTGTTGCGGCCACCATGCCTCCGGATGCCCGCTGCGAATGGCCTCGAGGCGGGCGAGCCTCGCCCGCTGCGCACCTGTCTTGTCTGCGTCGGGAACGATCTCGATCCGGGCGCCGAGCGCAACGAGCCGGCGCTGCAGTGATGCATCGAGGAGCGTGTCGGCACTGACGAGCGATAGCCGATAGCCGCGCACCGCGGCGAGCAGGGCGAGCGCAAGGCCGAAGGTGCCTGATGTCGTCTCGACGATGTGGCCGCCGGGCATGAGTTCCCCACGCGCCTCGGCCCGGTCGAGCATGAAGCGCGCCGGCAGGAGCTTCATCAGCGGAAAGCAGGCGGCGACGAGGTTGGGCGCCAGCTTCGCGAGCCGCGGCGTCGCGTAACCATCGAGATAGCTGTGGCGCCAACGTGCTCTCATGGCGTCCCCTCGACGCCGAGTTCATAGGTGATGACGCTCAACAGACCATGGGCCGCCAAATGGCTTGCGGCCTCGGCCGCGCGCCTGCGTGCGTGGCTTTCGGCTCCGTCGAACAGGAGGCCGATCAGGGTGCCGCTGTGTGCGACCTGTAAGCCACAGGCCCCCGTGCCCCGGGCTAAGTCGGAGAGCTTGTCGAAGTGAGGCTTCGGCAGATGCCGTTGGCTGATGCACGCACTGGCGGTCGCGACGCTCGCCAGCAGTCGGGCATCGCCTGCTGCGACGGCATGTCGGGCGAGACCCGAGAGGACCCGAAAGGTCTCGATCTCATCACTTCCGTAGCGCGCCGGGGACGTGAGGAGGGTATCCACCGGCTGGTCCGGCGCGACATTGCATCCAACGATGATAAGCGGCGGGAAGGCAGGGCCGAGAAGCTCGAGGAGGAGGCCCTCCCGCTGTGCGAACAGCACCGGCAGGCCTTCGTAGGCGAGTGGATCGCTCGCGGTCTCGGCCGCGACGGCGAGTGCGGCGACAGTTTCCTGGCGCAAGGTGACCCGGGCAGCCGCGGCTGTGGCCCGGATGGCGGCAACCACATCGGCGGTGGACGAGCCATAGCCGTGCCCCATCGGCACGGTGCTCTCAATAGTGAGTTCGCCACCGATCTGCGGCAGACTGAGGCGTTCGAGCGTCAGCGTCGCTGCCCGGGATGCCTTGTCGCGCCCGGCTGGGCGCGTGGTGATGCCGCTGCCGAGGCGTGGCCAGAAGGTCGCGGTGCTGGTGAACACAGGGCAGGGCAGGGTGATGAGCCCGCGGTGCAGCCGGCCGTCGGCGCCCTCGAATACTCCCTGAAGGAGTTCGCCGTGATGCGCCGAGGCCCGGCCCGTGCCCACCCGCAAGCGCCCTTCGTTGGAGCCTGGCCGCCTCCCGTCGCGTGTATTGGTCATGCGCCATCTCCTGCCCGCCTTCGCGAGAAAGCCGTCGGCGGCGCGTCCTGTCACTCGTCAGATCAGGCGATCGCCGATCGTGAACATTCGATCGGATAGGGGATTTCCCGGAGGCGGCAAGGCATCGCCGGCCGGCTAGAACAGAGACGCAAGAGCGTTTCCGGCGACGTCGACGCTTCGCAAAGTTAACGCGCTGCGACCTGAGCCTGCGCCCGCTGTGGCTCGCGCGCGATTGTTCACTAAAGTGTGTCGTCCCAAAATGCGCCGTCTGGCGACCTCGCCGCATGGATATGCGCATGGTCGTCGGCCTCAATGTGCAAAGAGTGCGGCGCGAAAAGGGCTTCTCGCAGGAGGAGCTCTCGTTTCGCTCGGGCTTCTCGCGCGCCTATCTCAGCGGCCTCGAGGCCGGCAAGCGCAATCCCACCATCATGTCATTGTGGAAGCTGGCAGTGGCGCTTGACGTTACTTTGGAGGAGCTAATCCAGCGCCCGAGCAAGCTCGATGCGAAGAAGCAGGATGGGGCGCGGACGTCGCGGAGCCGTGCAAAGATCGAGACCTAAGTGGATCGTGAAGCGTGCTTACCGGGCCCAGCTGGAATTCTGAGGTGGGGACCAGTCTTGACGCGGCTGCAGAAGGGGGTCCGTGCCGGCACGACAAGCCAGCAGACGCTGTACCTCGGGCCTGATCTCGAGCGAGCGCCGGACGGGACCTGGACGAAGTACCCGCGGCGAGCCACTTCGGGACAAAAGCACGAACGCCGGCTGTCGCCGCCTTTGCGCCCGAAGAATCGGTCAAAACGCCGAGAAGCGTTCGCTTCGATCCCGTGATCCGGATCCTGTTCTCCCACCCCGACGCGCTGGGCGAGCGCCCCATCAAACCGTGGGATCAAACACCTAGGCGCAGTCACGGCAAATAGGGTTTCAGCAGGCCAAGGCCGCATCGGAATCAGTCGTGAAGCGGGTCTCCAGCACGACCCGCCGCCTCGGCTATTGACGATGCAGATCGCAGCCGCCGAGGTGTGGTGGTCGTACGCCTGATAACCATTGAGCCACGTGCCCGGTCTGAGGCCCCGTCGACACAGATCTCATCCCTTCGTCGCATCATAGCGGGCGGCTATCGATACAGCGAGCAACTCCCAGGATGTGTCGGAGTTCGCCGATCATCGATTCAGCCACCGCTGCATAGCTGCGCCGCACGGGCAGCGCGATGCCCTCCCCTTCACAGATGTCTTGACACCGGCGTCCGTGCCATGTTTTTGAACGCCGGCCGCCACATTTGGAACAAATTTTATTAAAAGTTGTGCACGCAATATATATCCAATCAGGGGTTGTGATTGTCGTCGGCCCCTGCTAGATCGCACGCGGCTCGTCCCCCATTGCGATCCGATCATGGTCCTCGCGCTTTCCTCCCGCGTTCACGTCCTCCTGCTCGTCGTCCTGGCTGCCGCTTTCGGCGCCCGCCCTGATCGCGCCCTCGCTGCGCCGGTGGTGGAGCGATTCGACGATTGGGAGGTGCATTGCGGGGAGGGGACGTCAGCCGCTGCGAAGGGCAACTGCAAGGCCGTGCAGCGGCTCGCGGTGAAGGACAGCGGCGAGACCGTTTTCCTCCTCACCGTCGTGCCGGACGCCGGCGGCAAGGGGCTCGTCGGCATCGTCTCCGTGCCGCTCGGAGGCTATCTTGCGCCCGGCATCGAGCTCAGCATCGACGGGCGCAGGCCCTACAAGCTGCTCGTCGAAACCTGCAACGCCTCGGGTTGCCACGCCGGCTTTGCGCTCACAGGCAACGTGCTCGCGCAGATGAAGGCAGGCAGCAAGGCCGTGTTCCGCGTCTGGACGGCGAAGGAGAAGCCGGCCGACGTGACCGTGTCGCTCGCCGGCTTCACCCGGGCTGTCGGCGCGCTTGACGGGCCGGCACGATGATCCCTTCCCGTCGATCGGGGCGGCCGCTCACGCTGGCCGCCGGTTTCGCCGCGCTTGCCCTTGGCGCGCTTGCCTTCGGCGCGAACGGGCCGGCCCTGGCGCAGGCCGTGCAGGCCGACGGCGGCACGGCGACAACGGTGACGGTCGGCGCCGGCGGCCGGATCACCGTCGGAATCGCGTCGCCCGGCGCCCATGACATCAGCCGCAACACCTACACGCAGTTCTCCGTCCCGGCCGCCGGGGTGGTGCTGGACAACAGCGCCGGGGCCGGCGCCAGGACGATCCTCAACGAGGTCACCTCCGCCAATCGCAGCCGCATCGAAGGGCCGCTCGAGGTGCTGGGGAACAGGGCGCACGTCATCCTCGCCAACCCCAACGGCATTACCGTCAACGGCGGCTCGTTCATCAACACGAGCGGCGTGCTGCTGTCGACCGGCCAGGTGCGCATCGACGGCGGCGCCATCACGGCAACGTCCGGCGCCGGCGACATCGCGGTTGGCCCCGGCGGGCTCGGCGGCACCATGGCGAGCCTGCAGATGCTCGCCGCGAGGATCAGGATCGACGGGCCCGTCTCCAACACGAACACGATGTCCGAGGCCGACATCGGCCTGACGGCGGGGGACGCGGAACTCTCCCTCGATGCCGGCGTCCCCGCGGGCGACAGCATTCCCGGCTGGATCACGAGCCGCAGCATCAAGGCGGATGCTTCCGGGGACGTCCTCGTCGACGTCACGCAGCGCGGTTCCCTGTCGGCGAGCCGCGTCAGCATCGCCGTCAACGCCAAGGGCGCCGGGGTGAGCTATGCCGGCGCCGGCCAGGCGGCGCGCGGCACCTTCACGATCGACGCCAACGGCAAGGTGACGCTCGCAGGCGCCAGGATCGACGCCGACCGGGCCGTGAAGATCGCCGCCGATGCCATCGAGGTTCTCAACGCGCCGGCGCGCCAGAGCACGCTGGCCTCAAGCAAGTCGGCCGTGACCCTGCTGGCGCGCGCCGGAGACCTCGTCCTGAAGGGCCAGGTGACCGGAGCCTCCATGGATGCGGGCGATCCCGATTCCAGGGGCGACGTCACGCTCTTCGCCTCCGGCGACATCCGCCTCCTGTCCGACAGCGCCGACAGGCTCGCCATCGCCTTCGCCGCGGGCGACGGCGGGCTCTCGGTGACGGCCGGCGGCACGGTGGAGAACCGCACCGGCCGGCTGGTGGCGGCGGAGCGCGTGAACATCACCGCCGCCCGGCTGGAGAACGTCACCGACATGACGCCGGCCGGCGCGTCGCAGGTTACCGTGGTGCAGCGGGCGCATCGGTCGTTCTTCGGACGGCTGTTCGGCAAGCGCCGCCGCTTCACGGTGGCGAGCATGGATTACGGCCTGCCGCGCATTCCGCTCCAGCTCGGCTACATCGCCGGCGAAACGGTCCTGATCTCCGCGGCGGATATCGTGAACAGCGGCCAGATCGACGCCTATGGCGCGCTGGTCATGGAGACCGAGCGCCTGCAGAACATCGGGCTGGCGAGCGGCTCCTGGAGTTACAGCGAGACCTGCGGCTTCACCTGCACCGGCAGGGGAACATCCTTTCATGCGCCCGACGGTCGCGCTCGCCGCCATTCTCCTGACAGCCACCGCGGCTGTCGCCCAGCAGACACCGGCCAGATCGCCCGCCACTCCGCCCGCGAAGGACAAGCCCGCAGCGGCCAAGGCTGCGGATAAGTCTGCGGACAAGGCTTCCGCAGCGCCGGCCACGGACGCCCTGGCCGCGGGCCTTGCGGCGCTGGAGAGCAAGGACTTTTCGACGGCGCTCGCGCGCTTCAACGCGGCCTTCAACGCCGGCGCGCCGGACGGGGCCTTCTATCTCGGGCGCATGGTCGAGCTCGGCATCGGCGTCGAGGCGAGTTTCGACAAGGCGCGGGTGCTCTATCTCGCGGCTGCCGACAAGGGCTCGGCCAAGGCCATGAACCGCCTCGGCCTGATGCATTACCGCGGCGAGGGCGTGCTGCAGGACTATGCGGCGGCGCAGGAGCTGATCTGCGAGGCGGCCGGGAAGGGTGATGCCGATGCCGCCTTCAACTGCGCCGGGCTCTTCGCCGAAGGCAGGGGTGTCGACAAGGATCCGGCCAAGGCCCGTGCCTGGTACGAGAAGGCGGCCGCCGAGAACAACATCGGCGCGCTCAACGCGCTCGGCTTCATCTGGCGCGACGGCCTCGGCGTCGAGAAGGATCCGGTGAAGGCGGCGGATTATTTCGGCAGGGCCGCCGCCCTCGGCAATCCGGTCGCCCTGTTCGAGCTCGGCGCCATGTACGAGGCGGGCCTCGGCCTGCCGCCCGACCTCATGAAGGCGCACGTCCACTACAACCTCGCCGCCGCCCGCCAGCACCCGGGCGGCACGGAAGCCCTCGCCCGAGTCACGGCCGGGCTGTCCGCCGAGGATGTCACCAGAGCGCAGGCCGAGGCCAAGGCGTGGAGGGTGGCGCAATAGCCGTCCCAAGTAGCTGAACGCGGCCTCCCGCAGCCAATCCGAAGAGACAGCCGATGCGTCCCGATTACGTTTCCTCCCGGAGCTCGAATGCGCACAAATCCCCGGCCGGGTTTCGCCTGTCGCGGATCGGGGCCTCGCTCGTCGGGCGGGCCGGCGGTCTTCTGGCGGCGGTGCTGGTGGCTTTGCAGCCGCTGACGGCGGGGTTGGCTGAGGCGCAGGTGATCACGGATCCGACGGCGCCGATCGCGTTCCGGCCGCGGGTGGGGGTCTCGCCGCGCGGGGCGCCGGTGGTCGATATCACGGCGCCGTCGCTGGGCGGGCTCTCGCACAACAAGTTCCGCGAGTACAACGTCGACACGCGCGGCCTCATCCTCAACAACTCGGGGCTCGGCGGCACCTCGGTGCTGGGCGGCGAGATCGGCGCCAACCCGAACCTCGTCGGCCGGCGGCCGGCGAGCGTCATCCTCAACGAGGTCACGGGCACCTCGTCCTCGCTGCTCAACGGCCCGACCGAGGTGTTCGGCGCGAAGGCCGATGTCATCGTCGCCAACCCGAACGGGGTGACCTGCCGCTCCTGCGCCTTCCTCAACACCGGCCGGGTGACGCTGTCGACCGGCGTGCCGGTGCCGGACTACGCGACCGGCACGGTCGGCTTCACGGTGCGGCGCGGCACCGTGTCGATCGAGGGCACCGGCGTCTCGGCGCCGGACGGCGCCCTTTCCCGCATCGATCTCGTCGGCCGCCAGCTCGCCATCGACGGGGCGGTGACGGCGAGCGAGCGCGTGCGCCTCAGGGCCGGCGCGGTCCACTGGGACCAGCAGAGCGACATCGCAACGCCGCTCGCCGGCGTCGACATCCCGGCCGTCTCCGGCCCGGCCATCCGCTCGAGCGCGGCAGGCACGGTCAGCGCCGGTACCATCTCGGTGCTGTCGCGCGACCTCGACCTCGGCGTCCATCTCACCGGCACGCTGACGGCGGGCGCGGGCGACCTCGTCGTGCGCTCGCTCGGCGACCTGTCGCTCGCCGGCGCCGCGGCGGCGGGCGACCTCGACCTCAGGGCGGAGGGCGCGCTCAGCCTCGCCGGGGACCATGCCGCGGCCGGCCGGCTCACGGCGCGCGGCCGTGACGTGACGGTGGCGGCGGGCGCGCGCCTCGCCGCCAACGAGCACATCGTCGCCGAGGCGATCCGCTCGCTCGACAGCCGCGGCACGCTCGCGGCCGGCGGGGCGATCAGCCTGCGCTCGTCGGGGACGCTGTTCGCGGCGGGCACCGCCTCGGCGCTCGGCAACGTGGCGATCGAGGCTGATGACGTCACGATCGACGGCTTCGTCGCCGCCGGCCGGCACATCTCCGTCTCGGGCCTCGGCCGCATCCGCCTCGACGCCACGGGGCTCGCCGCCGAGACCGACGTCACCGTCGCGGCCCCCGACCTGACGCTCGGGGAGGGGACGGCCTTCTCGGCGCCCGGGCGCGTCACGCTCGCCGCGCGCGAGACGCTGACCAACGCCACGGTCCTCGACTATCCCGACCTTGCGCTCACCGTCGGCAAGCGCTTCGAGAACCGCGCCACGGGCGCGCTCGTCCAGGATCACTTGGCGCTCACCGCGAGCGAGGCCATCGTCAATGCCGGCACACTCTACGGCCGCCTGACGGCGACGCTGGCGAGCGACGTGCTGACCAATGAAGCGGGCGGCGTCGTCTACGGGCCGGAGCTGACGCTCGCCGTCGCCGGCGAGTTCACCAACCTCGGCCGCATCCTGTCGCCGCGCTGCCTCGCCATCGTCGCCGGCGACGTCACCAACACGGGCGGCGTCATCGCCAGCGACGGGGCGCTGACGCTGCGCTCCGCCTCCTACCGCGCCGGCTCGGCGGCGAGCCTCCTGTCGGCCGTCACGGCGGACCTGATCGTCGCCGGGGCCTTCGACAACGGCGGCCGCGCCATCGGCGCCGAGAGCCTCGCGCTCGCCGCCGGCTCCCTCGCCAACCGCGCCGGGGCGAGCCTTGCGGGCGGGTTCGTCGCGCTCGCCGTCACGGGCGACGTCGACAATGCCGGCGTCATCGAGGCGCTCGGCCTCGTCGAGGCCGAGATCGGCGGGGTCCTCGCCAATGCCGGCCGCATCGAGAGCGGCGGTGCCATCGGCATCGCGGCGGGCGGCACCATCGCCAACAGCGGCACGGTGAAGGCGGCCGGCGATATCTTCCTGGCGGCCGCCGGGCTCACCAATGCCGCCGGCGCCCATGTTGCGGGGGACAATGTGACGCTGGCGCTCGCCGGCGCGCTCGTCAATGCCGGCATCGTCGATGCGGCAGGCGCCCTGCAGTTGCAGGCGGCGAGCCTCGACAGCCGCGGCGCCGCCGGCAGCCTCGCCGTGCTGTCCGGCAAGACTCTGACGGCGCTCGTCGCCGGCCATCTCGCCAACCGCGCCCATTCCGTCCTGCAGGGCCTCGACGGCGCCGCCGTCCAGGCGGCCACCACCGACCTCGACCTTACGCGCGCCGGCGGCGCCGATCGCGGTTCCTTCAACTTCGGCAAGGACCTGGCGCTCACCCTGACGGGGCAGGGGCTCACCATCGGCGCGGGCGAGCAGTTGATCGTCGACGGCAGCCTCGCGCTTGCGGTCGCCGGCAACCTCACCGTCCTCGGCACCATCGCCTCGCGCACTTTCCTCGGCCTTGCCTCGACCGGCGGCTCGATCCTCGTCGGCCGCAACAATCCGGGCAATCCGGGCGGCGGCGTCCTGTTCACCCGCGGCGATGCCGATATCCGCGCGGCCGGCGACCTGAGGAACCATGCCTCGGTCATTGAGGCGCTGGGCGACATGGCGATCACCGTCGGCGGCACGGTGCTCAACACCCGCACCGACGTCGGCATCTCCAACTATGACTACGTCATCCCCGGCGGCACCGACGCCTACGGCAACGAGAAGACGCAGTACGAGACCTCGGGCGCCGCCACCATCCAGGCCGACGGGCGGCTCGCCATCAGCGCCGGCGCCGTGCGCAACCTGGCCTCGTCCATCATTGCCGGCACCGACCTCGTCATCACCGCCGGCACGGTTGAGAACCTCGCCCGCACCCTGACGATGACGCAGACCGCCATCCGCAAGGGCGTGTTCTACGGGCCCTATGTCTATGCGGTGGGCGAGACGCCGGCCCTCTTCCATGCCGGCGGGGCCTTCAGCGCCAATGCCAGCGGCAGCTTCACCAATACCGGGACGGTGCAATCCCAGACCGCCCAGATCAAGGCGCCGGCGATCACCATCGGCATCACCGACCGCAACCTGCCGACGGCGGCGCCGCGCCTGCCGGATGCGGCGATCGACCTTGCCGCCTATGCCGGCGCCGTTGCCGCGCCGAAGCCGGTCACCGTCGGCGACGTCACCTTCCTCAACGGCGCGCCCATCCCGGGCGGCACCGACGAGCGCAGCCCGGGCTGGATCCTCGCCGAGGTCGGCGACGTGCGCGGCCCCATCACCGTCTTCGCCGACCCGACCACGGAGCGCCGGCTCATCCGTGAGGCGCTCATCGAGCAGACGGGCCGCGCCGTCCTCGATCCCTCCTACCGCAATCCCGTCGAACAGCAGGAGGCGCTCTACCAGGGCACGGTCGACTTCCTGAAGGCCAATCCCGACATTCGCCTCGGCCAGGCGCTGAGCGACGAGCAGAAGGCACGCATCGCCGAGCCCATCCTCTGGTACGAGGAAAAGCTCATCGACGGCCGCCCGGTCCTCGTGCCGCAGCTGCTCCTGCCCGAGGACCGGCTCGGCGAATGGGTGAAGGACGCCGGCGGCCAGCTCATCGCCGGCGACATCCTCCTCGAGGGCGAGAGGGTGCACAACACCGGCGCCATCCTCGCCGAGAACACGCTCACCATCACCGCCGGGGAGTTCCTGAACGAGCAGCGCGCCGCCTGGACGGCGCAGGGGCGCTACGCCTGGCAGGAGCTGCAGTCGGGCGGCCTCATCGTGGCCGACAGCCTGCTCATCACCACCGAGCGCGACCTCGTCAACCGCGGCGGCGTCCTCGTCGGCAACGACAGCCTCGCCCTCAAGGCGGGCGGCGACATCATCCTCGAGGCGCAGCAGATCGCCAACAGCCTCTTCGAAGGCAACAAGAAGCGCTGGACGCGGATCGACACCGTCGAGCACGCCGCCGGCCTCGTCGCCTCCGGCGGCGACCTCACCATCGCCGCCGGCGGCAATCTCGTCGTCGCGGGGTCGACGGTGACGGCGGCGGAAGATGCCACCCTCGCGGCGGCCGGGGAAATCGTCATCTCGTCGGTCGTCGACGTCACCGACATCGCCGCGGGCGGCAGGAAGGGCAACGTCCTGCGCCGCTCGTCCTTCGGCTACAGCAAGCATGAGGAGCGCAACGTCGCTTCGCTGGTCTCGGCCGGCGGCAATCTCACCGTCGCGGCGGCCGGCGACGTGACGGTCGTGGCAAGTCATCTGGCGGCGGGCGAGGATCTCACCGTCGCGGCTGGTGCCGGCGCTGACGGCCGCGAGGATGCCTCCGTGCGCCTCCTCGCCGGTGAGGACGTGCGCGATACGGCCTACTGGAAAAAGACCTCCGGCGTCGGCCTCCATTTCGGCGACGGCTGGATGGATGTCTACCGCTCGAAGAAGGTCGCCTCGACCACGGCCGAGGTCGACAACGTCGCCTCCTCGCTCACCGCCGGCGGCAATGTCGACATCAGCGCCAAGGGCGACATCGACATCGTCGGCTCGGCCATCGCCGCGGTGGAGGAGGCGCGCCTTGCCGCCGGGCGCGACGTCACCATCGCCCCCGGCATGGAGGCCGAGAGTTCGACTTACTCGCGAAAAGTCTCCGGCGTCGGCATCGGCGTCTCCGCCGGCAACGGCTCGGCCTCGCTGTCGATCGGCGCCCATCGCGACAGTCTCTATCAGACGCACGAGAAGACGGTCGCCGAGGCCTCGCTCATCCAGGGCGGCAGCGGCGTCGTCATCACCGCCGGGCGCGACGTCACCGCCATCGCGGCCGACATCGTCTCCGGCGGAGACATCGCCGTCACCGCCGGGCGGGACCTTGCGCTGCTCGCCGCCACGGAGGTGGAGCGCGAACTCGAGATCCGCAAGCAGAGCTTCGTCGGCCTGAAGGCCGAGGTCAGCCAGAACGTCTCGGGCGCACTCGAGCAGCTGAAGGGCGCCGCCTCCACCTTCAACTCCGGCTACGGCAACGACGCCTACAAGGCGATCGGCATGGCCTCCGGCATCATGCAGGGGGTCGACGCCGCCCTGCAGCTGTCGAACCCGACCCTCTCCGGCTCGATCACCGCCGGTGCCTCCTCCTCGACGAGCCGGCAATGGGCCTACGGCGAGACGGCGCGGCCGACGACGCTGACCGCCGCCGGCGACCTGACGCTGACCGCCGGCCGCGACATGCACCTTCAGGGCACGCACGCGATTGCCGGGCAGGACCTCATCCTCGACGTCGGCCGTGACCTCCTCGTCGAGAGTGCCCAATCCGGCTACGGCTCGTTCCAGTCGTCCTCATCGAAGAGCTTCGGGGTGGGGCTGCAGGCGAGCTTCAGCCTGGGCGCTCCGGAAGGCTCGCGCGGCTCGCTCGGCATCGGTGCCTCCGGCTCGGTGGCGCATGCCCGCGACCAGATGAGCGGGTTCCAGAACCTGAATGCCGTGCTCCATGCCGGTGACACCCTTGTGGTCGTGACCGGGCGCGATGCGACCTTTGCCGGCGCCGGAGCCAGTGGGACGGACGTTCTCCTCGACGTCGGCGGCGACCTCACCGTCGCCTCGCGCCAGGATGTGGGCCACGGGGCGAGCCGCTCCAGCAATATCGGAGGCAGTGTCGTTATCGGTCTTGGTTCGAGCCCGTCGTCGGTCTCCGTGTCCGGGGGGCTCGGCAAAGGCTCCTCCGACCATGGCTGGGTCAACGACCAGACGGCGATCGTCGCCCGGGAGATGCTCGACGCCCGTGTCGAGGGCCACACCCAAATCGACGGCGCGGTCATCGCCTCGCTCGCCGGGGATCTCACTCTCGACACCGGCACGCTCGGCTTCTCCGACATCCACGACCACGACAGGGGCTCGTCCTGGAGCGTCCAGGCCGGCTTCAACTCCAACGCCGTCGGCGGGGTGCTCAAGGGCGCCAGCGTCTCCGGGCACGTGGCGGAATACGAGCGCGAGCAGGAGACGCGGGCCACGGTCGGTGACGGTGAGATCATCATCCGCGACGCGGAGAACCAGACCCAGGATGTCGCCGCGCTGAACCGTGACCTCGACAAGGCGCAGGAGATCACCAGGGACGAGCGCTCGGGTGTGGAGTTCTACGCCTCGACTTCGGCGGTGGAGGAGATCGGCTCGGGCTTCCAGGGCATCCGGCAGAACCTGGAGAACACCGCCAACTCGCTCGCCAGGTTCGACCGCACGGTCGCCGAGGCCGCGTCAACCGTTGACCTCGCCGGGAAGACGCTGATCGAGGCAGCGCAAGCGGTCACTGAAGGCTTGCTCGGTCGCAGCCAGCTTGGGCCTGAATCAGCAAGGCGCATCGGCGATGTGCTCGACGCGCTGGCTTCGAAGAACCTCTCGCTCGATGCAGTCCTGAGCTGCGGCGGCGGCAAGCAGGGATTCAACCTGTTCGAGCTGCTCGTCCCTTCCGCCTACGCCCAAGCGAGCGGCTGCACTTACGTCGGTGCCGACAACAAGGAATACCAGCTTACTGCCGAAGAACGGGAGAAGTGCCTGCAGATCCTGGCGGGCACCCTGCAGAAGCAACTGGACGAAGCCGCCGCGTCCGGCAAGCCGCTCAAGGAGACGCTGGGCATCTCCGATGTTGCGGCCTATATGCGCAAGCTGGACCAGCAGCTTGGCGTTGGCGACAAGCCCCTAAGCGAGGTGGTGGGTCTTGGCGCTGAGCTCGTCAATGAGCTCACGCGTGCTGCCGTCTACAAGGCTGGCGGTGCGGAGGCACTGGAAGCCTATGACACGGTGGCTTGGGCCTTCGCCACCGGCGCCGCTCTCGCCAAGGAGCAGTTCGACGCGTGGGCTACTTCATTCGGAAAGGAGAACGGCTATACCGATCAGCAGATCGCCGATCTGAAGTATGTCGGCGCAGCTGTATTGGCTATCGGGCAAGCAGCCGTTGGTAGCCACGGAAGAACGATCAGCTTCACACGAGACACGGCTTCTTCCGCATATGCAAATATGCGAGGAAACGGGGGGCACGCGATGCGCCATTTAATCGACGAAGGTATAATTCCGAATTCGGGATCCCTTGTCTCGAGAAAGGAGATTTTTGAGTTGAAAACCTCCTCTATACTGACCGATCCCACGATGACCTTCGATTGGCGACTTGGCGGGACCGCAACAAAGGCCTTCGTAGGCAAATTGGACGACAAGCCTGTTGTAATGTTCGTGGCGAAGGAGGGGCCATATCAAGGTAATGTTCTCTCTGCGATAGTGCCAGATGCTAACCAGATTGCGCAGTGGGGCATAAGATGATCACCCTAAGAGATGCTTTGCTGTGGGATCTTGTATATGCAAATTTCTGCATGTATTCCTTATTTTACCATGATGTTGAAGATAATATTATCGATTTCTCTTTTCCCGGCGGGATTCCCGTGAGAGAGGTGCGCCCATTTGAGCTTATTGACGATGCAGGCCTTCTGGGTGGAAGGAGATTGTTTGTTTACGATATACGGCTGAGCCATATTCCGGACAGGCTCGAAGAATGCCTATCGTTGTGGCTGTCTCGTTCATTGGACAAGCAGGCGATATGTGCGTGGTTTCAATTCGAAGGGGGGTTCAATTTTGAACGATTGCTGCATCCAGATGATGCGGACTCTGTTTATGCTGTTGCATTGTCAAGTATGAAGAAATTTGCAATCGATGATGCAAAAAGATCAAGTGCGCCTTGGCGTTCATTCATTGAAAGTACAAGACGGGCGTTGGATTTTAAATAACTAGACATATTACTGCTGTAATCTTGAGATGAAAATGAGGGAGTGGCGTCGGATAAATACTTGAGTGCTGCCACGGATCAGCCTCCGTAAGGCTCGAATACAAGGTCGCGGGTCACAATGACCCTGACTGGAAAGCCCGACCGAACGGTCAGCGTCGGAGCGACTTGCAACTGGCGCTGGATGATCTGCTGCCCGGCCTGGTTGATGGTGTCCTGCGTCCCGTCGCGGATGGCGCGGATCAGGCGGTCCTCGTCGCTGGTCGCGAGCTCCGTGCCGACCCCGAGCAGGGTCGAGAGCCCGGCCGCCTTCATCAGATCCCACCAGTGGTAATCGACGCCGTCCTCGAGACCGGCATAGCCCTGGGTGTCGGCGCCGGGCTGGCGTTCCAGCACGATGGAGCGGCCGTTCGGCAAAATGAGCCGGTTCCAGACGAGCAGCACGCGGCGCTGGCCGAACTGCACGCTGTTGTCATACTGGCCAATGATGCGGGTGCCCTGGGGCACGAGCAGGAATCGGCCGCTCGGGCTGTCGTAGATGTTCTCCGTCACCTGTGCGGTGATTTGACCGGGCAGATCGGAACGGATGCCGGTGATGAGCGCGGCCGGGATGACCGCTCCGGCCTGAAGCACATAGGGCGAAGCCGGCGGCACGACGCGATCTGGCGCGACCGTGCGCCGGTCCACGGCGGCATTGAGGAACGCCAACTGGCGGTCCTGCGCCGTCGGCTGGCCGTTGAGGCCGAGGCCAGCGAGATTCGGTGCGGTCATCCCGCCCGGCGTTCCGGCGGTGCTCGCGGTTCCGGGGGCTGTCTGGAAGAAGACGCGCGAGGTTCGGGCGGCCTCTTCCTCAGCCAGCCGGCGGCGTTCCGCGTCGTCAACGGCCGGCGCCGTCATCGGGGGCGGCACGACCGGCTGACCCCGTGTTTGGGCGTCGAGGATCGGACGGCCGAGATCGCCGGGCAGCGGCGGGCCGAGGACCGGCCCGGTGTAGTCGCGCGGCAAGCCCGCGAGACCATCGGCGGTTTGCCGATTGGTCGTCGAATAGAGTTCCTCGTTGCTGCCACCGCCATCGCGGGTCTGAAGCGCATAGATCAGGGCGCCACCGAGGCCGACCAACGCGACGGCCCCTACACTGGCGAGCACCTTGCGCGACAGGCGGGTGACGCGTGGCGGCTCGGCGCGAAGCCGCATCGGTGCGGCCGCATCGGTTTCGGTATCGGTCATGACGATGGCCTCCCATCGGTGCGGACAATCCTGACGGTCTGCTGGCGGTCGCCACTGCCAAGGCGCAGCTCCGCCGCGCCGAACAGGCGGTCGATGATCAGGATGTGCTGGTGAATGCGGCTGTTGACGATCTGCGCCTCGCCATTCGAGCCGAGAACGAAGATCGGCGGCATCTCGCCCTGCACGATCCCGCGCGGGAACTCGACATAGACCCTGCGGCCATCGTCATAGACGGCGACCGGCTTCCACGCCGGATTGTCGCCAGTCAGGCCATAGCGGTAGTTGCGTGCCGCCACGGCCGGGATGACTGGCGTGGCGGGAACGGCCTGGCGTTGTCCTGCGGGCGGAGCCGGATAGGCCCATGCAACGGCGGGCATGTAGAGCGCTTCGCGGGCGCGCAGTTCGATCATGTAGGTGCGCCGGTCGGTGGTGACGACGAGGTTGGTTGATATCTCCGGGCGCGACGGCTTCACGAGGATATGGACGCGGCGGGTCGTTCCCGAACCGCTCTCGGTGTCACCGATGATCCAGCGGGCCGTGTCGCCGGCCGCGATCGGGCCGGCACCGGTCAGGCTCTCGCCCGGTTCCAGCGCGATGTTGGTGATCTGGCCCGGCGCGGCATAGACCTGATAGAGCGCGCCCTCGCTCCACGGATAAATCTGGATGGCGTTGTAATAGCCCTCGCGACGCGGCTCGACGCGGGCGGCGGCATTGGCGTTCTCGACACGTGCGGCCGGGGTGCCGGCCGCATTGCCGCCGCGCGCGACCGTCCAGGCCGGCGGGACGTGCAGAGGCCGCGGCCGGTCATCGGTGGCGGCTGCGGGCACCGCCGGCAGAGGCGGCACGTTGTTGTCGTAGCTGATTTCTGGCGGCTTGTAGGTCGCGCAGCCCGACAGCACGGTGGCGGAAAGCAGCAAAGCCGCGAAGGTGGGTTTACGGAGAACCGGAATGCCGGATGTGTGGATCGTCGGTCGGCTCACTGGCTCATCTCCCGCGACCAAGAGATCGCATTGACGTAGATGCCAAGCGGATTGGCTCGGAGCCGTTCGGCATCACGCGGCGGCTGGATCACGACGGTCAGGATCGCGGTCCAGCGCTGCGTCGAGGAGATCTGGCCGTTTTCGTAGTGACGCTCGGTCCAGGCGACCCGGAAGCTGTCAGGGGAAGCGCGGATGACGCTCGACACCTCGACGGCGATCTGTTGCCTGCCGACCTTGGTGAACGGGTCGTTGGCGCGGGCATAGTCGTTGAGCGCGGCAGCGCCGCGATCGGTCGTCCATTCATAGGCGCGCAGCCAATTCTGGCGCACGATGATCGGGTCGGCGGGGATGCTCCTGACCTGTTCGATGAAGCGGCCGAGGTGCCACGCCACCTGAGGATCGGTCGGACGGTAGTCGGCGGTCGCGGGGGCGACCGTCTGCGCCTGGCCGAGATTATCGACCTGCACCACCCACGGCACGACGGTCCCGCGTGCCGACTGCCAGACGAGCGCGGCCGCGAAACCGGCAGAGAGGATTAGCGATCCGAAGGCCATGTAACGCCAGTTCTTCGCCTGCACGCGGGCGGAGCCGATACGCTCGTCCCAGACCTGTGCCGCGCGCTGGTATGGCGTCTCGGGTTCCGGCGTCTTGCCGTAATGGGTTGCCGGTCGCTTAAAGAGGTTCATGAGCGGTCGCTTTCGGAGAGATTGACGGAAGAGCCGGAGCCGTGGCTATCGCCGGAACGGACGGCGTGCGCGGTCGTTTGGACGGCGTGGCCCATATGGCTGGATTGGCGCATGCGCTGCGCCCAGCCAGGCGATGCATTGGATGGCTGGGTCGATCCGGACGGAGATTCGGCCGCGTCGCCGACCGTGCCCATGGTCGAGGAGCCGCCAGTCGCGCCGAAACCGGCCTTCGCGCCATCGGAGAAGCTGGACTGGACGCCTGTCATCGCGCGGCGAAGCGGTGACGTCGCCGCCCCGCCGGCCGCGCGCGCAACACCACTTAGCCCGGATGCGACACCGGCCGCGCCGGACTGTCCAAGCGAGCCGAGGCTGTAGGCGGCCGAGACGGCGCCGGCTGCGGTCGCACCGCCACGCACAGCGGCCGCGCCTGTCGAGAAGGCAGCAGCGCCTCCTTTCGCGGCTAAGCCGGCGGCGGCGCCGCCCGCAAGCACTATCCCGCCGGCGGCAAGACCGGTGCCGACCGCGGCGCCCGCCCCGAGCTGGGGACCACCGCTGACGAGACCGGATGCGATGCCGGGGCCGAAAATTCCGAGGCCGAGCAGCGACATCGCGGCCAGCACGACGGCCATGGCGTCATCGATGGTCGGTGTCGCGCCGCCGAAGCCGGCCGTGAACTGGCTGAACAGTGTCGAGCCGATGCCGATGATGACGGCGAGCACCAGCACCTTGATGCCGGACGAGATGACGTTGCCGAGGACCCGTTCGGCCATGAAGGCGGTCTTGCCGAACAGGCCGAAGGGGATCAGGACGAAACCGGCCAGGGTGCTGAGCTTGAATTCAATGAGGGTGACGAAGAGTTGGATGGCCAGAATGAAGAAGGCCAGAATGACCAGCGCCCAGGCGAACAGCAGGCAGGCGATCTGGATGAAGTTCTCGAAGAAGGCGATCCAGCCCATCAGGTCCGAGATGGATTCGAGCAATGGCCGGGCGGCGTCGAGGCCGGTTTGGGCCACCTTTCCCGGCCGCATCAGATCCTGCGCGGTGAATCCCGTGCCGGACGCCTTGAGGCCGAGCCCCGCGAAGGAATCGAAGACGATCTTCGCCAGGTTGTTCCAATTGCCGATCAGATAAGCGAAGACGCCGACGAACAGGGTCTTCTTGACGAGCCGCGCGATGATGTCGTCATCCGCGCCCCAGCTCCAGAACAGCGCGGCGAGCGTCACGTCGATGACGATGAGCGTTGTCGCGATGAAGGCGACCTCGCCGCCGAGCAGACCGAAGCCGGAGTCGATATAGCGGGTGAAGACCCCGAGGAAATTGTCGATGACGCCGGCGCCGCCCACGGTTCACCGCCCTTCGTTGGAGGCGGGCGATGCGGGCGCCGGCGTGGAGCGCAAGAACCGGTCGCGGGTCTCGGCCCAGACGCGCAGACATTCGCTATCCTCGGCCGCCTTTTGTCCGAGCTGCTGGCACCGGCGCTGACCCTCGCGCAGCGGGTCACGTTCGGTCTGAAGGGGACGCGCCGGTTGTGATGTCGGCGGATCCTGCTCGAGGGTGAGCTCAATCACTGTCGCCGTGATGGCGATGGCGACGAACACGACGGCGCCGAGTCGAGCGAACATCCTGCCGTCCATTCGCTCGCCCTCAATTGCCGCTGTTGAACATTTGCGCGTTGCCGGGCTGGTAGCCGCTGCCCGGCGTCAGAAAGCGGCGGCGCTGCTCGCGCCCCTGTGCGGCGGCCGCGGCCCGCTCGGCCTCCGTCAGCGCGCCGGCGCGGCCATTGGCCGAGATCAGGGCGATAAGGTCGGAGAGCTGTTGCGATTGGAGGGCGAGAAGCTGGTTACCGGCCTGGGTCGCCTGCAACGCACCGGTTGCCGACTGGCTCTGGTCGACGAGGGCCGACATCTGCGTGCGGTTCGTGTCGATATTGCCGACGACGCCGGCCTGCACGCGCATCGCGTCCTGAAGACCGCCGACGGTGTTCTGCCAGCGCGAGCGCGCATCGGCGACGAGCTGCTGGTCGGTCGCGGAGAGCAAGACGTTGCCGTATTTCTGCTGGAACGCCTGGTCGATCTGCTGGACGTTGAAGGCGATGTTCTGGGCTTGGCTCAGAAGCTGCTGCGTGCGGCTCACCGATTGCTGGATCTGCTGAAGAGCGGAGAACGGCAGGCTCGCAAGGTTGCGAGCCTGATTGATGAGCATCTGGGCTTCATTCTGAAGCGAGGTGATCTGATGCGTGATCTGCTCCAGCGTGCGCGCCGCCGTCAGGACGTTCTGGGCATAGTTCGACGGATCGAAGACGATGATGGCGTGAGCCGGCGTCGCGAGCATCGGCGACAGCGCCAGCGGCATGGACAGGATCGATGCGGCAATGAGCGCCCCGTGCGAGTGACGGATCATCATGGTTTGGTCTCCAGGTTGTCGAGGTTGGGAATGAGGTCGAGCGCCCATTCGGCGCCGCGCAGGCGCAGCCAGGCGGCGAGAAAGCTGTCGCGGCCGTGCTCGGCGACGAGGTCGGCGATCAAGGTCTGGTCGGATTTGGAGGAAGCGGCGCAGAGCGCGAGGCCAACTTCGGACAGGCCTAGCTCGAAGAGCCGGTTGCCCCGCCGCGACTGGCAGTAATAGTCGCGCTTCGGTGTCGCCCGCGCGAGGATTTCGATCTGCCGGTCATTGAGGCCGAAGCGGCGATAGATGGCCGTGATCTGCGGTTCGATGGCCCGCTCGTTCGGCAACAGGAGCCGCGTCGGGCAGCTCTCGATAATGGCGGGTGCGATGGATGAATTGTCGATGTCGCTGAGCGACTGCGTGGCGAAGATCACGCTGGCGTTCTTCTTGCGCAGCGTCTTCAGCCATTCGCGGAGCTGGCCGGCAAATCCCTCGTCGTCGAGCGCTAGCCAGCCCTCGTCGATGATGAGCAGCGTCGGCCGTCCGTCGAGCCGGTCACTGACGCGATGGAACAGGTAGGAGAGCACGGCCGGGGCAGCGCCCGTGCCGACAAGGCCCTCGATCTCGAATGCCTGCACTTGCGAACTGCCGAGATGTTCCGTCTCGGCGTCGAGTAGGCGGCCATAGGCTCCGCCGACGCAGAACGGCCGAAGTGCCTGCTTCAGGTCGTTGGACTGCAATAGCACCGCGAGGCCGGTGATGGTGCGTTCCTCGAGCGGTGCGGAGGCGAGCGAGGTCAGCGCCGTCCAGATATACTCCTTCACCTCGGGCGTGATCTGGATGCCCTCTCGCATGAGGATGGCGACGATCCAGTCGGCCGCCCAAGCACGCTCGTAGGTGTCGTGGATACGCGCGAGCGGCTGGAGGGAGACGGAGGCGTCCGAACCTTCCGTCAGCCCGCCGCCGAGATCGTGCCAGTCGCCGCCCATGGCGAGCGCCGCCGCCCGGATGCTGCCTCCGAAATCGAAGGCGAAGACCTGGGCGCCCTCGTAGCGGCGGAACTGGAGCGCCATGAGCGCCAGCAGCACGGATTTGCCGGCGCCGGTGGGACCAACGACGAGCGTGTGACCCACGTCGCCGATGTGGAGGGAAAGCCGGAACGGAGTCGATCCCTCGGTCTTGCCGTAGAGCAAGGGGGGCGCTCCGAGATGGTCATTCCGTTCCGGCCCCGCCCACACGGCAGAGAGGGGGATCATGTGGGCGAGATTGAGCGTCGAGATCGGGGGCTGCCGGACGTTCGCGTAGGCATGTCCCGGCAGCGAGCCGAGCCAGGCGTCGACGGCATTGACCGTCTCAGCCATGGCCGTGAAGTCACGGCTCTGAATGACCTTCTCGACCAGCCGCAGTTTCTCGTCGGCCACGCGAGGATCAGTGTCCCAGACCGTGATGGTGGCCGTGACATAGGCCATGCCGGCGACATCAGCGCCGAGCTCCTGCAAGGCCATGTCGGCATCGGCGGCCTTGTTGGCGGCGTCGGTGTCCACGAGCGTGGACGCCTCGTTGGTCATGACCTCCTTGAAGATCGCTGCGATCGACTTGCGCTTGGCGAACCACTGCCGCCTGATCTTGGTCAGCAGTCGGGTCGCGTCGGTCTTGTCGAGCAGGATCGCCCGCGTGCTCCAGCGATAGGGAAAGGCCAGCCGGTTCAGCTCGTCCAGGAGGCCCGGCGTGGTGGCGGTCGGGAAGCCGATGATGGTGAGGATGCGCAGATGTCCGTCGCCAAGGCGGGGCTCCAGCCCACCGGTCAGCGGCTGGTCGGCGAGCAGCGCGTCGAGATAGATCGGCGTTTCAGGGACGCGCACGCGATCGCGGCTCAGGGAAACGCAGGAATGCAGATAGGTCAGCGTCTCGGCGTCATCGAGCCAGCGGCAGGACGGCATGAAGCCGTCGAGCAGCGCCAGCACCCGGTCGGTGCGGTCGATAAAGCCGCGCAGCACTTCATGGGGATCGACACCGGACCGCTCACGCCCCTCATAAAGCCAGGCTTCTATGCGCGCGGCGTCTTCGGCTGGCGGCAAATAGAGGAAAGTCAGGAAGTAGCTCGAAACGAAATGCGCGCCTTCCTCCTCGAAATCGGCCTTGCGCTCGGCATCGACCAATGCGGAAGCCGGATCAGGAAAGGTGCTGCTGGGATAGGTCGCGGCCTCGTTGCGCTGCGCCTCGACAAAGATGCTCCAGCCCGATCCGAGACGGCGGAAGGCGTTGTTGATGCGGCCGGCGACCGCCACCAGCTCGGCCGCCACGGCGGAATCGAGATCGGGGCCGCGAAACTTCGCGCTGCGCTGAAAAGAGCCGTCCTTGTTCAGCACGACGCCTTCGCCGACTAGCGCGACCCAAGGCAGATAGTCGGCAAGGCGGTTGGCGGTGCGGCGGTATTCGGCGAGGTTCAGCATAGCAGCACTCCTCAGACCGACAGATGGCCAGGGATGCGCAGATGCCGGCGACCAACCTCCACGAAGAGCGGATCGCGCTTCGCGGCCCAAACGGCTGCGAAGTGACCGATAGCCCAGATGGCGAGCCCGACCAGCCAGAGGCGCAGGCCGAGGCCAACGGCTCCGGCCAGCGTCCCGTTCATGATCGCAATGGAGCGCGGCGCGCCGCCGAGCAGAATGTGCTCGGTCAGCGCCCGGTGGACTGGGATCGTAAAGCCCGGCACCGCGTCGAGCTGTTCGAGGACGGCGGCCATTACACCAAGACCCCGCCGCCGAACGAGAAGAACGACAAAAAGAAGCTCGACGCTGCGAAGGCGATGCTCAGCCCGAACACGATCTGAATGAGCCTGCGAAAGCCGCCGCTTGTGTCGCCGAAGGCGAGCGTCAGGCCGGTGACGATAATGATGATGACAGCGATTATTTTGGCCACCGGACCTTCGATTGACTGAAGGATCTGCTGCAGCGGCTGCTCCCATGGCATTGAGGAGCCTGATGCGTGGGCGGCAGGTGCCAGCATCAGGCTGACGAAGAGGACAGAGGCGGCGGTCGCGACGTGGCGACGGAACTGCAGGGCTCGGCGGATCATGCGCGGTCTCCTTCAAGGGGCTGGGTGGCAGGGCGGACGCGGTAGTCGCCATCGCAACCGAGCCCCTCGACGAGGCCGAGCTCGGCGAGGCGTCGGGTCGAGCCGCGGCCGGAGAGCACGGCGACGAGATCGATCGTCTCGGCGATGAGCGCGCGGGGGACGGTGATGACGGCTTCTTGGATGAGCTGCTCGAGGCGGCGCAGCGCGCCTAACGACGTGCCCGCGTGAATCGTGCCGATGCCGCCGGGATGGCCCGTGCCCCAGGCCTTGAGCAGATCGAGCGCTTCGGCGCCGCGGACCTCTCCGATCGGAATCCGGTCGGGGCGAAGGCGGAGCGAGGAGCGAACGAGATCGGAGAGCGTCGCCACGCCGTCCTTGGTCCGCATGGCGACGAGATTTGGCGCGACGCACTGAAGCTCTCGGGTGTCCTCGATCAGCACGACGCGGTCCGAGGTCTTGGACACCTCGGCGAGCAGCGCATTCGTGAGCGTGGTCTTGCCGGTCGAGGTGCCACCGGCGACCAGGATGTTGCGGCGGTCGGCAACCGCCTGGCGCAGGATCTCGGCCTGCTCGGCGGTCATGATCCCACCTGCGACGTAGTCCTGCAGGGTGAAGACCGCGACAGCGGGCTTACGGATAGCGAAAGTTGGCGCCTGGACGACGGGTGGCAGCAGGCCCTCGAACCGCTCTCCCGTTTCCGGCAGCTCGGCCGAGACGCGCGGACTGGCGGCGTGGACCTCGGCGCCGACATGGTGCGCGACCAGGCGCACGATGCGCTCGCCATCGGCGGCCGAGAGCCGCTCGCCTGTGTCGGACAATCCCTCCGAGAGCCGGTCGACCCAGAGACGGCCGTCGGGGTTGAGCATCACTTCGACGACGCTGGCGTCTCCGAGGAAACCGGCGATCGCGGGGCCGAGTGCGGTCCGCAGCATGCGGGCTCCGCGAAGTATCGCCTCGGATTTCTCGGAAGAGGTGGCCACGTCGTCCCCGTTCTTTGTGGGACCGCGTCAGGCCGTCCCTGGATCGGGGATGATTAAGAGAACCGGAAATCGGCTCTCGGCAACAGGTTGTTTTGCTTGTCGTACCATGGCGTACAAAGACAGGTGATAGGTGGGGTCGCTGAATACTTGAGTTGCCGCAACCGGTGGCTGCTCGCCGTGGTGAACGCAGCAGGCCACCATCGAGCAGCACCTCCGCATGGTGGAGTGACAGCTGACGACCCAAGCCCGGCCATTCCGGGGGCTATGTGCTGATTCCTTAAGCGGTCGCGACAATCAGCGATATGTCAGCACGCGCGAGTAGCGGTATGGTCGCATTTGCGCGCGGCTCGCGGCAGAGCGAGTGGGCCCTATGTCGGACGCCCTTCGTCGTATTGGCGCCGGCTTTCCTGGATCGTGGCGAGGTTGTCGATTGACCACTCGGCGAGCTGCCGGAGGGTGCTGGACAGAGATCGCCCCAGATCGGTCAGCGCATAGCTGACTTGCGGCGGCGTGGTGGGCATGACGGTCCTTGTCACTAGGCCATCCCGTTCCAGCGTCTTGAGCGTCGATGTGAGCATCTGCTGGGATATGCCACCGACCTTGCGCTTCAGCTCGTTGAAGCGGTGTGGCCGCTCCCGGACGGCGACGATGACAAGGACCGACCATTTGTCGCCGACCCGGCTGAGAACCTCACTGACGGCGCGGCAACTATTCTGTCCGGCGAGCGGGGCGGTCCTGCCCATATGACCATGTCCTGAAATTATGCGTTCTTGTGAGGTCTTCTCTTGTCTCATAATTGGAGCTGGTCAGCAATCCAGACCACGTAATCGCGCCTTCGAAACGGCGTGTGGAGACCAAAAAATGCGCCTGTATTTCTATCCTGCAGCGTGCAGCATCGCCGATCACATCGCGTTGATCGAAGCCGATCTGCCATACGATCTCATGCCGATCGACCGCGACAAGCGTACACGTGACGGTAGAGACTATCTTGCGATCAACCCACGCGGTTTCGTGCCCGCCCTGGAATTGGACGATGGTTCGATCCTAACCGAGAATCTCGCCATCCTTGCTCATATCGCGGATCACAGCGGCAAATTGCTTCCGGAGGACGCGCTGGGGCGAAGCCGGGCATTGGAGGCTCTGTCCTACATGGCAACGACCATTCATGGCGGCCTCGGGCCGTTCTTCAAGAAAGCGGCCGAAGCGGAGCAAACGAAGGCGCGCAATGCGCTCACGAAGGGGTTCGCCTTTCTGGACGAGCAGATGGGAGAAAAGCCGTTCCTTCTCGGCCAGTCGATCTCGATAGCCGATCCCTATCTCTACTGGTGCCTGCTCGCGGCGGCACAATTTGAGATCGCGGCACCCGAGCGCCTTCAGGTCTATTTCGAGCGGATGAATCAAAGGCCGTCTGTCGTGCGGGCCCGTGCCGAAGAGGGGTTGTCGCCGACGGAATGATCGGTCGCGGCCAAGGATGCGGGACGCCGAGCGACGCGAGCGTTTCAATGACGTTTTGCTTCGCCCACGACGGGAAGCGGTCGGGCGGCAAAGTCCCACGACCGGTCATTCGCAGCCTGGTGCGCGGCCCGACACGCCGCCCGTTCCGCTTTTTTATCAGGTTCATCGACGCTTTATCGCGTCTCCGGTATGGGGCTGATGTCCTCGGAAATCTCCTGCCGCAGCTTCGGGCCTTTGGCGAGTCTGCGCCCTAACGCGGCAACGAACGCGTCATAGCGCTCGCCCGCCTGGGCCCGCGCGGCGGCCTGCGCCGGTTCGGGCAAAGGCGGGTTGGTGGTGAGCCAGAAGCGCACGAAGACGGCGAGCGTCTCGACCGAGATGCCGAGGTCACGCTCCATCCGCGTCATGCGGCGATCGAACTGGTCGAGACGCTTGGTCGCGGCGGCCTCCTGGCGCTCGGCGGCGTCCGGCGACAGGAACGATGCGATCGCTGCTTCGGCGATCAATGACCGCGACTGATCGCGGCGCGCCGCATGGGCGGCGAGCGCCTTCATCACCTCGGGTTCGAGATAGACCGACAGGCGCTGTTTCTTGGGAGGCTTGGACATAGCCGTCTCACAGCTCCATGCCATCGTTCGGATCGAGCGAAACCTGACGGGCGACGCCCTGCATGATCTGGTTAGCGCGGCTGATGCGCGCGATGTCCTCGTCGGCCTCGTCTTCGAAGCCGGCCTCGAACTCGTTCTCAGTCGGCACCTTCTTCTCGACCGGGGCGGCGCGCCCCAACTCGGGCTGGTGGCGCCGCTCCGATCCAGTCGGATCTTCGTCGCGGCTCCCGGTCGCGATAGCCGCTTCGGTTATCGCAGCTTTCGGCCGAGCCGGAACCGGCAGGCTGCTCCAGTCGTCGGTACTCGGCCGTGTCGAACCGATCAGCCCGGGTGGCGGCATAATCCGCTCGTTGAAGCGGCAGTCCTCGAAGTATCGGGCTTTCTTCGCGCGGATCGGCGGCGTGCCGGCGACCATGACGATCTCGTCGGTCGGCGGAAGTTGCATGATCTCGCCCGGGGTGAGCAGCGGCCGCGCGGTCTCCGAGCGCGACACCATCAGGTGGCCGAGCCAGGGCGAGAGGCGATGGCCGGCATAGTTCTTCATCGCGCGCATTTCAGTCGCGGTGCCGAGCGCATCGGAAACCCGCTTGGCGGTGCGCTCGTCGTTCGTCGCGAACGATACCCGGACATGGCAGTTGTCGAGGATCGCGTTGTTCGGTCCGTAGGCCTTCTCGATCTGGTTCAGCGACTGGGCGATCAGGAAGCTTTTCAGCCCATAGCCCGCCATGAACGCCAAGGCGGACTCGAAGAAGTCGAGCCGCCCGAGCGCCGGAAACTCGTCGAGCATCAGGAGCAGCCGATGCCGGTTGCCTTTAGCGTTGAGGTCTTCGGTCAGGCGCCGGCCAATCTGATTGAGGATCAGCCGGATCAGCGGCTTGGTCCGGGCGATGTCCGAGGGCGGCACGACAAGGTAGAGGCTGGTCGGCTGGCGGGCGCCGACGATGTCGGCGATGCGCCAGTCGCAGCGGCGAGTCACCTCGGCGACGACGGGATCGCGATAGAGGCCGAGGAAGGACATGGCGGTCGAGAGCACGCCGGAGCGTTCGTTGTCGGATTTGTTGAGCAGCTCGCGCGCGGCCGACGCGATCACCGGATGGGGTCCGCTCTCGCCGAGATGGGCCGTCTTCATCATCGCCGCCAAAGTCGATTCGATCGGCCGCTTGGGATCGCTGAGGAAGGCGGCGACACCGGCGAGCGTCTTATCTTCCTCTGCATAGAGGACATGGAGGATCGCGCCGACCAGGAGCGCGTGGCTGGTCTTCTCCCAGTGGTTCCGCTTCTCGAGGTTGCCTTCCGGGTCGACTAGGATGTCGGCGATGTTCTGAACGTCGCGGACTTCCCATTCGCCGCGGCGCACCTCGAGCAATGGGTTATAGGCGGCCGACTTCGCATTGGTCGGATCGAAGAGCAGCACCCGACCGTGGCGGGCGCGGAAGCCGGCGGTCAGCGTCCAATTCTCGCCCTTGATGTCATGGACGATGGCCGAGCCCGGCCAGGTCAGCAACGACGGCACGACCAGGCCGACGCCCTTGCCGGACCGGGTCGGCGCGAAGCACAGGACATGCTCGGGGCCGTCGTGCCGAAGATAGGCGCGGTCATATTTGCCGAGCACCACGCCGTCTTCGCCGAGCAGGCCGGCGCCGCGCACCTCGTCGTCATGTGCCCAACGCGCCGAGCCGAAGGTCTCGGCGTTCTTCGCCTCGCGAGCCCGCCAGACCGACATGCCGATCGCGACGGCGATCGAGATGAAGCCTCCGGAGGAGGCGATATAGGCGCCCTCGACGAAGATCGGCGGTGCGTAGGCGTCGTAGAAATACCACCACGGAAAGAAGGACCACGGATAGTAGATCGGCCAATGACCGAGCATGAACCACGGCGGTCCGAGCTGGGACTGGAAGCCGAGCCGGTAGGCTGTCCACTCCGTGGCGGTCCAGGTGGTCAACACGACGATGGCGAAGACCGTGAAGATCTGGCCCCAGAGAATTTTAGTGGCGGACATGGCTGGTCCTTTCGCTTGGGGTGGTGGTCACAGGCCGAGCCCCCGCTGGCGGCCGAAGCTCCAGTCGACGCCGCCGTCGCTTCGGGCGACGCCGGAGACGTGACGGCCGAGCTGCTTTTCGAGTGATGGCGTCCAGGGTACGAGGCTGAAGCCGAGCCCGTCGTCGATCATGGCGAAGCGGCCGCTCGCAAGCGTCAGCCGCCGCTGGTAGGTGCCGGTGACATATTCGCCGGATTCAGGTTTGACCTGCGGCCGCCCGGTCTCGGCGGCGATGCGTTCGGCAACCGCCTCCAGCTCGCGGCGCCGCAGCGTGTCGACCAGGCCGGGCTGGAAGCTGACGCCGCGCTTCTGTCGCTCGGCGAGGCCTTGGCCGACAAGGTGTTCGGCCCGTCGGTCCATGGCGTCGCGCACCTCGGCGCCGAAGCCGCTGCCGAGCGCGGCCAGCTCGCGGGCGAT
Source organism: Chelatococcus sambhunathii (assembly GCF_001418005.1). Classification (GTDB taxonomy): domain Bacteria; phylum Pseudomonadota; class Alphaproteobacteria; order Rhizobiales; family Beijerinckiaceae; genus Chelatococcus_A; species Chelatococcus_A sambhunathii. The sequence continues at coordinate 24,189 of NZ_LIOL01000007.1, read as the reverse complement.
ATTCTGCCGGTCGAGCCAGGTCGCGCCGGTCGCGGTGACCTGCCGCTCGATGTCGAGATCGGAGCGCACCGCGATCGCCACGCGGCGCTGGCCGCGCGCGTCATCGAATTTCCGAAGCTCGACGATCGAACCCGGCGCGCTGTCGCCGGCCGCGTCTAGGTCGGGAAGCTTGATGTGGTGGGTGCGGCCGTCGACGCCGTCCACGACGGCGAAGGCCGTGCCCTTCAGCTCGTCGTCGAGGCCGCGGGCGACGAGACGTCCGATGACCGGATCGTTGAGGCTCTCGGACGCCAGCACGTAGCTCGCCGCGCCGCGCTCGATGCCACGCTCGGTCAGGCCATGGTGGATGCGCTTGATGATGTCGCCTCGCTCGCCGAGTTCGCGCAGCGTCGCCTCCGCCTTGTCCGAGATGGTCCACTGGCCGGGGCCGATCTCATCGGCGAGCCCGAGCCCTGCGAGCTTGCGCAGACGCCCGACCTTCAAGGCATGGAATTCGTCGGGTTGGCGGTCGGCATGCGGTGCAAGATCGATGACGCCGGTGCGATAGGCATCGCGGGCGAGCTGGCGGTCGAGGTTGGTCCAGCGGTCGGAGTCGATCTGGCGCTCGAGCGTCTGCCGGATTTCCTGATCGGTGCGCGGTCCCAGCTCCTGGGTGATGAGGTCGCGCGCCCGATCGCGCATGCCCTCTTTGATATAATCGCGGGAGATGACCAGGTTTTCGCCGTCATCGCGCACGCCGCGGACGATCAGATGGACATGCGGATGCTCGGTGTTCCAGTGATCGACCGCGACCCATTCGAGCTTTGTCCCGAGATCCTTCTCCATCTGGCCGACCAGCTCGCGAGTGAAGCCCTTGAGGTCGGACATTTCCAGCGCGTCGTCCGGCGAGACGATGAAGCGGAAATGGTGGCGGTCGTCCTCGGACCGCTCCGCGAAGTTCTTGACGTCGACGTCATCGCCGCCCGGACCGAACAGTCGGGCCTTCTCCCCGTCGCGGGTGACGCCGTCGCGGCGCAGGTAATCGAGATGCGTCGAGAGCGGCGCTGACCGCGCGCTATGACGGACGACCCGCGCCTTGATGACCGCGCCGCGCGAGCGGGCGGTGATGAGGCGGTTCGCCTGGATCGAGGCGCGCTGGCCGCGCCCGAACCGGGACCGCGCGCCGGACCCGATCTTCCCTTGCCGGGAGACGCTGCCGCCGGCGCGCTGCGCGGCCGCCAGCGCCTGGGCGATGAAGGGCCGCGCCCGCTGCGCGCTCGTCGAGCGGATGCGGCCTGGCCGGATGCGGAAGTCGTGCTCGTCGGTCATTCCCGACGCTCCGCACATCGCGCTAACGCGATGATATTCTTGAGAAATGAGCCGATGCGCAGGCTGCGCCGATCATGCGCACCTCGCGAAATCGCGCCATAACCCCTTGAAAAAGCACAACCGAACCGAAGCGCACCTCGCGCCCCTTTATCCTGCCATCGTGCGGTCGTGGTTGCGCCCTCCCGCCTCACCACACGCTTTGGTGCGCTAGGGTTCTCTAGAATGCGATCTGGCAGAGGGCACGTCATTGCGGCGGCTCCGGACGTGCCAAAGCGACGAAGAGCCCGGACGAGCGCGGTGAAAGCGATATCGCCTCATGCATGCGCGATGCCGTCGCGTTGTTGCCGGACCCGCGCTGGTCTTGCGATGGTCCTGCATTCGCACCGTTGTTCGCGTGCACGACGAACAAGGGCGAGCGCGTCCAGGTGAGCGGATCGGGCGCAATCGCGGTCACGCTCTCGAACGGTTCGCCGCCGATAAGGAGCGCCAGCGTCGCGACATAGGCACGCGTCTCCGCCGGCAATGCGCGCCCGCCCGCGAGGTATTCCTCGTACCGCTGCGGGCCGGCATTATACGCCGCGAGGAAACCCGGCGATCCGTAGCGGTCGTGCATTTCGCGCAGGTACGCCGCGCCGGCCAGGATGTTGTCGCGCGGATCGAACGGATCGCGGCCAAGACCGTAGCGCATGCGCAGCTCCGACCACGTGTGCGGCATGATCTGCATCAGGCCCATCGCGCCTTTGTGCGAGACGGCGCGCGCATCGCCGGCGCTTTCCGCGCCCATGACGGCCCATATCCATGCGACGGGTATGCCGAAGCGCCGCGCCGCTTCCGCGACGTAGTCTGCGATCGCGTGGTCGCTCCGAGGACGCGCGGCAGGCGCGTTCTGCGCAAGCGCAACGCTGGTGAACGGCCCGGCGATCAGCAGGCCGGAAAGGAGAAGAGCGGGAAGACGCCGGGCGGGTGAACTCCGCCCGGCCGCCTCACTCCATCTCCGCGATGTCGAGCGGATGGGCATCGCCTCAGTCTCGCTCCGGCCGCTTCTGGGGACGGTTCCAGTGCAGGCCCCAGACGGACTTCGCGTCGCCCGACTGGAACAGGTTGGCGCGGATCGGCTGGCTGAGCGCCGGGTCGTCGATCTGGACGGAGACGTAATCGCCGGCTTTCTCGCCGGTGCGCTTCCAGCCGGCGCCGATCTCAGGCCCGTTGCTGTCGCCGAGATGGACGCGGTAATCCGGCGCGTTCTCGGCGTCGGAATGTTCGGCCGGAACGAGCACGATCTCGCCGTTCAGCGTGAGCGTGCGGACGTGCCCGGCATAGCCGTTCTTGGTGCGGGCGAACTCTCCGATCTGTGGCATTGAAAGCTCCCTATGTGCGGTGAAGAGGGTGTGCTTGGTGCGCCGTCACCGCGTTGCGGCACGCCATTCGAACCGGCCGTCGCCGTCCTCGTCGGTCCACAGCGGGATCGCGCGGCCGATGATCGTGTTCGTGGAGAGCGGGCCGAAGTAGCGGCCGTCCATGCTGTCGGGAGCGGCCCAGTTCATGAGGAAGAATTCGCCGTCGGCGATGCGGCGGCAGCCGTGCCAGGCGGGCAGGACACGGCCGGCGTGGTCGCGCGCCAGCGCCTCACCCATATCGATGCCGTCGACCGTGATGTGCGATCCGTCGCGGCAAACCTGCTGGCCAGCAACGGCGGCGACCCGCTTCATCAGCGGCACGCCGCGGGGCAGATAGCGGCGCTCGGCCATGAAGGATGCGAGCGGTTCGGGCGTGCGGACGGCAACGAGGTCGGCGACTTCGACGTGACGCGCCGACGCGATGGAATAGAGGCCGAGCGGCACGCTGGCCGACGCATTCCAGATGAGCTTCGGGGCGACCGGGAGGAAGGAGTGAACGCCGACCGCCACCACGGCGAAGGAGGTCGTCATGACATAGCCGAAGCGCGTCACGGCTCGACCCTCCGCCGCAGGAGGAGCGCCCGATGCTGCTCGACAGTGTAGCGGCGCGGCTCCTGGCCGGCGGTCAGGCGGTTGTGGACGTGGCGCCAGTGATGCGGCGACACCTCGGCCGGATCGATGCCGATTGCCTCGATCGCATCGACGATCTGGAGGACGCGCTCGACCTTCGGCCAGCCCTCCATCTTGAGGAGGATGTCGCCGCCGGGGCGCACGAAGGGCAGCGTCTGATAGCGCTCGCCGGGCGTGATCGCGCGCACGATGTCGATGCGAGAGAGGATGGTGCCATGGTCATTGGAGGCCCAGCGCACGAAGGCGAAGGTGCTGTTGGGTGCGAAGGTGAGCACGCGGCGGCGCCGGTCGAGGATCTGCTCGTCCTTCTCCCTGCCGAAGCGGATCCAGTATTCGACCTTCTTCTCAATCCAGGTCAGCTCGACGCGTGTCAGGCTGTCGGCGGGAAGTGGCGACGGCAGGAGGCGCAGGTGGGGCGCACCGGTCATTGCGGGTCTCCTTCGGCTGGAGGGAATTCGCGGGCGAGGAGCTCGCGCAGCATGTCCGCCACGGTTAGCCCGCGCTGGAAGGCGACGATCTTGATGCGGCCGCGCAGCTCGGGCGTGATGTCGATCGTGAGCCGCGCGGTGAATGCGGTGGCGTCGCCGTTGCCGCTGGCGCGCGGTTCTGGCGCCTTGATCCAGCGTTCGGGGTCGGCCGGTCGCGCGATGAAGGCGCGTTTCGAGGAGCGCTGCGTCATCGCGCCAGCCTCCCGACCTCGGCGGCAAGAGCGGTGATCTCGCGCGCCGCCGGACTTTCTGTGTGTGCTTCCCAGACGAGGCGGCCGGACTGGGCCGCCTCGGCGAAGGCGACACGCTGACCGATTCTGGAGGCGAGCAGCGGCGGGTCGTGATCGGCGAGCGTAAGCGCGGTCTCGCGCGCGATGACAGTGCGCGCGGCGCATCGATTGAGGACGAAGCGGGCGACGAGCTGGGGGCGATAGATGCGCGCCTCGCTCAGCAGCGTGAGCATCTCGGCCGATCCCCAGTCGTCGAAGGGCGACGGCTGCACCGGGATCAGGATGATGTCGGCCGCGAGCAGCGCCGAGCGCATGAGCCCGGCGACGCGGGGCGGACCGTCGATGACGATGTGATCGGCATTGCGCGCGAGCTCGGGCGCTTCCCGGTGCAGCGTATCGCGCGCCAGGTCAATGACGCCGAACAAGCGCGGAAGGCACTCCCGGGCGCGCTGCTGCGACCAGTCGAGGGCAGAACCTTGCGGATCGGCGTCGATGACGGTGACGCGCTGGCCGCGGCGCGCCCAGTCGCCGGCGAGGTGAAGAGCGAGCGTCGTCTTGCCGACGCCGCCCTTCTGGTTGAGCAGCGCGACGATCATGGTGCGCCCCGCTCTCGGCGGCGCTCATGCACAGGTGTGGATCGCGGAGCGGCCGTTAGAAAGATTCCGAAGGAATCCTGGTTAGAAGAGTTACGCCGCGCGGAATGTCTTGAATCGGCGTCAGGATTCGACGATTGCGGTCCCCGATAGCACGAGGATCGGGTCCCCGATGGCACGATAGGTCCGGTCCCCGATAGCACGAGACGATTCACAGCTTATCCCCAGCGCGCGAGGTCCCGCGCTGCCCCAGCGAAGCGAGGACAGCGGGATCGATTGGAGCGAAGGCGAGACGTTCGGGGGTGTCCGGGGGCTGCTCGATGGTCAGCCGGTAGCCGGGCAGCGTCTGCTGGCGGACGATCTCGCGCAGGTCGTAGGCGAAGTGCTTGAGCGGCGAGAGGCTGCCGGACTTCGCGTGGAGATACGCGATGTCGAAGCTCCAGCCGGACGGCTGGCGGCCGCCATGCTTGCGCACCAGGCGGTAGAGCCAGCGCTCAAGACCGCCGGTCAGGCGGAAGTAGGCGCGGTCGATCGTCAGCACGAGGGCGTCGTCGAGCACGGCCGCGTAGAACCAGTCCGGCACGATCAGCTCGAGGCCGAGCGGACGGCCGTGCGCGTCCGCTCGCTCTTTCCATTCGTTGATCCAGGAGAAGCGATGCATCCGCCGCTCGGTCGGCTGGCGGATCGACGTCGCTACGGTGGTCGACTGCAAGCGGTCGAGAGCGGCTTTCAGCCGGTCATAATCGCGCACGCTCACGCCGCGGCCGATGAAGGAGAGGATCTCGTAGGGCGTCGCCGCCATCAGGCGTGACGGCCGCAGGCCGAGATCGCGCGCCTCCACGATCTGCGAGGCGGCCCAGATCAGCACGTCGGCGTCCCAGATGGTCGCCATGCCGTGCTCCGGAACCGCTTCGACGCGGATGACGATCGGGCCGGCCTTGAAGTCGATCGGCGTCAGCCGCTTCGACTTGGCGAGCGAGAAGAAGGGATAGGCCATGAGGTCCTGCGCGTCGCGCGGCGCGAGGTCGCCCCGCAGCGCCCGGAAGAGATCGAGCTGCTCCCGCTCGCCATTGCGTCGTGCCGAGGACATGGCCCGTACCTCAACGGCGGCCGCGGCCGACCTGCGCCGGGGCCGGGCCGTGACGCTTCGCTGGCAGCACCGAGCCGCGCGGGTCGGATGTCGAGGTGACGGCGCCGCGATCGGCCCAGGCCTTGAGATCGTCGAGCGCGTAGACGACGCGTCCGCCGAGCTTGCGATAAGCGGGACCCGTGCCGTAGGTCCGATGCTTCTCGAGTGTCCGGCTGGAGAGGCCGAGGAAGTCGGCGGCCTCCGGCGTCCGCAAGAAGCGCGGCGGCAAGCCGGCGAGATTGGTCATGTCGCATCTCCGGGCGTTCGTTCAGATCGCCGGCCAAATCCGGCGATTGGCGGCCACGGTGGCGGAGGGGCGGGACGTTGGGGGATGGCGAAGATGCGGATGCTAAAATCGCACCCCCGCGGCGGCCCGAGCTATGGGCGGCGGCGCCGGCGCAGGAGGGAGCGATAGCCGCCGGCGATCAGCGCAAGGCCATCCTTCACGAGATCGATCGTCGCGTCGCGCAGGGCGGAGGTTTTCCAGGGGGAATCGGCAACGCGCGCGGCCCCGAAGATCGCCTCGGCGATCTCGCGATAGCTCGCGCCTTCGTGGTGGCCGTCTACGGCCTGAAGCATGCGGCGGAGCCGTCGTCGCTGCTGGCTCGTCAGCCTCGCGTCGGCCGGGACGTGCCGGCCGTTGATGGCCCGCCAGAGGCGCGCGACTGCCTCGATCCGGTCAAGCCCGTCGGCTCCCAGCGAGACAACGGCCACGAGCGGGCCCGCCGGCGAAGCATCGGACACGAGCAGGAGCCGAACCGTCCTCGACCCGCGGCCATGGACGATGCTCAGCCCGTCAGGGCCAGCGCGGGCGGTATTCAGATCGAGCTCGGGAAGGACGGTGCTTTCGACGGCCGGCGCGGCAGGAATGGTTGTGAGAACGACCGTGCCGGGGTCAATGTCAGGCGCCCAGAATACGGTCGCTGCGGTCGCATCGAGCGTGGGATCGATCGCGAAAGCGCAGCCCCCAGCGCCGCTGGATGGTCGCGGCAAGGCGCCCGGTGGCGTCGGGGGAGCGCGCGCTTTCGGCAAAATCCCGTTGATAGACGGCGTTGCGCCTCAGGCATTCCCAGGCAAGGTCAGGCGCGACCAGGTGATCCAGATAGTCGTAGGTGTCGGACGAGCGCCAGCGCGATGTGTCGGGCCCCATTCTGCTTCCTCCCCCGACCCGCGGGCCGGGCGCGTGCGAAGGAGGAGATACGATTACGGGTTGATCGAGCTTGGAGAAGTCCCGTTTTGTGCAACACGCGATGCCGTGACGGCATCATGTATGGGTGTTACTTGTCCGTCTCACGGGCGAGCTGCCGATAACCCTGCTCGGTCATCCAGCGGGCGCGCGCGAGATGACTGCGGTGCACGCGACTGGCGCGTTCCCGTTCTTTTGCGGGATCGATCCCGAAGAGGACCTCGACCGCCTCGCGCCAGTCAGCGCCGTCCGTTTCGGCGTCGAGCAGGCGCAGATAGAGCTTCATATGCGCGCGGTCGTAGCTGGTCAGAACGGCGCTCTGCGGCGGTTCGTCCATGAACGGATCGTGTGTCAAACTGAACCCCGCGGGCCGACGCTGGCGCGCGTCGACGAGCTGTTGACGCTACGCCCACGGGCGCTGAGCGCAAGGCGACGCGTCGGCACGAAGGATCGATGCCCGCGGCGCCCCGCGGCATCATCGGTTCTTGCGGGTCTCGGCCTTCGCGCGGACAAGCATCACTCCTTCGCCCTGGTCTGACGACAGGAATACGATGCCGTTGGCCTCCAGCGTGCGACGGACCTGATCTTCCGTCGACTCGTAAACGGCGCGATGGCCCGACTCCAGGCGCTTCAGCGCCGTCAGCGATACCAGGGCCTTGTCGGCGAGCGTCTCCTGCGTCCATCCCAGCAGCGCGCGAGCGGCCCGCGATTGTCGGGCGGTGATCATGCATGATCACCTCCCACCGGGTCGATCGAGCGTGCCAGAACTACGACTAGAATAGTCGCTCTTGGCCAACGAGGCGAGCAAAATTGGCAGCCAAAGACGGGAAGTTGGGCGAATCGCGCCGAACCGATTCGGTCGCCCCGCCGTGTCGGCTGCAACGAGCTGGCCTAGCCCCGCCCGGCTGTCCGGGCGGGGCCTGGGGCTTGCGCCTCATTCGCCGTTGCGGCGGTTCGGGCGGGACCAGATCAGGCTGTAGCCGTCGCCGTCCTCATCGTCGAAGAGGTTGGCGTAGATCGGGGCGGTGAAGCTCGGATCGTCGAGCTTGAGGCCCAGATAGTCGCGGCCCTCGTTGGAGCGCTTGGCCCAGGCGGCGCCGATCTCGACGCGGCCCGCGAAGACGCGGTGGCTGGGGGCGTTCTCGCCGGAGCGGTTGGCTTCGGGGACGATGCGGACGTTCTTGGCCTGGACGCTGAGGGTGACGATCTGGCCGACGAACTCGTTGCCGGACTTCTTGAAGGTGCCGATGGTCGCCATGATGGTTCTCCTTGATGTCTGTTTCGAGCCCGCACCATTGCGGCCTCGATGGCGATCGGCAGGCCGCAGGCGATCGACGCCGCACCTGCTTGCAGGCCGCAGCGCAGCGGAGGATGGCGGCCGGGAGACTTTCTTGTTTCGCGAGGAATGGGCGTAGCCCAGGGGAAGAAAGTCGACCGGCGCCATTGCGGCATAGGCGATCGAGGCGAAGCCGGCCTGCGGCCAGATCAGCCCATCGAAGAGGCCGCGTGGAGCGCTCGATCAGGCAGAGACGATCAAGGAGAGCCTTGCGACTCCATCGTGCAACCGAGGGTCGGCGGGGTCGGCGCACGGCGCTCCCCCCGCGTCAAGGCGACCGGCCGCATCAATGCTCCCGATGAGCAGGGACATGCGTGCGACCAGCCCACTGCCTACGAGGGCGTGGAGCTTCGTCGCGCGCCACCCCCGCGTTCCAACGTAGACCACGACCGATGGGTCGGCGCGACCCAGGCGGCGTGATCTGGTCCCGCCCAGACCGCTGAAAAGGCCTCAGGCGCGCGCCACGCCCTGTCTGGTCCGGCCGGGCGGGGCCAGCGTCGCCAGCCGGACAAGAGCGTTGATGGCGACGACGACGGCTCCGACCAGCGAGAAGACGACCTGCCAAGTTTCGGAGGGCATCGTGTGCTTCACGATGCCATGTGTCGCGTGATAGCCGGCGATGGCGGCCGGCGCGACGAAAGCGGCGGCAATCATGAGCCGCAGCCAGAGCGTCCTGACGAATGCGAGCAGGACGTGACCAGCGAGAAGGGTTGCGAGGCCGGCGACCGCTCCAACGGCGATTCCGCCGAGCCAGCCGGCGCCTGTGCCGTACGCCCAGACGCCTGCCGTGACCCCTGCGAATAGAGGAAGGGCGTAGACCGCGAGGTAGAACAAGAGACAGCAGATGACGCCAATGGCGGCGATGCTGCCGAGCACGCTGAGAACAATCATGGTGGTGGCCTCCGTGAGACAAGGATCTGACGGTCGCGCCTTCCACCACCACCACGGCGCAACGGCTCTATAGCACAAGATCGACGGCGCGTGAGCGGACGTTGCGGACGACTCCCATCCGGCGCAGATGAGCCCGATTGTTCCGCAACGGAAGCAACTTCGCCGGCTGCCGGTCAGCCGCCAGCGGTCCAGGGATCGATGACCGTCAGGCCGGCGGCGGTGAACGCGGCGGTGTCGCGCGACGCCACGGCGAAGCCGTGCGCGGCGGCGATCGCGGCGATGTAGCCGTCGGGCGTCGGGAAGCCCTTGCCGGCCTTGCGCGCCTTGACGGCGAGGTCGGCGTATCGCGGCGCCGCTTGCGTATCGAAGGGCAGGATTCTCGGCTCGAACAGCTCCATCACGCCGTCGAGCGTGGCTGCCAGGCGGCCCTTGCGCTTGCCCCTGGGCAGCGCGCCGATGCCGAACATCAGCTCCGCGATGGTGACGCTGGAGAGAAAGAGCGTTTCCGCGGCCTGGGCATCGAGCCAGTCCCGGACAGACGGGTGCGGCTCGGGCTTCATCGCCTCGGAGACGACGTTGGTGTCGAGCAGGATCATCCGAAGCGCATCGGCTGGGCGGGCCGGGTGTCGCGAGTCTGTTCGAGTGCCTCGACATCGGCATTGGTGAGCCCGATCTTGCGGCTCATCTCCGAGAGCGCGGTGCCGATCCGCAGGCGTCCCGCGGGGCGCACGGCGGCTTCCAGAATGGCGCGCATTTCGGCTTCAGTGCTGCGGTTGTGCTGCGCAGCCCGGACCTTCAAAGCGCGATGCGCCTCCTCCGATAGGTTGCGAATAGTGACAGCGGGCATGATGGCGTCCTCGACGGATTGACTGCAGTGCTATCAATATACCTTATGTGATGGCATTTTTCAAGAATGATGGCGGCGCTCAGGCGCCGCCGAACCGCCAGACCGGGATGCCGAGCTTCTTCGCCTTGTCGGCGAGGTTCTGCTGGATGCCCGTGCCGGGAAAGATCATGACGCCGATTGGCAGCACCTCCAGCATGGCGTCGTTGCGCTTGAACGGTGCGGCCTTGGCGTGCTTCGTCCAGTCTGGTTTGAACGCGATCTGCGGCACGTTGCGGTGATCGGCCCAGCGTGCGGCGATGCGCTCGGCCCCCTTCGGCGAGCCGCCGTGCATGAGCACCATGTCAGGGTGCTTGACGTGCACCTGGTCGAGCTTCGCCCAGATCAGCCGATGATCGTTGAACTCGAGCCCGCCGCTCAGCGCGACCTTCGGGCCGGCCGGCAGCATGACCTCGGTCTCGGCGCGCTTCTTCGCGGCGAGGAAGTCGCGGCTGTCGATCATCGCCGCGGTCATGGCGCGATGGTTGACGAGCGAGCCGCTGCGCGGCCGCCAGGCAGAGCCGGTGTGGCGCTCGAAATGCTCGCAGGCCTGGTCGCGCATCAGCTCGAAGGCGTCGCGGCGCTCGATGAGCGTCTGCCCCTCGGCAATGAGCCGCTCCAGCTCGACGGACTTGACTTCGGTGCCGTCCTGCTCGCGCTGGCTGCGGCGCTGCGCCTGCTCGTTGTCGTCTAGGTCACGGGCGACGCGGTCGGCGGCGCGATGGAAGACGTTCGTTGTCGACCAGAGCAGGTCTTCGAGATCGGGCTCCAGGCGGGTGTCGCCGAGGGTGGCGATGAGGGCGTCGAAGATGTCGGCGATGGCCCCGGCAACGGCATTGCCCTCGGGAAGCGGGCGCGGGTCGGGTTCGTCCTGGAAGGGGCGGAAGCCGTAGAGCTGCAGCTCGGTCAGGACGTGATCGGTCGGGGAGGAGCTGTGGTGGGGCTCGAAGTCGTCGTCGCTGGTCATGGGATGCTCCGTCGCTGGATTGGCCGCGACCCTCGCGGCCTTCATGGCGACGGAAGACGGCGGGCGGGCCGGCCCTGCACCCGGAGCGAAGCGCAGGGCCGAAGCGCGAGCGGAGGATGGCGAAGGCCGGCTATTTTGCCTGGCGATGCAAAGGCGCGTCAGCGCCGGCGGAAAATAGCCGGCCGCAGCCATTGCCGGGCCGGGCCGCTTGCCGTCCCGTTCGCCCTCTTGAAGGCCGAGGGCGCGGCTCTCTCCAGTGCGCTCGGAGCATCGGCCGCCGGTGTGACGGCGAGCCCCATCATCCGTTCCGGCCGCACGTCCACGTTCATGAGGGCTACGCGGCCTCGGCCATGAAGCGAGCGGCATCCCGGGCCACGACCTGCGCCCGAACGGCTGCCCGCAGCGCGTCGGGGCCGAGCATCCGGAGATCCTCGTTGAAGTCGGCGAGCCTTGGCGACAGCACGATCGCCTCGATGCTGTCGGCGGACGCGCGCTCGATCAGCGCGGCCATCGCGCCATCGCCGGCCGGATCGTCGTCGCGCGCGATGTAGAGCCGGCGCAGTGTGTCGGCGAAGAGGATGGCCGAGAGATGGGCGGCCGAGAGGGCGGCGACCATCGGCATGTCGGGCAGCGCCATCCTCAGCGACAGCATGGTCTCGATGCCTTCGCCTGCGGCCATGACTTCGCCAGCGACGCCGAAGCGGACGGCGTGACCGAGAAGATCGCCCATCGCGCGGCGCGGCGTGTCGATCGGCGCCTTGCCGAGACGGACGGGGTCGAAGCCGTCGGGATCGAGCCAGGTCCGGTGCGCGCCGGTGAGGCGGCCGTCGAGATCGGTGACGGCGGCGATCATGGCGGGCCAGGTCTCCGTGCCGGAATGCTCGTCCGGCCGGTAGTAGCAGCGCGGGTGGAAGCGCAGCGAACCGGTTCCGTGCAAAGACGTAATGCCGCGTCGGCGGAGATACGTCTCGGCGAGCGTGCCGGGGATCGGCCGCGACATGGCAAATAGCCGCCGCGCGGCTTCCGGCGAACCCGTTGGGGCTGGCTGAATGGCGCGACGATGTTCGTGCGCCTGCGGTTCGGGTTGCGGCAGGCTGAGGAAGGCGCGTGCCTCCTTCGCGACATCCGCGAAATCCACGAGGCCGCAGCTCTCGCGGATGACGTCGAGCAGGTCGCCATGCTCGCCGGTCGCGGCGTCGGTCCACTTGCCCGCCGCGCCCTTGCCGCTCTCCGGGCCGGTGAGGCGCACGAACATCGAGCGGCCGGGCGTGTTGCGCACGTCGCCGACCATCCAGTAGCGGCCTTCGCGATGACCGTTGGACAGGTAGTGGCGGCACACCGCCTCGGCATTGCGCGCGAGCCGGCGTGCCAGTTCGGAAGCGTCGGGCCGGGACATCACACCGCCTCCCGCTCGGCGACCCGCTCGATGGGATAGCGGTCCATCACCCTCGCGAGGATCGCGGGACCGCTGGCGTCGGTGGGCACGAACAGGCGCAGCTTCCACGAGATGATCTCGTGGAAGAGGCCGTAGGCCGTGAGCCGCTCGCGCATGGTGTCGGTGAAGCCCGACAGCTCGACGCGAAGGCCGCCCATGACGCGGACGCGGCGAAGCTGAAGACCTTCGGCGAGATCGATGACGGTCTTGCCCTCGATCAGGGCGGCGAAGGCGTCGTCCGGCGTCAGTGAAGGCAGGCCGGTTGCGGTTGCCGTGGCCGCCCAGACCGGGGAAACCTTGCGGCCGATGATGCGCTCGCCGTCGTCGGTCTGCAGGCGATAGACGCGGGTCGACTCGTTCGGGAGCCGCTTCCAGATCGGCAGCAGCAGGCCGGAGACCATGTGCAAGGTCGAGTCCGTGAACGCGGGGGCTTCGGCGAGTTCGGCCGTCCAGGCGGCCGCGAAGGTCGCCTCGTCGGCGTCCTGCCAGTGGCTTTCCGCCATCGTGCGGACGGGCACGTTCGAAGCTTCCATCGGCCGGATCAGGCGGACGCGGTACTCGATCTCGCCGTTGTCGAGCATGACGGAGGGGGCATGGACCTGCACGGCCGCACGGCCGGACCGCCCGTTGATGAGACGGCGTGCCCCGCTTTCGCGCAGCCGGTTCAAGGCTTCGTCGAGCGTGAGGGGCCGGTTGCGCTGGCGCTGCGCGATGGTGAGCAGGCGCGTCTCGGCGCCGGTGCCGGGATGGGTATAGATCGTCTTCCGGCCGGTGACGACGAAGCTCTCGGCCCGCAGCGTCTCCAGCCCGACATCATAGGTGCCGGCGGCAATGGCGCCCTCGATGCGCGCGTTGAGAAGCTGCTCGAACGCGGTGAACAGCACCCCCTGAAGCTCGATCGTCAGCGCGAGCATGCGGTTGAGGAACGTGCTGATGCCCGGCAACTGGTCCTTGAGCCCCTTCGCATCGGTGAGCGTCAGGCCGGTGGCCGCCTCGAAGCGCTCGAGAGAACAGCCCTCGATCTTGCCGCGGCGAGCAGATGATAGAGCTGGCGCAGCGCGTCGCGCGCATAGTGGGACTCCAGATTGTCCTCCGGCCGGAACAGGCCCTGGCCGGCGGTTTCGCGCTGTCCGCGCGTGATCGCGCCGAGCGTGTCGAGCCGGCGCGCGATGGTGCTGAGGAAGCGCTTCTCGGCCTTGACGTTCGTGGCGACGGGCCTGAACAGCGGCGGCTGCTTCTGATTGGTTCGGTGCGTGCGGCCGAGCCCCTGGATGGCCGTATCCGCCTTCCAGCCGGGTTCGAGCAGGTAGTGCACGCGCAGCCGCGTGTTTCTCGCGGATAGCTCGGCGTGGTAGCTGCGCCCGGTGCCGCCGGCGTCGGAGAAGACCAGGATGCGCTTGCCGTCGTCCATGAAGGCCTGCGCCTCGGCGAGGTTGGCGGACGCGGCGCGCGTCTCGACCACGAGACGATCGGTTCGGCCGGCGCTGCCCGGCTTGCGGACGATCCGGCGCGAGCGCCCCGTCACCTCGGCCACCATGTCCGCGCCGAAGTGCTGGACGATCTGGTCGAGTGCGCCGGGGATGGGCGGCAGGCTCGCGAGCTTCGCGATCAGGGCGTCCCGGCGTGCGACCGCCTCGCGGCTCTCGACCGGCTGGCCGTCGCGATAGACCGGACGCGACGACAGCTTGCCCTCGCTGTCGGTGTAGGGCTCGTAGAGCTGGACCGGGAAGGAATGGGCGAGGTAGTCGAGGACGTATTCGCGCGGCGTGATGTCGACGCGGACGTCGTTCCATTCCTCGGTCGGCAGCTCCGCGAGGCGCCGCTCCATCAGGGCTTCGCCCGTCGAGACAATCTGGACGACGGCGGCATGACCCTCTTCGAGATCGCGTTCGATCGAGCGGATCAGGGTCGGCGTCTTCATGCTGGTGAGCAGGTGCCCGAAGAAGCGCTGCTTGGCGCTCTCGAAGGCCGACCGCGCGGCGGCCTTGGCCTGCCGGTTCAGCGTGCCCGATCCGCCCTCGCTGCCGCCGGTGATGTTGGCCGCCTGCATGGCGGCATCGAGATTATTGTGAATGATCGCGAAGGCGTCGGCGTAGGCGTCATAGATGCGGGTCTGCTCGGGCGTCAGCGCGTGCTCGACCAGCTCGTATTCGACGCCGTCGAAGGAGAGCGAACGGGAGGTGTAGAGCCCGAGCGCGCGCAGGTCGCGGGCGAGCACCTCCATCGCCGCGACGCCTCCGGCCTCGATCGCCTCCACGAACTCCGCGCGCGTCGAGAACGGGAAGTCATCGCTCCCCCAGAGGCCGAGGCGTTGCGCATAAGCGAGATTGTGCACGGTGGTCGCGCCGGTGGCGGAGACGTAGACGACGCGTGCGTCCGGCAGCGCGTGCTGGAGCCGCAGGCCCGCGCGGCCCTGCTGTGAGGGCTCCTGATCGCCGCGTTCGCTCCTGGCGCCGACCGCGTTCTGCATGGCATGGGCTTCGTCAAAAATGATCACGCCGTCGAAATCCGGGCCCAACCATTCGACGATCTGCTTGACGCGGGAAAGCCTTTCGCCGCGGTCGTCGGAGCGCAGCGTGGCGTAGGTTAGAAATAGGATGCCTTCCCGCAGCGTGATCGGCTTGCCCTGCGGGAAGCGGGAGAGCGGCGTGATGAGCAGCCGCTCCATGCCGAGCGCGGACCAGTCGCGCCGCGCGTCCTCGATCAGCTTGTCGCTTTTCGAGATCCACACCGCCTTGCGGCGGCCCCGCAGCCAGTTGTCGAGGATGATGCCGGCGGCCTCGCGCCCTTTGCCGACCCCGGTGCCGTCGCCAATCATGAAGCCGCGCCGGAAGCGGACCACGCCCTTGGCGTCCTCGGCGGCGGCGGTGACGACGTCGAAGGACTCGTCGACGGTCCAGCCGCCGGCGAGATAGCCGGAATGCGCCTCGCCGGCATAGATCACGGTTTCGAGCTGGGCGCCCGAGAGCAGATTCAGGATGTTCGCTGGCAGGCGCGGCCGGTAGCCCGGCTTGGGTGGCGCGACCGAGGCCATCGCCGCCGACTGGACGAGCTGGGTCGGATGGTCCTGAGCGCCGGGAATCCGGATGCTCTGGAGCGCATAGTCCTCGTAGATGGAATCGGAGAGGCGCGCACCCTGTGGCGGTGTCCAGTCGACCGTCTCGTAGTCGAGCTCGATGCCTTCCGGCTCGGCCGCCATCGCTGGCCGCGACGCGGCTTGTGCGGTACGGGCGACGTAGCCGCGAACGGTGCGCGGCGTGGTGACAGTGGGCACCGCCACGCAGGCATCCACCGGCAGCCGCGCCGGAACGTGCTCTGTGACCCAGACCAGCAGCGTCGCGGCGTTCGGCGCGACACCGGGCGCGGCCGGGAAAACTGTGGGATCGTCGGCCGGGCGCTTATCGATGACGGTGAGCCGCGTGGGAAAAGTCGTGCCATGCCTGGAATAGACGCGGCCGTCGATGGCCGCGGAGAAGACGACACGGCCGCGCTCCTGAAGCCACATATAGGCGTCGCGCCAGGCCGGTGCGTCGGGCGCGAAATTGGCCCCGGTGATCGCGACCAGGCGCCCGCCATCGGCGAGCCGCGCGAGCGCCGAGGCGATGTGCCGGTACGCGGCATCTGCCATGCGCCCTTGCACGTTGACCATCGCCGAGAACGGCGGGTTCATGATGACGACGCTCGGCACGATGGCGGCGTCGAGGTGGTCGTGAATCTGCGCGGCGTCATGCCGGCTCACGGCGATGTGCGGAAAGAGGAGGGAGAGGAGGCCGGCGCGAGCCCCCGCCAGCTCGTTGAGGACGAGCGATCCGCCCGCGATCTCGGCGAGGATGGCGAGCAGGCCGGTGCCGGCCGAGGGCTCGAGCACGCGGTCGCCGGGCGTAATGGCGGCGGCCGTCGCGACCGCGAGCCCGAGCGGCATCGGTGTCGAGAATTGCTGGAAGGCTTCGCTCTCGATCGAGCGGCGCGTGTGCGTCGGCAGAAGGCCGACGATCTTCTCCAGCATGGGAAGAGCGACAGCCGGAGAACCGGCCTTGCGCAGAAGCGCCTTTCCGTATTTGCGGAGAAACAGGACGGTCGCGGCCTCGCAGGCATCGTAGGCCGCCTTCCAGTCCCACGCGCCGGACGTGTCGGAACCGCCGAAGGCTTGTTCCATTGCGGCGCGAAGGATCGCCGCGTCAACCTGCCGGCCCTGTTCAAGATGAGGAATGAGAAGGTGCGCGGCTGCGCCGATGCAGCGAGCGATATCGGCGGGAGACGCAAGCGGCGACGCCGCGACCGCGGGCGCGGCCGCGAGAGCGGTGGACGGGGTCATGTCGGGGAACCTCTGGGAGAGCGGAGACGGGCGAGCCGGCCGGCGCTCTCTCTGGACCGCACCGGCTCAAACCCGTCCCGGCCAGGCTCTCCCTCTCGTCACGCAGCCTTCACCGCACGCCGCCACGCACGCGAGGATCAGGGAGCCGGTTCGTCCGGCAGGGTTGCCGATGACGGCACGTAGGCGTCGAAGGGGTTGCCGTTGGCGAGATGGCCGAACGGCGTAAACACGAAATCCGTGCCGTCGCGCCCCACGGCACAGATGACGTAGCGCGGCTCGCCGGTAACGGCATCGGCGCACTCCATGAGCGCGAGGTTGCCGTCCGCCGCAGCACGGAGCAGCGTCGCAAAATTCGCCCGCGCGTGATCGGGGATGCTCATCGCGCACCTCGCATTCCGCGCTTGCCCGACAAGGTGCGGTCGAGCCAGCCATTGGTCGCGATCCAGGCGACGGTCCTGCGGCGGCCGAGGTCGAGGACGTGCGCGCCGCCACCGAACGCGTTCACACGCGGGCGCGAGCAGGTATTCGCCCACTGAAAGCCCCACCGTCCGGTGAGTCCGAATTCCTCGGCGCAGCGGAGCACGAATTCGATGACAGCCTGAGGATCGCCGGTCGTGTCATCGCGAATCCAGAGCTGCGTTCCGCCATGCTCGGGCTGGATGGAAAGAAGAAACGCCTCGGATGGCGGGTCCTCGGCGGTGTTCTCCTCCATCATGCGATTGTAGAGATCGAGCGCACGCGCGGCGTTCTCCGGCGTGCGGACATCGAGAAGACAGGAGAAGTGCGTGAAGAAGTCGGCCATGTCAGGCTCCTGAAACGACGAAGCCCGGCGCGATGGCCGGGCTGGTTGAAGGACGGGGTTGCGGTTGACGGCGTCAGAGCCGGAATTCAGCGACGAGGCGCTGCGCGTTGGCGTGATGCTCCAGCATCTCGCGGTAGAATTGCTTGCGGGCCTCCCGCTTCGCCGGATCGCGCCGTGCCGATCGCGTGAGTTTGCGCCGTGCCGCGCGGATCACCGTGCGGTCGCTGTCCCAGGCGGTGACGCCGAGGCGGAGATAGGTGCCGTGCATCTCAGCCTCCGTCCGCCTGCTTCGCCGCTCGCAGGGCGGCGAGCGCCGCGCGGAATTCCGCTGCGCCCACTTCCTCCGACAAGTCGATGTTGG
This sequence comes from Chelatococcus sambhunathii, assembly GCF_001418005.1. Taxonomy (GTDB): domain Bacteria; phylum Pseudomonadota; class Alphaproteobacteria; order Rhizobiales; family Beijerinckiaceae; genus Chelatococcus_A; species Chelatococcus_A sambhunathii. The sequence goes on along the minus strand of NZ_LIOL01000007.1, from coordinate 6,238 downwards.
CGGCGACGGACACGCATGCGCTGTGAATATCAGCGTCCGACACGGCGCCCGGGCTGAGACTCGCAAACTCGGCATCGGTCTCGACGATCGCGGCGATCTGGTCGCGGACGCGGTCCTCCTGGAGCTGCGCGAGGACGTGACGTGGGCGTGGAGCCGTGACGGGTTCGTCGGGATCGCGCGCTCCAGCAAGGATCGCCTCGGCCTTCGCGACCGCGGCGCTCGCCCGTGCAAGCCAGTAGGCATCCGTGCGCCGCTGGGCGACCTCATCCGCAATGACGATCTTCAGAAGGCCGAACAGCACCTCGAAGTGCGCGGCCTTCCGCTGAATGGTCTCATCGAAGTGCGATGGGACCGGGACGGTGTCACCTGAATAGGCAGCATCCGCCCCAAGCCAGATGCCGGTGACATAGGTTTCGCCGGCAGCCTCGTAGTCGAGCTTGTCGTTGGACCAGTCATCGTCCTCGATGGCTCGGCGGCAGGCTTCGGCTGGTGTTGCAGCCTCATAGGTGCGCTGCCGGTAGACCGGCACGCCGTAGGTCGTTTCAACGGTGTAAGCGGGCATGACAGCCTCCTGAAAACGCGAAAGCCCGGCGCGGCGGCCGGGCTGTTGGGGTTGGGTGGAGGGAAGGCGGGCCTAGAAGCCGAATTGCCAGGGCGGCCAGGGCTGACCGTCATCGGCGGCCTTCACCGCCGCTTCGAGATAGTCGGCATCGCCTTCCACGACGGTCGGGTTCTCGACGGGCGTTTCGTCGATCACCGTCACGCTGCACACGAGGCCGTCCTCGACTTCGACATGGACGGGCACGAGATACTGGAAGACGACGCGGCTAGGCGTGGCCGAGCTGAGCTTGGTCATCGGATTGCTCCTGATCTAGAGGCTGGCGGGAGCGCAGGAGCCGCCCCCGCCATGGTCGCGTCACTCGGCGGCGATCATCGCCGGGTCATCGGCATCGGCGTCGCCATCATCCGGCTGCTCGTCCTCATCGTCGGCGAGGAAGGCCGGCAGCGTTTCATCGCCTTCACCTCCGCTTGCATCGACCGAGGTCGTCACACCGGGATCGGCGGACCGCAGCGGCTCCGGCAGCCAGCCGGTGTCGGCGAGCAGGCGTTCGGCCTCCTTCGCCATCTCGGGCTTCTTGAGATGGTCGATGAGCTGAGCCTTCTCCTCGCCGAGCGCTTCCCGCACGGCTTCGATGATCCGGCTCTTCGTCACGCGGCCGAGATAGTTCGCCACCGTCGGCCGCCAGCCGGCCTCCACCATGTCGAGGCCGGTGGCGCGCGCCAGCCGATCGGCATCGCGCATGCGCCGATCGAGACCGTGCTGCGTGACGCCATAGCCGCTATGGGGATTCGGGCGCTCGTAGAGCGCGTTGATGCCATAGCTGACGCAGTGGGCGAGCAGCGCGAGGCGGCTCGCATCGTCGAGGCCGGCGATCCAGTCCCACAGCCGATCGTCGTCATCGAGCGGCATGTCGGCTTTCCAGGCCTCCACGCGGGCCTGAATGGCCTTGGCGGAAGCGCTGTCCTTCAGGTCGGTGGCCTGGACGGGGAAGTGGACCTCCCGGACCGACGCCTCGACGGCGGAGCCGTGCGCGGTGCGCCTGAAGGCGTCGAGCACCAGCCTGTGCAGGAGCGCCGTCAAAGCGACCTGCGGGTGATTAGCCACCGCGTCGCGCAGCGCCAGCGTGCGATGGGCGGTGAGCTCGATCACCAACCGCTCGGGCAGCGGCTTGACGGCGTCGTCTTCATCGTCCTCTTCGGCGCCGGTGGTCTGGCCGCCGATGGTGATGACAGCGTGCTGAGCGGAGGGGGTCGCGGGAGCATCGTCGCCGCCGGGTTCTCCATCGGTCTCAGCGTCGCTGCTGTCGACGGCGACGGGCGCCTCGTCCTCCGGCCGCACATAGCCGCGATCGATCACGATCTCGCCGTCGCGGTCCACGCTGACGAAGACGCCGGCGCGCGCGATGTCGGCGGGATCGTAGACGACGGGACGTTTCTCGAAGGCCTCGAGCGCCTCCTCGATCTCGCCGAGGCGTCGGTCGATCTCGTCCGGCAGCTCGTCGGCGCCGTCATACTCCGCCTCGAGCCGATCGTACTCCGCGCGCAGCGTCTCGCGCTTGGCGCGTTCGTCGTCGGTGAGATCGACAAAGGCGCCGCCGATCTTGCGCAGGCCGTGGTCGTAGCCATAGGGCAGGTCGAGATCGACCTTCACCCACTTCCAGCCTTCGCCGGCGATCTCTTCGGCCACCGCCTTCAGCTTTTCGCTGACCAGGCGGTGAAGGAGCGCCGGGTCGGCAAGCCAGCCGCCATCATCGTCCTCGAACAGGTCGCGCAGCACGACGCCGCCAGCCGCTACATACGCGTCGATGCCGACGAAGCGCTCCCGCTTGTCGGAGGCCGGGATCGTCGTCTCGGTCAGCAGCTGGCGGATATGCCAGGGCTGCCGATTGTAGGAATGCTGCACGGCTTCCCACACCTGCTCCTGCCGCGCATGGTCCGGGTTGACGGTGAAGGCCATCAGCATGTCGAGCGTCATGCGCTCCTCGGCATAGGCGTCGCGCAGCACGGGCGAGACGGCGTTCAGCCGAAGCCGCTGCTTCACGACCTGGACGGTCGTGAGGTACGCTGCGGCGATCTCCTCCTCGGTCATGCCCTTGTCGAGCATGTCCTGGAACGCGCGGAACTGGTCGAGCGGATGAAGCCCAGCGCGAAGGAGGTTCTCGGCGAGGGAGTCGTCTTCCGCGAGGATCCTGGTGTCGGCCTTGCGTACGATGCAGGGGACGAGCCCGTCCTTCGGGAAGCGCTTGGCCTTCACCAGGCGCTCGATCGCGCGATACCGGCGGCCGCCCGCCGGCACCTCGAACATGCCGGTCTCGTTGCCGTCGCCGTCGAGGATGGCGCGGACATTGAGGCCCTGCACGAGGTCCTCGCGCCGGTCGATGTCATGGATGAGTTCGTCGAGCTCGGCTTCCGGCCGGGTGCGCCGGACGTTGGACTCCGAGAGCACGAGCTTGTTGAAGGGGATGTCGCTCGAGCGCGAGAAGACGATCTTCCTGGCAGCCTTTGCCATGTCGAGATACTCCGCGACGGGCGCCGAGAGCCTCTCTCTCGGCTTCCAACCCGTCACGAAGCGAAGCGCCGCCCTCTCACTCTGAGGGGAGGCGGCTCCTCCCGGCGATCCGGGGCGCAAAACCGGAGATGCGCAAACGCTCATCTCCGGTTCCGCGAAATTCAGGATGGGCGTCACGCGCCATCACGTCGAGGCGAAGCCGCCCGGTAGAGGATGCGCTCGGCCGCCCGGATGCTTCCCGCCTCGCGGGCGGCCTCCGCCCAGACCGAGATCGGAAAGTCGCCGGTGAAAAGGATGTCGCGCTCGATCCCCATGCCGAAGGGCAGGACAATCGAAGCGAGTTCCTCGAGCGAGAAACTGCCGAGCTCGGGAAAACCGAGATCGGCGAGGCCGAAGAGGGTATCGCCATCCGCGTCCAGCTCGGAAGCGAGCCAGATGCCTTGGCCCAGCGGGTTGAAGAACTTGACAACGGGCACATGATCGGCGCCGCGATCACGGCCGTTGGCGAGCAGGCGCTCGAGCAGGTCGTCGGTCAGGAGGATCATGCCGCCCTCCTGTCGTTCGCTGCTTCGCTGGCCGGTTCGGTTTCGGGTAGGAACGCGAGCAGCCAATCGGCGGCCTTGCTGGCCTGCGATGCGGCGCGGACGATGGCGCGATTGTCCTCGCGCAGCACGTCCAGCCACGAGACGATGTAATCGGCGTGGCGCACCGTCGAAGTGATGCCGAGCGAGGCGCAGCAAAAGGCCGCGTTCATCTCGGCGACCAGTTCCTCGAAGGCGTATTTCTTGGAGCCGAAGGAGCCGGTGAGGTCGCGGCCGAGACGGGACGAATGGCCCGTCGCATGGCCGAGCTCATGCAGGGCCGTGCGATGCCAGTTGATCGTCTCGAAATACGCCTGCGGTGGCGGCACCTGGACGTAGTCGTGCGCCGGCACATAGAAGGCGCGGTCGCCGCCGATGCGGAAGTCGATGCCCGTCGCCTTGATCAGTGCCTCGACGCGCGGCTCGATCAGGCCGGGACCCGGCGCGGGCGGCGAGACGGCAAAATCGTCGGGCAGATCCTCGCACTGCGCGATGTTGAAGACGGTGAAGCGCTTGAGGAATGGAATGGCCTGGGCTTCCTCGCCGGTCTCTTGCGCGCGCTTCTTCTCGTCGTCGGGGATGAAGCGATCGGCGTAGACGACGGTGGTGCCGCGCTCGCCCTTGCGGACATGACCGCCGAGGGACAGCGCCTGGCGGAAGGTCAGCCAGCTTTGCACCGGAAAGCCGTGCTCGATGACCGCGCCCCAGAGGATCAGCACGTTGATCCCGGAATAGGCGCGGCCGGTGGCGGCATTCGCCGGCATGGCGAGCGGCGCCTTCGCCGCAGCCGTGCCCCAGGGCTGGACCCAGGGCACGCGCCCAGCCTCCAGCTCGGCGATGATCTTGTTGGTGATGTCGTCGTAAAGGCTCGCCCGGTCGGCGCCGGACCGACCATTGCTTTGGTGTCTGGACATCGCGGTTCTCCGCGACGGGCGCCGGAGGCCTCTCCTCCAGCCCTCCACCCGTCACGGCAAACCCAGTCCGCACTCTCACTTTCCTTATGGGGGCGTTGTGGGGGACCTCCCGGCGAGACAAGGGTCGACCGAGACCCTGGCTCGGCCGCAGGGAAGGCTTTCCCCTTCATTTGGATTGATGCGGGATATCGTAGGCTGGCTACGATTCAGTCAGTGAATTCAAACCTGCCGCGTTTGCAGCTCCGCCGTGGGCTTTCCCAGCCCTGGCCACCAAGCTCGGTCCATCCCAGTTGCCGAAGGCAGCGATCGGCCGTGGGTGCCGCGCTCGGCTGACGGCCTTCTGGTACTGAATCCGTGAAGCAGGACCAGGAGCAGGGAGGCCTTCTCGCAACCCGACCTTGAAGATCACTTGAATTACCCGGCCATTGGCCGTACAATATATCAGATCGAGGAGATGGAGGTATTGAGATGGCCGAAGCAATCCGGAAGCCGACTCGTGGTCGGGTTCGCGGTGAGCGTCTTGAGACCCGCGTGACGGCCGAGCAGAAGAAGCTCATCGAGCGTGCCGCGGCACTTCAGGGGCGGACTGTGACCGACTTCGTGCTGACGAGCGTGCAGGACGCCGCCCGACGCGCGATCGAGGAACACAGCCAACTCGCTCTCTCACTGCGTGACAGCGAGGCGTTCGTTGACGCGCTGCTGAACCCGAAGCCGGTCAATGATCGCCTTCGTGAGACGGTCCGCCGTTATCGCCAACGTGCCGGCGTCTGACGCGTGCCTCGCAGTATCGAAGAAAAGCTCCGCGTCGAGCCGCTAAGTTCGAGCCATGACCGATCGGAGTTTGAGAGTGGGGTAGAGCCACTCGACAGATATTTTCGGACACAGGCAGGACAGGACGCACGGAAGAATATGGCCGCGCCTTTCGTCCTGGTGCTGCTGGATGGGACGATCGCGGGATACTACACGCTCTCCGCGACGTCTGTGCAGCTCGGCGAGCTGCCGGCGCAAACGGTGCGGAAGTTGCCGAGATATCCGCTGGTTCCGGCGACGCTTCTAGGCCGGCTAGCTGTGGACCGGCGTCACCAGGGAAAAGGTTATGGGCGGTTTCTTCTGGGCGATGCCCTCCATCGGACGGCGCGGAGTGAGATTGCGTCGTTCGCGGTGATCGTGGATGCGAAGGATGAGAACGCGCGGCGCTTCTACGAACGCGAGAGCTTCTTGCCGTTTCCGGACCGCCCGATGAAGCTGTTTCGGCCGATGACAGATATCCGGCGGCTGTTCGATTAGGCCGTAAACCCATAAACGGCTCTGGGTTCCCTGACGGTGGCGATTGTGATTCAAGCTCCTTTTCGGGAGCTTTGCGATGGGCCGCTACGATCTGACGGATTTCGAATGGGAGGCGATCCGGCCTCACCTTCCCAACAAGTCGCGGGGCGTGCCTCGCGTGGATGACCGGCGGGTTCTCAATGGCATCTTCTGGTGCCTGCGCTCGGGCGCGCCGTGGGCGGACATGCCGGCGCGCTACGGGCCGCCGACCACGATCTACAACCGCTTCAACCGATGGCGGAAGGCGGGCGTCTGGGATCGGCTCATGGACGCGATCACAAGGGCTTACGATGGTGACGTGCAGATGATCGACACCTCTGTCGTCCGCGTCCACCAGCACGGGGCGA
>NZ_LIOL01000006.1 GCF_001418005.1 Chelatococcus sambhunathii | reverse complement strand
AAGCCCTTGTGATCGCGTCCATGAGCCGATCCCAGACGCCCGCCTTCCGCCATCGGTTGAAGCGGTTGTAGATCGTGGTCGGCGGCCCGTAGCGCGCCGGCATGTCCGCCCACGGCGCGCCCGAGCGCAGGCACCAGAAGATGCCATTGAGCACCCGCCGGTCATCCACGCGAGGCACGCCCCGCGACTTGTTGGGAAGGTGAGGCCGGATCGCCTCCCATTCGAAATCCGTCAGATCGTAGCGGCCCATCGCAAAGCTCCCGAAAAGGAGCTTGAATCACAATTGCCACCGTCAGGGAACCCAGAGCCGTTTATGGGTTTACGGCCTATAAAATCCGCCTACCCAGATGAAGCCCTTGTATTGCATATCGCGGAGTTCGATGAAAAAAAGGGTACCTGCCGCTTAGTGGTTAAGCAGCAGTAAGGTACCCTTCATAGGCGCGTGCCGTTGGCCGAATCAGCTGTTCCGCCTTTGTCACTCCAGCGGCCGCGCCTCTTCCGGCAGCATGATCGGGATGCCGTCGCGGATCGGATAGGCGAGCTTGGCCTGCCGGCTGATCAGCTCCTGCCGCGCCGCATCGTATTCGAGTGTCGTCTTGGTCAAGGGGCAGACGAGGATCTCGAGCAGCTTCGGATCGACGCCGCTCGACATGCGTGTCGTGCTGTGCTGCGGGTTCTGCCCCTCGTTCCGGCCTTCGCTCATCGTTTTGCCTCGTGTCGACGCCTGTCACGGCCGAGCGAATCGCATGCGGCGCGGCTTATTGCAACGTCGTTTCGGACCCGCCGGCGATGCGTGCGAGCTCGATCTCTGTGATGGCGACCAGCGTCTCCGCCCGCGCCTTGAGATCGGGCGCCTCGAGAAGCGCCTGCTTCTCCTTGGGGCCGAAGGGGCTCATCATGGACAGGGCATTGACGAGCGCCTCGTTCGGCGCTCCCTCGATGCTCTTCCAGTCAATCTTGAGATCGTTGGCGGCGGCGAAGTCCCGGAGCGCGTGGATGAGGGCATCGCGGTCCACCGCCTCCTCCCCGGCGCGGGGCGTGAAGTCGATGGCGAAGGGGTCGTAGTCGACGCGCGCCTGGCGGTAGGGCGTCATGACGGTGAGCTCCTCGCGCACGCGAAAGCGCGCGATGCCGCTCAGCGTGATGAGGTAGCGCCCGTCGCCGGTCTCGGCCAGTTGGGTGATGCGCCCGGCGCAGCCCACCGCATAGAGCCGCGGCGTGCTCGTCTGCGCCGCTTCCTCGGCGTCGGGCTGGATCATGCCGATGATGCGCCGGCCGGCCAGCGCATCGTCGACCATGGCGAGGTAGCGCGGCTCGAAGATGTTGAGCGGAAGTTGTCCGCGCGGCAGCAGCAGCACACCCGAAAGGGGAAAGAGCGGAATGACGGCCGGCATCTCCGCCGGGCTGCGGTAGGTCGGGTTCATCACCATGCCGTCGTCTCCCGCCAGGCTGCCGGCTCCTGTCAGGCGAACAGGAGCGAGGACAGCCGCCTGCGCCCCGCAATCGTCATCTCGTCCATCGGTCCCCAGGCGTCGAAGAGCTGCACGAGCTGCCGGCGGGCGCCATCGTCGTTCCAGTTGCGGTCGCGGCGGACGATCTCGAGCAGATGGTCGAGCGCCGCCTCCCGCCGGCCGCGGGCGTTGAGCGCGAGGGCGAGGTCGAATCGTGCCTGGTGGTCGCGCGGATCAGCCTCGACGCGCGCCTCGAGCTCGGCGAGGTCGCCGAGCTCGGCCGTCTGCTCGGCAAGCTCGATGGCGGCCCGGCCGGCGGCAATCGCCGGGTCGTTCGCCTTGTCTGCCGGCGCCATGGCGAGGAAGCGCTTTGCCCCATCGATATCGCCGAGGGTGACATGCAGTCTGGCGAGGGCGCCGATGGCGACGGTGTTGGCCGGCTCCTGCGTCAGCACGGCGGCATAGATCTCGGCCGCGCCAGTGGCGTCGCCGGCCGCAAGCTTCGTCGCGGCTTCCTCGAGCATCACATCCGTCGCCGCCGGGCCGACGGGGCCTACGAGGCGTTCGATGAAGCCCTTCACCTGGCTCTCGGGCAGGGCGCCCATGAAGCCGTCCACCGGCTGGCCGCGCTGGAAGGCGATGACGGCGGGAATCGACTGGATGCCGAGCTGGCCGGGGATCTGCGGATGCTCGTCGATGTTGAGCTTGACGAGCTTGACCTTGCCCTTGGCTGCGGCCACCACCTTCTCGAGAACGGGGGTCAGCTGTTTGCACGGGCCGCACCAGGGCGCCCAGAAATCCACCAGCACCGGTTGGCGCATGGATTCGGTAATGACATCCTGCCGGAAGGCGGCGGTCGTCGTGTCCTTGATGGTGCCGGCATCGGCCACGGTGGGCTGTTCGTTCAACATTCAAACCTCTGTTTGTGACGAATGCGGATCGGGCCTTCCTGCCCGCGGCATGTTCAAGATGGGGCGGCGATGCGCGTCTGGCAATCGTCCGGGCGCATCCCGCCGGCAGGTTCGGGGCGCGATGCCGCCACGACGAGCGGCTCGTGGCCCGTGGCGCGCAGGAAGGCGACAAGGTCGTCGCGGCCGATGGTGCTCGTCATCGTGTTGATGAGCGGGTGGAAGTTCAGGCGCTCGTTCTCCAGCATGGCGGCGTCGAGCACGATGGTGACGGCGCCCTCCCGGTCGTTGAAGGCGCCGAAGGGCGTGACCGAGCCGGGCTCGACGCCAAGATGCTGCTTCAGGAGTTCGGCGCTGGCGAAGGAGAACTTGCCGCTCGCGCCGACCGCGGCCGGCAGCGCCTTGAGGTCGATCGCGGCGTCCTCGAGCGCGACGACGAGGAAGAGCCGCCCCTTCCTGTCCTTGAGGAACAGGTTCTTGGTGTGCCCGCCGGGAATGAGGCCGCGCAGCGCCCGCGACTCGGCGACCGTGAAGAGCGGCGGGTGCGTCGTCGTCACCGCCGTGATGCCGAGGTTGGCGAGAAAGGCGAAGAGATCGTCGGGCGTGGCAGACATGGCGCGGTTGTACCGGCCGGCCCGGCATGCGGCAAGAAGGAGAGCCCCGGCGGCCAACGGGGGCATCCCAAGCCCGTGCAGCCACCCCGCAGGCAGGACGCCCGGCCGCTCGGGCTCGCGTGCTGGCTGGCGACGGTCGGGACCAAGTCATCCACAGGCTGGATGGCGGTGCGCGCGGCATTTTTGTCGAGCATACCGAATTTGCCCCTTGCATTGTCCTGCAGTTTGCGGCATGTAGCCGACCTCGATGGCGCTGATCGCTGCCGGACATGGATGCGGGTGTAGCTCAGGGGTAGAGCACAACCTTGCCAAGGTTGGGGTCGAGGGTTCGAATCCCTTCGCCCGCTCCAGTTCATCTCAGAAATCCAGACGCTCGCAAGGGCGTTCCTTGCTCGCTGCCCTCGTTCGTGCCAGCGAAACGGCGCAGCCGCCTCGTGCCGCACCGCCGTCGGACGACGCCCGGTGCGGGCATCGCCGCCGGCCGGTGAACGACCTCGACCGGACTTTCCGCACAGCGGGTTCGCTCCCCGAACCAAAGCGATCACAATCACGGCGGAAGGCCTGACCTGCCAATGGACCCGCTTTCGCCCAGCGGCGTCCCGGCCCATTACGGCTCGTGCTTCGAACGGGCCCGCCCCTCAGAATGCAGTGTTGGAAGCGGCTTGCAGTTTTGGTTTCGCTTTCAGCATCAGCCAGCCGACGATGGCGAGATTGATGAGGTTCCAGGCGAGCCCGTTCAGGAAAGCCATGCGGTAGGATGCAAAGACATCGAAGATCAGCCCCGAGACATAGCCGCCAAAGGCCATGCCGGCGATGGTCGCCGACATGACGATACCGATGCGCATGCCGGCTTCCCTGGGTGGTAGGTAGTCGCGGATGATGACGGCATATATCGGCACAATGCCACCCTGGAACAGGCCGAAGATGCCTGTGACGATGTAGAGCGAACGCAGCCCGTCGAACCAGAGATAGAGGAATAGCGCGAGCCCCTGCATCAGCGAGCCGAGCGCCAGGGTCGCCGCGCCGCCGATTCGGTCCGCGACGAAGCCGGACCCGATTCGGCTGATGATGCCGAGGAAGAGCATTAGCGACAGCATTTCGGCGCCGCGCGCGACGCCATAACCCAGATCGCCGCAATAGGCGACGATATGAACCTGCGGCATCGCCATGGCGACACAGCAGCAGAAGCCGGCGAGCGCGAGCAGCCCCTGCAACCGGTTCGGCGACAGCCCGAGATCGCCCCGCGCGCCGGCGCTCGATATCTCGGCGGCCGCCAGCGTCTCGGCTGCGGGCCGCCTGCGGAAGAACGGCGCAAGTGGCAGCATCACGGCGAGCGCGACGATGCCGATGCCGATATGCGTAGCGCGCCAGCCGTGGCTTTGAAGCCCCCAGGTGATCACCTGCGGCCAGATCACACCGGCAAGATAGCTGCCGGAGGCCCCGAAAACGACCGCCAGCCCGCGATGCCGGCGAAACCAGTGCGACAGGTCGGCAATGAGCGGCGCGAACCCTGCGCCGCCACCAATGCCGATCAGCAGTCCATGCGCCAGAGCGAACTGCCATAGGCTGCCCGACAGTCCCGCCAGGATGTAGCCTGCCGCGAGCAGGATAGCCCCGCCCGTGATCGGCACGACGATCCCGTAACGATCGGCGATGCGGCCCATCACGATGTTGCCGAAGCCGAACCCGAGCATGACGCAGGTATAGGGCAGCGAGGCGCCGGCCCGCAGCGTACCGAACTCCGCCTGGACGGCGGGCAGCACCACGACGACCGACCAGGTGCCGACACAGGCAATGGTCCCGAGCAGGAGCGACAGCGCCAGCCGCAGCCAGGAATAGGCGGAATCCGGCGCATCGCGCTGTCCCTGGGGCGACATGTGTCCTCGATGGCCCTTCCGCGGAACGGCCCTGTCCGCGCGCCAATGATTAGGCGCCGGTCATCGGGCCGACAAGCGACTTTGCCGCAGCGGAGCACGGCGCCAGTCGCAGGGCAGCGTTCTCTAGCCGGGGCGACGGGTGGCGCCGTCGGCCAGCCGGGTGGGATTCGGGCCGGGCGACTTTTGTTCATGGAAGGCTGCGCAGCGAAGGACCGCGCTTGCCAATCGGCGCGTGCGGCGGCAGTCTCGGTGCGGCAGAGACGCTCGGCGGGGCAATCGACGGCCATTCTCTCTCGCCGGGCAACGGGCATGGGGCTCCGACATCATGATCATGGACGGTGGGATTGCCGATGGTGGCGCGATGAAGAAAACGGCTTTGACCGGGCTTTCGCCGGCGCTTCTCAACCGCCGGTCGTTTTTGATCGGCTCCGCCGTCGGCCTTGGTGGGCTCGGGCTGTCCGGTTGCATGACGTCCGATGGCATGAGCCTGGCCGAGGCGAAGCTGGCCTATGGGCCGGTGCCGGACGAGAAGTTTCCGATTCCGGCGGTTGATGTCAGCAAGGTCGATCCCAAGTTTTTCCGTCGGACCGTTCGTTACGAGACCCAGGAAGAGCCTGGCACGATAATCGTCGATCCCGGCAACTATTACGTCTACCGGATCGAGGGCGACGGACAAGCGACCCGCTATGGCGCCAATGTCGGCCGCCAGGGGTTCCTGTGGAGCGGCGACGCCTATGTCGGGCGCAAGGCCGAATGGCCGACCTGGACACCGCCCAGGGAGATGATCCGGCGCCAGCCCGAAGTGGCGAAGTATGCCGGCGGCATGCCGGGCGGCCTCGATAACCCGCTCGGTGCTCGCACGCTCTATCTCTATCAGAACGGCGCCTATACCCTCTATACGATCTACGCCAGCAGCGACCCGGAATCGATCGGCAATGGTGTCACGAGCGGCTGTGTCGGCCTGCTCAGCCAGGACATGATCCACCTCTACGAGCGCACGCCGCTCAAGACGAAGGTTGTCGTCCTGCCAGCATAGCGACGGGCGGCCATGTCTTCCAGGATCGCCGCAGCCAAGAGGCGTGTGCGGGGCCGTCGGGCAAACATGGCTGGGGCGTATCCGTCCTTCCTGCCGGGCATCCCATGTCGCCGGCACCTTTCTCTACGCGCCTGGTGGTGGCTGGTGCTCTTGCTCGCGCTCTTGCCGGGAGCCCTGTGCGTGCGATGCTGCCCGGCGTGCTGGCCATCGTCACCAAGCGCCAACTTGCCGGACGGTTTGTCGCGAGAACGCTCCTGCGGCCAGCTCGGAATCCACTTTGTCGAGTGTTACGCCAGGCAGACGGTTTGAGAACCGATTTTGCACTTGATTCCCGCGCGTCGAGGGCGTAGTGCGCGAGCGTCTGCAGCCGTTTGGCCGCAGACATGTCTTCCCGCAGAGAATGTCATGGACAGTTACCCTAGTTGTGGCGCCCGGTGGCGGGCGCCATTGCGGAATGAGGTGATCGCTCCCGGCCAGGGCCGGGTGAGCGGCGGCATTCGGACCTAAGGGTCGGCCCCGTTCACCTCCCGCCCCCTCGCCGAGGGGGATCGCAGGAGGTGAACGATGGAGACAATCATCTTCCTCTCGCATGCCCGCCGGCCGACACCGGACCGGCGGTTCGCCGGCCGCCGGGAGCGCCTGCCCGGTCCGCTTCCTTGTGCCCGTGCGCCGGCCCAGTCGCGGCCCGTTTCGCAGTTGGCGCGTCGCTACGGCGACTGGCCGGCTTGATGGCCGGTGGTCGTTGCACGAGGACGCAGCAGACGTCGACACCCGTCGTTGTATCAGGCGGCACGTCCGGATCACGATCCGCGGCGCGGCCCATCACAGGCCCGAGGCCGGCTGCCGTCCGGCGGCCTGACGGCATTCAGGAGACCGAACATGGAAGACGGATCTAGTCGCTTGGCCACGCGGCGCTCCAGCTTCGTGGCCCTCCCCCGCAAGACGACCCCGACAGCCCGCCGACGCGCGCGCCTGCCACCGCACTGATGGCCGGTCCCCCGTCGGCGGCGTCCCATCTGCCGACGGAGTTAAGACATGACCGCCATCATCACCGCCGCCGATTTCCGCGGCCATCTCGCCCATGACGACCGCGCCGCGATCAAGGCGGCGCTTGCCGATCGCCATGTCGCCGATATTGCTGCCGCTGCCGGTGAGCTTGATCCCCGCGACATCGCCAAGATCCTTCTTCTGCTGCCCGAGCGCCAGGCGGCCGAGGTCTTTGGCTATTTCGCGCCGGCCACGCAGGTCGCCATTGCGGACGAGTTGAGCCGCAGCGACCTCGCCCGGCTCGTGACCGCCATGTCGCACGACGAGCGTGCCGATCTGTTCAACCGCCTGACGCCGAGGCAGCAGCAGGCGCTCCTGCCCGGCATCGCCCACGCGGAGCGCGAGGACATCCGCCGGCTTGCTGCCTACCCCGAGGGCACGGCCGGCTCGCTCATGACCTCGGACTATGCCGTTCTGGCACCCGATCTCACCGCCCGCGAAGCGATCGACCGGCTGCGCAACGAAGCCCCGGACAAGGAGACGATCTACGAGGCCTACGTGGTCGATGGGGCCCGCCGCCTCGTCGGCGTCCTCTCCCTGCGCGACCTCCTGCTTGCCCGCGACGAGGTGCGCGTGGCCGACATCATGCGCAAGGGCGTGATCTTCGCCCACGTTCAGGACAAGCGCGACGAGGTGGCGCGGAAGATCGCCGACTATGACCTGCTGGCCCTGCCGATCGTCAACGGCGGCGATGCGCTCGTCGGCATCGTCACGGTGGACGATGCGATGGACGTGGCCGAGGCCCAGCGCGGTCGGCGCGTGGCCCAGTTCGGCGGCAACGCGGCGGTGGGGGGCGGCCCCGACCTCGATCTGCTGGCCTCGAGCTTCATGCAGATGTTCCGGGTGCGCGCCTTCTGGCTCGTCCTGCTGACCATCTTCGGCGTCATCACCAGCACCTTTGTCGCCGCGCAGGAGGAGATGCTCGATCGGGTGATCATCCTCGCGGCCTTCATCGCCCCCATCGTCGACATGGGCGGAAATACGGGTAGCCAGTCGGCTACCCTCGTCATCCGCGCCATGGCGATCGGCGACGTGAAGCTGCGTTGGCGCGACGTGTGGTTCGTGATCCGGCGCGAGATTCCGGTCGCCCTGGCGCTGGGCGTCGTGATCGCGGCGCTCGAGGCCGTGCTGGCCTTCTTCAGCAAGGGTGTGGGAGGCGATGTCCTCCTGGTCGTCGGCCTGTCCATGGCGATCTGCACCGTGCTGGGCGGCCTCATCGGCGCCCTGCTGCCCTTCGCCGCGCGCCGCATCGGCACCGATCCCGCGACGTTGAGCTCGCCCCTGATCACGTCGGTCATGGATTTGCTCGGCGTACTCATCTACTTCAGCCTCGCCTATGCCTTCCTTGGACACCTGCTGAACGCAGGATAGGAGAAGGCGGGAAGTCAACGTCGCCCGGCCGATAGCGGCGGCCCCGCTGGCCGGGCCGGCGTTCAGCCGTCGCTCCCCCTCCAGAAGCGCTCGCCGCGCATGAGAAGTCGGCCGTTGCGGGTCGCGATGCCGAGTTCGAGGCTCTCCGCGATGGTCTTCGCATGGGTCGTAAAGCGCGCGGCCGCGGCGGGCGGGCACAGGTCGCGCGCCGTCTCCTCGAACAGCGCCAGCCAGCGGTCGAAGTGGCGCGCATCGACCGGAAGCGGCAGGTGCTTCGCCATCGGCCGGCCGCTGTAGCGCCCGCTCTTCAGCGTCACCGAGGACCAGAAGGCGCAGATTTGCTGAAGATGCGGCTCCCAGTCGACGATATGGGCGGCAAAGACGGGCCCGAGGAGGTCGTCGTCGCGGACCTTGGCATAGAAGGCCCGCACCACACGCTCGATCATTGCCTCGTCGATGCCGGGTTCGCCGGCGCTGTCGCCGCCGTCGTGCGTGCGCCGCTCGGATTCCCGTCATGATTGTTCCGCGTCCATGGTCGACGGGCGGCACCATATCAACGGCCGTCCGTGCGCAGAAGCCTCTGCCCGCGACGGGTCATGGTGTCTCTTTGCCGCTGGTGTCCTTGCGGGGGCGGGGCTGCCGTTCCGCGTCGGGGCGCGGAAAATAGACGTGCCCGCCGGAAACGCGCGCATCCGCGATGCCGGCATGCACCGGCCTGAAGCACCAGGGGCAGCGCACGGCCGCGCGCGGCACGCTGCGGCTGCACGCATCACAGAACAACATTCGGGCACCAGTCGTCACGGCTCGACCTCCGTGCGCGCCAATGCGCGCGACAACACAGCGATGGTTCGGTGTGCGGGGGGCCCGGAGCGGGTGCGGCGTTCGTCTTCTCGTCAGGCGTTCGCGCTCCCGGTCCGGGTGACGACATGCGTCAGCCGGAGGTAGCGAATCGGATGTTTGCGCGCGCCGTAACACATGAGCCCTGACTGGACGACGATTGGGGCCATTTGGAGGATTCTTCGTGCCCGCCGGGCCGTTCGCGTGGCGGCATAGCCGCGCCTCGCCTTGTGCAAATCACGAGGCCCGGCGCCAATGCCGACGGAACGGGCTTGCCCGTGCCGCGGCGCCGGGCGAGAAACGGCGAGCCGTCGAACAGCGCGGCGAGAGATCGACCGGACGGTTGGCTGTGCGCGAGGGCGCCCGGCCGCCCGTCTCAGGCAGGGAGCATGAGTGTGGAGAAACTCGTCATCACGCTGGCTGGCATCAGCTTCGACGCGCGGCTCGAAACCGAGAAGGCACCGGCGACTTGCGCCGCCTTCCTGAAGCATCTGCCCTTCCGCAACAAGGCGATCCACGTGCGCTGGAGCGGCCAGGCGGTCTGGATCCCGCTCGGTGATCTCCAGTTCGGCGTCGGCTACGAGAACGCCACCTGCTATCCGGCGCCGGGCGAGGTCGTGCTCTATCCCGGCGGCGTGAGCGAGACGGAGATCCTGCTCGCCTACGGCCGCGTCGCCTTCGCCAGCATGGCCGGCCCCCTCGCCGGCAACCACTTCCTGACCATCACCAGCAACCTCGACAAGCTGTCCGAGCTCGGCACCAAGGTGCTGTGGGAGGGGGCGCAGGACATTTCCTTCGAGCGCGTCTGAGGGCGTCAGCCTTCCGTGCGGCCGCGGCCGAGGTAGAGCTCGGCCGCCCGCTCGTCGGCGAGCAGCGTCGTCGCCGCTCCCTCGAGCGCCACCTTGCCGCCGTCGAGGATGCAGCCGCGATCCGAGATGGCGAGCGCCTGGCGCGCGCGCTGTTCGACCATGAGCACGGTGACGCCGAGCGACGGCAGCCGGGCGATGAGCGAGAAGACGTCGGCCACGCGCGCCGGCGACAGCGCCGCCGTCGGTTCGTCGAGGATCATCAGCCTGGGCCGCGGCATCAGCGCGCGGGCGAAGGCGAGCTGCTGGCGCTCGCCGCCCGAGAGGCTGCCGGCGCGGGTGCGCCGCCGCTCCCCGAGCAGGGGAAACAGCGCGAACAGCTCCGCGATGCGTGCTTTATGGTCCTTCACGCCCTGCACCACCTGCAGGTTTTCCAGAATGCTGAGCGAGGGGAAGATGTTGGCGACCTGCGGCACGTAGCCGATGCCGAGGCCGATGCGGTCCTCCGCCGGCAGGCCGAGGATGTCGCGCCCGCCGATGCGCACGGCGCCCGAGACGCGCGGCAGGAGGCCGACGATCGCCTTGGCGAGGGTCGACTTGCCGGCGCCGTTGGTGCCGGCCACGGTCAGGATCTCGCCCTCGCTGAGGGAAAGATCGATGCCGTTGAGGATGTCGACCTCGGAATAGCCGCCCTTGAGGTTGTCGATGGCGAGGATGGTCACACTGCGCCTCCGAGATAGGCTTCGCGCACGCGCGCATCGGCGAGCACGGCGTCGGGCGCGCCCATGGTGAGGATACGGCCCTGGTCCATGACGTAGAGCTGCGGGGCGAGCCGCGTCAGCGCCTCGAGGTCGTGCTCGATAACGAGGAAGCCGATGCCCCGCCCGTTGAGCTCGCGGATGCGCTCCATGATCTCGCCGATGAGCACTGGATTGACACCGGCGAAGGGCTCGTCGAGGAGGATGAGCCGCGGCTTGACGAGGAGCGCCCGGCCGAGCTCGACGAGCTTCTTCTGTCCGCCCGAGAGCTTGCCCGCCGGCTCGTCGGCGACCCGCTCCAGCCGGAGAAAGCGGATGACCTCGCGGACCTCCTCGGCGAGCCTCTCTTCCTCCTCGCGCACCTTGCCGGCGCGGAGGAAAAGGCCGACGAGGCTCTCGCCGGTCTGGCCGGGTGCCGCTGCCATCATGTTCTCGCGCACGGTGAGATGGGCGAACTCGCGCGGCACCTGGAAGGTGCGCACGAGGCCGGTGCGGGCGCGCCCGGCGGGGTTCAGCCCGTCGAGGCTCCTGCCGTCGAACCCGATCGCGCCTTCGTCCGGCGGCATGAAGCCGGAGATGACCGAAAAGAGCGTCGACTTGCCGGCGCCGTTCGGGCCGATGAGGCCGACGAGGCCGCCCATGGGCACCTCGAGCGAGACGCCCGAGAGCGCCTTGAAGCCGCCGAAGGCCTTGGAGATATTGGTGACTTGGAGGCTCATCGCTTGGTGAAATCCCCCATGAGGCCCTGCGGGCGGTAGATGGTGAAGAGGACGAGGAGCAGCCCGACGACGCCGATGCGCAGCGAGGCCATCTCTACTTCCGAGACGCCCGGCACGATGTCGCGCAGGAAGCGCGAGCCTTCGAGGAAGAGCATCAGGAGGCCGGTGCCGACGATGGCGCCCGAAACGCGCCCGACGCCGCCGATGATGATGGCCATCCACACGTAGAAGGTGACGAGCGGGATGAACTGGTCCGGCACGATGTAGGTGATGTAGTGGGCGTAGAAGGCCCCGGCGATGCCGGCCAGCGCCGAGCCGAGGATCAGCACCTGGATCTTGAAGCCGGCCGGATCCTTGCCGAGCGCTTGCAGCGCCTCCTCGTTGTCGCGGATGGCCTCGATGACGCGGCCGAACGGGCTCGCGACGATGCGGCGCATGGCGTAGATCGCGGCGAGCGTGACGGCGAGGATGAGGCCCATGACGGCGAGCTGCGCGCCGATGCCCACCGAGATGGTCTCGAACAGACGCGGAATGCCGGGGATGCCCTGCACGCCGTTGGTGAGCCATTTCTCGCTGGTGATGACGAGGCGCACCGTTTCCGAGAAGCCGAGGGTGACGATGGCGAAATAGTCGTCGCGCAGCCTGAGCGAGATGAGGCCGATGGGCCAGGCCGCGAGGCCCGCCGTCACCGCCGCGGCGGGGATGGTGAGCGCGAGCGGCAGGCCCTGCAGCGAGAGGAGGGCGGAGGTGTAGGCGCCGATGGCGAAGAAGCCCACATGGCCGAAGTTGATGAGGCCGGTCAGCCCGTATTGCAGGGTCAGCCCCAGCGACAGGAGCATGTAGATGAGCGCGATGATCGCGATCGCCGCGAGATAGGCGTCCATCAGCGTACTCCCTCGATGCGTCCGAAGAGGCCGCGCGGCCGCACCAGGAGCACGGCGAGCAGCACGACGAAGGACAAGGCGATCTTGTAGGTGAAGCCGACGAAGGGCGTCGACACCTCCTGCGCCACGCCGAGGACGAGCCCGGCGACGACCGCACCAACCGGGCTGCCGATGCCGCCGAGGATGGTGGCGGCGAAGATCGGCAGCAGCATCTCCCAGCCGACCTCCGGCGAGACGATGGTCTTGATTCCGAGCATCATGCCGCCGACCGCCGAGACGCCACCGGCGATGAGCCACATGGCCGTCATTACCCGCTCGGGGCGGATGCCGGAAACGCGGGCGAGGTCCCGGTTGTCCGCCACGGCGCGCATCTGCCGGCCAATGGGCGTGAGATAGAGGATGGCGAAGACGGCGGCGAGCGCGACGACGGCGACGGTCGCCAGCTGTAGGTCGAGCGGGTTGATGGCGAGCCCGGCGATGCGGATCGGCCGCGACAGGGGCACGTTGAACACCTGCTGCTGGTGGCCGAAGGCGACGCCGAGCCCGGCCCTGATCATGAAGCCGATGCCGATGGAGGCAACGAGCAGCGACACCACCGAGCGCCCGGCAAGGCGCTTGAAGACGGTGAGATAGGCGACAAGCGCCAGCACCGCCGCACCACCAACGGCTGCGATGCTGCCGAGCGCGAGCGAGCCGCTGGCCTTGTGGACCGTGAGCGCCGTGTAGGCACCGAAGGTCATGGTGTCGCCCGTCGCCGCATTGGGGAAGCGGGCGATGCCGAAGACGAGGGTGAGCGCCAGTGCGCCGAGGCCGACCACGAGCCCCTGGACGAGGCCGTTGACAGCAAGTTGAGCGTAGAACAAGGGACCATCCCGCCCGGTTGAACGACGGCGCTGACCGGCTTGAACCGGCCGCGGCGCCGATAGCAAATCTCGTGCCCACCCCCGCCGTCATGCCCGCGCTCGTCGCGGGCATCCACGCCTTGACAGTCAGGCAACGTCAAAGGCGTGGATGGCCGGGACAAGCCCGGCCATGACGCCGCTAAGAAGGCAGCGTCGCCGAGAACCACCTCAGATCTTGACGACGTAGCGGCGGTTGAGCTTGCCACCCTCGATGAAATAGGCGCCGAAATCGGGCGTGACGTCGCCGTGCTGATCGAAGTCGAGCACCGAGGAGGCGCCCTCGTAGTTGATCTTGCCGGCCTTGAGCGCCTCCTTGCCCTCGGCGAAGGATGAGACCTGCTTGCCGTCCGGGTTGCCGACCTCGCGCAGCTTTGCGACGACCGCGGCCATGTCGGAGGTGCCGGCGGCCTCGATGGCGAGCGCCAGCACCGTCATCATGTCCCACGTCATCGCGGCATAGACGTTGTTGGTGCCGGCCTGGCCCATCGCCTTCTGGTAGGCCGCATCATAGGCCTTGAACGCTTCGGCGCCCTCGTTGGAGACGGAATCGACCGAGATGATGCCCTCCGTCACCTCGGCGCCGAGCGCCTCGACGAGCTGCGGGTTCGCCGCCCAGCCGGGGATGATCCACTTGACCGGTTGGCCGGTCTGGAACCATTCGCGCAGGATGATGGTGGTGTCGGCGATGTAGGAGCCGGTGACGATGACGTCCGGGTTCGCCGCCAGCACCTTCATCAGCTCGGAGCGATAGCTCGCCTGGTTCGGCTCGTAGACGACGCTCTCGACCACCTCGCCGCCCTTGGCCTTCCACGCCTTGGTGAAGCCCTCCGTATTGCCGATGCCGGAGGCGTTGTTGAAGGCCATGGTGGCCGGGCGCTTGAAGCCTTCCTTCTCGCAGATCTCGGCGAAGGCGCGGCCGAAGCGGTCGTTGGTGGCCTGGAAGCGGAAGCCGAGGCCCTTGGCATTGGCCGGCGGCACGGACAGCGCCGGCGCGCCCGAGCAGTGCATCAGCGGAATGCCGGCATCGTTCGTCAACGGGATGACGGCGAGCGACACGCCCGAGGACCAAGTGCCCAGGATGGCCTGCACCTTGTTGACCTCGATGAGCTTCTTGGCCGCGAGCACGGCCGCCTGCGGGTTGGTCTGCGTGTCCTCGGCGACGATCTCGATCTTGCGCCCGCCGGCGCCGCCGGCGGCGTTCACCGCCTCGGCGGCGGCGACGATCATCTTCTGCATGCCGGAGCCGTAGGGCCCGCCGACACCCGTGACGGGGCAGAGCGCACCGATGCGGATCGCGTCGGCGCCCTGGGCGCGGACGATGGAAGGAGCGGCGACAAGCGCCGCACCGGCGGCGACGGAGCCCAAAAATTCGCGTCTGGTCGTCTTCATGGCTTGTCCTCTGGATTCTTCGGTTCTTGCGTTATGCGTCGAGCGTGTTCTTGACGAAGCGCCCTTCCTTCATGATGGCGGGCATCGACCGGCCCTGGCCCGTCAGCAGGGCAAGGTCGTCGAGCGGGTTGCCGTCGACGACGATGAGATCCGCATAGGCCCCGGGTGCGATGCAGCCGATCTTGCCGTCCATGCCGCAGAGCCGCGCCGCATCCAGCGTGGCCGAGCGGATGACGTCCATCGCCGGCAGCACGCGGCCGCGGATGACGAATTCCTCGGACTGGTGGCGGTGCATGGCGCCGAGCAGGTCGGAGCCATAGACCATCGTGACGCCGGCCGAATGGAGAATCTCGAGCGAGCGCAGGCCTGCAAGCCGCACGTCGTCGATCTTGGCGACCGAACTCTCGGGCAGGCCGTAGTTTGCGCCTTCGCTCTTCAGTGCCTCGTAGGTGACGAGCGTCGGGCAGGCGAAGGCGCCCTTCTCGGCCATCAGCTTCGCCGTCTCGGCCGTGACGAGGTTGGCGTGCTCGACGGAGTGCACGCCGCATTCGACGCCCCGGCGGATGGCCTCGTCCGTGTAGAGATGGGCCGCGACATAGGTCTGGGCGTTCTGCGCCTCCTCCACGATGGCCGTCACCTCCTCGCGCGAGAAGCCCATGAAGGCGATGGGGTCGGTGGGCGAGGCGACGCCACCGTTGGCCATGATCTTGATGAACTGTGCGCCGGCCTTGATCTCTTCGCGGGCGGCGAGGCGCACTTCGCTCAACCCGTCGCAGATGCGGCCGAGGGAACCGAGCTTGCGGTCGAAGGCGTGGCGGTCGCGCACGTCGTAGCGGCCGCGGAAGTCGCAGTGGCCGCCTGTCTGTGACAGGGCCTTGCCGCAGATGACGAGGCGCGGCCCCTCGAAGAGCCCTTCTTCCACCGCCTGCTGCAGGCCGAAATCGGCGCCGCCGACGTCGCGCACGGTGGTGAAGCCGCGCATCAGCATGCCGCGCATGATGACGGAGGCATGGGCGGCAACGAGTGAGTCGGGCAGGAGCGCGTTGCGGCCGAGATTCGCCTCGGAGGCAATGACGTGGACGTGGCAATCGATCAGGCCCGGCATCAGCACCTTGCCGGCGAGGTCGATGACCCGGGCGTCCTTCGCCCGGAGTGGCGCGTCGCTGACCTCGCGAATGTGCCCGTCCTCCACCAGGACGTTGACGCCCTCGCGCGGCACGGCGCTCGCGCCGTCGACGATGCTGGCGTTCTGGAAGATGGTGATGCTCATGGTGCTCCCTGGCCTGCGGCTGCGCCCGCCGGGTTCGGCGGTGCCTCCTGTTCTCAGCTTTTCGGGGTCGTCCCCGCGCGTTCAGATGCGACTGCGGCGATGCCTTCCGCGGCCTGGTCCGTCTCGCCACCGGGGCGGAACTCACGCTTGACCTGGCGCTTCCAGAAGGCGAGCAGCTCGCGGAAATAGGCCGGATCGTCCTTGACCGGTGTCTGGGCGATCATGCCGCGGATGAGGCACATCGAGGCGTTCATGAGGACGAGCGCATGGTCGACGTCGACGCCCGCCTGGCCGGCGAGCTCGGCCCAGACGGCATTGAGTCCGGCATGGAATTCCTTGACGACGGGTACGATGGCCGCGCGGAAATCGCCGTTGTGCCGGGCCTCCGGCAGGTATTCCATCGTCACATAGAACAGGCGGTCGTTCATTATCTGCCAGAGGAAGTCGACGATCTCGTCCGTCGAGCCGCCAGACCGGCGGATGTCCGCCGCCATCTCGTGCAGCGAGGCCGTGCTCTGACGCAGCATGTGCGCCACGGCGGCGACGATGATCTCTTCCTTGGAACTGAAATGATGCGTAAGCGCGCCGCGCGACACGCCAGCGCGCTCGGCGATGTCGGTCGTCGACATGCGGTAGAGCCCGCGGTCATGCAGGAGGTCGATGGTCGCCTCGAGCAGGCGCGCCACCGTGTCGGCGCTGCGCTCCTGCTGGGTCCGTCGCTGTTGGCGCTGGCTCATGCTTCCCCCTTTTGGTCACAAGGATGAATCGCTTGAAAGAAACCGTCAATCCTGTTTGTACAAGCGGGTCTGTTTTTTTTGTTGCGCTTGGGTCGCGCTCGCGCTCTTCAGTTGCGGCGGTGCGGGATGACTTTGCAGCGCCCGCATGGCACAGCCGGAACCCCAGGCGGGGGGAGGCGAAGCGCAGGAGGCGCGGGTGACGGCAAGGCCGATCGTGATGTTTCCGGATTGGCGCCTGCGCGAGTCTGCCGCGCCCGTCGTCGCGTTCGACGAAGCGCTGCATCAGCTGGCGCAGGATCTCCTTCAGACCATGCAGGCCGCGCCGGGCATCGGCATCGCGGCGCCGCACGTGGGCGTTCTCCTGCGCGTCGTCGTCATCGAACTGCCCGGCGGCACGGGGCCGCGCTTCTATGTCAATCCGCTTGTCGAATGGGCTTCGGCCGAGACGGCGCGCCACGCCGAGGGCAGTGTCTCGATGCCGGGCGTGAGCGAACAAGTGGAGCGTCCGGCGCGCGTGCGCGTGCGTTTCCAGACGCTCGAAGGGGTGGAAGGGGTCGAGGAGGCCGACGGTCTGCTGGCCGTGTGCCTGCAGCATGAGATCGACCAGCTCGACGGCCTGTTCTGGATCAGCCGGTTGTCGCGCCTCAAGCGCGAGCGTGTCTTGCGCCGCTACGAGAAGCTGCGGTGGACGGCCTGAGAAGGCGGCCCTGCCGCGGCCTCACGGCTCCGATGGCGTCCGCAGCCGTGCGAGGGCATGCCGGAAGCTGTCGCTGACGGCGAATTGCGGATCTGCATAGCGCGCATCGGGTGACGCAGGTGTGTGGATCGTTACGGCCGTACCCTGGGGGAGGGCGAGTTGCAGCGTCAGGCCGTAATGACCGCCTGTTTCCGACGTCCGGACGACGATCCGGCAGGTGGCGAGGAGGCCGATCGCCTGCTGCAGATGGTCGATCTCCTGCAGGATGGCGGCCAGGATCGGGCGACTCGATGCCATGCCGTCAAAATCGATCTCGACATGCGTATCCACTGGCAATCCGTGCATTGACCCGCTTTCTGGTACGATCACTATCGGCTGGGCAAGCGCCCGCCTTGCGGCAGGTCAAATCCGACCGACGGCAGGCGTGTCGCCGGGCTTCAACTCAAATTGAACGGTGCCTGCTGCCGAGCGCTCGGCGGCAAGGTGACGAGAGGCGGCAAAGTGGTTCAATCTCGGCTAAGAAGTGCTCGAAACGCCTCCGCCATCGGGACAGTCCGCATGAATCGCTTGTTCGCCCTTGCCGTGGCAGCGGGCCTGTCCGCGACGGCCACCTTCCTGTCCCGGCCCGCCGGCGCGGAAGCCGAGCGTGACTGGCAGGAGACGGTGGCGGCCGCGCGCGGAGAAACCGTGCACTTCAATGCCTGGGCGGGCGATCCGCAGACCAACGCCTTCATCGCCTGGGTCGGCGACCTCGCGAAGGAGCGCTACGGCATCAATGTCCGGCACGTGAAGCTCGCCGACACCGCCGAGGCCGTGACCCGCGTCGTGACGGAAAAGGCGGCAGGCCGCGATAAGGGTGGCAGCGTCGACCTCATCTGGATCAACGGTCCCAATTTCCTGTCCATGAAGGAGAAGGGTCTGCTCTTCGGCCCCTTCGCCGAGACGCTGCCCAACTGGCGCCATGTCGACAGGACGAAGCCGTCGAACCTCACGGATTTCACAATCCCCGTCGAAGGCTACGCCGCGCCCTGGCGGCTGGCGCAGATCGTCTTCCTCTACGATTCGGCCCGCACGCCGCTCGCGACCCTGCCGAAGACGATCCCGGCCTTACTCGACTGGGCGAAGGCCCATCCCGGCCGGCTGACGCATCCCCACCCGCGCGATTTCCTGGGCGCCACTTTCCTCAAACAGGCGCTCGTCGAGCTCACCGCCGATCCGGCCATGTTGCAGCAGCCGGCGAGCGACGCGACCTTTGCTACGGTCACGGCGCCGCTCTGGCCCTGGTACGACGCCCTGCGCCCGCACCTGTGGCGCGGTGGCGAGGACTTTCCGGCAACCGGCACGGCGCAGTTCGCGATGCTCGCCGACGGCGAGATCGCCCTCGCCATCTCCTTCAACCCGGCCGACGCCGCCGTCGGCATCAGGAAGGGCACCTTGCCGGAAACGGCGCGCGTCTACGTGCTCGAAGGCGGCACCATCGGCAACACGAGCTTCGTCGCCATTCCCTTCAACGCCGCGCACAAGACGGCGGCGATGGTGGTCGCGGACCTTCTGATGTCGCCCGAGGTGCAGGCGCGGGCGCAGGATCCGTCCGCCCTCGGCGCCGTTACTGTGCTCGACCTCGCCGGCCTCTCCGAGGCCGAGCGCGCCCGCTTCGCGCCGCCTCCCGATGCGGTCGGCCTGCCGACCAATGCCGAACTCGGCACCCCGCTTCCCGAGCCGCATCCGAGCTGGATGACGCGCCTCGTCGCGGAGTGGGAGCGGCGTTATACGCGTTGAGGCGGCGATGCTGCTGCGCCTTGCCCCGGCCGCCACGCTCGCCGTTCTCGCCGGGCCGGTCGTGCTGGGGCTTGCCTTCACGCTGCTGCCGGCCTTCGGCTTCCTGCCGGCTCTCGGCGGCGCGACCTTCTCGCTCGACGGCTGGCGCATGCTCTTCGCTGCCCCCGGCTTCGCCAGCGCGCTCGCGCTGACCTTCGGGACGGGACTCGCAACGACGCTCTTGGCCCTGATCCTCGCCGCCGGTCTCTGTGCCGCCGCGGCGCACCGGCCCGGCATGGCGCGGCTGCGGCGCCTCATCATGCCGCTCCTTGCCAGCCCGCCGAGCGGCGTTGCGCTAGGCTTCGCCTTCCTCGCCATGCCGAGCGGCTGGCTGGTGCGCCTCCTCTCGCCCTGGGCGACGGGCTGGCAGGTGCCGCCGGCGGAGCCCGTGACGGTCGGCGATCCGCTTGGCGCCAGCCTCGTCGCCGCCCTCCTCCTCAAGGAGGTGCCCTACCTCGCCCTGATGCTCTTCGCCGCCTCGGCCACGGTGCCGGTCGAGCGGCTGACCGCGGCCGCGCGCGCGCTCGGCCGCGGCCAGGCGACGGCCTGGGCGACGGTGGTCTTCCCGCAGCTCTACCGGCAGGTGCGCCTGCCGGTCTTCGCCGTTCTCGCCTTCTCCATGTCGGTCGTCGACGTCGCTATCATCGTCGGGCCGGGCAACCCGCCGCCGCTCGCCGTCCTCGCCACGCGCTGGTTCAAGGGCTACGACCTCGCCCTCTATTATCCGGCGGCCGCGGCTGCGACGCTGCAGTTCCTGCTCGTCGTCCTCGCCATCCTCCTGTGGCTCGCATGTGAGCGACCCATCGCCGCCCTCCACCGCCGGTGGCTCGCCCGCGGCTCGCGCTCGCGCGCGCCAGGCGCGGCGGCCGAGGTCGCAGGAGCCCTTGCCGGTCTCCTGATCGTGCTCGGGCTCCTGTCGCTCCTCGCGATGCTCGTCTGGTCCTTCGCCGGTTCGTGGCGCTTTCCCGCCGCGCTGCCGGACCATTGGCAACTCGCGCTCTGGCGGGACGAGGCCGGCGGGGCCGCTGCGCTTGCCGGCACCAGCGCCGGCATCGGCCTAGCCGCAGTCGCCATCGCCCTCGTCCTGACGCTGGCCTGCCTCGAGAACGAGCAGCGCCACGGGCTGCATCCGGGGGTGGCGGTGCTGTGGCTGATCTATCTGCCGCTCATCGTGCCGCAGATCGCCTTTCTCTTCGGGGTGCAGGTGCTGCTCATCCACGCCGGCCTCGACGGCACGCCCGCCGCCGTGGTCTGGGCCCATCTCGTCTTCGTGCTGCCCTTCGTCTTCCTGTCGCTGGCCGATGCCTACCGTGCGCTCGATCCGCGCTATGCCATGACCGCGGCGGCCATGGGAGCCGGCCGGTGGCGGGTCTTTCTCGTCGTGAAGCTGCCGCTGCTCGCGCGGCCCATCCT
The DNA here is from genome assembly GCF_001418005.1 of Chelatococcus sambhunathii. Lineage (GTDB taxonomy): Bacteria > Pseudomonadota > Alphaproteobacteria > Rhizobiales > Beijerinckiaceae > Chelatococcus_A > Chelatococcus_A sambhunathii. The sequence goes on along the minus strand of NZ_LIOL01000006.1, from coordinate 285,507 downwards.
CGTCGCCGCGGCCGTCGGCTTCGCCGTCTCGATCGCGCAATACCTGCCCACGCTCTTTGCCGGCGCCGGCCGGGTGGCGACGCTGACGACCGAGGCGGTCACGCTCTCCTCCGGGGGCGACCGACGCATCCTCGGCCTCGTCGCCGTGCTGCAGACGGCCCTGCCGCTCGCGGCCTACGGTCTCGCGCTCGCCGTGCCGTTCCTTGTCTTCCGCCGCTTCAGGGGCATGGCATGAGCGGCGATCCCGCGGCGGCCGGGGCGCTCGTGCTCGCGGGCGTCTCCATCGCCTCGCGCGATGGACGGAATCTGGTCGATCGGCTCGATCTCACTGTCCTGCCCGGCATGGTGGCGACGGTGATGGGGCCGAGCGGCATCGGCAAGTCGACCTTGCTCGCCTATGTCGCAGGTTTCATCGACAGGCGCGCCTTTGCCGCCGAGGGGCAGGTGATGATCGGGCACGAGCGCATCGATGCCCAGCCCGCCGAGGCGCGGCATGTCGGCATCCTGTTCCAGGACCCGGTGCTCTTCCCGCATCTGAGCGTCGCCGGCAACCTCTTGTTCGGCCTGCCGCGCGGGCGCTGGCGCAGCCGCGCCGAGCGCCGTGGAAAGGTTTCGGAGGCGCTGGAACAGGCCGGGCTCGCCGGCTTCGAGGATCGCGATCCCGCGACGCTGTCGGGCGGGCAGAAGGCGCGGGTCAGCCTCCTGCGCACCCTGCTAGCCGAGCCGCGCGCCCTGCTGCTGGATGAACCCTTCGGCAAGCTCGACGCCGCGTTGCGCGCGGATATCCGCGCCTTCGTCTTTGCCCATGCGCGCGAGCGCGGCCTGCCGGCCCTGCTCGTCACGCATGATGCCGAGGATGCGGAGGCGGCCGGCGGGCCGGTCGTCGCGCTCGCGGGCCCGGGCGTCAGGCTGCCTTCCGGTTGAAGATGGAGTCGTGGCTGGCGCCGATGACGGCCGCATCACCGACCGCGATCGGCACGAGCGGCGGGCGCACGTTGAGCCAGGCCGCATCGCCCGTGCGGTGGGCGACGAGCGCCTTCACTGCCGGCGTGACCGGATATCGGAGCACGAGTTCGACGAGCTGGTTGATGGCCTCGTTCGGCTCGGCCTTATCGATCAGCCGGGCGAGCTTGTCCGGGCAGACGTTGGCGAGGCCCGAGATCGCGCCCTCGCCGCCGAGTGCCACGCCCCGGGCGAGATAGCGCTCGTCGCCGATGAGGATGACGAGGTCCTTGTGCGTGGCGAGGAGCGCCTCGGTATAGGCCCAGTCACCGGAGGAATCCTTGACGCCCATGACGACGCCCGGGAAGGCCGCCTTCAGCCGCCCGACCAGCGCCACCGACAGGGGCACCGCGGTGACCGAAGGGATATTGTAGAGAATCACGTTGCGCGCTGCGGCGCCGAGCTTGCCGAAGAAGGCGGCGAACCAGGCGAAGAGTCCGTCGTCGCTCACGCCCTTGAAGTAGAAGGGCGGTGGCACGAGCAGGGCCTTGCAGCCGGCGTCGAGGGCAAGCCGCGCCTGGTCGAGCGCCTCGTGGAGCGAGGTGGCGGCGAGCCCGCCGACGATCCGGTCCCCGGGGATGCCGGCACCGAGCAATGCGCCGAGGATCTGCTGCCGGCCGGCGAGCCCGACGGAGGGACCCTCACCGGTGGTGCCGAAGACCGTGACGCTGCTGCAGCCATTGGCGAGGCACCACTGGGCATGGGCGGCAAGGCGCGGCAGGTCGATGGCGCCGTCCGCATGGAACGGCAGGGTCATGGCGGCGGACAGGCCGAAACGGTCGCGCGTGGCGGACAAGACGAAGATCCTCGGTCGAGAGAGCGGGCCGACGGCCCAAGCGGGAACGGGCTAACATGTTACATATTCCAGGTTGACTGGCAAGTATGTGCGACGCCCTTCTGGCAGGGCTTCGAGTGCGGAGGTTCGAGCGGCGCGCCAGTTACGGCCCGGGCGTGACGGGTCGCAGGAAGGTGCGCTCCTCCGCGTGGATGAACCGCCCCTCCTCGGCCATGCGAAAGTTCGCCGCGCCGCCCGCGTCGGCCCTGAGCCGTGCCCGATAGGCCTCGTAGGCGGCGAGGCTCTCGAAGGAGATGAGGCCCCACGCGATGTTGTTGATGCCCTCATGCGGCAGGAAATAGCCGACGAGATCGCCGCCGCAGACGGGAATGATGTCGAGCCAGTTGCGGGCATAGGCTTCGAAGGCATCACGCTTGTAGGGATCGATCCAGTAGCGGATGGAGACGGTGACGGTCATGGCGGGGCTCCTGTCTTCATGCATCGTCTGGTCCCCACCATGGGCGGCGCCGGTGCACCGATGTTACGGTCACCTCCGAAACATGATGCAGCCGGATCTGGCAGGCTGGTGCGGCAGGAAGGGAGACTGCGGATGGTTTCGACGGCGGCCTTTGCCGAGATTGCGACGCTTGCGGGGGAGCCTGCGCGGGCGGCGATGCTCCAAGCGCTGATGGACGGGCGGGCGATGACAGCGGGAGAGCTGGCCCGGGCCGGCGGCGTGACGCCGCAGACGGCGAGCGGCCATCTCGCCCGACTGACCGAGGCCGGCCTTGTCGCTGTCGAAAAGCAGGGCCGTCACCGCTATCATCGCCTTGCCTCGCGCGCCGTCGCGCAGATGATGGAGGGCATCATGCAGGTTGCCGCGACACGGGCCGTCCCCGGCCACAGGCTGACCGTCGGGCCGCGCGACGCGGCGCTGCGGCGTGCCCGCACCTGCTACGACCATCTCGCCGGCCGGCTCGGCGTCGCCCTTGCCGATATGCTGGTCGAGGCCGGACACGCCGAGATCGAGCCCGAGGCTGCCACCCTGATGCCGAGCGGCGTCGACCTGCTCGCGAGCCTCGGCATCGATCTCGCAGGCCGGACGGCCGGGCGCCGCGCCCGCGTTCTCTGCCGGCCCTGCCTCGACTGGAGCGAGCGCCGCCCGCATCTGGCCGGTGCCGTTGGCGCGGCGTTGTGCAGCCACTGTTTCGCAGAGGGCTGGATCCGCCGCATCGAGGGCAGCCGCGCCGTTGCCGTCACGCGCAAGGGTGAGGAGGCCCTGCGCCGGCACTTCGGAATCGTCGTCACCTGAGGATGTCGGTGGCGCGATGGTCGTCGCCGACCGTATCGACGAGGAAAGCGGCGCCGTCCGCATGCTCCGTGCGCAGCGGCAGGATGGCCTGGTAGGCTGGCGAGCGGTACCATGCCCGGGCGCTCTCCCGGTCGGGAAAGGCAATGATAACAAGGTCGCCCTCGAAGGCGCCTTCGAGCGGCTCCACAGGCTCGCCGTGCAGGACGAAGCGGCCGCCAAAGGGCGCGATCGTCGCATCGATCTTTTCGAGATACGCGATGATGGCGGGTCCCATGGTGACGGAGCGCAGATGGGCGATGGCAAAGGTTGTCATGTTTTTCTCCTCCGATGGGGCGTGATGTTCAGGCCGGCGACAGGCCGATGTCGCGGCGCAAGCCGAGCCATTGCGCCACCGCGAAGCCGCCGACGACCGCGGCCTGGAGGAGCACGAAGGCGGTGCCCAGCGCGGTTGGCGCCACCCAGCCGCTGATGAGGATGGCAAGGCTCTCGATGACCCACAGGACGTTGATGGCGACGATGGCGAGCACGGCGCCGCGAGCGATGCGCTCGCGCGTGCCGACGAAGGCGACGCAGAGCCCGTAGGGCACGAGGAACAGCCCGGCATAACGCAGCAGCGGCTCTGGCAGGCCGAGAAGCCCGTCGAGGAGTCCGGCTCCGGCGGCCATCGCAAGGCCGGTCGCGGCGCTCGCCGCCGCATCGCCGAGAAGCGCAAGGCGCAGGAAGAACAGGGGGCGCTTGGTGGTCATGGGGTTTCTCCGTGGCGTCGTGTTGTCGAACGCTGAGGAGGATTTCGCTTGCTCGGCGGCGTGCCAATTAAGCGGCAGGTAATTGGCAAGCAGCGCCGGGGCATTATCGTCGGGCCATGACCAGGCCCTTCATCACCACCGCCCGCACGGTCGGCGACCACATCCGCGAATGGCGGCAGCACCGCCGGCTCAGCCAGCTCGCCTTCGCTCTCGACGTCGAAATCTCCCAGAAGCACCTGAGCTTCATCGAGAGCGGCCGCTCGGTGCCGAGTCGGGCGATGATCCTGCGGCTTGCCGAGCGCCTTGACGTGCCCCTGCGCGCGCGGAACCTGATGCTCCTGGCCGCCGGCTACGCGCCCGTCTATCCCGAGCGGCGCCTCGACGATCCGGCGCTTGCGCCGGCCCGTCGGGCCATCGACCTCGTGCTCGAGGGCCATGCGCCCTTTCCTGCGCTGGCGCTCGACCGGCATTGGACCATGGTGGCCGCCAATGCGGCTGTGCCGCCGCTCATGGCCCTCGTCGCAGACGAGGCGTTGAAGCAGCCACCCGTCAACGTGCTGCGCCTCAGCCTGCATCCGGCGGGGCTCGCGCCACACATCCTCAACCTCGCCGAATGGCGGGCCCATCTCCTCGACCGGCTGCGTCATCAGATCGAGGTGACGGCCGATCCCGCCCTCATGGCGCTGATGGAAGAACTGAAGGCTTTTCCGGCGCCCGAGGAAGGCGAGGAGGTCAAGCACCTTGCGGGCATCGAGGATTTCGGCGGCGTCCTCGTGCCGCTGCGCCTGGCGATGCCGGGCGGCCCATTGTCCTTCTTCTCCACCACCACCGTGTTTGGCACGCCGGTCGACATTACCCTCGCGGAACTCGCGATCGAGGCCTTTTTCCCCGCCGACGAGGCGACCGCCGCCGCGCTCGGCGCAGCGATAGCACCGCGCTCTTGATCTGCACATGCACGGCCGCTCGAAGGCGTCGTTCGAGACGCGGGGGATGCGCGCGGCTGCAGGGAAGTGCCGGCGGTGCTATCGTCGCGCGCAAAACGGGTGGCCGAGGGACTGCGGCCGTGGCAGGAGCCGCCCCGTCTGCAACGAGCAGGGAGATGAAACGTGCCGCAAGACGCAGCGCCCGGCATCCGCATCGGCATCGGCGGCTGGACCTACGAGCCCTGGCGGGGAACCTTCTATCCCGAAGGCCTCGCCCAGAAGCGCGAGCTCGAATATGCGAGCCGCAAACTCACCTCCATCGAGATCAATGGCACGTTCTACGGCTCGCAGAAGCCCGAGAGCTTCGCCAAATGGCGCGAGGAGACGCCGGAGGGCTTCGTCTTCGCCCTCAAGGGGCCGCGCTTCGCCACCAACCGGCGCGTGCTGGCCGAGGCTGGCGAATCGATCGAGCGCTTCGTCACGGGTGGCCTTATCGAGCTCAGGGAGAAGCTCGGCCCCATCAACTGGCAGTTCGCCCCGACGAAGAAATTTGACCCGGACGACTTCGCCGCCTTTCTGGCGCTGTTGCCCAAATCCGTCGACGGGCGCGCCCTGCGCCATGGGGTGGAAGTGCGCCATGACAGCTTCCGCTCGCCGGATTTCATCGCCCTCCTGCGCGAGCACGAGGTGGCGCTCGTCGTTGCCGGAGATAGCAAATATCCGCAGATCGCCGACGTGACGGCGCCCTTTGTCTACGCCCGCATCATGGGCACCAGTGAGGGGGAGAACCTCGGCTACGCGCCCGCCGCGCTCGACGCCTGGGCAGAGCGCGCCCGCGCCTGGGCGGCGGGCGGGGCGCCGGACGACCTCGAGACTGTCACCCGCCATGTCGCGGCGCCGCAGGGGCGGGACGTCTTCCTCTATGTCATCAGCGGCCACAAGGTGGCCAATCCGGCGGCCGCGATGGCGCTCATCGAGCGTCTGGCGTAGCGGGCTCCGCCTTCTTGTCTTTGTTGCAGTCGTCGCTCACCACCTTGCCGTCGACGAGGTGGATGCGTCGGTCGACGCGACTGGCAATGTCGAGGTCGTGGGTGACGGCGACGACGGTCTTGCCGCGCTGGCGCACGAGGTCGGCGAGGATGAGGAAGACCTGCTCGGAACTCGTCGAATCGAGGCTGCCCGTCGGCTCGTCGGCAAGCACGAGTGGCGGGTCGTTGGCGAGCGCCCGCGCCACCGCGACGCGCTGGCGCTGCCCGCCGGAGAGCTGGTCCGGCCGCTTGTCGAGATGGTCCGCGAGGCCGATGGCCGCGAGGAGCTCGGTTGCGCGCCGACTCATCTCGCCGGGCGAGAGCCGGCCGAGCTTGCGCATGGGGATCTCGACATTCTCGCGCGCCGTGAATTCCGGCAGCAGGAAATGGAACTGGAAGACGAAGCCGATGGTGGCGAGCCGCAGCTTCGCCCGTGCTTCGTCGTGGATGCCCAACGTGGCGTGCCCGGCGAGGCTGAGCGTGCCCTTCGTCGGCTCGTCGAGCAGTCCGAGCAGGTAGAGCAGCGAGGACTTGCCGGAGCCCGAGGGGCCGGTGATGGCGATGAACTCGCGCTCGCCGATGGTCAGCGACACGTCGCGCACGAGGGTGACCGGCACGGTGGCGGGCAGGATGCGGGTCAGCCCGCGGGCTTCGATGAGCGGGCTCATGACGCCCCCCGGATGATGTCGACCGGGTTGAGCCGCGCCGCCTGGCGCGCCGGCAGGTAGCCTGCGACGGCCGCCGAGGCGAGGGCGAAGCCCGCGGCGATGACATAGTGCCAGATGCTCCAGGCGAGCGGCAGGCGCGTCATCTCGCGCCCCACCGCCGCGCCCGACAATTCGAAGTGGACGAGCGACATGGCATAGCACAGGGAAAAGCCCATGACCCAGCCGAGGGCGGAGCCGCCGAGCCCGAGCGCGAGACCCTCGACGAGGAACAGGCGGCGCATGTCCCCTTGCGTGAAGCCGAGCGACTTCAGGATGGCGATGTCGCGCGCCTTCTCGTGGGTGATGGTCGAGATGATGTTGAAGATGCCGAAGCCGGCGACGAGCATGATGGCGCCGACCACCGTGTACATGATGACGTTGCGGATCACGAGCGCCTCGAGCAGGGATTCGTTCGCCTCCTGCCAGGGCACGGTCTTGTAGCCGGTCTGCGCCTCCGCGCGCCGGGCGACCGCCGGTGCGGCGGACGGGTCATCCAGCTTGATGCGGATGTCGTTGATGGCGTTGGGCCGCTCGCTCAGGATCTGTGCATTCTTGAGCAGCACGTAGCCCTCGCCCTCGTCGCGGGCGGTAGTGCCGGTGTGGAACAGGCCGACGATCTTGAAGCCCCGCGACTGGCCCGTCGACGAGACGACCGTGACGGTGGTGCCGAGCCGGGCGCCGAGCCGCTCTGCCAGCCGGTCGCCGACGATGATGTTGTTGCCGCCGCCGGCGAGCGAGGCGAAGCTGCCTTCGAGGAAGTCACCCGCGACGGAGGAGACGGCCGCCTCCTCCTCGGGGTCGATGCCGATGATGCTGATGCCGACATCGCGCCCGGCATAGCGCACGACGCCCTGCGTCCTGAGGCTCATCGAGATGCGGCCGGGCACGAAGGCGCGCAGCATGGCGCCGACCTCGGCCGGGTTGAGGATGCCGCGCCGGTCTTCCTTCGGCCTCAGGCCGGCGATGGCGGCGAGCGCGAAGACGTCCTCGGCCGGCTGGCGGCGCGCGGTGCGGCGCTCGTCGGTGATCTGCACGTGCGGCATGGTGTCGACCAGCTGCGCCATGAAGTCGTCCTCGCCGCCCTGCATCAGCGAGGCCATGGCGATGGAGAAACCGACGCCGAGCGCGACGCCGGCGATGGCGACGACCGTCTGCCGTCCCCGCCCGAGGATGTGCGTGACGGCCAATTCGAGGAGGAGGCGCATGGTTCACTTCCTCACTGCTCCGCGGGCCTGACCTTCGCGCCGTCGACGAGCGTCTCAGGCACCGGCGAGATGATGCGCTGATCGTCGTCGAGGCCGGAGAGGACCTCCACCTCGCGCGGGCCGCGAATGCCGATCGTGACCGGGTGGCGGCGCGCCACACCGTCCGCGACGGTGAAGACCGCATTCTCGCGGATCGCCTCGGCCGGCACCAGCAGGGCGTTGTCCGCCACCCGAATGACGATGTTGATTTCGACTGTCATGCCGATCATCAGCGGCGTATCGTCCGGCAGGGTGAGGTAGACCCGATAGGTCTTGGCGACCGGGTCGCCCTTGGGCGTGATCCGATCGACGCTCGCCTCGAGCTGCCGGCCGGAGAAGGCGTCGGCCTGGAGAAGGACGTGCTGGCCCGCCGCGATGCGCGGGATATCCTCTTCGTTCACGTCCGCGACGACCTGCAGGGGCTTGGGCTTGCCCACCCAGAACAGCACGGTGCCGGGCTCGGCGATCTCCCCCACCTCGCCGTCCTGCCGCAACACCACCCCGGACATCGGTGCGCGCAGCACGTAGTTCTCGAGCCGCGCCTTGTGACCGGAAATGAGCGCTTCCGCCTGGTTGATCTCGCTGCGTGCCCGATCGAGCGCCTGCTGGCTGGCCGCATTGCGCTCGATGAGCACCGACAGGCGTTCGTACTCTGTTGCAGCCAAGCGCTCGCGGGCCCGCAATTCGGCCAGGGTCGCATCGGCCTGGCGACTGTCGAGGCGGGCGAGCACGGCGCCTTCCTCGACATCCTGACCCTCGCAGTTGCACAGCTCCACGATGTGCTCGCGGATGAGCGGTGTGACCTTGGCCCAGGTGCGCGGCTCGACGACGCCAGTCGCATAGACGATCTCGGCGGCGTCCCCGCGCCGCGGGGCGACGAGTTCGACGCTCGTCGGGCGCATGAAGGACCAGACGCCAGCTGCGCCGGCGGCGACGAGCCCCATGACGACGAGGATGCGCGAAGTCTTCACGACGTTTCTCCGAACGCCTCCGGTGCGGGAGGCCTTTGCCCGCGCGGTGCTTCATCATGACCTGCGCGGGGCGCGTTCCGCCTTGCGCTGCGTCAGCCGGCGGAAAATGCAGGTTGCGGCCGAGGCGGTGCCGGCGCTATGTTTCAGACCGACGGTCGGTCATATTACAGACCGTCGGTCGGTCGTCAAGAAGCAGTGCGCTAAGGCAAGAGGCATGCCCCGCATCGTCAAGCATCCGCAGGAGCGCCGCAAGGAGCTCCTCGACGCCGCCCGGGACCTGTTCTTCGAGCGCGGCTACGAAGCGACCACGGTCAATGACATCATCGCCCGGGCCGGCATGTCCAAGGGTGGCTTCTATCATCACTTCGCATCGAAGGAGGATGTGCTGGAGGCGCTCGCCGAGGCGATGGCGCGTGAAAGCCTCGCCCAGCTGCAGGCGATTCTCGACGAGCCGGGGCTCGATGCGCTCACGCGGCTCAACGCCTTCCTCAGTCGAGCCCGCCGTCTCAAGGTGGAGCAGGCGCCGGCCATCCGGGCCATGTTCTACGTCATCTTCCGGCCCGGCAACCTGGTGCTCTACCACCGGCTGAACGCCGCCGTCGGCGCCGTGACGCTGCCGGCGCTCGCCCGCATCATCGCGCAGGGACAGGAGGAGGGCATCTTCGACGTGCCGGATGTACAGGCTGTCGCCGAGATCATCCTCACCCTGGGTGCAAGCACGCACGATGCCGTCGCCCGCGCCGTCAATGCGGCCGACACGCTGGAGGGGGAGGCGGCGGCCGCGGCGCTCGATGAGCGGCTGCGCATGCACGGCATCGCCCTCGACCGCATCCTCGGCCTGCCTGACGGGAGCATCCGCTTCGTGGAGAACGGCTTCGCAAAGGCGCTGATGATGCCTGCGCAGGCGCCGTGATCGCCACTCGATCGGCCCGCCGCTCAGGTCCTGCTCAGCGCCTGACCGATGCGGCACGTCGCCTTCTCCCTGCGCCGTTTGCAATCGTTTTGCGTGACGGATGAGTTTTGCCACCGTTAATCGGCGCTACACTGCTCGACGGCGCCGGCCATGGGAGCGGCTGGCGCTACGGCTCGCTGCGGCGGCATGGAAATATAAAATCTTATCAATGCTGCCGATCGCAATTATTGTTGATGCTTAGGCCAAGTGCGATCGTTCCCAGTGCAGGAATGTTTTTCGGATAATGATGTATACAGTTGAAGTATTTGTAATTCTGTGAATTTGCACAGATTGCGTTTCGTAAGCCGTAAGGCGCCATGGCGCCGAGCGTCACGGCGGCTTTTGTAGAGCGGGCGCTTTTCGGGGGCGCTTTCCCGGTGCCGGAATTTGACGGCCGGCCTCATCGGCATCGCGTCCGACCCAGATCCGCCGCATCGCGCCGAGACGATCCGGCAGCCCAAAAAACGCGTCCTGCCCTCGATCAATCCGCGCTCAGAACCGAGTAGAGGATATTATGAAGCCGGCTACATACTTAGAGCTGACCAGTTCCTTGGCAGCGCTCATGGTAACCGCGTCGTCGGCCATGGCGCAGACCAATTCCTGGACAGGGGGGAGCTCATTCTACTACACGTGCGGGATCACGACTTGTGCGACGGCCGGCGACAATCAGTGGGGCACGCCCGGCAACTGGACGGCAGGCCTGCCAACGGCGACGCAGGACGTGAACATCGGCTTGTCGACCTATCAGAGCGGCGCCAGCCCGCGCCCGGTTCAGCACGACACGGTTCAGAATTCGGGTGCGGCGGCGGCCGGCAACCTCTTCATCGGCTTTTCTGGCGGCAGAGCGAACAGCGGCAGCTTCGGCGCGGGCAATCTCGCCAATCTGGGCACGCTCTCGGTCACCAGTTCGATGGTCGTCGGCTCGACAGGCGTCGGGCATTTCAACAATTCCGGCACCGCCACGGTGGGCGGCAGCCTGATCGTCGGCAGTGCGGGCCAGGGCTCCGTCAGCAACAGCGGCATGATCGCCGTCGGCGGCAGCACGGTCATCGGCCAACTCGGCGGGGTCGCGGGGGCGATCACCCTGATCGGTGGCGGCAGCCTCGTCACTGGCGGCAACCTCACCGTCGGCGAAGCTGGCTCCGGCTCGCTTTTCATCGCATCCGGCAGCTCTGCCGTCACCAACGGCCGGGTGACGCTCGGCACGAATTCGTCGGGCGCGGGCCTGATCGTCAATGAGGGCCAGATGACGACCGGCGACCGGCTCATCGTCGGCGAGGCGGGGTACGGCCAAATCCGAACCATCGGGGCGACAGCGACGACGGCCGCGGCGGGCGACGTCGCACTCGGAGCCACAGCGACCGGCGCCGGCATCGCGATCACGAGCCAGGGCACCATGAGCGGCGGCGGCCGCCTTGACGTCGGCGTGCGCGGCGAGGGGTACCTGATCGTCGACCAGGGCGGCGAGGTCAACAACGGGGTCGGCGTCATCGCCAAGGAGCCGGGGGCGCGCGGCTATGCGCTCGTGACCGGCACCGACAGCCTGTGGGACAATCGCCAGTCCCTCACCCTCGCCTCGGAGAGCAACACCGCCGGTGTCCTCGTCATCAACGATGGCGGCACGGTGCGCATCGCCGACGGCGAGGGCACGCTGGTCATCGGCGAGAAAGCCGGCTCCACCGGAATCCTCAACATCGGTGCCATGTCGCCGCAGGGCGTCGACTACGGCTTGCACACGGATGTGAAGACCTATCTCGGCGGCACCGACACGGATGCGAATGCGCGTGCGCCGGGCACGCTCGACGCCGCCTTCGTCCGCTTCGGAGAGGGCGCCGGCACGGTCAATTTCAAGCATACGGGCGACGAGGCCCTCGACTACCGCTTCAAGGCCGGCTTCGTCGGCCTCGGCACCGTCAACCATTTCGAGGGCTTTACGGTGCTGGACGGGGATTCGTCCGGCTTCACCGGCCCGGCCCACGTCCACGGCGGCACCATGGTCGTCAACAACGTGCTCGCCGGCAACGTCACGGTGCATTCGGGCGGCACGCTGCGCATCGGCCACGAGGGGCCGAACGACACCGGCGAGACCGGCCACGTCGTCAACGACATCGTCAATGACGGCGTCGTGCAGTTCAACCGGTCCAACGCCTATACCTACGGCCAGGTCATCAGCAGGACGGGCGCCGTCGAGCAGATCGGCACCGGGACGACGATCCTGACCGGCGCCAATACCTATACCGGCCCCACCACCATCTTCCGCGGCACGCTGCAGCTGGGCGACGGCGGCACCACCGGCTCCATCGACGCCACCTCCGGTGTCGACATCCGCGCCGACGGCACCCTCGCCTTCAACCGCTCCGACGTGAAGGTCTTCGACCGTCAGATCACCGGTACCGGCACGATCAGGCAGATCGGCTCCGGCGTGACGCGCCTCACCGCCGGCAGCTCGGGCTTCACGGGCAGTACTTTCATCGATGCCGGCACGCTCTCCGTCAACGGCATCCTCGGCGGCACGGTCGACGTCAACACCGGCGGCACGCTCGAAGGCCTCGGGCAGGTAGGTACCACCGTCGTGCATGCCGGCGGCACCATCGCCCCGGGCAACGCGACCGATCCGGGCAGGACACCCATCGGCACGCTCACGATCGCCGGCAACGTCACGCAGGAGGCCGGCTCCTTCTACCAGACCGAGGTGCGCTCGACCGGCGAGAGCGACCTGATCCACGTCACCGGCACGGCGACGATCGATCCGGGCGCCGTCCTCAACGTGACCAAGATCGATCCGGCCCGCTACGAGCTCGAGCACCGCTACACGGTGCTGACGGCGGACGGAGGCCGCACCGGCACCTACACGCTGACCGGCGATACGTGGGTGTCGACCTTCTACCGGGTGGAGGACCATTACGACGCCAACAACGTCTATCTCGACGTGGCGCAATATCGTCTGTTCCAGGAGGCGGGGCGCACGGTCAACCAGATCAACGCGGCGACGGCTGTGCAGGAGCTCAAGTGGCAGCGCGATCCGGCTACCAACTACCCGACCAACGCGCTCTTTCGCGCCATCGCCTATCTGCAGACCGATGAGGAGGCGCGCTACGCCTTCGACCAGATCTCGGGCGAGATCTACGCCTCGACCAAGGCCGCGCTGCTGGGGGAGAGCCGCTTCATCCGCGAGGCGACGGGCAACCGCCTGCGCAGTGCCCTGGGCGGTCTCGGCCGCGAGGTGCCCACGCACGAGCCGAGCCGCAACATCAAGGACCCGATGCCGCGGCAGGTCTCGCCCAGGATCGGGGACGGTCTCGTCCTGTGGGGGCAGGGCTTCGGCACATGGAGCAGCACCAACGGCGATGGCAATGCCGCCTCGCTCGATCACAGCACGGGCGGCTTCCTCATCGGCGCGGATGTGCCGGTCGTGGAGAGGTTCCGCGTCGGCCTCGTCGGCGGCTACAGCAAGTCTCGGTTCAGTGTCGACGAGCGCCATTCGCAGGCATCGAGCGACAACTACCACATCGGCCTCTATGGGGGGGCGCAATGGAACCGGCTCGGCCTGCAGCTCGGCGCCAGCTACACCTGGCACGACATCTCGACCACGCGCGACGTGCGCTTCCCCGGCTTCTCGGAGAGCCTGGCCTCGAGCTATGACGCCAGCACGCTGCAGGCCTACGGCGATCTCGGCTACGCGATTCACTGGAACGCGCTCAAGCTGGAGCCTTTCGGCGGCCTCGCCTATGTCAGGCTCGAGGAGGACGGCTATCGCGAAAAGGTTGGTGTCGCCGCCCTGACCGGCACCGGCCATTCCTCGGACAAGCTCTATGGCACCCTGGGCCTGCGCCTCGAGCGCCAGTTCGACCTCGGCGACATGGCGCTGACCGCCCGCGGCATGCTCGGCTGGCGCCATGCCTTCGGCAAGTCGACGCTCAGCGCCGTCCATGCCTTTGCCGGCAGCAGCCCCTTCACGGTCTATGGCGTGCCGGTGGCGAAGAACGTGGGCGTTGTGGAGACGGGCCTCGACGCCGCCTTTACGAAGGACCTGACCGTCGGCGTCGCCTATTCGGGCCAGTTCGGCAAGTCGACCGAGACGCATGGCGTTCATGGCAACGTGAGCTGGAAATTCTGAAGCTCACCTGCCGCGTGCCGGCTCCGGTTCGTGCCGGGGTCGGCCGATTGCCGCCCGGATGGAGGCTCACGACGCTTGTACGCACCCATCCGATCGTCCGACGATCAAGGGATGCGCCTCGCGCTGGCGCCGGGCGCGTCCTGCAATGCTGCCGGCTAGCCATGCGTTGGGTGCGCTTGCCTTTCCCGCTGTGCCGGGCGATGCACAGACGTTGAGCAGGTCGGCATTTATCCGGCCGGGGGAGGTGCAGCATGTCGGCAACACCGGCGCGCGAGGATGACGCGGCCGCCGCCAAGGCGTCGCCGCCGGGCAATGCTCTCCTGGGCATCAGCCTGATGATGCTCGGCATCTTCATGTTTTCCGTCAACGACGTGCTCGGCAAGTGGCTGGTCGCCACCTTCACGGTGGCGCAGGTGCTTCTGATCCGCAGCTTCGCAGCGCTCCTCGTCCTTGCGCCATTCGTGTGGCGCGAAGGTCTCGGCAACATCCTCACGCTGCCGAAGCCCGGGCTGCAGCTCGCCCGCGTCGTCTTCGCCACCTTCGAGGTCGTGTTCTTCTACTGGGCCGTCATCGGCCTGCCGCTCGCCGATGTGGTCACCTATTATCTGGCCGGCCCCATCTATGTGACAGCGCTGTCGGCGCTTTTCCTGCGCGAGAAGGTCGGCTGGCGGCGCTGGACGGCTGTGCTCGTCGGCTTCGTCGGCGTTCTCATCGCGCTGCGCCCCTCGGCAGCGACGCTGGACGTCTATGCGCTCGTGGCGCTGCTCGGCAGCATCTTCTTCGCCCTCCTGATGATCACGACTCGTCACCTGCGCGGCACGAGCGACACGTCCCTCGTCTTCTGGCAGACACTGGGCGCCCTTGTCTTCGGCATCGCGCTTGCGCCGTTCGGCTGGGTGCCGCCGGCGACGGGCGATTTCGCGCTGCTGTCGCTCCTCGGCGTCGTGGCGCTCGCGGCGCACATCTGCGTGACGCGCGCGCTCAAGCACGCGAGCGCCTCGGTGCTCGCTCCCTACCAGTACATGCTGATCGTCTGGGCAGTCATCCTCGGCTATCTCGTCTTCGGCGACATCCCGGACGCAGCCATGCTCGCCGGCGCGGCCATCATCATCGCGGCGGGCCTCTTCATCTTCCTGCGCGAGCAGGCGCTGCTGCGTCAGCGCTGACCTCGCAGGCTCGACAAAGCCACCGGGCCTGCTAATCGGGAAGGGTTTGAAATAACTCTGAACAAACGAGGCAGGCGGTGGCGACCCAAGACAACCGACAGCAGATGCAATCCCCCTCCTACCGCCTGCCGGCGCTGGACCAGGACTTCCTGCTCGGGGATTCGATGCGCGGCGTGCGCTTCCTGCTCGAATATGCCAAGGCCGAGGAAGCGTTGCGAAACTGGGGCGTGCGCTCGACAATCGTTGTCTTCGGTACCGCGCGGGCCCGGCCTCTCGACGATATGACCGCGGACGAGACGGTTGGCGACCGCGAGCGCAAGCAACTCGCCCGCCGGGCCCGCTGGTATGAGGAGGCGCGCCGTTTCGGCCGCATCGCCTCCGAGCGCGGCGGGGCCATGGAGCACGACCATGGCCAGCGTGACAATGTCATCGCCACCGGCGGTGGGCCTGGCATCATGGAGGCGGCAAACCGTGGCGCCTTCGAGGCCGGCGCGCCCTCCATCGGCTTCAACATCACCTTGCAGCACGAGCAGGAGCCGAACGCCTATTCGACGCCCGAGCTCACTTTCCGCTTCCATTATTTCGCGATGCGCAAGATGCATCTTGCCATGCGCGCCAATGCCCTCGTTGTCTTCCCCGGCGGTTTCGGCACACTCGACGAGCTGTTCGAGCTCCTCACCCTGCAGCAGACGCAGAAGGCGCCGCGCCTGCCGGTGGTGCTCTATGACGAGAGCTACTGGCGCTCGATCATCAATTTCCATGCGCTGGTGGAGGAGGGCACCATTTCCCCGCACGACCTCGACCTGTTCGAGTTCGCCGAGAGCGCCGAGGAAATCTGGGACAAGCTCGTTGCCTCCGGCCTCAGGCTGCCCCCACAATCGCGCTGATCCGAATCGGCCCGAGCGGCAGGGGCGGCCCCATGAGCGACAGTATCACACCGCGCCAGCAGGAGATCCTGGCCATCGCGCGCGTCCAGGGCCGGGTCAATGTCGAGGACCTCGCCGGGCGCTTCGAGGTGACGCCGCAGACCATCCGCAAGGATCTCAACGAGCTCTGCGACCGGCGGCTGATGACACGGGTGCACGGCGGCGCCATCGTCGTCTCGGGCGTCGAGAACCTGTCCTACGAGGCCCGCCGCCTCATCGCTCATACCAGCAAGCGGGCCATCGGCGAGGCGGCGGCGCGGCTGGTTCCGAACAATGCCTCGCTCTTCATCAACATTGGCACGACGACGGAGGAGGTGGCGCGCGCGCTCGTCGACCACGAGGGTCTGCTCGTCATCACGAACAATCTCAACGTGGCGACGCTGCTCTATCGCCATCCGGCCATCGACGTCATCCTTGCGGGCGGGCCGGTGCGCCGGGCCGACGGGGCCATCATCGGCTCGGCGGCGGTCGAGTTCGTGCGCCAGTTCAAGGTGGATTATGCCGTCATCGGCGCATCGGCCATCGACGAGGACGGGGCGCTGCTCGATTTCGACTACCGGGAAGTGCGGGTCGCGCGCGCCATCATCGAGAATGCGCGCCGCGTTGTCCTCGTCGCCGATGCGCACAAGCTCGACCGCACGGCACCGGTGCGCATTGCCGATCTGCGCGAGGTCGATGTCTTCGTGACCGACCGGCTGACCTCCGCCCCATTGCGCGAATTGTGCGCCGACCACGGCGTGGAGATCGTCGAGGTGGGCGAGACGCCTATCGAGGAAGCGTAGCGACCTGCGCTCCGGTAGAAAGCCGCTCCCTGCGGGGCGCCGTGTGCGCCGCGGCACAGACGGCGCGCGCCGCGAGCGCGCCTCATGGGTCGTTCCACGCCGAAAGGAGCGGACGATGGCACTCTACCGACAGCGACTGCCGCAGCTCGACGGTCAGCCCTTCCTGGCGGATGGCGGGCTGGAGACCACCCTCGTCTTTCACGACAATCTCGACCTGCCCTGTTTTGCCGCCTTTCCTCTCGTGCTCGACGAGGAGGGCCGCGAGCGCCTGAGCCGTTATTTCGTGCCCTATCTCGAGCTCGCCCGCGCCCGCGGCGTCGGCTTCGTGCTCGACACGGCGACGTGGCGGGCCAGCCCTGACTGGGGTGCGCGCCTCGGCTATACCATGGCCGACCTCGCCCGGGTGCAGCGGGCCTCCGTCACGCTTGCGGAGGAGCTGCGCCGGCGTTTCGAGGCCGCCGGCACCCCCATCGTCATCAACGGGGCCATCGGCCCGCGCGGCGACGGCTATATCGCCGATACCAGCATGTCGCCGGCGGAGGCGGAGAGCTACCACGGCCATCAGGTCGACGCGCTAGCGGCGACGGAGACCGACATGGTGAGCGCGATCACCATGACCTATGCGCGCGAGGCCGCCGGCATCGCCCGCGCCGCGCGGGCGAGCGCCATGCCGGTCGCCATTTCCTTCACGCTGGAGACAGACGGGCGGCTGCCGTCCGGCGAGAGCCTTGCCGAAGCCATCGCGATGGTGGATGACGAGACCGGCGGCTATCCCGCCTATTACATGATCAACTGCGCGCACCCGACGCATTTCGCCGGGGTGCTCGACGACGACGGCGCCCCTTGGCGCCGCCGCATCGGCGGCATTCGTGCCAATGCCTCGAGGACGAGCCATGCCGAGCTCGACGCGGCGACCGAGCTCGATCCCGGCGATCCGATCGATCTTGGCCGGCGCTACAGGGCGCTGCGCGAGGGGCTGATGCGCCATGTATGCGTGCTCGGCGGCTGTTGTGGCACCGACATCCGCCACCTGCGCGCGATCTGCGAGGAGTGCCTCGACTGACGCCGCTCAGGCGGCGATCCGTTCCGCCGGATAGCCGGCCGCGTCGATGGCGCGGCGGATCGCGGCCTCGTCGCGCGTCGTCTTGACCGTCACCTTGCGGGCGGAAAGGTCGACGGCAACCTCCGCGTGGGCATCGAGCGCCTTGACGGCGCGCTCGATGGCCGCGACGCAATGGCCGCAGCTCATCTCGGGAACCTGGAACGTGAGCATGGATGATCTCCGGAACGATTGATCCCGGCCCTGTCTAATCCTTCCCATCATAGTAAGGTCAAGCGGCTTCAGCCGATGGAGGGCCCTTGCAACGGCTCTTGCAACGGCCCTTGACCTTCCCATCATGGGAAGCCTCATGTGAGGGGCAACTTCGAGACATGTGGGAGTTGCCGATGAAGAGATCACCCGACGAGGCCGGCTCGGCCGGCGCCGTCGCCGCGCAGGGCCCGACGGTTTTCCTGCCCATCGAGGGCATGACCTGCGCCTCCTGCGTGCGGCGCGTCGAGAGGGCCATCGCCGGCGCCTCCGGTGTCGCGGCGGCCGACGTCAATCTCGCGACCGAGCGGGCGCGGATCGCCTTCGCCGGCCGCGACGCCGACATCGCGCCCGTCGTCGCCGCCGTCGCCGAGGCCGGCTATTCGGTCGCCGTCGAGACCAGCCGCTTCGCCGTCGACGGCATGACCTGCGCCTCCTGCGTCGCGCGCATCGAGAAGGCGCTCCGCGCGGTGCCCGGCGTCATCGCGGCGAGCGTCAACCTCGCCACCGGCGAGGCCCTCGTGCAGCACGCCGCAGGTACGGTCGACGCGGCTGCGCTTGTCGCGGCGGTGGAGCGGGCCGGCTACGGCATGCGCCCGCTCGACGGGGTCGCGGCCGGCGGGGCCGAGGCGACAGACCGGCGTGACGAGGAGGCGCGCCTTCTGCGTCGCGACGTCGCCCTGGCCGCCGTCATGACGCTGCCGATCGTCATCGTGGAGATGGGGGCTCACCTCTTCTCCGATTTCCACCACTGGGTGATGGCGACGCTCGGCGATCTCAACTGGCCGCTGCAGTTCGCGCTGACGGCCGCCGTGCTCGCCCTGCCCGGCCGCCGCTTCTTCGCGAAGGGCGTGCCCGCCCTTGTGCGCGGCGCGCCGGACATGAACGCCCTCGTCGTGCTCGGCGCGGGCGCGGCCTTCCTCTACTCGAGCGTGGCGACCTTTGCTCCCGCCCTGCTGCCGGCCGAGACGACCCACGTCTATTTCGAGGCGGCGGCGGTCATCGTCACCCTCATCCTCGTCGGCCGCTATCTGGAGGCGCGGGCGAAGGGCCGCACCGGCGAGGCCGTGCGCCGCCTCGTCGGCCTGCAGCCGCGCACGGCGCGCGTCCTGCGCGACGGCACCGAGCAGGAGATTGCCATCGGCGCCGTCGCGGCGGGTGATACCGTCGTGGTGCGCCCCGGCGAGCGCATCGCCGTCGATGGCGAAGTTCTCGACGGCCGTTCCTTTGTCGACGAGTCCATGATCACGGGCGAGCCGGTCCCTGTCGCCAAGGAAGCGGGGGCGGAGGTGGTGGCGGGCACGGTCAACGGCACCGGCTCCTTCACCTTCCGCGCCACCAAGGTGGGCGCCGAGACGCTGCTCGCCCAGATCATCCGCATGGTCGAGGCAGCCCAGGGCGCGAAGCTGCCCATCCAGGGCCTCGTCGACAAGGTCACGGCCTGGTTCGTGCCGGCGGTCGTCGCCGTCGCGAGTGCGACCTTCCTCACCTGGTTGGCCCTCGGCCCCGATCCGGCGCTATCCTTTGCGCTCGTCAATGCGGTGGCGGTGCTCATCATCGCCTGCCCCTGCGCCATGGGGCTCGCGACACCCACCTCGATCATGGTCGCCACGGGCCGGGCGGCGGAGCTCGGCGTCCTCTTCCGCAAGGGGGACGCGCTGCAGAGCCTGCGCGGCGTGCGCACCGTCGCCCTCGACAAGACGGGCACCCTGACCGAGGGCCGGCCGTCGCTGACCGACCTCGTCACCGCGGAGGGCTTCGACGAGGCCGAGGTGCTCGGCCTCCTCGCCTCGGCCGAGGCGCGCTCCGAGCACCCGATCGCCTAGGCGGTGGTGCGCGCCGCCGAGGAGCGGGGCCTTGGCCTGGCCCCCGCCGATGCCTTCTCGGCGGATCCCGGCTTCGGCGTCAGCGCCGTCATCGCGGGCCGCCGGGTCGAGGTCGGCGCGGACCGCCTGATGCAACGGCTCGGCGTGGCCGTCGCGCCCTTCGCCGAAGAGGCGGCGCGGCTCGCGGACGAGGGGCGCACGCCGCTCTACGTCGCCGTCGACGGGCGTCTCGCCGCCATCGTCGCCGTCGCGGACACGGTCAAGCCCTCGACGCCGGCCGCTCTGGCGGCTCTGCATGCGCTCGGCCTCTCCGTCGTGATGATCACGGGCGACAACCGGCGCACGGCCGAGGCCGTCGCCCGGCGCCTCGGCATCGATGCCGTGGAAGCAGAGGTGCTGCCCGGCGGCAAGGTCGAGGTCGTCGAGCGGCTGAAGCGCGCCGGCCCCGTCGCCTTCGTCGGCGACGGCATCAACGATGCGCCGGCGCTCGCCGCCGCCGATGTCGGCATCGCCATCGGCACCGGGACGGATGTCGCCATCGAGAGCGCCGACGTGGTGCTGATGTCGGGCGCCCTCACCGGGGTCGCGACGGCGCTCGCCCTGTCGCGGGCGACGATGCGCAACATCACCGAAAACCTCTTCTGGGCCTTCGCCTACAACGTCGCGCTCATCCCCGTGGCGGCGGGCGTGCTCTATCCGGCTGCCGGCATCCTGCTGTCGCCGATGCTGGCCGCCGGTGCCATGGCCCTGTCGAGTGTCTTCGTCGTCACCAACGCCCTGCGGCTGCGGCGGTTTTCGCCACCGCAGCCGGCAGGTGCCGGAAGCTGAGGAGCAAACCCATGAACATCGGCGAAGCCGCGGCCGCCTCCGGCGTCTCGGCCAAGATGATCCGCTATTATGAACAGATTGGCCTCGTCGCCGGCGTCGCGCGCACCGAGGCGGGCTACCGCGTCTATTCGACGAGCGACGTCCATCGGCTGCGCTTCATCCGTCGCGCGCGCGACCTCGGCTTCTCCGTCAAGGAGATCAGCGAGCTGCTCGCCCTGTGGGCCGACCGCGATCGCGCCAGCGCCGACGTGAAGCGTATCGCCACCACCCATATCGCCGATCTCGAGGAGAAGATGCGGCAGATCCGCGAGATGGTGAACACGCTCAGGCATCTCGCCGACCACTGCCATGGCGACGACCGGCCCCACTGCCCCATTCTCGACAACCTCGCCCAGGGCGACCTCGATGAGGCGCAACGGAACAGGGCAGCGCGACGCCCCGCTCGGGTGTGACGGTGCCGCGCTCAGCCCGGGTTGAAGGTCGTGGCGCCGAGACGGTGGCGCAGTTCGATGCAGTGGAACTGCGCGAAGATCTGCGTCAGCCAGTCCCGCAGGCAACTGCGGGCCACCATGGAGGGCAGGCCGCGTTCGGCGTCGATCCCCTCGACGAGCCCGAGCCGCATGCGCGCCAGCTGTTGCAGAATGGAGGGCGCGAGCACGGGGATCGAGAGGGAATGTTCGAAGCGCGCGAATGACGGCCCTGCCGATTCGCAGATGTGTTCGTTGAGCACGACGATGGTTTCGGCCGGATTGATGCGGGCGCGCAGTTGCTCGGCCTGGATGTCGAGGTCTTCGAGCGAACGTCCGTGCAGCAGCAGCACCAGTCTGAAATCGCGCAGGGCGGCTTCCGAGGCAAACTCCATCTGCTCCATGAGGTCGAGGAAGGGCTCGTAGGAGCCGTGCCAAAGGTCGACCACCCGCGCTTCCGGTCCCGCCTGCAGCATGCCCTCGAACAGCCGCATCTGTCCGGCCGTGGTGGAGAGATTGACGATGTGCGCGGCGCCACTCGTTGCCGCTGCCAGTTCCGCATCGTGTGGATTGACGTCGAAGGCGAGGGGCGAGCGCCCGCTCGCCCGGCAGAACTCCAGGAAGAGTCGCGCTGAAAGGGTCTTGCCGGCGTTCGCCAGTGGCCCGCAGGCGATGAATATGGGCGTCCAGCCACTCATGACGACGTGCCGCATCGGGGCTTCCAGCTCGTTGCCTCGGCTTCGCTCAGGCTCTCTTCGCCGGGCGGGCCGTCATGATGTCGGCGAAGTGCACTCGATCGAATTCCGCGCAGACGGAGCGCAGCCAGGAGCGGACATAGCCACGCAGCACGAAGGAGTGGCCGGCTTCCTCGCCGTCGCGCGACTTGTCGGCAATGAAGGTGGAGAAGCTCGTTCCCGCGAGTTCCACCTGCTCGTAGGCCATCTCGTTGAGCTTCGGGATGGTGATTTCACCCGCGCATTTGACCTTGCCGAAATAGGCCTTGGACGTGGAGGGGCTCCAATCAAAGAAGGTGGTGTCGTTCACCTTGTTCTTCACCAGGAAATACTGGGCATCGCTCGTGAAGGGCGCCGTCTCCGCAATCTCGTCCAGCGATGCGATGGACGGCCCGAGGACATGCAGGACGATGAAGTTGAAGCGTTTTTCGGCCACCGCCTCTAGAAAGCCCATGTCACGCAGCGCGGCCAGGGTTCGTCCCATCTGGCCGGCGCGCACGTCGACGACGCTCGCCTTCACGTCTGTGCGCGACAGTGTGTCGATGATGCGCATCTGGCCGGCCGTCAGCGACAGGTCGACGATCTCGGTGATATCGGGGTGGAAGCGCTGCAGCGTGCCACGAGGTGTTTCGGTGTCGAAGGCACGAGGCAGGATGTTGCGGTCGATGAGATAGTCGAGAAGGCCGCGGCACGTCGTGGTCTTGCCGACACCGCCCTTGTCGGCGCCGACCAGGATAACCGTATGTTTCATGAAATGACCCCGGTGAAAGAAAGGCTTGTGAAAACGGAACAAGTGTAAGCAAAATCATTATTCGCGCAATGGTTGTAACACGTCAAGAATGCAATTTTAGTGGCGCGGTGCTGCTGCGGCACAGGTTCATCATATCCAGGTAATCTACCCGCTTTAGCAGGGCCTGCAGCGCCGAGGCGCAACCATCGCGGAACAGGCTCGTCATGCAACCGTCCCCCCACCGTCGGCTCGTCCTGGTGTTGTCGATTCTGGGAGTCGTGGCCTCATTCGCCACCCTGCCCGTGGCTTTCGCCCTGCACGGAGGGATGGCCGGCCTGCCCCCCTGGCCGGTCCTGATCGCCGGGATGGCGCTGCAGGCGCTGGTCGTCTTCGCGCTTGCCGCCCATCTCGGCCTGAGGTCCGCCGAGCACGTCGGGCTTCCCGGCGCACCGCTGCTGGCGGCGCTGGCCAGCGGGCGGCCCGCGCCCCTGGCGGACGCGCGCCTTGACCGGGCGGTGATGGTCGGGCTCGGCGTCGGCCTTCTGGTGGTCGCCGTGGACGGGGTTCTCTTTCGCGGCGTGCTGCCGCCTTCTGCCGCCATCTTCGGCGAGGTCGCCCTGTGGAAGCGTCTGCTCGCCGGCCTTCTGTATGGTGGCCTCGCCGAGGAGATCCTCCTGCGCCTCTTTCTTGTGTCCGCGCTCGTCTATCTCCTTGCATGCGGCTGGCGTGAGGGCGCGCGGGCCGGCACCGTGCCCGTCGTCATCGCCATCGCCGTCGCTGCGATCGTCTTCGGGCTTGGCCATCTTCCGGCCACGGCGGCACTCGCCCCGCTGACCCCTGCGATCGTCCTGCGTGCCCTGCTGCTCAACGGCCTCGTGGGTGTGGTGTGCGGGTTCATCTATGTCCGACGGGGACTGGAGGCCGCCATGATCGCTCATGCGGCCGCACATCTTCCCCTGCAGATCGCTCCGATGCTGTTCCTGCCCTGAGGTTAAGGCGCCGCATCGTGCAGGAAATGTCCGGCCCTTCAGACCTGTTTCACACCGCGCCTCTGCGGGCGGGCGGTGATGCGATAGACTGCCGCCGGCGGCACATTGCGAACGGTACGCCCGAGGTGCGTCGCCCTGAGGCCGAGCCGGTCGAGGATGGTCCGCGGCACCGGGCAGCGCATGCCGTAGGTGAACTGGTAGAAGGCACCTTGGGGCCTGAGGTGGCGAAAGGCGCCATCGAGAATGGCCATGACCTTGCGCGGCGACAGGTTGAGCAGTGGCAGGCCGCTGACGACGGCCCCGGCCGGACGTCCGTCGAACAGCTCGACCTGGGCAAGTCGGGCCGCGTCCATCCACAGCACCCGGGCCCGGTCGAAGCGCGCCTGCAGGAGGCGGGCGAAGTCGGAGCCGTATTCGACGAGCACGAGGTCGCGGGCGTCAACGCCGCGGGCGAGGATCGCCTCTGTGAAGGCGCCGGTACCGGGGCCGAGTTCGATGACGGGCGCCGAGGCCGGCCCGATCTCGCGCGTGATGAGCTCGGCGAGAGCAGCGCCGGATGGCGCAACGGCGCCGACTCGGGCCGGATCGGCGCACCAGGCGCGGAGGAACTGGACGAGATCGGATGGACGGGCGACGGACATGGCTTGCGACGATCCTTCCTATGGCGGGCCCCATTCGCTTGTCGCCGACCCGGATTGTGGAAGCATGACGCCCGCCCGGATCAGTCCTCCGGCTGCGGCAGGGCGATGCGGAAGCAGGCGCCGCCGCCGGGCGCATCGACGACGGCGATGGTGCCGCCGTGCAGACGCACGATCTCGACGACGAGATGCAGCCCGAGGCCGGTGCCGTGCGAGCGCGTGTCGAGGCGCTGGAAAGGCTCGAAGATCTGCTCGCGCTGGGCCGCAGGGATGCCGTTGCCGTCGTCCGCGATCTCGACGATGCCGCCTTCGGCAACTGTGATGGTGATGAGGCCGGGCCGGCCGGCATGGTCGATGGCGTTCTGTACGAGATTGGTTAGCGCCCGCCCCAGCCCGAGCGGGTCGCCACGCACCTTCATCGTCTTCACACACGCCTCGAACGACAGTTCGAAGCCCGCGGCGATGGCGAGCGGGGCAAGGTCGGCGGCGACCTCGCGCGCCAGGGCGACGAGGTCGAGGCTTGTCATGGCACAGGGCGCCGCATCGATGCGCTGCAGGTCCAACAGCTGGCCCGCGAGGTTGGAGAGGCGCGCGGCATCGGCGAGCAGGCGCTGCCGCTGCGGGCTGTCGTCGAGTGCCTCGAGCCGCGTCGTCAAGATGGCGATGGGCGTGCGCAGCTCGTGCGCGGCATCGACGAGGAACCGCTGGCGACGCTCGTAGCCGTCATCGAGACGGGCGAGGGCGTCGTTGACGGCCGTGACGAGCGGCACGACCTCGGCCGGCACGCCGTCGAGCGGCAGGCGCCCGCCGCGCCGGCCGGCGTCGATCTGGCGTGCCTTTTCGGCGACCGTCGTCAGGCCGGCCAGCGCCCGGCCGACGACGAGCGGCGTGGCGGTCAGCGTCGCCAGCGCCATGACGAGGACGATGGGCAGGACGATGCCGGCGAAGCTGATCGTGACGGCCCAGACGATACGCCGCAGCGGTATGTCGCTACCGGGGCCGGTCAGCACCTGCACGCGCCCGGCAGCGGTATCCATCTGCTTCAGGCGGGCGATCTGCCCTGGCGGATCGCCGAGATTCCAGCCGAAGCGCGCCTGGCCGATTCGCATTGCGAATGCGCCGATGCGCGCATAGTCATCGGGCACCCGCCCCTCGGAGAGTATGGCGCCATCCTTGTCGCGCACGACGAACCACAGGTCGGGCGAGCGCTGTCGCAATTCGGCGAGCTGCCGCGTCGGACGAAGGATGAGGCCGCCGCCGCTATCGCGCCCGAGGGCATGGGCCACGGCCTCGAGGATCGCGTCCTCGGGCTCGAGCTTGCTGGCGAAGTGGCCGCCCAGCCAGAGGGTGAGGAAGACCGCGAGGACGACGAGCGCGACGACGGCCGCCTGCACCGCGATGAGCCGCGTTACCAGGCGCCGCTTGAGCGAATGGCGCGTGCCGCCTCTCATGAGGCCGGCCGCAGCAGGTAGCCGACCCCGCGGACGTTGTGGATCTCGAGGCCTGCCCCGGCTTCGGTCAGCTTGCGGCGCAGGCGTGAGACGTGGGCGTCGAGAGCGTTCGACTGGATCTCGTCGCTGTAGCCGTAGACCGCTTCCTCCAGCATGGTGCGCATTACCGTACGGCCGGCGCGGCGCAGCAGCGTCTCGAGCACCAGGAGCTCACGGCGCGGCAGGTCGAGGCGCGCGCCCCCGACGTTCGCCTCGCGATGCTCGGTGTCGAAGGTCAGATGGCCGATGCGCAGCGAGCGCTGCGAGACGGCGCCCGGCCGGCGCAGGATGGCACGCAGGCGCGCCAGCAATTCCTCGACGGCGAAGGGCTTGGGCACATAATCGTCGGCGCCGGCGTCGAGGCCGGCAACGCGGTCCTCGATGTCGCCGCGGGCCGTGAGCACGATCACCGGCAGATGGCGCAGCGCCGCGCGCTCGCCGCCCCTGAGCCCGCGGACGAGATCGAGCCCCTCGCCATCCGGCAGGCGGCGGTCGACGAGGACGGCATGGTGTACCTCGCCCGCCAGCGCCTCGCGCGCCTCGGCGAGGCTCGTCACGTGATCGAGCACGATGTCGTGGCGCTGCAGGGCCGACGCCAGGGCGCCGGCCATCTCGACCTCATCTTCGACGAGCAGGATCCGCAATGGTCGCTCCGCTGTGCCGGATCATCATCTGTGAGCGGCGATCATTGCGGAAGCGTTGCGCCGCGCGGGTCCTGCCGTGCCCGGAATGAAAAAGGGCCGCGCGTGGCGGCCCTTCGCTCGTCCCGGCCGGCAGGCGCGGCTCACGCGGCCGTCGCGAGCGCGGCGGCCTCCAGCGCCACGGCGGCGGACTGGATGATGGCGGCGAAGCGCACCGCCGTCTGCACGGTGGCCGTCGGCAGGCCGGCATCCTTGAGCACCTTCTCGTGCGCGTCGATGCACATGCCGCAGCCGTTGATGGCCGAGACGGCCAGGGACCACAGCTCGAAATCGACCTTGTCGACGCCGGGGTTGCCGATGACGTTCATGCGCAGCTTCGCCGGCAGGGTGCCGTATTCCTTGTTCGAGGCAAGGTGGACGAAGCGGTAGTAGACGTTGTTCATCGCCATGATCGAGGCGGCGGCGCGGGCGGCGTCGAGCGCCACCGGCGACAGCTTGGCCTTGGCCTCGGCCTCGCAGGCGGCGGCCACCTCGGCGTTGCGGGTGGCGATGCCGCAGGCGAGGATGAGACCGTACTTCTGCTGCTCGCTCAGGGTTTCGTCCTGGGCCAGCGACGAAAGATTGAGCCGCACGTCCTTGGCGAAGTCGGGGATCTTGCTCTTCAGCGTGTCGAACGACATCGATTGCGTCCTTGGCTTCAGGGGCGGGTGAGGGCCGGGCATGCCCGCCCGGCCCCGCGGCTCACGCGGCCTTCAGCGTGGCGCCGCCGACCTCGCGGTTGCAGGGGCAGAGCTCGTCCGTCTGCAGGGCGTCGAGAACGCGCAGCGTGTCCTTGGGGTTGCGGCCGACGTTGAGGTTGGTCGCATAGACGTGCTGGATGGTGTTCTCGTTGTCGACGATGAAGGTGTAGCGGTAGGCGACACCGTCCGGCGAGCGCACGCCGAGCCCGTCGACCAGGGAGCCGTTGGTATCGGCGAAGGACCAGATCGGCAGCTTGTCGAGGTCGGGATGGGCGCGGCGCCAGGCGAGCTTCACGAACTCGTTGTCCGTCGAGCCGCCGAGGACGACGCAGTCACGGTCCGCGAACTCGCCGGCGAGGCGGGCGAACTCCGCGATCTCGGTCGGGCACACGAAGGTGAAGTCCTTCGGATAGAAGAAGATCACCTTCCACTTGCCGGCAAAGCTCTCGTCCGTGATCGTCTCGAAGGCGCTCTGGCCGTTCTCTTCGTGGTTGTTGAAGCCGGGCTTGACGCCGGTGACGCTGAACGAGGGGAGCTTGTCGCCGATTCCGAGCATGTCGCTTCTCCGCAAAGCAGTGGCCGCGCCGCGCCTGCCGCGCCCGCGCCGCCGAGGGGAAATTGGCTGGAAGGAGCCACGGACGCAGCTCCTGTGCAGCGCACAAATCATGCGCTGCGCCGCGACAATAGCCGCGCCGCGGCGAAAGTAAATTGCGCAGGCCGCATGGCGGGCCCGGTGCGACGAATGGCTCGCGGCTACCTGCTTTCCCTCGCCCGTGCGGGGGCGGGGAGAGCGGCGCCGTCCCTTCTATTCGCCCATCGCGATCAGGCTGGCATTGCCGCCGGCGGCAGCGGTGTTGATCGTCACCGTCTGCTCGGTGGCGAAGCGCAGGAGGTAGTGTGGTCCGCCTGCCTTCGGCCCGGTACCGGAGAGACCGTGGCCGCCGAAGGGCTGGGTCCCGACCACCGCGCCGATGATGTTGCGGTTGACGTAGACATTGCCCGTCTCGAGTCGTGCGACGATCCGCGCGACCGTGTCCTCGATGCGCGAGTGGATGCCGAGCGTCAGGCCATAGCCCGTGGCATCGATGGCGGCGATCACGTCGTCGAGCCTGTTCGCCTTGTAGCGCACGACATGCAGGATGGGGCCGAAGATCTCTTCCTTGAGGTCGCTCGGGCCGGCGAGCTCGAACACGTGGGGGCCGACATAGGTGCCCGGCGTCGGGCCGGGTGTGGCAAGATGCGTGCGGGCGCTCTCCTTCATCGCCTTGATATGGGCCTCGAGCTTCTCCTTGGCCTCGGCATCGATCACGGGCCCCACATGGACGGACGGATCGCGCGGATCGCCCACCTTGAGCTCGCGTGCGGCGCCTACCACCATCTCGATCATCCGGTCCGCGACATCCTCCTGCACGCACATGAGGCGCAGCGCCGAGCAGCGCTGACCAGCGGAGCGGAAGGCGGACGTGACGACGTCGTCGGCCACCTGCTCGGGCAGAGCGGTCGCGTCGACGATCATGGCATTGATGCCGCCCGTTTCGGCGATGAGTGGCACGATCGGCCCTTCCTTGGCGGCAAGCGTGCGGTTGATGATGCGCGCGACCTCCGTCGAGCCGGTGAAGACGACGCCGGCGACGGCCGGGTGGGCGACGAGCCGGGCGCCGATGCGCCCGTCGCCGGGCACGTAGTGGAGGGCGCTTCTCGGCACACCGGCCTCGTGCAGCAGCTTCACCGCCTCGAAGGCGATCACGGGCGTTTGCTCGGCCGGCTTGGCGACGACTGAATTGCCGGCGACGAGCGCCGCCGTCACCTGCCCGAGGAAGATGGCGAGCGGGAAATTCCACGGCGAGATGGCGACGAAGGGGCCGCGCCCGCGCAGCACGAGGCGGTTCTCTTCGCCCGTCGGGCCGGGCATCACCGTACCCTCGCCGAAGAGCCGCTCGGCCTGCCGCGCATAATAGCGGCAGAAGTCCACTGCTTCGCGTAGGTCCGCCACCGCGTCGTCGAGCGTCTTGCCGGCTTCGACCTGCAGTAGGTTGAGGAACAGCCCGCGCCGCGCCTCCAGAAGGTCGGAAGCCTTGCGGATGGCTTCGGCACGCGTCGCGGCGGGCGTTGCCGCCCAGGCACTAAAACCGGCCTTCGCCGCCGCCATCGCCACATCGGCGGTAGCCTCGTCCGCATCCTCGACGACGCCGGCGACGGTCCTGCCGTCGATGGGGCTGACGATCTCGCGGCGCGTGCCGGGCCGGGCTTCGCCGCCGACGATGGCCCGTGCCGGTGCCGTCGGCAGGCCCGCCTTCTTCAGGTCGTCCATGAGACGGGACAACTCCTCCGCGTGGCCGAATTCGACGCCGGCGGAATTGACGCGCGAGCCATAGAGCGCCGCTGGCAAAGGCAGGCGCGGGTGGGTAGCCGCCTCGGGCGTGCCGATGATCGCCGCCGGCCGCTTGAGGATCTCGGCGATCGGCACGTTCGGGTCGGCGGCCACAGAGACGAAGGAGGAATTGGCGCCGTTTTCGAGCAGGCGGCGCACCAGATAGGCGAGGAGGTCGCGGTGCCCCCCGACCGGCGCATAGGTACGGCAGGCGGTGCCCGGCATGGCCTCGAACAGCTTGCCGTAGAGCGCCTCGCCCATGCCGTGCAGGCGCTGGAACTCGAATCCGTCCGTATTGCCGGCCCGTTCGACGATGCTGGCGACGGTGAGCGCATTGTGGGTGGCGAACTGCGGAAAGATGCGCGGCCGCAAGGCAAGCAGCTTCTCGGCACAGGCCATGTAGTTCAGATCCGTCATCGCCTTGCGGGTGAAGACGGGGTAGCCGGCAAGGCCGCGCTCCTGGGCGCGCTTGATCTCCGTGTCCCAGTAGGCGCCTTTGACGAGGCGCACCATGAAGCGGCGGTTATGGTGTTCGGCGAGAGCGGCGATCCAGTCGATCACGGCCGCGGCGCGCTTCTGGTAGGCCTGGATGGCGAGGCCGAAGCCGTCCCAGCCGGCGAGCGAGGGAGCGGCGACGACGGCGGCGATGACGTCGAGCGACAGCTCCAGCCGGTCCGCCTCCTCGGCGTCGATCGTGAAGTTGAGGTCGTAGCCCTTGGCCTTTTCGGCGAGCGCGATCACCTGCGGCACGAGCTCCGCCATCACCCGCGCGTGGCTCACCGCCTCGTAGCGGGGGTGAAGCGCCGAGAGCTTCACGGAGATGCCCGGGCGGTTGGGCAGCGGCTCGTTGCCGGCGGCCCGGCCGATGGCATCGATAGCTTGCGCATAGGAGCGCCAGTAGCGGTCAGCGTCGTCCTGCGTGCGCGCCCCCTCGCCCAGCATGTCGAAGGAATAGCGGTAGATGCGGCCCGCGCCGGACTGGGCACGCTTCAGCGCCTCCTCGATGGTCTGGCCGAGCACGAAATGGTTGCCGAGCACCCGCATGGCCTGGCGCGTCGCCGTGCGCACCGCCGGCAGGCCGATGCGCTTGGCAAGCTGGCCGAGGATGCCCTCGGGCGTCTCGCCGGGCTGGATGATGCGTGCCGTCACGCCGAGCGCCCAGGCCGAGGCTGAGACGAGGAAGGCATCGGACTTCGACTCGTGGCGGGCGAAGTCGCCCTGGCCGAGCTTGTCCTCGATCAGTCGGTCGGCGGTGACGCTGTCGGGCACGCGCAGCAGCGCTTCCGCCAGCACCATCAGCGCGAGCCCCTCGCGCGTCGACAACGAATACTCGCGCAGCAGTTCCTCGACGCCGCCGAGGCCGCCACTCCTGGAGCGGATCGCCTCGATGAGGCTTCCCGCCAGCCTATCGATGCCACGCTCGCGCTCCGGCACCAGCGCGGCCCTGGCCATGAGCTCACGGGCGATCGCCGCATCGTCGGGCGCGAAGGGGGCCCGGAAGGGCGGCAGGGGGGCGTCAGGCGGGTTGCTGGCGGAAGAGGCGGAATGCATTGACGATCAACTCCTTGAGAGATCGTCAGGATACCGCGGATATCGCCGTGGTTCGATTTGACGAAAGCGGGAATTGTCAGCAGAAATCGCTATAAAAAGAAATCATGATAGTGAGAATGATAAGTGATCGACCGCACTGACAAGCGCATCCTCGCCGTCCTGCAGGCGGACGGGCGCATCACCACCGTGGAACTCGCCGAGCGAATCGGCCTGTCGCCGACCGCGACGAGCGAGCGGCTGAAGCGCCTGACGCGCGAGGGCTACATCACCGGCTATGGCGCACGGCTCGACCCGCGCAAGCTTGGCCTCGAACTGATGGTCTTCGTCGAGGTGTCCCTCGACAAGACGACACCCGACATCTTCGAGCGTTTCGCCGAAGCCGTGCGCCGCGCGCCGGAGGTGCTGGAGTGCCACATGGTGGCCGGCGGCTTCGACTATCTCGTCAAGACGCGCGTCGCCGACATGGCCGCCTACCGCCGCTTCCTCGGCGACGTGCTGCTGTCGCTGCCCGGCGTCACCGAGACGCGCACCTATGCCGTGATGGAGGAGGTGAAGAGCGACGGCGCGTTGCCGGTGGCATAGGCGGCCGGGCGGAGGACTGAAACGTTAGGAAAAGATACGCTTTGTGACCGGCTGGCCAGCCATCGTCCTTGACAGGCGCGGCAGTGCCGTCACGATCAGCAAGAAGGAGCTCTTTCGCCGGTTTCGGCCCGGTACGAATATTGCTTCGACAACGATGACGCGCCTTACGCGTCCGCACGCTTCCAGTCTGGAGTCCGTCCGATGTCCCTTCCGTCCGTATTGAGCCCCTTCGGTCAGTGCCGGCGTACCGCCTTGAGGACCTTCGCCGGTGTCGTGGCCGGTGCCGCTGTGTTCTGGACGGGCGCCGCGGCGGCGCAAACGCCCCTGCGTTTCACGCTCGACTGGCGGTTCGAGGGGCCGGCGGCGCCGTTCCTGGTCGCCATCGACAAGGGCTATTTCAAGGACGAGGGGCTGGACGTCACCATCGACACCGGCAACGGCTCGCGCGAGGCCATCCCGCGTGTCGCCTCGGGCACCTATGACATGGGCTTCGGCGATATCAACTCGCTGGTGCGCTTCCGCGACGAGAACCCCAATGTCGATGTGAAGGCGGTGATGATGGTCTACGACCGGCCGCCCTTCTCCATCATCGGCCGCAAGAGCCGCGGCATCTCCTCCGATCCCAAGAGCCTCGAGGGCAAGACCTTCGGCGCTCCGGTCGCCGACGGAGCCTTCGCCCAGTGGCCGATCTTCAAGCAGGTCAACGGGCTCGACGATTCCAAGATGAAGTTCGAGAACGTCGGCTTCCCGGTGCGCGAGCCCATGCTCGCCTCCGGCGAGGTCGACGCCATCTTCGGCTTTGCCATGTCGTCGCTCATCAACCTGAAGTCGCGCGGCGTCGCCGTGGACGACATCGTCGTCATGCTGATGGGCGACTATGGCGTCGAGCTCTACGGCAATGCCATCATGGTCTCGGCCAAGTTTGCGGAGGAGAAGCCGGAGGCGGTGAAGGGCTTCCTGCGCGCCTTCGTGCGCGGCCTGAAAGACACCGTCGCCAATCCCTCCGCCGCGGTCGACAGCGTCATCAAGCGCAACGACGTCGCCAAGAAGGAGGTGGAGCTCGAGCGCCTGCAGATGAACCTGGCCCAGAACGTCATCACGCCCTGGGTCAAGGAGAACGGCTTCGGCGGCATCGACGCGACGCGGTTCGAGAAGGCGCTGGAGCAGATCGGCCTCACCTTCACCTTCAAGAACAAGCCGGTCGCCGGCGACATCTTCGTCGACACCTACCTGCCCCCGCACGCCGAGCGGATGATCGACTGACCGTTCCGTCGCGTCGTCCGCCTCGCCCGGCCGCCGTCTCCCGGCGGCCGGCTCCGTGGCCAAGGGAAAGGTGAGCCGCTTGAATGCTTTCGTCGCCCTGAAGGACGTCACCCACGCCTATGGCAGCGGTGACGGCTTTCCCGCCGTCGAGCACCTGTCGCTCTCCATCGCCGAGGGCGAGTTCGCCGCGGTTGTCGGCCCCTCCGGTTGCGGCAAGTCCACGCTGATGAAGCTCGCCACGGGCCTGCAGTTCCCGCGCGCCGGCACCATCCTCGTCGGCGGTGCGCCGGTGACACAGCCGGTGAGAATCGCCGGCATGGCCTTCCAGAACCCGACGCTGCTGCCGTGGCGCACCACGCTCGAGAACCTGCTCCTGCCGCTCGAGATCGTCGAGCCGCACCGCAGCCGGCTAAAGCGCGAGCGCGGCAGCTACGTCGCCAAGGCCGAGCGCCTGCTCGCCCAGGTGGGGCTCAAGGGCCAGGGCGGGAAATATCCGTGGGAGCTCTCGGGCGGCATGCAGCAGCGTGCCTCCCTGTGCCGAGCGCTCATCCATGAGCCGCAGCTCCTTCTCCTCGACGAACCCTTCGGCGCGCTCGA
This sequence comes from Chelatococcus sambhunathii, assembly GCF_001418005.1. Classification (GTDB taxonomy): domain Bacteria; phylum Pseudomonadota; class Alphaproteobacteria; order Rhizobiales; family Beijerinckiaceae; genus Chelatococcus_A; species Chelatococcus_A sambhunathii. The sequence continues at coordinate 252,100 of NZ_LIOL01000006.1, read as the reverse complement.
CGCCTTCACGCGCGAGGAGCTGTGGTGCGTGATCCGCGATCTGCACGCCGAACGCCGGATGACGGTGGTGCTCGTCACCCACGATCTGCGCGAGGCCACCTTCCTCGCCGACCGCATCTTCTGCATGAGCGCTCGCCCCGGCCGCATCGTCGCCGAGCGCGTGGTCGACTTTCCCCGTCCGCGCGACCTCGAGGTCACCTACACCAAGGCGTTCATCGACATCGTGCACGAGCTGCGCGGTCACATCGCCGATGCGAGGAAGACAGCATGAGCGCCGAGGCCGACACCGTCTCCGCTACAGCTGAAGCCGAGGCGCGCGCCGTGCGTGACGCCGCTGCGCGCGCCCGGGCATCGCAGGCGCGCCGGCTCATGCTGGCGCCCTGGCTCTGCACAATCGGCTTCTTCCTGCTATGGGAGGTGTTCTGCCGCGTCTTCGGCGTCTCCTCCTATGTGCTGCCGGCGCCGAGCGACATCCTCGACGCGACCATCGCCTATTGGTGGCCGCTCCTGTTCCACTCCTTCCACACGCTGTGGATGACCACGGCCGGATTCATCCTCGCCATCGTCTTCGGCCTCGTGCTCGGGCTGGCGCTCGGCGCCTCGCGCTTCGTCCATGCCGGGCTCTATCCGCTCCTCGTCGGCTTCAACGCCATTCCCAAGGTGGCGGTGGTGCCGATCCTCGTCATCTGGTTCGGCGTCGGCTGGCTGCCGGCGGTGCTCACCGCCTTCATGATCTCCTTCTTCCCCATCGTCGTGAATGTCGCCACCGGCCTCGCCACCATCGAGCCGGAGGTGGAGGACGTGCTCAGGGCGCTCGGCGCGAGGAAGCTCGACATCATGCTGAAGGTGGGCGTGCCGCGCTCGCTGCCCTACTTCTTCGGCTCGCTTAAGGTGGCGATCACGCTCGCCTATGTCGGCTCGGTGATCGCGGAGTACAACGCCTCGCGCAACGGCATCGGCAACCTGATGGCGCGCGCCAGCGCGGACTTCAACGTACCGCTGCTCTTCGCCGCCCTCATCGCGCTCGCCGTCCTCGGCATCATGATCTACGCCGTGATGGCCTGGCTGGAGCGGCGCATGACCGCCTGGGCCCAGCGCTCGCAGTTCGCCGCCTGATCGTCCGGCGCCCCCGGCCGGCATGGTGATTTTGCGGCGTTTTGCCTATAAACACGGCACGTCCCACATGAGGGTGCCGATGCTGCCCGATATTCGCGACTATGATGCGCTCGTTGCCGGCTTCCGCTGGCGTATTCCCGAGCGCTACAACATCGGCGTCGATTGCTGTGACCGCTGGGCGGCGGCGGATCCCGAGCGGCCGGCCATCCTCGATGTCGCTCGCGACGGCACGGTCGAGGCCCTGACCTATGGCACCCTGCGCCGCCGCTCGAACCGTCTTGCCAACGCGCTCGGCCGCCGCGGCATCGCGGCCGGTGACCGGGTGGCGATCCTCCTGCCGCAGTCGCAGCAGGTGGCGATCGCCCACATCGCTATCTACAAGCTCGGCGCCATTGCCCTGCCGCTCGCCATGCTCTTCGGCGTCGACGCGCTGAGCTATCGCCTCGCGGATGCGGGCGCCCGCGCCGTCATCACCAATGCCGCCGGCCTTGCGACGCTCGAGGCCATCGACGTGCCGCTGCCCGACCTCGCCGTGATCGTCAGCACCGACGGACCGGACGGCGCGGCGATCGGCTTCGACGAGATGCTCGCGGAGGAAGGCGAGGATTTCGTGCCGCGCGACACGGGGCCGGACGATCCGGCCATGATGATCTATACCTCGGGCACCACCGGCAATCCCAAGGGCGCCCTGCACGGCCATCGCGTGCTGCTCGGCCATCTGCCGGGCGTGGAGATGCCGCACGAGTTCCTGCCCCGGCCGGGCGACAGGCTGTGGACGCCGGCCGACTGGGCCTGGGCGGGCGGCCTGCTCAATGTGCTGCTGCCCGGCCTGCATCACGGCGTGCCGGTGGTGGCTCGCAAGTTCGAGAAGTTCGACCCGGAAGAAGCCTTCGACCTCATGGCGCGCCTTGAGGTGCGCAACACCTTCATTCCGCCGACGGCGCTCCGGATGCTGCGCAGCGTGCCGCGGCCCCGGGCGCGCTTTAACCTCCGCCTGCGGACCCTCGCCTCGGGCGGAGAGGCGCTGGGCGAGGCGACCTTCGCCTGGGGCCGGGAGGAGCTCGGGCTCACCATCAACGAGTTCTACGGCCAGACCGAGTGCAACCTCGTGCTCGCCTCCTGCGCCGCGATCGGCGTCTCGCGTGCCGGGGCGATCGGCAAACCGGTGCCGGGCCACACCGTGGCGGTCATCCGGCGGGACGGCACGCGCTGCGAGGCGGGGGAACTCGGGCAGATCGCGGTGCTGCGGCCCGATCCCGTGATGTTCCTCGAATACTGGCGCCGGCCCGAGGCGACGCGCGACAAGTTCGTCGGCGACTGGATGACGACGGGCGATCAGGGCAGCCTGGACGCCGACGGCTACATCCACTTCGTCGGCCGCGACGACGACGTCATCACCTCGGCCGGCTACCGCATCGGTCCAGGAGAGATCGAGGATTGCCTCATCAAGCACGAGGCCGTCTCGCTCGCGGCCGTGGTCGGCAAGCCGGATCCGGTGCGCACGGAGATCGTCAAGGCCTTCATCGTGCTGCGCGACGGCTATGTGCCATCCGAGGCCCTCGCCGCCGACATCAAGGCCTTCGTGCGCGAGCGTCTGTCAGCCCACGAATACCCGCGCGAGATCGCCTTTCGCGACGAACTGCCGCTGACGACCACGGGCAAGGTGATCCGCCGGCTGCTGCGGTCCGAGGCCTGACGGCAAGCCGCCTCGACGCAAAAGGCCGCCCTGCAGGGCGGCCTTTCAAAAGGCTGTGGCGAGAATGCTCAGTGCACCAGCGCGTCGCGCAGCTCGGTGAGCTGGGAGAGGCGCTCGGCCGCCGCCTGGCGAGCTTCGTCGGTCTTGGCGTCGGCCACGTCTTCCTCGGCATCGCGGACGTGCTGGGCGAGTGTCGCGACGTCAAGCTCTTCCATCGGCAGCGCCACTTCGGCGAGGATGGTGAGGCCATCCGGGCCGACATCGGCGAATCCGCCGCGCACGAAGAGGCGGCGCACGGCGCCCTTGCCCTCGCTGACGGCGACGACGCCGGGCTTGAGCACGGCCATCACCGGCGCGTGGCCGGCCATCACCGTCATCTCGCCCTCGCTCGAGGGCACGACGACGCTCTCGACCTCGCCGGAGAAGAGAAGCCGCTCGGGTGAGACGAGCTCGAACGTAAAAGTCGCCATGTCGATCTGTCTCCGAAACAGGAATCGGGCCTTTGCGCCGTCAGGCCCGGCCAAGGCGGGGGCCGCGGCCGGACGCTTGAAGCTTACGCGGCTTCGGCGGCGAGGCGCTTGGCCTTCTCGACCGCCTGCTCGATCGTGCCGACCATGTAGAAGGCGGCCTCCGGCAGGTGGTCATAGGCGCCTTCGCACAGGCCCTTGAATCCCTTGATGGTGTCCTCGATGGCGACGAGCTGGCCCGGCGCACCGGTGAACACCTCGGCGACGAAGAACGGCTGCGACAGGAAGCGCTCGATCTTGCGGGCGCGCGCTACCGTGAGCTTGTCCTCTTCCGAGAGTTCGTCCATGCCGAGAATGGCGATGATGTCCTGCAGCGACTTGTAGCGCTGCAGGATCTGCTGCACCTGGCGGGCCACCTGGTAGTGCTCCTCGCCGACGATGCGCGGGTCGAGCATGCGCGAGGTGGAGTCGAGCGGGTCGACGGCCGGGTAGATGCCCTTCTCGGAGATGGCGCGCGACAGCACGGTCGTGGCGTCGAGGTGGGCGAAGGACGTGGCCGGCGCCGGGTCGGTCAGGTCGTCGGCCGGCACGTAGATCGCCTGCACCGAGGTGATCGAGCCCTTCGTCGTGGTGGTGATGCGCTCCTGCAGTGCGCCCATGTCTGTGGCGAGCGTCGGCTGATAGCCCACTGCCGAGGGAATGCGGCCGAGAAGCGCCGACACCTCGGAGCCCGCCTGCGTGAAGCGGAAGATGTTGTCGACGAAGAACAGCACGTCCTGGCCCTTGTCGCGGAAATGCTCAGCGACGGTGAGGCCGGTGAGCGCAACGCGGGCGCGGGCGCCGGGCGGCTCGTTCATCTGGCCGTAGACGAGGGCGCACTTGGAGCCGGCTGTCGAGCCGCCGTGCTCCTTCGGGTCCTTGTTCACGCCCGATTCGATCATCTCGTGGTAGAGGTCGTTGCCCTCGCGCGTACGCTCTCCGACGCCGGCGAACACCGAGTAGCCGCCGTGGGCCTTGGCGACGTTGTTGATGAGCTCCTGGATGAGCACGGTCTTGCCGACGCCGGCGCCGCCGAAGAGGCCGATCTTGCCGCCACGGGCGTAAGGGGCGAGGAGGTCGATGACCTTGATGCCGGTGACGAGGATCTGCGCTTCGGTGGACTGCTCGGCATAGCTCGGGGCCGGCTGGTGGATGGCGCGCGTGTCCTCGGCCGGGACAGGGCCGGCCTCGTCCACCGGCTCGCCGATGACGTTCATGATGCGGCCGAGTGTGCCGTCGCCGACCGGCACCTTGATCGGGGCGCCCGTGTCCGTCACCGCCTGGCCGCGCACGAGACCCTCGGAGGTGTCCATCGCGATGCAGCGCACGGTGTTCTCGCCGAGCTGCTGGGCCACCTCGAGCACGAGCCGGTTGCCCTGGTTCGTCGTCTCGAGCGCGTTCAGGATCTCCGGCAGGTGCCCGTCGAACTGCACGTCGACGACCGCGCCGATGACCTGGGTGATGCGTCCGACCGCCTTGTCGCTCGCCTTGTTCGCCATTTTCTAAACCCTCACGGTCCAATCAGAGCGGGGCCTCAAAGAGCCTCGGCGCCCGAGATGATTTCGATGAGTTCCTTGGTGATCATCGCCTGACGCGTCCGGTTGTAGGTCAGCGTCTGCTTCTTGATCATTTCGCCGGCATTGCGCGTCGCGTTGTCCATGGCGGACATGCGCGCGCCCTGCTCGGAGGCACCGTTCTCGAGCAGCGCCCGGAAGATCTGCACCGAGACGTTGCGCGGCAGGAGTGCTGCGAGGATCTCCTCCTCGCCCGGCTCGTAGTCGTAGACGGCATCGAGGCCGGTCGCCGCCTTCGTCTCGCCGTCGAACTCGGCCGGAATGATCTGCTGCGCCGTCGGCACCTGCGAGATCACCGACTTGAACTTGCTGTAGAACAGCGTCGCCACGTCGAACGCACCGGCGTCGAACATCTGCAGCACCTTGCGGCCCACGGCGTCGGCGTTCTCGAAGCCGATCTGGCGCACCGAGCGCAGTTCGATGAGCTCGATGATCTGATCCTTGAACTGCCGGCGCAGGATGTCGTAGCCCTTCTTGCCGACGCACAGGATCTTCACCGTCTTGCCCTGCGCCATCAGCGCATTGGCCTTGTCGCGGGCAAGACGCGCGATGGAGCTGTTGAAGGCGCCGCACAGGCCGCGCTCGGCCGTGCAGACGATCAAGAGGTGCGTCTCGTCACGGCCCGTGCCGGCGAGAAGGCGCGGCGCGCCTTCCGTCACCGTCATGCGCGAGGCGAGGTTGGCGAGGACCGTCTCCATGCGTTCGGCATAGGGACGGGCCGCCTCGGCCGCCGTCTGGGCACGGCGCAGCTTGGCTGCCGCCACCATCTGCATGGCCTTGGTGATCTTCTGCGTCGCCTTCACCGAGGCGATGCGGTTGCGCAGATCCTTCAAGCTCGGCATGACGAGCGCCTATTCCCCGTTGCTGCGATGGCAGGTGCGGCTCACGCGGACGCCCCTCAGGCGAACGTCTTGGCGAAGGCCTCGACGACGTCCTTGAGCTTGGCGGCCGTCTCGTCGGACAGGTCCTTCGAGGAGCGGATCGCATCGAGGATGTCGGTGTGCTTGGCGCGCAGGACGCCGAGCAGCCCCTCCTCGAAATCGCGCACCCTGTTGACCGGCAGCGGATCGAGGTAGCCGTTGACGCCGGCGTAGATCACGCAGACCTGCTCTTCCATCTTCAGCGGCGAGAACTGCGGCTGCTTCAGGAGCTCGGTGAGGCGCGCGCCGCGGTTGAGCAGGCGCTGCGTCGTGGCGTCGAGGTCGGAGCCGAACTGCGCGAAGGCTGCCATCTCGCGGTACTGCGCAAGCTCGCCCTTGATCTTGCCGGCGACCTTCTTCATCGCCTTGGTCTGGGCGGAGGAGCCGACGCGCGACACCGAGAGGCCGACGTTCACGGCCGGGCGGATGCCCTGGTAGAACAGGTCGGTCTCAAGGAAGATCTGGCCGTCGGTGATCGAGATGACGTTGGTCGGGATGTAGGCCGACACGTCGTTCGCCTGCGTCTCGATGACCGGCAGGGCGGTGAGCGAACCGTTGCCGTTGTCGTCGTTCATCTTCGCTGCCCGCTCGAGCAGGCGCGAGTGCAGGTAGAACACGTCACCCGGATAGGCCTCGCGGCCCGGCGGGCGGCGCAGAAGCAGGGACATCTGGCGGTAGGCGACGGCCTGCTTGGACAGGTCGTCGTAGACGATCACGGCATGCATGCCGTTGTCGCGGAAGAACTCGCCCATGGCGCAGCCCGAGAACGGCGCCAGGAACTGCATCGGCGCCGGGTCGGAGGCGGTTGCGGCGATGATGATCGAGTATTCGAGCGCGCCGTTCTCTTGCAGCACCTTCACGAACTGGGCGACTGTGGAGCGCTTCTGGCCGACGGCGACATAGACGCAGTAGAGCTTCTGGCTCTCGTCGCCGGTCGCGTGCAGCGGCTTCTGGTTGAGGATGGTGTCAAGGGCGATCGCCGTCTTGCCGGTCTGGCGATCGCCGATGATCAGCTCGCGCTGGCCGCGGCCGATCGGGATGAGCGCATCGATCGACTTGAGGCCGGTGGCCATAGGCTCGTGAACGGACTTGCGTGGGATGATGCCCGGCGCCTTGACGTCCACGCGGCGACGCTCGTCGGCCTGGATCGGGCCCTTGCCGTCGATCGGGTTACCGAGCGCGTCGACGACGCGGCCGAGCAGGCCCTTGCCCACCGGCACGTCCACGATGGCGCCCGTGCGCTTCACCGTCTGGCCTTCGGCGATCTCGCGGTCGGAGCCGAAGACGACGACGCCGACATTGTCGGCCTCGAGGTTCAGGGCCATGCCGCGCACGCCCGACTCGAACTCGACCATCTCGCCGGCCTGCACATTGTCGAGACCGTAGCAACGGGCGATACCGTCACCGACCGACAGAACCTGGCCGACCTCGGTGACCTCGGCCTCGGAGCCGAAGTTCTTGATCTGCTCCTTGAGGATTGCGGAAATTTCCGCGGCGCGGATGTCCATCAGCCGACCTCTTTCATGGCGAAACGGATCGAATTCAGTTTGTAGCGAAGGCTCGCATCGACCATGCGGCTGCCCAGCTTGACGATGAGACCGCCGAGGATGGCGGGATCAATCTTGACGTCGAGGGCGATCTCGCCCCCGGCAACGGCCTTGACCGCCGCCTTGATCTCGTCGAGCGCCTTCTGCGAGGGCTCCTCGGCGAGGGTGACCTCGGCGTGCACGATGCCCTTCTCGCGGGCGACGAGCGCGCTGTAGGCACGCACCATGTCACGCACCGCGAAGAGGCGACGTTTCGACGCAACGAGGCGGATGAAGTTGGCGGCGAGCCCGCCGATGCCGGCCTTGGCGAGAACGGCGGCGACGCCCCGTTCCTGCTCCTCCGCGCTGAACGCGGGGCTCGTCACGAGGCGGGCAAGGTCGGGGCTTCCGGCCACGAGCGCATCGAAGCGCTTGAGGTCGCCCTCGACCGCTTCGAGGCTGCCGGCTTCCTTGGCCAGGTCGAACAGCGCCGAGGCGTAGCGCCCGGCAACTCCTGCTATGATAGTTCCGCCTTGAGCCACAGGGCTTCTCTCTTGCTCTCAAGAACCAACGGTCGTCACCGATTGCCTCGGCGGCGCCTGATCCTTCGCGCGGGGACACGGAAATGGCGAGGACAGACACGATCTGCCCGGAAGGCGCCGGTGCCCTAACATAAGGATCGGGCGCGTGCAACATCGCAGGCGCTCCTTGCGCCTTCGCGTTGCCACAAAGGCCAGTTCCCCACAACGCCGCCCGCCTTGCGAGAAGCGAGCCGACATTGGAAGAAGGGACGAATGAGGCTAGAGACGAGGGCATGACTCCGCCTTTGTCACCCCGAGGTGGGCCATGACGCTGGGACCGTCCGTTCTCGTTGCCGGCGGCGCCAATCTCGACATCAAGTGCCGGGCCGACGGGCCGGTGGTGATGCGCACGTCCAATCCGGGCACGGCCACCGTCGCCTGCGGCGGGGTTGCCCGCAACGTTGCCGAGCACCTCGCCGGCCGCGGTGCCGCCGTGCGCCTCCTGACGGTCCTCGGCGAGGATGCCGCGGGCGAGCGCATCTGGCGCGAAACGCAGGCGGCGGGCGTCGACATGTCGCTCTGTCTCCGCGCGGCGCTGCCGACGGGCAGCTATACGGCGGTGCTCGACCATGAAGGGGAACTGGTGGTCGCCGTGGCAGCCATGCACATCCTCGATGCGCTCGACACGGCAGCCATCGCCGCGCGGAAGGAGGCGGTCCTGGAAGCCGCCTTCATCGTCGCCGACGCCAATCTCTCGCCACCGGCGCTCGCGCGGCTGGCCCGCCTTGCGGGCGCCCATGGCCGCCCCCTGGCGCTCGAGCCGGTCTCGGTCGCCAAGGCGGCGCGCCTCGCGCCGATCCTCGCCGCGGGCGTGCCCGTGGCTCTGATGACCCCGAACCGTGACGAGCTTGCCGCCCTCGCGGGGTTGCCGGTGGATGGCGAGGCGGCCCTTGCGGCAGCGACGCGCACGCTCCATGGGCGCGGCGTGCACCGCCTCGCCGTGGGCCTGGGCGCCCACGGCGTCTTCCTGTCGACGGCGGAGGGCGAAACCGCCCTTCTGCCGGCCCCTGCCGCCGGCCGGGCGCGCGATGTCACGGGCGCCGGCGATGCGGCGCTCGCCGGCACTGTCTTCGGCCTTCTCAGCGGATGGGACTTTACGACGGCGGCGTGCGAGGGGCAGAGAATGGCGGCGGCGGTCGTCACCGGGCGTGATGAGGCCGTGCAGGAGGAGTTTGCGCGATGACCGACGTCACCCCCCTTCTGTCGCCCGAGGTGGCCGATGCGCTCGCGGCCGGGCGGCCCGTGGTCGCCCTCGAATCCACCATCATCGCCCACGGCATGGCTTATCCCGCCAATCTGGAGACGGCGCGCCGGGTCGAGGCCATCGTGCGCGCCGGCGGCGCCGTGCCGGCGACCATCGCCGTCCTCGACCGGCGCATCCGCATCGGCCTCGACGACGCCGGCCTCGAGAGACTAGCCACCGCCCGCGACGTCATGAAGGCGAGCACGCGCGAGGTGCCGCTCGCGCTCGCCACGGGGCGCGACGCCGCGACGACTGTCGCTTCCACCATGCGCCTCGCCGCGATGGCGGGCATCGCCGTCTTCGCCACCGGCGGCATCGGCGGCGTGCACCGCGGTGCGGCGACGAGCTTCGACATCTCCGCCGACCTGACGGAGCTCTCGCGCACACCGGTCGCCGTCGTCTCGGCCGGGGCGAAGGCCATCCTCGACCTCGCCCTGACGCTCGAGATGCTGGAGACGCTCGGCGTGCCGGTGGTTTCGGTCGGCACGGACATTTTCCCCGCCTTCTACTCGCGCGACAGCGGCCTCACCGCCCCGGCGCGGCTCGACACGGCGGGCGAGATCGCCGCCTTCGTCCGGGCGCATCGGGCGCTCGGCCTGACCTCGGGCGTGCTTGTCGCCAACCCCATTCCGGCAGAGCACGAGATCCCGGGCGCCGAGATCGCCCCCGTGATCGAATCGGCCTTGCTCGAGGCCGCCGCGCAGGGCATCACCGGCAAGGAGGTGACGCCCTTTCTCCTGCCACGCGTCGCCGAGGCCACCGCCGGTCGCAGCCTCAAGGCCAATATTGCACTTGTCGAGAACAACGCCGTGCTCGCCGCGCAGATCGCGGTGGCGCTCGCCGCGGAAGGCCGGTGAGAAGCCGGCGGAGATGGGCCTTACATGAAACTCATCGGGTCGACGTCCACCGTCACGCGGATGCGCTGCGGCGGCTTCGGCGTTCGCGCGATCCAGGCGCGCAGGTAGCCCTGCAGGTCGCTGTCGCGCGCTGCCCGCACCAGGAGGCGGAAGCGGTAGCGGCCTCGGATGAGGGCGAGCGGCGCCTCCGCCGGGCCGAGCACGTCGATGCCCTCCGGTGCTTCGGCCGAGCGGGCGAGGGCCCGGGCATGCGCCTCGGCCTCGCCGCGGTCGGGCGCCGAGACGATGATGGCAGCGAGGCGCCCGAAAGGCGGCAGGCCGGCAGCCTCGCGCACCGCCTCCTCCTCGGCGTAGAAGGCCGCGGCATCGCCCGACAGCAGCGCGCGCATCACCGGATGGTCGGGCTGGTAGGTCTGCAGCAGCGCTCGCCCCGGCCGGTCGCCGCGCCCGGCCCGTCCCGTCACCTGTTGCAGGAGCTGGAAGGTGCGCTCGGAGGCGCGCGGGTCGCCGCTCGCAAGGCCCACATCGGCATCGACCACGCCGACGAGTGTCAGTTGCGGGAAGTTGTGGCCCTTGGCGACCAACTGCGTGCCGATGATGATGTCGGCCTCGCCCGCGGCGATGGCCTCGAGCTCGCGGCGCAGGCGCTCGATCCCGCCGGGAAAGTCACTCGACAGCGTGATGACGCGCGCATCCGGGAAATGCTCCACGACCTCCTCGGCGAGCCGCTCGACGCCCGGTCCGCAGGCGGCGAGCGCATCGACGGTGCCGCATTCCGGGCAATTGTCCGGCCGCCGCTCCACGTGGCCGCAATGGTGGCAGACGAGGGCGCGGCGGAAGCGGTGTTCCACCAGCCAGGCCGAGCAGTTGGGGCACTGGAAGCGGTGGCCGCAGCTGCGGCAGAGCGTCAAGGGCGCATAGCCACGCCGGTTGAGGAAGAGCAGGCTCTGCTCGCCGGCCGCGCGCGTCTCGCGCATCGCGGCAAGGAGCGGCGGCGACAGCCAACGGCCGCGCTCGGGGGCCTTCTTGCGCATGTCGATGGCGCGCATCGTCGGCAAGGTGCGGCCGCCGAAACGCTCGGGCAGCACGAGGTGGCGATAGCGCCCGCGCGCCGCATTGACGCGCGTCTCGACCGACGGGGTGGCGGAAGCGAGGACGACGGGTGCCTTGTCGATGCGCGCCCGCACGATGGCCATGTCGCGCGCGTGGTAGAGCGCCCCTTCCTCCTGCTTGTAGGCCTGCTCGTGCTCCTCGTCGACGACGACGAGGCCGAGGTCGCTGAAGGGCAGGAAGAGGGCCGAACGGGCGCCGGCAACCACTTTCACCTCCCCCGAGGCGACGGCCCGGTGCAGGCGCTCGCGCCTGCGGCTGGAGATGCCCGAGTGCCACTCGGCCGGGGCCCTGCCGAAGCGGGCGGCGAAACGGCCGAGGAACTGTGCCGTGAGCGCGATCTCGGGCATCAGGATCAGCGCCTGCCGACCCTGCCGCAGGGCCTCGGCCACCGCCTCGAAATAGACCTCCGTCTTGCCCGAGCCGGTGACGCCCTCGACGAGCGTCACCGAGAAATTGCGCTCGGCGACGGCCGCGCGCAGGACCGCCGCGGCCCGCTCCTGATCCGGCGACAGCGCCGTCGGCGCATGCTCCGGATCCGGCAGGCCCGCCACCGGTTCCGGCGGCAGGGCGACCGCCTCGAGCGTGCCGGTATCGACGAGGCCGTTGATCACGGCAAGGCTCACGCCGGCGCGCTCGGCGAGGTCCCCCTTGGTGTAGACGAGCCCGCCCTCGGCCGCGGCGATGACCCGGAGACGGGCCGCGGTCAGGCGCTCGGGCGGCTCGCCGGCGAGGCGCACGCCGACTCGCACCTGTTCCGCCCGGTCCTCGCCCGGGATGCGCAGGGCGAGGCGCATGGCAAGCCCGAGCGGGGCGAGCGTGTACCAGGCGATCCAGTCGATGAGCCGGCGCAGGTCCTCCCCCATGGGCGGCACGTCCACCCGGCCGAGGACGCTCTTGAGGTTGGCGCCCGCGCCTTCGCGCAACGCCCAGACGACGCCAACCGTCTCACGCGGGCCGAGCGGCACGACGACGACATCGCCCTCCGCCAGCGCCGCGCCGGCGGGCACGGCGTAGGAATAGGCCTTGTCGAGCGCCACGGGCACGACGATGTCGGCGATGCGGCTTCCCGCCCGCCCCTCGTTCACTGCGCCGTTTTCGGAAGGCATGTCCATGCGCCCTGGCATAACACCGATTCGCCCGCCTGTTCACGCGCCGTTAGGGCAGCCGGTGGATGCTTCGTCCATGATCGACCTACCCGACGACACCTTCCGTGCCTGCCAGTCATGGCTCGCCCATCTTGCCGGCGAGCGGCGCCTGTCGCCGAAGACGCTGGAGGCCTATGGCCGCGACGCGCGCCAGTTCTTCGCCTTCCTCACCGATCATCTCGGCGGACCGCCGACGCTCGACGCCATCGCGCGGCTGAAGCCGATGGACCTGCGCGCCTTCCTCGCCGCCCGCCGCGCGGCCGGTGTCACCGGGCGCTCGCTGATGCGCCAGCTCGCGGCGCTGCGCTCCTTCGCCCGGCATCTGGAACGCGGCGGTCTCGGCACGGCATCGGCTTTCGTCGCCATGCGCGCGCCGAAGGTGTCGAAAGGCCTGCCCCGCCCGCTGACCGCCGAGGCCGCGCGCGCGGTGGCGGATGCCGACAGCCGTGCCGGCGAAGAGCGGGAGGGTTGGATTCTCCAGCGCGACGCGGCCGTGATGACGCTGCTCTACGGCTGCGGCCTGCGCATCTCCGAGGCGCTCGGCCTCAAAGGGGCGGACGCCAAGGCGCTCGCGGCGGGCAGCATCATCGTCACCGGCAAGGGTGGCAAGATGCGCGAGGTGCCGGTGCTGCCGCAGGTGGCGCGGGCGGTGGCGGACTATGTCGCCGCCTGCCCCTACCAGCTCAAGGCGGACGGGCCGCTCTTCGTCGGCGCCCGCGGCGGCCCGCTGTCGCCGCGCATCATCCAGCTCGCCATGGAGCGCCTGCGCGGCGCCCTCGGCCTGCCGGCGAGCGCGACGCCGCACGCCCTGCGCCATTCCTTCGCCAGCCACCTGCTCGGCCGCGGTGGCGACCTGCGCGCCATCCAGGAACTGCTCGGCCACGCCTCGCTGTCGACGACGCAGATCTACACGAAGGTCGATGCGGCACGGCTGCTCGCCGCCTACGACGCGGCGCACCCGCGGGCATGAGGCTTTGCAACCGTGAGGCCCGGCAAGGAGAGGGCCTGGAGTGACGCTCCGGGTCCCCTTGTCGCTCGGCGCCATGCGCTTCGGCGCAGTTCTGCTGGCCTGTTGAGGCGTCGCCTCCCACCGTCATGCCCGCGCTCGTCGCGGGCATCCACGCCTTGTCACGATGTGCAACATCTGGGCGATGGCCGGGACAGCCCGGCCACGACGGATGGTGCGCCGATCGGCCCCGCTTCCATCCCTGAACAGCGGACGGTCGGGCCGGCCCTGGCGGCCGCCGTCTCGACCGGGCGCCGCGCTCACATGTGGATGGCGCGCTTCTCCACGGCCATCGCCGCCTCCTTCACCGCTTCCGAGCGGGTGGGGTGGGCGTGGCAGGTGCGGGCGAGATCCTCGGACGAGCCGCCGAACTCCATCAGCACGGCCGCCTCGTGGATCATCTCGCCAGCCTCGGCACCGATGACGTGCACGCCGAGCACCTTGTCGGTGGTCGCGTCGGCGAGCACCTTCACGAAGCCGTCGGTCTCCTGGTTCACCTTGGCGCGGCCGTTGGCGGTGAAGGGAAACTTGCCGACTGAATAGGCGATGCCGGCCTCCTTCAGCTCCTCCTCCGTCTTGCCGACGGCGGCGACCTCCGGGAATGTGTAGACCACGCCCGGGATGACGTCGTAGTTCACGTGACCCGCCTTGCCGGCGATGATCTCGGCCACCGCGACACCCTCATCTTCGGCCTTGTGGGCGAGCATGGGACCGGCGATGACGTCGCCGATAGCGTAGATGCCCGGCACCTTGGTCTGGAAATGGGCATCGACCACGATGCGGCCGCGCTTGTCGGTCTCGATGCCCACGTCGTCGAGCCCCAGGCCCTTGGTGTAGGGCACGCGGCCGATGGCGACGAGCACGATGTCGGCCTCGATCACATCGGCCGCGCCGCCGGCAGCGGGCTCGACGGTGACCTTGGCCCCATCGGCGCCGGTCTCGACCTTCGTCACCTTGCTGCCGAGCTTGAAAGCAAAGCCCTGCTTGGCCAGCATGCGCTGGAAGTTCTTGGCCACCTCTCCGTCCATGCCGGGCAGGATGCGGTCCAGGAATTCGACCACGGTGACTTCGGCGCCGAGGCGCCGCCATACCGAGCCGAGCTCGAGGCCGATGACGCCGGCACCGACGACGACGAGCTTGCCCGGCACCTTGGAAAGCTCCAGCGCGCCCGTGGACGAGACGACGACCTTCTCGTCGATGGTCACGCCCGGCAGCTGCGCGACGTCCGAGCCGGTGGCGATGACGATGTTCTTCGTCTCCAGCGTCTGGACCGTGCCGTCCTCGGCCTTCACCTCCACCTTGCCGGGGGCGAGGATGCGGCCCGTGCCGTTGAAGGCGTCGATCTTGTTCTTCTTCAGCAGGAACTCGACGCCCTTGGTGTTGCCGTCGATGCCCTCCTGCTTGAAGGCGAGCATCTGCTTGAGGTCGAGCTTCGGCGCGGCGACGGAGATGCCCATCCCGGCGAAGGCGTGCCCCGCTTCCTCGAAGCGGTGCGAGGCGTGCAGCAGCGCCTTGGAGGGGATGCAGCCGACGTTGAGGCAGGTGCCGCCGTGCGTCTTGCGCTTCTCCACCACGGCAACCTTCTGGCCGAGCTGGGCGGTGCGGATGGCACAGACATAGCCGCCGGGGCCGGTGCCGATGACGATTGTGTCGTAGGACATGGGGCGGGCTCCGTGTGAGACGTCATGGCCGGGTCGCCCCGGCCACGGATGCGTCCCGGTCGAGCGGGAAAGGATCCGGCGGAATGCCGGTCGGGCGGGCTCAGAGGTCGAGCACGAGGCGCGCCGGGTCCTCGAGGTTCTCCTTCACGCGCACCAGGAAGGTGACGGCTTCCTTGCCGTCGATGATGCGGTGGTCATAGGAGAGCGCAAGATACATCATCGGGCGGATGACGACCTGGCCGTTGCGGGCGACCGGGCGCTCCTCGATGCGGTGCATGCCGAGGATGGCCGACTGCGGCGCATTGAGGATCGGCGTCGAGAGCAGCGAGCCGTAGACGCCGCCGTTGGAGATGGTGAAGGTGCCACCCTGCATCTCCTCGATCTTCAGCTGGCCGTCGCGGGCGCGCTTGCCGAAGTCACCGATCGTCTTCTCGATGCCGGCGACCGAGAGCTGATCGGCATCGCGCACCACCGGCACGACGAGGCCCTTGTCGGTGCCGACGGCGACGCCGACGTGATAGTAGTTCTTGTAGATGATGTCGCTGCCGTCGATCTCGGCATTGACGGCCGGCAGCTCCTTCAGCGCCTGCACGCAGGCCTTCACGAAGAAGCCCATGAAGCCGAGCTTGACCCCATGCTTCTTCTCGAAGGCATCCTTGTACTGGCTGCGCAGTGCCATCACGCCCGACATGTCGACGTCGTTGAACGTCGTCAGCATGGCGGCGGTCTGCTGAGCGTCCTTGAGGCGGCGGGCGATGGTCTGGCGCAGCTTGGTCATGCGCACGCGCTCCTCGCGCGAGGCATCGTCCGGCGCCGAGGGGGCGCGGACCTGCACCGGGGCGGACGGCGCCGGCGAGGCGGAGACGCCCGAGGCGACGGCGGCCAGCATGTCGCCCTTGGTCACGCGCCCGTCCTTGCCGGTACCGCCGACGGTGGCCGGGGAGACGCCCGTCTCCTCGGCGATGCGGCGCACCGCCGGACCATGGTCGTCGGCGGCGCCGGGCGCCGCGGCCTTTGAGGCTTCCGCCTTGGGCGCCTCTTCCTTCTTCTCCGCAGGCTTCTCGGCCGTCTTGGCGACCGCGCCGCCCGCACCCTCGGTGATGGAGCCGAGGAGAGCGCCGACCTCCACCGTGTCGCCCTCGTTCACCGTCACTTCGGCGAGGACGCCGGCGGAGGGTGCATTGACCTCGAGCGTGACCTTGTCGGTCTCGAGCTCGACGAGCGGCTCGTCGGCCTTCACGGCCTCGCCGGGCTTCTTGAACCAGCGGCCGATGGTGGCCTCGGTGACGGATTCGCCCAGGGTGGGCACGCGGATTTCGGTCGCCATGATCTTCGTTTCGTCTCTAGGCCACGCGGCCGGGTTGAAAGGGCAGGGGGCGGCCTTGCCGCCGCCCCGGCGTTACGCGGCGAAAGCCTCGTCGAGGAAGGCCTGCAGCTGGGCGAGGTGCTTCGACATCAGGCCCGTGGCGGTGGCGGCGGAGGCCGCCCGGCCGACGTAGCGCGGACGCTTCACCTTGGAGCCGGCATGGTCGAGCACCCACTCGAGATAGGGCTCGACGAAGGTCCAGGCGCCCATGTTCTTGGGTTCCTCCTGGCACCAGATCACCTCGGCGCGCGGGAAGCGTTGCAGCTCGGTGGCCAGCGATTTGGCCGGGAAGGGGTAGAGCTGTTCGGTGCGGAGCAGATAGACGTCGTCGATGCCCCGCTTCTCCCGCTCCTCGTAGAGGTCGTAATAGACCTTGCCCGAGCACAGAACGACGCGACGGATCTTGTCGTCCTTGACAAGCTTGATCGCCTCGCCCGGGAGCCGCTCGGCATCGTCCTTGAGGATGCGGTGGAAGGTCGTGCCCTCGCCGAGCTCGGCAAGGCTCGACACGCAGCGCTTGTGGCGCAGCAGCGACTTTGGTGTCATCAGAATGAGCGGTTTGCGGAAGTCCCGCTTCAGTTGCCGGCGCAGGATGTGGAAGTAGTTTGCCGGCGTCGTGCAGTTGGCGACCTGCATGTTGTCTTCGGCGCACATCTGCAGGTAGCGCTCGAGACGGGCGGAGGAGTGTTCCGGCCCCTGGCCCTCGTAGCCGTGCGGCAGCAGCAGGACGAGACCGGACATGCGCAGCCACTTGCGCTCGCCCGAGGAGATGAACTGGTCCACGACGACCTGCGCGCCATTGGCGAAGTCGCCGAACTGCGCCTCCCACAGCGTCAACGCGTTGGGCTCGGACAGGGTGTAGCCGTATTCGAAGCCGAGTACCGCCTCTTCCGAGAGCATCGAGTTGATGACCTCGTAGCGCGCCTGTCCCTCGCGAATGTTGTTGAGGGGTGTGTAGCGATCTTCGTTCTCCTGGTCGACCAGGACGGAATGGCGCTGACTGAAGGTACCGCGCTCGCTGTCCTGGCCGGACAGGCGCACGGGGTGCCCCTCGAGCACGAGCGAGCCGAAGGCGAGCGCCTCGGCGGTCGCCCAGTCAATACCCTCTCCGGTCTCAACCATCTTGCGACGGTTGTCGAGAAAGCGCTTGATCGTGCGGTGCACGTTGAAGCCTTCCGGTACGTCGCAGATGCGTTCGCCGATCGTCTTCAGCGTGTCGACCGAGACGCCCGAGGCGCCGCGGCGCGGATCGTCGGCGTCCTCGCGCACGGCCTTGAGGCCGGACCAGCGCCCGTCGAGCCAGTCGGCCTTGTTGGGCTTGTATGACTGGGCCGCCTCGAACTCCATGTCGAGCTTGGCACGCCACTGCTCGCGCGCCTCGTCGACCTCGGCCTGGGTGACGACCTTCTCGTCGACGAGCTTCTTCGCGTAGATCTCCAGCGTCGAGGGATGCTGGCGGATCTTCTTGTACATCAGCGGCTGGGTGAAAGCCGGCTCGTCGCCCTCGTTGTGACCGAAGCGACGGTAGCAGAACATGTCGATGACGACCGGCTTGTGGAACTTCTGCCGGAACTCCGTCGCGATCTTGGCAGCGAAGGTCACGGCCTCCGGATCGTCGCCGTTGACGTGGAAGACCGGCGCCTCAACCATCTTCGCTACGTCGGACGGATAGGGCGAGGAGCGCGAGTAGCGCGGGTTGGTCGTGAAGCCGATCTGGTTGTTGATGATGAAGTGCAGCGAGCCGCCGGTGCGGTGGCCCTTGAGGCCCGAGAGGCCGAGGCACTCGGCCACGACGCCCTGGCCGGCGAAGGCCGCATCGCCGTGGATGAGGAGCGGCAGCACCTTGGAGCGCTCGATGGTGTCGCCGAGCTGGTCCTGCTTGGCACGCACCTTGCCGAGCACGACGGGATCGACGATCTCGAGGTGCGAGGGGTTGGCGGTCAGCGACAGGTGCACCTTGTTGCCGTCGAACTCGCGGTCGGCCGAGGCGCCGAGGTGGTACTTCACGTCACCCGAGCCTTCCACGTCGTCCGGGGCGAAGGAGCCGCCCTTGAACTCGTGGAAGATGGCGCGGTGCGGCTTGCCCATCACCTGGGCGAGTACGTTGAGGCGGCCGCGGTGGGCCATGCCGAAGACGATGTCCTCGACGCCGAGCGCGCCGCCCCGCTTGATGATCTGCTCCAGCGCCGGGATGATCGCCTCGCCGCCGTCGAGGCCGAAGCGCTTGGTACCGGTATACTTGATGTCGAGGAACTTCTCGAAGCCCTCGGCCTCGATGAGCTTGTTGAGGATCGCCCGCTTGCCGCGGTCGGTGAAGGCGATCTCCTTGTCCGGTCCCTCGATGCGTTCCTGGATCCACGCCTTCTCGGTCGGGTCCGAGATGTGCATGAACTCGACGCCGAGCGTCTGGCAATAGGTGCGGCGCAGGATCGAGAGCATCTGATTGATGGTCGCGAACTCGAGGCCGAGCACATTGTCGATGAAGATCGGCCGGTCGTAGTCGGCTTCCGTGAAGCCGTAGGTCGCCGGATGCAGCTCCTCGTGATCCTTGCGGGGCTCGATGGCGAGCGGGTCAAGGTCGGCATGCAGATGGCCGCGCATGCGGTAGGCACGGATCATCATGAGGGCGCGCACGGAATCGCGCGTCGCCTGCAGCACCTGCGCCTCGGACAGTTCGACGCCCGACTTCTGCGCCTTCGCCTTGATCTTGTCGCCGACGGCCTTGTCGACCGGCGCCCAGTTGCCGTCGAGCGCCGAGACAAGCTCACCGTTGAGCGGCACGGGCCAGTGCGGCTTCTTCCAGGAGGCGCCCCGCGCATTCTTCGTGATCAGCGCGGCCTCGTCCTTGAGGCCTGCGAAGAACGTTTGCCACTCGGCATCGACCGAGGTCGGGTTCTGCTGGTAGCGGGCGTACAGCTCCTCGATGTAGGCGGCATTGCCGCCGTAGAGGAACGAGGTTTGGGCGAAGAGATCGTTGGCGTCCTGGCGTGCCATTGGTCCTGGTCCTGCCGGAACCTTCGAGGAGGATCCTCGACGGATGTCAGGGCCGGTTGCCCGGCCCCGGATCCGCAGCCTCCGGTTGGGCTGCGGATGGTGGAAGGACCGCCCAAGAGCGGTCCGAGAATGGCGAAATCAAGTCGAACCTTATGAAGGATGCGTGAGCAAAAGGTTGCCGTCGCCCACGCATCGCCGCTTCGTCAGCCCTTGAGGACTTCGACGAGGGTTTTGCCCAGCCGCGCCGGGGAGGGCGACACGCGGATGCCTGCCGCCTCCATGGCTGCGATCTTGTCTTCGGCGCCGCCCTTGCCGCCGGAGATGATGGCGCCGGCATGGCCCATGCGGCGGCCGGGCGGGGCAGTGCGGCCCGCGATGAAACCGACCATCGGCTTCTTGCGGCCCTTCTTCGCCTCCGCCTTGAGGAACTCGGCGGCCTCCTCCTCGGCCGAGCCGCCAATCTCGCCGATCATGATGATCGACTCGGTCTTGGGGTCGGAGAGGAACAGGTCGAGCACCTCGATGAACTCGGTGCCCTTCACCGGGTCGCCGCCGATGCCCACGGCCGAGGTCTGGCCGAGGCCTTCCTGGGTCGTCTGGAACACGGCCTCGTAGGTCAGCGTGCCTGAACGCGAGACGATGCCGACGTTGCCGGGGCGGAAGATGTTACCCGGCATGATGCCGATCTTCGATTCGCCCGCTGTCACGACGCCCGGGCAATTCGGACCGATGAGGCGCGACTTGGAGCCCGAGAGGGCGCGCTTGACCTTCACCATGTCGAGCACCGGGATGCCCTCGGTGATGCAGACGATGAGCGGGATCTCGGCCGCGATCGCTTCGCAGATCGCGTCCGCCGCACCCGCCGGCGGCACGTAGATGACGGAAGCGTCGGCGCCGGTCTTCTCGCGCGCCTCGGCCACCGTGTCGAACACGGGCAGGCCGAGATGCGTCGAGCCGCCTTTGCCCGGCGAGGTGCCGCCGACCATCTTGGTGCCGTAGGCGATAGCCTGCTCGGAGTGGAAGGTGCCGTTCTTGCCGGTGAAGCCCTGGCAGATGACCTTGGTGTTCTTGTCGATGAGGATGGACATCGGTCAGGCTCCCTTCACGGCCTTGACGATCTTCTGCGCCGCGTCGTCGAGGTCGTCGGCGGAAATGACGTTGAGGCCGGATTCGTTCAGGATCTTCTTGCCAAGCTCGACATTGGTGCCCTCCAGGCGCACGACGAGCGGCACCTTGAGGCCGACCTCCTTCACCGCGGCGATCACGCCCTCGGCGATGACGTCGCACTTCATGATGCCGCCGAAGATGTTGACGAGGATGCCCTTCACGTTCGGATCGGCGGTGATGATCTTGAAGGCCGCGGTGACCTTCTCCTTCGAGGCGCCGCCACCGACATCGAGGAAGTTCGCCGGCTCCTCGCCGTAGAGCTTGATGATGTCCATCGTCGCCATGGCGAGGCCGGCGCCGTTGACCATGCAGCCGATGGTGCCGTCGAGGGCGATGTAGGCGAGGTCGTGCTTGGACGCCTCGATCTCCTTCTCGTCCTCCTCGGTCACGTCGCGCAGGGCGACGACGTCCGGGTGCCGGTAGAGAGCGTTGGAATCGAAGGACACCTTGGCGTCGAGGCACTTCAGCTCACCGCCCTTGGTGACGATCAGCGGGTTGATCTCGAGCATCGCCATGTCCTTGGCGACGAAGGCGGCATAGAGCTTGGCGACGAGGCTCTCGGCCTGTTTGGCGAGGTCGCCGGAAAGGCCGAGCGCCCTGGCGACCGTGCGGCCGTGGTGCGGCATCACGCCGGTCGCAGGGTCGATCGAGAAGGTGTGGATCTTCTCGGGGGTGCTGTGTGCCACCTCCTCGATATCCATGCCGCCTTCCGTCGAGACGACGAAGGCGACGCGGCTCGTGGCGCGGTCGACGAGGGCTGAGAGGTAGAACTCGCGCTCGATGTCCGAGCCGTCCTCGATGTAGATGCGGTTGACCTGTTTGCCGGCGGGGCCGGTCTGAACAGTCACGAGCGTGTTGCCGAGCATCTGGCCGACGAAGGTCTTCACCTCCTCGACGGACTTGGCGAGGCGGACACCGCCCTTCTCGCCCGCCTCGGGCTCCTTGAACTTGCCCTTGCCGCGCCCCCCGGCGTGGATCTGGCTCTTGACGACCCACAGCGGCCCGCCGAGATCTTTCGCCGCGGCTTCCGCCTCGTCGACGGAGAACACGGCCTTGCCGGCCGAGACCGGGGCGCCGAATTCCTTCAGGACGGCCTTGGCCTGGTACTCGTGAATGTTCATGCGATTCCTCCGCGTCATGCCCGCTTGGGGGCACCCGCGCGCTCATGGCGCGGCGCTGGAAACGGCGATGGCCGGGCGAGCCGGCCATCGGATTGACGGGTCAGCCCGCGAAGGCCGGGTTGATGCCCTTGCAGGCCTCGACGAGGCCCTGCACGGACGCGACCGACTTCTCGAACATCGCCTTCTCGGCGCCGTCCAGTTCGATCTCGACGATGCGCTCCACGCCGCCGGCGCCGATGACGATCGGCACGCCGACGAACATGTCCTTGACGCCGTACTCACCGTCGAGGTGGGCGGCGCAGGGCAGCACGCGCTTTTTGTCCTTGAGGTAGCTTTCGGCCATGGCGATGGCCGAGGCCGCAGGTGCGTAGAAAGCTGAGCCGGTCTTCAGCAGGTTGACGATCTCGCCGCCGCCCTTGCGGGTGCGCTCGACGATGGCGTCGAGCCTGTCCTGGCTGGTCCAGCCCATCTTGACGAGGTCCGGCAGCGGGATGCCGGCGACCGTCGAGTAACGTACCAGCGGCACCATGTCGTCCCCGTGGCCGCCGAGCACGAAGGCGGTTACGTCCTCCACCGAGACCTTGAACTCCTCGGCGAGGAAGTAGCGGAAGCGGGCCGAGTCGAGCACGCCGGCCATGCCGACGATCTTGTTCTTCGGCAGGCCGGAGGCCTTCTGCAGCGCCCACACCATGGCGTCGAGCGGGTTGGTGATGCAGATGACGAAGGCGTCCGGGGCATACTGCTTGATACCCTGGCCGACCGATTCCATCACCTTGAGGTTGATGCCGAGCAGGTCGTCGCGGCTCATGCCTGGCTTGCGCGGTACGCCGGCGGTGACGATGATGACGTCCGCGCCCTCGATATCCGCATAGGACTGGGTGCCCTTGTAGGCGGCGTCGAAGCCGTCCACCGGGGAGGACTCGGCGAGGTCGAGGCCTTTGCCCTGCGGAATGCCTTCGGCGATGTCGAAGAGCACGACGTCGCCGAGCTCCTTCAAGCCGACGAGATGGGCGAGGGTGCCGCCGATCTGGCCGGCGCCGATCAGCGCGATCTTCTTACGGGCCATGTGAGAAACCGTCCTTCAGTTCGAGGAGGGGACGCATCCCGGAAAACCGCGGTTTCTTTGACTCAAACGGGGTTCTGCTTCAAGACGTGCAAAACCCGCCGCGGTGATGGCCTTTGCCGGCAGGGCCGTTCGCACGCACCGGCCTCGGCGCCGAAAAGAAAGATGGTGCAAGGGCTTGGCGATTTCCAGCGGCCCATGGCCCGGGTCTGCCGCCCGCCGAGTCTTTTTGTTACAGTTTTCAGATATTGTAACTCGAAGCAGGCTCGCCCCCCGCGAGGCTCGTCGGGCGCGTCGGAGCGCATTCATACATAGCCGGCTTTGAGCGCCCTCAGCGCGATACGCATGGTCGTTGCCAGTCGCTCCTCCAGCATGTCGCGCGGGCGCTCGGTGTCGAGTTTGACGGCCGTCGGATGGGTGAAGCGAAAGAGGATGTCGGTGAGGAAGGTCAGCGCCTGCTCGCGGTCCTTGGGGTTGAAGGTCCCGGTCGCCAGCCCCTCGTCCACGACGCGGCCGACGAACATGCGCACGCGGCCGCGGTGGCGCCGGGCGACGCCGCGGTTCGCCTCGGCGGCGGCGACGAAGAGGTCGAAGATCGGCGGGTCGTTCTCGGCAAGGTCGCGATAGTCGCGCGCGAGCGCGAGGATGAGCCGCTCCAGCTTGTCGTCCGCCGGGTCCGGCGCGCTCGCGACGTCGGCGAGGAATGTCTCGACCGGGCGCAGGGCCGCCTGCACCACGGCGTCGAGCAGGTCGCGCTTGGAGGGGAAGTAGCGGTAGACATTGGCATGCGTCATGCCCGCTTCCTGGGCGACGCCGACGACCGTGACGCGCGTCGCCCCGAGGCGGCGCACGTGCTCGGCCGCGATGTCGAGCAGCCTTACGTCCGCCGTCTGCGGTGTCGTGCGGGCTGCCCGGCGCGGGATGTTCATGTCTCGACGAGGCCCGTCGTGTCGCCCGAGGCGCGGGAATCGCCCTGGCCATGCGGCAGGGCGAGATAGTCTTCCGACCGCATCTCGATGAGCCGCGACACCGTGCGGTCGAACTCGAAGACCTCGCGTCCCTGGTCCGCCCGGTAGAGCGCGTGCGGTTCCGCTTCGGCCGAGGCGATGAGCTTCACGTGCTTCTCGTAGAGCGTGTCGATGAGCGTGATGAAACGCTTGGCCGCATTACGCTGGGCAAGGTCCATTACCGGAATGCCGGCGAGAATGATGCAGTGGTAGCGCTCGGCGAGAGCGAGGTAGTCCGAGGCGCCGAGCGGACGCTCGCAGAGCTCGGCAAAGGAGAAGCGCGCCACACCATCGCTCGCTTCCGGCACCGGCACCGTGCGCCCCTTCACGTGCACCGCCGCCGGCCTGCCCTCGTGCCGGCCGGTGAGGCGGAAGAAGGCCTCGTCCAGCGCCGCCTCGGCCGCCGCGTCGGCCGGCACGTGATAGACCGGGCTGCCGGCCAGCTTCTCCAGACGGAAGTCGGTGCGGGAATCGAGCCGGATCACCTCGACCCGGCTCGTCAGCAGGTCGATGAACGGCAGGAACAGCGCCCGGTTGAGTCCGTTTTCGTAGAGGCGGTTCGGCTCCACGTTCGACGTGGCCACGACAGTGACGCCGCGGGCAAAGAGGGCCGTGAACAGCCGGCCGAGGATCATCGCATCGGCGATATCCGTGACAGTGAACTCGTCGAAGCACAGGAGCCAGGCCTCGGCTGCCAGCGCATCCGCCACATGCGGAATGGGGTCGCCGTCCCTCTCGCGGCCGTCCTTGACCTTCTGGCGATGGGTGAAGATGCGCTCGTGCACATCGGCCATGAAGGCGTGGAAATGGGCGCGGCGCTTGCGCTCGGGCGGCGCGACCTCGAAGAAGAGGTCCATCAGCATGGTCTTGCCGCGGCCCACCGAGCCCCAGATGTAGAGACCCTTGAGGGGCACGGCCTTTTCGTTGCGCTTGCCGAACAGCCAGCCGAGCGGGCTCGCCTTGCGCGCGAGGCGCCGCTCGCCGAGCCGCTGCGCGAGTTCGTCGAGCCGCGCTACCAGCCTTTCCTGCGCCGGGTCGCGCTCGATCACGCCCTCGCTGACGAGGGCGTCGTAGCGTGCGCGCACGCTGGCGGCGGTCTGCCGGGAAAGACGAGGCTCGATGGTCACGGGAGAGGATTTAGCGCCTCGCACCGCGCCGCACAATCGCCTCTCTGGCGTGCGGCGGCCGCTCAGCCCGGCTCGCGTGGCATGAGGTCGTAAGGATGGGCCCAGCCGGGCAGGGCGGCGATGCGCCGTGTCCAGGCGTCGATGTTGGGGAAGGCGGACCGGTCGATGCCGGTGTCCTCTGGATAATAGAGATATCCGACCATGGAGATGTCGGCGATGGTCGGCGTCTCGCCGACCATGAAAGAGCGCTTGGCGAGGTGCTTCTCGACGATGTCGAAGGCGGCGAGCGCGCGGCCACGCAGAAACTCTGTCACCGGGCTCTCGCCCATCTTCTTGAGGCCGACCATGAAGCGCAGCGTGGCAAAATAGCTGGTGAACTTGTGGTTGTCGAAGAGGATCCAGCGCAGGATATCGTAGCGCTCCCCGGCGTCGTGCCCGCCGAAACGTCCATGCCGTTCGGCGAGAAGGGTGAGGATCGCCCCGCTCTGGCTGAGTCGCTGCCCGCCGTGCTCCAGCACCGGGACCTCGCCCATTTCGTTGCAACTGTCGCGAAAGGCCGGGCTGCGCGTCTCACCGTTGAAGAAGTCGACGAAGCGCGGCTGCCAGTCGCAACCGCACAGGTTGAGCATCAGGGCCACCTTGTAGGCGTTCCCGGACTGGCCGAAGCAGTGGAGGATGTAGTCGCTCATCGCTGGGCCCTGCGCCTCTCTCTCGCATGCCGATCTCGCGCGCCAGTTGAACGCAAACGGGCATTCGGCACCAGAGTGTTGCGGCATCCCGGTGCTTGAATTTCATGTTGCATTGCACAATATGTGCCGGGTCTAGGGAAACCGCGCCCTCGGGGGTCGAAGCAACATCGACCACCGAGAGAACGACGATGGACACATTCTCCGGGCTTTCCGGCACTATTCGCAAGCTGTTCGCGGCCGATCTGCCCGCGTTCCGCGCCCATTTGCTGCGCCTCGATCCCGCCAGCCGCCACAGCCGCTTTATCGGGGTGGTGACCGACGCGTATCTCGCCGACTATGCCGACCGATGCCTGGCCTCGCGCGGGCTCGTCTTCGGTTATGTCGAGGGCGGGATCGTGCGCGGCGCGGCCGAACTGCAGCCCTTCGAGATCGGCGGCGAGCGACGGGCCGAGGCCGCCTTCAGCGTCGAGCGCGGCTGGCGTCGGCGCGGCATCGGCAGCGCGCTCTTTGCCCGCCTCCTCGTCAGCGCCCGCAACCGCGGCGTTGCCGCGCTCGTCGTCAACTGCATGAGCGAAAACGGCGCCATGCGCGCGCTGGCGCGGCGCTTCTCGGCCGAGATCGCCTTCGAGCGCGGCGATCTCATCGGCACGATCAGAGGCCTCGGGCCGACGCCTTTCTCCCTGGCCGAAGAAATGATTGACGATGCGCACGGCCTTGCCATGAGCGCGCTCGACTACCAGCGACACTTCATGGCTCCGCCTCAGGCTCAAAACTGAAAAAGGGCGCCGTGGCGCCCTTTCGCGTCAGCTTGTATCGCCTTCAGCGTGACAAGGTGAGGGGCGCCCCGGATTTGGCGAGCACCCCGTTGAACGAGCTGCCGCCGCCCTTGAGGCGCGCCACGACGCTACCGCGCGAATAGAGATAGACCTCGCCGTCGCGCAGGTCCCAGGCATTGACGCTCTGCAGGTCGCGCCCGGCGCAGCCCGAGGTGGAGGCCTTGTAGAGATCGAGCGCGGGTGCGCTCGACAGCGTGATGCGACAGGAGCCGCCGGCGGCTTCGCGCGCCGTCCAGCCCCCTGTCACCGCGCTGCGCGTCGGCGCGGCAGGCGCACTCGTCGGCTGGCTGCCAAGGCTCGCGACGGGCCCCGGGGTGCCGCCGGTGCCCGAAAGCGTACCGTCCGGGCCGAGCGTGCCGGGCGCGACGGTGGAGCCATCGGGTGCCGCGGCCGTCCCCGGCGCGGGCGGCAGCGGGCTGGCGATCACCTCAGCCGAGGCAGATGGCGGTAGCGGCTCGAAGTCCGATCCGCTCGTGGCCGCGCCGGCGCTGCGGTAGCCCGATCCGGTAGCAGGACCTGGCGAGCTGGCGAAGCGGTCCGATGCGCAGGCGGCGACGATGAGCAGCGGCGCGAGGGCCGCCAGGCGCGGCGCGATACGCATGGCGCTCGCGCCGCGCCGGGCCAGTTCGGTCGTCGCATCGTGCATCGTCGGTCTCATGCTGTCCCGCTCCCGCTCTTCCTTCGGCGCACCTGCCTCCTCGCAAGGCAGCGCAGGCACGCAAGACACCACGTTCGTCATGCCGTAAACGGCTTGGTCGGGCAAGCCCGGGCGGGTGAAATGGCGGATGCGCTGGCCCCGGGAGGGTCTGCCCGGCACGCAGCGTGGCGCGCGGGTCACACCCGACCTGGGGCCGTCCGGCGCTCCGTCAGAGTTGGCGCGTGACCATCATCTGCTTTATTTCGGCGATCGCCTTGGCCGGGTTGAGGCCCTTCGGGCATACGTTGGCGCAGTTCATGATCGTGTGGCAGCGATACAGCCGGAACGGATCCTCGAGGTTGTCGAGGCGGTCGCCCGTGGCTTCGTCGCGGCTGTCGATGAGCCAGCGATAGGCCTGCAGCAGCACGGCCGGGCCCAGATAGCGGTCGCCGTTCCACCAGTAGCTCGGGCAGGACGTGGAGCAGCACGCGCACAGGATGCATTCGTAGAGGCCGTCGAGCTTCTCGCGGTCCTCGCGGCTCTGGCGCCACTCCTTCTCCGGCTCCGGCGTGGTCGTCTTAAGCCAGGGCTCGATCGAGGCGTGCTGGGCATAGAAGCGAGTGAGGTCGGGCACCAGGTCCTTCACCACCGGCATGTGCGGCAGCGGATAGATGCGGACGTCGCCCTTCGACGTGCATTCGTCGATGCCCTTGGTGCACGCGAGCGTGTTGGCGCCGTCGATGTTCATGGCGCAGGAGCCGCAGATGCCCTCGCGGCAGGAACGGCGGAAGGTCAGCGTCGGGTCGATGTTGTTCTTGATGTAGATGAGTGCATCGAGGACCATCGGCCCGCAATCGTCGCGGTCGACGTGATAGGTGTCGACGCGCGGATTCTGCCCGTCATCCGGGTTCCAGCGATAGATGCGAAAGGCGGTCGTGTTCGCCGCCCCGTCCGGCTTCGGCCAGGCCTTGCCTTCCTTGATCTGCGAATTCTTGGGGAGGGAGAACTTGGCCATGTTGTCTCTGTCCTCGAACCTGCCGGCGTACCGTGGCCTGCGCCACGGGCTGGATGGGATCTGTCGCGTGCGGCCTCAGTAGACGCGCGCCTTCGGCTCGATGTACTCGATGTCGTTCGACATCGTGTAGTTGTGCACCGGGCGGTAGTCGATGGTGACGGTCTTGGCCGTGTCGTCGACCCAGGCCAGGGTGTGCTTCATCCAGTTGACGTCGTCGCGCTCCGCATAGTCCTCGCGCGCGTGGGCGCCACGGCTTTCCTTGCGGTTGGCCGCGCCGTCCATCGTCACGACGGCCTGGGTGATCAGGTTGTCGAACTCGAGCGTCTCGATGAGGTCCGAATTCCAGACGAGCGAGCGGTCGCTGACGCACACGTCTTCAGCCCCCTGCCAGACCTCGCGGATGAGCTTCTGTCCCTCCTCCAGCACCTCGCCAGTGCGGAAGACGGCGCAGTTCGACTGCATCGTGCGCTGCATCCGAAGGCGCAGCTCAGCTGTCGGCGTACTGCCGCGAGCATTGCGGAAGCGGTCGAGCCGCGACAGCGACAGATCGGCCGAGTTCTTCGGCAGGTCGGGGTGCGATTCGCCCGGCTTGACGATCTCGGCGGCGCGCAGGCCGGCGGCGCGGCCGAAGACCACGAGGTCGATCAGCGAGTTGGAGCCGAGGCGGTTCGCCCCGTGCACCGACACGCAGGCCGCCTCGCCGATGGCCATCAGCCCTGGCACAACATGGTCGGGGTTGTCGCCCGCCTTGGTCACCACCTCGCCATGAAAGTTCGTCGGGATGCCGCCCATGTTGTAGTGCACCGTCGGCAGCACCGGAATCGGCTCCTTCGTCACGTCGACACCGGCGAAGATTTTGGCGCTCTCCGAGATGCCGGGCAGGCGCTCGTGCAGCACGGCCGGGTCGAGGTGGTCGAGGTGCAGGAAGATGTGGTCCTTGTTCTTGCCCACGCCCCGGCCCTCGCGGATTTCCATGGTCATGGAACGCGAGACCATGTCGCGCGGCGCGAGGTCCTTCACCGACGGGGCATAGCGCTCCATGAAGCGCTCGCCCTCGGAATTGGTGAGATAGCCGCCCTCGCCGCGGGCCCCCTCGGTGATGAGGCAGCCGGCGCCGTAGATGCCGGTGGGGTGGAACTGCACGAATTCCATGTCCTGCAGCGGCAGGCCGGCGCGCAGCACCATGGCGTTGCCGTCGCCCGTGCAGGTATGGGCGGAGGTGGCCGAGAAATAGGCGCGGCCGTAGCCGCCCGTCGCCAGGATGACGAGATGGGCGCGGAAGCGATGGACGGTGCCGTCGTCCATCTTCAGCGCCACCACGCCGCGGCAGCGGCCCTCGTCATCCATGATGAGGTCGATGGCGAAATACTCGATGAAGAATTCGGTGTTATTGCGCAGCGCCTGGCCGTAGAGCGTGTGCAGGATGGCATGGCCGGTGCGGTCGGCGGCAGCACAGGTGCGCTGGGCCGGCGGACCCTTGCCGAAATCGGTCGTCATGCCGCCGAAGGGGCGCTGGTAGATGCGCCCGTCCTCGGTACGCGAGAAGGGCACGCCCCAGTGCTCGAGCTCGTAGACGGCGGCAGGCGCATTGCGCACCAGATACTCGATGGAATCCTGGTCACCGAGCCAGTCGGACCCCTTCACGGTGTCGTACATGTGCCAGCGCCAGTCGTCCGGCCCCATGTTGGCGAGCGAGGCGGCAACGCCGCCCTGGGCGGCCACCGTATGCGAGCGCGTGGGGAAGACCTTGGTGACGCAGGCGGTCTTGAGGCCCGCCTGGGCGCAGCCGACGGTGGCACGCAGCCCGGCGCCGCCGGCGCCGACGACGACGACATCGAAGGTGTGATCGGTGATCGGATAGGCCTGGCCCGTATAGGCCGGGCGGGGAATACGCAGGATGCCGCTTGGGCCGGCGCCATCGGCCTGCGCGGCCCGTGCGCGCGGCATGCGCACGGCCTTGGACGGCGTCGTCTCCACGGCGGCGCCGGCGACCTCCGGTGCGGGAGTGGCCGACGCGGCGGCTCTGGCCCTCGTGCTGCGGCGCGTCGGGGCGGTCGTCTCGGTGCCGGAGGTGGTTCCGTTGCTGGGTGCCTTGGCCATGAACTTACATCCCGCCGAAGGAGATCTTGAGAACCGCGAAGACCGCGGCGGCTGCCACGAGCAGGGCGAAGAATGTGTTGGCGATCACCGCAGCGACCTTGGCGCCGCCGTGAACGTAGTCCTCGATGATGACCTGCATGCCAATGCGCATGTGATAGGTCGCCGAGAGGATGAAGAGGAGCAGGAGGAGCGCCACGAGCGGGCTGCGCACGAGAGCGAGCGCCTCGTCGTAGCCGCCGCCGGCCGCGCAGACCACGATGGCGATGAAGGCGAGCGCCAGCGGCACGTTGGCGAGCGCCGTGAGCCGCTGGTGCCAGAAATGCGACGTGCCGGACCGGGCGGAGCCCAGCCCGCGGACGCGGCCGAGCGGCGTGCGCAACGAATGCTTCGTCGAAGCCATGGAATGTCTCCTCACGAAACCGCGTAGCCGATCACCCACACGAGGAGCGTGAGCGCGGCCGAGGCGATGAGGGTCATGCGGGCGAGGTTCTGGCGGGCAGGGGCATCGAAGCCGAGCCCGACGTCCCAGATGAAGTGGCGAATGCCGCCGAACATGTGGTGCAGCAGCGCCCAAGTGTAGCCGAAGAGTATGAGCCGGCCCAGGAAGGAGCCGAACAACCACTGCGCGGTCTCGAAGGCTGCCGGCCCGCTGGCCAGCGCCAGCAGCCAGGCGACCAGCAGCAGGGTGCCCACGTAGAGGGCCGCGCCGGTGACACGATGGGCCACCGACATCGCCATCGTCCACGTCCAGCGGTAGATCTGGAGGTGCGGCGAGAGGGGGCGGATGTCTTCCGGTCTCGTCCCGGGCGCTTTCGCCTCGGCCATGTGGGGCCTCCCCGCTTGCAGTCTGGAGTTGCTCGAAGCTATCGGCTTCGTAACGAATGTGGGTCGCAACCGCAATGCAACATGCCGCCAAAGGCGGTGACATTTTTCCAGCTTTGTAACTGTTTCCTTGCGCCGTCCTATCGCGGCAGAAGGGCCCAATAGTCGAAGTCAAGCACCACAGCAGGGTCGTATTCGGTGCCGTTGTGGCCCGGAAAACCAGCGCAGGGTAAATTCTTCGTGGCGATGGTACGCAGCCTCAGGGCGCCCATGTCGCTGCGCCCCTCGAGTTCGGCGGTGTCGATCACCTCACTCCAGCAATAGACGGTGTCGCCTGCAAAGAGCGGCGCCACATGCCGCCCACCGTTGATGGCGGCAATGTGGAAGGCATTGCCAAGGCCGTTGAAGGACAGCGCACGGGCCAGCGAGATCACATGGCCGCCGTAGATCAGCCGCCGGCCGAAGCGCGAGCCCGTGGCAGCGTGCTGGTCGAAATGCACCCGCGCCGTGTTCTGATAGAGCCGGGTCGCGAGTTGATGCTCGGCCTCCTCCACCGTCATGCCGTCCACATGGTCGATGCGCTCGCCGATGCGGAAGTCCCCCCAGCGCCAGGGGCTGCCGGCAAGTCCGAAATCATAGGCCTCGACGTCGATGGGCGGGCAGCCGATGCCGAGATGCGACGGTTCCACGCTGTCCGCGAGCTGCGGCACGTGCTGGTCCGCGACGGACGCCGCCTCGTCGCGCTTCTTCACCATCACCCAGCGCACATATTCGAGCACCTCGGCCCCGTCGGAGCGCAGCCCGCGCGTGCGCACGTAGACGACGCCGGTCTTGCCGTTGGAATTTTCCTTGAGCCCGATGACCTCGGAGACGGCCGACAGTGTCTCGCCGGGATAGACGGACCTCAGGAAGCGGCCTTCCGCATAGCCGAGGTTGGCGACCGCATTGAGGGAGATGTCCGGCACGGTCTTGCCGAAGACGACATGGAAGACGAGGAGATCGTCAAGGGGGCTGCGCTCGTAGCCGATCTGCGCGGCGAGGACGTCCGAGGACTGCACGGCGAAGCGCGTGCCGTAGAGCGCCGAATAGAGCGCGGCATCGGCCGCCGTTACCGTGCGGGGCGTCGCATGACGGATCACCTCGCCGAGGCGGAAATCCTCGAAGAACCGGCCGGTGCTGGTCTTCATCGGCAGTGCTGTGTCCATCGGCTCCTCCCTCGCTGTTTCGCGGGAGACTAGCCTACATGCTGCACTGCGCCATTGCGACCTTGGGCGGAGGCGTTCAGGCCGACGGCACGTCCACCACGACGCCGGTGCGGGCGACCGCCGCCGCGAGCGTGTTGCGCAGGAGGCAGGCGATGGTCATTGGCCCGACGCCGCCCGGCACGGGGGTGATGGCGCCGGCATGCTGCACCGCCTCGTCATAGGCCACGTCGCCGACGAGCCGCGTCTTGCCCTCGCCGCGCTCGGGCGCCGGGATGCGGTTGATGCCGACGTCGATGACGATGGCGCCGGGCTTCACCCAGTCGCCGCGCACCATCTGCGGCCGGCCGACGGCCGCGACGAGGATGTCGGCGCGGCGGCACACGGCCGGCAGGTCGCGCGTCTTGGAATGGGCGACGGTGACCGTGCAGCTCTCGGCGAGGAGCAGCTGCGCCATCGGCTTGCCGACGATGTTGGAGCGCCCGACGACGACCGCCTCGAGCCCGGCGAGCGCCGGCTCGATGGACTTGATGAGCATCAGGCAGCCGAGCGGCGTGCAGGGCACGAGCGCGGGAAGCCCGGTCATCAGCCGCCCGGCATTCTCCGGGTGGAAGCCGTCGACGTCCTTCGCCGGGTCGATCGCCTCGATCACCTTCTGCGCGTCGATATGCGCCGGCAGCGGCAGCTGTACGAGGATGCCGTCGACCGCATCGTCCGCGTTGAGCCGCGCGACGAGGGTGAGGAGCTCGGCCTCGCCTGTCTCCGCCGGCAGGCGGTGCTCGAAGGAGGCCATGCCGGCCTCCACCGTCTGCTGCGCCTTGTTGCGCACATAGACGCTGCTCGCCGGATCCTCGCCGGCGAGGACGACGGCAAGGCCGGGCGCGCGGCCGGACCGGCTAAGGAAATCGGCCGCTGCTTCCGCCACGCGTCGGCGCAGGCCCTCGGCGAAGGCCTTGCCGTCGATGATTCGGGACGTCGGGAGCGTCGTCATGGCCGGTCCTCGTGCTTGATGAGTGCCGCGAGCCGCGCTTCCAGCATAGCGGCGTCGCCGGCGACGGTCAGGATCTTGATGCGTGCAGTGTGCCCGGAGACGAGCGCGACGGCGGAGGCGGCGACGCCGAGGCTCTTGGCGAGGAGCCGGGTGAGCGCCGCATTGGCCGCCCCGTCCTCCGGCACGGCGCGGACGCGGACCTTGATGACGGCGCGCCCGTCCGCCAGCTCATCGACGCCCTCGATCGCATCGCGCCCGCCGCGCGGCGTCAGGCGCACCGTGAGCGTCAGCCCCTCGCCCGTGCGCGTGAAGGCGCCGCTCATGCCTGCCTCGCGCCGGCCGGGCTTTAGATGACGGCCGGGTAGACGTAGAGCACGATCACCCGCTGCAGGAAGAAGATGATGAGCAGCAGGATGATGGGCGAGACGTCGATGCCGCCGAGATTGGGCAGGATGGAGCGGATGGGCCGAAGCGCGGGCTCGGTGATCTGGTAGAGGAAATTCCAGATCGCCCGCACCACGTCGTTGCGCGTGTTGACGACGTTGAAGGCGACCAGCCAGCTGATGATGGCTGAGGCGATCACGAGCCATGTGTAGAGGTCGAGCACGACCATGAGAACATCGAGAATCGCGCGCATTGAAAATCCGGAGGATGGAGAGGACGGACGGGAGCTTCCGTTTAGCGCTCTCCGCCGCTGTGAACAACCCGTCGCGCTCGCCGCGCGCTCGCGCGAAACAGCAATTGACAGCCGCCCCCGCGCCGGCCTAAAACGCGCCGACCTTTAGGGGCTGTAGCTCAGTTGGGAGAGCGCTGCAATCGCACTGCAGAGGTCAGGGGTTCGAATCCCCTCAGCTCCACCATTCCACGTTAGCTTGGGATGGCAGTCCAAAGGCCGACGCCCGACGCAGCAGCCGTAGAAGCTTGCCGACCGCCACGGGGTGCGCAGTGAACGGCGCCGCCTCGCGGCTATCCGGTCGGGATCGCTGCGCCTTTTCAGAGTGTTACAACCTCCCGCCCGTCATGGCTGCGCTTGTCGCGGCCATCCACGCCTTTTCGCCTGGCGCGGGCTTTGCCGCGTGGATGCCCGCGACAAGCGCGGGCATGACGGCGGAGGCGATCGGAAATCATGTTGGGGCCGTGCATTCATCCGCGCCGCTCAGACGGTCGGTGCGGTGGAGAAAACGGCCCACGCATTGGAGCAATATTTGAAGTCTGGCTCCGGCAGGCCCTCGCGAAGAAGCGTTGGCGATGCCTCTTCCGCCATCCTGCACCCCTTCTCAAATCGCCGGCAGCCCCAGCCATTTCGCCATCGCTTCCAGGATCAGGTTGATCGACAGGGCGGCGAGCACGATGCCCATCACGCGCCGCAGCACGTTGGCGCCGTGGCGGCCGATGAGGCGCGACACCGCATCGCCGGACAGGAAGAGCCCGAGCAGGATGAGCATGTTGAGCGCCAGCATGGCGACCGTCTCCACCTGCTCGACGAAGGTCAGGCGGTTGTTGTCCATGAGGATGACGATGGCGAGCATGGCCCCCGGCCCGGCGATGATCGGCACCGCCAGCGGATAGACGGCGACGCTCGCCGCGTCGCGTGCGTCCGCCTCGGCAGCCGGCGCCGGTCCCTTGTCGCCGAGGGTCATCGACAAGGCGAAGATGAGCAGGATGATGCCGCCGGCGATCTGGAAGGAGATGAGCGAGATGTTCATCGCCGCCAGCGCATATTGGCCGATGACGGCGAAGACGACGAGGATGACGAAGGCGACGGGAACGGCGATGAGGGCCGCCTTGCGCCGCTCGGCCCGGTCGAGCCCGCCGGTGACGGAGAGGAAGAGCGAGGTGTGGCTGATCGGGTCGAGGACGGCGAGAAGCGTCATGAACTGCGTGACGAGCAGGGTCTGGTCGATCAGCACGATCGGCTCCGGAAGGGGAAGATGAGGGCTGGGGGAGGGCGCCGGACAGGGCGTCTCAGGCGGCGGGTTCGCCGCCGGCGATCTCGTCTATCCGGGCCGCCATGATGAAGTCGTTCTCGTGCAGGCCCTTGATCTTGTGGGTCTGCAGCGTGACCGTCGCATAGCCCCAGCCGAAGGTGATGTCGGGGTGGTGGCCCTGCTCCTCGGCGATCTCCGACACACGCGCCACGAAGGCGAAAGCCCCCGCGTAGTTCCTGAAGCGGAAGGTGCGTGCGATGCGCGTGGCATCGCCGTTGACCTCCCACTGCGGCACCTGTTTCGCGTAATGCGCGACGGCTTCGGGGGACAAAGGCGGCGTTCCGCCCTTGCAGGGCGTGCAGGTCTTCGTGGCGAGATCGTCGGTCATGGCTGTTCCCGCGGCCGGGTCACGGAATCTCGTACAGGGTGACCTCGTCATCGATGCCGCGCAAGGCGCGTCGTCGCGCCAGCGGCGTCAGGCCGGTGCGGGCGAGCAGGCTCGACACTTCCGGCCGCTCGACGACGGAGCCCGTGGCGTAGATCGCCTGCGATTCGGCGAGGCCCTGCACGCGCGAGGCGATGTTCACCGTCTGGCCGAAATAGTCCTGCCGCTCGTTGAGGCTGACGGCCAGACAGGGACCCTCGTGCAGACCGATCTTCAGCACCAGGTCCTCGCTGCCGTGGGCGGCGTTGAGGCTGCGCATGGCCTCGCGCATGCGTAGCGCGGCGGCGACAGCCCGTTCCGGCGTCGGGAAGGTCGCCATCACCGCATCGCCGATGGTCTTGACGATGGCGCCTGCTTCCGCCGCCACGATGTCGCCGAGCACCCGGAAGTGCTCGCGCACGAGGTCGAAGGCGGCCAGGTCGCCCACGCGCTCGTAGAGCCGGGTCGATCCCTTGAGGTCGGTGAAGAGGAAGGTGAGGCTGGTGATTTTCAGCCGCTGGTCGACGTTGAGCGTCTCCGTCCGATAGATGTCGCGGAAGGTCTGGTTGCTGAGGAGCCGCTTGGCGGTGAGGAACGGCCGGCGCCGGCCGATGAGCGTGTGCAGCGCCTCGCCCGCGATGAAGAGGCCGGGCAGGACGCGCCGGCCGGTGCGGTTCTCGAGCGTCAGGCGCAGCGGGCCGGGCTGCAGGCGAACCGTCTCGTTCGGTGCATGCACGGCGTCGATGACAAGGGAGAGGGAGCGCCGCTCGCGCGTCTCCTCGCTGTCGGCGTCGATGAACTGCACGGAATGGGTGACGGGGTCGAAGACGATAATGAAGCCCCGCGGCAGCTGAAGTGACAGGAGGGCCTTCTCGCCGGGTGGCAATTCGATGGCCTCGATGATGATCTCGTCGAGTTGCGCCTCGATTTCGTCCGGCAGGTCTACCCCCGAGCTCCAGAAGATCTGGCGAAAATATTCGTGCATCGGCAGCCGATCCGGCTCGTGCGCCGCGATCTGCCGCACGCGGGGGTTCACCGTGAAGGTCACCTCCACCATCTCGTCGAGGGTCGGCTCGTAGCCTGCGGCGCACAGCGTGCAGCTGTAGGAGGAGCGGTCGAGGGTGCCGAGTGTCGCATTGGCGTCGAGCACGCCGCCGCACCCCGGGCACAGCACGTTCCACGACAGGTCGAACAGGCCGAGATGGGCGGCATGGAGGAAGGCGGCGATGGCAGCTTCCTCGTCGAGGCCCTCGCGCGCCGCGAAGGCGAGCACGTTGATGCGGTTGAGCGCGCGGTCGGCGCCATGCCGGACAACGCGCTCGATTGCCATGGCCGCCGCAGGATCAGCGGTCTGACGCAGGAGTGAGAAGAGCGCTTCCGTCTCGGCCATCGGACGGTGCTCCGCATGTACAATTTAATAAGTATACCATGAAGCGACCGTTGCGGCTCTCAGATCGCTGGGGCGCAGGCGCTCCCCGGTTCCGCGACTGGTTGTGATCGGGCCTGTGGGGCGCCGGCGGCGAGCCAGTGGTCGAGAAACGCATCGAGCCAAAGGGCGACGTCGGGGTCGTACATGAAGCGCCCGCGGTGGTGCAGGTGCGCGGCTTGGGCGCCCGGCAGGCCTAGCCTTTCGCTGGCGCGCGTCGTCCAGCGATAGATCATGGCGTGCGTCACCTCGGGATGGAACTGCAGGCCGAAGGCGGCGGGTCCGACGCGGAAGGCCTGGTTCGGAAAATCCGCGCCTTCGGCGAGAAGTTCGCCGCCGGGCGGACAGTCGAGCCCCTCCCGATGCCACTGGTAGACGTGCGACGGCCATGGCGCGCCCGTCTCGCTGGCGAAGCGTCGCCCCGTCGCCGTCGGCTTGAGCGGATAATAGCCGATCTCGGCAAGGCCCGAGGGATGCGGATCGATCCGCCCGCCGAGGTGTTTCGCCAGCATCTGCGCGCCGAGGCAGAGGCCGAGCAGCGGCTTTTTCTCATCGAGCGCGACGCCGATCCAGTCGATCTCGCGCTTCACCCAGTCATCGGGGTCGTTGGCGCTCATGGGCCCGCCGAAGACGACGGCGCCGGCATGCAGTGCGAGCGTCTGCGGCAAGGGATCGCCGAAGCGCGGCCGGCGGATGTCGAGCGGGTGGCCACGCTCCACAAGGAGCCGGCCAACCCGGCCGGGCGTCGAATGTTCCTGGTGCAGGACGATGAGAACGGGCAGCGGGGTCGCCGCACCCATCAGACCCCTCCGTCGACGTCCGTCAGCGCGCTCTGACGCAGCGCCTCGGCCTCGCGCTCGCTCAGCCCGAGCCGGCGGGCGGAGCGCCACAGGAGGTCGTCCTCGAGTTCGGCGACGTGACCGTCGATCTTCGCGAGTTCCCAGGCGGCGGCCATCAGCTCGCGGCGCCCGTCCGGCGGCAGCAGGCGCTTCAGGTCCTCGAAGGCGTCGTCCACGTCCTCGCGCGAGCCCTCGGCCACGATGGCAGCCTCGATGATCCGGAGCGCCTCGCGCGGCGAGAGGCGGAAGCGGCGTCCGACGAGGTCGGCGAGCCTGGCGCGTTCCTCTCCCGTCAGGCGCCCGTCGCCTCCGGCGATGTGCACGAGGACGATGGCAAGCGACAGGAGGGTGTCGGGGGTCGGGTCCCGATCTTCGCGCGGCGGCACGGCCTGGTGCCGGGGCAGGCGTTCGAAGAGCCGGGCAATGCTGGCGATGAGGCGGACGGGACGAGTCATGGACATAGGAACGATTTCAGACTGGCATCCTGTCCGATCGGACGGCGGCGCTCAACCCCGCCTTCTTCACAATCCGCCCATCCTGCAGATGATGTCCCATTCGGGGTCGCTCACCGGCTGTACCGACAGGCGCGAATTGTTGACGAGCACCATATCCGCGAGCGCGGGCGTATTCTTGATCTCATCGAGCGTCACCGGCCGCGGCAGCGCCTTCACCGCCTTGATGTCGACCATGCCGAAGCGACCGCTCGCATCGGTGTGGTCGGGATAGTACTCCTTGATCACCTCGACGATGCCGACAATCGCCTTGCCCTCGTTGGAGTGGTAGAAGAAGCCGGTCTCGCCCTTCTTCATCGCCATCATGTTGAGCTTGGCGGAATGGTTGCGCACGCCGTTCCAGAACGTGCCCTTCTCGCCTTCCGCGACCTGTTGGTCCCAGGACCAGGTGGCCGGTTCCGATTTGAACAGCCAGTGCGCCATGACCTCTCCCCGTTCGTCAGATGATCTCGTGCTCGGCGCGGATCGGCCGGTTGAGCAGCGCGCCGATCGCCGCTTCCACGGAAACCTCCCCAGCGACGATTGCAGCGACAGCCTCTGAGATCGGCATCTCCACCCCGTGCCGGCCGGCCATCGCCACGAGTGCCGCGGCGGTGAAGGCGCCTTCCGCCAGCTTGCCGCCAGAGGCTTCGGAAAGCGGCACGCCGCGCCCCAGCGCCTCGCCGAAGGCGAAGTTGCGCGATTTCGCAGAGCCGCAGGTGAGCACGAGGTCGCCGAGCCCGGACAGCCCCATCAGCGTCTCGGGACGGGCGCCGAGGGCGCGGGCGAAGCGCATCAGCTCGGCGAAGCCCCGTGCCACCATGGCGGCCCGGGCGCTCTCGCCGAGGCCGCAGCCCATGACGATGCCGCAGGCGATGGCGAGCACGTTCTTGGCTGCACCGCCGATCTCGACTCCGCGCACGTCGGTGCCGTGATAGATGCGGAATGTAGGGCTCGTCAGCGTCGCGGCGAGGCTGCGCGCGGTCTCCTCCTGCGCGCAGGCCAGCACCACGGCGGTCGGCAGGCCCCGCACCACGTCCTCGGCGAAGCTCGGGCCCGACAGGACGGCGGGCACCGCCGCCGGCAGCTCCTCGCCGACGACATCGCTCATGAAGCGGCTCGACGTGCGCTCGATGCCCTTGGCGCAGATGACAACGGGTGTGCCCGGGGCGAGCCGGTGCGCGAGCCCCCGGGCTGCCTCGCGCAGGGCCTGTGCCGGCACGACGAGGAGCAGCGCCCGCGCGGCCGTCGTTGCGCCGAGGTCGGCGGTGACGGTGATCGCGGCATGGAGCGGCGCGCCGGGCAGGAAGCGCAAGTTCTCGCGCGCGGCCTGCATCGTGCCGGCGTGCTCGGGATCGCGCGCGACGAGGGTGACGAAGCGTCCGGCCTGGGCCGCCGCGTTGGCGAGGGCCGTGCCCCACGCGCCGGCTCCGACGATGACGACAGGATCGGTCATCATGCCGCGGAGGCCGCCTCGAGCGGCCAGCGGGCGCGGGCGGGGGCGGTGAGGTCGTCGGTGAGGCCGAGCCGCAGGCGCTCGAGCCCCGCCCAGGCGATCATCGCGCCGTTGTCCGTGCACAGGGCCGGCGGCGGCGTGACGAGGGGCAGGCCGGCCTCGGAGGCAAGCCGCGTCAGGCCGCGGCGGATCGCCTGGTTGGCGGCAACGCCACCGGCGACGACGAGCGCGGTCGGGTGCCCCGCCTTCTGCCGGAAGGCACGTAGGCCCATGCGCACCCGGTCGGCGACGACGTCGACCACGGCCGCCTGGAAGGAGGCGCAGAGATCGGCAACGTCCCGTGCCGAGAGCGGGGCGATGCGCTCGGCCTCGGTGCGCACGGCGGTCTTGAGGCCGGAGAGCGAGAAATCCGGGTCCGGCCGGCCGGCCAGCGGCCGTGGCAAGGCGAAGCGCGCCGGGTCGCCGTGGAGCGCCTGGCGTTCCACCTCCGGCCCGCCGGGATAGGGCAGGCCGAGCATCTTCGCCGTCTTGTCGAAGGCCTCGCCGATGGCGTCGTCGATCGTGGTGCCAAGGCGCACATAGTCGCCGACGCCACGCACCGCGAGCAATTGCGTATGCCCGCCCGAGGCGAGCAGCAGCAGATAGGGAAAGGCGACGCCGTCGGTCATTCGTGCCGTCAGCGCGTGCGCCTCGAGGTGGTTGACGGCGACAAAGGGCTTGCCGGAGACGAGGGCGAGAGCCTTGCCGGTGGTGAGGCCGACGATGACACCGCCGATAAGGCCGGGGCCGGCGGCGGCGGCGACGGCATCGATGTCCTTCAGCGTCACGTCGGCCGCCTTCAGCGCCCGCGCCACCAGCCGGTCGATGACCTCGACATGGGCGCGCGCCGCAATCTCCGGCACCACGCCGCCATAGGCGGCATGTTCCGTGATCTGGCTGAGGATCTCGTTCGACAGGATGACGCCGCGCCCGTCGCCGGCAAGGCCGACGACGGCGGCCGCCGTTTCATCACAGGTGGTCTCGATGCCAAGAACGCGCATGATTCGCTGGGTTCTGAAGGGGCTGCGATCGGTCGCGGTTCGCAAAAGCGCCGCTTCCCCCTATAGAGCATGGCGTAAAGCCGTGGGAACCGGTTTTTCGCCGCAGCAGGGTGGTAGGGCATGCGATAGTGAGGTGCGGGAGCGGCTCTGCGGCCTCCCGCCTGCACGAATCGCCCGCCGGCCGCGGGGCCGTAATTGGAGTTGGACGGAACCATGATCGCATCGACCGGCGCACCTGTCATCGGCACGCGCGGCAGCCCGCTCGCCCTGGCCCAAGCGCGGCAGGTGCAGGCGCTCCTCGCCGGAGCGCTTGGCTGCCCAGCCGAGGCGGTCGCGCTCTCGGTCATCAAGACGACGGGCGACATGATCCAGGACCGGGCGCTGTCGGAGGCCGGCGGCAAGGGTCTGTTCACGAAGGAGCTCGACAGCGCGCTCCTCGACGGGCGCATCGCCCTTGCCGTCCATTCCGCCAAGGATCTGCCGACCGTCCTGCCGAAAGGGCTCGTCATCGCGGGTTATCTCGCCCGCGAGGATGTGCGCGACGTTCTCATCAGCCGCGGTGCGCGCAGCATCGCCGAGCTGCCGCGCGGCGCCGTGGTCGGCAGCGCCTCGCTGCGCCGGCAGGCGCAGGTGCGGCGCCTGCGGCCCGATGTCTCGGTCACGCTGCTGCGCGGCAATGTCGGCACCCGCCTCGCCAAGGTCGAGAGCGGCGAGATCGACGCGACCTTGCTGGCCCTCGCCGGGCTGCGGCGGCTCGGCCTCGCCGACAAGGCGACCGCCGTGCTCGATACGGAGGATTTCCTGCCCGCCATCGGCCAGGGCGCCATCGCCATCGTGACGCGCGCCGACGACCTTGCCCTGCGCGAGATGCTGATGCGTTTCACCGATCCCGCGACAGGTGTGGCGCTGGAGGTCGAGCGAGCCTTCCTGCGCGTGCTCGACGGCTCGTGCCGCACGCCCATTGCGGGTCTGGCGCGAGTGCAGGGGGCCAGTCTCTCCTTCCGCGGCATGCTGCTGGCGCCCGATGGCAGCGACTGGGTGGCCGTCGAGCGGAGCGGCCCGGTCGCCGAGGCACTCGGTCTCGGAGAGGATGCGGGGCGCGAGGTGGTGGCCCGCGCGCGCCCGGCGCTCCTGGGAAAGTAGACATGGCGGGCGTCCTCGTCCTGCGGCCGGAAACGGCGGCGCGCCGGACGGCGCAGCGCCTTGGCGAGCGCGGCCATGCGGTCGTCATCGCTCCGCTCCTGACCATCCATTCCACGGATGAGCCGCGCCCGGCGGGAGCCTTCGACGGTGTCGTCGTCACCAGCCCCAACGCCTTCGAAGCTTTGGGCGAGGGGGATGTCGCGGCACTCGCCGCGCTGCCTCTCCTTGCGGTCGGCGAGCGCACGGGCGAGGTGGCGCGCGAGGCCGGCTTTGCGGCCGTCATGGCGGCGGCGGGCGACCGCATCGCCCTCGCGGCGCTCGCCCCGTCGGTCTTCCCCGCAGGCGCGCGGCTTCTCCTCGTCCTCGGCCGCGATCACAAGGCCGATACGCCCGCTCTTCTCGCCGCCGCCGGCTTTGCGGTCGTGCCGTGGATCGCCTATGTCGCCGAGGCGGAGGAATCGCTGCCGCCGGCCGCAGTGGTGGCGCTTGGCGGCGGCAACGTCACGGTCGCGCTGCATTATTCCCGCCGAAGCGCAGCCCTGGCGCTCAATCTCGCCGAGCGGGCCGGCTGCGGCGAGGCA
Source organism: Chelatococcus sambhunathii (assembly GCF_001418005.1). Classification (GTDB taxonomy): domain Bacteria; phylum Pseudomonadota; class Alphaproteobacteria; order Rhizobiales; family Beijerinckiaceae; genus Chelatococcus_A; species Chelatococcus_A sambhunathii. The sequence continues at coordinate 209,691 of NZ_LIOL01000006.1, read as the reverse complement.
TTCCGTGCCCTGCGACACCTGTGCCTGTCGGAGGATGTTGCCGCGCCACTCAGGGCCGCTGGTATCCGGCGGGTCGCGGCCGCGGCCGCTCCGCACGAGGAAGCCTTGCTGGCTTTGCTGCCGGCACATGGCGACAGATGACGCGCAGCCTGCGGGCTCGCCATGGACGGGCGGCTGATGTTAAGAGCTTGAGGGTTCATCATGGCCTGCCCGGGAGCACCGGCGGTGCCGAGGAAATGATGGAGAGAGGTCTGCATGAGCGACGAGAAGCCGACGGGCCGGACGTCCCGGACAGCCCGCACGAAGGCGGAGCGCGCCGCGCAGACGACCGACCGCGCCATGACCGAGGCCACCGCGCTGCCTTCCGCCGATGGCGCGGCTGCAGAGGCGGCCACCACCCCCCGGACGGTTTCTGCGGGCGAGGACGCACCCGCCGTCGCGCAGCCGGCCGCACAAGTCCCACCTAGCGACATGCCGGCCGCCGAGGATGTGCCCGGCGGAGACGAGAGGCTTCAAGGCAAGGAACGCCTCGGGGATGCGCCGGCTGACGAGGCGCCCGTCGACACCACCGCTCATGGCGTACGGCCCGCCGAACCGGCTGCGGCGCCCCGCCAGGGCCTCCAAAGTTCGCTCCTCGTGGCGGCTGCCGTCGGCGGCATCGTCGGCGCCGCCGCAGCCATATTGCTGCCGGTGCTCGTCGGTCCGGCCAACGACACCGCGGCGCGCCTTGCCGTCGTCGAGCGCAGCCTCGCCAATGTCGTCGGCCGTGAGGATCTCGAGGCGCTCGAGGCGCGCATGACCTCCGCCTCCCGCGAGGACGACGGCCTGACGGCGCGCATCAACGGCCTCGCCAACGAGATCGAGGGGCTGCGGTCCGTCGAGGGCGCGTCGCCGGCGGAGCTTCGCGCGATCCGCGACGAACTGAGCCGACGTGTCGACGCAGTCGAAGGGGCCGTGCGCAGCCTCGATCCGGGCGTCATCAGCGACGTCTCGCGCCGGCTGGAGGCCCTGGGCGCCCGGCTCGACGCCGCCGAAAGGCAGATCGCCGACGGCGCTGCCGAGCCGATCGGCAATGCCGCGGGCCGGCTCGCCGTGGCGGAGCTATTGCTGACCGCGATCCGCTCCGGCCAGCCCTTCGAGAAGGAGATTGCGGTGCTCGAGCGCCTCGGCACGCCGGCAGAGCTCCTGTCCCCGCTCCAGCCGCAGGCGGGGGCCGGCTTGCCGACCACCGAGAGCCTGCGTCCAGGCCTGCGCGAAGGTCTGGCCCGGGCGGCCGAAACCGAGCGCCGCAGCCGTCCGGAGGGCAGCCTCTGGGAGCGTCTGAGCGACAGTGCAGCCGGCCTCGTGCGGGTCGAGCGCGTCGGCAGCGGGGGGCAGCCGGCCGACGCCGTCGATGCGGCGCTCGCCCGCGGCGACGCGGCGGCGGCGCTCGCGGCTTGGGAGCGGCTGTCGCCGGCCGAGCAGCAGGCGACGCGTGATTGGGTCGCGGCGCTGAGGGCCCGCGCGGAAGCGGAGCAGGCGGCGCTCGCCGTGCGTCGTTCGGCCGTCGACGCCTTCGGCGGCAACGGGTGAGGGCGCAGCCATGATTCGCGTTCTCGTCTTCCTCGTCCTTCTCGCCTTCGTCGCGCTCGGCGCCGCCTGGCTTGCCGACCATCCGGGGGAGGTGGTGCTCACCTGGCAGGATTATCGCATCAGCACCCCGCTCAGCGTCGCCGTGGCGGCGCTCATCGGTATCGTCACCGCGCTTGTCATCGTGTGGAGCGTGGTGCGCTTCGTCTTCAAGCTGCCGGACCTCGTCACCATCGCCTCGCGCGCCCGCCGCCGGGCGCGCGGCTTTGCCGCCGTGTCGCGCGGCATGGTAGCCGTCGGCTCGGGCGATCCCGCCGCCGCGCGCCGACACGCGGGCGATGCCGAGCGCTGGCTCGGCCGCGAGCCGCTGACGCTGCTGCTCAAGGCCCAGGCCGCCCAGATCTCCGGCGATCGGGCAGGCGCCGAGGCCGCTTTCAACGACATGCTCGACGAGCCCGAGACGCGGGTGCTCGGCCTGCGCGGCCTGTTCGTCGAGGCGCGACGCAAGGGCGATCTCGTCGCCGCCCGGGCCCATGCGGCCAAGGCGGCGGAGCTTGCGCCGAGTGTCGGCTGGGCCAACGAGGCGGTGCTCGAATTCCAATCCGCCGAACGCGACTGGCGCGGGGCGCTCATGACCCTCGAGCGGCGCGCCGCGCTGCGGCTCATCGACCGCGCCGAGGCGCGCCGTCAACGCGCCGTGCTCCTGACGGCCGATGCCATCGACCGGGCGGAGAAGGACCCCGACGCCGCGCTCACCGCTGTGCGCGAGGCCGTCAAGCTCGCGCCCGATCTCGTGCCCGCCGCCGTGCTGGCCGGCCGCCTTCTCGCCCGCGCCGGCAAATACCGCAAGGCGGCCAAGACCCTCGAGGCGGCCTGGGTGCGGCTGCCGCATCCTGATATCGCCGCGGCCTATGTCGAGATCCGCTCCGGCGATTCGGCGCGTGATCGGCTCGCCCGCGCCGAGACGCTGGCGCGGCTGGCATCGGATTCCGCCGAATCGCGGCTGATGCTGGCCCGGGCCGCGCTCGACGCGCGCGAATTCGCCCGCGCCCGCGAGGCGCTGGCCCCGCTCATCGCCGAGCGCCCCACGCTGCGCACCTGCGTGCTGATGGCCGACATCGAGGAGGCCGAGCACGGCGAGACGGGGGCCGTACGCGCCTGGCTGGCCCGTGCCTCGCGCGCGCCGCGCGATCCCGCCTGGCTCGCCGACGGCGTCATCTCCGACACCTGGTCGCCGGTCTCGCCGGTCAGCGGCCGGCTCGACGCCTTCGTCTGGGGAACGCCGAGCGAGCAGATCGCCGCCCAGCATCGCGAGGCGCAGGAGACGCACCGGGCCGACGCCGTCATCGGCGACGGCGACGAGCGCCATGCAGCCGAGGCGCTGCCTGAAATCGTGCCGCCAGCGCGGGAAGGGCCCTCCCGTGAGCTTCCCGCAACGGCTGCCGAGGCCCGGCCGCCTTCCCGGGCTGCGGGGCCTGATGCGCGTTCCGAGCCTGAACCGGTGACCGTGGTCGAACCGGCAGATAAATCGCCGCAGCCGGCTGCGCCAGCTCCTCCACCGGAGAGCGGCGAGCCCGCCGCGCCTGAACAGGCACAGGCATCGGCCGCCCCTCCCGTCCCGCCAGAGGAAAAGCCGTCGCCCGCGCCGGCTGCTCCCGTGCCGCAATATGTGACCGAGGCGGCGAAGGCATCGGCGCGACGCGGTATATCGGAGACGGCGGCACCTGCGCAGCCCGCCGAGAACGCCACGCCCCGTCGCGCACGGCGGGCGAGCCCGGTCATCTTCCCGGTCAGCCGTCCGCCCGATGATCCCGGGCCGGTGACCGGGGAGGACGAGGCCGGCCCCGTGCGCCGCACCATCGTGACCTGACCGCGGCTGCTCGTGCACCGGCCTCGCGCGGCCGCTGGCTCGGAATCGCGCGAGGCACTTGCCAAGGCGGGGTGATTGACGCTAGAAGGCGCGCGCGTGCCGCGGTAGCTCAGCTGGTAGAGCAACGCATTCGTAATGCGTGGGTCGGGGGTTCGAATCCCTTCCGCGGCACCATTCCTGCTTCGCGCCAGCCCACCACGCAGATTTGTCCGTCTTCGCCGAGCGAAGCGGGATGCCACGGAGCCTTGCCGGAGGGGCCCTTGAGGCGTGAAGGGCAACCGCTCCTCCCCGTCATGCCCGCGCTTGTCGCGGGCATCCACACCTCGCCGTTGCGCAAGGCTGAAAGGCGCGCATCGCCGGAACAAGTCCGGCCATGACCCGCGAGGATACCCCGGCACGCGCCTCTGGTGAAGCCTTCTCCCAACGTCGAAGAGACGAAAGTGTGACCCTTGGCGCCTTGCCGGTGCCGGTCGCCCTTCGCATAATGCCGCCCGATCAATCGCTTCAAGGCCGCTATCCGTCCGGATGGCGGGCCGGAGGCTGCGTTTGGACCGGTGCCGACTGAAGGCCCGGCCGAGGTTTCGGGAGGACGTCATGCAGGAGAAGGTCTACGAGGTGCCGGCCGATTGGGCGAAGCGCGCCTACGTGGATGAGGCTCGCTACAACGAGATGTACGAGGCCTCGATTCGGGATCCCGAAGCGTTCTGGGACGAGCACGGCCGGCGCATCGACTGGTTCACGCCCTACGAGAAGGTCAAGAATGTCTCCTACGCGCCGGGCGAGGTCTCCATCCGCTGGTTCGAGGATGGCGTAACGAACGTCGCCTACAACTGCATCGACCGGCATCTGGAGACGCGCGGCGACCAGACAGCCATCATCTGGGAGGGCGATGATCCCTCCGAATCCCGCCTCATCACCTATCGCGAGCTGCACGACGAGGTCTGCCGCTTCGCCAACGTGCTGCGCAACCGCGGCGTCGAGAAGGGCGACCGCGTCACCATCTACATGCCGATGATCCCCGAGGCGGCCTTCGCCATGCTGGCCTGCGCGCGGCTCGGCGCCATCCACTCCGTCGTCTTCGGTGGCTTCTCGCCCGACTCGCTCGCCGGCCGCATCGAGGACTGCGCCTCAAAGGTCGTCATCACGGCGGACGAGGGCCTGCGCGGCGGGCGCAAGGTGCCGCTCAAGGCCAATGTCGACGCAGCCATCGCCAAGGTGGGCGGTGTCGACCACGTCGTCGTCGTACGCCGCACCGGCGCCGATGTCGCCATGGAGCCGGGCCGTGACGTCTGGTACCATGAGGCGGCAGCACTGGTGACGAGCGAGTGCCCCTGCGAGCCGATGGAGGCGGAGGATCCGCTCTTCATCCTCTACACCTCGGGTTCCACCGGCAAGCCCAAGGGCGTGCTGCATACCACGGGCGGCTATCTGGTCTATGCGTCGATGACGCATCAGTACGTCTTCGACTATCACGACGGCGACATTTTCTGGTGCACGGCCGACGTCGGCTGGGTGACCGGGCACAGCTACATCCTCTACGGCCCGCTCGCCAATGGCGCGACGACCCTTATGTTCGAGGGCGTGCCGAACTATCCGGACAATTCCCGCTTCTGGCGCGTGATCGACAAGCACCAGGTCAACATCTTCTACACCGCCCCCACCGCCATCCGCGCCTTGATGCAGGCCGGGGACGAGCCGGTGAAGAAGACCTCACGCACCTCGCTGCGCCTGCTCGGCTCAGTCGGCGAGCCGATCAATCCGGAGGCCTGGGAGTGGTACTATCGCGTGGTCGGGGACGGGCGCTGCCCCATCGTCGACACCTGGTGGCAGACCGAGACTGGCGGCATCCTGATTTCGCCACTGCCAGGCGCCATTGCGTTGAAGCCCGGCTCCGCCACGCGGCCGTTCTTCGGCATCAGGCCCGAGATCGTCGACGCCGAGGGTAAGGTGCTGGAGGGCGCGACCGAGGGCAATCTGTGCATCGCCGATTCCTGGCCGGGCCAGATGCGCACGGTTTACGGCGACCACCAGCGCTTCATGGACACCTACTTCTCCACCTATCCCGGCAAGTATTTCACCGGTGACGGCTGCCGGCGCGACGCCGATGGCTATTACTGGATCACCGGCCGCGTCGACGACGTCATCAACGTCTCCGGCCATCGCATGGGCACGGCCGAGGTCGAATCGGCGCTGGTCGCCCACGCCAAGGTGTCGGAAGCGGCCGTTGTCGGCTATCCGCACGACATCAAGGGCCAAGGCATCTACGCCTACGTGACGCTGATGGCAGGCGTGGAGCCGACGGAAGAGCTGCGCAAGGAGCTCGTCCAGTGGGTCCGCAAGGAGATCGGCCCGATCGCGTCGCCCGACCTCGTGCAGTTCGCGCCCAACCTGCCGAAGACCCGCTCGGGCAAGATCATGCGCCGTATCCTGCGCAAGATCGCCGAGGACGAGTTCTCCAACCTCGGCGACACCTCGACACTGGCCGACCCGTCCGTGGTGGACGATCTCATTCACAATAGGCAGAACAAGCGCGTGCCGGCCTGAGGCCGTCGGGGAAGAAGTCACCACCCCTTCCCCCCTTTTTGTGGGGAGAGGGGTGGTTCGCAGCATCAGTGCCGGAAGTGGCGGTGGCCGGTAAAAACCATGGCGAGGCCTGCCTCGTCGGCCGCTTTGATCACCTCGTCGTCGCGCATGGACCCGCCAGGCTGGATGACGGCCGTGGCGCCGGCCTCGGCTGCGGCGAGTAGCCCGTCGGCAAAGGGAAAGAAGGCGTCGGAGGCGACGACCGAGCCCTTGGCCAGCGTCTCGGGAAGACCCGCCGTCTTCGCCGCTTCCGCCGCTTTCCAGGCCGCGATGCGCGAGGAATCGACGCGGCTCATCTGGCCGGCGCCGATGCCCACCGTGGCGCCGCCCTTGGCATAGACGATGGCGTTCGACTTGACGTGCTTGGCAACACGGAAGGCGAACTTGAGGTCCGCGAGTTCGGCCGCCGTCGGGGCGCGCTTCGTCACCACCTTGAGACTCATGTCGTCGATGACGGCGCTGTCGCGCGCCTGGGCGAGGAAGCCGCCAGCGACCGTGCGCAGGGCAAGCCCGCCGGCGCGCGGGTCGGGCAGGCCGCCGGTCACGAGCAGGCGCAGGTTCTTCTTCGCCGCGACGATGGCAACCGCCTCCTCGCTCGCCTCGGGGGCGATGATCACCTCGGTGAAGATCTCGACGATCTTCCTCGCCGCCTCCGCATCGAGCCGGCGGTTGAGGGCGACGATGCCGCCGAAGGCCGAAACGGGATCGCAGGCGAGTGCCTTCTCGTAGGCGTCGAGGAGGCTCGATCCCTCAGCGACGCCGCACGGGTTCGCGTGCTTGACGATGACGACGGCGGCGGTGCGGGCCGGGTCGAACTCGGCCACGCACTCGAAGGCGGCGTCGGTGTCGTTGATGTTGTTGTAGGAGAGCTGCTTGCCCTGCAGCTGGCGCGCCGTGGAGACGCCGGGGCGCTGCTCCGGCGTGCGGTAGAAGGCGGCCCACTGATGGGGATTCTCGCCATAGCGCATCGGCTCGGCCAGCGCGCCGCCGAGCGCCCGGAAGGCTGGCGCCGTCTCGCCGAGCTGCCCGGCGAGCCAGTTGGAGATGGCAGCATCATAGGCGGCGGTGCGCGCGTAGGCCTTCTGCGCCAGGCGCCGCCGCAGCGTCAGAGTCGTCGCGCCGTCATGCGCCTCGAGATCGGTCAGCACGGCGGCATAGTCGTCGGGCTCGACGACCACGGCGACGTCGTCGTGGTTCTTGGCGGCGGCGCGGATCATGGCCGGGCCGCCGATGTCGATGTTCTCGATGCAGTCGTCATAGGCGGCGCCCTTCGCCACCGTCGCCTCGAACGGATAGAGGTTGACGACGAGCAGGTCGATGGGGCCGATGCCGTGGGCGAGCATGGCCGCCTGGTGCTCGGGATTGGAGCGGACGGCGAGGAGCCCGCCGTGTACGGCCGGGTGCAACGTCTTGACGCGCCCGTCCATCATCTCGGGGAAGCCTGTCACGTCCGAGACATCAGCCACGGTGAGGCCGGCGTCGACGAGCGTCTTGCGCGTGCCCCCGGTCGAGACGAGGGCGATGCCCCGGGCCGCGAGCGCGGCGGCGAATTCGACGAGGCCCGTCTTGTCGGAGACGGACAGGAGGGCGCGGGTGACGCGCCTGACTTCACTCGGCATTACGCGATGTCCTTCGGCATTCTGGCTCCCGGCAGCCGGCCGCAGAGCCTTCTGCCGGCGCCGTCGCCCCGGCGCTTAGCACGAATGCGTCGCCGACAAAACGCGGATGCGGGTGCGAGGCGCTGTCAGATGCCCCGGAGGGGCAGCGGTTCCTCGTCCGGGCGGGCGGCCGAGCGCCTTGCGTCTGTGCTGTTGTGGCGGCCGATGCGCTGGAAGGACCACCGCACCGCATGGGTTTCGGCCGCATCGAGCGAGAGCACGATCTGTTCGGTCCGGCGCGTGCCGTCCGGGGCGGCGAAGAAGACGCTTTCCTCGATGGCAAGGGGCACATGTTCGGCCTCGAAGGTCCAGGCCTCACCATCGGGCAGAAGCAGCATCACCGCCTGCCCGCTCTGCAGCCGGCTGGCGCGCACGGAAGGGTGGAGGTGGAAGCGGATGGTGACATCCGTCATGCCCGGCGTCGGATCGATGAGGATGAAGGTGTCTTCGCCCGCGAGTTGCTCGCCGCCGGCGGCGAGGCGCAGGCGGCGCTCGTGCACGATGCCGAAGCGCTGCACGTAGCCGTCGTGCGCCGCGACGAGAATGACGTCGCCGTCCTCGTCCTTGCGCGACACCGGCACGTCCTGCGGGCCGGAGAGGATGGGCGCGCCGATCCATCGGCCGAGGCGGGCGCCGAGCGACAGGTCGTCGCCCGCTCCGGCAAAATGGCAGGAGGAAGCATCGTGCACCGTCGCCGTTGAATGGGCGGCGGTAGAACGCGTGGCGATCGGAACCGGCCCCGTGCCGCGCGGCGCGCCGCAATTGACCACGATACGGCAGAAGCCGGCCGTCAGCTCGAAGGAGAGGCAGCCTGCATGGGCTTCGCCCGAGAAGGCGGCGGGCGGCGGGCCGCCGGTGTCGGCGATGACCACCGTGCCACCGGCCTGCAGCCGCTCGTAGCCGCTGTGCGGCGCATGCTCCATACCCTGCGCGCGGGCATCGTCATAGACGAGGAGGGTCGCGATGAGATCCGGCGCCGTGCCGCCCATGCCGTTGAACAAGGCAATGGAGCCGTCCCCGTGCCGGAAGAGGCGCAGCATTGGCATCATGCGATCGATGGCGCGCAGGAGCGGCGCCGGCGGCTCGACGCTGCGCGCCGCATAGGTCTGGCGCAGCGGCAGGAGATCGGCAAGGAGGTCGATCAGGACGCGCGGGTTGCGGCTGACATGGCCGCCGTCGGGCAGAATCTGGCGCGACAGTTCGTCCGCGAGCGTGCGGCTGACGCCGCGCTGCAGCCGGGCATAGCCGTCGAGGCACAGGCCCGCATAGGCGAGGGCGATGGCCGCGGTCAGCCGCTCCTCGCCGCGCGCGCCGCCGGCGAGCGCCCGCTGCAACTGGCTGACCGAGCGGCCGAGCGCCTTCATCAGCCGCCGGTAGAAGGCGTGGTCGGCGCCCTCGAGCAGCAGCGGCGACTGGGTGAGGAAGGCGATGAGCCGGCGCGCGACGATGGTCGGCTCTGCCGCGAGACCGCGCCGGTCATGGCCGCTGGCGAGGAAATCGTCGACGAGCGCACGCGCGTTCGCACGGGCCAGGGCGGAATCGGCGGCACGTAGGTGGCGCAGCCAGCCAAAGCTGTAGAGCTGTTCGGCCCAGGCCCGGCTCGGCGGCGCCGCCTCGAAGGGCGAGCGCCCCTGGGCCTGAACGACGCGGCCAGCGAAGGCGAAATAGCCGGCGTAAATGTCGCCTGCGACGGTCGGATCGGTGGTGCGCAGGTCCTGCGGGGCGATGATGAGGCGGCTCGGCGCCTGACGGCGCACCGGTTGCAGCAGGGCGCGCAGCGAGCCGGTGGCGAGGTTGCGCGCACGCCGAGCGATCTCGCCGAGGGCAAGTCCCATGAGCCGCCACCGATCGGCGCTTCCGGCCACGATCGCTCCCGCCTTGTCCGCGTGCATCGCTTGCGCTTTCGTCAACACTTAGCCCACATAAATTACTGCAGGATGGTTAACGTTTCGGTGCGCGCTCACGTGGCCTTTGACGGTCCCTTGCCGCTGCCGCCGGCTTTTCACGACGAGGCGCGCACAAGCCGTGCGGCGTAGAAGCCGTCGAGGCCGGACAGGCGCGGCTCTGCGCCCGGCAGTGCGTGCGGCAGGGTGCGCAGATCGCCGTCGGCGGTGATGAACTGCGCGAGCCCGCCGATCTCCTCCGCAGCGACCGGCAGGCGCGTGAAGTCGCGATGGCGGTCGAGGAAGGCCGCGACCTGGCGCTCGCCCTCCTCCGGCTCGAGCGAGCAGGTGCAGTAGACGAGCCGCCCGCCCGGGCGCACGAGGCTTGCGGCCTTGTCGATCAGCTGCGCCTGCAGCTGCGCGAGCGAGGTGATGTCCTCCGCGCGCTTCGTCCAGGCGACGTCCGGGTGGCGGCGCAGCGTGCCAGTCGCCGAGCAAGGGGCATCGAGCAGCACGGCATCTGCCGCGGGCACGTCGAGGGAAAGCGCGTCGGCGGCCAGCGTCTCGACGGTCAGCGACAGGCGCCGCATGTTTTCGGCGAGCCGTTCCAAGCGCTCGGGTGAGCGGTCGACGGCGAGCACCGAGGCACCAGCGGCCGCGAGCTGCGCCGTCTTGCCACCTGGCGCGGCGCAGAGATCGATGATGCGCTCGCCTGCCTTGGCGGCGATGAGCCGCGCCGGCAGGGCTGCGGCAGCGTCCTGCACCCACCATTCCCCTTCGGCATAGCCTGGCAGGTCCGTCACGGGCACGCGCTGCGGCAGGCGCAGCGAGCCGGTGGGCAGGATGTGGGCGCCGAGCGTCTCGGCCCAGCCGGGAAGGTTGTGCTTCACTGAGATGTCGACGGCGGCCTCGTGCCTGTTGGCGGCCGCGATGGCATCGGCTGTCGCCTCGCCATAGGCCGTCGTCCAGCGCCGCTGGAGCCAGTCGGGCGTATCGATGCGCGGCGCCTCGCCGGCCGCCAGGATCTCCGCCCGCGCGCCGGCCACACGCCTGAGCACGGCATTGACGAGCTTGGCATAGGGGAAGGCGCGCTTGTCCGCCCGTGCCTGGCGCACGGCGAGGTCGACCGCCGCATGGTCGGGCACCTCGAGAAAGAGGAGCTGTGCCGCGCCCCCGATGAGGATTGCCTCGAGAAGCCCGGCATTGCGCGGCAGGCCGCGCTCGAGGAAGCGCTTGAGGCCGAGACGGATGGTGCCGAGCCGCCTCAAGGCGACGGTGGCGATGGCGCGGGCGAGCGCGCGGTCCCGTTGGCCCGCTTCGTCGTGGTGTACGGCGAGCCGCTCCAGCGTCTCGTCGAGCGGCGCGCGCTGGCGCAGCACCGCATCGAGCGCTTCGGCAGCGATGACGCGCGCGGCAAGGCCCGCCGGCTGCGTGGGCCTTATACGCGCGTTGTGAGGGGGACGGGCGGGTTTCAGCGCTCAGCCCCAGGGTCCGCGGGGCCGCTGGCTGCCACCCCAGGGACCGCGCGGCACGTTCCCGCCGGCCGTGCCCAGCCCCATGCGGCGAGCGAGGTCGATGAGGGCGGCGATGCGGTTCTCCGTCGCCGGATGGGTCGAGAACAGGTTGTCCATGTTGCGGCCGCTGAGCGGGTTGACGATGAAGAGCGGCGCGGTGGCCGGGTGGGTCTCGGCGCTCTCGTTGGGGATCTGTTCGACGCCACGGGCGATCTTGCCGAGCGCGCCCGCCAGCCACAGCGGGTTGCCGCAGATCTCGGCGCCGATTCGATCCGCTTCATACTCGCGCGAGCGGCTGATGGCCATCTGAATGATCATCGCGGCGATGGGCGCGAGCACGACGAGCAGGATGGTGCCGATGAGGCCGCCGCCGTTGTTGCGGTTGCCGCCGCCGAAGAAGAGGCCGAACTGCGCGATGGTCGAGATGGCGCCGGCGATGGTCGCCGTGATCGTCATCGTCAGGGTGTCGTGGTTCTTGATGTGCGCGAGCTCGTGCGCCATCACGCCCGCCAGCTCCTCGTAGGAGAGCGTGCGCAGGATGCCGGTCGTTGCCGCAACGGCGGCGTTCTCCGGGTTGCGACCGGTGGCGAAGGCATTCGGCTGGGGATTGTCGATGATGTAGACGCGCGGCATCGGCAGGCCGGCGCGCTGGCTGAGCTCCCGCACCATGCGTACGAGCTCGGGCGCCGTGCGCTCGTCGACCTCCTGCGCGCCGTGGGCGGCGAGTGCCAGGCGGTCCGAGTTCCAGTAGCTGAAGATGTTCATCGCCGCGGCGAGGCCGAGCGCAACGAACATGCCGCCCGTGCCGCCGATGAGAAAACCGACGACGCCGAACAGCGCCGTGAGCGCCGCCAGCAGCAGGCCGGTTTTGAAATAGTTCATCCTTTGCCTCCGTCCGGCACCGGCGGCGCCGATTTGCCGGTGCCAATCGCCGAAATCCCCCTATATGTGGGGGAAGGGCGGCCGGCGCCGCAAGAGGACGTCGCAGGACATGCGGCGCGGGGCCCCGCGATTGCGTGGAGAATGGCGATGGAAAGGATCAAGCCGGCCGGGGTCCCGGCGAGCGAGACCCCGCCCGGGGCGGCGCCGGGCAAGGTCCTGAGCCCGGCCGCGCGCCGGGCGCTTGAGGAGGCGGCGGCGCGCCGCTCCGAGATCGATGCCCGCACACGCGACCTGGCGCGTCAGCGCGAGGTCAACGGTCGCGATGGACCGGAGCCGGTGCGGTACAGCGACTGGGAGCGCAAGGGCATCGCTACCGACTTCTGATCCGCGCGTCACTCCCGATATAAGACAGGACACCTATAAAGAGACTGTCTTCCCATATCGGGCATGAAACGCTATAAGAGATGGATGCGATATCCGGCTCCGATCCCTCTGCTTGCTTTCGCTGCCGGAATTGGAACGGCTGCCCTTGTCGGTCAGGGGGTGGAGCGTTCCGAGATCCCGGCCGCGGTGTCTGTGCGCGGCGTGGCGCAGCGCGGTACGTTCGCCGCCGAGGTTCTGCGCGTTGTGGATGGCGATACGATCGAGGCGCGCGTCGCCGTGTGGCCGGGTCACGAGATCCGGACGAAGGTTCGTATCGCGGGTCTGGACGCGCCCGAGCGGGCGGGCCGCTGCCGGGAGGAGCGACGTGCCGCGCAGGCCGCGCACGAAGCGCTGGCGCGGCTTGTCCGTGACGGCGGCATCGTTTTGTCGCAGGTGCAGCCCGACAAGTATTTCGGCCGCGTTGTCGCCCGCGTCTTCGATGCCAAGGATCAGGATGTCGGAGCTCTGCTGCGCGAGGCAGGCCACGCCCGCGCCTATGCAGGCGGGCGCCGCGATTCGTGGTGCAACGGACAGGCGCAGCACCGCGACCCGCCCGTCACGCCGATGAGGCAAGGATGAAAGCAGCTCGCTCCGCGGTCGGCAGCCGCGGTACCTCAATGAGGTCGTAGCCCGTCTCGTCATAGATCCTGACCATGGCGGCATGGGTGCGCTCGGCTTCCTCCAGCGTCTGCCGCCGCTCCGCATCCTGCGTGAAGATCTCCGGCCAGGGCGGGCAGATGAAGACGCGCCTATTGTAGCGGCAGCATGCGATGGCTCGCTCGAGATGCGCCGGCCGGGCGAGGCCGACGAGGTCGAGATAGCCTGCGATGTCCGGGATGCCGCGGTCGAAGAAGACCCGGCCATCCCCGTTCAGATGGCGGCGATGGGCGGCGAGGTCGTGCGCCAGCATGAGCTCGGCATAGAGCGCCGGGTCTGCGGACGGCAGGGCCGGCCCGCCGATCGCCTGCTGGTTGCGGATGATGGCGCGGCCGGCTTCGGGCGAGACCGTATGGCCCGCCGCCGCGAGCGCGGCAAGCAGGGTCGTCTTGCCGGAGCCGGGCCCGCCGGTGAGCACGAAGAAGCGATCGGTGGCGTCGTTCGCCATGGCAGTCCTCATGGATGAGAGGGGAAAAGGCGCGCACGCGCGCCACGGCGGCGCTGCGCCGGGGTGAGCAATGTCAGGGGAGAGACGGAAGACTACGGCGTTTGCGCCGGGCGGGGCAAGCCCGCCGCCAGAGGAAATTCGTCTCGGAAACTCGCCCCGAAAATTCGTCCTGAAAATTCGTTCTGGCGGCGAAGCGTGATTCACTTTCCGCGCAAAGGCTATAACGTGCGCCGACTCGGGTAATGAGGGGACGGCATGGTGACGCGCGAGGCTGAAGGGGTGGACAAGCGGCTCGATGCCGCGCGGCGACTGCTGCGGCACGTCGGTGACAGGCTGGGCGCCGACCTCTCCGTCAGGCTGTGGAACGGTGAGACGATCCCGCTCGGGCCCAAGGCGAACGGCGATCTCGTCTTCTCCATTGCGGCGCCGGAGGCCGTGACCCGCCTCGTGCGCTCGCCCCGGCTGACGACGCTGGTCGAGCTTCTGGCCGCCGGCGACATCGACCTGCACGGCGGTACGCTGCTCGACGTCGCGGCGCGTCGCGGCGAGGCCAATACCAAGGGCCTCCTGAAGCGGCTCGACAAGGGGCTGCTCGTTCGCTCCCTGCTGCCGTTCCTCTTCGGCCGGGCGCAGAAGCCGGCCGGCAGCCATGCCTATCAGGGCGCCCAGGTCGACAAGGACGCCGCCGGCCGCGACAACAAGGCCCTCGTGCAGTTCCACTACGACCTGTCGAACGCCTTCTACGGCCTCTTCCTCGATCCCGAGATGCAATATTCCTGCGCCTATTTCCCGCGCTGGGACGTCGGCATCGAGGAGGCGCAGAAGGCCAAGCTCGACATGATCTGCCGCAAGCTGCGGCTGAAGGAAGGCGAGCGCTTCCTCGACATCGGCTGCGGCTGGGGCGGCCTCGTCTGCCACGCGGCGCAGCATTACGGCGTCACGGCGCACGGCGTGACGCTGAGCGAGGCACAACTCGCCTTCGCGAAGGAGAAGATCGCCCGCCTCGGCCTTCAGGACCGGGTGACGGTGGAATTGAAAGACTATCGCGAGCTCACCGGCACCTTCGACAAGATCGCTTCCATCGGCATGTTCGAGCATGTGGGGCTCGACAACCACGGTGCCTATTTCACCAGGATGCGCGAACTCCTGCGCCCGCGCGGCCTCCTGCTCAACCACGCCATCACCCGCCCGGCCAAGAAGTCGGCCCGCGCCTTCCGCAGGAAGCGGCCGGAATATGCAGCCATCGTCAACTACATCTTCCCGGGCTCGGAGCTCGATCACATCGGCGGCTCGGTGACGAGCCTCGAGCGCTATGGCTTCGAGGTGCATGACGTCGAGGCTTGGCGGGAGCATTATGCGCGTACCACGCGGCTGTGGTGCGAACGCCTCTACGCCAACCGCGAGGCAGCCGAGCGCGAGGTGGGAGCAGCGAAGACGCGGCTGTGGCTGCTCTACCTTGCCGGCGTCTCGCTCGGCTTCGAGCGCGGCACCATCGGCATCTTCCAGACGCTCGCCTCCCGCCGCGCCAAGGGCCCCTCGGGCCTGCCGCCGACGCGCGAGGACCTTTACCGGTAAGGCTGCCGCAAGCGCACGCGTTGCCCGAACGCATCGAGCGCGAGCGGAATGCGACCTCCCCACCCGTCCTGGCCCGGCTCGTCCCGGCCATCACGCCCTTCAGCCTGGTGCCGGCGTCACCGCGTGGATGCCCGCGACGAGCGCGGGCATGACGGCAGGGCAACGGCGTGCCGGTGTTGGGCCGGGCGCGGAGCACGACCTCCCCACCCGTCCTGGCCGGGCCCGTCCCGGTCATCCACGCCTTTCAGCCTGGCGCCGGCGTCACGGTGCGGCTGCCCGCGGCGAGCGCGGGCATGACGGCAGGGCAACGGCGTGCCGGTGTTGGGCCGGGCGCGGAGTACAACCTCCCCACCCGTCATGGCCGGGCTCGTCCCGGCCATCCACGCCTTTCAGCCTGGTGCCGGCGTCACCGGCGTGGATGCCCGCGACGAGCACGGGCATGACGGCAGGGCAACGGCGTGCAGGTGTCGGGCTGGGGGCCGAGCACAACCTCTCCTCCCGTCATGGCCGGGCTCGTCCCGCCATCCACGGGGTTCAGCCTGGCGCCGGCGCCACGGCGTGGATGTGCCCGCGACAAGCGCGGGCATGACGGTGGAGGGGGCGGAACGGGACGAGGAGCGTCGGCCTGCGCCGGGCGCTTCGGCGGCACCCGGCCGCTATGGCAGCACCACCACCGGCGTGCCGACGGTGACGCGGTCGAAAAGGTCGATGATATCGGTGTTGTGCATGCGGATACAGCCGTAGGAGGCGAACCGGCCGATGGAGTCGGGCCGGTTGGTACCGTGGATGGCATATTCGTCGCCCATCAGCGTCAAGGCCCGCTCGCCCATCGGGTTCTGTGGCACGCCACCGGGGATGACGTCCGGCAGGTGCGGGTTGTCGCGCTTGACCTCGGCCGGTGGCGACCAGGCCGGCCGCACGTATTTGCCGTCGATATGGGTAATGCCGCGCCATTGCTTGCCCGGCTTGCCCACGGCGACACGATAGCGCAGCGCGACGCCCTCGCGGGCGACGAAATAGAGCCGGCGCTCTTTGGTGCGCACCACCACCGTGCCCGGCGCATAGCCGGAGAAGGAGACGATCTCCCGGCTCTTTGCCGGCGCTGCCAGGAGGGCGAGCGCGACCGAGGCCGCGCCCGCCGCCATCACAATCTTCATCGTCGCCACCCTGTTCGTCTTTTCGCGAACGTCGGCGGCGATTGAAGCCTCACGGCGATGAACGGCTTCTTGCCGGAAACCGGCTTTCGGCCACGAGGGTGAACGGCCGGTTACGTCCGCTGGTTGACGCCGGCGAGGATCACGGCCCCCGAGCCGAAGAAGAGGACGAGAACCGCGAGCCCTGCTGTCTGCGTGCCGCTCGCCTGCGTGGCGACGGCGACCATGGTCGGCGCAAGGAAGGACGTGACCTTGCCCGACAGGGCGAAGAGGCCGAAGAACTCGCCGGCCCGGCCTTCCGGCGCGAGGCGCACGAGGAGGCTGCGCGACGCGGCCTGCATGGGTCCCGCGACGAGGCCGATGAGGAGCCCGAGCCCGAGATAGACCTTCTCAGGCAGGCTGGCATAGAGCCCATCCGCCGGCTGCGGTGGCTCCGCCGGCACGATGAAGAGGACGCGGTCGCTCGATAGCGAGAGGATACCGATGCAGCAGGTGATGAGGACGCCGAGCGCGCCGAGGATGACCGGCTTCGAGCCGATGGCGTCGTCGAGGCGCCCGCCGACGAAGGCGCCGATGGTGCCGGTGATCGTCAGCAGGATGCCGAAGATGCCGATTTCGATGGTGCCCCAGCCGAAGACGCCGGCCGCATAGATGCCGCCAAAGGCGAACAGGGCCACCAGCCCGTCCTGGTAGACCATGTTGGCAAGGAGGAAGCGCATCACCGCGCCGTGCCGCCGCGCGTGGGCAATGGTGTTGGCGAGCGCGCGCACACCCCGTCCGGCCGCTTCGCGAAGGGAGGCTCCCGTCGCCGGTACGTCCGGCGTCAGCAGGAACATGGGCATGACGAAGACGACGAACCACAGCGCGGTCAGCGGCCCTGCCGCCCGGTCCCCTGCGGCGGTCACAGGATCGAGGCCAAAGAGTGGGACGAGGCCCATGAGCGTGCGCCCGGTTTCTGGGCTTCCGGCGAGCAAGCCGAGCGTGACGACGAGCGAGATGAGCCCGCCGACATAGCCGGTAGCCCAGCCGGTGCCGGACAGGCGCCCGAGCTTCTCCGGCGGGACGAGGCGCGGCATCATGGAATTGTTGAAGACCGTCGCAAATTCCGCCCCGATGGTACCGATGGCGAAGGCGACGAGAGCGAGCGGTACGGCGAAGGGCACGCCCGGCGCGGCCCACCAAAGGGCTGCGCTGGCGAGCGCCATCATGGCGCCGAAGGCGGCGATCCAGGGCTTCTTCGGCCCGCTCGCATCGGCAATCGCCCCAAGCACGGGGGACGCAAGGGCGATGGTGAGCCCCGCAAGGCCCGTCGCATAGCCCCACAGCGCCTGCCCTTCGGCCGGGTTGGCGGCGAGGCGCGCGGCGAAATAGGGCGCGAACACGAAGGTCGTGATCAGCGTGAAGAAGGGCTGGCAGGCCCAGTCGAAGAAGAGCCAGGCGACGACCGAGCGCCGGGGCGGATAGGCCCCGGCAAGGCTCGACTCGGGCGGCGCTACGGTCGTCGCGGCGGTCATCAGCGCTCCAGGATGGTGCTGTCGGGCGCCAGCCGGTCCTGCCAGCCGTGGCGCACGAGCTCGGGATCAAGGTGTTCCTCGCAAGGATAGCCGACGCACAGATAGCCGATGAAGCGCCAGCGTGCCGGCACTTCGAGCGCCGCCGCCAGCTCGCCGGGATCGAGGATCGAGATCCAGCCGACGCCGAGCCCGGCTGTCCGCGCCGCGAGCCAGAAGGTATGGATCGCGGTGACGACGGAATAGTGGAGCGTCTCGGGCATGGTGCGCCGGCCGAGGCCGTGGCCGGTATCGGCGCGCTCGTCGCAGAAGGCGGCGATGTGCACGGGTGCCTCCGCGAGCCCTTCCAGTTTCAGCCGGGTGTAGAGCTGCGCCCGCTCGCCGGCGTAGTCCAGGAGGGCTTCGGCGTTGCAGCGCTCGAAGTTGCTGCGCACCGCCGCGCGCCGGGATGGGTCGTCGACCATGACGAAGCGCCACGGCTGCGCATTGCCGACGGAAGGTGCCTGCGCGGCCAGCGCGAGGAGCGCCCCGATCGTGTCCCTGTCGACGGGCTTCGGGAGGAAACGGCGCACGTCGCGCCGCCAGGCGACGAGTTCTGCGAAGCGGGCGCGAAAGACCGCATCGAACACCGGCGGCGCGGAGCCGCCGACGTCATGATCCGGCTCAGCCACGAGCGAGGTCACCGAGCAGGCTCGCCGCCACCGTCAGCTTCGACAGCGTCAGCCCGGAGGCGGCAATGGTCTCGACGGTGCTGCGGATGCGTGTGACCTCGCTGCCGCGGCGCTCCTCCCAGGCCTCGACGGCTTGCGGTCCCGCGCCGTCGGCGACGATCTCCGCCGTCAGGCGGCGGTGGGCGTCGGACAGGCCGTCGATGGCCCGGTCGAGCGCCAGGCGGTCATAGTAGTCGGCGACCTTGATCTCCCGTCCCTGTGCGGCGAGCGCCCCGAGCCGGAAGATCCCCTCCACGGCGAAATGGGTGGCGGCCACGTCGCGCACCGGCCGACCGGCCAGGGTGGCGACCCGGACGATGTCGGGGCCTTCCGCGAGAACGGGCAGGGCGGCGAGGCGTCCTGCGAGATCCTCAGGCACGTCCTGGGCCACGAGCGCCTCGGCGCGCTCCCTGAGCCCCTCCCGCGCCGAAGCGGGCAGGATGGCGTCGAGACAGGCCGCGATCTCGCCCAGCCCGTCGCGATAGCGCGCAACGACAGCATCGAGATCCTCGCCGGCAAGGTCGACATTGCGGATGAACCAGGCGAGTTGGCCGATCAGCATGTCCTGCAATTCGCCGTAGAGCCTGAGCTGCAGCGCTCCGCTGATCTTGCCGTCGAGGGCGTCGATGGCTGCGTTGAGCTCGGTGAGGCCAAAGGCGTCGCGCGTCGCCGCATAGGCCATGGCAATGGCCGGCGCGTCGGCGCCCGTCTGGTCGGCGAGCTTCGTCACGATGGTCGGCCCGCCGCGGTTGACGATGGCGTTGGCGAGTTGGGTGGCGATGATCTCGCGCCGCAGACGATGGCTTTCCACCGCGTCGGGGAAACGCTCGCGCACCGGTCCGGGCATGTAGCGCGCCAGCTCGCGGGCGAGATAGGGTTCGTCCGGCACGGCGCTGTCGAGCAGGGCATCGTGCAGGGCGAGCTTGGCATAGGCGAGAAGCACGGCAAGTTCGGGCCGTGTCAGGCCCTCGCCACGCTGCTCGCGCTCGGCAAGGCTCGCATCGTCCGGCAGGTTCTCGACCGTGCGGTCGAGCCGGCCATGCTGTTCGAGCACCTGCATCAGGCGGCGCGCAAAGCCGATCTCGCCCGCTCCATGCCGCTCGGCCAGCGAGAGGGCGAGCGTCTGCAGATAGTTGTTGCGCAGCACGAGCGCTCCCACCTCGTCGGTCATCTCGGCGAGAAGGGCGTTGCGCGCCGCGCGCGTCAGGCGGCCGTCGCGCTCGGGCTGGCTGAGCGCGATCTTGATGTTGACCTCGACGTCCGAGGTGTTGACGCCGGCGGAATTGTCGATGGCGTCGGTGTTGAGCCGGACGCCGCGCCGCGCCGCCTCGATGCGTCCGCGCTGGGTGCAGCCGAGATTGGCACCCTCGCCGATGACGCGGGCGCGGATCTCGCCGCCCGTGATGCGGATGGCATCGTTGGCACGGTCGCCGACGTCCTCGCTGTCCTCCTCCTGCGAGCATACGTAGGTGCCGATTCCGCCGAACCAGAGCAGGTCGACGCGGGCCTTGAGAATGGCATTCATCACCTCGCTCGGAGTTGCCGTCTCCTTGTCGAGATCAAGGAGAGCACGCATCTGCGGCGACAGCGGGATGGCCTTGAGAGAACGGGAGAAGACGCCGCCGCCTTCCGAGATCAGGCTCTTGTCGTAGTCCTGCCAGCTCGAGCGCGGCAGGTCGAACAGCCGCTTGCGCTCGGCCCAGGAGACGGCCGGATCGGGATCGGGATCGATGAAGATGTCGCGGTGGTCGAAGGCGGCGACCACCTTGAGCGCCCGCGACAGTAGCATGCCGTTGCCGAAGACGTCGCCCGACATGTCACCGACGCCGACGACCCTGACGGGCTCGCTCTGGATGTCGACATCCATCTCGCGGAAGTGGCGCTTCACAGCTTCCCATGCACCCCGGGCGGTGATGCCCATGCCCTTGTGGTCGTAGCCATGGCTGCCGCCGGAGGCGAAGGCGTCGCCCAGCCAGTGGTGGTGGGCTTCCGAGAGGCCGTTGGCGATGTCGGAAAAAGTGGCCGTGCCCTTGTCGGCGGCAACCACGAGATAGGGGTCGTCGCCGTCGTGGCGTACGGTGTCGGCCGGTGGCACGACGGTTTCGCCGTCGAGATTGTCGGTGAGGTCGAGCAAGGTGCCGACGAAGATCTTGTAGGCCTCCGTGCCTTCGGCGAGCCATGCCTGCCGGTCGCTCGCCGGCGGAAGGCGCTTGGGCACGAAGCCGCCCTTGGCCCCGACCGGTACGATCACGGCGTTCTTCACCTGCTGTGCCTTGACGAGGCCGAGCACCTCGGTGCGGAAGTCCTGCGGCCGGTCGGACCAGCGCAGGCCGCCACGCGCCACCTTGCCGAAGCGCAAGTGCACGCCCTCGACCCGCGGGCTGTAGACGAAGATCTCGTAGAGCGGGCGCGGCAGTGGCAGGCCTTCGACGCGGGCGCATTCGAACTTGAAGGCGATGGGGTCGCGCGTCTGCCCATCCGGCCCCAGTTGGAAGAAGCTGGTTCGGACTGCCGCCTCGATCAGGTTGACGAAGCGGCGCAGGATGCGATCGTCGTCGAGGCTCGTGACCGCGGCCAGCATCTCCTCGATTCTGGTCCGCTCGGCCGCGCAAACCTCGGCGCGCGTCGCCTCGTCGCCGCGCGGGTCGAAGCGAGCGTAGAACAGGCGGATGAGCGCGAGCGCGATCTGCGGCTGGCGCGCGAGCGCGGCGGCGATGTAGTCCTGGTCGTAGGGAACACCGATCTGCTGCATGTAACGGCCGAAGGCGCGCAGCATGGCGACGTCGCGCCAGTTGGCCCCGGCCTCCAGGACAAGCGCATTGAAGCCGTCCGATTCGGCCGCGTCGCGGAAGACGGCCATGAGAGCGGCTTCTAGCGGACGCTGCAGGGCGTCGATGTCGATCGGGCCGCCGGCGCTGCGCTCCAGCGCCATGTCGTGCAGCCATACCTGGGCGCTCTTGGGCTCGCCGTCCGGCAGGACGCGATAGGTGCGCTCGTTGACGACCCGGAAGCCGAACCGCTCCAGCATCGGCACGCGCTGCGACAGGGGCATCGGAGCACCACGGGCGAAAACCTTGAGATTGGCCCGTTCCTCGCCATCGCCCTCACGCCGGTAGAGGTCGACCGCACGCGGCCGCCGGTTCGACAGGCGCTCAAGAATGCCAATATCCTTCAGCACCGCCTCGCCGGCAAAGGCTTCGCGGTAGGCGGCGCTGAAGGCCTCCGCATAGCGCTGCGCTGCGACGCGCGCCTTGTAGCCGCCGACGGTGTTCTCGAGCGCGCTGCGCAAAGCGTCGGCCCAGGTGCGCACGATGGCCGTGATACCGGCTTCCAGGGTTTCGCGGCTGACGTCCGGCGTCTTGCCCTCGTCGCGGCCGATGATGTAGTGCGTGCGCGCCAGCGGGCCTTCCGGATAGCTCGGATAGGCGGCGGAGACGCGCCCCTGGTAGGTGGCGGCGAGGAACTCGCCCACCCGCCGACGCACGGACGTGTCGTAGCGCTCCTTCGGGATGAAGACGAGCACGGAGACGAAACGGTCGAATTCGTCGAGCCGGGCAAGAGCGCGCACGCGCGGGCGCTCGGTCAGGTGCAGGATGTCGAGCGAGAAGCGGTAGAGTGTCTCGATGTCGACCTGGAACAGTTCGTCGCGCGGATAGTCCTCGAGGACGTGCATGAGCGCGCGGCCGGAATAGCTCGCCGGGTCGAAGCCGGCGCGCTGGATGACCTGCGCCACCTTGTGCCTGAGGTAGGGGATGGTACGGGTCGAGCCGGTATAGGCATTGGCCGTGAACAGCCCGACGATGCGCAGCTCGCCGGCGAGCTCGCCCTCTTCCGAGAACAGCTTGACGCCGATGTAGTCGAGATGGGCCCGGCGGTGCACCCGGCTCTTGACATTCGCCTTGGTGATGATGAGCGCCACCGGCCGGGCGAGGAAGGCCGTGATCTCGGGGCTCATGACGACGAGCTCGCGCCCGCGGCGCAGCACGCGCACCTCCGGATCGCGCAGGATGCCGAGCCCGGTGCCCTCGATCGGTGCCGAGCCCGCCGCGTCGCCGCCGGCGAAGCCATATTCCCGGACGCCGAGAATGGTGAAATTGTCCGCCGCGATCCACTCGAGGAAGCGGACCGCCTCTGCGACCTCCTCCGCCGGCAGGGGCGGCGGATTGATCTTGTAGGCCTCGGCGGCGCCGGCGAGGCGCCCCCGCATGGCGCTCCAGTCGCGCACCGCCCGCTCGACGTCGGTGTAGACCGACTCGAGCCCCTGGGTGAGCCTGAGGCGCACCGCCTCGTCGTCGATTCGCGGCAGGTGGATATGGATGAGGCTCTCGCGCCGCGCACCGCGTGGTGCCCCGGCTGCTGCCTCGCCGGCAAAGCGCAGGAAGGCGCCGTCTTCGCCACGCTCCACGGCGAGGATCGGGTGGGTGACGAGATAGGGCTCGTATCCCTGATCGACGATCTCGGCGAGTGTCGAATCGAGGAGGAACGGCATGTTGTCGTTGATGACCTCGACGACCGTGATGTCGCGGCGATGGCCATCGCGCTCGATCTCGTGGTCGATGAGGCGCACGTCATGCCGGCCGGCCGGGCGCGGCTCGGTCAGGTGGCGGTAGGATGCGACGGCAAGGGCGGCGAGGCTTGCCACGGGATAGTCGGCGAGATCCTCGAGGGCGGCACGGCCGATCAGGAGATCGACGAAGCCGGGTGGCAAGACCTCACCCATCGAATCGAGCGCTTCGTCAATGGCTTTTACCAGTCCGGCCCGTTTGTCGGCCGCAGCGAGCTCCATCATCGTCCTCCCGACAGCGTCGAAGCTGCTCATCCTTAGATCATGTCGTGGACAAATGCAGCCTCGCGGCCGACATTCTCGGCATGGCCGGACGCCGCACAGGCAATTGCGGCAGCAGGAAATGCGAAGGAGGAGACGCGCGCATGTCGAAAGTCGACCGGCAGGAGGAAAAGCCCACCCGCCAGGATGTGACACCGGCGCCGACGGCGTTGTCGCTGGCACCGGGGGAATTGTCGCCGTCGATGCAGGCCTATTTCGCAAAATGCGAGGAGAAGCTCGGCTTCGTGCCCAATGTGCTTGCCGCCTATGCGCACGACAATGCCAAGCTGGAGGCTTTCGCCGCCTTCCACAACGACCTGATGCTGGCGCCGTCCGGTCTCAGCAAGCTGGAGCGGGAGATGATCGCCGTCGTCGTTTCGAGCATCAACCGCTGCTACTACTGCCTGACGGCGCACGGGGCAGCGGTGCGCCTGCTCTCGGGGGATCCGGTCCTCGGCGAAATGATGGTGATGAACTACCGCGCGGCGGAGCTCTCCCTGCGCCAGCGGGTGATGCTGGACTTCGCCGCGAAGCTGACAGAACGGTCGCACGAGATCGGCGAGGAGGACCGGCAGGCGCTGCGCGATGCCGGCTTCGACGACAAGGCGATCTGGGACATTGCCGCCGTCGCTTCCTTCTTCAACATGTCGAATCGCATGGCTTCGGCCGTCGACATGCGGCCGAACCGCGAATATCACGCCCAGGCACGCTGAGGGCCTCCGTGCCGAGAGGCTCTCTAGGACCGGGCGTCGCAGCCGAATCGCCTCGCGGCGGGGGCGGGCAAAAGAATAGGGCCGGTGCGGGGACACCGGCCCTAGTTACTCTTACACGGAACCGAGTGGTCCGGCATCTCGTCCACCCCGGGGGGCTGGGGGGCTGACTAGATCCAGGGCGGCGAGCGCCGGACCATCGAGGCAACGTGCTTTTTATCGCCCCGCACTAGGGCGCCTGATTGACGGCTCTGCGGCCAAATTGTGGTTTTTCTTTCAGATTTGCCTGCATCGCTCAGCGATCTGGTTGAGGCCCGCGATGAGGCTTGCGCCGGCCCGGCGGCGGCCGCATCATGACGGATGCATGACGCAGGCAGGCGGCCCGCATGCTCTCCTCGCCGAGCCGGACGGAGGTCATGAGCGAAACGGAGACGAGCGATCCCTCTTCCGATCCCTTTCGCACCGGGGGCGGAGCGGCCATTGTGCCCTTCACCCCGCGGCGAAAGGATGAGGAACCTTCTCCACCGCACGGGCACCACATCTCGTCCCCGGCGCCGCGCGCGGCCAACGTCGTCTCGTTTGATGCGCGCGAGCTCAGGGAGATCCTCAATGTCTACGGGCGGATGGTGGCGCTCGGCGAATGGCGCGACTACGCGCTCGACTTCCTGAAGGACAGGGCGGTGTTCTCGGTCTTTCGCCGAACGAGCGAGGTTCCCCTCTACCGTATCGAGAAGGATCCGCAACTCGCCCGCCGACAGGGCGCCTATAGCGTCATCTCGGCCTCGGGACGCATCCTGAAGCGCGGGCACGATCTTACCCGCGTTCTGCAGGTTCTCGACAAGCCCGTGCGGCTGGTCGCCCGCTAGAGCCGGATCGCCGCGACGCCGAAGCGACCATCAAAAAGAAAGCCCCGACGCGCAGCCGGGGCTTTGTCGCTTGCGACCGTCGCCGCGTTCATTCGCGCGACTGGCCGAAAAGCTGCAGCAGCATGACGAACATGTTGATGAAGTCGAGGTACAGCATCAGCGCGCCGAGAATCGACTTGCGGGCGGCAACGTCGCTCTCGTCGAGCTCGTAGTACATCTCCTTGATGCGCTGCGTGTCCCAGGCGGTCAGGCCGGCGAAGACGAGCACACCCACCACCGAGATGGCGAACTGCAGGGCGCTCGACTGCAGGAACAGGTTGACCAGCATGGCGATGATGAGGCCGAAGAGGCCCATGACCAGGAAGGAGCCCATCGCCGAGAGGTTCTTCTTCGTCGTGTAGCCGTAGAGGCTCAGTGCGCCGAAGGCGGCGGCCGTGATGAAGAACACGCGCACGATGGACGCGCCCGTGAAGACGAGGAAGATCGACGACAGCGACAGGCCGACAAGTCCCGCGTAGACGAGGAACAGTGCCCGCGCCGCACCCGGCTGCATGCTGGCGATGCGGAAGCTGAGAAAGAACACAGCCGCAAGCGGCGCCAGCATCACCACCCACTTCAGCGGGCTTGCGAAGATGGCGTAGCCGAATTGCGTCAGCATGATGCCGCCGCGCATCTGCGCCACGGCTGCCGACGGGTCGTTCGTCACTGCGAGCATGAAGGTGCCCAGGGCAGCAAGACCGGTGACGGCAAGTCCCAGCACCATGTGGTTGTAAACGCCCAGCATGAAGGCCCGCAGGCCCTGGTCGAGCTCTGCGGTCCCGGCCCGGGCGACACCCGTGCCGTAGGCATAGGTGTTGCGGTTCAGATCGGACATTTTTCCCTCTCGAAGCTAAATCACGCCAACGATGCGCGCCGAAGGCCGCACTTGTACCGAAATATGGGCTCAACAGGCCCGCCTTACAAGGCTGATTCGGTGGCCGCGCATGGGAAAGCGGCGCCGGGGAATGCCGCGGGCGGAGGGCTTGGGGACGAACTTCCTCCGCGGCCATGCGCCTCAAAGGTTGCGCAGATAGGGTGCCGGCTTCTGGCCGAGGATGCGCCACGTGCCGGCAAGCCCGAGGCCGATGGTGACGACGATGGCAAGCAGCGCCGCGGCGAGCGCGCCGCCCGGCTCGAAGGTGAATGACAGGCGCATGACGCGCGTCACGATGACATAGGCGCTGATCGTGCCGGCGATGAAGCCGAAGAAGGCGGTCGCGCTGCCGAGCGCACCATATTCGAGGCTGAAGGCGCCTATCAGCCGCGCGCGCGTCGCTCCGAGCGTCTTCAGGACGACGGCATCATGCAGCCGGGCCTGATGGCCGGCGGCCAGCGCTCCGCCGAGGACCAGCAGGCTCGCCGCCAGCGCCACCGAGCTCGCCGCGCGCACGGCGATGGCGAGCTGGCTGACGACGTCGTTGACGGCATCAAGCGCGTCGCGCACGCGCACGCTCGTCACCATTGGGAATTCCTTGGCGAGCGCCCGCATCACCGCACCTTCGTCGACGCGGTTGCCCACCCCGTTCGCGGTGAGCGTGGCAAGATGCGTATGCGGCGCGCCGGCGAAGGTATTGGGCGAGAACACCATGACGAAATTGATGCCGAGCGTGCGCCATTCCACTGTGCGCAGGTTGGCGATCCTGGCCTCGATGTTGCGCCCGAGCACGTTGACGACGAGTCGGTCGCCAACGGTGAGGTCGAGTTCCTGCGCAAGCTCCCGATCGAAGGAGACGAGCGGCTCGCCCGCGTAATCGGCCGGCCACCATTCGCCGGCAACGACGGTCGAGCCCTCGGGTGGCTTTGCGGCATAGGTGAGGCCGCGATCACCTTCCAGCACCCAGGCGGCCTCTTCCGGCGCCTTGTAGTCGCTCGCCCGGATGCCCTTCAGCGAGACGACGCGGCCGCGCATCATGGGCACCCGCTCGACCGTTCCCTGCGGCGCCTCGCGGGCTAGGAAGGCCTCGAAGCGGTCGGCCTCGCCGTTCTGGATGTCGAGGAAGAAGAAGCTCGGCGCCTGGGCTGGCAGGGCGCGCGTCAGCTGTCCGCGGATATTGGCGTCGATCATCGCGAGTGCGACGAGCAGCGTCACGCCGAGGCCGAGCGAGAGGACGAGCGAAGGCGTCAGCGCACCCGGCCGGTGAATATTGCCGAGCGCGAGGCGGGGCGCCGTGCGGCGCGGGCGCGGCAGGCGGCGGGCGAGCGCCATGAGGCCGAGCGCGACCAGCCTCAGCAGCAGGAAGGCACCCGCTGCGGCGGCGATGAAGATGAGCGCGACGCGCCGGTCGTAGGCGAAGACGACGGCGACCGCCACCAGCGCCGCGACGGCAGCGAGGCTCGCGAGCCGGTAGCGCAGGCGCGGCCCCTTCGCGGCAGGATCCACCTCGTCGCGGAACAGGGCCGAGACCGGCACGTCGTGCGCCCGGCCGAGCGGGCCGAGCGCGAAGGCAAGCGCCGTGAGAAAGCCGTAGAGCGCGGCGACGGCGAGTTCGAGCGGGGCGAGCCCCGGCGTCAGCGGCAGGGGTAGCAGGCTTTTGGCCGCATGGGCCACCGCGAAGGGCATCGCCGCGCCGACAGCGAGCCCGATGGCGATGCCGACAGCGGCAATGATCATGACCTGGGTCAGGTACACGGCCACTACCTGTCCGCCCGGCGCGCCGAGGCTCTTCAGCGTGGCGATGGAATGCAGCTTGCGTTCGACAAAGGCGTTCACCGCATTGGCAACGCCAACTCCGCCGACCATGAGGGCGGTGAGGCCGACCAGGGTGAGGAACTGCGTGAAGCGCTCGATGTTGCGGGCGAACTGCGGCGAGGCGTTGTTGCGCGAGCGGATCTGCCAGCCGGCGTCGGGTAGGCGCTGCCGCGCCTCGGCTTCGAGGCGCTCCAGGGCGCGCTCGCCCCCGCTCGCGCCGGGCAACGCCACGCGGTAGGTCCAGCGCACGAGGCTGCCGGGCTGCACGAGGCCGCTCGCCGCGAGCCCCTCCTGCGACATCAGGAGCCGCGGGCCGAAGCCGACGCCGGCCGCGATCTTGTCCGGTTCCGAGACGAGGCGCGCCCGGAGCGCGACGCGGGCGTTGCCGAGGCTGACGACGTCGCCGACCGCAAGGCCGAGGCGATCGAGCAGGACCGGATCGACGAGAGCCCCGTAGGTGCCGTCGCGCTCGGCGAGAAGCTCTTGCACCGATGCGGCCGGCTCGCTCTCCACCGCCCCGATCATCGGATAGGCCCCGTCGACGGCCTTGACCTCGACGAGGGCGGATTCGCCTGTATCCGCGATGGCCATGGCGCGCAGGGTGGCGATGGCGGAGACGCGCCCCGCGCCGTCGAGGAAGGCGCGCTCCTCAAGGCTCGCCTCGCGCTGCACGAGGCTGAAGGCGAGGTCGCCGCCGAGGATACGACGCCCCTCCACGGCGAGGCCTTCGGTCAGACTGCGGGAGACGGAGGAGACGCCCGCGATCGCCGCAACGCCGAGCGCGATGCAGGCGAGGAAGACGCCGAAGCCGCGCAGGCCGCCGCGCAGCTCCCGCAGGGCGAGGCGCGGCACCAGCGGCAGACGTGGAGCGGGGTGTGATGCGGGGGCGCCGACGAAACCGTGCATGGCCATCCTCACGCGCTCACGGGCGCGTCGTCCGGCACGACGGTGCCGGAGCGCAGCCGCACGACACGGTCGCACTGCTCCGCGAGGCCCATGTCGTGCGTGACAAGGACCAGCGTCGCACCCCTGTCGCGCTTGAGCGCGAAGAGAAGGTCGACGATGCCGCGCCCGGTGCGCTCGTCAAGGTTGCCGGTCGGCTCGTCGGCGACGAGGATGGCCGGGTCGGCGACGATGGCGCGGGCGATGGCGACGCGCTGCTGCTCGCCGCCCGAGAGCTGGGATGGATAGTGATGCAGCCGCTCGCCGAGCCCGACGGCCGCAAGCTCCGCCTCGGCCCGGGCGAAGGCGTCGGGCGCATCGGCGAGCTCGAGCGGCAGAGCGACGTTCTCGAGCGCCGTCATGGTTGGCACGAGATGGAAGGACTGGAAGACGATGCCGACGTTGCGGCCGCGGAAGCGGGCGAGCGCGTCTTCGTCGAGCCGGGCGAGATCCTTGCCGGCGACGGTCACGGTGCCGCTGTCCGGCCGCTCGAGCCCGGCCATGGTCATGAGCAGGGTGGACTTGCCGGAGCCTGACGGGCCGACCAGGCCGACGGCCTCGCCGCGCCGCACGCCGAGCGATACCCCTTTGAGGATGTGCACGCGCGCGGCGCCACGTCCGAGGCTCAAATGGACATCCACGAGGGAAATGACCATATCGGCTGGTGGGGCCAGATCCGTCGCGCTGTTCATCAATCGATCCGTAGAGGCTGAGGGGTGGGAGAACACCCCGTCATATGGGACCTTGTCAGGGATGATCAAACGTCTTCGTCGCACCCTGCCGCTCGCTCTCCTTCATGTGATGCTGGTCCTTGCCGCGACCGGTGGCGTGCTTGCCGAGCCGCTGCGTCTCGTCGCCCTCGGCGACAGTCTGACGGCCGGCTACGGCCTGCCGCAGGACGCGGCCTTTCCCGTCGTTCTCGAGAAGGCCCTGCGCGAGCGGGGCATGGAGGTCGAGATCGCTAATGCTGGTGTCTCCGGCGACACCGCATCGGGCGGCCTCGCGCGGCTCGACTGGTCGGTGCCGGAGGGGACCGATGCGGTCATCCTGGCGCTCGGCGCCAACGACATGCTGCGCGGCGTATCGCCCGACGTGACGCGCGAGGCGCTGGAGGCGATCGTCACGCGGCTCAAGGCGCGCAACATCCCCGTGATGCTGGTCGGCATGGTGGCCGCGCCGAACCTCGGCGAGGATTACAGGCGCCGCTTCGATGCCATCTATAAGGATATTGCGGCGCGACACGGCCTTGTGTTCTATCCTTTCTTCCTCGAAGAGGTGGCGGCCATCCCCGGCCTCAACCTTCCAGACGGAATGCACCCCAATGCCGAGGGCGTGAAACGCATCGTCGCGCGCATGCTGCCGACGGTCGTGCGGTTCGTGTCCTCCCTGCCTCCCCGCGGCTGACCGGCCGCTTTCTCTTGCAAGGGCCAGACGCGGCGGCATGGCGCCGCACGATGAGGACTGCCTTATGAACTACCGCAAACTCGGCCGCACCGATCTCATGGTCAGCGAACTGTGCCTCGGCACCATGACCTGGGGCGAGCAGAACACCGAGGCTGAAGGCCATGCGCAGATGGACTATGC
Source organism: Chelatococcus sambhunathii (assembly GCF_001418005.1). Classification (GTDB taxonomy): domain Bacteria; phylum Pseudomonadota; class Alphaproteobacteria; order Rhizobiales; family Beijerinckiaceae; genus Chelatococcus_A; species Chelatococcus_A sambhunathii. Next base: position 179,599 of record NZ_LIOL01000006.1, on the reverse strand, counting down.
CGTCGAGCGCGGCATCAACTTCTTCGACACAGCCGAGCTCTATCCCATTCCCCCCAAGGCCGAGACGCAGGGTGCCACCGAGCGCATCATCGGCTCCTGGTTCAAGGCGCGCGGTAACCGCGACAAGATCATCCTCGCCACCAAGGTGGTCGGCCGCACCGACATGGATTGGTTCCGCGACGGCAGGCGCAAGGGCGAGCTCAACCGCGCGCAGATCGAAGAAGCGGTGAACAAGAGTCTCAAGCGGCTTCAGACCGACTATATCGACCTCTATCAGCTGCACTGGCCGGACCGGGCGGTGACCCAGTTCGGCTCCAACCCGACCATCTTCCGCGCCGCCGAGGGGCCCGAGAACCCGATCGACGAGATTCTCGCCGTGCTCGGGGACCTCGTGAAAGCGGGTAAGGTCCGCCACATCGGCCTCTCCAACGAGAGCGCCTGGGGCACGATGACCTTCCTTCATCACGCAACCGTGAAGGGTCTGCCGCGGGTGCAGTCAATCCAGAACGCCTATTCGCTGGTCAACCGCACCTTCGAGGTCGGCCTCGCCGAGATCGCCATGCGCGAAAACGTCGGCCTTCTCGCTTATTCGCCGCTTGCGCAGGGCTATCTCACCGGCAAGTACCGCGACGGTGCCTTGCCGCCGGGCAGCCGCAAGCAGCTCTTCGACCGGTTGCAGCGCTACGAGAAGCCCGGCGCCGCCGAGGCAATCGACGCCTATGTTACGCTGGCTGCAGAGCTCCGTCTCGATCCGGCCCAGATGGCGATCGCCTTTGCCACCAGCCGCCCCTTTGTCACGTCGACCATCATCGGCGCGACGACGATGGACCAGTTGCGGACCGACATCGATGCGCTCGACGTGACGATCACCGAGGAGGTCGAGGCCCGCATCGATGCGATTCATCAGCGCCAGGGCAATCCCTGTCCCTGAGGCCGAAGCCTCGGAGCCAGCCGACGTGCGCCCGTCGCGCTCTGGACAGGGCCGGGCGGGCGCGCGATCCTTGGACGAGGGAGCGATTCGCCTGGGCCGGCGCTGCCAGCGCCAGACAAGACCCAGCGGGAGGGGGAATCCGGTATCCGTGACGGCTGCCGGTGCCGCGAAGCCTCTGGAACGAGGGAGGATGGCCATGCCTCGTCTGTTCACCGGCCTCGAAGTTCCCGCCGACATAGCCGAAGCGCTCGCGCGCTACCGCGGCGGTCTCTATGGCGCGCGCTGGATCGATGTCGAGAATTATCACATCACGCTGCGCTTCATTGGTGACGTTGATGCCACCACGGCGGCGGACATCTACGATTCCCTTGCCGATATCGACCGGCCGCCGGTCACGGTGACGCTCGATATGCTCGATTCCTTCGGCGGCAGCCGGCCACGGACGATCTTCGCGCGCGTGCGGCCGAACCCCGCGCTGACCGAGTTGCAGGCCGATCACGAGCGCTGCGTGCGCCACGCCGGCCTGCCGCCTGAGCCGCGCAAGTTCACGCCGCACGTCACCCTGGCGCGGCTGCGCGATGCTTCGCCGCTCGATGTGGCGGATTATTTTGCCGGGCAAGGCGCCTTCCGGCCGCTCACCTTCACCGCCGACCGCTTCGTGCTGTTCTCTTCGCGCGCCTCGGTGGGCGGCGGCCCCTACATTGTCGAAGCGGCCTATGCACTCGCGCGCCACCCCTACATGTCGGGCCGTCGCGCGGCAGCTGGCGCCTGATCAGGCGAGGCGGTCGAGCCGGGCCGTCAGTGTCACGACGAGTCCGTCCGGCCGCCACTCGCGCGCGAGGGAGCCGCCCAGCTGGCTGCGCACGGCGCTGCGGGCCAGCACGCTGCCGAAGCCTTCGCCGGCCGCCTCGCCGCCCGACGGGGCGGGGCCTCCCACCTCGCGCCAGGCGAGATGCAGAGTGTCCGCGTCGGTGCGCCAGGAGATGATGACGCGCCCGCCGAACGACGACAGAGCACCGTATTTGGCGGCGTTGGTGGCGAATTCGTGCAGCAACAGGGCGAAGCTGGTCAGCCCGCCGCCGCCCAGGATGACCTCTGGTCCGTCGACGACGATCCGTGGCTCTTCGGCCCGTGGGTCGACGAAGGGCGAGACGATGGTGTCGACAAGGGCGGCAAGGGTCGCGCTGCGCGTCTCTTCGCCGCTGAGGCCGGTGCCCGGCAGCGTCAGCGTGTGGGCCCGCGCCAGCGCTTCAAGCCGACGACGGGCCGCCTCGACGGTTTCCTGAGGCGTCGCGGCGCCGCGCGCGCTGAGACCGACGATACCGCTCGCCAAGGCGAACAGATTCTTGATGCGGTGGTCCATCTCGCGCAACAGCAGTTCCTGCCGCTCGTGCATTCGCCGCTGTTCGGTGATGTCGCGGAAACAGTTGACCGCGCCGACGACAGCGCCGGAGGCATCGCGGATCGGTTCTATGTTGACGAGGACGAAAAGCGTCTCACCGTCCGGGCGGTCGATGAGCACCTCGGCGTCGCTCACGGCCCGGCCGGTCCTCAATGCATTGGCCATCGGACAATGGGCATGGGCGATGGGAGTGCCATCGGGCGCGCGAAGGGCGAGGGAACCGCAGAAACGGTCCTGCGGCGACGGCTCGCGCCCCCACAGCGCCGCCGCGGAGCGGTTGTGGCGCACGATGCAGCCGTCCCTGTCGCAGACGTAAATGGCGACCGGCAGCAGATCGATGAAACGTTGCGACGCTCCGAGGACGTCACAGGCACTGCCGCGCGGCGAAGCGAGGGTCGTGCTCACAGGACCCCGTGCCTGCCGCGTATGATGCCGTTTCCCGTCATGCCGTCTCCTGCTTTGGCGCGGCCGGTCAACGGGGGATGGATTCGTCCGATCGACCGACGCGCGCAACAGACCGTGTCATTGAGGCAGCAATTGGCCGCTCGCGGGAGCACGGCTATTTTGGGGCGAGGCGGATCGCTCCGTCGAGGCGGATGGCCGAGCCGTTGAGCATGTCGTTCTCAATGATGGCGCGCACAAGCGCGGCATATTCCTCCGCCTTGCCCAGCCGCGAGGGGAAGGGCACGCTTGCCTCGAGCGCCTTGCGGTAGTCCTCGGGGACGGAGGCGAACATCGGCGTCTCGAACAGCCCAGGCATGATCGTCATGACGCGGATGCCGAGCGTCGAAAGATCGCGTGCCACCGGCAGCGTCATGCCCATCACGCCGGCCTTCGAGGCCGCATAGGCTGCCTGGCCGATCTGTCCGTCGGTCGCCGCGACCGAGGCCGTGCAGACGATGACGCCGCGTCCGCCGTCGGGGGTGACGGGCGCGAGGCTTGCCATGTCGGCGGCCGCCTTGGCCGTCACAGTGAATGTGCCGACGAGGTTGATGGCCACCGTGCGGGCGAAACTCGCAACATCGTGAGCGACGAACTCCCCGGTGTCGCGCTTCTTTGCCACGGTTCGCTTGCCGGGAGCAATGCCGGCACAGTTGACCACGATCCGTGCAGGCCCGTGCGCGGCTTTCGCCGCTGCGAGCGCGCCATCGACGGACGCCTCGTCGGCCACGTCGGTGCGCACGAAGAGCCCGCCGATCTCCGCTGCCACGGCCCGCCCCCGCTCCTCGTTCAGGTCGAGGATCGCCACCTTCACGCCGGCTGCGGCCAGCATGCGCCCGGTGGCCTCGCCGAGGCCGGAGGCCCCGCCGGTGACCACGGCGGCGGTCGATGCGTCGAACTTCATGCCTTCTCCTCCCTCATGTTCTCTTGCCGGCACTACTGTCGGTGTTCCGATGCTTCCTCAGGGGTTTAGCGCACCTGCAGCCCGGCGCAAACGGTGCCGGCGGTGCGCCGGTGCCAATGCCGATGGTGAAGCGGTCGCGAAACCTTGCGCGGCCAGCTTCCGCAAACCATCTTCTGGCCTTGGTCTTGCGGCACCAGAATCGATGGTGGGCGATGCGACTGTCGCCCTTAAAGGAGGCAGGGAATGGACGAGACGATCGCGCGCCCGCTGACGCGCGAGGAGATGCGGGCCATAAGGCGAGCGGTGCGCGACGAGGAGAGCGTGACGCGCCGTTTCTGGAAGGCTCTGCGTCGTGTCGCCGCAAATACTCCCTTCGCCGAGGATCTCGTCGCCGTCTACTTCTGCGCGATCGACCCGGCGACACCGCGCCGCGTCAAGCTCACCTTGCTCGGCGCGCTCGGCTACTTCATCCTGCCGACCGATGCCGTGGCCGATTTCCTCCCGCTCTTGGGCTTTACTGACGACATGGCGGTGCTTGCTGCCGCGATCGCCATGGCGGCGGGCGCCATCACCGATGATCACAGGCGCCGGGCGCGGGAAATAATCTCTCAATAAAATTCGATTAACGTTTCGGCTTCATGAACGGCTGCGCACCGGGACCGATGCCGGCCGGCGCGATCATAATTTCGCCCCCTTCCGGACGCCTACGAGGCGCCGGGCGGGATGTGTTCCACTCGAACGAGGGAGTGTGACGCTCTGATGATTCGAGGATTTTCGGCGCGGCCCGGCGCGGGCCTTTTCGTGATCGGCGCAGCCGTTGCCGCCCTGGTTGCGAGCCAGCCGGCGGCGGCGCAGGGTGCGGCCGGCGGCCAGGCGACGCTGCTTGCCACCTACGGCGACTGGGGCGCCTATGCCACCGGTCAAGGCAATGCGCGCGTCTGCTACGCCATGACGCAGCCGAAGCAGCGCCTGCCGGCCGGCCTCAACCGTGATCCCGCCTATCTCTTCGTCTCGAAGCGGCCAGCCGAGAACGTGCGCAACGAGGTCAGCTTCGTCATGGGCTTCCCCACGCGCGAGAATGTCGATGCCCGCGCGACTGTGGGCGATACGGCCTTTGCACTTGTTACGAAGGGCGAGAATGCATGGGTCAAGGACCCGGCGCAGGAGAGCCAGGTGATCACGTCCTTCCAGCGTGGCGCCAAGCTGGTCATCAACGTGGAATCGCGCCGCGGCAACAAGCTGACGGACGAATACTCGCTCCAGGGCTTCACGCAGGCGCTGAAACGAGTGAACGACGAGTGCAAATGAGCGGCTCCAGCCGAACGGCTGCGATGAAACGCCTCTGGACGGGTCGGCCCCGCATCGGGTTATCGGCCTCGTTGCCGGCATGAGGTGACGATGACGGCCCCGGCGTGTTATAGCGCCGGGACTTTCTGTTTTGGACCGGACCCATGCAAGTGCCCTCGCAGGAGGCGGCGCTCCGCGCCCCTTCACAACCGCGCCCCGTGGCGATGCCCGTCAAGCCCTCGCTCGTGGGCATGACTCGCCAGGAACTGCGCGACAGCCTCGCCGCGCTCGACATCCCAGCGCGCGAGCTGCGCATGCGCGTCGGCCAGTTGTGGCACTGGATCTACCTGCGCGGTGCCCGCGACTTCGACGTCATGACGACCATCGGCAAGGGCCTGCGCGCGCGGCTCGCCGAGGCCTATACGCTGGCGCGGCCCGAGGTAATCACTGAGCAGGTCTCGCGCGACGGCACGCGCAAATGGCTCATGCGCATGCCCTCGACCAGCCCCTTCGACAAGGGCGCCGAGATCGAGTGCGTCTACATTCCCGAGGTCGACCGCGGCACGCTCTGCGTGTCGAGCCAGGTCGGCTGCACGCTCAATTGCTCCTTCTGCCACACCGGCACGCAGAAGCTCGTCCGCAACCTCACCTCTGCCGAGATCGTCGCCCAGGTGATGGTGGCACGCGACCGGCTCGGCGACTGGCCGGACGAGAACCCGCCCGAGGGCGCCTTCGTGCCGAGCGACGGCGGGCGCTTCGTCACCAACATCGTCCTCATGGGCATGGGCGAGCCGCTCTACAACTTCGACCACGTAAAGGCGGCGATGGACGTCGTCTGTGACAATGAGGGCCTCGGCATCGGCCGCCGCCGCATCACGCTGTCGACCTCCGGTGTCGTGCCGATGATCGCCCGTGCCGGCGAGGAGATCGGCTGCATGCTGGCCATCTCCCTGCACGCCGTGCGCGACGACCTGCGCGACGTGCTGGTGCCGCTCAACAAGAAATACCCGATCGCCACGCTGCTCGAGGCCTGCCGCACCTATCCCGGCGTTTCCAACGCCAAGCGCATCACCTTTGAATATGTGATGCTGAAGGGCGTCAACGACAGCGAGGCGGACGCCCGGGCTCTCGTGCGCCTGCTCAAGGGGATTCCGGCCAAGATCAACCTCATCCCGTTCAATCCCTGGCCGGGCAGCCAGTATGAATGCTCCGACTGGGAGACGATCGAGCGGTTCTCGCAGATCGTGTTCGATGCCGGCTATGCGAGCCCCGTGCGCACGCCGCGCGGCCGCGACATCCTGGCGGCCTGCGGCCAGCTGAAGAGCGAGACGGAAAAGCTGAGGGCCCGCGCCCGCCTGATGCTCGAATCCGGTATCGGCGCCGAGGGCATGTTCTCCGCCGCCGAATAAAGGCCCCTCATGCGCTTTCTCGTCCGGCTCGCTGTCGTCGCTTTCGCGCTCGGGGCAGCCATCACGGCCGGCTTCATCTTCTTGGTCGTCGCCAGCTTCGGCGAGCCCGCCATGCACGAGCTCATCGCCGGCCTCGGCTTTGCCGGCTTCTTCGCACTGTTCGACGCCATCATGAGCGAGGGCGCGCCGGATGTGGCGGCGCTCGCCATCGGTGCCGCGCTGTGGACGATGGCGCTCATGGTGCTCGTCCTGCCTCCGGCGGTCGCGGCTGCGGCCGGCGAGATCGGCGGCTGGCGCTCTTTCGTCTGGTACGGCGGGGCGAGCGGCCTCATCAGCGCCGCCATGCCGTGGGCCGCCGGCGCCGGCCGGGCCGGCGAGGGCGAATTGCGCATCACCTTGCTTCTGTTTCTCACCGGTTCGTTGTCGGGGCTCGTCTATTGGCTCATTGCCGGCCGCACCGCGGGCATCGAGCGCAGCGAGCCTGCGGCATGAGGCCAGCGCGTTTCATGAAGGAGTTCAATCGATGATCTCGCGGCGACTCGCGCTCGTTGCCGGCCTGGCCGTGATTGTGGCGGCCGCTGCCTGGGTGGCTGTCAGCGCCAACAATGCGCCGCATTATGGTGCGGCGGCCCGCGAGGCCTGGCGCGAGGTGGAAGAGCAGTTCCGCGCCCGTGCCGACATGGTGCCCGAAATCATCGCCATGGTGGAAACGGTCAACACCACACAGGGCCCGCTCGTCGAGCGGCTGCGCGAGGCGCAGGCCGCGGTCCTTGCCCTGCGGCCCCAGCCGGAGGCGCCGACGGATCCCGCACGCTTCCGGAGGTTCATGGAGACGCAGGACGACCTCTCCCGGGCGCTCGGCAAGGTCATGGATCTCATGAACCTCTATCCCGACCGGCGCTCCAACCCCGAGATCCGGCGGGTGCTCGATGCGCTGGAAACGCGCGAGAACCGCATTGTGGTCGCCCGCAGCGATTTCGTGAGACTCGCCCGCAACTACAACCTGTCGATCAGCCGCGTTCCCGGCCGCTGGGTGGCGCTCGCCTTTCTCGGGCCGCAGCCGCGTATGGTCGAGACGTTCGATCCGCCGCGCAACGGCTGAACCGTCGGCGCCGTCTGTCAGCGGCCCTGGGTCGCGAGGATCTTCAGGGCGAAGGCGCCAAAGAGACCGGCGAAGGCGAAGTCGAGCCCCCGCATGATGCGCGGGCGGCCCTTGAGAGCGCGAACCACCTTGTCCGCCGCCAGGATGAGCAGCACGGCGAGCGGCAGCGAGAAGGCGATAAAGTAGAGGCCGAGAAAGATAAGCTTGGCCGAGGCGTGCGGGTCGCTGGCCGCAACGAACTGGGGCAGGAAGGTCACGAAGAACAGCACGATCTTCGGATTGGTGAGATTGACGCCGATGCCGAGGAGGAAGGTGCGTGCGAAGGAGGCCGGCGGGCGCGCGCCCGCCTTGACGTTGAGGGCCGAGCCGTTGCGGACGGCATCCACGGCGAGCCAGAGCAGATAAAGGGCGCCGACCACCTTGAGGATGGTGAAGGCAGTCGCCGAGGCCGCGAGAAGGGCTGAGACGCCGAGAGCGGCAAGCAGCGTGTGCACGCAGCAGCCGGTGAGCGCGCCGAGCATGGCCGCGATGCCCGAACGCCGCCCCTCGGCCATCGTCTTGGCAAGGAAAAGGCTCATGTCCGGCCCCGGCGTGACGAACAGCACGAAACAGGCCAGCGAATAGGCGATGAGGACGGCAGGCTCTGGCAGGAACGTCATGCAAAACCTCGTAGGGACAGCGGCTGCAATTTTCCGCTGCGCGCGCCGCATGCGGCATGTTTATCAGCATGCGGACAAGACGCTAACCTCCACTTTCGCATGTGGAGGAGATCCATGACGTCATTCCGCTCCATCCGGCCGCTCCAGGCGCTTCTTGCCGCCGTTTCCATCGCTGTTGCCGCCCCGCTCGCCCTCGCCCAGCAGCCGGTGGCGCCTCCGGCCGGCCAGCCCATCATCTCCGGCCAGGCGCGGCTGCTGCCGGTCATCGCGCCGAACGGCATGGTCTCCTCGCAGGAGGCCGAGGCGACGCGCGTCGGCGTCGAGGTGCTGCGCAAGGGCGGCAACGCTGTCGACGCGGCGGTCGCGGTCGGCTTCGCGCTCGCCGTGACGCTGCCGCGGGCCGGCAATCTTGGCGGCGGCGGCTTCATGCTGGTCCATCTCGCCGAGCGCAACGAGACCGTCGCTATCGACTATCGCGAAAGCGCGCCCGCGGCCGCGCACCGCGACATGTTCCTCGACGAGAAGGGCGAGCCGGACCCGAAGAAGTCGCGCGATTCGGGCCTTGCCGTCGGCGTGCCGGGCACAGTCATGGGCCTAGCCCACGCGCTCGAGAAATATGGCTCGGGCAAGTTCACCCTGGTCGATCTCGTCGCCCCGGCCGAGCGCCTGGCGCGCGAGGGCATCGCGGTAGAGGACGACCTTGCCGATTCGCTGCCGCAGGCTTCGGCCCGTCTCGGTCGCGACCCGGCGACGGCCGCCATCTTCCTGAAGGACGGGCGCCCCTTCCAGAGAGGTGAGCGCCTCGTGCAGCGCGACCTCGCCGACACGCTCGCAGCCATTGCCAACGGAGGGCCGGATGCCTTCTACCGCGGCCCCGTGGCCGAGAAGATCGCCGCCTCCGTCAAGGCCGCGGGCGGCGTCATGACGGTGGAGGATCTCGCCCGCTATCGCGTCATCGAGCGCAAGCCCGTGCGTGGCACCTATCGCGGCCACGAGGTGGTGTCGATGCCGCCGCCGAGCTCGGGTGGCGTGCATCTCGTCCAGATCCTCAACATCCTCGAGGGCTTCGATCTTGCTGCGATGGGCGCCGGCAGTGCCGACGCGCTGCACGTCATGGCCGAGGCGATGAAGCCGGCCTATGCCGACCGGGCGGCCTGGCTCGGCGATCCCGACCGCGTCGACGTGCCGCTCCGGGGCCTCACCTCGAAGCTCTATGCCGACAGCCTGCGCGTCGCGCTCGACAAGGACCGCGCCCGCCGCGCCGAGGAGGTCAAGGCCGGTGATCCCCTGCCGCACGAAAGCGACCAGACGACGCATTTCTCGGTGGTCGACAAGGACGGCAATGCGGTCGCCAACACCTATACCCTCAACTTCTCCTATGGCGCCGCCTTCGTCGCCGCCGGCACCGGCGTGCTGATGAACAACGAGATGGACGATTTTGCCGCCAAGGTCGGGGCGCTGAACGCCTACGGTCTCGTCGGCGGTGAGACGAACAGCGTCGCGCCGGGTGCGCGCCCGCTCTCCTCGATGACGCCAACCTTCCTGTTCAAGGACGGCAAGCTCGTGCTCGTCACCGGCAGCCCGGGGGGCAGCCGCATCATCACCACGGTGCTGCAGGTGATCGTCAATGTGGTCGACTTTGGCATGAACATCGCCGAGGCGGTGGTCGCACCGCGCATCCATCACCAGTGGCAGCCAGACCGGTTGCTCGCCGAGGGCGGCCTTTCTCCCGACACGCTCAAGATCCTCGCCGCACGCGGCCAGAAGATCACTGTCGGCGCCACCTCGGGCTCGGCCAATTCTATCATGGTCACGCCGGAGGGGCTCGCCGGGGCGTCCGACACACGCCAGCGCGGCACGCTCGCGGCTGGATACTGACGGACGCCGCAGTCACAGGCCCGGGCTCTTGGCCGCGCCGAGGATCGGCCCCGGCACCTTGCCGGTGCCGCGCTGCAGGATGAGCACGTAGCCGTCGCATCCGTCCGGGCGGGCGATGTCCTGCGGCAGCATGAAGGTGGCCTCGCGCCCATACCACTTGCCCACCTTCATGATGCCGCGCACCACGTTGGTATAGATCACCTGCCGGCCGGTGTTCTCGCCGCGGCCAATCTTCACGCGCTCCCGGCGCTTCACCGGCATCAGCCACAGCACGCCCTTCGGCGGGCCCTTCTCTGCCTCGTCGTCAGCTGCCGCGGCGCCAGCCTGTACGACATCATTAATCCCTTGGGGCGCCGCTGCCACGGAGACGTGCACCGTCGCCCCATCCGACGAGAGGGTGAGCGGCACGCTCATGGCGCCGGCCTGTTTCTCGGCAGCGAGCGCGGCCTCGACTGCCTTGCGGTCCGAGCCGATGGCATGGCGCAGCCCGTCGATGACCATTTGCGGTGTATAGACCTGCCGGTCGCCCCGCTGTTCTGCATAGCCGCGCTGCCGCGCAGTGTAGGACGCGCTTGCGAGCGTGTCCTTCCAGCCGAGATAGTCCCAGTAATCCACCGGCAGCGTCAGGGCAACGACACCCGGCTCACCCGCGAGTTCGCCAAGCAGTGCATCGGCCGGCGGGCACGAGGAGCAGCCCTGGCTGGTGAACAGCTCGACTACACTATGGATCGCCTGCTCGGCCCGGGCACGCTCCCAGCTGACGGCCGCGAGAACCATGGTTGCGAGGACGAGGCTGGCGGCCCAGCGCTTCATGAACACCGATCCCTTTTCCGAAGGGTCACAATGAAGCGCAAGCCGTGCCGTCGCGAAAGTCACTTTGCCTTGATCATGGGCGACGCTGGGCATCATCGCGCCGGAACCCGCCAGCGCCTGTGCATCCACAGCCACTGCTCCGGGTGCTCCCGCACCCAGCCTTCGACCACCGCCGTCATGACGGCCATGGCGCCCTCGACGTCGATTTCGCCTTTGGCGTCGCGCGGCAGATCGATGGGCGGTGTCAGCTCCAGGCGAAAGCGCAGGCCGGGGAGGCGGATCACCCGCACGCCATGCACCGGGCAGTCGAAGCGCCTGGCGAACTTGGCGAGGATCGGGTTGGTCTTGGCCGGGCGGCCGAAGAAGGGCACCGTGACGCCGCGGGTGAAGTGCTGGTCAATCAGCATGCCGAGATGGCCGCCGCGCTCGAGCACGCTCTGCATGGCGAAGGCCGCCCCCTGCCGCGCCGCCTCGAGCCCGCCCATGGTGCCGCTGCGTACCTCGTGCACCACGCGCGCGACAGCCGGCGTGTTGGGGGCGCGGAAGACCGCCGTCGCGTCGAGCCCATAGCGGGCGGCGCAGATGGCCGGCAGCTCCCAGTTGGCAAGATGGGCGGAGAAGATGATGCCCGGCTTGCCGTCGTCGCGCAGGGCCTCGAAATGCTCGATGCCGTCCACCTCCACCCGGGCGTCGGCCTTCGGGTTGAAATGGTCGTAGTCGAAGAGGACGTCGAGATGGGCATATTCGGCGCCCGTACGGCCGAGATTCTCCCATGCACCGCGCACGATGGCGCGGATTTCGTGTTCGCTCTTTTCAGGAAAGGCCGCGCGCGCATTGGCAAGCCCGATGCGGTGCACGGGCAGGAGAGGACCAATGGTTCGGGCGACGGCGCCGCCGAGATTGCTCGCCCGCTCGGGCCCGAGGAGGCGCAGGACGCCGAAGACGGCCCGCACGAGGCCCACCATCACGACCTCGGCGACGGCGAGCCCAGCGCGCTTGAGCGTTGAAGCCGGCCTCACGCGCCAGCCCCTTCGCCTGCCCTCAACCGGATCGATGCCATGCGCCGCGCTTTCGGCCACATCGTCAGAAGCGCACCAGGATCTTGCCGAAGACCTTGCGGCTCTCGAGCCGCTCCAGCCCCTGTGCGAAATGCTCGAGCGGGAAGACGGTGTCGATCACCGGCGTGAGGCCCGACGCCATTTTGTCGAGCGATTCGCGGATGTTGCGCATCGAGCAGCCGAAGGACCCGAAGATGCGATACTGCTGCTGGAAGAGCTGCATCAGGTTCATGGTCGTCGACACGCCCGAGGTTGAGCCGCAGGTGACGAGCCGGCCGCCGCGCTTGAGGCAGAGCAGCGAGCCGTTCCACGTGTCCGCGCCCACATGCTCGAAGACGACGTCGACGCCCTTGCGCTTGGTGAGGCGCCTGACCTCGCCCTCGAAGCGCTCGTTGCGGTAGTTGATGACGTGATCGGCCCCGAGCGCCTTCGCCTTCTCGCCCTTCTCGTCGTCGCCGACGGTGGTGTAGACCGTGCAGCCGATGGCCTTCGCCATCTTGATGGCGGCGGTGCCGATGCCCGAGCCGCCGGCGTGCACCAGCACGCTCTCGCCCGGCTCCAGCCGCGCATTGTCGAACAGCATGTGCTGCACGGTGCCGAAGGCGATCGGCGCGCAGGCCGCGTCCTCGAACGAGACCTCGTCCGGCACTTTCACCACGAGCCGCTGCGGCATGTTGACGAAATCGCAGGCAAAGCCGTCGACATGGAAGCCCATGATGCCGCCGACGTTCTCGCACAGGTTGTCGCGGCCCTCGACACAGGCCCGGCAGATACCGCAGGTGCGCGCGCCGTACAGGGCGACCTTGTCGCCGACGTCGACATGCGTCACGTCCTCGCCGATGGCGACGACTGCGCCGGCGGCCTCGGCTCCGACGACGAGCGGCATCTTGCGCTTGGCGAAGGCCATGCCGCGGAAACCCCACACGTCAATGTGGTTGAGCCCGACGGCATGGACGCGGACCTGCACCTCGCCGGGGCCGGGATGGGGCGGGTTCTCCATCTCCTCCAGCCTCAGGTCGCGGTCGCCGTGGAGCCTTAATGCGCGCATGAGCCTCGCCGTCTCTTCGAAATTCTGGTCTGGGGCGTGCCGCCTCAGCGGTGCACGCCGATCTGCGCGGTGAGCCCGCCGTCGATCGGCAGGACCGCCCCCGTGATATAGCCTGCCGGTTCCGAGAAAAGAAAGGCGACGAGGCCCGCGACCTCCTCCGGCCGGGCGAAGCGGCCGGTCGGGATCTGCTTTTCCATATTGGCGCGATAGGCGGCGTAGGGCGCCATCATGTCCGTGTCGATGAAGCCCGGCGCCACGTAGTTGACGGTGACGCCGCGCTTGGCGGTTTCCACGGCGAGCGTGCGGATGTAGCTGAGGAGCGCGCCCTTGGAGGCGGCATAGGCGGCATTGCCCGGGTTGCCCTGCAGGGCCGCCACGGAGCCGATGACGACGATGCGCCCGGCCCGCGCACGCAGCATGGTGCGCATCAGGCCCTTGGCGATCTGGGTCAGCGACCAGAAATTGACCTGCATCGCCGCTTCCGCCTTGTCCTGCGCCATCATGGCCGCGAGCGCGTCGTAGGACTGGCCGGCATTGTGCACGAGGCCGAAGTAGGCCGTCTCCTCGACGGCCGCGCAGAAGGCGTCGAGCGCCGCCCGGTCGGCGAGGTCAAGCGCGAGCGCCCGCACCGAGCGGCCGGGATGGGCTTGTTCGAGCTCCCCGGCGAGGGCCTCTGCCGCCTCGGCCGAAGCCCGGTAGGTGAAATCGACGTCGAAGCCCTGCGCCACGAGCGCGCGCACGATGGCCCCGCCGACGCCCTTGGCGCCGCCGGTGACGAGAACGCGCCTTGCGGGTTCGCCGCTCATGCCGGTTCCGCCGCGAAGACGAGGCAGGTGTTCTGCCCGCCGAAGCCGAAGGAGTTGGAGAGCACGCGGCCGACCCTTGCGTCCCGCGCCACGTTCGGCACCACGTCGAGCGGGATCGTCGGGTCGGGCACCTTGTAGTTGATGGTGGGCGGAATGCGCCCCTCGCCGATGGTCAGGAGCGAGAACACCGCCTCGATGGCGCCGGCCGCCGTCAGCGTGTGGCCGATCATCGACTTGTTGGACGAGATCGGCACCTCGCGCATGCGCTCACCCATGACGGCGAGGCAGCCCATCGATTCCATCTTGTCGTTCTCCGGCGTCGACGTGCCATGCGCGTTGATATAGTCGATGTCGTCCGGCGTCAGCCCCGCGTCCGCGATGGCTTCACGCATGGCGGCGATGGCGGGCGCCCCGTCCGGGCTCGAGCGCGTGCGGTGAAAGCCGTCGCCCTTCTCGCCGCAGCCGAGGACGAAGCCGAGGATCGTCGCCCCGCGCGCGAGCGCGTGGTCATAGTCCTCCAGCACCAGTGCCGCCGCGCCCTCGCCCATGACGAAGCCGTCGCGGTTCTTGGAGAACGGCTTGGCGGCCTCCTCCGGCGGGTCGTTCTGCGTCGAAAGCGCCGACAGCAGCGAGAAGCGGATGAGCGATTCCGGGTTCACCGAGCCGTCAGTGCCGATGGCGAGCGCCGCCGAAACCTCGCTGCGGCGGATCGCCTCGACGCCGAGCTGGATGGCGGTGGCACCCGACGAGCAGGCGGTCGACAGCGAGACGGGCGAGCCCTTGGTGCCGAAGCGGTCCTGGATGCGAGCTGCCACCGTGCCGAAGAGGAACAGTTCGTGCCAGGCTTTGAAACGGCCTGTCTCGGCGCCCGCCAGAAGCGTGCCGTAACTGGTCTCGCCATTGCGTTTGCCAGCCTGCGCCAGCGCCTCGCGCTGCGGCCATTCCATCTCCACGGGGGGGACGGCCATGAACAGGGCGCCGGGAAAATCGCCGGGTCGGCCGATGTCCGCTTGCGCGACCGCTTCCTTGGCGGCGCGCAGGGCGAGTTGCTCCGACAGCGCCGGCGCGCAGAACGGTTCGGCAGCCACGAAATCGACGGTGCCGGCGATCGTCGTGCGCAGGTTGTCGATGGCGAACCGGTTGATGCGGTGGATGCCTGAACGCCCGGCCGTCAGGGCCGTCCAGTTGTCGGTTTTGCCCTCGCCGAGCGAGGTGACGACTCCCATGCCCGTCACGACGACGAGGGGGCGCCCATGCTTGTCCCTGTGGGGCGTGGCCATTTCTGCCTCCGCTCAGATGCGCTCGATGAGGGCGAGGCCCTCGCCTCGGGCATGTCCGATGCTCGTCACCGCCGCCTGCCGCGCGTCGCCGCGCCTGACGAGGGCCGCTGCCAGCGCGACGCCGGCGGGGAACTGCGGCTCCAGCATGTTGCCGAAGAGGTCGCCCGTGGCGATGCGCCGCGTGCCGTCGGTGCGCCGGTCGAGCACCGCCTTCTCTTCCGCCGTGATGCCGGCGACGCCGGTGGCGCCCGAGACGACGAGGCCGCTCGCCGCGTCGAAGCCGCCGGCCCTTTCGAACAGGCCGTCGAGCGCCTCGCCCGCCGCGCCGGGCACGCGGCGCGCCTGATCGGCGCCCACATGCGCAAGCCGGGCGATGGCCGTTGCCCCGCGCGCTTCGGCATGGTCGCGCGCCTCAAGCACGAGGAAGGCTGCGCCGCTGCCGGGGATGAAACCGCCCTTCTCACCGCGCTCCCAGACGCTGGCGAAATGACCCTTCCACAGGAGGCCGGCCATCTCGTAGACGAGCAGCACGTCCGGCCGCTCGGCATTGTAGGAGCCGCCGACGAGGAAGATGTCGCCCTGGTTCGCGGCGATGCGCGCCTTGGCGATCCGCAAGGCATCGACGCCGGCTTGCTCCTCGCCCATGAAGGTGCGCGTTGCGCCGGTCACCCCGTGCACGATGGAGATGTTGCCGGCGAGGAGGTTTGACAGCTGGGCGAGGAAGAGCGTGGGCCGGAGATCGCTCATCAGCCGCTCGTTAAGAAAGGCGCCAGGATCGGCCGCCTCGGGCAGGCCGGTGAGCACCTGGCCGTCCACCTGATAGTCGCGCTCGCCGCCGCCGGCCGCGCAGACGAGGTGGAGCTTGCCGAGGAGCGCCTTGTCCTCCTTGATGCCGGCATCGTCCAGGGCGAGCCCCGCCGCATAGACGCCGAGCTTCTGCCAGACTTCCATCTGCCGCTGGTCGGATTTCTTCGGGATCTGCCGTTCCCATTCGAGCGGTACCATCGGATGCACCAGGTGCGGCTTGAAGCGCTCGGCCTCGACCGTCGCCGGACGGCTGGCGTCGATCGCGGCAAGATGCGCCTCGATGCCCTCGCCGAGATTGGAGACGATGCCAATGCCGGTGATGAAGACCTCGCGCGTCATGTCATGCCTCCGGGACGGGCGCGTCGAGCGCAAGGCCGAGTCCAAGGGCCTGTTCCCGCATGCGGTCCGACAGCCCCGCAGGGAAGGGCAGCATGCGGAACATGAGCTCGGCGTCGCAGATGCCTTTGCCGGCGCTCGAAATCTTCGCTCTGGTCACGGCGTAGCCGGAACCCTGGTGGATGCGTCTGGCCTCGATGACGAGCGGCGCGCCCGGCCCGACGAACGAACGGAACTTCGCCTTCTCGACGCCGGCGAGGAAGGGCATATGCGTGAAGCGCGTCAGCGCCAGGATGAGATAGCCCGAGGCCTGCGCCATGGTCTCGGTGAGGAGCACACCCGGCATCAGCGGGTGATCCGGAAAATGCCCCTCGAAGACGGGGCTTGCCATCGGCACCGTCGAATGGGCTTCGAGCCGCTCGCCCGCCTCCTCGAAGAGGGCGACACGGTCGATCATCTGGAAGTATTCGAGGCGCATGGGCTCTTCGGGATCTGCCGGCCCGACGCCGCGGTGAAAGGCCGCACCGCCGGTGAAAAGACGTTTTCAGGCGTGCGTCAGGCCTTGGCGGCGACGAGCTCGTCGATACGTGCGCACAGGTTCTTGAGCACGAAATATTCCTCGGCGGGCACCTTGCCTTCGTTGACTTCCTGCGTCCACGTCTCGAGCGGCAGCTTGATGCCGAAGGCCTTGTCGATGGCGAAGGCGATGTCGAGAAAGGCGAGCGAGTCGACACCGAGATCGTCGATCGCGTGGCTCTCGGGCGTGATCTGTTCGCGGGGGATGTCGCACGTCTCCGAGATGATGCCGGCGACGGTCTCGAAAGTGGAAGCCATCGCTTCTCTCTCCTGTCTGTTTGCGGCGGGGCGGAGCAGCGGTAGCGGATGGGCGCCCCGTCATCCGCTGAACGCAGGTTCCGTTGAAAGCGGTTCCCTATACATGAGCGCCGGCGGTTGTCCAACCGCCGGCGTCGTTGTTCTCCATAAACCCGCTGCCGGTGCCTGCGCAAGCGCCGGCCTGCCGGCTCGGATCAGGCCGCGAGCTGGCGCAGCACGTAGTGCAGGATGCCGCGGTTCCTGAAGTACTCCAGCTCGTCGAGGGTGTCGATGCGGCACAGCAGCGGCACCGTCTTGACCGTGCCATCGGCGAAGGTGATCTCGGCTTCCAGCCTCTGGCGCGGCTTGAGGCCGGCCGAGATGCCGCGGATGGTCACCGTCTCGTCGCCCTTGAGGCCGAGAGTCTGCCAGGACGTTCCTTCCTCGAAGACGAGCGGCAGGACGCCCATGCCCACGAGGTTGGAGCGGTGGATTCGCTCGAAGCTCTGGGCGATCACGGCGCGCACGCCGAGGAGGTTGGTGCCCTTGGCCGCCCAGTCGCGCGACGAGCCGGTGCCGTATTCGCGGCCGGCGAAGACCACGAGCGGTACGCCTTCGGCCTTGTACTTCATGGCCGCGTCGTAGATCGGCAGACGCTCGCCGTCCGGCCAGTGGAGGGTGTAACCGCCCTCGACGACATTGCCGGCCTCGTCCTTCACCATCTGGTTCTTGATGCGGATGTTGGCGAAGGTGCCCCGCATCATGACCTCGTGGTTGCCGCGGCGCGTGCCGTACTGATTGAAGTCGGCGACCGCGACACCATGATCGATCAGGTACTTGCCGGCCGGGCTCGCCGCCTTGATGGAGCCTGCGGGCGAGATGTGGTCGGTTGTGATCGAATCGAGGAAGAGGCCGAGCACCCGCGCCCCGATGATGTCGCTCGTCGCCTCGGGCGTCTTGCCCATGCCAACGAAATAGGGCGGGTTGGCGACATAGGTCGATTGGCTGTCCCAGGCATAGGTCTGCCCGGCCGGCGCGTCGATCTTCTGCCAGTTCTCGTCACCCTTGAAGACGTCCGCATATTTCGTGCGAAACATTTCGTTGGTGATGTAGGCGTCGATGAACCCCTGGATCTCCTTCGGTGACGGCCAGATGTCCTTGAGGTAGACTGGCTTGCCGTCCGAGCCGGTGCCGAGCGGCTCGGTGGTGAGGTCGACCTGCATGGAGCCGGCAATCGCATAGGCGACGACGAGCGGCGGCGAGGCAAGATAGTTCGCCTTCACGTCCGGATTGACGCGGCCCTCGAAGTTGCGGTTGCCGGAGAGCACCGCCGCGGCGACGAGATCAGCCTCGTTGATGGTCTTCGAGATCGGCGCTTCCAGCGGGCCCGAGTTGCCGATGCAGGTCGTGCATCCGAAGCCGACGAGATTGAAGCCCATGGCGTCGAGATCCCCCTGCAGGCCTGACTTGGCGAGATACTCGGCCACCACCTGCGAGCCGGGTGCGAGCGAGGTCTTCACCCACGGCTTCGGCTTCAGGCCCTTCTCCTTCGCCTTGCGGGCGAGAAGCCCGGCGCCGATCAGCACGCTCGGGTTCGAGGTATTGGTGCAGGAGGTGATCGCCGCGATCACAACGGCGCCGTGGCCAAGCGCGAAGCTGTCGCCGCGCGTGTTCGAGGATGGTGCTGTCTTGCCCGCTTCGCCCGGTTTCTTGAACTCGCTCTCCAGCGAGGCGAGAAAGCCGGCCTTGGCGTCGGCCAGCGTCACGCGGTCCTGCGGGCGCTTGGGACCGGCGAGCGAGGGCACGACGTCGTCGAGGTCGAGCTCCAGCGTGTCCGAGAAGACCGGGTCGGGCGTGCCGTCCTCGCGGAACATGCCCTGCACCTTGGCATATTCGCCGACGAGGGCGATGCGGTCGGCGTCGCGGCCCGTCTTGTCGAGATAGCGCAGCGTCTCGGCATCGACCGGGAAGAAGCCGCAGGTCGCGCCGTATTCCGGTGCCATGTTGGCGATGGTCGCCTTGTCCTCGAGCGTCATGTGCGCGAGGCCGGGGCCGTAGAACTCGACGAACTTGCCGACGACGCCCTTCTTGCGCAGCATCTGGGTGACGGTGAGCACGAGGTCTGTCGCCGTCACGCCCTCCTTGAGGCGGCCGGTGAGCTTGAAACCGATGACCTCCGGCAGCAGCATGGACAGTGGCTGGCCGAGCATGGCCGCCTCTGCCTCGATGCCGCCAACGCCCCAGCCGAGCACGCCGAGGCCATTGACCATCGTGGTGTGCGAATCGGTGCCGACGAGCGTGTCGGGATAGGCCGTCGTCTCGCCGCCCTCGCTCTTCGTCCAGACGGTCTGGGCGAGATATTCGAGGTTGACCTGATGGCAGATGCCGGTGCCGGGCGGCACCACGCGGAAGTTGTCGAAGGCGCTCTGGCCCCACTTCAGGAAGCGGTAGCGCTCCTGGTTCTGCTCATACTCGCGCGCAACGTTCTGGGCGAGCGAGGAGGACGAGCCGAAGAAGTCGACGACCACCGAGTGGTCGATGACGAGGTCGACGGGCACGAGCGGGTTGATGCGCGTCGGGTCGCCGCCGAGCTGCTTCATGGCGTCGCGCATGGCCGCAAGATCCACCACCGCCGGCACGCCGGTGAAATCCTGCATCAGCACGCGCGCCGGGCGGAAGGCGATTTCGCGCCCCGCGGCGCCCTTGTTGACGAGCCACTCCTTGACGGCGACGATGTCGTCCTTCGTCACCGAGCGGCCGTCCTCGAAGCGCAGCAGGTTCTCGAGCAGCACCTTCATCGAGAAGGGCAGGCGCGAGATGCCGTCGAGGCCGTTCTTTTCCGCTTCCGCCAGGGAGTAGTAGGTATAGGTCTTGCCGCCGACGGAAAGCGTCTTGCGGCTCTTGAAACTGTCGATGGTCGTCACGGCTGGGATCCTCACATCACGATGATCGAACTAGAGGTTCGTTCGGCCGATGCGCGAAGTGCGCGCGCCGCTCCGGGGGCGCCCGGGGATCCACGCGACGAGGCGCGCGGCGCAGCCACGGGTCATATAGAGAATTTTCCTGCGTTCCGCTACACGGACGACAATCATTCTAAAGAAGGCAGGCATGCGAGAGGGGCGGGCTCATGCGCATTTCGGTTGAAGGGCTCGCCTGCCGGCGCGGGGAACGTCTTCTGTTCAGGGACCTTTCTTTCGCGCTGGCGAGCGGCGAGGCGCTCGTCGTCACCGGTCGCAACGGCGCCGGCAAGTCGAGCCTCATCGCCATGCTCGCCGGCCGCCTCACGCCGGCGGCGGGAGAGATCCGCGCCGAGGGCATCGGTGAGGCGACGCTCGCCGAGGTCGCCAACCACGTCGGTCACAAGGAAGGGCTGAAGGCGTCGCTGACGGCCGAGGAGAACCTCGCCTTCGCCGGCGCCATGCTCGGCCGGCCGCGGCTCTCCCCGCGCGAAGCGCTCGCGCGCGTCGGCCTCGCCCGCGCCGCGGACCTGCCGGCGGGCTATCTCTCCGCCGGGCAGCGGCGGCGCGTCGCGCTCGCCCGCCTTTTCGTCTCCCGTCGCCCGCTGTGGCTCCTCGACGAGCCAACCTCGGCCCTCGATGCGGCCTCGCAGGCCCGGCTCGCCGAGGTCATGCAGGGCCATCTGGCGGAGGGCGGCCTCATCATCGCCGCAACCCACGCGCCGCTTGGGCTCGAGGGGACGAAGACGCTGAGCATCGACGCGCATGTGCCCGGCGTCGACATGTCCGGCGGGGCAGAGGGGGAGCGGGCATGAGGATGGAGAACACGGTCTTTCGGCCAGGCGCGCCTCTCTCCTCCGCGCAAGGGGGAGGGGCTGGACCATGCCGCCTTCCTAAAAAACCAAGCGCCCTGACATGACCCGCGCCTTCCTCGCTCTCGTCCTGAGGGACCTAAGGCTGGCGGCCCGTGTCGGCGGCAGCGGCGCCATGGGGCTCGTCTTCTTCCTGATGCTCGTCGCCGTGGTGCCCTTCGCGCTCGGGCCGGACCTCAATCTCCTTGCCCGCATCGGCCCGGCCCTCCTGTGGTTCTCGGCCGTGCTTGCGACGCTCATCGGGCTCGACCGGCTGTTCCAAACCGACGTCGAGGATGGCGCCATCGATCTCATCCTGTCGAGCGATACGCCGCTCGAGGTGCTGGTGGCGGCGAAGGGCGTGGCGCACTGGCTGACCACCGGCCTGCCGCTCGCGCTCTGCGCGCCCCTCTTCGGCCTGCTGCTGGCGCTGACGCCCGGGGCGATGCTTTCCGTCGCGGCGACGCTCGTCGTCGGCACGCCGGCGCTGACCTTCATCGGCGCCGTCGGCGCGGCGCTCACGGCCTCGCTCGGGCGCGGCGGGCTGCTGCTCGCCATCCTGGTCATGCCGCTGATGGTGCCCACCCTCATCTTCGGCGTCTCCGCCGCCAGCGCCGCGACGGCTGGCACCATCGCCTTCCTCACCCCCTTCCTGATCCTTGCGGCCTTGTCTCTTGTCGCGATCGTGATCGGCACCTTCGCCGCCGCCGCCGCCCTGCGGCAAAGCGCGTGACGAAGCGCCCAATTGCAGCCACGATCGCGCGACGTTAGATCAGGCCCAAGATTCCTCGAAACCTGGAACGAACGACCGCGTGCCGCGCCTCTCGAGCCTCTGGAACCTCGCCAATCCGACGCGCTTTCTCGGCCTCGCCGACAGGCTGCTGCCGTGGCTCGCCGCGCTCGCGTCCGCGCTGCTCGGGGTCGGGCTCTACCTGTCGTTCTTCGTCGCGCCGCCGGACTACCAGCAGGGCGAGACGGTGCGCATCATGTTCATCCACGTGCCGGCCGCCTGGCTCGGCCTGTTCATGTACGTGATGATGAGCGCCTCGGCGCTCGGCACGCTCGTGTGGCGCCACCCGCTCGCCGACGTCGCGCAGAAGGCCGCCGCGCCCATCGGCGCCGCCTTCACCTTCGTCTGTCTTGTCACGGGCTCGCTCTGGGGTAAGCCGATGTGGGGCACGTGGTGGGTGTGGGACGCGCGGCTCACCTCCGTCCTCGTGCTCTTCCTCATGTATCTCGGGATCATGGCCCTGTGGCGGGCGGTGGACGATCCCGGTCGCGCCGCGCGCGCCGTCGCCGTGCTGACGCTCGTCGGCGTGGTCAACATCCCGATCATCAAGTTCTCGGTGGACTGGTGGAGCACGCTGCACCAGCCGGCGGCCGTCTTCCGCATCGACGGGCCGACCATTCATCCCTCGATGCTGTGGCCGCTCCTCGTCATGGCCCTTGGCTGCACGGTGCTCGCCATAGCCCTGCATGTCGCCGGCATGCGCAACGAGATCCTGCGCCGGCGCGTGCGCAGCCTGCGGCTGATGGAGGCCGAGCGCCTCGACGCCGGCGCCGAGACGGCTGCGGGAGCCGCCCGATGAGCGATCCCCACGCCGGCTTCATCATCGCGAGCTATGCCTTCACTGCGCTCGTCATCGGCGGGCTCGTGCTGCGCGCCATTATCGACCATCGTGCTCAGCGGCGCGCGCTCAAGCAGCTCGAGGCGCGCGGCGTGCGCCGCCGGTCCGCACGGCAGGAGGCCGCCCCATGAGTCAGCAGCAGAACGGCCTCGCGGCAGATGACGATGCGGGTTCGCCCGAGATGCGCCGTCGCCGGCTCATCCTTCTCCTCCCGCTCGGAATCTTCCTGTTGCTTGCCGCGCTCTTTCTCGTGCGGCTCTTCGCGGGCGATCCCTCACGCGTTCCCTCGGCGCTCATCGGCCGTCCCGTGCCGGCCTTCGCCCTGCCGCCGCTCGAAGGACTGTCGGGGCCGGGCGGTGCGCCGGTCCCGGGCTTCTCCGATGCGGACCTGAAGCGGGGCGAGGTCACCATCGTCAACGTCTGGGCCTCCTGGTGCGCGCCCTGCCGGCAGGAGCATCCCCTGCTGATGGAGCTCGCGGCCCAGCCGGGCGTGCGCCTCCTCGGTCTCAACTACAAGGACAATCCCGAGAACGCCCGCCGCTTCCTTGGCGCCCTCGGCAATCCCTTTGGCGCGGTCGGTATTGACGAGAGCGGCCGCGCCGCCATCGATTGGGGAGTCTACGGCGTGCCCGAGACCTTCATCGTCGGGCCCGACGGCACCATCAGGCACAAGCACATCGGCCCGTTGACGCCGGACAGCCTGAACGGCACTTTCCTGCCGGCACTGAGAGCGGCGCAGCAACGCTAGGGGGATCGATGGCGCCAGCCCTTCCGGCGAATGGCAGCGAGCGCCTGCTGCTAGAGGCCGACCTGTCGGCCGAACGGGCAGCGAGCGTGGTGCGTATGGCCATCGCGGTCGCGCTCCTCGTGACCGTGGAGGTTGTCCTCAAGCGCAGCAACGACATCTCGCTGCTCGATCTTACGGAGGCGCGCAACCAGGCGCGGGCGACGCTTGGCCTCCTCTTCTTCGCGGGCCTTGCGGTCTATCTGCTCGTGAAGTTCGGCCGCTGGCGGCCATGGATGGCCTATGTGACGGTGACGGTCGACATCGCCGTCCTCACCGGCAGCCTTCTCGCCGACCTGCGCGACCTGCGCCTGCCCGTCGCGTTCATGAGCATGTTTCCGGTGGTCGGAGTGTTTCCGCTGCTGCTTGCGGTCAGTGCCCTGCGCATCCGTCCCTGGGTGCAGCTCTATGCCCTGTGCCTGACCCTCGTCGGTTTGGCACTGGTCGCCTGCTTGGGGGGATGGGGCTCGAACCTCGCTCCGGAGACCTTCCTGCGCGATGCGGAGATGTTCTATTCCGTACCGGCGAACACGGCCCGTGCCGCGATGCTCGCGCTCGGCGGGGCGGTGCTCGTGCTTGGCGCCGTGCGCGGCCGGCGCCTGCTCAACCGGGCGGTGGCCGAGACGACACGCCGGCTGAATCTCGCGCGCTATCTCCCCGCCGAGCTTCTGCCCGTGCTGTCGAGCGACAACATCGAGGACCTGCGGATAGGACGCCGCGCCGAAGTGGCGCTCGTCTTCATCGACATCCGCGGCTCGACCGCCATGGGCGAGGCGATGAGCCCAGCGGCACTCACCGGCTTCATCGGCGCCTTCCGCGCCCGCGTCACGCGGGCGGCGCGCCAGCACGGCGGTGTCATCGACAAGTTCATCGGCGACGGCGCCTTCATCATCTTCGGTCTGCCGCAGACGAGCGGCGACGATGCGGCCCGGGCGCTTGCCTTCTGCCGCTCGATGCTTGCCTCGGTCGACGAGTGGAACGGGCTGCGCAAGGCAACCGGTGCCGTGCCGGTAGCGGTGGGCATCGGCGTTCACTTCGGCACGGCCTTCGTCGGCGCCATCGGCGACGAGCAGCGCCTCGAATTCACCGTCATGGGCGATGCCGTCAACGTCGCGGCCCGACTCGAGGACGCGACTAAGGCCCTCGAGGTACCGCTGGTCGCCTCGGGCGACGTCCTCAGGGCGGCGGGCGAGGATCCTGAGCGCGCCGGCTCGCATTGGCGAAGCCTTGGAACGCAGACCCTGCGCGGGCGCAACGAGGCGATGCCGATCTACACGCTGGAGAATGACGCCGTTTGAGCCTGTGGCTCAGGACTTGGTGCCCTCGTCCGTCGCCGGACTGTGGCGCATGATGAGCGGCGTTTGCGCGAGCGCGAAGGCAAGCGTGATGGGCATCACGCCGAAGACCTTGAAGTTCACCCAGAAGTCCGTCGTCTGCGTGCGCCAGACGACCTCGTTCAGCAGCGCGAGAAAGAAGAAGAACAGGCCCCAGCGCAGGGTCAGCTTGCGCCAGCCTTCGGCGTCGAGCTCGAAGACGCTGTCGAGCACGAAGCCGAGCAGCGACTTGCCGAACAGAAGCCCGCCGAGCAGGACCGAGCCAAACAGCGCGTTGACGATGGTGGGCTTGAGCTTGATGAACAACTCGTCGTGCAGGACGAGCGTCAGCGTACCGAAAACGAGGACGACGATGCCGGAGACGAGCGGCATGATCGGCAGCTTGCCGACGAGCCGGTAATGGATGGCGAGCGCCACCAGTGTCGCGAGCATGAACACCGCCGTCGCCGTGAAGATGCCGGCCTGGCCGCCTGCCAGGATCGAGGCCGGCACGAGCGGCTGCATGAGCGGCGCGAACAGCCCCGGGCGGGTGTTGGCGAGGAAGAACAGTCCGAGCGGCCCAAGCTCCAGCGCGAGCTTGATGAGCGGCGGCAGGTGCTGGCCCTTCGGGTCGCTTTCCACAAGTTCCTTCGACATGCTCTTATGCTTCCAATCCGGCGATGGCGCGGGCGAAATCGCGTGCCGTGAAGGGTTCGAGGTCCTCGACGCCCTCGCCGACGCCGATGAAATGCACGGGCAGGCCGAATTTGGCGGCGATGGAGACGAGGATGCCGCCGCGCGCCGTGCCGTCGAGCTTGGTCATGACGAGACCCGTGACGCCGGCCGTCTTGCCGAAGATCTCGACCTGGTTCACCGCGTTCTGGCCGGTCGTGGCGTCGAGCACGAGGAGCACCGCGTGCGGCGCCGTCTCGTCGAGTTTCTTCATCACCCGCACCACCTTCTCGAGTTCGGCCATGAGGCTGGCCTTGTTCTGCAGCCGCCCGGCGGTGTCGACGAGCACGACGTCCGTGCCGCTCGCGCGCGCCTCGCTGAGGGCGTCGAAGGCGAGACCGGCCGCGTCCGCCCCCTGCTCGCGTGCGATCACAGCCGCGCCGGTGCGCTCGCCCCACACCTTGAGCTGTTCGATGGCCGCGGCGCGGAAGGTGTCGCCCGCCGCCAGCATGACCTTGCGCCCCTCGGCGCGGAACTTCGCCGCGAGCTTGCCGATAGTGGTCGTCTTGCCCGAGCCGTTGACCCCCACCATGAGGATGACGAAGGGCTTCCTGCCGGCGTCGACGGCAAGCGGATGCGCCACGGGGGCGAGCACCGCCTCCACCTCGCGCGCCAGCACGGCCTTGACCTCCTCGGGGTCGATGGCCTTGTCGTAGCGCCCCTCGGCGATCGAGCGGGTGATGCGCGCCGCTGTCTCGATGCCGAGGTCGGCCTGGATCAGGATGTCCTCGAGGTCGTCGATGGTCGCGGCGTCGAGGCGGCGCTTGGAGAAGAGCTCGGTGATGCCGAGGCCGAGCGAGGACGAGGTGCGCGCCAGCCCCTCCTTCAGCCGCTGCCACCAGCTGCGCCGGGGCGCGGGCTGGGGAGTGGCCTCGGGCGACGTTTGGGGCACTGCCTGGGGCGGGGCCTCCTGCGGCGGTGATGGCGGCTGCGGCGCCTCGGCTTCGGAAGGCGGCGCCTGCGGCTCCGGCTGGGCGGTCTCGCCGCGCCGGAAGAGCCGGGCCAGCATCCCGCGCTTGTCCTTGTCGCCGTCGCTCATCGGTCCTCGCGTTCTTTTCCCTTGCCCTCGGCCTGCCCCCTCGATAGCCCGAAGCGCATGAACGAGAAAGAGTTGCCGTTCGATATAGTGTCGCGCCTCCTCTATCGCGACGCGCTGATGCTGGTGATCGACAAGCCGGCGGGCATGCCCGTTCATCCCGGCCCGCGCAGCGGCACGGCGACGAGCGACGAGACGCTGAGCGACCATCTCGACGCATTGCGCTTCGGCCTGCCGCGGCGGCCCGAGCTCGCCCACCGGCTCGACCGCGACACCTCCGGCTGCCTCGTGCTCGGCCGCCATCGCAAGGCGCTCGACAAGCTGGGACGCCTGTTCCAGTCGGGCAAGGTCGAGAAGACCTACTGGGCCATCGTCGAGGGCGGGCCGGGCGACGAGGAGGGCGAGATCGACATGCCGCTCGCCCCGCGCGATCCCGCGCGGGGCTGGTGGATGAAGGTGGATGCTGCCGGCCAGCCGGCGCTGACGCGCTGGCGCGTCCTCGGGCGCGGGGAGGGCGTCAGCTGGCTCGCCCTGATGCCGGTGACCGGCCGCACCCATCAGCTGCGTGTCCATTGCGCCGCGGCGGGCTTCCCTATCCTCGGCGACACCATCTACGGCCATGCCCCGCGCAGAGGCGGGCCGGGGCTGCACTTGCATGCCGCCGCGCTCGCCATCCCGCTCTATCCCAGCCGCGAGGCGGTGCGGGTCGCAGCCCCCGCGCCGCCGCACATGCGCGCCGCCCTCGACGCGACCGGTTGGTGCGAGGCAACGCCCGCGCATGCGACAGCCGGGCGCTGAGCGTGATTCGCTGTCCGCGTGGCGATCGTGCCTCTTCCTGCCATAGGGCCTGAGATATCTGCATGCCATCGTCTGTCATATCAATAGCAATCTTTCAGTCGTCGCAAGCTTCATCAATAATATTCAATCGATATTTTGCTTTCAGCGCAATTGATGTGGCGCTCCGGCGCTTCTTATTTATCCAGTAAAGACGGACGCGTATACAGATTGTGCGGGCGCTTCCGGTCAGGGGCGCTTCGGGCCGGGGGGCGGCGGTCCTTCCACCTTCCCCCACGGTGTGCCGCAGCACGCCGCCCCCCGGCTCCGCACCTGGCGGCTGCGCGATCGCCGCATCCGCCTGATGTCGTCCGCTGCGGCGGACTGTCCTAGGGACGCGAGCCGATGAGTGAGCCGCGCAGCGAACTGGCGACTGCATTTCGGCGACTGCGTTGGGTTTTCGGAGGTCTTGCCCTCATCTCTGGCGTGATCAATTGCCTCGCGCTGTCCGGCTCCATTTTCATGCTGCAGGTCTACGACCGGGTGCTGTCGAGCCGCAGCGAGCCGACCCTGGCCGCATTGTGCGTACTCGTCGTGCTCCTCTTCGGCTTCCAGGGGGGGCTCGAGGCGGTGCGCAGCCGGGTGCTGGGGCGGATCGCCAGCCACCTTCACGCCGAACTCGCTCCCCGCGTCTTCCGCTGCGTGCTGGCGCTGCCGCTCAGGAGTGCGCTTCAGGACGACGGTCTCACCCCGGTGCGCGACCTCGACACGCTGCGCAGTTTCGTAGCAGGGCCCGGCCTCTCGGCCTTCTTCGACTTGCCGTGGATGCCGCTCTACATGCTCTTCGTCTTTGTTCTGCATCCCTTCCTCGGTCTCCTCGCGACTGCGGGTGCCTTGGTGCTCGTCGGCCTGACCGTGGCGGCCGAGATCCTCTCGCGCCGGCCCCAGCGCGTGCTGGCTGTGCAGAATGTGCAACGTATCAACCTCGGCCTCGCCGGTCGCCGCAATGCCGAGGTGCTGCGCGCCATGGGCTTTGGAGAACGGCTCACGGCGCGCTGGCTGGGCCTCAATCAGGCCTTTCTCGCCGAGCAGCGGCGGGCAGGCGACATCGTCGGCGGGCTCGGCGCCGCTTCCCGCGTCCTGCGGCTCCTGCTGCAGTCGCTCATTCTCGCACTCGGCGCATGGCTGACCATTCGCGGCGAGGTGACCGCAGGGGCCATCATCGCCGCCTCGATCGCCGCGACCCGGGCGCTCGCGCCGGTGGAACTGGTCATCGGGCAATGGAAGTCCTTCGTCGCCGCACGCGACAGCTGGCACCGGCTCGCCAGCTTGCTCAAGGCGATACCGCCGGCGGCGCGACGGCTCGACCTGCCGGCGCCCGTCGCCAGCCTTGCCGTCGAGCAACTCTCGGTCGCAGTGCCGGGCCAGCGCCGGCCGAGCGTTCGCAACGTCTCCTTCGGGCTGCAGGCGGGGCAGGCGCTCTGCATCATCGGCCCAAGCGCCGCCGGCAAGTCATCCCTCGCGCGGGGCCTCGTCGGCGTCTGGCCGCTCGCCTCGGGCACGGTGCGTCTCGACGGCGCCGCCCTTGACCAGTGGGACGAGACCGTCCTCGGCCGCCACATCGGCTATCTGCCCCAGGACGTGGAGCTGTTCGCCGGCACCATCGCCGCCAACATTGCCCGATTCGAGGACGAGCCGGATGCCCAGGCGGTGATCGCCGCGGCCATGGCGGCCGGTGTGCACGAGATGATCCTGCGTCTGCCGGACGGTTATGAGACGCAGATCGGTGAGCGCGGCGAAGCGTTGTCGGCGGGCCAGCGCCAGCGCCTGGCGCTGGCCCGGGCGCTCTATCGCGATCCCTTCTTCGTGGTCCTCGACGAGCCCAACTCCAACCTCGATTCGGAAGGTGAGACGGCGCTGACGGAAGCCATCCATGGTGTGCGTGCCCGCGGCGGCATCGTCGTCGTGGTGGCGCACCGCCCGGCCGTGCTCGCGGGCGTCGACCTGATCGCCATCCTGCGCGACGGAGCGCTGCAGGCCTTCGGCCCGCACCAGGAGGTGCTGCGCCGCATGCGCGGGCAATCGGGGCCCGTCCGAAGCTCCGCACCGCTGGCCGTCGTCGAGGAAAACAAAGCGGGTGCCCAATGAGCGCATGGTTTCCACCCGGAGGCTGCGACGCGCGCTCGATCCGGCGCAATATGGCGCTCGGCCTCGCAATGTCCTTCCTGCTGCTCGGCACGATCGGCGGCTGGGCATCGGTGGCGCAACTGGCCGGTGCCGTCATCGCTCCCGGCCTCCTCGTCGTCGAATCCAACGTCAAGCGCGTACAGCATCCCACCGGCGGCGTCCTCGGCCAGCTCAATGTCAGGGAAGGCGACGTGGTGCGGGCTGGCGACGTCTTGGCGCGGCTCGATGCCACCCTTGCCAGGGCCAGTCTGCAACTCGTCTCCAAGCAGCTCGACCAGGCGGCCGGCCGCGTCGCACGGCTCATCGCCGAGCGTGACGGCCTGTCGGAGATCGTCTTCCCCGCCGGCCTTGTCGCCAGGGCCGGCACGGACGACGAGGCCGCTGCGGTCATCGATGGCGAAAGCCGCCTCTTCAGGGCCCGACGGATGGCGATGGAGGGTCAGAAAGCGCAGCTGCGCGAGCGCATCTTGCAGTCGCGGCGCGAGATCGATGGCCTCGATGCCCAGCAGACGGCAAAGGGCCGGGAGATCGCACTGATCGAGGATGAACTCGCCGGTGTGCTGGCGCTGTTCGAGCGTAACCTCGTCCAGATCAACCGGCTCAAGCATCTGCAGCGGGAGGCCGCGCGCCTCGGCGGCGAGCGTGGCCAGATCGTCGCCGCCATCGCCCAGGTCCGGGGGCGCATCGCCGAGACGGAACTGCAGATCATCCAGCTCGACCAGAACCGCCGGACCGAAGTGATGCAGGAGCTGCGGGACTACGAGGCCCGAATCGGCGAATATGTCGAACGCAGGACGGCAGCGCAGGATCAGCTCGCGCGGATCGACATCCGCGCCCCGCAGGACGGCATCGTCCATCAGCTCGATGTACACACGGTTGGCGGGGTTGTCAGCGCGGGGCAGGTTATGATGCTTATCGTCCCGCGCAGCGACGAACTCGTCGTCGAGGCCCGGGTCTCGCCGGGCGACATCGACCAGGTGACGCCGGACCAGATGGCCGTGGTGCGCTTCTCGGCCTTCAGCCAGCGCACCACACCCGAACTCGCCGGCATCGTCACCAGTGTTGCGCCCGACCTCCTCACGGTCGCGGCGACGGGTGAAGCGTTCTACAAGGTCCGGATCCACATCGCGCCGGATGAACTCGCCCGCCTGCGCGGTCTCAGGCTCGTCCCGGGCATGCCGGTCGAGGTCCATATCCGCACCGGCTCGCGCTCGGCTCTCTCCTACATGCTGAAACCGCTGGCGGACCAGCTGGCGCGCGCCTTCCGGGAGGAGTGACGCGCGCCCGCGCTGGCTCAGCCGTTGGCGATGTACTGACCGCCGTTGATGGTCAGTACCGAACCGGTTGCGAAGGCTGCGGCATCGGAGGCGAGATAGACCACCGCGGCGGCGATTTCCTCGGCGCGGCCGAGACGGCCGACGGGGATGCCGGCGATGATTTTCTTCAGCACATCCTCAGGCACCGCCGCCACCATGTCGGTGTCGATGTAGCCGGGGCAGATGCAGTTGACGGTGACGCCCTTGGCGGCGTTTTCCTGCGCCAGCGCCTTGGTGAAGCCGATGACGCCAGCCTTGGCGGCGGAATAGTTGGTCTGTCCCATCTGGCCCTTCTGGCCGTTGATGGACGAGATGTTGATGATGCGGCCGAAGCCGCGCTCGCGCATGCCTTCGATCACCGGCCGGGTCATCGTGAACATCGAATCGAGGTTGGTACGGATCACCGCCTGCCACTGCTCGAGGTTCATACGGTGGAACATGCCGTCGCGGGTGATGCCGGCATTGTTGACGAGGACGTCCACCGGCCCGAGATCGGCCGCGACGCGCGCCAGCCCGTCGGCGCAGGCGCTGGCATCGCTCACGTCCCACTTGTAGACGGAGATGCCGGTCTCACTCTTGAAGCGGGCGGCGGCCTCGTCGTTGCCTGCATAGTTGGCGGCCACCGTGTGCCCCGCCGCTTTCAGGGCGCGCGCGATCGCGGCGCCGATACCGCGCGTGCCACCTGTGACGACTGCAACTCGTGCCATGTTTCTCTCCCTCTGGCCGTTATCGTTGTCGGGAAGGGGTGAGGCCGCCGCCGGAAAGCCCCTTCGGGTCCGTCTTCAGCGCTCCACGCACATGGCGACTCCCATGCCGCCGCCGATGCACAGTGTCGCGAGGCCCTTCTTGGCGTCGCGCCGACCCATCTCGTGCAGCAGGGTCGTCAGGATGCGCGCGCCGGAAGCACCGATGGGATGGCCGATGGCGATGGCACCGCCATTGACGTTCACGATGTCGGGGTTCCAGCCCATGTCCTTATTGACGGCCAGCGCCTGGGCGGCGAAGGCCTCGTTGGCCTCGACGAGGTCGAGATCCTGCACCTTCCAGCCCGCCTTCTCGAGCGCCTTGCGCGAGGCCGGGATCGGGCCCGAGCCCATGACGGCCGGCTCGACGCCTGCCGTTGCCCAGGAGGCGATGCGGGCGATCGGCTTGAGGCCGCGCCGCTCGGCTTCCGTCGCCGTCATCAGCACGAGTGCCGCCGCCCCGTCGTTGAGGCCGGAGGCGTTGCCAGCCGTCACCGTGCCGTCCTTCTGAAAGGCGGGCCGCAGCTTGGCGACCGCATCGAGCGTCGCTCCGTCGCGGATGTACTCGTCTGTGTCGACAACGACGTCACCCTTGCGCGAGGCGACCGTCACGGGCGTGATCTCCTCCGCGAAGCGGCCGGCCTTCTTGGCGGCTTCGGCCTTGTTCTGGGAGGCGACCGCGAAGGCGTCCTGCTCCTCGCGGCTGATCTGCCATTTCTGGGCCACGTTCTCCGCAGTCACGCCCATGTGGTAACCATGGAAGGCATCCCAGAGTCCGTCGCGAATCATCGTGTCGACGAACTGCACGTCTCCGAACTTGGTGCCGGTGCGCATGTGGGCCGCGTGCGGCGACAACGACATCGATTCCTGCCCGCCGGCAACGATCACGGAAGCATCGCCGTTGGCGATTTGTTGCATGCCGAGGGCGACGGCGCGCAGCCCCGAGCCGCAGACCTGATTGAGGCTCCAGGCCGTCTTGGCGACCGGGATGCCCGCCTTCATCGCGGCCTGGCGGGCCGGGTTCTGCCCTTCGCCGGCTGTCAGCACCTGGCCGAGGATGACCTCGTCGACCTCTTCGGCGGCGACGCCCGCCCGCTCGAGGGCACCCTTGATGGCGGCGGCGCCCAGCACATGCGCGGGCACGTTGGCGAAGGCGCCGTTGAACGAGCCTACCGGCGTGCGGGTGGCGGCGACGATGACGATATCCGTGGAGGCCATGGTGATCTCCCTTGTTCCTTCTTTTGCCGCTCATGGCGGCCTTGCTGTCATGCTGCGGCCGCTTGGACGGGGCCATGTGGACGGGTCGAAGCCATCTTCGGGGGGCCTCCGCGGAGCGTCAAGCACCACATCTGGCGCGCACCGCGCCCCCGTGTCGCACAAATGAGTTTTCGTCGGGCTGATTAGCGCCTATCGTCTGCGCCGGGGAGGCCGTGCGCAGGCAACCGGTTCCGACGCCGGCAATGCTTCGGGCGCCGCGGCATGAGCCCTTACCGGGGCCGGGACGAGACAAAGCAGAGCCATGGCGACAGAAGAAAATCCGACCGTCATCAAGAAATACGCCAACCGCCGCCTCTATCACACGGGAACCAGCACATACGTCACCCTGGAGGACCTCGCGCAGATGGTGCGGGACGGGGAGGACTTCATCGTCTTCGATGCCAAGACCAACGAGGACATCACCCGTTCGGTACTGACGCAGATCATCTTCGAGGAGGAGAACAAGGCCGGACAGAACCTGCTTCCGGTCGCCTTCCTGCGTCAGCTCATCCGTTTCTACGGCGACAGCATGCAGGCGCTGGTGCCGAGCTACCTCGAGTTCTCCATCGAGAACTTCACGCGCGAGCAGCAGAAGCTGCGCGAAAAGATGGCCGAGGCCTTCGGCCCGGCGGCTGCCTTCAAGAGCATGGAAGAGCACGTGCGCACGAACATGGCGATGTTCGGCGAGGCCCTCAGGTTGTTCTCCCCGTTCGGCCCGCGCGGCGGGCAGCAGGGCGAGCCCACGGCGCGGCCGCGCGAGGACGAGCCCCGGCAGGCGGGCGGCGACCTTGACGACCTCAAGCGCCAGGTGCTCGAGATGCAGGCGCGCCTGGACGAACTGGCCGGCAAGGGCTCGGGCCGCGGCTGAGGGCGTATCGCCGCTGTCATCGGGATGACGCGGAAGGGCGGTTGAGATGACTCCTTGACGTGCCGCCCGTCCCGATTCGCCGGCCTTGGTTGCCGGGAGTGCGGCCGGTTCGGGCAAGGGCATGATCGAGACGACGAAGAACAGCCTGCGGCTCAGCGCCAATGCCATCGCGCTCAGAACCGCCGGCCTCAGCAGCGCGATATTTACGCTCGCCGCGTTGGCCGGCGGCTCGCTCGGCATCTCGACTGCGCTCGCTGCGCTCGCCAGCCTTGTCGTCGCAGGCCTTGCCTTCCGCGACCGGCGGCCGCTGAGCGGCCGTGTCGTGACGACGGGCGAGCGGCGCCAGAAACACGCCTTCGGGCCGGCGGCCGTTCTGGCGGCCTTGCCGGATCCCGTCGTCATCGTTGACCGGCGTGGCCTCGTGGTCGACGCCAACCGTGCGGCGATTGCCGTGCTGCCGGGCCTGCGCAACGCCCATCCCCTGTCCTTCGCTCTGCGCGCACCCGACGTGCTCGATGGTCTCGATCGGGTGGTGAAGGGCGGCAAGGCCGAGGCGGTCGAATTTGTCGAGCGTGTGCCGGTCGAGCGCGCCTTCGAGGTGCACATCGCTCCCCTGTCCGACGAGGCCGGGGCCGATGCCGGTCGGGCCGGGGCCGCCCTCTATTTCCGCGATCTGACGCCGGCACGCCGGCTGGAGCACATGCGGGTCGACTTCGTCGCCAACGCCAGCCACGAGTTGCGCACGCCGCTCGCCTCGCTGATGGGGTTCATCGAGACCCTGCAGGGGCCGGCTCGCAACGACGCGGCCGCGCGCGAACGCTTCCTCGCCATCATGCGCGAGCAGGCGCAGCGCATGGCGCGCCTCATCGACGACCTCCTGTCGCTGTCGCGCATCGAGCTCAGCGTGCACGTGCAACCGACGGCGATCGTCGATGTCATCGCCCTGCTGCGCCACATGATCGACACGCTTGCGCCGCTGGCGCGCGAGCGCGGGGTCGAGATCGTGCTCGAGGCCCCGCCGGGACCGGTCAACGTGCGCGGCGAGCGCGACGAGCTCCTGCGCGTCTTCGAGAACCTGATCGAGAATGCCGTGAAATACGGCGAAGGTGGCGGCCGCGTCGACGTACGGGTTGCGACCACGGCACCGGGTAGCGGCGGGGGTGAAGTGTCGGTCGTGGTGCGCGACTATGGCCCCGGCATCGCGCCCGAGCACCTGCCGCGCCTGACCGAGCGCTTCTACCGCGTCGATGTTGCGGCCAGCCGGGGCAAGGGTGGCACCGGCCTCGGCCTTGCCATCGTCAAGCACATCGTGATGCGTCATCGCGGGCGCCTCGCCATCGCCAGCGATGTGGGCCGGGGCGCTTCCTTCACGGTGACGCTGCCAGCGCTCGGCGACGAATCGCAAAACTAAGACGGATCAAATTGTTACGCTGTCATTCGGCTGTCACCTTGCCGTCATAGACAAGAGGTGTCGGTGGTGCTTGCGGCATTGCCGAAGCGGATGCGGCACGACCCCGTCATGGCCGTGCGATCGCCGTCCCGCTCCAAGAGATCAGGGAGATATACCGTGAAATTCCGTTCCCTCGTCAGCGTCGCCGCCCTCACGCTGGCCGGCGTCGCCGCTGCCGGTGCCGCCCAGGCGCGCGACCAGATCCGCATCGTCGGCTCCTCGACGGTCTATCCCTTCACGACGGCGGTTGCCGAGCAGTTCGGCCGTTCGGGCGCCGGCAAGGCGCCGGTCGTTGAATCGACCGGCACGGGCGGCGGCATGAAGCTGTTCTGCGCCGGTGTCGGCACGGACCATCCGGATGCAACGAACGCCTCGCGCCGCATCAAGAAGTCGGAGTTCGAAGACTGCAAGAAGAACGGCGTCGCCGACATCATCGAGCTGAAGGTTGGCTTCGATGGACTGACCGTCGCCAATTCCAAGGCGGGTCCGGACCTCAACTTCACCAAGGAGCAGATTTTCCTCGCTCTCGCCAAGGAAGTTCCTGGTCCGGACGGCAAGCTGGTCGCCAACCCGTACAAGAACTGGTCAGACATCGACAAGGCGCTGCCGAACGAGAAGATCGAGGTGCTTGGCCCCCCGCCGACTTCCGGCACCCGTGATTCCTTCCTCGAGCTCGTCATGGAGCCGGGCGCCGAGAAGGTTCTCGCCGATCTCAAGAAGAGCGACGCGAAGGCTTTTGCCGCCGCCTGGAAGACGATCCGCGAGGACGGTGCCTACATCGACGCCGGCGAGAACGACAACCTCATCGTCCAGAAACTCGACGCCAACCCCAAGGCGGTCGGCATCTTCGGCTATTCCTTCCTCGAGGAGAACGCGGCCAAGATCAAGGGGGCCAAGATCGACGGCGTGGAGCCGGACTTCGACACCATCGCCGACGGCAAGTACTCGGTTTCCCGCCCGCTGTTCGTCTACTTCAAGAAGCAGCACATCGGCGTCGTGCCCGGGCTCGATAAGTTCATCGCCGAATACGTCTCCGAGAAGGCACTCGGCGAGGATGGCTACCTGTCGCGCAAGGGTCTCGTGCCGCTGCCGACCGACCAACTTGCCAAGGTGCGCGCCGACGTCGAGGCGCAGAAGCCGCTTGCCGCCGACGCCGGGCTTTGATCCGTTGACGCAGGCGAAGCGGGTGGACCATCCACCCGCTTCGTTTTGCCGTCAAAATGCGGTAGAGCCGGTCGCCGACGCGGCCTCCTGCCGCTGCTCTCCCGGGGGCGGAGATGGTTAGCTTGTTCTTCCTGCTCATTGTCGCCGTTGCGCTGGCGGCCTTCGCTTTCGGACGTTCCAGGGGGCGTGCGTTCGTCGGCGGCGGCGCTCGGCTTCATTCGTTGCCCGTCTATCACGGCCTGTTTCTGGCCACGCTATGCGTCCTGCCCATGCTCGTCGTCCTGGCGGCCTGGACACCGGTTGCGCCACGCTACGTCGAGGCTCGCACGCTTGCCGCCCTCCCGGCGGAGCTTGCGCCGCA
This sequence comes from Chelatococcus sambhunathii, assembly GCF_001418005.1. Lineage (GTDB taxonomy): Bacteria > Pseudomonadota > Alphaproteobacteria > Rhizobiales > Beijerinckiaceae > Chelatococcus_A > Chelatococcus_A sambhunathii. Next base: position 143,204 of record NZ_LIOL01000006.1, on the reverse strand, counting down.
GACCACGCTGGAAAAGGAAGGACGCCTGCGCGAGGCCCGCCTCGTCGCTCTCGGTCAATTCGCGGGCACGCCCGATGCCGGCACGACCGTTGCCGCCGGCGCCTACGCGGGCGCTCGAACCGAGGCGGAGGTGACTCTCCTCGTGCTCGGCCTCGCCGGGGCTGCGGCCGGCTTCGTCTTCGGTCGTCGGCGCCTGGCGCCCGACTTTCGGGCGCGCAACAGTTTCGAGCATGTCACCAAGGTCGTCCTCATCGCTTGTTCGGGCGTCGCTATCCTGACGACCGTCGGCATCGTCTTCTCGGTGCTGTTCGAGACGCTACGCTTCTTCGCGCGCTATCCTTGGTACGATTTCCTCTTTGGCCTGCAGTGGTCGCCGCAGACGGCGATCCGCGCCGATCAGGTGGGCCAGTCCGGCACCTTCGGCGCGGTGCCTCTCTTCGCCGGCACCACGCTCATCATGCTGATCGCCATGATGGTCGCGGGTCCGGTCGGCCTCTTCGCCGCGATCTACATGTCCGAATATGCGACGCCGCGTGTCCGGGCCGTCGCCAAGCCCGTGCTCGAGGTGCTCGCCGGCATCCCGACCGTGGTGTTCGGCTTCTTCGCCGCGCTCACCGTGGCGCCCTTCATCAAGAACGTCGGCGAGTCGCTCGGCCTGTCCGTTGCGTCGGAGAGCGCGCTGGCCGCCGGCCTCGTCATGGGCGTCATGATCATTCCCTTCGTCTCGTCCTTGTCGGACGACGTCATCAACGCCGTGCCGCAGTCGCTGCGCGACGGCTCCTACGGCATGGGCGCGACTCGGTCGGAGACCATCAAGCGCGTCGTGCTGCCGGCCGCACTCCCCGGCATCGTCTCGGCCCTCATGCTCGCCATCTCGCGGGCCGTCGGCGAGACGATGATCGTCGTCATGGCCGCGGGCCTCGCTGGCAACCTCACCTTCAATCCGCTCGAGGCCGTCACGACCGTTACCGTGCAGATCAAGACGCTCCTCGTCGGCGACCAGGAGTTCGACAGCGCCAAGACCCTGTCAGCCTTCGCCCTCGGCTTCGTTCTCTTCTTCTTCACGCTGGCGCTCAACATCATCGCCCTGCGCATCGTTCGCAAATACCGAGAGCAATATGACTGACATTGCTGCACCCCCTCAAGGCGCCCGTCGGTTCGGTCTCTCGTCGGCCGAGGCCCAGGCGCGGTTGAGGCGGCGCCACGCCGCGGAGGCACGGTTCCGTGCCTATGGCATCGGCGCAATCGCGCTCGCGGCGATCTTCCTCGTCGTCCTGATCGGCGACGTCATCGTCAAGGCGATGCCGGCTTTTACCGAATATCGCCTGACCATGACGGTGACGCCGACGCTGGAGCAGGTGTCCAGCGACGGCACCACCGATCCGCAGGCGCTGCGCAGCGGCGATTATGACGCCGTGCTGCGCAGGGGCTTGCAGGAACTCTTCCCGCAGGTCACGACGCGTGCCTTGCGCCGCAAGCTCAACAACGACCTTCTGTCGTCTGGCGCGGCGATGACGCTGCGCAATCGGGTGCTGGCCGATCCCTCCGCCATCGGCCAGCCGGTGACGATCGAGGCACTGCTCGACGACGCGGCCGACCTCTACCTCAAGGGCCTGATGACCGGGCGGCGCGAGAGCGTCGGCCAAGGGCAGGCGCAGGTGACGCTGGACGGCGAGGACGTGGTGCTGACGAGCTCGGCCCCCGATTTCGCCCGCGCCCTTGCCGAGGTCAAGGAGAGCCTGCGCGAGGAGGCGGCCGCCGACCGTCGCGAGGCCGCACGGCTGACCGCCGCGGCGGCCGATGTCGCCGGCGACCAGCGCGAGGCTCTGCAGAAGCGCATCGCCGACCTCGAGGGCGATGCCGCTGCCGCCGAAGCACGCGCTGCCGCGGCTGATGCGCCCGAGCGGCTGACGGCTGACCTGCCCTCGAAACTCGTCTTCATCAACGGCGGCATCGTCAAGCTGACCGAGATCGGCGCCTCCGAGGCGCGCGGCACGGTGCTCGTGCCGCTGGCCAATACCGACGCTGTGACGGCGGGTGGGTGGGACATCCTCACCCTGACCCAACCCGAGGCGAACCGTCGGCTTGACGACCAGGTGGTCGCCTGGCTCGAGGACCTGAAGCAGCGCGGCATGGTAGCGTCGCATTTCGCCAGCCGCTTCTTCACCTCTGGCGACAGCCGCGAGCCGGAGCAGGCGGGTATTCTCGGAGCTCTCATCGGCTCGGCGCTGACCATGCTGGTGACGCTGGTCCTGTGCCTGCCGATCGGCGTCGGTGCCGCCGTCTATCTCGAGGAATTCGCGCCGAAGAACCGGCTGACGGACCTCATCGAGGTCAACATCAACAATCTCGCGGCGGTGCCCTCGATCGTCTTCGGTCTGCTCGGCCTTGCGATGTTCCTCAACTTCTTCGGCCTGCCGCGCTCGGCGCCACTCGTCGGTGGTCTCGTCCTCGCTCTCCTGGTGCTGCCGACGATCATCATCGCGAGCCGCGCCGCTCTGAAGTCGGTGCCGCCGTCGATCCGCGAGGCGGCGCTCGGCATCGGCGCCTCGCACCAGCAGGCGGTGTTCCACCACGTGCTGCCGCTCGCCATGCCCGGCATCATGACCGGCACCATCATCGGCATGGCGCATGCGCTGGGGGAAACCGCGCCGCTGCTCCTCATCGGCATGGTCGCCTTCATCGTCGACGTACCGGGCTCAATCACCGATGCGGCGACGGCGCTGCCCGTACAGATCTACCTGTGGTCGGACCTGCCGGAGCCGCTTTTCCAGGCCAAGACCGCCGCCGCCATCCTGGTTCTGCTCGCTTTCCTCTTTATCATGAACGGTCTTGCCATCCTGCTGCGCCGCCGCTTCGAGCGCCGCTGGTGAGCCGCGTCGCGGGCCGAAGGGAGTTCTCAATGATGACGACGATGCCGAACATCGAGCTGGCGAAGGCCACGGTGGCCGAAGTCGCGGACGAGGCAGCGACGAAGGTCGTGGCCCGCGAGGTCAACGTCTATTACGCCGACAAGCACGCCTTGCACGATGTCTCGATTGACATTCCTGAGAAGGCGGTCACCGCCTTCATCGGCCCGTCCGGCTGCGGCAAGTCCACCTTCCTACGCTGCATCAACCGGATGAACGACACGATATCGATCTGCCGCGTCAGCGGCCGCATCGAGATCGACGGCAGCGACATCTATGACCGGAATCTCGACCCGGTGCAGTTGCGGGCGAAGGTCGGCATGGTGTTCCAGAAGCCGAACCCCTTCCCCAAGTCGATCTACGAGAACGTCGCCTACGGGCCGCGCATCCACGGGCTCACGAGCTCCAAGGCCGACCTCGACGAGGTCGTCACCATGAGCCTCAAGCGCGCCGGTCTCTATGAGGAGGTGAAGGACCGTCTCGCCTCGCCGGGCACCGGCCTCTCCGGCGGCCAGCAGCAGCGCCTGTGCATCGCCCGTGCCATCGCCGTCAATCCCGAGGTCATCCTCATGGACGAGCCGTGTTCGGCGCTTGATCCCATCGCCACGGCAAAGATCGAGGAGTTGATCGACGAATTGCGCGAGAACTACACCATCGTCATCGTCACGCACTCGATGCAGCAGGCGGCCCGCGTCTCGCAGCGCACGGCGTTCTTCCACCTCGGCAAGCTCGTGGAAGAGGGGCCGACGGAGCAGATCTTCACGGCGCCGCAGGACAAGCGGACGCAAGACTACATCACTGGGCGCTTCGGCTGAGGCTGCCGCAGCAACAAGGATTGCCGACGATGACCGATCATATCGTCAGCTCGTACGACGTCGAGCTCGATACCCTGCGCAGCAAGATCGCCGAGATGGGTGGCATCGCCGAGAAGATGCTGGGCGATGCGACGATAGCCCTCGTGCGGCGCGATGCAGCCCTCGCCCAGGCGGTTATCGCCGTCGACGAGCGGCTCGATGCCCTGCAACACGACGTCGAGGAACGCGCCGTGCTCACCATCGCCAAGCGCCAGCCGATGGCGGTCGACCTGCGCGAGATCGTCTCCGCCATCCGCGTGGCGGGCGATATCGAGCGCGTCGGCGACCTCGCCAAGAACACCGCCAAGCGTGTCGTCGCCATCAGCAACGAGATGCAGCCGCAGAAGATCGTCGGTGGCGTGCAGCACATGAGCGACCTCGTGCAGGCCCAGCTCAAGGATGTGCTCGACGCCTATGCGCAGAAGGACACGGCCCGCGCGCTCGACGTGTGGCAGCGCGACGATCGCATCGACGCGCTCTACACCTCGATCTTTCGCGAACTGCTGACCTACATGATGGAAGACCCGCGCAACATCAGCTTCTGCACGCATCTCCTGTTCCTCGCCAAGAACATCGAGCGCATCGGCGACCACACCACCAACATCGCCGAGACCATCCACTATCTTGTCACCGGAAAGCCGCTCGCCGCCGAACGGCCGAAGAGCGACGACTCGAGCTTCACCACCGTGCCGGTCTCCGGCCGGCAGTAAGTGTCGATCACGCGCCAGCGTCCACCACGGAAGGACCGATGGGACCCCGTATCCTCATCGTCGAAGACGAAGAGCCGCTCACACTCCTCCTGCGCTACAACCTCGAGGCCGAAGGCTATACCGTCGATGCCGTCGCGCGCGGTGACGAGGCCGAGGTGCGCCTGCGCGAGCAGGTCCCGGACCTCGTGCTGCTCGACTGGATGCTGCCGGGACTGTCCGGCATCGAGCTATGCCGGCGCTTGCGTGCCCGCCGGGAAACGGAACGGCTGCCCGTCATCATGCTCACCGCCCGGGGCGAGGAGGGCGAGCGCGTGCGCGGTCTCGCGACCGGCGCGGACGATTACGTCGTCAAGCCCTTCTCCGTACCGGAGCTCCTGGCGCGCGTGCGTGCCCTGCTGCGCCGCGCCAAGCCGGGCCATGTGGCCACCGTGCTCACCGCCGGCGATATCGAGCTCGACCGCGAGACCCGGCGCGTACGCCGTTCTGGCCGCGAGCTTCACCTCGGCCCCACCGAGTTCAAGCTGCTCGAGTTCCTGATGCAGAGCCCCGGCCGTGTCTTCACGCGCGAGCAGTTGCTCGACGGCGTCTGGGGCCACGACGTCTATATCGACGAGCGCACGGTGGACGTGCATGTCGGACGCCTGCGCAAAGCCATCAACCGGGCCCGCAAGCCGGACCCGATCCGCACGGTGCGCGGCGCCGGCTATTCCTTCGACGAGACCTTTTCGCACGCGGAGTGAAGCGCGATGCTGCCGCCATCCCCCGGTGCGGCCAGCAAAGAGGCCGGAGCGGCCCGCTCCGGCCTCTTTGCTGGCCGCTTCTGTCCCCGGTCAGGAGCGCATCACCTTCTTCTCGCGCCGACGGTCCGCCGCCGGCTGGTAGGCGATGCGCGCATGGTGCGCGCAATAGGGCATGCCGAGGAGGGAGCGCGCGCCGCAGAAGCGGAAGTCCGGCGTCGTCGGGTCACCCATCGGCCAGCGGCACATGGCTTCCCGCAGCTCCATGATGGTCACGCGCTCGCTCAGCGGCACGACCACCTCGTCCTGGGGCTGGAACTGTTCCTGCGGCACCGCCTCGGTCTCGAGCTCGGGCGCCGCGGCGAGGGCTGTGTTGCCGCGCACGACGGTCTGGCCCGATGGCTGCGTCATAGGATGGCTCGGGCTGCGTGTGTGCGCGGCCTTCCGCGGCCGGGAGGCCGCCGGTGCCGCCGACTTGGCGCGGCCGGAAAGCCCGAGGCGATGCACCTTGCCGATGACGGCATTGCGCGTCACGCCGCCGAGCTCGGCGGCGATCTGGCTGGCGCTAAGGCCTTCGGTCCAGAGCTTGCGCAGCAGCTCCACCCGCTCGTCGCTCCAGGTATTGCTCTGATCGCTCATCGCTCTCTCCGCCCGGCTCGTTCCGGCGCGCGCAAGGGGAGCGCGAAAGAGGCTCTCGCCTCGTCGCATCCTGCTGCAGGTAGCGCCGATAGGGAATTGGCCACACGATATGTCGTGGTCTGTGGCTCGGAAGCTACAATATGAGGGAAGGCACGAGCAAGGCTTCGCGCCGGCCGATCTGCGTTTTCCCCAAGATCGTGACAGCAATCGGGCGCCGGCTGATCGATCGTATCAATGCGATTGAATTGACAGTCCCTGTGACCCATCTAAAATTGTGGACGGTGCCGCCCCTGCCCGGGCGGCACTTTGATTTTCGGGAAAATCCGAGGCGTCCGGCGGCAGGCCGGCGCCTCATCGCGGAGACGAGAGACGTGACTTCGCCGCTTCTGCAGACCTATGCGCGGGCCGACATCGAATTCGAGAAGGGCGAGGGCGCGTGGCTCGTGACGCGAAGCGGCGAGCGATACCTCGATTTCGGCGCCGGCATCGCTGTCAACGCCCTCGGCCATTGCCATCCGCATCTCGTCGAGGCGTTGACCGCGCAGGCCGGCAAGCTCTGGCACACGTCGAACCTCGTGCGCATCCCCGAGGGCGAGCGGCTCGCCCAGCGGCTGGTCGATGCGACTTTCGCCGACAATGTCTTCTTCACCAATTCCGGCGCCGAGGCGCTGGAATGCGCCATCAAGATGGCCCGGCGCTACCATTCGTCCAAGGGCCAGCCCGAGCGCTTCCACATCGTCACCTTCGAGGGCGCCTTCCACGGCCGCACGCTGGCGACCATCGCCGCCGGCGGCCAGAAGAAATATCTCGAGGGCTTCGGCCCCAAGGTCGAAGGCTTCGACCAGGTCGCCTTCGGCGACTGGGAGGCGCTCGAGGCCGTCGTCGGCCCGCAGACCGGCGCCATCCTCATCGAGCCGATCCAGGGCGAGGGCGGCATCCGCGCCGTCGCGCCCGAGGCGTTGCGCCGCCTGCGCAAATTCTGCGACGAGCGGGGCCTCCTCCTCATCCTCGACGAGGTGCAGAGCGGCGTCGGCCGCACGGGCAAGCTCTTCGCGCACGAATGGGCCGGCATCACGCCGGACATCATGGCGGTGGCCAAGGGCATCGGCGGCGGCTTCCCCATGGGTGCCTGCCTCGCCACCGCCGAGGCGGCGAGCGGCATGACCTATGGCGTTCACGGCACAACCTTCGGCGGCAATCCGCTCGCCATGGCGGTCGGAAATGCGGTGCTCGACGTGGTGCTGGCGCCCGGCTTCCTCGATCAGGTGGCGCGGACCGGCCTGCTCCTCAAGCAGCGCCTTGCCGCGCTCAAGGACAGGCATCCTGGTGTCATCGCCGAGGTGCGCGGCGAGGGGCTGATGCTCGGCCTCAAGCTGGCCGTGCCGAATACGGAATTCGTCGATGCGGCGCGGGCCAACAGGCTCATCGTCATCGGCGCCGGCGATAACGTGGTGCGGCTGCTGCCGCCGCTCACCATCGGCGAGGCCGAGGTGAGCGAGGCGCTGGAACGCCTGGAGGCGACCGCCGCCGCCGTCGAGGCCGCCCGCTCGGTCGAGAAGGGAGCGGCGTGATGAGCGGCTCCGTGCGCCACTTCCTCGACCTCACCGATTTCACGCAAGACGACCTGCGCCAGGTGCTCGACGCCAGCGCCGCGCTGAAGGCCGGGCGCCGCAAAGGCCAGCCGCCGAAGGAGAAGCCGCTCGCCGGCAAGGTGCTGGCCATGATCTTCGACAAGCCGTCGACGCGCACGCGCGTCTCCTTCGACCTCGCCATGCGCGAACTCGGTGGCGAGCCCCTGATGCTGACGGGCAAGGAGATGCAGCTTGGCCGCGGCGAGACCATTGCCGATACGGCGCGCGTTCTGTCGCGCTATGTCGATGCCATCATGATCCGCATCCTCGATCACGAGGCGATGCTGGAGCTCGCCCGCCATGCCGACGTGCCGGTGATCAACGGGCTGACGAAGCGTTCGCATCCCTGCCAGATCATGGCCGACGTGCTGACCTTTGAAGAGCATCGCGGCCCGATCACGGGCCGCACGGTCGCCTGGTCGGGTGATGCCAACAACGTGCTCGCCTCCTGGGTGCACGCCGCGGCGCGGCTCGATTTCACGCTCAACATCGCGAGCCCGCCGGAGCTCGCCCCGCCCGAGGAGGTCATCGCCTTCGCCCGGCGGGAGGGCGCGCGCGTCAATGTCACGAGCGACCCCTTCGCAGCAGTGGAGGGGGCCGATGCGGTAGTCACCGACTGCTGGGTGTCCATGGGTGACGAGGACGAAGGCCGCCGCCACAACCTGCTGAGGCCCTATCAGGTCAACGGCAAGCTGATGGCCGCTGCCGCCAGGGATGCCATTTTCATGCACTGCCTGCCGGCGCACCGCGGCGAGGAGGTGACGGACGAGGTGATGGACGGGCCGGCTTCGGTCGTCTTCGACGAGGCGGAGAACCGCCTCCATGCACAAAAGGGTATTCTGGCTTGGTGTCTGGGAGCAATCGCGTAATGGACATGGCTGCGCCGCCGGCCGGCGACGACCGCGTCTTGCCCTTCGCGGTGGAGGGGCTCGACGTGCGCGGCCGCGTCGCCAGCCTCGGGACGAGCGTCGACACGATCATCGCACGCCACGACTATCCCCCCCCTGTCTCGCGCGTGGTCGGCGAAGCCTTAGTGCTGACGGCGCTGCTCGGTTCGGCTCTCAAGCTCGATGGCCGCTTCCAGCTGCAGACGCGCAGCGACGGGCCGGTCGACATGGTCATCGTCGATTTCGACGCGCCGGGCCGGCTGCGCGCCTGCGCCCGCTTCGATGCCGCGCGCCTCGAGGCGGCTATCGCCGCGCGCGCGACGGCGACGGGAGACCTCATCGGCCACGGCCATCTTGCCCTCACCATCGACCAGGGCGGCGACATGAACCGCTATCAGGGCGTGGTGGCGCTCGAGGGGCAGAGCTTCGAAGAGGCGGCGCACCAGTACTTCCGCCAGTCCGAGCAGATCCCGACGCTCGTGCGCCTCGCTGTCGGCGAGGCGATGGGGGGCGGCGATCATGCTTGGCGGGCCGGTGGCCTCATGGTGCAGTTCCTGCCGCGCTCGGTCGAGCGCATGCGCCGGCCGGACCTCGATCCCGGCGATGCGCCTGAGGGGCACAATCCGGCGGCCGGGCCGGACGAGGACGACGCCTGGGTGGAGGCCAAGCTCCTCGTCTCCACCGTCGAGGACCACGAACTGCTCGATCCGACGTTGACGCGCGAGCAACTGCTCTATCGCCTCTTCCACGAGCGCGGCGTTCGCGTCTTCCAGCCGCAGGCGGTCGAGGAGAGCTGCCGCTGTTCGTCTCACCGCATCCTTGCCATGCTCAAGCGTTTCTCGCCCGAGGATCGCGCCGACATGGTGGGCGACAACGGCCGCATCGGCATCACCTGCGAATTCTGCTCCCGCCATTACGACATCGACCCGGCCGATGTCGCCGAGGAAGCCGATGCCGGCTGAGGACGGCAAGGACCGGCGCGGCACGGCCGACGAGACAGTCGCGCGCAAGCTCAGCCAGCCGGGTGTGAGCTGGACCAAGCTCGCCTTCCGCAAGCGGCGTGGCTGACGTCGCCTATTGCGCGAGGCTGCGCGCCAGGTCGCGCATGAAGGCGGCGCCCGCCTCTAGTTCCGCGAGCGTGATGTATTCGTCCGCCTGATGCGCCCGGTCGATGGTGCCCGGGCCGCAGACGACGGTGGCGATGCCGGCGTTCTGGAAGTGCCCGGCCTCCGTGCCGAAGGGCACGGTGATGGTGCGGTTGCGGCCGGCAAGGCGCAGCGCCAGCGTCTCGGCGGCCGAGCCCGTGTCGGGCCTGAGGCCGGGAACGGAGACCTCGCACAGGGTTTCGATGCGGCTCGCCGGCGCCGTGCGCCGCATGCGCGCGAGGACCGTCTCGGATACCGCGGCGAAGCGGCGCGGAATCTCCTGAGGGTCGAGATCCGGCAGGCCGCGGAACTCCCAGTGGAACGCGCAGTTGCGCGCGAGGATGTTGCGCGCCGTGCCGCCGGCGATGGTGCCGATGTGGATCGTCGTATAGGGCGGGTCGAAACGGCCGGACGCGTCACCGCGCGCCACGAAGTCCTCGGCCATGCGGTTGAGTTCCGCCACGAGATCGCAGGCGGCCATGACCGCGCTCGCGCCGAGCTCGGGCTTCGAGGAATGCGCCTCGACGCCGTGCACCTCAGTCTCGAAGGTCACGACGCTCTTGTGCGCATCGGCCACCTCGAGGCCCGTCGGCTCGCCGACGAAGACGGCGCCGGGCAGCGGCAGGTCCTTGCCGAAGCAGGCGATGCCGTCGGCCACGCCGAGGCAGGTCGTTTCCTCGTCATAGGAGAGGAAGATGTGGATCGGCCGCTTGAGATCCGCAGCCAGGAACTCGGGCACGAGGGCGAGCGCCAGCGCGCAGAAGCCCTTCATGTCCACCGCGCCGCGGCCATAGGCGCGCCCGTCCGCGACGCGCAGGTTGTAGGGATCGCTCGTCCAGGCCTGGCCGGCCACGGGCACGACGTCGGTATGGCCGGAGAGGACAACACCGCCGGGCACGGCGGGGCCGATGGTGGCGAGCAGCGCCGCCTTGTCGCCGGTGGCGTTCGGCAGGCGGATGTAGCGCACGCCCCAGCCGTCGAGATAGGTCGCGACGAATTCGACGAGCGCGAGGTTGGACTTGGCGCTCTCGGTGTCGAAGGCGACGAGCCGCGCCAGCATGTCGAGAGGGGAAAGGCGCGTGCCGGTCATGCGGGGCCCGATCGGTTGCTGCTGCGAAGGATCAATGCATGACCCGCCGCACATAGGGGCTGTCCAGCGGGAACAGCGGGATATCCACGGGAAAACGCTCGCCGCGCTGCGTGATCATGTCGTAGGAGCCGACCATCGTGCCGTGGGCCGTTGAAAGGGGGCAGCCGCTGGTGTAGGTGAAGCTCTCACCCGGCTCAAGGATGGGCTCCTCGCCGATGACGCCGGGGCCGTGCACCTCCTGCGAGCGGCCCTCGCCGTCGGTGATCGTCCAGTGGCGGGTCTTGAGCTGCACCGTCTCGGCGCTGAGATTGACGATCTCGACCGTGTAGGACCAGAAAAAGCGTCCGTCGCGCGGCGAAGATTCATCCTCGAGGAAACGCGGCTCGACAGTGACGCGAATTCCCTTGGTTTCGGCCCTGTACATCTCGCAGCTCCGTGAACGTCGCGAACGGACAACGCCCCGTCCGGCGTGGTAAGCGCTAACGGGGCCGAGCGTCAATCGCCCCGCGCGCCGGGGAGGCAGCACGACATGCTCGACGGGATCATGCGCCGTGTCATCGACCCGCCGCTCGCCGTCGCGGGCCGGCGGTTGGCCGCAGCTGGCGTTGCGGCAGACGCCGTGACGCTCGCGGGCTTCGCCGCCGGGCTTGTCGGCGCCGCAGCGGTCGTCCTGCGGCTCGATGCCCTTGCCGCCCTTCTCTTCCTCGTCGGGCGCGTCGCGGACGGTCTCGACGGGGCGATCGCGCGGGCCGGCCGGCGCACCGATCGCGGCGGCTTTCTCGATATTGTCTGCGATTTCGCCCTCTATGGCGCTTTTCCGCTCGCCTTCGCGCTGCGCGATCCCGACGCCAATGCGCTCCCCGCGGCGGTCCTGCTGGGTAGCTTCTACGTCAACGGCGCGACCTTCCTCGCCTATGCAGCGGTGGCGGCCCGGCGGGGATGGGAGACCGAGACGCGCGGCCCAAAGTCCATCTATTTCACGGCCGGCCTCGCGGAGGGCACGGAGACGATCCTCGCCTTCCTCCTCATGCTGGCGCTGCCGCAGCATTTTCCGGTGATCGCCTACGCCTTCGCTGCCATGACGCTCGCGACCGCCGTCGGCCGCGCGCTCGCCGGCTGGTACCGCTTTCGCGAGGCTCCGCAGGTGCGTGCTTCGGGCTTTTCCCCGCCCGAACGGGACGAGCACGCGCAGCCATAGCCTTTGCCACGAAAGCGCGCTAATCACGGAACTCCCGCGCCCGGGCCCCGGGCGTCGTCCCCTGTCCCCGCGAGGTTCCTGCGAGGTTTCATGGTTCCACTCGTTCCCGGCATCCAGCCTGCAGAGACGATCGCCGCCTTCGCCGAGGCCGGCGTGATCCGCGCCGCGGCCGCTTTCGACGGGGACCAGATCCAGCCGGCGAGCCTCGACCTGCGCCTCGGCGCACGGGCCTATCGCGTCAGGGCGAGCTTCCTGCCCGGCCGCGGCCGTTCGGTGCGCGAGCGGCTCGCTGGTCTCTCCCTGCACGAGATCGATCTGACGCGCGGTGCCGTGCTCGAGACGGGCTGCGTCTACATCGCCGAGCTGCAGGAGGGGCTTGCGCTGCCCGCCGGGCTCGCCGCCGCGGCCAATCCCAAGAGCTCGACCGGCCGCCTCGATGTCTTCACCCGCGTCATCGCCGACCACGGCCGCGAGTTCGATGTCATCGACGCCGGCTATGAGGGGGCGCTGTTTGCCGAAATCTCGCCGCGCACCTTCCCGGTGCTGGTGCGCCAGGGTTCGCGCCTGTCGCAACTGCGCTTCCGCCACGGCGCCTGCCGACTGAGCGACGCGGAGCTTGCCGCCCTGCATGAGGAGGCGCGGGTGGTCGCCTCGCACGAGCCCTCTATCCAGGCTGGCGTCGCCGTCAGCGTCGATCTAGCCGGTTTCGGCGAGCGCCGCCTCGTCGGCTACCGCGCCAAGCGCCACACCGGCCTCGTCGATGTCGACCGGCCCGGCGCCTATCAGGCGAGCGCCTTCTGGGAGCCGCTCTATGCTGGCGGCCAGGGCGAGATCATCCTCGATCCGGGCCAGTTCTACATCCTCGCGTCCAAGGAAGCGGTGCACGTGCCACCGGACTATGCGGCCGAGATGGTGCCGTTCGATCCGTTGGTCGGCGAGTTCCGCGTGCACTACGCGGGTTTCTTCGATCCCGGGTTCGGTCATGCCGGGGCGGGCGGCTCGGGCGCCCGCGCCGTGCTCGAGGTGCGCTCGCGCGACGTGCCTTTCATCCTGGAGGACGGGCAGATCGTGGGCCGCCTCGTCTACGAGCGCATGGCCGCCCGCCCGGCCGTGCTCTACGGCGCCGGCGCCGGCTCGCACTACCAGGCGCAGGGGTTGAAGCTCTCCAAGCACTTCATCATGGACGTATAGTCGGCTGACCGGTTGCGCCGGAGCGCGACGCAAGGGCCGTGCTGCCGGTGGGATGGGGCCTCAGGCTTTCTTCTCACCATAGTAGTAATTTGCCTGCCTCCCGAACACGAGGCCGCGCAGAGTGCGGCGCATGCTCTCCGAACGCCGCAGCGGTTCGATGGCGGCGCGCATGGTCCGATAGGCGGCGATCTTCACGCCGTCCATCAACGGATTGGTGCCCGGCGCGGGTTGTGGCCAGCCATATTTGCGCAGCAGTCCGTTGGCGCGCAGGAGGGTATTGAGCCGCTCGGCCCGCGGCGACTTCCAGGTGATGGCCATGGAGACGGAATGGCCGTCGCCGGTGCGCACCCAGTGCGGCCACAGGTGGGGCACGAAGAGCCCGTCGCCGGGCTGGAGCGAGAAGACCTGCGCCTTTGTCTCGTGGCGCGGGTCGTAGCGCTTGTTGCGGTGCTTGGAGGGCAGCATCTCGAGTTCCTCGTCGCTCAGAAGCGAGCGGTCGCGATTGTCGAAGATGTGGAAGAACTTCGGCCCGCGGATCTGGACGAAGAAGTTCTCCTCCGGGTCGACATGGAAGGGCGTGGTCGCGTTCGCGGAGGCGACGAAGACGAAGCCCTGGATGTCATGGAAGCCGGCCTCTTCCAGGGAGCCGTGGCCGAGCTTCTCGGCGACGCCGGTCAGGACCTCCTCGAGCAGCGCACGATAGGCGGGCTCCACCTCGACGCGCTTCAGCACCATCCAGGCGTTGCATTGCTCGATGCGGTGCACGACCTCCTCGGCCGACATGTCCAGCGTCGGCACGTCTTCCGGCTTGACGCCCGGCGCGACATCGCCGGCGTTGTACTCCACCCGGTCGCGCGGCAGCGCCTTGGCGAGGCGCGCGAGCGCGGTGAGCGAGAACAACGGGTGGTCGGCGAGGTTGTGGCGCGTGGCGAAGGGCTCGCGGGGGAAGCGGCTGGCAAAATCGGCCTCGGTGGCGATGATCTCGGCAATCATGTGTCAGTATCCCTTCAGGCGGTAGTAGACGTGCTTGGCAGCGCCGCGCAGGCGGCGACGCAGGTGCTCGAGACGGACGACAGCGATCGGGAGGCTGTGGCCCTCCTGGCGCAGGCCGACGAAGAGATCGGCGACGGCCATCCGTTCCGGCCACAGGTGGTCGATCATCGGGTGATCGGCGATGGCGCAGGAATCGGTGCGTTCCACCGTCGAGCGCTCGAGCTGGGACCGGGTGAGGGCCAGCGTGAGCTGAACCCCGGGCGAGAAGCGGGCAAACTGCTCATCGTAGGCGATCTTCCAGAACCAGCTGTGGCTGCCGGCATCCAGCAGGAGCCCCGCGGCGACGGGCGTCGCGCCGGCGTGCAGCGTGATGACGCGGCAGCGGCCTTCGCTCGCGAGCAGCCGCGTCAGGGTGCGCACGAAGGTGGCCGTGCCGCTGGATTGCAACAGGGCGGTGCCGCGCTCCGCCTTCCAGCCGGACGCCTCGAGGGCCAGGAATATTTCGGTGGCGTCGCGCACGGCCTGCGGCTCGCTCGCCGTCTCGATGTGCACCTCGCCGAGTTCGCCGAGCCGCCGCAGCTGGCGGCGCAGCTCCTTCAGTTTCTTGCCGGGCAGGCTCGCTACCTGGAATGCCTCCGGGGCGTGTCCGCCATTGAGCACGGCCCGCTCGTGGCGGTCGAAGAGCCGCATCGGCAGGTCCCGAGCCTCGGCCGCGGCTGCGAGCGTCCGCGCCACGGCGCCCTCGGCGGGAAGCAGCGGGAACAGGATGCCGCCGGCCAGGGCGCCGTGCTGCGCCATATGGTCGAGGAAGGCACCGGCGACGGCCACCGCGCTGTCCGCGTCGATCAGTGGCGTATCGAGGCCGCAGAAAGGCATGTGCCACAGGCGCGACACGCCGGGTACGTCGAACCGTCGGCGATCGATGAGGAAGAGGCCGAGGAGATCGCGCGGTGCCCTGCCGTCGCCCCGCCAGACGAGCACGGCGCTCGTGTGCTGTTCCGAGGCGATGTGCAGCGCGGCTGTGAGCGCGAAGGCCCGTTCGGTGAAGATGTTGCGTTCCAGGGCTCGGCGGGCGAGGTCGTCCCAGGCTTCTGCGATGTCCGAGAGCTTGGCCGCGGGCTGCCGCTCGATGGTAAAGCGGCCGCCGGAGGCCGTTTTCGGGCGCGCAGCACAGCCCATGGTGCCGCGCGCGGTGTGCGGCTTCTGCGGCGCGTTCTGCAAGGGGTGTGCGGCCTTGGGTGCCATGCCGGCTGTTCCGATCTGCAACTGTTTGTCCCACCGTGAAACGGTTCCGGCCGTTCCGACGGCCCGCTCTCCAGCTCTCGCAGGGATCGTGCCGGCGGGGGACCCGTCTGCTCGGACGGATCAGCGCGTATCGGTGACCGCCGTCGAAGCCGGCCCGGGCCTGCCGTACAGCTTGTGGAGCTGGCGCGCGGCGCCGAGGCCGACGACGATCACCATGGCGACATAGGCGATGAGCCAAAGGCGCCGCTCGCGACGGCTCTCCCAGCCCGGCGGAACATCGGATGGGTCGTCCATCGGCACACCTCCGATTGCAGCATGGCAGAGGCGGGGTGCCATCCGCAACGAAGGCGAATGAGAAATCTGGGGGATGCGGCGCGGGCGTTGCGATGCCGCATGGTGACAGCCGCTCCGGAACCGGCTATGGAAAGACGTCGCCATCGTTGCACTGCGACGACCGCGCGACGGGCCGCGCACCGGCTTCGCGGGTGTAGTTCAGTGGTAGAACGACAGCTTCCCAAGCTGTATGTCGAGGGTTCGATTCCCTTCGCCCGCTCCAGAGACGCAACCAGCCCGAGGACCGGGGCGCCGTCCCGCTCCCTGGGGAGACGGATCGGGGCCAGACAAAGCCGAAGCGGGCCGCTCGGGAGCGAGAAGCCCGGCGTGCTTCTGCCTGTGCCCGGGGCAGGACGCGCTGCCGGCGTCGTCGTTGCAGCCCGGTTGGACGTGATCGACGCCGCGGCAGGCCGCGGTGCTGCGCTCGTCCTAAAGGCCAAGCCATCTGTTGAGGGTGCTGTACCCGATAGGGCCGTACCGGCGCTCGAGGGGTTCAAGAAGCTCATAGGTGGTGGCACCCGGATGCAATCGATCGAGGACCTCCTGCCGATCCTCGGGGCGCACTGTGAGGAGCGTTCCATCCGGCCGCGGGACCGTCCAAACCGGTAACACTTGCGTCGGCGGGCGCTGTCTTGCCGCCGGTGGCTCGTCTGCCAACCCTAAAGCCCACCTGAATTGATCCGTCCTTTCCTTGATGCGCCGCTCGGATTGAACCAGCGGATAGCTCACATTGAGTTGCTTCGCGAGGTCTTTCGACTCGATCCACGGGCGCTTCTTTAAGGCTTCGCCGATCTTCTGGCGTTCGATGCGGTTCTCTTGAACGCCGCCATAAGCGGCTGTGGTGACAAGCCCGCACCGGAGAAACGCCTGCCGCCTCTCCCAGACAGTATGTTCGCTAACGTTGTTCGCGCGCGCGAGATCCTTGTTGTTCTGATGGGGACGATCCAATATTGCGTGCTCCAAGGGCGTCAGCATGGGACGTATGCGAGCGAGTTGCCCGTCATATGCGTCGAGCGCCCTTTGGATTGCAGCCGCAGTGCTGGTTGTGGGAGACTCCGCTGTCTCCAGTGTGGTCGTGCGCGACATACTCGAGCCGGCCCGGTCGTGCGCAGCCGGGGTATCTGGAGCTTGAGGAGCCGCCCCAAGCGTTTGCTGAGCAGCCATGACCGACCCGGGCCGTTCGATGGAAACCGGGCTCGCGCCGGACACGGCCGTGCCCGGTGATGCATCCGGCCGGGATCGGTGCGGGGCCGGAAGGCTGGACGGAACCTCGGCTGTCCCGCGCCCGCCAGCGCCCAGAGCCGTAGTCGAATCCCAGGAACGAACATCGGCAGGCGGTGACGCCGGTGGCGTGTGCCCGCATTCGTGGAGACCGTTCGGCGAAAGCAGTACGAGGGGCGGAAATGGGGGAGGCGTCTGAAAGGTCGGAGCGGGACTTGGCGGTGTCGTCTGGCCGACGCGCGGACTGCGATCCATCATGTTGAAGCCTGTCAAATGGTCTGATGTTGGCCCCTAAATGAGCTGATGAAGATCTGCGCCGCTATTCAGAAGATGCGAAAGGACGTTTTGCGGTTCAAATGCAATGCGACCCCTTCATCGCCCCAAGTGCCACCCCTGATGCTTCACGACCTCAGCGCCGTCGCGCGGGACAGGATCAACAAGCTGTTGGCCTTTACGGTTTGAGCATGTGGTACGTGCGCTTCGCCGCGCCATGCAGCCACCGACGCATCAATTCGAACCGCAAGGTCATCCGCGTCCGGACATCGTCCGCCCGGTGCAGTCCGATGAAGAGATCGGCGACGGCCATCCGTTCGGACCAGAGACGGTCGATCATGGGGTGGTCCGCGATGGCGCAGGAATCCGTGCGGGTAAGGGTGGTTTCGGCCAATTGCCGGTGGGTGAGCGCGAGCGTGAGCTGCACGCCCGGGGAGAAGCGGGCGAAGCGCTCGTCATAGGCGATCTTCCAGAACCAGGCCTGGTCTGCGCTCTGCAGCACGAGGGCTGCCGCCACCGGCATCTCGCCGACCAAGAGCGTCTCGACATGGCAGCGCCCCTCGCGCGCTAGCAGCCGCGTCATCGTCCGCACGAAGGTCGCCGTGCCGCGGTCTTGCAGGAGGGCGGTGCCGCGCGTGCCCTTCCAGCCCGAGGCCTCGAGGCCGAGGAACACCTCGGTCGCATCCCGCACGCTTTGTGGGTCACGCGCCTCCTCGATCCGCACCCGGCCATGGTCGCCCAGCCGGCGCAGTTGCCGTCGCAGGTCTTTCAGCTTCTTCGCCGAGAGGTTGATTTGCAGGAGGCGTTCGGCATCCTGCCCGCCGTCGAGGACGGCGCGCTCGTGCCGGTCGAGCGCCTCCACCGGCAGGCCGCGGGCGCGGGCGGCCGCCGCAAAGGTCGTCGCCACCGGGCCCTTGGTGGCCAGCATCGGCAGGACGAGGCCGGCACCGGCGCGTGTGCGGCGGCAGAGGTGATCGATGATTGCGGCGGCCACGGCCTCGGAACTGTCGGCATCGATCAGCGGTGTGCCGAGACCCGAGAGTGGGACATGCCAGCCGCGCAGGAGGCCGGGCACGTCGAGGCGCCGTCGCGCGGCGAGAAGGAGGAGGCCGGCAAGCTGCCGGCCGTCGCCGCGTTCGCGCCAGACAAGGAGGGCTGAGGTGGCCTGCCCTCCCGCAATGTGCTGCATCGCGGCGAGGGCGAAGGCCCGCTCGACGAAGACATTGCGCTCCAGAGCGCGGCGGGCGAGATCGTCCCACGCATCGGCGATGTCGCCGAGCCGGGCGCCAGCGCGCTCTTCGATGACAAGGCAACCCACATCATCGCGGCCCGTTTTTTCGTCCTTGCCGGGCGCCACCGGACACGGCGAGCCAGCCGGGGCGATCACCGCGCCGAATCTGAAACGGACGACATTCTGTTCCATGGCGGCCCGGTCCCGCTTGTGCCTGGCGTCCCGTACCGGGACGGATGTTGCCGTCCTGGAGCGGTCGCCTATTGCCATAGCAGGGGGCGTGCCGGAAAGCCGCTCCAGAGGCTCAGCGGCTTCCGCCGATGGCGAGCGGATTGTCGGTGAGCGCCTGAGCATCGGGCGTGTCGACGGCAGGCGTGCCGTCGAAGGCGCCCCACAGGCGCCTGACGAAGCTTTCGTCGAGGTCGCGCAGGATGAAGACGATGCGGGTGCGCCGGTCCCCGTCCGGCCAGGCGTCGAGCACGACCGGCGGGTGGAAGATATGTTGCACGCCGTGGATGACGACCGGATGCTCCGGCTCCTCCTTTACAGCGACGAGGCCCTTGACGCGCAGCAGGTTCGGCCCGTGCGCCGAGCGCAGCAGGTCAAGGAAGAGATCGAAGGAGGGGGCCGGGATCGGTCGGTCGCTCGTCAGGCAGAAGGCGCGGATGCGCGCATCATGCCGGTTGACGTCGTGCTGGTGGTGGCCGTGGCCATGATCGTCGTGATGATGATGGGGATGATCATGGTGGCCATGCTGATCGTGCCCATGGCCATGATGATGCGCGTCCTCGAAGACCTCGGCGCCGAGCCAGCGGGCGACGTCGCCGATCTTGCCATCCGGGCTGTAGAGGCCGCGGTCGAGAAGGCGCTCGGCGGTCGCGGTGGCATCGTCCGCGCGCACGACGTCCGCTGCGGGGTTGAGGGCACCAAGACGCGCTGTCAGTCTCTCGAGCCTGCGTAGGTCATCGCCCTGCAGGAGATCGGCCTTGGTCAGGACGAGGCAATCGGCCACGGCGGCCTGCTTCATCGCCTCCTCATGCGCATCGAGCGTCGCCTCGCCATTGACCGCGTCGACGAGTGTCACGACGCCGTCGAGCGCATAGCGCATCGAGAGATAGGGGTGGCGCAGGATCGTGTGCAGGATGGGGGCCGGATCGGCGAGGCCTGTGGTCTCGATGACGACACGGCGGAAGGGCCGGATGCGGCCGTTGTCGCGCCTGCGCAGGAGGTCCTCCAGCGTTGCCACGAGATCACCGCGGATGCTGCAGCACAGGCAGCCGGCCGTCATCAGCACCAGGTCCTCGTCCACCTTCTCGACGAAAAGATGATCGAGCCCGATCTCGCCAAATTCGTTGATGATGACGATGGTGTCCGTCATCCATGGGTCGCGCAGCAGGCGATTGAGCAGGGTCGTCTTCCCCGCCCCGAGGAAACCGGTGACGACATTGAGCGGGATCGGCGCCGGACGGCTGGGCTGGTCAGCGGTCATGGAAAGAAAATCCCGCATGGCTGACGGGCCACCGGCCATGCCGGCGGTCGCGTCATGCATTGCAAGCCGCCGGCCCTGCGCCGGCGACAATGTTCTACTATTACATCTATCGCGCGATGGACAAGCGCAAGACCGGGTCAGTGCTGTGGGCGCGACCAGTCCGGGACGCTAGTTGCCGCTCACCTTCCGGGCCGGCGGTGTCTTCTGGACGGTCTTCTTCGCCGGGGCCTGCGTCTTCATGACGGGGCGCGGCGGCGGCCGGACGGCCCCCTGAAGCACCATCGGGCCGCTGCCGCTGAGCGCAGGGCCCTCCGCTTCCTTGGGCGCGAAGGCGCGAGCGGCTGGTGGCGTCGCGGCAACGGCAGCCGGCGCAGCCTTGGCACCTGGGGCGCGGCCGACATAGACGTCGATGGGCGTCGTCGGATCACGCGGCCCGAGCGTGCCCGGCTTGTCGCCCATCACCTTCGAGAGCCCGGGTGAGGGCGAGAAGATGTTGAACAGGCCGGCATTAGCCTCCACCGTCTGCATCTCGTCGCCATCCTCGCCCACCGTTCCGCGGTTACGGCCGCAGACGGCCTCGCGCATGTCCGGCGGCGAGGTATAGGAGACCGGCATCGCCTCCAACGTCGAACCGGCCCACCCGGTGCTGGCGAAACCCTTGTCGAAGAGCGCGGCGGCGCGGATCGTGCGCTCGGTGGCGTTGTGCGCGCCCAGTACCACCGTGATCAGCGTGCGCCCGTTCCGCGTCGCCGTGGCAACCACGTTGAAGCCGGAGGCACAGATGAAGCCGGTCTTCATGCCGTCGGCACCCGGATAGCGGCCGATGAGGCCGTTGGTGTTGCGCATGATGCGCTTGCCGAAGCGGATCGCCCCGATGCCGAAGTAATCCTTGTACTGGGGAAATTCCGTCAGCAAGGCGCGGGCGAGCACGGCCATGTCGCGGGCGCTGGTGCGCTGGCGCTCATCCGGCAGGCCGTGCGGGTTGACGAAATAGCTGTCGTGCATGCCGAGCCGGCTGGCCGAAGCGTTCATCATGGCGGCGAAGTTCTCGACGGAGCCGCCGACGCCTTCCGCCAGCGCTACGGCCATGTCGTTGGCCGACTTGACCATGATCATCTTCAGGGCGTTGTCGACCGTCACCTCGGTCCCGGGCTTGAAGCCCATCTTGGATGGGATCACCGCCGTGGCCGTCGCGCTCACCGTCAGCGGCGTCTCGAAGGTGATGCGCCCGGCGCGGATCTCGCTGAGCACGACATAGGTCGTCATGAGCTTGGTGATCGAGGCCGGATACCAGGCGAGCGTTGCATCCTCCGCGTGTAGCACGCGGCCGGAGCCGGCATCGACCACGATGGCCGGTGCGGCCAGCGCCATGGAGACCGAGAGAAGGAGTGCCGCAAGACCGGAAAAAAGAGGTGCAGCCGTTCGCGAGAAGAGAGCGGTTGTCATATCGAACCTGTCCGGGTCGCCTGCCGGCGCATGGCCGACACCGTGGTGCGATGCGGCCCGAAGCAGTCCTTCCTGGCGTCCAACCCGGAAGGCAAGCGTTTTCGCTGGTCAGTCGTAACCTGTATCGTCTGATTTGCATAGGGTCGCAGCGGCCTGTAGACAGCAATTGCGGCAGCGTCCGGGCGGACGGTGGCGTCTTCCACATCCGCGTTTCACCGGACAGTTTCGCCGTGGTCACAGCCCTTCTGTGGATTCCCGCCACCATCGCGGCCGCCGCCGCGCAGACCCTGCGCAATGCCATGCAGCGCAGCCTGACCGATGTGCTCGGCACGGTCGGCGCGACCCAGGTGCGCTTCCTCTATGGCTTTCCCTTCGCCCTCATCTTCCTCGGGCTTGTCACCGCCGTGACGGGGGAGGGTTTGCCGGCGCCGGGCGCGGGCTTCCTCGCTTTTGTCACGGCCGGTGCGCTGGCCCAGATCGCGGCGACCGCGCTCATGCTCGCCGCCATGCGCCGCGAGGGCTTCGCCGTCACCATCGCCTATACCAAGAGCGAGCCGGTGCAGGTCGCCCTCTTCGGCCTCATCGTCCTCGGCGACCGGCTGACCATGCTCGGCGCCGGCGCGGTCGTCGTCGCGACGCTCGGCGTCATCCTGATGTCCGTGAAGCCGGTCAGCCGCCTCTCTTCCCTTGCCCGCGGCGGGCCGGCGCTCGCCGGCATCGCCTCCGGCGCGTGTTTCGCGCTCGCCGCCATCGGCTTCCGCGGCGCCATCCTCGCCCTGCCGGAAGGCTCGTTCCTGGTGCGGGCGACGACGACGCTCGTCTTCGGGCTCGGCATCCAGACGCTGGTGCTCCTCGCCTATCTTGCCCTCTTCGACAGGGGCGCGCTCATCGGCAGCTTCCGGGCTTGGCGGCCGTCCCTATTTGCCGGCTTCATGGGTGCGCTCGCCTCGCAGTTCTGGTTCGTCGGCTTCTCGCTCACGAGCGCGGCCAACGTGCGCACCCTCGCCCTCGTCGAGGTGTTCTTCGCCCAGATCGCGGCGCGGCGCCTCTTCGCCCAGTCCGCGTCGCGGCGCGAGATCGCCGGCATGCTCCTCGTCTGCCTTGGCGTCGCCATGCTCTTCGCCGCACAGTGATATGAGCGATAATCGGGTTGCGACCCGTCATAGGCGGGTGCACAGTGCGCCGCACAATGATGGGAGGATACCAGGAATGACCGCGGCAATCGTCGGCTGGGCCCATACGCCGTTCGGCAAGCTCGACAGCGAGAGCGTCGAAAGCCTCATCGTCCGCGTCGCCAACGAGGCGCTCGCCCATGCCGGCATCAGCGCCGACGATGTCGACGAGATCGTGCTCGGCCATTTCAACGGCGGCTTCTCGCAGCAGGACTTCACGGCCTCGCTCGTGCTGCAGGCCGATCCCGCGTTCCGCTTCAAGCCGGCCACGCGCGTCGAGAACGCCTGCGCCACCGGCTCGGCCGCCGTCCAGCAGGGCCTCAAGACCATCGCCGCCCGTGATGCGCGCGTCGTGCTTGTCGTCGGCGTCGAGCAGATGACGACGACGCCCGGTCCCGAGATCGGCAAGAACCTGCTCAAGGCCTCCTATCTCAACGAGGAAGGCGACATCACCGGCGGCTTCGCCGGCGTGTTCGGCAAGATCGCCGCTGCCTATTTCCAGCGCCACGGCGACCAGTCCGACGCGCTCGCCATGATCGCGGCCAAGAACCACAGGAACGGCGTCGACAACCCCTACGCCCAGATGCGCAAGGATCTCGGCTTCGACTTCTGCCGCGCCGAGAGCGAGAAGAACCCCATCGTCGCAGGGCCGCTGAAGCGCACGGACTGCTCCCTCGTCTCCGATGGCGCGGCGGCCATCGTGCTCGCCGATATCGAGACGGCCTTGAAGATGCGCCGGGCCGTCGCTTTCCGCAGCACGGCCCATGCCCAGGACTTCCTGCCCCTGTCGCGCCGCGATATCCTCAAGTTCGAGGGCTGCGCCAAGGCTTGGGCCGATGCGCTCGACCGCGCCGGCCTGACGCTCGACGACCTGTCCTTCGTCGAGACGCACGATTGCTTCACCATCGCCGAGCTCATCGAATACGAGGCCATGGGCCTTGTGCCCGAGGGCGAGGGCGCGCGCGCCATCAAGGAGGGCTGGACGGAGAAGGGCGGGCGCCTGCCGGTCAATCCCTCCGGCGGCCTCAAGGCCAAGGGCCATCCCATCGGCGCGACGGGTGTCTCCATGCACGTGCTCTCCGCCATGCAGCTGTGCGGCGAGGCCGGGGGCATCCAGGTGCCAGGCGCGACCCTTGCCGGCATCTTCAACATGGGCGGGGCGGCAGTCGCCAACTACGTGTCGGTGCTCGAGCGCATCAAGTAAAGTCGCGGCCGAGCCGCGACCTCAGGCCGTTGGCAATAGGCAGTCGGGGGGATCCGACTGCCTATTGCCTATTGCCTATTGCCTATCCATCTATTCTCCCGGCGCCCGCGCGGTCACGGCCAGCGCGTGCATGCCGTTGGCGAACTCCTCGGCGAGAAGGGCGTTGACCATGCGGTGACGTTCGACGCGGCTCTTGCCGGCGAAGGCCGGGGCGGTGATCTCGACGCGAAAATGCGTCTCGCCGCCCGGCCGCCAGCCGGAATGGCCGATGTGGTTGTCCGATTCGTCCGTGACCGTGATGTGGGTGGGGGAGAGCCCCGCCGTGAGTTTGGCGCCGATGTCGTCCTTCAAGCCCATGGGTGCCCCCTGCATTGCAACGCCGCTGTGTCTCTGCGGCACTTGTTCTGACAACCGCGTCTCACATAAGCTTTGAGTCATGAATCTCAACTCGCCCCTCTTCGATCGCATCCGTGTCCGCCCCGCGGCGGAGGAGACGGCGCGTCGCGACGACCCGGTGTGCGAGCATCCGGGCTGCGCGGGCCTCGGCCTGCACCGGGCACCGAAAGGGCGGGGGCAGGAGGGCCAGTACTTTCGGTTCTGCCTTGAGCATGTGCGCGCCTATAACCAGTCCTACAATTATTTCGCCGGCATGAGCGAGGATGCCGTCGCCGCCTACCAGAAGGATTCGGTCATCGGCCACCGGCCGACATGGAAGATGGGCGTTAACGGCACCGCACGCATGCGCTCGGCCGCCTATGCCAGGGCCGATGACGAGGCCGAGGTGGTCGATCCGTTCGATTTCTTCGCCGGCGCCCGCGAGGCACAGGGTGCGGCTCGCCGTGCCGAGCCGGTTCGGCGCCTGTCCGCGCCAGCGGCCCAGGCCCTCGATACCCTCGGGCTCGAGGAGGTGGCGGATGCAGCCGCGATCAAGGCGCGCTACAAGCAGCTCGTGAAACGTTTTCACCCCGATGCCAACGGTGGCGACCGGTCCTTCGAGGCGCGGCTGCAGGAGATCATCCGCGCCTACAATACCCTGAAGACGGTCGGCTTGTGCTGAACCACCTGTCGTCGTGATGGTCACGATGACGCATGGTGATTTGTGCGCGCCGGCGCGAGCCTATATCGAGAGTCATATCGATATATTTGGGCTTGCCCGCGGGCGGAGGCGGTGAAACTCTGCCGCGACGCGGCGGGAGGTCCCGCCGATTGTGAGGAGCCATGCAAGCGACCACCGATACGAGCGCGAATTCCCTGCCCGACATGAAGCTATCCGTGCGGCAGGTCTTCGGCATCGACACCGATCTCGAGGTGCCGGCCTATTCGACGCCCGAAGAACACGTGCCCGACCTCGATCCCGACTATCTGTTCGACCGGGAGACGACGCTCGCCATCCTCGCGGGCTTTGCCCGCAACCGCCGTGTCATGGTCACGGGCTATCACGGCACCGGCAAGTCGACGCATATCGAGCAGGTCGCGGCGCGCCTCAACTGGCCCTGCGTGCGCATCAACCTCGACAGCCATGTGAGCCGCGTCGATCTCGTCGGCAAGGACGCGATCGTGCTCAAGGAAGGCAAGCAGGTCACCGAGTTCCAGGACGGCATCCTGCCCTGGGCGCTGCAGCACAACGTCGCCCTCGTCTTCGACGAATACGATGCGGGCCGTCCGGACGTGATGTTCGTCATCCAGCGCGTGCTGGAACTGTCCGGCAAGCTGACGCTGCTCGACCAGAAGCGCGTTATCCGCCCGCATCCGGCCTTCCGCCTGTTCTCCACGGCCAATACCATCGGCCTCGGCGATACCTCGGGCCTCTACCACGGCACGCAGCAGATCAACCAGGGCCAGATGGACCGCTGGTCGATCGTGACGACGCTCAACTACCTGCCGCACGACAAGGAAGTGGCGATCGTCCTCGCCAAGGCCAAGCACTACCAGAGCGGCGAGGGTCGCGACATCGTCAACAAGATGGTGCGGTTGGCGGACTTGACGCGCAACGCCTTCATCAATGGTGACCTGTCGACGGTCATGAGTCCGCGCACGGTCATCACCTGGGCTGAGAATGCGGACATCTTCGACGACATCGGCTTTGCCTTCCGTGTGACGTTCCTCAACAAGTGTGACGAACTGGAGCGGCCGCTGGTGGCGGAGTTCTATCAGCGCTGCTTCGGCAAGGACTTGCCGGAATCGGCTGTCAACGTCGCCCTGAGCTGACGGGAGACGAGAGGGCAGCGCCGTGAGCATCTCCAACCGCAAGCCCGCCACGTCGAAGGAGGCGCCGAGCGAGCCGCTGAAGCGCGCCGTCGCCGGCACGATGCGGGCCATCTCTCGTCGGCCGGAGCTCGACGTCGCTTTTGCCGTGGACCGGCCGGCACTCGTCGGCGAGCGCGCGCGCCTGCCCGAGCCGCCGCGCCGCATGAGCGAGGCGGACGCCGCCATCCTGCGCGGCCATGCCGATGCGATGGCGCTCCGGCTTGCCTGTCACGACGAGGCCGTGCATCGTCGCTTTGCCCCGGACGGGCAGGCTGCGCGGGCGCTGTTCGATGCCGTCGAGCAGGCGCGTGTCGAGGCCATTGGCGCGCGGCGCATGAGCGGTGTCGCCGCCAATCTCTCGGCGATGCTCGAGGACCGTTGCCACCGCGCGAACATGCAGGACGTCGCCGATCGCAGTGATGCGCCCATCGAGGAGGCGGTCGCCATGATCGTGCGCGAGCGGCTGACCGGCCAGCGCCCGCCGCCGTCCGCGCGCAAGCTCGTCGACATCTGGCGCGACGTGGTCGAGGACAAGGCGAGCCGCGAGCTCGACAGGCTGGTTGCGTCGGTGGAGGACCAACGCCTGTTCGCCCGCGGCGTGCGTGACATTCTCGTAAGCCTCGACATGGCCGACGAGACGGATCTCGACGCCGAGGACGAGGCGGACGAGGACAGCGAGGACAAGTCCGACCAGCAGCAGAACGAGAACGAGGGCGAGGGCGAGCGCCAGTCGCAGGATGAGGGCGGCGAGTCGGAGAGCGCCGCCGAGGCCATGCAGGAGCTCGAGGAGGGCATGAGCGAGGCCGCCGAGGCGCCCTCCGGTGAGATGCCCGACGATGCCGATGTTTCGGAGGCAGACGATGCCGGCGAATCTCGCCGCCCGCCGACATCGCTGTCCAACGAGCCGCGCGGCCCGGAATACAAGGCCTTCTCGACGCGCTTCGACGAGACGGTTGCCGCCGAGGAGCTCTGCGATGCCGAGGAGCTGGCGCGGCTGCGCGGCTATCTCGACAAGCAGCTCGCCAATCTGCAGGGCGTCGTGGCGCGTCTCGCCAACCGCCTGCAGCGGCGCCTTCTCGCGCAGCAGAACCGGGCTTGGGAATTCGACCTCGAAGAGGGGATGCTGGACCCCGCGCGTTTGCCGCGCGTGGTGACGGATCCGTTCCAGCCGCTCTCCTTCAAGCGCGAGAAGGACACCGACTTCCGCGATACGGTGGTGAGCCTGCTCATCGACAATTCGGGCTCCATGCGCGGGCGGCCGATCACGGTGGCCGCAACCTGCGCCGACGTCCTCGCCCGCACGCTGGAGCGCTGCGGCGTCAAGGTGGAGATCCTCGGTTTCACGACGCGCGCCTGGAAGGGCGGGCAGTCGCGCGAGCTGTGGCTCCAGTCCGGTAAGCCGGCCAATCCCGGTCGCCTCAACGACCTGCGCCACATCGTCTACAAGGCGGCCGACGCGCCCTGGCGCCGTGCCCGGCGCAATCTCGGCCTGATGATGCGGGAGGGCCTCCTCAAGGAGAACATCGACGGGGAGGCGCTGGATTGGGCGCACAAGCGCCTCCTGGTGCGGCCCGAACAGCGCCGCATCCTGATGGTGATCTCGGATGGCGCGCCGGTCGACGATTCGACCCTGTCCGTCAATCCGGGCAACTATCTCGAGCGCCATCTGCGCCACGTCATTGCGGAGATCGAGGAGCGCTCGCCCGTCGAGCTCATCGCCATCGGCATTGGCCACGACGTCACCCGCTATTACCGTCGTGCGGTCACCATCGTCGACGCCGAGGAACTCGGCGGCGTGATGACCGAGAAGCTTGCCGAGCTGTTCGACGAGACGGCGAGCCGCGCCTCGCCCGTCGCCGGCCGACGCCAGCGCCTCCACGCATGAGATGGCTGTGGCCGACGCGCCGCGCCCTCCTCGGGGGCGGGCTGGCGACCGCGGGTCTCGCCGCCTTCGGGCTGCATCGGGTCAATGCCCGACCGCCGGTGCCGGGGGGGCCGGTGCGCCTCACTGTCGAGGCGCGCCGCGTCGATTCCTTCCGTCCGGGCGATCCCGGTCGGCAGCGTTTCGGCGCGCTCGTCTTTCGCGGCGGGCTGCAGCTCAAGGCGGATTATGAGGGGTTCGGTGGCTTTTCCGGCCTTGCTTTCGCGGACGACGGCCGGCTCGTCGCGGTCTCCGATGCGGCCGAATGGTTCGTCGCCCGGCCGGCGCGCCAGGGCGATCGCCTTGTCGGCCTCGCCGAGGCAATGATGGCGCCGATGCTCGCGGGCAACGGCGTGCCGCTGGCGGCGACCGCGGCTTACGATACCGAGAGCCTCACGATCGCCGGCGGCACCGCCTATGTCGGCGTCGAGCGCGTGCACCAGATCCTGAGGTTCGACTGGGCCCGGTCGGGCGTCGCGGCACGCGCCGAACGTCTTGCCGTCCCGGACGAGGCGCGTCGCCTGCCCCGCAATCGCGGGTTCGAAGCCATTGGCGTCGCGCCGCGCGGCAGCCCCGTCGCGGGAGCCATCGTCGCCATTGCCGAGCGCTCGGACGAGGAAGAGACGGTCGGCTTCATCATCGGCGGGCGGCGGCCCGGCCGGTTCGCGTTCAGCCGGCGGGACGGCTTCGACGTGACGGATCTCGCTTTCCTGCCCGGCGGCGATCTGATCGTGCTGGAGCGGCGCTACGTGCCGCCCTTCAGCATCGGCATGCGCATCCGGCACATCGAGGGACGGGCGCTCGTGCCGGGCGCCGTCCTCGACGGCATGGCGCTCATTGAGGCGGACAATGGCTACGAGATCGACAATATGGAGGGGCTCGCCGTGCGCCGCGCCGCGGGCGAGACCATCCTCACCGTCATCTCCGATAACAACTTCTCGATGATGCAGCGCACGCTGCTGCTGGAATTCGCCCTGGCACCCTAGGCGCCGTTCAGGAGGCGCGGGCCTCGACCGCAGGGCGGACAAGGCCCATGAGGGCGCCGTAGGGCACCAGCATGGCGAGCGCCATCGCGACCTTGACGATGAAGTCGCAGATTGCCCAGCCGATCCAGACGGGAACGGTCGCTGCAAGCGGCCCGCCGCCATAGGTGATGAGATCGGTCACATCGCCCGCGAAGGCGAGGGTGAAGAACAGGGCCGTGTCGAGAGCTGAGCCGAGGAGGCTGCCGGTCAGCGGTGCTTTCCACCACGCGAGCCGGCGCAGACGGTTGAACACGCCGATGTCGAGCAGTTGCCCGACGAGGAAGGCGGTGCCGGAAGCGAAGGCGATGCGCGGGCTCGCCGCGACGACGGAAGCGGCCAGGGCAAGCACGAAGCCGACGATGACGAGCCGGCGTGCCGTGGCGGCACCATAGCGGCGGTTGGTAAGGTCGGTGACGAGGAAAGCGACCGGATAGGTAAAGGCACCCCAGGTCAGGTAATCCTCAAGGCCCCAGGGCGTGAAGGGGTGCTGCACCGCGATGTTGGACGCGAGTACCACCAGCGCCATGGCGGTGACCGGCGCCCATAGGCGGCGCGTCCGCGCCGGCAAGAAGGGGCGTCGATCACGGTCCATGGTCGGCTTCTCTCACCAGTCGCGGGTGCCCAAACACAAACGGGCGGCCGTGAGCCGCCCGCAGGAAGACTGGCGCGCCGGCCTTATTCGGCGGCGGCGAGCTTCTTCTCGACCTCGCGCTTGAGCGCGCGGGCGCCCTGCGACAGGTCGCCGTCGGCCGCCTTGACGAGGAAGGCATCAAGGCCGCCGCGGTGCTCGACCGAGCGCAGGGCGGCAGCGGCGATGCGCAGGCGAACGGCGCGGCCGAGCGCATCCGACTGCAGCGTGACGTTGCACAGGTTCGGCAGGAACCGGCGCTTGGTCTTGCGGTTCGAGTGGCTCACGAGGTGGCCGGTCAGAACCGCCTTGCCCGTCAGTTCACAACGGCGTGCCATGATGATTCGTCCTCAACGCTACAGGTGCCGCCGACCAGGCAAAGCCCCATGACCGGCAACCGTCGCCGGCGGCTGGGCACCACATGTCCCGAGAAAGTCGCGGGTGTATAGTGGACTTCGCCCGTGTTCGTCAAGGACGTGAACGCGCGCATCTCGCCAAACGGCGTGGGAAGCGCCACGATTCGGACTGATTCGCAGGCCAGTTAAGGACGAGCGGGCACCCGGGGTTCGACATGCAGGCGCGCTACCGATTGAGGCGAGGGAAGTCTCTTCCCCGCATGCTGGGCCGCTCCGGCTGGAGCACGGCCTGCCTTCGCGCGTCCGCGGGCGCGTCTCTCGCCTTGGTGGCCTTCGTGTCGCAGGCCGCCGCCGGCACGGTCGAGGCGAGATACGACATTTCGTTGATGGGCTTCAAGATCGGCGTCGCCACCGTCAAGGCTGATATCGACGGGGATCGCTATGACCTGTCGATCTGGGCCAAACTCACTGGCCTTGCAGGGGTGATGACCAGCGGCAAGGGGGCTGCCACGGCAACAGGCAGCCTCGACGGCAGCCGCCCCGCCCCGGGCACCTTTGCCATCACCACCGCAGGCTCCGAAAAATCCATCACCGTGCGCATGGCCATGTCTGGCGGTACCGTGCAGGCCCTCGAGGTCAATCCGCAGATCGAGCCGCATCCCGACCGAATCGCTGTCACTGATGCGCATCGGCGCAATGTGCTCGATCCGGTCAGCGCCCTTCTGATGCCCGTCTCGGCCACGCTGTCGCCGACGAATGCCGCGAGCGTGAGCGCGAACGCCTGCCGGCGCACCCTGCCTATTTTCGACGGGGCCGCCCGTTATGACATCAGCTTGACGCCCAGGACCGTGCGCACGGTGAACGGCAACGGCTATCAGGGACCTGTCGCAGTCTGCGACGTGCGCTATTCCGCCATTGCCGGGCACCGTGCCAACCGCAAGGTGACGAAGTTCATGGAGGAGAACAGGGACATGCAGGTGTGGCTCGCGCCGCTCGCCGGCACGCGCCTGTTCATACCCTACCGCATCGCCGTGCGCACGCCCATCGGCCTCAGCGAGATCGAGGCGACGAGCCTGACGATGGACGGTGTCCCCCTCGGCCGGGACATGTCGCCGGTCCGCGCCCAGAACTGAAAGCGGGGGCCGATCCGGCGCTTTACGCTTCCGCGAAGAAGGAATGCGTGCGTGTCCCGATTCCTGTGCCATTTCAGCACGGCGTGGTAAACGCGCGGCGTTTCCAGGGCGGCGCGCGCTCGTAGCGCCGGCGGCAACTTGTGCCTCTCTCATGGGGCGGCCACGATATCTTGCGCAGACCGAACCGTGAACGGTGCATTGGCAGTGATTCGTCGCACCTCCGTTCCCGTTTCGGCCTGACCGTTAACGTCGCGGCCGCCGGCGGCCATCCGGAGCGTTAATATTTGCCAATTGCAGAAAGCCGGCCCCGTTAACCATTCCAAGTGCTTCGCCGTGCCTTGGCTGGAGGTTCCATATCGGTCGTTTGTGGCGCAGGGCAGGTTCAGCCACCATATGTCGTGGCGAACGAATCCTGATTCTGCACGAGTCAGCGATTCGGGCTCCCTTCGTTCGTGGCCTGTTCGCATCGTTAAAAAGCGCGCGGGCGGGCGTTCCGCTGTGGTACAGGAGGGTGCCGGAGCAAAGCTTCGCGGCGCCGGACCGTTTATCGTA
This sequence comes from Chelatococcus sambhunathii, assembly GCF_001418005.1. Taxonomy (GTDB): domain Bacteria; phylum Pseudomonadota; class Alphaproteobacteria; order Rhizobiales; family Beijerinckiaceae; genus Chelatococcus_A; species Chelatococcus_A sambhunathii. The sequence continues at coordinate 111,744 of NZ_LIOL01000006.1, read as the reverse complement.
ATCGGGATCGCATGCTTCTTCGATCATTGCCGCCTTCCGTGCGCGCCCGCGGGGTCACCGCCGTGCTTGGGCCGACCAATACGGGCAAGACGCATCTCGCCATCGAGCGCATGCTGGCGCACGACAGCGGTATAATCGGCCTGCCGCTGCGCCTGCTGGCGCGGGAGGTCTACGGCCGCCTCGTCGAACGCGCCGGCGCCGATCAGGTCGCGCTCGTCACGGGCGAGGAGAAGATCAAACCACTCAACGCCCGCTACTGGGTGGCGACTGTCGAGGCCATGCCGCGCGACCTCGATGTCGCCTTCTGCGCCATCGACGAGATACAGCTCGCTAGCGACTTCGATCGCGGCCACGTCTTTACCGACCGGCTGCTCAACCAGCGCGGCCGCTCCGAAACCCTGATCATAGGCGCGGCCACAATGCGCCCGCTCGTCGAGAGGCTGCTGCCGGGGGCCAACATCGTCTCGCGGCCGCGTCTCTCGCAACTGAGCTATACCGGAGAAAAGAAGATCACGCGCCTGCCGCGGCGCTCTGCCGTCGTGGCCTTCTCGGCCGAGGAGGTCTATGCCGTCGCCGAGCTGATCCGACGGCAGAAGGGTGGGGCGGCCGTTGTCCTCGGAGCTCTGAGCCCGCGCACGCGTAACGCCCAGGTCGAGCTCTTCCAATCCGGCGAGGTGGATTATCTCGTCGCCACGGATGCCATCGGCATGGGCCTCAACCTCGACGTCGATCATGTCGCCTTTGCCAGCGAGAGGAAGTTCGACGGTTACGGCTTTCGCCAGCTGACCCCTGCCGAATTCGGCCAGATCGCCGGCCGTGCCGGCCGTCACATGCGGGATGGCACCTTCGGCACGACGGGTCGCTGCCCGCCCTTCGATTCCGAGCTCGTCACGGCACTCGAGGACCATGCCTTCGATCCGGTGCGCATGTTGCAGTGGCGCAATCCCGACCTCGATTTCTCCTCGCTGGCTGCCCTGCAGCGCAGCCTCGCTGCGCCGCCGCGCGAGGAGGGGTTGACGCGCGCCCCCACGGCCGAGGACGAGGCGGCGCTCGACATCGCTGCCCGCGATGCCGAGGTGCGCCGCCTCGCCGGCTCGCGGTCGGCGGTCGAGCGGCTGTGGGAGGTGTGCCAGGTGCCGGACTACCGGCGCGTCGCATCGGCCGCTCATGCCGACCTCGTCGTCACGATTTACCGCGATCTCGTCAGCAACGGCGTGCTAGCGGAGGACTGGTTCGCCCGTCAGGTCGGCCTCGTCGACCGCACCGACGGCGACATCGACACACTTTCCGCACGCATCGCGCAGGTGCGCACATGGACCTTCGTCGCCAACCGTCCCGACTGGTTGACCGATCCCGAGCATTGGCAGGCGCGAACCCGTCAGGTAGAGGACAGGCTGTCGGATGCGCTGCACGAGCGTCTGGCCAGTCGGTTCGTCGACCGGCGCACCAGCGTCCTGATGCGGCGTTTGAGAGAGAATGCGATGCTTGAAGCGGAAGTCACCGCCGCTGGGGATGTGCTGGTCGAGGGCCAGCACGTGGGCCAGCTCCACGGATTTCAGTTCGCCGCGGACCCGCAGGCGGACGGCACCGAGGCCAAGGCCCTGCGCGCCGCAGCGCAGAAGGCGCTGGCCGGCGAGATCGAAATGCGCGCCGAGCGCCTGGCCAACGCCGGGGATGATACGTTCGTGCTCGCGAACGATGGCGTCGTGCGCTGGATGGGCGAGGCCGTAGCGCGGCTGGTGCCGGGCGAGAAGTTGCTGGGCCCGCGCCTGCGCATCCTCGCCGACGAGCATCTGAGTGGTCCGGCGCGCGACAAGGTCGAGCAGCGGCTGGACCTCTGGCTCAAGGCGCATGTCGGCAAGCTGCTCGGGCCGCTTATCGCCCTCGAGGAGGCGAACGAACTCAATGGCATTGCCCGTGGCATCGCGTTCCAGATCGCCGAATCTCTTGGCGTGCTAGACAGGGCGCGCGTGGCGCAGGAGGTCAAGGGCCTCGACCAGGAGCAGCGCGGCGCTCTCAGGCGCATGGGCGTGCGGTTCGGCGCCTATCATCTCTACTTGCCCCAGCTCCTGAAGCCGGCGCCGCGGGCGCTTGCCGCGCAGCTCTGGGCGCTCAAGCACGGCGGCCTCGACGTCAAGGGGCTCGACGATATTCCCCATCTCGCCGCCTCCGGGCGCACGTCCATTCCCGTCGATGCCGAGGCGCCGAAGGCGCTGTATCGCGCCGCCGGCTTCCGTGTCTGCGGCGAGCGGGCCGTGCGGGTCGACATCCTCGAGCGCCTCGCTGATCTCATCCGCCCGGCCATCGCCTACCGGCCCGGCACGACGCCCGGCGAGCCGCCGGCCGGCGCGGCCGATGGCGACGGCTTTGTCGTCACCGTCGCCATGACCTCCCTCGTCGGCTGCTCGGGCGAGGATTTCTCCTCGATCCTCAAGGCGCTGGGCTATGTCGTCGACCGCCGCCCGGGGCCGGCCATCACGGTGCCGCTCGTGCCGGCGCCCCGTCAGGTGACGCCGCCGCAGCCCGGTCTGCCGGACGCGGCTGCCGAAGCGCAGGGGGATGCGCCGGCCGAGCCAGTTGCCGAGACCGGGGCGACCATCGCCGAACGGGCAGCCTCCGAGGATGCGGCCGGCGAGACGCCGTTGGCAGACGAGCCGGCTGAGCAAGGGGCCAACACCCGAGAGGATACCGCCCAGGAAGTCGTCGCCCAGGAACTGGCCGCGCAGGAACCTGCTCCCGTGGGAGAGAGTGGGGTGGACGAGCCTGCTGCGCAGGAAGGCGCAACGGAAGCGCCGGCGGAGCCGGCTATCGTCGAGGTGTGGCGTCCGCACCGGCATCATCACCACGCGCAGCAGCGGCAGGGCGCGGAAAAGCGCGGCCGCCGCCATGGCCGCGCCGAGGCGCCGCGTGAGGGCGGGCCGGGGCGTCCCGACAGACCGGCGGTGCGTGGACCGATGCGTTCGGCCCAGCCGCGCAACGGCGGGCCGGCCGAAGGGCGATCCGAGAAACGGGCCGACGGCGGGCCGCGTCGCGGCAAACCCGGGGAGGGACGCGGCGAGCGCCGCCACGAACAGCGCAACGAGCGCGCGCCAGATCCCCATTCGCCTTTTGCCAAGCTGCTCGCCCTCAAGCAGCAGCTCGAAGCGCGGGACGACAAGAAGTAGCGGCGCCACGGGGCCTCGCGTCCCGCCGCCAGCGCGGACGGAGTGCATGACCGAGCAGGAAGCCGAGCGGCTGCGTCTCGACAAGTGGCTGTGGCACGCGCGCATGGCCAAGAGTCGCACGCTCGCGGCCAGGCTGGTGACCGCCGGCCACGTGCGCCTCAACGGCCGGCGCATGGAGGATCCCGCCCGCCGCATCGGCAGGGGGGATGTCCTCACGATCGCGCTCGCGCACGGGACTTTCGTCGTCACCGTCATGGCGCTCGGTACGCGCCGCGGGCCTGCGGCAGAAGCGCGCACCCTCTATGTCGAGAATTTGCAGGACGGCTCTGCAGCCAGCGAATGAGTGCGCTCTGGCATCGTCCCGGCTGGCCCCTTAAGTCACACGATGGGCGGATGTGCGAGGTCGCAATCCACGCGCGGCCGTCGCGGCCGCGCGCGACGAGACGTCGCTTGCTTTGCGGACGCGGAGCGGGTAGAGCGCGCTTTCGCAACCGACGGACGGGCGCGGGCCCGCCTTCGAACACGGGGCCAGGCGGCAGGAGAAGCGGATGACCTACGTCGTCACCGACAACTGCATTCGTTGCAAGTATATGGATTGCGTCGAAGTTTGCCCCGTCGACTGTTTCTATGAAGGCGAGAACATGCTCGTCATCCATCCCGACGAGTGCATCGATTGCGGTGTGTGCGAGCCGGAATGCCCTGCCGAGGCGATCAAGCCGGACACGGAGCCTGCGCTTGAGAACTGGTTGAAGCTGAACGCCGATTTCGCCAAGGTGTGGCCGAACATCACCCAGAAGCGCGAGCCCCCGGCCGATGCCAAGGAGTTTGATGGCGTCCCGGGGAAGCTGGAAAAGTATTTTTCGCCCGAGCCGGGAGAAGGGGATTGAGCGCCTTGCCCCGCCCGCTCGCGGGGTGCGGCGCGGTAGGCCTTTGATTTTCACTGCATTTTATGATAGGTTGTTGTTCTACAGTCGGTTAGCGCAATGGGCACGGTCGTTTTCGCCGTACTTTGTTCAGCCAAAGAACGTCAGTAGCGGAACCTGCGATGTCCCTCGCAGGCGCCCAAGGCCTTTGCGCGACACGGGTTCATCGACTGAGATCAGTTTGCGAGGCAGAGGTGTCCCTCCTGCCCCGCTGGTGTTGTGCCACCGCCGCGGATCAGCCTTCCCGGTGGTGGGGCGTATCGTCCGTTTCGAGGCGAGTGCGATCAGGAGGCGACCACTATCATGACGAATGCCAAGAAGACCGCCCAGCGTCAGGGTTTCAAGACGGGGGAATCCATCGTCTATCCCGCTCATGGCGTCGGCCAGATCGTCGCCATCGAGGAGCAGGAGGTCGCCGGTTTCAAGCTGGAACTGTTCGTCATCACATTCGAGAAAGACAAGATGACCCTGCGCGTGCCGACCACGAAGGCGGCAAGCGTGGGCATGCGCAAGCTCGCCGAGACACCGCTGGTCGCCAAGGCGTTGGAGACGCTGACCGGCCGCGCGCGCATCAAGCGCACCATGTGGTCGCGTCGTGCCCAGGAGTACGAGGCCAAGATCAATTCGGGCGATCTCATCGCCATCGCCGAGGTGGTGCGCGACCTGCACCGTTCCGATGCCCAGCCCGAGCAGTCCTACAGTGAGCGCCAGCTCTACGAAGCCGCGCTCGACCGGATGGTGCGGGAGATCTCGGCCGTCAACCGCGTCACCGAGACCGAAGCGCTGAAGCTGATCGAGGACAGCCTCGCCAAGTCGCCCAAGCGGGCGGCGAAGGTGCCGGTCGAGGCCGATGCCGACCTTGATGCCGAGGACGTCCAGGAAGAAGCCGCCTGAGCCCTGCGTTAGACAAGAGCCCGGCAGCAATGCCGGGCTTTTCGCTGTCTGACCATCGCCGTTGCTGGCGGCGCGGTCCCGGGCTTTGCTTGCGCTGCGCCGGTTTCATCATTGGCTCGCGACGGGGGCCGGCCGCCTCGTGCGGCACGCGGCATGCACCTGCACCATTCGCAGGCGCGCCGTTCCGCGACCTGGCAGGCCGCGCAGCCGATCATTCTTCCGTGATGATCTTGTAGGTCCAGCCGGGCGTCAGCGGCTTGCCCGCAGTCAGGCCATTCAGCACGAGAAAGCGCTCGAGCGGCCGGTCGGGCGCCGACATGCGGCTTGCGAGGCTCTCGGGCGTGTCGCCGGGCTGCGCCGTGATCAAGGCGATGCGGCGCGGCCGGATGGACGCGATTTCGTGCGTGGAGAGCCGGCGGAAGCTCGCGAGGGTCTGTCGGAAGGCGCGCATGGTGGCGGTGCTGTTGTCGCGCGAGGCGTAGACGAGGCGGTAGACGGCACCGTCGACGCGGATGGCGGCCAGCTGGAAATACCACTCCTTGCCTTGGGTGGTGCCAGTCGCCGCCGGCAGGCCGTTGATCGTCGTCTCGGTGATGTTCTGGGTCGTCATGCCCTCGATCCAGCCCGAGGCGAGGAAGTCCCGGAGGCTCTGTGCCGGCGGCAGCTCGACGGCGTCGAGGCGGAGGGCATGCGAGCCGTCGGGCGAGACGCCGAACACGGCTTGGGCCGTATTATCGAGCTGGAATCCCTCCGGTCCGGCGAAGGTGATGCCCAGGCGCGGATGCTGGAAGCGGCGTCCCTGAACGACGCCGTCGGCCGGGTCCTCGCCATAGGCGATGCCGTTGATGGCGTTGAGATAGGCATTGCGGTCGGCCGCCCCAGCCCGCGTGCTGCTGGCCAGCCGTGCCGCGGCGATGGCCTGGGACACGCGCTCCGGCGTTGTCGGGTGGGTCGAGAGGAAGTTCTGCCCCTGGGCCGACCGGCTCGAGCTTCCATTGAGCTCGGCGTTGCGGCTGAGAGAGACGAGGAAGCGCGCCGCACCATAGGGGTCGTAACCCGCCTTGGCGATGGTGCGCACGCCGATGCGGTCCGCCTCGAGCTCCTGGGCGCGCGAGAAGCCTGCGATCGACAGGCGCGTCTCGTCTCGCACCTGCTCGCTCGCCGCCGGGTCGTTCAGCACCTCGGAGACCACGCGGCTGACGAGCATGGAGCGCTGCTCCATCTCCGCGCGCGCGACAGCGTGGCGTGCGGTGACGTGGGCGATCTCGTGCGCCAGTACGCCGGCGATCTCCGACGTGTCGTTGGCGAGCGCGAGCAGACCGCGCGTGACATAGACGTTGCCGGTCGGAAGGGCGAAGGCGTTGACAGTCGGGGAGTTGAGGATGGTGACGCGATAGCTCTCTGCCGGACGGTCGCTCGCCGGCGCCAGCTTGGCCACAACCTGCTGCAGCAACTGCTCGGCCCTGGCGTTGCGGTATTCGCCGCCGAGCGCGGTGACGAGTTGCTGGTGCTCGCGGCTTGCTGCCCGGTCGAGCCCCGTCAGCCGCGGCGCCGCCGGCGGCAGGGGGGCAGTGTCCGGCAGCCGGCTATTGTCGAAAGCACAGCCGGCCAGGAGAAGTGCCATGGCAAGTCCTGCCGCCAGACGCGCGGTACGTCCCGGCAAGACCAGACCTGTCCTGTCGCTCAGCCTGCTCATTCCGTTCCGGCCACCTCGATCCGCTCTATGTCTTCCGCCCGTGTTACCTCGATCAGCGGGCCGCCGCGCAGCTCGACGACGCCGCGTACACGCACCCGGCGCCCTTTGAGAGAGGCCGCAGAGAGACCGGCCGCGCGCATGGTCTCCCAGATCGGTTTCGAGACGGAGACCGTCATGTCCTCAGACCAGCTCCGGCCGAAATTGAGATAGGTACGGGCTGTACGCTCGCCTACACTCGCCACCGTGCCCTCGACGATGGCGAACCGCCCCGCCAAGGCTGCAAGCCCGTCAAGATCGCTCGCCTCCCGCACCGCATGCTCGGCTTCGCGCCACAGCCCGCGTACCTCGCGCCGCGCTTCTGTCTCTGCCGCGAGCAACGTCGGTATGCAACCCTTCACGCCATACTGCGGCCACACACGCGCCAAACCGTTCCGCACCAACAGCTCCTCGAGCATCATGACATCGGATGCGCCTTCGGCGTCGGTTGACGCGTGTTGTGGGAAAACGTCCCACGCGGCCGAAAAGTTCTTTCCGACCAAGATTGAGGCAACATTGCGGCCCCAGCGGTCCGTTCCCGCCCCGATTGCGGCAAGCGTGACCTCTTCTCCGGCGAGTGTTGCAAGTCGTCCACGCCAGGTTTCGGCCGCCGGCCCGTCCTGCGGCAGCACAGCGCCGGCAAGTCGCACCGTGCGGCCGTCGTCGAGGCGGAAGTCGCCATGATGTGTGACGGCGGCGATGCGCGCCGTGCCGGCGATGCGCCCCGGGCAGGAGGCTGCGCGAGCCGGCGCCGCTGCGATGAGCGCCACGAGAACGGCCGCGATGCCGACATGATGCATGTGCCGCGCTGCAATTTCGAGAATCATGTGCTAAAGGGGCTGCGGTTGTCCCGGTAGCTCAGCAGGATAGAGCAACGGTTTCCTAAACCGTAGGTCACAGGTTCGAATCCTGTCCGGGACACCATCCCGTCCATTGTTATCCCGCCAGCAGTGGGCCGGCCAGCGCTTGCGGCGCCGCCCGCGCGTGGGCGCGTGGCAATTTGTGCCGGGCGGCGGTAGTCTCATGTTTCGGGAGCCAGCGGGGCGCCGCGGATGCAACAGACGGGAACCGGCAAGGCGCAACTGCGCCGCCCGGGGGATGGCGATGTCGCTCAAAGGCCCGCCGTGATCCGGCTGGTTGCGCTGGCGGCGCTTGTCGTGCTTTTCGATGTCTTTCGGCCGCAGATAGTCGGCATCGACTTCGAGCAGGCCATCGAGATCTATTCGCCGCTGTTGCGCGGCCTGCTCATCGGCATCTACGCCCTTGGCCTCTGCTTCGGCCTGATGGTGCCGCGCCGCTTCGCAGCCACGCTGCTGCGCGCGTGGCCCGTCTTCCCGGTGCTGCTTCTCGCGGCGTTGTCTGCCTTTTGGTCGCCGCTTCCGGGGGTGACATTGCAGAAGGCCTTCGCCAGCACGGCGACCTTCGTCCTCGGCTGCGGCTATGTTGCGTATTTCGGCGCCCGCGAGACCTTGCGTCTGGTCGCCATCGTCCTCGCCATCGGCATCCTCGCCAGCGCGCTCTTTGCCTTCGCTGCGCCCGAACAGGCGTTGCACCAGCGCACGGATGCCTTCGAATCCATCCATGCCGGTGTCTGGCGGGGCGTCTTCTACCATCGCGTGCTGCTGGGTCAGGCGGCGGCCCTCACCTGCATCACCTGGCTCTTCTGCGCCGGGCCGTCCCTCGGGCCGCTCGTTCTGCGTCTCGCTATCGCCGCCGTGGCCGTGCTTTGTCTCGTGCGGTCGGAATCGGCCGGCGGCTATGCGGCGCTCGTCATCGGGGTTGCCGCCATGGCCGGGCTTCGCCTCCTCGAAGGGGCCGGGCGGAGCCTGCGCGGTGTGCTGCTGGTCCTTGGCCTCTTCTTCCTCGTTCCGCTGCTGCTCGCGTCGCAGGCGCTGCTCGCCGCCGGCATCATGGCCCTCGGCCGAGACCTCACCTTCACCGGCCGCTGGCAATTGTGGGTCCTGCTGATCGATCTCGCGAGGGAGAATCCCTGGCTCGGTTACGGCTTCAGCGCCGGCTACCAGGTGCTTCGGCCGGCCATCACAGCGATGTTCGGCTACGATTTCGTCAATCCGCACAGCGGCTACATGGACATTCTCATCGGCCTTGGCGTCGTCGGGCTCCTCGCCGCTCTCTTCGTCCTCTTCGTTCTCCTTCGCCAGTCCTTGCGTCTCGCCTTGCGGGAGGACGTGGCACGGCTCGGAGCCTTGCGCTGTATGCCTTTCGCCGTCGCTGTCTTCCTGATCGGTGCAAATGTGGTCGAAGCCATGCTGATCGAGAGCCGCGGCTTCGCCACCGCGCTGCTCGCGCTGACCTTCGCGGCCGCGGGTGATGCGGCACGCGGCATCACGGCTACCCGGCGTCGGGCTACGGGGCTGGCCGTTCTGCCCATCCTTTCGGGACAGACGCGATGAGGCGCGCCACGACCCTCCTCCCTGCCGTCGCGCTGGTCGCCGCCGGCCTTGTCATGTTGCGGTCCGAGTGCTGGGCAGTTCGCGCGATGGGAACCCTTGTGCCGGAGTTCGGCGCAAGACAGCTGTCGCGCGTCGCGATCGCTGATTCGCCCGTTCCGGGGCCGCTCGGCGACATCGAATCAGGCGAGGTTCTGGCCGTTGCGGCGCTGTCCTGCGACAGCGAGTGGCTCGTCCTGGTGGCGCGGAGGGCTCGCGATGAGGCGGAGCGGCAGCGCCGGGTCTGCACCGACCTGCGCCGGCGCCTCGTTCGGGCCTCGCCCCGCTCCGGGGATGCCTGGCTCGTCCTGGCTGCTACCCAAGTGACCGGGGGACGCCTCGACGACCAGGGCAGGGCTGCCCTCGCCCTGTCGATCCGCACCATGCCTTTCGAGGCGTGGATGGCGGAGCGGCGGGTGCTCTTCGCCCTCGATGCCTTCGACGCCCTCACGCCGGACGAGCGCAGGCGCATCGCGGCGGATTTCGCCATCCTCGTGATGTCCGGGCATCGCATGCAGCACATCCTCGCGCGCGCGTCGCTGGACCCGCGGGCCGAAAAGGTCGCGCTGGCGCTGGGTGACTTGGCGGGCGGCGAGGTGCGCGCATGGTTCGCCACCCAGCTCGCGCGGCTCGATGCCGCCGAGAAGTGACGCTGTCCACAGGCCGCAGCGCGTCAGCCCGTTTGACACCCGCTCCGGCCGAACCCATATTCGATGGATGATGTTGAAGGTCGTGCCACAGCGCCGTTTCCTGCTTCGCGCGGGTTCTCTCATCGCGGGAATATAGCCCCGGACGCGGTGTGGCCATTGGGCTGCCCGGGTTCGGGGCAGCCGCCGGGCTTCGGCCTGACGACCGCCGGCGTAGGCCGGCCATACACGACATCACACGACAGTCATCCACATCATGCGGCCAGGGCGCCGCGCGCCGGCCGGCCGTAGAGGCGGTCGCGCTGCGAGGGCCGTTCCGCGAGCGGCCTGCCCGTCAGGAAGCGGCACCGGGCCGTCGAACGCTCATCGGGAGGTTATTCCATGTCCGCCGTATCGTCGCGCCGCGCCTTGCGCCGTCCGCCCATCACGGTCTCGCAGGAGGATTTCGACCGGCTTTACGCGCTGGCCGAGGCTGCGGCCGACCGCCAGCCGGAAGTCGCCGAGAATCTCCTGGGCGAGCTCGACCGGGCCAAGGTCCTGCCCGCAGGCAAGCTGCGCAGCGCCGTCGTCGCCATGGGCTCGCGCGTCACCTTCGAGGACGAGGTGACCGGCAAGGTGCAGACGGTCGAGCTCGTCTACCCCGGTGAGGCCGATATCGCGGCCGGCCGCATCTCCATCCTGACTCCAATCGGCGTCGCGCTCATCGGTCTTTCCGCCGGCCAGTCGATCTCGTGGGAGACGCGCGGCGGCGAGCGGCGGCAGCTCAAGGTCCACGCCGTCGAGGAGCGGTGGTGAGGCGCCACCGGGCGCCTCGGCGGTGGCGCTCGGCAAAAAGCGTGATTGCAAGCGCCTCGTGAAACGGTAATGTGCCGGTGACGGTGCCTCGCTCCCGCGAGGTGAAAAGGGAACGCGGTCGAAAGCCGCGGCTGCCCCCGCAACTGTAGGCGGCAAGCGCCGGGCCGGATGCCACTGGGACCCACGGGTCCCGGGAAGGCGGCCCGGGGACGAGAGCCGCAAGCCAGGAGACCTGCCGTCGCCGATCCACGCGTGAGGCTGCCGGGTGTGGCAGCCAGGGAGATGCACGATGACCGCAGTCGCAACCGCCCGCGTTGCCAGCCGCGCCGAAGCCTTCAAGGCGGCGCTTCTCGCCTTCGTCCTCGGCACGGGCCTCGTCTTCGTGACGGGCTTCGCCCATCCCGACACCATCCACGATGCCGCGCACGACACGCGCCACGCCCTGAGCTTCCCCTGCCACTGACGGGCAATGCTTCAACGCGTGCTCGCGGTCGGCCTTGTGGCCGGCCTCGTTGCCGGGCTTGCGGTTGCGGTCCTGCAGCATTTCACCACGACGCCGCTGATCCTGGCGGCGGAGGTCTATGAGGTCGAGGCCGAGCAGCAGGCCCGTGGCCTGCTGGTGCCGGCCAATATCATCCTCGCTCACGGCGGCCACGGCGCCGGTGCTGCCGCATCGGGCGGTGAGGCCGGCTTCGATGCCGGCAGGACCTTGCTGACCGGGCTTGCCACGATCGTCACGGCCGTCGGTTTCGCCCTCGTCATCCTCGCCGCCATGATCGCGGCAGGCGGGCGCATCGACGAGCGCCGGGCCCTCGGCTTCGCCTTCGCCGCCTTCCTCGCCGCCGGCCTTGCACCGGCCCTTGGCCTCGCGCCGGAACTGCCCGGCAGCGCCGCCGCGCCGCTGCTCGCGCGGCAGGTCTGGTGGATCGCGACGGCGGCGCTGACCGCGGGCGGCCTGTGGCTGTTCGTGCGCCACGGCGCGCTCTGGGCCCGCGCCCTCGCCCTTGCCATGATCGCGGCACCGCACGTCGTCGGCGCGCCGCATCCGGCCGCCTACGAGAGCCGCGTGCCGGCCGAACTCGCCGCCCAGTTCGCCGCCACCTCGCTCGCCGTCCAGGCGGTGCTGTGGCTGTCGACCGGGCTCCTCGTCGGTCTCCTCTGGCAGCATCTGGCCCGCCGGGCGGGTGAGGCCTGATGGCGGCGCCCGACGTCACCGTCTTCGTCTGCGTCTCCTGCCGGCGGCGCGCCGACAATGCCGTCGGCTTCGATGAGCCGGGCCGCGTGCTCGCCGAGCGCCTCGCCGACCGGCTGGCCGATGACGCGCCCGGCGCCGCGGTGGTGCCGGTCGAGTGCCTCGCCGTCTGCAACCGCCCCTGCACGGTGGCGCTCGTCGGTGACGGTAAGTGGACCTATCTCGTCGGTGACCTCGACAACGAGGCCCATCTCGACGACATCGCCGCTGCCGCACGGGCTTATGGCGCCACCGAGAACGGCATCATCGCCTGGAAGGAGCGGCCGCTGCCCTTCCGCAAGGGCGTCGTCGCGCGCGTGCCGCCCCTGGCCTTTCGCCCGCAGACGCCGACGCCGGCCCTGAGCGGCAGCGATGCGCTGACGCAGGACTAGCCGCGCCGCTCCTGGCGCAGCCCCCGATTTTCTTGTGCCGCCGTGATGCGGCAGACTGGACCGACAGATGCAAGCGACCCTTCCAGCAACGACGGCCAAGGTGCCGTGTACCATCGTCACCGGCTTCCTTGGCGCGGGCAAGACGACCCTCGTGCGCCGCATCCTCGAGGGCGGCCACGGCCGGCGCATTGCCGTCATCGTTAACGAATTCGGCGACGTCGGCTTCGACGGCTCGTTCCTTTCCGGCTGCGGCATCGCCGGCTGCCCGGAGGAGGCGGTGGTGGAGCTGCCCAACGGCTGCCTGTGCTGCACGGTGGCGGATGACTTCGTGCCGGCGCTCGACCGGTTGCTCGCCATTGAGCCGGCGCCCGACCACATCGTCATCGAGACCTCGGGCCTCGCCCTGCCCAAGCCGCTCGTCAGCGCCTTCAACTGGCCGCAGATCCGCTCGCGCGTCACCGTCGACGGCGTCGTCGCCGTGGTCGACGGGCCGGCCGTGGCGGAGGGGCGCTTTGCCGACGATCCCGCCGCGCTGGCGGCGCAGCGTGCGGCGGACGAGACGCTCGACCACGACAATCCGCTCGAGGAGGTGTTCGAGGACCAGATTCTGTGCGCCGACCTCATCGTGCTCAACAAGACGGACCTGATGAGCTCGGCCGAGATCGAGGCCGTGTCAGCACAGATTGCCAGCGAACTGCCGCGCGCGGTCAAGATCGTGCCGGCGGCCAACGGCGCCATCGACGCGCGCGTGCTGATCGGCCTCGGCGCGGCGGCGGAGAACGACCTTGCCGCCCGTCCGTCGCACCATGACGACATCGGCGAGCACGACCACGACGACTTCGAGAGCGCTGTCTTCCCGGTGGCCGATGTCGATTCGCCCGAGGAGATCGCCCGGCGCGTCGCCGCCGCGGGCGCGGTGGATGGCGTCCTGCGCATCAAGGGTTTCCTCGCGCTGCCGGACAAGCCCATGCGGCTCGTGGTGCAGGCGGTGGGATCCCGAGTAGGCCATCATTTCGACCGGGCATGGAAGCCGGGTGAGGAGCGCGCGGGCCGGCTCGTCGTCATCGGCCTCAAGGGCTTCGACCGGGATGCGGTGGCGGGTGCGCTCGCCGGGTGAGGAGCGCGCGGGCTTGCCGGCTGCGTGAGAGCTGAGGGACGGAGGCGATGCACCTCCTCGCGACGACATCCGTGACGCTCGACGAGGCGAACGAGGCGGTGGATGTCGCCCAGTCGCCGGGCGACGTCGTCGTGCTCTCCTTCGCCGACAGCGATCTTGCGCTCGTCGCGGCCGCCCATGCCCGTCTCGCCCATGCTCGCTCCGGCAGCGACTTTCCCAGCCTGCGCCTCGCCGACCTCAAGCGGCTGCGCCATCCCCTGTCGGTCGACCTCTACGTCGATCAGGTGGCGGCGAAGGCGCGTTTCGTCCTGGTGCGTTGCCTCGGCGGCGTCGACTACTGGCGCTACGGCCTCGAGCGCCTGTCACAGCTCGCGCGGGAGACGGGCTTGATGCTCGCGGCGGTGCCCGGCGAACCGCGGCCCGACCCTGCGCTCATGGCGCTCTCCAGCGCCTCGCCGGACCTGCTGCGCGCGCTCCATGCCGATTTCTCGGCCGGCAGCGAGGCAGCGATGCAGGCAATGCTCGGCCGCATCGCGGCCGCCCTCGGCCATGAAGCGACGGGTGAGACGACGCCTGCCGTGCCGGCACCGCTCCCGCCGCTCGTCGCCTGGTCGGCTGAGGGCGGGGCGATGGAGCCCGAGGCGGCGCTCGCGAGCCTGCCGGCTGACAGGCCGGTCGTGCCGCTCCTCTTCTATCGTTCGGCGCTTGCGGCCGGGGATGTCGCGCCGGTCGCAGCCCTTGCCGAAACCTTGGCCGTGCGTGGCCTCGCGCCGCTGCCGCTGGCGCTCACCAGCCTCAAGGATCCTGCCGTCGCCGAGCCGCTGCGCCGGCTCGTCGCGCTGCGCCCGCCCGCCGTGATCGTCGCGCTGACCGGCTTTTCGGCGCGTGACGATGCCGGCTTCGTCCTCGATACGGCCAGGGTGCCCGTCATCCAGGCGATCGTCTCGGGCAGCACGCGCGAGGCCTGGGCCGAGGCGCCCGCCGGTCTCGCCGCCGCGGACCTCGCCATGCAGGTCGTGCTGCCGGAGGCGGACGGGCGCCTCATCGGCCGCGCCGTCGCCTTCAAGGAATGGGCGCTCGACGTGCCCGCGGCCGATTTCGTCGGCCGGCGCAAGGTCGCCGATCCGGAGGGCGTGGCGGCGGTCGCGAACCTCGCCGCCCGCTGGGCGCGCCTTGCCGCGACGCCGCGCGGCGAGCGGCGCCTTGCCTTCGTCCTGTCCGACTATCCTGCCCGTGCCGGCCGCGCCGGCTATGCCGTTGGGCTCGACACGCCGGCGAGCCTCTGCGCCATCTTCGACGATCTCGCCGCGGTCGGCTTCGACACACGCCGCAGCTTCGATGTGGCCGACGTGATGCCGCGGCTGACGGGCGCCGTGCCTCCCTCCCCCCGCTTGCGGGGGGAGGGGGCCAGGGGGCACCCGGTCGCCGCGGCTGATCTCTCCCGAGATTCGGCGGCCCCCGGCGAAGCGCTCCTGTCCCTTGCCGATTACCGCGCCTGGTTCTCCGCCCTGCCCGCCGCGCTGCAGGCGGAGGTTCTGGACCGCTGGGGCGCGCCTGAATCGGACCCCGCCTGTCGCGACGGCCATTTCGTCTTCCCCGTGCTGCGCGCGGGCAAGGCGCTTGCCGCCCTGCAGCCGGGCCGCGGCCTGCCTGACGCCGACAGGAAGGCGTTGCATCACGCGCCGGACGTGCCGCCCTGCCACGGCTATCTCGCCTTCTATCTGGCGCTCAGGCGCTCCGGCGTCGATGCCCTCGTCCATCTCGGCACGCACGGCACCATGGAATGGCTGCCGGGCAAGGCCGTAGCGCTGTCGGGCGCCTGCTGGCCGCAGGTGGTGACGGGCGACCTGCCGGTGATCTATCCCTTCATCGTCAACGATCCCGGCGAGGCGGCGCCCGCCAAGCGGCGTATTGCGGCCCTGACGCTCGGCCATCTCACGCCGCCGCTCGCCATCGGTGGACTCCACGGTGAAGCGGCCGGACTGCGCGACCTCGTGGAGGAATATGCCGGCGCTCAGGTTCTCGATCCGCGCCGGGCGACACTCCTTGCCGAGGACATCCTGTCGCGTGCCGAAGCCGCCGGCCTCGCCGCCGAGTGCGGCATCGTCCCGGGCATGGGGATGGCGGAGGCGCTGAGCGCGCTCGATGCGCATCTTTGCGATCTCGCCGAAGTTTCGTTCGCCGCGGGACTGCACGTCTTCGGCCGCAGCCCCGCGGCACCTGAGCGGGCGCGTCTCCTCGCCGAGATCGCCGGGCTCGACGAACCGGAGGCCGCGCGCGTGGCCGAGGCTGTCGCGGCGAGCGGCGCGGCCGAGCGTGACGCTCTCGTCGCCGCGCTCGACGGGCGTTTCGTGCCGCCCGGCCCGTCGGGGTCGCCGGCCCGCGGGCAGGTGGAGGTGCTGCCCACCGGCCGCAACATGACGACGCTCGATCCACGCGCCGTGCCCACCCGCGCCGCGGTCCGACTCGGCGAGCGCGCCGCCGCGGAAGTGATCCGCCGCCATCTGCAGGAGACGGGCGACTGGCCGCGCCGCATCGTCATGGACCTATGGGCCTCACCCACCATGCGCACCGGCGGCGAGGACATCGCCCACGCGCTGGCGCTGATGGGCGCGAAGCCGGAGTGGGACCATGCCTCCGGCCGTGTCGGCGGCTTCACCATCCTGCCTCTGGCGCTGCTCGACCGGCCGCGCGTCGACGTCACCCTGCGCGTCTCGGGCGCCTTTCGTGATACCTTCCCCGTCCAGCTGGCGCTGCTCGACCAGGCGGCGCGGGCGGTCGCGGCGCTCGACGAGGAGGACGGCTGGAACCCGCTCGCCGCCGCGCGCCGCGCCGGTGGCCTCCTGTCCCGCGTCTTCGGCGCCGCGCCGGGCCGCTACGGCATGGGGCTGGCGGACCGGGTCCTGGCGGATGACGAGGCCGCGCGCACGGACCTCGCCGCGCTCTACCTGGCCGCGACCGACCACGCTTATGGCGCCGGCGAGGCGCGCGCGGATGACTCCTTTGCGGAACGGCTCGCGGCGGCGGATGCCTTCGTCCACGTGTCCGACACGCGCGAGCGCGACATCCTCGACGGCGACGACGCCATGGAGGCCATCGGCGGCTTCGCCGTCGCCGGGCGGGACGGGGCGCTCGTCTTCAGCCTCGACACCAGCCGGCCGAAGGCCCCGCGCGTGCGCACGGTCGAGGAGGACGTCGCCCGCCTCGTCCGCGGCCGGCTCATAAACCCGCGCTGGATCGCCGGCCAGCTCGCTCACGGCTGGCGCGGCGCTGCGGAGCTCGCCCAGTCGCTCGATGCCGTCTTCATCTGTGCGGCCACCACGGGCGCAGTGTCGGACCATCAGTTCGACATGCTGTTTTCCGCCTATGTCGGCGACGAGGCGGTTTTCGCCCAGGTGCGGGAGGCCAATCCCCCGGCCGCCGGTGCTATCCTCGAGCGTTTCGCCGCGGCCCGCCGCCGCGGCCTGTGGCGCTCGCGGCTCAATTCCGCCGCCACCCGGCTGGAGACCCTCGTCCGGGAGGCCGCGGCATGAGCGTTGCGGCTCCTGTACCGGCCAGCCGACGCGGTTGGTGTCCGGGCATCGCCCGCCCCATGGCGACCGGCGACGGCCTGCTCGTGCGCATCCACCCGCGCCACGGCTCCTTGACGGCGGCACAGCTTGGAGGGCTCGCCGATCTGGCTGAGCGCTACGGCAACGGCATTGCCGATGTTACGAGCCGCGGCAACCTGCAGTTGCGCGGTGTTGCCGAGGACGATCATGGCGCGCTCTCCGACGCGCTCGCCGGACTCGGCTTCATCGATGATTTGCCGGCAACAGGACCGCAGCGCATCGTCTTCCTCGATCCGCTCGCGGGTCTCGACGGCCTGCGCGACCTGCGCCCGCTCGCCGACGCCATCGAGGCCGCGCTGCGGCCGCTGCGCGCGAAGCTCCCCGGCAAGTTCTGCATCGCCCTCGGACATGAAGGCACCGCGCCCGCCGTGGCGGCGGACCTCGAGGTCGCCGTCGATGCGGACGGAAACGCTGTCGTCCGTTTGCGCGATGTATGGCCACCTGAAGCTGACGCGCCCTACTCCCCTCCCACTTGCGGGGAGGGGCTGGGGGTGGGGGTCACGACGAAAGAGGGTGGTTGCCTTCCTGGCTGGCCCCCCCCCCTCCCTAACCCTCCCCCGCAAGGGGGGAGGGAACAGGCGGCCGGTCTCCCGGTCCGGATTGCTGCGCTGGTATCGGAATTCCTCGCCAATAACCCCGGTAAGCGGAGCCCTCGGCAAAGAAGCGATGTGCCGGCTAATTACCTCGGCCTTCTGCCAGCCGGCGAACAACCGATCCTCGCCGTCGCCCCGGCCTTCGGCCGCCTCGCCGCTGCCGACATGCGCCGGCTCGCCGGTTGGGCCGGCCGCCACGGCGCGGGAGAACTGCGCCTGACGCCGTCCCGGGCCGTGCTCATCCCGCATCTTGACAGGGGCGCCGCGGACGGGCTGATGCGCGAGGCGCGGGCGGCCGGCTTCATCGTCGATGCCGATGATCCGCGTGCCTTGCTCGTCGCCTGTCCGGGGCGGCCGGCCTGCCGGAGCGCCTTCGCGCCGGCGCAGGCCGATGCCCTGCGCCTCGCCGGCGCGGCCGGGCTCCTCGGCGCCGTGCATGTCTCGGGCTGCGCCAAGGGGTGTGCGCGCCAGGCGCCGGCGCCGCTCACGCTGGTGGCCCAGGCGGGCGGCTATGGCGTGGTGCTCGACGGCACGGTGCGCGATGCGCCGCTCGCCGTCCGCTCAGCGGCGGAGATCGAGGCGCTGCTGCAGCAGGTTGTCGCGACTGGCCCGTCGCGGGGCGAGGCAATCGCTTCCCTCGTCCGCGCGTTGGGATCTGAACCGGGGAAGGAGATGCCGCGATGAGCGGCCGTTACGATTACGAGCGCGACGGGGCGGCGATCTATCGCGCTTCCTTCGCCATCATCCGCGCCGAGGCGGATCTTGCGCGCTTTTCCGGCGCCGCCGAGCGCGTCGTCGTGCGCATGATCCACGCCTGCGGCATGACGGACCTGTCGCAGGACGTCGACATGTCCGGCGGCTTCGCGGAAGCGGCGGCGGCGGCCCTGCGCCGGGGCGCGCCCATCCTCTGCGACGCGCGCATGGTGGCGAACGGCATCACCCGCGCGCGCCTGCCGGCGGGCAACGAGGTCGTCTGCACGCTCGACGACCCGCGCGTGCCGGCCCTCGCCGAGAAGATCGGCAACACCCGCACCGCCGCGGCCATGGAGCTGTGGCGCGCGCGGCTCGCCGGCAGCCTCGTCGTCGTCGGCAATGCGCCCACGGCGCTGTTCCGGCTGCTGGAAATGCTGGACGAGGGCGCGCCGCTGCCGGCCGCCATCATCGGCATCCCCGTCGGCTTCGTCGGCGCCGCCGAATCGAAGGCGGCGCTCGCCGCCGACGGGCGCGTGCCGCACCTCGTCGTCCACGGCCGGCGCGGCGGCAGCGCCATGGCGGCCGCGGCGGTCAACGCCCTTGCGAGCGATAGCGAATGACCACCCCAGGCAAGCTCTTCGGTGTCGGCATGGGGCCGGGCGACGCCGGCTATGTGACGCTGCGCGCCCGCGCAGTGGTGCTCAAGGCGGGCGTCGTCGCCCATTTCGCCAAGAAGGGGCGGCGCGGCCATGCCCGCACCATCGCGGATGCGGCCATCGGCACAGGCAGGCGCGAAATGGCCCTCGTCTATCCGGTGACGACCGAGATCGCCGTCGCCGATCCGGGCTACGGTGCCGCCATCACGTCCTTCTACGACGAGGCGGCCGAGGCGATCGCCCGGGAACTCGCCGCCGGCACCGATGTCGCCGTGCTATGCGAGGGCGACCCCTTCTTCTACGGCTCGTTCATGCATCTGTGGCGGCGCCTGCGGGGGCGCTTCGCGGTGGAGGTGGTGCCGGGCGTCACCGGCATGTCGGGCTGCTGGTCACGCGCCGGCGTGCCCATCACCTGGGGCGACGACGTGCTCACGGTGCTGCCGGCGACGCTCGCGAAGGAGGACCTGGTGCGCCGTCTCGGCACGACGGACGCCGCCGTCATCATGAAGCTCGGCCGCAACCTCCCCAAGGTGCGTGCGGCGCTGATCGAGGCCGGGCTCATCGAGCGCGCTGTCTTCGTCGAGCGCGGCACGATGGACGGCGAGATCGTCTGCCCCCTCGCCGAGAAGGCGGACGACGAAGCGCCCTATTTCGCCATGGTGCTGGTGCCCGGCGAGGGGCGCCGGCTGTGAGCGCGCCGGGCCGTCTCGTCATCGTCGGCCTCGGGCCGGGCGGGCCGCACTGGCTGACGCCGGCAGCGCGCGCCGCGCTTGACGGCGCGAGCGACCTCATCGGCTACGGACCCTATCTCGACCGCCTCGGCGACCTGCGGCCCGACCAGCGCCGCCATGCCTCCGACAACCGGGTGGAGCTGGAGCGGGCGCGCCACGCGCTCACGCTCGCCGCCGAGGGCCGGCGGGTGGCCGTCGTCTCGGGCGGTGATCCCGGCGTCTTCGCCATGGCGGCGGCCGTGTTCGAGGCGGTCGAAGGGGGCGATCCCGCCTGGGCGGGGCTCGACATCCACGTGGAGCCCGGCGTCACCGCCATGCTCGCCGCCGCGGCCCGGGCCGGCGCGCCGCTCGGCGGCGATTTCTGCGCCATCTCCCTGTCCGACAATCTGAAGCCCTGGGAGGTGCTG
The DNA here is from genome assembly GCF_001418005.1 of Chelatococcus sambhunathii. Taxonomy (GTDB): domain Bacteria; phylum Pseudomonadota; class Alphaproteobacteria; order Rhizobiales; family Beijerinckiaceae; genus Chelatococcus_A; species Chelatococcus_A sambhunathii. Next base: position 91,708 of record NZ_LIOL01000006.1, on the reverse strand, counting down.
GAGAAGCGGCTCGCTGCGGCGCTGTCGGCCGATTTCGTCATCTGCCTCTACAACCCCATCTCGCGCGCGCGGCCTTGGCAGCTCGGGCGCGCCCTCGCCATCGCCCGCGAGCATCGCGCGCCGGAAACGCCCGTCATCTTCGCCCGGGCCGTGGGGCGTGCCGACGAGAAGCTGACGGTGGTGCCTCTCGCCGAGGCGGCCGGCGGCCTCGCCGACATGGCGACCCTCGTCATTATCGGGGCCTCGACGACGCGCTGCGTGCTACGGCCGGCCGGTGAACGACCCTGGGTCTACACGCCGCGCAGCTACGGAGGCGGGCGATGAACAGAGCGGCGTCAATTCTCCCCTCCCCCTTGCGGGGAGGGGTCGGGGGTGGGGGGCGTCAGGCCGGGCGCCGGTCGCTTGTACAGCGGATGGCGCTACCCCCCTCCCTAACCCTCCCCCACAAGGGGGGAGGGGACGCTGGCGCTCCGGTGCCTGGCAATGAGCCATGCCAGCGCCGCCTCGGCGGTCTCGACCATCGGCACGTCAGGCCGGTCGGGCCGTCGCACCATGACGACGGGCAGGCCGAGCTTGCGGGCCGCGATGATCTTGGCCTCGGTGGCGCGGCCGCCGGCATTCTTCGAGACGACGACATCGATCGCCTCACGCCGCATCAGCGCCACCTCGTCCTCCACCGCGAACGGCCCGCGCGCCCGGATGAGCGTGGCGGACGCGAGAAGCCCCTTCGCCGGCTCGATGCTGCGCACGACATAATGGTGCTGGGGCGCCGCGGCGAAAACGGACAGTTCCTGGCGCCCGATGGTGAGGAAGACGCGGGCAGGCGTCGTGCCGAGCGCCGCCGCCGCGCCCGCCATGTCGGCGACCTCGATCCAGTTATCATCCGGCCGATGCTGCCACGACGGCCTCGTGAGGGCGAGAAGCGGCACGCCCGCCATCCCGCAGGCGGCGGCCGCATTCGCGCTCATGCGAGCGGCGAAGGGATGCGTCGCATCGACGACGGCCGCAATCCGTTCTCGGGCGAGGAAATGCGCCAGCCCGTCCACGCCGCCAAAGCCGCCGATGCGTGTCGCGACAGGCGCGGCGGCCGGCGCGCTCGTGCGCCCGGCGAGCGACAGCACGGGCTCGAACCGCGTATCCTCCGCCACGAGCCGGGCAAGGGTCGTCGCCTCGCTGGTGCCGCCGAGAAGGAGAATGCGCATGGCCGCTGACATGCCGGACTTCTCGCCCAACGCAGCGCCGATGTCGAGCGCCGCGCGGATGAGCGCGGGGCCCTGGCTGACGATTGTCGGCATCGGGGAGGACGGGCGCGGCGGCTTGTCTCCCGCCGCGCTCGCGGCGCTCGAGGCGGCCGAGCTCGTGGTCGGCGGGGAGCGGCACCTCGCGCTCGCCGCGCCCTTTCCCGGTCGGGCCCTCGCCTGGCCGAGCCCGCTCAAGGAGGCTTTTCCGGAAATCCTCGCCCATCGCGGCCGCCCGGTGTGCATCCTCGCCAGCGGCGATCCCTTCAATTATGGCATCGGCGCGCAGATCGCCGCCCTCGTGCCGGCCGACGAACTGCTGTGCCTGCCTCAGCCCTCCTCCTTCTCGCTCGCCGCCGCGCGTCTCGGCTGGTCGCTGCCGGACGCCGCGACCATCAGCCTGCACGGCCGCGCGCTCGCCGGCATCGTGCCTTACCTGCTGCCCGGTGCGCGGCTCATCGTGCTGACATGGGACGGCACGACGCCCGGCAAGGTGGCGACGCTGCTCACGGAGCGTGGCTTCGGCGCCTCGCGCCTCACCGTGTTCGAGGCCATGGGTGGGCCGCGCGAGCGGCGCCTTGTGGCGTCGGCGCAAGGCTTCGATCTTGCCGGGATCGGTCCGCTCAACACGCTCGCCGTCGAGGTCCTCGCCGGCCCGGACGCCCGGGTCGTGACGCTGGTGCCGGGGCGCGACGATGCCTGGTTCGACAACGACGGCCAGCTCACCAAGAGCGAGATCCGCGCCGTGACCCTGGCGGCGCTCGCCCCGCGCGCGGGCGAGGTGTTGTGGGATATTGGCGCCGGCGCCGGCTCCATCGCCATCGAATGGTGCCTTGCCCATCCCCGTAACCGCGCCTTCGCCATCGAGGAGCGGCCGGACCGCGCCGCACGTGCCGCGGCGAATGCGGACAAGCTCGGCGCGATCGCTGTCACGGTGGTGGAAGCCCGGGCGCCGGAAGGGCTCGCCGACCTGCCGCGGCCTGAGGTCGTCTTTATCGGCGGCGGGCTGACGGATGCCGGCGTCTTCGAGGCGGCCTGGGCCGCCTTGCCGGCCGGCGGGCGGCTCGTCGCCAATGCCGTGACGCTGGAGAGCGAACAGCGGCTCGCCGCGCTCTTCGCCGCCCACGGCGGGCGGCTGCGGCGCCTCTCCGTCGCCCGGGCCGAGCCGGTCGGCGGCTTCCATGGCTGGCGCACGGCGATGCCCGTGACGCAATGGATGGTGGACAAGCCATGATCGCCCTCGGCATCGGTCTTACCAGCGCTGTCGACGGCGCGGCCATTGCCGCGCTCGCACGCCGAGCGTTGGCCCATGCCGGACTGGAGGCGTCCGTGCTCGCCGTGCCCGACTGGCGCGCGGACCTGCCGGCGGTGGCCGCGGCGGCGCGCCTCTTGGGCCTGCCGGTCGCGCCGGTATTGCGCGCGGCCATGCAGACGGTCGAGGCGGCCGTGGTGACGCGCTCGCCCGAAAGCCTTGCCCGCTACGGCGTCGGCTCGGTCGCCGAAGCGGCGGCGCTCGTCGCCGCCGGACGCGGCGCGCGCCTGCTCGTGGCGCGCCTTGCAGCGGCGGGGGCGACCTGCGCCGTGGCGGAAGGGGAGGGGCCATGACCGTCCATTTCATCGGCGCGGGTCCCGGCGCCGCCGATCTCATGACCCTGCGCGGGCGCAGCCTCGTCGAGCGCTGTCCGGTCTGCCTCTATGCCGGCTCGATCCTGCCGCCGGAGATCCTCTCCTGGTGCCCGCCGGGTGCGCGCCTCGTCGATACGGCCGGACTCGACCTCGATGCCATCGCCGCCGAGTTCGAGCGTGCCCATGCGCTCGGGCAGGACGTGGCGCGCCTCCACTCGGGCGACCTCTCCATCTGGAGCGCGGTGGCCGAGCAGATGCGCCGGCTCGATGCCCTTGGCATTCCTTATACGCTGACGCCGGGCGTGCCGGCTTTCGCCGCGGCTGCGGCTGCGCTCGGGCGAGAGCTGACGCTGCCCGGCGTCGCCCAGTCGCTCGTGCTCACCCGTACCGGCGGCCGCGCCTCGCCCATGCCGGACAGGGAGAAGCTCGCCGCTTTCGCCGCGACGGGTGCCACGCTCGCCATCCATCTCTCCATCCATGTCATCGACAAGGTGGTGGATGAGCTCACGCCGCACTACGGGCCGGATTGCCCGGCGGCCGTGGTCTGGCGTGCGTCCTGGCCGGACGAGCGTATCCTGAGGGGTACCCTCTCCGGCATCGCCGGCGAGGTGGCGCGCGAGAAGCTGGAGCGCACCGCGCTCATCCTCGTCGGGCCGGCGCTGGCTCGCGAGGATTTCCGCGACAGCGCGCTTTATACGAAGACCTATGCGCGGCGCTTCCGCCCGCAGGAGGGGGAGAGCGAGACGTGATGAGGCTGCCGGAGATCGAGACGCCCGCCTTCGCGCCCGGCTCGGTTTGGCTCGTCGGCGCCGGCCCCGGCGATCCCGGGCTCCTGACGCTCCATGCCGTCAGGGCGCTCGCCGAGGCGGACGTCATCGTTCACGACGCGCTCGTCGATCCGCGCATCCTGGCGCTCGCGCCGCCTTCCGCCCGGCGTGAATATGCCGGCAAGCGCGGCGGCAAGCCCTCGGCGAGCCAGCGCGACATCTGCGAGCGATTGATCGCGCTCGCGCGCGAAGGGCTGCGCGTGCTGCGCCTCAAGGGGGGTGATCCCTTCGTCTTCGGCCGCGGCGGCGAGGAGGTGCTGGCGCTCGCCGCCGCCGGCGTGCCGTTCCACGTGGTGCCCGGCCTGTCGAGCGGCATTGCCGCACTCGCCGCCCACGCCCTTCCGGCGACGACGCGCGACACCAACCACGCCGTCATTCTCGCCACCGGCCATGCGGCGCCGGGCGAGGAGGGCGCGGACTGGGCGGCGCTTGCCCGGGCGGGCGTGCCCATCGTGCTTTACATGGCCGTCGCCAACCTGCCCGCCATCGTTGCCGGACTCAAGGCCGGTGGCATGCCGGGCGCGACACTGGCGCTCGCGGTGGAGCGGGTCTCGACCTTGGACGAGCGGCTTGTGGAGGGCACGCTCGACGAGCTTGCCGCGCTCGCCGCTGGCGGCGGCCTCAACGCGCCGGCGGTAATCGCTGTGGGCGCCATAGCGCGGTTCCGCGCCATGCTCGCCGCTCGCCTGAAGGAGGCTTCGTGAGCCCCGGCCTCCTCATCGCCGCCCCACGCTCCGGCTCCGGCAAGACGACGATCACGCTTGCGGTGATGCGGGCGCTCAGCCGGCGCGGCCTTGTCGTGCAGGGCGCCAAATGCGGGCCGGACTATATCGACCCGGCCTTCCATGCCGCGGCGACCGGGCGACCGAGCTTCAACCTCGACAGCTTCGCCATGCCGCCGGCGCTGCTGGAGGATCTTGTCACCGACCATGCGGCGGCCGACCTCGTCATTGCCGAGGGCTCCATGGGGCTCTTCGACGGTGTGACCGGCGGCGAGGGGGCGACCGGCGCCAGCGCCGACATCGCCGCCCGCTTCGGCTGGCCGGTCGTGCTGGTGCTCGACGTCTCGGGCCAGGCGCAGTCGGCGGCCGCGACGGCTCTCGGCTTCCGCAGCTACGATCCGCGCGTGATGATCGCCGGCGTCATCCTCAACAACGTCGCGAGCGAGCGCCACCGGCGCCTCTCGGCCGACGGCATGGCGCAGATCGGCTTGCCCGTCGTCGGCGTCGTCATGCGCCGCAAGGAGATCATCCTGCCCGAGCGCCACCTCGGCCTCGTCCAGGCGGGCGAGACGGCCGACCTCGCCGCCCGCCTCGACGCACTGGCGGACCTCGCGGAGGCGTCGATAGATCTCGACGCCTTGCTGCGCGCTGCGCGGCAATCGCAAAACGCTGGCGACGACCGGGAGCGACAGGCTCCCTCCCCCCGCTTTGCGGTTGGGAGGGTTGGGGTGGGGGGCAGCGGCGCGACGATCGACAGCCGGCCCATCCAAGCGGGAACACCCCCCACCCCTAGCCCCTTCCAACCGAAAGGCGGGGGGAGGGGAACGGCGCCCAGTCCTTCATCGCCCAGCCTTCGACCGCCCGGCCGCCCATCGCTCCGCCTGCCACCGCCCGGCCGGCGTATCGCGCTGGCGCAGGATGCGGCCTTTTCCTTCGTCTATCCGCATGTGCTCGACGGTTGGCGGCAGGCGGGGGCGGAGATCGTGCCCTTCTCGCCGCTGGAGGACGAGCCGCCGGGGGACGATTGCGACGCCTGCTGGCTGCCGGGCGGCTATCCGGAACTGCATGCCGGGCGACTCGCCGGCAATGCGCGCTTCCTCGACGGCCTCCGCGGGTTCGCGGCCAGCCGGCTGGTGCACGGCGAATGCGGCGGCTACATGGTGCTGGGCGAGGCGCTGGAGGATGCCGAAGGTGTGACGCACGCCATGGCCGGCCTGCTGCCCGTCGTCACCTCCTTCGCGAGGCGCCGCCTGCACCTCGGTTATCGCATCGCGACGCTGGCCCGCGACAGCGTCCTCGGCTCCGCCGGCGCGGTGCTCGTCGGCCACGAGTTCCACTATGCCTCGGTGACGGCCGGCGCCCCGGGCGAGGTCGATTGCCTGGCGCAGGTGCGCGATGCACATGGAACGGACATCGGCCCGGTGGGCCATCTGCGCGGGCGCGTCAGCGGCACCTTCTTTCACGCTATCGCTCCGCGCTGAGCCCTCTCAGGGGCTGGCGACGATCAGCGCCCAGTAGACCTTGTATTTCGACCCCGGCGCATAGGCCGTGGCGATGCCGAGGCGCGTCGCGCTGGGCGCCAGCATGGTGCGGTCGTGCTGGGGCGATTCGCGCCAGCCGGAGAAGGCCTCCGCCATGGTGTGGTAGCCGGCCGAGAGGTTGACGGCGGGAGAGGCGACGCCCGCCGCGGCGAGGCGCTGCTTCACCGCATCGGCCGAGCTCGGCCTGTCGGCCGCCGCCATGCGCTCAGCCTCTGCCTGCGCCTCGCGCTGCAGGGCGGCGTCGACGGCGACGGGCGGCAGGCCGTGGTTGCGGCGGTAGGCCGAGATCATCCCCGCGGCGCTTGCGGCATCGACGCTCGCACCGGCCGAGGCGAGGGAGCGGTAGAAGGCCGGCTGCTGCGTCTCCGGCTGCGAGGAGCAGGCCGCCAGGAGCGCGAGCGGGGCTGCGGCAAGCGCGCGGCGCAGGAGTTGCTGAACGGAGGAGGTGTTCACCATGGTCATCCTATGAAGATTGGGACGTCTCGGCCGCACTCGCGGGCGCCGGCGGTGCCCTTGTGGCATCTGTCAGCCGTTCGAGGACCTGTTCCAGCCGTTCGGTGCCGCGCACGTGGAGGTCACGCTGCGGATAGGGGATCTCTATGCCCGCCTCGCGCAGCTTGCGGAAGATGGAGAAGAGCAGGGCGCTCTTCACGCCGAGCGACGCCTCGACATTGCCGACGAAGCAACGCAGCTCGAAGTCGAGCGAGGAATCGCCGAACCGGATGAACAGGACCGTCGGAGCGGGCTCGCTCAGCACCTCCGAATGCTCGCGGGCGCAGCTCTCGAGGATGCGCGCTACCTCGTCCGGATCGGCGTCATAGGAGACGCCGACGGGCACGATGATGCGGCCGATGCGGTTGTTGTGTACCCAGTTCTTGACGACGCCGGAGATGAGGTTGGAATTGGGCACGATGACCGCTGCCCGGTCGAAAGTCTCGATCTCCGTCGCGCGCACGTTGATGCGCCGCACGTAGCCCTGCTCGTCGCCGACGACGACCCAGTCACCGACGCGGATCGGCCGCTCCCACAGGAGGATGAGGCCGGAGACGAAGTTGTTGACGACCGACTGCAGGCCGAAACCGATGCCGACGGAGAGGGCACCGGCGACGATCGCGATCTTCTCCAGGCTGAGGCCCATCTGGGCCGTTGCGAGCGCGACCGCCAGGAAGAAGCCGAGATAGCCGGTCGCCGTTCGGATGGAGTTGCGCAGCCCGGAATCGAGCTCCGTCGCTGGCAGGAACTTCTGGTCGAGCCAGCGCTGCACGGCCCGCGTCACCACGATCACGATGAGAAAGGTGACGATGGAGATGGCGATCGCTGTCGGCGACAGTCTGACCTCGCCGAGCTGGATGCCGGCGAGCCCGCTGCGCAGCGAGCCGAGGATGTCGGACGATTCGATTCCCCATGGTGCGAGCACCAGCACGATGGCAGCGATGGCGAGCAGGATGCGGATCGTGCCGCCCGCGAGCACCGACAGCTGGTCGAGCGCGCGACGGCGCAGCCCGAGGCTGGTTTGCAGCGAGAGCGCGAAGCGGCTGTTGGGGCGGATCGCGTGCTCGAAGGTTTCCTCGACCAGGACGAGCAGCAGGAAGAGCACCGCCGCGAGCGTCGCCACCCAGACGATCTGCTCGACGAGGAAGGTGGCGAGGGCGATGTAGCCGGCGAGGCAGGCGATGAGGATGATCGCCGCCACCAGCCAGCCAAGGGCCTTGAGAGGACCGCCGGCCCGGCTGTCGGGCACATAGGGGCCGAGGCAGGCTTCGTCGCTGGCACCGGTCGATTGCGTTCGGTGCAGCGTCACCGCCAGCAGCGCCGCGATCGCAACAGCATGGACGCCCCGCAGGAAGACGAGGACGGCATAGTCGGCGCCGATCGATTCGGCGATGCGCTCGAGTGTGGTGAACAGCAGGACCAGTGCCGAGCCGGTCGTGACTGCCGTGACGAGAATGCGCGCCGTTACCTCCTGTGCCGGCAGCAGCCGCCAGGCAGGCAGGCCGGGGGCGAGGAGGCCGTGGGCGAGAGAGCGCACGAAGGTGAGGAAGACGAGGCTCGTCAGGAAGGTGCCGACGATCGGCGCGACCCGCGGCGGCAGCAGCTGGATGCTCTCGAGCGCAAGATAGAGCACCAACACCCCGGCAAGGACCGGCACCGTCTGGGCCAGCACGATGCCGAGGGCTGTCACGGACTGCCGCAGCCGGCTCGGGTCCGTCACCTCCGCGGGGCGGCGTGCGACATGCGGCAGCAGCCGGACGCGCGCGAAATGCAGGGCAAGCCCGATGCCGAGGGCGGCGAGCAGCGCCAGCACCTCCCCGCTGCGGGCGCGCCGCTCGAAGGTCGCCAGCCAGTCGCGCGCAACGGTGGAGAGCGCGGCGAACTCGCCCGGCAGGGCCGAAAGCAAGCGCGACCAGAGATGAGGGCTGAGCAGGCTATGCGTGCGCTGGAAGATCATGCGCGTAAAGGCCGCCTGCCGCCGTTCGGCCAACGTGGCCCGGATCTGCTCGGACTGCACCTGCAGTGCCCTGGCGAGGCGAATCGTGTCCTCGAGCTCCTTCAGCGAGCGGCTGCGTTCCTCCCGCTCACGGCTGATCTCCGCCGTCTCCGGTGCGGCTCCGGCCGCTGGCGCCGGGCCGAGTTGGGTCAGGCGCTCCTTGACGGCATCGGCCTTCGGCGTCAGGGCCGTGAGGGTTGCCTGAATCCGCGCCGCTGGCGCCTCCAGCAGCTGGCGCAGCCGCTGCAGGTCGTCGTCCGAAAGATCCTGGCGCGTCAGGGCGTTCTCGATCTGGTCGAGCTGGGCCCTTACCCCGTCGAGCTGCGCCCGATGGATAGCGGCATCCTGACCGTTGCCCGGCTCCGCGACCGCTCCCGATGGCGCTGCCAGCACCGGGGGGCGTTGCTCTGCCGCGTCCTGTGCAGCGGCGGCCAGGCTTGCGGGCCAGCAGAAGCCGATGGAAAGGCTGGTGGCGAGGACGATGGCCGCCGCAAGGCGAAGGATCGGGACAGGATGTGTCATGCGCATGCGGCATCCGCTGCTTCGGCTCAGCCCCCCGGCCGTCGCCCGCGGCAACCTCTTTGGCGGTTGCGGCAAAGACAAGGCGGGGAAGTTGTGCTCTGTGGGCAGCAAGCGGGCCTTTGGTGAAGGAAGCGTTAACGCAGGACGGGCGGGTTGCGGCGGCAGGCGCCGGCGGGCAAGCTGCAGGCCCGGTCCACTTTCGCGGACACCATGTCGATCATCCGTCTCTACGTCCGTGTCCTCGGCCTCCTCAGGGACGAGGCGCGTTTGGCGCTCGCGCTCGCCCTCGCCAATATCGCACTCGCCGCAACTTTGTTCGCCGAGCCCGTGCTGTTCGGCCGGCTCATCGACGTGCTTGCCCGGGCCCAGTCGCCGGGTGTGCCGCTCGATATGCGCCGTCTCTCCCTGTTGGCCGGTCTGTGGGTCGCCTTCGGCCTGTTCTCAATCGCCATGGGCGTCGTCGTCGCGCTGCATGCTGATCGGCTGTCGCATCGACGGCGCCTCGCCGTCATGGCCCGGCTCTTCGAGCACGTCCTCGGCCTGCCCCTGTCCTTCCACGGCGAGACCCATTCCGGCCGGCTCCTCAAGGTGATGCTGGAAGGCGCGAACGGCATGGCGAGCCTGTGGCTCTCCTTCTTCCGCGAGCATTGCGCCGCCTTCGTCATGCTCGTCGTGCTGCTGCCGCTGTCGCTCGTCATCAACCTGCGCCTTGGCGCGCTGCTGCTCGTCCTCGTGCTCGTCTTCGCGGTGCTGATCAACTTCGTCCTCAGGCGCACGCAGACGAAGCAGGGCACGGTCGAGCGCTACCACAGCGCGCTGGCCGAGCGGGCCTCCGACGCCCTCGGCAACGTGCCCGTCATCCAGAGCTTCACGCGCATCGAGGCGGAGGCGCGCGCCCTGCGCGAGACGACGGACCGGCTGCTCGCGGCCCAGACGCCGGTCCTGTCCTGGTGGGCGCTGGCCGCGATCTCGACCCGCGCGGCGGCGACGCTGACGATCCTCGCCGTCTTCCTTCTCGGCACCTGGCTGCATCTGCGTGACGAGGCGAGCATCGGCGAGATCGTCACCTTCATGAGCCTCGCCACCTTGCTCATCGGCCGGCTGGAGCAGGCGGTCGGCTTCGTCAACGTGCTCTTCATGCAGGCGCCGAAGATCGCCGAGTTCTTTGCCGTGGCCGACACTGCACCCACCGTCGCCGACCGGCCGGACGCGATCGACGCCGGGCAACTCTCGGGCGCCGTCGCGTTCGACGGGGTGAGCTTCTCCTACGACGGCAAGCGGGCCGCGGTCGCGGACGTGACCTTCACCGTCTCCCCCGGCGAGACGGTGGCGCTCGTCGGCGCCACCGGCTCGGGCAAGTCGACGACGCTCGGCCTGCTCTACCGTGCCTTCGATCCGCAATCGGGCACGATTACGGTGGACGGGCGCGACATCCGTTCGCTGACACTCGAGAGCCTGCGCCACAACATCGGCGTCGTCTTCCAGGAGCCGATGCTCTTCGCCCGCTCCATCGCCGAGAACCTTGCCGTGGGCAAGCCTGACGCGAGCGAGGACGAAATGCGGGCGGCGCTCGCGAGGGCGCAGGCCAGCGACTTTCTCGCCCGTCAGCCGGACGGGCTCGCCACCGTCATCGGCGAGCGCGGGCGCACGCTCTCGGGCGGTGAGCGCCAGCGCCTCTCCATCGCCCGCGTCCTCCTCAAGAACCCGCCGATCCTCATCCTCGACGAGGCGACGAGCGCGCTCGACGCGGCGACCGAGGCGAAGCTCCAGAAGGCGCTCGAAGCGGTCATGACTGGGCGCACCACCTTCGTCATCGCCCACCGGCTGGCTACCATCCGCAACGCCGACCGCATCCTCGTCTTCTCGGACGGCCGTATCATCGAGAGCGGCAGCTTCGCGGAGCTGGTAGCCAAGGGCGGCCATTTCGCGGCCCTCGCCCGGGCGCAGTTCCTGGCCGAGGCCGAGGCGCAGCCGGAGGGCGCCGGCATCGCCGAGACGTGAGGTCCCGCGGGTCATGATGGTGCGTGCCATGGGGCCGCGGCCAAATCGCCGCACGGCCCCCCGCCGCCATGCCGAGCCGCTGCTCTTTGCGCCGTCCGAACCGGCGGCGGCCTGCAACCTTTGATGCCCTACTCCCCTGCCGCCTTGCGACGCGGGATGAGTGGCGTCACACGGAGCAAAGTGATGCGGTTGCGCGTCTTGCGCAGTACCTGGAAGCGGAAGTTGTGGAAGGTGAAGGCCTGGCCCTGCTCGGGGATGGTCTGCGCCTCGTGGATGACGAGGCCGGCGATGGTCGTCGCCTCCTCGTCCGGCAGGTCCCAATCCATGGCCCGGTTGAGGTCGCGGATCGGCACCGAGCCGTCGACGTTGATGGAGCCGTCCGGCAGCGGCCGCACGCCCTGCACGATGATATCGTGCTCATCCTTGATGTCGCCGACGATCTCCTCGATGATGTCCTCGAGCGTGATGAGGCCCATCACCTCACCGTATTCGTCAACGACGAGGGCAAAATGCGTCTTCTTGGACAGGAAGGCGCGCAGCTGGTCGACGAGGCCGGTCGTGTCCGGGACGAACCACGCCGGCAGGGCGATCTTCTCGATGTCGAGCTTCTCCGCGTCGCCGCCGGCGGCGGCGAGCGCCCGGAGCAGGTCCTTGGCGTGCAGGATGCCGATGATGTTGTCGCCTGTGCCCCGCCACAGGGGCAGGCGCGTGTAGGGCGAGGAGAGCACCTCGTTGACGAGCTCCTGCGGTGGCAGCTCGGCATTGATGGTGCGCATCTTGGTGCGGTGGACCATCACGTCCGAGACCTCGAGATCTTGCAGGTCGAGGAGCCCGCCGAGCATGTCCCGGTCGTCCTTCACCACGCCGCCTTCACGGTGCAGCAGGTCGACCGTCCCGCGCAATTCCTCGTGGGCCGAAAGGATGGCCTGATTTTCGCCGATGCGGACGCCGAAGGGCCTGAGCGTCAGACGCACGATGGCTTCGACGGCAAGCGCGAGGGGGCCGAACAGCGCCACGAAGACAGCGACCGGCCGCGAGACGAGGAGCGCCACCCGGTCGGGTGCATTGATGGCGACTGTCTTCGGCATCACCTCGGAAAACACGACCACGAGCACCGTCATCACCGCCGTCGCATAGATGACGCCGGCACTGCCGAAGAAGGCAACCAGCACGCTCGTCGCCAGCGACGAGGCGAGAATGTTGACGATGTTGTTGCCGATGAGAATGGCGCCGATCAACCGCTCGCGCAGAGAGAGCAGGCGGTTGACGATGCCGGCTTGCGCGTCGCCCCCCTTTTCGAGGGCATGCATGCGCGCACGCGAGGCGGCGGTCAGCGCCGTCTCGGAGCCGGAAAAGAAGGCCGAGAGAATGAGGCAGATGAAGACGGTACCGATCGCAAGCCAAAGGTCTGCCGTCATGACGGCTTCAGTTCCTCCGTGAGAAAGTCGTGCACGGCGCCAGCCTCGATGCCCTTGGCGACGAAGCTCTTGCCGATGCCGCGCGCCAGAATGAAGGTGAGCGCCCCGCGCTCCACCTTCTTGTCTTGCCCCATGGCGTCGATGAGGCTGTCGGCCGTGCCGGCGCCGCCGGGCACGTCCTGCAGTCGCGAGGGCAGGCCGACGGCCTGAAGATGGCGGGCGACGCGCACCGCGTCCTGGCCGGGACACAGGCCGAGTCGCTGCGAGAAGCGGAAGGCGAGGGCAAGGCCGATCGCGACCGCCTCTCCGTGTACCAGGCGGCTGCCGTCGTAGCGACAGGCGCGCTCGAGCGCGTGAGCGAAGGTGTGGCCGAGGTTGAGCAGCGCCCGCTCGCCCGTCTCGCGCTCGTCCCGCGAGACGATGGCGGCTTTGGCAGCGCAACTGACAGCCACCGCTTGGTCGCGCTCGTCGCCGGGGGCGAAGACGCGCGTACCGTTCGCCTCGCACCAGTCGAAGAAGCCGGCGTCGTTGATGAGGCCGTATTTCACCACCTCGGCATAGCCGGCGCGGAACTCCCGCACGGGCAGCGTGTCGAGCAGCGCCGTGTCGGCAAGGACAAGACTCGGCTGGTGGAAGGCGCCGACGAGGTTCTTGCCGTGGGGCGAGTTGATGCCGGTCTTGCCGCCGACGGAGGAATCGACCTGCGCGAGCAGCGTCGTCGGCACCTGCACGAAGCGCACGCCACGCCGCACGACCGCGGCGGCGAAGCCCGCAAGATCGCCGACCACGCCGCCGCCGAGCGCGATGACGAGGTCGCCGCGCTCGATGCGCGCGGCGAGGATGCCGTCGCACACCTCGGCGAACCGGGCATAGCTCTTCGAGGACTCGCCGGCCGGCACGGTGACGAGGGCCGTCGTGAGGCCGGCGGCTGCGAGGGAGGCCTCGAGCGCCGCCGCATGCAGCGGCGCGACCGTCTCGTCGCTGACGATGGCGCAGGCGGCGGGCTTGAGCGCCGCCACGGCGGAGCCCGCCTCGGCGAGGACGCCGCGGCCGATCCGGATGTCGTAGGACCGCTCGCCGAGCGACACGCTGACGACGCGCGCAGGGGTGGCGGGGCGGGCGGGGGAAGGGGATGTTGTCACGGCAGGGCCCGTTATGCGCGGCCGGCGGGCGATTGGAGGAAGGCGGAGAGGCGCCGGATGATGTCCTCCACCACCGCCTCGTGCGGGGCATCGCGCGAGATCACGGTGATGGCGGCCTCGGCATAGACCGGATAGCGCAGCTCGATGAGCCCGCGCAGGGTCTTTTCCGGATCGGGCGTCTGCAGCAGCGGCCGGTTAGGGCGCTTGCGCACGCGCCTGATCAGCACGTCGAGGTCGGCCTTGAGCCACACCGAGATCCCGGCTTCGGCGATTCGGGTGCGCGTTTCCGCGTTCATGTAGGCGCCGCCGCCAGTGGCGAGCACCTGCGGCCCCTCGCCGAGCAGCCGCTCGATCACCCGTCGCTCGCCGTCGCGGAACGCGGTCTCGCCATGGGCGGCAAAGATCTCGGGGATCGTCATCCCGGCCGCTGCCTCAATCTCGTTGTCGGCATCGATGAAGGGCAGGCCAAGCCTCGCGGCCAGCCGCCGCCCGACCGTGCTCTTGCCCGCGCCCATCATGCCGACGAGCACGATCGAGCGCTTGCCGAGGCTGCGGCGCAGCGCGTCGGGCGCAAGGGCGGCCGGTGGAGCCTTGTCGTCCACGGTCGCCATGTCCTGATAGCTCGTCATCTTGGTATTCACTCTTCGATGCTTCACTATCACGGACAGGAAAGCCGCGCCACGGTGGTCGCGGCATGGACTTTGACGGCAGGTTCCGACACGTGCCCACCCTGTTTCGCTTCCTTTTCGTCGTCGGTCTCGTCGTCGGCGCCGTCTATGCCGGCATGTTCGCGCTAGCCACCTTCGTCGAGCCGCAGGAGCGGGAGATCACGGTCACCATTCCCAATTCCCGTCTCGGCAAGTGACACCGGCAGCTGACGATGCGCGACGACCGGCTCATCGCCCTCTACCTCGACATGCTGGCGGCCGAGCGTGGGGCCTCCGCCAACACGCTCGCGGCTTACGGGCGCGATCTCGAGGATTACACGGCCTTCCTGGCCGCGGCCGGCACCGGTCTGAGGAGTGCGGATGCGGCGATGATACGGGCCTATCTGCAGGACGTGCACACCCGCGGCTTCAAGGCGAGTTCGGCGGCGCGCCGCCTCTCGGCCGTCCGGCAACTGCACAAGTTCCTCTATGCCGAGGGCTATCGCGGCGACGACCCGACCGGCGCCATAGAGGGGTCGAAGCAGGGCCGGCCGCTGCCGAAGGTGCTCAGCGTCGCCGAGGTCGACCGGCTCATCGCCACGGCGCACGAGGGCATCGACGACGAGAAGCGCCCCCTGCGCGAGCGCCGCCGCGCCGCCCGTCTCGCCTGCCTTCTCGAGCTCATCTATGCCACCGGCCTGCGCGTATCGGAGCTCGTCTCACTGCCCGTGGCGGCTGCGCGTACGAAGGAGCGCTTCCTCCTTGTCAAGGGCAAGGGCGGCAAGGAGCGGCTGGTGCCGTTGACGGGGGCCGCGCGCCGGGCAATGCGGACGTGGCTCGACCTCGCCACCACGGGCGAGGCGGCGGACAGGACCTCGCCCTGGCTCTTTCCGGCCGACAGCGAGAGCGGCCACCTGACCCGCCAGGCCTTCGCCCGCGAACTGAAGGACCTCGCCATCGCCGCCGGCCTCGATCCGGCGCGCGTCAGTCCGCACGTGCTGCGGCACGCCTTTGCCAGCCACCTCCTGCAGAATGGCGCGGATCTGCGCATCGTGCAGGAGCTGCTCGGCCACGCCGACATCGCCACGACCCAGATCTATACCCACGTGCTCGACGAGCGGCTGAAGGCCATGGTGCGCGACCTGCATCCGCTGGCGGATGAGGGGTGAGCGAAAGGCGCCCGGTGGTTCGGCCTGTCCGGATCCGCACCTCTGGTGCCGCGTATCGTGCTTGCAACGCTCTGCATGCGGTGCAACAAGAGCACAATGATCGACCGGCGGGCCCAGGGCGCCGGTGTCGTGCCCGATCGGGCCAAGCGCCCGACCCACAGCGGGCGGGCATCGATTGAACCTCGATTTCTTCACGCTCTACGTCATCATACTCCTCAATTCGCTGACGTTGACCATCGTCTGGGCCGCCATCTGCCACGCCTACCGGCCGTTCGCGGCCGCGCGTTACGGGTTGGCGAGCTGCATTCTGACGACGTTCGGCGGCTGTCTCCTGGCGCTGGAGGCGCTGCCCTAGGACGAGGCCTTCACGGTGGCGGGCAATGCGTGCGTCATCTTCGGTTTCGGTGTCACGTGGGGTGGCGTGCGCGTGTTCTACGGGGAACGGCCGCGCTGGGATGTGACCGTCGTCGTGACGGCAGCGGCAGGTCTCGGCATGGTGCTGTGCGTTGGCAACCGGGCGAGTCTCAACATGGCCACGATCTCGTGAGGCTCGTCGCTGCAAGCCCCTGTCTGTGGCGCGGCAAGATGATCCCGCTTTCCATCAGCGTCGGCATTGCAGAATGGCGCCCTGAAGGAAACGCCAGACTGGCGCGGGTCATCGAGGCGGCAGACGTGGCGCTCTATGCTACGAAGAAGCGTGGTCGCAATGGTTTTTCCGTAGCGGCCGAGGTGTAGGCCGCTACGTGAGTGTGCTCGCCCCGCGATAGTCTATCGATGCGCAGACCGATATTTCCCATCTCGTTCATGGGAATTCTAATATACGTCACCAATATCACTTGCTGGATTTATGGTTCTGCGCCGCAGGGTGGCTTTGCGCCTGTTCGGGATATTTTGAGAGGACTTATAATGGGTGTTGATATCAATAATGATGCTGTTCCATCTCCGCGGGCGGGCGAGAGCCCGGCACGCGGTGCCGCGGCTGCCCGGTTCCGGGACGCCGCGCAGGCGGGCCCGGGGCGGCCGGTCCGTGGGTCCGCGTTGGCGGAGATTCCCCTCGGTGCACCCAATGTGACCATCAGCTATCGGCCGGACCGCTCGGTGGTCATCCACCTCGGAGATCCGGTGCCGGTTAACGGGGCGGCCGCATCGCAGGGACCTACCCGTGCACAGTCGGTCGCGATCGACATTCCCGAGGGAGAGGCCATCGGTTCCTGGCTGGCGTCCTCCGTCCCGCGGGAGCTTGACGAGGATGTGCGCGCGGCCCTCGGCCTGCATCTCGAGGCCGTGAGCCGTCGCCTGGCCGAAAAAGGGGAGCGGCTCGAGGACATCAGAGCGCTGGCGCTCAAGGCGTTGCGGCGCGATGTCCTGACGGCCGCGGCGACCGGGGCGGTCAATGCCGTCCCCGCCATGGCGGCCGGATGGGCGGCCGATTTCACGCCAAACTTCTTCGCCGAGGCGGAGAAACTGGGCAATCCGCTCGGCAAGGCGGCCGCCACGGCGGCGCAGGCGGGAGCCTTCGAGCACGCGGCCGATGTGCTTGGCTGCTATCTGCTGTCTTTGCGCGTGGTACCCTCGGTCGGTGACCGGTTCTATCTGGCGCCGAACGTGGAAAAGCTGGTCGAGCCGGCGGCCAAGGCCAACAAGGCCATGGAGCTCGGGCAATGGCAGGTCTTCCGCAACCGGTTCCTGACCAACCAGACGGGATCGGTGCGCAATCTTCTGCTGCTCCCCATCGCCGTTGCAGTTGAGGCGGCCTCCTCTCCCAGCACGGCCGGCGTCGTCGACAAGATCGTCAACAACGCGCTGCGCATGCCGGGTGGCGCCATCAAGGACGGTATCCGCTACGGCATCGAGTACCAGGCCGGCCGTTATGGCCCGTTGTGGTTGTTCGGCAGGCACGACTGGGAGGAGGTTTACGACACCCTGAAGGCCTCGCCCCCCTATGAGCCTGCCCTCAACATCGGCCGCAAGGTTGCCCTGCTGCCCTATGATGCCGTGCGCAGCCTTGGCGACAACCTGAAGGATGCCGTGTCCGTCGAGAATGTCGCGCTGGGTGCATGGCTCGTCGGCGGCTTGAGCGCCTATGCCGTGACGAGAACGGCCGTCAAGGACGCGGTTGAGGGGGCCGGGGCGAGCCGGCTCTGGGGCGATGCGGCAGGGAGGCTGGCAGCCTTTCCCCTGAGAGTGCCGCTGTCCGGCATCTACGACAACGCCTCGATCAAGGAGGCGGTCAGGACCGTGGCGGGAAGTGCGATGCGAACCGTTTCCCGCCCCCTGGAAGCCTGGGCCGGGGGGGCGGCCCGGCCCGCCGGCGAGGCGGAGGCGCCCGAAGCGGTCGTCGTCGTGCCGCGGCAGGATCCAGGCGAATCACAACAGGCGGGCACGCCCGACGTCCCGCCCACCGCCTGAGCAGCGGGAGCTGCAGCACCGGCTGCGGCTCCCGTTCCACGATCAGTTCAGCGGCACGCCGGCCGGCCGGCGCTCGCGCACGACGGGCGTGTTGCCGATGACCAGGCCCTCCGGCCCCGCCGTCAGCGGCACGGTCTCGCCGTCCTTCACCCGGCCGGCGAGGATCATCTCGGCGAGCGGGTCCTGCACGTTCTTCTGGATCACGCGCTTCAGGGGGCGTGCGCCGTAGGCCGGGTCGTAGCCCTTGGTCGCCAGCCATTCGCGCGCCGCGTCGTCGAGCGCGAGCGTGATCTTGCGGTCCTCGAGCAGCCGGGCGAGGCGCTTGAGCTGGATGTCGACGATTGATCCCATCTGCTCGGGCCTCAGGCGGTGGAAGAGGATGATCTCGTCCACGCGGTTGAGGAACTCCGGCCGGAAGTGGGCCCTGACAACTCCCATCACCTCGTCGCGCACGGCCTCCGAATCCTCGCCCGCCTTCTGCGCGACGAGATATTCGGCCCCGAGGTTCGAGGTCATGATGATGAGCGTGTTACGGAAATCCACCGTACGGCCCTGGCCGTCCGTCAGGCGCCCGTCGTCGAGCACCTGCAGCAGGACGTTGAACACGTCCGGATGCGCCTTCTCGATCTCGTCGAAGAGCACGACCTGATAGGGCCGCCGGCGCACGGCCTCCGTCAGCGCGCCGCCCTCCTCGTAGCCGACATAGCCGGGCGGGGCGCCGATGAGCCGGGCGACCGAGTGCTTCTCCATGTATTCCGACATGTCGATGCGCACCAACGCCGTCTCGTCGTCGAAGAGGAAGGCGGCGAGCGCCTTCGTCAGCTCCGTCTTGCCGACGCCGGTGGGGCCGAGGAACATGAAGGAGCCGATCGGGCGGTTCGGGTCCTGCAGGCCGGCGCGGGCGCGGCGCACGGCGGTCGACACCGCCTCCACCGCCTCGCTCTGGCCGACGACCCGGCGCGCCAGCTGCTCTTCCATTTTGAGGAGCTTCTCCTTCTCGCCCTCGAGCATCTTGTCGACGGGCACGCCCGTCCAGCGCGACACCACCTGGGCGATGTTGTCGGGCGTCACCGCCTCCTGCACCACGCCGGCACCGTCCCCCTTGCCATCGGCCTTGGCCTCAGTCTCGGCCAGTTCGCGCTCGAGCTGCGGGATGATGCCGTAGGCGAGTTCGCCGGCGCGCTGGTACTCGCCCTTGCGCTGGGCGATGGCGAGCTCGTTGCGCGCCTCGTCGAGCTTCTTTTTGAGGTCCGCGGCGCGGCCGAGCTTGTCCTTCTCGGCCTGCCAGGCGGCGGTCAGCACGGCGGACCGCTCCTCGAGCGCGGCCAGCTCCTTCTCCAGCCGCACGAGCCGGTCCCTGGAGGCGGCGTCATTCTCCTTCTTCAGGGCCTCGGCCTCGATCTTGAGGCGCACGATCTCGCGGTCGAGCGAATCGAGCTCCTCCGGCTTGGAATCGACCTGCATCCGAAGGCGCGCCGCCGCCTCGTCGACGAGGTCGATGGCCTTGTCGGGCAGGAAGCGGTCGGTGATGTAGCGGTTCGACAGGGTTGCGGCCGCGACGAGCGCCGCGTCCTGGATGCGCACGCCGTGATGCTGCTCGTACTTCTCCTTGAGGCCGCGCAGGATCGAGACCGTGTCCTCCACCGTCGGCTCGGAGACGAAGACGGGCTGGAATCGTCGGGCGAGCGCCGCGTCCTTTTCCACGTGCTTGCGGTACTCGTCGAGCGTGGTCGCGCCGACGCAGTGCAATTCGCCGCGGGCAAGTGCGGGCTTCAGCAGGTTCGAGGCGTCCATCGCCCCGTCAGCCTTGCCTGCGCCGACGAGCGTGTGCATCTCGTCGATGAACAGGACGATGCCGCCTTCGGCCGCCTGCACTTCCTGCAGCACGGCCTTCAGCCGCTCTTCGAACTCGCCGCGGTACTTCGCGCCGGCGATGAGCGAGCCCATGTCGAGTGCGAGCAGGCGCTTGTCCTTGAGGCTCTCGGGCACGTCGCCGTCGACGATCCGGAGGGCGAGGCCCTCGACGATGGCCGTCTTGCCGACGCCGGGCTCGCCGATCAGCACCGGGTTGTTCTTGGTGCGCCGCGACAGCACCTGGATGGTGCGGCGGATCTCCTCGTCGCGGCCGATGACGGGATCGAGCTTGCCGTCGCGCGCCGCTTGCGTGAGGTCGCGGGCATATTTCTTCAGCGCGTCGTAGCCTTCCTCGGCCGAGGCCGTGTCTGCCTTGCGGCCCTGGCGCAGGGCCTCGATGGCGGCATTGAGGCTCTGGGCGGTGACGCCGGACTTCGCCAGCGCCTTGCCGGCCTCGGTGTCCTTCTCGATGGCGAGGGCGATGAGTAGCCGCTCGGCGGTGACGAAGCTGTCGCCCGCCTTGTCCGCCGCCTTCTCGGCCGTGTCGAACACCCGGGCGAGGCCGGGCGAGAGATAGAGCTGGCCCGAGCCGCCCTCAACCTTCGGCAGCTTGGCGAGTGCCTGTTCGGCGAGTTGCAGCGCCTCGCGCGAGCGCCCGCCGGCGCGGTCGATGAGGCCGGCCGCGAGCCCTTCGGGATCGTCGAGCAGTACCTTGAGGAGATGTTCGGGCGAAAACTGCTGATGGCCCTCGCGCAGGGCGAGTGCCTGCGCGGACTGCAGAAAACCCTTCGAGCGGTCGGTGTATTTGTCGACGTTCATCAAAACCTCCTCGAGGCCGCGCCGCCCGCCAGATGATGCCCGGGAAGGCGCCCCCCATTCAATGGACTTGCCGGCCCAAGACCCCATTGCGGCGATCCTCGGCACGGCTGCGGCACCGTTCATTGCGCCGCATCAATCATGTAGGTGTTGCACGGCGGCCACATCAAGGGGCAGGCGCCGATGCAGCCCGCCGATCGCGGCAAGGCCGGCCAAGACGAAAAAGGCGGGCTCGTCGCCCGCCTTCCGCGCAGTCGTTATGATGGCCTGGGCTCACTCGCCGACGGGCACCTTGTCGTCCGCGGTCTTGCGGGCACGGGGGCGACGGCTGGCGCGAGCGGGCTTGTCCTCCTCCGCCGGAGTGCTCTCGGCGGCAACCTGCTCGGTCGCCAGCGGGGCCTTGCGGCGGCGCGTGCGCTTGGGGGCGACCTCTTCGACAGCCGCCGGCTCGTTCGCCGGTGCGGATGCCTCATCATCCTCGACCGGGGCGATCGGCGTGCGCACGGGGGTTGTCAGGAAGGCCGGCAGGCCAGCCTTTTCCTCGCTCTCGGCGCGGCGCGCCTCGCCCGCGGCATTGCCGTTCACATAGGCAGGCCGGGGACCGCGCTCGCGGCGCTCGCCACGGTCCTGTCGCTCGCCACGCTCTTGGCGATCGCTCCGGTCCGGACGGTCACCACGGTCCTGTCGCATCGGGCGGTCGCCGCGCGGGCCGCGTTCGAAGCGCGGGCGCTCGGGCCGGGCCTCGCCGTCGTCGTCGGCGAAGGTTTCGCCGCGCACATCCGGCTGGGGCGCGCCAAGCTCGTGCACGGCCGGTTGGCCCTGCCCGTAACCGAAGCCGTTGCCCTCCTCGGCATCGAGATCATCGCGTTCGTCGTCGTACGGCCGCTGGAAGCCGCCGTAGGTCTGCTGCAGCTGCGACTGCGCCGCCGCAATGATGCGGAAATAATGTTCGGCGTGCTGGAAGTAATTCTCGGCCGCGACCGGATCGCCCGAAGCCTGGGCGTCGCGCGCCAGCTGGCTGTATTTCTCGGCGATATGCTGAGCGGTGCCGCGCACCTTCACGTCCGGACCGTTCGACTCGTAGCTTCTCGTCAGCGGGTTGGGACCCTTGCGGTTGCGCCCCCGCATACGCCTGTTCTGACCTGGTCTCATCTAATGTCTCTTTGAAGCTTCCTGAACCGCATGACATCCCGACGCCGCAGACCATCCCGGGCGGCGAGCCGCCGAGAGGCATTGAGCGAGCCGGTTGGTTCGGGTCGCATGCCGAACCGAAGGGGCCTGTCAGCCGAGAACGTCATGTAACAGCGGCAATGATCCGAGGGCGAGCGAGCTCTCCGGATACTTCCCCGGCCGCGCCGAACAGACGTCGCCTCGTCGTCCGGCGCTTCATGCCAGGCGCAGACGCATCCCGGCACTCCGAAGACTTGATGTTCGCGCCGACCCGGAGGCTTGCTGTCGCAACCTCGACCGGGCTTGCTGAAGCCAGATCATTTGTCGTGGAGCGCGATTCCTAACCGGACACTAGCGGCTTTGACCGTGCCCGCCAAGCCTTTTTTGCGCTCCGGCCCGGCGGGCCCCTCCGCCGACAGGCTCATCCAGCCGCCGCGACAACGACCGCGCGGGCAATGCCCGCGAGATCGGCATGGACCGTTATCGGCCCGAGTCCGGCGAAGAGGCCGGCGACGGCACCGTCCTGCCCCGCACCGACCTCAAGCGCCGCAAGACCGCCCTGAGCGAGGAGGCGCGGCGCATCGGCCGCGAGCGCCCGATAGGCATCGAGCCCGTCGCCGCCGCCGTCGAGGGCGAGCAGCGGATCGTATCGCCGCACTTCCGGCGCGAGGCCAGGGATCACGGCGCTCGCAATATAGGGTGGGTTCGAGACGAGGATGTCGATCGGCCCAGCAACGGCTGCGGACCAGTTGCCGACGATGAAACGCGCGCGCTCTGCTAGGCCAAGGCGCTCCGCATTGCCCCGCGCCGTCTGCGCAGCCTCCAGGGCGCGGTCGATGCCAAGGCCCGTGGCCTGGGGCAGTTCGTGCAGCAGCGCGAGGAGGATGCAGCCGGTGCCGGTACCAATGTCGAGGATGGTGAGCGGCGCATCGGCGCGGCCTTGCGCCCTCAACGTTTTCAGTACCGCCGCGACGAGCGTCTCGGTGTCGGGCCGCGGCTCCAGCGTCGCGGGCGACAGCCGAAAGGGCAGACCCCAGAACTCACGCTCGCCGAGGATGCGCGCCACCGGCTCGCGCGCGAGCCGGCGCGCCGCGACGGCGACGAGGCGCTTCGCGCCGTCCTCGCCAAGGGGTTCCGTCGGGTTGGCGGCGAGCTCCGCGCCGGCGATCTCGCATGCGGCCAGAAGGAGAAGTCGCGCGTCGAGCGCCGGGTTGTCGATGCCGGCGGCCGCAAAGGACGCGCGCAAATGCCGCAGGGCTTCCTGACGCGTCGTCGTCGGCATCAAAGGTGGAACCGGAGCGGGCATGGTCGTCAGGGTGATTCCTCCCGCTCCGTCGCAAACGGCGGCAGGGACATGTGGTGCCCGCTTGTTCGCGGGCCGCTGGGCGGGCCATAAGGCGCGTCTTATCCGCCGCAGAACCGCCGCATGCAAGCCATTCTCCTTCGAGCAGTTCGCCGACACCCTCCTGCCGCTCGATGCTGGGATTGCGGCCGAAGCTATGAGGCGGGCGACGATCACTCGCACAACTGGACCCTGCCCGCTCTCCCCTATCAGGGGGAGAGGGCCGGGGTGAGGGGCAAAAGCCAATAGCCGAAGCGCCTGCTGTCGCTTCGGTGGAGACGTTTTCCTTTCCACCATACTCCTCCGGCGGAGAGGGGATGCTGTCCTCACCCCGCCTGCGCTGCCAGTTGCGCCGTCTGGTGCTCGGTGATCAGAGCATCGATGACCTCGTCCAGGGCCGTACCCATCATCACCTCGTCGAGCTTGTAGAGGGTGAGGCCGATGCGGTGGTCGGTGAGGCGCCCTTGGGGGAAGTTGTAGGTGCGGATGCGTTCGGAGCGGTCGCCGGAGCCGACCTGCGCCCGCCGATCGGCCGCGCGCTCCGCGTCCTTGCGCTGACGCTCGGCGTCATAGAGGCGCGAGCGCAGGAGCGCCATGGCCTTGGCGCGATTGCGGTGCTGCGAGCGTTCGTCCTGCACCAGGACGACGATGCCAGTCGGCACATGCGTGATGCGCACGGCCGATTCGGTCTTGTTGACGTGCTGGCCGCCGGCGCCGCCGGCGCGCATGGTGTCGACCCTGAGATCGCCCTCGTCGATGGCGAAGTCGACCTCTGCAGCTTCCGGGAGGACGGCGACCGTGGCGGCCGAGGTGTGGATGCGGCCGGAAGCCTCCGTCTCCGGCACGCGCTGCACGCGGTGGACTCCGGATTCGAACTTGAGGCGGGCAAAGACGCCGCGGCCCTTCACCTCGGCGATGATCTCCTTGTAGCCGCCGACGGTACCCTCGCTTTCCGACAGGATCTCCACGCTCCAGCCCTTGAGGTCGGCGTAGCGGCTGTACATCCGGAAGAGGTCGCCGGCGAAGAGGGCGGCCTCGTCGCCGCCCGTCCCGGCGCGGATCTCGAGGATGGCGCTCTTCTCGTCGGCCTCGTCCTTCGGCAGCAGCAGCAGCTTGAGGGTGTGTGCCGCCTCGTTCACCGCCTCGCGTGCCCGCGGCAGTTCCTCTTCGGCGAGTGCGCGCATGTCTGCGTCCGTTGCCGGGTCGTCCATGAGCGCCTCGATTTCCGCGAGGTTCTTGCGCGCGCCCTCGAAGGCGTCGATCGCGACGACGACGGGATCGATCTCGGCGAGTTCGCGCGACAGCGCGACGAAATCGTCCGCCCCGGCGCCGGCCGCGAGGGTCGCAGTCAGAATGTCGCGCCGAGCCCGGATGGCGTCGAGCCTCTCTCGCGGGGGGGTAAAGGTCTGGTCGGACATGGCGTTTCCGAAATGCGGCTGCGTCGATACGGCCGTCAGGGCTGAGCGCACGGCCGGGGAACCGGGATGTGCGGCAGCGTCGCTACAACGGGATGTCGTGGGCCTCGGCGAAGCGCAGGAGCGCCTTGCGCAGGGACAGGTCGCCGTCTCCCGCGAGCAACCGCTCCATCTCCGCCGTGATGGCGCCGGCGTCGAGCTTGAGCAGCATCGCCTTGACGGGCCCGACCGCGGAGGGTGACATCGAGAGCCGGCGATAGCCGAGGCCGATGAGCGCCATCGCCTCGAGCGGCCGGCCCCCGATCTCGCCACAGACGGTGACCGGGCAGCCGAGCGCATCGGCCCGCTCGGCGACGACCTTGAGAGCCCGGAGCGCCGGCCGGCACAGCGGGTCGAATCGCGCGGCGACCTGCCGGTTCTCCCGGTCGGCGGCGAAAAGGAACTGCATCAGGTCGTTGGAGCCGACCGACATGAAGTCGACCTTGCGGGCGACCTCGTCGATGTGGAAGAGAAGCGAGGGCACCTCCACCATGACGCCCAGCGACAGCGACGCGGGCGGGGGGTGGCCGTGCCGCGCAAGATGCGCCTCTTCCCGCGCCACGATGGCCTTTGCCATTTCGAATTCCTCGACGGTGGCCACCATCGGGAACATGATCCTGAGGTGGTGCCCGGCTCCGGCGCGCAGCAGGGCGCGCACCTGCGAGCGCAGCAGCCCCGGCCGGTCGAGGCCGATGCGGATCGCGCGCCAGCCTAGCGCCGGGTTCTCCTCTTCCACCTGTTTCATGTAGGGCAGCACCTTGTCGCCGCCGATATCGAGCGTGCGGAAGGTGACGGGCCGGCCCTGCGCGGCTTCGAGCACGCTTGCATAGAGCGCAAGCTGTTCGCCGGTCGTCGGCAGGCGCTGCGCTACCATGAACTGGATTTCGGTCCGGAACAGGCCGACGCCGGCGGCATTCGTCTCCGCCAGATGCGGCATGTCGACGAGGAGGCCGGCATTGATGTTAAGGTCGATCGCGACGCCGTCGCGCGTGCGGCTCGGCAGGTCGCGCAGGCTGCGGTACTGCTCCTGCCGGCGGGCGCGCAGCCGCGCCTTCTCCGCATAGGCCGCCTCGACGTCGGGTGCCGGGCGGATCTGAACCTCGCCCGCGCCGCCGTCGACGATGATGGCGTCGCCCTGCTCGACGAGGCTCGTGATGTTCTCCACCTCCCCGACCGCCGGGATGCCGAGCGCCCGGGCGACGATGGCGATATGGCTCGTCGGGCCGCCTTCCTCGAGAATGACACCCCTGAGGTGTGCCCGGTCGTAGTCGAGCAGCGCGGCGGGCCCCATGGAACGGGCGACCAGGATGGCATTCTCCGGCAGGCCCTCCCGGCTGGTTGCGAAGTCGGTGCCGGCCAGCGTGTGCAGCAGCCGGTTGGCGAGGTCGTCGAGATCGTGCAGACGCTCGCGAAGATAGGGATCGGTCTGGCGCAGGAGGCGAGCGCGCGTGTCCGACTGCACGCGCTCGACCGCGGCCTCGGCCGTGAGGCCAGTGAGTACCGCCTCGCGGATGCGGCGCAGCCAACCCTGGTCGTTGGCGAACATGCGCACGGTCTCGAGCACGTCCCGGTGCTCGCCATGGTGGGCGACGTCGCCGCGCTCGATGAGCTTGTCGATAGCCGCCCGCATGGCGGCGATCGCATCCTCGAGGCGCTGCACCTCCCGCTGCACGTCCTCGGCGATGAGATTCTTCACGACAACCCGCGGCTCGTGCAGCACCACGTGTCCGAGGCCGACGCCATCGGCGAGGCACACCCCGCGCTGGTGCAGCGGCCGGCGGATGGCGATGTCGGCGCCCGGCGTCGCGATGGCTTGCAGTTCGCCCGAGGCGATCAGCTCCGCGAGGACCATCGCGGTCGTCTGCAGCGCCTCGATCTCCTCCTCGCTGTAGAGGCGGTGCGCCCTGTTCTGCACCACGAGCACGCCCAGCGTATTGCCGGCGCGCAGGATGGGAACGCCGAGGAAGGCGTGGTAGATCTCCTCGCCCGTCTCCGGGCGGTAGCTGAAGGCGGGATGCGACTGGGCGTCGGAGAGGGCGAGCGGCTCGGCCTCGCGGGCGATGAGACCGACGAGGCCCTCGTCCGCGCGCATGGCTGTCAGGTGCACGGCCTCGCGCTTCAGGCCTTCGGTGGCGTAAAGCTCCAGCACGCCGTCGGCACGCATGACATAGACCGAGCAGACCTCCGCCACCATGTTGGCGGCGATCTGGATGACAATCCTGTCGAGCTTCTCCTGCGCGTGGACCGGCTCCGCCATGACCTCGCGGAGGCGGCGCAGGAGAACGCGCGGGCCACCGAGAGCGCCTCGCATCAGCCGGTTCCCGTCATCGGGCCGCCAGCGCAGCCCGTTTCCTCTTCGTCGGACCGGCGCCGATGATCGTCTCCGGCCGACAGCTTCAACTAGCCGTATAACCAAGGTCTTGCCGCACCCGCAAGCTGCCGCGCGCATGTGGATGCGTATTTCCTTCCCGCCTGCTTCACGCGGGCGCGCGCCGGAAGGCGGCGAACAGGCGGCCGTCGATGGCGAGCAAACCCAGGCCGATCAGGCCCATTCCGGCCAGATGCCTCGCCGCGAGGGCCTCGTGGAGAAAGATGGCGCCGAAGAAGACGGCGCTCATCGGGATGAGCAGCGTCACCAGCGACAGATTGACCGCCCCCGCCGCGGTGAGGATGCGGAAGAAGAGGATATAGGCGAGCGCGGTGGAGGCGAGCGCCAGCGCGACGATCGCGGCCACCGGGCCGAGGCCGGGCGCCGGCAATGTCCACGGCTGTTCCACAAGGACGGCAAGCGGCGTCATCATCGCCGTCGTCGCCGTGAGCTGGCCGGTGGCGGCCACGAGCGGGCTCAGCCCGTAGCCGCGGAAGCGGCGCCCGAAGATGCCGGAGAAGGCGTAGGACAGCGCCGCGAGAAGAACGGCGACGGCGCCGATGACATCGGCACCCAGGCCCATGACGGCCGCCGGCCCGATCATCACCGCAACGCCGGCAAAGCCCAGCGCGACGCCGGCGAGCCGGTTGCCGGTCAGCTTTTCGTCGCTCGTCAGGAAATGGGCGACGATGACGGTGAAGACGGGCGTCATGGCGTTGAGGACGGAGGCGACTCCGCTCGGGATGCGCGCCTGTCCCCAGACGATGAGGCTGAAGGGGATGAGGTTGTTGAGGAGGCCCATGATCGCGAAGGCGACCCAGAAACGGCCGTCGATCGGCAGCCGCTGGCCCGAGAGCCGCAGCACGAGGTTGAGGGCGAGGGCGGCGATGCCGACGCGGGCCAGCACGATAGTGAGCGGCGGCACGGCCTTGACGGCGATGCCGATGAAGAGGAACGAGCCGCCCCACAGGACCGAAAGGGCGATCAGCATCGCCCATTCGGTTGGTCCCATGGCGGGGGTGCGTGGGGTGGCCGTCATCATGCTCCTCGATCGCTGCCCGTCGCAGCCGCCTGAACGTTAGCCGCGCGCGGGGAGGAGGCCACCCGAAACCGGGCCGGTCTTGCCTGCGCTCTAGGCCTTGTCGAGCCCGTAGAGCGAGTGCAGCGTGCGCACCGCAAGCTCTGTATAGGCCGCGTCGATCAGCACCGAGAACTTGATCTCGGACGTCGTGATGGCGCGGATGTTGATGCCCTTGTCGGCGAGCGCCTTGAAGGCCTTGGCGGCGACGCCGGCGTGGCTGCGCATGCCCACGCCGATGGCCGAGACCTTCACCACGTCTGTGGCGCCCTGCAGCGTGGCATAGCCGATCTCGCCGCGCGCCTTCTCGAGGATCGTCTTGGCGCGCTCATAGTCGGCGGCCGGCACGGTAAAGGTGATGTCGGTGGTCGTCGTGTCGTCGGACACGACCTGGATGATCATGTCGACGTTGATGTTGGCATCGGCCAGCGGCACGAAGATCGCGGCGGCGACGCCCGGCTTGTCGGCGACGCGGCGGAGCGTGATCTGGGCCTCGTCCTTGGAATAGGCGATGCCGGTGACGATCTGCTGTTCCACGATATCCTCCTCGTCACAGATCAACGTGCCCGGCTTGGGATCGGCGGGATCGTCGAAGCTGGAACGCACGAAAGTCTTCACATTATGGGTCATGGCGAGCTCGACCGAGCGCACCTGCAGCACCTTGGCGCCGAGCGAGGCCATCTCGAGCATCTCCTCGAAGGAGACGCGGTCGAGGCGCCGGGCCTGGGGCACGATGCGCGGGTCCGTCGTGTAGACGCCGTCGACGTCGGTGTAGATGTCGCAGCGGTCGGCATGGATGGCGGCGGCGAGCGCCACCGCGCTCGTGTCCGAGCCGCCGCGGCCGAGCGTCGCGATGCGGTTTGTCGGCTGGTGGATGCCCTGGAAGCCGGTGACGACCGCGACCTCGTTGCGCTCCTCGAAATGCTGGATGATGCGCGAGCCGTCGGCGCCCGTGATTCGGGCCGCGCCGTGGGCACCGTCGGTCAGGATCGGTATCTGCCAGCCCTGCCAGGAACGGGCCCAGATACCCATGTCCTGCAGCACGATGGCGAGGAGGCCCGCCGTCACCTGCTCGCCGGAGGCGACGACCGCGTCATACTCGCGCGCGTCGTGCAGGGCCGAGGCCTCGCGGCACCAGCCGACGAGTTCGTTCGTCTTGCCGGCCATCGCCGAGACGACGACCGCCACCTGGTGGCCGGCGTCGACCTCCCGTTTGACGTGCCTGGCCACGTTGCGGATGCGTTCGATATTGGCGACGGACGTGCCGCCGAACTTCATCACCAGACGGGCCATGGCAGGACTGACACCATTTACAGGACGACGGAAGGTGCTACAGCGACCAGGAGCCTGGCGCCAAGCACGCAAAAGGCGCGTATAGATGACGGGAGCCCCCTGCCGTGTCAACGGCGGGAAAGGCCCCCGGACGAGGGTGAGGGACATGGCTGGAACGAGGAGCGAGCCGCGGCACGGCACGGGTGAGCGCCGCACGGTGGATGAGCGGGAGGTGGCGCGCTTCGCCGCGCTCGCCGACACCTGGTGGGACCCGCGCGGATCGATGCGCGTGCTGCACAAGTTCAACCCGGTCCGCGTCGGCTATATCCGCGACGAGGCGGCGCGGCATTTCGGCCGCGACCCGGCGAGCCTGACCTGCCTGCAGGATCTTTCGGTGGTCGACATCGGCTGCGGCGGCGGGCTGCTGTGCGAGCCTCTGGCGCGCCTCGGGGCGGAGGTCACGGGGCTCGACCCCGCCACCACCAATGTGGAGGTGGCGCGCCTGCATGCGGAGCGTGCGGGCCTTTCCATCGCCTATCGCGATGAGACGGTGGAGGCCCTTGCCGCACGTGGCGAACGCTTCGATATCGTCTGCGCCATGGAGGTGGTGGAGCATGTTGCCGACGTCGGCGCCTTCGTCGCGGCCTGCTGCGCGGTGGTGAAACCGGGCGGCCTGCTCTTCATGGCGACCATCAACCGCACGCTGAAGTCCTATGCGCTCGCCATCGTCGGCGCGGAATATGTCCTGCGCTGGTTGCCGCGCGGCACCCATTCCTGGGAGAAGTTCGTCACGCCGGACGAGCTCACCGACGCCATCGAGGACGGCGGCCTCTCTGTGCTCGACCGCACCGGCGTGGTCTACAATCCGCTTGCCGACAGCTGGCGTCCGTCGCGCGATCTCGATGTCAACTACATGCTGGTCGCCGCCCGGCCGGGCGAGGCCGGCGCTTAGGTACGATGATCGAGGGCAGCGATGCCGCCGGCGCCGGCTGGCGGCCCATGACGGTGACGGACCTGCCGGAGGTCGATGCCATCGCGCGGGCGGTGCATCCGGGCTTTCCCGAACGGCCAGAGGTCTTCGCCGAGCGCCTTGCGCTCTTCCCGGCCGGCTGCCTGATCCTGGAGCGGGACGGCGAGGCGGCCGGCTATCTCCTCAGCCATCCCTGGCACGCTGGCGCGCCCCCGCCGCTCGACAGCCTCCTCGGCCGTCTGCCGCCGGTCGCGACCACCTATTATCTGCACGACATCGCCCTGTTGCCGCCCGGTCGCGGCACCGGCGCTGCCGCAGCCGCGCTGCCCCATCTCGTGCGGCAGGCGCGGATCGCGGGAGCCGACAACCTCTCGCTCGTGGCCGTCAACAATTCCGCTGCATTCTGGCAGCGCCACGGCTTCGTGGCGGCCGACGCACCGGGACTTGCCGACAAGCTCGCCAGCTACGGCGAGGATGCGCTCTACATGTGGAGCATGATCGCGTCTTAAGCGCCGCGGCTCGCGATGGCGACGCCGACGGCGGCGATGGCCATGCCCAGCATCTGCAGCGGCGCGAGGCTCTCGCCGAAGATAAGGAAGGCCATGACGGCCGACACCGGCGGCACCAGATAGAGCAGGGAGGCGACACCCGCCACTGCGCCCCGGCGAATGAGGTGCATCAGCAGGAGGATGCCCCCGATCGACAGGACGACGACCGCCCAGGCGAGGCCGGCAAGCGCGGGCGGCGCTGGGTCGAAGCGCATGTCCCCGGCGAGCAGCATGGCCGGCAGGGTCACGAGCGCCGCCCCGATGAACTGCACGACGGCGTTGGTGCGCAGGTCCGAGCCGGCGCCCGTCCGCTTCTGCCAGAACGTTCCCATGGTGATGGACACCATGCCGAGCGAGCAGGCAAGTACCGCCATCGGCGCGAGGCCGTCGACCCCGCCGAGCTTCGGCACGAGCACAAGGAGGGCGCCCGCAAAGCCGGTGATGATGCCGAGCCAGCGCCGTGGGCTGACCCTTTCGCCGATGAGGGGCCCGGCGAGCGCCCCGGTGAGCAGCGGCTGCATGCCGGCGATGAGCGCGGCGATGCCAGCCGGCAGGCCGTGGCCGACGGACCAGAACACGCCGCCGAGATAGACGCCGTGCAGCAGCACGCCGGCCACGAGGCCGTCGCGCCAGCCGCGCGCCGTCCGCGGCCAGGGCGCGCCAACGGCGAGGCACAGGCCACCGAGCACGGCTATGGTAAGGCAATAGCGGATGAAGAGGAAGGTGAACGGCTCGGCATGGGGCGCGACGAGGCGCGCCACGACGAAGCCTGTCGCCCAGATGACGACGAAAAGCGCCGGCATCAGCCGTTCGGCGGGCATGGAGGGCGGGAACGGCAAGGCAGGTCGATCCGTTGTCGAGAAGGGGCTGCACCCAACCATGGCGGCGGCCGAGCCGCAATGTCGGGGCGGCCACACAGCCGTGCGACCATGTGTCCGGTCGCCATCCGGCTTGCCATGCGACTTGTCAGCGGCGGCCGGAATGCCGAACTTGGCGGGCGAGCGCCGGGAGGAGCGATGCAGGTCACGAGGCGAAAGGCCGCCGTGCAAGGGGAGCGACGGTGAAGGCGATAGCCATTTCGGCACGCGTCCTCTGGCGGGCCTTCGAACGGTTCAATGATCATGATGGCTGGGCGATCGCGAGCCACATCGCCTTGTCCGGCCTGATGTCGCTCTTTCCGTTCCTCATTCTCGTCACGGCGCTCGCCGGTTTCATCGGCTCGACCGATCTTGCCCGCGGCGTCGCCGACCTCATCTTCGAAACCTGGCCGAGCGAGGTTGCCGGTTCGGTGGCCGGCGAGGTGCGCAAGGTCATGACCCAGCAGCGGCGCGACCTCCTGACGGTCGGCGCTCTCCTTGCGGTCTATTTCTCCTCGAACGGCGTCGAATCGCTGCGCATCGGCCTTAATCGCGCCTATGACTGCTACGACTGGAGGCCCTGGTGGCTGACACGGCTCGAGGCGATCGCCTACGTCCTCGTCGGAGCCATCGCGCTCATGGTCTTCGCCCTCCTCGTCGTCTTCGGTCCGCTTGCCTGGCGCGCGATCGTCGCCGAGGTGCCGGCACTGCGCCCGCTCGGTCCGCTCATCGTCACGGCGCGCTTTGCCGTGGCGACGATCGTCATCGTCGTGGCCCTGCTTATTGCCCATCTCCTCCTGCCGGGCGGGCGGCGCAGCGTGAGGTCGGTGCTGCCGGGCATCGCTGCGACCCTGGTGCTCTGGCTCATCGGCGGCACCGCCTTCGGCCTCTATCTCGAGGGCTTCGCCACCAATTACGTGTCGACCTATGCCGGCCTCGCCTCCGGCATGATCGTGCTCGTCTTCCTCTATATCCTGTCCGCCATCTTCATCTTTGGCGGCGAGCTCAACGCCGCGCTGATCCGCGAGCGCGAGGTGGACGATGGCGGCTTGTAGCGGAGTGAGGCCAAGGACTGCAGAAGCCTAGTGTAGCGAGGGGCGAGCTTTCCACCGTCATGACCACTCGTCGGGGGCATCCATGCCGCGACGATCGTGCGAGGCCCAAGACGTGGATGGCCGGGGCAAGCCCGTCCAGGACGGCGGAGAGGCCGACCCCGGCGGTGGCGCCACGGGCGATCCGCCGGGCTCCGGATGGATCGGCCCGCAGCACCGTCCGGGGGTCACTCAACCTTCTCGCGCTGCCTCCAGCACGTCGTCGAAGCTCCGCAGGCCGGGCCGCGGCGCATTGACGAGCACGGCCATGTTGCCGGGCTTGTGCTCATTCTTCCACATCTTGGTATGCGCGGCCGGGATCTCGTGCCAGGAGAGGACTTCGGACATGCATGGGTCGATACGCCGGTCGACGACGAATTTGTTGGCGGCGGCAGCCTGCTTGAGATGGGCGAAGTGGGAGCCCTGGATGCGCTTCTGCCGCATCCAGACGTAGCGGGCGTCGAAGGTGAGGTTGAATCCGGTTGTGCCGGCGCAGAACACCACCATGCCGCCGCGCTTCACGACCAGGGTCGAGACCGGGAAGGTCTGTTCGCCCGGGTGCTCGAAGACGATATCGACGTCTTGCCGGCCGGTGATGTCCCAGATCGCCTTGCCGAACTTGCGCGCCTCCTGCGTCCAGGCGGCATATTCGGGCGAGTTCACCTTGGGCAATTGCCCCCAGCAGTTGAAGTCCCTGCGGTTGATGACGCCCTTGGCGCCGAGGCCGAGCACGTAGTCGCGCTTGTCCTCGTCGGAGATGATGCCGATGGCATTGGCGCCGGCGGCGGCGCACAGCTGCACGCCGAAAACGCCGAGCCCCCCCGAGGCGCCCCAGACGAGCACGTTGTCGCCGGGCTTCAGCGTATGCGGCGCGTGGCCGAAGAGCATGCGGTAGGCGGTGGCGAGGGTCAGCGTGTAGGAGGCGCATTCCTCCCACGTCAGGTGCTTCGGCCGCTCCATGAGCTGGCGCGACTGCACGCGGCAGAACTGGCCGAAGGAGCCGTCCGGCGTCTCATAGCCCCAGATGCGCTGCGAGGGCGAGAACATCGGATCGCCGCCGTTGCACTCCTCGTCGTCGCCGTCGTCCTGGTTGCAGTGCACGACGACTTCGTCGCCAACCTTCCAGCGTCTCACCTTGGAGCCGACGGCCCAGACGATGCCGGCGGCGTCGGAGCCGGCCACATGGTATGGCTGCTTGTGGACGTCGAGCACCGAAATCGGCTGGCCGAGCGCGGCCCAGACGCCATTGTAGTTGACGCCGGCGGCCATCACGAGCACCAGCACCTCGTCGTCGCCGATGGTCCAGGTCGGCACAACTTCGAGCTGCATCGATTCTTCCGGTGGCCCGTGCCGCTCCTTGCGGATGGCCCAGGCATGCATCTTCGCCGGCACATGGCCGAGAGGCGGAATCTCGCCGATGGCGTAAAGGTCCTTGCGCTCGTCCGTGCCGCCCGCGGTGGTCGCTCTGGCTGTGGCGTTCATGCGGCCTCCTGTCGTTCGTGTTTCCCCGGCGCGCCCTCTTGATGACGGGGCTCTGCTGCGCTGCGCCATGGACAGAATGAATGATATTGCGATGCAGCGAAAGCGAAAACGCCCGTTGGCGGGCGCCGGTTGCATTCGACCTTCGGCCAATCCGGCATTTTGCGCTTGCAGCGCGGGTTGCTGCGCCGCACCATGACGTCAGAACAGCAGCGCGGGAAAAACGAACCCGCGAGCGCATGATGGGGAGACGGCATGAGCGAGCGAGACGGCGGCGCGCGCCCGCACCGGGACAGGCCCTGGATCTTCCGCACCTACGCGGGCCATTCGACGGCGGCGGAATCAAACCGGCTCTACCGCACCAATCTCGCGCGCGGCCAGACCGGTCTGTCGGTCGCCTTCGACCTGCCGACGCAGACCGGTTACGACCCGGACCATGCGCTCGCTCGCGGCGAGGTAGGCAAGGTCGGTGTCTCCATCGCCCATATCGGCGACATGCGCACCCTCTTCGAGGGCATCCCGCTCGCGGAGATGAACACCTCCATGACGATCAATGCGACGGCGGCGTGGCTGCTGTCGCTCTACATCGCTGTTGCTGACGGGCAGGGTGCCGCGCGAGGGCGCCTCGCGGGCACGACGCAGAACGACATCGTCAAGGAATATCTCTCGCGCGGCACCTATGTCTTCCCGCCGGTGCCGTCGATGCGCCTCACCAAGGACATCGTGTTGTTCACGACGCGTGAGGTGCCGAAGTGGAATCCGATGAACGTCTGCTCCTACCACCTGCAGGAGGCGGGCGCGACACCCGTGCAGGAGTTGTCGTTCGCGCTCGCCACGGCCATTGCCGTCCTCGACACCGTGCGGGGTAGCGGCGAGGTGGATGAGGAGACCTTCGCCGAGGTCGTCGGGCGCATTTCCTTCTTCGTCAACGCGGGCATGCGCTTCATCACCGAGCTCTGCAAGATGCGCGCCTTCGCGGAACTGTGGGATGAGATCTGCGTCGATCGTTACGGCATCACGGATGCGAAAAAGCGCCTCTTCCGCTACGGCGTTCAGGTCAATTCCCTCGGCCTCACCGAGCAGCAGCCCGAGAACAACGTCTACCGCATCCTCATCGAGATGCTCGCCGTCGTGCTCTCCAAGAAGGCGCGCGCGCGCGCCGTGCAGTTGCCCGCGTGGAACGAGGCGCTCGGCCTGCCGCGTACCTTCGACCAGCAATGGTCGCTGCGCATGCAGCAGATCATGGCCTACGAGACGGACCTGCTCGAATATGACGACATCTTCGACGGTTCCCGCGTGATCGAGGAGAAGGCAGAGGCGTTGAAGGATGCGGCGCGGGCGGAACTCGCCCGCATCGAGTCGCTCGGCGGGGCCGTCGCCGCGGTCGAGACCGGCTATCTCAAGCGGGCGCTCGTTGAATCGAATGCGGCCCGGCTCGCTGCCATCGAGGCGGGCGAGCAGGTCGTCGTCGGTGTCAACCGCTGGACGGAGAGCGAGCCTTCCCCGCTCCTGGCTGGGGAGGGGGCCATTCTCACCGTGCCGGAGACGGTCGAGATGGAGGCCGTGGCCCGGCTCAGGGAGTGGCGGGCCCGGCGCAACGGCAGCGAGGTTGCGGCGGCGCTTTCCGATCTCGAGGCCGCGGCGCGCGAGGCGCGCAACATCATGGAGCCATCGATCCGCTGCGCCCGTGCCGGCGTCACCACCGGCGAATGGGGCGAGACCCTGCGCCGCGTCTTCGGCGAATACCGTGCGCCGACCGGCGTCTCCATTGAGACGCGCTCGCCCGAGGTCGACCGCGATGTGCGCCTGCTGGTGGCTGATCTTGCGGAAAAGCTCGGCGGTCCGCCGCGCCTCGTCGTCGGCAAGCCGGGGCTCGACGGCCATTCCAACGGTGCCGAGCAGGTGGCCCTGCGCGCCCGCGATGTCGGCATGGACGTGACCTACGACGGCATCCGCCAGACCCCGGCGGACATCGTGGCCCGGGCCCGCGCGGTTGATGCCCATGTCATCGGCCTCTCCATCCTCTCTGGCTCCCACGTGCCGCTCGTGCGCGACGTCATGGCGCGGCTGCGCTCCGAGGGACTGGACCACATTCCGGTCGTCGTCGGCGGCATCATCCCGCCGGAGGACGAACTGGTGCTGCAGAACATCGGCGTCTCCGCCGTCTACACGCCGAAGGACTATGCGCTCGACGAGGTGATGGCCGGCATCGTCCGGGTCGTCGAGCGCGCCCGCGCCCGGCTCGATGCCTGAGCGCTCCATTAAGAAACGATAACGAAAGGGAGACATGATGAGCCCTGCCGCTGCCGCGAGCACGATACCGACCGATCTGCGCACCCTCGCCCGCGAGGCGGCCAAGGCACTCGGCGCACTGACAGGGACCGCGACAGAGGCGACACGGATCACCGTCATGATGGAGGGGCGTATCGCGCCGGACAGGCTCGACCGCGCCCAGCACATGGCCCATGGTCTCGCCTGGATCGCGACCTATGCCACGGCCGTGCGCGAGCTCGCCGCCTGGGCCGATCGGCTCGCCGGGGAAGGCCGCTTCGGCGAGGTGGAGGAACTCATCCTCGCCATAGGCGCGGGCGAATATTGCGCGCAGGTCTTCGGCGGCATCCCCATGAGCCAGGGCGAGATCGTGCGGCCTGATGTCTTCGGTTTCGACGAAGCGGCGCTTGCCACCTTGCGTACACCGGCGCTGCGGACGCTCATAGCTCAAGGCAATACGGCTGAAAACCGTGCCCGGCTGGCGATGCTCATCCGCCAGCGCGATGGCGCCTCGAGCATCGGCGACACCGGTCTCGACGAGACGCTCGAGGCCATCCGCGCCGAGATGCGCCGGTTCGCCGATGCGGAGGTCATGCCGCACGCGCAGGACTGGCATCGCAGCAACAGCTACATTCCGCTCGAGATCATCGCCGACATGGCCGCGCTCGGTGTCTTCGGCCTCACCATCCCCGAACAATACGGCGGCATGGGACTGTCCAAGGTGTCCATGTGCGTCGTCTCGGAGGAGCTGTCGCGCGGCTATATCGGCGTCGGCTCCCTCGGCACGCGCTCCGAGATCGCGGCCGAACTGATCCTCGGCGGCGGCACGGAGGAGCAGAAAGCACGTTTCCTGCCGAAGATCGCGAGCGGAGAGATCCTGCCGACGGCGGTCTTCACGGAGCCGAACACCGGTTCGGACCTCGCGTCCCTGAAGGCGCGCGCCCTGCGCGAGGGCGAAGTCTACAAGGTCCACGGCAACAAGACCTGGATCACGCATCCCGTGCGTGCCGACCTCATGACCCTGCTCGTGCGCACCGACCCGGCCGAGCCCGGCCACCGCGGCCTTTCCATCCTGCTGGCCGAGAAACCGCGCGGCACGGATGAAGACCCCTTCCCGGTGGCGGGGTTGACGGGTGGCGAGATCGAGGTGCTCGGCTATCGCGGCATGAAGGAGTACGAACTCGCCTTCGATGGCTTCGAGGTGCCGGCGGCCAATCTTCTCGGCGGGCACGAGGGGCAGGGTTTCAAGCAACTGATGCAGACCTTCGAGGCGGCCCGCATCCAGACGGCGGCGCGCGCCCTTGGCGTCGCGCAATCGGCCTTCGAGCTCGGCCTGCGCTATGGCGAGGAGCGGATGCAGTTCGGCAAGAGCCTCATCCACTTCCCGCGGGTTGCCGACAAGCTCGTCATGATGGCGGTCGAGATCATGCTTGCCCGTCAGCTCACCTATTTCGCCGCCCGCGCCAAGGACGAGGGCCGGCGTTGCGATCTCGAGGCTGGCATGGCGAAGCTTCTGGCAGCCCGCGTCGCCTGGGCGGCGGCAGACAATGCTGTGCAGATCCACGGCGGCAACGGCTTTGCGCTCGAATATCCGGTGTCGCGCGTGCTGTGCGATGCGCGCATCCTGTCGATCTTTGAAGGCGCTGCCGAGATCCAGGCCCAGGTCATCGCCCGCCGCCTGATCGAGGAACTGTCCTGACCTTTGCCGTGTTCGCTTCCTGAAGGGCTTTCACGCGCGTGTCTGGCATCGCGCGTGCCCGCTTCCCACATAAGTCAATGCAGCCAAGGAGGACCATGATGAGCGGACTACGCCTTGCCCACGACACCTGGGTTCTCGTCGGCGACGGAGAGAAGGCGCTCTTATTCCGCAACGAGGGGGACGCCGCCTATCCGAACCTTGTCGTCGAGAATGTCTTCGCGCAGGACAATCCGCCCAATCGCGAGCAGGCTACGGACGTGCCGGGCCGCATGAACCGTGGCCGGCCCAGCAACAACAAGAGTGCCATCGAGCCGACGGACTGGCACCGTCTCGCCAAGGATCGATTCGCGAGCGAGGTGGCAGAAACACTCTACCGGGCGGCGCACGAAAAGCGATTCGAGCGGCTTGTCGTCGTCGCTCCGCCGCAGACGCTCGGCGAATTGCGCAAGGCCTTCCACAAGGAGGTCAGCGAGCGCATCGTCGCCGAGGTGGACAAGACGCTCACCTCCCACCCGGTCTACGATATCGAGAAGGTCCTGACGGCCTGAAGTGCCTGCGCCACCCGCCAGGTGGTGCCGCGCGGGCGCTCCTGCAAAAGCCCCATGGCTGCCGGCGGGTGTTGCCACGCCGCGCGTTGCGTTGTCAGCTATCGGAATGGCGCAACGAGCGAGGGGAGCGTACCGGCGATGGGGTGGGCCCTGGAGAGTTTCGAAGCCGATACCGTTTTTCGCCTGCCTTGGCCGGAGACCGGCGACGAGGTGCGGTTCGTTGAACGCGCTGGCGGGTTGTGGTTCGTCGCGGCCGACGTTTGCCGGTCCCTGCGCTTCACCTTGAACCGGGCCGGCGCCATCAACGTCACCCAAGCGCTCGCCTGTGTCGGTCCCGATGACAAGATGCTGGTGCGGCTGGAGACGAGCCCGGGCACATTTCGGCCATTCACGCGCTACATGCTGGTGTCGGAAGCGGGCCTTGAAGCGCTTGTGGCCGAAGGGCTCGCCCGCCGCGCGCCGGCCGTCGATGCCGTCGATCTGCCGGCTGTCGCCCGGCTTGTACGCTCTGCCGCGCGCAATCTCGTCGTGGCCCTCGGCGGCCGGACGGACTCGGCGTCGCACGGAAGCGGCGAAGCGTGCCGGAAGGCGGCACCGCGCCCCGCGGT
Source organism: Chelatococcus sambhunathii (assembly GCF_001418005.1). GTDB lineage: Bacteria > Pseudomonadota > Alphaproteobacteria > Rhizobiales > Beijerinckiaceae > Chelatococcus_A > Chelatococcus_A sambhunathii. The sequence continues at coordinate 52,533 of NZ_LIOL01000006.1, read as the reverse complement.
CGGGGGCTGACGTCGGATGCGGTCTCAGCCGTGCCGGGTCGCCCGCTCGAGCGCGGAGGACAGGTCATCGTAGAGATCCTGCGGATCCTCGATGCCGACCGACAGGCGCAGGAGATCGGGCGGGCAGGGCGATCCCGCCCCCTCGATGGAGGCGCGATGCTCGATCAGGCTCTCGACGCCGCCGAGGGAAGTCGCCCGCTTCCACAGCTGGACCTTCGCGGCCGTCGCGATGGCCGCCTGTGGGCCGGCTGCGAGCCGGATCGACAGCATGTAGCCGAAGCCGTTCGCCATCTGCCGGGCCGCGACGGCATGGCCAGGGTGGCCCGGCAGGCCCGGATAGAGCACCTTCGCCACCGCGGGATGAGCGGCGAGCCGTTCGGCGAGCGTTGCAGCCGAGGCGCTCTGGGCCGCGGCGCGCAAGTGGAAGGTGCGCATACCGCGCATCAGGAGATAGGCCTCGAAGGGGCCGAGAATGCCGCCCTGACCCCTACGGATCGTCGTGATGCGGGCCCAGAAGTCGTCCTCGGCACCGGTGGCGAGCGCCCCGGCGACGACATCCGAATGGCCGTTGAGGATCTTTGTCGCCGCATGCATCACGATATCGGCGCCGAGCGCCAGCGGCTGGCTGTGGAAGGGCGAGGCGGTGGTGGAATCGACCGCAAGGCGCGCGCCGGCTGCATGGGCGATCTCGGCGGCGGCGGCAATGTCGGTGATCGTCCACAGCGGGTTAGACGGGGTCTCAATCCAGACGAGCCTGGTGCGGCCGGGCGTGACGGCGGCGCGCAGTGCGTCAAGATCGGCGGTATCGACGAAATCGACGAGGAGGCCCCAGCGCCTGGCCTCGTTCGCCAGCCAGTGGCGCAGCGCCCAGTACATCACGGTCGGCGCGACAATGTGGTCGCCGGGGTCGAGCGCCTGGAAAAGGGCAGTGGCTGCGGCCATGCCTGAGCCGAAGAGCAGCGCCTCCTTGCCCCCCTCCAGCATGGCGAGGACGGCCTCGGCCTCGCGCGTCGTGGCGTTGTCGGGCCGGCCGTAGACGTAGCCCGACGAATAGGCGTTGTCCTCGTCCCGGATATAGGTCGTCGCCACATGGATAGGCGGCACCACGGCCTTGGTCACCGGATCGGTGACACCCATGGCCTGCGCGGCGAGGGTGCGGGCGGACCAGGGCTTCTGGGGCGCGGTCATGGGAAGCTCCTTGCGGCGCGCGAACCGGGATGCGTGCATATGACGCCAGCCGGCAGGCGACGCAAGCGGCGCGACGAAGCGTCCGACTGCGCCGGGCGCATGGCGGTGGCCGCCTTCAGCTCAACGCGTCCCGCACGCTCGTGCGCAGGTCCGCCAGTGAGAAGGGTTTTGTCAGGACGTCGATGACGATGCCGTCGAGGGAACCTGCCCGCTCGCGCTGGTCGGCGAAGCCGGTCATCAACATGACCGGAAGCTCGGGGTAGGAGCGCTTGGCCGCATGCGCGAGGGCGATCCCGTCCATGATGGGCATGCGGATATCGGTGAGCAGGAGGTCGAAACGGCCCTCGTGCTGGTCGAGACGGGCAAGGCCGTCCTCGCCGTCGATGGCCGTGACGACCGCATGGCCGTCGATCTCCAGCCCGCGCTTCAGGAAGCCGCGGACGCCTTCCTCATCGTCGACGAGCAGAATATGCGCCATCGTCACTGCTCCTTGCGGTCCTTGTCTTCTGTCTCCACGACGCCGACGAACGGCAGTTGCCGGTAGCGGTGGGCGACGTCCATGCCGTAGCCGACCACGAACAGGTCCGGGCATTCGAAGCCGATGTAGTCGGCATCGATCTGAACCGCGCGCTTGCCCGGCTTCTCGAGCAGGACGGCGGATTTCACGGTGCGCGCGCCGCGCGCCATCAGAAGGTCTTTTGCGAAGGCGAGGGTGCGGCCCGATTCGAGGATGTCGTCGACGAGCAGCACGTCGCGGTCGCGTACGTCGCTCTCGACATCCTTCAGGATTTCGACCTGCCCGGAGGAAACGGTTGCCTCGCGATAGCTCGACATGTGCACGAACTCGACCTGCGGCTCGAGCCCGGCCCTGTGCAGCGCGCGAATGAGATCGGCCGCGAACATGAAACTGCCCTTGAGCACGGCGACGACGAGCAGGTCGTGCGGCTTGGAGGCCGCTACGGCCCTGGCGATGTCCTCGTTGCGGGCGGCGATCTTGCTCTCGTCGAACAGAACCCGGATGCTCTTGGTCTGCATGGTCTGGCCTTTATCGTTGCCCACGGCGAAGCGCACGCTGCCGCTTAGCCGCCACCGGCGATGGGTGCAAGTAGGACGGGCGGGCAGGGTCCGGGCGCGGATCCATCCGCTGCCGGGGCGCCCGCGCCTCCGCGCGTATGACCCTATAGGCGTTGGCGCGGGAAGGACAGACAATGGGCATGGCGAATCAGGCTGGCTTGCGCGGCCTGCCCCGGGTAGGACAGGCATCCGCGTAACACCAATTGGTCGGCCCTCATGGTTAACGAACCGTGAACGCGCCGCGGCCGCGAGGAGGTGACTGGTGGTTCGTTTCGACAATGTCGGACTGCGCTACGGCATGGGGCCGGAGGTGCTGAGAGACCTGACGTTCTCGATCGAGCCGCGCTCGTTCCAGTTCCTGACCGGCCCGTCGGGCGCGGGCAAGACGACGCTGCTGCGCCTCATTCTTCTCGCGCTCAAGCCCACGCGGGGCCTCATCACGCTGTTCGGCGAGGATGTATCCCAGATCGGCGGGGACGCGTTGACAGCCCTGCGCCGGCGCATGGGCGTCGTCTTCCAGGACTTCCGGCTGCTCGACCATCTCACCACATACGAGAACGTCGCTCTGCCGCTGCGCGTGCAGGGGCGGGAGGAAGCGGGCTACCGTGCCGAGGTGGTGGAACTGCTGCGCTGGGTTGGCCTCGGCGAACGCATGCACGTGCTGCCGCCTGTGCTCTCGGGCGGCGAAAAGCAGCGCGCGGCCATTGCCCGCGCCCTCATCGCCCGGCCGGAGCTACTCCTTGCCGACGAGCCGACCGGCAATGTTGACCCCAGCCTCGCCAGACGCCTGCTGCGCCTCTTCGTGGAGCTCAACCGGCTCGGCACGTCGGTGATCATCGCCACGCACGATCTTGCGCTCATGGATCAGGTGGACGCTCGGCGCCTGGTGCTTGGCGAAGGCCGCCTGCATATCTACGAGTGATCGCATGATGCGCCGCGCCGAACAGACCACCGTCCAACCGGTCGCAGAGCCCGACCTCGGGCCGCTGCCAGAGACGCTGCGGCGCAACCAGCCGCTCGTCCCGGCCGATTCGGTCGCCGGCCGGGCGCTCGTCACCGTCATCGCCATCCTGACCTTCCTCGCCGCGCTCGCGGCCGGTGCCGCCGAGCTCGTCGCCGGCGCCTCGGCCGAATGGCGCTCCTCGATCTCGCGCGAGGTCACCATCCAGGTGAAGCCCAACACCCAGCGTGACATCGAGGCCGATGTCGCCACTGCCACCGCGGTGGCGGGTGCCGACCCGCAGGTCGATTCCGTCTCCGTCTATTCGAAGGAGGAGGCGGAGCGGCTGCTGGCGCCCTGGCTCGGCACGGGGCTCGACCTCGTCGAACTGCCGGTGCCGCGGCTTGTCGTCGTCCGCCTCAAGGGCGGCATCACGCCGGACCTTGCCGGCATGAAGCAGCAACTGGCCGAGCAGGTGCCGACCGCGAGCCTCGACGATCACCGCCTGTGGATCGCGCGCCTGTCGACCATGGCGGGCACCCTCGTCGTCATCGCGCTCGCCATCGTCGGCCTGGTGCTCACGGCGGCGGCGCTGGCCATCGCCTTCGCGACGCGCGGGGCCGTGGCGAGCAGCCGCGAGATCCTGGAGGTGCTGCATTTCGTGGGCGCGGATGACCGCTTCATCGCCCGCGAGTTCCAGCTGAGGTTCCTCGGCCTCGGCCTCAGAGGTGGGGCCATTGGCTGCCTCGCGGCCATCCTGCTCATCGCGGCGCTCGGCTTTCTCGCCGGCTACTGGCGCGCGAGTCCGGGCGGCGATCAGATCGAGGCGCTGTTCGGGGCTTTCGACATCGGCTGGCGCGGCTATGGCGCCGTCGTCGTGGTGGCGGCGATCGTCGCCGCCGTGACGGCGCTCGTCTCGCGCGTCACGGTGCGCCGTCACCTGAGTGGGCTGGGCTGACAACGCGTGGCTGTGCGCGCTTTCTGCCTAGTGCCCGCCGCATTCGTCGTTATGCTTCGCGGCGAAAGGTTGAAAGCATGAGCGTCGTGGGCAACGAGCCGGTCGCGGTCGATCCTGCCGAAGGCGAGCCGTCCGCCGTGGCGACGGCAGTGCCCCCGCGGCGCGGCAGGGGATGGCTGGTGCTGCGCCGTGGCGTGGCTGCGGCCGGCCTTCTCGCCTGCCTTGCCTTCGCCGTCGGTTTCTTCGTGTTCACCGACATGGTCGGGCGCGCGGAGCGGCGGGTGAACGCGAGCGCCGATGCCGTGGTGGCCCTGACCGGCGGCGCCCAGCGCATCGCCGATGCTGCCGACCTGCTGAAGCAGGGCTATGCCCGCCGTCTCCTGATCAGCGGCGTCAACAAGCACACGACGCCGGCCCAACTCGCCGATCTCAACCCGGAACTCGGCGATCTCGTCGACTGCTGCGTCGATCTCGACTACCGGGCGCGCAATACGATCGGCAACGCCATCGAGACGCGGCGCTGGGTGCAACAGCACGCCTTCCGCTCGCTGATCGTGGTGACGTCGAACTACCACATGCCGCGCTCGCTGGTGGAGCTCGGCAATGTCCTGCCCGAGACCGAACTCGTGCCGCATGCCGTCTCGGCCGACCGCATCGACACAGAGCGGTGGTGGCGCGACCCCGTGGCCGCGAAGCTGCTCTTCATGGAATATCTGAAGTATCTCGTCGCGGTGGCGCGCACCTATGTGGAGCGCGATCCGGAAGATTCGCGCGTCGCGGTCTTCGTCGGCGGCCGCAAACCGGTTGCGACCGTTCCCGTGCTGCGCTAGGCGGTCAGCGGCGCGCCGGCCCGCGCGCGCAGATGCCGCCGGATGCCATGCTCGCTCTCCGTTCCCTCGCCTTCAACATCGCCTTCTACGCCAACCTCGCCGTGTGGCTCGTCATCTGCCTGCCGACGATGCTCCTGCCGCGGCGCGCCCTGATGGCGGTGGCGCGCGGCTGGGCCCGGAGCTCCCTGTGGCTCCTGCGCGTCATTGCCGGCACGCGTCTCGAGGTGCGCGGCCTCGCCAACATCCCGCAGGGGGGCTGCCTCGTCGCCTGCAAGCACCAGTCGATGTGGGAGACCTTCGCGCTCGTTCCCTTCTTCTCGGATCCCACCTTTATCCTGAAGCGGGAGCTCATGTTCATCCCCTTCTTCGGCTGGTACCTGTGGAAGGCCGACATGGTGCCCGTGAACCGGCGCGGCGGCGCGCGGGCGATGGTGCGCATGACCGAGAAGGCGGCCGAGGAGGCGCGCGACGGCCGCCAGATCATCATCTTTCCCGAGGGCACGCGCCGGCCGCCGGGCGCCGAGCCCGCCTACAAATACGGCATCGCCCATCTCTACGGCCGGCTCGGCGTGCCGTGCCTGCCGGTCGCCCTCAACTCCGGCCTCTACTGGCCGCGCCGGCGCTTCATCCGCCGGCCCGGCACCATCGTGGTCGAGTTCCTGCCGCCGATCCCGGCCGGCCTGCCGCGCGACAGCCTCGTGCCGGCGCTGGTCGAAGCGATCGAGCCCGTCGCCCGCCGCCTCCATGCCGAAGGCCTTGCGGAGATCGGCGGGACCATCCAGCCGGCACCGGAGCGGGCGGAGGCCCCGTGATCAGCTGAAGCCTCGGCGCTTGACAACATGGTTAATTTGTTCTCTCTTTGTCCGGAACAAATAGGGAACATGGAGCCGGATATGAGCGCAGTCGTCCAATTTCCCATGCACATGGCGCGCCGTCCCGTCGCGCGCCCGTTGGCCCGCCCGCTCGTTGCGGGGCGCCGGGCCGTGCAGGACGAGGCCCTCCACGTCGCCTCGGGCGGCGATCTCCTGCCGCTGCGTGCCTGGCGCGGGCGCTCGGGGCGCCGCTATGTCGTGTCGGTTTATCCGATGACGGCCATGTGGCAGGAGGCGCATCTCGACGCCGTGCTCATCGCCGTCGCCCGTGACGGTGAGGCGCGCCGCATCGTCGGGGTGCGCGATTCCTCCCCGCTCTCGCCCGAGGGCTTCGACGGCGCCTGGTTCGGGCAGATGCGCGCCTGCGGCGCGGTGGAGCTCCACGTCCACCTCCTCGCCACCAGCGCCGGGGAACGCGCGGCCGTCGCGCGGGACCTGCGCCCCTTCCAGTGATCCGGCGTTGCGGGGCTGGCGTCAGCGCAGCTGCGCGGCCAGCCAGGCGAGCGTTGCGTCATGCACGTCGAGCGCCATGAGGTGCTCGTAAGTGTTCAGCACATATTCGGGATTGGGGCCAGACTGGCCCATGCCCTGTCGCACGATGGCGAGCAGCGCCTCGCGCGGCAGCTCCCCGGCATATTGGCGGTGCCGACGGTCCGCCACATAGGTGAGGGCGGTCACGTGCCTGCCGTCGTCGAGGCGCACCGGCAGGTAGCGCTCCAGATAGACGGCCGTCGCCTGTTCCCGTGCCCTCAGATAGGCGATCGTTTCGGCGACCTCCGGCCGCGGCACGCGGAAGGCTACCCCCTTGCAGGCGCCGCCGCGATCGAGTCCGAGGACGAGGCCCGGCCGCTCCGGGGTGCCGCGATGGACGTGCGAATAGATGCACAGCGAGCGCCGGTAGCCGGCGAGCCGGGCGGGAAAGCGGTCGATGAAGGGAAAGCCGGGCCGCCACATCAGCGAGCCATAGCCGAAGACCCACAGATCGCCCGATTCGTGGCCCATGCCCTTCCGTCTCGTCGATGAACCGTCTCGTCGATGACAGGCCGTTTCCGCCGACGCCGAGAGCTTGCCCGCGCCGCCGCTTGGCCGCAAGCCGGGTAACAGCTAGGAAGGGGCGGTGCAACAAGGGAGAGGGTGTTGAACCAAAGCGAACAGGTCGACAGCAGCCTGGCCGGCGTGCGCCGCAGCCGCTGGGGGCTCTATCTTCCGGTCGTGCTGCTGGCGCTGCTCGTCGCCGGCTGGTCCGTCTTCTGGTTCAGCGCGCGCGCCCGGGCCCTCGAGACGGTCGAATTGTGGCTGGCACGCGAGGCGGCCGAGGGGCGCCGCTGGTCCTGCCCGCAGCGCTCGGTTGGAGGCTTTCCCTTCCGCTTCGAGCTGCGTTGCGAGAACGCCACCTTCACGGGCGAGACCAACATCGGCCCTGCCACGGGCGAGCTGAAGCGCTTCCTCGCGGTCTCGCAGGTCTATCGCCCGCAGCACGTTATCCTGGAGGTCGAGGGGCCGCTCGTGGCGCGCAGCACGGTCAACGATGCCGGCCTGACGCTGGACTGGCGGCGCTTCGATGCGAGCGTTGTCATCGCCGACGATCTACCCGAGCGGATCGCCGTGAGCATCGCGGAGCCGACGCTTACGGTGAGCGCGCCTGATTCGACTGGGGGCCGTTTCCAGGCGGAGGCCATGGAATTCCATGCCCGGCGTGCGCCCGAGCGCCCCGGTGCCTATGACCTCGCGCTTGATCTGCGCAAGGCAAGTGTGCCCGAGCTAGACGCCCTTCTCGCGACCTCGGACGCCGCGGACATGACATTGCGCGCAACGGTGACCGATGCCGAGATATTGGCCCGTGGCGCCACCCCCACCCGCCTGGAGGCCTGGCGGGAACGCGATGGGGCGGTGGAGCTGACCCGCCTTGCCCTCGTCAAGGGCCCGCAGTCGCTGGAGGCAAGCGGAAGGCTCGGGATCGATGTGCTGCATCGGCCGGAGGGCACCATCGATGCGTCGGTGGCAGGCCTCGAGGGGTTGCTCTCGCGCTTCGGCATCGGCGGCAACGGACTCGGCGGCCTCATCGCCGGAGGTCTCTCCGTGCTCGGCGGCGGCAGGGCCGATGCCCAGGCTCCGGGTGCGCCGGGGATGACCAGGCTGCCGCCCATCCGCTTCGCGGACGGGCGGATCCTCCTCGGTCCTTTCCAGGTGGGCACGGTCGCGCCGCTGCGCTGAGCGGCGGGCCGGTCACTGCCCGTCGCCGTCTCCGCCCCGCCGGCGGCCGAAGTCCGGTTCGGCCGTCTCCTGGCCGACGGCGATGATGTTGCGGCGGATGGCGCGCGTGCGCGTGAAGAGGTCGAACAGCGCCTGCCCGTCGCCCCAGCGGATGGCCCTCTGCAGCGCCGCGAGATCCTCGTTGAAGCGGCCGAGCATCTCCAGCACCGCCTCCTTGTTGTTGAGGAAGACGTCGCGCCACATGGTCGGGTCGGACGCGGCGATGCGCGTGAAATCGCGAAAACCGCCGGCCGAGAATTTGATCACCTCCGACTGGGTGACTTCTTCGAGGTCCGCCGCCGTCCCGACGATGTTGTAGGCGATGAGGTGCGGCACATGGCTGGTGATGGCGAGCACCAGGTCGTGGTGCTGCGCCGTCATCACCTCGACATTTGAGCCGAGCGCGCGCCAGAAGCTGCGCACGGCGTTGACCGCAGCGGGATCGGCGTCCTCCGGCGGGGTCAGGATCGACCAACGATCGATGAAGAGCGTCGCAAAGCCTGCATCGGGGCCGGAATGCTCGGTGCCGGCGACGGGATGGGCGGGAACGAGATGAACGCCTGCCGGTATGTGCGGCGCAAGCTGGGCAAAGGCTGCGCCCTTGACCGAGCCGACGTCGGAGACGATGGCACCGGACTCGAGCTGCGGCGCGATGGCCTCGGCGACGGCGCCATAGGCGCCGACCGGCACGCACAGGATGACCAAATCGGCTCCGGAGACCGCCGCGGCGGCATCGGTGGTCGCGATATCGGCGAGGCCAAGCTCCCGCACACGCGCCGTCACCTCGGGCGAGGCATCGGCGGCGACGAGCGTGCCGGCGAGCTTCAGGTGGCGCGCCGCCCGCGCGATCGAGGAGCCGATGAGGCCGAGGCCGATGAGAGTGATCCGCTCGAAGAGCGGCGTGTCACGCGGCGGGCCGAGACGGTCAGGCATCGCCCCCTCGCAGGAAATCGGCGAGCGCCGCGACGACGAGGCGGTTGGCCTCGGCCGTGCCGATCGTCAGGCGCAGCGCGTTCGGCAAGCCATAGGCGCCGACCCCTCGCAGGATCAGCCCGCGGGCCGAGAGGAAGGCATCTGCCGCCCTGGCGCCGCGCTTCGCCTCGTCCGGGAAGTGGATGAGCAGGAAGTTGCCGACGCTCGGGGTGACGGAAAGGCCGAGCTTCTCGATCTCCCGCGTCAGCCAGGGCAGCCATTCCTCGTTGTGCGCCACGGAGGCCGCGATATGCGCGTCGTCGGCAAGCGCGGCGATGCCGGCCTCCAGCGCCGGGGCGCCGATGTTGAAGGGGCCGCGGATGCGGTTCAGCGCGTCGGCGACATGCGCCGGCATGTAACCCCAGCCGAGGCGAAGGCCTGCAAGCCCGTAGATCTTCGAGAAGGTGCGCGTCATGACGACGTTATCGCTCGTCGCCACCAGCTCGAGCCCGGAGGCATAGTCGTTGCGCCGCACATATTCGGCGTAAGCCGCGTCGAGCACCAGGAGAACGTGCGGCGGCAGGCCGGCGTGCAGGCGCTTGACCTCGTCGAAGGGGATGTAGGTGCCTGTCGGGTTGTTGGGATTGGCGAGGAAGACGATCTTCGTCCGCTCGGTGACCCGCGCGAGCAGGGCATCGACATCGGTCGTCAGGTTCTTCTCCGGCGCCACCACCGGCGTGCCGCCGGCCGCCAGGATGGCGATACGGTAGACGAGGAAGCCGTGCTCGCTGAACAGGCCCTCGTCGCCCGGGCCGATATAGGCGTGGGTCAGGAGGTTGAGCAGCTCGTCCGAGCCGGCGCCGCAGACGATGCGGCCGGCGTCGAGACCGTATTTGGCGGCGATCGCATGGCGCAGGCGCGTCGCCGATCCGTCCGGATAATAAGCAATGTGATCGGCAGCGGCGCGGACGGCGGCGATCGCATGCGGGCTTGGGCCGAGCGGCGTCTCGTTGGAGGAGAGCTTATAGACCTTCTCGACGCCGGCCGCGGCGCTCTTGCCGGGGACATAGGCGTCGATGCTGAGCACGCCGGGACGAGGCTCGGGACGGGCCGTGACGATGGCCATTGCAATGGGCTCCGCTATCGGACGGGGGAAGAAGAGGCGCCGCCGCCCTGTGAGGGCGCCTCGGGAACGACGAACCGGGCCGCATGGCTGCCGATCTCGGCAAGATGCGCGCGCCCGGCACCGGCGCCGGTCAGCGCCTCTTCGAGGGCGGCAAGCGTCACCGTGCCGGGCATGGAGAGGAGAAGCGAGAGGCCGCCGGCAATGCCGGCCGAGCCGAGCACCTCGGCACCGAGGGCGGAAATGGCGGCAGGGACGGTGTCACGCCATCGCTCCACCCGCGCCGAGACGAGCACGATCTCGCGCACGGCAGCATCGGCCACTGGCTTCGACACGACGAAGACCGGGGTCGCCGCCGGATGATCGGGCCGCTCGATGAACGGCAGGCGCGCAATCACCTTGGGCGCGCCCGCGCCTGTGAGCCGCGCCCACCAGGCGCCCGAGGCGGTACCCTGGTCCGGACGGAAGATGCCGAGATCGCCCTTCGAGGCGGCGACGGCGGCGATCACCTCGGCAGCGCTCGCGTGGGGCACGTAGGGCACGGTGAAGCCGAAGTGGAAGCGCGCGGAATCGCGCATCGGCGCGTCGCCGCCGGAGATGTCGGCATGCACGCGATAGGGCGCCTGCACATAGGTGAAAGTGGCGATGATGACGCGCAGGATGCTCTCGGCCGTGTCGAGCGGCAGGATGCCTCGGTGGCGCGCGGCCAGGCGGCGCATCATGTCCGCCTCGCGCCCGGGGCGGAAGGCGGAGCCCGATTCCTGCGTCTTCTTGACCGCGATCAGCCGGTCGATGATTTCGCCGCGCTCCATCAGCAGACGGTGCATCGCCTCGTCGATGCGGTCGATGTCCTGCCTGAGGGCGGCGAGGTTGACGTTTGGCAGGGTCCGCGACATGTTCCGATCCGCATGAGCTGCCGTCCCGCACGCCATCGCGGGCCAGCAAAGCCGGTCTTGTAGAACGCGGCGCGGCGGAACGCAAAGAGATCGGTGTCGGTACACCATTGCCTTCGACGTATGGCGGCCGCGCATCCGTCTTGCTGCCTTTGCCGTTGACGAGCGGCCCTTTCGTTCACTAGGAAAACGGTTCGGTAAAACGAACGGAGCGCCGCGCGGGTCGGACCGCTCCGGAACGTGTCGGGTGAGGCGATGGTCCAAGGTGCAGTCGCACGCCAGCTGGGGGCTTCGCAGGTGGACGATCCGGCGAGTCCGGTCGCACGCTTCGGGCCGGACAGGCCGCTCGTCATGGACTGCGGCGTCGCTCTGGCGCCCTGGCAGATCGCCTATCAGACCTATGGCGAACTCAATGCCGCGCGGTCCAATGCGGTACTCGTCTGCCATGCCCTGACGGGCGACCAGCACGTCGCCAACCCGCATCCCGTGACTGGCAAGCCGGGCTGGTGGGAAACCATGGTGGGTCCCGGCCGGCCCATCGACACCGACCGCTTCTTCGTCATCTGCGCCAATGTCGTTGGCGGCTGCATGGGCACCACGGGCCCGGCCTCCCTCAACCCGGCGACGGGCAAGCCGTGGGGCATCGACTTTCCCGTCGTCACCATCCGCGACATGGTCCGCGCACAGGCGATGCTCGTCGATCACCTCGGCATCGACACGTTGTTCTGTGTGGCGGGCGGCTCCATGGGCGGCATGCAGGTGCTGCAATGGGCGGCAAGCTATCCCGAGCGCGTCTTCTCGGCCATGCCGATCGCCGCCGCCGCCATCCATTCTGCCCAGAACATCGCCTTCCACGAGGTCGGCCGCCAGGCGGTGATGGCCGATCCCGACTGGCGCCACGGCCGCTATCTGGAGGAGGGTGTAAAACCCGCCAAGGGCCTCGCCGTGGCGCGCATGGGCGCGCACATCACCTATCTCTCCGAGAAGGCGCTGCATCGCAAGTTCGGCCGCCGCCTGCAGGACCGGGAGGCGCCGACCTTCTCCTTCGATGCCGATTTCCAGGTGGAGAGCTACCTGCGCTACCAGGGCGAGGCCTTCGTCGAGCGCTTTGACGCCAACAGCTATCTCTACGTGACGCGGGCGATGGACTATTTCGACCTCGCCGCCGACCATGGCGGCGTGCTGGCCAATGCTTTCCGCGGCACGAAGACACGCTTCTGCGTCGCCTCTTTCACTTCGGACTGGCTGTTCCCCACGTCCGGCTCGCGGGCCGTTGTCCATGCGCTCAACGCTGCGGGAGCCTCCGTCAGTTTCGTCGAGATCGAAAGTGACAAGGGGCACGATGCCTTCCTGCTCGACGAGCCTGAACTCTTCGCCACCACCGGCGGCTTCCTCGCCGCCGCGGCGCGGGCACGGGGGCTGTGATCATGGATGCGACGACAGCCTTTCCGGACCAATTGCCTGTTCGTTCCGACCACCGGCTCGTCGCCGACATGGTCGAGCCGGGGGCACGGGTGCTCGATGTCGGCTGTGGCGACGGGGCGCTGCTCGCGCTGCTCATGCGCGAACGCGGCGTCGACGGGCGCGGCATCGAGATTTCCCGTGAAGGAGTCAGCCAGAGCGTCGCGCGCGGCCTCTCCGTCATCCAGGGGGATGCCGACACGGACCTTGCCGACTATCCGGACGATTCCTTCGACTACGTGATCCTGTCCCAGACCATCCAGGCGACGCGCCAGCCGCGGCAGGTGCTGGAGCACATGCTGCGCATCGGCCGCCGGGCCATCGTCTCCTTTCCCAACTTCGGCCACTGGCGCATCCGCCTCGAGCTCGGCCTCAAGGGCCGCATGCCGGTGACGGAGAAGCTGCCCTATTCCTGGTATGACACGCCCAACATCCACTTCTGCACGATCCGTGACTTCGTGGCGCTGTGCGACGAGGTGGGTGCGCAGATGGAGCGGGCCGTGGCGCTCAACGCCAGCGGCGAGCCCGTGCGCGTCAGCGTGCCCTGGTGGGTGTGGAACCTCTTCGGCGAGAACGGCGTGTTCCTGTTGCGCCGGCGGTGACTGGCAGCGTCTCCATTCCTGTTGGGCCCCCACACACCCCGCAAGTGAGGCGGGGAGTGGCAGGCATTTGCCGCGGTAGGGCTCATTCCCGCGCTGCGATCGCTTCGGCGAGGCTCACCGTGCGCCGTGCCATCGCCGCATGCAGGCGTTCGACCATGCGCCCGTCAAGGTTGATGGCGCCCTTGCCGGCGTTCTCGGGCGCATCGAAGGCGGCGATGATGGCGCGGGCGTGCGCCACCTCGGCCTCCTCCGGCGCGAAGGCGGCATTGGCCGCCGCGATCTGGCCAGGATGGATCAGCGTCTTGCCGTCGAAGCCCATGTCGCGGCCCGCGGCGCATTCGGCCGCGAAGCCGTCCGCATCGGAGAGATTGTTGTAGACGCCGTCGAGGATCGAAAGCCCGTGTGCGCGCGCTGCGGCAAGGCTTGTGGCGAGCCAGGGCAGCATGGGCGCGCGGCCGGGCACGAGCCGCGCCCCCGTCTCCTTGGCGAGATCGTTGGTGCCCATGACGAAGCATTCGAGGCGCGTCGCCTGGTCGGCCGCTGCCGCGGCGATCTCGGCAATGTTCAGAATCGCGAGCGGCGTCTCCACCATCGCCCAGATGCGGATCTTGTGCGGGGCGCCCGCTGTCGCCAGCCGGCGGCCGACCGTGGCGAGCACCGCCGGGGTCGACACCTTGGGCAGGAGGATGGCATCGGGCACGCAGGCGATGGCAGCGGCCAGGTCCTCCTCGCCCCACGGCGTGTCGAGGCCGTTGACGCGCACGATCACCTCGCGCGGGCCGAAGCCGCCGGCCGTGACGGCTGCCGACACCTGGGCCCGCGCCGCCTCCTTCGCCTCCGGCGCCACGGCATCCTCGAGGTCGAGGATGACGACGTCGGCCGGCAGGCTGCGCGCCTTCTCAAGGGCCCGGGCGTTCGAGCCGGGCATGTAGAGCGCGCTGCGGCGCGGGCGGATCTCGGTCATGGGCGGGAATGCTCCTTTTCGGCGCTGCAGCATAACGCCTCGACGCCGCCGCGCCACTCATGCAAAAGGTGAATGCTGCCTGTGGACAGGCGGGGTGCGGAGAACGCGGCATGTGGCTGGCGGGGGTCGACGGTTGTCCGGGCGGATGGGTTGCGGCGCTGGCGCCTGCCGCAAAGCCTTTCGTGCCTCGCCTCCTCGTCGTGCCACGGTTCGAGGATCTCTTCAGCCTCGTGGACGCGCCAGCTATCGTGGCCGTTGACATGCCCATCGGCCTGCCGGAGCGCGTCGGTCATGGCGGGCGAGGCCCGGAGGCGTTGGTGCGGCCACTGCTCGGTGGGCGCCAGTCGAGCGTGTTTTCCGTGCCGTCACGCGCAGCTGTCCACGCCGGTGACTATGCCGCCGCCTGCGCCACCGCACTCTCGACTTCCGATCCGCCGCGGCGGGTGTCGAAACAGTGCTTCCATCTCTTTCCGAAGATCCGAGAGCTCGACGCGCTGCTGCGCGGCCGGCCGGATCTCGCCGGCCGGGTGTTCGAGGCCCATCCCGAGGTCGCCTTCTGGCGCCTCAACGGCGAACGGGCGCTCGACCAGCCCAAGAAGGTCAAGGGCCGCCCCTGGCCGGCGGGCCTCGCCCTTCGTGAACGCCTCCTGCGCGCCGCCGGCTTCGGCGACGGCGCGTTCGGCCTGCGCCCGCGCGGTACGGGCCCGGACGACGTGCTCGACGCCCTCGCCAATCTCACCGTGGCCCTGCGGATTGCCTGTGGCGAAGCCCGCAGCTTCCCCGATCCGCCCGGCCGTGACGGCGCGAATTTACCAGTATCCATCTGGACATAAGACAAGCCACGGAGGGTTGGAGGCGTCGCTCCCAGCCGCTATGGTCCGCGCGACCACGGAGGAGAAATCCATGCACGGCACTCTGGCCGAAGGCCCGCTCCCGCGTGCTTCAATCGAGGCCGCCCATGAGAGGATCCGGCCCCACATCCGCCGTACGCCTGTCATCGACCTTGCCGCCGGCGATCTCGGGCTCGAAGGCCCGGTCAATATCAAGCTGGAACTCCTCCAGCACGCTGGCTCCTTCAAACCGCGCGGCGCCTTCAACACGCTCCTGTCGCTGCCCGTACCGGGGGCGGGCGTTGCCGCCGCCTCGGGCGGCAACCATGGCGCGGCGGTGGCTTATGCCGCGATGAAGCTCGGCTTGAAGGCACGTATCTTCGTGCCCGAGATTTCCAGCGCCCCGAAGATCGCCGCTATCCGAGCCTTCGGCGCCGACATCGTCATCGGCGGCGCCCGCTATGCCGACGCCCAGGACGCCTGCGACAGCTACGTGGCCGACAGCGGGGCGCTGCGCATTCACCCCTTCTCCGCCGTCGAGACGATTGCCGGTCAGGGCACGGTCGGGCGTGAGTGGGAAGAGCAGGTGCCGGATCTCGATACGGTGCTCGTCGCTGTCGGCGGTGGCGGGCTCATCGCCGGTATCGCCTCCTGGTGGTTCGGCGGCAAGGTCAAGGTCGTCGGGGTAGAGCCGGAGGGCTCATGTGCGTTGCACGCCGCGCTCGCCGCCGGGGCGCCCGTCGATGTGCCGGTCGAGTCGGTAGCGGCCGATTCGCTCGGCGCCCGCAACGTCGGGCCGCTCGTCCATGCCATCTCATCGCGTGCCGTCGAGCGCGTCGTGCTTGTGCCTGACGAAGCGATCATCGAGGCGCAGCGCCGCCTCTGGCGCGGCCTCAGAATCGCTGCCGAGCCGGGTGGGGCCACGGCGCTTGCCGCCGTCCTCGCCGGCGCCTATGTGCCGGCCCGTGGCGAGCGGCTCGGCATCCTCGCCTGCGGCAGCAACGTCGATCTCGCCACCCTTGCGGCACTCGCCGCCTGATATCCAAGGAGGACCCGGCACATGGCAAGCGCCCCCTTCCCGAAACGGCTGACGGACGGTTACACATCCTTCGTGCACGAACGCCTGCCGCGCGAGCGCGACCGCTTCGAGCATCTCGCCGAGAAGGGCCAGAGGCCGGAGATCATGATCATCGGCTGCTGCGACTCGCGCGTCTCTCCGGAGGTCATCTTCGACGCCGCGCCGGGCGAGATGTTCGTCGTGCGCAACGTTGCCAACCTCGTGCCGCCCTACGAGCCGGACAAGGTGTCTCACCACGGTACCAGCGCCGCGCTTGAATTCGCCGTCCAGGCGCTGAAGGTGAAGCACATCGTCGTGCTCGGCCACGCCCATTGCGGCGGCATCCGCGCTTTCGCAGGGGAATCCGAGCCGCTCTCGCCCGGCGATTTCATCGGCAAGTGGATGGACCTCATCGCCCCGGCAGCGGAGCGCCTCGGCCCGCGCCGCGGCGGGGAGGCCGAGACGGATTATCTGCGCAAGCTCGAATATGCCGCCATCGAGAACAGCCTCGCCAACCTCATGACCTTTCCCTGCGTGCGCATCCTGGTGGAGAAGGGTCGGCTGGCGCTGCATGGCGCGTTCTTCGGCGTCGCCACGGGCCATCTGCTCGTGCGTGATCCCGAGACAGGCGCCTTCGCACCGGTGATCGCGGACCTGCCGGGGCGGGTGTCGGCGATCGGCTGCACGTAAGAAAGACCGCCGTCATGCCCGCGCCTGTCGCGGGCATCCACGCCAGGACGGGTGCGCAAGGCTCAAAGACATGGATGGCCGGGACAAGCCCGGCCATGACGAAAAGATCAGTGGTCATTGAACAGGCAACGGCATGCGCGCCGTCGCGCGAGTGCCCGGTCAGGCCGCCTTCTTCTTGGCTGTGATCAGCTTGCGGTTGGCGAGGCACTCGGCGATTTGCACCGCGTTGAGGGCTGCACCCTTGCGCAGGTTGTCGGAGACGATCCACATGGCGAGGCCATTCTCCACAGTGCCGTCCTCGCGGATGCGGCTGATATAGGTGGCGTCCTCGCCCGCCGCCTCGTGCGGTGTGATGTAGCCGCCGGGCTCCCGCTTGTCGACGACGAGGCAGCCGGGGGCCGAGCGCAGGATGTCGCGCGCCTCGTCAGCCGTGATCGGCTTCTCGAACTCGATGTTCACGGCCTCCGAATGGCCGATGAACACCGGCACGCGCACGCAGGTGGCGGTAAGCTTGATCTTCGGGTCGAGGATCTTCTTCGTCTCGGCCGTCATCTTCCACTCTTCCTTCGTGAACCCGTCCTCCATGAACACGTCGATATGGGGGATGAGGTTGAAGGCGATGCGCTTGGTGAACTTGTTGTTCTTCACCTCGCCGGCCGAGAAGATGGCGCGCGTCTGGTCGAAGAGCTCGTCCATGCCCTCCTTGCCGGCGCCGGAGACCGACTGGTAGGTCGACACGACCACGCGCTTGATGCCGGCGGCATCATGCAGCGGCTTCAGCGCCACGACGAGCTGCGCCGTCGAGCAGTTCGGATTGGCGATGATGTTGCGCTTGGTGAAGCCCGCGACGGCATCGGCATTCACCTCGGGCACGATCAGCGGCACGTCGGCGTCGTAGCGGAAGGCCGAGGAATTATCGATGACCACGACGCCCTGGGCGCCGATCTTCGGCGCCCATTCGCGCGCCACATCGCCGCCGGCCGACATCAGGCAGATGTCGACATCGGAGAAGTCGTAGGTCGCGAGGTCCTTCACCTTCAGCGTCTTGTCGCCGTAGGAGACCTCCTGCCCGATGCTGCGGCGCGAGGCGAGCGGCACGACCTCGTCGGCCGGAAAGGCGCGCTCGGCCAGGATGTCGAGCATCTCCCGGCCCACATTGCCGGTGGCGCCGACGACAGCGACCTTGAAACCCATCACGTTGTCTCCTCGAACTTCTCGCTTCTCCCCCCTTTGGACGTCGTGCACCGTCTCGGGCGCCTCCTCTCGCCCCGTGGGGAGAGGACCGGGGGGACGAGCGGACTGTCAGCCGGCCGTTTTGGCCGTCAGCGTGGCTTTCGTTTTCGTCAGCGTGCTGAGCGCAAGCAGCGAAGCCATGGAAAGTCCGTCGGTTCCAGTCGCGGCCGAACGAGAGCGAGCCGCACCCGTCTCTGCACCACGGCGGGCGTGTCCTGTCAAGCGCGACGTGGATGCACGGCGCGGCCCGTTAACGTTACTGCAGGCGGCTACCCGTCAACGGGTCGTTGACTCTCCTTGGAGATGGCCGCGTGGCGGTAACTGATGGTCAGGCATATGCGGTGAGCCTTGTCCGCTACGACACCGGAAAACCTTCGGCAACAGAAGGGCAGGGAGCGTGTCCATGACGCGATATCACCAAGGCCGTGCGGCGGGGCCGCCCATGCCGCACCTGTCGTCAGGCGACAGGCTCTACGAGGAATTGGACCGGCCGGTGCGCCGGCGGCCGCGGCGCAGTGCCGCGGCGCGCCTGAAGCGCACGCTCCTGTCCGGGCTGTTCGTCGTCGCCCTTGCCGGCGGCGCCTATGTCCTTCAGGCCGCGAAGGGGCCTGACGGCGCCGGAGTCGGTGACGCACAGGCGGACGTCAGGCTCGCGGAGGATGCAGCGGTGCCGGCGACGCCCGGCCTCGACGCCGCCGTGGCGCGCCCCATCTGGATCCGCGCGAGCGCGCCCGTGCCCGTGTTCTCGCTCGCGGCCTCGGGCATCGGCCCCGGCTTCGGCGACAGGGAACGCAGCTACGAGGCCCAGCATCACGGCCTCGGCGGGCAGGAGGATATTATCGGCATCGGGCGTTTCGCGACGCCGGGCCCGCATCTGCGCCTGTCGGTCTATCGGCCGGGCGGGGAGGCGGGCACTCCGTCCAGTTTCTTCGTCGACATGGTGCGGGCCGCTTCGGAGGCGGGACTCGCCGTCTCCCGCACGTCGGTGCCGCGTGGTGTCACGACGAAGCTGGGCACCATGGAGGTTGCGGAAGCGCAGCTGGTCGGCCATGGCGTCGTGCGCAGTTGCTCCGCCTTTCGCCTGCTGCATGCTGCACCAGCCCTCCGCCTCAGCGGCTGGGTCTGCGGCGCCGATGACAGGCCGCGCGCCGACGCCGCCTTGCGCTGCGTCATCGACGGCCTCGAGCCGGCCGCCTCGCTTGATGACGGAGGCCTGAAGGCTCTGTTCCATGCGGCAAGGCCGGCCGCCACCTGCGGCGCTGCGCCGCGCGTGGCGGAGGAGGCGCTGGCGGCCGATGGTATCGCGGAACTGCTCGCGACCTCGGCCGACGTGCCCTTGCCGCCGGTCCGGCCGGCCTCCTTCGGGCGCACGTGAGCCGCCCGTCACCGCAAGTTGAGCGCCGGGACGGGCGTGTGATGGTCGGCGGCGGCGCCCTTCACGGGCCGTTATGCTATTCTGTGACTAATGGCCGCGCCGATATGGCAAGCGAAGGTTCAGCACCATGCGTCATCTCACCATCATCCTGTCGGCCGCTGCCATGGCGGCCTCCTGTCTTGCCGTCGCCGGTGAGGCATACGCCCAGAGCCGCGTGCGCACCATCACGGTGACGCCGCGCAGCTATCTCGATC
Organism: Chelatococcus sambhunathii; assembly: GCF_001418005.1. Taxonomy (GTDB): domain Bacteria; phylum Pseudomonadota; class Alphaproteobacteria; order Rhizobiales; family Beijerinckiaceae; genus Chelatococcus_A; species Chelatococcus_A sambhunathii. Next base: position 33,024 of record NZ_LIOL01000006.1, on the reverse strand, counting down.
CCGGCAAGGTCGTGCCGGTCGGGTCCATGTCAAACTACGTGCTCTCGGGCCAAAGCCATGCCTCGCCCGTCTATGCCAACGTGCAGGAGAAATTCGGCTCCACCGTGCTGCCCCCGCGCATCGGCGGCGGTCGCAATCCCTTCGGCGCGATTGACTTCCAGGCGTCGCGCTGAGGGGGGCGTCATGCCCGCGCTTGTCGTGGGCATCCACGCCTTGAAAGCTCAAGCAAGATCGACGGCGTGGACGGCCGGGACAAGCCGGGCCATGGCGCACGCAAGTTCCTTGCCGCTAAGATAGAGACAACGAAAAAGCCCGGCCGGACGGCCGGGCTTCGTCGTTGCAGGCTGCGTCCGGCCTCAGCCGGCGAGCTTTTCCATTTCCCTAACGATAGCGTCGCCCACCTCGCCGGTGCCCGCGGCATTGACGCCAGGCCCGGCGATGTCCTTGGTGCGCAGGCCGCCGTCGAGGACGTTGGCGACGGCCTTCTCCAGCATGTCGGCTTCTTTCACGAGGCTGAAGGAATAACGCAGCGCCATGGCGAAGGAGCCGATCATGGCGATCGGGTTGGCAAGGCCCTTGCCGGCGATGTCGGGGGCCGAGCCGTGCACGGGCTCGTAGAGGGCCTTGCGCTTGCCGGTCGCGGGATCCTCGGCGCCGAGCGAGGCCGACGGCAGCATGCCGAGCGAGCCGGTCAGCATGGCCGCCACATCGGACAGGATGTCGCCGAACAGGTTGTCGGTGACGATGACGTCGTACTGCTTCGGGTTGCGCACCAGCTGCATGCCGCAGTTGTCGGCGAGCACGTGCTCCAGCTCCACGCCCGGATACTCGTTCTTGTGGACGCGGGTGACGACCTCGTTCCACAGCACGCCGGTGCGCATGACGTTGCGCTTCTCGGCCGAGGAGGCCTTGTTGCGGCGCACCTTGGCGAGCTCGAAGGCGACGCGGGCGATGCGCTCGATCTCATGGGTCGTGTAGAGCTGCGTGTCGACGGCGCGCTTCTCGCCGCTCTCCAGCGTCACGATCTCCTTCGGCTCGCCGAAATAGACGCCGCCGGTGAGCTCGCGCACGATGACGATGTCGAGCCCCTCGACCAGCTCGCGCTTCAACGACGAGGCATCGGCCAGGGCCGGATAGCAGATGGCCGGGCGCAGGTTGGCGAACAGGCCGAGCTCCTTGCGCAGGCGCAGGAGGCCCGCCTCGGGGCGGTGCTCGTAGGCCACCTTGTCCCACTTCGGCCCGCCGACGGCGCCGAAGAGCACGGCGTCCGCCGCCTGCGCGCGGTCCATGGCGGCGTCGGTGATGGCGACGCCATGCGCATCATAGGCGCAGCCGCCGACGAGGTCCTTCTCCGTCTCGAAGCGGGCGATGCCGGTCTTCGTGAACCAGCCGACGAGTTTCTCGACCTCGGCCATGACCTCGGGGCCGATGCCGTCGCCGGGGAGGAGAAGGAGATTGTAGGACGCCATGATGCCCTCGTGTTGCGCGGAATGAGATGGGTCGCGCAGCCTTTTGCTGCGCGGGTGCGGGTTTGGCAAGGCGTTCCGGCGCATGGCTCGCGCCGGCCGGCCCGCTCAGCGATAGCGGCCGTGGCGCTCGAGCACCTCGATCTTGTAGCCGTCCGGATCGGTGACGAAGAAGAAGCGCGCCATCAGCGCCCCGTCGCGGAAAAACTCCTTGACCGGCTGGGGCGTGAGGCCGGCGTCGGTGAAGCGGGCATGCTCGGCGTCGAGATCCTCGACCGCGACGGCGAGGTGGCCGTAGCCGTCCCCGAGCGCATAGGGCTCGCTGCGGCCGTGGTTGACGGTGAGCTCGACCTCGAAATCGGCCTCGGCATTGCGCAGGTAGACGAGCGTGAAGCCGTCGAAGACGAAGCGGTCGGCGATCTTGAGGCCGAAGGCCGTCTCGTAGAAGGCGACAGAGCGCGCCTCGTCGAGCACGCGGATCATGGTGTGGATGGCTTTGGCCACGGGTGGGGCTCCGTTTCGTCGTCAGGTGCGGCGCTTCAGTGCCGTTACCTCGATCTCGACCTTCATTTCGGGCTTCAGCAGGCCAGCGACGACGAGGAGCGTCGCGGCCGGGCGCACGTCGGCCAGCACTTCACCACAGACCGTGAGCAGCGGCTCGGCATGGGCGACATCGGTGACGTAATAGGTGGCGCGCACGATGTCGGCGAGGGAGAGGCCGGCCTCCTCCAGCGTGCGTGCGATGGTCGCCCAGCAGTTGCGCGCCTGCGCGGCCGCATCCTCCGGCATCGCCATCGTCGCGTAGTCGTAGCCGGTCGTGCCGGCGACGAAGGCGAAGGGCTCGTCGATCACGGCACGCGAATAGCCGTAGGCTCTTTCGAAGGGAGAGCCGGTGGAGATCAGCCGCCGCGTCATGCGGATGGTCCTCTCGTATCGGGGGTCAGGCGGTGGGGCGGCGGGTCAGCGCCAGCATGATGCCGAAGCCGATCATCAGACTGCCGCTGACGCGGTTGAAGAGCTTCAGCGCCCGTCGCCCACGCGTCAGGGAGCGCAGGCGCCCGCCGAAGGCGGCATAGGCGGCGATGGCGACGACCTCAAGCGCGATGAAGGTCGCGCCCATGACAAGGAAACTCAGCGCATGATTGCCACTGTCGAGGAACTGCGGGAAGAAGGCGGTGAAGACGAGGATCGCTTTCGGGTTGCCGGCGGCCACCCAGAATTCCTGCAGCGCCAGCCGGCCGAGCGGCGTGCGCGCGCTCGTCTCGAGCGTCGTGAGCTCGGGAGCGCCGGCGCGCAACAGGCGGAAGCCCAGATAGACGAGATAGGCTGCGCCCGCCCATTTGACGACGCTGAACAGCATCTCCGACGTCGCCAGCACCGCGCCGAGGCCGAGCGCGGCGATGACGATCATGATGGCGAAGGCGACGAGCCGCCCGCCGGCCGCGGCGGTGGCGCGCCAGACCCCTTCGCGTGCGCCGTTGGTCAGCGAGAGCAGGTTGTTCGGTCCGAAGGCCATGTTGATGGCAAAGCAGGCCGGCAGGAAGACGAGGTAGGTGTCGAGGTTCATGCCGTCCGTCTCCGCTGTTCGTCGAGACAGGTTGAGAACCCGGACAGGCCGGGCTCGTGGCAAATTCTCTTCGCGCTTGCTGAAAGAGGGAGCCGCCGCCTCTCACGTCGCCGCCCCTCGCGCCCCTCTCAGAGCCAGGGATGCACGGTCGCAGTCTTCTTCTCGTAGGCCTCGATGCTCGGGGCCTTCTCCATGGTGAGCCCGATGTCGTCGAGCCCGTTGAGCAGGCAGTGCTTGCGGAAGGCGTCGATCTCGAAACTGACCTTGCCCCCGTCCGGTCCGCGGATCTCCTGCGCCTCGAGGTCGATGGTCAGCGTCGCGTTGGCGCCGCGGCGGGCGTCGTCCATCAGCTTGTCGAGGTCTTCCGGTGACACCGTAATGGGCAGGATGCCGTTCTTGAAGCAGTTGTTGTAAAAGATGTCGGCGAACGAGGTGGAGATCACGCAGCGGATGCCGAAGTCGAGCAGTGCCCACGGCGCATGCTCGCGCGAGGAACCGCAGCCGAAGTTGTCGCCCGCGACAAGGATCTGCGCCTTGCGGTAGGCAGGCTTGTTGAGCACGAAGTCGGGATTCTCCGAACCGTCCTCCTTATAGCGCATCTCCGCGAACAGACCCTTGCCGAGGCCTGTGCGCTTGATGGTCTTCAGATACTGCTTCGGGATGATCATGTCGGTGTCGACATTGACGATCTCGAGCGGCGCCGCGACGCCCGTCAGGGTGGTGAACTTCTCCATCTTTCGCTCTTCTGTCCGTCTGCGGCCGCCGCGGCGACCTTGTTTGCCCAGTGTCATACCAAAGCCGGCCTGGCGCGCCTAGCGCAGCCGGCGGCCGCGCCGGTCACCCCGCCGCGGCCTCGATCGCTTCCATGTCCTCGTCCGAGAGGCCGAAGTGGTGGCCGATTTCGTGCACGAGGACATGCGTGACGAGGGAGCCGAGCGTCTCCTCATGCTCGGCCCAGTAGTCGAGGATCGGCCGGCGGTAGAGGAAGACCATGTTGGGCATCTGCCCCGACATCGGCACCGCGCCCTGCTGGGCAAGGCCGTAGCCGCGAAAGAGGCCGAGGAGGTCGAACGGGCTCTCGCAGCCCATCTCCTCCATGGTTTCCTCGTCCGGGAAGTCCTCGACGCGGATGAGGACGCCGTCGCACAGGCGGCGGAAATCTTCCGGCAGGGCGTCGAAAGCCGTCTGGGCGAGGTCCTCGAAGGCATCGATGCCCGGGGCCGTCAGGCCGTGCAGGTGGTCTGTGTTCCGGCTCGTGCTCATGGGCCCCGTTTCCATGGGTCAGTGTGCCAGCTGTTGTATCAGCGCATAGGCGAGATAGACGAGGAGCACGAGGCCGAGGAGGCGGCCGATACGCTTGCCCCACACCTCGATGCGGTCGTCGTCCGGATGGTCCGCGTCGCGGCCAGAGAAATGCGCGCCGAGGCGCCGCGTCGCGCGGCCGAGGGAGGATGAGGCGAGCGTCTCGCTGTCCCGCTCCACCCGGTCCAGTGCGTCACGCGCCTCGCGCTGCCGCTTCTCGTCATCGCCTGTCATCGCGACCACCTTGCAGGCCTCGCTTCCGGCGCCCCGCGTCGCTGCACCGCAGCGTCGCGGGCCGGGATGTCGCCATGATCGTTTTCGTGCCTTCGCAAGAGGACGACCCTGCCCCCGGCCGTCCCCCTGCGCGCCGGCCTCAGCCGAAGCTGCGCACGTCCACGAAATGGCCCGCGATCGCCGCCGCCGCCGCCATGGCGGGGGAGACGAGATGGGTGCGGCCCTTGAAGCCCTGCCGTCCCTCGAAGTTGCGGTTCGAGGTGGAGGCGCAGCGCTCGCCGGGCTTCAGCTTGTCGGCATTCATGGCCAGGCACATGGAGCAGCCGGGCTCGCGCCAGTCGAAGCCGGCCGCCTTGAAGATCTTGTCGAGACCCTCGGCCTCCGCCTGCATCTTCACGAGGCCGGAGCCCGGCACGATCATGGCGTTGACGTTGGGGTTGACTGCCTTGCCAGCGACGATGCGCGCCACCTCGCGCAGATCCTCGATGCGCCCGTTGGTGCAGGAGCCGATGAAGACGCGGTCGAGCGCGATGTCGGTGATCTTCGTGCCCGGCTTCAGGCCCATGTATTCCAGCGCTCGCCACTTCGACTGGCGTTTCGTCTCCTCCTGGATGTCATCCGGGTTCGGCACCACGCCGTTGATCGAGATGACGTCCTCCGGGCTCGTGCCCCAGGTGACGATCGGCGGCAGATTCGCCGCGTCGAGTCGAATGACGGCGTCGAAATGGGCGCCCTCGTCCGTCCGCAGCGTCTCCCAGAAACGCACGGCCTCGGCCCAGGCCGCGCCCTTCGGGGCCTTCGGCCTGTCCTTAAGATAGGCGTAGGTCTTCTCATCCGGCGCCACGAGGCCGGCGCGGGCGCCGCCCTCGATCGACATGTTGCAGACGGTCATGCGGCCTTCCATCGACAGCGAGCGGATCGCCTCGCCGGCATATTCGATGACGTGGCCGGTGCCGCCGGCGGTACCGATCTCGCCGATGATGGCGAGGATGATGTCCTTGGCCGTGACGCCCTCGGGCAGGGTGCCGTCGACCTGGACCAGCATGTTCTTCGCCTTCTTCTGGATCAGCGTTTGCGTGGCGAGCACGTGCTCCACCTCGCTGGTGCCGATGCCGTGGGCGAGGGCGCCGAAGGCGCCGTGGGTCGAGGTGTGGCTGTCGCCGCACACGATCGTGGTGCCCGGCAGGGTGAAGCCCTGTTCGGGGCCGACGACGTGGACGATGCCCTGACGCTGGTCGAGCTCGTTGTAATATTCGACGCCGAAGTCGCGCGCATTGTCGGCGAGCGTCGCCACCTGCAGCGCGCTCTCGGGATCCTCGATGCCGTGCGAGCGGTCGGTGGTCGGCACGTTGTGGTCTACGACCGCGAGTGTCTTCTGCGGCGCGCGCACCTTGCGGCCAGCGACGCGCAGGCCCTCGAAGGCCTGCGGCGAGGTGACCTCGTGCACGAGGTGGCGGTCGATGTAGATGAGGCAGGTGCCGTCGGGCTGGGTGTCGACGACGTGATCGTCCCAGATCTTGTCGTAGAGGGTGCGCGCTGTCATGGGCTTTCGGCTTCTCATGCTGTGATGGCGGCTGCCATCGGTGCTCTTGTCGCTTGGATGTCCCGCCTCCGTTTCGCCGGCCGGGACATGTTCACCCGCGTCACGGGCCGCTCCTGCGGCCGTCCCCCTCGCGGGGCGCGGTGCCTGGCGGGCGCCCTGACGGGCACCGGCTCAGGCGCGGCGAAGGTCGGCGATCGTGCAGGCCAGGAGGCGCGCGAAGAAGCGCCACGGCAGGCGGGCATGATCGTGCAGCGCCGCAAATTCCTGCGTCGTCGGCAGCGGCTGCGACGTCAGACGGCAACTCGTCACGTCGGGCCGGCATATGGAGCGCCCGCGCCTCATCATTCCGCGCCGTTTTTAACAGATCAAAACGGCAGCGACAACGCGCCCGCGCGCTCTGCCTTGGCATGGCTCCCGCGCGAGCCGCGCCGAAGCCGGCGATGGAAATGAAAAAGCGCGGCGAGAGGCCGCGCTTCCTGAACGTCCCGGTGCCGGCGGTGGTGCCGCCGGCCATGATCGAGCGGGATCACTCGCTGGCGTTGTTTTCGGCGCGGCGCTCTGCGCGCTCGGTGATGCGGGCCGACTTGCCGCGGCGATCGCGCAGGTAATAGAGCTTGGCGCGCCGCACCTTGCCGCGACGCACGACCTTGATCGACTCGACCAGCGGCGAATAGAGCGGAAACACGCGCTCGACGCCCTCGCCATAGGAGATCTTGCGGACGGTGAAGCTCTCGTTGATGCCGCCGCCATCACGGGCGATGCACACGCCCTCATAGGCCTGCACGCGGCTGCGCTCGCCTTCCTTGACGCGCACGTTGACCTGCACCGTGTCGCCGGGCTCGAAGTCCGGGATGGACTTGGCTTCCGTGAGCTTGGCGATCTGTTCCCTGTTGATCTCTTCGATGATGTTCATGTCGATCACTCCTGCCGGCATGCCCGAAGGGAAGGTCCCGCGGACACGAGCGTTTCGGCGACGCTGTTTTGAGTTGGTGGCGCCCTATACACGAGGCGTTCGCCCTTGTCGATAAGGGCTGCGCGAGAAAGGGCGCAAAAGCGCTGGTTCCAACGCAGCGGCCCCGCCGGCGCCGTGCGCCTCTTGCGCCGCTGTCATCGCCTTGCCATTTGACTCCGCGCCCCCTTTCACTCAACTAGTCCGCCCGCCGGCCGTGTTTGCGCCGGCCGCCCGCATTTTCTCGAAGGCTCGCCGAGGAATTCTTGATGAAAGTCGTTGTCGTCGAATCCCCCGCCAAGGCTAAGACGATCAACAAGTACCTCGGCAAGGACTACGAGGTGCTGGCCTCGTTCGGGCACATCCGCGACCTGCCGGCCAAGGACGGCTCGGTCGATCCCGAGGCCGATTTCGCCATGGTCTGGGAACTGGAGGACCGCGGGTCGAAGCGCGTGTCCGACATCGCGAGGGCGGTGAAGGGGGCGGACAAGCTCATTCTCGCCACCGACCCGGACCGAGAGGGCGAGGCGATCTCCTGGCACGTCGTCGAGGCGCTGACCCAGAAGAAAGTGCTGAAGGACGTGGCCGTCGAGCGCGTCACCTTCAACGCCATCACAAAGGATGCGGTGCTGGAGGCGATGCGCCAGCCGCGCCAGATCGACCAGGCGCTGGTCGATGCCTATCTCGCCCGTCGTGCGCTCGACTATCTCGTCGGTTTCAACCTCTCACCGGTGCTGTGGCGCAAGCTGCCCGGCGCCCGTTCCGCCGGGCGCGTGCAGTCGGTGGCGCTGCGCCTCGTCTGCGACCGCGAGCGCGAGATCGAGACCTTCGTGCCGCGCGAATACTGGTCGCTCGTCGTCGTCCTCAAGACGGACGCGGGCGCGACCTTCGAGGCTCGCCTCGTCGGTGCCGACGGCAAGAAGATCGCCCGTCTCGACATCGGCCAGGGCGAGGAGGCTGAAGCCTTCAGGAAGTTGCTCGAGACGGCGGCTTTCCGTGTCACCGCCGTCGAGGCCAAGCCCGCCAAGCGCCACCCGCAACCGCCGTTCACGACCTCCACCCTGCAGCAGGAGGCCTCGCGCAAGCTGGGCTTCGCCCCGGCGCGCACCATGCAGCTCGCCCAGCGGCTTTACGAGGGCGTCGAGATCGGCGGCGAGACGGTCGGTCTCATTACCTATATGCGTACCGACGGCGTCGACATGGCCCCGGAGGCGGTTGCCGGCGCCCGCCGCGTCATCGCCAAGGAGTTCGGCGACGCCTATGTACCCGGCGTGCCGCGCAAGTATACGACCAAGGCCAAGAACGCGCAGGAGGCGCATGAGGCGGTACGCCCCACCGATCTCGGCCGCCTCCCCGCCATGGTGGCGCGCCAGCTCGACCCCGATCAGGCGCGGCTCTACGAGCTCATCTGGACCCGCACCGTGGCGAGCCAGATGGAATCGGCCGTTTTCGAGCGCACCACGGTCGATATCGAGGCAAGGGCCGGCGGTCGCCTTCTCGAGCTGCGCGCCACCGGCCAGGTGGTGACCTTCGACGGCTTCCTGAAGCTCTACCAGGAAGGCCGCGACGACGAGGAAGATGAAGAGAGCCGCCGCCTGCCTGCCATGAAGGCCGGCGATGCCCTCGAGAAGCGCGAGATCCGCGCGACGCAGCATTTCACCGAGCCGCCGCCGCGCTATACCGAGGCGAGCCTCGTCAAGCGCATGGAAGAGCTCGGCATCGGCCGGCCCTCGACCTATGCGGCCGTGCTCGCCGTGCTCAAGGAGCGCGGCTATGTCGAGATCGACAAGAAGCGCCTCGTGCCCGAGGACAAGGGCCGGATCGTCACGGCCTTCCTCGAGAGCTTCTTCCGTCGCTATGTCGAATACGACTTCACGGCCGACCTCGAGGAGCAACTCGACCGTGTCTCCAACAACGAGATCGACTGGAAGACGGTGCTGCGCGATTTCTGGCGCGACTTCATCGCCGCCATCGACGAGACGAAGAGCCTGCGCATGAGCGAGGTGCTCGACGCCCTCAACGAGGAGCTCGGGCCGCACATCTTCCCGAAGAAGGCGGACGGCAGCGACCCGCGCGCCTGCCCGAGCTGCGGCACGGGTCAATTGTCGCTGAAACTCGGCAAGTTCGGCTCCTTTATCGGCTGCTCCAATTATCCGCAGTGCCGCTACACGCGCCAGCTCGCCGCGAACGGAGACGGTGAGGCGAGCGCCGCCGCCGACAGCCGCCCGCGCACCCTCGGCAAGGACCCTGAGACGGGGCTCGACGTCACGCTGCGCGACGGCCGCTTCGGCCCCTATGTGCAACTCGGGGAAGGCGACAAGCCCAAGCGCCAGACCCTGCCCAAGGGCCTTGCGCCGGATCTCGTCGACCTCGAGAAGGCATTGAAACTGCTGTCGCTGCCGCGCGAGGTCGCGACGCATCCCGAGAGCGGCAAGCCGATCCTTGCCGGCATCGGCCGCTTCGGGCCTTACGTCCAGCACGACAGAACTTATGCCAATCTCGGCAAGGACGACGACGTGCTCGACATCGGTGCCAACCGGGCCATCGACCTGATCATCACGAAGGAGCAGGGCGGCGGACGCCGCGGCGGCGCGGCCGAGCCGGGCCGGGTGCTGGGCGAAGAGCCGGAGAGCGGCAAGCAGCTCAGCGTCAAGGCCGGCCGCTACGGGCCCTACGTCACCGACGGCACGACCAACGCCACCCTGCCCAAGAGCATGGACAAGGACGCCTTGACGCTGGAGGAGGCCATCGCCCTCATCCGCGCCAAGCGCGCCTCCGGCGGCGGCAAGGAGGCATCGGCGAAGAAGCCGGCCGCCAAGAAGGCTCCTGCGAAGAAGGCTGCTGCAAAGAAGCCGGCTGAAAAGGCGCCCGCTAAAAAGGCAGCCGGCAAACCAACGAAGAAGGCGGCAGCGGGGGAATAGCGGTCGGCAGCTTCTTCTCCCTTGGGACATGAACGACCGAACGGCATAGACACTGCCGGCCGGCCTTCTTCCCCTGATGCTGACCGAACCGGGAGCGCACCGCTCCCGCCGTCATGGCCGGGCTCGTCCCGGCCATCCACGTCTTTGACGTTGCACAGCTTTCCAAGGCGTGGATGCCCGCGACGGGCGCGGGCATGACGGTTGCGCGGGAGCCAGCGAGCCTTCGCTCAATCCACCGCCACGATCGCCTCGATCTCCACCGTGATGTTGTTCGGGAGCGAGCCGAAGCCGACGGCCGAGCGGGCGTGGTGGCCGGCCTCGCCGAAGACGGCGACGAAGAGATCCGAGCAGCCGTTGATGACCTTCGGATGGTCGCCGAAATCCGGCACGGCATTGACCATGCCGAGCAGCTTCACCACGCGCCGCACGCGGGCAAGGTCGCCGAGCGCCTCGTGCATCACGGCGAGCAGGTTGAGCCCGGTCAGTCGCGCATCGTCATAGGCCTGCGCGACGCCGATCTCGTCGCCGACCTTGCCGGTGCGCTGACGGCCGTCCGCCTCGCGCGGCCCCTGGCCGGAGAGGAAGAGGAGGTTGGCCTCCTGCACGAAGGGCACATAGGTCGCGACAGGCTTCGGTGCGGGTGGCAGGGCGAGGCCGAGATCAGCGAGGCGCTGGTAGGGCGTCATGCGGTGACCTTCTGCGTGGCAGGAGTGGCGAGTTCCGCCTGGCGGATGCAGGCGACGGAATGGCCGGGCGAGACGCTCTCGTGCGGCGGCACGGCCCTGGCGCAGGCCTCGATGGCAAAGGGGCAGCGCGTGCGGAAGACGCAGCCGGACGGCGGGTCGAGCGGACTCGGGATGTCGCCCTGAAGGATGACGCGCTCGCGCCGGACCGTCGGATCGGGGATCGGTGCGGTCGAGAGAAGCGCCTTGGTATAGGGATGGCGCGGATTGGCATAGACCTCGCGCGACGGGCCCTGCTCCAGGATGCGGCCGAGGTAGAGCACCACGATGTCGTCGCACAGATATTCGACGACGGTGAGGTCGTGCGAGATGAAGAGCATGGTGAGGCCCAGCTCTTTCTGCAGCTCCTGGATGAGGTTGAGCACCTGCGCCTGCACCGAGACGTCGAGCGCCGACACGGGCTCGTCGGCGACGATGAGCTCGGGTTCGACGGCAAGCGCGCGGGCGATGCCGATGCGCTGGCGCTGGCCGCCGGAGAACTCGTGCGGATAGCGCCGCGCATGTTCCGGGCTGAGGCCGACGCGGGTCAGGAGGTCCGCGATGCGCGCCTGCCGCGCCGCACCCTTGGCGAGGCCGTGCGTGTCGATGGCCTCGCCGATGATGTCGCCGACACGCATGCGCGGGTTGAGGCTGGAATAGGGGTCCTGGAAGATGATCTGCATGCGCCGGCGATAGGCGCGCAGCGCCCGCTCCGGAAGCTTGAACAGGTCGACTCCGTCGAAGACCGCTTCGCCCTCCGACGGCTCGACGAGCCGCAGGATGCAGCGCCCGGCGGTGGTCTTGCCCGAGCCCGATTCGCCGACGATGCCGACGATGCGGCCACGGCCAACGTCGAAGGAGACGTCCTCGACCGCTTTCACCGGACCGCTCGCCGTGTGGAAGCGCTTGGAGAGATTGCGGACGGACAGCAGGACATCGCCGCCTGCGGGGGATGGGGACTGGCTCATGACGGTCACAGCAACTCGTGCCTGAAGCAGCGGGAGAGGTGGCCGGGGCCGGCCGGCACGAGGCCCGGCGCCTCGCCCTCGCAGTGCGGCTCGACGAGCGGGCAGCGCGGCGCATAGGTGCAGCCCGGCGGCAGGTTGAGAACGCTCGGGACGTTGCCGGGGATGGGGTTCAACATCAGCCGCGCCCCGTCCGCCGCCCGGTCGCGCTCCGGGTTGGGGATGCAGGCGAGGAGGCCCTTGGTATAGGGGTGGCGCGGCCGCGCGAAGAGCGCCTCGACCGGGGCCTGCTCGACGACGCGGCCGGCATACATCACCGCCACCTCGTGGGCGATCTCGGCGACGACGCCGAGATTGTGGGTGATGAACAGGATGCTCATGCCGATGTCGCGCTGCAGGCGGCGCATCAGGTCGAGGATCTGGGCCTGGATGGTGACGTCGAGCGCCGTCGTTGGCTCGTCGGCAATGAGGAGGGCCGGGTTGCACGAGAGCGCGAGCGCGATCATCACGCGCTGGCGCATGCCCCCCGACATCTCGTGCGGATATTGGTCGAGCCGCTTCTCGGCCGCCGGGATCTCGACAAGCTCGAGCATCTGCCGCGCCCGCCGGCGCGCCTCGTGCCGGGAAAGCGGCTCGTGCAGGCGGATCATTTCCATGATCTGGTCGCCGACGGTGTAGAGCGGGTTGAGGCTCGTCATCGGCTCCTGGAAGATCATGGCGATCTCCTTGCCGCGGATGGCGCGCATGCGCTTTTCCGGCAAGGTCGCGAGATCGACGACCGTGCCGTCGCGCATCCGGTAGAGGATTTTCCCTGCGACGATGCGGCCGGGATGGGCGAGGAGGCGCATGATCGACAGGCTCGTTACCGACTTGCCCGAGCCAGATTCGCCGACGACGGCGAGCGTTTCGCCCCGGCGCACCGTCAGCGTCACGCCGTCGACGGACTTCGCCGCGCGCTCGCCGACGATGAAGTGGGTGTGCAGGTCCTCGGCCCTGAGGACGACGTCCTCGGGTAGCGTCGCGGTGAGCGGGGAGGGGGCGGAAAGGACGGCGGCCATCGCTCAGAGGTCCTTTCGAAGGCGCGGGTCGAGGAGGTCGCGCAGGCCGTCGCCGACGAGCTGCAGCGACAGGACGGACAGGATGATCGCGACGCCGGGGAAGATCGTCATCCAGTCGGCCTGACCGACATATTGCCGGCCGGAGGCGATCATCGTGCCCCAGGTCGGGATCTCGGGGCTGACGCCGACGCCGAGGAAGGACAGGCTCGCCTCCGCCAGCATGGCATAGGCGAAGATGAAGGTCGCCTGCACGAGGATGGGCGAGACGAGGTTGCGCAGCACGTGGCGCGTCATGATGCGCCAGGTCGGCACGCCGAGCGCCCGCGCCGCCTCCACGTAAGGCAGCTCCCGGATCACCAGCGTTGAGGCGCGCACGATGCGGGCGAGGCGCGGCGCATAGACGATGCCGAGCGCCACGATGACGGTGGTGAGCGACGGCCCGAGCGCGGCGACGAGCGCGATGGCGAGCAGGATGTCCGGGAAGGCCATCATCGCATCGATGATGCGCGCGATCACCGCGTCGGCGCGGCGGAAGAAGCCGGCAGCGAGGCCGAGCGTGATACCGATGACGCATGCGAACACCGTCGCGGCCGCGCCCACCGTCAGCGACAGGCGGCCGGCGTAGATCGTGCGGCTGAAGATGTCGCGGCCGAATTCGTCGGTGCCGAAGAAATAGGTGCCGCTCGGCGGCTTGAGGCGGTTGACGATCGACAACTTGTTCGGCGCATAGGGCGCAATCAGCGGCGCGAGCAAGGCAAAGAGCGCGATGGCGAGGATCACGGCAAGGCCGATCGCCAGCGTTTTGCGCTGCAGCATGAGCGTCGTGAGGCGCGGCGCGGGGGTGATGCTGACAGCGGCCATCAGTAGCGCACCCGCGGATCGATGAGGATGTAGAGCATGTCGATGCCGAAATTGATCAGCACGTAGATCGCCGCGATCACGAGCAGCGCGCCCTGGATGACGGGATAGTCGCGCCGGAGCACCGCCGACACGACGAGGTTGCCGACGCCCGGCAGGCTGAACACCGTCTCCGTCACCACGGCTCCCGAGACGAGGAGGGCGGCGGTGAGGCCGATGACCGTGAGCACGGGGATGAGTGCGTTCTTGAAGGCGTGCCTCATGACGACGCGGAACTCGCCCATACCCTTGGAGCGGGCGGTGCGCACGTAGTCGTCGTTGAGCACGTCGAGCATCGACGCGCGGGTGAAGCGTGTGATCAGCGCCGAGGAGACGACGCCGAGCGCCACCGCCGGCAGCACGAGATGTGACAGGCGCGTGAGGAAGGACGCATCCGGCCCGCCGTAGCCCGCGACCGGGAACCAGCCGAGCCGGACCGCGAAGACCTGGATGAGCACGAGGCCGAGCCAGAAGCTCGGGATGCTCGCCGCGAACATGGCGAAGGTTGTCACCGCCTGGTCGAACAGCGTGCCGCGCTTGTAGGCGGAGAGGATGCCGACCGGCAGCGCGATGGCGCTGGCGATGAGAATAGAGAACAGCGTCAGGAAGAAGGTGGGCTCGGCCCGTTCGGCGAGCGCCCGCGTCACCGGCATGTCGAGGAAGATCGACTGGCCGAGGTCGCCCTTGATGAGCTGGCCGAGGAAGAAGAGATACTGCACCACGAGCGGCTGATCGAGCCCGAGGCGGGCGCGCAGCGCGGCGATGTCGGCCGGCGTCGCGTCCGGCCCCAGCATGACGGCAGCCGGGTCGCCCGGGGCGATGCGCACGATGATGAAGACGATCGTCACCACCGTGAACATCACGGCGAGCATGCCGAGAAGGCGCTGCAGGATGTAGCGGGTCATCGCTCCACTCGCTGCCGGGAGATGAGCGGCATCACAATCCCGGGACAAAAGACTATGGCGTTCTGGCAGTGGGCGGAACCAGTCGGGCGCGCCGGGTTCCCCTCCCCTAGCTTGCGGCAGGGCGGGGCTAGGGTCGGCGGCGCCCGCCGGACCGTTCCAATCGATGCTGGAAGGCTGACATGTCCGGCCAGCGCCGGCACGCTGCTCCGCCTTCCTCCCTTCCCCTCGCCCCTCCGCGTCAATTCGTGGAACAGGCAGGAGGGGCGTGCACCGCCGGCCTGTGCCGGCTCAGGCTCACTTCTCCAGATAGGCGTTCCAGAAGTACGGCCAGGGCGAGGCTTCGTAGCCCTTGAGCTTCGGCGACTTGGCCGAGAGGGCGCTGAAATCGCCGACCTTATAGAGAGGAGCCTGATCGTAGAGCAGCTTCTGTAGGTCAGTGAAGAGCGCGACGCGCTTGTTCTGGTCGAGCTCGGCGTTGAGGGCGACGAGCAGCTTTTCCTTCTCGGGATTGTCCCACCAGCCCGGATAGGTCGCCGGCAGCGGCGCGATCAGCGCCGGATCGGGCAGGAAAGGGCTGTGGGTGATGAAGATGTCCCACAGGGCGGGATCGGCGCGGCGTTGCACCAGCGTCGCCCAGTCGACCACCTGCAACTCGATGGCGAGACCAGCCGCCTTCAGATATTCCGCCGCGACCTGCGCCATCTTGTAGTGGAACTCATATTGGCGGCTGGTCAGGATGCGGATAGGCTGCTTACCGTCGTAGCCGGCGGCCTTGACGAGCTCCTTGGCCTTTTCCGGATCGCCGAGATTGTAGGCCTCGGTGCCGGCGTCCGTGCGCCACGGATAGCCCTCCGGGTAGAGCGCGCCGTCGACGGTATAGAACTCCGGCTTGCCGAAGGCGGCGGCGAGCATGTCGTCCGCGTTGAGCGCGGCCTGCACGGCCTTGCGCATCTCCAGCTTCGTCATCATGCCCTGCTTGTTGTTCATGATGAACATGGGCCAGCCGAAGGACTTCAGCAGGAGCGGCTCGGTCTTGTCCTGGCCGTTGAGCCGGTCGTAGGCCTCGACGGGCAGGAGGTCGGCATAGTCGTACTGGCCGGCGATGGCCCCCTCGACGCGTGTGTTCGCATCCGGCACCGGCACGAAGCGGATCTCGTCGAGGTACTGCTTGCGCGCCCCGCCGAAGCCGTTCGGGTCGCCCTCGCGCGCCTGATAGCCGTCGAAGCGCACGAGCTGGATGTACTGGTCGGCCTTGCGCTCCTTGAGCATGTAGGGGCCGGTGCCGACGTATTCCTTGAGCGGGTTGTCCATCTTGCCGGCCGGCAGGATGATGGCCGCGGAATTGTTGAAGGCGAGCAGCGCGGCGAGCGGCGCGAACGGCTCCTTCAGGCTGAGGCGGACGGTATGGTCGTCGACCGCCTCGAGCCCGGCGAGGTTCGGCTGCACCAGCTTGCCGCGCGCGGCGAGCTCCAGCCAGCGGTGCAGGGAGGCGACGACGTCCTTTGCCGTCATCGCGCTGCCGTCGTGAAACGTCACGCCCTTGCGCAGGGTGATGGTGTAGACGCGGCCGTCGGCCGACACCTCAGGCAGTTTCTCCGCCAGGAGCGGCGTGACATTCCACTCTTTGTCAAAGGTGAACAGCGTCTCGAAGAAGTGCTGCGTGACGGTGCCGAGAAGGTCGCCCGTCGCGACGGTCGGATCGAGCGAGGCGAGTTCGCCGATCATGGCCACATTGATGACGCCGCCGCGCTCCTGCGCGAGGGTCGGTGGCGTGGCAGCGAAGGAGAGGCTCGTGGCCGCGAGCCCCGCCAGGACCAATTTTCTGAACATGTGGCGCACCCCTCTGTTGGTTGCCGGTGAAAGACGCGCGCCGTCAGCGCGCTTCTTGGAGGGTCGAAACGACGCGGACGAGTTGGTCCACCACAGCCGCGGTGATCCTCTCGCCTTTCTCTGCGGTCGCCTTCGACGGATCGCCCACGACGCCGGTGCCATGCGACATCTCGTGCATGGAGCGGAACATGGCCCCGCGGCTGCCGCGGATCATGTCGGCCTGGGCCCAGTCGTGCGTCGGCGCATAGCTCATGCCGCTGACGAGCGCGCTCCGCACGCTGTCGGGCACCGCATGGAGCATCAGCGAGGTCTCGAACTCGCAGGCGTGGTTGATGCCTGCGAAATCGCTCTCGCGGATCGTTTCGAGTTCGGGCGCGGCGAGCCGCCACCAGGTCAGCATGGCGATACGGCAGTCGCGGTGGCGGGCGCCGAAGCTCTCCAGCAGCACCTGGCCGATAGCCTGGTTGCCGCCGTGGCTGTTCAACAGCACGAGATTGCGAAAGCCGTGCCGCACGACGCTCTCGAGGATGTCGCCGACATAGGCAAGGAAGGTCTCGTGACGGATGCTGAGCGTGCCGGCGAAATCCATGTGGTGCTCGGAGCAGCACACCTTGACCTGCGGCAGGATCAGCACCTTCTCGCCCAGCGTTTCGTCGAGCCGCGCGAGGAAATGGGCGCCGATCGCGGCATCCGTATCGAGCGGCAGGTGCGGGCCGTGCTGCTCGATGGCGGCGATGTTGAGGACAACCGGGGTCGACCGGTCGAGGCCGGCGATCTCGTTCGTCGTGAATTTTTCCCAGCGCATCGGCCGCCCTCAGGAGATGGTGCGTTCGGCGGTGCGGAACCGTGCTAGTGCCGCCTCGTCGAGCTTCACGCCGAGACCCGGGCCGTCGCTGGGGATGCGCACGAACGGCGGCTCGAAGGCGAGCGGCTTCTCGAGCAGGTCGTGCGTGCGGATCATCCGGCCGAAGATGTCGCCCGGCCACACGCAGCTCTTCGCCGCCGCCGACTGGTGCACGTACATGGCCTCGAGGATGCCGAGGTCCACCTCCGAGCCGTGCCAGCAATAGAGGCCGGCCGTCGCGGCGATATGGTCGAGCGCCTGGAACTTGGCGAGGCCGCCGTTGAAGTTGAAGCCGTCGACGGCATTGTGAGCGATGGCATTGATGGCGTCGTGCGGCCGCTGGCCCTGGTAGACGTAGGGCAGCGAGACGTGCAGCACGATCGGGATCGAGGAGAAGCGTCGCAGCTCTGCGAAGTCGAGCAGCATCCAGCGCGGCAGCGGGTCCTCGAGCAGCAGCACGTTGCCGACGGCCTCGAGCTCGCGGATGATGCGCCGCGCGTTGCCGGCATTCTCCCAGCGCTGGTTGGGGTCGAAGAGCACCTTCATCCCCGGCGCGTGCTCCTTGATACGCGCGCACCAGCCGGCGACGTTGTCCTCGAGGTCGCACTTGAACTTGATGACCTTGTAGCCTTGTTCCCAGTAGCGGCGCACCCAGGGACCGACCTCCTCCTGCGTGCGGTGGCTCGACCAGGCGCTGACGGCGACGCGGTCACGGATGGCCCCGCCGAGCAGCGCATGCATCGGCACGCCGAGCGACTTCGCATAGGCGTCCCAGAGCGCGCATTCGAAGCCGTCGTATTCCCGGCAGAGCGGCAGCGGCAGGTCCTGCAGGGGAAGATCGAGGATCGAGGTGCCGAGGAGGTTGGCGCAGATCGCCTCGATGCGCAGCCACTCATGGTCGCGGTAGAATTCCCCGAGGCCGACCGTGCCGTCGGCAAGCGTCATGCGCACGATGAGCTTCGGCAGCTCGTCGAACTGGGTGCTCCATGCCGCCTTGCCGCCGACCGGCAGCATGTGGAGCGGCTTTGCAAGGCTCTCCGAATTGATCACGCCCGGATGGGCCGGGACGACGACTTCGTCGAAACGGAAGGAAACGATGGTCTTGTCGGAGCGCTGCATGCTTCGCATTCGCCAGTCTGGAATTGGAATGAGCGTATGATGTAGTTTTATTACTGACCTGTCAATCGGGAGGGCGGCTGAGGGATCTTGGCTGGCTCGATTGGGGTGGGTGGACGCATCCCGATGGGCAGGGAACTCGGACGTAATTATCGATGAAATAAGAAAATTTTGCCGTTCCGAGGATTTTGCGGCCGAGTTGCTGGCAATTTCCGGGGTTTTGGACGTGGGGGGGGAGAGAATGTAATTTAACTACCTATTGAGGGTTCCGGCCACGTGCCCGCGGCTGGCGCGCTGTGGAGCGCGCATGGGCCTCGTCATGGCCGGGCTCGTCCCGGCCATCCACGCCTTTGACGTTGTTCTCATTGTTCAAGGCGTGGATGCCCGCGACACGCGCCGGCATGACGGCGCCGGAGGCCAGAACTGCCGGCCGTTTGTGGGCCGTCAAGGCGGGAGGCGCCTTGCAGCGCTCAGTCGCCAACGGGCTGGCTCTCGGTCGAGCCGTGCAGGTCGACAAGGGTCATGCGGGCGCGCCAGAGCTTCTTGGCGACGCTCTTCATGCGCCGCGCGCCGATCAGTGTCGCCAGGCAGTCGAGCACGAACAGCTGGCCGTAGCGGCCGCGATTCGGCATGTAGAAGAACTTTTCCTCGTCGAAGGCGACGAGGGGGATAACCAATGTCGAATGGCCGGCGAGCGGGGTTCCGGGCGCGGTCACCGAGACCACGGCGGCGCCGAGGCCGCGGGCGATCTCCGCCGCGTCTACGAGCGAGCGCGGCTTGCCGGTGACGGAGAAGATGAGCAGGGCATCGCCCGGTCCCGCCGTCGCCGCAATGATGCGCTGCTTGTAGGGATCGGCCGTGGCAGAGGCGGCGAGATCGAGGCGGAAAAGCCTGTTCTCCGCTTCCTGCGCGACGTTGGCCGAGCTGCCGCCGACGCCGAAGCAAAAGATGCGGCGCGCCTTGTCCAGTATCTCCGCCGCCGCCTCCAATGCCGCCGGATCGCGTTGCGAGAAGGCACTGGCGAGCGCCTGTGCCGTCGCCTCGTAGACATGCTCGGCGACCTCACGCCCGGTCTCCGCCGGCACTGACCGTTCGGCAACCAGATACATGCGGCCGATGGCGTAGTCCTGCGCCAGGCGGATCTTGAAATCCGTGAAGCCCTCGCAGCCCATCCGCCGCGCAAAGCGGATGACGGTCGGCTCGCTGACCTCGGCCTTGCCGGCGAGCTCCCTGGTGCTGAGGCGCGTCGCGGCGTCGATGTCATGGAGGATGACGTCCGCCACTGCCCGGTCGGCCCGATTCATCTCCGGCAGTTCGAGGCGCATGCGGTCGATCAGGCTGGTGGGATTGCGCATGCTGTCTTTAGCTCTCCGCGGCGCGTGGCGGCCCGGTGGCCGCGACGGACGGTAGCGCCAAACGGGGGCGCGCGACAATTCCGGGTCCGCCGCCGCCGATAGCGATGACTCTTATTGACGCAGATGTTTTATGGTGCGAGCATAATGAAACGTTTGCTTCATCGGCTGCATCGGGGCGTCTGTGGACACGATCGACCGGCAACTGGCTCGGCTGTTCGACGATTTGCCGCCGCAACTGCGCAAGGCGGCCCAGCACCTGACGCGCCACCCCGACGACGGCGCCCTTATGTCCATGCGTCAACTCGCGGCCGCCGCCGGCGTCTCGCCCGCCTCGCTCCTGCGGCTCGTGCGCATGCTCGGTTACGAGCGTTACGAGGATTTCCGCGACGTCCTGCGCGCGCAGTGGAAGGCGCGTCCCGTCGGGCCCTTCGCCGCGCGGGCGCAGTCCATCATGGCGCGGGCCGGCTCAGATGCGGCGATGCTGGTTGCTGCGACGCAGGCCGCGGCGCATGTCACGGTCGATGCGGCGCTCGCCCCGCCGCAGGCGGCGATTCTCGTTACGGCGGCAGAAAGCCTCGCGGCGGCCCGGCGCATCGCTGTCGTCGGCCTGCGCAGCAGTTTTCCGCCAGCCTTCGCCCTGTCCTATTCGCTTGCGCTGTTCCGTGAAGGGGTGCTGCCGCTCGCTGGCGTCGGCGGGCTCGGCGTCGATGCGCTCGACCATTGCGACGAGCGCGACGTGCTCGTCGCCATCGGCGTCGCGCCGCTGACGCGGGAGACCGTACTCGTGGCCCGGCAGGCGAGCCGGCAGGGGCTGACGGTCATCGCCATCACCGACAGCGCGCTCTCGCCGCTCGGCCGCGCCGCCGGCCATGTGGTTCTCGTGGGGGACGGCGGCGTTTCGCTGCTGCAGTCGCAGGTCGGCACAATGGCCGTCGTCGAGACCCTCGTGTCTCTCGTCATGGCCCGCCTCGGACCTGAGGCGCTCGCCGCCGTCGCCGGCCGCGAGCAACACCTGCAGTCGGCCGGCGCGTACTGGAGCGACGCCGACGACCTGAGCCAGCCTTCCGCAACGAGTTGAACGCATCATGACCCGCATCCTGCACCGCCAGACCCGGATCCCGCTGCCCGTCGCCGTCGCCGGCGAGGGGCCTTATGTCATCGATTCGGTCGGGCGCCGTTATCTCGACGCCTCCGGCGGCGCGGCCGTCTCCTGCCTTGGCCATTCGCACCGCAGCGTCATCGAGGCCATCAAGGCACAGCTCGACGCCTTGCCCTATGCGCACACCTCCTTCTTCACGAACGAGCCGGCAGAGGCCCTGGCGGAGCATCTCACGCAGCGCGCGCCGGCCGGCATCAGCCATGTCTATTTCGTCTCCGGCGGCTCGGAGGCCAACGAGACGGCTTTCAAGCTGGCGCGGCAATATTTCTGGAACCGGGGCGAGCGCGAGCGCTCGCGCATCATCGCCCGCCGGCAGAGCTACCACGGCAACACGCTCGGGGCGCTCGCCGTCGGCGGCAATGCCGGCCGTCGCGCCGTCTACGAGCCGCTGCTCATCGAGGTCTCCCACATCGAGCCCTGCTACGCCTATCGCCATCGCCGCGACGACGAGAGCGAGGGGGCCTATGGCGAGCGCGCCGCGGCGGCGCTGGAGGCCGAGATCCTACGCCTCGGTCCCGGTACGGTCATGGCCTTCGTCGCCGAGACGGTGGTGGGCGCGACGCTGGGCGCCGTGCCGGCGGCGCCCGGGTATTTCCGCCGCATCCGCGAGATCTGCGACCGTTACGGCATCCTGCTGATCCTCGACGAGGTGATGAGCGGCATGGGCCGTACCGGCACGCTCTTCGCCTGCGAGCAGGACGGCGTCACGCCCGACATCGTCACCTGCGCCAAGGGCCTCGGCGCCGGCTATCAACCCATCGGCGCATGCCTGATGTCGAGCACGATCTACGATACGATTGCCTTATCTCCCGAGGGCTTCCAGCACGGGTTCACCTATATCGGCCACGCGAGCGCCTGTGCAGGGGCGCTCGCCGTGCAACGGGCGATCGAGGCCGAAGGATTGCTGGACAACTGCCGCAAGCAGGGCATTCGACTGGCCGAGGCGCTGGGACAGCGATTCGCCCAGCACGCCCATGTCGGCGACATCCGCGGCCGCGGGCTCTTCATCGGCGTCGAGCTGGTCGCCGATCGTGAGACGAAGCAGCCCTTTGCCGCGCAGGACAGGCTCAATGCGCGGGTCAAGGCCAAGGCCATGGAGGCCGGGCTGATGTGCTATCCTGCCGGCGGTACGGCCGACGGCGTCAGCGGCGACCACATCCTGCTGGCGCCGCCCTTCATCATCGCTGCGTCCCACGTCGAGGAGATCGTCGACAAGCTGGCCGCTGCCGTTGACGGGGCCATCGCAGAGGTGCGTGCATGACCGCTCCCTTCGCTGTCATGGTGGCGCCCAATGGCGCCCGGCGCGGCAAGGCCGATCACCCGGCACTGCCGCTGACGGCCAGGGAACTCGCCCGCGAGGCCGCCCGCTGCCGAGAGGCGGGCGCCGTGGCGATCCACCTTCACGTGCGCGACGGCGAGGGGCGCCACGTCCTCGATGCGGATCTGTACCGCGAGGCGACGCGCGCCGTGCGCGCCGCGGTGGGCGAGGCCATGGTGGTGCAGATCACCACCGAGGCCGTCGGACGCTATGCCCCGGCGGCGCAGATGGCGCTCGTCGACGACCTGGTGCCCGAGAGCGTCTCGATTGCGCTGCGCGAGATCATGCCCGATGTTGCTGCGGAGACTGCGGCTGGCCGCTTCTTCGCCCGGCTCGCCATCCGGCCCGTCCTGACGCAGATCATCGTCTACAGTGCAGAGGAGCTCGCCCGGCTCGACGACGTCATGGCGCGCGGGATCATCCCGGACACGCCGCGGCCAAACGTGCTCGCCGTGCTCGGCAGCTACGCCGGACGGGAGGCAGCGCCGGGCGATCTTGACGCCTTCCTCACGGCAGGCCTTGCGCGCCATCCGTTCATGGTCTGCGCCTTCGGGCGGCGTGAGGCGGCTTGCGCCGCTGCCGCGGTTGCCCACGGCGGGCATATGCGCATCGGCTTCGAGAACAATCTGATATTGCCGGAGGGGCGCGTCGCGCCCCATAACGGCGCAACTGTCGCGGCGGCCGTCGCGGCCGCTGCCGGCAGCGCCCGTCCGCTCGCCAGCGCGGACGACCTGCGCCGCCTTTGGCACACGCCCCTGCCGCCAGTACCGGCCGGGGCGATGAGCGGGGCCTCGTCAAGGGTTCCCGGATGATCTGACCATAGAGGGAGGTCCAGACATGCGTATCCTGTCCATTTTCGCAACGGCCGCTGCGGCGGGGGCCATCGGCCTTGCCGCCGCCGGTGGCGCCGCTGCCCAGGATCAGAAGTTCATTTCCATCGGCACGGGCGGCGTCACGGGCGTCTATTATCCGGCCGGCGGCGCCATCTGCCGGCTCATGAACCAGAAGCGCAAGGAACACGGCATCCGCTGCTCGGTCGAATCAACCGGCGGCTCCGTGTTCAACGTCAACGCCATCCGCTCGGGCGAGCTCGAGTTCGGCGTCGTGCAGTCCGACGTGCAGTTCAATGCCTATAACGGGAAGGCCAACTTCGCCGACCAGGGCGCCGACAAGGACCTGCGTGCCGTGTTCTCGCTGCACGCCGAGCCCTATACGGTGCTGGCGCGCAAGGACGCGAATGCCAAGACCTTCGACGACCTCAAGGGCAAGCGCGTCAATATCGGCAACCCGGGCTCGGGTCAGCGGGCGACGACCGAGGTGCTGCTCGAGGCCAAGGGCTGGAAGACGTCCGACTTCTCGCTCGCCTCTGAGTTGAAGCCGGCGGAGCAGGCCCAGGCGCTGTGCGACAACAAGGTGGACGCCATCGTTTACACCGTCGGCCATCCTAACGGTTCGATCCAGGAGGCGACTTCGTCTTGCGAGAGCGTGCTCGTCAACGTCGACGGTGCCGAGGTGGAGAAGCTCGTCGCCGATAACCCCTACTACCGCATGGCTACCATTCCCGGCGGCATGTATCCGGGTTCAGCCGAGGACACGACGACCTTCGGCGTCGGTGCCACGGTGGTGACCTCGGCCAAGGTGCCCGAAGACGTTGTCTACGAGTTCACCAAGGCGGTTTTCGAGAACTTCGACCAGTTCAAGGGCCTGCATCCTGCGTTCGGCACCTTGACCAAGGAGGAGATGGTCAAGCAGAGCCTGTCGGCGCCGCTGCATCCCGGTGCAGAGAAGTACTTCAAGGAAGCCGGCCTGATGTAAGATGAAGACGGGCGGCACGCGCGTGCCGCCCGGCTTTTCGCCGCCGCGGGGAATACCGGGCGGCACGCCGGCGAGCCGGCAAGCGCAACTGCGGGGGGAGCATGAGCATGGCTGAAGAGCCGAAAGCGGGCCGGCCGCTGAGCGACGAAGAGCTGCAGGATCTCGTGGCGTCCTCCGACACCGGGGCGCGCGATCCCGGTGGCATGGCTGGCCGGCTGCTGTTCTGTGTCGCGCTCGCCTGGTCGCTGTTCCAGATCTGGATCGCGTCGCCCTTGCCCTTCGTCACCCAGGCGGCAACGGGCCTGCGCGTCGTCCTCAATGATACCGAGACGCGCTCGATCCACCTCGCCTTTGCGCTCTTCCTCGCCTTCTGCGCCTTTCCGGCCCTGCCGTCGAGCCCTCGCAATCGCATCCCTGTGCAGGACTGGGTGCTGGCGCTCCTCGCCGCCTTCTGCGCGGCCTACATCTTCCTGTTCTACGGGGCCCTCGCGACCCGCCCAGGCAATCCGTTGATGCAGGACCTGGTCGTGGCCGGCGTCGGCCTCATCCTCCTCCTCGAGGCGACGCGCCGCGCGCTCGGCTTGCCCCTCGTCGTCGTGGCGGTCGTTTTCCTGCTTTACGTCTTCTTCGGCTCGAGTGTCTTCGTGCCGGACGTGATCCGCTGGAAGGGCGCGTCGATTCCAAGGGCGATGGACCAGATGTGGCTGTCGACGGAGGGCGTCTTTGGCATCGCGCTTGGCGTGTCCTCGTCCTTCGTCTTCCTCTTCGTGCTTTTCGGCTCGCTGCTCGACCGCGCGGGGGCCGGCAACTACTTCATCAAGCTCGCCTTCGCACTTCTTGGCCACCTGCGCGGCGGACCCGCGAAGGCCGCCGTCCTTGCCTCGGCGATGACCGGTCTCATCTCCGGCTCCTCCATCGCCAATGTGGTGACGACCGGCACCTTCACCATCCCGCTGATGAAGCGCGTCGGCTTCACGCCCGAAAAGGCCGGCTCGGTCGAAGTGGCGAGTTCGGTCAACGGCCAGATCATGCCGCCCGTCATGGGCGCGGCCGCCTTCCTGATGGTGGAATATGTCGGCATCTCCTACCTCGAGGTGATCAAGGCCGCCTTCCTGCCCGCCATCATCTCCTACATAGCGCTGCTCTATCTCGTGCATCTCGAGGCGGTGAAGCACGACATGCCGACGCTGCCCAAGCGCATTCGGCGTACCGTCTGGCAGTCGGCCCTCGTCACCGGCATCTCCGCGACCTCGATCGTCATCCTCTGCGGCGTGATCTACTGGGTCATCCGCGGCGTGCAGATGCTGCTGCCCGACATGTCGGCCTTGCTGCTCGTCCTGCTGCTGCTCGCCGCCTATGTCGGGCTCGTCTGGTATGCCTCGCGCTCGCCCGACCTCGAACTCGACGACCCGAACGCCCGGGTGGTGGAACTGCCGCTCGCCAAGGAGGTGCTAAAGACCGGGTTGCACTACCTCCTGCCGATCGTCGTCCTCGTCTGGTTCCTCATGATCGAGCAGAAGTCGCCCGGCCTGTCTGCCTTCTGGGCCGTGGCCCTCCTGCTCCTCATCCTCGTCACGCAGAAGCCGCTCAAGGCGCTCTTCCGCGGCCTGCGCGGCCAAGATGTCGGCGCCGCGCTGCGCGAGGGGGCGGACGATCTCTTCGGAGGGCTCGTGCTCGGCGCCCGCAACATGATCGGCATCGCCGCGGCCACGGCGACGGCCGGCATCATCGTCGGCACCGTGACGCTGACCGGCATCGGCCAGGTGATGGCGCAGTTCGTCGAGCTGATCTCCGGCGGCAACCTCCTGCTCATCCTCTTCTTCACGGCCGTCATCAGCCTTATCCTCGGCATGGGCCTGCCGACAACGGCGAACTACATCGTCGTCTCCTCGCTGATGGCGCCGGTGGTCGTGGAACTCGGGGCTGCCAACGGCTTCCTCGTGCCGCTCATCGCCGTGCATCTGTTCGTCTTCTATTTCGGCATCATGGCGGATGTGACGCCACCCGTCGGCCTCGCCTCCTTTGCCGCGGCCGCCGTCTCCGGTGGCGATCCCATCAGAACCGGCGTTACGGCCTTTTTCTACAGTCTGCGCACCGTGCTGCTGCCGTTCATCTTCATCTTCAACACTGACCTCCTGCTCATCGACGTCTCTTGGGCCGGTGCGGTCTGGATCTTCTTCAAGGCGACGATCGCCATGCTGGTCTTCGCCGCGGCGACTCAGAACTTCTTCCTCGTGCGTTCGCGCCTGTGGGAATCGGCGATCTTGCTGCTCGCGGCCTTTTTCCTGCTGCGTCCCGGCTTCTTCCTGGACCAGATATCTGAACCCTATGAAACGCTGGCGCCGGCGCGGATCGAGGAGGCGGTGGCCTCCGAGCCCGACGAGGGCACGTTGCGGCTCACGGTGGAGGGGCCCGACTTCCGCCTCGGGCGGATCGCACAGAAGACCATCGTGCTCGAGCTCGGAGCGCCGGCAGGGGATCCGCGCGGGCGCCTCGAGCAGAACACGGGTCTCCTCTACCAGGTCGAGGGGGATGCGGTCGTGCTGGAGGAGCCGTTCGATGCCACGAGCCAGGCGGCCCAGAGCCTCAAGAACTTCGACTTCTACGGCGAGCAGCCCGTGCGCATCGTGCAGCTGGAACGCGAGCGCGAGCGCATGAATCGCCAGCTGATGACGATTCCCGGCTTCCTGCTGATCGGCCTCGTCGTTCTCCTGCAGCGCCGCCGGCAGCGCACGGCCGTCGGCGCGCCCGCGACCGCCTGAGCCGGAGGAAGTCCATGTACAAGAACATCCTGCTCGCCATCGACGTCGCCCACCTCGACAGCCAGACCAAGGCGGTGAAGACCGCCGTCGACATGGCCAAGGCCTTCGGTGCCACGATCCACGTGCTGACCGTGGTGCCGGATTTCGGCATGAGCATCGTTGCTGGCTTCTTCCCGAAGGATCACGTGCGCCGGGCAATGGAGGAGGCGAACGCTGCCCTCCACGCCTATACGAAGGAGACCATCCCGGCGGGTGTGCGTCACCGGCACATTGTCGATCACGGCACCATCTACGAGGTCATCCTGCGCTATGCCCGGGAACTGGACATCGACCTCATCGTCATCAGCGCAGCGCGGCCCAAGATCGACGATTATTTCCTCGGGCCGAACGCCGCGCGTGTCGTCCGCCATGCCGATGCGACCGTTGTCGTCGTGCGCGAGACGGCGGCCGAGGCCGCACGGCAGGCCGGCACGCAGCGCTGAGCGGCCGGCGGGCGGATCGCCGTCCGGCCGCCTTGCGTCCCATGCGCGCGCGTGCTCGCATGAGGTCGCCGGGGCCTGGAGGGGGCCGGTTGCGGATGGATGGCGCGATGCTCGACGAGAATGGCCCACGGATTCTCAATCCCTTCGCCGACCTGGCCGGCGCGGTGGTGATCGTCACCGGCGCCTCGTCCGGTCTCGGCCATCATTTCGCGCGCATGCTCGCCGGCCATGGGGTCCATGTCGCGGTCGCGGCCCGACGGTTCGATCTGCTCGTGCCCCTGGTCGAGGAGATCCGCATGGCCGGCGGCGAGGCCGAGCCGGTGGCGATGGACGTGACGGACATCGCTTCCGTCCGTGACGGCGTTGCCCGTGTGGTGGCGCGTTTCGGCACGATCGACGGACTCGTCAACAACGCCGGCATCGCCCGTACGCGGGCGCTGCTCGACGAGGCATCGGAGGAGTGGGTGGCGACCATCGACACCAATCTCACCGGGGCGCGGCATGTCGCCTGCGAGGTGGCGCGAGCAATGATCGCGGCGGGCGGCGACGGGGCGATCGTCAACGTCGTCTCCATCCTGGGCCTGCGCCAGGGCAGACAGGTCGGCTCCTACGCGACGTCGAAGGCTGGGCTGATCCAACTCACGAAACAGATGGCCCTCGAATGGGCGCGCCACGGCATCCGCGTCAATGCGCTGGCCCCGGGTTATGTCGAAACTGACCTCAACCGCGACGTCCTGGCGAGCGAGGCTGGGGCGGCGCTCCTGAAACGCATCCCCCAGAGGCGCTTCGGCCGCATGCAGGATCTCGATGCCGTCCTGCTGCTGCTGCTGTCGTCGGCTTCGGCCTACATGACGGGCGCGGTGATTCCCGTCGACGGCGGGCATCTCCTGTCCGCACTGTGAACTTTTGCCCACTGACGAGGCGGTGCCTTGCCGGGTGTTTGATGACGAAGATTTAATTTGCCGCTTTCTGCTAGTCGCCACATAGCTAGCGTATAATTCTCGGGTTGAGGAACTAGGCCACTTTCGGGCCGGCGGACGGGGGCGTTCGCGAACGTTCGCGGGCATGCCAAGACAGGCTCGTCGTGCGCGATGGGCGGCGGGCCGAGAGAGTCAGGGGACGGTATGCGCAAATCGGTTGTTGTCGCCATCGCATTGCTCGCGGCCACTGGGGGCGGCGCCTACCTGCTCAATCAGGGCCGGTTCAATGATCTATGGACCGCGTTGCAGTCGAATGCCTCGGCGCAGGGGCAGGGCCCGGCGACGACCTCGCGTCGCGCACCGGCCTTTGCCGTCGAGACCGCGGTGGCCAAGGCCGGCACGTCGACCGCCGACGTTCGCTCCATCGGCAGCCTCGCCTCGGACGAATCGGTGAAGGTCGCGTCAGAGATTGCGGGCCGCATCTCTTCGATCGCCTTCAGCGACGGCCAAGCCGTCCAGGAGGGTGACGTTCTCTTCAAGCTCGACGGCGCGCTGACGCAGGCTGAGATGGACGACGCACAGGCCAAGCTCGACCTCGCCCTCGCCAATTACGAGCGCACGAGCACACTCGCCCGTTCCGGCAACACGACCCAGCGGGCGAACGACGAGGCGGTGGCCAATCTCGCCATGGCACGGGCCGCCGTCGCGCTCATCCGGGCCCGCTTCGATAAGCTCACGATCCGCGCCCCATTCCCGGGCATCCTGGGCATCCGCACGGTTTCGGTCGGCGCCTATGTCACGACCGGCCAGCCGCTCGTGAACCTCGAGAAGATCGATGCCCTCAACGTCGACTTCAAGGTTCCGGAGATCCATCTCGGCGACATCGCCGTGGGGCAGGCCGTCGAGGTGAGCGTCGATGCATTCCCCGGACGCATCTTCAACGGCGTGATCGAGGCCATCGACCCGCTGGTCGACGTTAACGGGCGGGCACTCAGCGTGCGCGCCCGGGTGCCCAACGGCGACATGGCCCTGAGGCCCGGGCTTTTCGCGCGCATCCTCATCAAGGGTAGCCGGGAGCGGCAGGTGGTTACCGTGCCGGAGGAGGCCATCGTGCCGCGCGGGCAGGACACCTTCGTCTTCCGCGTAGAGGACGGCAAGGCCGTCGAGGCGCGCGTGACGCTCGGCAACCGCTACGGCGGCCTCGTCGAGATCGCCGAAGGGGTCGAGCCGGGGGCGGTGGTCGTCACTGCCGGCCAGCAGCGGCTGCGCGACGGCGCCAACGTCGAGGTCGTGACCTCGACCGCCGCGCAGGGCTGAGGGAAGGCAGATGCGCCTGCCGGAGATCTGCATCCGCCGTCCGGTCTTCGCCACCGTTCTCAGCCTCATCCTCATCCTTGTCGGTATCGTCTCCTACGACCGGCTGACGGTGCGCGAATATCCCAACGTGGACGAGCCGGTCGTCTCCGTGACGACGAGCTATCCCGGAGCCTCGGCGACCATCATCGAGAGCCAGGTGACGCAGGTGCTCGAAGGCTCGATCGCTGGTATCGCCGGCATCGATGTCCTCGAATCGACGAGCCGGGCCGAATCGAGCCGCATCACCGTGCGCTTCCGTTCGGATGTCGATGTCGATGTTGCCGCCAGCGATGTGCGCGACCGCGTCAGCCGGGTGCGCCGGCGCCTGCCGGACGAGATCGACGAGCCGACCATTGCCAAGGTCGAAGCGGACGCCCAGCCGGTCATCTACATCTCCTTCATGGCCGAGCGGATGGATGCGCTTGAGCTGACCGACTATGTCAACCGCTACGTGGTCGACCGGTTCAAGAATCTCAATGGCGTCGCTGACGTCACCATCTTTGGCGAGCGCCGCTATGCGATGCGCATCTGGATCGACCGCGAGCGGCTCGCTGCCTACAACCTCACCGTCCAGGACGTCGAAAGTGCATTGCGCAGCCAGAACGTCGAGTTGCCGTCCGGCCGGATCGAGAGCCAGATGCGCGAGTTCACGGTGCTGTCGCGCACCGGCCTCACCACCGCCGAGCAATTCCGCAACATCATCGTCAAGCTGGCCGACGGTTATCAAGTCAAGCTGGGGGAGGTGGCGCGCGTCGAGCTCGGCGCCGCTGACCTGAGGCGCGACGGCCGCTACAACGGCAAGCCGACGATCACGGTCGGCATCGTCAAGCAGGCGGTGGCCAATCCGCTCGACGTCTCGAATGCGGTGCGGGCCGTATTGCCAGCGGTCAACGAATCGCTGCCGGCCGGTGTCACGGCAGAGGTCGCCAACGACAACGCGGTCTTCATCGACCGCTCAATCAAGGCCGTCTATCACACCATCGGCGAGGCCATCGTCCTCGTGGTGCTGGTCATCCTGTTCTTCCTGCGCTCGCTGCGCGCCTCCATCATCCCGATCGTCACCATCCCGATCTCGCTCATCGCGACCTTCACGCTGATGTATGCGATGGGCTTCAGCGTGAACACGCTGACCCTGCTCGCCATGGTGCTCGCCATCGGCCTCGTGGTGGACGACGCCATCGTCGTGCTGGAGAACATCTACCGGCACATCGAGGAGGGCATGACGCCCGTCGCGGCCGCCATCAAGGGCTCGCGCGAGATCGCCTTCGCCGTGGTGGCGATGACGCTGACCCTCGCCGCGGTCTATGCGCCGGTCGCCTTCTCGCCGGGCCGCACCGGGCGGCTGTTCCTCGAATTCGCCTTGACGCTCGCCGGCGCGGTGCTCGTCTCGGGCTTCGTCGCCCTGACGCTGACGCCGATGATGTGCTCGCGCCTGCTGAAGCACAATCCGAACCCCGGCTTCGTCTTCTCGGCGCTCGAGCGCTTCCTGTCGGCCCTGGAGCATGGCTATCGCCGCGCGCTCGTCGCCTCGCTGAAGCTGCGCTGGCTCGTGGTGCTGCTGGCCGTCGGCGTCGCCGGCATGAGCGCCTTCTATTTCACCCAGCTGCGGTCGGAGCTGTCGCCGGTCGAGGACCGGGGCACGGTGATGCTGCGCGGCAGCGGCCCCGAGGGCGCGACCCTCGCCTATACGACGCGCTATGCGCAGGAGGTCGAGGCGCTGGTGTCGCAATATCCCGGCATCCGCTCGACGCTCAGCATCGTCGGCTTTCCCGAGGTGACCGACTTCATGGCCTTCGGCCGGCTGGTCGACTGGGACGACCGCAGCGTCAAGCAGCAGGACATCGTCGCCGACCTGCAGCCGAAGCTGCGGCGCATCGCCGGCGTCAACGCCTTCGCCATCAACCCGGCCTCCCTCGGGCAGCGCGGCTCCTCGCGCCCCATCGAGTTCGTCGTGCAGACCTCGGGCACCTACGAGGAACTGCAGGGCTATGTCGACAAGCTGATGGAGCGCATCGACGCCTGGCCCGGCCTCATCAACGTCGACACGGACCTCAAGCTCAACAAGCCCGAGTTCCGCGTCGAGCTCGACCGCGCCAAGGTGGCGGACCTCGGGCTCGACGTCTCCGTCGTCGGCCGCACGCTGGAAACGCTCCTCGGCGGGCGCCAGGTGACGCGCTTCGAGATCGATGGCGAGCAATATGACGTCTATGTGCAGCTGGCTGCCGCCGACCGCGCCTCGCCGCAGACGCTGTCGACGATCTTCTTGCGTGCGCCGAGCGGCGAGATGATCCAGCTCTCCAACGTGGTGACGGTGCGCGAATCGGTTGCACCGAAAGAGCTGCGCCGCTTCAATCAGCTGCGCGCGGTCACCATCTCGGCCAATCTCGCGCCCGGCTATACGATGGGCGACGGCATCGCCTTCCTCGAACAGGCAGCCGACGAGGTGCTGCCAAACCATGTGCAGACGGATCTGAGCGGCCAGAGCCGCGAGTTCCGCGCCTCGAGCCAGTCGCTCGCCCTCGTCTTCGTCCTGGCGCTCGCCTTCATCTATCTCGTCCTCGCGGCGCAGTTCGAGAGCTTCCGCGATCCCGTCATCATCCTCCTCACCGTGCCGTTGTCGATGACCGGCGCGCTCGCGGCGCTGTACTACACGGGCGGGACGCTCAACGTGTTCTCGCAGATCGGGCTCGTCACACTGGTCGGGCTCATCACCAAGCACGGCATCCTCATCGTCGAATTCGCGCACCAGCAGCAGCAGGCGGGCCGGCAGCGGCTCGCGGCGGTTGTGGAGGCGGCGGTGCTGCGCCTGCGGCCCATCCTGATGACGACCGGCGCCATGGTGCTGGGCGCCGTGCCGCTGGCCTTCGCCGACGGGGCGGGTGCCGAAAGCCGTCAGCAGATCGGCTGGGTCATCGTGGGCGGCATGACGCTGGGCACCATCCTCACGCTCTTCGTCGTGCCGACGGTCTACAGCCTGATCGGCCGGCGCCAGCACGCCGGCGAGGAAGCGCCAACCGGCGCGCCGGCCCCCCATCCGGCGGAATAGGCGTTTCTTGCACGGCCGAATCCGGCCTGCGAGGCGCGAGTCGCGGGATCGAGGGCAAGCCGGCCGAGCGTGGAGGACGGTTATCCACGCGCCAAACTCGTGTCCCGAAAGGAGTTGACGGCTTCTGTGGAAAATTCCTGAAGAAGGTGCTTGACCTTTCCCGGCAGTTTGAGCATAAACCGCCCACACGACGCGGGCCGCAGCGATGAGCCGCCGGCCAGAGCGTCCTAGTCTTTCTGGTGAGACGGCTCCCAAAGCCGGTCGCCAACGAAAGACAGGGTCCCCAAGACCTGAGACATGAGCCAAGGTGCTTCGGCGGATAGCCAGGGTGCCGACCGGTTCCTCTGTCACTCCTATAAGTGTGAGCCCTCGTTGGTTCGCAGGCAATCTCGATTGCCATCGCTCTTTGACATTGTTGAGAGAGGAAGAGAAGCGTAGGCGGCGGTATTTTTGCGGCCTTTGCTGATCGGTTGAGCCTTTCGGGGTTTTTCT
>NZ_LIOL01000005.1 GCF_001418005.1 Chelatococcus sambhunathii | reverse complement strand
CGGCTACAACCGCGCCGCCTCGCTCATGGAGCGCATGGAGAACGAAGGCATCGTCGGACCCGCAAACCACGCCGGAAAACGCGAGATCCTGATCGAGCCGCCAGCCGGCGGCGACGAATGAGGCGTCGCGCTTTCGCCACAGCGATGGCATACCTGACCTCACGCGCAGGCGCGGCGCGCCAGCGCGCCACCCCGGCCGGAACCGACGCCGCCGGCCGGCCGTTGGAAAGACGATGAAGACGCTACGTTTCGCAAGCCTCGTTTCGGGTCCGGTCCTTGCCCTTCCCGTCGCGGTCCTGGCCGCCACGCTCGCGGCGGCCCAGCCCCTGCAGATCCATCCACCCGCGGCGCAGCCGGCAAGGCCGGCGCCTCCGGCCCAACCCGCCGCGCCACGCGCGCCCGCGCCCGCTCCCACACCGGCCCCCCCGCCCAACGCCGCACCGCAGGCCTCCCTGCCCGGGTCCCACCCGCTGCCGCCGCGCCGGCCGGCCGACCTTCCAACGGGCGGCGCCTCCGCGCCGGCTGCAAGCACCGGCGAAACCGGCGCCCGGCCGGCCCCGGCCGCGCCGGCACCCGCCGCGCCGCCGCCCGCCGCGCCGCCGCCCGCCGCGGCGGTGCCGACCAATCCCCAGGCGGCGCTGGCGCGCGTCAACGCCTATCTCAACGGCATCGACACGCTCACCGCCAATTTCCTCCAATACAGTGGCGACGGACGACAGGCGACGGGCTCGCTCTATGTGAAGCGCCCGGGCCAGCTGCGCTTCCAGTACAACCCGCCGAGCACGCTGGAGATCGTCGCCGACGGGCGCTCCGTCGCCATCCGCGACAAGAAGCTCAGGACCCAGGACGTCTATTCCATCGGCCAGACGCCGCTGAAATTCCTGGTACAGGACCGGGTGGACCTCGCCCGCGACGTCAAGGTGCTCGACGTGCGTACCGCGCCGTCCGGCGTCGTCGAGGTGATCTTCGAGGACAGCTCGACGCTCGGCGGCACGTCGAAGGTGACGCTCGTCTACGACGCCAAGGCCAATGTCCTCAGGCAATGGATCGTCGTCGACCCGCAGGGCTACGAGACCTCCGTGGCCCTGCAGGACGTCAACATCGTGCCGCGGTAATCCCGGCCTGATTCGCATGGAGCGTGCGGCGCGCCATCCCTTGCAACGCGCCGCGTCAAGGGCCAAGTTCAGGGCCCCGTTTCCGTCCGGCCGAATCGCTTGCGGCCGATGAGGCCGAAAGCCGAGGCATGAAGCTCTCCGTCACCAGCTGGAACATCAATTCGGTGCGCCTGCGCATCGACCACCTCGCGCGCCACATCGCCGAGGTCCAACCGGACGTCATCTGCCTGCAGGAGACGAAGTGCCCGAACGACCGCTTTCCGCTGAAGGCGCTGAAGGCGCTCGGCTACGAGCACATCGCCTTCCACGGGCAGAAGGGCTATCACGGCGTCGCGACCCTCTCGCGCCTGCCCTTCTCGACGACCGAATCGATGAGCTTCTGCGGCAAGGACGACGCCCGCCACCTCGCCGTCACCTTCGGCCCCGGCGCCGGGGCGGCGAGCGGCATCACGGTGCATAACTACTACGTGCCGGCCGGCGGCGACATTCCCGACCCCGATCTCAACCCGCGCTTCGCCCACAAGCTCGCCTTCCTCGACGAGCTCATGCAGTGGAGCGACCGGGCGAAGCCCACGGCCGCGCCGAGCATCCTCGTCGGCGACCTCAACATCGCGCCCTACGAGAGCGACGTCTGGAACCACAAGGCGCTGCTGAACGTCGTCAGCCACACGCCCATCGAGACGACGCGCATGGAGGAATGGCGGCAGGCCGCCGGCTATGTCGACGCCATCCGCCACCTCACGCCGGTGCCGGAGCCCGTCTTCACCTGGTGGAGTTACCGCTCGCCCGACTGGGCCGCCGCCA
The DNA here is from genome assembly GCF_001418005.1 of Chelatococcus sambhunathii. Lineage (GTDB taxonomy): Bacteria > Pseudomonadota > Alphaproteobacteria > Rhizobiales > Beijerinckiaceae > Chelatococcus_A > Chelatococcus_A sambhunathii. The sequence goes on along the minus strand of NZ_LIOL01000005.1, from coordinate 319,538 downwards.
ACAAGGGCCGGCGGCTCGACCACGTGTGGCTCGCGCCCTCGCTCGTCCCGACGCTGAAGGAAGCGAGCATCGGCAAGGCCGCCCGCGGCTGGGAACGCCCGTCAGACCACGCACCGGTGACGGTGACGCTGGAGCTTTGACGATTGCGAAAGAGATATTGCTGGCGCGCCACGCTCCCTCCCCGCCGCAAGCGGAGGAGGGGAACAGCCTCGGCGCGGCCACCCGCTTCGGATCCTACCGCGTCTTCCGCCGCATGGCGTCGGCCAGCGCCGCCCCGAGGGCGCCCTGCTGGGCACCCTTCGCCGGGCCGTCGTCGCGCCGGGGGCGCGGCGCCTTGTCGGCATCCGATGGTTGACGCCGGGGCCGCGGCGCCGCGCTGCCGTCGTCCTTGCGCATGGACAGCGCGATGCGCCTGCGCTTCACGTCGACCTCGACGACACGCACCTTGACGACATCGCCCGCCTTGACAACCTCGTGCGGGTCCTTGACGAAGCGGTCGGCGAGCTGGGAGACGTGGACGAGGCCGTCCTGGTGGACGCCGATGTCGACGAAGGCACCGAAGGCGGCGACGTTCGTCACCGTGCCCTCCAGCATCATGCCGGGCTTCAGGTCCGACAGGTCCTCGACGCCCTCGGCGAAGCTCGCGGTCTTGAACTGCGGACGCGGGTCGCGGCCGGGCTTCTCGAGCTCCGCCAGGATGTCGCGCACGGTCGGCAGGCCGAAGCGCGCGTCGACGAAGGCCGACGGATCGAGGCCGCGCAGAACGGCGCTGTCGCCCATGAGCGTGCGCACGTCGCGCCCGCAGGCGGCCACGATGCGCTTCGCGAGGCCGTAGGCCTCGGGGTGCACCGAGGAGGCATCAAGCGGCTCGTCGCCGTCACGGATGCGCAGGAAGCCGGCGCTCAGCTCGAAGGTGCGCGGGCCGAGGCGCGCGACGGAGAGAAGGTCGCGGCGCGTGCGGAACGGGCCGTTGGCATTGCGGTGCGCGACGATGGCCTCGGCGAGCGAGGCCCCGAGTCCGGATACACGGGCAAGCAGCGGCGCAGAGGCCGTGTTGAGGTCGACGCCGACGGCATTGACCGCATCCTCCACCACCGCGTCGAGCGCGCGGGCGAGCTGGTGCTGGTCGACATCGTGCTGGTATTGCCCGACGCCGATTGACTTCGGCTCGATCTTCACGAGCTCGGCGAGCGGGTCCTGCAGGCGCCGGGCGATGGAAACGGCCCCACGAAGGGAGACGTCGAGCGAGGGCAGTTCGGCGGACGCGATCTCCGAGGCCGAGTAGACCGAGGCCCCCGCCTCGCTGACCACCACCTTGATCGGCCGCCTGTCCGCGGGCAGTTGCGCCAGGAGGTCGGCGACGAGCCGGTCAGTCTCGCGGCTCGCCGTGCCGTTGCCGATGGCGACGAGGTCGACCTTGTGGCGCGCGACGAGCGCGGCGAGCACGGCCTGGGCGCCGGAGACGTCGTTGCGCGGCTGAAAGGGATAGACGGTCGCCGTGTCCACCACCTTGCCGGTGCCGTCGACGACCGCGACCTTGACGCCGGTGCGGATGCCCGGGTCGAGCCCCATGGTGGCGCGCGAGCCGGCGGGGGCGGCGAGCAAAAGGTCCTTGAGGTTGCGGGCGAAGACGCGGATCGCCTCCTCCTCCGCGCGCTCGCGCAGGGTCGACATGAGGTCGACCGAAAGGTGCAGCGACAGCTTCACGCGCCAGCACCAGCGCGCCACCTCGGCGAGCCAGCGGTCGGCCGCGCCGCCGTCCGGGGCGATGGAATAGGCCGCGCAGATCATGCGCTCCACCGGCTTCACGGGAGACGCATCGTCCGCATCGATCTCGATGTCGACGGTCAGGATCTCCTCGTTGCGGCCGCGCAGCATGGCGAGCGCGCGGTGGCTCGGCGTCGTCGCCCAGCGCTCGGCGTGGTCGAAATAATCGGAGAACTTGGCGCCCGCCTCCTCCTTGCCGGCAACGACGCGGGCGCGCACGAAGGCCTTCTCGTGCATGTAGCGGCGCAGGCGGCCGACGAGGTCGGCGTTCTCGGCGAAGGTCTCGGTGAGGATGTCGCGCGCGCCGTCGAGCGCGCTCTTCACGTCCGACACCTCGGGCCCGAGGTAGCCCTCCGCCAGCGTCGCCGGCACCACCGTGCGATCCGCGAGGATGCGCTCGGCGAGCGGGCCGAGGCCCTTCTCGCGGGCGATCTCGGCGCGGGTGCGGCGCTTGGGCTTGTAGGGGAGGTAGAGGTCCTCGAGCTCGGCCTTGGTGGCGGCGGCGGCGATGCGCCCGTCGAGCTCGTCGGTGAGCTTGCCCTGCCGGCCGATCTCCTCGCGGATGGCGGCGCGCCGCGCCTCGAGCTCGCGCAGGTAGGTCAGCCGCTCCTCGAGCTTGCGCAGCTGCGCGTCGTCGAGGCCGCCCGTCGCCTCCTTGCGGTAGCGGGCGATGAAAGGAACGGTCGCGCCCTCGTCGATGAGCCGGACGGCGGCAAGGACCTGGGCCGGCCGCGCGGCGATGTCGGCTGCGATGACGGGGGCGATGCGTTCCAGAACGTCGGACATGCGGCTTCCAGGGTTAGGTGGCGCAGGAAGGCGGGACAATAGAAAGCCGACGCCGCCGAGCCAACAGGACGCGCGGCCCCCCGCCCCGCGTCATCCACATGCGAAAGCCCTGAGGCCGTGTGTCAGGCGGCCGCCGGCGGCTCCGCGGCCGTTTCCGCTTCGGGTGCCTTGCGGGTCCACCATTCCTCGAGGCGTTGCAGCACCGTGAAGAAGGACGGGACGAAGAGCACGGCGAGGCAGGTCGAGGCCAGCATGCCGCTGAAGACAGCGATGCCGATCGACTTGCGCCCGTTGGCCCCGGCGCCCTCGGCGAGCACCAGCGGCACGACGCCGAGGATGAAGGCGAAGGAGGTCATCAGGATGGGCCGGAAGCGCCGGCGCGCCGCCTCTACCGCGGCATCCACGATCGCCATGCCCTCGGCCCGCTGCTCACGCGCATATTCGACGATGAGGATGGCGTTCTTGCTCGACAGCGCGATGAGGAGGATGAGGCCGATCTGTGTGTAGAGATTGTTGGCGACGCCGAGGGCGGTGAGCGCGCCGACCGTGCCGAGCAGCGCCAGCGGCACGGCCAGGATCACCGACAGCGGCTGGATCCAGCTCTCGTACTGGCCGGCGAGCACGAAATAGACGAGCACGACGGCGAGGCCGAACACGAAGAAGATCTGGTTGCCCACGATCTTCTCCTGGAAGGACATGCCGGTCCATTCGTGGCCCAGGCCCGCCGGGAGGGTATGGGCGGAGATCTGCTCCATGAGCTGCATCACCTGCCCCGAACTGAAGGCGGGCGCCGGCATGCCGGTGATGGTCGCCGCCGGGTAGAGGTTGTAGAGCGAGACGATCGACGGCCCCTCCATGGGCGTGACGTCGACGAGCGTGCCGAGCGGCACCATCTCGCCGGTCTGGGTTCTGATCTTCAGCCCCTTGATCGTGTCGACCGTCTGGCGGAAGGAGCCCTCGGCCTGGGCATAGACCTGGAAGACCTGGCCGAAGCGGTTGAACTGCCCGACGTAGGTGGAGCCGATATAGCTCTCCAGCGCCTCGAACACCTGACCCACGGTGACGCCGAGCGTCTCGGCCTTGGTGCGGTTCACGCCGATATGGAACTGGGGCACCCTGGCGCGGAAGCTGGTGAAGGCATTGCTGACCGCCGACTGGGAGTTTGCCTTGGCGACGATCTCGTCGGTTGCGTTCTGCAGCTTGTCGAGATCGCCGCTGCCGTCCCTTAACTGGACGACGAAGCTGAAGCCGCCGGCATTGCCGATGCCCTGGATCGGCGGTGGCGGTATGACCATGGTGCGCGCATCGAGGATGTTATCCTCGAGGACGCGCGTCAGCGCCCGATAGAGGCCGAGCAGGCCCTGCGCCGGATCCGCCTCGCGCAGTGACCAATCCTTCAGCACCACGTAGACGGCGCCGGCGCTGGGCAGCGAGGCATTGTTGTCGAGGATCGAGATGCCGCTGATGGTGAAGACCTGGTCGACCCCGGGCACCTGCGAAACGACCTTCTGCACGTCGTCCAGCACCCTGTCGGTGCGCTCCAGCGAGGCGCCGTCGGGCAGCTGCACGTTGACCATCATGTAGCCCTGGTCCTCGAGCGGGATGAAGGCCGTGGGCACGCGCGACATGCCCCAGAAGGCAAGGCCGATGAGGCCGAGCGCCACGACCACCATCACGTAGCTCGCCTTCACCATGTGGTGGATGAGGCCGGCATACCAGCGCTCGCAGGCGTCATAAACGCGGTTGAAGCCGCGGTAGATGAAATTGCGCTTCTCCGGCGGCGTCGGCGGGCGCAACCACAGGGCGCACTGCGTCGGCTTCAGCGTCATGGCGTTGACGGCGCTGATGAGGGCAGTGGCGGCGATGACGAGCGCGAACTGCTGATACATCTGCCCGGTCAGGCCCGGCATGAAGGCGGCCGGCAGGAAGACCGACATGAGCACGAGCGTGATGCCGATCACCGGCCCCGTCAGCTCGTTCATGGCCTTCACCGCCGCCTCGCGGCCGGACAGGCCGCGCGACATGTGGTGGGCCACGCCCTCGACGATGACGATGGCGTCGTCGACGACGATGCCGATGGCGAGCACAATGGCGAAGAGTGTCGAGATGTTGACCGTGAAGCCGAGCGCCGCCATGGCCGCGAAGGCGCCGATGATGGTGACGGGCACCGTCGTCGCCGGCACGAGCATTGCCCGCCAGTCCTGCAAGAAGAGCATGATGACGAGGAGCACAAGGATGCCGGCCTCGATCAGCGTCTTGTAGACCTCGCTGATGGAGGCCTCGACGAAGGTCGTCGTGTCGAAGGGTACGGAATAGGCAAGGCCGGGCGGGAAGCGCTGCGCCAGTTCGTCCATCTTGGCCCGCACCGCCGCGGCCACCTCGAGGGCATTTGCCTCGGGCAACTGGGAGATGCCGATGCCCGCCGCCGGCGCCCCCTGCAGGGAGAAGGCGTAGCTGTAGGTCTGGGCGCCGAGCTCGACGCGGCCCACGTCCCTGACGCGCGTGATGCGGCCGCCGTTCGCGCCGTCGACCTTGACGACGATGTTCTCGAAGTCCTCCGCCCTCTCGAAGCGGCCGGTGACGTTGAGCGTGTACTGGAAGTTCTGGCCCTGCGGCGTCGGGGGCATGCCAACGACGCCGGCCGCGACCTCCTGGCTCTGCTGCTGCACGGCCGAGATGACGTCGCTCGGCGTCAGGCTGAAGGCCTGCAGCCGGTCCGGGTCCAGCCACAGGCGCATGGCATATTCGCCCGCGCCGTAGATGCTGACGCTGCCGACACCCGGCACGCGGGCGAGCTCGTTCTGCAGGTTGATGACGCCGTAATTGGCGAGGAAGAGGCTGTCGTAGCGCTTGTCGGGCGAGGTGAGCGCCACGAACATCAGCACGGCCGTCGACTTCTTCTGGACGTTGACGCCCTGCACCTGCACCGATTGCGGCAGCTGCGCGAGCGCGGCCGACACGCGGTTCTGCACCAGAATCTGTGCGAAGTCGGGGTCGGTGCCGATGGCGAAGGTGACGGTGAGATTGTAGGAGCCGTCGCTGCCGCTCGTCGATTGCATGTAGATCATGCCCTCGACGCCGTTCACCTGCTGCTCGATGGGCAGGGCGATGGTCTCCATCACCGTCTGGGCGCTGGCGCCGGGAAAGCGCGCCGTCACGGAGACGGTGGGAGGCGTGACGTTGGGATATTGCGAGACCGGCAGGCGCAGCAGGGCCACGGCGCCGACGAGGACCGTGACGAGCGCGATGACGTTCGACAGGACCGGCCGCTCGATGAAGAAGCGCGAAAACATGGGGTGCTGCCTCTGCGTTCGGGGACGGGCGCGCCGGCACGGGCGCCATGGGTTGGCGCGGGTTCAGGGCCTAGCGGCGGTAGAGCGCTTGCCGGCCATCTCGGTTGCCTCGGGCGCCACCTTGTTGCCCGGCACGGCCCGCTGGATGCCCGACACGACGACACGCTCGCCAGCCTCGAGGCCGCTCTCGACGACCCTGAGGCCATTGTCCTGCAAGGCGCCGGCGGTGATCGTGCGCTGCTCGACCACCTCGTCGTCGCCGACGACCAAGACGTAGCTGCCGAGTTGGCTCGATCCGATGGCGGTATCGGCGACGAGCAGCGCCTTGTCGATCTGCCGCATGGGGACGCGCACGCGCACGAACAGGCCCGGCAGAAGGGCGAAGTCCTTGTTCTCGAACAGGCCGCGCACCATCAGCGTGCCGGTGCCCGCATCGACCTGCGGCGCGATGTAGTCGATCACGCCCCTGTGCGGATAACCCGTCTCCGTCTGGAGGCCGATTTCCACCGGCACGTCCTTCAGCTCGCCAGGCTTGCGGCCCTCTGCCGCCAGCCCTTCCATGACGCGCAGCACCTGCTGCTCGTCGACGTTGAAGTAGACGTAGATCGGGTCCATCTGCACGATGGTTGCAAGCTTGGTCGGCCCGGCATAGCCGACGAGGGCACCGACATCGACGAGATGGTTGGTGACGATGCCGTCGAAGGGCGCCAGCACTTCCGTATAGCCGAGGTTGATGGTGGCTAGCGCGACGTTCGCCTTGGCCGCCGCGACATCGGCCGTCGCCTGGTCGAGGTTGGTCTTGGCGTCCTCGACCCGCGCCTTGGAGGCGAAGTCCTGCTGGCCGAGCTGGGACTGGCGGTTGTACTCGTTCTGCGCGTTGAGCTGGCGGGCTATCGCGCCCTCGAGGTTCGCCTGCGCCTGGTCGAGCTGGGCCTGATAGGTGTCGCGCTGGATGGTGAAGAGGCGCTGCCCCTTCTTCACCGCCGTACCATCCTTGTAGTCGATGGCAGTCAGGAAGCCCTGCACCCGGGCCTCGAGATCGACCGCGTTGAAGGCCTGGGTGTTGCCCGTGAACGCCATGTAATTGGTCACCGCCTGCTCGACCGGCTTGGCCACCAGCACCTTGGGCGGCGGGGGCGGAACGTAGGTGTTTTCCTCGCTGCAGGCGGCGAGCCCCGCAGCAAACACGATGGCCGCCAGAACGCATCCGGCATGCCGGCGAATGCGACGGATCAACTTCGCGTCCATGACGTCCCCCCGAATACCGGCAACTGCCTGCGGGGCCGAAGCGAGGATCCGCCTGATTACCCTCGTCAGCGACAGTCGTGCTACGTCACTACAACACCAATGCAACGAACACGTTAACTGCCACCCCTCGGGCCGTCGAGCATATCGACGTTTGCCCGTGGACAGAGCGCGCACCTTCCGGCATGTAACCGCCGGTGGGGGGAAGAGAGAATGCAGGAAACGGTGCTCGTCGGTGTCGACTGGGGGACGACCAACCTCAGGGCCTATGCCTTTGCGGCCGACGGCTCCCTGCGCGCCAAGACGGCGCGGCCGACCGGCATCACCCGCATGACTGTCCCGTATGGAGACCTCCTCGAGGAGCTTTGCGGCGAGTTCGGCGCCGGCGCGGATACGCCGGCCCTGCTCTGCGGCATGGTCGGCAGCCGCCAGGGCTGGATCGAGGCCCGCTACATCACGACCCCCTGCACGCTCGACGGCCTCGTTGACGGGCTGGTGAGCGCTCCACACGCGTCGCGCCGGGTCCTCGTCGTGCCCGGCCTCGATTCCCGGTCAGGCCGCGCGCCCGATGTCATGCGCGGGGAGGAGACCCAGCTGCTCGGCCTGATGGACGGCCTCGGTGATGCCGAGCGCCTTGTCTGCATGCCCGGCACCCATTGCAAATGGGTGCGGATCGCCGGCGGGCGCATCCTCGATTTCCGCTCATACATGACCGGCGAGGCCTTCGCCGCCTTGAAGGACCACACCATCCTCGGGCGCCAGATGCGCGCGGGCGCGGCGCACGACGCGGCGGCCTTCGAGACGGGAGTCGCCATGGCGCAGGAGGCCCGCCGTCGTGGGCCGGGCGCGCTGCTCAACCTCCTCTTTGGCGTGCGCACCCTGGGCCTGTTCGAACGCCTCAGCGCCGAGGCGGCGCCGAGCCTGATGTCGGGTCTCATGATTGGCGCCGAAATCGCCGATGCGCTCGGGCCCGAACCGCCGGCCGAGCCGGTCGTCGTCGTCGGCAGCGCCGGTCTCAGCGCGCGCTACCGCGACGCGGCGCGGGCTCTCGGCGTGCGCACGGCCATTGCTGATGAGGACATCGCCACACGAGGTCTGTGGGCAATCGCGCGGGCGGCAAAGCTGGCGAGCCGATAAACTTGGCCGCCACGGAGTTGATTCGCATGGGGCTCGGTGGCAGGAGTTGCGGGATGCAGACCTTCTTCGTCCAGATCAAGTGCAAGCTCGGCAAGACCTATGCGGTCGCCAGCGAGCTCGCCGACCGTGAGATCGCCTCGGAGATCTACTCGATCGCCGGCGACTACGACATCATCGCCAAGTTCCATGTCGACCGTGACGTCGACATCGGCCATTTCGTCGCCGAGAAGGTGCAGACCATCGACGACATCGCCGACACGCGCACCATCATCACCTTCAAGGCCTTCTGAAGTCAGGCCGCTGCCGCTGTTGCGCGCGAATCCATCGCGCCGAGCCGCGCCGCGATGACGGCGGCGAGATGCCGTTGCCGGCGCTGCGAGCAGCGATTCTGTGCTCGCACCACTGCCATTAGCTCGAGCGCGACCGCCGCATCGAGCTGGCGGATATGCTGCGCCGTCAGGCCGCTTTCGCGCATCAGCGCCACGAGCCGGCGGCTGACTGGCCGCTGTTCCTCCTCCGGCAGGTCCGCCAGAGAGATGATGATCAGCGCTCCGTGCAGGCGCACCAAGCTGTCGACATTCTGCGGATCCCGCGCCAGCCAGGCCCCGTAGGTGCTCCGCAACAGGTCGTAGATGACGGGGACGGCCCTCAGGATCGTGCGCAGTTCCCCGTCCCGCCCGGGAACGCGCAACTCGTCGTCGGACAGAGTCGGCAGCGACATCGGCGCACCCTCCTTCAAGACCCTGGAAGCGTGCGCCCCGATGGTTAACGAAAGGTTAAAGGCACGGCTGCGCAGCCGTGCCTGACGCTATTCGCTCATCCGTGCGCGAGGCTTGCGAGCGTGGCGCGGGCGCCGTCCCGGTAGAGTCCGACCAAGGCCTCGCCGACTGCGGTAACGAAGCGCGGCTCGGCCGGCAGGTCGGTGCCGAACACCGCCTCGACGCCGGCGAGCGCCCTGGAGAGCGCGGCGGGGTCGCCGCCCGCGGACCGCGCGATCGCGGCAAGGTCCGCCGCCAGCGGGTCGCGCACGTCGATGGCGTCGCCCTTCTCGTCCGTGCCCGTGACGTAGCGCATCCAGGCCGCCACGGCGAGGGCGTGGCGGGCGATGTCGGAGCCGGCCGCGAGCCGGTCGCGGATCGTGCCCAGCAGGCGCTGCGGCAGCTTCTGCGAGCCGTCCATGGCGATCTGCCAGGTGCGGTGCTTGAGCGCCGGATTGCGGAAGCGCTCGCGCAGGGAGCGCTTGTAGGCCTCGACGTCGGCACCAGGCGGGATGGTCAGCGTCGCCGTCGTGTCGTCCATGAGGGCGGCGACATAGGACGCGAGGCTCTCGTCCGCCATGGCCTCGGACACGGTCTGGTAGCCGGCGAGATAGCCGAGATAGGCGATGGCCGAGTGACTGCCGTTGAGCAGGCGCAGCTTCATGGCTTCATAGGGCGCGACGTCCGTGACGAGCGTCGCTCCCACCGTCTCCCAGGCCGGGCGGCCGGAGGGAAAATGGTCCTCGATCACCCATTGGGTGAAGGGCTCGGTCATGACCGGCCAGGCGTCGGCGACGCCGAGGCGCGCCGCCACGGCGGCCCGGTCCTCGTCGGTCGTTGCCGGCACGATGCGGTCGACCATGCTGTCCGGGCAGGCGATCTTGTCGCGCACGAAGGCGCCGAGATCGGGCGAGACGAGCTCCGCGAAACGGGTGAGGATGCGGTGCAGCGTCCGGCCGTTCGACGGCAGGTTGTCGCACGACAGCACGGTGAAGGGCGCAAGGCCGAGGCTGCGGCGGCGGGCGATGGCCGCGGCCAGGAAGCCGATGGCCGAGCGCGGCCGGTTGAGGTTGGCGAGATCGTGCACCACGTCGGGGTGCTTCTCGTCGAGCCGCCCGGTCGCCGGATCGTGGCAATAGCCCTTCTCCGTCACCGTGAGGGTGACGACCTTCACGTCCGGATGGCTCATGCGCTCGACGAGCGCCGCCGGATTCTCCGGCGCCACCACGACCTCGCGGATGGCGCCGATGACGGCGAGCTTCTCGCCCTCGCCCGAGCGCACGGCGAGGGTGTAGAGCCCGTCCTGAGCCTTGAGGGCATCGCGGGTGTCGGGGCTGCGCAGGCTGGCGCCGACGATGCCCCACCAGAGGTCGCCGCTGGCGATGACCGCATCCGTATAGACCGCCTGGTGGGCGCGGTGGAAGGCACCGATGCCGAGATGCACGATGCCGGTCTTCATCGCCTTGCGATCATAGGCCGGGCGGGCGACATCGGGCGGCAGGTCCGCGAGGCGCGCGGTGTTGAGGCGGGCCGTCTGCGTCACAGCTTGTAGGCCTCCTTGGCCAGGCGATAGGCGAGATCGTGGGCGAGCTCGTGCGCCTCGTCCTCGTCGAGGCGGTGGGTGACGACGAGCTCGGCGAGGAAGGCGCAGTCGACGCGACGCGCCACGTCGTGGCGGGCGGGGATCGACGGGAAGGCCCGCGTGTCGTCATTGAAGCCGACGGTGTTGTAGAAGCCGGCCGTCTCGGTGACGAGCTCGCGGTAGCGGCGCATGCCTTCGGGACTGTCGAAGAACCACCAGGCCGGGCCGAGCTTCAGGCACGGATAGTGCCCGGCGAGCGGCGCGAGCTCGCGCGAATAGGCGGTCTCGTCGAGCGTGAAGAGGATGATGGTGAGCTCGCGCTCGTTGCCGAAGCGGTCGAGCAGAGGCTTCAGCGCATGGACATAGTCGGTCGCGGCCGGGATGTCGGCACCCATGTCGCGGCCGAAGCGGGCGAAGAGCCCGGCGTTGTGGTTGCGCATCGAGCCGGGGTGGATCTGCATGACGAGCCCGTCCTCGAGGCTCATCGCCGCCATCTCGGTCAGCATCTGGGCGCGGAAGAGCTCCGCATCCTCGCTCGTGACGTTGCTGTGCATGATGCGGGTGTACAGCGCCTCGGCCTCGACGGGCGAGAGGTCCGCCGTGCGGGCGCTCGGATGACCGTGGTCGGTCGACGTGGCGCCCATCTCCTTGAAGAAGGCGCGGCGCTTGCGGTGGGCCTCGAGATAGCCGGCGAAGGTCGAGACGTCGCAGCCGGTGAGTTCCCCCAGGGCCTCCACATTGGCCTTGAAACCGTCGAACTCCGGGTCGACGACAGGATCGGGCCGGTAGGCCGTGATGACGCGCCCTTTCCAGCCGCTATCGCGGATGGCCTTGTGGTGGACGAGCGGATCGAGGGGGCTCTCCGTGGTGGCGATGACCTCGATGTTAAAGCGCTCGAAGAGGGCACGCGGGCGATAGGCGGGCTCGGCCAGCCGCTCGGCGATGCGGTCGTAATAGAGATCGGCCGTCTCGGCTGAGAGTCGCACGTCGAAATCGAACAGCGTGGCGAAGGCGTGGTCGAGCCACGTGCGCGTCGGCGTGCCGCGGAAGAGATGATAGCGCTCGGCAAAGCGCCGCCAGATCCTGCGCCCGTCGGTCTCGACCTCGGTGCCGTCCTTCGTCGCGATGCCGAGATCCTCGAGCCGCACGCCCTGGCTGTAGAGCATGCGGAAGACGTAGTGGTCGGGCACGACGAAGAGGCGGGCGGGATCCGGGAAGGGCTCGTTCTCGGCATACCAGCGCGGATCGGTATGCCCGTGCGGCGAGACGATCGGCAGGTCCTTCACATGGGCATAGAGCCGGCGCGCCACGGCGCGTGCGGACGGATCGGCGGGAAAGAGGCGGTCCTCGTGGACGAGCGGCAGGCGGCCCTCGCGCATCGGCACTTCCTTTCCTGATAACGGCTTCAAGCCTTTTGACGAAAAGCGCCGCGGTGGCGCCGCCGCGCGTCGCGCGGCGAACCCTAACCAGCGGAGCAGCCGGTGTGAACTGCTTTCTCGGCGCCGTTTGAATCGATTTGGAAATAGCGTGTGCAGCCCGTCTGGGCAAGTCGACCGAGCGCGCCGGGGAGGAGGCGGGCGGGCCGACGGCGCAACCGTCCTGTAGCCGTCAGCGCAGGCCGAGCGCCCGGTTGCGGGCGTTGTCGATATGGGCCGAGAGGGCGGCCACGGCTTGCTGCGGATCGCGCGTCTCCATGGCGGCGATGATGCCGAGATGCTCGCGCATGACCGGCGCGACGAGGCCGTCGATTCGCACCAGCTCCTGCCGAATGAGGCGGATCTTGATGGAGTTGACCCGGTAGGCCTTGGCGATGATCTCGTTGCCGAGCGCATCGATCAGCATGTCGTGGAAGCCCCAATCGACCGCCTGGCCTTCCGCCACGATCTCGGGCGTGTCGCCCTCGGCTTCCGCCCGCGCCAGCACGTCCTCGTGCTGGCGGCGCAAGGCGGCGAGCGTCTCGTCCGAGGCCGACTGCACGAACAGGTCCATGGCGCCGCGCTCCATGAAGAGGCGGAACTGGAAGGCGTCGCGGATGAGATTGAGGTCGAGATGGGCAACCTGCATGCCGCGCTGCGGCACCGTCTTGATGAGGCCCTCGGCCTCAAGGCGGGGGATGAGCTCGCGGATGGCGCCGAGCGGCAGGTCGGTCAGGGCCACGAGCTCGCGCTGGGAGATGAACTGGCCTGGCCGGACGTTGCGCGCGAGCAGGTGCTGCGTGAAGCTGTCATAGGCCTTTTCGCGCAGCTTGAGAGGGGCACCATCGTCCGCTGGCCGGTCCATCTCGTCCTCCTCAATGTCTTCGGCGTCGGGGCCGATGGCGCGCCCTGGCCTCGCGATCCCCATAAAGCCGGTGACGGCATCGGCCAAGGCCCTTCGGGCGCAGCGCCCCGGACAGGGCCCCAGGGACAGGCCGTCGGGCAGAAGCGCCACGCGTGCCGACGACCTGCACAGGCCCTCGACGGCTCTTTTTCTGGGCTGACATGTTAGCTAGTTGTTTTTTGTTTGCAAGCACTCCGCCGCTTCGGCAATATGCCGATGATCGCGCCTGAACGGGCGCTCAAACAAGCCGTTTTTCGGGAGGATCTACACTATGGCATTCTCGCTGAGCCGCCGGCTCGTCCTCGGCCTTGCCCTCTCTTCGGCGCTCGTCGCCGGTCCGGCGTTCGCCGCCAACCCGGTCAAGCTGCGCATCTCGACCCCCGCCGTCGATTCCGACTGGCATGCCAAGATGCTCCCCGTCTTCAAGGAGGAGCTCGAAAAGCGCGCGCCCGGCCAGTTCGACGTCGAGATCCATCTCAATGCCACGCTGTTCAAGCAGGGCACCGAGCCGGCCGCCATGCAGCGCGGCAATCTCGAGATGGCGATGATCTCGGCCTTCGACATCGCCAAGCAGATCCCCGAGTGGTCGATCTTCACCGCCGGCTATCTGATCCGCGATCCCGAGCACCAGCAGAAGGTCTTCGCGAGCGACATCGGCGAGGAGATGTACAAGCTCGTCGAGGACAAGATGGGCATCAAGGTGCTCGCCGTCGGCTATCTCGGCACGCGCCAGCTCAACCTGCGCATCGAAAAGGAGGTGAAGACCCCGGCCGATCTCGCAGGCGTCAAGCTGCGCATGCCGGGCTCCGACACCTGGCTGTTCCTCGGCAAGGCGCTCGGCGCCAACCCGCTGCCGCTCGCCTTCGGCGAGATCTACACGGCGCTGCAGACCGGCGCCATCGACGGCCAGGACAACCCGCTGCCGACCGTGCGGGCCGCGAAGTTCTACGAGGTGACCAAGCAGATCGTGCTCACCGACCACCTCGTCGATTCCATCTTCCTCTCGCTCGCCGGCGCGACCTGGAACAAGCTCGACGACAAGCAGAAGGAAGCCGTGCTGGAAGCCGCCCAGGCCGCCGTGGCCTTCAACAACGAGGGGCGCATCGGCGAGGAGAGGCAGCTCGCGGCCGATTTCGCGCAGCAGGGCCTCAAGGTCTACCGGCCCGACGTCGAGGCCTTCCGCAGCCACGTGCAGAAGGCCTATCTCGAATCCGAACTCTCCAAGGCTTGGCCGAAGGGCATGGTCGAACGCATCAACGCAGTGAAGTAGCAGAAAGCTGACCTGCACATCGCCTGTCAGCCCCTCCGCCCCTCCCCGTGCGGGGAGGGGACACCGACTGCCCCCAAAACAGACCCTGCGTACCGGAGGCACCCTTGTCCGTTGTGGTGAAACGGCTGCGTTTCCTGGCGACGATCGCGGCGGCGCTCGGCTTCATGGCCATGTTCGCCGCCTTCATCCTGCAGATCTTCACGCGCTACGTCCTCAACGACCCGACGGCCTGGACGCAGGAAGCGACGCTGATCTCATATGTCTGGGTGGTCTTCTGGTGCGCGGCCTTCCTGACGCGCGACAAGGACCAGATCACCTTCGACATGGTGGTGCTCGCAAGCCCGCGCCGCGTGCAGCGCTGGCTCGCCTTCGTCTGCGCGCTCGTGACGCTGGGCGCCTTCCTCGCCGCCCTGCCGGCGACGGTGGACTGGATCAGCTTCATGCGCATCGAGAAGACGCCGGTCCTCGGCCTGCGCTACGACATCCTCTATTCCATCTTCATCGTCTTCGTCGTCTGCGTCGTCATCCGCCAGGGCCTGCGCGTCGCGCGCCTCCTTTCGCGCCGCTGGGGCGAGGTGCTTGACGAACGTCCTTCCGGTTTCAGCGAATGAGCGCATCCTTCGTCTTCCTGCTCGCCGCCTTCTTCGGGCTGGCGGCCATCGGCATGCCCATCGCCTATGCCATGTTCGTGGCGGCGATCGGCTATCTCTTCGTCACCGGCAAGGACGTCGGCCTCTTCTCCGAGCAGATCCTCAACAACCTCGTCGACAGTTTCGTGCTGCTCGCCGTGCCGCTCTTCATCCTCGCCGCCAACCTGATGAATGCCGGCGGTGTCTCCGAGCGCATGCTGCTCTTCTGCCAGGCACTCGTCGGGCGCTTCCGCGGCGGGCTCGCCCACGTCAACGTGGTGGCCAGCATCATCTTCGCCGGCATGTCGGGCTCGGCCATCGCGGATGCGGCGGGCGTCGGCAAGCTCCTCACGGAGATGATGGTCAAGACGAAGCGCTATACGCCAGGCTTCGCGGCCGCGATCTCGGCCGCCTCCTCGACCATCGGGCCGATCATCCCGCCGTCGATCCCGATGGTGCTCTATGCGCTCGTCTCGGATACCTCGGTCGGCTATCTCTTCCTCGGCGGCATCATTCCCGGCCTCATCATGGCAGGCGCGCTGATGGCGGCCATCGCCTGGGTCGCGCGCAAGCGCGACTTCCCGCGCGACGACACCGTACCGATGCGTGAATTGCCCCGCGCCACGGTGCAGGCCTTCCCGGCGCTGATGCTGCCGGTCATCCTGCTCTATGGCATCTATGGCGGTGCCGCGACGCCAACGGAGGCGGCCTCGCTCGCGGCCCTTTACGCGCTCATGCTCGCCGGCCTCGTCTACCGGTCGCTGACGATGCGGGAGACCTTCCGGCTTTTTGCCGAATCGGCGCGCTCGACCACCGTCGTCGCGCTCATCATCGCCGGCGCCTTCATCTTCAACTACATCGTCGCGAGCGAGAACATCCCGCAGCTCGTCGCCGGCTGGATGCGCGGGGTGGACGTGCATCCGCTCGTCTTCCTGCTGCTCGTAAACCTGCTGTTCCTCGCGCTCGGCTGCCTGTTCGACGCGACGACCATGCTGCTCGTGCTGGTGCCGCTGTTCCTGCCGGCGGCACGGGAGATGGGCATCGACCTCGTGCATTTCGGCGTCGTCATCGTGGTCAACATCATGCTGGGGCTGGTCACGCCCCCCTATGGCGTGCTGTTGTTCGTGATGAACGGACTGACGGGCATCCCCCTGCGCGACATCATCCGCGAGATGTGGCTGTTCCTCTTCATTCTCCTGGCCGCGCTCCTCCTGATGATCCTCGTGCCGGAGACGGTGCTGTGGCTGCCACGCCAGTTCGGCTACACCGGTTAGGGAGGATCTCGATGAGCCTGGCGACACGTACGCTCGGACGCAGCAACCTCAAGGTCACGGTCCTCGGCTTCGGCACGGCGCCGCTCGGCGACCTCTATGCGACGCTCGACGACGCCACCGCCATCGCCACCGTCGAGGCGGCTCTTGGAGCCGGCATCATGCTCCTCGACACCTCGCCGCATTACGGCAACGGCCTTGCCGAGCACCGCTGTGGCACGGCGCTCCGGCGCCACGAGCGCAGCGACGTCGTGCTCTCGACCAAGGTCGGGCGGGTGATGGATCCGCGCCAGCGGCCGGCGGCGCCGGCAAGGAGCGACGTGGTCTCGCCCGGCTTCGCCGGCGGCCTGCCGCACAAGGCCTCCTTCGACTACTCCTACGACGGCGCGATGCGCTCCTTCGAGCAGTCGCTGCTGCGTCTCGGCACCGACCGCATCGACGTGCTGCTCATCCACGACGTCGACGTCTGGACGCACGGCGCCGACGGCATCGAGGCCCGCTTCAAGGAGGCGATGGACGGCGCCTACCGGGCCCTCGCCGACCTGCGCGACCAGAAGGTGATCAAGGCCATCGGCGTCGGCATCAACGAGGCCGACATGTGCGAGCGCTTCGCCCGCGCCGGCGACTTCGACTGCATGCTGCTCGCAGGGCGCTATTCGCTCCTGGAGCAGCCGGCACTCGAGGGCTTCCTGCCGCTGGCGCAGGACAAGAACATCGGCGTCATGCTCGGCGGCGTGTTCAACTCCGGGATCCTCGCCACGGGCGCGGTGCCGGGCGCCCGCTACAACTACGCCCCCGCGCCCGATGCCGTCATGGACAAGGTGCGCCGCATCGAGGCCGTGTGCCGCGCCCATTCCGTCCCGCTGGCGCATGCGGCGCTGCACTTCGCCCTCGGTCATCCTGCGGTCGCGAGCGTCGTGCTCGGTGGCGTGACACCCGAGGAGGTGAGCCGCAACGTCGCCGCCTTCGCCGCCTCGCCACCAGCGGGGCTGTGGCGCGACCTCAAGAGCGAGGGCCTGCTCGCTCCCGACGCGCCGATCCCCGCCTGACCGCCCTTACCGGAGCCGACACGATGCTCAAGGGTCTCGACCCCGTTCTGACGCCCGACCTCCTGTGGGTTCTCGCCGCAATGGGCCACGGCGACGACCTCGCCCTCGTCGACGCCAATTTCCCGGCCGAGACGGTGGCGCGCCGCACCACCTCGGGCGAGCTCGTGCGCATCCCCGGTCTCACCCTGGCGCGTGCAGCCGAAGCCGTGCTGTCGCTGCTGCCCATCGACAGCTTCGTCGACGATCCGGTGCGGCGCATGGAGGTGGTGGGCGATGCCGTCACGGTGCCGCCGATCCAGAGGGAGGTGCAGGCAGTGATCGACCGGGCGGCCGGCAAGGCGCTGCCGCTCGTCGGCATCGAGCGTTATGCCTTCTACGAGGTGGCGAGTTCAGCCTTCGCCGTCGTGCAGGTGGGCGACATGCGCCCTTACGGCTGCTTCCTCATCCGCAAGGGCGTCGTGCTCGCGGCGTGAAACCGTCACATGCCGGCAGGCTCGCATCGCTTGGCGCCGCGTAGTATAAAACGATTCAAATAACCGCATCAGCGGCCGATCAGCCCGCCCGGAAGCACGCCCATGGACCGTCCCGTCACCCCCCGTACCCTTCGCCTCAACGCCAGCGACAACGTCATCGTCGCGGTAGATGCGCTCGAGCCCGGCGCTTCCGTCGACGGCGTCGCGGTGACGCAGCGCATACCGCGCGGCCATAAAATGGCTGTCGTGCCGATGGCCGCGGGCGAGCCCATCGTCAAGTTCGGCCAGATCATCGGCTTTGCGTCGAAACCCATTGCCCCCGGCGAGTGGGTGCACGAACACAACGTCGAGATGCACGATTTCGCCCGCGACTACCGCTTCGCCGAGGCGGCGCGCAAGGAAGACATCCTGCCCGTCGAACAGCAGGCGACCTTCCAGGGCTTCCGGCGCGCCAATGGCACGGTCGGGACGCGCAACTACATCGGCATCCTCACCTCGGTGAACTGCTCGGCGACGGTGGCCCGCTACATGGCCGAGGAGATCCGCCGCTCGGGCATCCTCGAACAATATCCGAACGTCGACGGTGTCATCCCGCTCGTGCACGGCGGCGGCTGCGCCCTCGATGTCAAGGGCGAGGGCTACGAGGTTCTCAAGCGCACCCAGTGGGGCTATGCGACCAACCCCAACATGGCGGCGGTCGTCATGGTGGGCCTCGGCTGCGAAGGCTTCCAGATCGCCCGCTGGAAAGAGATCTACGGCATCGCGGAAAGCGACACCTTCCGCTCCTTCACCATCCAGGAGATCGGCGGCACGAAGAAGACGGTGGAGGCCGGCGCCGCCGCCATTCGCGAGATGCTGCCCGTCGCCGACCGGGCGCGGCGCGAGACGGTGCCGGCGTCGGAGCTGATGCTCGCCCTGCAGTGCGGTGGCTCCGACGGCTATTCCGGCATCACGGCCAACCCCGCCTTGGGAGCGGCGGCCGACTTGCTCGTCAAGCACGGCGGCACGGCGATCCTCTCCGAGACGCCGGAGATCTACGGCGCCGAACATCTCCTGACGCGCCGCGCGGCGACCCGCGAGGTTGGCGAAAAGCTCGTCGAGCTCATCAAGTGGTGGGAGGACTATACCACCCGCAACAAGATGGAGATGAACAACAACCCCTCGCCCGGCAACAAGGCGGGCGGGCTCACGACGATCCTCGAGAAGTCGCTCGGCGCCGCCGCAAAAGGCGGCACGACGACGCTCACGGACGTCTACCGCTATGCCGAGAAGGTCACCGCCAAGGGGTTCGTGTTCATGGACACGCCCGGTTACGACCCGGTCTCGGCGACGGGCCAGGTCGCCGGCGGCGCCAATGTCCTCGCCTTCACCACCGGCCGCGGCTCGGCCTACGGCTGCAAGCCGACCCCGTCGATCAAGCTCGCCACCAACAGCGAGATGTACCGGCGCATGATCGACGACATGGACATCAACTGCGGCGACGTCATCGAGGGCGTGTCGATCGAGGACAAGGGCCGCGAGATCTTCGAGAAGGTGCTGAAGGTCGCCTCCGGCGAGCGCTCCAAGTCCGAGGAGCTCGGTTACGGCGACGCCGAGTTCGTACCATGGCAGATCGGCGCGACGATGTGAGAAAGAGGTGGGCGCGCTTGCGGTCCCACGGGCGACGACCTATGTTACATGTAACAGGCCGGGGGCTGGAATGGCAGGGGTCGCCAAGCGTGTGCAGCGCCATCGCGAGCGGTTACGGGCGGCCGGGTTGAAGCCTGTGCAGATCTGGATACCGGACCCGGCGCAGCCCGGCTTTGCCGAGGAGTGTCGACGCCAGTCACAACTCATCGCCAAGAGCGCCGAGGAAGACGAGATCCTCGATTTCATCGAAGCGGCCTCGGATCATCGGGGCTGGCGTGAATGAGGCGCGGTGACCTCGTCACCGTGGCTCTTCCCGGGGCCTATGGCAAACTAAGACCGGCCCTGATCATCCAGTCGGATCTCTTCAGCACGCATCCCTCCTTCACCTTGCTGCCGGTGACGAGTGAACTCGTCGCGGCGCCGCTCCTGCGCATCACGGTCGAGCCGAATGAGCGCAACGGCCTGCAGAAGGTCTCGCAGATCATGGTGGACAAGGCTCACACGGTGCCCCGCGGCAGGCTGGGCCAGTCTTTCGGCCGGCTCGACGAGACGGATCTTCTCGCGGTAAACCGCGCGCTCGCGCTCTTTCTCGGCTTTGCGTGAGGCATCGTGACCGACCGGCCCCGTTCCGTGCTCTTCCTCGTCACCGAGGACTGGTTCTTCGCTTCGCATTTCCTGCCCATGGCGCGGGCCGCGCGCGAGATGGGCCTTGCCGTGACGGTGGTGGCGCGGGTGCGGGCGCACCGCGAGGTGATCGAGGCGACGGGCGCGCGTGTGCTGGCGCTCGAGGCCGACAGGCGCAGCATGAGCCCGCTCGCCATCCTGCGCACCGTCGGCACCATGCGGCGGGTGCTCGCCGAGGAGAGCCCCGACATCGTGCACGCCATCGCGCTGCGCTCCATCGTGCTCGGCGGCCTTGCGGCACGCCTCGCCGGCATCGCCGCCCGCGTCTATGCGCTGACCGGCCTCGGCTTTCTCGGCGCGCGCCGCGATGCCTCCGCGCGCGTGGCGCGGGCCGGGCTGCGCCTCGTCATCCGCGGCGGGCTCGAAGGCCGCAGCACGCATTACCTCTTCGAGAACGAGGACGACCCGCGTCTCGTCGGGCTCGATCCGCGTGCGCCGAACGTGACCATCGTCGGCGGTGCCGGCGTGGAACCAGGGGATTATCCCGTCGCACCCCTGCCGCCGCAGCCGCCGCTCAAGATAGCCGTCGTCGCGCGCATGCTGTGGTCGAAGGGCATCGACCTTGCGGTGGAGGCGGTCCGCCGCGCCCGTGCCCGGGGCGTCGCGGTCGAGCTCTCGCTCTTCGGCGCGCCGGATCCCGACAATCCAAAGGCGGTGCCGGAGGCGACGCTCCGGCAATGGTCAGACGAGCCCGGCATCGCCTGGCGCGGCCCGACGCGCGACATCGCCGGCGTCTGGCGCGAGCACCACGTCTGCTGCCTGCCCTCCCGCGGCGGCGAGGGCCTGCCGCGCACCTTGCTCGAAGGGGCGGTGAGCGGCCGCGCCGTCCTGACGACGGACGTGCCCGGCTGCCGTACGCTGGTGCGCGACGGCGTCGAAGGCCTCGTGATGCCGCCGGACGACGCAGCGGCTCTCGCCGAGGCCATCGCGCAGCTCGCGGCCGATCCGCGGCGCGTCGCCGCGATGGGCGCTGCGGCGCGCGCGCGCGTGCTCGACGGTTTCACGGAGCGCCATGTGATGGACGGGCTGAAGGACCTCTACCGCCGCATGCTCGACGAGCATCCATGAAGCGCCTCGCAACGGACAAGGCCGTCTTCGTCCGCACCCATACGCGGCTCCTGCCGGTGCCGCACGCGCCGGAGATCGTGCTGCATGTGGCGGATGAAGCGACGGCCTTGTGGGAAAAGACCGAGGAGGAACTCGGCGCCATGGGGCTGCCGCCGCCCTTCTGGGCCTTCGCCTGGGCCGGCGGGCAGGCGCTGGCGCGCTACATCCTCGATCACCCGGCCATCGTCGCCGGCAGGCGCGTGCTCGACTTCGCCTCAGGCTCGGGGCTCGTCGCCATCGCCGCCGCACGGGCCGGCGCGACACAGGTGGACGCCTGCGACATCGACGCCTTCGCGGCGGCCGCCATTGCGGTGAATGCGCAAGCCAACGGCGTCGCGCTGACCGTCCGCCAGGATCATCTCATCGGCACGGACGAGGGATGGGACTGTGTGCTGGCCGGCGACATCTGCTACGAGCGCGATCTTGCCGCCGCCGTCACCGACTGGCTGTCTCGCCTCGCCACGCGCGGCGCCACCGTGCTCATCGGCGACCCCGGCCGCAGCTATCTGGCGCGCGAACGGCTCGCCGCACTCGCCACCTATGAAGTGCCTGTGACGCGGGCGCTCGAAGACAACGAGATCAAGAAGACGAGCGTCTGGGCCTTTCGCGAAACCTGAGATCACCGCGTCAGGGCCTCGAGCGCCTGACGATGAAGCACGGCGCTTCCGGCAGAAAAGCAGCAGAAGACGACGTGCTCGACCGAAACATCCGGCAATCTCGCGAGCACGGTGCCGATGGCGATTGGCGCCGCCTCCTCCGCGGGAAAGCCGTAGACGCCAGTGGAGATGGCGGGAAAGGCGATACGGACGAGGCCATGCGCATCGGCGAGGGCGAGCGCATTGCCGTAGCACGCGGCGAGCAGCGCCGCCTCGTCCTGCCCGCCTCCCCGCCAGACGGGGCCAACCGTGTGGATGACGTGGGCGGCCGGCAACCTGTAGCCGCGCGTGATCTTCGCCTCGCCGGTCTCGCAGCCACCGAGGGTCTGGCATTCGGCGAGAAGCTCCGGCCCCGCTGCCCGGTGGATCGCACCGTCGACGCCACCGCCGCCGAGGAGCGTGCGGTTGGCGGCATTAACGACGGCATCGACGGCGAGGCGCGTGATGTCTCCCACCACGATCTCGATGGTGCCGCCGGCGACGGCGACACGATGCGGCCAGTCGCTCATGGCCGTTCCTTTCGCGCTGCGTCAGGCGAATTCGCGGCGCAGGTCGAGCGTCGACCGCACGCCGACGTCATCATAGCTCTTCTTGAGCCATTTGCGGGCCGCTTGCCGCCCCAGGTCGGCAAGGCGCTGCAAGAGGTCCCAGTCCGCCGACAGGCGCGAGGCCGCGGTCACACGCTTCATCAGGAGGTCGGCGTCGATGCGGTGCATGAGCACGCGCTTGTATTCGTCCTTTGACAGCTTGCCCTCGTCGATGAGGCGCGTGACGAACTCGATGGCGCGCATCTCCCGCAGGAGCGTCGCGTTGAAGGTGATCTCGGTCAGGCGGTTCTGGATTTCGCGGGCGGTGCGCGGCGTCTCCTCCCGCTCGATCGGATTGATCTGCACCAGGAGCACGTCGTCGCTCGCCGCGCCGTAGAACAGTGGGAAGAGGGCGGGATTGCCCATGTAGCCGCCGTCCCAATAAGGCACGCCGTCGATCTCGACCGCCTGGAAGACCATGGGCAGGCAAGCCGAGGCCATGATGTGGTCCGCCGTCAGCTCCGGGCGCTCGAAGAGCTTGATCTTGCCGGTGCGCACGTTGGTGGCAGCGATGAAGAGCGAGACCGAGTTGCAGGCGCGCACCTTGTCGAAGTCGATCAGTTCCTCGATGAGATCGCGTAGCGGATTGATGTTGAGCGGGTTGAAGTCGTAGGGGCTGGCGAAGCGCGACACCATGTCGAACCAGAGGAGGCCGGGCGGTTCGTCGCCCCCGCCCCAGATGCCGAGCATGCGGTCGACGAGCGAGCGCTGCAGCGGCGACAGCGCCCCGTCGCGGCTGACGCGCCGCCAGAAGGTCTCGAGGTCGCGCCGCGCGCCGTCGATGCCGGCCTCGATGAAGCCTTGGGTCATGACGACGGCGTTCATGGCGCCGGCGCTCGTGCCCGAGATCGCCTCGATGGCGAGCCGGCCGTCCTCGAGCAGGGTGTCGATGACGCCCCAGGTGAAAGCACCGTGGGCGCCGCCGCCCTGCAGGGCGAGGCAAATGCTCTTCTCGGCCTTCGGGCCGGCGATACCGGCGAAGCCGCCTGCCGGCTGGCCGGCGGACTTGCGGGCACGGACGACGCGACCGGTCATTCCGCCGTCCAGCCGCCATCAATCGTGGCGAGCGCGCCGGTGATGGAGCGCGCGGCGTCGGAGGCGAGGAAGACGGCATAGGCCGCGACCTCGTCCACCGTCACGAATTCCTTCGTCGGCTGACCGGCGAGCAGCACCTTTTCCTTGACCTCCGCCTCGCTGATACCGCGGGCCTTCGCCGTGTCGGGGATCTGCTTCTCGACAAGCGGCGTCCAGACATAGCCGGGACAGATGGCATTCACCGTGATGCCATGGGTCGCGACCTCGAGGGCGATCGTCTTGGTGAGGCCTGCGATGCCGTGCTTGGCCGCCACATAGGCCGACTTGTAGGGCGAGGCAACGAGGGCATGGGCGGAAGCGGTGTTGATGATGCGGCCCCAGCGGCGCGTCTTCATGCCGGGCACGGCCGCCCGGATGGCGTGGAAGGCAGAGGAGAGGTTGATCGCGATGATCTGGTCCCACTTCTCGATCGGGAACTCCTCGACGGGTGCAACGTGCTGGATCCCCGCGTTGTTGACGAGCACGTCGACCGAGCCGAGCAACTTCTCCGCATCGGCGATCATCTGAGCGATCTCGGCCGGCTTCGTCATGTCGGCGCCGGAATAGACGGCCTTGACGCCGAATTCGCGCTCGATCGTCGCCCGCTCCCTCTCGATGGCGGCAGGCTCGCCGAAACCATTGATGACGACATGGGCGCCCTCGGCGGCCAGGGCCCGGGCGATGGCAAGGCCGATGCCGCTCGTTGAACCGGTGACGACGGCGGTGCGCGATTTCAGCGACATATGCTGCTCCCGATGGCTGCTGTTCTGGCTGATGGTCATGGACGCGACGAAGAACGCTTCTCGCAAGGCCTCTTCGCGGCGCAGTGCTGCCGCAGGGTGGCAACTGGGCTCACAGAGCCTATCTATGTTGCGCCGCAGTGCAAACCCAAGTTGCGCAGGAACCGGACAATGGCCGCCTCGGGCGACGCAGTGCAGAGGACCGTCAGGCCATACGCCCGGCGCGGTGCCTCGCCGGACGAGTAACGCTATAATGTTTACATTTGGATAGCGCATCATCACCGCCCGATGACGGTGAAAGCGGGACCGACCACGGAAGCAGACAGCGACGCGATGGACGAAAACGAGGCAGGCCACGGCCATGACCATCACCACGGCGATGACGCGGACTGCGCCCACGCCGCCGCCCGGCTGAAGGAGGCGCCTGCTGCGCTCGATGCGGCCGAGGCCGCCTGCCGAACGCGCGGCCAGCGGCTGACGCCGATCCGCCGCGCCGTGCTGGAGACGCTCTATGCCACGCACCGGCCGCTCGGCGCCTACGACCTCGCCGAGGCGCTGACCCGGCAGGACGAACGGCGGGTGGCGCCGATCACGATCTACCGCGCCCTCGATTTCCTCCTGGAGCAGGGCTTCGTGCACAAGCTCGAGACGAAGAACGCCTTCGTCGCCTGCCCGCACCATCACGAGCCCGGGGAACTCGTGGTCTTCCTCATCTGCGAGGCCTGCGGCGGGGTGGACGAGGCCGCCTCGCCGGACGTCGGCTCGGCTCTCAGGCGGGTGTTGACCGACGCCGCCTTCAAGCCAAGGGCCCAGGTCGTCGAGATCGCCGGCACGTGTGCCCATTGCCGGGAAGGCGCAAAAGGCGAAAGTCAAGCCTTGACCTGACGGCGCGAGAGGCGCAGCAAGACCTTCGATCGTCAAAACGAGCCTTCCGAGCTGATCGCATGACAGCTGACATCCCCCACAGGCCGGGCCCCGAGACGCTGACGCCAACTCCCGCAGGCGCAGGCACGCGGCACCGCACCGTCGGCGTCAAGGTCGGCTCCGTCGCAGTCGGCGGCGGGGCGCCCATCGTCGTCCAGTCGATGACGAACACCGACACGGCCGATGTCGAGGCGACAGTGCGGCAGGTGGCCGCGCTCGCGCGCGCGGGGTCCGAGCTCGTGCGCATCACCGTCGACCGGGCCGAGGCGGCGGCAGCGGTGCCGCACATCCGCGACAAATTGGCGCGGATGGGCATCGCAGTGCCCATCGTCGGCGACTTCCACTTCATCGGCCACAAGCTTCTTGCAGACCATCCGGCCTGCGCCGAGGCACTCGACAAGTACCGCATCAATCCCGGGAATGTCGGCTTCAAGGACAAGAAAGACCGGCAGTTCGGCATGATCGTCGAGACGGCGATCCGCTGGGGCAAGCCCGTGCGAATTGGCGCAAACTGGGGCTCGCTGGACCAGGAGCTGCTGACGCATCTCATGGATCTCAACGCGCACTCACCCCGGCCCGTCGATGCCCGTGCCGTCACCCGCGAGGCGCTGGTGCGCTCGGCCCTCCTCTCGGCCGAGAGAGCGGAGCAGATAGGCCTTGCGCGCGACCGGATCATCCTCTCCGCCAAGGTCTCGGCGGTTCAGGACCTTATCGCCGTCTACCGGGACCTTGCCGCACGCTCCGACTACGCACTGCACCTGGGCCTGACCGAGGCCGGCATGGGCTCCAAGGGCATCGTCGCCTCGGCCGCCGCCATCGGCATCCTCCTGCAGGACGGTATCGGCGATACGATCCGCTTCTCGCTGACACCGGAGCCCGGCGGCGACCGCACGCTCGAGGTCAAGGCTGCGCAGGAGCTGCTGCAGACCATGGGCTTCCGCACCTTCGTGCCGCTCGTCGCCGCCTGCCCGGGCTGCGGACGCACGACCTCCACCGTTTTCCAGGAACTCGCCCGCGACATCCAGGACTGGATTGCTACCTCGATGCCCGAGTGGAAGACGCGCTATCCCGGCGTCGAGGCGCTCAACGTCGCGGTCATGGGCTGCATCGTCAATGGGCCCGGCGAATCGAAACATGCCGATATCGGCATCTCCCTGCCCGGCACGGGTGAAATGCCGGCCGCCCCAGTCTTCATCGACGGGCAGAAGGCAACCACCCTGCGCGGGCCGACAATTGCGGCGGAATTCAAGATGCTGGTCGCCGACTACATCGAAAGGCGCTTCGGGCAGCGCCTGTCGCGGGCCGCCGAATAGCCGGCCGACCCATCCTATCCTGTTGACAGTTCACACTTTCCGGCAATTGAAAAGTGAGGCGTTTGCCCGGCCTGCCGCTTGTGGTAAACACCGCCGGCCCAAAGGGCGCCTTCGTCACGGCCGAGCCGCCCCGAAGGACAACAGCGCGCCGTGCGGCCGGGTGCCGGCGGCCTTCTCGTGTGGCCAACCATAGGCCTTCATCCATATGGTTTCAGATACCAAAGCGTCCATGCTCGCAGGTCAGGGCAGCAGCGGTGAGCAGGCTGCCGGCGACATGGGACAGGCAGGCGCGCATGCGCCCTCCAGCTTCTTCGCCCTCGCGCTCGGGTCGGTCGGTGTCGTCTACGGCGATATCGGCACGAGCCCGCTCTATGCGCTGCGCGAGGCCGTGCATGCCGTCGCGGATGGCGAGGGGCCCATCGCCCGCGACACCATCATCGGCGTCCTGTCGCTCATCCTGTGGTCGCTCATCCTCGTGGTGACGATCAAATACGTGGTGATCCTCCTCAGGGCCGACAACAAGGGCGAAGGCGGGACCCTGAGCCTCGTCGCCCTCGCGCAGCGGGCAATGGGACGCTCGCACGCCCTCGTCCTTGCGCTCGGCATCACCGGCGCGGCGCTGTTCTACGGCGATTCCATGCTGACGCCGGCGATCTCCGTGCTGTCGGCCGTCGAGGGCCTCAAGCTCGCGGCGCCGGAGCTCGGCGGCTACGTGGTGCCGATCACCGTCGCCATCCTCATCGCGCTCTTCGCCGTGCAGAGCCGCGGCACCGGCAAGGTCGCGGCGCTCTTCGGGCCCATCATGGGCCTGTGGTTCGCGGTGCTGGCGATCACGGGACTCCTGCACATCATGGACGATCCCGGCGTCTTCCGCGCCCTGTGGCCGCACTACGGGCTGATGTTCCTCATCAACCACTCGGTCGTCGCCCTCGCGGTCCTCGGCGCGGTCTGCCTCGCCGTGACGGGCGCCGAGGCGCTCTATGCCGATCTCGGCCACTTCGGACGCGGCCCCATCCGCGCGGCGTGGCTGTGCTTCGTCTTCCCGGCGCTGGTGCTGAACTATTTCGGCCAGGGGGCGCTCGTGCTCGCCCACCCGGAAGCCATCGAGAACCCGTTCTACCGCCTGGTGCCGGACTGGGGTCTCCTGCCCCTTACCATCATGGCCACGATCGCGACCATCATCGCGAGCCAAGCCGTCATCACAGGCGCCTTCTCGCTCACGCGCCAGGCCATCCAGCTCGGCCTCCTGCCGCGGCTCGAGGTGCGGTTCACCTCTGCGTCGCACCAAGGCCAGATCTTCCTGCCGCGCGTCAACGCCATGCTGCTCATCGGCGTGCTCTTCCTCGTCGCCATGTTCGGGTCATCGAGCGGCCTTGCCCACGCCTACGGCATCTCGGTCTTCGGCGCGATGGTGGTGGACGGCATCCTCGCCATCCTCGTCATCTGGAAGGGCTGGCGCTGGAGCCTCGCCGCCGCCGTCCTGCTGATCGTGCCGTTCCTGACGATCGACATCGCCTTCTTCTCGGCGAATCTGCTCAAGCTGTTCTCCGGCGGCTATGTGCCGGTGCTGCTGGCGAGCGTGCTCATCGTCGTGATGTGGACCTGGGTGAAGGGTACCGCCATCCTCTTCGCCAAGACGCGCAAGGTGGACGTGCCGCTCGTCGAACTCGTCGAGATGCTGCAGAAGAGCCCTCCGCACCGCATCAAAGGCACGGCCGTGTTCCTGACGAGCGATCCGGAGACCGCCCCCTCGGCACTGCTACACAACCTCAAGCACAACAAGGTGCTGCACGAGAAGAACGCCATCCTCACCGTCAAGACGGCCGATGTGCCGCGCATCAACGACGAGGAGCGCGTTAACATCGAGCCCATCGCCGACGGCTTCTGGCGGGTGGAAATGACCTTCGGCTATATGGAGATGCCCAACGTGCCCAAGGGCCTCGCCATCCTGCGCAAGCGGGGCTTCAAGTTCGACATCATGTCGACGTCGTTCTTCCTCTCGCGCCGCTCCATCCGGCCCGCCGCCCAGTCAGGCATGCCGATGTGGCAGGACAGGCTGTTCATCTCGCTCGCCAAGAACGCCAACGACGCGACGGACTTCTTCCAGATCCCCACCGGCCGCGTCGTCGAGGTCGGCACCCAGGTGACGGTTTAGGCGGGGCGCGGCGCATTGCCCCGTCTCCGCTGACGGGGGAGCGCCAAGGCCATCGCCGCGGCCGTTATCCGGAGGGGCTACTTGCGGCGCGTGGCGGCGAAGCGTGCCGCCGCGCGCAGCGTGTCCGCTGCCGGGCCGAAGGGAGCGAGCGCCGCCACGGCCTCTTCGGCGAGGCGGTCGCGCTCCGCCCGCGCGGCCTCGATGCCGAGCACGTCGACGAGCGTCGCCTTGCCCCTGTCGGCGTCCTTGGCGGCGCGCTTGCCGAGCACGTCCGTGCTCGCCTCCCGGTCGAGGATATCGTCGGCAATCTGGAAGGCTGCGCCGAGGGCCCGGCCATAGGCCGCGAGGCAACGCCGCTCCTCGCCCCCCGCCCGCGCGACAACCCCGCCCGCATCGACGGCAAAGGCGATGAGCGCACCGGTCTTCATAGCCTGCAGGCGGCGCACCTCGATCTCCGCGAAGGGCGTGGACCGGTTTTCGGCCTCGAGGTCCAGCATCTGCCCGCCGACCATGCCGCCGAGCCCTGCCGCCCGGGCGAGACCGAGCACGAGCTCCGCACGCACAGCCGCGTCCGCCGTCACGGCCGGATCGGCGAGCACATCAAAGGCGAGCGTCAGCAGCGCGTCGCCGGCAAGGATGGCGGTGGCCTCGTCGAAGGCGCGGTGCACGGTCGGGCGGCCGCGCCGCAGGTCGTCGTCGTCCATCGCGGGCAGATCGTCATGGACGAGGGAATAGCAATGCAGGAGCTCGATGGCGGCCCCGGCCCGCAGCGGCCCGTCGCCGGTCTCGCCGAAGAGCCGGGCCGTCTCGACGGTAAGGAAGGGGCGCAGGCGCTTGCCGCCGTCGAGCACGGCATGGCGCATGGCGGCGAGAAGGCGGGGCGGGCGGACGATCTCGCCGACGAGCGGCGCGCTGCCGAGAAGCGCCCCGAGCAGTGGCTCCAGCGCGCGGGCCGCGGCCTCGAGACGCTCGGTGAAAGCGGCG
Source organism: Chelatococcus sambhunathii (assembly GCF_001418005.1). GTDB lineage: Bacteria > Pseudomonadota > Alphaproteobacteria > Rhizobiales > Beijerinckiaceae > Chelatococcus_A > Chelatococcus_A sambhunathii. Next base: position 290,106 of record NZ_LIOL01000005.1, on the reverse strand, counting down.
CTCAAGCTCGCCATGGTCGTTTCTCCCAGGTCGCCACCGTAACGTGAAGGCAAGCGTCGCTTGCCCGAGACGCCCGGATCGGTCAAGCCTATGGGCCACGCCGGGGCAGGGAGATGACCGCAAACGTGCAAGCAAGAAGCCGGGGGAGGCTGGCCATCGGCCGGGCGGTGCTGCGCTGGACCATGCGCGCGGTGCTCGCCATCATGCTGTTCTGGGCCGTTTCCATCGTCGTCTACCGCGTCCTGCCGCCCGTCTCCACGCTGATGCTGGGGCGCTGGCTGACGCTGCAGCCGGTGGAGCGCATCTACATGCCTCTGTCGGACATATCGCCGCATCTCGCCCGGGCCGCCATCGCGGCGGAGGATTCGCGGTTCTGCATGCATGCGGGGATCGACTGGTTCGCCCTGCAGAGCGTCATCGAGGATGCGCTGGGCGACGGCGCCTCGCGCGGCGCCTCCACCATCACCATGCAGACGGTGAAGAACATCCTGCTCTGGCCGGGACGCTCCTACCTGCGCAAGGGGCTTGAGCTGCCGCTCGCGCTCGTTGTCGACACCGTCTGGCCGAAACGGCGGGTGATGGAGGCCTATCTCAACATCGCCGAGTGGGGAGAGGGCATCTTCGGTGCCGAGGCAGCCGCGCGGCGCCATTTCGGCAAGAGCGCGCGGGACCTGACACGGCGCGAGGCGGCCCTTCTCGTGGCAGCCCTGCCCAACCCAATCGCGCGCAACCCCGCCCGCCCGACGCGCTACGTGTCGACATACGCCTCACGCATCATGGGCCGCATGGGCAACGAGAACGTCTCCTGCCTCGGCGCGTAAAGGGAAAATCCCACTTTCTGCCGCCGAGGGCTAGCCAATCCGGCGCTGAGCCTGTATAAGCCCGCGTCCCAGAGACAGTTTCGTCAACGAGGGACCTGCGCCCCTTTGCGCGCGCAGGCCCGCAGAAGCCATCGACCGGAGTTGAGCCATGGCCGTTCCGAAAAGAAAAACGTCGCGGATGAAGCGCGGCCACCGCCGCTCCGCCGACGCGCTGCAGCAGCCCACCTATGTGGAAGACAAGGACTCGGGCGAGCTGCGTCGCCCGCATCACATCGACCTCAAGACCGGCATGTATCGCGGCCGGCAGGTGCTGAAGCCCCGCGCCGAGGCGTGAGAGGCGGGCGCTCCATCGAGCGATACGACAGGAAGGGCCGGTTCACCGGCCCTTTTTTGTTGCCGGCGTGCAGAGATCGCCACTCTTTACCGGCCGTTAACCCTTGCCGTTCATGATGCCCGCTAGCGTTTCTGCGCGCCGGTTAAGCCGCCGCCTCCGGTGCCAGACGCGGCAAGCTCCCAGATAGGCAGGACCCGGCAGCCGATGGCAGACTGGACAGGCGTCGCTCGTCGCGCGGATCATCCGGCGTCGCTCACGCCCGACGCCGCCGCCGCGCCGCTCGATCCCCGCCAGCTGCTGACGTCGCTCGGCGAGGTGGTCTATGACTGGGACCTTCGCAGCGACCGACTCAGCTTCGGCAGCAACGGCGCCGAGGTCATCGGCCTCGACTGCAGGGGCGCACTCGCGACCGGCGCGGCCTTCGACCGGCTGATCGACGTCGCCTCCGGCCCCGGCCGCTGCGCCTTCTTCCGTACTGCCGCAGGCGAGGACACCGGCGCCGGTGTGCCCTTTCGTCTCGCTTACCGTCTCAGGATCGGCGCCACGGATGTCGCGGTCGAGGACAGCGGGCGCTGGTATGCGGGGCCTGACGGCCACCCGGCCATTGTGCACGGCGTCATGCGCATCGCGCGCGAGCCCGCACTAGCCGGCGTCGCACGGACCGACGGCTGGGCGGATCTTGCCAGGACGATCGACACCCTCTTCGCCGGGGGCTGCGGCCGGCACAGGCCGCTGACGCTGATCTTCCTCGCCATCGACAATCTCGGGGCCATCAATGCCGCCCTCGGCTATGCGAGAGGCGACGACATCATCGCGGCCACAGCACAGGTCCTCACGCGGCAGCTGCGGCAGGGCGACCTGCTCATCCGTCACGGCAGCAACCGTTTCGCCCTCGTCATGCGCGGTTGCTCCGCCCAGCAGGCGACGGTCGCCGCCGCGCGTATGGCCGGGCTCGCCGCGGCGGCCGGCGGGGCTGTGGCGACGGTGCGCCTGCGCATGGGCGCCGCGACGGCGCCCCAGCATGCCGACGATGCGGAAACGCTGATGCGGAATGCCAATCTCGCCTTCGACGAGGCGCGGCGGCTGAGCGGCAGCGGCTTTGTCTTCTATGGACCGCAACTGGCCGCCACCATGACCGCACGCCGTGCTGCGGCGGAAGGAATCGATATCCTCGCCGCCCTCAACGAACGCCGCATCGTGCCCGCGCGCCAGGCGATCGTCGATGCCGAGACGCGCCAGCCAGCCTTCCACGAGGCTCTCCTGCGCGTCAGAATGCCCGACGGGGCTGCGGCCGGGGCCGCGCGCCTCGTACCCGCGGCCGAGAAGGCCGGCCTCATCGAGGCGGTGGACCACCGCATGCTCGAACTCATCACCGCCCGCATGACGGACGAGCCGGGGCTGAGAGTCGCCCTCAACATCTCGCCGCGCACGCTCGCGAGCCGCGCCTGGCTCGGCAATCTCGCCGCGCAGCTCGGCGCCTGCCCCGGCGTCGCCGAGCGGCTCATCATCGAGATCACCGAGACGGCGGCCGTCGAGGACCCGGGCGCCACGCGGGCCTCGCTCGACGCCATGAAGGCGCTCGGCGTCTTCATCGCCATCGACGATTTCGGCGCGGGACACACCTCTTTCCGGCACCTGCGCCATTTCCCCATCGACCTGCTCAAGATCGACGGCGCCTTCGTGCAGAACCTCGCGCGGTCGAGCGACGACCGCTTCTTCGTGCGCACGCTCGTCGACCTCGCCCAGCATCTCGGCATCGCCACGGTCGCCGAATGGGTGGAGGACGAGGACACCGCCCGCCTCCTCACCCAATGGGGGGTCGACTACCTGCAGGGCGAGCACATCGCGCCGGTGACGGCCTGGCCCGAGCCGGCCGGCCTCACCGTGGAGCGAGCCAGGGAGCGGGCCAGGTCAGCCTGAGCCGGCCGTCAGCGCCGCCCCGGATCGCCCAGGCGCGCGCCGATCTCGTGAGCGCCGAGCAGCAGCAGCGCGAAGGCGAAGGGCACGAGATAGTAATACAGCCGGAACAGCAGCAGGGCGCCGAGGACGCCCTCGCGCGGCAGGTGCGACAGGGCGATCAGCATGGTCGCCTCGAAGACGCCGATGCCGCCCGGCGCGTGGCTGGCGATGCCCAGCATGCAGGCCGCGACATAGATGGCGAGAAAGGTCTCGTAGCTGAGGCCGTGACCGCCCGGCAGGAGCACGAAGAGGACGCCGGCCGCCGCGCAGACGTCGCCCGCGCCGAGCAGCATCTGCCCGATGGACAGTCGGAAGCCCGGCAGTTCGAGGCGCCAGCCCTGCACGCTGACGCTGCGCCGCTTGATGCCGACCCAGGCGAGATAGCCGCCGAGGGCGGCGACGATGGCAATGCCGAGCCCCTCGTTGAGCCGCACGACCGTGCCCGTCAGCGCCGCGACGGCGAGGCTCTCGCGCATCAGGCTCCAGGCGAGAACCGCGCTCATGCCGAGCCAGAAGGTAATGCCGGCAATGACGGTGAGGCCGACGATGGTCGGCGCCTTGATGCCGTAGGGCGAATAGATGCGGTAGCGCACGGCGCCCGAGGTGACGAGCGGAAAGCCGAGTGTGAAGCTGACGGCATAGCTCGTGAAGGAGGCGAGGGCGGTGACACGATAGGCGATGCTGCGGCCGAGCTGGCGCAGGGCGAGGGCGTCGTATCCCGTCAGCAGGAGGTAGCTGATGCAGGTGAAGAGGATGGCGAGCCCGATCTGCCGCACGCTCGCCGCCGAAAAGGCGTTCCTGAGCTCCGCAAGGCTGATCTCGCCGATGATGCGCCACAGCACGACCATTGAGGCGAGGAAGAGTGCGACGCTGACCACGGTGCCGATGAGCGACAGCCGGCGGCGCGTGTCGCCGGTGACCTCGACGGGCGGGCTCGGCGGGGGTGCGGCGAGGGCAGTGCCCGGCCCGGCTGCGGGCTGAATGGCCCCGGCACGTCCCCGGTCCCCGTCCACGGCGCCGGCCTCGTGCTCTCCTGCCTCCATGCTGCGGACGCGTCCCATCCCGTTTCACACGCGGGGCGCGGACCTCAGAGCGACACCGCACCCAGCCCGGTTATGGGGGCGAGGCGCCTCGAGTGCAAGGCAGTGTGCAGGGAAATCGGCCTTGGGCATGGCGCCCGTGCCGGGGCTGCACGGCTGGCCGGGGCGTCGCCTACCGCGGTGCCCGGGTTCCGGGTCAGACGGTTTGCGCCGGGCGGCGGGCGAGATCGCGCGCCGTGCGGCGGCGGTACCTGAGGTCCAACGCGGGGCGCTCCACAAGGTGCCAGGAGACGAAGCCGGCCGCCAGCGCCAGCGGCGTCGCCATGAGGGAGATGGCCGTCGGGCCGACCTCGGGCCCGAACGCCCAGATCAGCAGTTGCTGCAGGGGGAAGGCGAACAGGTAGGCGCCGTAGGACATATCGCCGAACCGTTCCTTCACATCGAACGACGGCGCGCGCGCCAGGGCGGCATAGATGACGAGATAAGGCAGGGCGAGGAGATAGACGACCTGTGCACCCGGCCGGTTGGCAAAGGCGTAGAGCAGCATCAGGCAGACGAACGCGAGACCCGCGCTGACAGGGACGGCCGCCCGGTGCACCCACAGCGCCGCCCCGAGCGCGAAGACGAGGCCGTAGCGCAAAACCGGAAAGAGCGATGCGCCGGCCCACAGCTCGCCACCCATGTTCGACCAGGACAGGCCCCACACCTGGCTGCCCCAGAGAACGAGGCCCGCGACGGCGGCAACGAGCAGCAGCACGCCCCGACGCGACAGGAGCCCGCAAACCAAGGCAACCGGCAGGAGGAGGTAGAAGCCGCATTCCAGCGCCAGGGTCCAGATCGCGCCGTTGACCCCGGTATGGGGCAGATTCGTGAAGACGCCGGGCAGATTGAAGGACACGCCGAACACGAAGATGTTGCGTGCGTGCTGCAGCGTCTCGGGATGGAGCAGGTAGTCGGCGAGGCCGAGGCTCGTGACCATGGGGCCCAGAAAAAAGATGTCGAACACCGTCACGAAGGCGAGGGCCGGCACGATGCGCAGGACACGGTTGAGCAGGTACTGGCCGGGGGCATGCACCGTGACCGACCGCGCCACCAGGAAGCCGCTGATGGCGAAGAAGATGGCGACGCCCATGCCGCCGCCGGTGTCGTAGCCGTTCGTCAGCCAGTGGAAAAGCTCCGGCCCCGTCCCGGTGAGGCTGTAGCTGTGGCTCCACAGAACCAGCAGCGCTGCCGCGAGGCGCAGGAGGTCGAAATTGTTGGCCCGCGTTTCGAATGCTTGCTCGATCGTCATTGCCCACCCGATCCGTTGTCGGCCCCTGTCGCACAGGGAGACGCTCTCAAAACGCGACTAGTTGGATACTATCAACCTGTAGGTGCAGAACGTCGCAGCCGGCGAGCAGCGAATCGCGATTCCTGCCGCGCTCAGTCCGGATCGAGCAGCCGCGCCCCGGGCCCTTCGCGGGCGAGGACATCATGTGGGTTGCGCAGGCGGCAGGCCTTCACGGAGAGGCACCCACAGCCGATGCACTCGTCGAGCTGGTCGCGCAACCGCATGAGCCGATCGATGCGCCGATCGAGCTCCTGTCGCCACATTAGCGACAGGGCTCGCCAGTCCTCCTCGGTCGGCGTGCGCCCCTCGGGCAATGCGGCCAGCGCCTCGCCGATGGCGGCGAGGGGAATGCCGACCCGCTGCGCCACCTTGATGACGGCGACGCGCCGCAGCACCTCGCGCGGGTAGCGGCGCTGGTTGCCGGCGCTGCGCAGGCTGCGGATGAGCCCCTTGCGCTCGTAGAAATGCAGGGCCGAAACGGCGACGCCGCTGCGCCGCGCGACCTCGCCCACCGTCAGATCCCGGCCGACCGCCACAGGATCGGGCATCGTCATGCTCGCCCTCTAGATCTCAGGTCTCTCCAGGCTCGAAGCCGGGCATTGACCTCAAGCTAAGTTCAGGTTTTATCACTGCGGCTCCCCGCGTGCCAGCGCACGCCGAACCATGGAGCACCCACGCCGATGACCTTGCCCATCCGGCTCGCGATGATCTACGGCAGCAACCGCGAAGGGCGCCTGTGCGACACCGTCGCCGACTGGGCGGCGGCGGAAGTCGACAAGAGCGGCGCCTTTTCCCTCCTGCGCCTCGACCCGGCCGGGCTCGACCTGTCGCTGCGCCACCCGAGCCGCGATGATCCGACGGTCGCCGGCCTCAGGCAGGCGATCGCAGCGGCTGACGCCTTCCTCGTGGTGACACCGGAGTACAACCGCGGCTATCCAGCGCCGCTCAAGTTCATGATCGACTGCGCCAGTCACGAATGGCACGCCAAGCCCGTCGCCTTCGTCTCCTACGGCGGCATCTCGGGCGGGCTACGCGCCGTCGAGCAACTGCGGCTCGTCTTCGGCGAGCTGCATACAGCGACGATCCGCGACTGCGTGTCCTTCGCCCAGGCGCACGAGCGCTTCCGCCCGGACGGGTCGCTGCCGGAAGGGGACGGCGCCTACAAGGCCATGGCCCTGCTGCTCGCGCGGCTCGCCTGGTGGGCCCGCGCCCTGCGCGACGCGCGCCAGGCCTCGGCCTATAGCGAGGTGGCCGCATGAGGCCGATGCGCCAGGGCGAGCTCGCCGACGGGGAGGCGGCTCCGGCCGCCGCCGGGCTCAGGGCCGGCGCCCGCAACGCGACACTGCTCGCGACGGGCGTGCTCACCATCATGTCCGCCGCCACCATCGCACCAGCGCTGCCGGCCATGCAGGCACATTTCGCCGGAACGGAACAGGTGGCCCTGATGACGCGGCTCGTCCTCACCATCCCGGCGCTCGCCATTGCGCTCGTCGCCCTGCCTGTCGGGAGCCTCATCGACCGCTGGGGACGCCGCCCGTTCCTGATCAGCGCCATCGGCCTCTACGGTATCGCCGGCATGTCCGGGCTGGTGCTCGATTCGCTCGGCGCCATCCTTTTCAGCCGGGCGCTGCTCGGGGTCGCCGTGGCGATCATCATGACGACGGCGACAGCGCTCGTCGGCGATTATCTCGCCGGTCCGGCGCGCGATCGCTTCCTGGGCCTGCAATCCGCCGCCATCGGCGGAGGCGGGCTCCTGTGCCTCACGGGCGGCGGGCTCCTCGCCGAGATCGACTGGCGGGCACCCTTCGCCCTCTATGGCATGGCCTTCCTGCTCATGCCTGCGGTCATCGCCTTCATCGCCGAGCCGGCGCGCAGCGCTGCAAACCGATCCGCGCCAGGCGAGGCGCCAGCCGGCTCTCCGGCGGCGCTCGCCCTGCTGCTGACGGCCGCCGCGCTGAACAGCGTCATCTTCTATCTCGTGCCGACGCAACTGCCGTTCCATCTGCGCGAGCTCGGCCACGCGGCGCCGAGCCGGGCCGGCCTCGCCATCGGCCTCTTCACGCTCGCCCAAGCAGTCGTCGCCTTCGGCTTCGGCCGACTGCGCCGCAGTTGGTCGGGCACGACAATGTTCGGGATGGGCTTCGGTCTCATGGCGGCTGGCTACGGCCTCGTGGCGATGGCCGAAAGTTACGTCGCCGTGGTCGCCGCAATCATTGTCACCGGTTTCGGCATGGGGCTGGTGATTCCCAACCTCAGCGCCACCGCGCTAACCGTGGCGCCGCCGGCCTTGCGCGGGCGGGTGGCCGGGGGGCTCACGGCCAGCATCTTCCTTGGGCAGTTCCTCTCGCCGCTCGTCAGCCAGCCCTGGATCGGCGCTGCGGGCTATGCCGGCACCTTCCGCGACATGGCCGTCGTCCTCGCCGCCATGGCCATGATCGGCCTCGTCCTCGCCCGGCGCGGGCGCTCCTGATCAGGGGCCGGCGTCGGTCCGGCCGATGCCGGTGTTGCGCACCAGGAAGCCGGAGAGGTCGCGCGTCGTATATTCGATGTGGGAGGCAATCACCTCCTCCTGCTCGTGCAGCTCGCGGAAGGGGTCGGGCGTCTTCGGCAGCACGAGCACAGTCGTCATGCCGAGCCGATGCGGCTCGGCGAGGTTCTTGGCGAGGTCCTCGAACATCGCCGCGCGCGAGGCCTCGATGCCATGGCGGTCGAGGAAGCTCGCATAGGTCGCCGGCTCCGGCTTCGGCACGAAGCCGGCATCGGCAATGTCGAAGATATCCTCGAAATGCGCGCCGATGCCGAGCCGCTCCGCCACCGCCTCGGCATGACCGCGCGAGCCGTTGGTCAGGATGAGCTTGCGCCCCGGCAGGGCACCGATGGCGGTCGCGAGCGCAGGATCGGGCGCGAGCCGCGAATAATCGATGCTGTGGGCGAAGGCGAGGAAGTCGCGGGGGTCGATGCCCTGCTCCTCCATGAGGCCGCGCAGGGTCGTGCCGTAGCGGTTGTAATAGTACTTCTGCAGGGCGCGGGCCGAGAGGCCGTCCATGCCGAAGAAGTCGCAGACGAAGAGCGTGATGCGCTCGTCGACCTGCGGCCACAGCTGCGCCTCGTGCGGATAGAGCGTGTTGTCGAGATCGAAGATCCAGGTATCGACATGCGAGAAGCCGCGGCGGGCCGTGTCCGCCCCTGCGACCGGCCCCGTGTCGATCATCTTCATCCGCGCCCTCTCGCACGTGAAAGGAGGAAGGAGATGGGGTGCCGGAGCAGCAATTGCAAGCGCTCACGGGCCGGGGGCCTCAATGCGGCACGGAGGAGGAGAAGACGTTGATGACGACGACACCGGCCAGGATGAGGCCGATGCCGAGGAGCGCCGGCACATCGAGCGTCTGCTGGAAGGCTACGAGGCCAACGAGCGAGATGAGCACGATGCCGATGCCGCTCCAGATGGCATAGGCAATGCCGACCGGGATCGTGCGCAGCGTCAGCGACAGGCAGTAGAAGGCGATGCCGTAGCCGACGACGGTGACGAGGGACGGCAACGGCCTGCTGAAGCCCTCGGACGCCTTCAGCGCCGACGTGGCGATGACCTCACCGACGATGGCGATGAGGAGATAGAGATAGCCCGTCGCCATGGTCCGCCGTGCCTTGCCCGTTTCGCCGGCCGTCGCCGCCGCCTGTCAACGGCGGATGAGCGTGCCGGCGCCGTGGTCCGTGTAGAGCTCGAGCAGCACGGAATGCGGCACCTTGCCATCAAGGATGACGACCCCCTCGACGCCCTGCTCCAGCGCATAGATGCAGGTCTCGACCTTGGGGATCATGCCGCCGGTGATGGTGCCGTCGGCGATGAGGCGGCGGCAGTCCTCCACCGTGAGCTCGGGCAGGAGGTTCTTGTCCTTGTCGAGCACGCCCGGCACGTCGGTGAGCAGGAGGAGGCGCTTGGCGCGCATGGCCCCGGCGATAGCCCCGGCGAAGGTATCAGCATTGACGTTGTAGGTCGCCCCGTCGTGGCCGACGGCGACGGGCGCGAGCACCGGGATGAGCTCGGCCTTGAGCACCGCGTCGAGCACGGTGCGGTCGACCTTCTCGGGCTCGCCGACGAAGCCAAGGTCGACGATCTTCTCGATGTTCGAATCAGGATCGACCACCGTGCGCGTCACCTTGCGGGCAACGACCATGTTGCCGTCCTTGCCGCACAGGCCGATGGCCTTGCCGCCCTCAGCCGAGATCGTGCCGACGATCTGCTTGTTGATGGCGCCGGCGAGCACCATTTCGACGATATCGACGGTGGCCTTGTCCGTGATCCTGAGGCCGGCCGCGAATTCGGACTTGATGCCGAGCTTCTCCAGCATGCGTCCGATCTGCGGGCCGCCGCCGTGCACGACGATCGGCTTGACACCGGACTGCTCGAGCAACACGACATCCTCGGCGAAATCCTCCGCTGCCGCGGCGTCGCCCATGGCATGGCCGCCGTACTTGATGACCACGATCTCCTGGTCATAGCGCTGCATATGCGGCAGCGCCTGCACCAGCGTCTCGGCCTGGGTGTGCACGTCGGGTAGATCGGGAAGGTCGGTCATGTCGTGTCGCGGCGCAGGTTGAGGAAGAGGGTGCTTCGCGAGGCCGTCTTTTAGCAGGGCGGGAGGCGGCTGTCGCCCCCGCTCCGACGCCTCATGGCAAACGGGAGCACGCCTTCACAGGCGGCTCGAGACGAGGCCCGACGTGCCGATCGCCGCCCAGCCGAGCATCACGAGGATGCCGCCGGCCGGGGCGGCCATCGGGAAAAGGCCGCTATCGACGAGAGCGCGCAGCGTCAGGTCACCGGTAAAAAGTAGGACGCCTGCGGCGAGCAGCCAGCCGCCGACGCGCATCAGCCCCCGGTGGGCCACCCAGGCGTTGAGCGCGGCCGGCAGGGCGACGAGCAGCACGGCATGGACGAGGAGGATGCTCGCCGCCGTCGCCAGCATGCCGGTGCCGGCGATATGCGCCGCGGCGGCCGCCGCGGCGACACCCCAGAAGCCGAAGAGCCCGCCGACGAAGACAAAGAACCGGTCGCTCATGCCGCCCCCTTTTTGATCCCTCGCCGCCTTTACGGCACCCTAAAGCGCGCCGCGTTCGTCCATCAGCCGCGCCACCGCCTCGCGCAATTCGGTCATGCCCTCGCCGGTGCGGCTCGACGTTGGCAGGACGACCGGGAAAGCCGCCGCGCGCTTGGCGAGCGCGGCCGCCGTCGCCGCAAGCCGTTTATCGAGCTCGGCACGCGACAGGGCGTCGGCCTTGGTGAGCACGATCTGGTAGGAGACGGCCGCCTTGTCGAGCAGATCGAGGACGCCAGCGTCGATCGGTTTGATGCCGTGGCGCGCGTCGATGAGCACATAGACGCGGGCGAGATTGGCGCGCCCGCGCAGATAGGCGTGAATGAGGTCGGTCCAGGCGGCGACCTTCTCCTTGCCGACGGCCGCATAGCCGTAGCCCGGCATGTCGACGAGCGTCAGCCGGCGCGGGGCCCCGTCCTCCGGGCCGATGCGGAAGAAGTTGAGCTCCTGCGTGCGGCCGGGCGTGTTCGAGGTGCGCGCCAGCGCCTTGCGGCCGGTCAGCGCGTTGACGAGACTCGACTTGCCGACGTTGGAGCGGCCGGCGAAGGCGATCTCGAGCCCCTCCATGGGCGGCAGGCCGCCGAGGGAGGCGGTCGCCCAGATGAAACCGGCCTCGCCCGCAAACAGCTTGCGGCCGATCTCGGCATGGTCGGTGGCGTCGTCGGTTGCCTCGTTCATCGTCCGAGGCTTAGGCCGTCAGCGCGCCCGCCGCAAGGCATCGACGTCGTTGCCGCGGATGAGAGCGAGGTTGCGTGTGATTTTTGCCGCGTCCCCGTCCCGTCAGCTGACGGTGGTCCCCCGCTCCGTCGCCGCTGCAACAAAGGACTGCGCCCGGCCAAAGCCGGGCGCGTTTCCGCAAATGAAGCCGACTCGTCCCGGTCAGGCCTTGGCGCGTCGCGAGAAGGTGTTGCGCAGGTTGCCCCACAGCTCGATCTTGACGCCGTTCTTGCGCATGATGAAGCCCTGCTGCAGCACCGAGAGCAGATTGTTCCACGACCAGTAGATGACGAGCCCGGCCGGGAACGACGCCAGCATGAAGGTGAAGATCACCGGCATCCAGGCGAACATCGTCTTCTGGATGGGGTCCGTCGGCTCCGGGTTCATCTTCATCTGCACGAACATCGTCAGGCCCATGATGATCGGCCAGATGCCCAGCATCAGGAAGTGGCCGATGACCGGCACCTGCGAGGGGTCCCACGGGATGAGGCCAAAGAGGTTGAAGACCGTCGTCGGATCCGGCGCGGCAAGGTCCCGGATCCAGCCGAAGAACGGTGCGTGGCGCATCTCGATGGTGACGAAGAGCACCTTGTAGAGCGCGAAGAAGACCGGGATCTGGATGAGGATGGGCCAGCAGCCGGCGAGCGGATTGATCTTCTCCTTCTTGTAGAGCTCCATCAGCGCCTGCTGCTGCTTCATCTTGTCGTCGGCATAGCGGTCGCGGATCGCCATCATCTCCGGCTGCACGGCCTTCATCTTCGCCATCGACACGTAGGAGCGGTTGGCGAGCGGGAAGAAGATGGCCTTGATGATGACGGTGACGAGGAGGATCGCCACGCCGAAATTGCCGAACAGCTTGAAGAAGAAGTCGATCACCCTGAACAGGGGCTTGGTGATGAAGTAGAACCAGCCCCAGTCGATGAGCAGGTCGAAGCGCTTGATGCCGAGCGCCTGCTCATAATGGTCGATGGCCGCGACTTCCTTGGCGCCGGCGAAGAGGCGGGTCGTCACCTCGGTCGTGGCACCCGGCGCGACCGTCTGCGGGCCGCCCAGCATGTCCGACTGGAAGCGTGGCCCACGCGCCCCCGGCGAGACCGAGAAGCGCCCGTCATAGGGCTGGTCCTGGTTGGGGACGACGGCCGCCGCCCAATACTTGTCCGTGATGCCGATGAAGCCGCCCGTCACGCCCTTGTAGACCTGGCCGCGCGTGTCGCCGGCAAGGACGGGATCCTTCTCCAGGCCGGAGTAGGAAACCTCCTTCAGGCCCTCGTCGCCGAGGACGCCGATGAGCCCCTCGTGCAGGATGTAGAAGCCTTGTGTCGTCGGCACGCCGTGGCGCGACACGAGACCGAAGGGATGGAGCGTGACGGGCTGCCCGCTTGTATTCTCGACACTATCCGTGACCGTGAACATCGCATTGTCGTCGACGGCGATCTGGCGCCGGAAGATCAGGCCCTCGCCGTTGTCGAAGGTGAGCGTGACAGGCTCGGACGGCGTCAGACGCTCCCGGTCCGCGCTCCAGATGGTGTTGGCGTCGGGCACCTTCACGGCCGTGCCCGCACCGGTCACCCAGCCAAACTCGGCGTAATAGGGATGGGGGCTGCCGGCCGGCGACAGCAGAACGATGTTGGGGCTGCGCGGATCTACCGTCTCGCGATAGGCCTTGAGCGAGATGTCGTCGATGCGGGCGCCGCGCAGAGACAGCGAGCCGGCGATCTTCGGCGTGTCGATAGCGACGCGGGGTGCCTGGGCCAGCGCCGCCTCGCGCGTCATGACCGCCGCAGGCGCCGCCCCCGCCGTCGGCGCGGCGGTGCCCCCGGCCCCGGAGGGTGCGGGCGCCGCAGAGCCGGCCTCGCCCTGCTGCAGGCTCTGCTGCTGCGTCTCGCGGCGCTGCTGCTCCATCTGCGGCACGCCGTAGAAATAATTCCAGCCGATCAGGACGATGACGGACAGGACGATGGCGAAGAGCAGGTTCTTGTTATCGCCGGTCATGGACGATCCGTTTCAGTTCCGGGAAAAGGTGCCGCGGCCAACGCCGACTGCGCCCGGGCACGCTTCGCGCCGAACGTTGTGGATGTGGTCTTTTCTGTCAGGGTCGCAAGGGCCCGGTCGAGATCCTCGACAAGGGCCGGAAAGGGAGCCGTCAAGGCGTCGCGCCGGGCCACCACCACGAAATCGATGTCGGCCTGCGGCCAGCGCGGAGCGAGTGCGCCGAGCGCGGCCCGCAGGCGCCGCCGGATGCGATTGCGCTCGACGGCACCTCCGGTCTTCTTCGTGACGGTGAGACCGAAACGCGGACCCGCGGGAATGATGCCTCCGCGGGGCTGCGCGCCGCGCAGCAAGGCCTGGACGCTCATGCGGCTCGTGTGAAACCGTCGGCCGCCCGCCGCCGCCTTGAACTCGGCGCGCTTGCGCAGGCGGGGCAGGCGCCCGCGCCGCCGTCCGGCTGCCGGAGCGCCCTGCATGGCATCGCCGCGGGGCGGCCTCAGGCCGACAGACGCTTGCGGCCGCGCGCGCGACGCGCCGCGATCACCTTGCGCCCGCCCTTCGTCGCCATCCGCGCGCGGAAGCCGTGGCGACGCTTGCGCACGAGCTTGCTCGGTTGGTAGGTCCTCTTCACGGCCTCATCTCCGATCGTGGACGCCGTCGATCCGGTGGGACCGCCCGGCGCCGCGTGCCGTCACGCGGCACATCTGCTGCTTGTTCTTTTGCGTTGGCTGCCGCAAGGCGACGGGAGTTGTCGCAGAACGACAAGCGGCGCCCCGACGAGCGCCGCCCAACCTGCGCGGCTTATGGCGGATGGAGGCGGGAAAGTCAATGCACGGGCACGTCGCATTGGCCGGCCCGACGGAGGTCGTCGGCGAGACATCACGAGGCGGTGACGCGTCCCATGCCGGGCTGGCCGGCCCTGCCATCTTCCGGCAAGTTGCTCCGGGGGCTGACCCGTGGTTCGCCGCGGGCCCGGCAAGGACAAGAGAAGCAGGCAGGCAAGGAACCGGCAATGAGGGCTGACGGGGATCGGGGCACGAAGCGCGGCCCCCGGCCGCGGCATCCCGCGCGGCGGTTCCTGCCGCTCGCGATCATCCTCGCCGGCACAGCGCTCGCGCTCGCGTTCGGCCTGCACCGGTACCTGTCCTTCGACCAGTTGCTCGCCCGGCGCGTCGAGCTCAAGCACTATGTCGACGGAAACCTGGCCGCCGCGCTCGTGGCCTACGTCCTCGGCTATGCACTCGTCGTGGCCCTTTCGCTGCCCGGCGGGCTTGTGCTCACCATCTTCGGCGGCTTCCTGTTCGGCTGGCTGATCGGCGGGCTCGCCGCCCTCGTCGCGGCGACGAGCGGCGCGCTCGTCATCTTCCTCGTGGCGCGCACCTCGCTCGGCGACGTACTGGCGGCAAAGGCCGGGCCCTTCTTGCAGCGGCTTGCCGCCGGCTTCCGCCGCGACGCCGTGGCCTACATGCTCTTCCTGCGGCTCGTGCCGGTCTTTCCGTTCTGGCTGGTCAATATCGCCCCCGCCCTTTTCGGCGTGCCCTTCGCCACCTATGCGCTGACGACCATCGTCGGCATCGTACCCGGCACCTTCGCCTTCGCCTTCGCCGGCGCGGGGCTCGATGGCGCGGTCGCGGCCCAGCAGGAGGCCTACGAGGCCTGCCTCGCGGCGGCGCGCGAGGCGTGCACGCTGACGCTGAACAAGAAGACGCTGATCAACAAGCACATCTTCATCGCCTTCGGCGCGCTCGGCTTCATCGCCCTCCTGCCGCCGCTGATGCGCCGGCTGTTCGCGCGCCGCCTCCAAGGGCTCGACAAAGGACTCGACAAGGGGCTCGACGACAACGGCCCGGTCCCGTAACCCTCGTTCCGAAGCAACCTGGGAGTGTGCCGTGGCGGAAACCTTGCGTCCGGACCTGTGCATCGTCGGCGCCGGCTCGGCCGGCCTGTCGGTCGCGGCGGCGGCCGCCGCCTTCGGCGTGCCGGTGGTGCTCATCGAGCGCGGGGAGATGGGCGGCGACTGCCTCAACGTCGGCTGCGTGCCGTCGAAGGCCCTGATCGCCGCGGCAAGGCGCGCCCACGACATCCGGCAGGCGGGCGCGTTCGGCCTTGGCACGCTCGACCCGCAGGTCAATTACGCCCGCGTGCGCGAGCATGTGCACTCGGTCATCGGCGCCATCGCGCCGAACGATTCGGCGGCGCGTTTCACCGCCCTCGGCGTGCGCGTGGTGCGCGCCAGCGCCCGGTTCGTGGCCCGCGACACGCTGGAAGCGGGCAACGTCATCGTGAAGCCGCGCCGCTTCGTCCTCGCCACCGGCTCGCGTCCGGCCGTGCCGGCCATCGCCGGCCTCGACAGCGTGCCCTTCCTCACCAACGAGACGGCCTTCGACCTGACGCGGCGGCCCGAGCATCTCGTCATCGTCGGCGGCGGCACCATCGGCCTCGAGCTGGCGCAGGCGCACCGGCGCCTCGGCGCGCCGGTCACCGTGATCGAGGCCGGACGCGCCCTCGGCCGGGAGGATCCCGAGCTTGCCGCCCATGTCCTCGCCGCCTTGCGCCGCGACGGCGTCGCCATCCGCGAGAACGCCACCGTCAGCGAGGTCGCGGGCGAGGATGGCGATATCCGCCTCGTCGTCGAGAACCGGGGCACCCGCACGGAGCTGAAAGCGAGCCACCTCCTCGTCGCCACCGGCCGGCGCCCCGCGACCGATGGGCTCGAGCTCGAGGCGGCCGGCATCGCCCATGACGAACGCGGCATCGCCGTGGACCAGCACCTTCGCACCAGCAACCGGCGCGTCTACGCCATCGGGGATTGCGCCGGGCCGGACGGCGGCGGCCGGCAGTTCACCCATGTCGCCAATTACCACGCGGGGCTCGTGATCCGCAGCGCCCTCTTCCGCCTCAGGCCGCGCGTCGACATGCGGGCGATGCCGCGCGTCACCTTCACCGATCCGGAACTCGCCGTGGTCGGCATGACGGAGGAGGAGGCGCGGGCGGACGGCGGACGCATCACCGTGCTGCGCTGGCCGGTGGCCGAGAACGACCGGGCCCAGGCGGAGCGGCGGACAGAGGGCGAGATCAAGGTGATCCTCGGCCGCGGCGGGCGCATCCTCGGCTGCGGCATCGCCGCGCCTGGTGCGGGCGAGCTCATCACCCCCTGGACGCTCGCCATGACCCGCAATCTCCGGATCAGGGACCTCGCCGGGCTCACCGTGCCCTACCCCACCCTCTCCGAAATCTCGCGGCGCGTCGCCATGTCATATTATACGCCGAGTGCCGCCAAGCCGATGGTGAGGCGGCTCATCGGCTTCCTGCGGCGCTTAGACTGAACGGCGCGCGAGCGGACGAGGCAGAGCGACGAAGACGGAGCGTCATGGACGCAAGGCCCGACGAGAGCATCGACAGCGAGCGCACACCGACGGGTGACCCGCGCGGGTCCGTCCGTTTCGGCCTGTCGGCGCGCCTGCTCGTGCTCACCGGCCTCTTCGTCATGCTGGCGGAAGTGCTGATCTATGTGCCCTCGGTCGCCAACTTCCGCCGCAACTGGCTGAACGACCGGCTCGCCGCCGCGCAGGTCGCGGGTGTGGTGCTGGAAGCCGTGCCACCCGGCGGCGTTCCCTCCGGCTTCGAGGAGAAGCTGCTCGCCGGCGTCGGCGCCCGGGCCGTGGCGGTGCGCGTCGGCGGTGCGCGGCGCCTGCTCGCCACCGCCGAGATGCCGCCCGAGGTCGCCCGCGTCATCGACCTGCGCGACACCCACTGGGCGACGCTGATCGCCGATGCCTTCGAGACGCTCGTCTTTCCGGCCCAGGGACCGGTGCGCGTCATCGGGGCCGGCAAGGGCGGGGCGGATTTCGTCGAGATCGTGATGGACGAGCGGCCGCTCAGGGTGGCAATGCTCACCTTCTCGCGCAACATCCTCATCCTGTCGCTCGCCATCTCCGGCATCACGGCCTTCCTCGTCTATCTCGCGCTCCACCTCATCATCGTGCGCCCGGTGCGCCGGCTCGCGGCCAATGTCACCGCCTTCGAGCACAACCCGGAGGATGCGGAGCGGGTCATCCGCCCCTCGGAGCGGCGCGACGAGATCGGCGAGGTCGAGCGCGCGCTCGCCCTGATGCAGGAGACGCTGTCGCGCGAGCTCCTGCAGAAGAAGCACCTCGCCAACCTCGGCCTCGCCGTGAGCAAGGTGAACCACGACCTGCGCAACCTGCTCGCCTCGGCCCAGCTCCTCTCCGACCGGCTGAGCCAGTTGTCGGACCCGACGGTGCGGCGCGTCGCGCCCAAGCTCATCGCGACGCTGGGGCGCGCCATCGCCTTCTGCGAGGCGACGCTCGCCTACGGCCGCGCGGCCGAGCCGCAGCCGCGCCGGCGCGTCGTCAGGCTGGCGCCGCTGGTGCGCGACCTCGCCGATTTCCTCGACCTCGCAGGCAACGGCATCACCTTCGTCGTCGACATGGACGAGGACATCACCGTCGACGCCGACCCGGACCAGCTCTCGCGCATCCTCATCAACCTCGGCCGCAACGCGGTGCAGGCCCTGGCGCAGGCGGGCGCCGGCCCCTCCGTGCCGACCCTCACCATCGCCGCCCGGCGCGACGGCCGCTCCACCGTGATCCGCGTCGCCGACAACGGCCCCGGCGTGCCGGCAAAGGCGCGCGAGCACCTGTTCGAGGCCTTCCAGGGCACGAGCCGGCGCGGCGGCGTCGGCCTCGGCCTCGCCATCACGGCCGAGCTCGTCGCCCTGCACGGCGGCCACATCGTGCTGGAGGAGGAGGGCCCCGGCGCCGCCTTCCGCATCCACCTGCCGGACCGCACGAACGGCAACGGCGCCTGAGCGGGGGGCCTGCAGGCCGCGCGGCCGCGTGCCGGACCCGCCACGTCGAGTTTCGTCCAGCTCAGCCGCGCCTTCGAACGGCCGGCCGGCCGACCGGTGGACAACGCAGAGGATTATCGCACGGCAGGGCTTGCCAAGCCGCCCGCGAGGCTTTAATTGAACGGCCTCGTCGCCGGACACTTCGCGTGAAGCCGGCACTGGTTGCGCCCGTAGCTCAGCTGGATAGAGCACCAGACTACGAATCTGGGGGTCAGAGGTTCGAATCCTTTCGGGCGCGCCATTTCTTGCTTGCGGATGTTCGCTTTCGAGAATTTAGTTATCGGCAGCGGGCTTGGGAGAAGCCGAGCCGCTGTTTACGTTATGCGAGCTGCCTTCCAGCTATTACGATTCCCTTGGATCCGCTGACCGCAACGGATTGCTCGTTGGCTCGATTGACGATAAGAACAGATGGGGAACGAGTCATGATTGACGGCTACGATGGACGCGCCATAGCGAACTTCACGCTCGACTTCTGTGAAGGGAACAGTCGACCGGTGACTAATCTCGCTCTTCAGAAGATCGTATATTTTTGCCACGTGTGGTCGCTTATTGAACTTGACCGCCCCCTAGTGCGACATGGGTTCGAAGCTTGGGAATATGGCCCTGTCCTCCCCTACCTCTATCACGAGTTTAAATCCTACGATCACCTGCCAATTGTCGGGCGCGCCACACGAATTGATCCGGCTGATGGCCAACGCCGCATTGTGCGGTATAATTTCGACATTCAGACCGAGTCGTTGCTAAGCGAGGTCGTTGGATTCTACTCTAGGCTGCCAGCAGGTGAACTAGTGACATTAAGTCACGCGAAAGGAGGTCCGTGGCATGCAGCTTGGAATCATGGGGGAATTGTGAATCCAGGCATGAAGATTGATAATTTCAAGATACAAGAGTTTTACTCGAAGGTGAGGTGTCCTTTCTCCGTTCAATAGGCAGGTGCTGCATGGCAGATTTGCGCATACCTTCGGTCCAACATCTTGCACGAAACTGGCGCGGCGATCCCAACGTTATAGCCAGAGCACTTGTTCAGCTGGCGCGCAATCCGCCTCAGTTCAATTACAAGCCGCTCTATTTAGCCACTCGAGACATGCTTCTGCTGAATGCTCCTTATGACGAGGTATTTCGAGGCATTCAGAAGCTACCGCGCGAAAGTGTTCGACAGAACCTTCTTGAAGTTCTTCCACTAATTCGCGATCATTTTTCCAATGTTTCCCCCCGCTTCTATCAAAGTGTTGATAGACGTTATTATCCGGTTGGACGCGGGTTGATGATACCCTTCGATCCACCAATGATTTACGGTGTAGGAGGTCAACTTTATTTCCCTTGGTTCAGCTTTTGGCGGCAGAACCCCCTTGCAGGTGAGCGACTTTCGCTCTTTGTAACACTTGTCGACGAAATCCTGATGCAGGATCCTGACCTTGAGGACGCGCGATTTGAAATTCTAGATTTCAGCTGCCCGGGACCAAAACAACCACGAGAGCTTCACGTTATCGACGCTAGAGATATCCCTCGCGTCGATATGCGCCGCAAGATCGAAATGCTGGAGTGTTTCGCTGAAGGCTACTTCAGAGCGCTTGAGAAATTGGCAGAGCCGTCACCACGATCATCGCCGGACTATCGCCCCGACAACCCGCCCGACCCCGATCAGCCCGGACTTTTTGATTGACGGCAGACGCATCGCGAGCCGCCTCACACACCGACAGCGCGCCGCGTCAATCATCCACGCGCTCAATCACCGCGACCTGCATCGTCGTGCGCAAGATGAAGCCGATCGATGCGTAGAGGCGGATGGCGGCGGTGTTACTGGCGAAGGCGTGCAGATAGGGCCGGTCGCCGCCGTGTGCGATCCGTCCCGCCACGTAGCGCGACAGCAGGCGGGCGAGGCCGCGGCCCCTCGCTTCGGGATGGGTGCAGACGCCGCTGAGTTCGACGTGACCCGGCTGGGCCATGCGCTCGCCGGCCATGGCGACCAGCCGGCCGTTCTCGCGCACGCCCCAGAAGCGGCCGATGTCGAGCGCGCGCAGGGTGAAGGGGCCGGGCTCGGTGAGCGCGGCGAGCGCCAGCATGTCCTCGGCATCCGCCGGCGTGAGCCGCCGCGCGATCCTGTCGTCCTCGAAGGGCGCGTGGCCGCCGTCGGCCAGCATCTGGACGCCTTCGGCGCGCCTGATCGCGCGAAGGCTCGCGGGCAGGCGGATCTCGCCGGCCTGCAGGAGGACTGCCGTGTCGCCCGGCTCCAGCAGGGTCCCGAGCGCTTCGAGGCTTTCCGGGCTGTCGTCGGCGCTTGCCGCGAACGGCACGATCGAAGGGCGATACCGCCGCGCCTTCGCATCTCCGTCGGCGAAGGCCTGGTGCCGCGAGGTCAGCGAAGCCCAGGCCGGGCGATCGAGCTCATGCGAGGTCATCCTGTCGCTCCTCCACGGCACGCGCCGTCAGCGGCTTTCGCGCGAGCCCGTCCTCGATGCTGCCGATATGCGCCAGAAGCTCGTCGCCGAATCCCGCGCAAAGATCGGCCACCGCCTTCTCGACGCGGAGCCAGACGCCCTCCCGCGCCGCAGCCACGAAGGCCACCCCGTCCGGCGAGAGGGAGACGAGCCGCCGGCGGCCGTCTTCCGCCGCGGTGGTGACCGCGACGAGGCCGATCCCGGCGAGCTGCCCGACAGCCCGGGTGATCCCCGGCTGCGCGACGCCGAGCAGCGCCGCGAGCTCGCCCACGGTCAGCGCGCCGTGCTTCGACAGCGCCGCCAGGAGCGGATGCTGGCCCGCGGCCACCGGCGGCGCCAGCTCGCTCAGGATCGGCTGCACCTCCGCCTGGAGCCGCTCGCCGAGCCGCTTCAACCGGCTGCCGAGCGTCATCAGGCCAAGAGAGCGTAGCGTGTCTTCGGAGGAGTTTTTATTTAACATGTTATATATCATGTTATATAAATAGCGGCATGTCAAGGTGGAGACCCGAGCGGCCGGGCATCATCTTGCGATCCGTGGCGCGAACGGACCGCTGACGAGTCCATCCCCCGGCACGGCCGTTTCCGCCCGCCTCACAAAACTCCCGACAGCCGCGCCACGAGCCCCCGCGCGCCCGCCGTTACATCCGCCCAGGTCGTGTCGAAGCCGGCCGCTTCGCCGTAATAGGGATCAGCCACCGCCTCGCCGGCGCGGCCGGGAACGTGGTCGAGCAGCAGGCTCACTTCGGCGCCTGCGCCTGCCGGGCGCAACGCGAGGAGCCGGGCGAGATTGTCGTGGTCGAGCGCCACGACATGGGTGAAATGCAAAAAGTCCTCGCGCACCACCTGCCGGGCGCGATAGCCGCTGATGTCGATGCCGTTGCGGGCGGCCACGGCCTGCGCCCGCCTGCCGGGCGCCTTGCCGACGTGCCAGTGCTCCGTGCCGGCCGAATCGACGAGGAGGTCGAGCCCCGCCCGCGACGCCTCGGCCCGCATGGCCGCCTCCGCCAGCGGCGAGCGGCAGATGTTGCCAAGGCAGACGAAGAGCACGGCGGGTCTATCGGGCATCGAAGCTTTCCAAGGCGGCGACGGCCGGGAGGGGGGCCGCCGCCCGTCCTTTACCACAATCGCCGGCCGCATCGCTCCTGCACAGCGGCGCGGGGCGGAACCGCCCTCACACCATCGGCGGGTTGAGCCGCGCAAAACCCTCCTGCCGGTGATAGGGGAAATGCGGATAGGGCGGCGTCACGCGGCTCGCCGCGTCGAGCTTCGCCATCTGCTCGGCGGTGAGGCGCCAGCCCAGGGCGCCGAGGTTGTCGCGCAGCTGCGCCTCGTTGCGCGCGCCGATGATGACGGAGGCCACCGTCGGGCGCGCGATGAGCCAGTTGAGGGCGATCTGCGGCACCGTGCGGCCGGTCTCGGCGGCGATCTCGTCGAGCGCGTCGACGACGCGGTAGAGCCGCTCCTCCGGCACCGGCGGGCCGAAATCGGCGGTTTCGTTGAGGCGGCTGCCAGCGGGCACGGGCGCGCCGCGGCGGATCTTGCCGGTCAGGCGGCCCCAGCCGAGCGGGCTCCAGACGAGGGCGCCGACGCCCTGGTCCTGCGCAAGCGGCATCAGGTCCCACTCGTAGTCGCGGCCGACGAGCGAATAATAGATCTGATGGGCCACGTAGCGCGGCCAGCCATGCCGCTCGGCAAGGGCAAGGGACTTCATGAGCTGCCAGCCGGCGAAGTTGGAGACACCGACATAGCGCACCTTGCCGGCGCGCACGAGCGCGTCCAGCGTCGCCAGCACTTCCTCCACGGGCGTGCCGGCGTCGAAGGCGTGCAGCTGCAGGAGGTCGATGTAGTCCGTGCCGAGGCGGCGCAGCGCATCCTCGGTCGCCGTCACGAGGCGGGCGCGCGAGGCGCCGGCGTCGTTCGGCCCCTCGCCCATGGGCAGCGCCGTCTTGGTGGAGATCAGCACCTTGTCGCGCCGGCCGCGGATCGCCTCGCCCAGCACCTCCTCCGAGGCGCCATCGGAATAGACATCGGCCGTGTCGAACAGGTTGAGCCCGGCCTCGAGGCAGATGTCGAGGAGACGGCGCGCCTCGTCGGCATCCGTGTTGCCCCAGGCGCCGAAGAGCGGCCCCTTGCCCGCAAAGGTCCCCGCGCCGAAGGACAGGACCGGCACCTTCAGCCCCGATGCTCCCAACCGCCTGAATTCCATCGTCCATCTCCTGCTCGTCTGGCCATCCGGCCGCTCGCGGTGAGAGATGGAACCGGCCGGCGGCGTGAACTAGCATGGTGGAAGGCACAGGATCTGTGACTTCAGTTCACATCGAACGGGATAGAACGGCGTCATGAGTCGTCTCGACATCAACCGCTCCGGCGAGATGGAGGTCTTCGCGCGCGTCGTCGAGCTCGGCAGCTTCTCGGCCGCGGCGCGCCGCATCGGCATGACGCCCTCGGCGGTCAGCAAGCTCGTGGCGCGGCTCGAAGGTCGGCTCGGCGCGCGGCTCGTGCACCGCTCCACGCGCCAGCTGCGGCTCACGCCCGAGGGCGAGGCGTTCTACGGCCGCTGCCGCGCCGTCCTCGCCGCGATCGCGGAAGCCGAGCGCGAGGTGGCGGCGGGCGCCGTGCCGCGCGGGCGGGTGCGCGTCAACAGCAACGTGCCCTTCGGGCTGCACTGGCTGATGCCGCTTGTGCCCGGCTTCCTCACGCTCTATCCCGAGATCACCCTCGACATCGTCGCGACCGACATGGTCATCGACCTCATCGACGAGCGCGCCGACGTCGCCATCCGCGTCGGGCCCATGCGCGCCTCGCCCCTCATCGCCCGCAAGCTCGGCGAGAGCCGCATGGCCGTCGTCGCCTCGCCGGACTATCTCGCCCGCCACGGCGCGCCGGCGACGCTCGAGGAGCTCGAAAGGCACAACCGCATCGCCTTCAACTTCACCCGCCTCGTCGCCGGCTGGCCTTTTCGCGACGCTTCAGGCGCGACCGTCACCGTGCCGCCCGTGGGCAATGTCCTCGTCGGCGACGGCGAGAGCGCGCGCCGGCTCGCGCTCGCCGGGGCGGGCCTTGCCCGTCTGTCGCATTTCCACATCGGGCCGGACCTCGCCGCCGGCCGGCTCGTCGAGGTGCTGGCCGACATGAATCCCGGCGATACCGAAACGATCCATGCCGTCTTCATCGGCCAGGGCGCACAACTGCCAGCCCGGGTGCGCGTGTTCCTCGATTATCTCGCGGACCACGCGCGGGTCGGCTGAGCGTTCCCGTCGCGATATCTTTCGTTTTCGCTTTCGTTGTGGCCGAATTGTTTTCGATAGGCATTTCGTTTATGCTGCCGCAGGTTGAATGAGCGCGGCTGGTGGCCGCGCGATCGGGGCAAGCGAGCGGAGCCAAGGCGTGCAAGAGAAGGTCTTCGACCTCGCCATCATCGGAGGGGGCGTCAACGGCTGCGGCATCGCACGCGATGCGGCCGGGCGGGGGCTTTCGACCATCCTCTTCGAGCAGAACGACCTTGCCAGCGCCACCTCCTCCGCTTCCACCAAGCTCATCCACGGCGGC
Organism: Chelatococcus sambhunathii; assembly: GCF_001418005.1. GTDB lineage: Bacteria > Pseudomonadota > Alphaproteobacteria > Rhizobiales > Beijerinckiaceae > Chelatococcus_A > Chelatococcus_A sambhunathii. The sequence continues at coordinate 265,966 of NZ_LIOL01000005.1, read as the reverse complement.
CTGCGCTATCTCGAATATTACGAGTTTCGCCTGGTGCGCGAGGCGCTGATGGAGCGCGAGGTGCTGTGGAAGCTCGCGCCCCACATCATCCGGCCGCTGCGCTTCGTGCTGCCGCACCATGCCGGGCTGCGCCCCGCCTGGATGCTGCGCCTCGGCCTCTTCCTCTACGACCATATCGGCGGCCGCAAGCTGCTGCCGGCGACGCGCCGCCTCGACCTGCGCCACGATCCGGCCGGCCGGCCGCTCAAGGGCGGCTATGCCACCGCCTTCGAATATTCCGACTGCTGGGTGGAGGACGCGCGCCTCGTCGTGCTCAATGCCCGCGACGCGGCCGAGCGCGGCGCCGCCATCCACCCGCGCACGCGCGTCATCGGCGCCGAGCGGCGCACCGACCATTGGCTCGTCACCGCCGAGCGGCGCAGCGACGGCGCCCGGATGACGGTGAAGGCCCGCATGCTGGTCAATGCCGCCGGCCCCTGGGTGGCCGACGTGCTGGCCGGCATCGTGCGCGAGAAGGCCCCGGCGGGCGTACGCCTCGTGCAGGGCAGCCACATCGTCCTGCCGAAGCTCTTCGATCACGACCGCTGCTACATTTTTCAGAACAGCGACGGCCGCATCGTCTTCGCCATCCCTTACGAGCACGACTTCACGCTCATCGGTACGACGGATCGCGACTATCGCGGCGACCCCGCCGCCGTCAGGGCGAGCGAGGAGGAGATCGGCTATCTCTGTGCCGCCGCGAGCGAATATTTCGCCAAACCCGTGCGGCGCGAGGACGTGGTGTGGACCTATTCGGGCGTGCGACCGCTCTACGACGACGGCGCCTCCAAGGCTCAGGAGGCGACGCGCGACTACGTGCTCAAGCGCGAGGGCGAGGGAAACGAACCCTTCCTCCTCTCCGTCTTCGGCGGCAAGATCACCACCTACCGCCGGCTCGCCGAGGCCGTGCTCGACAAGCTTGCGCCGCAACTGCCCGAGGCGGCGCGGGCCAAGGCCGGGTGGACGGCGGGTGCGCCGCTGCCGGGCGGAGATTTCCCGCATGACGGCTACGACGCGCTGACCCGCCGCATCGCGGGCGAGCATCCCTATCTCGGCGGTGGCATCGCGGCGCGCCTTGCTCGAGCTTACGGCACGCGGGCCTTCGCCATCCTCGAGGGGGCCCGCGCCATGGCAGACCTCGGCCGCCAGTTCGGCGCCGGTCTCAGCGAGCGCGAGGTGGACTATCTCATGCGCGAGGAATGGGCGATGACAGCCGAGGACGTCCTGTGGCGCCGCTCCAAGCTCGGTCTGCGCCTGACCCGGGAGGAGGCGGCCGCGCTCGACGATTTCATGGCCGCGCGGCTCAGGCAAGCGGCCTGAGCGGCTGCAGCCCGCTCCGATCAGGATCGGAGCGGTTCTGGTGCGGGCGATGCGCATCCGCTAGCGTCGGCCACAACAGGAAGCCGAACCGCAAGAAGCCGAACCGGAGGGAACATTCCTTGGCCACCTACGTTCTCGCCATCGACCAGGGCACCACCTCCTCGCGAGCCATCCTCTTCCGGCCCGACACCTCCATCGCGGCCGTGGCGCAACGCGAGTTCCCGCAGCATTTCCCGGCCTCGGGCTGGGTGGAGCACGAGCCGGAGGACCTGTGGGAGACGACGCTCGCGACCTGCCGCGAGGCGCTCGACAAGGCCGGCGCCGCGGCGCGCGATGTCGCCGCCATCGGCATCACCAACCAGCGCGAGACGACGGTGGTCTGGGACCGGGCGAGCGGCCGGGCCATCCACCGCGCCATCGTCTGGCAGGACCGGCGCACGGCGCCGCTCTGCGCCCGGCTGAAGGACGAGGGGCACGAGTCGCTGTTCACGGCGCGCACCGGCCTCATCCTCGATCCCTATTTCTCCGGCTCCAAGATCGCCTGGATCCTCGACAACGTACCCGGCGCGCGCGCGCGGGCGGAGCGCGGCGAGCTCGCCTTCGGCACTGTCGACAGCTTCCTCCTGTGGCGCCTCACCGGCGGAAAGGTCCATGCGACTGATGCGACCAACGCAGCACGCACGCTCCTCTTCGACATCCACAAGGGGGAGTGGGACGAGGATCTCATGCGCCTTCTCGGCGTGCCCCGCTCCATGCTGCCAGAAGTGCGGGACTGCTCGGGCAGGTTCGGCGAGAGCGATGCCGCGCTCTTCGGCGCGCCGATCAGCATCTGCGGCATCGCCGGCGACCAGCAGGCGGCAACCGTCGGTCAGGCCTGTTTCACGCCCGGCATGGTGAAATCGACCTACGGCACGGGATGCTTCGCGCTCGTCAACACGGGTGATGCCCCGGTCGCTTCCAGAACCAAGCTGCTCACCACCATCGCCTATCAGCTCGACGGCCAGCGCACCTATGCGCTCGAGGGCTCCATCTTCGTCGCCGGGGCGGCGGTGCAATGGCTGCGCGACGGGCTCGGCATCATCACCGACGCCGCCGCGACCGGACAGCTCGCCGAGGATGCCGACCCGACGCAGCAGGTCTATCTCGTGCCTGCCTTCGTCGGCCTCGGCGCGCCCTACTGGAACCCGGACGTGCGCGGCGCCCTCTTCGGCCTGACGCGCGGCACCGGCCCAGCCGAACTCGCCCGCGCGGCGCTGGAGAGTGTCTGCTACCAGACCGCCGATCTCCTCGCCGCCATGCGCGCTGACTGGCCGCAGGCGGACGGCGCCGAGACGGTGCTCCGGGTCGACGGCGGCATGGTGGCGTCGGACTGGACTATGCAGCGCCTCGCCGACCTGCTCGCCGCTCCTGTCGATCGGCCGGTGGTGAAGGAGACGACGGCGCTCGGCGCCGCCTATCTCGCCGGCCTCGCCGCCGGCGTCTTTCCCGCCCCGGCACAGTTCGCGGACTTGTGGCGGGTGGAGCGGCGCTTCGCGCCCGCCATGAGCGAACCGCTGCGCAAAGCCAAGCTCGCCGGCTGGCGCGAAGCGGTGACGCGGCTCGTCATGCCGGTGGGTTAGGCCCTACAGTACCTCCTCCAGCCAGTCGTAGACGACGGCGAGGCCGAGCGGCAGGTTGCCGACTTGGCAATGCATGTCCGCCCCCTCGGCGCGGGTGAAGACGTAGCGCGTCACGCGGCCGCCGGCCCGCGAAGCGAAGACGTCGAGCTGGCGCAGCGCCTCCTCGCCCTCCCCTTCGCCGACGACGGCGAGCGTCGGGCAGGCAATGCGCTCGAGCCCCTCCTCAGCACGGAAGTCGGCGAGGCGCTTCAGCCAGGCATGCGTGCCGTCGACTCCGTAGCGGCGGCAGGCGGATTTGAAGGAGAGCTTCATCGTCACCGGCATCATCTCGTCCGGGATCTCGTCCACATAGGCGAGCGGCAGGTCCTCCATCTCCTCCGCACCGGGCGGCATGAAGCCGAGGAGATAGGCCTTGAGATCGACGATGGGCGAGTTGAGGACGAGGGCCTTGAGCCGGGGATCGTGGATGGCGGCGCGCGTCGCGAAATAGCCGCCGAAGCTCACGCCATAGAGCCCGAGCCTGTCGCCGTTGATATCCGGCCGCGCCAGCGCCGCGTCGATGACGGCGGCGAGCGGCGCCTCGTAGTCCGGCCGGAAGACGAGGTCCGGGTAGCGGCGCATGGCCGAGACCTGCCCCGGCCCCTGGGCGAGCAGCACGTTGAAGCCGCGCTCCAGGCCGGCACGGGCCGCCGAAAAGAACATTTCCTCGTTTGTGCCGTCGAAGCCAGTGATGGCGACGAGCGTGCGCCCGTCGACGGCACCGCCCGCCGGCGCACAGAAATAGCCGGGCAGCAGCACGTCGCCGAAAGGGATGTCGATGGCGATGACGTTGTCGGCGAAGAGGGGCATCGCCGCGGCGAAGCAGCGCTGGCTGGCGAGCCCGTACTGCAGCGCCTCGCCGACGAAAGGGTCGCAGAAATATTCGGCCGACCGGTAGTACATCGAGGCCCGGCCATAATGCTCGCGCGCGCTGACGCGGTGGCCACGGCCGAGCGCGACATCGGCCATGCGCTCGATGCCGGCGGCGAGATCGGCGAAACGGCGCGGCCATTCGCGCGGCGTTTCGTCGAGCCCGGCCCGGGCGGCGAAGATCTCCCCCGGCGCGCCGCCGCCATAGCTGGCGGCGCCCAGCATGCGCATCAGCTGGAAATCGAGTTCGGGATTGGCAAATCCCGTAATGCGCGTCGCCGTGCGTTCGATGGCCACCATGCGTCTCTCCCGATACGTGTTGATCCCCGCCCCCGCGAGGGGGCATTAGTGGCAAAACTGGCTGATTGCGCGAAGCCGCGCGTGGAGCGGAGGCATCTTACGTCCATGAGCGACCGTATAGAAACCGATGTCGTCATCGTCGGCGCCGGGCCCGTCGTGCTCTTCGCCGTCTTCGAGCTCGGCCTCCTCGACATCCGGGCCCATGTCATCGACATCCTGCCGAAGGTCGGCGGCCAGTGCGCGGAACTCTACCCGGAGAAGCCGATCTACGACATTCCCGGCTTCCCCATGGTCACCGGCCAGGGGCTCGTCGACAATCTTATGGCGCAGATCGAGCCCTTCCACCCGACCTTCCATCTCTCGGAGATGGTGGAGACGGTCGAGAGCCTCGGCACAGCCGAGGCGCCGCTCTTCCGCCTCAGGACCGACGCGGGCACCGAATTCGTCACGAAGGCCATCATCATCGCGGCCGGGGGCGGCTCGTTCCAGCCCAAGAAGCCGCCGATCCCCGGCATCGAGGGCTTCGAGGGCTCCAGCGTGTTCTATGCCGTGCGGCAGATGGAGCCCTTCCGCCACAAGCGCATCCTCATCGTCGGCGGCGGCGATTCGGCCCTCGACTGGACGGTGAACCTCGCACCGCTGGCGAAGCGCCTGACGCTGCTGCACCGGCGCGACGCCTTCCGCGCGGCGCCCGATACCGTCAACAAGATGCGCGCCCTCGTCGCCGCGGGAGCGATGGACTTCCACCTCGGCCAGGTGGTCAAGCTCGAGGGCAAGGCACCGGTGCTGGAGGGGGCCGTGGTGCGCCGCGACGACGGGTCGACCTTCACCATCGCCTGCGACGTGCTGCTGCCCTTCTTCGGACTCACCATGAAGCTCGGCCCCATCGCCGATTGGGGCCTCAACCTCCACGAGAACCTCGTCCCGGTCGATACCGAGAAGTTCGAGACGAGCGTGCCCGGCATCTTCGCCATCGGCGACATCAACAGCTATCCGGGCAAGCTGAAGCTCATCCTCTCCGGCTTCCACGAGGGGGCGCTCGCCGCCCAGCGCGTGTTCCACTACGTCTATCCGGACAAGCGCCTGGTCTTCCAGTACACGACCTCCTCCACCAGCCTGCAGAAGAAGCTCGGGGTCCACGCCTGAGGCCGCCCTGCGTCGCGGACATGCCAACCCGGCTCGCCCGCGGCTTGACGCTGGCCGCCCCCGCGTCGTCACATGCCCTCAACGAGCATCCGGCGCACGGCGGCGGATGCCACTGACGGGGGAGGTGGGATGACACTATCGATCTTCGATCTGTCGGGCCGGACGGCCCTCGTCACGGGCTCGGGCCAGGGCATCGGGCTCGCCATCGCCCGCGGCCTTGCCGCGGCGGGCGCGCGCGTCGTCCTCAACGGCCGTGACGCGGCCAAGCTCGACAAGGCGGCCGGGCTCATCCGCGCGGCGGGTGGCGAGGCGGTGGCGATGCCGTTCGACGTGACCGACGCCACGGCGGCGCGCGAGGGCGTCGCCCGCATCGAGCATGAGGTCGGGCCGCTCACCATCCTCGTCAACAACGCCGGCATCCAGCGCCGCGCCCCGCTGGAGGATTTCGCCGACGAGGACTGGCACCAGATCATCCACACCAATCTCGACAGCGTCTATTACGTCGGCCAGGCGGCGGCGCGGCACATGATCCCGCGCGGCTACGGCAAGATCATCAACATCTGCTCCGTCATCAGCGAGCTCGCGCGTCCGACCATCGCGCCCTATGCCGCGAGCAAGGGCGCGGTGAAGATGCTGACCAAGGGCATGGCGGCGGACTGGGGCCGCCACGGCATCCGCGTCAACGGCATCGGCCCCGGCTTTTTCGCCACCGAGATGAACAGCGCCCTCGTCGAGAACGCCGACTTCACCGCCTGGCTGACCAAGCGCACGCCGCTCGGCCGCTGGGGCGAGGTGGACGAACTCGCCGGCGCCGCCATCTATCTCTCCGCGCCGGCCTCGGACTTCGTGACTGGCCACGTGCTCTATGTCGACGGCGGCGTCACCGCCTCGCTCTGATCTCGCGCTGAAACGTGACAACCGGGAAGGAAACGCATGAATCAAATCGATTTGAAGGGGCGTGTGGCAGTCGTCACGGGCGGTGCCCAGGGCATCGGCCGAGCCGTGGCCGAGCGCTTCAAGGCCTCCGGCGCGAAACACGTCGAGTTGTGGGACCGTGACGGCGCGCTGGCCGAAGCGACAGCCAAGGAGATGGGCGCGGACGTCTCGGCCCGCGCCGTCGACATCACCGACTATGCCGCTGTCGAGGCTGCCGCCAGGGCGGCGGAGGCGGCGCATGGGGCCGTCGACATCCTCGTCAACAGCGCCGGCATCGCCGGGCCAACCTTCAAGGCCTGGGAATACCCGCTCGAGGAATGGGCGCGCGTGCAGCGGATCAATGTCGACGGCACCTTCCATTGCTGCCGCGCGCTGGTGCCCGGCATGCGCGCGCGCAACTACGGCCGCATCGTGCTGGTCGCCTCGATTGCCGGCAAGGAGGGCAATCCCAATGCCTCGGCCTATTCGGCGTCCAAGGCCGCCGTCATCGGCTTCACCAAGTCGCTCGGCAAGGAGCTCGCCGACCGCAACATCGCCGTCAACTGCATCACGCCGGCCACCGCCAAGACGCGAATCCTCGAGCAGGTGAGCGAGGAGTTCATTGAATACATGCTGTCGAAGATCCCGCGCGGACGCTTCGTCGAGGTGGAGGAAGTAGCAAGCATGGTGGCCTTCCTCGCCTCGGAGGACAACAGCTTCACCACGGGCGCCGTCTTCGATCTGTCCGGCGGGCGCGCCACCTATTGATCTATTGATGGCGCTTGAGCGGCATGGCGTGGCCCGCTAGCTTGACCCCCATGATCGCCATGCCGCCCCTGCCCACCACCGTGCTCGGCGAGCGCCTGATGACGCTCGCCGCCGATCTCAATCAATATACCGACGAGCCGGGGCGCCTGACGCGCCTCTACCTGTCGCCGGCCCATCGCGCCGCCGCCGAAGCGGTGATGCGCATGATGGAGGCGGCGGGCATGAGCGCGCATATCGACGCCGCCGGCACTGTCGTCGGCCGCTACGAGGGGATCGAGCCGGGCGCGCCCGCGCTCCTCGTCGGTTCGCACATCGACACCGTGGTCGATGCCGGCAGCTATGACGGCATGCTTGGGGTGCTGGCTGGCATCGTCGCCGTCGAGGAGCTCGCCCGGCGCGGGGAGCGCATGCCCTTTGCCATCGAAGTGCTGGCCTTCGGCGACGAGGAGAACGTCCGCTTCCCCACCAATCTCTCGACCTCGCAGGCGATCGCGGGCACCTACGACCGAGCCTGGCTCGATGGCAGGGACTACGACGGGATGAGCCTGCGCGAGGCCCTGCTCGCCTTCGGCGGCGACCCCGAGGCCGTGACGCAGCTCGGCCGCGATCCGAGCTCCGTCAAGGGCTACATCGAATTCCACATCGAGCAGGGACCGGTGCTGGAGCGCGAGAACCTGCCGGTCGGCATCGTCAGCGCGATCAACGGCATCACCCGGGCGCGCGGCGTGGTGACGGGCGAGGCCGGCCACGCCGGCACCGTGCCGATGGCGCTGCGGCGCGATGCCTTCGCCGCGCTGAGCGAGATGAACCTCGCCGTCGAACGCATCGGCGCCCGTGATCCCTCGACCGTCGCGACGATCGGCATGGCCAAGGTGGCGCCCAACGCCTCCAACGTCATTCCCGGCCGCGTCGACTTCATGCTCGACGTGCGCGCGCCGGACGATCCCGTGCGCCACGCCATTGTCGAGGAAATGGTGGCCGAGATGCGCGACATCGCCGCCCGGCGCCATGTGGCGCTCGATCTCGACCTCTATTTCGACGCCCCTGCCACCGCCATGGACGCCGGCCTGATGCGCGCGCTGGAGACGGCCGTCACGGGCCAGGGCATCGGCGCGCGGCACCTGCCGTCGGGTGCCGGCCACGACGCCATGGCCATGGCGCGCCTGTGCCCTTCGGCAATGGTCTTCGTGCGCTGCAAAGGCGGCATCAGTCACAATCCGGCTGAGTCGATCACCGTCGACGACGCGGATGTCGCCGTGCGCGTCCTTGTGGACGCCATCAAGGCTTTTGCCGCGCGCAACGGGTGAGGGCAGGGAACGGCTGGAACCTGCCGCCCTGTCCGGCTAGAAACGCATAAAGGTGCTTCGTCAGCGGTCTGTCATCGGTCCCGTCGTCATGGCCGCGCTTGTTGCGGGCATCCGCACCTTGAAAGTGCGAGCAACGCCAAACGCGTCGATGGCCGGGACAAGCCCGGCCATGACGAGCGGTGCGGATTACGCGCTCTTCGCATCCACGCAATGCACAAGCCGGCCATCCGCGTTTTCATGGCCCACGGTCGTGCGGTCGGTCGGGAGGGGCGCGTGCCGGCACCCCGCCGCCGGGGCCGCCGCCTACTTCTCCGTCTCGACCAGCCCCTTCACGAAGAGGCGCTGCATCGCAATGACCACCACGACGGGAGGCAGCATGGCGAGGATGGTCGTCGTCATGACGAGGTGCCATACGGGATCGGCCTCGGCCGCCGCGGCCGCGAGGCGCTGGATGCCCATGACGATGGTGTAATAGCTCTGATCCGTGGTGACGAGCAGCGGCCACAGATACTGGTTCCAGCCGTAGATGAAGAGGATGACGAAAAGCGCGGCAATATTGGTGCGCGACAGCGGCATCAGGATGGACCAGAAGAAGCGTAGCGGCCCCGCCCCGTCGATGCGCGCCGCTTCCGTCAATTCGTCTGGTATAGTCATGAAGACCTGACGGAACAGGAACGTCGCCGTCGCCGAGGCGATCAACGGAATGGCGAGGCCCGAATAGCTGTTGAGCATGCCGAGATTGGCCACGACCTCGAAGGTCGGCAGGATGCGCACCTCGACCGGCAACATCAGCGTGATGAAGATGAGCCAGAAAGCCGTGACCCGGAAGGGGAAGCGGAAATAGCAGATGGCGAAGGCCGACAGCAGCGAGATGGCGATCTTGCCGATGGCGATCGCCATGGCCATGACGAAGCTGTTCCACAGCATCGGCCCGACGGGCGGAAAGCCGGAGACGCTGGAGCCGGTAAACAGCGCCTCCTTGTAGTTGGCGATGAGGGCCGCACCCGGCAGAAAGCCGATGCGGCCAGTGAGGAAGTCCGTGCCGGGATGGGTGGACGCCACGAAGGCGAGCCACACCGGCAGCACCATGGCGGCAACGCCGAGGATGAGCGCCGCATGGGCGGCGAAAGTCAGCTTGCGGCCGGATTCGACCATGTCCCCGCCCCCTCAGTAATGGACCTTGCGCTCGATATGGCGGAACTGCAGCGCCGTCAGGCCGATGACGATGACGAGCAGCACCACCGACTGAGCGGCGGAAGCGCCGAGATTGAGCGATTCGAAGCCGTCTTTGAACACCTTGTACACGAGGATGGTGGTGGACTGGCCGGGCCCGCCGCCGGTCGTCGCGTGGATAATGCCGAAGGTGTCGAAGAAGGCGTAGACGATGTTGACGACAAGCAGGAAGAAGGTCGTCGGCGCGAGCAGCGGCCAGACGATCTTGCGGAAACGCAGCCAGGGGCCCGCCCCGTCGAGCGCCGCCGCCTCCACAAGCGTGCGCGGAATGGCCTGCAGTCCGGCGAGGAAGAATAGGAAGTTGTAGCTCACCTGCTTCCACGAGGCGGCGAGAATGACCATGATGAGCGCATCGGTGCCGTTGAGGTGGTGGTTCCAGTAGATGCCGATGGCCCGCAGACCACGCGCCACCACGCCGACCGACGGATCGAACATGAACCACCACAGGATGGCAGCGACCGCCGGGGCCACGGCATAGGGCCAGATGAGCAGCGTCTGGTAGACCATCGCCTTGCGCCCCACCTTGTCAGCGGCGAGCGCGAAGAGGAGCCCGAGACCGAGCGAGATGGCCGCGACGGACGCGGAGAAGACCACAGTGATGGCGAAGCTCGACCGGTAGCTCGGATCCTCGAACAGGGCGACGAAATTGGCGAGGCCGACGAACTGGCGCGACAGGCCGAAGGCGTCTTCGGCAAAGAGCGAGGTGTAGAGCGCCTGGCCAGCGGGCCACAGGAAGAAGATGATGGTGATGGCAAGCTGCGGCGCAAGCAGCAGATAAGGCACGATGCCGCCGCCGAAGGTGACCCGTTTTGCCTGCATCGGCCCCCCAGAAGGAACAGGGCGGCGCCCGATGCAGTCCGGGCGCCGCCATTCTACATTACATTATTCAGGAGTTGGACTTCTCGAACTGGCGGAGCAGCTCGTTGCCGCGCTTCGCCGCCGCGTCGAGCGCGTCCTTCGCCGACTTCTTGCCGGTTAGCGCGTTCTCCAGTTCCTCCTCGATCATGTCGCGGATCTGGACGAAGTTGCCGAGACGCAGGCCCTTGGAGTTGTCGGTCGGCGGGTTGAGGTTCATCTGCTTGATCGAGATGTCGGAACCCGGGTTCTTTTCATAGAAACCTTCTTTCTGCGACAGCTCGTAGGCGGCCTTGGTGATCGGCAGGTAGCCGGTCTGCTGGTGCCACCAGGCTTGCACCTCGGGCTTCGACAGATAGGCGAAGAACTTCGCCGCGCCCTTGTATTCCTCCTTCGGACGACCGGCGAGGACCCAGAGCGTCGCGCCGCCGATGATGGAGTTCTGCGGGGCGCCCTGCACGTCCGGCCAGTAGGGCTGCATGCCGTAGCCGACGCCGAACTTGGCATTGGCCATGATGTTGGCGCGCGCCGCCGAGGAGGCGAAGGTCATGGCGCATTCGCCGGAGAGGAACTTGGGATCCGACTTGCCCTGGCGGCCACCGTAGTCGAAGATCTTCGACTTCTGCCAGTCGACCAGCGCCGTCCAGTGCTTCTCGAGCGTCGGGTTGTTGATCTTGAGCTCGGTGCCGAGGCCGCCGAAGCCGTTGGCCTCGGTCGACAGCGGGATGTTGTGCATGGCCGAGAAGTTCTCGACATGGACCCAGGACGGCCACTGGGTGGTGAAGCCGCACGCGATGCCCGCCGCCTGCAGCTTCTTGGCGAACTCCTCCACCTCCGGCCAGGTCTTGGGCGGGGTGTTCTCGTCAAGGCCGGCCTTCTTGAAGTGATCCTTGTTGTAATAGAGGATCGGCGTCGATGAATTGAACGGGAACGACAGCATGTTGCCCTGCGTGTCGCTGTAGTAGCCCGTCACCGCCGGCAGGTAGGCCTTGGGATCGAACGGCTCGTTCTCGTCGGCCATCAGCTTGTAGACGGGATAGACGGCGCCCTTGGCCGCCATCATGGTCGCCGTGCCGACCTCGAAGACCTGCACGATCGTCGGGTGCTGCTTGGCGCGGAAGGCAGCGATGGCGCCCGTCATGGTCTCCGGATAGCTGCCCTTGAAGACCGGGACAACCTTGTACTCGCTCTGCGAGGCGTTGAAGTCGCTGGCGATCTTCTCGAGCTTCTCGCCGAGCGCGCCCGACATGGCATGCCACCACTGGATTTCAGTCTGGGCAGCAGCCGGTCCTGCCGCGGCGATGAAAGCCGCCGCACTTGCCATGGTTACAATACGAGATGCCATGATAGCCTCCCCATCTCCCGGAGCCCCCCTCGGGGACCCTTCTCTTCGTTGCTAGCGAGCATAGCATGACAATGACATGACAGTTCAATGAATAATCGACGACAAACGCAAGCGAAACGAAATTTGAGTCTTCAGCGAGGAGCGCATCCATGGGGGGCCTGACCCTTTCCACAGCCACCACCCTGCCGACCGATTTTGCGAGGGCCGCCTTGGCCGGCCGCGTCTTCCGGCCCGATGTTGCCGGCCCTTCGGTGGTGACCGTCCGCGATGGCGAGGTTTTCGATATCAGCCGCGCTTTCGCGACGATGCGCGACCTATGCGAAACTTCCGCACCTGCGGCCGCCCTGCGCGACGCCAAGGGCGAATCATTGGGTCCGCTCGAGGCCATCCTCGCCAATTCCGTGGAGGCGACGCGTGATTCCACCCGGCCCTACCTCCTCGCGCCCATTGACCTGCAGGCGGTGAAGGCGGCGGGCGTGACCTTCGCCGTCTCCATGCTGGAGCGCGTCATCGAGGAGCGCGCGCGTGGCAATGCGGACGCCGCGGCGGCCATCCGCGAGGAGATCAACCGCCTCGTCGGCGATGACCTCGCCCGCCTCAGGCCCGGCTCGCCCGCGGCCATGCGCCTCAAGGAGGTGCTCGTGGCCCAGGGCGCCTGGAGCCAGTATCTAGAGGTTGGCATCGGGCCGGATGCCGAGATCTTCACCAAGGCCCAGCCCATGTCGAGCGTCGGCACGGGAGCGGATGCCGGCATCCACGCCATCTCCACCTGGAACAATCCCGAGCCCGAGGTGGTGCTGGTCGTCGCCTCGGACGGGCGCATCGTCGGCGCCACCCTCGGCAACGATGTCAACCTGCGCGACGTCGAGGGCCGCTCGGCCCTGCTCCTCGGCAAGGCGAAGGACAACAACGCGAGCTGTGCGGTCGGCCCCTTCCTGCGCTTCTTCGACGACGGCTTCTCGCTCGACGACGTGCGCCGCATGCACGTGACGCTGACCGTCGAGGGCGAGGATGGCTTCCGCATGGAGGGCTTCTCCACCATCGAGAAGATCAGCCGAGACCCGGCCGACCTCGCGGCTCAGATGATCGGCAGGCATCACCAGTATCCGGACGGGGCGGTGCTCTTCCTCGGCACGCTTTTCGCGCCGGTCGAGGACCGCGATGCGCCGGGCAAGGGCTTTACCCACAAGGTGGGCGACGTCGTCACCATCGCCGCCCCGCAGCTTGGCAGCCTCGTCAACCGCATGCGCCACAGCCAGGACTGCGCACCGTGGACCTTCGGCACCGGGCAGCTGATGCGCAACCTCGCCAAGCGCGGCCTCCTCTGAGCCGCCCCGCGGACCGGAACCGGACGTGAACCAGCACCGCCGACCGCCAGCCTCCGGGAACGCCGCCGGCGATGCCATCGCAGACGATGGAGCGGCCGCGTTCCTCGCCGTGCGGCCGCGGCTCCTTGCCATCGCCCATCGCATGCTCGGCACGATGGGCGACGCCGAGGACGTGGTGCAGGATGCCTTCCTGCGCTTCCATGCCGCCGGCGGGGCAATCGACAATCCGGAGGCCTGGCTCATCACGGTGACGAGCCGGCTCGCCATCGACCGGCTGCGGGCCGCACGGCGCGAGCGCGCCGCCTATGACGGGCCTTGGCTGCCCGAGCCCTGGACGGGACCCGACGACGGCGACGCCTTCGCCGGCGACCTGCCCTATGCCGTCCTCGTGCTGATAGAGCGCCTCGGCCCGGTGGAGCGCTGCGCCTTCGTGCTGCGCGCGCTCATCGACATGCCCTATGCCCGCCTCGCCGAGGTGCTCGGCCGCAGCGAGGCGGCCTGCCGGCAGATCGTCGCCCGGGCGCGGCGACGACTCGGCGACGGGCAGATCCCCGCAGCGCCGGGGGATGTTCTGGCACGCCGCCGGCGGCATGAGCGCCTCATGGAGGAATTCCGCCTCGCGCTCGCCGCCGGGGATGCCGAGCGGCTCATCGGCCTGCTCGCGCCGGACGCCACCATCACGTCGGACGGCGGCGGCAAGGTGCTTGCCGCCCGCAACATCGTGCGCGGCGCCGGGCGGATCGTGCGGCTGGTGCTGGGCGTCGCCCGCAAGCTCGGCCGCGGCCGCGTCGACCGGCCGGCGCGCTTTGCCGGCGAAGCAGGGTTCGTCACTTACGAGGAGGAACGCCCGGTGCGGATCGTGATGGCGGCGAGCGACGGCGAGCGGATCACGGCCATCTATTTCGTGCTCAATCCGGACAAGCTCGTCCGCATGCCCGCGGACGGCTGAGCCGAAGTTTTTTGCGGCTTCCCTGTCACAAGGCGTCCCTGTGCAGCGTCTTCAAGGGCATGCGGCCTCGCTCGGCCGTGCACAGGAGCACATGATGACGAGAACCATCAACGCCTACGGTATCATCCCCGACGTCTTCGCCACGGCGCGCCGGCTCAACGGCGACATCGAGGGGCTCGGCCTCGACATGACGCTCGTCGAGCTGGTGAAGACGCGCGCCTCGCAGATCAACGGCTGCGCCTATTGCGTGCACATGCACGGCGGCGATGCGGTGAAGAAATACGGCGAGAAGCCGGAGCGGCTCTATCTCCTGCCGACATGGCGGGAATCGCCCGCCTTCGATGCGCGCGAGCGCGCCGCCCTCGCCTATGCGGAAGCGATGACACGCATGGACGACCATGCCGCCCTCGTCCGGGCCTCGGCCGCCCTCGACGAGCATTTCTCCGAGAAGGAGGTCGTCGCGCTGACGGCGCTCCTTGCCATGATCAACTTCTGGAACCGCATCGCGGTCGGCTTCGGCACCCAGCACGCGCCGGTCTGATCGACCTCAGATGACGTTCGCCTCGCGCAGCGGCCGCTGCGCGAGGATGCGGCCGTAGCCGAGGTCGGAGAGGTCGAGCGTCACGAAGCGCCCGTGCACGATCTCCTCGGCGATGCCGCGGCCGACGGCGGGGGCCTGCTGCAGGCCGTGGCCGGAGAAGCCGTTGGCGAGGAAGAGGTTCTCGACCTCGCCGGCACGGCCGACGATGGCGTTGTGGTCGAGGAGGTTCATGTCGTAGGGGCCGGACCAGGCCCGGCCGGGGCGGATGTGCTCGAAGGCGGGCACGCGCATGGCGAGCGCCGGCCAGATCACCTCCTCAAACAGCGACCAGTCGACGGTCTCCGCATCGCCGTCCCACTCGGGATCGGCCTCGGGCTCTGGCGAGATGCCGCAGATGAACATCTGCCCGTCGGCGCCGCGGTGCCCCTCGGGCCGCACGTAGGCGCCGGAGGTGTCGATCATCAGCGGGCAGTTGTCGACCGGCCCCTTGCAGGTGAAGCTGAAGACATAGCGCTTCCTGGCATGGACGGGGATGTCGATGCCGGCGCTCGCGGCGATGCGCCGCCCGTCCGAGCCCGCGCAATCGACCACTGCGCCGCAGGCGATGCGGCTGCCATCGGCAAGGTGCACGGCGACGACGCGGCCGCCCTGCCGCTCGAGACGGGCGACCTCGCCGGTACGATACTCGGCCCCGAGCGCCCGCGCCTTCTTGCGGAAGGCCTGCAGCAGGCCCCAACCGTCGAACCAACCCTCGCCGCTGCGCCCCCAGGCCCCTGCAAGGAGATCGTCCGTGACGAGCCACGGGAATCGGTCCTTGAGACCAGCGGCATCGAACAGGACGATGTCGGCGCCCTCGGCTTCCTGCACCGCGTGGTTGCAGGCGAGCGTCTCGGCCCCTTCGGGCGTCGCCGCAAGATAGAGATAGCCGCCCTCGGTGAAATCAATCACCGGCCGCTCGTCGCCGACGGCAAGGCGCGCGCCTATGTCGCGCAGAAAGGCGACGCCGTAGAGCGAGATGCGGATGTTGACCGGGCTCGAGAACTGCTGACGGATGGAGGCCGCCGACAGCGCCGATGCCGAGCGCGCATAGGTCGGATCCTTCTCGATCACGAGCACGCGACCGGAAAAGGCGGGATCGGACAGGAGATGGAAGGCGACGGAGGAGCCCATCGCCGCGCCGCCGACGATGACGACGTCGGCGGTCTCTGGGGTGGAACGATTGGGGGTCTGGGACATGATCCTGGCAGCGCCGAAATGAGCGGAGGCGAAGCGTTGCGGGGTGGCTGCTTCATGAGCAGCCCGCATGATTGCCGCATGCGACGTGGCTTGTCCATGGGCTGCGGCTGTCGCAGCTGCACAGGGCAATATCCCTCACTCCGTCCGTCCGGCCGTTTCCGTCCCGCACTCCGCCAGAAGCCAGTCGCGAAAGGCGGCAAGCGCCGGGCGGTCGGCCTTCTCCTCCGGATAGACGAGATAATAGGCCTCCTCGCTCGTGATCGGCCGCTCGAAGGGCACGACGAGGGCGCCGGCGCGCAATTCGTCCTCGACGAGGAAGCGCGGCACGATGGCGAGGCCGAGGCCGGCGACGGCCGCCTGCGCCACCATGGCGAACTGCTCGAAACGCGGGCCCATGACCGCCCTGTCGGCCGAGAGCCCCTGGGCTGCAAGCCACAGGCCCCAGGCACGTGGCCGCGTCGCCTGTTGCAGCAATGGAACAGTGAGAACGTCCGCCACCTCGGCGAGTTCGTGGCGGGCGACGAGCGCCGGGCTCGCCACCGGCACGATCACTTCGCCCATCAGCCGGTGCATGCGCGCGCCGGGCCATACCGCCTCGCCGAAATGGATCGCCGCGTCGAACCCTTCGCGCGCGAAGTCAAACGGCAGGATGCGCGTGGCGAAGTTGATGGTGACGCCCGGATGGCGCTGGAAAAAGCCGGGCAGCCGCGGGATCAGCCAGCGCGTGCCGAAGGTCGGCAGAATGGCGAGATCGAGGATGCCGCCCGCCCCGCGGAAGGCCATGGCATTGACCGTCGCGGCGGTGAGCCGCGCCAGCGCTTCGCGCACCTCCCCGGCATAGGCGCTGCCGGCCGCTGTCAGCACCACGCGCTGGCGCACCCGCTCGAAAAGCTTCAGGCCGAGCTGTGCCTCCACCGCCGCCACCTGTCGGCTGACGGCACCCTGCGTCAGGTTGAGCTCCTCAGCCGCCTTGGTGAAGGACAGGTGCCGCGCCGCCGCCTCGAAAGCGGCGAGCGCCGTCAGCGAAGGCAGAGCGAGGCGCTGCTGAACGTCGCGCATCATTCATTCCGTTTCTTCATGAACTCGTGAGAACATATCGTTTGAAACGCGGACATGAAACCGCCATCCTGTCGCGACGACGAGACCCGCATCCGCGATGCATCAGACGGCGGCCGCCTCACCGGATTGAGGCAGGGGCCGCACAACGCTCCGGGAAGAGACATGACCGTTCACACCGCCGCCGCTTCCGCCCGCGAGGAAGCGCTCGCCATTCTGAAGCGCCTCGGCGTGTCCGACACCGCCTTCGCTTCGACGGGCCTCGCCGCCCGCTCGCCCGTCACCGGCGAAATCATCGCCCACATCCGGGAGGCCGGCGCCGCCGAGACCCGCGCGGCCGTCGACCGCGCCGAAAAGGCCTTCGCCGAATGGCGCAGGGTTCCGGCGCCGCGGCGCGGCGAGTTCGTTCGCCTCCTCGGCGAGGAGCTGCGCGCCGCCAAGGAGGACCTAGGCCTCCTGGTGACGCTGGAAGCGGGCAAGATCGTCTCCGAAGGCCTCGGCGAGGTGCAGGAGATGATCGACATCTGCGATTTCGCCGTCGGCCTCTCGCGCCAGCTCTACGGCCTCACCATCGCCACCGAGCGGCCGCACCACCGCATGATGGAGACCTGGCATCCGCTCGGCCCCGTCGGCGTCATCACCGCCTTCAACTTCCCCGTCGCCGTCTGGTCGTGGAATGCCGCGCTCGCTTTCATCTGCGGCGACCCGGTGATCTGGAAGCCGTCCGAGAAGACACCGCTCGCCGCGCTCGCCGTGACCGCCATCACAGAACGGGCCGCCAAGCGCTTCGGCGGCGTGCCGGAGGGGCTTTTCGAACTCATCATCGGCGGCCGCGAGGCGGGTGAGGCCCTGGTCGCCGACGAGCGTGTGCCGCTCGTCTCGGCCACCGGCTCCACCGCCATGGGCCGCAAGGTCGGCCCGAAGCTCGCCGAGCGCTTCGCCCGCGCCATCCTGGAGCTCGGCGGCAACAACGCCGCCGTCGTCGCCCCCTCGGCCGACCTCGACATTGCACTGAGAGCGATCGCCTTCGCCGCCATGGGCACGGCGGGCCAGCGCTGCACGACGCTGCGCCGGCTCATCGTCCATGCCAGCGTCTATGACAAGCTGGTGCCGCGCCTCGCCAAGGTCTACGGCAACGTCGCCATCGGCGATCCGCGCGTGAAGGGCACGCTCGTCGGCCCGCTCATCGACAAGGCCGCCTTCGATGGCATGGAGAAGGCGCTCGCCGAGGCGAAGAGCCTCGGCGCCACGGTGCACGGCGGCGGGCGCGTCGCCGGCATCGGCGGCGAAGAGGCCTATTACGCCCGCCCGGCCCTCGTCGAGATGCCGGGCCAGAGCGGCCCGATGCTACGCGAAACCTTCGCGCCCATCCTCTACGTGGTGAAATACGACACGTTCGAAGAGGCGATCGCCCTGCACAACAGCGTCGGCGCCGGTCTCTCCTCCTCCATCTTCACGCTCGACATGCGCGAGGCCGAGCGCTTTGTCTCGGCGGAAGGCTCCGACTGCGGCATCGCCAACGTCAATATCGGCCCCTCCGGCGCGGAGATCGGCGGTGCCTTCGGCGGCGAGAAGGAGACGGGCGGCGGCCGCGAGGCGGGCTCCGACGCCTGGAAAGCCTACATGCGCCGCGCCACCAACACCATCAACTACGGCACGGCCCTGCCGCTGGCGCAGGGCGTGACCTTCGACGTGGACGCGTGAGCGACTGGGCGCAATCTTCTCCCTCCCGCCGGGAGGGAGCGCGAAGGGCCGCATCAGATACTGAACAGACCTGCCGAGGACGAAACGCAGATGGCCAAGGATACAATGGGCTCCTTCAACTGGGCCGATCCCTTCCTGCTCGACGACCAGCTGACTGACGACGAGCGGATGATCCGCGACACGGCCCGTGCCTATGCACAGGAGAAGCTGCAGCCGCGCGTGCTTGAGGCCTATGCCCACGAGAAGACGGACCGGGCCATCTTCAACGAGATGGGGGAGCTCGGCCTCCTCGGCGTCACCATCCCGGAGGAATTCGGCGGCGCGGGCGCGAGCTACGTGGCCTACGGCCTCGTGGCGCGCGAGGTGGAGCGCGTCGATTCCGGCTACCGCTCGATGATGAGCGTGCAGTCGTCGCTCGTCATGCATCCGATCAACGCCTACGGCAGCGAGGAGCAGAAGCGCAAGTATCTGCCGAAGCTCGCTTCGGGCGAATGGGTCGGCTGCTTCGGCCTCACGGAGCCCGACGCAGGCTCCGACCCCGGCGGCATGAAGACGCGTGCCGAGAAGATCGATGGCGGCTACCGCCTCATCGGCTCGAAGATGTGGATCTCCAACTCGCCCATCGCCGACGTCTTCGTGGTCTGGGCGAAGTCCGCCGCCCATGACAACAAGATCCGCGGCTTCGTGCTCGACAAGGGCCTCAAGGGCCTCTCGGCGCCGAAGATCGGCGGCAAGCTCTCGCTGCGCGCCTCCATCACCGGCGAGATCGTCATGGACAATGTCGAGGTCGGCGAAGAGGCGCTGCTGCCGAACGTCTCGGGCCTCGCCGGGCCCTTCGGCTGCCTCAACCGCGCGCGTTACGGCATCTCCTGGGGCGCCATGGGCGCGGCGGAGGACTGCTGGCACCGCGCCCGGCAGTACACGCTCGACCGCAAGCAGTTCGGCCGGCCGCTCGCCGCCACGCAGCTCATCCAGAAGAAGCTCGCCGACATGCAGACGGAGATCGCGCTCGGCCTGCAGGGGTCCCTGCGCGTCGGCCGCCTCTTCGACGAGGGCCGGATGGCGCCGGAGATGATCTCCATCGTCAAGCGCAACAACTGCGGCAAGGCGCTCGACATCGCCCGCATGGCGCGCGACATGCACGGCGGCAACGGCATCCAGGAAGAATACCACGTGATGCGCCACGCCCAGAACCTCGAGACGGTCAACACCTACGAGGGCACCCACGACGTGCACGCCCTCATCCTCGGCCGGGCGCAGACGGGCATCCAGGCGTTCTTCTAAGGTGGACGCCGAGCGGCAGAGGATCCCTACCCGTCTCGGTCCTGCGGGCTGATCCACCCTCCCCCGAAGGGGATCGAAGCGCGAGCGAATGGAGCTGGCCGTGGGCGGGGATGACGAGGCGGTGACCGGGAACGTTGATCCCTCCCCTCAAGGGGAGGGATCAGTGCCGCGCGCCCCCGAGAGCCGCGACGCCAGAGAAGGGTCCGACACATGACCATCCTCCCCCTTCAGGGCCTCAAGGTTCTGGAACTCGCCCGCATCCTCGCCGGGCCGTGGATCGGCCAGCAGCTCGCCGACCTCGGCGCCGATGTCGTCAAGGTCGAGCGGCCGGGCAGCGGCGACGACACGCGCGGCTGGGGGCCGCCCTTCGTGCCGGCGGCCGACGGCGGCGACCTGTCGGCGGCCTATTTCCACGCCTGCAACCGCGGCAAACGCTCCATCGCCGTCGATTTCGAGACGGAGGAGGGGCGCGGCATCGTGCGGCGCCTCGCCGCCGAGGCCGACGTCCTCATCGAGAACTTCAAGGTCGGAGGCCTCAGGAAGTACGGGCTCGACCACGAGAGCCTCAAGGCCGTCAACCCGCGCCTCATCTATTGCTCCGTCACCGGCTTCGGCCAGGACGGGCCGTACCGCGAGCGGGCCGGCTACGACTTCATGATCCAGGGCATGGGCGGGATCATGGACCTGACCGGCGCGCCCGACGGCGAGCCGCAGAAGATCGGCGTCGCCTTCGCCGATATCTTCACCGGCCTCTATTCCACCATCGGCATCCTCGCCGCCTTGCGCCGGCGCGACACGACCGGCGAGGGCGGCCATGTCGACATGGCGCTGCTCGACGTGCAGGTGGGCGTGCTCGCCAACCAGGCGATGAACTACCTCGTCTCGGGCAAGGCGCCGCGCCGGCTCGGCAATGCCCATCCCAACATCGTGCCCTACCAGGTCTTCGAGGTGGCGGACGGACACGTCATCGTCGCCGTCGGCAATGACGGGCAGTTCCGCCGCTTCTGCAACGTCATCGGCATGCCGGCGCTCGGCGAGCAGAGTGAATATGCCACCAACAAGGCGCGGGTCGAGAACCGCGGCGCCCTCGTCGCAATCCTCTCTGGCGCGCTGAGGCGCCTCAAGCGCGACGAGTTGCTTTCCCGCCTCGAAGCCGAAGGCGTGCCAGCCGGGCCGATCAACTCGGTGGCGGACGTCTTCGCCGACCCGCAGGTGATCGCCCGCGGCATGCGGGTGGACCTCCCCTGCCCCGAGGCCGAGGGCGGCACGATCCCGACCGTGCGCTCGCCCATCGTCATCGACGGGGCGCCGATGGTCGCCGGGCGGCCCTCGCCGCGGCTCGGCGCCGATACCGACGACGTGCTAAACGATCCGGCCTGGGGCGCAGAAGCGCCCCGCCAGCAACAGGGATGAAGCCATGAACGCGCGCACCGGCGGGCAGATCCTCGTCGACCAGCTTCTCGTCCACGGTGTCCGTCACGTCTTCTGCGTGCCGGGCGAAAGCTATCTTGCCGTGCTCGACGCGCTGCACGATGCGTCGATCGACATCACCGTCTGCCGGCAGGAGGGCGGGGCGGCCATGATGGCCGAGGCCCACGGCAAGCTCACCGGCCGGCCCGGCATCTGCTTCGTCACGCGCGGGCCAGGCGTCACCAACGCCTCGCCGGGCATCCACATCGCCAAGCAGGATTCGACGCCGCTCATCGTCTTCGTCGGCCAGATCGAGCGCGGCATGCGCGAACGCGAAGCCTTCCAGGAGCTCGACTATCGCGCCGTCTTCGGCAGCATGGCGAAGTGGGTGACCGAGATCGATGATGCCGCACGCATTCCGGAGATCGTCGCGCGCGCCTTCCGCGTCGCCACCGCCGGCCGGCCTGGCCCGGTCGTCATCGCGCTGCCGGAGGACATGCTGGTCGAGACGGCCGCGGTCGCCGATGCCCTGCCCTACGAGCCGGTCGAGACGCATCCCGCCCTCGCCCAGATGGCGGAGCTGCAGAAGCTCCTGTGGGCGGCGAAGGCGCCGCTCGCCATCCTCGGCGGCACGCGCTGGAGCGAGAAGGCGGTGGAGCGCTTCGTGCGCTTCGCCGAGCGCTTCGACCTGCCTGTCGCCGTCTCCTTCCGCCGGCAGATGCTGTTTCCCGCCGACCACCCGAACTACATCGGCGACATCGGCTTCGGCGCCAACCCGGCGCTCGTCGCCCGGATCAAGGCGGCCGACACCGTGCTCCTCGTCGGCGGACGGCTGTCGGAGGTGCCGAGCCAGAGCTACTCGCTCTTCGGCATCCCCGAGCCGGGCTGCACGCTCGTCCATGTGCACCCGGATTCCGGCGAGCTCGGCCGTGTCTATCGCCCGGCGCTCGCCATCAACGCCTCGCCCTCGGCCTTCTCGGCCGCGCTCGAAGGCCTGCAGCCGCCTAAGGCGATCGGCTGGGGCGGCAACCGTGAGGAGGCCCGCGCGGCCTATCTCGCCTGGAGCGATCCGGCGCCCGTGCGCACGCCCGGCACCCTGCAGATGGGCGAAGTGATGGCCTACCTCGAGGAGAAGCTGCCGGCTGACGCCATCATGTGCAACGGCGCCGGCAACTACGCCATCTGGCTGCATCGCTTCCACCGCTTCCGGCGCTTCGGCACGCAGCTCGCGCCCACCTCCGGCTCCATGGGCTATGGCGTGCCGGCGGCGGTCGGCGCCAAGCGGCTCCATCCGGAGCGCACCGTCGTCGCCTTCGCCGGCGACGGCTGCTTCCTGATGAACGGACAGGAATTCGCCACGGCCGTGCAATACGACCTTCCCATCGTGGTCATCGTCGTCGACAACGGCATCTACGGCACGATCCGCATGCACCAGGAGCGGGAATATCCCGGCCGCGTCTCGGGGACGATGCTGAAGAACCCGGATTTCGCGGCCTACGCCCGCGCCTTCGGCGGCCACGGCGAGCGCGTGGAGCGCACGGAAGAGTTCGCCCCCGCCTTCGAGCGGGCGCTCGCCTCCGGCAAGCCGGCGATCATCCACTGCCTCATCGACCCCGAGGTCATCACCCCGGCGACGACGCTCTCCGCCATCCGCGAGAAGGCGCTCAAGGCGAAGCAGTGATCAGGCGTTGAGGCGGTCGTTCAGATCGTCCCATGCCGGGTTCATCGCCTCGACGAGCGACAGCTTCCACGCCCGGCGCCAGCGCTTGAGCGAGGTTTCGCGCTGGCGCGCCTCGGCGATCGATCGGTAATGTTCATACCAGACGAGCCGGTCGACGCCGTAGCGCCGGGTGAAGCCTGGCACGGTCTTCTGTTTGTGTTCGAAGATGCGGCGGGCGAGGTTGTTGGTGAGGCCGACGTAGAGCGTGCCGTTGCGGCCGCTCGCGAGAATATAGACGGTGTAATTGTCCATGGCGAAATTCGGAGCTGCGCAATTATTTGCGCTGGACCCCGGATCGCATTCCGCTTCGCTGCATGCGTCCGGGGAACGAGCGCGCGAATATGCGCTGATCGTGCACCAGAACGTATGCAGTGCTCAACGGCAAAACACGCAAGAACAACATCGTGCCCCGGATGCTGTGCAGCGCGTAGCGGTGCACTGCTGATCCGGGGCCCAACCGTACAGAGGCGTTACGCCGCCTTCGCCTGTTCCAGGCGCTTGGCGACGAGCCCGCGCAGGGCCCGCAGGTCCTTGACGAAGAGGCGGATGCCCTCGGAGAGCTTTTCGGTGGCCATGGCGTCCTCGTTGAGGAGGAAGCGGAAGGTCTTCTCGTCCACGCTCATCTTCGCAGGGGCCTCGCTGGCCTTGGCGGGGTCGAGCCGGCGCGGCAGCGGACCCTCGTCGGCGGCGAGCTGGTCCATGAGGGCGGGGCCGATGGTCAGCCGGTCGCAGCCGGCGAGCGCCTCGATCTCGCCCGTGTTGCGGAAGGAAGCGCCCATGACAACGGTCTTGATGCCGTGGGCCTTGTAATAGGCGTAGATGGCGCGCACGGACTGGACACCGGGATCGGTCTCCGCCGTGTAGGGGCCGCCGCCGGCCTTGACGTGCCAGTCGAGGATGCGACCGACGAAGGGCGAGATGAGAAAGACGCCGGCATCGGCGCAGGCGGCCGCCTGCACGAGCGAGAACAGCAGCGTCAGGTTGCAGTCGATCCCCTCGCGTTGCAGCTCCTCCGCAGCGCGGATGCCCTCCCAGGTCGCGGCGACCTTGATGAGGATGCGGTCGCGCGAAACCCCGCGCGCCTCATAGGCGGCGATGAGCGCCCGCGCCTTGGCAATCGAACCCTCCGTATCGAAGGACAGGTCCGCGTCCACCTCCGTGGAGACGCGGCCGGGCACGATCTTCGTCAGCTCCGTGCCGAAGGAAACCGCAAGCCGGTCGCAGATCGCAGCGGTCACGGCCTCCGCGGAGCCGGCCTGCTTGCGGCCCCAGTCGATGGCTTCATCGAGCAGGTGGACATAGGCCGGAGTCTCGACGGCCTTGAGCAGCAGCGTCGGGTTCGTCGTGCAGTCCTGCGGCTTGAGGCGTCGCACGGCCTCGATGTCGCCCGTGTCGGCGACGACGACCGTCATCGCGCGCAGCTGATCGAGCTTGGAGGGCATCGGTCTTCTCCCGTCAGTTTGTCACTGCGGTTGGATCACAGATACCCATGGGCCTTCAAGACCTCAGGCAGCCACGTCGTCGTCGCAGGCACGAAGGTGATGAGGGCGAGAACGAGGAAGAGCGGGATCAGGAAGGGCGCCACCGCCTTCACGCAGTCCTCGAAGGAGATGCTGGCGACGCGCGAGAGCACGTAGAGCACCATGCCGACCGGCGGCGTCAGCAGGCCGATCATCAGGTTGAGCACCATGATAATGCCGAAGTGCACGGGGTCGATGCCGAGCGTCAGCGCCACCGGCAGCAGCACGGGCGTCAGAATGGTGATGGCCGCGATCGTCTCCATGAAGCAGCCGACGACAAGCAGGAAGACGTTGACCAGCAGCAGGAAGGTGACGGGATCGCTGGCGACGGCGAGGATCCAGGCGCCGAGCGCCTCGGTGGTGCGCGTCGTGGTCAGAACCCAGCCGAAGATGGAGGCGCCGGCGACAATGAAGAGGACGACCGCCGTCGTCTCGATGGTGTCCATCGTCACGCGCACGAACTGACGTAGCGACAGGACGGAATATTTTGCCGGCCGGCCGAAGGCGGCCATGGCAAGGTTGAGGACGCGGTGGATGACGACCGAGAGCAGCAGGGCGTAGGCACAGGCGAAGACAGCCGCTTCCGTCGGCGTGAAGATGCCGAAGCTCATGCCACCGATGATGATGGCCGGTGTCAGCAGCGGCAGGAAGGCGTCAACGAAGGTGACGCCGAGGCGCTTCACGGAAAAGCGGGCATCGGCGCCGATCTTCTTGCGATGGGCGTATATGGCCACCGTCGCCGAGAGAAAGAGCGCCATTAGCAGGCCGGGCAGGATGCCCGCGACGAAGAGCGCGTTGATCGAGGCATTGGCCACGACGCCGTAGATGACGAGCGGCAGCGACGGCGGAATGATGGGTCCGATGGTCGAGGAGGCGGCGGTGATGCCGACAGCGAGCTTGGCATCGTAACCATGGTCGCGCATCGCCTTGATCTCGATGGTGCCGAGGCCGCCGGCGTCCGCCACCGCGGTACCCGACATGCCGGCGAAGATGACCGAGCCCGCCACATTCACGTGGCCGAGGCCGCCCTTCAGCCAGCCGACGGCTGCCGTGGCGAAATCGAAGATCTGCTTGGTGATGCCGGCCGAGTTCATCAGGTTGCCGGCCATGATGAAGAAGGGCACGGCGAGCAGCGGGAAGGAATCGACGCCGTTGACCATGCGGTGGATGACCGTGATCTCGGGCGCGATGCCGGAGAGGAAGATATAGAGCAAAGACGAACCGGCCAGCGCCACGGCGATCGGCACGCCGAGGACGATCATGGCGAAGAGCGCGACGAACATGAGGGCGATCAACATACGCGCTGGCCTCCAGTGGCGGGGGTCACGGCCGGGTCATCGGTTGAAGGGGGGCGGCAGGTCAGTCGAGGACGGCGCCCGAGGTCTCGTCCTCGAGCTGTCCCCTCAGTCGCTGGACGAAGCGGATGGCGGCATGGACGGTCATGGCGGCAAGGCCGGCGGACACGACCCAGTAGATGACCGATTTCGGGATATCGACCGAGACCATGTAACCGGGCGCACGGGCGCCGAGCTCATAGCCATACCAGGCCATGGCACCGCAGAAGAGAGTGACGAGACCGTCGATGAGGACGAGCGTCCAGTGCCGTACCGCTTTCGGCGCGAGCGTGATGACGGCCTCGACAGCGATGTGCGAGCCCTTGCGCATGGCCGTCACCGAGCCGATGAAGGTGACGGCGATGAGCAGGTAGCGGGCGATCTCCTCGGTCCAGCCATAGGAATCATTGAGGACGTAGCGCGTCC
This sequence comes from Chelatococcus sambhunathii, assembly GCF_001418005.1. Lineage (GTDB taxonomy): Bacteria > Pseudomonadota > Alphaproteobacteria > Rhizobiales > Beijerinckiaceae > Chelatococcus_A > Chelatococcus_A sambhunathii. The sequence goes on along the minus strand of NZ_LIOL01000005.1, from coordinate 239,702 downwards.
AGAACTGCAGCAGGACGACGGCGAAGAGCGCCCAGTAGATCAGGAAGACGATGCCGTCCTGCGGGCGCAGGTCGTCGAGCGGCACGCGGCTTTCCTGCTCGCGCCACTGCTCGAACATGGCCTCGGTCGTGTCGACCTCCGGACTGTCCTTGTCGTTCGATTGCGTCACGCGTCGCCCCCGCATCCGGCGTTCGGGAAGCCCGGCGCCGCGCGCCGGGCCGTGCCAAGCCGGGGCGCAGCGAGCGCCCCGGCGCAGTCTCGTCAGTTCGAGGCCGCGAGGCCCTGCAGCTTGTCGTAGGTGGCCTTGTCCCAGGTCGCGTCAGGCCCATTGTGCAGCTTGACGGTCGCCTCGCGGAAGGGTGTGCGATCCACCTCGACCACGTTCTTGCCCTGTTCCTTGAACCACCCGACGAGCTCCTTCTCGGCCTTGACGATATCGTCCGTGCATTTGTCCGCCGCTTCCTTGAGGATCGCGACGAGCGTCTGGCGCTCCTCGTCGTTCAGGCGCTGCATGGTGCCGCTCGAGACGATGGTGAGCAGGGCATCGGTGATGTGGCCGGTGAGGATGATGTTCTTCTGGACCTCGTAGAACTTCTTGGCCTGGATGGTCGGCAGGGGGTTCTCCTGCGCATCGGCCACGCCCTGGGAGAGGGCGAGATAGACCTCGGCGAAGGCGATCGGCGTCGGGTTGGCGCCGACGGCGCGTGGGAACATGGTATAGAGCGGCGCGTCGGGCACGCGGATCTTGAGACCCTTCATGTCCTCCGGCTTGGTGATGTCCTTGTTCGCCGTGACATGGCGCTCGCCGTAATAGGTGAGGGTGACGACGTCGTGGCCGGTGCGCTTCTTGTAGCCCTCGCCCAGCTCCTTGAAGAGGTCGGAATTGCGGAAGGCTTTCCAGTGCGCAAAGTCGCGGAACATGTAGGGCGCGCCGCCGATGGCAAGCGGGCCATAGGCACGGCCGGCGAAGAGCTGGCCCGTATAGATGATGTCGACGGTACCGAGCGATAGGCCCTCGTTGATATCGGATTCCTTGCCCAGCGAAGAGGCCGGGAACACCTCGACGGCATATTTGCCGTTGGTGCGCTTCTTGAATTCCTCCCCGGCCCACAGGGCCCACTTGTGATAGGGCTCGCTCGCCTCGTAGACGTGGGCCCACTTGAGGGTCGTCTGGGCGGCGGCGGGGCCGGCGAGGCCGAAGGATGCGGCAAGGGCGAGCGCGCCGAGGGCGGCGCGGCGGGTCAGATCCATCATTGTCTCCTCCAGAATGCGATCCGCCGGTCTGCGCCGGCTTTCAGCTGAGCGATTTAAAGGCTCTCTGAATCGTTTAAATCGGTGTGAAGCGAAAATGCAAGCTGCTTCACACGGCATGCACAAGGGCCCCGCAACGCTCAGGCGGCGCCCGCCTCGACCTCGTCCTGCGGCATCAGGACGGCCCGCGCCGCCTTGGCCTCGCGCACGAGGAAATCGACCGTCGCCCGGACGCGCGCGACGTCGCGCAGATCGGCGTGGACGATCAGCCAGAAGGAGCGCACCAGCTCGACCTCGCGCCGCAGCACGGGGACGAGGCGCGGATCGCCCGCGGCCATGAAATCGGGCAGCACGCAGAGGCCGGCGCCGGCGATGGTCGCATGCATCTGCGCGATGAGGTTCGAGCTCTGCAGGCGCGGCCTGAGGCCCTTGGCGATGTCGTCGAGATAGTCGAGCTCGGGCGTGAAGATGAGGTCGTCGATATAGCCGATGAGCTGGTGCTCGAAGAGATCCTGCGGCGCGATGATGGCCGGGTGGGCGGCGAGATAGGCTGGCGCCGCGTAGAGGCCGAGGCGATAGTCGGCCAGCTTGCGGGCGACGATCTTGCCCTCCTTCGGCGGGTTGAGGGAGATGGCGATGTCCGCCTCACGCTTGGAGAGCGAGAGCAGCCGCGGCATGGCAACCAGCTGGATCTCCAGCTCCGGGTAGCGCTCGGCAAGCCGGCCGATGCGCGGCGCGAGGAAGAAGGTGCCGAAGCCGTCGGGAGCGCCGATGCGCACGGTGCCGGACAGGGCAAGATCCGCCCCGCCGATCTCGCTCTGCGCCGCGAGCGCCTCGCTCTCGATGGTCTCCGCCTTGGCCAGCAGGCGCTCGCCATGCTCGGTGAGGGCATAGCCCTGTGGCCGGCGCTCGAAGAGCTTGGCCTTCAGCGCATCCTCCAGTGCCGTGATGCGGCGCGACACCGTCGCATGGTCGGCCCCGAGCCGCCGCGCCGCCACTGTGAGGCGACCTGCGCGGGCCACGGCGAGGAAGAAGCGAAGGTCGTCCCAGTCGAAGCGATTCATGCCCAGCTTGCCTCCCGTTTTGGTATCTTTGCACGCACCGGATTTGAAATGTCCTATAGTCGTGCGCGAATGACAATGGTAGTGCGGAAGGACCGACGGAACGTCATCGGCACGTTGGCTTTCGCCGATTTCGCTCCCACTATCGAAGACAAGGGCCGGCGCCGGCCGATGCGAGGGAGCGCTCCGGCGCCCCGTCCCGCAAGGCATCGCGCCCAGCGCCGGCACAGCAGAACAGAACCGGCAGAGCATCGGAGAACGCAAGATGCGCACGATCGGACATTTCATCGGGGGGCGCGAGGTCGAAGGGCAATCGGGACGTTTCGGCGACGTCTTCACGCCCATGACGGGTGAGGTCGGCGCCAAGGTCGCCCTCGCCTCGGCGGCCGAGGTCCGGGCCGCCGTCGAGAATGCCAAGGCCGCCCAGCCGGCCTGGGGCGCGACGAACCCGCAGCGCCGCGCGCGCGTGATGATGAAGTTCCTCGAACTCGTCCAGCGCGACTACGACAGCCTCGCCGAGTTGCTCGCCCAAGAGCACGGCAAGACCATTCCCGACGCCAAGGGCGACATCCAGCGCGGGCTCGAGGTGGTCGAGTTCGCCTGCGGCGTGCCGCATCTGATGAAGGGCGAGTATACCGAGGGCGCCGGCACCAACATCGACGTCTATTCCATGCGTCAGCCGCTCGGGGTGGTGGCCGGCATCACGCCGTTCAACTTTCCGGCCATGATCCCGATGTGGAAGTTCGCGCCAGCCATCGCCTGCGGCAACGCCTTCATCCTGAAGCCGTCGGAGCGCGACCCGGGCGTGCCGATGCGCCTTGCCGAATTGATGATCGAGGCCGGGCTGCCGGCAGGCATCCTCAATGTCGTCAACGGCGACAAGGAGGCGGTCGACGCGATCCTGGACGATCCCGACATCATGGCGGTCGGCTTCGTCGGCTCGTCCTCGATCGCTCAGTACATCTATTCGCGCGGCTCGGCCAACGGCAAGCGCGTGCAGTGCTTCGGTGGCGCGAAGAACCACATGATCATCATGCCCGACGCCGACATGGACCAGGCGGTCGATGCACTCATCGGCGCCGGCTACGGCTCGGCCGGCGAGCGCTGCATGGCGATCTCGGTCGCCGTCCCCGTCGGTCAGGCGACGGCGGATCGGCTGGTCGAGAAGCTCATCCCGCGGGTCGAGAGCCTCAAAATCGGTCCCTCGACCGACCCGAGCGCCGACTACGGCCCGCTCGTCACGCGGGCCCATCTCGACAAGGTGAAGGCCTATGTCGAGCTTGGCGTCGCGGAGGGGGCGAAGCTCGTCGTCGATGGCCGCAACTTCACGCTGCAGGGCTACGAGAACGGCTTCTACATGGGCGGCTGCCTGTTCGACCACGTGACGCCGGACATGCGCATCTACAAGGAGGAGATCTTCGGCCCGGTCCTGTCCATCGTGCGCGCCCACAACTACGAGGAGGCGCTCAAGCTGCCGTCCGAGCACGAATACGGCAACGGCGTCGCCATCTTCACCCGCGACGGCGATGCGGCACGGGATTTCGCCGCCAAGGTCAACGTCGGCATGGTCGGCGTCAACGTGCCCATCCCGGTGCCGATCGCCTATTACACCTTCGGCGGCTGGAAGCGCTCGGGCTTCGGCGACCTCAACCAGCACGGGCCGGATTCGATCCGTTTCTACACCAAGACGAAGACCGTGACCTCGCGCTGGCCCTCCGGCGTCAAGGAGGGGGCGGAGTTCGTCATCCCGACGATGAACTGATGCGGCGGCCGGCGGCATGACCTGCCGGCGGTCACATGCTATCATTTTTGATAGCATTGGAGTCACAGATGGGACAGGTGCTCATCCGCAACCTCGACGACGAGGTGATCGAGGGATTGAAGGTCAAGGCTCGCCTGGCGGGTGTCTCCTTCGAGACCTTCATGCGTGATCTCCTCAAGACGATCGCGCCCCTGTCCGCCGACGAGAAGATCGCGCTCATCGAGGAATTCCGGCGCCAGCACGGGCCGCTCGGGATGAGGACGCCTCCCGAGGATCTCATCCGCGAGGAGCGCGAGCGGCGATGATCGTGGTCGATGCGAGCGCGGCGATCCGATGGTTCATGCCGGCCGATCCCGGCGGCGAGGTATACGGATTGCCTCGGACGGCGGCAGCCCTCGTCGCGCCCGATCTCTTCATCGCCGAAATTCGCAGTGCGGCTCTCCGCTATGTCCGCAAGAAGGAGCTTACGCGCGATGCCGCGATGGCGATGGTGGAAACGATCGACCGTCTGATGGCGGGATACGTGCCGCTACAGGAGCTGCGCGAAGGGGCGTGGGCGATGGCTCTGACCTATGATCATTCGCCCTACGGCTGCTTCTATATCGAGCTCGCCCGCAGCATGGGCTCCTGTCTCATCACGACGGACGGCCATCTCATCCGCAAATTCGCAGGCTCACCGCTGGCGGGCCATATCGTAGACCTCGCCGACTGGCGCCCCGAGCAACGGCCATGACCCAGTTCACCCTCAACGACGACCAGATCGCCATCCGCGACATGGCGCGCGACTTCGCCGCGCGTGAGCTTGCTCCCCATGCCGTGCGCTGGGACGAGGAGAAGCACTTTCCCGTCGACGTTCTCCGGGAGGCCGGCGGGCTCGGCATGGGCGGCATCTATGTGCGCGAGGATGTCGGCGGCTCCGGCATGACGCGGCTCGACGCCGCGCTCATCTTCGAGGCGCTGGCCACCGGCTGCCCCTCGGTCGCGGCCTATATCTCAATCCACAACATGGCGACCTGGATGATCGATCGCTTCGGCGGCGACGAGCAGCGCCGGCGCTTCATCCCGAAGCTCGCGACGATGGAGCATCTCGCCAGCTATTGCCTGACCGAGCCCGGCGCCGGCTCAGACGCCGCGGCGCTGAAGACGCGCGCCGTGCGCGACGGCGACCATTATGTCATGGACGGCGTCAAGCAGTTCATTTCCGGCGCCGGTACCTCGGACATCTATGTCGTCATGGTACGTACGGGCGAGGCCGGCCCCGGTGGCATCTCCACCTTCGTCGTGGAGAAGGACACGCCGGGCCTCTCCTTCGGTGCCAACGAGAAGAAGATGGGCTGGAACGCGCAGCCGACGCGGCAGGTCATCCTCGAAAACTGCCGGGTGCCAGCGGCGAACCGGCTCGGCGACGAGGGCATCGGCTTCAAGATCGCCATGGCCGGGCTCGACGGCGGGCGGCTCAACATCGGCGCCTGCTCGCTCGGCGGCGCCGGGGCCGCGCTCGACAAGAGCCTCGCCTATATGCGCGAACGCAAGGCCTTCGGCCGCAATCTCTCGGATTTCCAGGCGCTGCAGTTCAGCCTCGCCGACATGGCGACCGAGCTCGAGGCGGCCCGCACCTTCCTGTGGCGCGCGGCGGCAGCACTCGACGCGCACGATCCGGAGGCGACGCGGCTGTGCGCCATGGCCAAGCGCATCGCCACCGACCGCGGCTTCGAGATTGCCAACCAGGCGCTGCAGCTGCATGGCGGCTACGGCTATCTTGCCGACTACGGCATCGAGAAGATCGTGCGCGATCTCCGGGTCCACCAGATCCTCGAGGGCACCAACGAGATCATGCGCCTCATCGTGGCGAGAAGCCTCGTCGGACGCGGCAGCGGCAACTGAGAACAGACCCGCCGAGAGCGCGGGCAGGGAGGAACCCATGACCACCATCGCCTTCATCGGCCTCGGCCACATGGGCGGCCCCATGGCCGCCAATCTCGCCAGGGCCGGCCACAAGGTCCTCGGCTATGACCTCGTCGCATCTTTGCGCGAGGCTGCGGCGGCGGACGGCGTCACCATCACGGCGAGCGCGGCGGAGGCCGTCGCGGCGAGCGAAGCGGTCGTCACCATGCTGCCGGCGGGCAAGCACGTCATCGCCGTGTGGAAGGAGATCCTGCCGGCGGCGAAAGCCAGCACGCTCTTCATCGATTCCTCGACCATCGACGTCGAGAGCGCGCGCCGCGTCCATGCCATGGCACACGAGGCGGGAATGGACGCGATCGATGCTCCGGTGTCCGGCGGCGTCGGCGGGGCGAAGGCCGCAACGCTGACCTTCATGGCCGGCGGCACGGATGGCGCCTTCGCGCGGGCCAGGCCGATCCTCGAGGCCATGGGCAAGCGCATCGTGCATTGCGGCCCGGCCGGCAACGGCCAGGCGGCCAAGATCTGCAACAACATGATCCTCGGCATCTCGATGATCGGGGTGTGCGAGGCCTTTGCCCTCGCCGAGAAGCTCGGCCTGTCACACCAGGCGCTGTTCGACGTTGCCTCCACCTCCTCCGGCCAGTGCTGGTCCCTCACGACCTATTGCCCGGTGCCGGGCCCGGTCCCGGCATCGCCGGCCAACAACGGCTACAGGCCGGGCTTCGCGGCCGACCTCATGCTGAAGGACCTGCGGCTGTCGCAGGATGCGGCGCTGGCGAGCGGCGCGGCAACGCCGCTCGGCGCCGCCGCGGCCCAGCTCTACGCTCTCTATACCGGCGCCGGCCACGGCGGCGAGGACTTTTCCGGCATCATCCACTTCCTGCGCGGACTCGCCGGCGTCGAATCGACGAAAGCATAAGGCCAGTTGGGCCATACGGCCGCATCGCGGCGGCGAGTGTTGCATTCGCCCTACAGCATCACGGCGGCAGGCACGCTAGCGTGCCCGGAATGCGGGCGGCACGGTGCCGCCAGCCGGTTGGTTGAAGCGTAGGCCATGCGTTCGCCCACACCCGCTCTCGATCCGGCGCTCGACGCCGCCATCCTGCTGCGCCGCATCGGCTTTGCGACTCTCCTCGTCGCGGTGCCGATCACGGCACTCGTGGCGCGCCGCGCGGCCGTTGTCCTGGTGCCGATCGGGATCATCCTCATGGTCCTCGCGGCGCTGATGGACGGCGCAAACGGTGGCTTCAACCGCAGCCTCCGGCGCGCCTTCGTATCCCCGGCGGGTCTTGCTGCGCTGCTGCTCATCGGCTGGGCCGCGCTCTCGATCGCTTGGGCGCCGCAGGCGAACACTGCCTTCGACAAGTTGCTCAACGCTCTCGGCGCCGCCGCCATGGCCTTTGCCGGCATCGCCGCCCTGCCAGAGCGCATGCGCGCCTCCAACCTCTATCTCACCGGCATCGGCGCGGCCGCCGCGTCCATCTTCGCCATCCTGGTCGCTCTCGGCCTTCTCGGCCGCGACACGATCGATCCCGGCAGCCTCGAGCGCGGTCTCATCACGCTTGCAATCCTGCTGTGGCCGGCGATCGGCTGGCTCGTCTCGCGCGGGCACGGGCTCGTCGCGCTGGCGCTCGGCGCGGTCGCCGGGCTCGCCGTCGTCATCGGCGGCAGTTTGATCCCACTCCTTGCGCTCGCCGCCGGCGCGACGATGTTCTTGCTGACATCGTGGCGGCCATTCGTCGGCCGGGACGTGCTGCGCGTCGCGATCGCGGCCGTCATCCTCGCTGCCCCGCTCCTGCCCTTTCTGCTGCGCCCCCTCGCCAAGGCGCTGATGGGCACGGCGAGCCCGGCGGTGCAATCGATCCGCGTGTGGGCCGACATCGTGCGCAGCGATCCCCTGCGTCTCATCACCGGCCACGGGCTCGACGCCAGCCTGCGCGGCCGTCTCGTCGGCGTCGTGCCACGCGAGGCGCCGCTCTCACTGCCGTTCGAGATCTGGTATGACCTCGGCATCGTGGGGGCGACGACGCTGGCGGTGCTGCTCTACTTCGCCATCCGCGCTGCCGGCGGCATGACGGCCTCGCTCGTTCCGGCGGCCATCGCCACCTTCACGGTCGCCTTCGTCGTCGCCACGTCAGGCATGGCAACATCGCAGGCCTGGTGGCTGACGCTGATCGGAATCGCCGTCATCGCCTTCCTCGCCATCGAGCGCGGCCAGTTCCGTACGACGCGGCCCAAGGCGCGGCTGTTCGGCCGTCTCGGCAAGCCCTGAACGGCTGCGGCCCTGTCAGGCCGCAGCGATGCGCCCCTCGGAGACCGCATGGCAGGCGACGCCCGCCTCGAGCGGCGGCACCTCGCGCCGGCAACGGTCGAAGACGAAGGGGCAGCGCGGGTGGAAAGTGCAGCCCGACGGCGGGTTGATGGGGTTCGGGATTTCGCCCTGCACCGCCTCGCGCAGCCGGCCCGTCATGGCGATGTCGGGCACGGCGTTGAGCAGCATGCGCGTGTAGGGGTGCTGCGGTCGGACGAAGAGGTCGCGCCCGCCGCCGATCTCGACGATGCGGCCGAGATACATGACGCCGATGCGGCTCGCCATGTGGCGGACCACCGCGAGATTGTGGCTGATGAAGAGATACGTCAGGCCGAAGCGGTCCTGCAGGTCGCGCATCAGGTTGAGGATCTGCGCCTGCACCGACACGTCGAGGGCCGAGGTCGGTTCGTCGCAGACGATGAACTCGGCCTTGGAGGCAAGCGCCCGGGCGATGGCGATGCGCTGCCGCTGGCCGCCGGAGAACTCGTGCGGAAACTTGGCCCCGTCCGCCGGATGGAGGCCGACGAGCGTCAGCAGCTCGCCCACCCGCTCGTGCACCTCGCGGGCGCTGGCGCTCAGGGAAAAGGCCCGGATCGGCTCGGCGATGATGCGCTCCACGCGCCAGCGCGGATTGAGGCTGGCGTAAGGATCCTGGAAGATCATCTGGATGCGCCGGCGCAGCGCCCGCACGTCCGCCGCGCGGCGCGGATCGTTGATCGGCACGCCGTCGATGACGACCTCGCCAGCCGAGGGCGGCATCAGGCCGACGACCATGCGCGCCACCGTGGACTTGCCGGAGCCCGATTCCCCGACGAGAGCGAAGGTCTCGCCGCGCCGGATGGTGAAGCTGACGTCGTCCACCGCCGTCAGATATTGCTTCTGCCCGCCCTCCAGCATGCGGTTGAGCCAGGGCATGGAGACGTCGAAGACGCGCCTCAAATTGCGCACCGCGACGAAGGGGGTCTCGGTCATGACGCAATCTCCGCATGCGCCTCGTCATAGAGGTGGCAGGCGACCTTGCGCCGGTCACGGTCGAGCGGCTCGGGCCGGTCCACCGCGCAGCGGGCGAAGGCGCGCTCGCAGCGCGGATGGAAGGCGCAGCCTGGCGGAATGGCGGAGAGGCGCGGCATGCTGCCCCGGATCTGCACCAGCCGGTCGGCATGGGTCTCGAGCGAAGGGATGGCGCCCATCAACCCCACCGCATAGGGGTGCAGCGGATGCTTGACCACGTCGCGCACCGGGCCGATCTCGACGATACGGCCCGAATACATCACCGCCACCCGGTCGGCCGTCTCGGCGATGACGCCCATGTCGTGGGTGACGAGCATGACAGCGGTCCCGCGCTCCGCGCACAGGCGCTTGATGAGCGTGATGATTTGCGCCTGGACAGAGACGTCGAGCGCCGTGGTCGGCTCGTCGGCGATGACGAGTTCGGGCTCGGCCGAGAGCGCGAGCGCGATGACGACACGCTGGCGCATGCCGCCGGAGAACTCGTGCGGATAGCCGTCGATGCGCCGGTCGGGCGCCGGGATGCCGACCTCGGCCAGGAGATCGATGGCGCGCCGGCGCGCCTGTCCGGCCGACAGGGGCAGATGCGTCCTGATGGTCTCCACCAGCTGCTCGCCGACGGTGTAGAGCGGATTGAGGCTCGTCAGCGGATCCTGGAAGATCATGCCGATGCGCTTGCCGCGCACGCGGCGCATCGCCTCGGGCGCGAGGTTGTCGATGCGCTCGCCCTTCAGGCGGATCTCGCCCCCGGCGATCCGGCCGGGCGGCTCGATGAGGCCGATGACGGCCGAGCCCGTCACCGACTTGCCGGCACCCGACTCGCCGACGACGCCGAGAACCTCGCCCGGCGCGATATCGAAGGAGACGCCGTCGATAGCTTTCAGCACGCCGCGGCGGGTGACGAATTGGACCTTGAGGTCACGGACGGAGAGGACAGGTTCTGTCATCGGAGCTTCGGGTTCAGGGCATCGCGCAGCCAGTCGCCGAGGAGATTGACGGCGAGGACGAGGGCCGCAAGCGTGAGACCGGGGAAGGCGACGATCCACCACTCGCCGGAGAAGAGATAGTCGTTGCCGATGCGGATGAGGGTACCGAGCGAGGGCTGCGTCGGCGGCAGGCCGACGCCGAGGAAGGACAGGGTCGCCTCGGTAATGACGGCGAGGCCGAGGTTGATCGTAAGAATGACGAGCACCGGCCCGATGACATTGGGCAGCACGTGCCGCGCCATGATGACGATGGGCGAAAGGCCGACGAGCCGTGCCGCCTGGATGTAGTCCTTGTTCTTCTCCACCAGCGTCGAACCGCGGATGGTGCGCGCGTACTGCACCCAGAATGACAGGCCGATGGAGAAGACGAGCACGCCGAAGGCCGTGTCCTCCCGACTCGCTCCCTTGAGCAGCGCATGCACCACGCCGTCGACCAGGAGTGCGATGAGGATGGCCGGGAAGGTAAGCTGCACGTCGGCGATGCGCATGATCACTGCATCGACCCGTCCGCCGACATAGCCGGCGACGAGACCGAGCGTGATGCCGATGGCGGCCGCCATCAGAACGCCGAGCACGCCGATGATGAGCGACACGCGCAGGCCGTAAAGGATGGCCGAGAAGAGGTCCCGCCCCTGGTCGTCCGTACCGAGCAGGAAGCGGGCGTCGCCCGCCGGCAGCCAACGCGGCGGGTTGAGCGAATCGATGAGGAAAACCTGCGCCGGGTCGAACGGATTGTAGGGTGCGATCAGCGGCGCGAAGAGCGCGAGAACCGCGAGCGCGAGCGTGACGAGGGCGGCGAGCACCGTGACACGCGAGGCGAGGAAGCTCGCCGTGAGGTCATGGTCCATCACCCGCGCGAACCAGCCGGGGGACCGGCGCGCCGCCGCCGGCGGGGGCGACTTGGCTTCTTCCTGCGTGACAGAGGGCATCTCGTTCCTCATGCGGCGCGCACCGTGACCTTCAGGCGCGGGTCGACGACCGCGTAGAGAAGATCAACGGCGAGGTTGATGACGACGAAGAGGAAGGCGATCAGCAGCAGGTAGGCGGCCATGATGGGAATATCGACGTTCTGCACCGCCTGCAGGAAGAGCACGCCCATGCCCGGCCACTGGAACACCGTCTCGGTGATGATGGCGAAGGCAATGATGGAGCCGAGCTGCAGGCCCGTGATGGTGATGACCGGCACCAGCGTGTTCTTGAGCGCATGGCCGAAGTTTATGGCCCGGCGCGTCAGCCCACGGGCGCGGGCGAACTTGATGTAATCCGTGCGCAGCACCTCGAGCATCTCGGCACGCACCAGGCGCATGATCAGCGTCATCTGGAAGAGGCCGAGCGTGATCGACGGCAGGATGAGCGCCCTGAGGCCGGAGGTGGTGAGGAAGCCCGTCGTCCACCAGTCGCCAAGCCGCACCACCTCGCCCCGCCCGAAGGAGGGCAGCCAGCCGAGGGTGACGGCGAAGACATAGATGAGCAGGATGCCGATGAGGAAGGTCGGAAGACTGACGCCGACGAGTGAAACCGCCTGAAAGAGCTTGGCGAGCCAGCTGTCGCGCCGGAGCGCCGTGTAGACGCCCATCGGGATGCCGACGACGAGGGCGAAGACGGCGGAGACGAGCGCGAGTTCCAGGGTTGCCGGCATGCGCTCGCCGAGCAGCTTCGTGACCGGCTGGCGGAACTGGTAGGAGATGCCGAAGTCGAGCGTCGCCGCCCGGCCGACATAGCGGGCGAACTGCACGACGAAAGGGTCGTTGAGGCCGAGGCTCTCGCGGATCTGCGCCCGCTCCTCGGCCGAGGCTTCGATGCTGACGATCTGGTTCACCGGATCGCCGACGAAGCGGAACATCGCGAAGGCGATGAAGGCCACCGCCAGCAGCACGCCGATGGACTGGACGAGGCGGCGGATGATGAAGGCAAGCATGGACTGCTCTTCGTGTTGGGCGACGGCGGCCCGCAACCGAGGTGCGGGGCACCGCTCCGGCGCCGGCTCCCGCCGGCCAGATAAACCGCCGCCCTTCCCGTGCCCGGCATCAACGGGCACGGTACTTACGCGAGAGCGCGGGGGCGGTTCGCCTTCGACAAGGCTGCACGCCGGCGTGCAGCCTTTCGCCCCCTTACTCCTTGGTCACCCAGTAGAACAGGAACTGGTTGTCGGCGCGCTGCACCACCTTGGTGTTTTTGGCGACACCCCAGGCCAGCGCCTGCTGATGCAGCGGCACATAGCCCCAGTCCTCTTCCTGGCCGAGGGTATAGGCCGCTTTGATGAGCTCGTTGCGCTTCTTGGTATCCGTCTCGCCGAGGACCTGCTTGATCAATTCCTCCATCTTCGGGTTGCAGTAGTTGCCGAGGTTGTTGTTGCCGCCGTTGCCCTTCTCGTCGCGGCAGCGGTACATGTTGGCGAGGACGTTGTAGGAATCGAAGGAGCCCGGCGTCCACCCCAGCAGGTAGAACGAGGTGTCGTAGCCGCCGGCGGCGAGCACCTTGGCGAAGTACTTGGCCTTGGGCTGGGCGTTGAGGTTCACCTTGATGCCGACGCGTGCCAGCATGCCGACCACCGCCTGGCAGATCCGCTCGTCGTTGACGTAGCGGTCGTTCGGGCAGTCCATACCGACCTCGAAGCCCTCGCCGTAGCCGGCCTCCGCAAGAAGCTTCTTGGCCCCTTCGGGATCGGCTGCAGGTCGCTTGAAGTCCTCCGACAGGTCGAACAGCAGCGGCGAGATCATCAGCGCGCTCGGCGTCGCGGCGCCGCGCATGACCTTGTCCTTGATGACCTCGATGTCGATGGCCTTGTACACGGCCTCGCGCACGCGCTTGTCCTTGAAGGGGTTCTTGCCCTTCACGTTGGAATAGAGGAGTTCGTCGCGATACTGGTCGAAGCCGAGGAAGATGGTGCGCAGTTCCGGCCCCTGCATGACCGAGGCGTTGGCGCTCGCATTGACACGGTCCACGTCCTGCAGCGGCACGGGGTCGATCCAGTCCACCTCGCCGGAGAGAAGGGCGGCGACGCGCGTCGCATCGGAGGCGATCGGCGTGAAGATGGCCTCGGTCAGATTGTGCTGCGGCTTGTCCCACCAGGCCGGGTTGGGTTTCCAGACGGTCTTGACCCCGGGCTGGTGGCTCTCGACCACGAAGGGACCGGTGCCGTTGGCGTTGAGCGCCGCATAGCTCGGCGTGGTCGCGGCAGCGGGGGTCGGCTTGCCGGCGTTGTTCGCCTCCGACCACTCCTTGTCCATGATGTACCAGGTATCCCACTCGTAGTGCAGGATCGGGTTGGGGGCCGGCAGTTCCACGTCGACCGTGTAGTCGTCCACCTTGACGAACTTGGCCTCGGGCGGGATGCGGGTCTTGAGGTCGGACCCGTCGGCACGCACGCGGTCGGCCGAGAACAGCACGTCGTCGGCATTGAAGGCGTTGCCGTTGTGGAATTTCACGCCCTGGCGCAGGTAGAAGCGCCAGCGCTTGCCATCGTCCAGGACCTCCCAGCGTTCGGCGAGGCCCGGAATGATCTTGAGCTCGGGATCGCGTTTGGTGAGGCCCTCGTAGGCCGCGGCATGCATGCCAAGGGTGAAGGTCTCGTTGAGCGTATAAGGATCGAGCGACTTGTAGTCGCCCTGAAAGGCGAAGCGCAGCGTCTTGGCCTGCAGCGGCGCACCGGCCAGCAACAGGCCGGCGAAGGACGCCACGGCAGCCCCCCTGACGAATTTCAGCATGATGGTCCTCTCTGGCACGACCCGTCTTGGCGCGGGTCAAGGCTCGATCTGGGTGGCGGACGCGCCGCCGGCCGTTTCATTCGGCTCTGATGCGAACAATAGACAGTGTCACCTGCAACGGTCTAGTGGCCATTCGGTGCCGTGTCGGACTGCGCATGCGCGCACCGGGCCCTGCGGCCCCGGCCCATGCGCGCTGCGCGGTTGACCTTGCCGGACGGCTTCGTTTTGCTGAGCAAAGCGCGCCCGACCGGGCGCGAGCCAGCCACGAGGGGCCGTTTTTCCCATGCCGAACACCGACCGCATCGCCGCGCTCAAGGACGAGATCACCGCCTGGCGCCGCGATTTTCACAGCAATCCCGAGCTGCTCTACGACGTGCACCGCACCGCCGGCATCGTCGCCGAGAAGCTTGCGTCCTTCGGCTGTGACGAGGTCGTGACCGGTATCGGCCGAACCGGTGTTGTCGGTGTCATCCGCGGGCGCAGGAGCGGCTCGGGCAAGGTCATCGGCCTCAGGGCCGACATGGACGCGTTGCCGATCGAGGAAGAGACGAACCTGCCCTATCGCTCGAAAGTGTCCGGCAAGATGCATGCCTGCGGCCACGACGGCCATACCGCCATGCTGCTCGGCGCGGCGCGCTATCTCGCCGAGACGCGCGACTTCGACGGCACCGTGGTCCTCCTCTTTCAGCCCGCCGAGGAAGGCGGCGGCGGCGCGCGGGCCATGATCGAGGACGGGGTGATGGACCGCTTCGGCGTGCAGGAGGTCTATGGCATGCACAACATGCCGGGACTTCCCGTGGGCTCCTTCGCGCTGCGACCCGGCCCGCTGATGGCGGCGGCGGACCGCTTCCGCATCCGCGTCGAGGGCAAGGGCGGCCATGCCGCCAAGCCCAACGAGACCATCGACACCCTCCTCGTTTCGACCCATATCGTCACGGCCCTGCAGTCGATCGTCTCGCGCAACGCCGACCCGCTCGAATCGGCGGTCGTCTCGGTCACCGCCTTCAAAGCGGGCGAGGCCTTCAACGTCATCCCGCAGACGGCCGAGCTCATGGGCACCGTGCGCACGCTGACGCCGGAGCTGCGCGACCTGTGCGAGACGCGGCTGAAGGAGATCGTCACCACCATCGCGCGGGCCTTCGGCGCCACGGCGACGATCGAGTACGAGCGGGGCTATCCGGTCACGCGCAACCATGCGGCGCAGACGCAATTCGCCGCGGGCATCGCCGCCAAAGTGGCCGCGGGTGCAGGCGCGGTGGACCTTGAGGTGCCGCCGACCATGGGCGCGGAGGACTTCTCCTTCATGCTCGAAGCGCGCCCCGGCGCCTTCATCTTCATGGGCAATGGCGATTCGGCGGGCCTGCACCACCCCGCCTACGACTTCAATGACGAGGCCATCCCCGTCGGCGTCGGCTACTGGGCGACGCTGGTCGAGACGGCAATGCCCGCAAACTGAAGAAACGGGCGCGGCACCTATGCCGCGCCCTAAGCCTTCTCCAGGCCGAGCCGGCGGGCTGCACGCTGCAGCGCGCCGAAGATGAGCGCTGTCGACCAGCCGAAGAGGAGCACGCCGTTCGCCGCCGCCATCGGGCCGAGAAGGCGCCATCCCTCGTCGGGCAGGAGGTCGCCGTAGCCGAGCGTCGTATAATTGACGAAGGCGAAGTAGAAATCATTGCCGCTCGCGGGAGCCGCCCCGATGAGGACATAGACGAGGGCCCACAGCGCCACCTCGGCCATGTGCGTCAGCGTCAGCAGGCCGCCGGTGGTACCCATGACGACGGCGAGCGTCAGCCGGCGATGGCGCCGGTGACCGAGACCGAGCCGGTCAAGCCAATGGACCAGCGCCACCGAGACGAGGGCGTGCAGGCCGACGTTGATCATGCTGACCGACAGGCCGACCGCGATATTCGCCATCATGCCGCTGTCCCCCGGGGATCCGACCGCCCGGTCAGGGCGGCCCGAACCGCTATAGCGGCCCGGATGCGGGACCGGAAGGGGGCGATCGACGCCCTGATCCTCCCCCGCACGGGGGCGGTGGCGCTGCGCAGCAGCGACGGAGGGGGCCGCGGCTCAGATTGTGAACACCATTCCCGTCTTGACCCCACCCGTCTCGCGCCTACGGCGCGATCCACCCTCCCCCAAAGGGGAGGGATCAATTCGCTCCTCATATGCGATTGACCTGATCGCCGCCCTGCCCGGCCTACTCGACGTGCGGCAGCATGAAAGACAGGGTGGCGAACAGGCCCTTGCGGTCGACGTCGGCATCGCCCGGCATCGGCTCGGAGGCGGAGACGGCGATGACGTTGAGGCCGTCGTTGCGCACCACGACGACCACCTTGCCCTCGGCGTCCGTCGTCATCGGCGCGCCGTGGCTCTCGTTGACGTAGTCGGCCATGACGCCCACGCCCGCCAGCGGCTTGCCGTCCTTCAGCACCTGAACGGGCAGGTCGTCGCCCGGCTTCAGCGTCATCGGATCGGCGAGCGGCACGATCTCGAGCGGCAGGCCCTGCGATGCGAGCGGGCCGCCGATGCCGGCGAGGACCGTCGTGTTGTATTTGAGCGAATGGCTGGCGCTCTCGGCATCCGGCACGTCGCGGCGCCCCTTGTTGACCCACTTGCCCTCCCTGGTCTTCGCCCAGAAGCCGCCGTCGAAGACGACGGTGACGACGGCCGCCTCCTCGGCCGGGGCGATGACGACGTTCCTCTCGCGCCGGGCGATCTTCACGGGTGCCGAGGCGCCCGCGGCCGTCCGGGCCGCGACCGCCCTGACCTTGGCAGGATCGTAGGCATCGTCGGAGCCGCCATGGCCGTAGACAATGGCGAGTTCGCCGGTCCGCTGGGCAATCCAGATGCCGTGCGCCTGGGCGAGCGAGGGAAGGGCGAGCGCAAGCGCCGCCGCGAGAGATAGAAGACGCATGAAATGCTCCCAAAAGAAGAAGAAGGGCGTCACGCCGCCATGGCGCGGCGCCAGGTGGGGAAGGGATCGGCCAGGCCGGCGAAATCGGCGGGGTTGAAGCGCAGGGCATCCGGGCTGCCGACGAGACATTCGTCGAGCGCGGCGCGGATGGTCGCCTCGTCGAGGCTGGCGCCGATGAAGACGAGCTCCTGCCGGCGGTCGCCCCACACGCGGTGCCAGTGGCGGGCGATGAGCCCCTTCCAGCTCTCGTGGTGCGGCCATTGCGCGCGCGGGACCGCGGCCCACCAGAAGCCGACCGCCTCCGTGCGGCAGATGGCGCCGGCGAGGCTCATCTCGCCCACCCAGTCCGGCCGCGTCGCCAGCCAGAAATGGCCCTTGGCACGGATGAGGCCCGGCCAGGTGCGGGCGAGAAAGGCGCTGAACTTTTCGGGATGGAACGGCCGTCGCGCCCGGTAGACGAAGCTCGTAATGCCGTATTCCTCGGTCTCCGGCACATGGTCGGCACGGCCGAAGAGCTCCTTGTACCAGAGCGGATGGCGGGCGGCCTCCTCCTCGTCGAAGAGGCCGGTGTCGAGGATGGCCTCCGGCTCGACGCGGCAGAAATGCGTCTCGATCAGCCGGGCCGTCGGATTGAGCGCCTTGACGATGGTGCGGGCGCTCTCGCGCTGCCCGGGCGTCGCATCGCCGACCTTGTTGAGGACGATCACGTCGGCGAACTCGATCTGGTCGACGAGCAGGTCAACGAGCGTGCGCTCGTCCTCCTCGCCGGCGGTCTCGCCGCGGTCGCTGAGAAAATCGCGGCTGCCGTAGTCCCGGGTCAGGTTCACCGCATCGACGACGGTGACCATGGTGTCGAGCCGGGCAACGTCCGACAGCGAGCGGTTCTCGCCATCGCGGAAGGAGAAGGTCGCCGCGATCGGCAGCGGCTCGGCAATGCCGGTGCCCTCGATGACCAGATAGTCGAAGCGCCCCGCCTCGGCGAGGCGGCGCACCTCCTCGAGCAGTCGTCGCGCAGCGTGCAGCAGATGCAGCCGTTGGGCATCTCCACGAGGCGCTCGCCCGTGCGCGCCAGGTCGGCGTCGCCGGCACGCACGAGGTCGGCATCGATGTTCACCTCGCTCATGTCGTTGACGATGACGGCCATGCGCCGCCCGTCGCGGTTGTTGAGCAGGTGATTGAGCAGCGTCGTCTTGCCGGCACCGAGGAAGCCCGAGAGGACGGTGACCGGAAGACGTCCGTCGACGGTCATGGCAATCTCCAGAATGTAACGTTGTAACGTTACATATCGAAGCTGCCGGACAATGGCAAGAGGGGCCGCAGCCCGTCAGGCCGGTGAGCGATGGTCCTCGTGCAGGCACTGGCCGTGGTCGGCCAGAATCTCGATGACGCGGCAATCGGCGATGGTGCCGTCGCCGCAATGGTCGAGCATGCGGGCGATCTCGTCGCGCAGGGCCACGAGCTGGGCGATGCGCCGCTCGACATCCTTGAGATGCGCACGGGCGATGGCGTCGGCGCCCGAACAGGAGGCTGCCGGGTCGGCCGCCATGGCGATGAGATCGCGGATCGCGTCGACGGAAAAGCCGAGGTCACGGGCGTGCCGGATGAAGCGCAGGCGCCGCACCGCCGTGCCGTCATAGCGCCGCTGCCGGCCCTCGGTGCGCGGCGGCGGCAGCAGGAGGCCGATCTTCTCGTAATAGCGGATGGTCTCGATATTGACGCCCGTCGCCTGCGACAGGGCACCGATCGACAGGTCCTCGGGCATCGTCGTCTCCATACCTGTAAACGCTACAGATATGGACGGACCAGGCGGCCCGCAAGCTCAGCCCCACGGGCCATGCGGCGGCGCCGTGCCGGAGGGAGATGGGTCGGCGTCTGGCCGCCCTGTGATGTGAGGTACTGTCTCGGCCGGCTCGGGCCGCCGGCCGCCGGCAAAGCGCACGAGGGCATCGATACGATCCTCGATGGAGGGATGCGTCGCGAAGAGGTCCGCAAAGCCCGAGCGCGGGTTGTCGACGCACATCTCCATGAGGCCGGACGGCACGTTCGCCAATTCCCCGCGGCCCGAGATCTTGAGCAGCGCCCCGATCATGGCATCCGGGTTCTTGGTGAGCTCCACCGCCCCCGCATCGGCGAGATATTCGCGCGAGCGCGACAGCGCAAAGCGGATGAGGATCGACAGGAACCACGAGAGGAGGATGAGGACGACGGCGATGAGGATGGCGATGGCCGCCGCCCCGCCGCCGCCCTTGCGGCCGCCCGACGATGAAGAGGAGGACGGCCGGGACGACCCGCCGCGCCACGAGCCGCGCCACGACATGCGCGTCAGGCCGCGGAACATGAGCTCCCCGAAGAAGGAGACGACCCCCGCGATGACGACGGCGATGACCATCAGGCGCACGTCGCCGTTGCGGATATGGGTGAGCTCGTGCGCGAGCACGGCCTCCATCTCGGCATCGGTCAGCGCGCCCATGAGCCCGCGCGTCACGGTGACGGCATATTGCTCCTCGTTGAGCCCGGTGGCGAAGGCGTTGAGCGCCTCGCTCTCCATGACGCTGAGGCGCGGCATGGGCAGGCCGCGCGAGATGCATAGGTTCTCGAGCAGGTTGTAGAGCTTCGGCTCCTCCTCGCGCGTCACCCTGTGCGAGCCGGTCAGAAGCGCGATCATGCCCTGGTGGAACTTCCAGGCGACGGCGAGCCACAGTCCCGTGCCGAGGGTGACCCACGGAAAGGCGGTGAGGAGACCGCCGAACGCACCGCGCAGATAGCCGTCGAGCGTGTCGTCCCGCGTCATCGCCTCGGCAATGAGCGCCCCGGCATAGGTCAGCACATAGACGAGCAGGAACAGCCCGGCGAGCAGCAATCCCGAGCGGATGCGGTTGTTGCGGATGTGGCTGTAGAGGCCGAAGGCGGGCAGCATGCCCGGCCCCCCTCGTCAGAACTTGACCTGCGGGGCGATGTCGAGCTGCTGGCGCGCCGTTTCGCCCACGTCGAAGAACTCGCGCTGGGTGAAGCCGAAGCTCGCGGCGAACAGCACGGCCGGGAAGGCCTGGATGGCAGCGTTGTATTCCGACACGGCATTGTTGAAGAAGCGCCGCGCCGCCGCGAGCTTGTTCTCGATGTCGGAGAGATCGACCTGCAGCTGCTGGAAATTGCTGTTGGCCTTGAGGTCGGGATAGGCCTCGGCGAGGGCGATGAGGCGCCCGAGTGCGCCGCTCAGGGCCTGCTCGGCCGCCGCCTGCTGGGCCGGGCCGTGCGCGCCGAGCGCGGCATTGCGGGCCTGCACGACGGCGTCGAGCGTGCCGCGCTCGTGGGCGGCATAGCCCTTCACGGTCTCGACGAGGTTGGGGATGAGATCGTGCCGCTGCTTCAGCTGGACGTCGATGTCGGCAAAGGCCTGGTTGACCCGCTGACGCAGCGACACGAGGCCGTTGTAGACCATGATCGCATAAAGCACCGCCACGACGACGATGCCGAGAATCGCCCATTCCATCGCAAGACCCTCCTCTGCGCCGCGGCCGGCCGCAGCGGGGCGACGATGCCACGCGCGCAGACGCGCGAAAAGACCGCGTGCGGCATGAGATCATTCAGTCCCGGGCGGCGGGCCGGCGGAAGGTCTCCACCTGCGAGCGGCTGCCGTCGGCGAAGACGAGTTGCACGGAAACGGTGCGCGTGTCGTCGGGGACGATGAGATAGGGCCGCACGTTCGCCGGCACCGCATAAGGATTGCTCTCGTCGCAGGGCGGCAATGGCAGCACGGTCTCCAGCGGACCGCCGTCGATGCCCATCACCGCCCTCTGCAGAGCGCAGCGGTAGCTGACGAGGTGGGTATAGTAGACGAGCGTCGGCCCGTCGGCGCGGAAGGCGATCCAGGCGCCCGGGGTCTGCCTGAGCGCGTCGCGCTGGCCGGCGACGAGCGCCGCATGCGGGTCGAAGTCGATGACGAAGGGCCCGACCGGCCGGCCGGCCGCATCGTCGTACATGACGTAGACGGAGGTCTTCTCCTGGTCGGCCGGCAGGGGAAAGCTCGTCAGCGGCGCCGGCTTGCCGGTGCGCGGGTCGAGGACCTGGCTCGTGCCCGTTACGCGGAATTCGCCCGTGTCGCCAATGCGGTAGCTGATGGCCGTCGCAGGCTCGGGCATGGACAGCGCGGCATGCCAGCCGGCGTTCGAGCGCGTGAAGGAGGCGACCGGCCGCGTCGTGCCGGTGGCGAAGAAGGCCTCCGTCTCGCCCCGGCGCCGGCGCGCATCGTCGAGCCACTCGGCCAGCACCGACTGGTCGAGGAAGAAGGGCGGCAGCCGCCCCTCCTCGTCCGCGGCGAGGAAGCGCTCGAGCGCCTCGAATTCCAGCCGCCGGTCGGTCAGCGTGCGGGTGCCGAGGCGCCCTTCGCCATATTCGCCGGCGAGCAGGTAGAAGGTCGGAGCGAAATCGGGATGGGCGGCGGCGAAGGCCTCGACCTTCGTCCGCCGCTCGGCCCCCTCGAACTGCAAGGCATGGACGAGGGCGGCCGCGCGCGTCGCGCGACGCGCGAGAAGCTCGCCGAAAACCTCCCGCGCGCCGGCCCGCCCCTCCCCTGCGCGCAGCAGCGCCGCAAGGCGCAGGAGGGGATCGATCTGCTCGCCGCCGAGGCGGGCGAGGGCGAGATAGGCACGGCGTGCCTCGGGTGTGTCGCCGCGCGCTTCATAGAGTCGGGCGTTATGGTAGAGTTCGGCGGCGGTCGAGGCGTCGGGCACGATGCCGCCGCGCCGGGCAAGGGCGGCGAAGGCGGCGGCCGGGTCCTGCTCGTCGGGCCCCGCGGCGCCGGTGGCATGGCCGGACGGCGGCGTGCCTGCGGTCGGCGGGGTTGTCGAGGGCGCCCGGCCGGTCAGCGCGCCGGCGGCCCACAGGACGACCGCGACGGCGACAACCACGGCCGCAGCAAGCGCCATCAGCATCGGGGCGCCGGGCCGCGGCAGGGCCGCGAAAAGGCCCCCCAAAGCGCGCCTGTCGGCGACCTCCGCGACCTGCTGCGGCCAAGCGACGACGAAGGCGTGCACGGGCTGCGGAATGTTCTTCACCTCACGCGCGCCGATGTCGCGGAAGGGCACGGAAATCTTGTTCGCCACCGTCTCGTGCACCGAGCGCGAGACGCAGATGCCGCCGGGCTCGGCGAGGCTCTCGAGGCGCGCGGCGATGTTGACGCCGTCACCCAGCATGTCGCCATCCCGCTCGACCACGTCGCCGATGCTGATGCCGATGCGGAACTGCAGCCGCCGATTGGCGGGCAGGCACAGGTTGCGGGTGCGCAGCGATTCCTGGATGTCGATGGCGCAGCGCGTCGCTTCCACTGCGCTGTCGAAGGCGCACATCACCGAATCGCCGGCTGTGTTGAAGATGCGCCCACCGTGCCGGCCGACGAATTCGTCGAACACTTCGCGATAGGCGGCGAGCCGCTGCAGTGTCTCCTCCTCCGCCTCGGCGACGAGCCGCGAATAGCCGGCCACGTCGGCGGCGAGAATGGCGGCGATTCTGCGCTTCATGCCCGAAGGCTCCGGTCCGGCGATGAGCAAGAACTAGAGCAGGCCCCGACCACCATCCGTGCCGAAACGCACATCCCGGCGCGCATCGCCGCCCTCCTGCTCGCAACCGGCTCAGCGCGGCGCGCGCTTGGCGAGGATCCGCTGCAGGGTCCGCCGGTGCATGTTGAGCCGGCGCGCCGTCTCGGAGACGTTGCGGCCGCACAATTCGTAGACCCGCTGGATGTGCTCCCAGCGCACCCGATCCGCCGACATCGGGTTTTCGGGCGGAGCGGCGCGAACCCCGCCACGCGCCATCAGGGCGGCGTGGATCTCGTCCGCATCGGCCGGCTTGGCGAGATAGTCGTAGGCGCCGAGCTTCACGGCCGAGACGGCAGTGGCGATATTGCCGTAACCGGTCAGCATGATACCGCGGGCGTCGGGCCGGCGCTCCTTGAGGCGCGTGACGACATCGAGGCCGTTGCCGTCGCCGAGCCGCATGTCGATCACCGCGAAGGCCGGCGGATCCTCGTCGATGGCAGCGAGCCCCTCGGCCACCGACTCGGCGGTCCGCACGGAATAACCGCGGCTCTCCATGGCGCGCGCCAAGCGCGTCAGGAATGGCCGATCGTCGTCGACTATGAGGAGACTCTGGTCGGAACCGGGCTCGCTCGCACTCACCTGCATCATCAACCTCGCTTTGACAGCTGCGCGCGTGCGCGCCAGCTGCACATTTCGACCTCCCGACCCTATAGATAGGACGTTTCGCCTTCCTGTCACGAAAAACCGTGCCGTCAGGCCGCCACACTGGTGCGTTCGAAGGCCGCGCGCGGCCAGGAGACCGTCACGACGGCGCCCTGGGCCGGTGCGGCTGCATTGCGGAAGGCAAGCGTCGCGCCCGAGCGCTCGAGCAGCGTCTTGGCGATGAAAAGGCCGAGGCCGAGGCCCGAGGCCTCGCCGCCGGCCCGCCGGCCGACGCCACGGGTGGTGACGTATGGTTCCCCGAGGCGCAGCAGCACCTCCGGGGCAAAGCCGGCCCCGTCGTCGGCCACGGTGATGGCTACGGTCTCCGCGTCCCAATGGGCACGGATGTCGACCCTGGAACGGGCGAAATCGAGCGCGTTGTCGACGAGATTGCCGAGCCCGTAGAGCATGCCGGGATTGCGGCGGCAGACCGGCTCCGGCGGCTCGCCCGACAAGGACACCGAGATCGGCACGCCGAAGGGCCGCTGCGGCCCGGCCACTTCCTCGATGAGGTGGTGCAGGGTCAGGCTTTCCAGCGGGCTCGCGTCCTCCGTGCCGAGGGAGGTGAGCTTGCCGAGGATGCCGCGGCAGCGCTCCACCTGCTCGCGCAGCAGCGCGATGTCCTCGCCCATGGCGCTCTCGGGGGAGGCCTGCCGGCTGAGCTCCTTGGCGACGAGCGCGATGGTGGCGAGCGGCGTGCCGAGCTCGTGGGCGGCGGCGGCCGCAAGACCGTCGAGCTGCGATAGGTGCTGCTCACGCGCCAGAACCAGCTCGGTCGCGCTCAGCGCGTCGGCGAGCTGGCGAGCCTCCTCAGCGACACGCCAGGCATAGATGCCCGTGAAGCTCAGCCCGAGGAAAATCGCGGCCCAGATACCGGCAGTATAGAGAAAGGGCAGCTGGAACACCTCACCGGGCTGCCAGGGAAGCGGCTGATGCAGGAAGGCGAGTCCGGTGGCGCAGGCCATGGCGAGGAGCCCGAGCGCCAGGGTCCGCCAAGGCGGCAGCGCCGTCGCCGAGATGAGGACCGGCGCGAGGAACAGCAGCGAGAACGGGTTGTCCAGCCCGCCCGTCAGATAGAGCAGCGCCGCAAGCTGCAGGATGTCATAGCCGAGCAGCACCGATGCCGCGCCATCGCCAAGGCGGTGGCTGACCGGATAGCGGATGCGCAGGGCGATGTTGAGCCAAGCCGAGACGGCGATGACGAGGAAGCACAGGCCGAACGGCAGGGGAAAACCGAGGCCGAAGTGAACGCCGGCTACCGCCGTGCTCTGGCCGATGACGGCTAGCCAGCGCAGGCGCACCAGCGTGTCGAGCCGCAGCTGCTGCGCGTGTCGGAAGTCGACGAAGGCTTTGTCGGCCATCGGCATGTCCTGCCCTCCTCGCTGCCATCCCTGCGCGCGGCATGAAACGGGCATCGAACCCTGCCCCGGGCCTACCAAGCACGCTGCGCGCGCGTGCACAATGATCGCCTCGTATTCCCATGTGCGTTGCAATAGGCGACAGGCATTCTTTCCGATGGATCAAAGCTGTCCCTTGGACGATTGTTTAATAGGTTGTTGATAACTTAAAGGTTTGAATCGATCCAAATCGGCGATACAGTCGAGGCGATATTGCACTGCAGCATCGCATGTGATTCGCTGCAGCGCGCAAACGAATCTAAGGAGGTGGGAATGAATCTCGCCTACTACTGGTACGAGGCGGCGCATGCGGCGGTCGGTCCCGCCCGGCTCCTGTCCGGCGCGACCCAGGCCGTCTTCTCCGACCCTGCCAACCCCTTGACGAACACTCCCTACGGGCGCTCGGTCTCGGCGGCCTGCGAATTGTTCGAACGGTCGACGCGCCGCTACGGCAAGCCCGAGTTCGGCTTCACGACCACTGCCGTCGGCGGGCAGCGCGCCCGTGTGCGCGAGCGCATCGTCTGGCAGCGACCGTTCTGCAATCTCGTCCATTTCGACCGGTCGATGCCGGGAGGTACCCCGAACCAGCCGAAGATGCTCGTGGTGGCGCCCATGTCGGGTCACTATGCGACGCTGCTGCGCGGAACGGTCGAGACCTTCCTGCCGACGCACGAGGTCTACATCACCGATTGGGCGGACGCGCGCATGATCCCGCTGTCCGAGGGCCGGTTCGACCTCGACGATTACATCGACTACGTCATCTCCATGCTGCATGTGCTCGGCCCGGACGTGCATGTCCTCGCCGTCTGTCAGCCGGCGGTGCCGGTGATCGCCGCCATCGCGCGCATGGAAGCGCAGAATGACCCGTTCGTGCCCCGCTCGATGACGCTGATGGGCGGTCCGATCGACACGCGCCGCTCACCGACGGCCGTGAACAAGCTCGCCGAGGAGCGCGGCACCGAGTGGTTCCGCCGCAACTGCATCTTCCGCGTGCCGTTCCCGAACCCGGGCTTCATGCGCTCGGTCTACCCCGGCTTCCTGCAGCTCTCGGGCTTCATGGCCATGAACCTCGACCGGCACATCTCGGCCCATCTCGAGATGTTCAACCACCTCGTCGAGGGCGACGGCGATTCGGCCGACAAGCACCGGGACTTCTACGACGAATATCTCGCCGTCATGGACCTCACGGCGGAGTTCTACCTGCAGACGGTCGACACGGTCTTCGTCCGCCAGGCCCTGCCGAAAGGCGAGATGATGCACCGCGACAAGCCGGTCGACCTCACCGCCATCCGCCGCGTCGCGCTGATGACGGTGGAGGGCGAGAAGGACGACATCTCGGGTGTCGGGCAGACTGAGGCGGCACACGACCTGTGCGTCAACATCCCGGTGGAGATGCGGGTCCATCACCTGCAGAAGAGCGTCGGACACTACGGCGTGTTCAACGGCTCGCGCTTCCGCGCCGAGATCGCGCCGCGCATCGCCGATTTCATCGCCACGATCGAAGCGATGCACGGCAAGAGGAAGCCGCGGCGCGTCGCAGCCGAGTGAGCGGACGGGCCACGGCCCTCCGCATTTCTGGTGACGGGTTCCGGCCGAATCGCCATCATCCGCTCATGCGAAGCCTCTTCCGGCGCATCAAGCCTCCCGACGATCGCACCGGCGATCCGGACCATATCCTCGTCCGCCATGCGGGCGAGGACTACCGGGTCACGGTGAAGCGGCGCGCCGGCGCGCGGCGGATCACGCTGCGCGTCTCGGGAGCGACCGGCGAGGCCATCCTCACCCTGCCGGAGCGCACGCCACTCACACGCGCCCGGCAATTCGCCGACGCCCACGGCGGCTGGCTGGCGACGCGACTCGAGCGGGTGCCGGAGCGCGTGCCCCTGCTGCCCGGCGCGCTGGTGCCGCTACGCGGCGAGCTGCACCGCATCGTCCACCTTGCGGGACAGCGCTCGCCCGCCGCGGCGGGACGCGACGGCGACGGGGCGGCCATCATCAGCGTCGGCGGCGAGGCGGCGCACGTGCCGCGGCGGCTGCGCGATTTCCTCGTGCGCGAGGCCGAGCGCGACCTGCGGGCAGCGGTCGAGCGGCACGCGAACACCCTCGGCCGCAAGGCGAGCGCCGTCACCATCCGCGACACGACGAGCCGCTGGGGCTCATGCAGCGCCGCGGGGCGCCTCAACTTCTCCTGGCGGCTTATCCTCGCGCCGCCCTTCGTGCTCGATTATCTCGCCGCGCACGAGGTGGCGCATCTCAAGGAGATGAACCATTCCGTGCGCTTCTGGCGGCTGACGAAGGCATTGTGCCCGCGTACGGACGAGGCCGAGGCCTGGCTCAAGCGCCATGGCACCGCCCTCCATCGCTACGGCTGAAGGCTCGACAGGCGCCCGCGACGCCTAGAGGATGATGCCTTCACTCCCGGCTGGCCGGTTCCCATGCGCCTTTCACCCGACACCCTCGCGATGACCGCGACGCTTGCCCTGCTGACCGCGCTCGGGCCACTGTCGACGGACATGTACCTGCCCTCGCTGCCCGCCATTGCCGCCTTCTTCAATACCGGCGCGGCCGACGTGCAGATGACCTTGTCCGCCTTCCTCTTCGGCTTCGCGGCCGGCCAGTTCGTGCACGGGCCGCTGTCCGACCATTACGGCCGCCGGCCGGTGCTGCTCGCCGGACTCGGTCTCTTCGCCGCAGCGACCGCAGCCTGCGCACTGGCTCCCTCGATCGAATGGCTGACAGCTGCGCGCTTCGCCCAGGCGCTCGGCGCCTCGGGGCCGATCGTGCTCGCCCGCGCGGTCGTGCGCGATCTCTACGAGGGGCCGCGGGCGGGACGCGAACTCTCCCGCATGGGCACGATCATGGGCCTCGTGCCAGCGCTCGCTCCTGCCCTCGGCGGCGTCCTGCAGGCGCACTACGGCTGGCGGGCGAGCTTCGTCGTCGCCCTCGCCTGCGGTCTCGTTCTCGCCGCCGTCGTGGCCGCAGCCTTGCCCGAGACCCTGCGGCGCCGCCCCGAAGGGCAGCTGTCGCTGGCCCGCATCGGCGGCGAATTCCGCATCGTCATCGCGAGCCGGCTCTACCGCGTCTACGTCGGCCTCGCCGCCCTGACCTATGCCGGGCTGTTCAGCTTCATCTCCGGCTCGTCCTTCGTGCTGCAGAATCTCTATGGCCTCGGCGAGATCGCCTTCGGCCTGTCCTTCGGCACCGTGGTGATCGGCTATATCAGCGGCACGGTGCTGGCCCAGCGGCTCGTCGGCCGACACGGGCTCGACGGCACCATCGCCCTCGGCACGGCCTGCCTCGCCGCCGGCGGCCTCGTGATGCTGGCGTTCGCGCTCGCTGGCGTCGCCTCGGTCTTTGCCGTGGTCCTGCCCATGGCCGTCTACACCTTCGGCGTCGGCCTCGTTATGCCGCAGACAGCAGCGTCAGCCATGATGCCCTTTCCGGAGCGGGCAGGTGCGGCCTCCTCCCTGCTCGGCATCTGCCAGATGACATTTGCGGCCCTCATCGGGCTCTATGTCGGCCACGTCGTGGCCGACTCCGCCGTGCCACTCGCGGCGACCATCGCGATGATCGGGGTCGGGGCCCTTGCCCTCTTCACGGGTAGCCGGCACATCCGCGCCGGGGCCTGATCGCCTCACCCGCCGAAGAGCATCTCCAGCAGACCGCGCTGACGCTGTGGCGCAGCAGCCTGGGCAGGCGGGCTGCCGACGGTCGCCGGCGGAGGAGCACCGGCATAGCCACCATCAGCGACGAGCGCTTCGTCGTCGGCGGGCGGCAGGCGGTTGAACGGCCCGCCGGGCAGCGGCACCGGAGATTGGCCCTTCAGGGCCGCGGTCATGTAGGTCTTCCAGATCTCGGCGGGCAAGTTTGCGCCCGAGGCCTTCTTCGTCGGCTTGCTGTCGTCGTTGCCGAGCCAAACGCCGGTGACGAGGCTGCCAGTATAGCCGAGGAACCAGGCGTCACGGTATTCCTGGCTGGTGCCGGTCTTGCCGGCGGCCTCCCAGCCCGCGATCTCGGCACGGCGGCCGGTGCCCGTCAGCAGGGTCTGGCGCAGCATCATGTTCATGTCCGCCACGTGCTGCTGTTCGATGACGCGGCCGAGGTCGGTCGGCGTGCGCTGGAACAGCACCTTGCCGTCCGGCGTCTTCACCTCGCGGATGAGATAGGGGATGACGCCGGTGCCGCCGTTGGCGAAGGCGGCATAGGCGGCGACGAGCTCGATGGGCCGCACCTCGGAGGTGCCGAGCGACAGCGACAGGTTGGGCTGCAGCGGCGAGGTGATGCCGAGCCGCTGCGCCGTGCGCACCACCGCCTTGGGCCCCATCTCGGCGATGAGCTGCGCCGTGACCGTGTTGATCGACCGCGCCAGTGCCGTCGTCAGCGTCACGGGGCCGGCATATTTGCGGCTCGCATTCTCGGGGCGCCAGCCGTTGAGGTTGACCGGCCCGTCCTCGCGCACCGTGTCCGGCGTCAGCCCGTTCTCGAGCGCGGCGAGATAGACGAAGGGCTTGAAGGAGGAGCCCGGCTGGCGCATCGCCACGGTCGCGCGGTTGAACTGGCTCTGGCCGTAGTTGCGACCGCCGACAAGGGCGCGGATGCCGCCGTCGGTGGCGAGCGAGACGAGGGCCCCCTGGCCGACACCGTACTTGCCGCCCTGCTTGTCGAGCGCCTCGACGAGCGCTCTCTCGGCCGCGCGCTGCATGCCGACATCGATGGTCGTCTCGACCACGACGTCCTGCTGGACGGGACCAATGAAGTCTTCCAGCACATCCATGACGTAATCGGCGGCATAGTTGGCCGAGCCGGCGCCGCGCGGCTTGATGGCCGTGGCCGGCTCCATCAGCGCGCTCTTGGCCGCGGCCTCGGTGATGAAGCCCTCGTCCGCCATGGCCGAGAGCACGAGCTGGGCTCGCTTCTCGGCCCCGTCCGGGTTGCGGTTGGGGGCAAGGCGCGACGGGGCCTGGACGAGGCCGGCCAGCATCGCCGCCTCGGACAGGGACACCTCGCGGGCCGACTTGCCGAAATAGCGCAGAGCCGCCGCCTCGACGCCGTAGGAGCCGGCACCGAAATAGACCCGGTTGAGATAGAGCTCCAGGATCTCGTTCTTGGTGAACTTCTGCTCCAGCCACAGCGCCAGGATCGCCTCCTGGATCTTGCGCGAGATCGTGCGGTCCTGGGTGAGGAAGAGATTCTTGGCGAGCTGTTGCGTCAGCGTGGAACCGCCTTGGGTGACGCCGCGCGAGGTCACGTTGCGCAACATGGCGCGCGTGATGCCGAGCGGATCGACGCCGAAATGGTCGTAGAAGCGCCGGTCCTCGATGGCGATGAAGGCCTTCGGCAAATAGGGCGGCAGTTCGGAAAGCTTCACCTCGCGCCCGCCCATGTCGCCGCGGTTGGCGATCAGTGTTCCGTCGGAAGCGGCAATGGCGACGTTCGGCGGACGCTTCGGCACCGTCAGCTGGTCGATGGGCGGCAGCTGCGCGAAATGATAGGCGACGACGCCCGCAACGGCGATGCCGCACCAGATGGCGAGCACGACGCAGCTGCGCACGACCCAGCCGAGGAACGAGCGCCGCCGGCGGCCGCCGCCGCGACGCGCCCCGCCCGAGCCACTACCCCCGCTGCCGCGCCCGCCGCTCTTGCGGAAGCGGTGACCCGCCGCATGCCTCGCCATCACGTCATCCTCGTGGAAAAGGTCGTCCTCGGGAAGGCCCTCCCCCAGGTTGCCGCCGGGAGCCTCCGTGCGGGCAGGTGCCGCCGAGAACGCTGGCTCGCGCCGCTCCTGCGGACGGTCCGGCGACGGGCGGGCCGTGCGGCGCGGCGCGCCGATGGCGATACCAGTGGGCCGGTCGTCCGGCGACAGGCGCAGGTCGAACCCGTCATTGACGGTACCGGGCCGCGTCTGACCCTGCGAACCGGGCATGGGCCGCCGATCGTGCCATTGGTTGAACGCCATGTCTCTCCGTTTGCACGAGCCGCAACGCGCGGCCACTTGCAGGGCAGCGTCTCAACCAAGCTATAAATGTGGCGGATTAAGGGGCGGTTACCCCGGCGTCGCCCGGGGACCGCTGGAGTGCGGCACGGCCGCAACACCCGCAGAACAATACGGCCTGCCGTGCCGTCCTGCGCGATTTTGCCTGAATTCCGGCTTTACGGGCTGTCATATGAAAGAGCGATTCGGCATTCGCCGGATTCTGGTTCAACCTCAGGTAACATTCCTTCTTCCGCCGGCTGGCGCGATTTCGCTCCGGGCGGCAGCAATGGCGCCCGCTCCGAAAGACGCATGACCAGCATCGTCGTTCTCAACTCTCTGCTTCTGTTCGGCGCGGGCCTGGTCGTCGTGGGCATCGCTTCGAGCCTCGTCGCCTCGCGCTTCGGCGCGCCGCTGCTGCTCGTCTTCCTCGCCATCGGCATGCTGGCGGGCGAGAACGGCATCGGCGGCATTCACTTCAGCGACTACCGCGCCACCTATCTCGTCGGCTCGCTGTCGCTCGCCATCATCCTCTTCGACGGCGGGTTGCGCACGCGTTTCGCCGGCATCCGCGGGGCCGTCGCGCCGGCAGCGCTGCTGGCCACGGCCGGGGTCGTCATCACGGCGGGGCTGACCGGGCTCGTCGCCATGCTGGTGCTCGACCTGCGGCCGATCGAGGCGCTGCTCGTCGGCTCGGTGGTCGCCTCGACGGATGCGGCTGCGGTCTTCTTCCTGCTGCGTGCCGGCGGCCTGCAGCTGAAACGACGGGTCAACGCGACGCTGGAGGTCGAATCGGCGACCAACGATCCGGCCGCCGTTTTCCTCGTCGTCCTTCTGGTGCAGCTCATCGGCGCGGACGGCACCTCGTCCGTGGCCGACCTCGTCGATCTCCTGCTGCGTCAGGGCATTGTCGGTGCGGCGGCGGGGATCGCGGGCGGCTTCGCCATCACCTTCGTGCTCAACCGCGTCACCTTTCCCTCGGGCCTGCACCCCTTGCTCGTCGTCGCCAGCGCCGTCGCGATCTATGCGATGACGTCGCTCGCCAGCGGGTCGGGATTTCTCGCCGTCTACCTCGCCGGAATCATCGTGGGCAACCGGCCCGTCAGGGCCTTCGCCTCGATCCTGAGCTTCCACAACGCGGCGACCTGGCTGTGCCAGATCGTCATGTTCCTGATGCTCGGCCTGCTCGTGACGCCCGCCGATCTTCTCGGGCATGCCGTGCCGGCGCTGGCGATCGCACTCTTCCTCATCTTCATCGGACGCCCCGTGGCGGTCTGGCTTTGTCTGACGCCCTTCCGCTTCCCGGTGCGCGAGAAGCTCTTCATCTCCTGGGTCGGCCTGCGCGGGGCCGTTTCGATCTTCCTTGCCGCCATCCCCATGTTGTCGCAGCTGCCGCAGGCTGAGGTCTATTTCAACGTCGCCTTCTTCGTCGTGCTGGTCTCATTGCTTCTGCAGGGCTGGACCGTGACCCGCGCGGCGCAGAGCACCGGCGTGGCGCTCGCCGACCCGGCGCCGGAGGTGAGCCGCGTCGAGATCGACCTGCCGGGCCAGCTCGACTACGAGATGGTTGGCTATCCCGTGCTCGCCGACAGCCCGGTGATGGACCGGGGCGGGCTGCCGCCCTGGGCGCGCGCGGTGCTCATCGTGCGGCGCAACGCCGTCCTCACCCCGGAGGAGGCCGGGGTGCTGCGCGTCGGCGACTACGGCTATTTCCTGGCACCGCCGCAGCGCGTCAACCGGCTCGACCGCCTGTTCGCCCCCTTCGAGGGCCACCAGGGGCGGGCCTCGGCCGGCGTGTTCAGCTTCGGTCCGGAGATCAGGCTGGGTGAGCTTGCGCAAACCTACGGCATCGCAGTCGACGAGGACATCAGCGACCAGACGGTTGGCAGCCTGTTCAGCGACACCTTCGAGGAGGGGGTGCGCGAGGGCGACCGCATCGCGCTCGGCCCGGTGACGCTCGTCGCCCGCGGCGTCGACGACGGCGTCGCCCATACGATCTCGCTCATCCTCGACAGCGAGGATGCGGATGTGGCCGCCGTTGTACCGACGACGCGGGTGGAGCGCCTGATGGCCGGGACGCTTGCGCGCCTCGCCCCGCTGCAGGTCCGCCTCACCGGAATCGCCGGCCGTCTCGCGCACCGGCTGCGAGCCGCTCTCTCGAAGCGCGACGAGCGCCTCTGACGGGCCCGCTTTAGGGCGCCGCCCGGAGGCGCGGGCGCGTCTCGCGCACCGGCAAGCCGTTGATCAGGCCGCGATCGACAGATCGGGGCCGGCCGAACGCACGTCGGCGTCGACGTGATCCTCGAACTTCTTGAAATTGTCCCGGAACATGCCGACGAGGCGCTTCGCCATCTCGGCGAACTCGGCCTTGCTGGCCCAGGTCTTCACCGGATAGAGGATGTGCGGCTCGACACCGGGCACTGACGTCGGCACGGCGAAGCCGAAATAGGGATCCTGCCGGAAGTCGGCCCGGTTCAGCGAGCCGTCGAGCGCCGCCGTCAGGAGCCGCCTTGTGACGCGGATCGGCATGCGCCGGCCGACGCCGTACTTGCCGCCCGTCCAGCCGGTGTTGACGAGCCAGCAATCGACCCCGTGCTTGGCGATGAGGTCGCGCAGCAGATTGCCGTAGACCGAGGGGTGGCGCGGCATGAACGGCGCGCCGAAGCAGGTCGAGAAGGTGGCCTCAGGATCCTTCACGCCCTTCTCCGTGCCGGCGACCTTCGCCGTGTAGCCGGAGAGGAAGTGATACATGGCCTGGGCCGGCGTCAGCTTGGCGATGGGCGGCAGGATGCCGAAGGCGTCGCAGGTGAGCATGACGATATTCTTCGGCATGCCAGCGCGGCCCGTTGCGCTCGCATTCGGGATGAAGTCGAGCGGATAGGCGCAGCGCGTGTTCTCGGTCTTCGAGCCGTCGTCGAAATCCGGCGCGCGCGTCAGCGGATCGAGCGCGACGTTCTCGAGGATGGTGCCGAAGCGCTCGGTGGTCGCGTAGATCTCGGGCTCGGCCTCGCGCGACAGGCGGATGGTCTTGGCATAGCAGCCGCCCTCGAAATTGAAGACGCCGCCGGCGCTCCAGCCGTGCTCGTCGTCGCCGATGAGCGTGCGCGAGGGATCGGCCGACAGCGTCGTCTTGCCGGTGCCGGACAGGCCGAAGAAGACCGCGACATCGCCGCGCTCGCCGGCATTGGCGGAGCAGTGCATCGGCATCACGCCCTTTCCGGGCAGGGCGTAGTTGAGGAAGGTGAAGACCGACTTCTTCATCTCGCCGGCATAGGACGTGCCGCCGATGAGGACGATGCCGCGCGAGAAATCACAGGCGATCACGGTCTGCGAGCGCACGCCGTGGCGCGCGGGATCGGCCCGGAAGGACGGCAGGTCGACGATGGTGAGCTGCGGCGCGAAGCGGGCGAGCTCACTCTCGTCGGGGCGGATCAGGAGGTTGCGGATGAAGAGCGAGTGCCACGCATATTCCGTGAAGACACGGGCATTGACGCGATAGGCCGGGTCGGCCCCGCCGTAGAGATCCTGCGCAAAGAGTTCCTTGCCCTCGGCATGGGCGAGGAAATCGGCGAGCAGCGTGTCGAACTGATCCGGCGTGATGGCGCCGTTGTTGTCCCACCAGACCTCATCGCGCGTCGCATCGTCCTTGACGATGAACTTGTCCTTCGGGCTGCGGCCGGTATGGACGCCGGTCTCAGCCGCGAGCGCGCCGCCCCTGGCGAGCACCGCCTCGCCGCGCTTGAGCGCTTCTTCGTAGAGGCGCGGGGCCTCGAAATTCCAGAAAACGCGCTTGAGCCGTTTGAAGCCGAAGCTCTCGGCGCCGCATGCGCCGTTGAATACGCCGACGTTGTCCACGAATGACCTCCTTGCGCCCCCGCCGCCACGCATGATGGACCTCAAGGCCGCGAGGCCTCCACGTCCGCGCACCGCAGCCGCCGGAACCATCGATGCCCGGCATATGGCAGACTTTCAAGTGCGGGGACAGGCTGCTCGTTCCATCGAATCGATTGAAGGGAATTGCTTCCTTGCCGGCAACGGTGCGCGGCCGCGAAGCGTGACCGGGAAGATCCGGCCCTCCCTTCTCGCGGCGCCGCGGCGTTGAAGCACAATCGCACCCGCCGTCATGCCCGCGCTCGTCGCGGGCATCCACGCGGTAGAACGTTCTACAACGTCAAAGGCGTGGATGGCCGGGTCAAGCCCGGCCGAGACCGTGGAAAGGTCTGCGCTGCATTGCCGACGCCGTCAGCCACTCGGGCTAAAGCCGGACAGGCCGGCCGGCGGTATCTGTCGCAGCGTCAGCGCCGGCGCGCCTCGGCGGCGAGATCCTTCAGCACCTGCCGCAGTTCGCCCGGTGCCCCGATCGGGGCCGGGAAGTCCAATCTCCCGGTCAGATCGCCGCAGACGAGATCGAGGCCGCGCCGGTCGATGCCGCTCGCGCGCCAGTTTCCCTCGGGCAGGCCGAGCAGCTTCGTCGCATAGAGGGCGAGGGCATCGGCATGATCCTCGTTCATATGCGCGACGGCGCCGGCCTCGTTCTCGACGAGGTGCTCCGCGCCGGCCAGGTCATCGACGAGATCCTGCGGCGCAAGGTCGACGATGCGGCCGAAGCCGGCGACGAGATGGGCTCCGGTGATCTCGATGCGGTAGAAGGCGAAATCCTTGAAGCCGGCATAGCCGGCCGACAGGGGATGGCGGGCGAGAAAGCGGCGCTTCAGAGCCTCGTCGTCGCTCGCGACGGCGCGGCCGGCGAGGGTGATGCGCGGATGGGCGCTCGGATCCCCTGCGCCAACCTGCGTCAGGAGCAGCGACACGCGCGCATCGCGGGCGATGTTCTGCGTGTGCAGGGCGAGCGTCGAGATGAGGGTGACGGGCGTGCCGTCGATGGCCGTCGCGACATTGACGAGGGACGTGTAGGGCGCGCCGTCGGCGGCGAGCGTCCCCAGGGCGCCGAAGCGGGCGCGGCGCAGCAGGTGGGCGGCGGCGGAGCGGGGATCGAACGCGGCAGTTGAATCGGCGGCGGCGGACATCAATATTGTCTCCGGTAAAGGGGCGGACATGGCGTTATGCGCCCGAAAGCTGTAGGATCACCCGGCAGTCATCGTCATATTTCGGCCGTCCTCGTCCCGCAGGAGGCTCGGCTTCACTGATGCCTGCGAACGAGCGAGCCAGTATGCCGACAATCGCCCTCGTCGACGACGACCGCAATATCCTGACCTCCGTTTCCATCGCACTGGAAGCCGAGGGGTACCGCATACAGACGTATACGGACGGTGCGTCGGCCCTGGACGGCCTCAAGGCCAACCCGCCGGATCTCGCCATCCTCGACATCAAGATGCCGCGCATGGACGGCATGGAGCTGCTGCGCCGCCTGCGCCAGAAGACGGACATGCCCGTGATCTTCCTCACCTCCAAGGACGAGGAGATCGACGAGTTGTTCGGGCTCAAGATGGGCGCCGACGACTTCATCCGCAAACCCTTCTCGCAGCGCCTCCTCGTGGAGCGCGTTAAGGCCGTGCTGCGGCGCGTGAGCCCGCGCGAGCAGGGGACGGTTCGCGAGAGCGACGCGAAGGTGCTGGAGCGGGGCCTCCTCAAGATGGATCCGGAGCGCCATACCTGCACGTGGAAGAACGATCCCGTCACGCTGACGGTGACCGAGTTCCTCATCCTGCAGGCGCTGGCGCAGCGCCCCGGCGTCGTGAAGAGCCGCAACGCGCTGATGGACGCGGCCTATGACGACCAGGTCTATGTCGACGACCGCACCATCGACAGCCACATCAAGCGCCTGCGCAAGAAGTTCAAGGCCGTCGACAACAGCTTCGACATGATCGAGACGCTGTACGGGGTGGGCTACCGATTCAAGGAAACCTGACGGCAGATGGGCACGAGAGTCGCCGGCCACTGGCCGGCGCGATGCGGTCGCGAGGAAGAATGACCGCCGAACCATTCGACGAGACGCGGACAGCGGCCGACGGTGCCGAGGCGGGTACACGGGTGCCGGCCCGTGCCGGCCTTGCCCGCCGGGTGAGCCGCGTCGGCCAGGCGGTCGTCACGCGCCTGTCGTCGAGCCTGACGCGGCGCATCGTCGTCCTGAACCTCGCCGGGCTCGTCGCCCTCTTCCTCGGCTTCCTCTATCTCAACCAGTTCCGCGCCGGCCTCATCGACGCGCGCGTGCAGAGCCTGCTCACCCAGGGCGAGATTATCGCCGGCGCCATTGCCGCCTCGGCGACGGTCGAGACCGACACGATCACCATCGATCCCGACAAGCTGCTTCAGCTTCAGGCGGGCGAGAGCTCGGGCCTGCAGGAGGATTTCTCGCCGCTCGAGTTCTCCATCAATCCCGAGCGTGTGGCGCCGCTGCTGCGCCGGTTGGTGACGCCCACGCGCACGCGCGCGCGCATCTACGACCGGGAGGGCTACCTTCTGCTCGATTCGCGCAATCTCTATTCGCGCGGTGACATCCTCAGCTTCGACCTGCCTCCGATCTCGCAGGATGAGCCGACGTTCCTCGAAAGCGGCTGGAAGTGGCTGAAGCGCCTCTTCGGCCGATCGGGCACGCCCTTCGCCGACGACATCACGGCAACGAGCGGCAAATCCCTGCCCGAGGTGCAGAAGGCGCTGACCGGCCTGCCGGGCAGCGTCGTGCGGGTCAACACCCGCGGCGAGACGACCGTATCCGTCGCCGTGCCCATCCAGCGTTTCCGCACCGTGCGCGGGGCGCTCGTCCTCTCCACCCAGGGTGGCGATATCGACACCATCATCGCCGCCGAGCGCTGGGCGCTGCTCCGGGTCTTCGCGGTCGCGGCCGCCGTCATGCTCGTGCTGTCGGTGCTGCTCGCCGGCACCATCGCCGGCCCAATGCGCCGTCTCGCCGAGGCCGCGGAGCGGGTGCGCCGAGGCATCAAGTCGCGGCAGGAGATTCCGGACTTCACCGACCGCTCGGACGAGATCGGGCATCTCTCGGGCGCCCTGCGCGACATGACGCGGGCGCTCTACAACCGCATCGAGGCCATCGAGACATTCGCGGCGGACGTGGCACACGAGCTCAAGAACCCGCTCACCTCGCTGCGCAGCGCCGTCGAGACGCTGCCGCTCGCCCGCAACGAGGAGTCGCGCAAGCGACTGCTCGCCGTCATCCAGCACGACGTCAAACGGCTCGACCGCCTGATCAGCGACATCTCGGACGCCTCGCGGCTCGACGCCGAACTCGCCCGCGCCGAGGCCGAGCCGGTCGACCTGCGCCGGCTGCTGGAGGCCGTGGTGACGGTGGCCAACGAAGTGCGCGGCGCCGAATCGGCCCCGATCCGCCTCGTGATCAAGGACAGCCCGCAGCGCGACGCCTATCTCGTCATGGGTCACGACAGCCGGCTCGGCCAGGTCGTCAACAACCTCATCGACAACGCGCGCTCCTTCTCGCCGCCGGGCCACGAAGTACGCGTGACGATGCAGCGCATCCGCGGCGAGATCGACATCACCGTCGACGACGACGGGCCGGGCATTCCGCCCCATGCCCTGGAACGCATCTTCGAGCGCTTCTACACCGACCGGCCGGAACAGGGCTTCGGCCAGAACTCGGGCCTCGGCCTGTCCATCTCCCGTCAGATCGTCGAAGCGCACCGGGGCCGTATCTGGGGCGAAAACCGAATGGCACCCGCCGCCGGCGCGGAGCCGCAATGCCTTGGCGCCCGCTTCGTGGTACGCTTGCCGGCTGCCGTGCGTTCATGACCGCCGCTGCCGCCCCGGCCCCGCCTGCGACAATCCATGCCGGCTGCGTCCTCGTGGACGAGGCGGGCATCCTTATCCGCGGGGCGTCGGGGAGCGGCAAGTCGCGGCTGGCGCTCGCCCTCGTCGCCGGAGCGCAGGCGAGCGGGCGCTTCGCCTGCCTCGTCAGCGACGACCGCTGCCGCGTGAGCGCCTGCAACGGTCGGCTCGTCGCCCGTGCCCCGATGGCTCTTGCGGGCCTCCTCGAGGTGCGCGGCCTCGGAATCGTCACCATGGAGGCCGAGGGCGCGGCGGTCGTGCGCCTCGTGGTCGATTGCGACATCGAGCCACCGGAACGATACCCGCAATTCACAGACCGGACGGTGACCGTCGAGGGTATCACCTTGCCGCGAATGCGGGTTCTTGGTGGCGACGCAGGCGTGACGGCCGCCATAATCCTTGGCATGCTGGCGCGATTCGAGCGTCCGATGCTGCACCTTTTGTCTGAATGATGACCAAATGGTCGCAGGCACTTGCACTTGCCGCCGCAATGCACAAAATGGGCGCTTCCTTTTGGGTGGCGGGGCCACGGGTTCTTGAATGATCGGTCTTGTGCTGGTGACCCACGGCTGCCTGGCGACGGAATTTCGCGCCGCGCTGGAGCACGTGGTTGGCCCTCAGAAACAGTTCGAAACCATCACCATCGGTCCGGATGATGACATGGAGAGCCGCCGCAGGGACATTCTGGCGGCGGTAGGCCAGGTCGACACGGGCGAAGGGGTGGTCGTGCTCACCGACATGTTCGGCGGCACCCCCTCGAATCTCGCGATCTCGGTGATGAACGGGCGCAAGGTCGAGGTGGTGGCGGGCATCAACCTGCCCATGCTCATCAAGCTTGCCAGCGTGCGCGACGAGAAGCCGCTGGAAGATGCCGTGCTGCAGGCGCAGGAAGCGGGCCGCAAATATATCAACGTGGCGAGCCGGGTGCTCGCCGGCAAGTGACGGCGGTTGTCGCAATGGACATCGACACCTTCGACAACGACGACTGCCCCCCGGCGCCGGTGCCGGACGGCGCGCTGGCGCGCGAATTGCCGATCATCAACCGCAAGGGTCTGCATGCCCGTGCCTCGGCCAAATTCGTGCAGACCGTCGAGCGTTTCGGCGCCGACGTCACGGTGACCCGCTGCGGCGAAACCGTTGGCGGGCGTTCGATCATGGGTCTCCTGACCCTTGCCGCCGCGCAGGGCACCAGCATCACCGTGACGGCCAGGGGCGAGGATGCGCAGGCCTGCCTCGACGCCATCACAACCCTGCTCGCCGAGCGCTTCGGCGAGGACGAGTAGCCGCGCCCGCTCGGCCGCCGGGGGACGTTCGCGATCCGAGCCTATTGCGGAAGGGTGCCGTTGGCCGCCAGCACGTCCCCGGCGAGATAGAGCGAGCCCGTCACGAGAATGCGCGGCGGGCGTTCCCGCTCCGTCGCCCTCAACCCCGCGAGCGCCGCCTCGACGCTGTCGCTGGCCCGCGCCTGCAGGCCGACGGAGCGGGCGATACCCGCGACCTCCTCGGCCGGGCGGGCGGCGAGCTGCGAGGGGATCGGCACGGCGATGAGTTCCTGAGCGAGGCCCACGAAAGGCTTCAGGAAGCCGTCGGCGTCCTTGGTGCCGAGCATACCGACGATCATGACGAGCGGGGCGGGATGCCGCTCCTCGAGTTCCGCGAAGGCGGCGGCGAGCGCGCGGCCTCCGTCCGGATTGTGGCCGCCGTCGAGCCACAGCTCCGCCCCGTCCGGGGCAAGATCGACGAGGCTGCCCTGGCGCAGACGCTGCATGCGGGCGGGCCATTCGGCGCGGCTCATGCCGGCCTCGAAGGCCTCCGCCGGCAGGCGCCCATAACCGGCCGCCCGCAGGGTGGCGAGCGCCGTTCCCGCGTTGACGAGTTGGTGACGGCCGGCGAGCCGCGGCAGGGGCAGGTCGATGAGCCCCTGCTCGTCCTGGTAGACGAGGCGCCCGCGCTCCTCGTGCACATGAAAGTCCTGTCCGCCGACGAGGATCGAGCGGGCGCCGACGCGCTCCGCCGCCGCTTCGAGGACGGCCGTGGGCTCCGGCTCCTGCGGCGCGATGATCGCAGGTGCGCCGCGCTTGAAGATGCCGGCCTTCTCCGCGGCGATGCGCATGACGTTGTCGCCGAGATAATCGGCATGGTCGAGCGAGACCGGCGTCACGACACAGGCTTGCGGCGTCTCGACGACGTTGGTGGCATCGAGGCGTCCGCCGAGCCCGACCTCGAGCAGCAGCACGTCGGCCGGCGTCTCGGCGAAGAGCAACATGGCCGCTGCCGTCGTGATCTCGAACACCGTGATCGGAGCACCACCATTGGCGTCCTCGCAGCGCTCGAGAGCCGCGACGAGCCGGTCCTCGCCGACGAAGCGGCCACCGCCGGGACGGCCGAGCCGGATGCGCTCGTGGAAGCGCACGAGATGCGGCGAGGTGTAGACGTGAACGACGAGCCCGGCCGCCTCCAGAACCGCTCGCATGAAGGCGATTGTCGAGCCCTTGCCGTTGGTCCCGGCCACGTGGATGACCGGCGGCAGCTGGCGCTGGGGGGCACCGAGGCGCGTCAGCAGCCGCTCGATGCGGCCGAGGGACAGATCGATCGTCTTGGGATGCAGCGCGAGAAAGCGCGCGAGCATGGCATCGGACGATTCCATGGCGGTCCCCGGCCGTCTGGGGCTGATCGTTATTCCGCGGCGGCGTCGAGCGCCTGCATATCCGCAGGAGGCGCGACGACGGCGGGCTTGTCCTGCTTCATCAGCAGGCGGCACAGCCTGGCGACGGTCGCCTTCACGTCCCGGCGGTGAACGACCATGTCGACCATGCCGTGCTCCCGGAGATATTCCGAGCGCTGGAAGCCTTCCGGCAGCTTCTCGCGGATCGTCTGCTCGATGACGCGCGGACCCGCGAAGCCGATGAGGGCGCCCGGCTCGGCGATGTGCACGTCGCCCAGCATGGCGTAGGAGGCGGTGACGCCGCCGGTCGTCGGGTTGGTCAGCACCACGATATAGGGCAGACGGGCCTCGTTGAGCTTGCGCACCGCCACCGTCGTGCGCGGCATCTGCATGAGCGAGAGGATGCCCTCCTGCATGCGCGCACCGCCCGAGGAGACGAAGAGCACGAAGGGCGTGCGGCGGGCGAGCGCGGTTTCCATGCCGGTGATGATCGCCTCGCCTGCGGCCATGCCGAGCGAGCCACCCATGAACTCGAAATCCTGTACCGCCGCGGTGATGGTCGCACCCTCGACCTCGCCCACGCCAACCTGGACGGCATCCTGCATGCCGGTCTTGGCGCGGGCGTCGCGCAGGCGGTCGACATAGC
This sequence comes from Chelatococcus sambhunathii, assembly GCF_001418005.1. GTDB lineage: Bacteria > Pseudomonadota > Alphaproteobacteria > Rhizobiales > Beijerinckiaceae > Chelatococcus_A > Chelatococcus_A sambhunathii. Next base: position 198,121 of record NZ_LIOL01000005.1, on the reverse strand, counting down.
GCTTCTCGTCGCGGAACTTGAGCGGGTCGATCGGCACCTCTGGCAGGGCGATCTCTTCCCACGCGCCGCCGTCGAAGAAGGAGACGAGGCGCGCCTTGGCGCCCATGCGCAGGTGATAATCGGAGCCCGGGATGACGAAGAGGTTGGCCTCGACGTCCTTGTGGAAGACCATCTGCCCCGTTTCGGGGCACTTGATCCAGAGATTTTCCGGCACCTCACGCTTGAACAGCGTCTTGATCTTGGGCCGTACGACGTCCGAAATCCAGTTCACGGGGGCAACCTCTGGTGTCCCGGCGTGGACCCGCCACGCCCGAATGGGTCACGGAACCTGGCCGCAACCCTGATATACCGTCACGCGGCCTTCACATAGACCTTCGCGAGGCTTTTCGCTAGGTGCGACGGTGTTGCAAAGGTGGCGCCTCTCCCTCATCCGGGGAACGGGAGAGGGCCTCGTCCTCACGCCGCCGTTGCCTTGGCGGCCGAGCGCACGCCGGCGGCGAGCTCGCCCACCAGCGCCTCCACGGCTGCGAGCGTCCCTGCCGTCGCCCGCCCCTCGCCGTCGAGCGAGGCGCGCACGGCCTCGACGAGGGCGGAGCCGACCACGACGCCGTCGGCGCCGCGGGCGATGGCCGCCGCGTGCTCGCCGGTCTTGACGCCGAAACCGACGACGACCGGCAGGTTCGTATGGGCCTTGATGCGCGCCACCGACTGCGCCACGGCGCCGAAATCCGGCGTCGCGCTGCCGGTGATGCCGGTGATCGAAACGTAGTAGACGAAGCCCGAAGTGTTGGCGAGCACAGCCGGCAGGCGCGCGTCGTCCGTTGTCGGCGTGGCGAGACGGATGAAGGACAGCCCCGCCTTTAGCGCCGGGACGCAGAGCTCGTCGTCCTCCTCCGGCGGCAGGTCGACCACGATGAGGCCGTCGACGCCGGCTTCACGCGCATCCTTCAGAAAGCGCTCGACGCCATAGATGTAGATGGGATTGTAATAGCCCATCAGGATGACAGGCGTGTCCGCCTCGCCCGCGCGGAGGGCGCGCACCATGTCGAGGGTCTTCTTAAGCGTCTGGCCGCCCTTCAGCGCCCGCTGCGAGGAGAGCTGGATGGCCGGGCCATCCGCCATCGGATCGGTGAAGGGCATGCCGATCTCGATGAGATCGGCGCCGGCGCGGGGCAACGCCTTCAGGATTGCGAGCGAGGTGTCGGCATCCGGATCACCGGCCGTGACGAAGGTCACGAGCGCCGCGCGGCCCTCGGCGCGGCAGGCGGCAAAGCGCCGGTCGATGCGGCTCATCAGAACTGTCCTCCAAGGATGTCGGCGACCTGCGGCACGTCCTTGTCGCCGCGGCCGGAGAGATTGACGACCATGATGTGGTCCTGAGGCTTTTGCGGCGCGAGCTCGACCACCTTGGCCAGCGCATGGGCCGGCTCGAGGGCAGGGATGATGCCCTCGAGCTTGGACAGGAGCATGAAGGCCTCGAGCGCCTCCTTGTCCGTCGCGGAGATGTAGGTGACGCGGCCGGTCTCGTGCAGGAAGGCGTGCTCGGGGCCGATGCCCGGATAGTCGAGCCCGGCCGAGATGGAGTGAGCCTCGGCGATCTGGCCGTCGTCGTCCATCAGCAGATAGGTGCGGTTGCCGTGCAGCACGCCCGGCCGCCCGCCGGTGAGCGAGGCCGCGTGCTGGCCGCTCGCAAGGCCGTGGCCGGCCGCCTCGACGCCGTAGATCTCGACATCCTTGTCATCGAGGAAGGGATAGAACAGGCCCATAGCATTGGAGCCGCCGCCGATGCAGGCGACGAGCGAATCGGGCAGCCGCCCCTCGGCCGCAAGTATCTGCTCGCGCGTTTCCTTGCCGATGACGGCCTGGAAGTCGCGCACCATGCCGGGATAGGGATGGGGGCCCGCCACCGTGCCGATGCAGTAATAAGTGGTGGCGACATTCGTCACCCAGTCGCGCAGCGCCTCATTCATGGCGTCCTTGAGGGTGCGCGAGCCGGACTGGACGGGCACCACAGTGGCCCCGAGCATCTGCATGCGGAAGACATTGGGCTTCTGCCGCTCGACGTCGACGGCGCCCATGTAGATGACGCATTCGAGGCCGAAGCGCGCGCACAGCGTCGCCGTCGCGACGCCGTGCTGGCCCGCGCCGGTCTCGGCGATGATGCGCTTCTTGCCCATGCGGCGGGCCAGCAGGATCTGGCCGAGCACGTTGTTGACCTTGTGCGAGCCCGTGTGGTTGAGCTCCTCGCGCTTGAGATAGATCTTCGCGCCCTTGCCGCCGGCACCTTCACGCAGGCGCTCCGTCAGGCGCTCCGCATAATAGAGCGGGCTCGGCCGACCGACATAATGGGCGAGATAGCCGTCCATCTCTGCCTGGAAGGCGGGATCGTCCTTGGCCGCGGCATAGGCCTTCTCGACCTCGAGGATGACGGGCATCAGCGTCTCGGCGACGAAGCGGCCGCCGAACATGCCGAAATGGCCGCGCTCATCGGGCCCCGAGCGGTAGGAGTTGAGCGGTTGCACAGTCACGCGACCTTCATCCTTCTCAAGCGGCGGAGCCTCGGCCCGCGCCTCGTCCATTCTCTGTTCGTGCGACAGCGGGAACCGGCTCGCCGCCGAGGTCTCCCGTTGCATAAGCCAAAGCGGCCGGCAGGGCCACCGTGACCGTGACGCCTTCACGCCCGCGCCGCGGCGACAAAGGCAGCGATTCTACCAGCGTCCTTCTCGCCCGGCGCGCTCTCCACCCCGGAGGACACGTCGACGCCGACGAAACCTGGAACATCCGTCAGCCGCGCGACGGCTGTGCCCACATTGTCGGGATCGAGCCCGCCCGAGAGCATGAAGGGCCGCCCCCCGGCCCCAGCCGCGAGGATATCCCAGTCGAACGCGATGCCGTTGCCGCCGGGCAGCACGGCCCCCTTCGGCGGCTTGGCATCGAACAGCAGGCGGTCGACGACCGCCGCATAGGGAGCGTGGCGAGCGAGGTCTGCCGGCTCGCTGACGCCGATCGCCTTCATCACCTGCGTGCCGGCGAGCCGCCGGATGGCGGCCGCGCGCTCGGGCGTTTCCTTGCCGTGGAGCTGGAACCAGTCGGGCTTCAGGCGATCGCGGATGGCGGCGATCGCCGCGTCGTCGGCATCGACGGTGAGCGCGACGATCTCGGCGCGGCCGCGCACGAACCCGGCGAGGGTGACAGCCTCGGCGAGCGAGACATTGCGCGGGCTCTTGGGAAAGAAGACGAAGCCGACCATGTCGGCGCCCGCCGCCAGCGCCGCAGCGACGGCCTCGGCGCTTCTCAACCCGCAGATCTTGACGATGGTGGACATGACGCCTGCAAGTGGCACGACGGCACCGGCTTGTCCATCGGGTACCCCCGGTGACGCAACAGCGAAGCCGGCTGAAATGCTTCAGCGGCTCACGCCTTCGGCAGCGCGGCCCGCCCGGTGGTGCCGCGCAGTTGTTCGGCCTCGCTGCGCCATCGGTCCGCCTCGCGGCGATAGCGCTTCTCCGCCTTGCGGTGCTTGCCCTGGGCGAGCCAGGCGGCAATGCCGCCGACGAGGACGCCGAGTATCACCGCAGCGAAGATCACGATAAAGAATGGCACCGTCACGGCAAGAGCCGGCTCTGTGCGCGAGAAGGGATCAAAGGACAGCTGGACCGGCGCGCGGTTGGCCACCGCCAGGAGCACGATGACGACCGCGACTGGCGCCAGCACCAGAAACTTGACGAAGCGCTTCAACGTCACGGCTCCACTTCCCTCACGCGCTCACGCTCACGGCGGCCTTCCTGCCCGCCGCCGGGGCGGCGGCGCTGCCGTTGAGGCGCAGGCGCATCTCCTTGCCGGTCTTGAAGACGGGAATCATCTTCGATGCAACATCGACCGTCTCGCCCGTGCGCGGGTTGCGGCCAACGCGCGCATTGCGCTGCTTGACCGAAAAGGCGCCGAACCCGCGCAGCTCGACCCGATCGCCTCGCGCGAGCGCGCGAGTAATCTCCTCGAGGATCGCATTGACGATATTCTCGACATCGCGCTGGTAGAGGTGCGGATTCTGCTCGGCGATCCGCAACACGAGCTCGGACTTGATCATATCCCCCGCCTATCTCTTTGAAATTTCAATTATTTTGAAGCGAAGGGTGCCAGACGGCGAGGAGACCGTCAAGCCGTCCCGCTTCTTCGCGCAGCGCAGCCGCCCGCAGCGCACCGGCCAGGTCGTCATAACCGGCGAAAGCTGCCGCGCGGCCGAGGAGCGACCAGAACGACAGGCCGAGCCGCTCGCTCTCGGCCTTCCATTCCCGGACCGGCAGATCGCTGGCGAGCTTCTTCTCCTTCTCGAGCCATGCCACCGCCTGGCGCTGGCCGCCGAGTTCGTCGACGAGACCAAGTTCCTTCGCCTGGCGACCGGTGAAGACACGCCCGTCGGATACCTGGTCGAGCGCGGGGCCGGAGAGGGAGCGACGCTGGCCGACAAGGCCCTTGAACCAGGCGAAGGAATCGCGAACGACGCTCTCGAGCGCGGCGCGCGCCTCCGGCGAAGTGGGCTCGAACCCGTTCGGCGCCGCCTTGAGCGGGCTCGACTTCACTTCCTCCACCTTCACTCCGAGGGTGTCGAGCAGGCCGGCGAGGTTGGGATACTGGATCAGGACACCGATGGAGCCGACGAGCGAGGTATCGCGCGAGACGATGCGCTCGGCCGCAAGGGCGGTGATATAGCCGCCGGAGGCGGCGAGGCCGTCGACGAGCGCGACCGTCGGCTTCTCCGCGGCGAGCTCGCGCAGCGCCGTATAGATCGCCTCGGCGCCGGAGGTGGTGCCGCCGGGGCTGTCGACGCGCACCAGCACGGCGCGCACCGAGCGGGCGTCCTTGACTCGCCTGATGAGGTCGAGCGTGCGCTGGTCGCCACTGATGAAGCCGCCGATGCGGATGGCGGCGATCTGGTCACCCGTGACCACCGAACCCGCGCCGAACCGCGCACCGAGCGCGACCACGACGGCGATGAGGGCGAAGACGGCAAGGACACGCCAGAACGAGAGCTTGCGCCTCAGGCGCCGGCGGTCTGCCATGATGTCGGCATCGTATGTCATTGGCGAAGCTCGGCTCTTCACCTCGGCTGGTCGGGACGCCGTGGACACTAGCCCCGGGCCCCGTCACGGGCAAGGCGGGGCGGTGACAAAAAGCAGGCAAAGCAAAACCCGCCCGGAGGCCGGGCGGGTCGCTTGCGAGGATCACCTGCAGATCGTGCTGCGGGGCAGCATGGCCGTCCCGCAACGAAGATCGCGGCTTACTTCTTCTCGTTGGCGCGCTTGAGGGCGGCGCCGAGGATGTCGCCGAGCGAGGCGCCCGAGTCGGTCGAACCGTACTGGGCGATCGCCTCCTTCTCCTCCGCGACCTCGAGGGCCTTGATGGAGAGCTGGATGCGGCGGGCCTTGCGGTCGAACTGCACGACGCGGGCATCGACCTTCTCGCCCGGGGCGAAGCGCTCGGGGCGCTGCTCGGAGCGGTCCCGCGCGAGCTCGGCGCGGCGGATGAAGGCGGTCATGTCGGTGTCGACGATCTTCACCTCGATGCCGGAATCCTTCACCTCGACCACCTCGCAGGTGACGACGGCGCCCTTCTTGACATCGCCGGCATCGGCGAAGGGGTCGCCCTCGAGCTGCTTGATGCCGAGCGAGATGCGCTCCTTCTCGACGTCGACGTCGAGAACGACGGCACGCACCACGTCGCCCTTCTTGAACTCCTCGATGACCTGCTCGCCGGGACGGTTCCAGTCGAGATCCGACAGGTGGACCATGCCGTCGACGTCGCCGTCGAGACCGATGAAGAGGCCGAATTCGGTCTTGTTCTTGACCTCGCCCTCGACGACGGAACCGATCGGGAACTTCTCGGCGAAGGCATCCCACGGGTTCTGCAGGGTCTGCTTGAGGCCGAGCGAGATGCGGCGCTTGACCGGATCGACCTCGAGAATCTGCACCTCGACCTCCTGGGAGGTCGACACGATCTTGCCGGGGTGGACGTTCTTCTTCGTCCAGCTCATCTCGGAGACGTGGATGAGGCCCTCGATGCCCGGCTCGAGCTCGACGAACGCACCGTAGTCGGTGATGTTCGTCACGCGGCCCTTGAAGCGGGCGTTGACCGGGTAGCGGCCGGCGATGCCTTCCCACGGATCGGCCAGCAGCTGCTTGATGCCGAGCGAGATGCGGTGCGTCTCGTGGTTGATCTTGATGATCTTGACCTTGACGGTCTGGCCGATCGAGACGACGTCGGTCGGGTGGTTGACGCGCCGCCACGCCATGTCGGTGACGTGCAGCAGGCCGTCGATGCCGCCGAGGTCGACGAAGGCGCCGTACTCGGTGATGTTCTTGACCACACCCTCGACGACCTGCCCCTCCTCGAGGTTGGCCACGAGCTCGGAACGGGCCTCGGCGCGCGTCTCCTCGAGCACCGTGCGGCGCGAGACGACGATGTTGCCGCGGCGGCGGTCCATCTTGAGGATCTGGAACGGCTGCGGCACGCCCATGAGCGGCGTGACGTCGCGCACCGGACGGATGTCGACCTGCGAACGCGGCAGGAAGGCCACGGCACCGTCGAGGTCGACGGTATAGCCGCCCTTGACCTGGTTGAAGATGATGCCTGTGACCTTCTCATTGTCCTCGAAGGCCTTCTCGAGCTTGACCCAGCTCTCTTCCCGGCGCGCCTTGTCGCGCGAGATGACGGCTTCACCGAGCGCATTCTCGATGCGCTCCAGGTAAACCTCGACCTCGTCACCCACCTCGAGCGACTGGTCCCGACCCGGACCGACGAATTCCTTGAGAGCAACGCGGCCTTCGGTCTTCAGGCCGATATCAATGACGGCGACGTCCTTCTCGATGGCGACGACGCGGCCCTTGACGACGGAACCCTCGACGGGCTCGGCATGCGAGAAGGACTCTTCGAGAAGCGCCGCGAAATCTTCACGGGACGGGGCCTGGTGAGCGGATACGGACATTCGGTCTCCTAACGCCGATCAAGGCGGACAACGCCGGCGGCTGGTGTTGCATCACGCCCCCTGTCGCCGGCCGCACGGAATACGCACGTATTCCATGCGGTAGTGGCCGCCCGCCTGCACCATGCGGCCCGGCGGCCGTGCCGGCGTCTTGAACCGGCGACGGAGAGCGTCTGATCAATGTCGGGGAGCGGGGGTCTTGCGGCACGGAGCCCATCTCGCACGAAGCTAATGGCAAACTCCGCCGCACACAGGATGCAGCGCCCCACCGAACGGTGGTGTCATAACGAAAACGCGGCTTTTCCACAAGCGGAAACGGCCGAGCGACGGGGAAAAGGAACCCGTCAGCGCCGCACGAAGGTGAGATACATCGGCAGGCGCCCTTCCCGCAGCGCCTTGGCCTCGTAGCGCGTGCCGGGCCAGCCCGTCCAGGGCCGGCGCCAGTCGTCCGCTCGTTCGGCCCGCCAGGCGAAGAGGCCGCTGCGGTCGATCCGCGCCAGCGCCCAGGCGGCATAGTCGTCGATGTCGGTGGCGAAGCGCAGCTCGGCGCCCGGCCGCATGACGCGCGCGAGCGCGGCGAGGGTTTCCTCGCCGATGAAGCGCCGCTTGCGGTGGCGGCGCTTCGGCCAGGGGTCGGGATAGAGCACGAAGACGCGCCCGATAGAGGCCTCGGGCAGACGCGGCAGGACGAGGGTCGCATCATCGTCCCAGACACGCAGGTTGGCGATGGCGTGCTCCTCGACGCCGGCAAGGAGCTTCGCCATGCCATTGACGAAGGGCTCGCAGCCAATGAAGCCGATGTCCGGGTTCTCGCGGGCGCGGGCGAGAAGGTGCTCGCCGCCGCCGAAGCCGATCTCGAGCCAGACCTCACGGACCGGATGCGGGAACAGGCCCGCGGGGGCGAGCTTATCCGTGCCCGCCGGCAGGCGCAGCCGCGGCAACACCTCCGCCAGCAGGCGGGCGTGGTTGTCGCGCAGCTTGTGGCCCTTGCGGCGCCCGAAGAAGGCGCCGCCCCTGTCCTGCTCCGCGATCACGCGTGTCGTCCGGATACCTGCCTCAGCCGAGCGCGGCGCGGATGGCGCCGGCGAGATCGGTGCGCTCCCAGGAGAAGCCACCGTCCGCCTCGGGAGCGCGGCCGAAATGACCGTAGGCCGAGGTGCGGGCGTAGATCGGCCGGTTGAGGCCGAGGTGCTGGCGGATGCCGCGCGGCGACAGGTCCATCACGTCCATGAGCACGCGCTCGAGCCGTGCCTCCTCGACCTCGCCGGTGCCGTGCAGGTCGACATAGAGCGACAGGGGCCTGGAGACGCCGATGGCGTAGGAGAGCTGGATGGTGCAGCGCTGGGCGAGGCCCGCCGCCACCACGTTCTTGGCGAGGTAGCGCGCGGCATAGGCGGCCGAGCGGTCGACCTTGGTCGGGTCCTTGCCCGAGAAGGCACCGCCCCCGTGCGGCGCCGCCCCGCCGTAGGTGTCGACGATGATCTTGCGCCCGGTCAGGCCGCAGTCGCCATCCGGACCGCCAATCACGAACTTGCCCGTCGGGTTGACGTGCCAGACGGTCTTGTCGTCGACCCAGCCTGCGGGCAGCGACTTGCGCACATAGGGCTCCACGATCGCGCGGATGTCGTGCGAGGTCAGCTCCTTGCCGGCATGGCTCTCGATGTGCTGGGTCGAGACCACGATCTGGGTGACGCCGACCGGCTTGCCGTCGGCGTAGCGCACCGTCACCTGGCTCTTGGCGTCGGGACCGAGCAGGCCGGTCTCGCCGGACTTGCGCGCGGCGGTCAGCGTCTTGAGGATCTCGTGAGCGTAGTAGATCGGGGCGGGCATCAGCTCGGGCGTCTCGCGGCAGGCGTAGCCGAACATGATGCCCTGGTCGCCGGCGCCCTCGTCCTTGTTGCCGGAAGCATCGACGCCCTGCGCGATGTGCGCCGACTGGGCATGGAGGTGTACCTCGACCTTGGCCGTCTCCCAGTGGAAGCCTTCCTGCTCGTAGCCGATGTCCTTGATGGCAAGGCGGGCGAGGTGGGCGAGATAGTCGTTCGTGATGTCGGACGGGCCGCGCACCTCGCCGGCGATGACGACGCGGTTGGTGGTCGCCAGCGTCTCGCAGGCGACGCGCGCCTCCGGCATGGCGCCGAGATAGGCGTCGACAATCGTGTCCGAGATCCGGTCGCAGACCTTGTCAGGATGGCCTTCCGAAACGGATTCGCTGGTGAAGAGATAGTCCGAACGCGCCACGTTCCCGATCCTTTCGTCACACGCCAAGGCCCGTCTCCGAGCTCCAGGAAAGAGACCGTGTTACAGACCGGATTGCATCGCAGTCCGGTCGGAACGGGCTCTGGCCCAAAGGCGAGGTGTTGTGACAGCCCGGACGCACAGGGTCAAGATGGAATGACGGACGGGTTCGATAGAGCGAACGAAACGGACGGCGTCAGGCGTCCTCGCCTTCCGTATCGGCGAGAGCGACGACGAGGTCGACGATGCGCCGGCGCACCTTCGCGTCCTTGATGCGGATGAAGGCCTTGGTGAGCTGCACGCCCTCGCTCGTCGACAGGAAGTCGGACACATAGCTCGAGGATGGCGCCTCGGCGAAGCCACCGCCGATGACGCCGTCCGCCGCCGGCGCGCCGTCAAAGAAAAACTCTACCGGCACGCCGAGCACCTTGGCGATCTGCTGGAGGCGGCTCGCGCCGATGCGGTTCGTGCCCTTTTCGTACTTCTGCACCTGCTGGAAAGTCAGGCCGAGGGATTCGCCAAGCTTTTCCTGGCTCATGCCGACGAACATGCGTCGCATGCGCACGCGACTGCCGACGTGCTTGTCGATCGGATTGGGGACTTTCTTGACGCTCGCAGGCGCTGTTCTCATGGTCTTCCCGTCCGTTCGTCGCGGCCCACCCGGCCATGTCGCCGTGCGGTCATCGCGCCGGCGGCTACACTCAAGGTGAAGAACCAGAATACCACATCCCCGAGCCGGGCATAAATCGTCGGTGACAGCGCTTCAGGCAAGGGGGCATCGAGAATCCCCTCCGTCCCCAGCGGCAGCGAGGCGATGACCCGGCCGTAGCCGTCGGCGACCGCCGAGATGCCGGTGTTGGCCGCCCGCACGAGAGGAATACCTTCCTCAATGCTGCGTAGCCGGGCTTGCGCCATGTGCTGGTAGGGGCCGGGCGTCTCACCGAACCAGGCATCGTTCGTGACATTGATCAGAACGCCGGGACGCGTGCCGTCCTGCGGCACCACCGCGCCCGGAAAGATCGCCTCGTAGCAGATGAGCGCCGCCACCGGCGGCAGGCCCGGCACCGGCAGGACGGTTCGCTCGCGCCCGGCCTCGAAGCCGCCCGGCGCATGCACGAACTGGCGCAGGCCCAGACGGCGCAGCAGCCCGTCCAGCGGCAGGTATTCGCCGAAGGGGACAAGGTGAACCTTGTCGTAGATGCCGGTGATGCGGCCTTCGTCGTCGACGACCTGGACCGCATTGAAGAAGCGCAGGCTCGTCTCGCCGGGGAGCGGCTCCATCGCCCGCGCGGCGCCCGTGACGAGCACAGCCCCGGGCGGCAGAAGCGCCGCGATGGCGCCAAGGGCATCGGGGTCGCGCGCGAGAAGGAATGGAAAGGCGCTTTCGGGCCAGACGAGATGGGTGACGCCATCCATGCCCCGAGCCGCACCGGCAGGCGCGACGCCGTCACCCTGCACGGCGGGCCCGTTGTCGCTGAGCGCAAGATAGCGGTTGAGGATCGCCTCCCGGTTCTCGGGACGGAACTTGGCATCCTGCGGCAGGTTTGGCTGCATGATGCGCAACGCAACGCCCGGCACGGTCGGTGAGGGGCTTCCGGGCAGCCGCCACAATCCGTAGCCGGCCATGGCGGCGAGGACGAGCAGGCCGGCGACCGTCGGCCCCGCACGACGCCAGTGCCCGCCGTCGTCGGCGAGGGTCGCCGGTGCCGCGAGAATCGCCGCCGCAAGCACCGTCAGGCCGTAGAGCCCGACGAGGGACGCCACCTGCGCCAGGTGCAGCTGCTGGCCGAGGGCCATGCCGAGGCTGTTCCAGGGAAAGCCCGTGAGGATGTGGCCGCGCAGCCATTCGGCAACGGCAAGGCCCGTGGCGAGGGCGAGGATGCGCGCCGGGCCGGGAGACCAGATGAGCCGGGCGAGGCCGAAGCCGAGAGCATAGAAGAAGGCGAGCCCCGCGGGCAGGCCGACGACGCCGAGCGGCAACGCCCAGGCGAACTCGTCCGCCTCCACCAGGAAGGCGGCGCCGAGCCACCACAGGCCGGCGAGAAAATAGCCGAAGCCGAACCACCAGCCGGTCGCCGCGGCCGCCAGCACGGTGCGCATCGGCGTGCGCCCACCCGCCCCGTCAATGAGCCAGACGGCGAGCGGCAGGCTGACGGCGAGCACGGGCCAGAGCCCGAAAGGCGGCATGGCGAGGGCGGCGAGCCCCCCCGCGGCGAAGGCCGTCAGGCGCCGTCGCCATCCCCAGGACAGGACGACGCCGCGCGCGAAGCCGGCGAGCGTCAAGCGGCGGCTCCCGGCTTCTGGTCCTCCAGCGCATCCCGCGCCGCAGTCACGTTGTCTTCCGTCACGGGCGCAGGCGCCTCTTCCGCCCCGCCCTCGGCCCTGCGGGCCGCGCGGCGCACCAGGGCCGGCTCGGTCCTGACCTTGTGGATGCGGATCTTTTTCAGGCGGCGCGGATCGGCATCGAGAATCTCGAATTCGAGGCCTTCGGGCCCCGGCACAAGCTCGCCGCGTACCGGCACGCGGCCGGCGAGGGTGACGATGAGGCCGCCGAGCGTATCGACCTCCTCGGCGATATCAGCGTCGGCGAGTTCGACGCCGAGAGCCTCCGAGACGTCCTCGAGGCTGGCGCGCGCATCGATGATCCAGCGTTCGTCGCCGTCGGCGACGATCTGCGAGGCCTCCTCGTCGTCGTGCTCGTCCTCGATGTCGCCCACGATCATCTCAACGATGTCCTCCATCGAGACGAGGCCATCGGTGCCACCATATTCGTCGATGACGAGGGCCATATGCGTGCGCGTCGTCTGCATCTTCACGAGCAGGTCCATGGCCGGCATGGACGGCGGCACGAAGAGCACCGGGCGCAGGATGCTGGCGCGCGAGAGCGGGGCCTCGAGGTCGACGCCGAGTCGCACGGCCTGGGCCTGCACCTCCACCGGCGCATCGCCACGGCCGCGGCCGACATTCCGGCGCAGGCGCTCGCGACCCGCCGTCTCAGCTCGCGCGGCGATATAGTCGACGAAATCACGGATGTGCACCATGCCGAGCGGCTCGTCGAGATTCTCGCCGTAGACGGGAATGCGCGAATGGCCGGCCGTGCGGAAGAGGTGCAGCACGCTCGCGAGGGTCGCGGAAGCCTGCACGGCGACGATGTCGGCGCGCGGCACCATCACGTCGTTGACACGCAACTCGCGCAGCGACAGGACGTTCTTGAGCAGGGAACGCTCGATCGGCGTGAATTCTCCGCCGGGCAGGTTGGTGTCGAGCGCATCCGCGAGATCCTCGCGGATCGAGGGGCCGGCCTTCAGTCTGAGGCCCGTGAGTAGCCGCTCTATCCAGCTTTCATGCTCTCCATCCCGCCCCTGTGGAGCGGGCCTCGCTTCCTCGCTCGAACTTCGATCCTCGCTCATCGTCCTTCTTGGCTCCAGGAGCATGTACGCCAAGGGCCGCGGCCCCGTCGCAGGCGCTTCATGCACAAACAACGACTTTGGGGCGGAACGGGCCCGCCACCCTTCACTCGCCCAAGGCCGCACCGGCGTAAGGATCGGCGATGCCGAGCCCCGCCAGAATGCGGATTTCGAGACCTTCCATCTCCTCGGCCTCGCCATCGGTCTCATGATCATAACCGAGAAGATGCAGCATCCCATGCACGACGAGATGGGAAAGGTGGTCGGCCAGCGTCTTGCCCTCCTCGTCCGCCTCCCGCCGCGTCGTCTCGTAGGCGATGATGACATCGCCGATATGGGGTGCCGAGGCCAGTTGTTGAGGGGGGCAGGCGGGGAAGGACAGGACGTTCGTCGCCTTGTCCTTGCCGCGCCAGCGGGCGTTGAGCGCGCGCACGGTCTTGTCGTCCGCAAGGACGACGCTCACCTCGGCGCCCGGCGCGACCGGACGCCCGCCGGCATCGAGCGTCGCCTGCGCCGCACGTGCCACGAGCGCATCCGCGCCGGCCAACTCGTCCCAGCCCTCGCTTTCGACGGCGATGTCGATATGGGCGCCGTTCACGCTCAGATCCCCCGGCCGACCTCGTCATAAGCCTTGACGATGCGCCGCACGAGCTCGTGCCGTACGACATCCGCCTCCTTGAAGGTGATGCGGCCGATACCTTCGACGCCGTCGAGGATACGCACCGCCTCGACGAGGCCCGACACTTGCCCGGGCGGCAGGTCGATCTGCGAAGGGTCGCCCGTGACGATCATGCGGGAGCCCTCGCCGAGGCGGGTCAGGAACATCTTCATCTGCATTGACGTGCAATTCTGCGCCTCGTCGAGCAGGATCGCAGCATTGGTGAGCGTACGCCCGCGCATGAAGGCGAGCGGCGCGATCTCGATGACGCCGGTGGACAGGCCGCGCTCGACATGGCGCGCCTCCATGAAGTCGTAGAGCGCATCGTAGACCGGCCTGAGGTACGGATCGACCTTCTCGCGCATGTCGCCGGGCAGGAAGCCAAGGCGCTCACCTGCCTCCACTGCCGGGCGCGACAGGACGAGCCGCTCGACGACGCCCTGCTCGAGGAGCGAGACGGCATGGCCGACGGCGAGCCAGGTCTTGCCGGTGCCGGCCGGCCCCTCGGCGAAGACGAGCTCGCAGCGCCGCAGCAGGCGCAGATAGGCGTCCTGCGCCGCGTTCCGCGCCCTGACGGCGCCGCGCTTGCGGGTCGCAATCTGCTCGAAGGTCGAGCGCTGCTGTGCCTCATCCGCCGGCGGGAAGAGCGAGCCCTGGCGGGCGCTCTCGGCGATGGCGCCGTCGACGTCGCCGAGGGAGACGATCTCGCCGGCGCGCGCCCGCTCGTAGAGGCTCTGCAGCACGCGGCGCGCCTGCTCGGCCGCCTCGCTCGTGCCGCGGATGACGATGTGGTTGCCGTTGGCGTTGGCGAGCACGCCGAGACGTCGCTCGAGATGGGCAAGGTTCTGGTCGTACTGGCCGGCGACGACGCTGGCGAGTCGGTTGTCTTCGAAGGCGATCTTGATCTCCGGGGCATCGCGGCCGCCGCCAAAGGCCTGCGACCTGTCCTTCACCTGACGCTGCGGCAGACCATCGTCTGGCTTCAAGCTCGTTCTCCTCGCGTCCTAGGCTGCGCTCGCCCTCTCCTCGGGCGGGCCGGCGGCGAGCCGGCCGAACAGGCTGTTGGGGGCCGTCCCGACGATCTCGACCGGGACGATGTCGCCGACGGTGAGGCCCTCGGTCTCGAGCTGCACCGCCTGCAGATAGGGCGACTTGCCGGCGAGCTGGCCGGCATGGCGCCCGGGCCGCTCGATGAGGACATCGACCGTGCGCCCGACGGTCGCGGCGTTGAACGCGCGCCGGTCCTCGTCGAGAGCGGCCTGCAGGCGCGCGAGCCGCTCGGCCTTGACGGGCTCGGGCACCTGCCCCTCCATCTCCGCCGCCGGCGTGCCGGGGCGCGGGCTGTACTTGAAGGAATAGGCGCTGGCGAAGCCGATGTCGGCGACGAGGCGCATGGTGGCCTCGAAATCCGCGTCGCTCTCGCCGGGAAAGCCCACAATAAAATCGGACGACAGCGCGATGTCCGGCCGTGCCTTGCGCACGGCGTCGATGATGCGCCGGTACTCGTCGCCGGTGTGGCGGCGATTCATGGCGGCAAGGATTGCGTCGGATCCTGCCTGCACCGGCAGGTGGAGATAGGGCATCAGCGCCGGCAGGTCGCGATGGGCGGCGATCAGCGTCTCGTCCATGTCACGCGGATGGCTCGTGGTGTAGCGGAGGCGGGCCAGCCCCGGCACCTCGGCCAGGCGTTCGAGCAGCATGCCGAGCGTCCAGTCGCGCCCGTCCGGC
The DNA here is from genome assembly GCF_001418005.1 of Chelatococcus sambhunathii. GTDB lineage: Bacteria > Pseudomonadota > Alphaproteobacteria > Rhizobiales > Beijerinckiaceae > Chelatococcus_A > Chelatococcus_A sambhunathii. The sequence goes on along the minus strand of NZ_LIOL01000005.1, from coordinate 183,111 downwards.
CCCTCGCCGTGATAGGCGTTGACGTTCTGGCCGATGACGGTGATCTCGCGTACACCCGCCCCGGCGAGCCGCTCGGCCTCGGCGAGGATCTTGGCGACGGGGCGGGAGACCTCGGCGCCACGCGTGTAGGGAACGACGCAAAAGGTGCAGAACTTGTCGCAACCCTCCTGCACGGTGAGGAAGGCCGAGACGCCACGGGCGCGGATCTTCTCCCGTGCGGGGGCCGGCAGATGGTCGAACTTTTCCTCGGCCGGGAATTCCGTGTCGACGACGCCGGGGCGCGCGCTCGCCTCGGCGAGAAGCTCGGGCAGGCGATGATAGCTCTGCGGCCCGACCACGAGGTCGACGACGGGCGCGCGGCGCACAATCTCGCCACCCTCGGCCTGGGCCACGCAGCCGGCGACGACGACCTGCGTCTGGCGCCCCTCGGTCGCTCGCTCCTTCTTCATCTCGCGCAGGCGGCCGAGCTCCGAATAGACCTTTTCGGCGGCCTTTTCGCGGATGTGGCAGGTATTGAGGATGACCAGATCGGCGTCCTCCGCCGTTCGGGCCTCCACATAGCCCTTGGCTGCCAGGGCGTCCGCCATGCGCTCCGCATCGTAGACGTTCATCTGACAGCCGTAGGATTTGACGAAAACCTTCTTCACGTGTCTGCCTGTCACCCGCTTTCGACTCAAGGCTCCGGGCCGACCGGCCCGTCCCTCTGTTTAAGGCTTCTCGCCTCCGGAGAGAATAGGCAAGGCAAGATTGGCCCCGGCAGACGGCGGATGAATGACGTGACCCGCGGCCTCAGGGGCCGCTTGCCCGCGCCGCCCGCGCCGCCGCGCGCACCACGTCCTCGGCCGCTTTCGTCGCCGCCTTGCGGTCCGTGCCGCCGTTGAAGGCGATGGGCTCACCCCAGGTGATGCGCACGTCGAACGGCGCTCCGGAGACGACCGCGGCAAGATGCGGCGCCAGCTCCATGTCCCCGTGCCAGGCAATGGCGGGCCGCTCGTTGCGGCCGAGCGGCAGGCCGTGGCGGCCGACATAGGTGATGGCAAGAGGCCGTAGCACGATCTCGGACGCAGGCGCCTCGGCATCGGTCACGGCGTCGCGCGCGGCCCCCACGAGGGCGGAGCGGAAGGGCAGGATCCGCAAGCCGTCGCCCGTGGTGCCCTCCGCGAAGAGCACCATGGCATCGCCCCGGCGCAGTCTGTGCGCCACCTCGACATTGGTTGCCGCCGTCGCCTTGCGGCGCGTGCGGTCGATGAAGACCGTGCGCTGCAGCCGGGCGAGCAGGCCGACGACCGGCCAGCCGTTCACCTCGGCCTTGGCGATGAAGGAGAGCGGCGTCAGCGTCGAGATGACGGGAATATCGAGCCACGAGATGTGGTTGGCGAGGATGAGGGCCGCCTCGCGGCCGTTGGGTGGCCGGCCCGCCACCTTGATGCGGATGCCGAGAACGCGGCAGATGAAGCGGTGGTAGACGAGGGGGATGAGGCGCGCCGCCCGGCTGTCGAGCCTGACCGCGAGCGCCTGCAGCGGAATGCCGACGAGCGTCGCCGGCACGATGAGCGACAGGCGCAGAATGCCCCGCAGCGACAGCATGGCCGGTTCAGTCCGCCTCGTCCTCGAGCGGCACGGCATAGAGCTCGAGCCGATGGTGCACCAGGCGGTAGCCGAGGCGCCGCGCGATCTCGGCCTGGAGCCGCTCGATCTCTTCGGAGTGGAACTCGATGACGTCGCCGGTATTCATGTCGATGAGGTGGTCGTGGTGCTCCTTCGGCGCGCGCTCGTAGCGCGCGCGGCCGTCGCCAAACTGGTGGCGCTCGATGATGCCCTTGTCCTCGAAGAGCTTGACAGTGCGGTAGACGGTGGACAGCGAAATGCGCTCGTCCACGGCCGCGGCACGGCGGTGCAGCTCGACGACGTCGGGATGGTCGTCGGCATCGCCGAGCACCTTGGCGATCACGCGGCGCGGCCCGGTCATGCGCATCCCGCGGGCGACGCAGGCGCGTTCGATGACGTTGCCTTGCAGTCTGCGCTTCACCCCCGCCAAACGGCCCGCCTCCCTTTCCTGATCATCCCGCTCTTATAGGAAGCCGGAAGACGCGCGTCCATGCCGGCCGGACTACGGCTCACGGCAGGTCGCGCGCCATGACGAGGGCCGTCGCCGTGCTGCCGTCCCCCTTGCGATAATAGCCGTCGCGCCGGCCGACCTCCTCGAAACCGAAGCGCCGATAGAGCGCCAGTGCCGGACCATTCTCGGCCTCGACCTCGAGGAAGATGCGCCGAGCGCCGCGCCCAGCGAGCGAGCCGAGGTGATGGGCGAGGAGATGGCGGGCAAGCCCCCGGCCCCGCCGCGCCTCGGCGACGGCGATGGTCAGGATCTCCGCGTCGTCGGCGGCCACGCGCGACAGAGCAAAGCCGTCGAGGGCCCGGCTGTCCGCCGCAAGGACGCCCTCCGCCACGTTGCTGCCTGCGGCGATGAGCCGTTCGAACTCGCTCGCCTCCCAGCCGCGGGCAAAGGAGGTGGCGTGGATCGCCGCGACCGCGGCCGCGTCGGCAGGCGACAGTGGCCTGACGAAGGCTGCGGGAAAGGAGGATGAAGCACGGCCCAGCCAGCGGTCGAGAATCATGGCGCGCCGATTATCACCGATGGCTCAACGCCGGGGAATGCGCATGTGTTCCTGCGGCTTGGCATCGGGGGCGCGCAGGTAGACGGGCTTGGGCAAGGCCGTCGCCGGGTCGGCGGCCATGCCGAGCCGCGCCACCCAGGCGATGTGCGGCGCGATCTCGGCATCGGCGATCTTGGCGTCGACACCCAGATTGCGCAACTCGTGACCGAGGATCGCCGCGCCGGAGCCGGCGATGGTCATGGGGCCCGAGCCGATGACGCGGGCAGCATCGCGCACCGAGACATGACGGGCCGGGACGATGGTGCGCCCGCCGGCAGCGATGCACTGGAAGTAGAGATGGCCATGGCGCGCATCGATGGCCGCAGCGTTGAGGCGGTTGCCGCCAGCCGCGACCAGCGGCGCGAGGAAGGCCGACAAGGTGGTGACACCGACGACCGGGACGCCGGCGGCAAGGCCGATGGCCCGGGCCGCCGAGATGCCGACACGCAGGCCCGTGAAGCTGCCGGGGCCCACGGTGACCGCGACCCGATCGAGCGTTTCGAAGCCGCCCGGCACGGCCGCCATGACGCGCTCGACGAGCGGCAGCAGTGCCTCGGCATGGCCGCGCGCCAGCACCATGGTTTCTTCTGCAAGGACGGTGCTGCCGTCGAGAACGCAGGCGGAACAGGCGCCGAGCGCCGTGTCGATGCCGAGAACGCGCAAACTGAAGTCTCCCTCGCTGGCACGTCCTCTAGATCGCCGCGCGCGGCGCTGGCAACCGTTTTTAGTGGTCGGGCCCCGAGCTTGGCCTCAAGCCTTCACACGGCCTCGACCTCGCGCACGTCGGGCAGGAAGTGCTGCAGGAGATTCTGGATGCCGTGCTTGAGCGTCGCCGTCGAGGAGGGGCAGCCCGAGCAGGAGCCTTTCATCGCGAGATAGACCACGCCGTTGCGATAGCCGCGGAAGGTGATGTCGCCGCCGTCGCCTGCCACAGCAGGGCGCACGCGCGTCTCGAGCAGTTCCTTGATGGTCTCGACGGTGGCGGCATCCTCCTCGGCGAAGAACTCGTCCGCCTCGTCCGTATCGACGCCGGCATCCTCGCGCAGGAGCGGCGCGCCCGACATGAAATGCTCCATGATGGCGCCGAGGATGGCCGGCTTCAGGTGCTGCCACTCGCCGCCCGTCTTGGTCACTGTGATGAAGTCGTGGCCGAAGAAGACGGCAGCCACGCCATCGATGGCGAACAGTCGCTCGGCCAGCGGCGAGCGCGAGGCGTCCTCGCCCGAGCGCAGGTCGAGCGTACCCTCGGGCAGGACGGTGCGTCCAGGCAGGAACTTGAGGGTCGCCGGATTCGGCGTGGCTTCGGTCTGGATGAACATTCAGATCTCTCCTCACGCGACCGGGTCAAGAACCGGCGGTGACAATGCAGCGGCTGTTGGCTCATTCCTTAGAACCGTTCCAACAGACAATACACCCTTCAATGTGGCGGTTCTTTTGTCCGGCGCAAGGTTCGGCGCGGGTCGCTCAGGCGAGCGCGTCGATTTCCTCGTCGGTGAGATGGCCCGGCACGATGGCGACGGGGATGGGGAAACTCGCCGCCGCCTTGCCCGCCATCATCGAGACGAGCGGCCCGGGCCCTTCCGAGCCGGTACCCGCAGCAAGCACGAGGAGGGCAATGTCCTCGTCCTCCTCGATATGACGGACGATCTCCTCGGACTTGTTGCCGACGAGGACGACACGCTCGGGCTCGAGGCCGGCGATGTCGCGCACACGGGCGCTCGCCGCGTCGAGGAATTCGTTCGCCTCTTCCACGGCCTCGGCCTGCATGAGCTCGCCCACGCCGAGCCAGTGTTGGTATTCCCCCGGCGGAACCACACTAAGCAGCGTTACCGATACGCCGGTGCGCGCCGCCCGGCGGGCGGCGAAATAGATGGCCCGGTCGCACTCGGGCGTGTCGTCCACCACCACCAGGAACTTGGCGCGATGGCCTGCTTCATAGGATCGCCGCCGCTTTCCGGTCATCGACCACCGCCTCGTGTCCGCCGCTTGTGCCCCGATGCTGCCAAGCGGCGCAGCGCGGATCAACTGTTACGCGCGGAACGAATGAAGCCGACGATGTCATAGACGGCATCAAGCGTCTCGCGCGCGATGACGCGCGCCCGCTCCGCCCCCTTGCCGAGCACAGCGTCGATATGGCCGGGATCGGCGACCAGGCGCTTCATCTCGGCGCCGATGGGCCCCATCTTCTCCACGGCAAGGTCGACCAGCGCGCCCTTGAAGGAGGAGAACTGGGCGCCTCCGAACTCGCGCAGCACCTGCGATTTCTCCACACCCTTGAGGGCGGCGAAGATGCCGACGAGATTCGCCGCCTCGGGCCGGCTCTGGAGCCCGGCCTCCTCGCTCGGCAGCGGTTCCGGATCGGTCTTGGCCTTGCGGATTTTCTGGGCGATGGCGTCGGCATCGTCGGTCAGGTTGATGCGCGAATAGTCGGAGGGGTCCGACTTCGACATCTTCTTGGAACCGTCGCGCAGCGACATGATACGCATTGCCGGCCCCTGGATCAGCGGCTCGGTGAGCGGGAAGAAGGCGTCGCCGTGGCCGTTCTCGGCGATGGCCGCGGCATAATCGTTGTTGAACTTCTGAGCGACGTCGCGCGTCAGCTCGAGATGCTGTTTCTGGTCCTCGCCGACAGGCACGTGCGTGGCCCGATAGGCGAGGATGTCGGCAGCCATCAGGGTCGGATAGGCATAGAGCCCGACGGAGGCATTCTCGCGGTCCTTGCCGGCCTTCTCCTTGAACTGCGTCATGCGGTTCAGCCAGCCGATGCGGGCGATGCAGTTGAAGATCCAGGCGAGTTCGGCGTGCTCGGCCACCTGGCTCTGGTTGAACACGATGTGCCGCTCGGCATCGATGCCCGCCGCGAGGAAGGCCGCCGTCACCTCGCGGATCTGCCGGCGCAGTTCCTTCGGATCCTGCGGCACGGTGATGGCGTGCATGTCCACGACGCAATAGATGCAGTCGTATCTTTCCTGCAGCGGCACGAAGCGCGAGATGGCGCCGAGATAATTGCCGAGATGGAGATTGCCCGTCGGCTGTACCCCGGAAAACACCCGTTCCTTGAAAACCGCCATTGCCTGCTCCCCTGACACGAGGCGCGGCCTTATCGCAATGGCGGACGGTTTCCGCAAGATGCGGCGAGCGCTCAATGGCGCAGGAGCCGGCGCGGGTCGACTCGCAAGGCAACGCACAGGACGCCGTAAAGCGCGAGGCCGGCGAGGCAGATGGCGGCAAGGAGAGCAAGGCTCACGAGACCGTTCCGACCGGGCGTCAGGCTGCCCGCCCCCCATGCCGCGAGTCCGGCCACCGCCACCCCCATGACGACACTCGCCAGCCCGAGCCTCAGGATGCGTCCGGCGTCGAGGGCCGCTGCAGCCTGTCGCACGGCGGGGGAGAGAAGGAGTAGTGCCGCATTCGCGATGAGTCCGGCAGACATCGCGAGCGCGACGCCGGTGGCGCCGGACAGACCTTTCAGGATCAAGCCTGCCAGAAGGGTGGCAGCGATACTGCCGAGCGTCGCCATGACCGGCACGCGCATGTCGCCCTCGGCAAAGGCCGCCTGCATGAAGACGCGCGCCAGCGCTGCCGCCGGCAGGCCGACGGCAAGTGCTTTCAAGGCAATGGCGGTCATGGCCGCGTCGTGTGCGGAAAAGGCGCCGCGGACGAACAGCACCGCTGCCATCGGCTCGGCGAGCACGAGGAAGGCGGCAGCAGCCGGCAGGGACAGGGCGAGCGCCGCCTCGCCGGCACGGGCGGCCACGGCATGCCGCGCGTCTGCGCCGGCCGCGCGGGCGGCGATCTCGGGCAGGACGACCATGCCTGCCGCGAGCGACACAAAGGAGAGCGGCAACTGGAACAGCCGCTCTGCATAGTAGAACCAGGACACGGCCGAGGGTATGGCCGAGGCGAGTTGCGTCGCCGCCACCGCCATGAGCTGCGGCGCGGCACTGGCCATGAGGGCCGGGCCACCCAGGGCGAAGAGCCGCCGCATGTCGGGACTCCAGTGCGGCCGGGCAAGACCCGGCCATACCCCGCGGCTGGCCGCCATCGCGGCGACGAGTTGTAGAAGCCCGGAGAGGCCGACGCCGAGCGCGAGCCAGGTCGCCGCGGACCGCTCGTCAAGGGCAAGACCCGAAAGGATGGCCAGGAAGGCGAGGAGCACGACATTGGCCGCGAGCGCGATCGCGGCGACAGCCGAGAAGCGCCGCTCAGCCGACAGGAAGGCCGTCAGCAGCGCGGCGATGAGCGAAAAGCCGATGAAGGGCGCGGAAAGCCGCAGGTAGGACGCGGCCAGCGGCAGGCGCTCGTCCCCGCCGGCATAGCCCGCCGCCAGCGTCAGGACGACGAGCGGGGCGAGCAGAGTGACGAGCGCGACGATCCCGAAGCCGAGAAGGGCTGTCGCAGCGATCGATTCGGCCGCGAAACGTCTCGCGGCGACTGGACTTCGCTCCGCGCCGATGCGCAGGAGGAGGGGCACGAAGGCGCCGTTCAGCCCGCCGTCGGCGAGGACGCGGCGCACGAGATTGGGCAGGCGGAAGGCAACGAGGAAGGCATCGGCCACCGGGCCGGCGCCGATGACGGCGGCGATGGCGACGTCGCGAACGAAGCCGAGGATGCGCGAGCCGGCCGCGCCGAGCCCGACGAGAAGCCCCGCGCGGGGCAGCGGGGAGGCCGTTTCGGCCGCGGGCGCGCTCACCGCCGCTGCCCGCGACAAATCGATTCGGCGCCGGACCGATCAGAGGATGAAGCGGCTGAGGTCGGCATTCTGGGCGAGTTCCCCGACCTCGCGTCGCACGTAGTCGCCATCGACCGTCACCGTCTCGCCGCCGCGATCGGGCGCCGTGAACGAGATTTCGTCGAGTACGCGCTCGATAACGGTCTGCAGCCGGCGGGCGCCGATGTTCTCGACGGTGCGGTTGACCTCGACGGCGATATGGGCGAGCGCGTCGATGGCGTCGTCGGTGAAGGCGAGCGTCACGCCCTCCGTCGCCATCATGGCGACCGCCTGCTTGACGAGGCTCGCCTCCGTCTCCGTCAGGATGCGGCGGAAGTCGGCCTCGTCGAGCGACGACAGTTCGACGCGGATGGGCAGGCGGCCCTGCAGCTCGGGCAGCAGGTCCGAAGGCTTCGCCACATGGAAGGCGCCGGAGGCGATGAAGAGGATGTGGTCGGTCTTCACCGCCCCGTGCTTGGTCGAGACCGTGGTACCCTCGATGAGCGGCAGGAGGTCGCGCTGCACGCCCTCGCGCGAGACGTCGGCCCCGCCGCGGCCCTCGCGGGCGCAGATCTTGTCGATCTCGTCGAGGAAGACGATGCCGTTGTTCTCGACCTCGCGGATGGCCTCCTGCACGATCTGGTCCTGGTCGATGAGCTTGTCGCTCTCCTCCGCCACCAGCGGCTCGTAGGCGTCGCGCACGCTCATGCGGCGCGGCTTGGCGCGCGTCCCGAAGCCCTTGCCGAAGATGTCGCCGAGCGAGATGGCGCCGACTGAGGCGCCGGGCATGCCGGGCAATTCGAACATGGGCAGCCCGCTCGCCTGCGTCTGCAGCTCGACCTCGACCTCCTTGTCGTCGAGTTCGCCGGCGCGCAGCTTGCGGCGGAAGGAATCGCGCGTCGCCTGGCTCGCGGTGGCGCCGACGAGCGCATCGAGCACCCGCTCCTCGGCGGCGAGCTGGGCCTTCGCCTCCACGTCCTTGCGCCGCGCCTCCTTGACGAGGGAGATGCCGACCTCGAGGAGGTCGCGCACGATCTGCTCGACGTCGCGGCCGACATAGCCGACCTCGGTGAACTTCGTCGCCTCGACCTTGAGGAAAGGCGCATTGGCGAGCCGCGCGAGACGGCGGGAGATCTCCGTCTTGCCGCAGCCGGTCGGGCCGATCATGAGGATGTTCTTGGGCAGGACTTCCTCGCGCAGCGGCCCCTCGAGCTGCTGGCGCCGCCAGCGGTTGCGCAGGGCGATGGCGACGGCGCGCTTGGCCTCCTTCTGCCCGACGATGTAGCGGTCGAGCTCGGAAACGATCTCGCGGGGGGAGAAGTTGGTCATTGCTGTCCTCGTTGCGCCGCACCGTCGCGCACCATGAGAAGCACGCGGCCGAAGGGCGTATCTCTTTCCTCGAGCGGCCGGAAGCCGGCCTTTTCATAGGCCCGGATGGCCCGGGCGTTCGTTGGATTCGGATCCGTCACGATCCGCGGCACGCCTGCCCTCTCCAGCATCTCGCAGAAGCTGCGGATGAAGGCCGTGCCGTGGCCGAGGCCCACCATGTCGGCCTCGCCGATGAACTGGTCGATGCCGCGCGCCCCCGCCGGCTGGTCGGCATAGGGGTGGTCCGGCTCGGCATGCACCACGTAGCTCTGGAGGAAGCCGATCGGCCGCCCGGCATGGGCGACGATGAAGGCCTCCATGGCCGGGTCGGCCAGATCGGACCGGATGCCTTCGAGCTCGCTCTCGACCTCGCCCCACCAGGCCGCGACATGCGGCGTCGCGATCCAGCGTCCGAGGAGGCCGAGATCCGCCTCCGTCACCGGCTCAAAGGAGTAGGGGGACGCGGACATGCCTCAGGCGTTCTCCAGGGTCTCGATGACGAGGTTGCCGTTGGTGTAGACGCAGATGTCCGCAGCGATGGCGAGCGAGCGGCGCACGATGTCCTCGGCATCGTGGGTGCTGTCGGCGAGCGCCCGTGCCGCCGCGAGCGCATAATTGCCGCCGGAGCCGATCGCCATGATGGAGGTGCCGTGGATCGCCTCCGGCTCCAGCACGTCGCCGGTGCCCGAGAGGAGGAGGCCGATGTTCTTGTCGGCCACCAGCATCATCGCCTCGAGGCGGCGCAGGTAGCGGTCGGTGCGCCAGTCCTTGGCGAGCTCGACGCAGGCGCGCATGAGCTGGCCGGGGAACTGGTCGAGCTTGGCCTCCAGCCGCTCGAACAGCGTGAAGGCGTCCGCCGTCGCGCCGGCGAAGCCGCCGATGACCGCGCCCTTGGCGAGGCGGCGCACCTTGCGGGCGTTGCCCTTGATCACCGTCTGGCCGAGGCTCACCTGGCCGTCGCCGCCGATCACGGTGCGCCCGTCCTTACGGACCATGAGGATGGTCGTCGCGTGAAACTGCCCGTCCGCCGCTGTCTGCATCAAGCTCACCATTCCCTCGCACCGGTATCCGACCTGCCGGCGACCGGTCGATCATCCTGCAACATCGCCTTCATGTAGGCGTTTTTCGCCCGTCGGCCAACGCCGCCCGCAACAGAAGGGCCGGTGACGGGCGGGCGCGACGAAGCGCAGGGTGGCGCCGGGCGGCGTCGCTTGCTAGAAGGCGCGTGCGCCGCGACAGCGGCTCTGACGGAGATGAGAACCCATGCGCACCGCCAGCGTGTCACGCCGCACGAGCGAGACGGACGTTTCGGTGAAGCTCGCCCTCGACGGCGCGGGCAAGGCCGAGATCGCGACCGGGGTCGGCTTTCTCGACCACATGCTCGATCTCCTGGCCCGCCATGCGCTCTTCGACCTCACCGTCTCCGTCACCGGCGACACGCATATCGACGACCACCACACGGTGGAGGACAGCGCCATCGCGCTGGGCCAGGCCTTCGTGCAGGCCCTCGGCGACAAGCGCGGCATCGCGCGCTATGCCGACGTCCACCTGCCCATGGACGAGACGCTGACACGCGTCGCGCTCGACATCTCGGGCCGGCCCTTTCTCGTCTTCCGCACGGCCTTTGCCCGCGACAAGATCGGCACCTTCGACACGGAGCTGGTGCGCGAGTGGTTCCAGGCTTTCGCCATGAATGCGGGCATCACATTGCACGTCGAGACGCTCTACGGCGACAACCAGCACCATATTGCGGAGAGCTGCTTCAAGGGCCTCGCCCGCGCGCTGCGCCGCGCCGTGGCTCTCGATCCGCGCGAGGAGGGCCGCGTACCCTCGACCAAGGGATCCCTGTAGAGGACGCCATGGCGGTCTATACCCTGCACCTGCCGGCGGGCGCGCAACCGGGCGATGCCCGCGCGCTCGACGAGGCCGTCATCGTCAAGGACGGCATCGCCTGGTGGGCGCTGATCTTCCCGCTCGTCTGGTTCCTCTGGAACCGTCTGTGGCTCGGCGCGCTCGCGGCCCTCGGGGCGTCCGTGCTCGTGGCCGCCGCCGGGCGGGTCTTCAACCTGTCGCAGGGGGTGACGACGCTGCTCGGCATCCTCCTTGCCGTGCTCCTCGCGCTCGAGGCCAATGCCTTCCGGCGCCGGGCGCTGGAACGACGCGGCCTCGCCGCCGTCGACGCGGTCGTCGCCGACGATCTCGAAAGCGCCGAGGTGCGCGCCTTCGCCCGCTGGCTGTCACGGGAAGCGCCGGCGCCGGCCCCGCGCGGCCCCATCGCCGCGCCCGCCATGCCGGCCCCGGCGCGCGAGGCGCCGGTCATCGGCCTCTTCCCCGAAACGGAGCGCCGGCCATGAGCGCAGCGCCGACCATCGCCATCATCGACTACGGCTCCGGCAACCTGCATTCGGCGCACAAGGCCTTCGAGCGCGCGGCCCGCGAGGCCGGCAGCGACGCGCGCGTGAGCGTCACCAGCGACCCCGACGCGGTGCGCCGGGCCGAGCGCATCGTGCTGCCCGGCGTCGGCGCCTTCGCCGACTGCCGCCGCGGGCTCAATGCGGTGCCGGGCATGGTGGAGGCCCTCGAGGAGACGGTGCGCGGCCGCGGCCGGCCCTTCCTCGGCATCTGCGTCGGCATGCAGCTTCTCGCCACGCGCGGCCTCGAATACGAGACGACGCCGGGCCTCGATTGGATCGGCGGCGATGTCGCGGCCATCACGCCGGCCGACACCGCGCTCAAGATCCCGCACATGGGCTGGAACACGCTCGACGTGCGGCGCGCCCATCCGCTCCTCGCCGGGATCCCGACGGGGGCGGACGGCTGGCACGCCTATTTCGTGCATTCCTACGCGCTCACGCCGGCGGATGCCGACGATCTCGTCGCAGTGACCGACTACGGCGGGCCGGTGACGGCGGCCGTCGCCAGCGACAATATCGCCGGCACGCAGTTTCACCCGGAGAAGAGCCAGAAGCTCGGTCTCGCCCTCATCAAGAACTTCATCGGTTGGCGCCCGTGATCCTGTTTCCCGCTATCGATCTCAAGGAAGGCCGGTGCGTGCGCCTCGTCCAGGGCGACATGGACAAGGCCACCGTGTTCAACGACGACCCCGCCGACCAGGCGGCGCGCTTCGCGGAGCAGGGCTTCGAATGGCTGCACGTGGTCGACCTCGACGGGGCCTTCGCCGGCCGGCCGATGAACGCCGCCGCGGTCGACGCCATCCTCGCCCGCATCGCGCTGCCGGTGCAACTCGGCGGCGGCATCCGTGACCTGCGCACCGTCGAGGGCTGGCTCGAGAAGGGCGTCCGCCGCGTCATCATCGGCACCGCGGCCGTGCGCGATCCCGATTTCGTGCGCGAGGCGGCGCGGCGCCATCCGGGCGGCGTCGCCGTCGGCATCGACGCGCGTGACGGGCGCGTCGCCGTCGAGGGCTGGGCCCAGACCTCGGAAATGACGGCGGAGGACCTCGGCCGCCGCTTCGAGGACGCGGGCGTCACGGCCATCATCTATACCGACATCGCTCGCGACGGCATCCTCACGGGCCTCAACATCGAGGCGACGCTGCGCCTCGCCGAGGCGGTGTCGATCCCCGTGATCGCCTCGGGCGGGCTCGCCTCGATCGAGGACGTGCGCCGGCTGCTGCAGCCCGACTGCCAGAAGATCGCCGGCGCCATCAGCGGCCGGGCCCTCTACGACGGGCGTCTCGACCCGGCGGAGGCCATGGCGCTCATCCGCACCAGCCGCGGCGCCGCCTGATGCTCAAGATCCGCGTCATCCCCTGCCTCGACGTCAAGGACGGCCGCGTCGTCAAGGGCGTGAAGTTCCTCGACCTGCGTGATGCCGGCGATCCCGTCGAATGGGCCATCGCCTATGACGCGGCGGGCGCGGACGAACTGTGCTTCCTCGACATCACCGCGAGCCACGAGGATCGCGGCATCCTGCTCGACGTCGTGCAGCGCACGGCGGAGGCCTGCTTCATGCCGCTCACCGTCGGCGGCGGCGTGCGCACGGTGGACGATATCCGGGCACTCCTGCTCGCCGGTGCCGACAAGGTGTCGATCAACACGGCGGCGGTGAAGAATCGCGATTTCGTGAAGGAAGCGGCCGAGAAGTTCGGCGACCAGTGCATCGTCGTGGCCATCGACGCCAAGGCCGTCGGGCCGGGCCGGTGGGAGATCTTCACCCACGGCGGCCGCAATGCGACAGGCATCGAGGCCATCGCCTTTGCGCGCGAGGTGGTCTCGCTCGGGGCCGGCGAGTTGCTCGTCACCTCCATGGACAAGGACGGCACGCGCTCCGGCTATGACCTTGCGCTGATGCGCGCCATTGCCGATGCCGTCTCCGTCCCCGTCATCGCCTCGGGCGGCGTCGGCACGCTCGACGACCTCGTGGCCGGCGTGCGCGAGGGCCATGCGAGCGCGGTGCTCGCGGCCTCGATCTTCCATTTCGGCCAGCACAGCGTCGGCGAGGCCAAGCGCCACATGGCTGCGGCCGGCCTGCCCATGCGCCTCGACACCTGAGCCGGAGGCCAGCCATGAGCGGCACTTTCTCGAGCGGCACTTTTTCTCTCGACGACCTCGCACGGATCGTGGCCGAGCGCGCCAAGGCGAGCCCGGATGAATCCTATACCGCCAGGCTCGTCGCGGACGGCCAAGGGCGGGCGGCCAAGAAGTTCGGCGAAGAGGCCGTCGAGGCGGTGATCGCCGCCGTCGCGGGCGACAAAAAGCAGCTCATCGCCGAGGCGGCCGACGTGCTCTATCATCTGATGGTCGTACTTCATGCCGGCGGCGTGCCGTTGCAGGATGTCATGCAGGAACTGGAGCGCCGCACCGCACAATCGGGCCTTGCGGAGAAGGCGTCCCGGCAGAAGTAGGAATGGCCGGCCCCGCCGGACGGGAGACGCATATGGACAAGCCCGTGCCTGGCCTCGTGCCGCTGGAAGACAACATCTCGCCCTACCGCACCTTCTCGCGCGAGGAATGGGCGAAGCTGCGCGCCGACACGCCGCTGACGCTCACCGCCGAGGAGGTGGTGCGCCTGCAGTCGCTGAACGATCCGATCTCGCTCGCCGAAGTCGCCGCCATCTATCTGCCGCTGTCGCGCCTGCTCTCGCTCTATGTAGCTGCAACGCAAGGGCTTTTCCGGGCGACCCAGCGCTTCCTCCTCGCCGAGGAGGACGGCAAGGTGCCCTATATCATCGGCATCGCCGGCTCGGTGGCCGCGGGCAAGTCGACGACCGCACGCGTGCTGAAGGCGCTTCTGGCGCGCTGGCCGAACACGCCGAAGGTCGACCTCGTGACGACGGACGGCTTCCTCCTGCCGAATGCCGAGCTCACGCGCCTCAACCTCATGGAGCGCAAGGGCTTTCCCGAGAGCTACGACACGCAGGCGCTGCTGCATTTTCTGGCCGACATCAAGGCCGGCAAGCGCAACGTCTCCGCCCCCGTCTATTCGCACCTCGTCTATGACGTCGTGCCCGGCGAGACGGTGACGGTCGACCGGCCGGACATCCTCATCGTCGAGGGCCTCAACGTGCTGCAGCCGGCTCGCATGCCGCGCGACGGCAAGGCCATTCCCTTCGTGTCCGACTATTTCGACTTCTCGATCTATGTCGATGCGGAGGAGGCGCTGCTGCACAGCTGGTACGTGCGGCGCTTCATGCGCCTGCGCGAGACGGCCTTCCGCGACCCGAAGTCCTATTTCCGCAAATATGCCGACGTGACCGAGGAAGAGGCGCTCGCCACCGCCGAGCGGCTCTGGTCGCGCATCAACCTCGTCAACCTGCGCGAGAACATCGTGCCGACGCGCCAGCGTTCCAGCCTCATCCTGCGCAAGGGCGAGGACCATCGCATCGAGGAAGTGGCGCTGCGACGGCTGTGAGCGCCGGGCAAATGACTGCCGGCCGACGGTGTTTCACGTGAATCATGCCGGCACGCTTCTGGTCAAAAGGCATAGATGCCCGCGTCGAGTGCGGGCATCAAGGCCGGATTCGACTGGCCTTCACTCCACCGGCAAGCCGTTGTCGATCGCCATGTCCCTGAGACTCCTCTGCGGGCGGGCGCCGAGGTGCTGGATGACCTCGGCCGCAGCGAGGGCGCCGAGGCGGGCACAGGTGCGGTGGTCGTAGTGGCGGGCGAGGCCGAACAGGAAGCCCGCGGCGAAGAGATCGCCCGCGCCGGTGGTATCGACGAGCCGGTCGATGGGGAAGGCCGGCACCGACGCCGTCTCCTCCCGCTCGACGACGAGGCAGCCCTTTTCCGAGCGGGTGACGACGCCGAGCGCGCCCTCGCGGCGGAAGGCGGCGACGGCCGTGTCGAAATCTGCCGTCTGATAGAGGCTCTTCAATTCGTGCTCGTTTGCGAAGACGATGTCGACCTTGCCATCGCGCACCAGCGCCAGGAACTCGTCCCGGTAGCGGTCGACGCAGAAAGAATCGGACAGGGTGATGGCGACGCGGCCACCGGCGCCGTGGGCAATGTCGGCCGCCTTGACGAAGGCCTCCTTGGCCGCCGGCGGATCCCAGAGATAGCCTTCCAGATAGACGATGCCGGAGGCTTCCACCGTATCGCGGTCGATATCGGCCGGGGTGAGGTTCTGGCAGGCGCCGAGATAGGTGTTCATGGTGCGCTCGCCGTCCGGCGTCACCAGGATCATGCTGCGCGCCGTCGCCGGGCCGTTGGCCGCGGGCGCCGTCGGGAAGTGGATGCCGAGCGCGCGGATGTCGTGCGTGAAGCGCCCGCCGAGCTCGTCCGTCTTCACCTTGCCGATGAAGGCGCCGTGCCCCCCGAAGGAGGCGAGCCCCGCCACCGTGTTCGCCGCGCAGCCACCCGAGATCACCACGGCCGGGCCCATGGCCTCGTACAGGGCTTGCGCCCGCGCCTCGTCGATCAGGATCATCGCGCCCTTGTGCACGCTCTGGCTGACGAGAAAGGCCTCGTCAGTATGGGCGATGATGTCGACGATGGCGTTGCCGATGCCGAGCACGTCGTAGCGATGATGGAACATGGGAGCCTTTCGGGAAGAACCGGGAACCGGCTCCGCTTTGCCCGCTCCTCCGCGGGCGGTCAAGCGGCAGGGCCGGACCTGCGCTTGCGGGCCGCATCGAGAATGGCATCGAGGGAGGCGATCTCCTCCTCGCTCAACTGGGCGATCTCGCCGGCGAGGCGGTTGGCGAAGGCGGTCGCCTGCGGCGACAGGCCGGCGGTGTCGATGACCGAGCGCGGCGCCGAGAGTTCGGCGAGCCGCTGCAATTCGTCCGCCTCGTCCCAGATCACGTTGAAATACTGGATGATGGCCTGCAGCAGCGGCCAACTCGGCCGGCCCCGCTTGCCGTGCTCGAGCGCCGAGAGATAGGCGCTGGAGACGCCGAGCGCATCGGCCATGTCCTTCAACGTCAGCCCGCGCTCGGCCCGCATCGCCCGCACACGCTCGCCGAAGGGCGTCACAGCGTGCCTCCCGCGCTCTTGCGGCGGCGCAGGCGCACGTAGAGGGCGCCGGCGCCCCCATGAGTGCGGCCGGCCTCCTCGAAGCCGAGCACGACGACGCGCAGATCGGGCAGCGACAGCCATTGCGGCACCAGGCGCCGCAGCACGCCGCGCTCGCCGCCGAAAAGATCGGCGGAATGAGCCTCGGTACCGCCCTTGCCGGTGACGACGATGACGAGCTGGCTGCCGCGCGCCTGTTCCCGCAGCAAAAAAGCCCGCAGGGCGGCGTGCGCCTCGCTCTGGCGCAGGCCGTGCAGGTCGATCTTGGCATCGACGGCGCGCGTGCCGCGGTTGAGCGCTTGGCGCAGGCGCCGCTCCAGCGGCGCAAGCGGCAGGGTTTTCGTCTTGAGGCCACGGCCCGTCGTCCCGGTATCGGCGGTGCGCAGGGCCATCGTCGCCGTCGCCGCCTCCTCGGGCGGTGCAGGTGGCGGCTTCGGCGCCTCCGGCGGCGGCAGGGCGCGGCCGGGCAGGGGCTTCACGTCCCTCAGAACGTGGCGCCACAGGGTCAACTCGGCCTCGTCCAGCTCGCGCCGGCGCCGACGGCTCATGGCTTGCGCTCCCGGCCGGCGGGCAGGCTTCCCTTCGGCAGCAGCACGACGAAGGCGGAGGGCGCGTGGCGAACGATGCCGGAAGCTTCGCCGGCCGCGGGCCCGCTGCCGAAGAAAATGTCGGCCCGGGCCGGGCCGCGGATGGCGGTGCCCGTGTCCTGCGCGATGAAGAGACGGCGCAGCGGACGCAGGGCCTCGCTGCCGGGCTCGGGCAATTCCGCCTCCACCCAGACGGGCAGGCCGTAGGGCCAGAGCGTGCGGTCGACGGCGAGGCTGCGGCCGGGAATGAGCTGCGTCATGCCGGCGCCGAGCGGCCCCTCGGCCGGATCGAGCTCGTCCGCCCGGCGGAAGAAGATGTAGGACCGGTTCTCGCGCATCAGACGCCGGCCGGCCTCGGGATTGGCCCTAAGCCAGGCGATGAGGGCCGGCGCCGTCATCTGTTCAGGCGGAATACCGGTCTCGGCGACGACGAGCTTGCCGAGCGACGCATAGGGATGACCGTTGCGGCCGGCATAGGCGACGCGCACGACGTCTTCTGCGCCCGGCCCGATGCGCACCCGCGCCGATCCCTGGACATGGACGAAGAAGGCATCGATCCAGTCGAGATAGACGAGCGGGCGCGCCTGCGCCCCGAGCGCCCCGTCCTCGATGGCGGCACGGTCATGGTAGGGAGCGAGCCCGTCCGGCGTGCGGCGTGCGGCTGTGAATCCGGCGAGATGGGCAGGGACGTCACGGTCGCCAAGAGGCACGAGATCGTCCGGCAGGGCAAGCAGCGGCGTCGCGAAGCTGGCCGATGGTTTCAGCGAACCTTGTACCTCCGGCTCGAAATAGCCGGTGAGAAAACCGTCCCCGGCCTGCGGCACGACACGGTAGGGCACGAAATGAGCCTCGAAGAAGGCTCGCGCCTCGACATCACCAGCCTCAGGCGGCAGGCGCCGGGCCGCGGCGCAGGCCGGTACGAGGCCATCGGCCGGAAAGCCGGTGGCGCGCCGGGCGGCGGCGGTATCGACCATGACGGCGCAGGAGCGACGGAAGGCGGCGAGTGCCATTGCCTGAGCGTCGCTGCGCCAGCCGGTCAGGTCTGCGTAGCTGCGCTCGACAAGGCGCGCGCCAGCGAACACGTTCGGCTCGGCGGCAGCGTCGCACGCCGATGCTGCAAGTGCCGCAAGGATCGGGAGCGATCGCCGGACGATAACGCAAGCGATCCGGGAAGCCACGCGCCTCCCGGACGGAGGAAAACCATTCGCTGCCTGTCGCCCGGGGCTCATTGCCCGGATTCGGTCGCCACGAGCAGCCAGTTGGGGTCGCGTGCCCCGAGGGTGCGCGAAAAGGTCCAGACATCCACCACGTCGGCCACGGTTTCCGGATCGCCGTCGATGACCTTGCCGTCCTTGTCGCGCGTCGCCGTGATCAGCTTGGACAGGAAGCGCACCGTGATCTGGGCGGCCTTGCCACGCACCTCCACCTGCTCAACCTTGGCGTCATCGATCGAGACGAAGGTGGTCTCCACCTTCTCGCCGCGTGCCTCGCGATCGGTGATGGCCTTCTCGAAGCCCTCGAAGACGTCCCGCGACAGCAGGCCCTTGAGCGCCTTGCGGTCGCCGGCGGCGAAGCTGGTCACGATCATCTCATAGGCAAGGCGCGCGCCTTCCAGGAAACTGCGGGCGTCGAACTGCGGCTCGACGGCGGCGATGGCATCGAAGCCGCGCGCGGTGGGCGAGCCCTGCTCTGCCACACCGGCCCAGCGGTCCGGCCGCGCCTGGGCGCCGACCTCGGCCATCGCCCCCCGATCGTTGGCGGCGCCCGGAAGGCGCACGACATTGTCCTCACCCGGCTGCTTCGCCTGCTCACGGCGTGCGAAGGGATCCTGCGGCGGTCTTTCGTTGCCGGTGCGCTGACCGAGGACGGAGCGCAGCCGCCAGATGACGAACACGGCCAGGGCGAGAAAGACGATCGTCGTGATGTCGAAGGTGTCCTGCATGGCCTCTCTGTCGTCTCAAGCCCGGGGGCAGCCCCGTTGTCTGCCCGTCTGTCCAGCGTTGGCGCGGAAATGATAACCACCTTCGCATATGGGGGCGAGCGCTCGTAACATCCACCCCGCGTGCGGACAAGTCCGCGGTCGCCCGCGCGAGTTGCCTTGTTTGCCAAATGCTTCCGTGGTAGCCCGCACGGGCTCAACAAAACGGTCGTCCTGACGCAGAGTGCGAGCATTCCGGTTCTTTTCCGCCGGGGTCGTCCCTTCGGGCGGTCCACGGAGGGCCCGGCTACTGTGAACCGATCACGACCCCGAGACAATCATCATTCCTCCCGGAGGAGTTCGACATGACCGACAACCCGACCAACGGCGCAGCGAACGCCGATACGACGCCATCGCTGAACGCCCTTGCCCAGTTCATCAAGGACCTGTCCTTCGAGAACCCGAACGCCCCGCGCTCCCTCGCCCCGCAGCAGCAGAGCCCCGAGATCTCGATCCAGGTCAATGTCGGCGCCAATCAGCTCTCCGACACCGATTTCGAGGTCACGCTCGCCCTCGAGGGCAAGGCGCAGATCGGCCAGGACGTGCTCTTCGCCTTTGAGCTCTCCTACGGCGGCGTCTTCCGCGTGCGCAACATCCCAAAGGATCAGCTGCATCCGGTCGTCATGATCGAATGCCCGCGGCTGCTCTTCCCGTTCGCCCGGCAGATCGTGGCCGATGCGGTGCGCAACGGCGGCTTCCCGCCCCTGTTCATCGATCCGATCGACTTCACCGCGCTCTACCGCCAGAAGCTCGGCGAGCTGCAGGCAGCACAGCAGCAGACCGTGTCGTGACGACCGGCGGCGGCGCGCTCCTCACGCGGCGCGCCGTTCACACGATCTTGCTATTCGGCGCCGGGGCTGATGTATTCGCGCCACAGGGCGCTTTCCCCGAGTTCGGCGATGAAGGCCGTATGAGCCGACCGCTCTGCTTGCGTGATCGAGGGGGGCAGGGCGATGGGCCGCTGAAGCGCTTCATGCGGGCGCCGGGTGGCGGACCGCGTGGACACGGCTAGAGTCGTGACCGTTTCCGTCACGCCGAAGCCAAGGTCGGCCTGCTTGCCCCCGATCAGCTCGATATAGACCTCCGCCAGAATCTCCGCATCGAGCAGCGCGCCGTGCTTGGTGCGGCGTGAATTGTCGATGCCGTAGCGGGCGCACAGAGCGTCGAGGCTGTTGGAAGCGCCGGGATGCTTGCGGCGCGCCATGGACAGCGTATCGATGACGTCCTCCGGAACCACACGCGGAAGACCCACGCGACCGAATTCCATGTCAATGAAGCCGACGTCGAAGGCGGCGTTGTGGATGACGAGCTTCGCATCCGCGATGAAAGCGTGGAACTCCCTCGCGATCGATTCGAAGGTCGGCTTGTCGGCCAGGAACTCGTCCGACAGCCCATGCACCTCGAAGGCACCGCGCGAGACCGGTCGCTGCGGGTTGATGTAAACGTGGTAGTGACGTCCGGTCGGGATGTGGTTGAGAAGCTCGACGCAGCCGATCTCGACGATGCGATCCCCCTTGAGAGCGTCGACTCCGGTCGTTTCCGTATCGAGGACGATCTCCCTCAGCATGCCGTTCCTTCCTGCGATAACGCGCCGCCGGGACGCCCGGCGAGCGCCCTTACGATAGATGCTACCTGAGCCTCTGCTGCAGCGAGGCCGCGGCTGGTATCCACGAGAAAATGCGCCCGCCGGCGCTTTTCGGCGTCCGGCATCTGTTTCACGTGAATCATCGCGAAGCGCTCTTCCGTCATGCCGGGTCGGGCCATGACACGCGCCTTCTGGATATCCGGATCAGCCGTGACCACGAGTACGGCATCGCAGCGTCCGTCGCCGCCCGTCTCGAAGAGGAGGGGGATGTCGAGCACGGCGAGCGATGCCCCGGTCCGCCGGCAGGAGGCGAGAAACCGCTCCTCCTCGCGCCGCACCAGCGGATGCACGATGGCTTCCAGCCGACGCAGCGCTTCCGGCTTGCCAAGCACCGCCGCGCCGAGCTTCTGACGGTCGACACCTTCGTCGCCGGTTGTGCCCGGAAAGGCCGCCTCGATGAGACCGGCAGCTTCGCCACGATAGAGCCGGTGCACGGCAGCATCGGCATCATGCACCGGCACGCCCTGCCGGCGGAACATGGCAGCCGTCGTCGATTTGCCCATGCCGATCGATCCGGTCAGTCCGAGAACGAAGGTCACACTTTCGCCCACTCGATATCCCGTACCAGGATCGCCCGTAGGTCTTCCGTCACGCTGGGCATCCTGCCGAACCAGTGCGCAAAACCCGGCACCGCCTGATGCAGCAGCATGCCGAGACCATCAACCGTTGCAAGGCCACGAGCCCGTGCCGCCGACAGAAGGCCTGTCGTCAGCGGTATATAGACGATGTCGTGCACGACGGCCGTGTCCGGCAACGGCGCAAGATCGATGACGAGCGGCGGTTGGCCGGCCATGCCGAGGGAGGTCGTGTTGACCAGGAGGTTCGTCTCGGACAGGGCTCGATCGAGCCCCTCCCAGCCACAGGACGTCACCGCGGGACCGAAGGCCGCCTCAAGGGCGAGGCTGCGCTCCCTGCTACGGTTGACGAGATGGATGGTCGAAAAGCCGCGCGCGAGAAGCCCATAGACGACGGCGCGGGCGGCACCGCCCGCGCCAAGCACGGTGGCTGTTCCGCCCCGCCTGTCCCAGCCCGGCGCCCGCTCATCGAGATTGGCGAGGAAACCGGCCACGTCCGTATTGTCGGCATGGAGCAAGCCGTTCTCGAACCAGAGCGTGTTGGCAGCGCCCATGGCCCGCGCCGTCTCGCTGGCAACTTCGGCAAGGCCGAGCACTGCTTCTTTGTGCGGCACCGTGACGTTGGCGCCGACATAGCCACGCTCCCGCAGCGAGGCGATGAAACGAGCAAGATTCTCCGGCCTCACGTCCTCGCGGGTATAGTCGCCCGGAAGGTCCAACTCCTTCAACCAGAAACCGTGCACCATCGGCGATCGCGAATGCGCGACCGGGTGGCCGATGATGCAGGCCTTGGGGACGGGACGGGCGGGATCGGTCATCGGGCAAGAACTCCCATCGTGCGCAGCCCCTCGAGAAGGGGCAGCAGCGGCAGGCCGAGAATGGTGAAATGATCGCCGTCTATGCGCTCGAAGAGATGGATGCCGAGCCCTTCGAGCTGATAGCCGCCGACGCTGCCGAGCGCACCGGACCCGGCGAGCGCCACATAAAGCCGGATGAAGGCGTCCGACAACGGCCGCATGGTGAGTCGCGCCTCGGCCAGCGTCGAAAAGACGATTTCGCCGTCGCGGGCGATGGCGCAGGCGCTGCAGAGACGATGGGTGGTGCCGGCGAGACGGGCGATCTGGGAGGCGGCATCGTCCGCGTCGCGCGGCTTGGACAGACGCGAACCGTCGTCTAGAGCAAGCGTCTGATCAGCGCCAAGCACGAGGCGGCCGCGTCGCCGCCGGCTGACCTCGAGAGCCTTTTCACGGGCGAGGAGCACCGCCGTCTCCGACGCAGCGGCATCAGCCGTCAGCTTCTCGGCTTCGACCGCCCGTTCGTCGACCGATGGCGCTTCGATCTCGAGCGCGAGCCCGGCCGCGACGAGCAGATCGCGCCGGGTTGGGCTCGTCGAGGCAAGGACGAGCGGATGGGCATCGAGCCATAAACCCGTTGTGTCGCCCTGCGCTCTGCGTTGCATGTCGCTGTCCCGGCAGGCTCAGATCGCGATGAATTTCATGCGATGGGCCTTGTAGAGATCGATGATGGCGGCGGCCGTTTCCTCGATCGACCGGCGCGTCACGTCGATCATGGGCCATTGGCTGCGGGCGAAGAGACGTCGCGACTGGGCGATCTCTTCGGCGACGCTGTCGCGATCGACATAGGGCGAGGCCTCATCGGCATTGAGGCTGAGCAGGCGATTCTGGCGGATCTGGACGATGCGCTCGGGACTCGCGACGAGGCCGACGATCAGCGGCTTCTTCGCGTTCTGCAGACTTTCAGGCAGCGGAATGCCCGGCACCAAGGGAATGTTGGCGGTCTTGATGCCGCGGTTGGCGAGGTAGATCGACGTCGGCGTCTTCGACGTGCGGCTGACGCCGACGAGCACGACGTCGGCATCCTCGAGGTTGTCAGCCATCTGCCCGTCGTCATGGAGCAGCGTATAGTTCATGGCATCAATACGCTTGAAATATTCGCTGTTAAGCACGTGCTGGGCGCCGGGCCGGGACGCCTGGGCGGCGCCCAGATAGGATTGGAACAGGTTGAGGACCGGCGAGAGCACCGACAGGCACGGGCAGGCGGCCGCGGCGCAAGCCGCTTCCAGCCGCTCGGCGAACTCCGCCTCGACCATCGTGTAGAGGACGACACCGGGCGCGGAGTCGATCTCCTCGATGACCCGCTCGAGCTGGGCACGCGAGCGGATGAGCGGATAGATGTGCTCGATCGCCGAGACTCCTTCATATTGCGCAGCCGCTGCGCGTGCGACAGCGATCAGCGTCTCGCCGGTGGCGTCCGAGACCAGGTGGAGATGAAAGAAGTTGCGACCCAAGGCACGAGCTCCGGCAGGGCAGCGGGGGCGCATCAGATGCAGATGCCCGTCAACGGATCCGTCGACCGATCCTGGGGGCCGGGAGTCGAGGAATGTGGACAAGCACCCTTCGGTGCGCCAACTGCCGTTGGCACTCTGGCGCTTGTCGCTGGCGCGATCAACAGGCCTGCAGCTGTGGGAGGATCGAACGCACGTGATCCCGCCTTTGGGGACGGATCGTGAGCGACGCTGATCGCCCGTGCGTTAACGGATCTGAAAGGTTAATAAACCGTTAAGCTTGCCGCCGACGCCGGCGAGTCGACCGTCCCCGTGCGACCATCGGCAGCGGACGGGAAGGCTGGGGATGGATTGTGGATCCAGGTGAGGCACGCTAATCCGCTGCCCAACAGGAAAAACAGTAAAGATTCCTTTCAATCATTCTTTCTTTCTCTCTGAAGGGTGCACAGTGGAGCCTGCGACGACGAAGCCCCTGCTTCTCAGCGTGATCGACGGCAAGACGAGCGAGCGTCCGCCGGTCTGGCTCATGCGACAGGCAGGCCGCTATCTGCCGGAATACCGGGAGGTGCGCGCCAGGGCCGGCACCTTCCTCGACCTATGCTACAATCCGGATCTTGCCACCGAAGTGACGCTGCAGCCGATTCGGCGCTTCGGCTTCGATGCGGCCATTCTCTTCAGCGACATTCTCGTCATTCCCCACGCGCTCGGGCAGGACGTCACCTTCGCCGAAGGAGAAGGTCCGCGCTTGCGGCCGGTTAACGACAAGGAAGGGCTCGAGGCGCTTGCACCATCCTTCGATGTCGACCGGCTGGCACCCGTTTTGGAAACGGTCAGGCGGGTGCGCACAGCACTGCCGTCCGAGACGGCGCTTCTCGGCTTTTGCGGAGCACCCTGGACGGTCGCGAGTTACATGATTGCCGGCAAGAGCACGCCCGACCAGGCACCGGCACGCCTCCTCGCCTATCAGGACGACGTTTTCTTCGCGGCGCTTGTCGACCGCCTCGTCGATGCCTCCGTCACCTATCTCGTGGCACAGCTCGATGCCGGCGCCGATGCCGTGCAGATCTTCGAGAGCTTCGCCGGGGCCCTGCCGCCGGCGCTGTTCGACCGCTGGTCGCTGGAGCCGATCAGCCGCATTGCCGAGGGCGTTCGCGCGGCACGTCCGCAGGCGCGCATCCTCGTCTTTCCCCGCGGTGCGGCACAGCGGCTCGAGATGCTGGCGCAGTCGGGCATCGCCGATGTCATCGGCCTCGACTGGTCGGTCGATCCGGACTGGGCGCAGGAGCATGTCCAGGCGCATGTCTGCGTGCAGGGCAATCTCGATCCGCTGTCCCTCGTTGCCGGCGGCAGCCAGCTCGATGCAGCTGTCGATCGAATCGTCGCAACCTTCGCGGGCCGGCCTCACATCTTCAATCTCGGGCACGGCATCCTCCCGGAGACGCCCGTTGCCCATGTCGAGCAGATGCTGCGCCGTGTCAGGGGCGTTTGAGACAGGATAAAGCCGGGAGCGGAAGAGCGGGGTTTGGACAATGGCGCTTTACGAATGGATCAAGGCATTGCACATCCTCGCAGTCATTTCGTGGATGGCAGGCATGCTCTATCTGCCGCGGCTATTCGTCTATCATACGGCTGCCACGCCCGGCTCGGAGACGTCCGAGACCTTCAAGGTCATGGAGCGCAGGCTGCTCAAGGCGATCATCAATCCGGCGATGATCGTGACCTGGATCGCCGGCCTCTATCTTGCCTATGAAGGCGGCTGGTTCAGGTCCGGCTGGTTTCACGGCAAGTTCACGCTCGTCATCCTCCTATCGGCCGTGCACGGGGTCCTGGTGCGGCGATTCAAGGACTTTGCGGTGGATCGCAACACGCGTTCCAGCCGCTACTACCGCATCCTCAACGAGACGCCGGCGGTGCTGATGATCGGCATCGTCCTTCTCGTCGTGCTGAAGCCCTTCTGATCCTTTCGATTGGAGGGGGCTTGAGCGGCGCGGGAAAAGGCGCTATTGCATGGTGCCTTCCCAACCATCAGGCTGGCGTCGCTGCAGCTTGTCTGCAACAGCTGCGCGATCCCGAGAGGTGGCCCCCGCTGTGGATGTGCCGCCCGAGCCTGAACTTCCCACCTGTCTTGTCTGCCTTTTCCGGCAATCATAACCATCAAAACAGAGAGTCCCCGATGCGGGAGATCAAACTTCAGTATCTGAAGTCGAAGTCGCCGACCGAATTGCTGGCCTTTGCCGAAGAGCTCGAGGTCGAGAACGCGAGCACGATGCGCAAGCAGGAGCTCATGTTCGCCATCCTGAAGCAGCTGGCGGTGAGCGATACGGAGATCATCGGCGAGGGTGTCGTCGAAGTGCTGCAGGATGGCTTCGGCTTCCTGCGTTCATCCGATTCCAATTACTTGCCTGGACCGGACGATATCTACGTCTCGCCGTCGCAGATTCGCCGCTTCGGCCTGCGCACGGGCGACACTGTCGAGGGTCCCATCCGCAGCCCCAAGGAGGGCGAGCGGTATTTCGCCCTGCTGAAGGTCAATACCATCAATTTCGAGGATCCGGAGAAGATCCGGCACAAGGTTCACTTCGACAACCTGACGCCGCTCTATCCGGACGAGCGCCTGAAGCTCGAGATCGAGGATCCGACGCGCAAGGACTTCTCCTCGCGGATCATCGACATCGTCTCGCCCATCGGCAAGGGCCAGCGCGGCCTCATCGTGGCACCGCCGCGCACCGGCAAGACGGTACTTCTGCAGAATATCGCGAAGTCCATCACCACAAACCATCCCGAGTGCTATCTCATCGTTCTCCTCATCGATGAACGGCCGGAGGAAGTGACTGACATGCAGCGCTCGGTGAAGGGCGAAGTCATCTCCTCGACCTTCGACGAGCCGGCGGCCCGCCACGTGCAGGTCGCGGAAATGGTGATCGAGAAGGCCAAGCGCCTCGTCGAGCACGGGCGCGACGTCGTCATCCTGCTCGATTCGATCACCCGTCTCGGCCGCGCCTACAACACCGTCGTCCCGTCCTCGGGCAAGGTGCTGACCGGTGGTGTCGACGCCAATGCCCTGCAGCGGCCGAAGCGCTTCTTCGGCGCAGCGCGAAACATCGAGGAGGGCGGCTCCCTCACCATCATCGCCACGGCGCTGATCGATACCGGCAGCCGCATGGACGAGGTGATCTTCGAGGAGTTCAAGGGCACCGGGAATTCGGAGATCATTCTCGACCGCAAGGTCTCCGACAAGCGCGTCTTCCCGGCCATCGACATCACCCGCTCCGGCACCCGCAAGGAGGAGCTGCTGGTGCCGTCGGACGTGCTCAAGAAGATGTATGTCCTGCGCCGCATCCTCAATCCGATGGGCACCGTCGATGCCATCGAGTTCCTGCTCGACAAGTTGCGCCAGACCAAGACCAACGCTGATTTCTTCGAATCGATGAATACCTGACGCTCCAGGAACGACGTTTGTACAAGGGGCGGGTTCAGACCCGCCCCTTTTTATCTCCGCGCAGGTCCTGCAGCATTTCCGTCAACCGATTCGGATCCGTGACGGGCAGCGAGCACGTGCCGCCGGAGCAGACAAAGGCTGCGGAGCGGCCGGCAGTGGGTGAAACGCCCGCGGCCATACCGGGGTAACTTGCCGCATCACTCCCGGAGAGATCCACGACCGTTCGATTCGGATACGGAACATCCCGTGCGGCCGTGAGAAGGTCGTCAGCACCAGTTCCGACCACTGCGATGGCGGCTCCGGACAGCCGGAAGTCGAGCGCGTTGAGGGCGGTGGCGTGGGCGAGGGGTGCCCTTGCCGCATGTGCCAGAAGTTGATCGAGGAAGCGGTCGGCCTTGAGCTGATCTGCAGGTTCACCGGAGAGTGCGGCGAGCCGCAGCAGGTTTTCGGCATGCATGCCGTTGGCATTGGGCACGGCGTCGTCGTGCGTCGGTTTGGGGCGCAGAATGATGTCGTCCGCCTCGCTGTCCGACATGGCAAGGATGCCGTCATCGGTGAGGTAGTGCCGTTCGACGAGTTCGGTCCAGGCCTGCGCATCATCCCTGTAGCCGATCTTCCCGGTTGCCTCGTACAAGGCGAGAGCGGCGCGGACCATGGCCGCGTGGTCGCTGGCCATGCCCGGAAAAAGCAGGCGTCCATCCCGCCAGGAGTGGCCGAACCGGCCATTCCGCTGCATCGATTCGGCAATGAAACGGTAGGCACCTTCCGCCGGGGCCAGCCATTGCGGCCGGTGCAGGAGGAGGGCGGCGCGGGCGAGGGCGGCGATCATCAGGCCGTTCCAGTCGGCCAGAATCTTGTCGTCCCGTCCTGGCGGCGTGCGTGCGGCTCGCCGCCTGAGCAGTCTGTCTCGCAGACCGGCGAGCTGCCTTTCCTCGTCCGCTGTCGCGGGTATGCCGCTGAGACGGTTGAGGATGACCTTGCCCTCCCAGTTGCCGCCTGCCGAGACGTCGTAGTGCCGGGAAAAGAGGGGCGCGTCCGGGCCGAGGACGGCCTCGATCTCCTCGGCGGACCATACGTAGAAGCGTCCCTCCTCCCCGTCCGAATCGGCATCGAGGCTGGCGGCGAACCCGCCGCCAGGCAGTGTCATCTCTCGCGTAAGCCAATCGACGATACCTGCGGCTGCTCCCGCAAACAACGGATCGCCCGTGTCCCGCGCCGCGAGAGCATAGAGTTCCAGCAGCTGGGCATTGTCGTAGAGCATCTTCTCGAAATGTGGCACCAGCCATCGCTCATCCACGGCGTAACGGGCGAATCCGCCACCCAGGTGATCGTGGATGCCGCCGCGCGCCATGCGCTCCAGCGTCAGGATGAAAGCTCTTCGGTCCTCCTCGCGGCCGGTGCGTGCCGCATGGCGCCACACTAGCTCGAGCAGGGGCGGATTGGGGAATTTTGGCGCTCCGGGCAAGCCGCCATTTACGGGGTCGATGGCGCGGGCGAGTTTCTCCGCGAGTTGCTCCAGCGTCTCGTGGCCGAAGACCGGTCCCGTCTCGGGCTCCGCCCCAAGCGCTGCGGCGATGGCGCGGCGGTTGTGCTCGACACGCGCCGGCTCCTCGGCCACGAGACGGGCAATCTCGCGCAGGACCGTGACGAAAGCAGGCCGACCGAAGCGGCTCTGCTTGGGGAAATAAGTGCCGCCCCAGAAGGGCTCGCCGTGGGGCGTGAGGAACATGGTCAGCGGCCAGCCTCCTTGCTCGCCGAGCGCATGCAGGGCCGACATGTAGATGAAGTCGATGTCGGGCCGTTCCTCGCTATCGACCTTGATGTTGACGAACAATTCGTTCATGACCTCGGCCGTGGCGGGGTCCTCGAAGCTCTCGTGGGCCATAACATGGCACCAGTGGCAGGCGGCGTATCCGACCGAAAGAAGGATCGGCTTGTTCTCGCTGCGGGCTTGGGCGAGCGCCTCTTCACCCCAGGGCCACCAGTTTACGGGGTTTTCCCTGTGCTGCAGAAGATAGGGACTGGTCTCGTTGGCGAGGCGGTTCATGGATCGTCCTCCTTGTCCCAGCCGCCGAACAGGGGCGCCGGAGATCCTGCATCGGGAAAGCCACGCTGGCAGTATAGCCTCAAGTCAGTCGGCATACGCGCCGGCCCGCAATTCGATTCAATATCGTAACGATGCAGATCAGCCGAAACGACACGATCTTTGCCTTGGCGAGCGGTGCGGGGCGGGCGGGCATTGCCGTGGTGCGCCTTTCCGGTCCGGCGTGTCGATTCGTTCTCGAATTGATGGCCGGCCACGTGCCGAGACCGCGGCGGCTGGAGCTCTGCCGGTTGCGTCATCCTCTCTCGCGAGACCTGCTTGACGAGGCGCTGGTGGCCTTCTTTCCATCCCCGAACAGCTTCACTGGAGAAGACGTTGCCGAACTGCACGTACATGGCGGTCGGGCTGTCATCGGCGCGGTGATCGCGGGCCTGGGAGAAATATCGGGTTGCAGGCTCGCCGGTCCGGGAGAGTTCAGCCGTCGCGCGCTGCTCAACGGCAAGATGGATCTGAGTGCCATCGAGGGCCTCGGCGATCTCATCGATGCCGAAACGGAGATGCAACGCCGACAGGCGATGCGGCAGATGCGGGGCGAATTGCGCGACGCCGTGGAGCGGTGGCGGACGACCCTCATTGAGGCATCGGCCTTCGTCGAGGCGGAACTCGATTTCGCCGATGAGAGCGATGTGCCGGACGGCTTGCGCGAGCGTGCCATGGCATTGCTCGTTTCGGTGGCGGATGAGCTGCGGCGGGAGATTGCGCGTGCCCGCAGTGGCGAGCGGATCCGGAGCGGCCTGACCGTGGTCATCGCGGGTCCGCCGAATGCCGGCAAGTCGACGCTCCTGAACGCGCTGGCGCAGCGCGACGTCGCCATCGTCTCGGACATACCAGGTACAACCAGAGACAGTATCGAGGTGCACTGGGACCTCGCCGGCATACCGGTCACCTTGGTCGACACCGCCGGCCTGCGTGAGAGCCGCGATCCGATCGAGCAGGAGGGCGTGCGGCGTGCCCGCGACCGGGCGCGAAACGCCGACGTCATCCTGTCGCTCCGCGCATTCGATTCGCAGACGGAACATCTTCAGGATGCTCCTGGTGCCGTGATCATTCCGATCCGGACCAAGATCGATCTGGCTACGGGCCGGGGCGTTGGCAGTGACGCGTCGCTCGATGAGCTTGAGCTTTCGGCCGCGACCGGCGAAGGTGTCGAGGCGCTCGTTGCGCGCCTTGAAACCATGGCCAAGAATGTCGTCGCGGACGGTGGTCTGGTGACCCGTGCGAGGCATCGGGAGGCCTTTGCAGGTGCGCTTGCGACGCTGGAGCGGGCGATCTCCGCCGGCCCCGGCCATCCCGGCGAGCTCTTTGCAGAAGACATTCGCCTGGCGATGCGCTATCTCGGGCGTGTCACCGGCAGGGTCGATGTCGAGGATGTTCTCGACCGTCTTTTCGCTGGCTTCTGTATCGGAAAATGAGCCTGTGTTTCACGTGAAACAGGATTGATTGGACCGAGGAATTCGTATGGACCGTTCTTTCGACGTCATCGTGATCGGAGGCGGGCATGCCGGCGTCGAGGCGGCTGCAGCCGCGGCTCGCATGGGGGCGTCAACGGCCCTTGTGACCCATCGCTTCGACACTGTCGGCGCCATGTCGTGCAATCCGGCGATCGGCGGTCTGGGCAAGGGTCATCTGGTGCGCGAAGTGGATGCTCTCGACGGTCTGATGGGACGAGTGGCGGATGCCGGAGGCATCCAGTTCCGCGTTCTCAATCGCCGCAAAGGCCCGGCCGTTCGCGGTCCGCGCACCCAGGCAGATCGCAAGCTCTATGCTCTGACCATGCAAGCCGAGATTCGTGCGACCGCAAACCTTGCCGTCGTCGAGGCAGAAGCGGACGATCTGCTGTTCGATGGCAACCGGGTCAAAGCGGTCGTTCTTGCGTCTGGCGCGATTCTGCGGACAGGTGCCGTGGTCCTGACGACAGGGACCTTCCTGCGAGGCCTCATCCATATCGGCGAGGTGAAGATCCCGGCGGGCCGCCTGGGCGAGGCGCCGTCACATGGACTGTCGAAGGCCTTGGCGCGCTTCGGCTTTCCCCTGGGACGATTGAAGACAGGAACACCGGCCCGCCTGGATGGACGCACCATCGATTGGGCGGGTCTCGACCGACAGGCGGCGGATTCCGAACCGGAGCCCTTCTCAGCCCTCACGGAACGGATCACCAATCCCCAGATCGAATGCGGGATCACCCGCACAACGGCGAGAACCCACGCGATCATTCGGGCCAATCTGCATCGCGCACCCATGTACTCGGGCGAGATCGAAAGTCGAGGTCCGCGCTATTGCCCATCCATCGAGGACAAGGTTGTCCGCTTCGGAGACCGGGAGGGTCATCAGATCTTTCTCGAACCCGAGGGGCTCGAGGATCACACGATCTATCCCAACGGTATCTCCACGTCGCTGCCGGAAGATGTGCAGCGGGCCATGATCGCGACCATACCGGGGCTTGAGCGGGCGGAGATCCTCCGGCCCGGCTATGCCATCGAGTATGATTTCGTCGATCCGCGTGCGCTTTGTCCGACACTTGAGACGAAGGCGGTGCGGGGTCTGTTTCTCGCAGGCCAGATCAACGGTACGACCGGCTATGAGGAGGCTGCGGCACAAGGTCTGCTCGCCGGCCTCAATGCCGCGCGCCATGCCGGCGGGCAGGAAGGTGTGGTCTTTGACCGGGCCGAGAGCTACATGGGCGTTCTCGTCGACGACCTCGTTACCCGCGGGGTGACGGAGCCCTATCGCATGTTCACGTCTCGTGCCGAATATCGGCTGTCGCTGCGGGTGGACAACGCCGACGAGCGGCTGACGGAACGCGGCATTGCCATGGGCTGCGTTGGTGGACGACGCGCTGCGGCCTATCGGGCCAAGCGCGAACGACTCGAAGAGGCACGGGCCCTGCTCGATCGACTGGCGCTTACACCCAACGAGGCGGCCGCGCATGGACTCTCGGTCAATCGCGACGGGCGACGCCGCACGGCCTTCCAGCTGCTCGCCCATCCCGATGTTACCTTTGATCGGCTTGCGGCGATCTGGCCTGAAGTGGCGGCATTTGATCGCCAGACCAGGGACCGAGTAAGCACAGATGCGATCTACTCCGTCTATCTCGACCGACAGGCGTCGGACATTGCATCGTATCGGCGCGATGAATCCGCGACCCTGCCGGACGGACTGGATTTCAACCTGCTCGCGGGGCTCTCGGGGGAGCTTCGCCAAAAGCTGATGACGGTGAGGCCACGGACGCTCGGCCAAGCTGGGCGCATCGAGGGGATGACACCGGCGGCGTTGACGATTCTCGCCGCCGAAGTCGCCCGGTCGCGCCGTGCTGTTGCGGTAGAATGATTCGGATCCGGATCGATCATGCAAAGCAGAATCGCGCTGCGCGATGATCGCGCTGCGGCCCTAGCACTGGGTTTGATTCCGGACACCGCGTTGCCGGCCTTCGACATCTATGTCGATCTTCTGTGCCGCTGGCAGGATGTAAAGAACCTCGTGGGACCGCGGACCCTCCATCATGTCTGGACGCGCCACGTCGCCGATTCCGCACAGTTGCTCCCATTGGCGCCGACGGCGCGAAAATGGATCGACATTGGCACGGGTGCCGGGTTCCCCGGTCTGGTTCTTGCGATCCTGCTGCGGGGCCGCCCCGATTGCGAGATCCATCTGGTCGAGAGCAATAGCCGCAAATGCGCGTTCCTGCGAGCTGTTTCACGTGAAACAGGAGCACATGCTCAGATCCATGCCGGTCGAATCGAGGACATCCTGCCCCGTCTCGGCGAGGCGGACGTGATCACTGCGCGAGCCCTCGCGCCGCTCACGGAACTCCTCGCTCTCGGCAAAGATCTGTTGAGAACCGGCGCGATCGGTATCTTTCCCAAGGGACAAGATTTAGAGGCCGAATTGACGGTCGCCGCTAAATCTTGGAATATCGACTACCACATTGTTCCGAGCGTCACCGATCCTCAGGGACGCATCTGCATCGTCCGTCAGCTGCGGGAGCATGGTTCGGATCATGGCTGATATCAGCTCACCCCTTCATGTGCCGTCCTGCTGCAGCCTGCCGCGGGTGCTGGCCCTCGCCAACCAGAAGGGCGGCGTCGGCAAGACGACGACAGCCATCAATCTCGGCACCGCCCTGGCGGCGATCGGCGAGCGTGTTCTGATCATCGATCTCGACCCGCAGGGCAACGCCTCGACCGGTCTCGGTATCGATCGTAAGAGCCGTCGCGTCTCGACCTATGATGTCATGACGGCAACGGCAACGTTGCAAGCGGCAGCACTTCAAACAGCGGTTCCGGGTCTGGCCGTTGCTCCTAGCACGCTCGATCTGCTCGGCGTCGAGCTCGAGATCGCGGCTCATCGCGACCGAGCGCAGCGCTTGTCGGCCGCCATCAAGGCCTTGCCGCCGGACGAGGATGGCCGGCCCGCCTATAGCTATGTATTGATCGACTGCCCGCCTTCGCTGAACCTGCTGACTATCAATGCCCTGACGGCGGCAGATGCGGTGCTGGTGCCGCTGCAGTGCGAGTTCTTTGCCCTCGAGGGTTTGAGTCAACTGCTCCGAACGGTGGAGCAGGTGCGCTCCGCGCTCAATCCCCGCCTGACGATCCATGGCGTGGTGCTTACCATGTTCGATCCGCGCAACAATCTTTCCGGGCAGGTGGTTGCGGATGTGCGCCAGTTCATGGGATCGAAGGTCTACGAAACCATTATTCCCCGCAACGTCCGCGTCTCCGAGGCGCCGTCGCATGGCAAGCCGGTGCTCCTTTACGACCTCAAATGCGCGGGAGCGCAGGCTTATCTGAAGCTCGCCTCGGAGATCATTCAGCGCGAGAAAACCCTGCGCGCCGCCTAGATCGCAACGAAGCGAGCGGCGCAGGGATCGCGTGTCGTTTCGGTACCGTGTCGGTTGCGTTTCGGTCAGGGTCTGGAGGCGGCACAAGCGATGGTGGAGTTGAAAGATGGTCGATGATCCTGCCCGTTCCCGCCTTGGTCGCGGGCTTGCTGCGCTCATAGGAGAGGTCGGCGAAGATTTTGGCGACGCCGGGCGTGGTCCCCGCGGGCAGCGCGCTGTTCCCATCGAGTTCCTGCGGCCCAACCCCCGCAACCCCCGAAAGGTCTTCGACGATGAAGCGCTGGACGAGCTGGCGAGTTCGATTCGCGAGCGCGGTCTGATCCAGCCGATCGTCGTTCGGGCCGTTCCCAATCTCGTCGACGTCTTCGAGATCGTTGCGGGGGAGCGGCGCTGGCGTGGTGCGCAGCGAGCCGGCCTGCACGAGGTGCCCGTCATCGTCATCGAGGCCGACGACCGTCTGGCTCTCGAAATTGCCATCATCGAGAACGTGCAGCGCGCCGATCTCAATCCGATCGAGGAGGCGATCGGTTACGAGCAGTTGATGGCGGAGTTCCAGTATTCACAGAACGAGCTTGCTCAGGTCATTGGCAAGAGCCGCAGCCATGTCGCTAACACCTTGCGGCTTCTGCGCCTGCCCGACAGCATCAAGAGCAAGCTCAACGACGGCCTGCTCTCGGCCGGCCACGCGCGGGCACTGCTGTCGGTCAGCGATCCGGAGACGATCGCCGAGCGGATCGTTGCCCAGGGTCTCAATGTCCGCGATGTCGAGCGCATTGCGCAAGAAGAAGCGCGCGGCGGAGGCGACGAACAGGGACGCGAGGCGCGGCCGCGCAAGGAGAAGGATCCAGATACACGGGCGCTCGAGCAGGCGCTGGAGGACGTTCTCGGTCTCGCCGTCAGTGTAGAGCACAAGGCGCAGGGTGGCGAGGTGCGCATCCGCTACAAGACGCTAGAGCAGCTGGACGCGCTTTGCCGCCGGTTGCGGGGCTGACCGACCCTATCGCGCAGCGCGTCGGGCCATACCGGCAAGTGCCCACAGCGTCTTGAGCGCATGCTGGGCAGCAAGTTGCGGCTGGCGCCGGGTCATGCCGATGGCCTGACCGAGTTCGACTGCGGCCCGGTTGAGGCCAGCGGTCGCCCACAGGCGCAACTGGCGCTCAATCGCCGCCTTGCGCTTGAAATGCAGGCCGCGGAAGCTGCCGATGGCAACGGCGTGTGAAGACCCGGTATCGACGGCCTGCCGCGCAGCCATGAGCGCGAGTGTATGTCGGAGGGCAAAGCCCAGCAGCACGTCGGCATCCGTGCCCTCGGCCTGCAGTCGTGTGAAGCTGCGGTCGAGCGTGGTGAAATCGCCGAGGAAGGCGGCGTCGATGGCTGCGTCGAAGGCGATGGCCGAGACGTCCCCCACGACGGCGGCCACATCCTCCATGGTGACGACGTCGCGGCCGTGGACATAGGTGAAGAGCTTGTCGAGCTCGGACCGGCTTGCCACTCGGTCGGCGCCGAGCGAGGCGAGCAGCAGTTCGCGGGCATCGGGCTCGACACGCAGGCCGACCTTGCGGCTCATGTCGTCGATCAGTGCCCCGAGGTCGCGGACGCCATCCGCATAGCAGGGCATGGCGGCTGCTGCGGCCGCCTTCTCGCAGAGCTGGCGCAGAGGGGCCGTGCGGGAAAGATCGCCCGCCTCCACGATGACCACGGCATCCTGCGGCGGCGTGTTCAGCACCGGCGTCAGGGCGGGAGCGAGATTACGGCTCCCGGCGCGCAGCCAGATGGCGCGGCGGCCTCCGAAGAGCGGCACCGTATTGGCCTCGTCGGCGAGGCGCAAAGGATCGGACGCGATCTCATCGCCGTCGAGGCGCACCAGCTGGAAAGGATCGTCCGGATCGTCGATGGTTCCGGCCACGAGCCGGCGCACGCGTTCGCCCACGAGGCCACTATCCGGACCATAGACGAGGAAGACGGCCGTCTGCGGCGACGGGTGTCTGATGGCTCTGTCGACATCGCCCGCCTTGATCGCCACCATGTCCCGTCGGCCCGCGTCTCAGCCGCGCGTCGCGAGCGTTGCGGCGATGCGCGTGCTGATCTGGTCGGCGAGCTCCTTGGCGACGCGGATCTCCGCATCGCGCGCCGCGCGTACCGAGGCGAAGCGCTGCGGATTGCGGTCGTAGCTCGCCGAGGCGGTGGCCTTGCCAGTCATCACGGGTTTCTCCTCGCCGATGCGCGTGAGGACGAAATTCGCAGTCGCCTGCAGGTTCGCCGACTGCGCGTTACCGCTCACCGTGTCGACGATCGCCGTACGCACTTGGATGCCCGCCGGCGAGATCTGGAGCCGGTAGCGCGGCTCGAGGGCGCCGTTGCCGCCGGTGAGTTCGTAGACGAGCTCGTTGCGCAGGTAGTGGGCGAGGCGCTCCTGGCCGGGGATATCGGGGATCGATGCGACCTCGATGGTACGCAGGGAATCCTGCACGGATGTGCCGTCCGCCCGCTCGGCATAGAGCGGGCGAAGGCAGCCGGCAAGCCCGAGGGCCAGCGTGACAATGGCGGCAAGGCGCAGCCCGGCGCCGGCGCGGCGGGCGAGACGATCAGGCGACGACATTGACGATCCTCTGCGGGACGACGATGATTTTGCGGACGGGCCGGCCCTCGGTGGCGCGCTGGACGGCTTCGAGCGCGAGCGCCGCGGCCTCGACGGTCGCGTTGTCGGCATCGCGCGGTACCGTTACGTCGGCGCGCTTCTTGCCGTTGACCTGCACGGGCAGGGTGATGACGTCCTCGACGAGGAGAGCCTTGTCCGCCTTGGGCCAATGCGTCTCGGCGACGAGCGTCTCGAAGCCGAGCACCTTCCAGCACTCCTCCGCCAGATGCGGCATCATCGGCGCCACGAGCTGCACGAGGATCGAGGCTGCCTCGCGCAGCGCAAAACGCATGTCCGCGGCTGGCGGCTCGCCGTCGCGAATGCCGTTCAGGGCGGCCTGCAGCGCGTTCGACAATTCGTAGACCTGGGCGACACAGCGGTTGAAGCGCAGCTTGAGGACGTCGTCCTCGACGGTCGCCAGGGCCCGGTGGGCCGCCTTGCGCAGGATGAGGGAGGCCTCGTCCAGCGTCGTCTCGGCCGACCCGTCGGTCGCATCGGTGACAGCCACCACCTCGCCGATCAGGCGCCACAGGCGCTGCACGAAGCGGTGGGCGCCCTGCACGCCTTCCTCCGTCCAGATCACGTCGCGCTCGGGCGGCGAATCGGAAAGCATGAACCAGCGGGCCGTGTCGGCACCATAGGTGCCGATGATCTCGTCCGGATCGATGGTGTTCTTCTTGGACTTCGACATCTTCTCGATGCTGCCGATGCTGATCGGCTCACCGGTGCTGACGTGGAAGGCCTTGCGGGCGCCGCCGTCGCTCTCGATGCGCACCTCGGCCGGCTGTACCCAGGCACCACTCGCGTCGCGGTAGGTCTCGTGGACCACCATGCCCTGGGTGAAGAGGCCGGCGAAGGGCTCGTCGAGCCCGACGTGGCCGGTCGCCTTCATGGCCCGTGTGAAGAAGCGGGAGTAGAGGAGGTGCAGGATGGCGTGCTCGATGCCGCCGATATACTGGTCCACCGGCAGCCAGCGGTCGACGACCTCGCGGTTCGTCGGCTGGCTCGTGAGGTGCGGATCGGTGAAGCGCGCGTAGTACCAGGACGAATCGACGAAAGTGTCCATTGTGTCCGTCTCGCGACGGGCGGGCTTGGCGCAGCGCGGGCAGGCGACGTGCTTCCAGGTCGGATGCCGGTCGAGCGGGTTGCCGGGCTTGTCGAAGTCGATGTCCTCCGGCAGCACCACCGGCAGCTGGTCGTCCGGCACCGGCACCGCGCCGCAGTCGTCGCAGTGGATGATCGGGATCGGGCAGCCCCAGTAGCGTTGGCGCGAGATGCCCCAGTCGCGCAGGCGGAAGTTGATGCGCCGCTCGCCGACCGGCCGGCCGTCGCGCATCTCGGTCTCGAGCCGGCGGGCGACCTCT
This sequence comes from Chelatococcus sambhunathii, assembly GCF_001418005.1. Classification (GTDB taxonomy): domain Bacteria; phylum Pseudomonadota; class Alphaproteobacteria; order Rhizobiales; family Beijerinckiaceae; genus Chelatococcus_A; species Chelatococcus_A sambhunathii. Next base: position 145,422 of record NZ_LIOL01000005.1, on the reverse strand, counting down.
TCCTTCGCCGCGGCGATGGTCATGCCATCGAGGAAGCGCGAGTTTATCAGCGTTCCCTCGCCGTCATAGGCGGTGTCGGTGACGGTGAAGGCGGCCGGTTCCGCGTCCGGCGGGCAGACGACGGGGGTGACGCCGAGGCCGTAGGCATTGACGAAGTCGAGGTCGCGCTGGTCGTGTGCCGGGCAGCCGAAGATGGCGCCGGTGCCGTAGTCCATCAGGATGAAATTGGCGACATAGACCGGCAGTTTCCAGTCCGGATCGAAGGGATGGACGGCGCGGATACCGGTATCGAAGCCCTTCTTTTCGGCCTTCTCGATCAGTTCCGCGGCCGTACCGGTGCGCTTGCACTCCTCGATGAAGGTGGCGAGCTGCGGATTGATCTTTGCTGCAGCGGTGGCGAGCGGATGGTCGGGCGCTACCGCCATGAAGCGTGCGCCGAAGAGCGTGTCCGGACGGGTGGTGTAGATCTCGAGCTCGCTCTCGCCGTTCGGCGTCGTCGCCGCATCGAGCGCGAAGCGCACGAGGAGGCCCTCGGAGCGGCCGATCCAGTTCTTCTGCATCAGCCGCACCTTCTCCGGCCAGCGCTCCAGCCGGTCGAGGGAGGCGAGGAGGTCATCCGCGAAGGCGGTGATCCTGAAGAACCACTGGGTCAATTCGCGCTGCTCGACGAGCGCGCCCGAGCGCCAGCCGCGGCCGTCGATCACCTGCTCGTTGGCGAGCACGGTCTGGTCGACGGGATCCCAGTTGACCTTGGCCGTCTTGCGGTCGACGAGGCCAGCCGCGAGGAAGTCGAGGAACATCTTCTGCTGGTGCCGGTAGTAGGAGGGATCACACGTGGCGATCTCCCGGCTCCAGTCGAGCGACAGGCCCATGGACTTCAGCTGGCCGCGCATGGTGGCGATGTTGGCGTAGGTCCATTCCTTGGGATGGACCTTGTTGGCCATGGCGGCATTCTCGGCCGGCATGCCGAAGGCGTCCCAGCCCATGGGGTGGAGAACGTTGTAGCCCTTGGCGCGCATGAAGCGGGCGACGACGTCACCCATCGTGTAGTTGCGCACGTGGCCCATGTGGATGCGCCCCGACGGATAGGGGAACATCTCGAGGACATAGTACGTGTCGCGCGGGTCGTCGTTGCGCGTATGGAAGATGCCGCGCTCTTCCCAGACGGCCTGCCACTTGGGTTCGGCCTCCTTGGGGTTGTATCGTTCCACCGTCATGGTCTCGGTCAAGTCGGAATGCTCGCGAAATAGCCCGGTCGCAGTCAATGCGGCGGGCCGGTGAGGCGGCACGACAACGCGGCCTGCCGCGCCGCGGCGCGGACACCCATTGCATCGTTGCTGCCGGGCGGACTAGGACACGAATGCCGTTTGCGGTCAACGCCCGGCGCCGCTTTCGCGGTGTCGTGACGCGCCCGCGGCGGCCGAAGAGGTCACAAGGAGGGTGAGCACCGTGGACGACAGGGCGCAGCTGGCTGCCGAGCGACTGAGGGCCGTCACGGAATCGATCGCGCGCACGGCGCGCGAAGAAGGGCGCGATCCCGCCTCCGTGACGCTGATCGCGGTGTCGAAGACCTTCACGGCGGAGGCCATCGAGCCGGTGCTCGCAGCCGGCCATCGCGTCTTCGGCGAGAACCGCGTGCAGGAGGCGAAGACGAAATGGCCCGCGCTCAAGGAGCTCTATCGGGATGTCGAGTTGCACCTCATCGGACCGCTGCAGTCGAACAAGGCGCACGACGCCGTCATGCTCTTCGACGTGATCCATTCCCTCGACCGGCCCTCGCTCGCCGAGGCGCTGAAGCGGGAGATGGACAAGACGGGTCGCCGGCCGCGGCTCTTCGTGCAGGTCAACACCGGCGAGGAGGCGCAGAAGTCTGGCGTCGCGCCGGGCGAGGCCGACGCCTTCATCGCGCAGTGCCGCGACGTCTGGAACCTGCCCGTGGTCGGGCTCATGTGCATCCCGCCGGCGGACGAGCCGCCGTCGCCGCATTTCGCCCTGCTCGCCAAGATCGCATCGCGCAACGGGCTCTCCGACCTGTCGATGGGCATGAGCGCCGATTTCGAGCAGGCGGTGATGCTGGGCGCGACCCACGTGCGCGTCGGCAGCGCCATTTTCGGGGCGCGTCATTAGCTCTTGCGGGAGGCCTGGGAACGGCTCCTGGATGCCTCTCAGTCGTCCTGGCCGGGGTTTGTCCCAGCCATCCATGCCTTGCCGCCTCATGCGATCGAAGCGGCGTGGATGCCCGCGACGGGCGCGGGCATGACGGCAGGAGGCGTTGCGCTTCACCGCCCGCAGTTCGGGCCGTGTGAATCGGTCTTCACGGCTCTACCAGCGAGGATCAGGGGCGTTTTCGCTTATCCTCAGGGGCTGCCGCCGAGCCGCGCGTCCAGAACCTCCATCAGCCGCGGGTCGGTAAAGTCGGCGATGGCGAGGCTCGCGCCGGCGGCCTCGAGCGCCTCGGCGCAGAGGGTAGTCATCAGACCGACCACGAAAAGCCCGGCCGCGTGGGCGGATTGCACGCCGGAGGCCGAATCCTCGAAGGCGAGGGAGCGCGTGGCGTCGGCGCGCAGGAGGTCGAGCCCCATGCGGTAGGGCAGGGGATCGGGCTTGGGCCGCGGCAGTTCGTCGCCGATGACGATCGCTTCGAAGCGACGCCCGAGGCCGATGGCGCCGAGCATCATCTCCGCATTGGCGCGCGGCGCATTGGTGACGACGGCGCAGCCGATCGATCGCCTCTCCGCCAGCGCCAGGAAGTCGAGAAGGCCGCGCGCGGGCTGCAACTGGCTCTCGGCCATGGTGCGGAAGGCGGCTTCCTTGGCGTCGGCGAGGCGGATGTGCTCGCTCTCGGGCAGGTCCGGGAACATGTCGCGCATGATCGCGGCATTGGCGCGGCCCTGCACCTCCCGCGCATAGGCCTCCGGCGTGATGCTGCGGCCAAAGCCAGCGAGCATGGCGTTGAAGGCCTCGAAATGCAGGTGGTCGGTTTCGGTCAAGGTGCCGTCGAGGTCGAAGAGAAAGGCGGAGCGGCTCATCGTTTCTGCTTTCGGGGAGGGCATGACCGGCGTGGATCGTTGCCGATCACAAGAAGGGTCCTGGGGCCTAGGCGCGGCAGGAGCCGGTCGAGGTCGGCCCGCCGCAGGGCGACGCAGCCCGCCGTCGGCGCAAAGCCGGGCCGGGCAAGATGCATGAAGATGGCGCTGCCGCGGCCGGGGCGGATGGGGCCGCGGTTGTAGCGGATGTCGAGCACGCGGTCATAAACGTCGTCCTCGCGCCACATGCGCTCGTGGCTCGCCGGATAGGGAAGGCGCACCGGGCGGTTGTAGCGCCGATCGCCGGGCGCGTCGCACCAGCCGTCGTCCGGGCGCGTCCTGCGCGCGGGGAGGCCGGAGCGCGGGCGGGCGCCCTTGTCGGTCCGAAGATAGAGAGCGCCGAGGGCAAAGCGGCCGAGCGGGGTCGCGCCGTCGCCTTCGCGCTTCAAGCGCGCAACGCCGCCCTTGCCGAGCGCGCAAGGCAGCACGACATGTCCTGCGACAACAAGCCCGCGCGAGGCAGCGAGCGGACGTGGAAGGACCCTGACGGTGCGAAGGAAGGTTCGTTTCATCACAAGCCGGTGCATCAACCTCGCCTACTTGTTGCCCGGCGCGGATCGCTTAGTCTAGGACTTCCTCGCCCGGACGCGTCCCTGCGCCGCCGGGCTCACCGGCCAGCGCCAGCGCCGGCATCTCCTGCCCAACAATGGAAGGACCATGCCTCACGCCCGCCATCTGCTCATCGTGGACGACGAGGAAGACCTGCGCGAGACGCTGAGCGAGCAGCTCGCGCTGACCGACGAGTTCACACTCTCCACCGCCGCATCCGGCGCCGAGGCACTCGATGTGGTGAAGGAGAACAACATCGATCTCGTCATCATGGACGTCGGCCTGCCCGACATGGACGGGCGCGACGCCGTCAAGCGCATGCGCGAGGGTGGCTTCCGCAGTCCGGTGATCATGCTGACCGGCCATGCGACCGACAGCGACACGGTGCTCGGTCTCGATGCCGGCGCCAATGATTATGTCGCCAAGCCGTTCCGCTTCGCAGTGCTGCTGGCACGCATCCGCGCCCAGCTTCGCCAGTACGAGGCGAGCGAGGATGCGGTCTTCTCCATCGGGCCCTATACGTTCCGCCCGAGCGCCAAGCTCCTGGTCAGCGAGCGTGGCTCGAAGCTCAAGCTCACGGAGAAGGAGACGGCGATCCTGCGCTTCCTCTATCGTGCCGGGCAGAAGGTGGTAACGCGCGAGGTGCTGCTGGCCGAGGTCTGGGGCTACAACGCCAATGTCACGACCCACACGCTCGAGACGCATATCTACCGCCTCAGGCAGAAGATCGAGCAGGATCCGTCCAACGCGCGCATTCTCGTGACCGAGCAGGGCGGCTACAAACTGATACCGTGATGATCGGAGCGCGGACAGGCGGCCAGACATGGGACTGAATGAGGACATCGCGGCGCTCGAGGCGGTGCCGACCTTCGCCGGGGTCGAGCGCGAGGCGCTGCGGCTCATCGCCTTTGCGGCCGAATCGCGGATCCTGAGGGCCGGTGACGTCCTCTTCCGCCGCGGCGAGCCCGCTGATGGCGGTTATCTGGTGCGATCGGGCGCGATCGCGCTCGATGCGCGCGACGACGGCTCGCCAACGGATCACGTGGTCGGGCCGGGCGTGCTCATCGGCGAACTCGCACTCTTTGCCGAAACAAAGCGGCCGGCGACGGCCATCGCTCGCGAACCGTCCTCCGTGACGAAACTGCCGCGCAGCGTCCTGCGGCGCGTGCTGGTCGAGTTCCCTGACGTGGCCGTCCATTTGCGCGCCATTTTCGCCGAACGGCTGAACGGCATCGCGGCTGATCTCGCTGCCGTGCGGCGCTCCCTCCTGTCCATCGAGCGCTAGTTTTCTCGCCGATCCCCGGCGCCTCCTTCTTCAATATTTCGATGCGGTGAGCCGCCTGAGGTCTGCAGGGGTGGCGGGCGCGCTTGGCGCGGCGCTTGCGCTGTTTCGCGAACGCGCTAACATGTCAGGAAGAACACAAAAGCTGTCCCTGACGATCGCCGGGACGATCCTTGGGAGATCCACGTGAGCGAGGCGCGACGTTTCGGCCTGTCCGCAGCCCTGGTTTCGCCGTTCGACGAGCGGGGCAGGCCCGATCTCGCGCGACTCGTCGGCCAGGCCCGTGCCGTCCTCGCGGAGGGCTGCGACAGCATCACGCTGTTCGGTACGACCGGCGAAGGCTTCTCCATCCCGCTGCGAGAGCGCGCCACCATGCTCGGCGCCGTGGCGGGTGCCGGCATTTCGCTCGATAAGGTCTACGCGGGCGTGTCGGCGACGACCGTGGCCGAGGCCGCCGAACAGGCGGAGCTTGCCCTGTCGGCCGGTGTGCGGGGCCTGCTGGTGGCGCCGCCCTTCTATCTCAAGGGGGTCGACGAAGAGGGACTCTTCGGCTGGTTCAGCGACTTTTTCGGACGCCTCGGCGGCGCGGCGCGCGGCATCATCCTCTACCATATTCCCGGCCAGACGGCGGTGCCCCTGTCGAGCAGCCTGGTGCGGCGCCTGCGCGATGCCTTCAGCGGCGTCATCGCCGGCATCAAGGATTCCTCTGGCGACTGGGCGACGACCGAACGCTTTCTCGCCGATCACGGCGACATCGCCATTCTCGTCGGCGACGAGCGGCTGCTGGCGCGCGCGGTGCGCCATGGCGCCGAGGGCAGTATCTGCGGCCTCGCCAACATCACCCCGGCGCTGCTGCGGCCCCTCGTCCACGAAGGCCGCGACGACCGCCGCGTCAATGCGCTCGTCGAAGCCATCGTGAGCCTGCCGGTGCTGCCGGCGGTTAAGGCCCTTGTCGCCCACCGGCGGGGCGACAAGGGTTATTGTCATGTGCGCCCGCCGCTCGTGCCGCTTGCCGCGGCGGATCGGGAGAAGCTCGTTGCCACCTTCGAGGCCATCACCGGCGAGCCGGCTGGCGCCTGAGATCATCCCGCAGCGGCCTGTCGCCGCTATGGGGCACGGATCGCCCGGCCGCCATCGGCCTGGTCAAGAACGACGGCAAAGCCGCGCCCTGATCCAATGGGAGGACAAACGATGCACGGTGTCAGCAGACGGACGTTTCTCGCGGGCAGTGCGGCGCTCGGGGCCGGCGTATTCATGCCGGCCATCGCCAAGGCCCAGGCCACGGTGATCCGCTGGGGCGAGATGCTGCCCCAGTCACACCCGCAGGTGCAGATGATCGACCGCATCGCGGCCGAGGTGAAGGAGAAATCCGGCGGGCGCATCGACATCCAGAGCTTCCCCAACGGCCAGCTCGGATCGGGCAAGGACATGATGGATGCGGTCGTCTCCGGCGCCCTCGCCTTCACGACGGACGGCGCCGCGGCTCTCGGCGCGCTGCTGCCGCAGCTCTCCGTGATCGAGGCGCCCTACCTGTGGCGCGATGCCGCCCACATGACGAAGGCCGGCTCCTCGCCCATCTTCGCCAAGATGAACGAGGAGCTCGTCCGCCGGCGCGGCCTGCGCATGCTCGCCATCACCTATTACGGCAAGCGCCATCTGACGACGGGCAACAAGGAGGTGCGCTCGGCGGCCGACATGGCCGGCTTCAAGCTGCGCGTGCCGCCGGTCGATACCTTCCGCGCCATGGCCGAGGCCTGGGGGGCGCGCGCGACGCCGATCAACTTCAACGAACTCTACCTCGCCCTGAGCCAGGGGGCGGTCGACGGGCAGGAGAACCCGCTGCCGACGATTCACAGCGCCAAGCTCGCCGAGGTGCAGAAATATCTCGTCCTGACCGGCCACATCATCACGCCGCGGCTCGTCATCGCCAACGAGGCGGCCCTGAAGGGGCTTTCGGCCGAGGACCGCGCGATTCTCGACGCGGCCATCGCCAACGGGGCCCAGTGGCAGGATGCCGAGCTTTCGCGTCAGGAGGGCGAGCTCATCGGCACGCTGAAGACAGCGGGCATGACCATCATCGAGCCCGACGTGGAGAGCTTCCGCAAGCCTGTGCTGGAGCAACTGCCGCCGAAGTTCGAGGAGAAATGGGGCAAGGGAACCTGGGACGCGCTCGCTGCGCTCTGACGTTTCGCCAATCCTCTCCCTTAGCGGGGTCTCCGGCGGGGGACCCCGACCCGACTTCGGAGCTGCCATGCTGCGCCTTGCCGGGCTTTTCGCTGACCGGGCGGTTGCCGCTGCTGCGGTCCTGCTTCTCCTTGCCCTCCTCGCCTGCGTCTTCCTCGGTGTGGTGTTCAGGCTGGTGAACCAGCCGCTCGCCTGGTCCGACGAGATGGCGCAATATCTGATGGTCTGGACCGCCTTCGTCGGCTGGATCCTGGCCGCGCGGCGGCGCAGCCATATCCGCATCATGGTGGTCATCGACAAGCTGCCGACGCCCCTGCGCCGGGCGGCCGAGGTGCTGATCCAGCTCGCGGTCGCTGTGCTCGGCGTGGTGCTCCTGTCGCGCAGCTTCGGGCTGGTCGAGCGCAACTTCGACGTGGAGTGGGTCAGCTTGCCGCTCTCGGCCGCGCTCGTCTACGTGCCGATGCCCGTTGCCGGTGTCGCCATTACGGCACAGGCGCTGATCGAGATCGCAGAAGTGCTCGCCGGGGCCCGCCGGCGGGATTTCGAGGCGGGGGCCGCGCCATGACCGCCGCGATGGCCGAGATCCTCATCGTCTGGTTCGCCGCGCTGCTGCTTGGCCTGCCGCTGTTCGCCTCCATGGGGCTCGCAGCCTTCGCCTTCGTCGTCATCAACGGCATGCCGGTCGACATTGTGCCGCAGAAGATCGCCCAGGCGGCCAATTCCTTCCCCATTCTCGCCGCGCCGCTGTTCATCCTGATGGGCAACATCATGAACTCGGCGGGCATCACCGACCGGATTTTCACGTTCGCCCGCGCCTGCGTGGGCTGGCTGCGCGGCGGCCTGTGCCACGCCAATATCCTCGCGAGCGTGATCTTCGCCGGCATGTCCGGCTCCGCCGTGGCGGATGCGGGCGGCGTGGGCTCGCTCGAGATCAAGGCGATGCGCCAGGAGGGCTACGATCCGGAGACCGCCGCGGCCATCACGGCCGCCTCGGCGACCATCGGGCCGATCATTCCGCCGTCTCTGCCGATGGTCATCTACGGTGTCAGTGCCGACGTCTCCATCGGCGGGCTGTTCCTCGCGGGGGTCATTCCAGGCCTGCTGATGGCGCTCGCGCTCTCCGCCATGGTTACGGTGGTGGCCACGCGGCGCGCCATGCCGCGCCATCCCTTCGAGGGGGTGAAGGCCCTTGCCGTCGCCTATCGGCGGGCGCACTGGGCGCTGATGACGCCAGTCATTCTCTTTGGCGGCATGATGAGCGGCATCATGACACCGACCGAGGCGGCGGCCGTCGCCTCCGTCTATGCACTCTTTCTCGGGCTCGTTGTCTACCGCGACTTCGACCTGCGACAATTGCCACGTATCATCGTCGACACGGTTGAGACGACCGGGATCGTGCTGGCGCTCGTCATGACGGCAGCGGCGCTCGCCTGGTGCCTGTCGATCTCGCGCATCCCGCAGACGCTCGGGCCGCTGATCATCGAGGCCGTGGGCGACCCACTCGTCTTCCTTTTCGTCGTCAACCTGCTGCTGCTCCTTGTCGGCTGCGTGATGGAGGCGCTGGCGGCGATGCTCATCCTCATCCCTATCCTGGTGCCGATTGCAGGGCAGTTCGGCATCGATCCCTTGCAGTTCGGTCTTATTTTCGTGCTCAACTTGATGATCGGCACGATCACGCCCCCCGTCGGTGTCGTTCTCTTCGTTACGGCACGGATTGCCAATATCCGCTTCGAGGCCATGTCGCGGGCCATCGTGCCGTGGATGCTGCCGCTCGCCGCCGTGCTCCTCGCTGCCACCTTCTGGCCGCCGCTGACGACCTGGCTGCCGGCGCTCGTGCTGACGCGGTGAGGCCTCGCCGCCTCAGCGTGGGGCCGGCCGCCAGCCGGCCGGTGCCATCTCGAAGCCGTCGAAGGTGAAGCCCGGCGCCACCGTGCAGCCGACGAGGGTGAAGGCGCCGAGGCTCGTTGCCGTCTGCCACCAGCCCGCCGGCACGACGCATTGCGGCCGCTCGCCCGCCGCAAGATCCGCGCCGAGGCGGTGGGCCTCGGTCTCGTGCCCATCGGGCGACACGGTCAGCACCAGCGGCGCGCCGCAATACCAGTGCCAGACCTCGGCGGCGTCGACGCGGTGCCAGTGGGATGTGCCGCCGGGGCCCAGCAGATAGTAGATCAGTGTCGAAGCGGCGCGCCCGCCCTCCACCGGTTGCGGGTCGCGATAGGTCTCCCGGAACCAGCCGCCCTCCGGGTGGGGCTTAAGATCGAGCAGGCGGACGATGGCCTCCGCCGTAAGCGCTTCCCGTCCGTTCGTCGGCAGCATCAGAACCGGTCCTTCCAGGCGCGGAGCGCGGCGAAGACCTCCGCAGCCGGCCGGCCGGCGAGGTTGACGGCGGCGGCGAGGGCCTGCTCGCGCGCGCGCAGGAAGGGATTGGTCGCCTTCTCCTCGCCGAGGAGGGACGGGACCGTCAATTCGCCCCGTGCCCGTCTCGCCTCGATGTCGGCGGCGCGTTTGGCGAGCGCGGCATTGTCCGGATCGGCGGCAAGCGCGAAGTGCGCGTTCGCGAGCGTATATTCGTGGCCGCAGTAGAGGCGGGTGTCGTCCGGCAGGGCGGCGAGCTTCTCGAGGGTCGCCCACATGTCCGCCGGCGTGCCCTCGAACAGGCGCCCGCAGCCGAGCGCGAACAGCGTGTCGCCGGCAAAGAGGGCCCGCTCGCGTGCGAACCAATAGGCGATATGGCCGAGGGTATGACCGGGCGTGGCGATGACCTCGCCCCGGAGAGCGCCGACCTCGACGACGTCGCCTTCCGCAACCCGCCGGTCGATGTCGCGAATGGCGGCCGCTTCCGCCGCGGGCCCAATGACAGTGGCGCCCGTCTCCCGCTTGAGGCCGGGAATGCCCTCGACGTGGTCGGGATGCTTGTGGGTGACGAGGATGTGCGTCAGACGCCATCCGGTTTCGGCGAGGGCTCGGCGCACCGCGGCCTCCTCCGGGGCGTCGATGGCGGCGCAGGCGCCGCTCGCCGCATCGCGCACGAGGACGCCGATATTGTCGCTGCGGCAGGGAAAGACATGGATGTCGGCTGGCACGATGGTTCTCCTTGGCTTCCGGCCTGCGGGGCGACCCCACGTTCCAGGCGACCTTACAGACTCTGTCCCGCGAGGCGAATCACGGCATCGGTTCTCTCGCGAGACGCGGTCATCTTGCAACCGGCGGTTCCCATCCCGATGATCAGAGGAGAAGGAGGAACTCCCTTGGCGGTCGATGTGGTCGATCTGAGGCATTTCTACGCGAGCCCGCTCGGCGTCGTGGCCCGGCGCCTCGTGCTGCGCGCGGTCGAAGGGCTGTGGAAGGACCTTTCCGGCCAGCGGCTCCTCGGCATCGGCTATGCGACGCCCTATCTCACCGTCCTCAAGGCCGGCAGTGAGCGCACGCTCGCCTTCATGCCGGCGGCGCAGGGCGTGGTGAACTGGCCATCCGCCGGGCCGTCCGCCTCGGCTCTCGTCGAGCCGACCATGCTGCCCCTGCCGGATGCCTGCATCGACCGGGTGCTCGTCGTGCACGCCCTGGAGACGAGCGAGGCGCCGGACGAACTGATGAGCGAGGTGTGGCGTGTGCTGAGCCCGGGCGGCCGGGTCCTTCTCGTCGCGCCCAACCGGCGCGGACTGTGGGCACGCATGGACACGACGCCCTTCGGCCAGGGCCAGCCCTACAGCCGCTCGCAGCTCAACGGGCTCATGCGCCGCACGCTCTTCTCGCCGGAGAACTGGCTGGAGGCGCTCTACGTGCCGCCGTTGCAGCGCCAGCTCTTCCTGCGCTCGGCCGTGGCCTGGGAAAGGGCGGGGGCTGGCCTGTCTCTTCCCTTCGCCGGCGTGCACGTCATCGAGGCGGTCAAGCAACTGCATCGGCCCGTCGCAGTGCGGGCGATGCGGCGCGCGGCGCGGCTGCGTCCCGTGCTGGTGCCGGCCCAGGGGGCTCTGTCCCCGCGCTTCGTGGCGGGTGACGACATGTCGCCGCCGGCCGGGCGGCAGCCGGGCCCTTCCTGAAACACCCATGTTCGAGGACGCGTCGCTCCCCGCCCGGGCCGGCTTCATACCGACTTCGTCTTGACTTGGCGCCAGCCAGTCGCCAAGGTCCGCCCGCGCCGACCCTGCGGGGGTCCTCCGCGGCCAGACGCCGTGGATGGGCCACCCGAAGATGGACAACCCCGGCGCCCCATATCGCATGCGAAGCTATCTGGATTTCGAAAAGCCCGTCGCCGAGCTTGAGGCCAAGGTCGAGGAACTGCGTGCCATGGCCGAAGGCGGCAGCGCTGTGGCCATCGGCGACGAGATCGCTCGCCTCGAGGCCAAGGCGGACAAGGCCCTCGCCGATCTCTACGCCAATCTGACGCCGTGGCAGAAGACGCTCGTGGCGCGCCATCCGCAGCGCCCGCATTTCATCGACTATTGCGCCGCGCTGATCGCGGATTTCACGCCGCTCGCCGGCGATCGCAAGTTCGGCGAGGACGAGGCCATCCTCGGCGGCTTCGGCCGTTTTCGCGGCGAGAGCGTCTGCGTCATCGGCCAGGAGAAGGGTGCCAGCACGGAGGCGCGCCTGCGCCACAATTTCGGCATGGCCAAGCCCGAGGGTTACCGCAAGGCGGTGCGGCTGATGGACATGGCGGACAGGTTCGGCATCCCGGTCATCAGCTTCGTCGATACGGCCGGCGCCTATCCAGGCATCGGCGCGGAGGAGCGCGGCCAGGCCGAGGCCATTGCCCGCTCGACCGAGGCCTGCCTTGCGCTCGGCGTGCCGAATGTTTCCGTCATCATCGGCGAGGGCGGCTCGGGCGGCGCCATTGCACTTGCCACGGCCAACCGCGTGCTCATGCTCGAGCACGCAATCTATTCGGTGATCTCGCCGGAGGGCGCGGCCTCGATTCTGTGGCGCGATTCCTCGCGCGCCCAGGACGCCGCGACCAGCATGAAGATCACCGCACAAGATCTCTTACGCTTTTCGGTCATCGATGGCATTATCCCGGAGCCGTCGGGGGGAGCGCATCGCGATCCGGCGGCAGCCATGAACGCTGCGGGCGATGCGATCGCAGCGGCTTTTCAGGATCTGGCCGGGCTTTCGCCCGACGAGATCCGGTCCTTGCGTGCTGACAAGTTCCTGGCCATCGGGCGCCAGCTTTAACAATCCGTTAACCGCGCCGGTGTGTGGCGGGCACCGGTAAGGTTCGAGTAACGCTAACGGGTTTAAAGCTCAATGGTGCCGGTGTGCCCAGCGCCCGGCATCAGGGAAGCGAGAGGTTGCGTTATGCTCAAGCGATTGCTGCTGGTCTCGACGATGGCTCTTGCGGTGGCAGCCTGTGAGGACGACGCCACCTACTCGCGCAGCGTGCGTGCCTCCCAGCCCGTTCCGAGCAAGACGCTCTCCCTCATGGAGCAGAAGGACATGTCGCGGTACGCGCCGGTCCTGATCCGCTCCTACAAGAAGGAATCGGAGCTTGAAGTCTGGAAGCAGACCAAATCCGGCAAATACGCGTTACTGAAGACGTTTCCCATCTGCCGCTGGTCGGGCCAGCTCGGTCCGAAGAAACGCGAGGGCGACCGGCAGGCGCCGGAAGGCTTCTATGCCATCACGCCAGCCCAGCTCAATCCGAACTCGAGCTATTATCTCTCGTTCAACATGGGCTATCCCAACGCCTACGATCGCGCCTACGGTCGCACGGGTGCCCATCTCATGGTCCACGGTGCCTGCTCATCGGCCGGCTGTTATTCGATGACCGACGAGCAGATCGCCGAGGTCTATGCCATCGTGCGCGAGGCTTTCGCCGGCGGACAGAAGGCGGTGCAGATGCAGGCGATGCCGTTCCGCATGACGGCGGAGAATCTCGCCAAGCATCGCTACGACCCGAACATGGCCTTCTGGCGCAACCTGAAGGAAGGTGCGGATCACTTCGAGGTGACGAAGCAGGAACCGCAGGTTGCCGTCTGCGGCAAGCGCTACGTCTTCAACGCCAGGCCGGCCGATGGCCAGCGCCTCGATCCCTCCGCGGCCTGCCCGCCGCTCAATGTCGACGAGGACATCGCCGTGGCCGTGGCGCAGAAGCAGCGCGCCGACGAAGCGAAGGTCGCCGATCTCGTCAACAGCGGCACCAAGGCCATCAAGCTGGTCTATGCCGATGGAGGCCAGCACGAATCCTTCCGCCGCCGGACGGCAGCCGTTGCCGAAAGCAACGTTGGCGTCTTCGCCCAGTCCAGCCGGCCGGAGTTCGAAGTCAGCCGGCCTGATGCGCTGGAAAGCGGGCCGCAGGTCGTGGAGCTCGACAGCAGCGGCCGGGAACGGCCGGTCGAGACCTCCAAGCCAGTCCAGATCGCGACATCGCTCCCTGCTGGGCCCGTAGCAGCGCCGGCTTCGGCCGCCCCTGCTGCGATGCCGGTCGTCACGGCCCCTGCGCCACAGGCGCAACCTGTCGTCGCCTCGGCGTCGAGCGGGCGGCCGCTCGTCGATCGCATCCTTTCCTTCGGTGGTCTTTTCGGCTCCAAGGACGAGCCGCAGGCCGAGACCGCGGCGATGCCGGCACCGGCCGAGGCGCCGCTGCCGCCGCGCCGTCGCGGCGCCGATGCCTCTTCGGGGGCCGCCAACAAGAAGGATCGGCAGGCTGTGCTGCCGCCCGTAATGCATGGCGCCCAGGCGGCCCTGCCCTCGCGTCTGTCGGCCCATTGGGAACAGACCAACTGACTTTTCCGCCCGATCCGAATCGGGAGAGAAGCGGCCGTCTCCGACGGCCGCTTTCGTTTTGCGGCGTTACAGCGGCCAAACGACGAGGATGACAGGGATCGACACGCTCACCATCAGGATCTCGAGCGGAAGGCCGAGACGCCAGTAATCGCCGAAGGAATAGCCGCCGGGACCCATGATAAGCGTGTTGTTCTTGTGGCCGATGGGTGTGAGGAAGGCGAGCGAGGCGGCGACGACCGTCGCCATCAGGAAGGCGTCGGGATTGACCGACAACGTCCGTGCCGTCTCGATGGCCACAGGGCCCGCGATGACCATGGTCGCGACATTGTTCAGCATGTCCGACAGGATGACGGTGACGAGCATCAGGCCGACGAGGGCGACCACGGGCGAGTGGCCCTGGGTCACAGCGACGATCAGGTTGGCGACGAGAGCCGTGCCGCCGACGCTCTCGAAGGCGGCGCTGAGCGGCAGGAGGGCGGCGAGCATAACGACGACCGGCCAGTCTACCTGGTCGTAGACCTCGCGCGGCGTCACGAGGCCCGTGGCGGCATAGCCGACGACGGCGATGGCGATGGCGGTGGTGAAGGAGATGAAGCTGGTGCTTGCCGCGATGATCGCCCCGATGAACAGGCCGAGCGCGACCACGACGCGCCAAGTACGCGCCGCCTGAACGCTCGTTTCGCTGAGCGGCATGGTGCCGAGCCAGTTGACGACATGGGCGAGCGCGGCCTGAGGCCCGGTCAGCAGCAGCATGTCGCCCGGCTCGATGATGCGCGAGCTGATCCGTTCGCGGAAGGTGCGTCCCTGCCGGGAGATGCCGAGCAGAGTCACGCCGAAGCGCGAGCGCAGGCGGAAGGCCTCGGCCGATCGCCAGGCAATGCGGGAATCGGCCCGCACCACGGTCTCGACCAGGGCCGGTTCGCCGGCGCGGGCGGCATCCTCCGCCTCCGGCGCATCGACCGAGATATCGTCCTTGGCCTGCTCGAGCGCGAGGGCCTTGATGAAGGCGGCGACCGCGTCGGCCGAGCCTTCGACCTCGAAGAGATCGCCTTCGCGGATGGTGGCGAAGCGGGCACGCCCGGGTAGGCGCCGCCCGTCGCGGATCAGGCCCAGGATGACGACGTCGGCCGCCTCGCTCTCGTCGTCGAGCTGGGCTACAAGGCGCCCGATGGCCGGCGATTGGGGCGAGACCGCAAGCTCGACGACGAAGTCGTCGATGCGGGCCGGCTCTGGCACCTGCCGACCTGCCTTAGCACGGGGAATGAGGCGCCAGCCGCCGAAGGCGATGAAGAGAATGCCGGTAATGGCACAGACGAGCCCGACGGGAGCGAAGTCGAACATCCTGTAGGGCGCCCCCAGCGCATCCTGACGGAAGGTGGATGCGACGATGTTCGGCGGGGTACCGATGAGCGTGACGAGGCCGCCGAGGATCGTGGCGAAGGCGAGCGGCATCAACGTCAGCCGCGGCGAGCGGCCGGCCTTGCGGGCGGTATTGATATCGATCGGCATCAACAGCGCCAGCGCCGCGACATTGTTGATGAAGGCCGACAGGGCGGCGCCCACACCGCCGATGACAGCGATATGAACAGCGATGGGGCGACCGGGCCGGACGATCCGCCGGGCGATGATGGAGAGGGCGCCGCTGTTCTCGAGCGCACGCGAGGCGATGAGCACGAGCGCGACGACGATCACGGCCGGATGGGCGAAGCCGCTGAAGGCATCCTTTTCCGGCACGACGCCGACGATCACTCCGATGAGAAGACCCGCCATGGCGACGAGGTCGTGTCGGATGCGCCCCCAGAGCAGCAGGGCAAGAACGCTGCCCATAAGGGCGAAGAGGATCATCTGCGGTTGCGTCATGCAGCCTCACGGATGCGGCAAGACTGGCGGGCGCCAGTCTCAGTCGGATGGCGGATCCGGTTGGTGATAGTGGCCGGCCGGAGGGGCCGCGCGCAAGATCAGCCCGGCAGGCTCACCTCATCCTTGGGGAAAACGTGCTCGAGGACCACGACCGCGACGATGAGGATCGGCACCGCCAGGAACGCACCGATGGGCCCCCAGATCCATGTCCAGAAGGCTACGGCAAGAAAGATGATGAACGGGTTCAGCGTGAGGCGGCGGCCGACGATGCTCGGCGTGATGAACTGGCCCTCGAGTGTTGTCAGCGCGAGGAAGACGACCGGTGGCAGAACCGCCATGCCGAGCGTCTCGAAGGATACGAGGCCGACGGCGAAGATCGTTAGCGTCGTGAGGACCGCGCCGATATAGGGGACGAAGTTCAGCATGAAGGCGAGCAGACCCCACAACGCGGGGCTGGGCAGGCCGATGAGCCACATGGCGATGCCGGTTGCGATGCCAAGTCCAGCGTTGATCATCGTGACGGTGCCGAGATAGCGGCCGAGGGCCCGCTCGATATCCGAGACGATCTGCAGCGCCATAAGGCGTGCCTCGCGCGTCATGAAGCCAACGACGAGCCGGCGCTTCATCTGAGCCCGCCCGGCGAGGAAGAAGACGAGGGTGCCGGCGAAGAGAAGGAACTGCGCCACGGCTGGTGTTGCTGCGGCGAGCACCGTCTCCAGAAGCGAAGTCTCGCTCACCTGAACGTCGATCACGCCGCCCCGGCCGACATCGGACAGGCCGCGTTCGATGCGCCGCAGGAAGCCCATGGGTTCGCGCAGGGCCTGAAAGCGCTCCTCGAGGATTCCGCCGAGTTCCGGCGCGCGCTCGACCCACATGTTGACCTGATCGGAGAAGGTGAGCGCCAGAAGATAAAGGGCCGCGACGAAGATCGACACGAGACCGATGGAGCCGAGGAAGGGTGGAACGCCCCGGCGCGCCATGTGCTCCACCAGGGGGCCGACGATGCTGCCGACGATGATCGCGGCGCAGACGGGTGCTGTGACCGCCCGTGTCGCCATCAGTACCGCGCCGAAGGTCATCACGAAGATGCCGATCACCGCAAGGCGCGCGATCGTCTTCCAAAACAGTTCCTCGTCGACGGGCGTCGTCCCGGCCGGATCGGTGACAGGCGCATCCCGACGGTGGGACAATGCAGGCCAGCGCAGCCGACGCCTGTAGTTTCGCAGATCCATGGCGACCGCCCGTTTCCGCCCGCACGCCACCGCGCGATGGCTGTGCGAAGCAACGTGCCGCCGGCCATATTGTTCCGCGCATCCGCTGCCGCCTCGGCGGGCGGGTCAGGCGAAGGCTCCGTGGCAGTGCTTATACTTCTTGCCTGATCCGCAGGGGCAGGGGTCGTTGCGCCCGACCTTGCCCCAGGTCGCGGGATCGTTCGGATCGCGCGCTGCCTGTGCGCCCGTTTCGTTCGCGATCGGGGCCAGTGCGAGCGCCAGCTCGTCCTCGCCCGTGAGCGGGTCGAGGTGGTGCGCCTGCATGGGCGGTAGCTGCGCCTCGGTCGGGGGTTGGAACATCACTTCGACGCGCATGAGCTGGGCCGTCACGTGCTCGCGCAGATGGTCGATGAGGCCGTCAAAGAGCTGGAATGCCTCGGCCTTGTATTCGTTGAGCGGATCGCGCTGGGCGAGGCCACGCCAGCCGATGACCTGCCGGAGGTGATCGAGGGTGACGAGATGCTCGCGCCAGAGATGGTCGAGGGTCTGCAGCAACACCTGCTTCTCGACATAGGTCATGACCTCGGGCGTATTCTTCTCGAGTCGGGCCGCATAGGCCTCGTTCGCGGCTTTCAGCAGGCGCTCGCGCATCTCCTCGTCGGCAATGCCCTCCTCCTTCGCCCAGTCGGCGACGGGAATATCGAGGTTGAGGATCCGACCGACGCTTTCCTCCAATCCGGCGACGTCCCACTGCTCGGGATAGGCACCCTCGGGGATATGCTTGGCGACGATGTCGTCTATGACCGTCTGGCGCATGTCGTCGATGGTTTCACGCACCGACGCGGCTGCCATGAACTCCCGACGTTGCTCGAAGACGACCTTGCGCTGGTCGTTCATGACGTTGTCGTACTTCAGGATATTCTTGCGAATGTCGTAGTTGCGCGCTTCGACCTTGCCCTGCGCCTTCTCGATGGCCTTGTTGATCCACGGATGGATGATGGCCTCGTCCTCCTTCAGCCCGAGTCTCTGAAGCATGCCGTCCATGCGGTCGGAGCCGAAGATGCGCATCAGGTCGTCCTGAAGCGACAGGTAGAACTTGGAGCGGCCGGGATCGCCCTGGCGACCGGAGCGGCCGCGCAGCTGGTTGTCGATGCGCCGGCTCTCGTGGCGCTCGGTGCCGAGCACGTAGAGGCCACCGGCCTCGAGCGCGCGCTGCTTGAACTGGGCAACCTCAATGCGGATCGCCTCTTCCTTCGCCCGGCGCTCCTCGCCCTCGGGCATTTCACCGAGCTCGTGGGCGATGCGCATGTCGGCATTGCCGCCGAGCTGGATGTCCGTGCCGCGGCCGGCCATGTTGGTGGCGATGGTGATGGCGCCCGGCACGCCGGCCTGGGCGACGATGAAGGCCTCCTGCTCGTGGAAGCGCGCGTTGAGCACGGCGAAATGCTTGGACGGCTTGCCCGAGCGGGCCGCCTCGAACAACGGTTTCAGGGCATCCTCCCGGCCGAAGTCGATCTGCTTGAAGCCGCTGCGGGAGAGCGCTCCCGCGAGCTGCTCCGACTTCTCGATGGAGGTCGTGCCGACGAGGATCGGCTGGCCCTTCGCGGAGGCAGCCTCGATCTCGCGGATGATCGCCTTGTACTTCTCCTCGGCGGTCCGATAGACCTCGTCGTCCTCGTCGAGGCGCTGCACGGGCAGGTTGGTCGGAATCTCGACCACCTCGAGCCGATAGATGTCGGCGAACTCGTCGGCCTCGGTCGCCGCAGTACCGGTCATGCCGGCGAGCTTGTCGTAGAGGCGGAAATAGTTCTGGAAGGTGATGGACGCGAGCGTCTGGTTCTCCGGCTGAATCTGCACGCGCTCCTTGGCCTCGAGCGCCTGGTGCAGGCCTTCCGAATAGCGCCGCCCCGGCATCATGCGGCCGGTGAACTCGTCGATGATGACCACCTCGCCGTTGCGGACGATGTAGTCCTTGTCGCGTTGGAAGAGCGTGTGGGCGCGCAGCGCTTGGTTGACGTGGTGGACGATGGTCGCGTTGTTCGCCTCGTACAGTGAGCCCTCCTTGAGGATGCCCGCCTCCTCGAGGAGCTGCTCGATGTGCTCGTTGCCCTTCTCCGTGAGGGAGACGGCGCGCTGCTTCTCGTCGACCTCGTAGTCTTCTTTGACGAGCTTCGGGATCACCGCGTCGATGGCATTGTAGAGCTCGGAGCGGTCGTCGAGCGGTCCCGAGATGATGAGCGGCGTTCGCGCCTCGTCGATGAGGATCGAGTCGACCTCGTCGACGATGGCGAAGTTGTGCCCGCGCTGCACCATCTGCGCGAAATCATACTTCATGTTGTCGCGCAGGTAGTCGAAACCGTATTCGTTGTTCGTGCCGTACGTGATGTCGCAGGCGTAGGCGGCCTTGCGCTCACCGTCATCGAGCCCGTGGACGATGATGCCGACGGTGAGGCCCAGGAAGCGATAGACGCGGCCCATCCATTCGGCGTCGCGGCGGGCGAGATAGTCGTTGACGGTGACGACGTGCACGCCCTTGCCGGAGAGCGCGTTGAGATAGGTCGGCAGGGTGGCGACGAGCGTCTTGCCCTCACCGGTACGCATCTCGGCGATGCCGCTCTCGTGCAGCACCATGCCGCCGAGGAGCTGGACGTCGAAGTGGCGCTGGCCGAGCACGCGCTTGGCCGCCTCGCGCACGGTGGCGAAGGCGGGCACCAGAAGGTCGTCGAGGCTGCGCCCGGCCGCGACCTGGCGCCTGAACTCCTCGGTGCGGGCGCGCAGCGCCTCGTCGCTCAGCGCCGCAAGCTCGGGCTCGAGCGCGTTGATGGCCGCAACCTTCGGCTTGTACGCCTTGAGACGGCGATCGTTGGCCGAGCCGAAGATTTTTTTTGCGAGAGCGCCGAACATCGATGGCCTTTCCGGACGGTACAGATCTTGCGGTACTATCTTGCGCGCGGGTCATGCGCCCGAGGAGCCGCCGAGCGGGCGGAACTCCTATCGTCGCGCGACAATTACCCGGCGCGGGCGCGCCGGTCCAGCACAAGCTCTGAAGGTTGCGCGTCGCTGGTCCGCCGGGATGCCGTCGGGCGGGCGAGACCCTCGCGCCACATGGGATCGAGCCACCGCAATGTCAACGCTTTCAACAGCGGGAGGGGCGCGTCCCGGACGATTTGTCCCTTGCAAAGCGCCGACGCTTCGGCCACTCATGCCGACCATGATGCCGGCCGGCCCAGCGCGAGCGGCCCGTCGGCCCATGTCCCATGCTGCTCGCGCCGGACCGATCCATGAAACGATTTCGCCCGCATGCCCTCGTCCTGCTGACCGGTGCCGCTTTCCTCGCAGGTGCGGCGGCCACGGCCCAGACGTCGGCGCCGGCGCAGCCGGCACCCGCGCAGAGCCAGGCAGCGGATGAGGCGAAGGTGCTCGCCCGTGTCGACGGCGAGCCCATCACCGCCCTCGATCTCGAGATCGCGGCGCAGGATCTCGGCGACCGGCTGCCGGCCATGGCCGACGCCCAGCGGCAGGACTATCTCATCGGCTATGTTATCGACCTCAGGCTCGGCGCCAAGGCCGCAAGGGCCGCGAAGGTCGATGCCGCGCCCGACTTCGAGCGTCGCTTGGCCTATTACCGCGACAAGGTGCTGCTCGACGAATACCTGCAGAGGCAGGTCGAGCAGGCCGTCACGCCGGAGGCCGCCAAGGCGCTCTACGACGAGACGATGAAGAACCTGAAGCCGGAGGACGAGGTGCGTGCCCGGCATATCCTCGTCGAGAACGAGGAAGATGCCAAGAAGGTCGTCGCACGCATCGAGGCGGGCGAGGACTTCGCCAAGGTCGCCGGCGAGATGTCGAAGGATCCCGGCTCGGCCAGGGAGGGCGGCGATCTCGGCTATTTCACGAAGGACCGGATGGTGAAGGAATTCGCCGAGGCCGCCTTCGCGCTCGCGCCCGGCAAGGTCTCGGCACCGGTCAAGTCGCAGTTCGGCTGGCACGTCATCAAGGTCGAGGACAAGCGCGAGAAGCCGCTGCCGACCTTCGACGAGGTCAAGGAGCAGGTCGAGGCCTATCTCGCCCGCAAGGCGCAGCAGGACCTCATCCTCGCCCTGCGCAAGGACGCCAAGATCGAGCGCCTCGACAAGGCCGACGGTGCAAAGCCCGGCGAGAAACCGGCCGAGGGCGCGACGCCCGCCGAGCCGAAGAAGAACTGAGCAGGAACCGAGGCACCTTCCTCGCGGGCCGGCCCGTCCGGGCCCGGCGCGCGAGGTTCCGCCGCCCGAGAGGGCACCGCACAAGGGCATCCCGAGGCATCCGATGTCCACTACCGTCTCCCCGCTTGCTCCGAAATCCGTGCCTGACATGCCCGCCGTCGAGGGCGTGCGCTTCGCGACCGCCGCGGCCGGCATCCGCTACAAGAACCGCACCGATGTGCTGATGGCGGTGTTCGACGAGGGTACGACGGCGGCGGGCGTCTTCACCCGCTCCAAATGCCCGTCGGCCGCGGTCGACTGGTGCCGGGAGCACCTGGCTGCCGGTACGGCGCGGGCCCTCGTAGTCAATTCCGGCAATGCCAATGCCTTCACCGGCATGAAAGGGCGCGACGCGGTGGCTCTGACGGCGAAGATCGCCGCCGCTGCCGCCGGTTGCCGTCCGGAGGAGGTGTTTCTCGCCTCCACCGGTGTCATCGGCGAACCGCTCGATGCGACGAAGTTCGAGGGCGTGCTGGCCGACTGCGTGAAACGTGCCGCGGGCGGGCCGTGGATCGAGGCGGCCTGCGCCATCATGACCACGGACACCTTTCCGAAGGTGGCGACGCGCACGGTCAATCTCGGTGGCGTGCCGGTGACCATCAACGGCATCGCCAAGGGGGCGGGCATGATCGCGCCGGATATGGCGACCATGCTGTCCTTCGTCGTCACCGATGCACCGATCGCCGCGCCCGTCCTGCAGCGCCTCCTGGCGCGCGGTGTCGAAGGCACCTTCAACGCGGTGACGGTGGACGGTGACACCTCGACCTCCGACACCTTGATGCTGTTCGCCACCGGCGCGGCGGCGAAGCGCGGCGCGCCCCGCATCAACGAGGCAGGTGATCGCAGGCTCGCCGCCTTCCGCAAGGCGCTCGGCGAGCTCCTGCTCGATCTCGCCCAGCAGGTGGCGCGGGACGGCGAGGGCGCGCGCAAGTTCGTCGCCGTCACCGTCGAGGGGGCGGTCAGCGCCGCCTCGGCCCGGCGCATCGCCTTCTCAATCGCCAATTCGCCGCTGGTGAAGACGGCGGTGGCCGGCGAGGACGCCAACTGGGGCCGTATCGTCATGGCCGTGGGCAAGGCCGGCGAGCCGGCCGAGCGCGATAGGCTCGCCATCTTCTTCGGCAACATCCGCGTGGCGCATGAAGGGGCGCGCGATCCCGCCTATGACGAGGCCGCCACCTCCGCCTACATGCAGGGCGAGGAGATCGCCATCCGGGTCGATCTCGGCCTCGGCCGCGGCAAGGCGACGGTGTGGACCTGCGACCTGACGAAGGACTATGTCGCCATCAACGGCGACTACCGCTCGTGAGGCGGGGCATGAAGCTCGTCCTCGTCGCCGCCTGCGCCCTTCTCGACGTGGACGGGCGCGTGCTCATCGCCCAGCGGCCCGAGGGCAAGCAACTCGCCGGCCTGTGGGAGTTCCCCGGCGGCAAGGTGGAGCCCGGCGAGCGGCCGGAGGAGACGCTGATCCGCGAGCTTCACGAGGAACTCGGCATCACCGTCGCGGAGCCGTGCCTCGCCCCGCTCACCTTCGCGAGCCACGCCTACGAGAGCTTTCATCTCCTGATGCCGCTCTACGTCTGCCGGCGCTGGGAGGGCACGCCCATGTCGCGCGAGGGGCAGGCGCTCAAATGGGTGATGCCGAACCGCTTGCGCGACTACCCCATGCCCCCGGCCGACGAACCGCTGATCCCGCATCTGATTGCGCTAATGTGAGCGCGCTTAGATTTGCCGGCTATAGTTTTCGGCGATGTGTCTCAAAAGCTACAAGCGGATTTTGGATTATCCAATCTATCCACAATCTGCACATTTTGCTTTTTGCGAGCGAATGCGTTGAGGGCTCTGCGCAAAAATGCGCTTCTAATCCAACACCCTAGCCGCGTTCTTATGAACGAAAGCGCTCAATCGAAGTGCAACCAGCCTACCAAGGTATTGCGATGAGAACTTTCCCAGAACGGGAAAGTCGAGCGGAACCTTGACAGGTTTCCGAGTCGATCTGATTATTATCAGAGCGATTCCATATCGCGAAAAGGGAAGGCTCGCTCCGCTGCAACGGAGCGAGCCTTGAATGAAGCGGCCCTGTTGGGGCAACTTGATGTGATCACGTACGCACACTGCGTGTGTTCGCGTTCGCTGTCAACCCCCTATGGGCCTCATATAAGGACAGGCTATATGACGGCACGTAGGCCCAGTTATAAGTTAACGTTTGAAGACGCAGTTCAAATCCATCTGCGAATTCAGGCAGGTGAATTGCAAAGTCGAATCGCCGCTGATTACGACGTCAATGGCGGTCGGATTTCTGAAGTAAATACCGGCAAGTTGCATCCTGGAAGTGCCGATGTTGCGCGACAGCGCTACGGCAGTCACCGTGCAGCCTGAACATTAGAAAGGATGGGCGGCTATTGCCGCCCATCCGCGTCTAAATGTTAGTCGCTGTTTAATGGCTGGCTAATTTCTGCAGCGCCATCCTGATCTTGTCCGAGATTTCCACAGGCCTCTGGCTGTCTCGTTCCACATAGACATGGACGAAGTGGCCGCGCGCCACGGCCTCGTCCGCGCCGGCGCGGAACACGGCGACGTCGTAAGTGACGGACGAGCGGCCGAGGCGGGAGACCGCGAGTCCGACCTCGAGCGTGTCAGGATAGGCGGTGCTCGCGAAATAGGTGAGGCCGGTTTCCGCGACGAGGAAGACGTGCGGGCTCGTGGCGATGTCGATGAGGCCGTTCTCGATGAGGAAGCGGTTCACCGCCGTGTCGAGATAGCCGTAGTAGACCACGTTGTTGACGTGGCCGTAGGCGTCGTTGTCGTGCCAGCGCGTCTCGATGGGGTGGAAGTGGCGATAGGCCGCGCGGCCGGGCCGCGTCCGCCGGGCCTTGGCCGGCGCGGGCGGATAATGGTTCACCAGGCGGCCTCGTAGATGGAGAGGGCGTCGGCCTCGCTGAGGGGACGCGGGTTGTTGACGAGCAGGCGGGTCTGCTTCATCGCGTCATGCGCCAGCCGGGCGAGATCCTCCCGCGGGATGCCGACGTCGCGCAGGCGTTGGGCGAGGCCGACCTCCTCGCACAGGTGCGTGAGTGCCTCGACGAAGGCCTCGGCCCGCCGTGCCACGGGCACCTCGGCGAGCCAGGGAAAGGCGCATGGGGCGATCTCGGCATAGGCGCGGCCGCAGGTCTCGGCGTTGAAGCGCAGCACGTGCGGCAGCACCAGCGCATTCGAGAGGCCGTGCGGCACATGGTAATGGCCGCCGACCGGATAGGCGAGGGCGTGCACGGCTGCGACCGGCGAATTGGCAAAGGCCTGGCCGGCGAACATGGCGCCGAGCAGCATGTTGGCGCGCGCCTCCACATGCGTGCCCTCGCGCACGGCCGAGCGGATGTCGCCGCCGAGGAGCCTCAGCGCCTCCTTGGCGAGCAGGCGCGAGACGGGATTGTTGTTGGCGCTCGCCGAGGTATAGGCCTCGATGGCGTGCACCATGGCATCGATCCCCGTCGCCGCCGTCACGTGATGCGGCAGCGCATAGGTGAGCTCCGGGTCGAGCAGGGCGATGTCCGGCAGGAGGACGGGCGAGACGACGCCCTTCTTCTCCGCTTCGCCGGTGGTGACGATGGAGATCGGCGTCACCTCGGAGCCAGTGCCCGCCGTCGTCGGTACCAGCATCAGCGGCAGGCGCGGCCCCCTGACCTGGCCGACGCCGTAGATCGAGGAGAGCTCCTCCTCGCCGCGGGCGAGCAGCGCCACGAGTTTGGCGACGTCCATGGACGAGCCGCCGCCGAAGCCGATGACCCCTTGCACCCCTTCGCGCCGCGCCTGTTCGGCCGCAGCGAGCACCACCTTCTCGGGCGGGTCGGCCATCACACCGTCGAAGATGGTCACGGCGATGCCCGCCGCCGCCAGGGACGCGAGCGCACCTTCGTGCAGCTTCGCGTCGACGATGCCTCGGTCGGTGACGAGAATGACGCGCGCGCCGAGCTGGTCGCGGACGATGTCGCCGATCTGGGCAATGCTGCCGGCCCCGAAGACGACCGTTTTCGCCGTGCTGAAGGTGAAGGGGTGCATCGCCTCCTCCCGTCCCGGGCGGGAACTCGTTCCGAAGCCGGTTTCCTGGGAATGAGACGTGAGCCGCCGGCCGTTGGCAAGACCCTTGCTGCTAGACATATGCGCCGCTTCACGGGGAGCTCAGTCGTCCTTGCCTTCTCCGGGCGGCTCCAGCCCCTTGAGCGCGTCGGCGAGGCGCATCTTCGCCGAGCCGGGCCGCAGCGGCTTCTGCTGGCTCTCGTGAGGCGCCCAGCCCGATAGCCAGACGATGTCGAAGGTCGCCGGGATGCGCCCGTCAGCCATGGCGAAACGCTCGGCATAGATGGCAGCGGCGCGCATCAGGGTCGCCCGCCGCAGGGGCGTGCGACGCCGCTCGGCCAGCGTATTGGTGAGGCCCATGGCCCGGAGGTCGCGCATCAGCGCGAAAGCGTTGTCGTAGCGCACGGTGAGCGTGTCGACATCCGTCACCGGTAGGGCAAGGCCGGCACGCTGCAGGAGCGCGCCGACATCGCGCAAATCGGCGAAGGGGGCGACGCGCGGACTGACGCCGCCCTCGATCTCCGCCTCGGCCGTCGCGAAGGCGGCGCGCAGCTCGCTCAGCGTGCCGCCGCCGAACAGGCAGCCGATGAACAGCCCGTCGTCGACGAGGCAGCGGCGGATCTGTGCGAGCGTGCCGGGCAGGTCGTTGACGCCGTGCAGCGCAAGCAGCGAGACGACGAGGTCGAAGCTCTTCGGCGCGAAGGGGACGAGTTCCTCGTCCGCCACCACCGCGGCCGCGCCGGAGAGGGCGGGGCGGGAAAGATACAAAACCGGGGCGGCGCGCAGGACGTGCTCGACCTGGCCGCTTGCCGCGAGCGTCGCGACGGCGCCGCAGTGCGGGGAGCCGAGGTCGAGGGCGCGCGAAAAGCTGCGCTTGACGGCCGCGAGCCGTTCGGCAAGCTCGTCGCAGACCTGCGCCAGCAGGAAATCGGCATAGCCGAGGCGCTCGGCGCGCGTCAGGCGCAGCCGCTGCTGCCGGCGGTCGAAGATCTGGGGGGGCTTTGTCATGGCGCGTGATCCGTTGCGGCCTTATGGGCCGTTGTGCCGGCAAGGTCAAAGCTTTCCGCCGGCCGTTCGTCCATGAGCCAGATCGCTGGCTCGCCCCTCGCGGTCCGCCTGCGGCGCTCCGTCCGGCGGGTCGGGACGATGCTGGCGGACCTCCTCTATCCGCCGCGCTGTGTCGCCTGCGGGGCGGCGACGGCCGAGGCGCACGCGCTCTGTTCCCGCTGCTGGGGCGGCCTCGCCTTCATCGAGCGGCCGTTCTGCGAGCGGCTCGGCACGCCCTTCGCCGTGGACATTGGCGGCCCGCTCCTGTCGCCGGCGGCCATTGCCGACCCGCCCGTCTTCGGCCGGGCGCGGGCGGTCGCCCGGTTCGACGGCGCGGCGCGTGAGATGGTGCACCGGCTGAAATACGGCGACCGGATGGACCTCGCCGAAGCCATGGGCCGCATGATGGTGCGGCGGGTGGCGAGATCCTGGCCGGGGCAGAGGTTCTTCTGCCCGTGCCGCTGCACCGCACGCGGCTCTTCTCGCGACGGTTCAACCAGGCGGCGGCGCTCGCCCGCGTGGTCTCCCACCACGCCGGCGTGCCGTGGGAGGCCGAGGCGCTGCGCCGCGTCAAGCGTACGCGGCCGCAGGCGGGCCTCACGCGGCCGCAGCGGGCGGGCAACCTGCAGGGCGCCTTCGCGGTGCCGCCGGAGCGGCGCGTGGCGGTCGAAGGCCGGTCGGTGGTCCTCGTCGACGACGTGCTGACCACGGGGGCCACGGCCAATGCGGCGAGCCGCGCGCTGCTGCGTGCCGGAGCGCGGCGGGTCGACGTGCTCGCCTTCGCGCGAGTTGTCGTCGGCGGGGAATGACCCCTATATGACAGGAAAGGCGCCGCGGGCCGGCGCGCGTGAAGGTAAGGCAGGAGTATGGCTCCCATCGTCATCTATACCAAGTCCTGGTGTCCCTATTGCAGCGCCGCCAAAGATCTGCTGCAGCGCAAGGGGCTGCCGTTCGAGGAGATCGAGATCACCGGCCGCAGCGAGCTGCGCGAGGAGATGATCGAGCGGGCGGACGGGCGCACCACCGTGCCGCAGATCTTCATCGGCGAGCAGCATATCGGCGGCTGCGACGACCTCTATGCGCTCGACGCCCGCGGCGGGCTCGACCCGCTACTCGTGGCGTGAAGCGCGCGGTCCGGACGCCGGAGTGAGCGTGAAATGATCCGCTACGACCTCGTCTGCGACAAGGACCATGCCTTCGACAGCTGGTTCCCCGACAGCGCGGCCTACGAGAAGCTTCTCGCCGGCGGGTTTGTCGCCTGCCCGCACTGCGGCTCCACGAAGGTGGCGAAGGCGATCATGGCGCCGGCTGTGAAGCGCACCGACAAGGGCCGGACGGCGCCTCCGCCGGCCCCGGCGGCCGGCCCGCCCGGCCCGGCGCCCGTTGCGCTCCTGTCGGAAAAGGAGCAGCAGATGCGCGCGTTCCTGCGCGCGGTGCGCCGTCACGTCGTGGAGAACGCCGAGAACGTCGGCGAACGCTTCCCCGACGAGGCCCGGCGCATCCATGCGGGCGAGACGGAGGAGCGCGCCATCTACGGCGATGCCTCGCTCGAGGAAGTGCGTTCCCTTCACGAGGAGGGTATCGAGGTGCTGCCGCTGCCGCGCCTGCCCGAAGAAGGCAACTGATCCGCCCCCGTGAACGGCTTTGACGCCGGTAGCGGCCGGCGTCAATCTGATCGGCACGAACAATGGAGCTTCCGGCCATGGCCGATCCCGCCTGGCGCGCCGTGCGCGGTCGCGTCCTCACTTTCCTTGCGCCGCCGCTCGGGGCGGCGGACGGGGCGAGCTATCGCTATCTCGCCGATGGCCTGGTGCTGGCGCGGGACGGCCGCATTGCAGCCGTCGGCGAGGCGAGCCCGCTTCTCGCGACGCTGCCGGCCGATACGCCGGTCGATCATTACCCGGACGGGCTCGTCCTGCCCGGGTTCATCGATCCGCACATCCATTTCCCGCAGACGCAGGTCATCGCCTCCTACGGTGCGCAACTGCTCGAATGGCTTCAGAAATACACTTTCGTCGAGGAGCAGCGTTTCGCCGATGCCGCGCATGCGGCCGAGCAGGCGGCGTTCTTCTTCGACGAACTCGCCCGCAACGGCACGACGACGGCGCTCGCCTTCTGCTCGGTGCATCCCGTTTCAGCGGACGCCTATTTCACCGAGGCCGAGCGGCGCGGCATGGGCATGCTCGGCGGCAAGGTGATGATGGATCGCAATGCGCCGCCGGCGCTCACGGATACGGCGCAAAGCGGATATGACGAGACGAAGGTGCTGATCGAGCGCTGGCATGGGCGCGGCCGCCAGCGCGTCGCCATCACGCCGCGCTTCGCTATCACCTCGACGCCGGAGCAGCTCGCGGCCGCCGGGACGCTGAAGCGGGAGCACCCCGATCTTCTCGTGCAGACGCATCTGTCGGAGAACCGCGCCGAGATCGAGACGGTGCGCCTGCTCTTTCCCGAGGCCGCCGGCTATCTCGACGTCTACGATCGTTTCGGTCTCACCGGTGAGCGCAGCCTCTTCGGCCACTGCATCCATCTCACCGAGGCCGAGCGGCGGCGCATGGCCGAGACCGGCTCGGTCGCCGTCTTCTGCCCGACATCCAACCTCTTCATCGGCAGCGGCCTCTTCGACATGGGACAGGCGCGCGAGGCGCCGGCCATGCGGGTCGCGGTGGCGACCGATGTCGGTGGCGGCACGAGCTTCTCCATGCTGCGCACCCTCGCCGAGGGCTACAAGGTACAGCAGCTCCTCGGCCGCAACTGGAGCGCGCTGGAAGCCTTCCACCTCGCGACCGCCGGCAATGCGGCGGCACTCGGCCTCGCCGGCGAGATCGGCACGCTGGAGCCAGGGGCCTTCGCCGATCTGGTGGTGCTCGATGCACACGCGACGCCGGTGATGGCGAACCGCATGGCCCGCATCGACGGCAACCTCGAGCAGGAGCTGTTCGTGCTCATGACGCTTGGCGACGATCGGGCCGTCCGCGCCACCTATGCAGCCGGCCGGCTCATCCACGCCGCGTCCTGATCAGGCCTTGCGGCTGGAGAGCCTCGCGATGGCCTCGGCTGTCTCGGCGGCCAGCCGGGCCATGAGCTCCGCCGCGCCCTGGCGGCGGGCGAGGCGCACGCCCTGGCCCGCCCAGAGCGAGAGGTATTCGGAGCGCCCCGCCTTGGCGGCGGCGGTGCGCATCGGCCGTGTCAGGGCGTTCTGCAGCGGGAAGGGGAGGATCGCACCCTTGGCGTCGATCGTCTCCATGAACCGGTTGGCGATGCCGCGGGCCGGCCGGCCAGAGAAGGCGCGGGTCACCCTTGTGGCATCCTCCTTCGCCGAGAGAATGGCCTCGCGATAGGCCTCGGGGATCCCGGCCTCGGCGCAGGTCAGGAAGGCGGTTCCCATCTGCACGGCGCTGGCCCCGAGCGCCAGGGCCGCCGCGATGCCGCGCCCGTCCATGATGCCGCCGGAGGCGACGACAGGGATCGACACTGCGTCGGCCACCTGCGGTACGAGCGCCATGGTGCCGATCATGGCGCGCTCGAAAGGCGCGGCGAAGGTGCCGCGATGGCCGCCGGCCTCGCTGCCCTGGGCGACGACGATATCGGCGCCGGCGGCCTCAACGGCCAGAGCCTCCTCGACAGTCGTCGCCGTCGCCGCAAAGAGCATGCCCTTCGCCTTGACGGCCGCCACAACATCCGCGCCGGGCAGGCCAAAGGTGACGCTGAAGAGACCCGCGCCGCTTTCCAGCACCGCCTCCACCTGCTCGGCAAAGGTCTTGCCGGGAGCGTTCGGCATCGCGGGCGCGGGCAGCGCCAGTTCCTCACAGAAGGGAGCGACGGCGGCAACCGCTGCTTCCGCCTCGGCTGGGGTCTGCGGCGCAGGCAGGGGCGCGAACAGGTTGATGCCGAAGGGACGCGTCGTCGCCGCACGCACGGCGGCGGCCGCATCGAGGATTTGCTGCGGCGACAGATAGGCGGCGCCGATCGTGCCGAGGCCGCCGGCCTCGCTTACTGCCGCGACGAGGGCGGGCGTGTCGCCGCCGCCCGCCATCGGGGCCTGGATGACAGGGTGCGGGAGGTGGAGGCGCTGCATGATATCGGTCCGTTCACTCGGGAATGGACGAACGATAGCGCCATGCCATCCATCAGGAAAAATGGTTTTCGACGATCCCTGCCATCTATGAAAGAGATGGCCCGTGGTTGTCCTTACTTGCGCTCGAAGCCAGCTAGCTCGTCCGTCGAGCCCGGGGAGGGGTCGAGTGTCGCCCACCCCTTCTCGCTGCCGGTGGGCGGCAGCTTTGCGCGCTCGCGCCTGTCCCGCAGGATATGCGCCTTGGCGACCATGAAGGCTGTCACCGGTGCCGTCAGGAAGAGGAAGAGCGTGATGAGCAGTTCGTGAATGGACAGGGTGCCGCGCACCACCGCCGCATAGGCCATCGAGGCGATGAGGATGGAGCCGACGCCGAGAGTCGTCGCCTTGGTGGGGCCGTGCAGGCGGCGCATCATGTCCGGCAGCTTGGCGAGCGCGAAGGAACCGACGAGCAGGAAGAAGGCGCCGACGACGATGAGGGCGGCGATGAGGAATTCAGCGACGATGGGCATCGGTCCGTCCCTTGCCGGGGGTCATTCGATCACGTTGCCGCGCAGCAGGTACTTGCAGAACGACACCGTCGTGAGAAAGCCGACCATGGCGAAGAGCAGCGCTGCCTCGAAATAGGTCGGCGCCTCGAACAGCATGGCGATGACGACGATGAGCGCGATGGCGTTGATCACCATGGTGTCGAGGGCGAGGATGCGGTCGAGCACGTCGGGCCCTGCGACGATGCGGTAGACGTTGAGCACCACCGAAAGCCCGATGGCGACGAGCGCGATCTGGCAGGCGAGCGTGATCATTCGAAGATCCTCTTCAGCCGGGCCTCGTAGCGGGCCTTGATCTGGGCCACGGTGCCGGCCGGGTCGTCGACATCGAGGCAGTGGACGAGCAGCGCCCGCCCGTCGGCGGACAGGTCGGTACTGACCGTGCCCGGCGTCATGGTGATGGTGCCGGCGAGCGTTGTGATCGCCTCTGGTGCCGTGAGCTCGAGCGGAACGGTTATGAAGGTGGAGCGCAGGGCGTCGCCCCGGTGGAAGAGGACGAGCCGGGCGACCTGCACATTGGAGACGATGATATCCCACAGCACGACCAGCACGTATTCGACGATCACGAGCGGCGCGCCGATCTTCGGTCGCTCCGGCCAGTAGACGCTGGTGATCTGGGGAATGCCGATGCCGAGAATCAGCCCGAGCACCACGTGGCCGGCCGAGAAGTCATTGGCGAGCAGCAGCCAGACGAGCGTGATGAACAAGGTCAGGATGGGATGGGGGACGAGGATCTTGCGCATGGCTCAAAGTCCCGTCGCGCGGGCGGTCTTGATGGTGCCGAGCACCGCCTCGACATAGGCGCGCGTGTCGAGTGCCTGCTGCGCCGTCTCCGTGACGGCACGCGAGACGGGCGCGGCGAAGACCGACAGCAGGATCATGCCGGCGACGAGGGCGCCGGCGGCCATCGTCGGCAGCGCCCGGCGCTTCGGCTCATCCTCTTGCTCCTGCGGCGGCTGGGCGGCGCTCTTCCAAAAGAGCACGCTGCCGGCCCGGGCGAAGCCGACGAGCATGATGAAGCTACTACCGAGCACGATGGTCCAGATCAGGCCAGCATGGGCGGTCTCGCGCGTCGCGTCGAGGATGAGCAGCTTGCCGAGAAAGCCCGACAGGGGCGGCAGGCCGACCATGGCTATGGCCGCGAGGAAGAACAGCCCGCCATAGACGGAGTCGCGCGGGAAGGGGGGAGCGGCATTCAGCCGGTCGCGCGCCCGGCCGCGCCGGACGGCGATGAGATCAACAAGGAGGAAGAGCGCCGCGCCGGCGAGGGTGCTGTGCAGGAGATAGTAGAGGGCGGCGGCGACGCCGACCTGGTCGAAGAGGCCGACGGCGATCAACAGCGTGCCCATCGAGGCGACGACGGCAAAGCAGACGAGGTCGAGAAGCGTGCGGCTGGCGAGGACGCCGATGGCGCCGATGGCCAGGGTGACGATGGCGGCGGGAATAACCCAAGGTGCCGCGACGAGAGCCAACGGCCCGGCATCGGTACCGAAGACGAGGCCGTACATGCGCAGGACGGAATAGGCGCCGACCTTGGTCATGATGGCGAAGAGCGCGGCGACCGGCGCCGAGGCGGCGGCATAGGTCGTCGGCAGCCACCAGTGCAGCGGCACCAGTGCCGCCTTGATGGCGAAGACCATGAACAGCAGGAGCGCGCCAGTGCGAAGAAGCGCGATGTCTCCCGCGGCAACTTGGCCGGCCTTCACGGCCAGATCCGCCATGTTGAGCGTGCCGGTGACCGAATAAATGATGCCGACGGCGAAGAGGAAGAGCGTCGAGCCGATGAGGTTGATGGTGACGTACTGGAAGCCGGCCTTGAGCCGGCGCGGCCCGCCGCCGTGCAGCATGAGGCCGTAGGAGGCGATCAGCATCACTTCGAAGAAGACGAAGAGGTTGAAGAAGTCGCCGGTCAGGAAGGCGCCGTTGATGCCGAGCAGCTGAAACTGGAAGAGGGCGTGAAAATAGCGGCCGCGGCGATCCCAGCCGTGAATGGCGTAGACGACGACGATGAAGGCGAGACAGGCCGTCAGCAGGAGCATCATGGCCGACAGCCTGTCGAGCACTTGCACGATGCCGAAGGGTGCCGGCCAATTGCCGAGCAGATAGGCACGCGATTCGCCATCGCCGGCCAGCTGGTAGAGGCCGAAGGTGAGGAGGACGAGCATTAGCGTCGCGGCGATCGAGACAATGCGCTGGTGGAAGATGTCGTTGCGCGCGAACAGGATGAGATAGGCGGCGGTCAACGCCGGCAGCAGGGTGGGGGCGACGATCCAGTGGCTCATCGGGACGCCTCCCCGCCACGGGATTCGATATTCGCGCCTTCGTTCATCTCTCGCATGGCGACGTTGTCCGATCCCGTCTCGAGGAAGCTGCGCAAGGCCAGGACGACAATGAGCGCCGTCATACCGAAGGAGATGACGATGGCGGTCAGCACCAGCGCCTGCGGCAACGGATCCGTATAGGTGGTGGCGAGGGGGTGGATGATCGGCGGCTTGTCCACCACGAGCCGGCCCATCGCGAAGAGAAAGAGGTTCACCGCATAGGAGAGGAGAGCGAGCCCGATGATGACCGGGAAGGTGCGCGCCCTGAGAGTCATGTAGACGCCCGCCGCCGTGAGCGTGCCGATGGCGCTGGCGAGGAGAAATTCCATGCTCATTCGCCCGCTCCTTCCGTGGCGGCCGGCACCGGCAGAGGCATCTCCTCCGGCTTCAGCTTGATGTCCATGGGCCCCTCCGGCACCGGCTCGCGCTCGGCCCGCTGCTCGACGCGGGAGATCTGCGCGAGCGACAGCATCACGGCGCCGACCACGGTGAGGAAGACGCCGGTGTCGAAGCCCATGGCGGAGGCAAGCTCGAACTCGCCGACGACGGGCAGGTGCACATAGCCGAAGGTGCTCGTGAGGAAAGGCGCGCCGAAGAGCCACGCGCCGATGCCGGTAAGGCCGGCGACGATGATGCCGGCGCCGATCATGGCCTGGGCGTCCACCCGGGCGCGGTCGGCCGCGAAGGTGTAGCCGCTGGCGATGTACTGCATGATATAGGCGATGGCGACGATCAGGCCGGCGATGAAGCCGCCGCCGGGCTGGTTGTGACCGCGCAGGAATATGTAAGCGGCGACGGTGAGGGCGAGCGGCAGCAGCACGCGCGTGGCGACGACGAGGATGAGCGGGTGCGCGTCCTTGCCTTCTTCGCCCTGCCGCATGGCATCGAGGCGGCGGGCCGCCGCTCCGCGCAGCGCGTTGTCGAGCAGGGCGAAGATCGTCAGGGCGGCGATGCCGAGCACGATGATCTCACCGAAAGTGTCGAAGCCGCGGAAGTCGACCAGTGTCACGTTCACCACGTTCGTGCCGCCGCCACCGGGCTTCGACTGGGCGATGTGAAAATCGGAGATGGTGGTGAAGTCCCGCGTCATCACGGCATAGGCGATGCCGGCGATGCCAAGTCCGGCGACGAGGGCGATTGCCCCGTCGCGCAGGTGCACGCCGAGGCCCTTCTCGAGCACCGTTTCCTTCGGCAGGAGGTTGAGCGCGAGCAGCAGCAGGATCGTGGTCACCACCTCGACGGAGATCTGCGTCAGGGCGAGATCGGGTGCCGAGAACTGCAGGAAGGCAAGCGAAACGATGAGGCCGATGACGCTGGTGAGGACGAGCGTCAGCAGCCGGTCCGCATGGCGCAGGACGATGGCGAGCGCCGCCCCGAGAAGGACGGCCCAGGCGATGACGGCCGGCAGGTTGACCGCCATGGGCACTCGCTCGCCGGCGCCGTGCGGCGCATCGAAGAAGGCGACGAGGCCAACGGTGACGACAGCGACGATGGTGGCGCCCGCATAGGCTTGCAGCGACCCGGCGTGCGAGGCGTCGATGAAGCGGCGCGAGGCGAGGACGAGCGCGCCGATCGTCCTGTCGAACAGGCGCTTGGCTTCCGGCCGCGGCAGCGAGAGGCGCAGGCTGTTGGCGGCGTCGAAAGCCGCGAAGAGTGCCGCGCCGCCGGCGATCGCGACAAGGCTCATGAAGAGCGCGGGCGTCAGGCCGTGCCAGAGGGCAAGGTGGAACTCCGGCAGCGGCCCGCCGACGATCGCCGTCGCCGTGCGGATGACGACGGGCTCGGCGATGGCCGGCAGAAGGCCGATGGCGACGACCGGGACGACGAGCACGGCGACCGGCAGCCACATGCCGAAGGGCGGATCGTGCGGGTGGTGCGGATAGTCGTCCCGGACGGGGCCGAGGAAGGTGCGGATGGCGAAGCGGGCCGAATAGGCGACCGAAAGGAGCGCGCCGAGCGTGGCCAGCGCGGGGACGAGCCAGGCCGTGCCGGCGTAGGCGGTGTGCGACGCCTCCTCCAGCATCATCTCCTTTGACAGGAAGCCGTTGAGGAGCGGGATGCCCGCCATGGACGCGGCGGCGACGAGGGCGAGCGTAGCGGTGATCGGCATCAGCGTCATGAGACCGCCGAGGCGACGGATGTCGCGTGTGTGCGCCTCGTGGTCGACAATGCCGGCGCTCATGAAAAGCGGCGCCTTGAAGGTGGCATGGTTGAGGATGTGGAAGGCGCAGGCGATGGCTGCCATGGGTGTGCCGAAGCCGAGCAGCATCACCATGAGGCCGAGGTGGCTGACGGTGGAGAAAGCAAGCAGGGCCTTGAGATCGTCCTTGAAGATGGCGATCCAGGCTCCGACGATCATGGTGACGAGGCCCGCCGACGTGACTGTGAGGAACCACATGTCGGTGCCGGCGAGCGCCGGCCACAGGCGCGCCAGCAGGAAGACGCCCGCCTTCACCATGGTGGCCGAGTGCAGGTAGGCGGAGACCGGCGTCGGCGCCGCCATGGCGTGGGGCAGCCAGAAATGGAAGGGAAACTGTGCCGACTTCGTGAAGGCGCCGAGGAGGATCAGCACCAACGCCGGGCCGTAGAGCGGAGATGCCTTGATGATCTCGCCGCGCGCGAGGATCTCCGTGAGCTCGTAGCTGCCGGCGATCTGGCCGAGGATGAGCATGCCGGCGATGAGGCATAGCCCGCCGCCGCCGGTCACCGCCAGCGCCATGCGGGCGCCCTGGCGCGCTTCGGGCAAGTGCCGCCAGTAGCCGATGAGCAGGAACGACGAGAGCGAGGTGAGCTCCCAGAACACAAGCATCATCAGGATGTTGTTCGACAAGGCGATGCCGACCATGGCGCCCTGGAACAGCAGGAGATAGGTATAGAACACGCCCATCGGATCCCGGCGGTCGAGATAGAAGCGGGCGTAGAGGATGATGAGCAGGCCGATGCCGAGGATGAGCGCGGCGAAGAACAGGCCGAGGCCGTCGACGAAGAAGGAGAAGCGCAGACCGACCGGCGCCAGCCACTCGACGCTCCAGGCCGGTACCTCGCCCCGGTAGACGGCGGGCACCTCGGTCAGGAGCAGCACGAGCGCGGCGAGCGTGAACGCCCCCGCGAGACTGGCGCATGCATTACGGCCGGATCGAATGGAGAAGACGGGGAAGACGGCTCCGAGAAACGGTAGCAGGGTGATGAGCGCCAGTTTCATGCGAGTGCGTCGTTCCCACCTTCGATTGACCGCATCCGGCCACCCCTCCCGGCGTGCCAGCGCGCCGGACAGGGCCGTTCACAAGGTCGTGAGTCCCTCTCGGGCCGGCATGCGGGAGGACTCCCGCTGCCGGGACGGGAGCCGGCGACGTCGTTGCCGACGGGCGCCCTTCTCATCCGGCCCGGTCGTCATCCAGCCGGAAGCCCGCGAAGGGCAGCGGAAAGATGCCGACGGGGGGATGTGCCATCCCCGTTGCGCGCGGGTCAAGACTTTCAGGCGCTGCGCCGGTCGTTTTGTGCAGCGCAGCAAAGACTTCAGGGCAGCCGCCGTTCCTCGAAGAAATCGGCAATGCCGGCGTTCGTCGCACTGTCGGCGGCCTCGATCGCTTCCTTGACGCGGTTACGGTAGCTCATCATGGCGTTGAGGAGCTGGGCCGCATCGTGGGACAGGCCGAAGCGCAGCCAGCTCTCGATGGTGCTCTCCGGCAAGCCTGTGCGGTCGCAGAACTCACGCATGGAGGAGAAGCCGAGTCCGGCCACGGTCGCACGGAACGCGTCCGGGCTCATGCGCTGCTTGAGCGCATGGGTATGAACGCGTTCCATGACATGGCCGAGGTCGTCGAGGGCCGTTTTCAGCGATCGCTTGGCAAGGTCGGGCAGGCGCGGTGCCATTGTCGTGCCTCCGTCGCAGCCGCTCCCATGGAGCGGACATCATGCGCCATGGCGGCGGCGGCGCAAGCTCCCGCCTCCCCATCCTTCCTGCCCAAAGCCGCCGCTCCTGCGTGATATGTCAGCCTCTTGGCCGGGTTCGCCAGTCGCTGGTGAGTCGAATTTGCCCCCGGCGCGCATACCATCAGGTTGGTGTCGGCCGCAACCGCATGCCGTCGGCCCCAGCGCCCGTTCGGCGGCAAGGAATCGCTGCAGGGAGAGGCTTTCTCCGCGTGCCCAACACCCTCTTTCCTTTCATGCATTGCGTCTTTTTCTTTAATCACGGTGGAATTTTCAGATGCAGCAGATTGTTTCCAGGCTGACACATGGCGTTCGCCAACAGACGGGCAGAAACGGATTTGCCTCGGATCTGGACAGTCTCATCTTGGCCTGTGCGACAAAAATCAACGCCGCATGCCTCTATCTGGCGCATGCCTTCCGGGTTCTCTTCTTTCGAGCCGGACAATACGGGGCGCAATGGGCCTACCTCCTTATCCGGCGGAAACTCGTGGGTGCCCTCGGCTACGGCGCTTTCCTGTCCGTCAATCTCCTGCACCGTGTGCCGGTCGTCGGACACGGCATCGCGATCACGCTCAGCGGGCTCATCCTCGAGAAATATGGCCGCTGGCTCTGCAGCGTCCACTTCCATCGGGCGCCCGATCGGGCCGGACGGCTTTCCGGAATGCAGGACCTGCTGCGCGGCAATGTGACCGTGGTGCCGATCCAGTTCTTCGATCCGGCCTATTACCAGCAGCATTTCCCCGGCCGATCCCTCATCACGATGGAGGCTCTGCTGCATTTCCTGCTCGTCGGCCGCTGGCGGCGTATGAGCCCGACGCCGTGGTTCTCTTATCCCGTCTACCTCAGGAAGAACCCGGATATCGCGGGCTGGGGAGGCGAGCCTTTCCGACATTTCGTCACCTTCGGGCTCCGGGAGGGCCGCAGCGCCAGCGACATGTTCAATCCGGCCGGCTATCTCGCTGCCAATCCGGACGTGGCGGCTGGCGGCATGCCGGCGCTGGAGCATTTCGTATGCTATGGCCAGGTGGAGCGGCGGCGCGGCGTGCCCCTGCCGCCGGGGCCCGAAGAGCCCCGTTTTGCCGGCAGCGACCACGATGCCGACCACTACCTGCGCAAGATCCTGGCTCTGCCACGCCCCGGCGCGATGCAGCACCTCTTCGGCTGGACCGCACGCGCGGCCGTCGATGTCATCATCCCCGTTTATCGCGGCAAGTGCGAGACCATCACCTGTCTCTACCGCGTGCTCTCGGCCGCCAACGGGACGGCCTCCTGCGTCGTCGTTGTCGACGATTGCTCACCGGAAGAGGATCTGTCGGACATCCTCAAGCTCCTCGCCAAGAAGGGCTACATCCGGCTGATCAGGAACCCTGTGAACGAAGGCTTCGTCAGGTCCGTCAACAAGGCGATGCAGCTTCACCCGGCCCGTGACGTCATCCTGCTGAACTCCGACACGGAAGTGTTCGGCGACTGGATCGACCGCTTGCGGAAGGCCGCGCAGGCGGATGCGCGCTTCGGCACCGTGACGCCCCTGACGAACAACGGGACGGTCTGCTCTTATCCCTTCTTCAACGAAGACAACGACCGGCCGCTCGAGGTTCCCTACGCGGAGATCGACCGCATCGCCGCCTCAGTGAATGCGGGAGAGCCTATCGAGCTGCCGACCGCCATCGGCTTCTGCATGTACATCAAGCGGGAGCTCATCGACAGGATAGGCTATTTCGATGCGGAGGCATTCGGGACAGGTTACGGCGAGGAGAACGACTTTTCGCTGCGCGCGATCGATGCTGGTTGGAAGAACGTCGCCGCCCCGAATGTCTTCGTCCGGCACCTCGGTGCGACGTCGTTCCGCGAAGAGCGGCGGGAGCGGATCGAGCACGCCATGCGGGTCATCGACGAGCGGCATCCGCACTATCAGACCGAGGTGCAGGCCTTCCTCAAGGCGGATCCACTGCGAAACGCGCGCGAGCAGATCGACCGGGAGCGCTTGCGACGTGCGTGCCGCGCCCAGAACGTGCTGCTCGTCAGCCATATTCGCGGAGGCGGTACGGAGCAGCACGTGCGCGAGGAGATGCGCCGCCTGGAGGCGGCAGGATATGGCGTCTTCCGTGCCGTGGCCGATCCGAGGTTCCATGACCGTTTCGATATCGTCGGCGCGCATGTCGCGAAGATGCCGATGCTTTCGGCGCTCCACACCGGGCTCGACCTGCAGCTGCTGCAACACCTGGCGGACGATCTGGCGATCACGGAGGTCCACGTCCACCACATCATGGATTTCGGCGCTCGTCCGGCCTCGAGCGTGACAAATCTCCTCAGACACCTGCAGCGGCCGTGGCGCGTCGTCGTGCACGACTATTTCGGCATCTGCCCGCGTGTGAACCTCATCGACACCAAGGGCATCTACTGCGGGGAGCCGGGTGACTCTGCCTGCCAAACCTGTTTGCAGGCCAGTCCGACCGAGTTCGGCGTGCCCGACATCCGGGCGTGGCGGGCCGATTACCATGAACTGCTCGCCGGAGCGCAGGCCGTGGTCGTACCCGATGAGGACGTGGCCAGGCGACTGCGCGGCTACTTTCCCGATATCGGCTTCCAGATCCGGCCGCACGACGATGTCATGCCGATGCCGCTGCTCAAGCGACCGCGTCCCGGTTCCCGCATCCTGCGCGTCGGCGTTCTCGGCGCCATCTCCGCCATCAAGGGTTTCGAGAAACTCATCGACTGCGCGACTGACGCCCGGCTGCGCGGTCTGCCCGTCGAGTTCGTCGTCATCGGCTATACCGAGAACGACGACAGGGCGGCGCAGGCCGGGATCACGATAACCGGACCCTACGACAATGCGACCGTTCTCGAAACCATCGATGCCCTCGATATCGACGTCATCTTCCTGCCTTCCGTCTGGCCGGAAACCTATTCCTACACCCTCTCGCTGGCATTGCGCGCGGCGCGGCCGATCATCGTGTTCGACGTCGGCGCCGCGGCGCGACGGATCCGCGGATTACACGGCCACAAGCTGGTTCCGCTGCATTACAACGGCTGGAGGATCAACAATACGATCCTCGAGCTTCTGCCCTAGAGTGATCGTGACCGGCTCGGACCGGATCTGACCTCGAACGCGGGGCTTGGCAGGGGGGCCGAGAGAGCCGCAGCGGCGCGAAACCTGCGGGACGAGACGGTTGGGCGTCCGGCCGCGACCTGCTATCCTGTCGACGTCACAGGGTCGAGACGAGGTGTGCTGTGGATGGCACGAAGCTGAGCGGCGGAGTACGGACCTCGGATGAGGTCGCGCTGACGAGCGGGCAGCGGCTGCTCCTGCTTGCCGTCTCGGCCGTTTTCGGCGTCGCGCTCATGGCGGCGGGGCTCTTCTTCTGGAGCCAGTCGTCCCAGGCCGTTTTCGCCGACTGGCTGCTCACGGCGATCGCCGGTTGCTTCTGACGGGATGAATGATCGCTTCGGCGGAAGCCGTGCGGCGCCGCGCCGCTTCGGATGTGCGCGCTAGCCCGTGTTCCGTCTTGTTCCAGCGGAACGGGCTGCAGATGAGTTCGATCGCACCCAGCCAGGCGGCGAAGGAAATCAGCACGAAATAGAGCGGCATGAGCGCGACATAGGGCGCGAGCCGCTGCAGCTTCCGGCGACGCAGGCCGATGCAGGCGGGTACGAGCATGGCAAGGCCGCCCGCCGCGAAGAGTGTGAGGCCGATGGCGGCGACGGCGCGGCGAACCGGCTCGTCGGCGGCGAGCAGGCTGCCGTCGGCGAGCATGCGCACCGATGCGATGAGGAAGATGGGGAAGAACAGCGCCGTCAACACGGTCCCGGCCACCGTTGCGAAGGCGCCCAGAGTGCCGGCGGGGCCCAGCTGCCGCAGCGCGGTTCGCGGTTCGCGCGTATGCGTGACGCAGACCTGGAGCCATCCCTTCATCCATCGCGCACGCTGGGCGAGCCAGGCGCGCAGCCGGGCCGGCGCCTCCTCCCGCGTCGTTGACGGCAGGTCCTCGACCGCGTAGCCGAGCCGCGCCAGCCTGAGGCCGAGGTCGGCATCCTCGGTGACATTCCAGGCATCCCAGGCATGGACCCTGCGCAACACCGCCGTCCGGAAATGATTGGACGTGCCGCCGAGCGGCACAGGGAAACCGAAGGTGGCAAGGCCCGGATTGATGACATCGAACAGCACCGCATATTCGATGGCGAACAGGCGCGTCAGCAGGCTGTCGTCGACATTGTCGATGGCGAGGTGCGCTTGCAGGCAGGCGACATGCGCGGGCGCGGCGGCCAGATGCGCGGCCGCTAGGCGCAACTGCTGCGGCTCAGGCACGTCCTCGGCATCGTAGACGACCGTATATTCGCCGCGTGCCAGTTGCAGCGCCAAGTTGAGCGCGCGGGGCTTGGTGCGCGGCAGGCCCGGTGGCGCGACGACGACCTCGAACCAGGGCGGCAGCGTCTGACGGCGCAGCGCCACGGCGGTCGTCGCGTCGTCGCTCTCGACGACGAGCTTGATATCGAGCTTGGCCGGCGGATAATCGAGATCCTCAAGGGCGGTGAGGAGCTGCGGCAGGACGCGCTCTTCCCTGTGCAGGGGTACGATGACGGTATAGGTCGGCAGCGCGTGATCCTCCGGGCTGCGCCGCGGCGGGTGCCGGGGCGGCTCCAGGCAGCAGGCGAGGCGCACCGTCACCATGGCGATGAAGACGAGGCCGCACAGCGAGGCGAACAGGCCGAAGGCTGCCGCCGGCGCCCGGACGAGGAAGAAGCTCATGACGCCCACGGCGAGCGCGAGCAGGCCGATTTGCGGGCCGCTCATCTGACCGCGGTAGGAGAGCGCGGCGGCCGCATCGGCAAGACCATTGGCGGCAAGATGGGCGATGTGTCGGGGAAAGGCACGCATCGCCAGCCTCGTCAGCAGACGCGGCGTCGTGAGCGCCACGCCGGCATCGTGCCAGCGGGCGTGCTGCTCCATGAACCGGCCGAGATGACGCACGCCCGGCGCGATGGCGAAGCGCAGGCCCTGCTC
The DNA here is from genome assembly GCF_001418005.1 of Chelatococcus sambhunathii. GTDB lineage: Bacteria > Pseudomonadota > Alphaproteobacteria > Rhizobiales > Beijerinckiaceae > Chelatococcus_A > Chelatococcus_A sambhunathii. The sequence goes on along the minus strand of NZ_LIOL01000005.1, from coordinate 103,289 downwards.
GTCAGGGTGCAGCGGCACAACCCCGGCGGTCAGACATTCGGGGAAACGTGCGCCGGTGCCAATGCGCATGTTGCGGCGCAGGAACGGCATGCCAACGGCCTCGGCGACGGCGGCATAGAGCCTCTCCTCGTCGATGGCGCCGCACGCGAGAAGTGCTTCGAAGGGTGAGACCCGCCATAGGTATGCACGTCGGCGGGCCTCGGCGAGAGCCTGTCCCGACACGCCGTGCTGCAGCAGAAAACCGATTTCGTCCGTGTCTGCCCCGCAATCAAAACTTGTATAGTTCAAATAGACATCTTCGCTTTGTTGATCTAAATGCCATTGATTTCCCCCGACGGCTTCGGAGGAGAGAATTTCACTCTTCATCTGTTATGCCCCGTAACCCGCAGACAGATTATCCACAGGCGGAATTTTGTAAATTTGTTTGTTTCGAAGAGCCGGGCTCGGTGCTCGGTAGCGCCGCGACCCCCTTGCCGGCACGGGCGCCCTTGGCGCACAACTGCAGATATCAGCCGGCAGGTTCTCAAGGAGGCGGAGTGTTCAAGGCATCGCTGCTTCGATTGCTCGTCCTCGTGTTCCTCGGCGGACCTGTCCTTGCGGCCGAGGCGGACGGTCCCATCGTGCCCAATTTCTGGGACACGCGGACGCGCATCGAGAAGCCGGACCTGTCCTGGGTCCGGGTCGTGCGGGTGATGACGGACGATGAGTTTCCGCCGCTGCATTTCGCGGGTCCCGACGGTGTGCCTACTGGCTTCGCGGTCGAGCTTGCGCGCGCCGCCTGTGAGGTGCTGTCGGTTGCCTGCACCATCCAGGCGCGCCGATTCGACACGCTGCTGCCGGCGCTTGAAGCCGGCCACGGCGACGTGGTGGCTGCCGGCATTGCCATCACCGCATCTCTGAGGGAGGGCTTTGCCGTCACGGCCCCCTTCCACCGCATGCCGGCGCGCTTCGTCGTGCGCCGTGAGAAGGCGCCGGACAGACTTACGCCCGAGGTGCTCGCCGGCCGCTCCATCGCGGTGATTGCCGGCAGCGCGCACGAAGCCTTCCTGAAAGCCTATTTCCCCGAGACCGAGGCGAAGCCCTATGCGAATCTGATCGCGGCGCGTGAGGCGTTGAGGGCGGGCGAAGTCGATTACCTGTTCGGCGACGGCATGAGCCTTGCCCTGTGGCTCAACGGGCGTGTGGCCGACGATTGCTGCCGCTTCGTCGGCGGCCCCTATCTCGAGAGCCGCTATTTCGGCGAGGGTGTGGGCTTCGTGCTGCGTAAGGACGACAAGGTGCTGAGGCGCGCATTCGACTACGCGCTGCAGCGCCTTTGGGACAACGGCACCTATGCCGAGCTCTACCTGCGCCATTTCCCGGTCGGCTTCTATTGACCTTTCCGGAATTTGGCGGGAAATGCCGCGTTGACGCGCGGGGGTGCCCTACCTAGTGTCCGCCCGCCCTGGCCTCGGCCCAGATCGGCGGCCGGCCCCTCATTCTTGAAGAGACCTGTATCATGACGCATCCGCTCCATCTCGATCCCGCGCTCGTCGAGGCCGCCCGCGCCTCGGCCGCCTGGCCGTTCGAGGAAGCGCGCAAACTCGTTGCGCGCCTGGAGCGGTCGGGCAAGAAAGAGGCGCTGTTCGAGACGGGATACGGCCCCTCGGGCCTGCCGCACATCGGCACCTTCGGCGAGGTGGCGCGCACCTCCATGGTGCGTCACGCCTTCCGCGTGCTGACGGAAGACCGCATCCCGACGCGGCTCGTCGCCTTCTCGGACGACATGGACGGGCTGCGCAAGGTGCCGGACAACGTGCCGAACCGCGAGATGCTCGCCGCGCATATCGGCAAGCCGCTGACGCGGGTGCCCGATCCCTTCGGCACGCACGAGAGTTTCGGCCACCACAACAACGCGCGCCTGCGCGCCTTCCTCGACGCCTTCGGCTTCGACTACACCTTCATGTCGGCGACCGAGTGCTACACCTCGGGCCGCTTCGACGCCACGCTGCGCCTCGTCGTCGAGCGCTATGACGAGGTGATGGCGATCATGCTGCCGAGCCTGAGGGCAGAGCGGGCGCAGAGCTATTCGCCCTTCCTGCCCGTCCATCCGAAGACCGGCATCGTGATGCAGGTACCGATCGAGGAGGTGAGGAAGGACAGCGCCACCATCGTCTGGCGCGATCCCGCGACGGGCGAGCGCTTCGAGACACCGGTCACTGGCGGCCATGCCAAGCTGCAATGGAAGCCGGACTGGGCCATGCGCTGGGTGGCGCTCGGAGTCGACTACGAGATGGCGGGCAAGGACCTCATCGATTCCGTGCGTCTGTCGGGCCAGATTGCCCGCGCGCTCGGTGCGCCGCCGCCCGAGGGTTTCAACTACGAGCTTTTCCTCGACGAGAACGGTCAGAAGATCTCGAAGTCGAAGGGCAACGGCCTGACCATCGAGGAGTGGCTGCGCTACGGCACGCCCGAAAGCCTCGCCCTCTTCATGTACAACAAGCCGCGCGAGGCCAAGCGCCTGTTCTTCGACGTCATCCCGCGCCACGTCGACGATTATCTCGGCTTCCTCAACGCATACGGCCGGCAGGAGTGGAAGCACCGGCTCGGCAATCCGGCCTGGCACATCCATGCCGGCGAGCCGCCGGCGCCCGAGACGATTGAGGCGGCCGGCGCCAACGGGACGTCGACGCAACTTACCTTCGGCATGCTGCTCAACCTTGCCGGCGTCGCCAATACCGAGGATCCGGCGGTGCTGTGGGGCTTCATCCGGCGCTATGCGCCTGGCGCGTCGCCTGAGACGCATCCGCGCCTCGACAAGCTCGTCGGCCATGCCGTCAACTACTTCCGGGACTTCGTGCGCCCGGCCAAGACGTTCCGGGCGGCGAGCGAGGCGGAGCGGGAGGCGCTCGCCGATCTCGACAACGAGCTTGCGGCGTTCGAAGGATCGAGCGACGCCGATGCCCTTCAGGCGGTCGTCTACGAGGTCGGTCGCCGGCACTTCCCCGATCTCAGCGGCAAGACGAAGAGTCCGGACGGGCGTCCGGGCGTCTCGCAGCAGTGGTTCTCGAGCGTCTACCAGGTGCTGCTCGGCGAGGAACGCGGGCCGCGCTTCGGTTCCTTCATCGCCCTCTATGGCGTCGCGGAGACCCGGGCGCTGATCGAGAAGGCACTGTCCGGCGCGCTCCTGGCTGAGCACGAGGCTTTCCTCGCGGCGCGTTGAGCCGGCCCAAGGTGCGGCGCGCCGTTTCCGGACGGCCCCGGGGGGCGCAACGTGCCGTGCCATGGCGCGACCGCGCCTGCCGGGCTATGGTCCCGGCGTTCGATGAGGTGGGACGATGACGGCAGCGCGCGACGAAGACACGCATTTCGGCTTCTCGAACGTGAGGCTCACGGACAAGCAGCGCCTCGTCGACGATGTCTTTCACAAGGTCGCCAGCCGTTACGACCTGATGAACGACCTCATGTCGGGCGGCCTGCACCGGGCGTGGAAGGATGCCCTCGTCTCCACACTGCGACCGCCGCGGCACCGGCCCTTTCACCATCTCGACGTCGCCGGCGGCACCGGTGACATCGCCTTCCGCGTGAGCGACGCCGGCGGGCCGGATACCAAGGTCACGGTGCTTGACATCAACGGCGAGATGCTCGCTGTCGGGCGCGCCCGGGCGGCGGCGCGCCATGCGCACGACATCGAGTTCGTGCAGGGCAATGCCGAGAGCCTGCCCTTTCCGGACCGCAGCTTCGATGCCTATACGATCGCCTTCGGCATCCGCAACGTGCCGCGCATCGAACTTGCCCTGAAGGAGGCGCACCGCGTGCTGAAGCGCGGCGGCCGCTTCCTGTGCCTCGAGTTCAGCCGGGTCGACGTGCCGGTGCTCGATGCGATCTACGACGCCTATTCCTTCAATGTCATCCCGGCGATGGGCCGCATGGTGACGGGTGACGGCGAGCCGTATCGCTATCTCGTCGAATCGATCCGCAAGTTCCCCAAGGCCCGCGCCTTTGCCGGCATGATCGAGGAAGCAGGCTTCGTGCGTGTCACCGCCCGGCCGATGACGGGCGGCATCGTTGCCCTGCATTCCGGCTGGAAGATCTGAGGCGCTCGTGATCTCAGCGCTCGTCCACTGCTTCAGGCTCGCCCGCGTCGGCTTCGTGCTGGCGCGCGAAGGGGCGCTCTCCCTGACCGACGTCGCCCCGCTGCCGCCGGCGATGCGCCTCATGATCTCGCTCGGTCGCACCGTCGAGCGGCGCGGCGCGCGCGAGAGCGGATCGCGCCTTGCGGCGGCGATGACGCGGCTCGGGCCCTCCTACGTCAAGTTCGGCCAGTTCCTGGCGACGCGGCCCGACGTCGTCGGCGTGCGCGCGGCGGCCGATCTCGAGAGCCTGCAGGACCGGCTGCCGCCCTTTCCGCGCGAGGAGGCGGTGCGCACCATCGAGGAATCCTTCGATGTGCCGATCGAAAGGCTCTTCAGCGACTTCGGCCCGGCGCTCGCCGCAGCCTCCATCGCCCAGGTGCACAGGGCACGCATCGGCGAGGGTGAGGGAGCGCTGACGGTCGCGGTCAAGGTGCTGCGGCCGGGGGTGCGCGAGCGCTTCGCGCGCGATCTCGCCTCCATGCGCTTTGCCGCCGCCATGGCGGAGCGCCTGTTCCCGTCCATGCGGCGCCTCAGGCCCATCGAGGTGGTGGAGACGCTGGCGCGCTCCGTCGCCATGGAGATGGACCTGAGGCTCGAGGCAGCGGCGCTCTCGGAGCTCGGCGAGAACACCCGCGACGACGTCGACTTCCGCGTACCTCAGGTGAAGTGGGACCTGACCGCTCGCGACGTCATGACGAGCGAGTGGGTGGACGGCACGCCGCTGTCAGACATGGCGGCGCTGGTCGCCGCCGGCCACGACCGCGTGGTGCTGGCGCGCACGGTCATCCAGTCCTTCCTGCGCCAGGCGCTGCGCGACGGCTTCTTCCATGCCGACATGCACCCCGGCAATCTCTTCGTCGATCCCGAGGGGCGGCTCGTCGCGGTCGACTGCGGCATCATGGGCCGGCTCGGCCACAAGGAACGGCGCTTTCTCGCCGAGATCCTCCTCGGCTTCATCACGCGCAACTACCGCCGGGTGGCGGAGGTGCATTTCGAGGCGGGCTACGTGCCGCGCCACCACAGCATCGCGGATTTCGCCCAGGCCATCCGCGCCATCGGCGAGCCGATCCACGACCGGCGCGCCGACGAAATCTCGATGGCGAAGCTCCTGACGCTGCTCTTCGAGATCACGGCGCTGTTCGACATGAACACGCGCACCGAGCTCGTGATGCTGCAGAAGACCATGGTGGTGGTCGAGGGCGTGGCGCGCTCCCTCGACCCGCGCCTCGACATGTGGTCGACGGCCGACCCGGTCGTGCGCCAGTGGATCGAGCGCAACCTCGGCCCCGTCGGCCGGCTGGAGGAGGCCGGGCGCGGCGCTTTGTCGATCGCGGGCTTCGCCGGGCACCTGCCGTCGATCCTCAACCGCGGCGAGCGCATCGTCGAGCAGCTCGAGATCGCCGGCGAGCGCGGCTTCCTGCTCGCGCCGGAAAGCGTTGCCGACATCGGCCGCGCCGAGGCCCGCCGCGCCCGTTGGGGCAATCTGGCGCTATGGGCTATCGCCGCCATCCTGGCCGCCATGTGGCTCGGCGGCTGAAAATCCGCCGCTCTGCACGTTAAGGTTGATTCTTCATTTCCGCTTCGAAGGCATCCTTGGAGCGCTGAACTGTTTGCGCGCTGTGCACGACGCGCTAGTTTGCGCGTCGCGCCGCGCCGGCCTCGCTCGCCGAAAGCGCCCGGCGCCGGATCGATCCTCGACGGGAGCGGCGCGTGACCAAGCGTATCCTTCTCATCATCGGTGGCGGAATCGCGGCCTACAAGTCGCTCGATCTCATCCGCCGCTTGAAGGAGCGCGGCCATGAGGTGCGTGTGATCCTGACGAAGGGCGGCGCCGAATTCATCACGCCGCTCTCCGTCGCCAGCCTGTCGCGCGAGCGCGCATTTACCGACCTCTTCTCGCTGACGGATGAGGCGGACATCGGCCACATCGAACTGTCGCGCTCGGCGGACCTCCTCGTCGTCGCGCCGGCGACGGCCGACCTGCTCGCGAAGATGGCCGGCGGCCATGCCGATGATCTCGCCTCGACGGCGCTTCTTGCCACCGACAAGCCGGTCCTCGTCGCCCCGGCGATGAACCCGCGCATGTGGCAGCACCCCGCGACGCGCCGCAACATGGCGCTCCTCCAGGCCGACGGCGTTACCGTCGTCGGACCGAACGAGGGGGCCATGGCCGAGCGCGGCGAGTTCGGCCCCGGACGCATGGCCGAGCCGATGGAGATTCTCGCCGCCGTCGAGCGGCTTCTCGGCGGTGCGGACCTGCCGCTCGCCGGCCGCCACGTTCTCGTCACGTCGGGCCCGACGCACGAGCCGATCGATCCCGTGCGCTACATCGCCAACCGCTCCTCCGGGCGCCAGGGGCACGCCATCGCGGCCGCCGCGGCCGCCGCCGGGGCGCGGGTGACGCTCGTGTCCGGGCCGGTCGCCATCGCCCCACCCGCGGGGGTGACGACGGTGGCCGTCGAGACCGCCCGCGAGATGCTGGCGGCGGTCGAGGCGGCGCTACCGGCCGATGCCGCAGTCTTCGCCGCGGCGGTGGCGGACTGGCGCACGGCGGGCGAAGCCGCTCAGAAGATGAAGAAGAACGGCAAGGGGGCGCCCAGGCTCACCCTCGTCGAGAACCCCGACATCCTCGCCACCATCGCGCATCGTGCCGAGCAGCGGCCCGGCATCGTCGTCGGCTTCGCGGCCGAGACGGAGAAGGTGGTGGAGCATGCCCGCCAGAAGCGTCTGCGCAAGGGCTGCGACTGGATCGTCGCCAATGACGTCGGCCCCGGCACGGGGGTGATGGGCGGCACGCGCAACACGGTGCATCTCGTCACCGGCGAGGGCGTCGAGGACTGGCCGACCATGGACAAGGACGAGGTGGCGCGCCGGCTCGTGGCCCGCATCGCCGCCGCCATGCCGAAGGGATCCGCATGACACCGACGCCGCCTGCCGAACCGCACGTGGAGGTCGTGCGCCTGCCGCATGCGGGTGACCTGCCGCTGCCGCGCTACGAGAGCGCGCATGCCGCCGGGCTCGATCTGATGGCGGCCGTGCCCGCCGATGGGCCGGTGACGCTGCCGCCCGGCGGCCGCGCGCTCGTGCCCACCGGTTTCGCGATGGCGCTGCCTCCCGGCTATGAGGCGCAGGTGCGGCCACGCTCCGGTCTCGCCCTGAAGCACGGCGTGACCGTTCTCAACGCGCCGGGGACTGTGGATGCGGATTACCGCGGCGAGATCGGTGTTATTCTGATCAACACGGGTGCAGCGGATTTTACGGTGAGCCGCGGTATGCGCATTGCACAGCTGGTCGTCGCGCCCGTGCGGCAGGTCCGGTTGGCGGAAGTCGACCGGCTGGGCGCGACGGAACGCGGCGCCGGCGGTTTCGGGTCGACCGGCATGTGACCCGCGAGAAGCAGACGAAGAGGAACGACGACAATGATCCTGCTCTCCCGGCGCAGCCTTCTCGCCATTGCCGCTGTCGTCGACGTGGCCATCCACGCACGGCCGAGCCCGGTGGCGGCGAAACTGCTCGCGGCCCGTCACAACCTGCCGCCGCGTCATCTTGAGACGGTGCTGCAGCAACTCGTGCGGGCCGGCATCCTCAAGGGAGTTCGGGGACCGCGCGGCGGCTATGAACTCGCGCGTGAGCGCCGCCGCATCACGGCCGGCGAGATCGTGCGGGCGGCGATGGCGACCTCAACGGAGGAATCGCTGCCGCCCGTGCCGGAATCCGCCCTCGTCGACCTCGTCGTCGGGCCGGTAGTGCGCGATGCCGGGGAGGCCTTTCTCAGGATCCTCGATGAATCGACGGTCGAAGACCTGTGCCGACGCGCCGAGGAGGCCGCGGTCTTCGGGCTCGTGCCGTCGTCGGTCGATTTTACGATATAGAATGTGATTATAGGAATATTATCGACAGTCTTTGTGTAAATATGCTATCGGGGCTGAGGTTCAATCACCTGGCCTGCCTTTCATTTCTGTGGCAGGCCGGCAGCAGGGTGGAGACGAGATCATGGCCGAACCAGCCACCAAGCCCGCAACGGACAAGCAACATGTGCCCGGGCGCGGGCGGATCTACAATTCGATCACCGAGACGATCGGCGACACGCCCCTGGTGCGGCTCGACCGGCTGGCGAAGGACAAGGGCGTCAAGGCCAACCTCCTCGCCAAGCTCGAGTTCTTCAATCCCATCGCCAGCGTGAAGGACCGCATCGGCGTCAGCATGATCGACGACCTCGAGGAGCGCGGCCTGATCAGGCCGGGCGCGACGCTCATCGAGCCGACCTCGGGCAACACCGGCATCGCGCTCGCCTTCGTCGCCGCCGCGCGTGGCTATCGCCTCATCCTCGTCATGCCGGAGACGATGTCGATCGAGCGGCGCAAAATGCTCGCCTTGCTCGGCGCCGAACTCGTCCTCACCCCCGGCCCGCAGGGCATGCGCGGCGCCGTCAACCGCGCCGAGGAACTGAAGAACGAGATCCCCGGCTCCATCATCCCCCAGCAGTTTGCCAACCCGGCCAATCCGGCCATTCACCGTCGCACCACTGCGGAGGAGATCTGGAACGACACCAACGGCGCGGTGGACATCTTCGTCTCGGGCGTCGGCACCGGCGGCACCATCACCGGCGTCGGCCAGGTACTGAAGCCGCGCAAGCCCTCGCTGCGCGTCGTCGCGGTCGAACCCGAGGATTCGCCCGTTCTTTCCGGCGGCCAGCCCGGCCCGCACAAGATCCAGGGCATCGGCGCCGGCTTCGTGCCGCAGGTGCTCGACCGCTCGGTCATCGACGAGGTGGTGACGGTGGGCAACCAGACGGCCTTCGACACCGCGCGCCTGGTCGCCCGCCTCGAGGGCATCCCGGTCGGCATCTCCTCCGGCGCGGCGGTGGCTGCGGCCCTCGAGATCGCCGCCCGTCCGGACAGCGCCGGCAAGACCATCGTCATCATCATCCCCTCCTTCGCCGAGCGCTATCTCTCGACGGCGCTGTTCGAGGGTCTGTGATCTTCATCCCTCTTTCCGCGAGTGGGGAGAGGGAACGTCGACGCTCCTTCAGGAGGCTTTTGCTCAACTGGTTTGCGAAGCGCAGGGGCGGCCATGTGGCCGCCCTTTTGCTTGTCCGGCTTCGGCGGGCCCCGCCGCGTGCGGGGGCGCACGCCGGCCCGTTCCGGTTCGGCGCATTTTGTCCCTGCCTGACGCGCCGATGCGGCGCCGGGCACCGGGGAGCCGAACCATGTACCGCCGCCTCGCACTTCTCTCGATGTTCGTGTTCTTCGCCGCGGCCTATGCGACGCAGGACCGGCTGCCGCGCTCGGCGGTGAGCTTGCTGCGCCGGGCTGGCGAGCATGTTGCGATCGTCTCAGAAACGGACGTGAGCATCGGTCCGGACATGTGAGCGTCGCCCAAGCGGGACATGAAAAAGGGCGCCTTCGGCGCCCTTTCATTTGGCCCGGCGTCAGCCCGCCGCCGCTTCCTTGGCGCGCTCGGCGCGCTTGCGGTCGTTGGGGTCGAGCAGGGTCTTGCGCAGGCGGATGGACTTCGGCGTCACCTCGACGAGCTCGTCGTCCTGGATCCAGGCGAGCGCCCGCTCCAGCGTCATGCGAATGGGCGGCGTCAGGCGCACCGCCTCGTCCTTCGACGTCGTGCGGATGTTGGTGAGCTTCTTGCCCTTAAGCACGTTGACCTCAAGGTCGTTGTCGCGCGTGTGCTCGCCGACGATCATGCCCTGGTACACCTTCCAGCCGGGCTCGATCATCATCGGGCCGCGGTCCTCGAGGTTCCACAGCGCATAGGCCACGGCCTCGCCGGCGTCGTTGGAGATGAGCACGCCGTTGCGCCGGCCGGCGATCTCGCCCTTGTAGGGGGCGTAGGCGTGGAACAGCCGGTTCATGATCGCGGTGCCCCGCGTGTCCGTCATCAGCTCCGACTGATAGCCGATGAGGCCGCGCGTCGGGGCGTGGAAGACAAGGCGCAGCCGGTTGCCGCCGGAGGGGCGCATCTCGATCATGTCCGCCTTGCGCTCAGACATCTTCTGCACGACGACGCCCGAGTGCTCCTCGTCGACGTCGATGACGACCTCCTCGATCGGCTCCAGCGTCTCGCCCGTGGCCTCGTCCTTCTTGAAGACGACGCGCGGGCGCGACACTGCGAGCTCAAAGCCCTCGCGGCGCATGGTCTCGATGAGGATGGCGAGCTGCAGTTCGCCGCGGCCGGAGACGAAGAAGGAATCCTTGTCGGACGATTCCTCGATCTTCAGCGTGACGTTGCCCTCGGCCTCCTTGAACAGGCGGTCGCGGATCATTCGGCTCGTCACCTTGTCGCCCTCGGTGCCGGCGAGCGGCGAATCGTTGACGAGGAAGGACATGGTGACCGTCGGCGGATCGATCGGCTGGGCCGGCAGCGGCGTGTCGACCTCGGGGGCGCAGAAGGTGTCCGCCACCGTGCCCTTTTCGAGGCCGGCGATGGAAACGATGTCGCCCGCCTCCCCCAGCTCGATCGGCTGGCGCTCGATGCCACGGAAGGCGAGGATCTTCGATACGCGGCCCTGCTCGATGACCTTGCCGTCACGGTCGATGACCTTGATGGCCTGGTTCGGCTTGACCTGCCCCGCCGAGATGCGGCCGGTGATGATGCGGCCAAGGAAGGGGTTCGCCTCGAGGATGGTGCCGAGCATGCGGAAGGCGCCGTCCTCGACGGTCGGCGGCGGCACGTGGTCGAGTACGAGGTCGAAGAGCGGCCCAAGCCCGGCCTCCTTCGGGCCCTCGGGCGAGGCCGCCATCCAGCCGTCGCGGCCCGAGCCGTAGAGGATCGGGAAGTCGAGCTGCTCGTCGGTGGCGTCGAGGGCGGCGAAGAGGTCGAAGACCTCGTTGATCACTTCCTGCGCCCGCGCATCCGGCCGGTCGACCTTGTTGATGGCGACGATGGGGCGCAGACCGATCTTGAGCGCCTTGCCGACGACGAACTTGGTCTGCGGCATCGGGCCCTCGGCGGCATCGACGAGCACGATGGCGCCGTCCACCATGTTGAGGATGCGCTCCACCTCGCCGCCGAAGTCGGCGTGGCCGGGCGTGTCGACGATGTTGATGCGCGTGCCCTTCCAGACGACCGAGGTCGCCTTGGCAAGAATCGTGATGCCGCGCTCCTTCTCGAGGTCGTTCGAATCCATCACGCGCTCGGCCACGCGCTGGTTCTCGCGGAAGGCGCCGGACTGGGCGAGCAGCTTGTCCACGAGGGTCGTCTTGCCGTGGTCGACGTGGGCGATGATGGCGATATTGCGCAGCTGCATGAAAACTCCTGCCGCGGCGGATGGGGCCCGGCTCATGACACGAAATGGCAAAGCGGATGGGACAGCGCGCGCTGCCTACGCGCCCTGGCACGCGGTTCCTATAATCCGATGTGCGTCAAACGGCAACGGAAAGTCTGTTGCGGCGCAGCAGCCCCTTGACCTTCGCCATTGATTTCATAAGGTGTACTTATATTAAGGCGAGCGATGAAATCCGGTCCAGCCACCTTCGGTTTCCTCTTGACGGATGCAGCGCGCCTCCTGCGCGCGCGCTTTGACCGCGCCATGGAGGAGGCGGGGCTCGGCCTCACGCCGGGCGAGGCGCGCGCCCTCGTCTTCGTCAGCCATTTCGCTCCGATCCGCCAGAGCCACCTTGCCGAGCGCATGAGCGTGGAACCGATGACGCTCGTCGGCTTCATCGACCGGCTGGAGGCACGCGGGCTCGTTGAACGTATGCCGGACCCGGAGGATCGGCGCGCCAAGACGGTGCAGCTCACGCCGGCGGCCCTGCCGCTCGTCGAGGAGATCAAGATCGTGCTGACGCGGGCCCGCGAGGACGCGACGCGCGACTTCTCGCAGGAGGAGATCGAAACCATGCGCCGGCTGCTCGACCGCATGCGCAGCAATCTCTGCAGCCGCAGCGGCGGGGAGGGAGCATGAAGCCGTCCGCCGCCACGCCGATGATGAGCGAGATGCGCACCGCCGTCATCGGCGCCTTCATCGTGGCGCTCGGGCCGGTGAGCCTGGCGCTCTACACCCCAGCTATGCCGGCGCTGGTCGGAGCCTTCAACACGACGCCGGCGGCGATCAACCTGACGCTGACGGTTTATTTCTTCGGCTTCGCCTTCGCCCAGCTCGTCTGCGGTCCGCTTTCGGACGCCTTTGGACGGCGGCCTGTGGCCATCGGCTTCTTCTCCATCTACCTGGCCGGCAGTCTCGTCGCCGCCTGGTCGCCGAGCATCGGCTGGCTGCTCGCCGGCCGGGCGCTGCAGGGCGTCGGCGCGGCGGCCGGCGTCGCCATCTCGCGCGCCATCGTGCGCGACCAGTTCACGGGCCAGACTTTGGCCCGCATCATGAACCTGATCGGCCTGATGCTGGCCGTCGGCCCGGCCGTCTCGCCGACGCTCGGCGGCATGACGGCGAGCGCCTTCGGCTGGCACGCCCTGTTCGTCATCATGGTCGTCTACGGCCTCGCCGTGGTCCTCACGCTCGCCCTCGCGACGCGCGAGACGAACCTTGCGCCCGACAGGGCGCTGGCGCGTCCGGCCCGCATGCTGACGAGCTACGGCGTTCTCCTGTACGATCGGCGCTTCCTGCGTGCGGGCCTCGTGCTCGGCCTCACCACCGGCGGGCTCTACACCCTCGCCTCCATGCTGCCCTTCGTCATGATCGACCGGGTGGGCCTGACGCCGACGGGTTTCGGCCTGTCGATGCTTTGCCAGACCGGAGCCTATACCATCGGCACGGTGATCGCCGGGCGGCTGCTGCGCCGCTTCGAGGCGAGCCGCCTCATCTCGGCCGGTCTCGTCTTCTCGCTCTCGGCCGCCCTCTGGTTCGCGGTGGGCCTGAGGCTGCTGCCGCCGGGCTTTGCCACCGTCATGGTGCCGGTTGCGCTGTGGGCTTTCGGCATCGCCCTCGTCATGCCTGGCGTCACGACCAATGCGCTCGCCGGTTTTCCGCATATCGCCGGCGCCGCGGCAGCCATGACGGGATTCATGCAGATCGGCGGTGGGCTCGTCGGCTCGGCGGTCGGCGCGGCCTTCTTCAGCGATCCCTTCGTCGCCATGACGACGGTCTTGCCGCTGATGGGTGTCCTGGCGGTTGCCGCCCATACCGGCCTCGCGCCGCGCCCGCTGCGCGCAGCCCCTCCCGCAGCCGAGGATCTGATGGCGGCTGCCGACCCCGCAGGCATCGTCGGCACGGGCGCGGAGGAGGCCATGCTGCTGGAGGAGGCGCGCCCGCGCGAACCCCGGACGGCGCGGGAGGACGCCCGCACCTGATCGGTCAGGCGCGCGGGTTGCGGTGGCCGAAGCGCCATTCCGGCTGCACGGAGCGCACCAGCATCATCTCGCCGATGTTCTCCGCCGTGAGGAGGCCGACGAGACGATCGTTTCCGTCGAGCACGCCGAGGGCCGGGGCCTTGGCCTCGTTGAGCTTGCGAAAGGCGGCCTCGAGCGGCTGGCGGTAGTGGATCGTCGGCACCTCGGCATTCATGACCTCGATGACCGGCGATGCGGCGCCGTGGTTCCTGAGCGCCATGACAAGGGCGTCGCGCGTCAGGATGCCGCGCAGGTGCCCGCCGCCGTCGACGACCGGGAATTCCTTCTGGGACGTGCGGATCATGGTCTCGACGGCATCGTCGAGCGAGCTCTGCGGGCCGAGCACCTCGAACTGCGTGATCATCGCCTCGCCGACCGGCAGGCCGCGGGTGACGTCGCGGAAGGCGACGTGCTCGGCCTCCGAGGAGGCGGCGAGATAGACGAAGATGGCGATGAAGATGAGGAGCGGGTTGAGGAAGAGGCCGGCGAAGCCGAGGAGGAAGGCGAAGCCCTGGCCGATGGTGGCGGCAAGCTGCGTCGCCCGCGAGAAGCCGACCCGCATGGCGAGGATCGCCCGCAGCACCCGGCCGCCGTCCATGGGAAAGGCCGGAATCATGTTGAAGAGGACGAGGATGATGTTGGCCCCGGCGAGGCGCGCGAGCAAGCTGACGCGTGGATCCTCGAGGCGCGCCATGTCCGTCAGATCGACCGTCGCGCCGAGGATGATGACGAGCACGAGGGCGATGACGACATTGACCGCGGGCCCCGCGACGGCGACGACCAGTTCCTCGCCCGGCTTTTCCGGGATGCGCTCGAGGCTCGCGACGCCGCCGATCGGGAAGAGCGTGATGTGCGGCGTGCGCACGCCGTAGCGCCGGGCGGCGAGCACGTGGCCGAACTCGTGGAGCAGCACGCACAGGAAGAGGAGCGCGATGAAGAGGACGCTGTCAGCGGCGGCGGCGGGTCCGCCGAGGCGGTATTGCGCGAAGCCGATCCACGCCAGGAAGAGCAGGAAGGTGACGTGGATGCGCACCGCGGTGCCGGCGATGGTGCCGACGTGAATGGACCAGGGCATGGGGGTTGAGCCTCCGCTTCATGCTTTGTCACAGCAAAGCATGAAGCGGACCGTTTACGCCATGGGGCCAAGGGGTTCGTCGTGCGTCTAGGCGTTCAAAGCCGGGCGCGCCACCAGGCGATCTGGGCGCGCACGTTGTCGGGGGCCGTGCCGCCGAAGCTCATGCGCGAGCGCACGGAGTTCTCGACGCCGAGGACGCCGTAGACCGCGTCCGTGATGCGCGGCTCCACCGCCTGCATCACGTCGAGCGACAGGTCTTCCAGGCCGCAGCCGCGCTGCTCGGCTTCGGCGACGAGGCGCCCGGTGACATGGTGGGCGTCGCGGAACGGCATTTCGAGCGCGCGCACCAGCCAGTCGGCGAGATCGGTCGCCGTGGCGAAGCCGGCGCCGGCGGCGGCCGCCATCCGCTCGGACACGGGCTTCAGGTCCGCGATCATGCCGGAGACGGCGGCGAGCACGAGCTCGTAGGTGTCGGCGGCGTCGAAGAGGCGCTCCTTGTCCTCCTGCATGTCCTTGGAATAGGTGAGCGGTAGGCCCTTCATCACCGTGAGCAGCGCCACCAGCGAGCCGATGATGCGGCCCGGCTTGGCGCGCACCAGCTCGGCCGCGTCCGGATTCTTCTTCTGCGGCATGATGCTGGAGCCGGTCGTCCACTGGTCCGACAGGCGCACGAAGCCGAACTGCGGCGTCATCCAGATCACGATCTCCTCCGCGAGGCGCGAGAGGTGCATGGCCGAGATCGAGGCGATCGACAGATATTCGAGGATGAAATCGCGGTCGGAGACGGAATCGAGCGAGTTGCGCGTCGGCCCGTCGAAGCCGAGCGCTTCGGCCGTTGCGTGCCGGTCGATGGGGAAGGAGGTGCCGGCGAGGGCGGCGGCGCCGAGCGGGCATTCGTTGAGGCGCTTGCGCGAGTCGCGGATGCGCGAGCGGTCGCGCCCCAGCATCTCGACATAGGCCATGAGGTGGTGGCCGAAGGTGACGGGCTGGGCGCTCTGCAGGTGGGTGAAGCCGGGCATCACCGTCTCCGCATGGGCGGCCGCCTGGGTGAGCAGCGTGTCCATCAGGTTGGTGATCTGGGCGTCGGCCCGGTCATGCGCCTCGCGCACCCACAGGCGCACGTCCGTCGCCACCTGGTCGTTGCGGCTGCGGGCCGTGTGCAGGCGCCCGGCGGCCGGGCCGATGAGGTCGCGCAGGCGGCCCTCGACGTTCATGTGGATGTCTTCGAGCGCCGTCGAGAAGGTGAAGTGGCCGCCCTCGATCTCCTCGAGGATGCGCTTCAGCCCGTCGTGGATGGCGTCGCGGTCCTCTTCCGAGATGATGCCCTGCTTCGCCAGCATGTCGGCATGGGCGACGGAGCCGCGGATGTCCTGCGCGGCGAGGCGTCTGTCGAAGCCGATGGAGACGTTGATGGCCTCCATGAGTGCGCTCGGCGAGGAGGCGAAGCGCCCGCCCCACATCGCATTGGCGTTCTTGTCCTGCCCGTTTGCCGGCTTGCCGCTCATGTCGCCTCGCTCGCTTCGTCTGGCGCCCCTTCGCCATCGGCGCGTCATAGGCCAGCAGCGGGCGGGGGGCAAGGCGTGGGGAGGGGGCGCAAGAGAAAAGGCGCGGCGGGTTCGCGCCGGCCGCGCCTCAGGCAGGGGAGAAAGCTGAACCGGGCTCAGCGCTCGGCGAAGGCCTTCTCGATGACGAAATGGCCTGGCTCGCCGTGGTTGCCTTCGTTGAAGCCGCGCTCCTCGAGGATGATCTTGAGGTCGCGGATCATCTGCGGGCTGCCGCAGAGCATCAGGCGGTCGTTCTCGGCGTCGATCGGCGGCAGGCCGATGTCGCCGAAGAGCTTGCTGGTCGTGATGAGATCGGTGATGCGGCCGCGGTTGCGGAAGGGCTCGCGCGTCACGGTCGGATAGTAGATCAGCTTCGAGCGGATCTCCTCGCCGAGGAATTCGTCCTCCGGCAGGTCGCGGGTGATCATCTCGCCATAGGCGAGCTCGGACACCTGGCGGCAGCCGTGCAGGAGGACGACCTTCTCGAAGCGCTCGTAGGTCTCCGGATCGCGGATGAGGCTGAGGAAGGGGGCAAGGCCGGTGCCGGTGCCGAGCAGGTAGAGGTTGCGGCCATGCATCAGGTTGTCGAGCACGAGGGTGCCGGTGGCCTTGCGGCCGACGATGATGGGATCACCTTCCTTCAGGTGCTGCAGGCGGGAGGTCAGCGGCCCGTCCGGCACCTTGATGGAGAAGAACTCCAGCTTCTCGTCGTAGTTGGGGCTCACGACGCTGTAGGCCCGCAGGAGGGGTTTTCCCTCCACCTCGATGCCGATCATCGTGAACTGGCCGTTCTTGAAGCGGAAGCCGGGGTCGCGCGTCGTCGTGAAGGAGAACAGCGTGTCCGTCCAGTGATGCACGCTCAGAACGCGCTCTTGGTTGAAGTTGCTCATGGCTTCTCGTCCATGCTCCCGGATCTGCGTCGCGGCCGGTGCCGCGGGGTTGAGTGCCGCGCCTTCACATAGCGGGGCGCCGCGCGGGGGAAAAGGGGTAACCAGCTTCTATTTGCACGATCTCGTACGGAATTGCAAGTATTTACATTTTTTCCGTACTAAATAGAAATTTCTCCTTGTCGGGGACGTCTTTCCACGCGTCCGCATCGTCCGGGACCGGTCCCTTATCGGTGATGTTGGGCCAGATCGCGGCATATTTCGCATTGACGGGCAGCCAGCGGTCGGCGCGCGGGTCAGTGTCGGAGACGATCGCGTCGGCCGGACATTCCGGCTCACACACGCCGCAGTCGATGCATTCGTCCGGATGGATGACGAGCATCGTCTCCCCCTCGTAGAAGCAGTCGACCGGGCACACCTCCACGCAATCCTGGTACTTGCAACGGATGCAGCCATCGGTCACGACATAGGTCATGCGAACCTCCGGAAGGGCTCTTGCTCGCCTCTAGATTGTTTGTATACTAACAAATTACCGCATCTGATCCGGCTTGTCAATCGGGTCGTGACGCGGGCGGCGAGAGGCTGGTCGAAGCAACGGGAGAGAGGGAACCTATGGCGCACGATGCGGTACAGCAGGGCGGGAAGGGCAAGCTCGTCATTCGCAACATCGGCCTGATTCTGAGCGGCGATCTCGAGCGGCCGATCCTCGACGGCGACACGGTGGTCGCGATCGACGGCCGGATCGCCGCCGTCGGCCGCGAGAAGGACGTCGACACCGACGGCGCGAGCGAGGTCATCGACGCCAACGGCACGGTGCTGACACCGGGCCTCATCGACAGCCACGTCCATCCCGTCGCCGGCGACTGGACGCCGCGCCAGCAGCAGCTCAACTGGATCGACAGCAATCTGCACGGCGGCGTCACCACCATGATCTCGGCCGGCGAGGTGCACACGCCGGGCCGACCGCGCGACGTCGTCGGGCTCAAGGCCATGGCGATCTACGCCCAGCGCACCTTCTCCGCCTTCCGCCCGAGCGGCGTGAAGATCCACGCCGGCGCACCCTGCATCGAGCCGGACATGACGGAACAGGATTTCAAGGACCTGGCCGACGCGGGCGTCAAGCTGCTCGGCGAGGTTGGCCTCGGCGGCGTCAAGGACGGGCCGACGGCGCGCAAGATGGTGGCCTGGGCGCGCAAGTACGGCATCCAGTCGACCATCCACACCGGCGGGCCGTCCATCCCCGGCTCCGGCCTCATCGACAAGGACGTGGTGCTGGAGGCGGACACGGATGTCGTCGGCCACATCAACGGCGGCCACACGGCCCTGCCGGACGACCAGATCCGCTGCATCTGCGAGGGCTGCAAGCGCGGCCTCGAGCTGGTGCACAACGGCAACGAGCGGGCCGCGCTCTACACCCTGCGCATCGCGCGCGAGATGGGCGACCTCAACCGCGTCATCCTCGGGACGGATGCGCCGGCAGGCTCCGGCGTGCAGCCGCTCGGCATCCTGCGCATGGTCTCGCTGCTCTCCTCGCTCGGCGACGTGCCGGCAGAGGTGGCCTTCTGCTTCGCCACCGGCAACACGGCGCGCATGCGCCAGCTCGACTGCGGCCTGGTCGAGGTCGGCCGCGCGGCCGATTTCGTGCTGATGGACAAGGCCCAGCACTCGGCGGGCAAGGACCTGCTCGAGTCCGTGCGCCTCGGCGACCTGCCGGGCATCGGCATGACCATCATCGACGGGATCGTGCGCACGCAGCGCAGCCGCAACACCCCGCCGGCGACGCGCATGCCGGAGATCGTGGCGCGATAGGGCGCACGCGTTTCCGGCCGCGGGGCCGGAAGC
The DNA here is from genome assembly GCF_001418005.1 of Chelatococcus sambhunathii. Classification (GTDB taxonomy): domain Bacteria; phylum Pseudomonadota; class Alphaproteobacteria; order Rhizobiales; family Beijerinckiaceae; genus Chelatococcus_A; species Chelatococcus_A sambhunathii. The sequence continues at coordinate 84,529 of NZ_LIOL01000005.1, read as the reverse complement.
GCGTCAGAGCATCTTCTGCAGCAGGGCGATCAGCGTCGCGCGTTCCGCGGCGCTCAGTTCCTTCAGCGTTTCCTCGGAGATGGCGGCGGCCCGGGGCAGGCAGCGTGCGACGGTCGCCTCGCCCTCCGGCGTCAGGGCCACGAGCAGGCGCCGGCCATCGTCGGGGTCGGGGCTCGTCCCGGTCAGGCCGCGCTTCGTCAGCCGGTCGACGACGCCCTTGATGGTGGCGGCGTCCATGGCCGTCTGCCGGCCGAGGAGGTTCTGCGACAGCGGGCCGGCCTGGTGGAGCTTGGCGAGCGCAGCCCATTGGGTCGGAGTCAGGTCCTCGCCCATCATGGTCATGAAGATGGTCGTGTGGCGCTGGCTCACCTGGCGCAGGATGAAGCCGATCTGCTCGTCGAGAACATAGGCTGGCATCGAAACGGCTGAGGTCATCGATACTCCGGTCCGGGCGGCGATCTCTCGCCGCCTATCACACTGCAAGATAAGCGTCACGAATGTCGGGGCTCTCCTCGAGCTCGCGAATCGTGCCGCCGAAGCGGATGCGCCCGCTTTCGATGATATAGGCCCTGTCCGAGATCAGCCGCGCGAAATGCAGGTTCTGCTCCGACAGGACGATGCTGAGGCCCTCGTTCTTCATGGCGAGGATGGCGTTCGCCATCTCTTCGACGATCTTGGGGGCGAGCCCCTCCGACGGCTCGTCGAGGAGGACGAGGGAAGGGTTGCCCATGAGCGTGCGGGCGATGGTCAGCATCTGCTGCTCGCCGCCGCTCATGCGTCCGCCAAGGCGCCCCCGCATCTCGCCGAGATTGGGAAAGAGCGCATAGAGCTTCTCCGGCGTCCAGCGGGGGGCGCCCGTCCGCTCCGGCTGCTCGCCGACCATGAGGTTCTCCTCGACCGTCAGCTCGGTGAAGATGCGCCGGTCCTCGGGCACGTAGCCGAGGCCGCGGCGCACGATCTCGTGCGTCGGGCGCGCCGTGATGTCCTCGCCCTCGAAGAGGATGCGCCCCTCGCGCCGGGCGACGAGCCCGACGATGGAGCGGAAGGTGGTGGACTTTCCGGCACCGTTGCGGCCGAGCAGAGCCACCACCTCTCCGGCGCCGACATTGATGTCGACGTCGAAGAGGATATGGGCGGGCCCGTAGAAGCTGTTGAGCTGGTGGACTTCGAGTTTCATGCCGCGGCCTCTCCGCCGTAGACGCTGCCTTCGCCGAGATACACGGCCTTGACGTCCGGGTTGTTGCGCACCTCCGCCGGCGTGCCGCCCGCAATGAGGCTGCCGCGGTTCAGCACCATGATCCGGTCGGCATGCTCGAAGACCACGTCCATGTCGTGCTCGGTGAAGAGCACGCCGATCGACTGCTCGCGCGCGATCGTCGCGGTAAGGCGCATCAGCGCGACCCGCTCCCTCGGTGCCATGCCGGCCGTTGGCTCGTCCATCAGGAGGAGCTTCGGCTCATTCACGAGGGCGATGGCGAGTTCGAGGCGCTTCAGGTCGCCATAGGCGAGCTCGCCGCACGGTCGCTCCGCGAGGTCGCGCATGCCGACGAGTCCGAGCAGCCGGTCGGCCTCGGCGCGGTGGCGCGCGCCAGCAAAGCCGAACAGGCGACCGAGCTCGCGGTGGTGCGAGAGCAGCGCGACCTGCACGTTCTCGCGCACGGTCATCGAGGGATAGGTGGCGGTGATCTGGAAGGTGCGGCCGACGCCGAGGCGCCAGATCTCGCGCGGACGCAGGCCCGTCGTGTCGCGGCCAAGGATCTTCACCGAGCCCGTATCGCGGCCGATCTGGCCGTTGAGCATGTTGAAGCACGTGCTCTTGCCGGCGCCGTTGGGGCCGATGAGGGCGAGGATCTCGCCGGCGGCGAGGGTGAAGGAAACGCCTCTGACCGCATGCACGCCGCCATAGGACTTCGACAGCTTCTCGACTTCGAGGATGGGCGCGCTCATCGTGCGGCCTCCATCTTGGGGGCGGCGATCGGGGCGGCGCCGCTGCCGGAGGTCGCAGCGGGCGCCTTGGCGGGTGCCTTGGCGGGTGTGGTCCGCGCCGCGGCGCCGCCGTCGTCGGCCTTGGCGCGGCGGCGGGCCAGGAGGTCCTCCGCGAAGCCGACGATGCCCTTGGGGAAGGCGACGACGAGCAGCACGATGATGGCGCCGAGCACGAGCTTCGACAGGTCCGTCTGGCTGACGAGCCAGATGGCGAGCGCCTTGTAGACGATGGCGCCGACGACGGCCCCCGACACCGTCTCGATGCCGCCGAGCAGCACCATGACGAGGCCGTCGACCGACATCGGGATGGCGAGGTTGTCCGGGAAGACGCTGCCCTTCAGGAAGGCGAAGAGCGCCCCAGCGATGCCCGCGAACGTTCCGGCGATGACGAAGGCGGCCCACTGCACGCGCGAGCGGTCGATGCCGATCGCCTCCGAGCGCAGGGCGGAATCGCGCGTTGCCCTGAGCGCGTAGCCGAAGGGCGAGAAGACGAGTACGCGCAGCGCCACGATGCCGGCGACGGAGACGGCGAGGGCGAGCCAGTAGAAGGCGGCGGGGCTAGCGGCCCAGCTCGCCGGCCACACGCCGAGGATGCCGTTGTCGCCGCCGGTGACCTCGACCCACTGGAAGGCGACGGACCATGCGATCTGCGCGAAGGCGAGCGTCAGCATGGCAAAATAGACACCCGACAGGCGCACGCAGAACCAGCCGAAGAGGATGGCGCCGGCCACCCCGAGCAGCGGCCCGAGCAGGAGCGAGCCGATCATCGGCATGCCGAACATGGTGGTGGCGAAGGCCGCGCCATAGGCGCCGAGGCCGAAATAGGCCGCATGGCCGAAGGAGGCGAGGCCGCCGACCGTCATCAGGAAGTGCAGGCTCGCCGCGAAGAGGGCGAAGACGGCGATCTCGGCCAGCACCGTCAGCGCGTAGTCGCCGGTGACGAAGGGCGCAAAACCCGCGGCGACGACGACGGCGAGCATGACGAGGCGCTGGTTCTGGCTCATCGGCTGCCACGGGCGGATGCTGAGCCCGGCCGGCTGGCGCGCCGGCCCTTCGGGGCGCCCGAGCAGGCCCCATGGCCGCACGATGAGCACGCAGGCCATGACAAGGAAGACGAGGACGATCGAGATCTTGGGGAAGATCAGGATGCCGAAGGCGTTGAGTTCCGAGACGAGCACGGCGGCGATGAAGGCGCCGAGCACGCTGCCGAGGCCGCCGATGACGACGACGACGAAGACCTCGACGATGATCGAAAGGTCCATGAGATGGGTGACGGCGTTGCGCGGGATCTGCAGCGCGCCGCCGAGGCCGGCGAGGAAGATCCCGAGCGCGAAGACCGAGGTGAACAGCCAGGTCTGGTTGACACCGAGGGCCGCCACCATGTCGCGGTCCTGTGTCGCCGCGCGCACGAGCACGCCCCAGCGCGTGCGGTGGAAGAGGATCCACAGGCCGCCGAGAACGAGCGGGCCGAGCACGATGAGGAAGAGGTCGTAGGTGGGCACCGCGAGACCGAGGATATCGACGGCGCCGCGCAGGCCCGGCGCCCGCGGGCCTACGAGGTCCTCCGGCCCCCAGATCATGACGACGAGGTCCTGCACCATCAGCGTCACGCCGAAGGTGGCGAGCAGCTGGAACAGCTCCGGCGCGCGATAGATGCGGCGCAGCAGCACGATCTCCAGCAGCGCGCCGACGGCCGCGACGACGAGGGCCGCGGCGACGATGCCGCCCCAGAAGCCGAAGAAGCCCTCGAAGCGCTCCGTGAGCGTATAGGCCACATAGGCGCCGAGCATGTAGAAGGCGCCGTGGGCGAAGTTCACGATGCGCGTGACGCCGAAGATGATCGACAGGCCGGACGCGACGAGGAACAGGGAGGCCGCGCTGGCGAGGCCTGTCAGGAACTGGACGACGATGAATTCCACGGACGCGACCCTCTGGTTCTGGTCAGCCCCGGCGTCATGCGCCAGGTTCGGGCGGTAGCTTGCACGAACGTGAGCGACAGTGCCCCGGTCCCTCGCCGCCCTGTGTGGGAGGGCGGGAAAGGGTGCGCTGCAAGGGCTGCTGCCCGGGGCGGAGCGTCGGTCGTACCGCCCTCCGCCCCTGCCCCCGAGCGCGAGGGGAACAGCCGCTCTCGTTACGGCAGCGGCGCTCCCCGAGGCCTCAGCCGCAACTTCATCCCTGCGGCCGGAGCCGCTTCACGTCCTCTTCGGACGGCAGGTAGTTCGCGCCGTCGCGATAGACGGAATCGACCATCACGCCCTTGCCGTCGCGCACATCGGTCTTGCCGACATAGGCGCCGAGCGTCGACTGGTGGTCGGTCGCCCGGAAGACGATCTTGCCGAAGGGCGTGTCGACCTCGACGCCCTTGGCGGCGGCGACGAGCTTGTCGGTCTCCGTCGAGCCGGCCTTGGCGAGGACGGCCGCGACCGCCTTCATCGTGCCGTAGCCGACGATGGAGCCAAGGCGTGGATAATCGTTGAACTTCGCCTGGTAGGCCTTGAGGAAGGCGTCGTGTTCCGGCGTCTTGATGTCGTACCAGGGGTAGCCGGTGACGATCCAGCCCTTGGGAGTCTCGTCCTTGAGCGGGTCGAGATATTCCGGTTCGCCGGTGAGGAAGCTGACGACCGAACGGTCCTTGAAGAGACCGCGGGTGTTACCCTCGCGCACGAATTTCACCAGGTCGGCGCCGAAAGTGACGTTGAGGATGGCTTCGGGTTTCGACGCGAGCAGGGCCTGCGCCACCGCGCCGGCGTCGATCTTGCCTTGCGGCGGCCACTGCTCGTCCACCCATTCGATGTCCGGGCGGGCCTTCGAGAGAAGCTCCTTGAACACGGCGACGGCCGACTGGCCGTATTCGTAGTTCGGCGCCACCGTCGCCCAGCGCTTGGCCGGCAGCTTGGCCGCCTCTTCGGCCAGCATCGCCGCCTGCATGTAGTTGGAGGGACGCAGGCGGAAGGTGTAGTCGTTGCCCTTGGACCAGGTGATGGCGTCCGTCAGCGGCTCGGCCGCCATGAAGAACACCTGCTTCTGCTTGGCGAAATCGGCCACGGCCAGGCCGATGTGCGAGAAGAAGGTGCCGGTGATGAGCGCCACGCCCTCGCGCGAGACGAGCTCGTTGGCAGCCGTCACGGCCTCGGCCGGCTTGCCGGCGTCGTCCTTGGAAATGACGACGAGCTTCTTGCCGTCGACGCCGCCCTTGGCATTGATCTCCTCGATGGCGAGCTGCCAGCCCTTGCGGTAGGGCTCGGTGAAGGCCGGCAGGGCCGAATAGCTGTTGATCTCGCCGATCTTGATCTCGCCCTGGGCTCGGGCGACGCCGGTGGCCGCGACAATGGCCAGGGCTGCAAAGGCTACCGATTTTCGCAATCTCGTCCGCATGTGCTCTCTCCCGTTGTCGTCCGCGCCCGTCCCCTCTGGTCTGGACCGTCAGCGCAAGCCGTCCTCACCCTTGATCTCTTGTTTCGTCAGCCCGCCGACGCGCGGCAGCGGTCGGCCGGAATCGGTGACGGCGACCGCCACCAGGATTTCGCCGGCCCGCGGCGCGTCATTGAGGCTCACCTCCATGCCGTCGAAGTGGCTGCGCACATAGGCGGCATCCTTGTGGCCGAGCGGGATGTCGAGCACCGCGCCCGGCCCGCCTCGCTTCTTCGACGAAGGAATGAGGGCCGCACCCTTGCCCAGCACCTTGCGCACGGGTGTGCCCATGCGCGGGTGCAGGATGGCGGCGGCGTGCTCCAGTTCCCCGTTCTCGCCGACGAGAGCGGCCTTACCGTAGCTCTCGGCCGCAGTCCCCTCGATGCCCAGCGCCGCGACGGCCTTCTCCGCCAGGAGACCGCCGAGCTCCTCGCCGATGTCCATGAGCTCGCCGAGGTCCTCGACATAGCGCCCGGCAAAGGGGTTCTCGATCACGGCGACAGCCGCGGCCTTTCGGGTCGGCGGGCTCACCAGCCGGCCCATCTCGGTGTGGGTTTCCTCGACGAATGTCGCGATCTTGCGGATCTTCGCCTTCATCTCAGGCCGTCCTCTCCCTTGATCTCGCTCGCCTTCAGCCCGCCGACACGGGCGTGGATGCGCGGCCCCGTCGTCATGACGAGAATGACCGCCATCTCGTCGGCGCGCGGGGAATCGGGGATGCCCACCTCCATGGCGTCGAAATGGCTGCGCACGTAGGAAGCGTTGATGTGCGTGACCGGCACGTCGAGGCGCGCGCCCGGCCCGCCGACCTTCTTTGTCGAGGGCACGATGGCCTTGGCATCGCCCAGAGCCTCGCGCATGGCATAGCCGCCGGGCACGTGCCACAGCGCGCCGTGCTCCAATTCGCCCGCGGCGCCGACGATGGCGCCCTTGCCGTAGCCCTCGATCGCCGCGACGTCGCCGCCGAGGGCGGCGATGAGGTCCCGCGCCATGGCGAGGCCGAGGGGCTTCAGGTCGTCCATGAAGCCGGCGATGTCCTCGACATGGCGGCCGGCGAAGGGATTGGCGATCACGGCGACGATGGCGCCGCGCTTGAGGGGCCTTGCGGCCGGCCGGCCGCCCTCGTGGAAGATCTCCTCCACCGTGATCAGGCGCTTGCGGACATCGACGTCAGGCATGGATCGGACCCGTCTCCCGGAAAGTGTCAGCCAGCCGCGGCGCGGGCGCCGCGACGGTGGGTGCGGCCGGCAGCGAGCCTACCGTTCGCGTGTGACCTTGCAAATGCAATGCCGCGGCAACGATCAGTCCGCGGTGGAGAAGCGCCTGCGCGAAGCCGCAGCCGGCGTCGAGCGCCGCCGCGATGTCGATGGCGTCGAGGCAGCGCACGGCGCGCGTCACCGGGCGCTCGCCGAGGTCGCTCTCCGGCGCGAGGGCCGAGGCGGGCACGCGCATGACGGCGGGATGGCCCGGCAGGTCGACGGCGTTGGCGATCATGGTTGCGGCCGCATCCGCCGCCGCCGCGTCGCGGGCGAGCACGGTGACCGCGTCGGCGATGCCCAGCGAGAAGCTGCGCCCGTGCCGGCCGCTCGTCGCGATGCCGCCGACGCCGTGCGCAGCGGTGAGGCTGAGGGTGCCGAAGAGGCCCGGCTCGTCCGGTCTGTCGACCATGCCGATGGAGAAGGTGCTGCCCGCGCTAAGATGGAGCGCGATGTCGCCGCCGTTGTTGACATAGGCCTTGTCGAGCCGTGCCACGGTGAGCATGGCGGCGAGGACCTCGTCCGCATCGGCGCCGGCAACGGCCGCCATGGGCGTGATGAAGCCAGCCCCCGCATAGGGCATGACGGCTCCCTGCATGCGCCGCGCGACGGTGCCGGCGAGCGGCGGATCGCCGGGGCGCGCCTGCCGCCGCAGGGCCGGCAGTTCGGCGCACAGCTCGTCGAGCAGGGTCGCGAAGCGCCGCGCGGCCGCCTCGTAGGCGCGCGCCACCTCGCCCGCTTCGCCGAAGGCCTCGATGACGAGGTCGATCGGGCCGTGCTGCAGGTGCAGCCGGCGCCCGTCGGGCAGCATGCGGGCGGTGGCGGCGTCCCTCATCCGTGCGACCTTTTCGCCTTCTGCGGCGACAGCGGCCAGGGATTGTCCAGGCGGTGCGGCACCTGCCGGCGCGCCTCGCCCGGCTCGAGCGACGAAACCGGACGGACCTCGCCCATATGGCCGCCGAGCGCCTCGTAGTCGCTCAGCCGCATGGTGAACTCGATGGGCGCGACGAGGGCCGGTGTCGGCACGTAGCCGAAGGCGTTCTCCGGCACGCGCGTCACGTCCACCATGAAGGTGATGCCGCCGCCAGGCCAGACATAGACCGGAGCGCCGCCGCAGGTGACATAGGTGAGCGCGTCCTTGACGGAGAGGGTGAGGCGAACTGGGTTCTCGGTGACGCCGGCGCGCAGCGAGCCGCCGGCCCCGCCCATGAAGAGCACGGTGCACAGGGCGGGCTCGCAGTTCTCCTTGATGCGCTCGACCGACTGGCTGAGCGCCTCGGGCAGCGCGCGCTCGACCGGCGTGAGCGCCTCGTCGAGCTCGTAATAGGCATGGTGCTCGCCGGTGGTGGAGACCATGAGGAGCCGGAGGCCCGGTCGCGCCACCTCGGGATCGAAGGGGCCGAGGATCGACAGGGGATCGGAGATGTTGGTGCCGCCCCAGCCCGTGCCCGGCTCCGCCACCTGGAAGTAGCGGCCCGGGGTCGAGCGCCGGCCCTTCATCTTGATGCCGGTCTCGGGGATGTCGAGCAGCTTGCCGGCCTGGTGCTCGGAGAGAACGCCGGTGATGTGATCGTCGACTACCACCACCTCGTCGACCTTGCCGTGCCACTGCTTGGCGAACATGCCGATGGTGGCCGAGCCGCAGCCGACGCGCATGCGCTCCTCAGCGACGCCGTTGACGATCGGCGGCTTGCCGGCCTGAACGACGACGGTGGCGCCGTCGTCGATGGTCATTTCCACCGCCTTGCCGTTACACAGGTCGAGCAGCGCGTCGCAGGTGACGCGGCCCTCCTTCTTCGAGCCGCCGGTCAGGTGATGCACGCCGCCGAGCGACAGCATCTGCGAGCCGTATTCGCCGGTGGTGACGTGGCCGACGGCCTCACCCTCGACGCGCACGGTCGCCTGCTCCGGGCCGAGGTGGCGGTCGGTGTCGATCTTCACCTTGACGCCGCAATAGCTGAAGATGCCTTCGGTGACGACCGTCACCATGTCCACTCCGTCCACCTCGGACGAGACGATGAAGGGCGCGGGCTTGTAGTCGGGATAGGTGGTGCCGGCGCCGATGGCGGTAACGAAGGTCTCCTCCCCCTGGACGATGGTGCCGTCCCATTCGCCCCTGTTGAAGGGCACCACGTTGCCGCCCTGGGCGAGCGTACGCTCCAGCACGACGTGCGGGTCGACGCGGACCAACTCGCCCTCGTGGTTGGCGTAGCGGTCGCAGGCACCGGTCATGCCCGGCTTGATGTAGCACATCACGGGGCAGGCATCACAGCGGATCTTGTCGTCCCTGGCCGCGCCCGGGGCGGCCGCCTGGTCGTTCTGCATGTCAGCCTCGTACGCTTCTGGCGGCGAGAATCGCGGCGCGCACCCGGTCGGGCGTTGCCGGCACGCGGCGGATGCGCACACCGGCGGCGTCGTGAATGGCGTTGAGGATGGCCGGGGCGGTCGGGATCAGCGCCTGTTCGCCGATGCCCTTGGCGCCGAAGGGACCGATGGGCGAGGCATCCTCGATGAGAATGGACTCGACCGGCGGCATGTCCCCGGCCGAGGGGACGAGATAGTCGTGCAGGTTCTCCCCCTTGCCAGGGAAGAACTCCTCCATGAGGGCGAGGCCGAGGCCCTGCGCGGCGCCGCCCTCGATCTGTCCCTCGACGAGGGTCGGGTTGATGGCGCGGCCGACGTCGTGCGCCGCGGTGATCTTGAGGGCCTTCACCGTGCCGAGCGCGGTGTCAACCTCGACCTCCACCATATGGGCGCCGAAGCCGTAGACGGCGTAGGGGACGCCCTGGCCGTCGGCATCGAGCGGGCTCGTCGGCGGGTCGAAGGTGGCTTCGCCGGTCAGCAGGTAGCCGTGCTCGTCGGCCGGCAGATCGGCCAGGGCGATGGCGCGCTCGTGGCCGCCGTCGCGCACGGTGACCGTATCGTCGGCGAAAGTGACCGTCGCGCCCTCGCCGGCATTGGCGAGGCGCAGGATGGCGGCGCGCAGCGCGCGGCCCGCGAGTTCGGCGGCCTTGCCGGTCACGAAGGTCTGGCGCGAGGCGGAGGTCTTGCCGCAGTCGGGCGTCAGATCCGTGTCGGCCGAGACGAGGTCGAAGCGGGCAATCGGCGCGCCGAGCGCGTCGGCGCAGATCTGGGTGATGACGGTGTTGGAGCCCTGGCCGATGTCGACCGCGCCCTGATGCAGCCCGATGCGCCCGTCGCGCTTGAGGCCGACGCGGATGGTGGAGGGGTTGGGCAACGAGGTGTTGCCGCAGCCGTACCACATGCCGGCGACGCCGACGCCGCGGCGCAGCCGGCCGTCGTCCTTGCGCTCGCTCGTCGCATTGAAGGCGGCCGCCTCGGCCCGCGCGCGCTGCCAGTGCGGCACGAGGGCTTCGAAACAGGCGCGGATGCCGACGCCTTCGCCGAGCACCTGGCCGGTCACGGTCGGCTGGTCGGCGCGCAGCGCGTTGCGCAGGCGAAATTCCAGCCGGTCCATGCCGATCCTGTCGGCGAGCTCGTCGTAGAGTTGCTCCTGCGCGATGCTCGCCTGCGGCACGCCGAAGCCGCGGAACGCGCCGGCGGGCACCAGGTGCGTGTGCACGGCGCGCGTCAACGCCCGGTAATGCGGCACGTAATAGGGACCGGAGGCGTGCACCGGCACGCGGTTTGCCACCGTCGGGCCCCAGGAGGAATAAGCGCCGGTGTTGAAGTCGCCGTGGAAATCGAGTCCGACGAGCCTGCCGTCCTTCATCGCGCCGGCCCGTGCCCGTATACGCGCCGGGTGGCGCTTCGTGGTCGTCATGATCGACTCGGGGCGCGTGTAGGTCATGCGCACCGGCCGGTCGAGGTGCCACGCGGCGACGGCGACGAAGGGCTGCACCGAGAGGTCGAGCTTGGAGCCGAAGCCGCCGCCGACGGCGGTCGGTATGATGCGCACGGCCTCGGGCGCGATGCCGAGCACCTTGGCGACGTCGTCGCGGTCCATGTAGGGCGCCTGGGTGCAGGCCTGCACCTCGATGCGCTCGCCGACGCGGCGGGCAAAGCCGGCCTCCGGCTCGATATAGGCGTGCTCGACGAAGCCGGTTTCGAATTCGCCGTCGACAACCACGTCGGCCTTCTCGAGCGCGGCCTCGACATCGCCCCTGACGACGCGGCCGCCGACGAGGATGTTGCCCGCGCGGCCCGTGTGCACGAGCGGCGCGTCTTCCGCGAGCGCCGCATCGATCGTCGTATTGGCCGGCAGCTCCTGCCAGGTGACGGGGAAGTCGGACAGGTCGAGCGCGGCCATGGCCGCGGCCTCGCCGACGATGGCCGCCACAGCCTCGCCGCGGAAGCGCGCCTCCGTCTCGGCGAAGACCGGCTGGTCGGCGAAGGGCGGGATGACGCCGTAGCAGTTCTCGCCCGGCACGTCCTTCGCCGTGAAGACGCGCACGATGCCGGGATGGCGGGCGAGGAAGGCGTCGATGTCGCCGAAGGTGAAAGCGGCGCGGTGGTAGGGGCTGCGCACGGCCCGGAGGACGAGCGCATCGGCCGGCGCCTCGTCGGCGCCGAAGATGTCGGTGCCGCGCACCTTTTTCAGCCCGTCGAGACGGCGGATGCGGGCGCCGACGGCCTCGCCGCCCTCCGGCAGCACTTCGGCCCGCGCCTCGGCCGCCACGTCGAGGATGGCGGCGACGATCTTGCGATAGCCGGTGCAGCGGCAGAGCACGCCACCGATGGCGTCGAGCACCTCGACCTCGCCCGGCCGTTCGTTGCGGGCGAGCAGCGCGACGGCGGCGACCAGCATGCCCGGCGTGCAGATGCCGCACTGGGCGGCGCCGTGGCGTAGAAAGGCTTCCTCGAGGCGCCCGGCGACGGGGTGGTCGGTCGGCAGGCCTTCGACAGTAGTGACGCTGCAGCCCTCGACCTGCCCGGCGGCGACGAGACAGGAGCAGACGGCCTCGCCGTCGACGAGCACGGAGCAGGCGCCGCAGTCGCCGGCGTCGCAGCCGACCTTGGTGCCCGTGAGGCCGAGGTCGTCGCGCAGCACCCTGGAGAGGCGCGCGGCGGGCGAGGCGGTGACCTCGACCGTCCGGCCGTTCACGGTGAGGGCGAGGCCGGCGTGGCTCTCGGTTGCGGCAACCCGGTCGAGCATGTCAGGCGGCCTCCTTGGCCGCATCGCGCACGCAGGCTTCGAGCGCGCGGGCGACGAGCGTCTCGGCCGCATCCGCGCGGTAGGCACCGGTGGCGCGCACGTCGTCAATGGGGGAAAGGGGGGCAAGATGCGCGGCCGCGACGGCCGTGCCGATACCGGCCGCGGCCGGCTTGCCGATGAGCGCCGCTTCCAGCGCCGGCAGGCGCTGGGCCACGGCCGAGCAGGAACCCACCGCGACGCGCGCCGCGTCGATGCGGCCCGTCTCGTCGGTGCGCAGCATGGCCGCGACCATGACGATGGAGATGACGAGATAGCGCCGCGCGCCGAGCTTGAGGAAGACGGAGCGGGCATCCGTCATGGCATGGGGCACGAGCACCGCCGTGACGATCTCGTCCTCGCGCCGCTCCGTGCGGCGATAGCCCGAGATGAAGGCGGCGAGCGGCAGGCGGCGGATGCCGGCGCGGGAGGCGAGCTCGACCTCGGCATCGAGCGCGATCAGCGGCGGCACGCCGTCGGCGGCGGGCGAGGCGTTGCAGAGATTGCCGGCGATCGTGCCGCGGTTCTGGATCTGGATGGAGCCGACCTCGCGTGCAGCGGCCTTCAGGGCGTCGAAGCCGCGCGGCAGGTCTGCCCTCGCGACCTCGGTCCAGGTGGTTGCGGCGCCGATGCGCACATGGTCCGGCCCCATGCCGATGCCGCGCAGCTCCGGCAGCGCCGAGATGTCGAGGAAGGGGCGCGCCTGCGGCCGGTCGCCGAGGGCCGGAAAGACATCCGTGCCGCCGGCCAGGACTTGCGCGCCCGTTGTCGCGAGCGCGCCGAGCGCTTCGTCGAGGGTCCGCGGACGGAGGTACATCGATGCCTCCCGAAACTGATGTTCACCCTCTGACGGCATCAGCAATGCCGATCAGTTTTTTGTTGGTATACAAATAATCTGCAACTGGATGAGCGGCACTGTCAAGCGGCAGCCGTCCCGCTTTTTCGGGCAAGGGCGAGGCGTGTCGCATGGCAACTGCCCAAAAGCGCGGCAGGCGCGGCCTGGGGCCCCCTGCACGTCGCTGTGCCTGATGAAGAAAGGATTTCCGATCGCGGCGCCAAGGTCTATGCGGAGGGCTATTTCGGCCCCGCTTCGCCCGACGCTTGCTCTACGCCGAGCCATCGCTGGATGCCCTGGGCAGCGGCCACCCCGGTCGCGAAGGTGGCCTGCAGCAGGTAGCCGCCGGTCGGCGCCTCCCAGTCCAGCATCTCGCCGGCGGCGAAGACGCCGGGCAGGGCCTGCAGCATGAGGTTGTCGTCGAGTGCCTCGCGGCGGATGCCGCCGGCGCTGGAGATGGCGCGGGCGATCGGCCGCGGCGCGGTGAGGGTGAGCGGCAGGGCCTTCGCCGCCTTCGCCAGCGCCGCAGGCTCGGCCGGCAACTCGCCCAGGACCTCCCTGAGGAGATTGACGGCAACGGGCATCAGGCCGCCCGCCTTGCGCAGAAAGGAGGCGGTGGATTGCTTGCCGCGCGGCCGCGCGAGGCGGGCGGCAAGATGCGACGGGCTGAGATCGGGCCTGAGGTCGAGCGTCACCGTCTGCGGGCCGTGCGCGGCGATGGCCTCCCGCAACCGCCCCGACAGGGCATAGATGGCGCCGCCCTCCAGCCCCTCGCGCGTGATGACCGCCTCGCCCATGACGCTCATGCCGTCGAAGCCGATGGCGATGCGCTTCAGCGGCGTGCCGGCGAAGCGCTCGGCGAAATGGTGCGACCACGCATGCTCGAAGCCGCAGTTGGCCGGCGCGAGCGGGGTGAGCGCGACGCCGCGTGCGGCAAGAATCTCCGTCCACGTCCCGTCGGAGCCGAGGCGCGGCCAGCTCGCGCCGCCGAGCGCCAGCAATGTGGCGTCGGGCGCGAGGTGAAGCGCATCGCCGTCCTCCCTCTCGAGGAGGAGGCGTCCGTCCCCGTCCCAGCCCTGCCAGCGGTGGCGCGTCGCCAGGGCCACGCCGAGCCCGTCGAGGCGGCGTAGCCAGGCGCGCAGGAGCGGCGAGGCCTTGAAGCTCTCCGGGAAGACGCGCCCGCTCGAGCCGACGAAGGTCTTTTCGCCGAGCCCCTCGCACCAGGCGCGCAGCGCGGCCGGCGGAAAGGCCTCGATCATCGGGGTGAGCCACGGCTCGGCGGCGCCGTAGCGGGCGAGGAAGGCCTCACGCCCTTCCCCGTGCGTCAGGTTGAGGCCGCCGCGCCCGGCCATGAGGAGCTTGCGCGCCGGCGAGGGCATGCCTTCGTAGACGGTGACGGCAAGGCCGGCCCGCACCAGCTCTTCCGCCGCCATGAGCCCGGCCGGGCCGGCTCCGATGACGGCCACCGTTTTCCTGTTGTCCGTCATGAGGCTCTACCGGCTGATGCGTGTGGACAGGATGATCGAGGACATGGTGCGCTCCACGCCCTCCAGCGCCCCGATGTGGTCGATGAGTTGGTCGAGCTCGGCGATCGAGGGCGCCGCGACGACGGCGATCATGTCGTAGCTGCCGCTGATGGAGTGGAGGGTGCGCACCTCCACGATGCCGGCGAGCGCCTCCTCGACCTTGCGGGCGAACTTGGGCAGCGCCGTGATGAGCACATGCGCGCGCACGAGGCCGCGCTCGTAATCGTCCGCCAGGCGCACCGTATAGCCCGCAACGATGCCGCGCCGCTCCAGCCGCTCGATGCGGCTCTGCACCGTGGTGCGCGACAGCCTGAGGCGCCGCGCGAGATCGGCCGTCGGCGTGCGGGCATTCTCGCGCAGGAGGGCGATGAGCTGGCGGTCGGTGTCGTCCATCGACGTTTCGCAGGAACGAATCGTCGTTTTTACTAAGCGATCTTCGCGTTTCGGCGAAGCGGAATCTTCAATTCGACGGCCAAGGTGCGATCCTGAGGGCAATTGCCAGATGGGGAACCACAGCCATGCGTGACCGCAAAGCCATTCTCGTCGTCGGGGCCGGCAAGATCGGCGCCACCATCGCCGACCTGCTGACGGGCTCCGGCGATTATGACGTGACGGTCGTCGACCGCGATCAGGCCCAACTCGACGCGCTCGACGCTGCCCTGCCCGTTGCCAGGGTCCGGCTCGACATCGCCGAGGACGGAGCGCTCGACCGGCTGCTCCCGGGGAAATTCGCCGTACTCAGCGCCGCGCCCTATCACCTGACGACGCGCATTGCCCAGGCGTCGGCCAAGGCCGGCGTGCACTATCTCGACCTCACGGAGGACGTCGCCAGCACGCGGTGCGTCAGAGAACTCGCGGCGAGTGCGAAGAGTGCGTTCATTCCCCAGTGCGGGCTGGCGCCGGGCTTCATTTCCATCGTCGCCCACGACCTCGCCCGGCGCTTCGACACGCTCGACAGCGTGCGCATGCGCGTCGGTGCCCTGCCGCAATATCCGTCCAACGCCCTCAACTATAACCTCACCTGGAGCACGGACGGCGTCATCAACGAATATTGCGAGCCGTGCGAGGCCATCGTCGAGGGCGAACGGGTCGAAGTGCCGGCGCTGGAGGAGCGCGAGGAATTCTCGCTCGACGGCGTCACCTACGAGGCCTTCAACACCTCGGGCGGGCTCGGCACCCTGTGCGAAACGCTGAAGGGCAGGGTGCGCACGCTCAACTACCGCACCATCCGCTATCCCGGCCACTGTGCCATCATGAAGGCGCTCCTGAATGACCTCGGCCTGCGTCACCGGCGCGAGCTGTTCAAGGACATTCTCGAAAGCGCGCTGCCGACGACCTTGCAGGATGTCGTCGTCATCTTCGTCACCGTAAGCGGGCGCCGGGGCGGACGCCTGGTGCAGGAGACCTACGCCAACAAGATCTACAGCGCGCGCGTCAACGGTATCATCCGCAGCGCCATCCAGATCACCACGGCCTCGGGCATCTGCGCGGTGCTCGACATGCTGGCGACGGGCGAACTGCCGCGGCGGGGCTTTGTGCGACAGGAGGACATCGCGCTCGATGCCTTCCTCGCCAACCGTTTCGGCCGAGCCTACGGACAGTCGGCGCCGCAGCCCCACAGCGCTGCGGCGTGAGCATCCTTCGAACCGTGCGTCATTCCCTCTCCCTGCAGCCGGGGAAAGGGTTCTGACGGCTGCGGCCAGCCCGGCTACCGTTGTTTCTCGCCTTGCCGCCTCAGATGCCGCGGGTCGCGCCGCCGTCGATGCGGATCTTGGCGCCCGTGACGTAGGAGGCTCTCTCGCTCGCGAGAAAGGCGACCACATCGGCGAATTCCTGCGGCGTGCCGTAGCGGCCGGCCGGGATCGTCGCCTTGGAGGCTTCCGCCACCTCCTCTGGCGTCTTGCCCTGGCGCTGCGCATTGGCCGCGTCGAGCTCTTCCACCCGCTCGGTTTCGATGCGCCCGGGCAGCACCACGTTCACCGTCACCCCCTGACCCGCCACCTCGCTCGCCAGCGTCTTCGACCAGCCCACCACCGCCGAGCGGATGCCGTTCGACAGGGCAAGGCGGGGAATCGGCTGCTCGACGCCCGAGGAGGCGATGGTGATGATGCGGCCCCACTTCTTCGCCAGCATGCCGGGCAGGAGGCGCTGGGTGAGATGGAACAGGTTGGCCGCCATCGCCTCGAACTGGACCAGCCAGTCGGCGCGCTTGGCCTCGCGCGCATCGGCCGGCGGAGGCCCGCCGGAATTGTTGACGAGGATGTCAACGCCGCCTTCCGCGATCAGCCGCTCGACGAGCGCCTCGACGCTGACGAGGTCGGCGAGGTCGAGCCGCGCGGCGGTGATGCGCCCGCCGGTTTCGGCCGGCAGGGCCTCGGCCCAGGCCCTGATCTTCTCCTCGCTGCGCGCGGCCGCGACGACGCTCGCGCCCTCTTCCGCCAGCGTGCGGGCGATCGCCGCCCCAAGGCCGCGGCTCGCCCCCAGAACCAGCGCCCGCTTGCCCTTCAGTCCAAGATCCATCGCCATATCTCCTCGTGGCCGGTGCGGCCGCATGTCGGCGCCGTTGTGCCAGCCGGGTGCGGCGCGTGGCAAGCCCGGGCCGGCGGCCCGTGCGAGAAGCGCCTTTCGCGGCGCGCCGGCCACCGCTAGATACGCGCCCAAGGACGGCGCTCGGGCAGGGGAGATTCGGCCGGCGATGAGCGAAGCGGATGATTTTGTCGACGCGATCGTCGTCGGCGCGGGGGTGGTCGGGCTGGCCGTCGCGCGGGCGCTCGCGCTATCCGGCCGCGCGGTCGTGGTGCTGGAGCGCGAGGGTGCCATCGGCACCGGCACGTCCTCGCGCAACAGTGAGGTCATCCACGCCGGGCTTTATTATCCACCCGGAAGCCTGAAGGCGCGCCTTTGTGTCGAAGGCCGGCGCGCGCTCTATGCCTATTGCGCCGCGCGCGGCGTGCCGCACCGCCGTTG
Source organism: Chelatococcus sambhunathii (assembly GCF_001418005.1). Classification (GTDB taxonomy): domain Bacteria; phylum Pseudomonadota; class Alphaproteobacteria; order Rhizobiales; family Beijerinckiaceae; genus Chelatococcus_A; species Chelatococcus_A sambhunathii. The sequence goes on along the minus strand of NZ_LIOL01000005.1, from coordinate 67,396 downwards.
CGGCAAGCTGCTGGTGGCGGCGAGCGAGGACGAGATCGCCGCCGTCGCGACGATCGCCGAGCGCGGCCGCGTCAACGGCGCCGAGGACCTCGTCATGATCTCCGGCGCCGAGGCGCGGCGCATGGAGCCCGAGCTGACCGCGGTCGCTGCCCTGTGGTCGCCGCAGACCGGCATCCTCGACAGCCACGCCTACATGCTGGCGCTACAGGGCGACGCCGAGAACGCTGGCGCCGTTGTTGCCCTCAACACGCCCTTCGTCGCGGCCGAGCCTGCTGCCCAAGGGTTTCTCGTCAGGACGGGCGGCGTTGAGCCCATGCGCCTTGCCTGTCGCGAACTCGTCAATGCTGCCGGCCTTTCCGCATCGGACGTGGCGGATTGCATCGCAGGGTTGTCATCGAATGCGGTGCCGCGCACGCACTTCTGCAAGGGCAGCTATTTCATCCTCGCCGGTCGGGCGCCCTTCTCGCGGCTCATCTATCCGGCGCCCAGCGCCCACGGCCTTGGCGTGCACCTGACCCTCGACCTCGGCGGGCAGGCCCGCTTCGGGCCAGATACCGAATGGGTTGACGCCATCCGATACGAGGTCGACGGCGGGCGCCGGGCGGCCTTCGCCGCGGCCATCCGCCGCTACTGGCCCGGCCTCGACGAGGAGGCCCTGTCGCCCGGCTACAGCGGGATCCGCCCCAAGATCGTGGGCGAGGGAGAGCCGGCCGCCGATTTCCGCATCGACGGGCCCCAAACCCATGGAATCGCCGGCCTCGTCAATCTCCTCGGCATCGAGAGCCCCGGCCTCACCGCCTCGCTCGCAATCGCCGACGAGGTTCTGGCGCGCCTCGAGGGAGGACGGCCACCCGCCTAACGCGGCGCCGGCATGCGCGTGCCGTTCTTGCGTGCGACGCAAGGCAAAGCCTAGTTTCGGCACGGGAGAACAGCGAATGAGACGGGCCGACGGAGCCGGAGCATGACGGACATCGCCACACGTGTCTACAATCACAAGTGGAAGATCGACCCGATCATCCGTTCCCTGCTCGACACGGACTTCTACAAGCTGCTGATGGCGCAGACCATCTTCCGGCGCCATCGCGACACCCGCGTCACCTTCTCGATCCTCAATCGGTCGAAGGACATCCGTCTCGCCGAGCTCGTCGAGGAAAGCGCCCTGCGCGAGCAGCTCGACCATGCCCGCAGCCTGAAGCTCACCCGCGGGGAATCGACCTGGCTGCGCGGCAACATGTTCTACGGCAAGCGCCAGATGTTTGCGCCCGAGTTCATCGAATGGCTGGAGGGCTTCCAGCTGCCGGCCTACGACCTGCGGCTGCGCGACGGCCAGTACGAGCTCGAGTTCGACGGACCGTGGCTGGAGACGACCTTCTGGGAAATCCCGGCGCTCGCCATCCTCAACGAGCTGCGTTCGCGCGCCGTACTCGCCGCCATGGGCAAGTTCGAACTGCAGGTGCTCTATGCCCGGGCCATGACTCGGGTATGGGAGAAAGTGCAGCGCCTCAAGGTCCTTCCCGGTCTGCAGATCGCCGATTTCGGCACGCGCCGCCGGCATGGCTTCCTGTGGCAGGACTGGTGCGTGCAAGCGATGATCGAGGGGCTGGGCGATGCCTTTACCGGCACATCGAACTGCCTCATCGCCATGCGCCGGGAGGTCGAGGCCGTCGGCACGAACGCGCACGAACTGCCGATGGTCTATGCGGCGCTCGCCGACAGCGATGCGGAGCTCGCCGCCGCTCCTTACCAGGTGCTGCGCGACTGGCAGGAGGACTACGAGGGCAACCTGCTCATCATCCTGCCCGACACCTATGGCACCACGCATTTCCTGGCCGCCGCGCCGAACTGGGTGTCGAGCTGGACGGGCATCCGCGTCGATTCCAAGGATCCGATCGAGGGCGGCGAGGAGGCGATCCGCTGGTGGCGCGAGCGCGGCGAGGACCCGCGCAAGAAGCTCGCCATCTTCTCGGATGCGCTCGACGTCACCGCCATCGAGCGCATCCATTATCACTTCGCCGGGCGCATGCGCTTCGGCTTCGGCTGGGGCACGCTGCTCACCAACGACTTCCGCGGCTTCGCGCCGGACGGGGCGCTCGATCCCATATCGATCGTCTGCAAGGTGGTTTCGGCCAACGGCCGCCCGGCCGTGAAGCTCTCGGACAATCCCGCCAAGGCCATGGGCCCGGCGGCCGAGGTCGAGCGCTACAAGCGCGTCTTCGAGCTCGAGGAGCGCACCGAGCGGCCGGTGCTCGTGTAGGGGCCGGCCTCAGGCCGCCTTCTTCTGGTAGTCCTTCACGTCCGAGAAGCGGATGGTGGGCCAGCGCTCCTCGTCGTAGCGCAGCGAGAAGGGGCTCGAGGCCATGAAAACCGGCGCCCCGTCGAGGTCGGCGGCCATGGCGGAATTGTTCGCCGTGGCGAACTTGTCGAGCTCGGCCTTATCGTCCGCGCTCACCCAGCGGCAGACGGAGAAACGCGTCGTCTCGTAGGCGGCGTCGAGGCCGTATTCCGTCTTCAGCCGCTCGATCAGCACGTCGAGCTGCAGCGCGCCGACAACGCCGACGATGGCGCCCGAGCCGTCGTTGGGGATGAAGAGCTGCACGACGCCCTCCTCGGCGAGCTGCTCGAGCGCCTCGCGCAGCTTCTTTGCTTTCATCGCATCCTTGATGGAGATGCGCCGCAAGATCTCGGGGGCGAAGCTCGGCACGCCGCGGAAGACGATGTCCTCGCCCTCGGTGAGTGTGTCGCCGATGCGCAGCGTGCCGTGGTTGGGGATGCCAACCACGTCGCCGGCATAGGCCTCGTCCGCCACCGTGCGATCCTGCGCGAAGAAGAACTGCGGCGCATTGAGGCTGATAGCCTTGCCGGTGCGCACGAGCTTGGCCTTCATGCCGCGGGTCAACCGTCCGGAGCACACGCGCATGAAGGCGATGCGGTCGCGGTGATTGGGGTCCATGTTCGCCTGGATCTTGAAGACGAAGCCAGTCATCTTCGGCTCGTCGGCCTCGACCGTGCGCTTGTCCGCCTCCTGCCCGCGCGGGGAGGGGGCATAGGCCGCCATGGCATCGATGAGCTCGCGGATGCCGAAGTTGCGCAAGGCGCTGCCGAAGAAGACGGGCGTCAGGTGCCCCTCGCGGAAGGCGGCGAGGTCGAAGGGCTTCAGCGCGGCCTCGGCGAGCATCGCCTCCTCCTGCCAGGCCCCGGCCTCGTGCGCCGGCAACAGTGCTGCCACAGCCGAATCCTCGGCGCCGCTGACCGTCATGGTCTCATCGTCGGCGATACGCCGCACCGTCTTCGTGCCGAAGGTGTAGGTGCCGGCGAAGCTCTTGCCGGCGCCGATCGGCCAGTTGATGGGGGCGGTGTCGAGCGCCAGCGTCTTCTCGATTTCGTCGAGCAGGTCGAAGGGGTCGCGACTCTCGCGGTCGAGCTTGTTGACGAAAGTGACGATGGGGATGTCGCGCAGGCGGCACACCTCGAAGAGCTTGCGCGTGCGCGCCTCGATGCCCTTGGCCGCGTCGATGACCATGACGGCGGCATCGACGGCGGTGAGCGTGCGGTAGGTGTCCTCCGAGAAGTCCTCGTGACCCGGCGTGTCGAGCAGGTTGAACACGCAGCCGCCGTACTCGAAGGTCATCACCGAGGTGACGACCGAGATGCCGCGTTCGCGCTCGATGCCCATCCAGTCCGAGCGCGTCTGCACGCGGTTGCGCTTGGCCTTGACCTCGCCGGCGAGCTGGATGGCGCCGCCGAAGAGCAGCAGCTTCTCGGTGAGCGTCGTCTTGCCCGCATCCGGGTGGGAGATGATGGCGAAGGTGCGCCGCCGCGCGATGGGGTCGGCGGGCCCGCCGTTGACGAGGGGGCTATGCATGGGACATCGAAAAATTTTGCGGCGGCGGATGGCAGGGAGGACAGGCCTCGCCGGCTCCGGCAGCCTGGAACCACGGTTGGCGCGTTCTTCCCAGCCATTGGCGGCCGTGTCAATGGCGGGGATTGACGGAGTGTCCGGCGCGCCGGATGCTGGGGACGCGAACAGGGGCGGGTCATGGCGGGTATCAAGGTCGACGAAACGGACGTCCTCCTCGTCGTAGACATGCAGAACGACTTCTGCCCCGGCGGGGCGCTGGCCGTCGATGGCGGCAACGCCATCGTGCCGGTGGTCAATGCGCTGGCGCGGCGCTTCGCCCACGTCATCCTGACGCAGGACTGGCACAAGCCGGGCCACCTGTCCTTCGCGTCGGCCCATCCCGGCCGCAGGCCCTTTGAGACCGTCGAGATGTCCTACGGACCGCAGGTGCTGTGGCCGGACCATTGCGTCGAAGACACGCCGGGCGCCGAATTCCACCCGGACCTCGACGTGCCCCATGCCGAACTCATCCTGCGCAAGGGCTTCGACCCGGCGATCGATTCCTACTCGGCCTTCTACGAGAACGACCGCATGACGCCGACGGGGCTCGGCGGCTATCTCAAGGAGCGGGGCCTGAGGCGCGTCTTCCTCGCCGGCCTCGCGCTCGACTTCTGCGTGCGCTACTCGGCCGAGGACGCGCACGGCCACGGCTTCGCGGTCACCGTCGTCGAGGACGCCTGCCGCGCTATCGATCTCGACGGGTCGCTGGCCGCGACCGAGGCGGCGTTCGCGGCGCTCGGCATCGCCCAGGTGGACGTGGCTGATATCCGCTGAGCCGAATGGCCTCCCCGTCATGCCCACGCTTGTCCGGGCGCGGCCCTTTTGACCTGCTTCTGCCTGTCAGCCGAAAACCACCGTCTCGCCCTGCGGGGCATGGTGGCGCCCTGCTGGAAGCGTCCGCAGCCGCGGTTCAATGCGCCTCTTCCCAATTGCTCGCGGCTCTCGCCTCGACCTCGAGCGGCACGGCGAGCGCCACGGCGGGCTTGGGCGCCTCGCGCATCACATGGGTGATGACCGGCAGCGTCCTGTCGACCTCGCTCTCCGGCACCTCGAAAACGAGTTCGTCGTGAACCTGCAGCAGCATGCGCGCATTGAGGCCCGCCTTCTCGAGCGCCTCGTCCATGCGCACCATGGCGCGACGGATGATGTCGGCGGCAGTGCCCTGGATCGGGGCATTGATCGCCTGGCGCTCGACGAAGGCGCGCTCGGAGGGGTTGGACGACCTGATCTGCGGATAATGGCAGATGCGGCCGAACAGCGTCGTTACATAGCCGTTCTCGCGGCAGAAGCGCTTGGTCTCGTCCATGTAGTCGCGGATGCCGGGGAAGCGCTCGAAATATTTCCTGATATAGGCCGAGGCCTCCTCGCGCGGGATGCCGAGCTGGTTAGCGAGACCGAAGGCCGAGATGCCGTAAATGATGCCGAAGTTGATGGCCTTGGCGCGCCGGCGCACCAGGGGGTCCATGCCCTTCACCGGCACGCCGAACATCTCCGAGGCGGTCATGGCGTGAATGTCGATGCCGTCGGCGAAGGCCTGCCGCAGCTGCGGGATGTCGGCGATATGTGCAAGGACGCGCAGCTCGATCTGGCTGTAGTCGGCCGATACGAGCTTCGTGCCCGGCGACGCGACGAAGGCGGTGCGGATCTTGCGCCCTTCTTCCGTGCGCACCGGGATGTTCTGGATGTTCGGCTCCGATGATGACAACCGCCCGGTCGTGGTCGCGGCGAGCGAGAAGCACGTGTGCACGCGGTGCGTCTCGGGATTGACGTAGCCGGGCAGCGCATCGGTGTAGGTGGACTTCAGCTTGGCGAGCTGCCGCCATTCGAGGATCTTCGACGGCAGCGGATGGCCCTCGGCGGCGAGGTCCTCCAGCACCCCGGCGCCGGTCGCCCACTGGCCGGTCTTCGTCTTCCTGGCGCCGGGCAGGCCCATTCTGCCGAAGAGGATGTCGCCCAATTGCTTGGGGCTGCCGATGGTGAAGCGCTCGCCGGCCAGGGCATAGATCTCCTCCTCGAGCCCGGCGAGCTTCTGGGCGAACTCGCCGGACAGACGCGAGAGGATGGCGCGATCGATGGCAATGCCGCGGCTCTCCATGCGTGCCAGCGTCGCCACCATCGGCCGCTCCAGGGTCTCGTAGACGCTCGTGCGGCTCTCCGCGACGAGGCGCGGCTTCAGAGCGAGCCACAGGCGCAAGGTGACGTCCGCATCCTCGGCGGCATAGGCGGTCGCCTTGTCGATCGCCACCTTGTCGAAGGTAACCTGCGTCTTGCCGGAACCGGCGACCTGCGAGAAGGCGATGGGCGTGTGGCCGAGATGCTTCTCCGACAGGGCATCCATGCCGTGCAAGCCGCGGCCGGCATCGAGCACGTAGGAAATCAGCATGGTGTCGTCGTAGGGCGCCAGCGTGATGCCGTGGCGGGCGAAGATCAGCCAGTCGTATTTCAGGTTCTGGCCGATCTTGAGGACGGAAGGGTCCTCGAGCAGCGGTTTCAGCCGCGCTACCGCCTCGCGCAACGGAAGCTGGCCGGCGGCGAGGCCGTTGCCGAAGAGGTCGTCGCCGTCTCTGTGCTGCAGCGGTACGTAGCAGGCCTTGCCGGGATCGGTCGCGAGCGAGAAGCCGACGAGTTCGGCCCGCATGGCGTCGACCGAGTTCGTCTCCGTATCGACGGCGACATGGCCGCGCTCGCGCGCCTCGGCGATCCATTCGTCAAGGCGCGCGAGGCTCGTTACCGTCTCGTAGGCATTGCGGTCGACCGGGACGGCGGCCTCGGCCGCGCGGCTCGCGACGAGAGCGGCCGGGACGAGGAGTTCGTCGCCTGGCCGGGCCGATGCGGCCGACGGGGTGGCAGGCGCGGTTGCCGCGGCCGTCTCGCCGGGGCTCCAGCCAAGGCCGGCGCCTGGGGCGGCGAGGCGCGCGTCTGGCTCAACGGCGGCGATGTCGATTTCGTAGAGCTCGGCAACGCGCCTGGTGATGGTTGTGAACTCCATCGCCTTCAGGAAGGCGACGAGGTTCCGCGGATCCGGCGGCACGAGCGCGAGGTCGGCGAGCGGGGTTTCCACGGCCACGTCGTCGACGAGCGAGACGAGCCGACGGGAGATGAGGATCTGCTCGACGATGTCCGGGTTCGTCAGCGTCTCGCGCCGCTTGGGCTGCTTGATCTCGCCTGCGCGCGCGATGAGCGTGTCGAGATCGCCGTATTCTGCGATGAGCTGGGCGGCCGTCTTGATGCCTATGCCGGGAGCGCCGGGCACGTTGTCGGTCGAATCGCCGGCGAGCGCCTGCACGTCGACCACCTTGTGCGGCTCGACGCCGAAATATTCCAGCACCTCGTCGCGGCCGATACGCCGCTCGGGCCGGAAGCTGCCCTTCGACTGGGTGCCGGAGGCCGGGTCGTACATGGCGACACCGGGCCGGATGAGTTGCATGAGGTCCTTGTCTGCGGAGATGATGAGCACGTCGGCGCCGGCCTCCGTCGCCTCGCGCGCATAGGTGGCGATGAGATCGTCCGCCTCGTAGCGGTCCTGCTCCACCGGCTTGAGGCCGAAAGCGCGGACCGCCTCGCGCATCAGCGGGAACTGCGGGATGAGATCTTCCGGCGGTTCCTGCCGGTTTGCCTTGTAGGGCGGATAGATTTCCTTGCGGAAGGACTGCTCCGACTTGTCGAAGATGATGGCGAGATGGGTCGGGACGATGCCGACCGCGCCCTCGCGGATGAACTGGAACAACTTGGTGCAGAACAGGCGCACGGCACCGGTGGGCAGGCCGTCCGAGCGGTAGTTGTATTTCCGGTCCTGGTTCATGGACTGGAAATAGGCGCGGAAGACGAAGGATGAGCCGTCGACGAGAAAGACGTGATCCCCCGGCTTCAGCGCACGGGCGGCGTGGACGGCAACGGCGGGGGCGGCTTGCTCGGACATGGCTCTCGGACGGATGCTTTTCGGGAATCGCCGGTAAGGTCGGGGCGGGACTATGCCACGCCTTGTCCGCGTTCGCGATCCGTTTCGCTCGCCGTCCCGGAAAGCCGCCTTTAGCCGGCCGTCGCGAGGCGTGCCGGCGCGGCGATGTGGCAGGCCCGCGGCCGCACGAAAAGCGCGTCGAGCATCGTGCCGCGGATCAGCCGCTCGAAGATGAGGGGCGCAACGACCCCCGCCGCCGTGACGACGGCGGCGCCCCAGCCGACGCCGATGACCTCGACGAGGCCGGTCTTGACGAGGATGAGGCGCATCACCGCCATGGGCAGGAAGAAGGCGAGATAGACGACGATGGAGCGCTCGCCGCAATAGGTCAGCGGGCCGGCGAGGCCGCGCGCGACGAGCAGCGCGGCGATGGCCGTGATGGCGATGGCGCCGGCGAGACCGAGGACCAGGCTCACCCCCGGCAGGGCCGCGACCGTCGCGTGGCCGCTCACCCCGCTCGGCGCGAAGGCGGCGAAACCGTTGACGAGCGCCCAGAGGGCGAGCCCGAGGAGCGCGAGCGCCGCGTTGCGGCCCGCCCAGGCGGCAATGGCGAAGACACGCGGGGCGAGGACATAGCCGGCGGCGAAATAGACGAAATAGGCGGCGAAGGCGTCGATCACGAGCCAGCCGCTCTCGACGTGGGCGATCTGCAGGGCGGCGGCGCCGGCGAGGAGCACGGCCGGCGGCAGGCGGCGCAGCAGCTTCACCGCCACCGAATAGACGGCGAGCATGTAGATGAACCACAGGGTGCCGAAGGGCTCGATGAAGCCGAGCGCGAAGAGGCGGACAAGCTCGGCCGGATCGCCGCCGGCGAGGCCCCAGCCCTTCATGGCGAACTGGATGACATACCAGACAAGGTAGAAATAGAGGAAATGCACGATGCGCCGGTCGGCGAAGGTGCGCCAGTCGCGCGCCACGGCCCGGCCGAGGAAGAGGCCGGAGACGAGGAAGAAGTCGGGCATGCGGAAGGGCTTGGCGAAGGCGACGACCTCATGCATCCAGCCCTCGCGACCTACCGCCTCGCCGAGGCCGAGCGTCGCATGCATCATGACGACGAGGATGATGCAGATGCCCTTGGCGGTATCGACCCAGGCGATGCGCTCGCCGGTCGGCAATGGCGACGTCATGCTGGCTGCTCCCGTTATGGCACGCCCTGTCCCGCAATGCGACGCCGGCCCGGTCGGTGTCCGGCGTACGCTCTCTTCCGGCCTTTGCCCAGCAAGCGGCGTGCCGGATGGCGGAGAGGACCTCAGATGATGCCGCGCGCGCCTTCGGGATCGAAGGCGGCGTGGAGGCGCGAGGCGGCGGCGCGGGCAAAGCGCAGCGTCACCTCCTTGCGGCGGACGCCGGGCAGCGGATGGAGGGGCGCCTCGCGCAGTACGGCGGCGCCGTACTGGTCGGCGACGATGAGCCCTGTGGCCTCCGGCAGCACCTCCTGCGGGAAGTCGTCGGTGACGGCGAAGAAGAGGCGGTCGCAATAGGCCCGGTAGTCCTGCCACTTGCCGTCGGTGCGGAAGTCGGCGAGGCACGACTTGACCTCGACGACGGTGATGCGCCCGTCGGGGGCGAGCGCCACGACGTCGGCCCGCCGGCCGGAGGCAAGGGTGAGCTCCGTTACCGTCACCTGCCCGAGACCGGCGAAGAGCCGGCGCACGCCCCGCTGGACGGCGAGTGCGACGGGCGACTGGCGCCCGTCCTCCGGCAAAACCAGCACGCTCCCCGCCCGAGAGGCCATGTCACCCATCGATATCATCCGCCCGTCACTTCGCCGTTCTTCGCCGGCGCTCCTGCCTTCGCACAGCTTTGGTCTCACATCATGGCGGGCATGGGCATCAAGGAGGCGATCACGAGCGACAGGATGAAGCTCATGACGAGCGCGATGATCACGACGATGGCGGTGAACAGGCCGGCCTTGCTCTCGGCCACCCCCATGAGCCGCGGCGCCCCGACATAGAGCAGATAGATGCCGTAGAGCCCGAGGATGGCGAGGAAGCCGAGCACCGGCACGAGGAGGAAGACGCCCGTCAGCCAGGCCGGCGTGTAGGAATAGGCCGCCAGCTTGAAGGCGGGAAGCATGCCCTTGCGGCCGCCGAAGCTGGGCGCCAGCGCATCAATGACAAGTGCCACGAGATAGACGATGAGGAGCCCGAGCCCGAACTGCAGGGCCGCCATCACGAGGCCGCTGAAGAAGGGCATGCGCATGTGCCCCTCGCCCATGCTGAAGCCCAGCACCGACATGCCGATGAAGCCGCAGACGGCCGGGATGAGCGCAAGCGGGACGACGTAATTCCGGTAGATGTCGCCGACCGTGCCCCCCTCGGCCGCGATCATGGGCCACTCGGTTCGTGGCGTGACGATGATGTTCCTTGCCCTGTCGACCAGCCCCATGTGACATTCTCCCTGCCGGAGGCCGCAGCTCCCGCCGCGGCGAAACGACGCAACATATGCCGGAAACGCCCGGGCGGAAACCGGCTGCGGTCGCGCCCGCTCAGGCGACGCGCGCATCCTCCGCCATCATGGCGGCCGCCTTGTCGGCGATCATCATCGTGGGCGAATTGGTGTTGCCGGAGGTGATGGTCGGCATCACCGAGGCATCGGCGACGCGCAGGCCGGCGATGCCGCGTACCCGAAGGCGCGCGTCGACGACGGCGAGGGGATCGTCGTCACGGCCCATGCGGGCCGTACCGACGGGATGGAAGATGGTGGTACCGAGATCGCCCGCCGCCCCGGCGAGATCGTCGTCGCTCGTCAGATGCGGCCCCGGTTTGAATTCCTCGGGCGAGAAGCGCGCGAGCGGCGGCGCGGCGGCCAGCCGACGCGCGAGGCGAATGGCGTCGACCGCGACCCGCCGGTCCTCCTCCGTGGCGAGGTAGTTCGGGGCGATCGCCGGCGGCATACGCGCCTCCGGGCTCTTCGCATGAACCGAGCCGCGGCTCGTCGGGCGCAGGTTGCAGACGCTCGCAGTAAAGGCGGGGAAGGGATGCAGCCGGTCGCCGAACTTGTCGAGCGACAGCGGCTGAATGTGGAACTGAAGATTCGGCGTCTCGTACTCCGGCGAGGAGCGGGTGAAGATGCCGAGCTGCGACGGGGCCATGGTCAGCGGCCCGCGTCGGAAGAGGGCAAATTCGAGCGCCATGGCAGCGCGTCTGACGAGCCTTGCGTAATCCTCGTTGAGGGTGCGCACGCCGGAGACCTTGAAGATGGGGCGGAGCTGCAGATGGTCCTGCAGGCTCTCGCCGACGCCCGGCAGGTCGCGCACGGGATCGATGCCGAGCCCGGCGAGCCGGGCGGCATCGCCGATGCCGCTCACTTCGAGCAGCTGCGGCGTGCCGATGGCGCCGGCGGCGAGCACCACCTCGCCGCGGGCCCGCATGGTGAAGCGCTCGCCGCCGCGCGAGAAGACGACGCCCGTGGCGCGGCCGTCCTCGACGAGGATGCGCTCCACGTGCACTCCCGTCTCCAGACGAAGGTTCCGACGGCCGAGGACCGGCTTCAGGAAGCCGCGCGCCGCGCTCCAGCGCCGGCCGTTCTTCTGGTTAACCTGGAAGTAGGAGGAGCCGAAATTGTCGCCGGTGTTGAAATCGTCAACCTTGGGGATGCCGAGGCTCTCGGCGGCGTCCTGCACGGCGTCGAGCAGGTCCCAGCGCATGCGCGGATAGTCGACGCACCATTCCCCGCCGCTGCGGTGCAGCGCATTGGGCGGGGCGACGTGGTTCTCCATCGACAGGAAATGCGGCAGGACGTCGTCCCAGCCCCAGCCGGGAAGGCCCATCTGCCGCCAGCGCTCGTAGTCTGCCGCCTGGCCGCGCATGTAGATCATGGCGTTGATGGCGGAGCAGCCGCCAATGACCTTGCCGCGCGGATAGGCGAGCGCGCGGCCGTTGAGGCCGGCCACGGCCTCCGTGCGAAACATCCAGTCGGCGCGCGGATTGCCGATGGCGAAGAGATAGCCGACGGGGATGTGGAACCATATCCAGTCGTCGCGGCCGCCGGCCTCCAGAAGGAGGACGGACCGCTTCGGGTCCGCCGACAGGCGGTTGGCGAGCACGCAGCCGGCCGAGCCGGCGCCGACGACGATGTAGTCGAAGGTTTCCCCCTCCCCGGTCGCAGGTGCCACGCCGTCCTCCCCGAGCCTTGCTGTTATCTGGTGTGCAGAAGGACACGGGGCGGCGGCTCATGGCAAGCCACGCTGCGGTGATGCTTTGGCCAGACCGCAGTCGGCTCGCCGCACCGCGCCCGGCCATCGTCCTGCAAAAGCGGTTCAAACTTTTGCGAAACGTCAGTAGGGTCGGGGCCACGGGTTGCCGCACCGCGGCCCGCCACTGGCCGCCGGAGAACCATGGAACGCGATCCCCTACGACTTGCTTGGCGCAGCAATCGCGGCCTTAATCTGGTGATCGCTCTTGTCGGCCTCATGCTGGCGGCCGCCGTCCTCCTCTTCCTCGTCGTGCTGGCGACCCTGATCGATGACGTCATCATCGGCGGGGGTTTCACCGATATCGATGCGCAGGCGCCTTTCCTGCGCCTCGCCTTCGGGCTGCCCGCGGTCTTCGGCGGCGGTGAGGTCGTCGTGTCCGAGGGCATTCTCCTTGGCCGCGATGCCTATATGGCGGCGGCCATCGCGACGCTCATTGCCCTCGTCCTCCTGCAGGTGGGGCTCAGGGCGCTGGTCTCCCTTCTTGCTGCGACGGCAGCGAGCCGCGCCACGAACGGGCTCAGGAAGGATATCTTCGGCCGCATCGTCACGGCCCGGCCCTCGGCGCGGGACGAGGCGGAGGCGGCCGCGCGGCAGATCGGCGAGGGTGTCGGCCGCCTCGCGTCGGTGCTCGGGGAAGCGCTCGCCGTGCCGCTCAGCGTCGGTCCGGAAATCCTCGTCATTCTCGCCTTCGGCTTCGCGCAGCATCTGTTCATCGGGCTCCTGTTCCTCGGCGGGGCCATCGCTGCCGCCGTCCTGATGCGGCCTCTCGACGAGGCAAGGGCCGCGCTGGGCTTCGTTGCGCGCGAGGGCGATCGCGAATCGGGGCGCATGGCCCAGGAGGCGGCGCGGCGGCTGCCAGCCATCCGCATTCATGGCACGGGCAAGGCGGAGCTCTCAGGCTTCGGCGCCATGCTGGCGCACCTGTCTGCCCGGCAGGCCGCGCAGGCGCGGCGCCACATTGTCCTGCAGGCGCTCGTTGCCGTCGTCCGCTACGGCCTTCCCGCGCTCTTCATCGTGATCGCAGGCAATCTCGCGGCCGAAGGGATGCTGTCCGCCGGTGCCTTTGTCGCCGCGCTCTTCGCCGCCTTCCTGATGCTACGGCCTGTGGATGTGCTCACGCGCTGGATCGCCGGGCAGCGCGAGGGCCGGGCCGCCCTCGAGGAACTGGCCCGCGCCGTCGGCAGCCTCAATGCGCGTGGCGAGCGGCGCCGGCGGGCGGCGCGCCTGCCGCAACCCTCGCCGCAGCGCATCGAGGTCAAGGGTCTCGCGGCCTTCGATCCCCATTCCGGACACAGGCTCGAGGACGTCGACCTGGCATTCGACCTGCCGGCACACGTCGCTCTCGTCGGGCCGCCAGGGTCCGGCGCGGATGTGCTCGCCGCGATCCTCGGCGGCGCGCTCGATCCCACGGAGGGGCGCGTCCTCTTCGACGGTGTCGACGTCGGCGAGATGTCCGACGGCTACAGGGCGGCCGTCATCGCCTTCGCCGGGGCCGATCCCGTGATGCTCGACGGCAGCCTCAGGGACAACCTGACCTACGGCGTGCCGCCGGAGCTGACGCGGGACGAGGATGCGTGCGATGCCCGGCTCATCGCCGCGCTTAAGCTCGTCGGGGTCGATGCGGAGGTCTACAGCCTGGGGCTCAATGGGGCCGTCGGCGCCCATGCGGCGGGCCGCCTCGCTCCCTTCATCGCCGACGCTCGGCGGGCGGTGAGGGAGGAACTCGCTTCCGACGGAACCGAAAATCTCGTCGATCCGTTTGCGGCCGAGCGCTACAACCGCCACGGCACCGTGGCCGAGAACATCCTTTTCGGCGTGCCCGTGGGCGACACGTTCGAGGAGCGGCGTCTCGCCCGCAACCCCTTCCTCAGGGCTGTGCTGGAGGCGGAGGAATTGACGCGGCCGCTGACGGAGATGGGGCTCGCCATCGCCACGCAGATGGTGGAGATGTTCGCCGGCATTCCCGACGACAACGCTCTCATCGAGCGCTTCTCCTTCTTCAGCGCCGAGGAGCGCGGCCGCTACGAGGGCCTGATCGCACGCCGCGCCCAGCGCCGGCGCAGCGAACAGGCCGAGGACCGCGATCTCTTGATCGCGCTTGCCCTGCGCTATGTGGAGACGCGGCACCGCCTCGGCCTGCTCGACGAGACGCTGGAGGCGCGCATCGTTGCGGCCCGGCGCACCTTCGCGCGCCTGCTGCCGCCGGGCCTTGCGCCGGCCATCGAGTTCTGGGAAGCGGAGCGGTTGTGCAGCGCTGCCTCGCTCAGCGACAACCTGCTCTTCGGCCGCGTGGCCTACGACATCGCGGGGGCGGAGGAGCGGGTGCATGCCGCCGTGCGCCGCGTCCTCGCCTCGCTCGGTCTCGACGCCGAGGTGCTGCGGCTCGGGCTCTCCGCCCGCGTCGGCCCGCGCAAGGGGCTCGTCTCGCCGGTGCCGGACCGGCTGGTCGATCTTATCCGCTGCCTGGCGCGCGAGCCGCAGGTGCTCGTGGTCAGCCACATTTTCGACGGCATGACGCGGAGCGATGCCGAGGCACTCGTCGGCCGTCTGCGCCAGGGGTTCGAGAGCCGCAGCCTCGTCGCCGTGCTGCCGCCGGGCCTGTCCGAAGACTGCCTTGGCAGGACCGTCCATTTCTCGCGCTCCGGGCTGGCGCAGCCACGGACGGCGGCGGAAATGGCGGAGCAATCATGACTCTCCCGAATCGTGACTTGCATGTGCGCTAGCGCACGTCGTTTGCGGTTTTTCTAAGGTAGAGATGATGGATGGCTATGGACAAGAAACCGACGGAGAGTGATCTCAGCGTCCGCTTCTGGGGCGTCCGGGGCTCGCATCCCGTGTCGGGGCCGGACGTATGCACGTTCGGCGGTCATACGGCCTGCGTCGAGGTACGTTGTGGTGAGCGGCTGTTTGTCATCGACGCCGGCACGGGCATCACCCGCCTCGGACAGACGCTCGGCGCCGATGCTCCGGCGCACATCGACCTGCTTCTGAGCCACCTTCATCTCGACCATGTCATCGGTCTGCCCTTCTTCCGGCCGGCTTTGATGAAGGGCACGACGCTGCGGCTGCACTGCGGCAATCTCGGCGGCGAGAGTGCCGAGGCGGCGCTCAACCGGCTGTTTGCGCCGCCGCTCTTCCCAGTGACGCTCGCCCAGTTGCCGGCGACGATTGAGCACGTCGGCTTCCATGCCGGTGAGACGCTGACCTTCGACGATGGGCTCAGGGTCCGCACGTGCCCGCTGCAGCATCCCTCCGGCGCCACCGCCTATCGCTTCGACCACGGCGGGCGGGCCGTCTGCTACGTCAGCGACATCGAGCACGACGAGCTCGGCCCCTGGCCGCACGAGGAACTGCTCGCTTTCGTGCGCAACGCCGACCTCGTCATCTACGACGCCATGTATACGGAAGCGGAATATTGCCGCTGCCGCGGCTGGGGCCACTCGACCTGCGATGCGGGCGTCGCGCTCTGCCGGGCGGCCGGCGTCGGCCGGCTCGCGGCCTTCCACGTGCATCCCTGGCACACGGATGCCGATCTCGCCGACATGGAGCGGCGCCTCGCCGCCATGCTGCCCGGTTCGTTCGTCGCGCGCGAGGGGCAGGAGGTTCACCTCGCCGCCGCGCGCGTAGCCGCCTGATCGCGACCGCACGACAGCCTCGCCGCTTGCGGCTGTGGCACCATCGGCTATTGTCGCGCCGCCCGCCGGAGAGCGGGATCGGTTCGTCATCCGGAGCGCGACGTGACGGCGCTGTTCGCCACCACCTGCCTCGGCGCCGCCCTGCTGGCAGGGCTCGCCATCATCCTGCTGCGCCCGCTGCTGCAGCGTTATGCGCTGGCGCGGCCCAACGCGCGCTCGAGCCATCGCATCCCGACGCCGCAGGGCGGGGGCATCGCCGTGCTCGGTGCCGCGCTCGCGGCCGGTGCGGTGGCCTTCGCGATCGGCCTGCCGCCGCTTGGTGCCGGTGGCGGTGCCGCGCTCCTCGCCGTCGCAATAGCAGCCATCGTGCTCGCGGGGCTTGGCGCCTTCGACGACATGCGCCCGCTGCCCGTGCTGCCGCGCCTCGGCGCGCAGTTCGCCGCTGTCGGTCTCGTGGTCGTCGCAGCGACGAACGTCGCACGCATCGGGCCGGACTGGCTACCCCTCGGCTGCGAGCAGGCCCTGCTGGTGCTCGCTGGCGTCTGGTTCGTCAATCTCGTCAATTTCATGGACGGGCTCGACCTGATGACGGTGGCGGAATTCGCGCCGCTGTGCGCCGCGCTCACCACCTTCGCCCTGTCCGGCCTACTGCCACCGGCGGAGGGCGTGCTCGCGGCGGCCCTGCTTGGCGGTCTCCTCGGCTTTGCGCCCTTCAACCGGCCGGTGGCCCGGCTCTTCCTCGGCGATGTCGGCTCGCTGCCCATCGGGCTCATCGCCGGCTACCTGCTGCTCGTGCTCGCCGCCCATGGCGGGCTCGCCGCCGCCGTCCTCCTGCCGCTCTACTATCTGGCCGACGCCACGCTGACGCTCTTCAGGCGGCTCGCGCGCGGCGAGCGCGTATGGCAGGCGCACCGCAGCCATTTCTACCAGCGCGCCACCGATAACGGCTATTCGGTGCCGGCCGTCGTTGGCCAGGTGCTGGTCCTCAATCTCTTCCTTGCCGTGCTGGCGGCGATTTCGCTGGGCGTCACCTCTCCGGCGCTTCAGGTGGCCATCGTCGCGCTCGGGGCGGCGGGCGTCGGTTTTGTGCTGCTGCGCTTCTCGCGTCCGCGCGCTGGCATCGCCGCGGCATGATGACGGGCGCGCGCGGCACGGTTCTCCTCACCGGAGCCTCCGGCTTCGTCGGCCGGCACGTGGCTGCCGGCTTGCGCGAAGCCGGCTATGCCGTCCGCGCTGCCGTGCGCGATGCGGGCCGCGTGCCGCCCGGCAGTGAGCCTTTCGTCATCGGCGATCTTGCCGGGCCGGTCGATTGGGCGTCGGGGCTCGGCGGCGTCGACGCCATCGTGCACGGGGCCGGCATCGCCCATGTGGGGCCCGGCGTCGCGGAGGCGCGCTATCAGGCAGTCAATACCGATGCGACGCTCGCGCTGGCCGATGCCGCGGCCGGCCGCGTGCGCCGTTTCGTCTTCCTGTCCTCCGTCCGCGCTCAGAGCGGAGCGAGCGCGACGGCGACTGTCAGGGACGACGATTCGCCCGCCCCGGTCGATCCTTACGGCCGCTCCAAGCTCGCGGCCGAGCGCGGCCTTGCCGAGCGCGGCATCGACCATGTGTCGCTACGGCCCGTGCTGGTCTACGGTCGGGGTGTTGCGGGCAACATGGGGGCCCTCGTCAGGCTGGCGCGCCTGCCGTTGCCGTTGCCCTTCGGCGGGCTCGGCGCCCGGCGCTCGCTTCTTGCGGTAGAGAACCTTGCCGATGCTATCGTCCATGTGCTGGCGCAGCCCGGCCCGCTGTCAGGGGCCATGCTGGTGGCCGATGCGGCACCCGTCTCGCTGGCGGAGATTATCGCGGCGCTAAGGGCCGGGATGGGACGGCGCCCGGGGGTCATCGACATTGACGAGCGGTGGATCGCCAAGCTGTTGCGGCTTGCCGGCCGCCAGGCAGTGCTCGAGCGTCTGGCCGGCTCGCTCGTCGTCGAGCCGGGCCGCCTCACGGCGCTCGGCTGGCGACCGCTTCTGACGACACCGGAAGGCCTGCGGCGGCTGGGGGCTGCCGGCGGCTGAACTCGGGGATGGCCTCCGCCATCACCGCCTCGGCGCTGGCGCGGTCGTAGGTGCGCGCCGCCTTCTCGAGCCGCGCCAGCCAGCCCGCGATGCGCGCCTTGTCGGCGAAGACCGGCTCGGCCGCCATGACACCGTCGATGCCCGTCTCCGTCATCGGCTCCTCGCGGGCGAAGAGGATCTCATGCAGGCGCTCGCCGGGGCGCACGCCGGTGATGGCAATGTCGATATCGACGCCGGGCTCGAAGCCGGCGAGTCGGATCATGCGCTGGGCGAGGTCGTAGATGCGGACAGGCTGGCCCATCTTGAGGACGTAGACGGCGGCGCGCCGGCCGGCGCCGGTGGCCATGCGGCCCTCAGCATCGGCATGGGAGGCGGCGGTAAGGACCAGGTCGGCGGCCTCGCGCACCGTCATGAAATAACGGACCATGTCCGGATGGGTGACGGTGACGGGGCCACCGCGGGCGATCTGGGCCTTGAACTTCGGTACCACCGAGCCGACGGAGCCGAGGACGTTGCCGAAGCGCACGGCGATGAGGCGCGTGCCGCTGCCCCCATTCGCTGCCGTCTCGGCATCGAGCGCCTGGGCATACATCTCGGCGAGGCGCTTCGTCGTGCCGAGCATGGATACCGGCTCGATGGCCTTGTCGGTCGAGATCATGACGAGCGCGCGCACGCCGGTAGCGACTGCCGCATCGGCGACGTTGACGGAACCGAAGACGTTGGTCTTGATGCCCTCGCTCCAGTCCTGCTCCAGATAGGGTACGTGCTTCAAGGCCGCGGCGTGGAAGACGACGTCGGGTGCGAACTGCCGGAAGAGATGCTCGATGCGTTCGCGGTCGCGCACGTCGGCGATGCCGCCCTCGATCCGCGTCGGCGCGTCGAGCACGGCGAGCTGCTCGGTCACCGCATGCAGCGCCGGCTCCGAACTCTCGAGCACGTAAAGCGCATCGGCGCCGAAGGCGGCGACACGGGCGCAGATCTCGCTGCCGATGGAGCCGCCGCCGCCCGTGACGAGTACGCGCTTGCCGCGGATGAAGCGGGCGAGGCGCGCCTTGTCGATCTCGACCGTCGGGCGCAGCAGCAGGTCCTCGATGTCGACGGGGGCAAGGGTGAGGTCGCGCAGGCCTTCCTCATCAAGGCCCTGCAGCCGCGACAGCGGCAGGCCGAGGCGCCGCGCGCGGGCGAGCAGGGCGTCGGCTTCGGGGGCGTTGATGGCGCTCGGCGTCATCACGAGACGGCGCACGTTGATCCCGCGCTCGGCGAGATCGGCGATGACCTGCTCAAGTTCGACGAAGGTGCCGAGCACCGGCACGCCGCGAATCGCCTGGTCGAGATCAGACTCGCGCGGCGACAGGATGCCCTTGGCCGCGATCTTCGAGAAAGCACCGCTCTCGATGGCCCGCAGCGCGACCTCCACCTCGGCGCTGCGCCCGAGGACAAGGGAGGCGGTGGCGTCCTGCCGCTCGATGCTGTGGCGCGACTGGGCGTATTTCAGATAGCGCCAGGCAAGCCGAGGCCCGCCGAGCAGGAACATCTGCAGCACCCAGTAGAGCGCGATGGTGATCTTGCCGAAGAAGAAGTAGCCGTAGAAGCGCGACGAGGCGAGGACATAGTCGCCGACGAGCAGTGCCAGCGCCAGGATCGTGACCGCCTTGAAGATGTTCGACAGGTCGGGCAGCGAGGCGAAGCGCCAGCGCGAGCGGTAGAGGCCGAAGTACCAGTAGGTGACGGCGGCGAGCGGCACGAAGACGACAAGGACGTGCGGCAGCAGCGCCAGGCGCTCGCCGAGCTGCGGGCCCTCGAAGCGCACGATAAAGGCCAGGACCACGGCAAGGATGGTCGCGCCGAGGTCGTGGGCAATGATCAGCGTCTTCTTCGCCAGGAGTTGTGCCAAGAATCTGGAGCCGTTCTGAATGGATGTGTGCGCGGTATCAGCCTGACGGGGCGGTTTGTCAACGCGCCGAACCGACGGGAGCTGCGGGCGGTTCAGGTTGCGCGGGTCGCCTCGCGGGCCCGGCGCGGGGTCTCCTGCCGCCCCGCACCGAGGGCCGCCAGGATGAAGTCGATCTGCTCGTCGAGGGTCGGCTGCGGGATGTCACGGCACATCACGAGCACGCTCGGATGGCAGAAGCGTGTCATCGCCGCGCGCACGCAGGGGCCGGCCACCTCCGGATCCACATCCGAGAATTCGCCTTCGGCGATGCCCTCGCGCACCACATTGGCGATGATCGTGTCGATGTCGCGGATGTGGTCGTGGATGACGCTCCAGCTCTCGGCGATGGCGACGGCCACCATCTCCTGGATCTTGGCATCGGCATCGGCGAATTCCGCCATCATGATGTGCATCTCAGTCAGGAGGCGGCGCATGCGCTCGCGCGCCGTGCCCGGCTCGCTGGCGACGGCTTCGAGCCGGATTCGCTTGCGGCCGGTCATGCGCTCGGCCACCGCCTCGTTGATGTCCTTCTTGGAGGCGAAGAAACGGTAGACGTTGGCCGGGCTCATGGAGAGCGTCTTGGCGATGTCGGCAACGGTCGTCTTCTGGAAGCCGATGTCGCGGAAGAGCTGTTCGGCGGCGGCGATGATACGCGCGCGGGTGTCCGGGCTTGGGCTGCCGTCCTTCATGGCAGATGATCGACTTCTCTCGAACCGAATGCTCCGTCCCGCCTTTCGGGACCGGGGTATGTCGATTAGAGGTATGACGTTGTGCGTCAGTCGTCAAACAGGGGACGCGGGCGCAAGCGGGCGCCAGGGCAGGACGAGCAGCCCGTCCGGCCGCTCCTCGCGCAGAGAGGCGACCCCGAAGACCTCCGCCAGCAGGGCCGGGGTCAGCACCGCGTGCGGCGTGCCGGCGGCGACGAGATGTCCCTCGGCGAGGATGACAACCCGGTCGGCATGGCGCGCGGCAAGGGCGAGGTCGTGCATCACGACGGCGACGGCGCGGCCCTTCCGGGCCTCGGCGGCGAGCACGCCCATCACCGCGAGCTGGTGACGCGGATCGAGCGCGGCGACCGGCTCGTCGCAGATGAGCACCGGCGCCTCGACGGCGAGCGCGCGGGCGAGCAGGACGCGCGCCCGCTCGCCGCCCGACAAGGTGGTGACGGCCCGTCCGGCGAAGGCCTCGCTGTCGGTGGCGCGCATGGCGCGGGCGACAGCCGGATCAATCCGGCCCGTTCCCGGCCCGCCGCCGTGCGGCACGCGCCCGAGGGCGACGACGTCGGCGGCCGGCAGCGGCCAGGCGACGGTGCCACCCTGCGGCAGATAGGCAATGGCGCGGGCCCGCTCGCGGGTCGAGAGCGCCGGCAGCGGCCGTTCGCCGAGGAGCACCGTGCCTACCTCCGGCCGCACGAGCCCGGCCATTACCCGCACCAATGTCGTCTTGCCGGCGCCGTTCGGGCCGATGATGGCAGTCAGGCTGCCGGGCGAAAGTGTCAGGTCGACGCCGGCGAGCACCTGCCGGCCGCCGAGGCGCGCGGCGACGGCGCGGGCGGCGAGAGTGGGACCCGTCATGCCGGCGCTCCCGTCAGCTCGGCCCGGCGGCGCACGATGATGTAGAGGAAGAAGGGGACGCCGACGATGGCGGTGAGCACGCCGAGCTTGACCTCGGTGGCGGAGGGGATGACACGCACGGCGCAATCGGCCGCAGTCAGCAGCACCGCCCCGGCGAGCGCTGCCGGCACGAGCGTGCGGCCCGGGTCATGACCGACGAGCGGGCGCACGATGTGCGGGGCGACGAGGCCGATGAAGCCGATGGTGCCGGCGACCGCTACGCTCGCGCCGACGCCGACGGCCACCCCGGTGACGACCGCAAGGCGCAGCAGGCGCACGTCGATGCCGAGGCTGCGGGCGGCTTCCTCGCCGAGCGCCAGCGTGCGCAGCGCCCCACCCTGGGAGAGGAGGAGCGCGGCCCCGAGAAGCGCGAAGGGCGCCACGAGCGCGACGTGGCGCATGGTTCGGTCCTCCAGCGAGCCCATGAGCCAGAAGACGATCTCGGTGACGGCGAAGGCGTTGGGCGACAGGCTGATGGCGAGCGAGGTGGCCGCCCCGGCGAGGCTAGAGATGGCAAGCCCCGCAAGGACGAGGACGACGAGGCTCGCACCCTCACCGGCGATGAGGATGACGACGAGCACCGACAGGAAGGAGGCGGCGATGGCGGCGAGCGGCAGGGCGGGCGAATAAACCTCCGCATAGCCGAAATAGATGACGACGACGGCTCCGAGCGCCGCCGCCTGCGGCGCACCGAAGACGGAGGGTGCGGCGAGCGGGTTGCGCAGCAGACCTTGCAAGGCGGCGCCCGCAAGGCCGAGCGTCGCGCCGATGATGACGGCGAGCAGGGTGCGCGGCAGGCGGATGTCGCGCACGACGACGCCCGCACCACCGCTGTCGCCGAGGAGGCCCTCGATCACCGTGGCTGGCGTGAGCCGCGCCGGGCCGAGCATCAGCGACAGGACGCACAGGACGAGGAGGATGACGACGAGCGCCGGCACCAGCCAGCGCCCGGAGCGGCGGGCCGCCTCCTCCTCGATCTCCCTGCCCCCTGCGCCGTCCATCGCCTCACCAGCTGGCCTTGAGGCCGGCGTAGAGCGAGCGCCCCGCCGTGCCGTAGTTCTTCACCTCCTCATAGCGCGCATCGGTGAGGTTTTCACCGCGCAGGAAGAGCGACACGCCCTCCGACACCTCATAGGAGGCGAAGAGGTCGAGCCGGGCATAGGGGGCGAGCCTGTCCTTCTCGTGCGCCGCGGAATAGCGCGCGTCGACGAGGACGAGCGCCGGCGCGATGACGAGGCCCGGCGCGGGCGTCAAGGTGAGGCCGATGCGCGCGGTGTTCTCCGGTCTGCGGGCGAGCCTGAGGTCGGTGGTGCGGTCGATGGCGACAAGGTTCGTATAGGCGATGTCGAGCCCAAGCCTCCCGGGAATGAGCTCGGCCTTCGCCGCCAGTTCGAAGCCGCTGGTCTCGGCCCGCGCCACATTGACGTAGCAACCAAAGGGCTGGTCCGTCCGGCAGGACGGATCGCTCTGGAAATTGATGAGGTCGCGGAAACGGTTGAGGAACAGCGTGCCGGAAAGGGTGAGCCGCCCGTCGAACAGCTTCTGGTCGATGCCGGCGTCGATGCCGAAGGAGCGCTCCGGGCTGAGCGCCGCATTGCCGTAGAGCGGATCGAGGCGCTGGTAGAGCGTCGGAGCCTTGGCGCCCGTCCCGGCGCTTGCGCGCAGCACGGTGCCGCTCTCCGCGATGTCGTAGGCGAGGGTGGCGCGCCAGGTGGCGAAGCGGTCCGCCCCCTCGATGTCGTCAATGCGCCCGCCGAGCGACAGGTTCAAGTGCTCGGCGAGGGCGATCTGGTGCAGGGCGAAGAGCGAGCGGGTGGTCTGGGCGGCATCGTCGAGCGTCGTGCGTAGGCCGGGCACCGGCAGCACCGGCTGGCTCGTGCTCGTCAGCGTCTCGCGTTCCACCTGGCCGCCGAAGGTAAGGAGGCCGAAGGCATCAAGCGAGAGATCGCCCTGATAGGAGGCGCCGACGCGCCCGCCGACATAGCCATCCTTCGACCAGTCCGTCACCGGCGCTGCCGTGCTGCCGTAATAGCTGATGGAGCGATAGTCGCGCTCGGTGCGGTTGGCATAGACGAGAAAGGTGTTCTTCAGCCGCCGGTCGAAGGCGTGGACGGTCGCCCTGGCATGGACCTGCCCGAGGCGCTGGACGCTCGACGACGGGGTGTCGGGAAAGGCTCCGAAGGCCGCGTCGTATTGCGTGGCATTGACATAGGCCGAGCCGCCGACGTCGAAGGCGACGTCTTCGCTCGGCGAGAAGCCGAAGCGCGCGGAGAGGCCGAAGCGGCGCGCGCCGTCGTTCTCCAGCGGCCATGGGTGCCGGGCGCGGAGGCGGCCGATGCGGTGGCCCCAGCGCGAGAAGCCGGCGGTGTCGTAGCCGTTGAGGGAGATGGCATAGTTGAAGCGCGGATCGCCGCCGGACACGGCGGCCTGCACCCCCCTGCTGCCGTAACTGCCGCCCTCGGCGGCGATGGCTGCGCGCGGCTCGCCGCGGCCCTTGCGGGTGATGATGTTGACGACGCCGCCCATCGCGTCCGAGCCGTAGAGGGCCGATTGGGGGCCGCGCAGCACCTCGATGCGCTCGATGCCGGTCGGCACCAGCAACGAGAAGTCGAACTGGCCGTTGCCGGTGGACGGATCATTGACGCGCACGCCGTCGATCAGCACCAGGGTCTGGCCCGGCTCGCCGCCGCGCAGGCGCACAGAGGCGGTGGCGCCCGTGCCGCCACTCTCGGTGAGGTCGAGGCCGGGCACGCGGCGCAGGGCCTCGTTGAGCGTGCGAGCGCCCGCGCGGGCGATCTCCTCGCCGGTAATGACGGTAACGGCGCTGCCGCTGCGGGCAATGGCCTGCGGGCCGCGCGTCGCCGTGACGACGATCTCGCGCAGGGTGATCTCGTTGCCGGCGGCGCCGGTGGCGGCAAGGATGAGGGAAGACAAAAGGAAGATACCGCCGGAGAGCGTCCGGCGGCCGGCGGAACCGGCCATGAAAACCTCCATTCCGCCCCTCCGGCGGATGTCAGGGTTGCCTCGCGCGCTGGCCGGTCTCCTGGCTTGCGGGTCCCTGCGGCGATTCGGCCTTCCCGGTGCCCGATGGCCCCAGTGGCTTCGTCGAATCGCCGCTCGCCGCTCACAGTTGCGGGGGCAGCCACGGTCTTGCACCGTGTTCCCGTTTCACCCCGCTGCGGCGGGGCACCAACGCAGGGCCTCTTTACGCAGACCGCGGCTCGGCCGCAAGCACGCGGAGCGGATACACCGCCCGTGCATTTGCGCCGGCGCAAGGAGCGCCGTAAGGCTGCGGCGGAGATTGCGCCCGTAAGGGCAGGCAAGGACATGAGGATATGAGGACGGCTGTCGCGTTCGCGATCGTGCTTGCAACAGGGCTCGGCCTTGGGCCGGCTTCCGGCAGCAGCGAGCCGGAGCGCCTCTCTCCTCCCTCCCCCCACGCAGTGGCGGGGAGGGCCGGGGTGGGGGGCGGTTCCGCCGGCGGGCGTTCGACGATTGCAGGTGGTGTGTCCGTCGGCCCGGAAGGCTTCCGGCCTGCACCCGCCGGCCCCCCACCCCTGACCCCTTCCCGCCGCGAGCGGGGGGAGGGGGATATGGTGCGCCTCGCCGCGGCCGGCCGATCGGAAACCGTGCCGTCCGTTGTCCGCTACACCGAAACGCCTCCGGCGCGGGTCGTCTCGCTCAACCTGTGCGCTGACCAACTCCTGCTGGCACTCGCCGACCGCGGCCAGATCGCCTCGCTCAGCCCCCTGTCGCGCGATGAGGATTATTCCTTCCTCGCGGGGCTGGTTGATGACCTTCCGGTCAACGGCGGCACGGGGGAGGAGATCCTTGTCGGCGAGGCGGACCTCGTGCTCAGTGGCCGGTACGGGACGCGCGTCAAGCGCGAGCTTTTGGAGCGCCACGGCGTGGAGCTGATGGTGCTCGACCCCTGGCGCGACATCGCCGGGGGGCGCGAGCAGCTCAGGGCCGTTGCGGCCCGGCTCGGCCATCCGGAGCGCGGCGCGGCGCTTGCCGCCGAGATCGAGGCGGCGCTCGCGCGCACCAGGGGCATCGCACGGCGCCCGGCCACCGCGCTCATTCTCTACCGGCGCGGCTATGTGCCGGGGGAACGCTCGCTCGTCGGCGAACTCCTCGGCCACATGGGCCTTCAGCCGATGCAGGCCCGCCTCGGCCTGACGCAGGGCGGCCTCGTGCGCCTCGAGCAACTCGTCATGGACCCGCCGGACTTCGTGGTGATGGACGAGGCCGATGCCCGCGCCATCGACAACGGCACGGCCTTTCTCGTCCACCCGGCGCTTGCCCGCGTGCTGCCGCCCGAGCGGCGCCTCTTCCTGTCCGACAGGCTCACCATCTGCGGCGGGCCGTCGACGCCGGCCGCCATCGAGGCGCTTGCGGCCGAGGTGCGTGCCAAGGTGAACGGGGAGCGTTAGCGGATCGACTCGCCGCCTCGCTCCTGCGCGATGGCGAGGAGTGCGGCGACGTCCATGTGCCGGCCGACATGGGCGGCGAGCCTGTCGAGGGCTTCCTCGATGCTGCGCTCGTAGGCGAGGCTGGCGCGGAAGGTGCCGCCGCTCGCCTGGGCGAGGAAGGCCCGGCGGAAGTCGTCGGCGGCGAACATGCCGTGCAGATAAGTGCCGATGACGAGCCCGTCCGGCGACATGGCCCCTTCGCGTTCGCCGGCGACGCGAAAGGGCGCGCGCATGCAATCGGGCCCTTCGCTGCGGCCGAGGTGGATCTCGTAAGCGGTGACCGCATAGCCCGTCCCTGCATGGACGGCCTCGACCGGCCGCACGGTCTTATCGCCCGTCAGGACCGTGTCGATGTCGAGAAGGCCGAGCCCCGGCACGACACCGGCCGTGCCCTCGATGCCCTCGGGATCGGCGATGGTGCGGCCGAGCATCTGGTAGCCGCCGCACAGGCCCACGACGCGCCGGCCGCGGCGCACATGGGCGAGGATGTCGATGTCCCAGCCCTCGTCCCTGAGATGGGCGAGGTCGGCGATGGTCGCCTTCGAGCCGGGCAGGACGATGAGGTCGGCGTCGGACGGGATCGGCCGGCCGGGCGGCACGAGGACGAGGGAGACGCCCTCCTCCAGCCTGAGCGGGTCGAGATCGTCGAAATTGGCGATGCGCGGCAGGACGGGGGCGGCGACGATGAAGGTGTCGCCCGGCTTGCGGCCGGTGCCGGTGAGGTCGAGCGCATCTTCCGCAGGTAGCCGGCTCGCCTCCGGAAGCCAGGGCAGCAGGCCGAGCGGCTGCCAGCCGGTGCGTTCGGCGATCGCCGTCATGCCCGCGGCGAAGAGGGCGGGGTCGCCGCGGAACTTGTTGACGAGGAAGCCGCGCACCATGGCCCGGTCGGCCTCGTCGAGCACGGCATGGGTGCCGACGAGGCTGGCGATGACGCCGCCGCGGTCGATGTCGCCGACGAGCACCACCGGCACGTCGGCCTCGGTGGCGAAGCCCATGTTGGCGATGTCGCCGGCGCGCAGGTTGATCTCGGCCGGGCTGCCCGCGCCCTCGACGATGACGAGGTCGGCCCCCTCGCAGACCTTGGCGAAGCTGCCGAGCACGAAGGGCATCAGGGCTTTGCGTCGGCCGGTGAAGTCGCGTGCATCGAGATGGCCGTGGCGCCGGCCCTGAACGATGATCTGGGCGCCACGGTCGCTCTCGGGCTTCAGCAGCACCGGGTTCATGTGCACGGTAGGCTCGGCGCGGGCGGCCCGCGCCTGCAGCGCCTGGGCGCGGCCGATCTCGCCGCCGGCCACTGCAGCGGCGTTGTTCGACATGTTCTGCGCCTTGAAGGGGCGCACGGTGAGCCCGCGGCGGGCGAAGAGGCGGCACAGGCCCGCGACGATCAGCGACTTGCCGACGTTGGAGCCGGTGCCCTGGAGCATCACCGCGGGCGTTGCCATCAGAATTCGATGCCTTCCTGTGCCTTCACCCCGGCGGCGAAGTGGTGCTTGACGAGCCCCGCCTCCGTGACGAGATCGGCGGCGGCGACCATCTCGGGCTTG
The DNA here is from genome assembly GCF_001418005.1 of Chelatococcus sambhunathii. Taxonomy (GTDB): domain Bacteria; phylum Pseudomonadota; class Alphaproteobacteria; order Rhizobiales; family Beijerinckiaceae; genus Chelatococcus_A; species Chelatococcus_A sambhunathii. The sequence continues at coordinate 40,085 of NZ_LIOL01000005.1, read as the reverse complement.
GCGTTGCGACCGGTCACGACCACGTGCAGGTCCGGCCGCCGCGCCGCGAGCGTCGCCACCACCGCGTCGAGCGGCAGGTAATCATAGCGCAGGGCGATGTTGAGTTCGTCGAGAATGACGAGGCGGACGTCGTCCCGCGCCATCAGCTCCTTCGCCTTGTCCCACGCGCGCGAGGCGGCGGCGATGTCGCGGGCCTTGTCCTGCGTCTCCCAGGTGAAGCCCTCGCCCATGGCGTGCCATTCGACGAGGTCGGAAAAGCGCTCCATGGCGCGGCGCTCGCCCGTCTCCCAGTTGCCCTTGATGAACTGGACGACGCCCACCTTCCAGCCGTGGCCGAGGGCGCGCAGCATGAGGCCGAAGGCGGCGGTCGACTTGCCCTTGCCGGGGCCGGTGTTGACGATGAGGAGGCCCTTCTCGCGTGTCTTTGCCGCCACCTCCGCATCCTGCACCGCCTTGCGCTTCACCATCTTCTCGCGATGGCGGGCGGCTTCCTCGGGGGAGATGGCGGTCATCGGTCGCGTCCCTTCACGGTGAGCGGCAGGCCGGCGACCACGAGGGTGACCTGGTCGACGACGGCGGCAAGGCGTTGGTTGAGGAGGCCGGCATGGTCGCGGAAGCGGCGGGCGAGCGCATTGTCCGGCACGATGCCGAAGCCGACCTCGTTGGCGACGAGGACGAGCGGCCGCCTTCGGCGGGCTACCGCCTCCGTTAGTTGCCGGCAAGCGGTCTCGACATCCTCGTCCGAGAGCATGATGTTGGTGAGCCAGAGGGTCAGGCAGTCGACGAGGACGGGCGCGCCCTCCGGCGCCGCGGCGATGGCCGCGACGAGGGCGCGAGGCGCCTCCACAGTCCGCCATTGGGGTTCCCTGTCATGACGGTGGCGGGCGATGCGCTCCAACATCTCGGCGTCGCGCGCCTCGGCAGTGGCTATATAGATCCACGGTCCCGGCATCGCCCTGACCAGCGCCTCGGCATGGCGGCTCTTGCCCGAGCGGGCGCCGCCGAGGACGAGATGGGCGATGGGGAGGTCCGTGTCCTGCATGGCTCCGGCATGCCACGGCGGCCCGGCGGCGGCAACAGGCAATCGCGGCAAGAAAAAAGGGCCCCGGCGGGCCCTTCTTCCAGCGTCGATGCGCCGCGACTCAGACGGCGGTCGAGATCCACTTGGACAGTTCGCTCTTCGGCAGGGCACCGACCTTCTGGCCGGCGAGCTTGCCGTCCTTGAACATCATGAGGGTCGGGATCGAGCGGATGCCGAACTGGGCGGCTGTGTTCGGGTTCTCGTCGACGTTGAGCTTGACGACCTTGACCTTGCCGGCCATCTCGGTGGCGATTTCCTCGAGCGCGGGCGCGATCATGCGGCAGGGTCCGCACCATTCGGCCCAGAAATCGACGACGACGGGCTCTGCGGACTTCAGGACATCGGCCTCGAAGCTCGCATCTGTCACCTTCGCAGTCGCCATGATGAGTTCCTTTCCATATGCGCGGCGCAGTCTGCGCAGCAAGTCGATCCGAACGTAGGAAGGCCCCCCGTTCCGGTCAAGGCAACTTGTGTGCGTGCCCACACGTTGACGCTAGATCTGGTGGCACCCTGGCCGTTCACAACACCGGGATCCGGCCGAGCGCGGCGGCGAGCGCCTCGCCGGGAACCTCCAGCACACGCGGCCCGGCGGTGTAGACGAGAAGGGCCCTGAGGCTGCGTCCGGGGAAGATGTCCGCAAGCAGCGCCGCATAGACGGCGAGCTGCACGACATGCGCCTCGGGCACCGCCGCGAGATCCGCCGGAGGGCGGACGCTCGTCTTGAAATCGGCGAAGACGACGGTCTCGTCGCTCACCACGAGCCGGTCGATCTGTCCCGAGACGGCGCGCCTCGTGCTGCCGACGGCGATCTCGCCGGCAACGGCGACCTCGGCGCGCGCGTCAGGGCCAAAGAGGGGCGCGAGCGCCGGCTCGTCGAGAAGGGCGAGGGCCTGGGCGACAACGCCGGCCCGCTTCGCCTCGTCGAGGCGCCCGGCCCGCGCGGCGACGAATCGCTCGGCCGCCGTCCGGCGCGCCGCGGCAGGCAGGCCGGGCAGATGCTCGACGAGCTGGTGTACGAGCGTGCCGGCAAGGCGCGCGTCGGCGGCGAAGGGCCCGTCACCCGGACGGTGCGGCCTGTCGGCGGCGGCGAGCGCGCTCGAGGGGCTGAGCGGCGGCGGCGCCTCCGGCTCCGCAGGCGCCAGCCGATCGAGCCAATCGGGCATGGCGATGCCGGCGCTATCCTCGGCGGAGGCCGGCGCGGCTGCGAGAGCGTCGAGGGGGCCGCTTCGCCAGCGCTGGACCCTCAGGCCGTCCACCTCGACCTCTTCCAGCCGACCCTCCAGGCCGCGGCGGATCATGCGAGTCCAGCACATGGCGGGCAGCTCGGGCCAGTTGCCGTCCTTGCCGCGCTTGCCGTTGCTATAGGAAGCGACGACGAACCGGTCCTTCGCGCGGGTCATGGCGACGTAGAGGAGGCGGTTGTGCTCCTCGGCCTCGCGCGTGCGTACCGCTTCCCTGAGCCGTGCAATGGCCGGAGTGTCCTCGTCGCGCTTCGGCGACCACACCGGCACCGTGGCCGGGCCGGCGCGGCCGCGGTGCTGCAGGGGCAGCGCGAAGAGTTTGGGATCATGGCGGCCGTTGGGCTGTCTGCAGTCGTCGGCGAGGATGACGAAGGGCGCCTCCAGCCCCTTGGCACCGTGCACCGTCATGACGCGGACCTCGTCGCGTCCGGCGTCGAGGTCGCGCTTGATCTCGCGCTTCACCTCGCGGCCGTCGCTCTCGAAGGAGAGGAGAAAGGCTTTCAGCGACGGCGCGTGGCGGTGCTCGAAGTCGAGCGCCATGGCGAGAAAGGCGTCGATGGCGTCGCCCGCCTCCTGGCCGAGCCGTGCGACGAGCCGTTCGCGGCCGCCTTCCGGGCCGATCAGCCCGGCATAGAAGGCGAAGGGACCGCGGCGGGCGGCGGCATTGCGCCAGCGCGCGAGCGCCTCGCCCGCCCGTGCAGCCGCTGCATCGCCGGCCGCGCTGGTCCGCGCGATGGCGTCGGCGAGGCTCTCGCTCTCCTCCCGCCGTGCGGCGATGCGCATCAGATCGTCGTCACCAAGGCCGAGGAGCGGACTCTTAAGGGCGGCGGCCAGCGTCAGGTCGTCGTCGGGCAGGACGGCGGCCCGCCCCGCGGCGACGAGGTCGCGCACGGCGATGTGCTGGCCGACGTCGAGACGGTCGGCGCCGGCGACCGGCACGCCGCGTCGCTTCAGGGCCCGAATGACAGCCTCGAAGAAGGCGCCGCGGCTGCGCACGAGAATGAGGATGTCGCCCGGGGCGAAGCGCTGGCCGGTATCGTCGCCGTGCCGCGTCAGCCGCTCGACGGTACGGGCGATGCGCTCGGCCACGCGGATGGCGGGCGCGCTTTCGGTGACTTCGTCGAGCGGCAGCGCCCAGGCTTCCGGCTCCTCGCTATCTGCCGGCCGCTCCGTCTCCCATATCTCGACGAGGCCCGGGGCATCGGGGCGCGCGCTCTCATGCGCGGTGCCGACCGCGACATCAGCGAAGCTGAGGCCGCGATAATGGGCCTCGACCGAGAAGACGGCATCGACGGCGCTCAGCACCGCCGGCGCGGAGCGGAAGGAGACGGTGAGCTCCACCGGCTCGAACAGGAGGTCAGCCTGCTTTGCCCGTGTCTGGAAATAGCGGCCCGAGCCCTCGAATTCCTGCGGTGCAGCGCCCTGGAATCCGTAGATCGACTGCTTGGGATCGCCTACGGCAAAGAGCGTGCGTGTCTTCGCGACGGCGCCCTCACCGGCAAAGAGTTCCTCCGTCAGCCGCTTCAGGATGGCCCATTGCGTCGGACTCGTGTCCTGCGCCTCATCGACGAGGAGGTGGTCGATGCCGGCGTCGAGCTTGTAGAGCACCCAGGCCGTATCAGCGCGCTCGAGCAGGGTCAGCGTGCGCTCGACCAGATCGTCGAAATCGAGCGCGCCCTTCGCCCGCTTGACAGCCTCGATGCGAGCGAGGACAGCCTGCGCGAGGGTGAGCAGGGCCTGCGTCCGCTCAAGCGTCCTTGCGCCCTTCATCCGCTCGTCGAGGGCGGCGAGGCGATCGCGCTCGGCAAAAAGACGCTCGGCAAGATCGCGCGGGACGCCGGCCGTCGCCACGCTGCTGTTGGCCGCCGGCGTTCCCTTCTGGGTGAAGAACAGCGAGCGGTAATGCGCCAGCCGTTCCCACGGATCGTCCGCCCGCGCCGCCAGCGACAGCGCTTCGGCATTCGTCTGGTCGGTCTTCTTGCCGCCGCGCAGCACCTCGGCGATCGCCGGCCATTCGGCCGGGGCGATGCCGTCCTCGCACATGGCGCGGGCGATGGTCTGCAGTGTCTCGCCCTCCGCGAGACCAAGGGCAGTGGCAAGGCTGGCCATAGTGTCGGCGAAGGCGTCGGGCTCGCGGAGGGCGAGGAGCGCCGTGCGGTGGCGCAGCGCCTCGCGGATCGTCTCGGCGATGGCTGTGTCCGAATGGTTCTCGGCGAGCAGCGTCAGGGCCTCGCGCAGGCCGGGTTCGCGGCCGAGGGCGGCCCGGGCCATGACTGTGGACAGCGCCTCGGCGAGCAGAACCGCGCTCTCGTTGTCGTCAAGCACCGTGAAGCGCGCCGGCACGTTCGCCTCGAAGGGGAACATGTGCAGTAGGCGCTCGCAGAAGGCGTGGATGGTCTCGATCTTGAGGCCGCCGGGGGTTTCGACGGCATGGGCGAAGAGCCGGCGAGCGCGCGCGAGCCGGGCCCGGTCCGGCCGGCGGCCCTCGAGCTTCTCGAGCGCGGCGGTGAGCGCCTCGTCGTCGAGCCGCACCCACTTGCCGAGCTCGGCGAAGATGCGGTTCTCCATGTTCGCCGCCGCCGCCTTGGTGAAGGTGAGGCAGAGGATGCGCGAGGGCTCCGTGCCGGAGAGCAGGAGCCGCATGACGCGGTCGGCGAGCACCTTGGTCTTGCCCGAGCCGGCATTGGCCGACACCCAGGCCGAGGCGTCCGGCCGGGCGGCGCGCTGCTGGTCGAGGATCGTCTTCGTCGGGACCTTGAGCCCGCCGGGCGCCGGGCCGCTCATGCCTCGCCTCCGAGTTCGCCAAGATCGGCCTCGTCGCCGGCGAGCGACCATTCGCGCACGCGGGCGAGATGGTCGTAGGCGCCGAAGCGGCCGGCGAATTGCGGGAAGGGTCGCGACGCGAAGCCGATCTCGCCGGTGACGTAGCGCGACAGAAGGGTCGTCAGCTTCCTCTCGTGCTCGACGACGATCTCGGCGACGGAGCGCGTCTCGTCGCGCGGCGGCTTGACCGGGCAGGGCCTCAGAGGGTCACGGGCGCCGCCGGCGTGCATGTAAAGAAGCTCACAAAGCCCGGGGGGCACTGGTGCAACGTCGCGGAAGCCGCTTGCGGCAAGGACGGCAGCCTCTAGCGTGAGCTGCGGGGAGAAGCCGGCGAAGACCTGCTTTGAGCTCGGCGGCTGCCCTGTCTTGAAATCGACGATCACCACCCGGCCGTCGCGCAGGCGCTCGATGCGGTCGGCGCGTGCCGTGATGCGGAAGGGGTTGCCGTCGGCTAGCGCCAGTGCGAGGGCGCCGGCCACCTCGGCCTGAACGACATCGATATCCGCGCGTCGCTCCGTCTCCCAGGCGATGAAAGCCCCGGCGAGGCGCAGGAAGCGGGGCCACCACAGCGCCGCGACATCCGGATAGGCGGCGATGGGGGCAAAGGCCTGCCGGCCGATGGCGACCAGTTCCTCGGCTGCTTCGGCCGGCAGCGTCACGGGATGGCGGGCGGTGAAGGCGCCGAGCGCCTCGTGCACGATGGTGCCGCGGTCGGCGGCGCCCGGCGGCACGGCGATGGGATCGAGCGGATCGAGCTTCAGCACATGGCGGGCGAAGATGGCATAGGGGTCGCGCACCAGCGTCTCGACCTCGGTGACGCTGAGGCGGCGCGGGATCAGCGCCGGGTCGGGCTTCGGCCGCGGCCGCTCGATGGGCCTGAGTGCGGGCGGGCGCGTCAGCGCCCCGGCGTAGCGGCGCAGGCGCTCGCCCCGTCGCCTCAGCTCCGCGCACAGCTCGTCGCCCGCCAGCGCCTGCATGCGCTGCAGGAAGCGCGAAGGGACGGTCGGCGCATCGCCGCGCTTCAGGGCCCGGGTCAGCACCACGTCGCGCGTGCCGAGCGCCTGCACGAAGTCGTGGGCCGTCTGGCCGATGCGCCGCTCGGGCGGGGCGAGGCCGAGGGCGGCGCGCATCGGCCGGTTGAGGAAGGCATCGGTGCGCGCCGTCGGCGGCCACACCTCCTCGTCGAGCCCGCCGAGGACGAGGCGATCGGCCTCGACGAGGCGCGCCTCGAGCAGGCCGAGGATCTTGACGCGCCGGTGGCCGGACATCGGCCGGCGCACCACCGCGTCGGCCATCAGCGTCGCGAAGAAGGCCGGATAATCGGCGAAGCGGCCGGTGAGGCCGTCGACCTTCGCGCTCGTTGCCGCGTCGAAGACCTCGGCCAGGGCCTCTCCCGCCTCTCCCGCGGCGAGGGGCAGCGGCTCGTCGGCGCCGGGGCGCGCCACTGCATCGAGCGCGGCGCGGTGGGCGCCGACGAGGGCGACGAGGTCGAGTTCCTCTCCGTCCTCGGCGCGAAAGCCGGAGAAGGCTTCGCTAAGGCGCGTAAGGAGCGTCTCGGCGAGGTCCCAATCCGTGTCGGTCAAGCGGCGCAGCGGCCGCGGCGCGCGGTGGTCGCTTGCTTCCGCCCGCCGCTCGGCGAGCACGGCGGCGATACCGGCAAGGCCCGGCGGCGGCGCGGGGCCGCGCAGCACTCCGATCTCGAGCGTGCGGGCAGCGCGCTCCATTGTCGCCCGTGGCCAGCCGAAGCGGGCGAGGGGATGGGCGACGAGGCTGGCGAGGATCGTGGGCTCGTGGTCGGCGGCAGCCGCATCGGCGACGAGGCGGGCGAGCGTGCCGTGCGGGCTGCGCCGCAGCGGCAGGCCGGCCGAATCCTCGGCGGCGATGCCCCAGCGGGCGAGCTCGGCGGCCACGCGCTCGGCGAGCGCCCGGTCCGGCGTCACCAGCGCCGCCGTCGCCTTCGGATCCTCCAGCGCCTCGCGCAGGGCAATGGCCGCGCACAGCGCCTCCTCCCGCTCGTCCGCCGCCTCGACGAGGGCGAGGCCGTCGAAGGCGGCGTGAAGATCGGCCTCCGACGGGCGGTGGGCGGGCTCGGCCCACAGGTCCGTGGTCTCCGCCGGCCGCATGGCCTCGGAGAGGAAGCGCGAGCGAGCGGCAAGGCCCGACGGGGGCGCGCCGAGGACGGCGACGTCGGCGCGCGGAATGCCGATGGTGGCGAGAAGGCGGGCGAGCATCGCCTGCGGGTGGTTATGCACCGTTAGGTCGGCGCCCGCGCCGATGAGCGCGAAGGTGTCGTCATCGAGCCCGGTGTCGAGCCCCGGCAGCACCACGGCGCCCTTGGGCAGGCGTGCGATGGCGGCGATGAGCCGGGCTGTGGCGGGGATGGAGCCCGTCGAGCCGGCGACGATCACCGGTCTTTGGGGCGCCGCCGCCGCGAGGCTGGCGGCCCGCGCGTCGATGAGGGCCGAGCGGCGCCGGGCGGGGTCGCTCGCCTGCCGCTCGGCGAGGATGGCCGGCCACATCTCGGCGGCGATCTTCACGAAGTCGAGCGTGATGCCGTAATAGCGCGAGTAGCGCTCCTCCACGAGGCCGGCGAGCGCCGCCCAGGGGATGTCCTCGGTCGCGAGCCCGTCCATGAGGGCGGCGAGATCGTCGGCGAGGGCAAGGGCGTCGGCCGGCGATGCGGGCACGAGCAGGGGCTCGTGCGCCTCGGCCGGCAGGATGGCGCCGTCGAGGGCGCGGGCCCATTGCAGCACGAGGCGGGTAAGGATGAGGCGCCGCTCAGTCGGCGCCAGCGCCGGCGGCAGATGCACGGCCGCGTCGCCGAAGGCGCGCTCCGCCTCCCCCGCGAGGGCGAGCTCCGCGGCATCGAGGTCGCCGAGCGGCTGGATGTCGGGCAGCAGCACGCTGCGCTGCGGCAGCCGCTCGGCGAGGGTCGCGGCGAGTGCGCGGGCGGCACGTCGGGTCGGCAGGTAGATGGTGGCCGAGGCGAGCGCGAGGGGATCGTCGGTGCCCGGGAAACCGGGCACGATGCGGCCGGCGAGCAGCGCATCGGCGAAGGTTGCGAGGAACGGCGCCCCCGGGGGGATGGTGAAGACCCGTGCCGGCGCCTGCCCTGCCATCGTCAGTCCGTCGTGGCGAAGCGGGCCTCGGCCGCGCGCAGTGCCTCGGGCGTGCCGACATGCAGCCACTGGCCCTCGATGCGTGCGCCGTGAAGCCGGCCCCGCTCCGCCACCTCATCGAAAATGCGGTTGAGCGAGAACGGGCCCTCCGGCGCGTCGGCGAAGAGCTGCGGCTTAACGATGGCGACGCCCGCATAGGCAAACGGCACGACCTCGCGCTCGGGACGGCGCGTCAGGCGGCCGGAGGCATCCATGGAGAAGTCGCCGCGTCCGTCGTAGCCGAGGCTCGTCGCAGTCGGGGCCATCAGCAGCAGGATGTCCATCCGCTGAGCGTCCCATTCGTCGGCCAGGAGGTCGAGGTTCGGCAGCGGGCCCTCAAGCCACAAGGTGTCGCTGTTGACGAGGAAGAACGGCTCCTCGCCGAGGAGGGGCAGCGCCTTGCGGATGCCGCCGCCGGTGTCGAGGAGCTTCTGCCGTTCGTCGGAGATGTGCACCTTCGGCCCGCCCTTGCGCCGGCGAGCGTGCTGCTCGACGAGGTCGGCGAGATAATGGACGTTGATGACGACATCCTCGACGCCAGCGGCCGCGAGCCTGTCGAGCGCCCGGTCGAGCAGGGAGCGCCCCGCCACGCGCACGAGTGGCTTCGGCGTCGTGGCGGTGATCGGGCGCATGCGCTTGCCGAGCCCGGCTGCGAGGATCATGGCACGGCGAGGCATGGTGCGGCGAGGCATGGCGGCAGGGCGGCTCATCGTGTTCGCATCGCGAAAGGTCAGGTGTCGGCGACGAGCGCCGGCAGGTGCGTCTCATACCAGAGCCGCAGATCGGACAACACCGGATGGGCCAGGTTGCGCACCAGATAAGTCCTGAGCCGCGGCAGGTGGTTGAGATAGATGCTCTTGCCGTCGCGCTTGGCAAGGCGCGCGAAGGTGCCGAACAGCTTGGTGCCCCGCTGGGCGGCAAGGACGGCATAGGCAGCGGCGAAGCCGCCGACGTCGAAGTCCGGATCCTGCCCCTGCCGGGCCCGGGCATAGGCGCCGAGCAGCGACAGTTCGAGCTCGGCCGGCACGGTGACGCGCGCATCCTGCAGCAAGGCTGCGAGGTCGTAGGCCGGGTGGCCGAGGACAGCATCCTGAAAGTCGAGGAGGCCGAGTCGGGCGAGCCCCTGTCGCTCCGGCAGCCAGATGAGGTTCGGTGAGTGGAAGTCGCGCAGCGTCCAGGTGGAGGGGGCAGTCACGACATCCGCCAGCAGGCGCGTCCACAAGGTGTTGAACTGAGCGCGGGCGACGGCGGACAAGGCCTTGCCGCCGATGTGAGGGGCATACCAGTCGATGATGAGCTCGACCTCCGTCAACAGCGCCTCGAGGTCGTAGGGCGGGATGACGTGATCGATGCCGTCTGCCACGGGCAGGACGTCCGGCAAGGTGGTGCCGTGGAGCTTCGCAAGCAGCAGGGTCGCCTCGCGGTAGCGCTCCGGGATGGGGGAGCCGTCGGCGATGACTGGCTCACTGCCGAGGTCCTCGAGCAGCAGGAGGCCGGTGTCGAGATCGGCGGCGTAGATGTCCGGTGCGCTGAAGCCGAGGGCCCTGAGACCTTTGTCGACGGCGACGAAGGGATGGACGGTGAGGGCGAGCTTCGCCGCGATCGGATAGGGCTTGATGCCGCGGAGCACGGGGCCCGGCGGCCGGGGCGGCGAGATCATCAATACGGCGGTTGCGCCGTCCGGCCTGATGAGGCGCTCGTATTCGCGATAGGAGGCGTCGCCCTGGATGTGCCGGCGCTCGGCGTCGCCCCAGCCGGCAGCGTCGAGCAATGTGCGGATCGCGCGCAACCGGAAGAGCCGCGGCGCGAAGCGGCCGTAGCCGGTCATCACGATCCGGCGGCGCCCGGGATGCTCGTGCGGCAGGAGATGGAAGGCGATGTCCAGCCGGTCGGGTGACAGGGCCTCCTCGGCCTTCTGCGGCCATTCGACGAGGACAAGTGCGCCTTCGCAGGCCTCCTCCCAGCCGAGGTCGGTGAGCTCATCCGCGCCGCCGAGCCGGTAGAAATCGGCATGCACCACCGGCGGGCACGCGGTGTCGTAGAGCTGCATCAGGGTGAAGGTCGGGCTCGGCACCTCGAGGCCCGCATCGCCCGCGAGGGTGCGGATGAGGCTGCGGGCGAAGGTGGTCTTGCCTGCACCGAGGTCCCCCGACAAAGTGACGAGATCGCCCGCCTTCAGCTCCTCGCACAGCACCTCGGCGAGGCGCTGCGTCGCGGCCTCGTTCGGCAGGTCGAGCTGCCAGGTAGCCGTCGCCGCCTCGCCGCCGCCGCGCGTGCCGGAAGCCGCAGCCTGCCCGGCCGGGAAGGGAGAACTCACCATCGTCTCGTCCACTCGAAAGCCAACTCGTTACTCCGCTGCCGCGCGGCTCGGCACGCGGGGAAAGCGGCAGGTCACTGTGGTGCCGCGGCCGGGCGCCGAATCGAGCGCCACCGTGCCGCCGTGCAGCTCGACGAAGGAGCGCACGATGGAGAGACCGAGCCCGACGCCGCGGTGGCCGGAGCCGAGGGTGTGGCTCTCGAAGCGGTCGAAGACGCGGGCCCGAACCTCCGGCGCGATACCCCGCCCGGTATCGCTGACCGTGAAGACGACCTCCTCGCCCTCGCGGCGCGCCGTGACGGTGACGGTCTGGCCGGGATCGGAGAAGCCGATGGCGTTCGACAACAGGTTGAACAGCACCTGACGCACGCGCTTGGCATCGGCGACGAAGCGGCCGATGTCGGCCGGCACGTCGATGACGACCCCGATGTCGCGCTCTGCCAAGCGGTCCTGCAGGCCGGTGAGCGCGGCATCGATCGTCTCGCGGATATCGATCTCCTCGCAGGCGAGGGCGATGGCGCCGTTGTCGACCGTGGCGAGATCGAGAATATCGTTGATGATGGCGAGCAAGGCCGCCGAGGACTTGGTGATATGCGAGGCGTATTCGCGCTGCTTGTCATTGAGTGGGCCGACCGTCTCGGCATCGAGCAGCTGCACGAAGCCGATGATGTTGGTCAGCGGCGAGCGCAGTTCGTAGGAGACGTGGTGGACGAAGTCCTCGCGCAGGCGCGAGGCCTGTTCGAGCGCCTGGTTCCTTTCCTTCAGCGCCCGCTCCACCTCCACACTCGCCGTCACGTCGGTGAAGGTGAGGAGGGTCGAGCCATCCGGCAATGGCGCGGTGACGCAATCGATGACCGTTCCGTCGCGCCGGTCCATGCGCGCAGCGAAGCCGGTGCGCGTGTCGTGCACGCCGGCGACGGCGCCGCGGATGACGTCCCAGGCCTCCTGCCGCGGGGCCAGTAGGCCGCACAGACGGATCACGTCGTCGATGTGCGGCAGGTCGGCCAGCACGTCTTCCGAGAGCTGCCACAGGTGGCCGAAGGCCGGGTTGCAGAGTTTGAGATGGCCGTTCGAGCCGAAGACAGCGACGCCCTCGCGCAGGGAGTTCAGGGTCTCGCCCTGGGCGCTGAGCAGGGCGTTGAAGCGCGATTCGAGATTGAAGCGCTCGCTCACGTCGTCGAACAGGTACGTGACGCCGCCCTTCGGATTGGGGTTGGCGAGGACGCGCAGGGTGCGCCCGTCCGGCAGGTACCACCAGTGCTCCTGCGGCTCGACCGAGCGGTGCGCGGCGAGAACGTCGGCCTTCCATGCGCGAAAGTCAGCCTGTTCGGGCAGCCGGCGGCGAGCGCGCAATTCATCGAGCACCTCGCTGTCCGTCGGGCCGGCCTCGAGGAAGGTGGCGTCGAGCTGCCACAGTTCGCGATAGGCGGCGTTGCAGAAGGTGAGACGCTGGCCGGCATCGAAGATGGCGACGGCAGTCGGCAACTGGTCGAGCGTCCGCACATGCGCCGCCATCTGCCGCTCGAGATCGGAGCGGACGGCTTCGAGCTCGGACACGTCGATGGCGATGCCGGCGGTGCCGTCGACGCTCGGCGTCTCGGTCACGTCCAGCACCCGCCGCGCCCCGGCCACGACAGCGGTGACGCGGTCGCGATAGGTTGCGCCCGCCGCACGTTGGCGTTCCATGGCTTTGCGTGTCGGCGCATCAAGCAATTCGAGGCTGCGGCTCACCGCCTCGGCAGGATCGGCCGCCTCGACGGCCTTGGCATAGGCGCGATTGACCCAGATGAGCCTGCCTTCGGCATCCCGACGCCAGGCAGGCTCGGGCAGGCCATCGAGCACGCCGGCGAGCGCGCGCCTTTCCGCCTGAGCTTCGGCGAGGGCGTCGCGATGGCGCAGCAGGTCGAGACGGTCGCCTGTGACCTCACGCAGACGGAGCACGGCACGGCCGCCAATGGCCCGGCCCTCGGCCTCGTAATAAGCGCCGCTGGTGGCCCTCAGATTCATCTGGAAGCGCTCGCCGCGCTCCTTCAGGCGCTCCAGCGCCCGTTCCAGCGCCTGCGCCCCGGCCGCGGGCAGCCAGGAGCCGAAGGCGAGCACCCGACGGCCCGAGGCGCCTTCACCGAGGATGCCGACGTCGCCTTCTATCTGCGGCTCGGCGTCGCGCCCGTGCCAGCTCACGAGCAGCTGCGGCTCGGTGGCGACGAGCAGGGCGACGCGGTCGGCGCGGGCACGCAGCTCCTCGTTCTCGCCGGCGAGCAGCGCCTCCTGCCGCGCCCAGCGGCGGCGCTCCCTGAGGTGCACGAGGGCGGTGGTGGTGGCGAAGGCGATGAGGCCGAGCACGAGGGCAAGGCCGGCGAAATCCTGCGGTGCGGCCCGGCTGATGAGCGGCGCGAGTCCTTGAGCCGCGGCGGGTGCGGGAAGGCCGGCGAGGCTGACGGCGAGGGCCGTGGACGAGAGCGCGGGGATCGCACGGGAGGAACGCATCCCCCGCCGTTCGCCAGCCCTCGTTGCTCCCTGCATCGTCCGATCCTCGCTTCCGCCGCCGCGCGCACGCGCTCGCCCAGGCCGCGAATCGAGCCACTGTAGCGTTTCAACGACTTCTGCAGGAAGTGGTTAACAAAAGGCAAATCGCCCGGTGGCGGCCACCGGGCGATCCATGTGGATGCGTGTGGAGAACGCCGGTGTCAGTAGCGGTAGTGCTCGGGCTTGAACGGGCCCTGCGGCGTGACGCCGATATAGGCCGCCTGCTCGTCCGAGAGCTTCGACAGCTTCACGCCGATCTTGGCGAGGTGCAGCATCGCGACCTTCTCGTCGAGATGCTTGGGCAGCGTATAGACGGTCTTCTCGTACTTGCCCTGCTTGGTGAAGAGCTCGATCTGCGCCAGCGTCTGGTTGGTGAAGGAGGCACTCATCACGAAGGAGGGGTGGCCCGTGGCGTTGCCGAGGTTCACGAGGCGGCCCTCCGACAGGAGGATGATGCGCTTGCCGTCGGGGAACTCGATCTCGTCCACCTGCGGCTTGACGTTGTGCCACTTGAAGTTCTTGAGGCCGGCGACCTGGATCTCGTTGTCGAAGTGGCCGATGTTGCAGACGATGGCGCGATCCTTCATGGCGCGCATGTGGTCGACGGTGATGACGTCCTTGTTGCCGGTGGCCGTCACGAAGATGTCGGCGCGCGGGGCGGCGTCCTCCATCGTCGTCACCTCGTAGCCCTCCATCGCCGCCTGCAGGGCGCAGATGGGGTCGACCTCCGACACCATGACGCGGCAGCCGGCGTTGCGCAGCGAGGCGGCCGAGCCCTTGCCCACGTCGCCGAAGCCGGCGACCATGGCCACCTTGCCGGCCATCATCACGTCCGTACCGCGGCGGATGCCGTCGACGAGCGACTCGCGGCAGCCGTAGAGATTGTCGAACTTCGACTTCGTCACGGAGTCGTTGACGTTGATGGCGGGGAAGAGGAGCTTGCCCTCCTTGGCCAGCATGTAGAGGCGGTGCACGCCCGTCGTCGTCTCCTCGGACACGCCTTTGATGGAGCGGGCGACCTCGCCGAACCAGCCCTTCGGCTTCTCGACGAGCATGCGCTTGATGAGGGCGAAGAAGATCTCCTCCTCCTCGGAGCCGGGCTTGTCGAGGAAGGCGGTGTCGCCCGCCTCGGCGCGCACGCCGGCATGGACAAACATGGTGGCGTCGCCGCCATCATCGAGGATCATGTTGGGCACGCCGCCGCCGTGCCAGTCGAACAGCCTGGCGGTGTAGTCCCAGTAGTCCTTCAGCGTCTCGCCCTTGACGGCGAAGACGGGGATGCCGGCGGCGGCGATGGCCGCGGCGGCATGGTCCTGCGTCGAATAGATGTTGCACGACACCCAGCGGATGTCGGCGCCGAGCGCCTTCAGCGTCTCGATCAGCACGGCGGTCTGGATGGTCATGTGCAGGGAGCCGGCGATGCGGGCGCCCTTGAGCGGCTGGCTCGGGCCGAACTCCTCGCGCACGGCCATGAGGCCGGGCATCTCGCTTTCGGCGATGGCGATCTCCTTGCGGCCCCACTCGGCCAGCGAAATGTCCTTGACGATATAGTCCTGGGTCATGGCGGGACGATCCGTGATTTCAGTACGGCGTTAGGTTCGGCGCGACCTATAGCAGCCGCGCCGCCCGCAGGCAATAAAGACATAAAGAAGTCTTTATATGTTCGTCACCCGCACGGCGGCCCGGCGCGTGCCCCACTTGACGAGGAAGGCCGCGGTGATGGTGCCGATCAGCGCCGCCGCCATGAAGGCGAAGGCAAGATGCGCCTGCCCTCCATCGAGGAAAAGGCCGATCGCGACCGGGGCCAGCATCGCCCCGAGGTCGAGGCCGGAATAGACGAAGCCGAAGATCTTGCCGGTCGAGCCGGCCGGCGTCGCCGACCGCACCAGCATGTCGCGCGAGGGGATGGTGATGCCGGTGAGGAAGCCCGCCACGGCCACCGTCGCGAAGGCGGTGGCGAGCGCCAGCGGGATATAGCCGAGCGCGAGCGTGAGCACGCCGGCGCCGACGAGGCCGCCGCCGACGATGCGCTCGTGATTGCTCGTCCGGTCGGCGAGGAAGCCGCCGATGAGCGAGCCGGTGGCGCTGGCGACGAGATAGACCGTCGTGGCGGTGGTCGCGAAGGCAAAAGTGATCGCCTGTACGTGCGGCATCAGGCTCGGCAGGAAGCTCTGCATGCCGGTCTGCGCGATCGACAGCAGGGTAAAATAGACGAAGCACAGCACGACCGGTGCGGCGAAGAGCAGTTGCGCCGTGCTGGCGGCGCCCTGTGCCGGCCGTGTCGTGTCGGCGGCATGAGGCTCATGGGGCGCGACGCGCAGGAACAGGTGCTGCGTGGCGACATAGAGCGCGAAGACGATGCCGGCCGCGCCGGTGACGATGAGCGCCATGCGCCAGTCGAGGAGGTCGTTGAGGAGGAGCAGCGTCACCGGCGCCGCCGCCCAGCCAAGCGTGCCGGAGACCGTGTGGATGCTGTAGGCGCGGGCAAGGCGCGAGGGTGTCACGCGCGCCGTCATCACCGAGAAGTCGGCCGGATGGAAGACGCAGTTGCCGAGGCCGGCGACGATCGCGACGACGATCAGCATCCAATAGGCAGCTGCGAGGCCGGCGAGGATCGTCGCGAGGCCGAAGAGCGCGATGCCCGCGGGCAAGATGCGCTGCGGGCCGTAGCGGTCGACGAGAAAGCCGGCGGCCACCTGGCCAATGCCGGAGACGGCATAGAATACCGCCATCGCAACGCCGAGCTGCGTATAGCTGACCCCGAGCCCGTCACGGATGAAGGGGAACAGTGGCGGCAGCACCAGCTGGAAGAAGTGGCTCGCAAAATGGGCCGCGCCGACGAGGCCGATGATGCGGACGTCGCGCTGCGGCAGGGCGCTCGCCTGCTGCGTCATGTTTCCTCCGCTTCCGTTGCGGCGCACCGTATCGGAAAGCCGTTTTTTTTGTGCATCCAGCCAATAGGACGAACGGCCGCGGATGGCCAGTCCGCCCGCGCAGGGCTGCACTGCCCGGCGCGCGCGGCGGGTGGCCGGTCATGCTGGCGTAATGTTGCGCCGCCAATGCGGGAGCGGCGGATCAAGGGGCTGATCATGCGTGTACTCGTCATCGAAGACGATCCCGAACTCGGGGCGTGGCTGCGCGCCACGCTGACGCAGGCGCTCGGGCCGTGCGACCTCGTCACCTCGCTCGAGGACGCGCGGGCGGCGATCGCCGTCGCCGCCTTCGATCTCGTCGTCATCGACCGGCAACTGCCGGATGGTGAGGGGATGAGCCTCCTGGCGGAACTGCGGGTGCTCCGCCCCCAGCCGGGCACCATCCTCCTCACCGCCCTCGACGACCCCGAGGAGATCGCGAACGCCCTCGACGGCGGTGCCGACGACTATGTCGGCAAGCCCTTCGAGCCGGCGGAGCTCATTGCCCGCATGCGAGCCGTCCTGCGGCGCCTCTCGGCGGCGCGCGACACCGTCATCCGCGTCGGCAACCTGCGCTTCGACAGCGTGCAGCGTTCGGTGCACCGCGACGATACGCCGATCGTACTGCCGCGGCGCGAACTTGCGCTGCTCGAACTGCTCGCGCGCCGGGCGGGCCGCGTCGTCCTGCGCGAGGCGCTGGAGGGCGCCGTCTATTGCTTCGACGACGATATCCAGTCGAACGCGCTCGATTCGCACGTCTCGCGGCTGCGCCGCCGGCTGCGTGAGGCCGATTGCGAGGTCGTCATCCGATCGGTGCGGGGTGTCGGCTACATGCTGAGCGCGTCGTGAGGTTGCCCCGCTCCATCACCTTCCGCGCGAGCGTGGCCGTGGCATGCCTCACGGCCGTACTCCTCGTGGGCGTCACTGTCCTGCTCATCTCGGTGCTCGTCACCATCGGCGATCCCGACAAGTCGCCCGAAGGCTCAAAATATGCCGCGCGTATCCTGCGCGACGCCGTTGACCGGGACGCGGACGGCCGCCTCATCCTGAAAGCGAGCAAGGCGCTCGCCGCGCTGGAAGCGGACCGGCCGTTCTTCTGGTACGTTGTGCGCGCGGGCGACGAGGCCGTCTCCGGTGGACCGGCGCAGCCACCGGCCGGAGCCTGGCTGCAGGGCTGGGCCGGGCGGATCGACCATGCGCAGTTCGAGTATGTCGTCGGCGAGAGGCGCCTGCTCGGCTATGCCGCGAGCGAGGAGACACGCGCCGGCCCGGTGATGATCGAGCTCGGCGGCGTCACCTTCTCGCTGGTCGAGGAACTGCTGTTCGGCTTTGGCCACAATACGCCGCTGATCGTCGCCTATGGCGTTTTCCTCCTGCTCGTCATGATCGCCGCCGTCTGGGCCATCCCGCGGCTGATCGCCCGGCCGGTCCACGCCATGGCCGGCGCGGCCGAAGCCATCGACGGGCTGCCGGCCGGCCGACGGCTGCCGGCGGCGCAGGCCCCGGCGGAGCTCAGGCCGCTCGCCGGCGCCTTTAACCGAGCGCTCGAGCGGATCGACGCCGCCGCGCAGGCGCAGCGGACCTTTCTGTCGAACGCCGCTCATGAGCTGCGCACGCCGCTGACGAGGATGCGCATGCGCCTCGAGCGCGTGCGGGACGTCGGCCTGCGGGCCGAGCTGATCGCGGACGTGCAGCGCCTGTCGGGCATCGTGGCGACATTGCTGCATCTGGCGCGCCTGTCCGGCCAGCCCCTGGCGCGGGCGCGCGTGGACCTCGTGGCGCTGGCGCGCATGGTCGTGGCGGAGCAGGCGCCGGCGGCGCTCGCCGCGGACACGGAGCTGGCGCTCGAGGCGCCGCGGCCGGTTATCGTCACCGGCAGCGAGATGGCGCTGAGACTGGCCCTGACCAACCTTGTCGAAAATGCCGTTCGTCACGGCGGCGGGCTCGTCACCGTCAGCGTGGCCCATGGTGAGATTGCTGTCACGGACCGCGGAGCGGGTGTGCCCGAGGCCCTCAGGGCGGAAGTGATGAAACCCTTCGCGCGCGCCGGGGCGGGCGCCGGCGCCGGGCTTGGCCTCGCCATCGTCGCGCAGGTCATGGCGTTGCATGGGGGCACCGTCACCATCGGCGAGGCCGAGGAGGGCGGCGCACGGGTCTCGCTGCTTTTTCCGAAGGAAGCATCCGTTCCGTAATGGAGCGGCAATGCCCGGCGGCGAGAGAAGCATTCGTCAGTGCCGTCCCGACGGTCTGATGCGCGCCGCAGCCGGCGCGGCGCGCAGGGCCTCCCATCCCTGCCGCCGCCCGCAACGCAATGGCCGGCTGCGGCGCGTCCTGCACGGGACGGCGCAGCGGCAGGCCATGGCCGCCGCATTCCTCCCACTTGGAGCAACTTTTCATGCATCTGCGTATATTCGCCGTCCCGGCCCTCGTCCTCGCCGGCACCGCCGGGGCTCTCGCCGCGGACCCCGCCCCGCGCCTCTACGACACGACGTCGTCCTATGCTGCGCCGCCCACCTTCACATGGAGCGGCGCCTACATCGGCGTCAATGGTGGCTACCGGCGGGCGAGCTTCGGCCGCGGCGCCAGGTCCGAGGGTGGCTTCACCGGCGGCGCGCATGCCGGTTATCTCACGCAGCTCGGCTTGTTCGCGCTCGGCGGCGAGCTCGAGGCCGCCTATCTCGGCGGCAAGAGCGGCTCGGGCCCGGCGCTCGGCGGCGCACGCATCGACCAGAGCTGGATGCTCGCGGCCAAGCTCCGTGCGGGTGTTGCCGTCGGCCGGCTCCTCGTCTTCACCACCGCCGGCTATGCCCGGTCCAACATCGACGTCAAGGACGGCCATACGCGCGATGGCTGGCGTGGCGGCTATCTCCTCGGCGGCGGCGTCGAATATGCGATGACCGATCGCCTGGCCCTGCGGGCGGAATACGACTTCGTGCGCTATGGCGGCCAGAAGATTGTGCTCGGCGACGGCGCCCGGGTGAAGGGGGACCTGACCAACCATCTCGTCCGGGCGGGCGTCAGCTACCGGTTCTGACGCCGCTCAGCAGGTGACGGCCTCGCAGGCGCGCAGGTTGGCGATGACGGCGCGCTTGTCGGCGAGGGGAACGAAGCCGTGGAAGGCCTCCGTCATCACCGTGTAGGAGGGGGTGGCGTTGAAGCCGAGGTCGGAGCCGAGCGTCACGGCCTGGCCCAGGGCGTTCGTCACCGCCTCCGAATCGGCCCGCTTCAGGAGCTCGTGCTTGTCGAGCGGGAAGGTGGCGGCGATGTCGAAGGTGCGCTGCGCATCGATGCGGCCCTTGAGGCCGAAGATGCGCTGGTGCAGCTCGAAATAATCCGCCGGCCGCATCTCGGCAAAGGCGAGGGCGATGCGTGCGGCCTCGACCGATTGCTCGCTCAGGATCGGATAGTTGACGAGAACATAGGCGAGGTCCTGCTCGCTCTTGAGAAGGGCGGCCGCGTCCCGGCACGACTGCCGGCACCAGGGGCAGTTGTAGTCGAAGAACTCGACGATCGTGATGTCGGGCTGGGCGCTGCCCACCGCGATGCGGATGGGCAGGAGCGCGATCTCGTTGACGAGCTCGCTGGGCACGCGGTTGTGCGGTGCCGTGATGGCGGCGGCGAGCGCCTGTGCCGAGCCGCCGGCGACGAGTGCGCCGGCGAGGCCCTGGATGATCGTACGGCGTGAAGGCTGGACCATGGGCCTGTGGGTGCACCGGCTCGCGGGTCGCGTCAATCGCTGCGGCCTCACGAGACGGTGAACGCCCGTCCGTTCAGGCCGTTGCCGGATCGGCGAGCCGCTCACTCGCGGCTTCCGCCTTCTCCTGGGCCTTGAGCACGTCAGGCCGCGGCATGGAGATGATGTTGTAACCGGAATCGACGTAGTGGATCTCGCCCGTCACCCCGCTCGACAGGTCGGACAGGAGGTAGAGGGCGGAGCCGCCGACCTCCTCGATGGTCACTGTGCGACGCAGGGGCGCATGGGCCTTCTGGTAGTTGAACATGAGGCGCGCGTCGGCGACGCCGGCGCCGGCCAGCGTGCGCACGGGTCCCGCCGAGATGGCATTGACGCGGATGCCCTCGGCGCCGAAATCGGCGGCGAGATAGCGCACGCTCGCCTCGAGCGCGGCCTTGGCGACGCCCATGACATTGTAGTTCGGCATCACCCGCGTCGAGCCGCCATAGGTCAGCGTGAGCAGGGAGCCGCCGTTCGGCATCAGCGCCGCGGCGCGCCTGGCGATCTCCGTGAAGGAGAAGCAGGAGATGACCATGGTGCGCGAGAAATTGGCGCGGGTCGTGTCGGCGTAGCGGCCCTTGAGCTCGTTCTTGTCCGAGAAGCCGATGGCGTGGACGACGAAATCGAGGCTGCCCCAGGCGTCCTTCAATTCGTCGCAGACGGCGTCGACGGTGGCGATGTCCTCCACGTCGCAGGGCATGATAAGCGTCGAATCGAGCGATTCGGCGAGCGGCGCCACGCGCTTCTTCAGCGCTTCGCCCTGGTAGGTGAAGGCGAGTTCGGCGCCGTGCTGGCGAAGTGTCTTGGCAATGCCCCAGGCAATCGAGTGATCGTTCGCGACGCCCATGATGAGGCCGCGCTTTCCGTGCATGAGCCCTGTCAAGGAGGCACTCCCGGATATGGCCCGCCGCTTACGCGTCGAGCTGCTTCATGACGATGGTTGCGTTTGTGCCGCCAAAGCCGAAGGAATTGGACAGCACGCAGCCGAGCTTGGCGTTGTCGATGCGCTCGCGCACGATGGGCATGTCGGCGAAGATGGGATCGAGCTCCTCGATATTGGCGCTCTCGCAGATGAAGCCGTTGTTCATCATGAGCAGCGAATAGATCGCCTCCTGCACGCCGGTGGCGCCGAGCGAGTGGCCGGTCAGCGACTTGGTCGCCGAGATCGGCGGGCACTTGCCGCCGAAGACCTCGCGGATGGCCTCGATCTCCTTCTCGTCGCCCACGGGCGTCGAGGTGGCGTGCGGGTTGATGTAGTCGACCGGCACCTTCACGCTCTCGAGGGCCATGCGCATGCAGCGCACGGCGCCCTCACCGGAGGGGGCGACCATGTCGTAGCCGTCGGAGGTGGCGCCGTAGCCGACGATCTCGCCGTAGATCTTGGCGCCGCGCGCCTTGGCGTGCTCCAGTTCTTCGAGGACGAGCACGCCCGCGCCGCCGGCGATAACGAAGCCGTCGCGGTTCCTGTCATAGGCGCGCGACGCCGTGCGGGGCTGCTCGTTGTATTTGGTGGACATGGCGCCCATGGCGTCGAAGAGCATGGACAACGTCCAGTCCAGTTCTTCGCAGCCGCCGGCGAAGATCACGTCCTGCTTGCCGTACTGGATCGTCTCGTAGGCATTGCCGATGCAATGATTGGACGTCGCGCAGGCCGAGGAGATCGAATAGTTGACGCCCTTGATCTTGAACCAGGTGGCGAGCGTCGCGGAAGCGGTGGAGGACATGGCCTTCGGCACGGCGAAGGGGCCGATGCGCTTCGGCCCCTTGGTGCGGGCGATGTCGGCGGCCTCGACAAGCGTGCGGGTGGAGGGACCACCCGAGCCCATGATGATGCCGGTGCGCTCGTGGCTGACCTCGCCGGCCTCGAGCCCGGCGTCCTGGATTGCCTGCTCCATGGCGACGTGGTTCCACGCTGCCCCGGTGCCGAGGAAGCGCATGGCGCGCCGGTCGACAACCTCCTCCGGGTTCAGCGCCGGCGCGCCATGGACCTGGCAGCGGAAACCGAGCTTGGCATAGTCGTCGGCGAAGACGATGCCCGACCGCGCTTCGCGCAGGGAGGCGAGCACCTCCTGCGTGTTGTTGCCGATGGACGAGACGATGCCCATCCCGGTGACGACGACGCGCCTCATGGCAGCCGTATCCTTTCCTCAGATCAACCAAACGGGCTCAGTGCCCTATGTGGGGGGCCCGAACGGGGCTGTCTACCTGCCGTGCAATCAGGCCGCGCTGCCGGCCTCGGCCTGGAACAGGCCGACCCTGAGGTCCCTGGCCTCGTAAATGCGCTTGCCGTCGGCCTCCACCCAGCCGTCGGCGATGCCAAGCACGAGCTTGGACCGGAAGACGCGCTTCAGATCGACGCCGTAGACCACCTGCTTGACGGTCGGCAGCACCTGGTCGACGAACTTGACCTCGCCGACGCCGAGCGCCCGCCCGCGTCCCGGGGAGCCGAGCCATCCGAGGAAGAAGCCGACCATCTGCCACAGGGCGTCGAGGCCGAGGCAACCCGGCATGACCGGATCGCCCTTGAAATGGCAGCCGAAGAACCAGAGGTCCGGGCGCACGTCGAGCTCGGCACGCACCAGGCCCTTGCCGTTGGCGCCACCCTCCTCGGCGATCGCGGTGATCCGGTCGAACATGAGCATGGGGGGCAGCGGCAGTTGGGCATTGCCGGCGCCGAACAACTCGCCGCGGCCGCAGGCGAGAAGTTCCTCGTAGCTGAAGTTCGACTGCCGCTCCATAATCCTCGGACGATCCCTTCATTCGATTGTCACGAACCAGGCGCTATGAGCCCGATGCACCGGGCTCTCCTAACATAGTGACCGCGAGGCCGAAAGCGGGGAACGGCGCTTTTGCGCCCACCGAGCGGAGGCGACGCCCTGGGCATCACCTCCCGCGGGTTGCGATCGCGCGAGCCAATCCATATGATAATGCGAACAGATAGCAATTTCCGGGCCATTGGCAGACATGAGCGAGCAAGTGCATTCCCGCCGGGAGACGGACGTTCCCGCACGCCTGCAGGAGGGCTCTCGAGCCCCGTCGCAGGCGCCTGCGACCGTCCACGGTGAGCGTCGGGGGTGCCCGTTCCACGAACTGCGCGAGAAGCTGCGCCGGGTCGGGTTAAGGCCCACCCGCCAGCGCGTCTCGCTCGGCTGGCTCCTCTTCGCCAAGGGGGATCGGCACGTCTCGGCTGAGATGCTCTACGAGGAGGCGACGCGGGCGCGCGTGCCAGTCTCCCTCGCCACCGTCTACAACACGCTGCACCAGTTCACGCAGGCTGGCCTCCTGCGCGAGCTCGCGGTGGACGGTTCCAAGACCTATTTCGACACCAACCTCTCGGACCACCATCACTTCTTCGTCGAGGGCGAGGACAAGATGATGGACATTCCCGGCCCCGCCATCACGGTGGGAGACCTGCCGACGCCGCCGGAGGGCATGGAGATCGCCCGCGTCGATGTCGTGGTCCGTCTGCGGCGCAAGGACTGAGCGCCGCGCGCTCGCGCCCATGATGCACGCATTCGAAGAGATCATCGCCCGCGCCGACGCTTTCGCCCTCTTCTTCGACATCGACGGGACGCTCGTCGACATGGCGGCCCGACCGGACGACGTCGTCGTGTCGGACGCGCTGTGCCGAGACCTCGTCCGGGCGCGGCTGCGCTACGACGGGGCGCTGGCGCTTTTGAGCGGGCGCTCGCTCGCCTGGATCGACACGCGCTTCGGCGATGCCGTCGCCGCCGTCGGCGCGCTGCACGGGCTGGAGCGGCGCAGCGCGGGCGGCGTGTGCCAGCGCTTTCCCGCGCCTCCCACCCTCGCCGCCGCGCGACAGGCCATCTGCACCGCCTTCGCCGCAGTGCCGGGCATCATCATCGAAGACAAGGGCCTGTCGATCGCCGTGCACTACCGCGCGGCGCCCGAGGCCTTCGAGGCCGTCAGGTCCCTTGCGGAAGATCTCGCGCGCGAGAGCGGCGGCACCCTCGCCGCACTGCCCGGCAAGTGCGTGGTGGAACTGCGCACGACCGGGGCGCACAAGGGCTCGGCGCTCGACGCCTTCATGTTGGAGGAGCCCTTCTTCGGCCGGCGGCCCGTCTTCTTCGGCGACGATCGGACGGACGAGGATGCTTTCGCCGCGGCACGGGCCCTCAACGGCATTGCCGTCGCGGTAGGCCGGGAACCCGAAGCGGTCGGAGCAGATTTGTATCTGGATGATCCGCCCGCCGTGCGCGCCTTCCTGGCAGATGCGGCCGCGGGCGGGAGGCAGGGGGGCAGGGCATGAGCGATCTCGATCTCGGCGTCGTCGGCAACAGCGCCATCGCTGCGCTGATCGACCGGCGAGGACGGATCGTGTGGTCCTGCTTCCCGCGGCTCGACGGCGACCCCGTCTTCCATAGCCTGCTCGGCGCCTCCGCGCAGGGCGACGAAGGCGTCTTCGAAATCGACCTCCAGGGCTTCACGCGCAGCGAGCGGCGCTATTGGCCCAACACCGCCATCCTCGAAACCGTCCTCGAATCCGAGGACGGCTCCAAGGTGCGCATCGTCGACTTCGTTCCGCGCTTCAAGATGTACGGCCGGCTCTTCCGCCCGGCGATGCTCATGCGTTCGGTCGAGCCCCTCGTCGGCTCCCCCATGATCAGGGTGCGCATCAGGCCATCCCATGACTACGGCCGCGAGCGCGCCGAGACGACACGCGGCTCCAACACCATCCGCTATCACCTCGGCGAGCAGGTGCTGCGCCTGACGACCGATGGCTCGCCGGGCCTCATCCGGGACGAGGTGCCGTTCATCCTCGAGCGGCCTTTGACGCTGATCCTCGGTCCCGACGAAACCCTGCCCGAGGCGCCGGCCACGCTGTTCGGCAAGTTCTGCGAGAACACGGAGGACTACTGGCGCGAGTGGGTGCGCTATCTCGCCATTCCCTTCGAGTGGCAGGACGTCGTCATCCGCGCCGCCATCACGCTCAAGCTCTGCGCCTACGAGGAGACGGGCGGCATCGTCGCGGCCCTGACGACCTCGGTGCCGGAATACGGCGCCAGCGGACGCACGTGGGACTACCGCTACTGCTGGCTGCGCGATTCCTTCTTCACCGTGCGGGCCCTCAACCGGCTCGGAGCGACCCGTACCATGGAGGACTACATCAGCTACGTCTCCAACGTGGTTGCGCGCAACGGTGACCGGGAGCTGCAGCCGCTGTTCGGCCTGCAGTTCGAGGCGCAACTGCACGAGGAGATCGTGCCGGCGCTGCCGGGCTATCGCGGCTTCGGCCCAGTCCGGCGGGGCAACGACGCCTTCCGCCAGCGCCAGAACGATGGCTACGGCTCTGTTGTCCTCGCCATTTCCCAGTGCTTCTTCGACGAGCGGCTGATCCGCAAGGGCGACGTGGCGCTGTTCGAGCGGCTCGAGGGTCTCGGCGAGCACGCCGCCCGGCTGTGGGCGGAGCCCGATGCGGGCCTGTGGGAATACCGCACGCTCGCCAACGTCTACACCCACTCCTCCGCCATGTGCTGGGCAGCCTGCGACAGGCTGGCGCGTATCGCCGGGCGGCTCGGCCTGCCCGACCGGGCGGTCTACTGGCGCGAGCAGGCCGACGTCATCCGCGAAGGCATCTTCGCCCGTGGCTGGAACGCGGAGCTTGGCACTTTCGTGAGCCGCTTTGGCGGCGACGATGTCGACGCCAGCCTCCTGCTGCTCGCCGACATCGGCCTCGTCGACGCGGAGGATCCCCGCTTCATCTCGACGGTCGACTTCATCGGACAGCGGCTACGGCATGGAGCGCACCTCTTCCGCTATGCCGGAGAGGACGACTTCGGCGAGCCGGAGACGGCCTTCACCATCTGCACGCTCTGGTACATCGAGGCGCTCGCCAAGGTTGGCCGGCGCGAGGAGGCGCGCGTCCTGTTCGAGGACGTGCTCGGGCGGCGCAACAGTCTCGGCCTCCTGTCGGAAGGCATCCACGTCGAAAGCGGCGAGCTGTGGGGCAATTTCCCGCAGACTTATTCGATGGTGGGCCTCATCCACGCGGCCCTCTCGCTGTCAGCATCCTGGGAGGACGCGTTTTGAGCAGGCTCATCGTCGTTTCAAACCGTGTCGCGGTGCCCTCGCGCAAGGGCGGGGCCACCGCCGGCGGACTCGCCGTCGCCCTCAACGATGTCCTTGCCCAGCGGGGCGGCCTGTGGTTCGGGTGGAGCGGGCGCATCGGCGAGCGCCAGAAGACCGCGACCCTCGTTGCGCACGGGAACGTGACCTATGCCGTCTGCGACCTGTCGCAGGAGGACCACCAGGAATATTACAATGGCTTCGCCAACCGGGCCCTGTGGCCCCTGTTGCACTACCGGCTCGACCTGACCGAGTTCGCCCGCAAGGACCTTGCCGGCTACCGCAGTGTCAATAGCTATTTCGCGGATCTGCTGGTCGAGCATGTTGCGCCCGACGATCTCATCTGGATCCACGATTACCATCTCATTCCGCTCGCGGAGGCGCTGCGGGAGCGCGGCGTCAACAACCGCATCGGCTATTTCCAGCACATCCCCTGGCCTTCGCTCGACATCTTCCTTGCCTTGCCGAACCATGCGGAGATCGGTCGCGCCTTGACCGCCTGCGACCTCGTCGGCTTCCAGACGCGCAAGGATGCCGACAATTTCGGCTCCTACCTCGTCGAGGAGGCCGGCGCCTTCGCGAGCGGCAAGCGCCTGTTCGCCGTCGGTGGGCGGGCGCTGCGCACGGGGGTCTATCCCGTCGGGATCGACCGCCTCGGCTTTGCCCGCACAGCGGCGCGCGCGGCGCGCTCGCGTTTCATCCAGGAGGTGGGTGAGAGCCTCGGCGGCCGCACGATGATGATCGGCGTCGACCGGCTCGACTATTCCAAGGGCCTGACGCAGCGCCTCGACGCCTTCGAGCGTATGCTGCAGACGGCGCCTGACTGGCGCACCCACGTCACCTTCCTGCAGATCACCCCCAAGAGCCGGGCCGACATTCCCGAATATGCGGCCATGCAGCGTGCGTTGGGCGAGGCGGCCGGGCGCATCAACGGCCAGTACGGCGAGGTGAGCTGGACGCCGATCCGCTATATCAACCGCTCCTACAACCGCAGCGAGCTCGCCGGGCTCTACCGGCTCGCCCGCGTCGGCGTGGTCACCCCCCTGCGCGACGGCATGAACCTCGTCGCCAAGGAATATGTCGCTTCGCAGGATCCGGACGATCCGGGCGTGCTCGTCATCTCGCGCTTTGCCGGCGCCGCTTCGGTCCTCGACGGGGCGCTCATCGTCAATCCCTACGACATCGACGGCACGGCGGCGGCCTATGTGAAGGCGCTGATGATGCCTCTCGACGAGCGTCGTGCGCGCTGGCGGCGCATGTGGCAGGGGCTCGCCAATACGGATATCGGCGGCTGGGCCGATCGCTTCCTGTCCGACCTCGAGGATGTCGACCGCGACCTGCCCTACCGCGGCTTCCCGCACGGCAACGGCACCGTGACCGCCTGATGGGGCGGGCCTGGATCACTCGATGCGCTCGTTGGGATAGACGCCCCAGAGCTTGTCCTGCGCCACGAAGCCGCGGCGGTTGGAGACGGCGACTTCGCACCAGGTGCCGGTGCAGCGGCGCACGTCCACGACGACGCCCGCTTCGAGACGCGCCACCACCGCGGCTTCCTCGGAGGCGCGCTCGCGCATCGTGAAGATCTGGCCCTTGCTCCAGGGGGAGACGAGCGCCGTACGCCGGCCGGACAGCAGGCTGTGCAGCACCCAGCCGTCGCTGCCCTCCGAATCCCGGATACGCCGCCACGTCTCGAACTCGGCGATGATCTCCACCGGCAGGCCGGCGCGTGTAAAGACCCAGGTGACGCGGTGATCCTTCGACGGCCCCTCGCGCAGATTGACGCGATCCGACTTCAGGCTGACGTAGCGCGGCAGCGGTAGCCCGCTCACCGTGCCGCGCGCCACTGGCGCGTCTGCGGCCTGCGCCGCGACCCTCCCACACGGAGCGACGGCGACGACGAAAAGGGCGAGGACGAGGCGGGCAAGGTGGGGCATCGCTGTACTTTGCGGGGGGCTCGGCGGGTGGGAACGTCGGACGAAGGCGTCGGGGACGGCCGGAGCGACCTTAGACTTCTCTACCGGTTGTCTTTCAGACTTCCTTTGCTACAGAGGCGACGTGTAGAAGTGGAATGAAGGGCCGGCTGCAGGGGGCTGAGCGCAACCCGTGTTCAACTCAATGTCTTGCCGATTGTGCTTAACGTGGGGTGAACACGTCGCCCCGGATGCGAGGCCTCCCTCATGAAAAAGAAGCCGCTCGTCGTCGTCACACGTCGCCTGCCGGACATCATCGAGACGCGCATGCGCGAATTGTTCGACGCGCGCCTCAATGTCGACGACACACCCATGACGGCGCAGCAACTCGTCGAGGCGGTGCGCACCGCGGATGTGCTGGTGCCGACCATCACCGACAGGATCGACGCGGCCCTGCTTGCCCAGGCGGGGGAGAGCCTCAAGCTCATCGCCAATTTTGGCAACGGCTTCGACCATATCGACGTTGAGACGGCCCTGTCGCGGGGTATCACCGTGACCAATACGCCCGGGGTGCTGACGCAGGACACCGCCGACATGACGATGGCACTGCTGCTCGCGGTCGCCCGGCGCCTGCCCGAGGGCGCTCGCATGATGACGGACGGCGACTGGCCGGGCTGGTCGCCCACCTGGATGCTGGGCCGGCGCATCACCGGCAAGCGCCTCGGCATCGTCGGCATGGGGCGCATCGGCCAGGCGCTGGCACGCCGCGCCAAGGCCTTCGGCCTGTCGATCCACTATCACAACCGCCGACGGGTCAGCGCCGCCGTGGAGGAGGAACTCGAGGCGACCTACTGGGATTCGCTCGACCAGATGCTGGCGCGCATGGACATCGTCTCCATCCACTGCCCGCACACGCCCGCGACCTACCACCTGCTGTCGGCCCGGCGACTCAAACTGATGAAGCGCGAGGCCGTGCTCGTCAACACGGCGCGCGGCGAGATCGTCGACGAGGTGGCGCTGGCCCGCATGCTCGAGGCGGGGGACCTCGCCGGGGCGGGACTCGACGTCTTCGAGCACGAGCCGTCGGTGAACCCGCGCCTGCTGAAGCTCGCGCGGCAGAACCGGGTGGTGCTGCTGCCGCACATGGGCTCGGCCACCATCGAGGGGCGCGTCGACATGGGCGAGAAGGTTATCGTCAACATCAAGACCTTCCTCGACGGCCATCGCCCGCCGGACAGAGTGCTGCCGTCCATGCTCTGAGGCCGCGAGCGGTCGCCGCGCGGGGAGGAGAGGGCCATGGTCTCGAGCATTCTTGCCGGCATCGGCCGCGGGCTCGTCGGCTTCCTGACGCGGCCCATCAAGGGCTATGCGCCGGCCTTCCCGCCGGATCTCGATGCCCTGTCGCGAGTCATCCAGCCGGGCGACGTGCTCCTTGTCGAGGGCAACACGCGCATCGCTGTTGCCATCAAGTACCTGACACAGTCCACATGGTCGCACGCCGCGCTGTGCGTCGGCGACAGGCTCGGCGTCCGCGAGGCGGACGGCGAGCCGCATGTGCTCGTGGAGGCTACCGCCGAGGCCGGCGTGACGACAGCCCCGCTCACCAAGTACCGTGACATGCACGTGCGCCTGTGCCGGCCGGTCGCGCTGACGCCGGCAGACCGGGAGGCGGTCATCCGCTTCATGGTCGAGCGCATCGGATACGGCTACGACGTGCGCAACATCGTCGACCTCGCACGCTACCTCCTGCCAACGCCGCCGGTGCCGGTGCGCCTGCGCCGCCGTATGCTGGCGCTCGGTTCTGGCGAGCCGACGCGCACGATCTGCTCGACGCTGATCGCCCAGGCTTTCCAGAGCGTGCGCTATCCGATCCTGCCGCGCGTCAAGCACTGGGACGATGACCGGCGGGTCAAGTCGGCCTACGGGCGGGCAGAGGTGCTCCACATCCGCCATCACTCGCTCTACACGCCGCGGGACTTCGACATCTCGCCCTATTTTGCCATTGTGAAGCCGACCATCGAGACCGGCTTCGACTACAAGCGCTTCCTGTGGGGCGAGGACCGGCCGGTCGAACTGCACCCGCCGGCAGGCACGCCTCAGGCCTGACGGGGCTGGGCCCGGCGGGCTGTGCGCTCCGCGAAGGCGCGTGCCACCAGATAGTGCAGGACGATGCCGATGCCCACGAGGGCCGCTTCGTCGAGGAATGCTGGCGGGCGCACGTGCTGGATGATCTGGCCGAGCGCGCTCAGGAGCGAGCCGGCAGCAAAGACCGGCAGGCTATGGCGGCCGATGAGGCAGAGCGGAGCGTGGACCGGCGTGCGCGCGAGGAGCTTCGACAGGCCGAGATGGCTGATGACATAGGCAAGCGCGAGGAAATGCAGCAGCCGCGCAAGACCGAGGTTGGTCTTGCTGATGTCGAGCGTTTCGCGCAACCCGTCCCACAGGCCGGGCACGAGATGGAAGCCGTTGGTCACCACGAAGAACGAGGCGGCAAGAATGACCAGGCAGACGGCGAACAGCAGATTGTCCCGCGTCACCATCACGTCGCGCAGGTGAAGGCCGATGAACAGGCCGATGCAGAACAGGAACTGCCAGGCGAAGGGGTTGAAGAACCACTC
The DNA here is from genome assembly GCF_001418005.1 of Chelatococcus sambhunathii. GTDB lineage: Bacteria > Pseudomonadota > Alphaproteobacteria > Rhizobiales > Beijerinckiaceae > Chelatococcus_A > Chelatococcus_A sambhunathii. The sequence continues at coordinate 9,679 of NZ_LIOL01000005.1, read as the reverse complement.
GCCCTCGACCGGCCACGTCGGCAGGTTGAGGCCAGCCGTGCGGGCGCCGACATAGACGAGCGCCGACACGATCAGCATCAGGAAGCTGTTGATGCGAGCGAGCGCCAGGATCGCGGGGGTCGCGAGCAGGAGCACGATGTAGAGCGGCAGGATGTTGAAATAGCCGAGCTGGTGGCTGAGCCCGACGATGGCGAGCAGCGCCCGGACGGGATCCGTCACCACGATGTCGCGTCCGTGCTCTGCCAGAAGCCCTTCGTCGTCGAATACGATGGCGGCGGTGACGAAGAGGGCGACGGCGATGAGCGACAGCGCCACCTGGACGCCGTAGATGGTGAGCGCGCGGCGCCCCAGGGCGCGGGTCGGCGTACCCGGTTCGCCGCTGAGAAAGCGTCGGCCATAGGCGAGCGCCACAGAAACGCCGGACAGGAAGACGAATGCTTCGGCTGCATCGGAAAGTCCGATGTTCTTGTGGGTCATGTATTCAAACACGTTGCCAGGAACGTGGTTGATAAAGATCGAAACAAGCACGATTCCGCGCCAGAAATCGATCGAATTTATTCTCTGATTCGAAGTGGACTTAGCCATCGTCAGCCCGATTCGTCTGTCCGCCGAAATTCTTGCGCGGCCTGTGGTCGAAATGAGGCACCAGCCTCGAAACGCGGGGAAAAGATCGATTGTTCCCTTCACGAAAGGGCGAGGCGTGTGTGCAGGCCGCTTGCGGCCCAGCCGCAAAAGCCGGTTTCACCCGGCTTCGATCATGCTCTAAAGTCCGCGACCGATCGCGGTGCAGGCCGCATGGGGATGAGGAACGCCATGACCAGGGAATACGAGGCAGGACGATCGACAGTGGCGCGCCGCGGCGTCATCGGGGCGCTGGCGGCGGGCGCGGTGGGGCTCGCCGCCCCGCATGTGGCGCGGGCCCAGGGCGCCGTTTCCTGGCGCATGGCGACCTCCTGGCCGAAGAACACGCCCGGCGTCGGCGTCAATGCCCAGCGCCTGGCCGACATGATCACGGCCATGTCCGGCGGGCGGCTCAAGGTGCAGCTCTTCGCCGCAGGCGAGCTGGTGCCGCCCTTCGAGGTCTTCGACGCGGTCTCCTCCGGCGCCGTCGAATGCGGCCATGCCACACCCTATTACTGGCAGGGCAAGAGCCCGGCCTTCCATTTCTTCACCGGCGTGCCCTTCGGGCTGTCGGCCAACGAGCACGCGGGCTGGATCGCCTTCGGCGGCGGCCAGGCCCTGTGGGAGAAGGCCTACGAGCCCTTCGGCGTGCTGCCCTTCTACACGGGCTCCTCCGGCGCCCAGGCTGGCGGCTGGTTCCGCAAGGAGATCAACAGCCTCGACGACCTCAAGGGCCTCAAGATGCGCATCGCCGGGCTCGGGGCGGAGGTGCTGCGCCGGCTCGGCGTCAACACGCTGCTGACGCCGCCGGGCGAGATCTTCCAGGCCATGCAGGCCGGCACCATCGATGCCGCAGAGTGGGTCGGCCCGTGGAACGACCTCGCCTTCGGCCTCTACCGGGTGGCCAAGTACTACTACCTGCCGGCCTTCCACGAGTTCGGCCCGGCGCTGGAGATGCTGGTCAACAGACAAGCCTACGAGGCGCTGCCCGACGACCTGCGGGAGATCGTGCGCCGCGCGGCGCAGGCCATCTCTTACGAGACGCTTGCCGATTTCACCTTCCACAATATCGAGAGCTATCAGCCGCTTCTTGAGAAGGGGGTGGAAGTGCGTGCCTTCAACGACGATATCGTCAAGGCGCTCGGCCGCCAGTCCGAGGCGGTTCTGTCGGATCTCTCCAAGACCTCGCCGCTCGCGGGCGAGGTCTATGCCTCATTCACCGCCTTCCGTGCCAAGGCGATGACCTACGGCAAGGTGATGGACGGGGCGATCTATTCCATGCGCGAGACCGGGCTGGGGGCATAAGCCCCCGCTCTTTTCCTGGGAGTGCCATGTATCCCGATGCCATCCTGAAGGCGTGGCGGCAGATCGTCTCGCCGCCGTTCCGCCGCATCCTGTGGCGCTCGCTGGCCCTGACGCTGGCGCTGATCGTGCTCGTCTGGCTGGCGCTGACGCGCGGCGTCGCCCTGCTGATGGACCGCTATGCGCTGCTGGTGGACTATCCACTGATCGACAGTTTCGCGCTCATCTTCGCCGGCATCGGCATCTTCATCGCGCTCGCCTTCCTCGTCCCGCCGATCTCCGCGCTCGTCGCCGGCTATTTCCTCGACGACGCGGCGGAGATGGTGGAAGGGGCCCACTATCCGGCAGATCCGCCGGGCCGGCCACTCTCCTTCGGCCGGTCCATCCTCTACGGGCTGCGCTTTGCCGGCCTGTCGCTGATGGTCAATGCCATCGCGCTGGTGCTGCTCTTCGTGCCGGGCGTCAATCTCATCGCCTTCTTCGGAGCGAACGCCTATCTGCTGGGCCGGGAATATTTCGAGCTCGCCGCCGGACGTTTTCAGCCGATGCCCGAGGCTGCGGCCATGCGCCACCGCAACCGCGGCACGGTGCTGCTCGCCGGCCTCGTCATCGCCGGTTTCGTCGCCATTCCCGTCATCAACCTGATGACGCCGCTCTTCGGCGTGGCCTACATGGTGCACGTGCACAAGAAGCTGGCCGCCCGCGAGGCGCGGGCGATGGCGACTGCCACGGTGCGGGCCGGCTGATCAGGCGAGGTGCGTCTGCTCGAACTGGCCGCGTTCGCGGAAGCGCCAGAGATAGGTCGGCACGATGGCCTCGACGGCTTCCGGCTGGATGCCGAGGCCCTCGAGCGTGCGACCTTCGGCGATGGCGACATCGGACACCACGTTGTCGGTCCTCAGCAGCGTCACCTGGTCGCGGGTCAACACAAATTCGTCGGGCATGAGGCCGAAGGTGAGCTTGTCGAGCGTCTCGAGCACCGCCGCCTGGGCCCGGCCGAGTCCGAAGGACAGCGGCAGCACCAGCCGGCTTCGGCCCGTGACCTTGAGGATGTAGTCGAGGATCTCGCGCAGGCTCCGCACCTGCGGACCGCCGAGCTCGTAGACGCGCCCGTCGGCCACTGTGCCGTCGACGGCGCGGGCGATGGCCTCGGCGACGTCACCGGCGAAGACCGGCTGGAAACGCGTGTCGGCGCCGACGAGCGGGATGACGGGCAGCATGCGGGCAAGCGCCGCGAAGCGGTTGAAGAAGGCGTCCTCCGGGCCGAAGACGACGGAGGGACGGAAGACGATCGCCTCGGGTACCGTGGTGAAGACCGCCTCCTCGCCTGCCGCCTTCGTGCGGGCGTAGAGCGAGGCGGACTTGGGGTCCGCCCCCAGCGCGGAAACGTGCACGAGCGAAGCGCCGGCACCGGCCGTCGCCTGGGCGACGGCGCGCGCGCCGAAGGCCTGCACGGCGTCGAAGCGCTGGCGCCCGGTCTCTTGCATGATGCCGACGAGGTTGATAACGGCATCGGCCCCCTGCACGGCGGCCTCGACCGAGTTCTTGAAGCGCAGGTTGGCCTGGACGGCGTGGATCTGGCCGACGCGACCGAGGGGCTGCAGGTGCCCGGCAAGATCGGGCCGGCGCACGGCGACGCGGATGCGATAGCCGCGGCGGGCGAGGGCCCGCACCACGTGGCGGCCGAGGAAGCCCGAGCCGCCGAAGACCGTGACGAGCTTGGAGAGGGGATCGAGCGCTTGCGCCGCCATGGTTGTCTCCACGAGTGCTGATCCGACGTTGCCGGCCGCCGGAAGGGTCGCGGCTTCCTTAGAGCATTTTTGAGGGAAGTGGAATCCGCCGCGACGAAAGGCGGCGGGGCTGAGGCCGGACGCCTCAACTGTCCATCTTCAGCGCGGCGATGAAGGCTTCCTGCGGGATCTCCACCTTGCCGAACTGGCGCATGCGCTTCTTGCCCTCCTTCTGCTTCTCGAGGAGCTTGCGCTTGCGCGAGACGTCGCCGCCATAGCACTTCGCCGTCACGTCCTTGCGCAGGGCGCGGATGGTCTCACGGGCGATGATCTTGGCGCCGATCGCGGCCTGGATCGGGATCTGGAAGAGGTGCTGTGGGATGAGGTCCTTCAGCTTCTCGCACATGGCGCGGCCGCGCATCTCGGCGCGGGTGCGGTGCACGAGCATGGAGAGCGCATCGACCGGCTCGCCGTTGACGAGGATCGACATCTTGACGAGGTCGCCGGGGCGATAGTCGGTGATCTGGTAGTCGAAGGAGGCATAGCCCTTCGAGATCGACTTCAGCCGGTCGTAGAAGTCGAACACCACCTCGTTGAGCGGCAGGTCGTAGACGACCATGGCGCGCTTGCCGACGTAGTTGAGGTCCACCTGCTCGCCCCGCCGGTCCTGGCACAGCTTGAGGATGGCGCCGAGATAGTCGTCCGGCGTCATGATGGTGGCGCGGATCCACGGCTCGGCGATCTCGGCGACCTTCATCACCTCCGGCATGTCGGCCGGATTGTGCAATTCGCGCTCGCTGCCGTCGCTCATCTTGAGGCGGTAGACCACCGAGGGGGCGGTGGAGATGAGGTCGAGGTTGAACTCGCGCTCCAGCCGCTCCTGGATGATCTCGAGGTGGAGAAGGCCGAGGAAGCCGCAGCGGAAGCCGAAGCCGAGCGCCGCCGAGGTCTCCATCTCGTAGGAGAAGCTGGCGTCGTTCAGTCTGAGCTTGCCCATGGCCGCGCGCAGGTCCTCGAAATCTGCGGCATCGACCGGGAAGAGGCCGCAGAAGACGACGGGCTGCACGGGCTTGAACCCGGGCAGTGGCTCGGCGCAGGGCTTCCTGTCGTCGGTGATGGTGTCGCCGACGGCGGTGTCCGCCACCTCCTTGATCGAGGCGGTGAGGAAGCCGACCTCGCCGGGGCCGAGCGAGTCCACATTGGTCATCTTGGGCCGGAAGACGCCGACGCGGTCCACCGGATAGGTCGCGCCGGTGCGCATCATGCGGATGGTCGTGCCCTTCTTCAGCGTCCCGTCGATGATGCGCACGAGGACGACGACGCCGAGATAGGCATCGTACCAGCTGTCGACGAGCATCGCCTTCAGTGGCGCCTCCGCGTCGCCCCTGGGCGGCGGCAGGCGGGTGACGATGGCCTCCAGCACGTCCTCGATGCCGAGGCCGGTCTTGGCCGAGATCGGCACGGCGTCGGAGGCGTCGAGGCCGATTACCTCCTCGATCTGCTCCTTGACGCGGTCGGGCTCGGCGGCCGGCAGATCGATCTTGTTGAGGACGGGCACGATCTCGTGGTTAGCGTCGAGCGCCTGGTAGACGTTGGCGAGCGTCTGCGCCTCGACGCCCTGGGAGGCGTCGACGACCAGCAGCGAGCCCTCGCAGGCCGCGAGCGAGCGCGAGACCTCGTAGGCGAAGTCGACGTGCCCGGGCGTGTCCATCAGGTTGAGGACGTAGGTCTTGCCGTCCTTGGCCGGATATTCGAGGCGCACGGTCTGCGCCTTGATGGTGATGCCGCGCTCGCGCTCGATATCCATGGAATCGAGCACCTGCTCCTGCATCTCGCGGTCGGACAGCGCGCCCGTCTTCTGGATGAGCCTGTCGGCGAGCGTCGACTTGCCATGGTCGATATGCGCGACGATGGAGAAGTTGCGGATGGTCTCGATGGGCTTCGTTGTCATGTCGGAACGTCGTTTCGCTCGCCCGCCTGTCCCCGCGGCTGTGACGGCCTTCCTGCGCAGGCGGGGGCGGGAGCGCGGCCGTGATCGTCAAGCCGCGGGAATAGCAGCGTGCGGGCCATCCGCCAAGAGGTGCGCCGCTAAGGGGCCGGCAAAGTCCCTCGCGCGGGGCGGCGCTTCAGAAGGCGAGTGGTGCGTTGTCGACCACCTCCTTGAGGACGAAGAAGGTCCGCGTCTGGCGCACGCCGGGCAGGGCGATGAGCTTTTCCCCGTGCAGGCGGTTGAAATCGACCATGTCGCGCACGCGGATCTTCAGGAAATAGTCGAAGTCGCCGGCGACGACGTGACAGTCGAGCACCACCGGCATGGCGCGCACCGCCTCCTCGAAGGCGGCGAAGCTCTCGGGCGTCGAACGGTCCAGCACCACGCCGACGAAGACGAGTGTGCCGCGTTCGACCCGCCCGGGCGCCACGAGCGCCCGCACGCCCGACACATAGCCCTCGGCGAGGAGGCGCTGGATGCGCCGGTGGCAGGTCGCCGCGCTGGTATTGACGCGCTTGGCGATCTCGGCATTGCCCATGCGCCCGTCGGCCTGCAGCAGCCTGAGGATGCGCAGGTCGGTGCGGTCGAGTTCGCGTGTGACGGATTCTTTCATTGAATGGCCTGTTAATGAAGCATTCGGAAGATACTAGGCGGATCGACCGAAACAGCAAATCATAAATGACGCTTACTTCGGAAGGACCTTTCATAGGTACTGTTGCTAGGCTTTCCCCATCCATTTCCAAGGGGAAGACCGCGCCATGCTCGAAAAATTCGACCGCTATCCGCTTACCTTCGGCCCGACGCCGATCGAGAAGCTGGAGCGTCTCAGTAAACACCTCGGCGGCAAGGTGGAGCTCTATGCCAAGCGCGAGGACTGCAACTCGGGCCTCGCCTTCGGCGGCAACAAGCTGCGCAAGCTCGAATATATCGTGCCGGACGCGATCAGGAGCGGTGCCGACACGCTCGTCTCCATCGGCGGCGTGCAGTCCAACCACACGCGCATGGTGGCGGCGACGGCAGCCAAGATCGGCATGAAGTGTCGCCTCGTGCAGGAGAGCTGGGTGCCGCACGACGATGCGGTCTACGACCGGGTCGGCAATATCCTTCTCTCGCGCGTCATGGGGGCGGAGGTCGAACTCGTCGACGAGGGCTTCGACATCGGCATCCGCGAGAGCTGGGAGCGGGCGCTCGAAGACGTCCGCGCCCGGGGCGGCAAGCCCTATCCCATCCCGGCCGGCGCCTCCGTGCACAAATACGGCGGCCTCGGCTATGTGGGCTTCGCCGAGGAGGTGAGGGCGCAGGAGGCGGCGCTCGGCTTCTCCTTCGACTTCATCGTGGTGTGCACCGTCACCGGCTCCACCCACGCCGGCATGGTGGTGGGCTTCGCCAAGGACGGGCGCCAGCGCCGTGTCATCGGCATCGACGGCTCGGGCACGCCGGAAAAGACGCGCGCCCAGGTGCTCGATATCGCCCAGAAGACCTCAGCCCTCGTCGGCGGCAAGGACATCACCGAGGAAGACATCGTGCTGAAGGAGGACTACGCCTATCCGGCCTATGGCGTGCCCTCGAAGGAGACGCTCGCCGCCATTCGCCTCTCGGCGCGCCTCGAGGGCATGATGACCGACCCGGTCTACGAGGGAAAATCCATGCAGGGCATGATCGACCTCGTCGCGCGCGGCTTCTTTCCGGCCGGGTCGAAGGTGCTCTACGCGCATCTCGGCGGCGTGCCGGCGATCAACGGCTACAGCTACACCTTCCGCAACGGCTGACCGCACCGTGGCGGCCTCCTCTTCATCGGGCGGCCGGCGACCGCCGCCGCCTGGCCGGAGGAGGTCGTCGCCATGCGTTTCGCGACGCTGCCGGCGGCAGAGCTCATCGCCCTCGACGAGGCGTCCGGAGCCGAGGCGACGATGATGCTGTTCCCGTGAGGGGGGCGCCTACCGCCCCTCCAGCAGCCGCGACACCACGCGCGCCGTATAATCCACCATCGGCACGATGCGGGCATAGTTGAGCCGCGTCGGGCCGATGACGCCGACGACGCCGACGATGTGCTGGGTGCCGTCGCGGAAGGGGGCGGCGATCATCGACGAGCCGGACATGGAGAACAGCTTGTTCTCCGAGCCGATGTAGATGCGCACGCCCTCGCCCTCCTCGGCGCGGGAGAGGAGGTCGATCACGTCCTTCTGGGTCTCGAGGTCGGCGAAGAGCAGGCGGATGCGCTCGAGGTCCTCGGCGGCCCGGAGGTCCTCGAGCAGGTTCGCCTGGCCGCGCACGATGAGCTGACGCTCCTCGGCCGGGCCGACGCTCATGGCGACGCCGGCCTCGACGAGCCGTGCCGTCAGTGCGTCGAGCTCGCGGGCGATCTCCTCGCGCCGGCGGGCGATCTCCTCGCGCACCTCGCTCAGGGTGCGGCCACGGATGCAGGCGTTGAGGAAGTTCGTCGCCTCGGTCAGCGCCGAGGCGGGCAGGCCCTGCGGCAGGTCGAGCAGTCGGTTCTCCACCGAGCCGTCCTCGGCCACGAGCACGACGAGGGCGCGGCCGGGGTCGAGCCGCACGAACTCGATGTGCTTGAGGCGCAGGTTCTGCTTGGTGGTGACGACGACGCCGGCCCCGCGCGACAGGCCGGACAAGAGCGTCGTCGCCTGGGCGAGCACGCCGTCGAGCGAGGCGCTGCCGGTGCCGGCGCGCACCTGGCTCTCGATATTGGCCCGGTCGGCCGCCGTGAGGTCGCCGATCTCGAGCAGCGCATCGACGAAGAAGCGCAGGCCGAGCTCCGTCGGCAGGCGCCCGGCGCTGGTGTGGGGCGCGTAGATGAGGCCGGTCTGCTCGAGATCGGCCATCACGTTGCGGATCGAGGCGGGCGAGAGCTGCAGCGGCAGCATGCGCGAGAGATTGCGCGAGCCCACCGGCTCGCCCGTGGCGAGATAGCTCTCGACGATCTGGCGGAAGATTTCGCGCGAGCGCTCGTTGAGCTCGACGAGCGGGCGCGACCCTTCCGCCACCGTACCGGCGGTGGTGCCGGCAGCGGCGCCGGAATGCGCGCTCGCGCCCGGCGACGCGCCGCCGGGAGGCAAGGCACCGCGTGGCGTCACGTTCATGGCCGTCATGCTCCTGTCGTCCTTGGGATTATGGGCCCGATCGGCCGCTTTTCAAGCAACGGCCAGCGCCTCGCAGTGGATCCCTGCGGCCGCGCGCCCGCACTCCCGCCCCGCTGCGGCCGATTGTCCACCGCACGGGCGGGCGCCCGTGCAAAAGCGCCGTTGACAAGCCCGGGGCGCATGCTTAGACAGACGCCTGCCCTGACATGGGCCCAGGTGGCGGAATTGGTAGACGCGCTGGTTTCAGGTACCAGTGGTGAAAGCCGTGGAGGTTCGAGTCCTCTCCTGGGCACCATCGCTTCCCTACGTTGCGCCCTCGCGTCAGCGCGGACCCCGGTGAAGGGCTCACGGAGTTCGTTTGATGGCTCGGCCAGGGTAAAGGGCATCCAACGCCAGTGCGGTTTTTTGGCGTATGGCCGCTGCGAGCTGTCCGGCGCCTCTCCCCTACGATTTGTCAGCCGTCACCTGTTCTGATCCTCCTGAATTCACGTTGAATGGATAAAAACTCCAGGAACTTGGTATACAGTATATCTAAAGTCACTAAGCATTCTTTCAAACTCTTGTTTGAAGTGAACCGCCTCTTATAGCTAGGCCGTAAACCCATAAACGGCTCTGGGTTCCCTGACGGTGGCAATTGTGATTCAAGCTCCTTTTCGGGAGCTTTGCGATGGGCCGCTACGATCTGACGGATTTCGAATGGGAGGCGATCCGGCCTCACCTTCCCAACAAGTCGCGGGGCGTGCCTCGCGTGGATGACCGGCGGGTTCTCAATGGCATCTTCTGGTGCCTGCGCTCGGGCGCGCCGTGGGCGGACATGCCGGCGCGCTACGGGCCGCCGACCACGATCTACAACCGCTTCAACCGATGGCGGAAGGCGGGCGTCTGGGATCGGCTCATGGACGCGATCACAAGGGCTTACGATGGTGACGTGCAGATGA